>OZ241856.1:0-1765000 GCA_965202845.1 Candidatus Marinacidobacterium sp.
AGCGCCCCACCCGGTAGGGGTTCGCCGGGTCCTCGGCGTTCAGGATGTCGTAGCGGCGCCCGGCGGAGAGCGCGTAGATGTGCTCCTCGGCGATGAAGACGTTGTGGACGCCGCCGGTGAGCTGGTCGTCGTAGCGGGCGATCACCGTGACCCCGTTCTGCGGATCGCTGACGTCGAGAATCACCA
Organism: Candidatus Marinacidobacterium sp.; assembly: GCA_965202845.1. Taxonomy (GTDB): domain Bacteria; phylum Acidobacteriota; class Vicinamibacteria; order Marinacidobacterales; family Marinacidobacteraceae; genus CBDATA01. The sequence continues at coordinate 187 of OZ241856.1, forward strand.
GCCCGTTTCGGCGGTTCGAGGCGCCTTCCCGGCTGATGACCGCGAACCGGCCGTCGGGGGAGACCTTGACGTCGTTCACCGTCCGGGCGTCCACCCGCACCGCGTCGATCAGGCTCATGGCGGCGGGATCCGTGACGTCCCAGAAGTAGGCGTGGCCGTCGGCGCCCCAGGTTCCGGTCACCGCGTAGTCGCGGCCGTCGAGACCCTCCCAGACCCAGAGGTCGGAGGTGTGCCGGTCGCGCACCGGCGCCTGCCCCAGAACATCGACGTCCCTGCGAACCTGGCGCGAAACGACCTGGATGGAATGCGTCGCGGAGGCGGTGAAGCCGTCGGCGACGACCGTGTGGACGCCGGAGCGCTCGGCCACGAAGGCGCCCTCCTGGTCCACTTGGCCGATTGCGCCGGGCGCCACGATCGCATCCGCCGGAACCCCGAAGGTGGAGAACTGGATCGGGTAGTCGGGGATCGGGTTTCCGGCGGCGTCGGCCGCGATCGCGGTGAAGAACACCACGTCCCCGGTGCGGACCGGGCCGGGCTCGCTGGCTTCCAGGGCGATGGATGCCGCCGGGTTCGCCGTCACCGCGAGCGGAATTGCGGTGTCGACCGCTTCCGATCCCACCGTCAGCGTCGTCGTTCCGGGGCCGGTCAGCCGGAGCACGCCGAATGCGTCCACCACGGCCACCGAGTCGTCCGCGGTGGACCAGCGCACTTCGACGTCGGCGCGGGTCGCGCCGGAGGCGTCGGTCACGACCGGGCGGAGGCCGATTTCGGTGCGGGCGTAGAGCGTTTCCGGCAGGTTCGCCACCCCGACCGCCGCGACGGGCGGATTCGGGACGGTCACCGGAATCTCCACCAGAACCGCCGGCTCGGCGCGCCGGTCGGCGTCCTCCGGATCCCGGGGCGCCATCGCGATCAGGGTGTGCTCGCCCGGTCCGTGGGCTTCCACCTGGCCGGCGGGGTTCACCCCGACGAGGCGGCGCTGGCGCGAGAAGAAGACGACCGGCCAGTCGGCCAGCGGATTGCCGTCCGCATCCCACGCCTCGGCGGTGAGCGTCGCGGTCTCTCCCACCTCGAGGGTGAGCTCGGATGGAGTGACGATCAGCTCGGCGGGCTCCTGCTGGACGAACGCCGCCGCCAGAAGGAGCAGCGCCGAGAGAACCATGCTCTCCCTGCTACTGCGGCTCGCCGAGGAACACCGGCTCCTCGTCCACCAGCCGCACCGCCCAGAGGCCGGAGTTCATGTCGCTGAGGAAGATGTTGCCCTTGTAGGGCTGCGGCCCCCAGGTCATCGGGGCGTTCGGGATGTGCCCCTCCGGGTCCTCCGGCAGGAAGTGGGCGATCTCGCGGCCCTGGCGGTAGAGGTCGCCCCGCAGCTCGCCCGAGATGTCCACCACCCGCAGCCCGGCGTTGTAGTAGGCGATGTAGAGGATGTCGTCCTCCACCCAGAGGTTGTGGGTGCCCGCCTCCGGAACCTGGTAGCGGGCGATCTCGCGCGGTTCGTCCCAGTCGTCCCACTCGAAGAAGTGGATCCAGCCGGCCGCCCGGCCCGGCGTGCTCGGCGCCTGCATCGTCTGGTAGGGGAACGCCTCGTCGCCGCCGATCATCAGGAACTTGCCGGTGGACTCGCTCCGGTAGGGGAAGGCCGCGTGGTTCCAGCCGCTCGGATACGGGGTGTTCCCCAGCAGCACCGGGTTGTTGGGCGCGCCGCCCATGCCGCCGCCGCCCACGTCCACCGCGACCACTCCGTCGGCCCAGTTCGACGAGTAGGCGATGCCCTCATGCACCCAGACGTCGTGGATCGAGTGTCCCGGGGTGTCCAATTCGAAGCGCCCCACCCGGTACGGGTTCGTCGGGTCCTCGGCGTTCAGGATGTCGTAGCGTCGCCCGGCGGAGAGCGCGTAGATGTGCTCCTCGGCGATGAAGACGTTGTGGACGCCGCCGGTCAGCTGGTCGTCGTAGCGGGCGATCACGGTGACCCCGTTCTGCGGATCGCTGACGTCCAGAATCACCAGCCCGTTCCGGCGGTTCGAGGCGCCTTCCCGGCTGATGACCGCGAACCGGCCGTCCTCGGAGACCTTGACGTCATTTACCGTCCGGGCGTCCACCCGCACGGTGTCGATGAGGGCGATCGCCGCCGGATCGGTGACGTCCCAGAAGTAGGCGTGGCCGTCGGCGCTGTGGGTGCCGGTCACCGCGTAGTCGCGGCCGTCCACTCCCTCCCAGACCCAGAGGTCGGAGGTGCGCCGGTCGCGGACCGGGCCGCGCCCCACCACCTCCACGCCCTTCCGGACGTTCCGGGGGACGACTTCGATGCTGGCGGAGGCCGAGGCGGTGAAGCCGTCGGCGACCACCGTGTGGACGCCGGAGCGCTCGGCCACGAAGGCGCCGCCCTGGTCCACCTGCCCGATCGCGCCGGGCGCCACGATGCCCCGGACCGGAGCGCCGAAGGTGGAGAACTGGACCGGGTAGTCGGGAACCGGATTCCCGGAGGCGTCGGTCACGGTCGCGGTGAAGAACACCACGTCCCCGGTGCGGACCGGCCCCTCCTCGCTGGCTTCCAGGGCGATGGAGACCGCCGGATTCCTCGTCACGGCGAGGGCGATTTCGGTGTCCACCGCCTCGGAACCGACCGTCAGCGTCGTCGTCCCCGGCGCCTCGAGGGTGAGCACGCCGAGCTCGTCCACCCGCGCCACCGAGGCGTCGGCGACGGACCAGCGCACCTCGACGTCGGTGCGGGTCGTCCCCGAAGAGTCGGTCACGACCGGACGCAGTCCCATTTCGGTTCCGGAGTAGAGCGTTTCCGGCAGGTTCGCCACCGCGACCTCCGCGACCGGCGGGTTCGGGATGGTCACCGGAATCTCCACCACGATGGCGGGTTCGGCGCGCCGGTCGGTGTCCTCCGGATCCTTGGGCACCATCGCGATCAGGGTGTGCTCGCCGGGGCGGTACGCCTCGACGATCCCCGCCGGGTTGACGCCCACCGCGCGCCGCCGCCGGGAGTAGAAGACCACCGTCCGGTCCATCGTCGCTCCGTCGGCGTCCCGGACTTCGGCCGCGAGAGTCAGCGAGTCGCCGACCTCCAGCTCGACCTCGGAGGGGGTGACGAGGAGCTCCGCCGGTTCGGGAACGGCCTCCGTCTCCTCGGCTTCCTGGGCCGCCGCCAGCGGCGCGGCCCCAAGCAGAGCGAGCAGGGATGTGGTGATGCAGATGCGGCGCATGGCGGTTCCTCCTCGCCGTTGGGACGGATTCGGGGCGATCACGGCTCGCCCTTCCAGAACACGATGCCGCCGGCCTGCTTGCCGACTTCGGCGGTGGCGACGCGCTCGGCGGCTTCGATGTCGTAGACCTCGACCGTGCCCGGCTCGCCGCCCACGCCCTCGACCGAGACGATCGCGTAGCGGTCATCGTCCGAGATCACGACCCCGTGCGGCACCCGCCGCCCGCTGTCGGGAGCGGCGATCGCCTCGCCGGACGCCAGATCCCAGAATCCGACCTTGTTGCCGGACTTGTAGGTGGCGACCAGGGACCCGCCGTCGGACGTGACGGCCAGGTTGTAGGGATTCTCGCCGGGGCCGGCGTCGAAGCGCCGGGAGACCTCCCAGGCTTCGAGATCCACCTCGTAGATGGCGCTGTCCCCGTTTCCGGCAATGTAGACCTTGCCGTCCGGGGTCGGGGCGGTGGCCCAGGTGGGTTTGACCACCGGCATCCGCATGCCCTCCATGTCGTGGCCCATGTCGTGGCCGGCGTGCGGGTCGGTTCCCAAATAGAGGCGCCGGGCGATGGCGAAGCGCATCGCGTCCACCTCCACCAGCTCGTCGTCCATCATGTTCACCGAGTAGAGCCGGTCGCCGCTTGCGTTCATCCGCGCCCCGTGCGGCATCACTCCGGTGTCGATGGTGGCCACCTCGATCATGGTGCCGGTCTCGACGACCGAGATGGTGCTGGGAACCATGTCGCCGTGGAGATTGAAGTTCACCACATAGAGCAGCCCGGTGCTCGGGGACATGTCCATGGTGGCGGGAAACAGCCCCAGGGTGGCGTCCCCGATCCACTGGTTCGTTCCGGTTTCGTACTTGTGCACCGAGCCGAAGGGCATCCCGTGGGCGATGGAGAGATACCAGTGGCGGCCGTCGGGGGAGATGTTGATCCCGTGCGGCCCTTCGGTCTCGGTCGGAAACGCCCCCACCGGAATCACGTCGACCTCGTCGAACCCGCCGGGGCCGAAGCGCAGCAGGTGCACGGTGTCGTCGGACTCGGCGCAGACGTAGACGAAGTAGTTGCGCCGGGGCGGGTCCGGCGGCGCCGCCGCCGAAGCGACGCCCGCGCCGACCAGCAGAAGCAGCGCTGCGAATACTCTGGTTTTCCCTCTGGTTTTCATTGCGGTTCTCCCATGTTGCGGGGCGTCTCCCGGTCCACCAGCTTCACCGCCCAGAGCCCGGAGTTCCAGTCGGTGAAGAAGATGTGTCCCTTGAACGGCTGCGGCCCCCAGACGAACGGGGCGTTCTTCTTGTACCCCTCCGGGTCGGCGGGCTCGAAGAACGCTATCTCGCGCCCCTGGGTGTAGAGGTCGCCGCGCAGGTCGCCCGAGACGTCCACCACCCGCAGGCCGCCGTTGTAGTAGCCCACATAGAGGATGTCGTCCTCGACCCACAGGTTGTGGCTGCCGGCCTCCGGAACCATGTAGCGCGCCACTTCCCGGCCGACGTCGGAGTCCTCGTCCCACTCGGCGATGTGAACCCAGCCGGCGGCCCGGTCGGGCAAATCCCCTTCGGGGTCGAAGTTAAAGGGGAAGCTCTCGTCGCCGGCGAACACCAGCATCTTTCCGGTGGACTGGCTGCGGTACGGGAAGCCGGCGTGGTTCCATCCGTTCGGATACCGGAAGCTGCCCATCTTCACCGGGTTGTTGGGCGCGCCGCCCTTGCCGCCCCCGCCGATGTCCACCGCGACCACTCCGTCCGCCCAGTTGGAGGACCAGGCGATCCCGTCCTGCACCCAGACGTCGTGGATGCTGCGGCCGGGGGTGTCCAGCTCGAACCGGCCCACCCGGTAGGGGTTGCTCGGGTCCTCGGCGTTCAGGATGTCGTAGCGCCGCCCGGCGGAAAGGGCGAGGATGTGCTCGTCGGCCACGAACACGTTGTGAACCCCGCCGGTCAGCTGGTCGTCATAGCGGGCGATGATCTTCACCCCGTCGGTGGGGTTGGTCACATCCAGCACCACCAGCCCGTTCCGACGGTCGGAGGCGCCCTCGCGGCTGATGACCGCGAACTTGCCGTCCGGGGAGACCTTCACGTCGTTCACGGTGCGGGCGTTCACCCGCACGGTGTCCACCATGTGGATGCTCTCCGGGTCGGTGACGTCCCAGAAGTAGGCATGCCCGTCGGCGCCCCAGGTTCCGGTGATCGCGTAGTCGCGCCCGTCGACGCCCTCCCAGACCCAGAGGTCCGAGGTGTGGCGGTCGCGGACCGGCCCGCGCCCCACGATCTCCCAGTCCTTGCGGACGTCGCGGGGGACAGCCCGGACCGTCCGGCGGGCGGTGAGGCTCCCGCCCCGCGCCACCACCGTGTGGAGGCCGGCGCGCTCGGCGACGAAGGCGCCGTCCGGCTCCACGAAGCCCGCCGCGCCCGGCGCCAGCAGGTTGTCCGGGGTCCGCACGAAGGTGGAGAACTCCACCGGATAGTCGGGCGCCGCGGCGCCGGAGGCGTCCACCGCGCGGGCTCGGAACCACACCACGTCGCCGGTGCGCGCTTCGGTCTGGTCGGCCTCCAGCTCCAGCCGCACAGCCGGGTTGTCCCGCACCCTGACGGTCGCCGATCCCGAAACCGACTCGGCACTGGCGGTGAGGGTCGCGGACCCGACGCCGACCAGCTCCAGCATCCCGAAGGCGTCCACCCGCGCCACCGACTCGTCGCTGGAAGTCCACGAGAACTCCGGATTCCGCTCGGCGTCCGAGGCGTCCACCGCCCGCGCCTCCAGCGGAACCCGGGTTCCGGCGTACAGGTTCCCCGGCAGCGGCCGAATCTCCACCTCCCGGATCGGCGGCCAGGGAACGGTCACCGAAATTTCGGCCCGGAGCAGCATCTCGTCGCGCCGGTTCTCCGAGTCGGGATCCGCCGGCACCATCGCTACCAGCATGTGCTCGCCGGGACGATGCGCCTCCACGACCCCGGCCGGGGTGACGCCGACCGAGCGGCGGGCGCGCGAGAAGAAGATGACGTTCCGGTCGATTTCGTTCCCGGAAGCGTCCTTCACCACTGCCCGCAGCTGGGCGCTTTCGCCGACTTCCAGCGTCAGCGCCTCCGGCTCGATGGCGATCTCCGCCGGCTGTTGGGCGAAAGCGGCGGACGCGGCCAACACGACCATCGCGCCGCAGACGGCGATACGCAAGCGTTCCAGCATGGGGGGCAATCCTCCTCCGGCGCCCGCACCGGGCGCGGAATCCCTGATTCTGGCGTTTTCGGCGCGACTCCGCAACCGACGACGCGGATTACGAGGCAGGTCTGGCGCCCAGCGTGTCCCCGATCCGCCGGAGCGCCTCCCGCAGCAGCGAGCGCGGACAGGCGATGTTCATCCGGACGAACCCCCGCCCCTCCGCGCCGAAGAGCGCTCCGTCCTTGAGCCGGACCCGCGCCTCGCGCAACAGGAAGGCGGCGACGTCGCCGGTTCGCCCCGTCGCCCGGACATCCAGCCAGGGAAGGTAGGTCGCCTCGATCGGGGTCATCGAGACGCCGAGTCCGGGGCGCTCCCCGAAGAACCGGGCGACCTCTTCGGCGTTCCCGGCGAGATAGCCGAGCACATCGTCCAGCCACTCGTCGCCGTCGCGCCAGGCTGCCTCGGCGGCCGCCGTCGAAAGCGGGTTGACCCCGTAGGCCCCGGCCCGCATCCGGGCGCGACGAAACGCATCGCGGATTCCGGCGTCGGGAATGACCAGGCAGGACACCTTCAGTCCGGCGATGTTGAAGGTCTTGCACGGGCTGGTGACCACCACCGAGCGGGAGCGGTCGGCCTCGTCGAGGCTGAGCCAGGGGGTGAACCGGACGCCGTCGGCCAGCAGCAAATCGGCGTGGATCTCGTCGGCCACCACGATCACGTCGCGCTCCCTGGCGATCCGGGCGAAGTCGGCGAGTTCGCTCCGGGTCCAGACCCGGCCCACCGGGTTGTGCGGGCTGCAGAGGAAGGTCATCCGGTTCCCCGGCTCGGCGGCCAGGCGGGCGAACCGCTCCAGGTCCAGCCGGTAGGGGTTTCCCCCGGCGCCCGTGCGAAGCAGCGGACAGCGGACCAGCTTCGCGCCGCCGTGGCGCGCCGCCCCGAAGAACGGGTAGTACACCGGTGGGTGGACGATCACCCCCTCGCCCGGCTGGAGCAGTCCCCGCACCAGGTGCTGGAGGTCGGGCACCACTCCCTCGCTCGGCTCCACCCAGCCGGGGTCGGGACGGTAGCCGTGCCGCCTTTCGTTCCAGTCGGCGAAGGCGGCCGCGAACCCGGGCGTCTCCAAGCTGTAACCGAAGATCGGGTTCCGCATCCGCCGGGCGACCGCCCGGGTCACCGCCTCCGGGCAGGCGAAGTCCATGTCCGCCACCCACATCGGGATGACGTCCCGGTCCGTCACCGGAGCGAACTCGCCGCCTTCCTCGGCGTAGTCCCACTTGACCGAGCCGGTCCCCCGCCTGGGGACGGAGCGGTCCAGGGGGTGCGCGGTCACGGGTAGTGGAGCCAGATGGGGCCGGGGAAAAGCCAGGAGAGGCCGACCCGCAGCTGGTCGCGCCAGTGCTCCCAGTTGTGTCCGTCCAGCGCCTCCTCGAAGCGCACCTCCATCCCCGCCTCCCGGAGAACCGGCGCGAACAGGCGGTTCTCGTGGATCAGCGGATCGTAGGCGCCGCAGCTCAGGAACACCCGGTTGGCGATCCGCTCCGGCCGGGCCTGGAAGCGGTTCACGAAGGCGACGACCGGGTCCAGCAGCCGGGTGCGGGTTCCCTGGGCCGCCTCGCTGAAGGTGAACGAACCCGATTGCAGCATCAGCCTGCCGAAAAACCCCGGATGCCGCGCCGCCGCGGTGCAAGCCGCCACCGCCCCGAGTCCGGCGCCCAGCAGCCCGCGGTCGTCGGGGCGGTTCGAGAGCCGGAACTCCCGTTCCAGCTCCGCCACCAGCCGGTTCCGCAGGAAGTCGGCGTGCTCCGGGTTGTTCGCGTATTCGAGGATGCGCCGGTCGGGGTCCACCAGCGCCACGATGAGCGGGGGGATCTCGTGCCGGTGGATGAGATTGTCCAGCACCGCGGCGAGCGCCGCCTTCTCCAAGTAGCGGCGTCCGTCGTGGACGATCAGGTACGGGTAGCGGCGGCTCTCGCGGAAGTTGGCGGGAATGTACGCCCGCACCGGGCGCATCGGGTTGAGACGGTGGCGCGCGCCGGTCTCGACCACTTCCCCGGCCGGTGCCGCCGGGTCGACCAGCGTCCAGTCGGGGCGTTCGTAGCCGGCCGCATGGCAGACCGACTGCTCGCCGAACGGATCCTCGGCGGTGTGGGGGTTCAACGGATCGAGGATCCAGTCGGCTTCGACGCCGACGATGCGCTGGAACCGGTACTCGACCCGGGCGCCGGGCGGCAGGTCCATCACCAGATACCAGAGGTCGGTTCCGGGGATGCGCTCCATGTCGCGGGAGGCCGGAGCGCCCAGCAGCCAGTGGCCCAGCCGCACCAGGTTCGCCCGCCCCCGGTAGACGAAGGTGGTGTGCGGCCCCTCCCGGAGCGGAAACGGGCGGCGTTCGAGAAAGGCGTCGATGTCTTCCCGGGACGGCGCGGAGGCGGCCAGCTCGCGGATGGCCAGCTCCGGCGGGGGAGCGCTCATGGCAGTGACTCCACCTCCTGGATGGCGCCGTCGCTTCCGAGAATCCGCATCGTCCTCCCCGACGGGGCGCTCCAGCCTTCCCCGTCCCGGTCCATGCGGTCGCCGTCATCGAGCAGCACCGCCGCGTCCGGCGCCACCCTCCCGGCGAGATCGGCCAGGCGCTCCCGGTCTCCGAGCGGCAGCCGCAGGCGGGCGTCGGGGAAGAGGGCCACTCCGGGCAGGATTCCCAGGCCGTGGCCGAGGATCTCCGGCTCCGCCGCGCCGTGCGGAAGGTTGTGGTGGAATAACACCACTTGCCGGGTCAGAGCCATCGCGCCGCCGGACCAGGCCACCAGCGGCTTCCGCGCGAGGGCCTCGCCCAGCTCCAGCAGCAGCATCCGGTTGCGAATCCGCGCCACATGGCCTCCGGTGACCATCACCGCCGCCGCCCGGTCCAGGATGTCCAGCGCCTCGTCCCGTTCCGCCCGGAGCGCCGGTCGCTCCAGCGGCCGGAGCCGCTCGCGAAATACGCTCCAGAACCGGCGCTGGGAGTCGAAGTGGAAGCGGTCGGTCGCGAGCAGCGCTCTTTGCGCCTCCTCCGCCCAGGGATCCCGGTAGCGCTCCGGGACGGCGATTCGGGCCACTGCGCGGCCCGCCTCCACCGCCTGCCGGAGCCGCGCGCCGTAGAGCGCCTCCTCGGCCCGCACCCCCTCCTGGAGCTCCGCATGGGCCCGGGCGAGCGCCGGATCCTGGGCGAAGGCGCGCCGCACCCGCTCGCCCAGCTGGAGCGGCGCCAGATCGCGCCCGCATCCGGGAATCCCCCGGGAGAACCCCGACGCCTCGAGGTCGGATTCGCGCCAGCCGACGCTCAGCGTGGCCACCGGCCCCGGCGGCAGGTCCAGGGATTCGAGCGCCGGGCCGAGGATGTCCGGGCCGGGGCGGGGCCCCAGCACCACGGCGGGCGGACGCGGAATCAGGATTCTCCCCACTGGACGGTGAGCGACGCCAGCAGGATCAGGTCCAGGCGTCCGCGCCGGGTGGGAACCGAGCCGGCGACCGGGGCTCCCGGCGCCGGGGCGAGCGGAACCAGCACCAGCGACGGGCGCGCGTCCCACAGCGCCTGAAGGCTCGGCTGGAAGGCGAGGAATTCGCTGATCGGCACCGAAGCCGCCCCGGTGGCGTCCAGGCGCAGGTCGTCCCGGTTGCGGAGGTTCCAGACCCCGCTCGCCACCAGCGAAAGGTCCACGTTCCGCAGGCTGCCGTTGGATCGGGCGTCCAGCCGCAACCCGACCGTGTTCGCCGCCAGCTCGGCGTCGCGCACCTCGTCCCGCTGCCCCACCAGGGTGAGTCCGGCGCCCAGGTAGAGCGGCGGCTCGTCTCCCAGGTCGCTTCCGAACGCGGCGCCCATCCCGGCGGCGACTTCGTAGCGGGCCGAGACTCCGGCCGGCGCGTCCCGCTCCCAGCCCGCCGCCAGGAACCAGGAGGGCCGGCGTTCGCTGCTGGCCAGCCGGGTCTTCAACCAGGTCCGGTCCGCCTGGACCTTGCGGTCCACGCTGCGGGATATCTCGAAATCGTCGGGCGCGCCGATGGCTTGCCGGCGGACGGTATCGGCGCTGGACCGGAGGGCGCCGGAGTCCACCGAAAGCAGCATCCCGCGCCAGTTCCGGCCGGTCTCGAGGCGCACTCCCAGCGAGCCGGCCGAGGAGTTGCCGGAGGAGTTCACCAGACTGACTCCCGCCTTTCCGACCCAGTCGGAGGAGGATTGCGCGGCGGCGAGCGAGGGGGCCAGAAGGAGGGCGAAAAGGGCGCGCATCGGCGGCGGTTAGATTAGTCTCGCTCGCATGACCCGAACCCGCGCATTCGCAGTGGTCGGACTCGCATTTCTGGCGGTCGCGCTGCTGGCCGGCGCGCTCTCGGTGCGGGCGCGGCTGCGGGCGAGCCTGCCGCTTCTGGAGGGGGATCATCCGCTCCCCGGGCTGGAAGCCCCGGCGCGCATCGAGCGGGACGCCCTGGGCGCGCCCCGCATCCGCGCCGGGTCCCACCGGGACGCCATGCGAGTTCTCGGTTTCCTGCACGCCCAGGAGCGGTTCTTCGCGATGGACCTGCTCCGCCGCCGCCCGGCGGGGGAGCTCGCGGCGCTCTTCGGCGAAGCCGCCCTGCCGCTGGACCGGGAAGCCCGCCTCCACCGGATGCGGGCGCGCGCGGTTCGCGCGGTCCACGCCCTGTCCCCCGACGAGCGGGCGATCTTCGAGGCGTACCGCGACGGGGTCCGGGCCGGACTCGACGCGCTGGGCGCCGCCCCGCCGGAGTACCTGCTGCTTCGCCAGACCCCGATCCCCTGGGAGATGGAGGACTCGATCCTCGCGGTGGCGGCGATGTACTTCGTGCTGAACGACCCGACCGGCCTTCGGGACGCCCGGGTCGGGGCGCTCGACCGGAGCCTGCCTCCCGAACTGGTCGCCTTCCTCCATCCGCCCGGCACCGAGTACGACGCGCCGCTCGTCGGCGAGGCGTGGCCCACTCCCGCAATTCCCCCGGAAATCGTTGTCAGCGGCGCCTTCGCCGAGACGTTCAACCAGCCGCCCGCTCCGGTCTCCGGGAGCAACAGCTGGGCGGTCGCCGCCTCCCGCGCCGCCGCCGGCGTCCCGCTGCTGGCGAATGACATGCACCTGCCCCACGGCGCGCCGAACCGCTGGTACCGGGCGGAAATCCACCTGCCGCCGGCTCGCCGGGCGGTCGGGATCACGCTTCCCGGAGTCCCGGCGCTGGTCGTCGGCAGCAACGGATCGGTGGCCTGGGGGTTCACCAGCAGCGCCGGCGACTGGACCGACCTGGTGGAGATCGAACCCGGCCCCGACGGGGGGTATCGCGCGCCGGAGGGGGCGCTCCCCTTCCAGGTCTTCGAGGAGACGATCGAGGTGGCGGACGGCGATTCGGAGACGCTCCGCGTCCGGGAGACGATCTGGGGGCCGGTCATCGAGCGTTCGGGGCGCCCGCGGGCGATTCGCTGGATCGCCCACGATCCGGAGGGGCTCCGCGCCGGCTACGTCCACCTCCTGCGCGCCGAAAGCGTGGAGGACGCCTTCCGGATCGGCTGGCGCTCCGGCGTCCCGCCGCTGAACCTGGTGGCGGCGGACGCCGACGGCGGCATCGGCTGGACCATCGCCGGGGCGATCCCGCGCCGCCGGGGAACCGACGGCCGGGCGCCGGCCTCCTGGGCCGACGGCGCCCGCGGATGGGACGGGTATCTCCGATCCGACGAAATCCCGGCGATCCGGAATCCGCCCGACGGCCTGCTCTGGACCGCCAACAACCGCATCGTGGACGGGGAGGGGCTGGTTCGGATCGGGGTCGCCGGCCCCTACGCCCACGGGGCGCGGGCGCGCCAGATCCGCGACCGGCTGCAGAACCTGGAGGCGGCCAACGAGGAATCCCTGCTGGACATCCAGCTCGATGACCGGGCGCTGGAGCTCTCCGTGTGGCGGGAGCTGTTTCTGGAGGCCGGGGCGGGCGACCGGGAAGCGACGGCGCTGCTGCGCGATTCGTGGACCGGACGGGCTTCGGTGGATTCGGTGGGCTACCGGCTGGCGCGCGCCGCCCGGCTCGAACTCTTCGACCGGGTGTACGGGGAACTCACCGCCCCCGCCCTCCGCGCCTTCGAGGACTTCTCGCCGCTGGTCGCCGCCCAGTGGCCGGGGCCGCTGCTGCGCCTGGCCCGGGAGCAGCCCGCCCACTATGTCCCGGCGGGCGCCGCCGACTGGAACGAGGCGCTGGGTGATGCTCTTTCCGCCGCCGCCGATGCGATCCGGCGCGCCGAGGAGGGGCGGCCGCTCGCGGAGGCGACCTGGGGCCGCCACAACCGGGTGCACGTGCGTCATCCGATGAGCCAGGCGCTTCCCGGCCTCCTCCGGCGCTTCCTCGACGCTCCGCCACGCTCGCTGCCCGGCGACAGCGCGCTGCCGCGCGCCGAGAGTCCGGGCCACGGCCCCTCCCAGCGGATGGTGGTGGCGCCCGGACGCGAGGAGACCGGGATCTTCCACATGCCGGGCGGCCAGGCCGGCCACCCGCTCGCTCCCTACTACCTGGCCGGGCACGAGGACTGGGAGGAGGGGCGTCCCACCCCCCTCCTCGCCGGTCCCCTGGTCTGGACGCTGGTCCTCACCCCGCCGGACGACTGATGACGGAGGCCAACGGAATCGCCTTGCTGGTTCATTCCTCCTTCTTGGCGATTTGAAGCTTTGTCCGCAGATATTCCATTCCACGATCCCCTTTGATCCGGTTGCATCTGCCACACAGCAACTGCAAATTATCCAGGTGATCGGTCCCGCCTTTCGTCTTGGCGATGATGTGGTCCACTTCCAAATTGCCGATTGAAAACTCCACTTGGCACCAGTTGCATCGTCCTTCCTGATCTCCGAAAAGGCGCCGCCGGTGCGTCCTGGGCTTCGGCAAAGGTCCCAAGTCGGTTCGCTTGGGAATGTCGGTTCGCAGGATTGTCTTGCCGAACAGCTCTCCTCGATCCCGCATTCGTGATAGAACCAGCTCTCCCGCTTTCGGGGAAAGATCGATTCCTGCCCATTGCCTCGAAAGACTGTTTGCCGCAACCATCGATGTCGCACATCCACAGAATGGATCCAGCACCATGTCTCCGGCATCGGAACTGGCGCGAATGATTCGATCCAGAAGGGCAAGCGGTTTCTGGGTCGGATAACCGAGATATTCGGTCCTGGACTGTCCTGTTTGTCCGATGTCCTCCCACCAGCTCGGAACCGGACGCCCCTTGCTTTCGTCCAAGTAGGTGCGCTTGCCCTTGAACTCCTTGTATCGCCTTCCATTTTCATCCGTGAAAGAAAATTTGCCTATCTGCTTGACATTCAATTCGGTATGCTGAGGCCGAAAAAACTGTCTATCGTCTCCTGCGTAGAACAACAGAACATCGTGCTTTCTGGGAAATCGGAAATTCGGTCCTTTTCCCTTGGGGGGATAACACCATATGATTTCATTTCGGAATTGTTTCCGCCCAAAAATCGCATCCATCGTGATTTTGAGGTAGTGGCTCATGGTTTGATCACAGTGAAGGTAGACGGAACCCTTCGGCTTCAGGATACGCCGTATTTCAAGCAAGCGGACGGCCATGTAAGCGAGGTAGGATTTGTCGCTCGACGTCATCGCGGCCAGCAAAACTCGGAACAGCGCCGGATGTTCCCGCTCCATGATGCGGATCCATTCCTCGTCCACATCGCGGAGCGTCCAGGTATCTCTGAAATGGGCGCCGGCTGCCTTCGAACCGACCGGGGCGGAGTAGTCGGCTTTGGAGTTGAACGGCGGGTCCAAGTAAATCAGGTCCACCGACTCGGAGTTCATGCCACGCATGACCTCAAGGCAGTCCCGGGTCCAGACCGTCCGGTTCGCCCAATTCGGCTTACTCATGTATCCGCAATCTGCAGTGTAGCGACCAAGGGAACCGAGCGCGCGGGCGGATCGATCCCCTGATCAGCCGCCGAAGAGCGCCGCGACCACTCGTTCGAGGATCGGGCGGAGCAGCGTGCCGATCACCAGCAGGGCGCATCCGGCGGCTACGGCGACCCCCACGCCCACCTCGAACTTGCGCCGCTCGGCGGCGCGTTCGCGTTCGGCCCTGTTTTCCGCGACGAGGTTCCGGACCTCTTCCCTGAGTTCGGCTTGCTGTACGGCGAGCTCCCGGACCGTCTCCTTGAGTTCGGCAATCTGCACCGCGAGAACCCGGACCGTCTCCTTGAGATCGCCGATCTGCGGCACGGTCTCCGCCCGCAAGTCGGAGACCGCCTTCAACAGCTCCGTCCGCGTCGCGCCGATCTGAGGCGCGGTCTCCGCCCGCAAGTCGGAGACCGCCTCCAACAGCTCCGTCCGCGTCGTCGCCCGTTCGGCCGCCGCCCGCTCTTCGATCCGCTTCCGTTCGGCCGCCGCCCGCTCTTCGCTCTGCTTCCGTTCCGCCGCCGCGTCACGCAGGCCTTCCCAGACCTCCTTTCGCAGGTCCTTGATGTCCCTGCGATTCTCCCGCAGATCCTCCCGGAGATCGCCGACCTGCTCCTGAAGCGACGACCGGTACTCCGGATCCCCCTGGCGGGGCGTCATGCGATCCCCATGTGCATCACGATCCGCAGTATATGCCATGACGGCGCCCGCGACGCCTGACTTCGTTGCCGGTTCACCCATGGGATGGTGACCTCCTCTCTACCCATATATACACGCACGGGAAGCGATTTTGTCGCGTCGCTTTCCCAAATTGTGGAAAACTTTTTTGGGAAAGTCCGTTTTCGGGGCGGGCCGGCGCCCCGGCGGGGGGATCAGGAGGGGGGTTCGGGGTCGAGAACCTTCCGAAGGTGCCGTCGCACTGCGATCACCCGGCGCGAAATCGCCGAGGCGCTCAGCGGCACCGCCCGCATCTGGGCGATGTGCTGGATGCTGTACCCCTCACGGAAGTGCAGCTGGTAGATCCGGCGACTGAGCGCCCGATCCCGCGGGTCCTCCATCGTGGCGTCCAGGAACGCCCGCACTGATTCCTCCGCTTCGCGCATCCGCACGTCGTGCTCCGGGTGGATCGCGCTCTCGCTGCCGAATACCCGGCGGCCCGCTTTCTCCAGGGCTTCCAGGACTTCCGGCGACAGCGGCATCGGGCGCCCCGGCCCCGCGCTCCGGCGGCGCAACCAGTCCACCACCACCGAATCGGCCACCCGCCGGACGTAGGTCTCGAAGCTCTCGCGCCGCTGCGGGTCGAACTCGTTGATACGCACCCGGTTGTGGGCGAGCAGCCGACGGAAGACCTCCTGTTCGATATCGCCGGTTTCCTGGTCGAGATCCTGACGCCCGGCGCGCAACCAGACGGCCACCCGGATGATGGCCCGGCAGCGCCTCACGAATTCCCGCCACAGGAGGTCTCCCGAGGGGTCCCCCGGCGTGGTGGCGCGAAGCCTGCGGAGCAAGTCGCGGCTGTCCATCTGCGTCCTTTCGTTCGCCGGAGCGGCCCCAACCCGGGCAATGGTACATCCTGCCGGGGCGGCGCGCTCGGGGGCGATCAGGGCAGCAGATACGGAATCGTGATCGGGCCGTGCGGGAGCACCGCGAGCCGCGCCCCGGGGCCGGCCTCCCGGAGCGCGTCGCGGCAGGCCTCCTCGAGATCGGCGACCGGTTCAAGGTGTGCCGCCCGCGCCGTCTCCGCCGGAAGCGACGAAAAGAGGCCCACCCGCGCCCTCTCCCGGATCCGGCAGTGCACCTGCACCTGCCAGTCGTCGGGACGGCGGGCCGGGGCGCGCCGCAGCGCCTCCCGCACCTCCCGGATCGAGCCGCCGGCGCACAGCGCCCGAGCGTAGGCGCTCCCGTCGGGCAGCCCGGCGCGGCACTCGGCGGCGCAGAGGATGACCCCGCCCGGTTTCACGATCCGCGCCGCCGCGGTCATCCCCTTGACCGCCTGGTAGAGATTCTGGTCCAGCGGATATCCGGAATTCGTGGTCACCACCACGTCGAAGGGCGCCGAAAGCGGGCGCATCGCTTCGGCGCGCGACCGGACGCAGGCGGCCCGGTGCTCCGGGGCGAGGTCGCCTCCGAACGCGCCGGTGATGCGTTTTTCGCCATCCAGCAGGACGTCGAGGGCGAAATCCACCCGGTTGGCGGCGGCGATCGCCCGCACCGCGTCGTGGACCGGGTTCCCTTCGGTGATCCCGAACGTGGCGTCCGGATGCCCGATCCGGGCGTCATCGTGCAGGTGGAGGATGGTTTCGAGACCGGCGAGGCCGGGCGCCGCCATCTTGGGGCCGCCGGAGAACCCGGCGAAGAAGTGCGGCTCGACGAAGCCGGTGGTGATCCGGACGTCGGCTTCGAGGAACCGCCGGTTCAGCCGCGCCGGGATGCCGGTTCCGCCGTCCGGCGCTCCGGCGAGCGAAGCCTCGTCCCGGCAATCGTGCCCCAGCACGTCGCCCGCTGCCGCGAAGACCTCGCGCCCCACCAGCGCCTCCCGCTCCGCCAGGGACGGATTCCGGTGGGTTCCGGTGGCGACCAGCACTGTCACGTTTTCGGGCGGGACCGGCAGCGCGTCGAAAAGCGCCCGGAGCATCGCCTCCCGGGGCTGCGGGCGGGTGCCGTCGCAGATCGAGACCGCGATCGATGCCCCCGCCGGAATCCGGTCGGCGAGCGGCGGCCCGGCTGTCGGGCGGACGAGCGCCTCCCGCAGCGTCTCCTCCACCGAAGCGACCGGCGGCGGAAAGCGCGGACGCACGATCTCGACTTCGGCGGCCTCTTCCGGAACCCGGAAACGGAGGCCCGCCTCGCCGTAATCCAGTCGAACCTGCATGGGAGATAGGGGGGATGGCGGGTATTCTCCCCGCTTCGCCGCCCGTGCGCCTCTACCGCTTCCGCGACCGCAACGAAGCGGTTTCGGCGGTGCTGGTGGGGGAGCGGCTGGCGCCGCTCCGCCGCATCGCGCCGGAGTTTCCCGATCTAGACGCGCTGGTCCAGGGAGGCGGACTCCCCCGGCTCCGCGCCCGGCTCCGGCCGGACGACGGCCCGGCGGTTTCCGAGGTGGAGCTGCTCGCCCCGCTGGCGCGCCCGCCTAAGATCTGGTGCGTCGGCCTCAACTTCCGGGCCCACGCCGAGGATCTGGACGCCGCGCTTCCCCCGGCGCCGGTGGGGTTCATGCGTCCGACCGCGAGCCTCATCGGTCCCGGCGAGCCGGTGCGCCTGCCCCGGGACGCGGCGCGGGTGACCGGCGAGGGGGAGCTGGCGCTGGTTCTCGGCAGGACCGGGTGCGACTTCGGCCCGGCGGAGACCCGCTCGGCGGTCGCCGCCTGGACGCTCGCGGTGGACATGACCGCCGAGGACATCCTCCGGGAGAACCCGCGCTTCCTGACCCGGGCCAAGAGCTACGACACCTTCCTGAGCATGGGTCCCTGCCTGGTGACGCCCGGGGACGGCGACGACGGCCTGCCCCCGCCGGACCTCGAAATCTCGACCTTGTGGAACGGCGAGCCGAAGCGCGCCGCGCCGGTCGGGAGGATGCGCCACTCCCCGGAGCGGCTGTTGGAGTTCTTCTCCCGGAACATGACCTGGCGCGCCGGGGACATCCTGCTCACCGGAACGCCGGGCGCGGTTCGCATCGAGGACGGGGATGTGATCGGCGCCGAGGCGCCGGGGATCGGGCGGATCGAGAACCCGGTGCGGCGCGCATGATGCGGCCCGGCGAGTTCGTCCCGCTCGCCGCGCTTCTCATGTCGCTCACCGCGCTCTCCATCGACGCGATGCTCCCGGCGCTGCCGGAGATCGGGCGGGACCTGGGCGCGGCGCGCCCCGGCGACGTTCAGTTCGTCATCACCGCGCTTTTCGCCGGGCTCGGGGTCGGCCAGCTGGTGGTCGGCCCGCTCTCCGACCGGATCGGACGCCGCCCGACGATGCTCGCCGGCATCGGGGTGTTCCTCGCCGGGTGCCTCCTGAGCATCCTCGCGTCCACCTTCGGCGCGATGATCGCCGGCCGGGTCGTCCAGGGAATCGGGGTCTCCGCGTCCCGGGTGGTGACGGTCGCGGTGATCCGGGATCAGTACCAGGGCCGCCAGATGGCGCGGCTCATGTCGTTCGTGATGGCGGTGTTCGTCCTCGTTCCCACCGTGGCCCCCGCCCTGGGCCAGGGGATCCAGCGAATCGGCGGCTGGCGGGGCATCTTCGTCGCCTTCGTCGCGATCGCGGCGGGCGCGCTCGGCTGGTACGTGCTGCGCCAGCCGGAGACGCTGCCCCCGGAACGCCGCCGCCCGTTCTCCCCCCGCGCCATCGCCCGGGGTTTCGCGGACGTCCTGCGCATCCGCGCCTCCCTCGGGTACACCTTGGCCACTGGCTTCATCTTCGCCCCGTTCGTCGCCTACCTGAGCTCCGCCCAGCAGCTGTTCCAGGAGGGGTATCGGACCGGAACCCTCTTCCCTCTCTGGTTCGGCGCGCTGGCGCTCGCCCTGGGATTCGCCTCGCTGGTGAACGGGAAGCTGGTGATGCGCTACGGGATGCGCCGGCTGGCGCAGGCGGCTTCCGCCTCCGTCGCCCTGCTCTCGGTCGCCGCGCTCGCGCCGACCCACGCCTGGGGCGGGCTGCCCCCGTTCTGGTTCTTCATGGTCTGGCTGCTCGCCGTATTTCTCGGCATCGGCCTGCTCTTCGGCAACCTCAACGCCCTGGCGATGGAGCCGCTGGGCCGCCTCGCCGGGGTGGGCGCGGCGGTGGTGGGCTCGGTCTCCACCCTCATCTCGGTTCCGCTGGGCGCGCTGGTGGGACAGCGCTTTGACGGAACCATGTACGCCCAGGTGGGCGCCTTCGCGCTCTTCGCCGCCGCCGCGTTCCTCGCCATGCGCTGGGCCGCGACCGGGCGAACTAAAGAAGGAACGGAGTTTCCTGCTTGACGAGGGCAAGCGGAATCTTCCACCAGATTTGCCAGCTCATGGAGGGACGAATGGAGAACTGAACCCCGTCGGCGTTGATCTGTTCAAAAGCCTTGCCGGATGGGCGCCATTGTTTCGGCGACAGATTCCGGAGCAAATCAATGCCCACATAGGACACCTGATACCGGTGCTGCCGCCCCTGCCGGTTGTTGATCTGCTTGTATGCGACCGAAATGATGTTGGCCTCAGTGGACTTCAGAAAGTTGGTGATCGCATCGAAATCGCCGTCAAATCGCCCCAGGCGGTGGCCGGAAAGCACCAGATGTCCTGCCTTTTCCTGCCCTGATTTGATCTGAATCGGATAGACCTGATTGTTTGCCTTCACGCGAATATCGGCTTCGGAATCGTGCCCGGCTTCTTTCCAGAAAACATGGTGTTGCGCGGACGTGTCCGACTTGATTGCCGCCACGATCAATTCCTCCTGTTCCCAACCCTTGCAGCGATCCGCGGTGAACAAGTCGTGGTATTTGCCCAAATCCTTCTTGAGACGCTGGAGCATGCGCGCGGTCAGGTGGTACACGAATGCCTCTCCTGCCAGGCGAGCCATTTGCGGGCGAACCGAACGTACTCAAGGTTGAGCTCCACTCCCACGAAGTCGATGCCGAGCGACTGCGCCACCACGCATTCCGAGCCGGACCCGGCGAAGGGCACGAGCAGCCCCCCCCCGACTCTTCCCGATTGCGATCACCGACAACAGCAGGCGCCGGGTCAAGGTCATCGGCTTTTGCGTGGGGTGCTTGAAAACATCATGGTTCTCGTGTTCGGCCAGGCGATCGGGCGGATGGATGCGATGGTTGCAAGTGCGACATACGAACCAGCGTTCCCTTCGACCGGCGCCTCCAGCCAACGCCGGAATTTTCAAGACGTCGCGGGGCAACGCGCCGTTCGCATGACCGTTGTAAATCGTCTCGGTCCCGCTCCGGCTGTACCGACCTCGGGTGTTCTTCCTGGTCTTTCCGATGGCCTTCCGGAAGGATTCGCTGTACCCTTCCCGAATCTGATCGACTTCGAGGGTCGGACGCTTGCCGTTCCACAAGCACAGGATGGACTCATGGCTGCGCTGCCAGAATTGCATGCCCGGAACCGTCTTGTTCGTGTAATGCCAAACCAGCCACCTCTGGCGATCCATGGAGTGCCGGGCCGCGATGCGCGCCAGGATTTCCGGGAAGCCATACACATAGAGCAAGCCGTTTTTCTCCAGCAATTCCTTGCAGATCGCGATCCACCGATCCGTCCATTCGAGATAGGCGCCGAGCGGCTGCTGGTCGGAGTCATTGCCGAAATCCTTGCCGATGTTGTAGGGAGGATCCGCGATGATCACGTCGAATTTCCGGGAACGCAATTTCTGCTGCGCCACGCGGAGAAAATCGCCGTGAAGGATCAAACTGGTTTCGCTGGGGCAGTCGTTCCGGACGGAGTCGGGTGCACCCGATGAGGGTAGGGGGGCTCGATGTCGAAAGTCAAATCGAAGAGGAATGAAGGAGTCAGTCGCCGATGGTCCACGGCGCATCAAAAGACGGATTGCGGATGGCCCGGTGTCCGACCGCGTAGCAGTAGAGACTGGTCGGCACGAAATCCAAGCGCGTTTCCCCGGGCCACCGAGCGTCTTTCTTCATCAGCGTGCGAGTGGTGACGACCGGCGTGACTTCGGGATGCTGACTCGTGAAGTCCCTGATGCTCTTGAGTTCGCCGGATCGTCCGACATGCCGGTCCGACCACTTGATGTCCACGCACCAGTCGGGTTTCTGCCGTCGGTCCAGGTGGACGATATCCACTTCGCCGTTCTTCCAACGCGCATAGTGGAGATTGAGGTCGGCGTGGAACCACTGGGCAAAAGCGGCGGTCTCCGCCATCGGTCCCATTTCCTCGTCATCCTCCGCCACCGGGCCGAACAGCGCGCTGCGGAGTGCCGAAGTCGTGACGTAGACCTTGAAATGGCGGGCGCGCCGGAATCGGCGGGCGTTGTGGTCCACTCGATGGACGATCCTGATCAGGAACGCCGCCTCCAGGTATTCCAGGTAGCGCTTGAGGGTCGGTTGTGTCACGCCGGATTGTTGCGACAGTTGTTTGAGGGAGACCTCTCCGGCGGTGTTGTACGCGAGCGTCATGAACAGCGCGTTGAGTTCCTGCACGTCCCGGATGCCGTAGAGGCTCGGAAGGTCGCGCAGCAGCACTTTGTCGACGATATCCGCACCGATATAACGGGCGGGATTCGATCGGATGGTTGGGGACAACGCGGCTTCGGGATAACCGCCGACGTTCACATAGTCGACAAAATGCCGGTTGAGCTGCTGGATATCATGGGCCTTGTATCCGTTTTCTGGGCCGCTGTGTTCGACGAGGTTGGTGACCCGCATCAAGTCGAGGTACTCGTGGAAGGTCAGCGGTGGTAGCAGGAAGTCGGTGAAACGCCCGGCGCCCGATTCGATGCTCTTGAGACGAAGCGCGGCCGCCGCTGAACCGGACACTACGCACTTGACGCCGGGGTGGGTGTCCACGAACACCTTGAGATGACGTTCCCAGTCGGCCAGATACTGGATTTCGTCAAGAAACAGCATCCGGGGGCCGTCGGGATTGCCGCTCGCGAGTCGAATCGCGTCCGCGGCCTCTTCGATCGAGAGTCGAGTGTAGATGGGCTGGTCAAGCGAGAGGTAGCCGATGTCCTGCGCCCGGTATGCGCCCCCGGTGAGAAGGCGCTTGATGACGTGATGCAGCAGCACCGTCTTGCCGACGCGGCGCGGTCCCATCAGTACTACCGCGCGGTGTACGCCGGATTCCTCCACGAGGTCTGCGAATCGTTCGAAGTACCCGCGGGGATGCAAGCTGTCGTAGTCGGGGCGGATTCCACCCCCAGCCCACCACGGATTTTCGGCTCGGATTCGCTGGCGTCGCTGCTCCGGTGCGATCTCGCGCATGGGGCGAGGGTAGCGGTGTCAATGCTGGAAAGTCAAATAGAGAAAGTCAATTTGCCTTAACTTGCAATCATGGCGTAACTCATTGACTTTCCGATATGTTCTGTGTGGTTCATTTGGTCACGGCTCCACCACCGCGCCAAGGGCTCGCTCCTCGGCGGGGGCAGCGTCAAGGCCGCAAGTCAAATAGAGAAAGGAAACTTGTCTTAGTTTGCGTTTCGTATGTAAATCATTGATTTGCAGATATGTTCTGCGTGTTTTATTTGGTCACGGCCCCACTGCCATGCCGAGGCTCGCTCCTCGGCGGTGACGGCGTCAAGGCCGGAAGCCAAATAGAGGAAGTCAACTTGTCTTAACTCGCATGTAGGTTGTAAATCATTGATTTTTAAGCATGTTATGTGTATTTCATTTGGTCCCGACTTTGACAGTTTGAGCCCGATTTCGGTCGGAGCGTCGGATCGGGAAGCTGTTGAAAACAAACATGTTCTGAAACAAGGGAGCTTTTCGCTACTCGCTCTGTTGTGCCTAGCGATTTTTCTGGTTTGACTTCTGTGCTATACTCCACCCATGTTCGTTCGCGTCAAGTCCACTCCCAACAGCCCCCGGCGCTCCGTACAACTCGTCGAAGGCGTACGCAAAGGAACCAAGGTCCGCCAGCGCATCGTCCGCCACGTCGGCGTCGCAAAGGACGACAAGGAGCTCGAACGCCTGAAGCGGCTCGGCGAGTTCATCAAGGACAAGCTCAAGGACGAACGCCAGCCGCCTCTCCTCTTCTCCTCCGAGAAGATCGCCGAGCAGGTCATCCGCGTTGGGCGCGAGGGGGACGGCAAGGAGTCCCTCCCGGTCGATCTCAAGCAACTGAAGGAAGCGCAACCGATCACGACCGGGATCCATGAGGTCTACGGCGAGGTCTACCGGCATCTGGGGCTGCATGCGCTGTTGCCGCGCTCCCGCTATCGGGCGTACCACGACGCGCTCTTCCACACGGTGATGGCGCGGATCGCCAACCCGGACAGCAAGCGCGGCAGCGTGCGGAATCTTGAAGACGACTTCGGGGTGAGCCTTCCGCTTCACAAGGTCTACCGGATGATGGATCGGCTGGACGCGAGGACAATCGAACGGCTTCGCGCCCGGGTCGGCGACGCCACCCGCTCGGTGTTGCCCGATCCGGTCTCGGTGCTGTTCTTCGACTGCACCACGCTGGCCTTTGCGACGGAGGAGGAGGACGAACTCCGCCAGAAGGGGTACAGCAAGGACGGCAAGCACCGCTACTCGCAGGTGCTGCTGGCGCTGATGGTCACCCGCGAGGGGCTTCCGGTGAGCTACGAGGTGTTCCCCGGCGCCGCCTACGAGGGGCACAGCCTGGTTCCGGTGTTCGAGGGCTTGCTGCGGCGTCATCCGGCGCAGCAGGCGGTCTGCGTGGCGGATCGGGGGATGCTCAGCGCCGCCAACCTGGAGGCTCTGGACGCGATGGGCGGCGGCTATGTGGTGGGCGCCCGGCTGCGCCAGCTCCCCGGCGCGCTACGCAAGAAGATCTGGAACCTGGACTCCTACGGCCCGTTGGAAGGCTCCTCGGAGCGCCGGGTGAACGAATGGGAGCACCAGGGGCGACAGTTGATCGTCACGTGGTCCGCCAAGCGAGCGCACAAGGACGCCCACGATCGCCGCAAGGCGATCCAGCGGGCGTTCGACAAGCTGTCGCAAAGCGACAACCCCAAAGCGCTGTTGTCCCAGCATGGCGCCAAGCGCTTCATCGCCGTTGAAGGGGATGCGCGACTCGTCCTGGATCAGAAGAAGATCGACGAGGCGGCGCGCTGGGACGGACTGGCCGGCGTCATCACCAACCTGCGCGACGCGCGGGCCGCCGAGGTGCTGTCGCACTACCGGGGACTCTGGCGGGTCGAGGAGAGCTTCCGCATCACCAAGCACGATCTGCGCGTCCGGCCGATCTGGCACTGGACCGAACAACGGATCCGCGCCCACATCGCGATCGCCTTCATGGCGTTCGCCTGCGTGCGCCATCTGGCCTATCGGGTCGCGCTCCAGAAGGAACGGATGTCTCCCGAAGTCATCCGCAACGCGCTGGCGCACCGCAAGTGCACGGTGTTGCTTTGCGAGAAAACGGGAGAGCGATACGCCATCCCCTCGAAGCCGTCCCTGGAGGCCGAGGCTATCTACGCCGCGATGAGACTTCCCCTGCCGACCACGCCGTACCAGCTCGCCTGAGGGCCGAACCTCCGCCGGCGTAGCCTTCAGAGGGCTACGTTTGTAGTGCCTAGCCAGAAATGTCGGCTATTGACAGTCAAGGACTTATCGATCAAAACTGTCGAAGTCAAGTGTTCTGTGTGGTTCATTTGGTCACGGCTCCACCACCGCGCCAAGGGCTCGCTCCTCGGCGGGGGCAGCGTCAAGGCCGCAAGTCAAATAGAGAAAGGAAACTTGTCTTAGTTTGCGTTTCGTATGTAAATCATTGATTTGCAGATATGTTCTGCGTGTTTTATTTGGTCACGGCCCCACTGCCATGCCGAGGCTCGCTCCTCGGCGGTGACGGCGTCAAGGCCGGAAGCCAAATAGAGGAAGTCAACTTGTCTTAACTCGCATGTAGGTTGTAAATCATTGATTTTTAAGCATGTTATGTGTATTTCATTTGGTCACGACTCCACTGCCATGCCGAGGCTCGCTCTTCGGCGGGGGCGGCGTCAATGCCGGAAGTCAAATAGAGAAAGTCAACTTGTCTTAACTCGCATGTAGATTATAAGTCGTTGATTTACCGATGTGTTCTGCGTGTTTCATTTGGTCACAAGTCCACCACCACGCCCAAATCCTGCTCCTCGGCACGGGCGAGGGCGGCGGCGGCCACCGCCACATCCTGCACCGCGGTTCCCACCGTCTTGAAGAGCACCGGCCCCCCCTCGGGACGGGGCGCGGTTCCGGCGGCGATCTCGCCGATCTCGGCGAGGACGTGCGACTCGTCGATGAGGCCGGCGTCGCGCGGGCGAATCAGGTCGCCGGCCTCCTCCCAGCAGGACTCCCGGTGATCCACCACCACCTTCGCCCGAACCACCGTCTCCGGCGGGATGATCTGCATGGCCGGCGTGAACGACCCGACCGCGTTCAGGTGGGCGCGGGGACGGAGCGCGGAATCCGAAAACACCGGAGCGCTGGCGGTGGTGGCTTCGGCGATGACATCGGCCGCCGCCACCGCATCGTCGGCGCGCGCCGCCGCCGTCACCGGGATGGCGAGCCGTTCGCTCATCTCGCGGGCGAACGCGGCGCTCGCTTCCGGCCGGATGTCAAAGACCAGGGCGCGGCGGATGCCGGGCCGGGCGACGACCATCGCCTCCAGCTGGGTGCGCGCCTGGATGCCGGCGCCCAGGACGGCGGCGGTCTCGACATCCTCGGGGGCGAGTTCGGCGGTCGCCACCCCGGAGGCCGCCCCGGTGCGGATCGCGGTGAGCGTTCCGCCTTCGAGCGCGCCCAGCGGAACCCCGGTTTCGGCGTCGAGCGCCAACACCAGCGCGTGGATGGTGGGCAGGGGCGGGGAGCGGTCCGGATTCCGGGGAAACACCGACACGATCTTGGTCGCCAGCTGTCCCTTTCCGGCCCGTCCCCTTCCGACCTGTCCCTTTCCGACCGGGCCCGGTCCGGGCAGGTGCGCCGGCATATGCAGGCTGATCCCGCCGCTCTCCGGAATCGGGATCTGCGTGCGAACCGGCATCGCCGCCCGCCCGGCGGAAAGTTCAAGGAACGCCTCGCGGACGATGCGGATGGCGTCCGCCATGGGCATCGCCCGGCGAACTTCGGAAGCGGAGAGCAGGCGCAGTCGCATACGCCCCTTTGTATCAGACTCCCGTGCGATAATTCCCGGCCATGCGCGGCGTCTATTCGGTTCTGCCCACTCCCTTCGCTCCCGACGGGTCCTTCGACGCGGCGAGCCTCGGCAGGGTGGTCCGGCTCTTCCTCGAGGACGGGGTCTCGGGTTTCACCGCGCTCGGCGTGACCAGCGAGGTCTCCCGCATTTCGGACCGCGAGCGGGCGCAGATCCTCGACGCCAGCATGCGCGCGGTCGACGGAGCGGTCCCGGTCATCGTGGGCGCCACCGGTCCCGGCCTCGATATCGCCCGGGAACGCTGCCAGGAGGCGGAGCGGGCCGGCGCCGCCGGGGTCATGGTCTCGCCGCCCCGCGCCCCCCGGTGCAACTCGGCGGGCGTCCTCCGGCATTTCCGGGAGCTCGCCGACGCCATCGACATCCCCATCGTGATCCAGGACTTCCCGCCGATCTCCGGCTTCCACATGGAGGCGGAGCTGCTCGTCCGCATCTGCCGCGAGATTCCATCGGCGCGCGTCATCAAGCTGGAGGACGCCCCCACCCCGTACAAGGCGGCCCGCATCCGGGAGCTCGCCGGGAAGGACCTTGAAATCGGCATCTTCGGCGGCTTGGGCGGGGCGTACCTGCTCGAGGAGCTGATCTCCGGCGTCACCGGGGCGATGACCGGCTTCGCCTACCCGAAGCTGCTGGTCGAGATCGTCCGGCAATGGGACGCCGGCGACCGGGACGGCGCCGCGAGGAGCTTCTATCGCTACTCCCCGGTGATGCGCTTCGAGTTCCAGGAGGGGATCGGGATGCCCATCCGCAAGGAGATGCTCCGGCGACGGGGCGCCATCGCCCACCCCGGCGCGCGGGCGCCGACCCCGGCGCTGGATGCGCCGACCCGGGAAGCCCTTGACCGCATCCTCGCGCACTTCGGGCTGGACTGACCCGGCCCTCCGGGGGGCTGCATGGCGCTCCTGAACCGGCTGGTCGTCTCGCTCCTGCCGGCCCTCCCCAAGGCGGCGGTGCGCCCGTTCGCCCGCCCCTACATCGCCGGCGAATCGGTCGCCGACCTGGTCCGGGTGACGAAGGAACTGAATGAACAGGGCTTGCTGGTGGCGGTCAGCCAGCTCGGCGAATTCGTGACCCGCCCCGAAGAGGCGGAGGAGGCGGTGCGGGTCTACCGCGACGTCCTCGACGCCATCGAACAGCACGCCCTGAAGGCGTACGTCCATGTGAAGCCCACCCACCTCGGCCTGGGGATCGGCTACGCCTTCTGCCGGGACCGGATCCGCGAAGTCCTCGAGCGCGCGGCGGAGCGGGGCGGCGTGTTCGTCCGGATGGACATGGAGAACAGCCCCCAGATCCAGCCGACGCTCGACATCCACAAGGACCTCCGTTCCGATTTCGGGAACTTCGGCGTGGTGCTCCAGGCGCGCATGCGCCGGAGCCTGGCCGACGCGCGCGACCTCGCCGCCGTCGGCGCCGACGTCCGCCTCTGCAAGGGCGTCTACCTGGAGCCGCCGGCGCTCGCCTACCAGGAGCCGGACGTCATCCGCGAGAACTACCTGGCGATCCTCCGGGAGCTTTTGGGCGGCGGATGCCGGGTCGCGCTCGCCACCCACGACGAGTGGCTCATCCTGAAGGCGGAACGGCTCCTCGACCAGCAGCGCCTGCCGCGGCGCCGGTACGAGTTCCAGATGCTCCACGGCGTCCGCCCGCGGCTGCGCCGCGCCGTGCTGGAGGCGGGCCACCAGGTCCGGGTCGGGGTGCCCTTCGGACCCGACTGGCTGCCGTATTCCCTGCGCCGGCTGCGCAAGAACCCGGACATCGCCGGGCACGTGATGCGCGCCGTGTTTTCGCGCGACTGAGCCGGCCGGATAGACTCGCCGCCGCTCATGGCGCTCATTCTCAACGAACGCGAGGTGGCCGAAGTCCTCTCGATGGGGGACGCGGTTCGGCTTCTCGAGGAATCCTTCCGACTGCACGCCGAAGGGCGGACTTCGCTGGCGCCGCGGCTGGTCATGCCGCTTCAGGGCGACGCCGGCAACTTCCGCATCATGGCGGCGGTGATCCCGGACCGGAACGGGTTCGGCCTCAAGACGCTCACCGGCACTCCGGGAAAGCGGGCTCCGGAGGACACCTGGTTCACCATCCTCCACTTTGACTGGACCACCGGGGCGCTCCGGGCGGTGCTCCCCGGCGGCTACATCACCGGCGTCCGCACCGGGGCGGCGAGCGGCGTCGCCACCCGATATCTGGCGCGGGAGGACGCCTCGGTCCTGGGCCTCATCGGCGCCGGGTTCCAGGGGCGGAACCAGGTCGCGGCGGTTCGGGAGGTGCGGACCATCCGGACCATCCGCATCCACGACGCGGCCGCGGCCGCCGCCGAATCCTTCGCCGCCGCGCTGCGGGAGGAGGGGGACATCGAGGTCGAAGTGGTGGACGCGCCGGAGGATGCGGTGCGCGGGTGCGACGTGGTCTGCGCCGCCACCACCACCAGGACGCCGGTGATCGAGGCCGAGTGGCTGTCTCCCGGCATGCACGTGAATTCGGTGGGCGCCAACGCTCCGGTGAAGCGCGAGGTGGCCGCTTCGGTGTTCGCCCGCTGCCGGGTCGTGCCCGATTTCCAGGCCCAGGTGCTGGAGGAGGCGGGAGACCTGATGGCGGCGATCGGGGACGGCTCGTTCCAGGTCTCGGACATCCACGCCGAGCTCGGCGCCATCGTGGCCGGCCAGGCGCCGGGGCGGGAGGGCGACGAAATCACGCTCTTCAAGTCGGTCGGCGTGGCCATCGAGGACGTCGCCTGCGCCAGCCACGTCTACGAGCAGGCGCTCGCCCGCGGCCTGGGGCGGCGGGTGAACCTGCAGACCGGGTAGGTCCCCATGGCTTCCGCTCCGGCGCGTTTCAGCTCCTCGTGGGCGGTGCTGCTGGCGACCGTCGGGATGGCGGTGGGAACCGGGAACATCTGGCGCTTCCCCCGGATCGCCGCGCAGAACGGCGGCGGCGAGTTCCTGATCCCGTGGCTGATCTTCCTGGTGCTCTGGGCGTTCCCGCTGCTGCTCGCCGAATTCGCGCTCGGCAAGCGGTCGCGGCGGAGTCCGGCCGCCGCCTTCGGCGTCACCATCGGCGGCGGGCGCAACTGGGTGGGACTCTTCGTGGGCCTGGTCACCGTCCTGATCACCTTCTACTACTCGGTGGTCGTCGGCTGGTGCCTGAAATATCTGGTCGCCTCCACGCTGGGGCAGCTCCAGGGCGCCGACATGGACGCCTTCTGGCAGGGGTTCCGCCTGAGCGGGACCGAGCCGCTGCTCTACCACGGCGTCGCGGTCGTGGTCACCGCCCTCATCATCCATCGCGGCGTCTCGGCGGGGATCGAGCGGGTCAACCGCTTCCTGATTCCCACGCTCTTCATCCTGCTGGTGGGCGCCGCGATCCGCGCCGTCACCCTGCCGGGCGCCGCCGAGGGCCTCCGCTTCCTGTTCGTTCCCGACCTGGGCGCCTTGGCCGACCACCGCATCTGGCTCGCCGCCCTGACCCAGACCGCCTGGAGCACCGGCGCCGGATGGGGTCTGGTCATCGTCCTGGGCAGCTACATTCGCAGCGACCAGGGCTTCGTCCGCACCGGCATCCTCTCAGCGGTCTCGAACAACGTGGCGTCGCTGCTCGCCGGCATCGCGGTGATCGGGTCGGTGTTCGCGCTCAGCGCGTCGCCCGAATCCATGCAGGCGGCGCTCGGTTCGAGCAACGAGGGGCTGACCTTCCTCTGGCTGCCGCGGCTGTTCCAAGCGATGCCGGGCGGCGCCCTGATGATGCCGCTGTTCTTCCTCGCGCTCTCCTGCGCCGCCATATCCTCCTTCGTGACCCAGCTGGAGCTGGTGAACCGGATGGTCATGGACCTGGGGTTGCCGCGCCGCCGTTCGGTTCCGGTGGTCGCCCTCATCACCTTCCTCTGCGGCATCCCCTCGGCGATCTTCATGGGGTTCTTCGACAACCAGGACTGGACCTGGGGCGCGGCGCTCATCGTCTCCGGCCTCTTCGTCGCGCTCGCGGTGATCCGGGTCGGCGCCCGCCGCTTCCGCAGGGAGCATCTGAGCGGACCCCACGAGGAGTGGCGGGTGGGCCGCTGGTTCGACATCCTCATCACCTGGGTGGTTCCGATCGAGTTCGTCGCGTTGATCACCTGGTGGATCGTGGGGGCGGCCGGCAGCTCGGACGGCGCCTGGTGGAGTCCGTCCGGCCTGACCGTCGGGACGGTGGCGCTTCAGGTGGGGTTGCTCCTGCTGCTGTGCCTCGCGGTGAACGGCGCGGTGTGGAAGCGCGCCCGGACGGCCTCGTCCGAAGCGGACGACTGACGCGCGGCGTGCTGCGGCTCGGCGAAACCGACCGGGCGGCGCTCGCCGGCGAACGCGGCGAGGCGGCCCGGCTGGCGATGCGCATCCTGGTCCGGATGGCCGAGGCGCGGGGGGCGGAGGCGATGCTCGACATCGAGAGCGCCCACATCGACAGCACGATCTACGTGGGGGACGCCGGGCTGGAATTCGCCGAGCGGCTGGCCGGGCTGGGCGCCCGGGTCGCGGTCCCATCCACGCTGAACGTGAGCGGCCTCGACGAGCTCCATCACCGCGAATGGGCGGTTCCCGCCGACTGGGCGGCGAAGTCGGCGCGGCAGATGCGCGCCTACGCCTCGATGGGGACGATCCCTACCTGGACCTGCGCGCCCTACCAGACCGGGCCGCTCCCCCGGTTCGGCCAGCAGATCGCCTGGGGGGAGTCCAACGCGGTCTGCTTCGCCAACTCGGTGATCGGCGCCCGCACCGAGCGCTACCCGGACCTCCTGGACATCTGCGCCGCGATCGCCGCCCGGGCGCCCGCCGTCGGCCTGCACCTGGAGGCGAACCGGCGCGCGACCCGGGTGCTGGAACTGACCGGCGTCCCCGAAGCGCTGGCCGCCGCGGACGACTTTCATCCGGTGCTGGGGCATCTCCTCGGCTCGTTCGCGGAGGGAGACGTGACGGCCCTCGTCGGGATCCCGGGACCGCCGCCCGGCGAGGACCAGCTGAAGGCGCTCGGCGCCGCCGCCGCGTCCTCCGGCGCGGTCGCGCTGTTCCACATCCCCGGCGTGACCCCGGAAGCTCCGACGCTCGAGGACGCGCTCGGCGGCCGCCCCCCGGATGTCGCGCGCCAGGTGGACGCCGGGGCGCTCCGGCAGGCGCGCCGGGAGCTCGGCGGCGGCGCGGAGGGGCCGCTGGACCTGGTGGTTCTCGGAAGCCCGCACTTCTCCCTCGAGGAGTTTCGGGCGCTCGCCGCCGAAATCCGCTCCCGGGGCGGGGAGCGGGACCCGAAGTGCCGGTTCCTGGTGACCACCAGCCGCATCGTCAGGGATCTGGCCGAACGCGCCGGCCATCTCGAACCGCTGCGCCGGTTCGGCTGCGCGCTCACCGTGGACACCTGCATCCTGGCCACCCCGATGCTGGACCAGGGAGTGCGCCGCATCATGACGAACTCGGCGAAGTACGCCTGGTACGCCCCCGGCCTCCTCGGCGCCGGCGTCGCGTTCGGAAGCCTGGGCGAGTGCGTGGAGTCGGCGAAGCGCGGCCGGGTGACGCGCGAACCCGGCCCCTGGGACTGACATGGCGAACGCGGTCAGGGGGCGGCGCCTCCTCGGGAAGGGGCGCGCCGAGGGGCCGGTCGTCCACGCTTCGGAGCCGCTGAGCTTCTGGGGCGGCTACGACGCCGAAACCGGGCGCATCACCGACACCCACCACCCGCTGTGCGGCCGGATCGCCGCTGGCGCAGTGCTGGCGATCCCCGCGACCCGGGGGTCCTCCACCACCACCGCCGTGCTGCTGGAGGCGATCCGGCGGCGCACCGCTCCGGCGGCGCTGGTGACCCGCGAGGTGGACGCCTTTCTGGCGCTCGCCTGCATCGTGGGAGACGAGCTCTACGGGCGGACTCCGGCGGTGGTCGCGGTGGGCGATGGGTTCGATTCCCTCGCCGACTGGCCCCGGGCCGCGGTTGAAGACGGGGTCCTCCGCCGGCTGGCCGCCGCATCCTGACTCGTTGCCCCCGGGGGGGCATCGCAGGCCCCGGGGGTTATGTTGCGCCGGGCGCTGAACCGCTCGGTGACGCAAGGCGCGTCGCCCCTGCCGTTTTCCAAGGGTTGATGATCTCAATGCCCATGTTCGCAAAATCCCGGACGTTTCGTGTAGCCACCGCCATGCGCCGCGATCGGGCGATGGCCGCGATATGGCAATCGATTTCGTCGACGGGTTGCCCCGCGTGTCGGCGCCCGGACGCGATTTCCGCATAGAAGCGCGCCGCGACGCTGTCAAAAGGCAGTATGCGATTGCTGAAGTCCGCCCTGAGGATGGTTTCCATGGCGGATGCCAGTTCGGCTTGGCGGCGGCCACGTGGCATGACGGCCAGCCCGTAACGAAGTTCCGCCTCGCCAATCGCTGAAAAGTACAAGTCCGTGGCAGCGAAACTTCCGCCCCATCTTGTGACCACCGGATCGGGCGACGGGCGCAATATCTCCGAAACTACATTCGTATCCAAGAGGATCGACTGACGCCGTTTCACTCGAAAGACGGCGGTTCGCGCTTCGTCCTGCGCGGCGGAAGCTCCAGATCCACGCCCCCGAGAGGCTCGATTCGGGAGCGGATGGCGGCCACGAGATTGCGGGGCGCCTTCCTGCGTTCAACCGCCTTGCGCAGGATGCGCCGCGCCTCCTCGGACATGGATCTGCCGTTGTCTGTCGCCTGCGCGCGCAGGAGCGCCTTCACGTCTTCATCCAGATTGCGGATAGTGATGCTCGCCATGGTTCCGTCCTCCACCTCCCCAGCACCCCCATTTTACCCGGCGGAAACCGAATACGCCGCCGCAGCCTCACACCACCTCGACCACATAGCGCTCGCGCACCAGCCGCCACGCGGAGACGGCGAAGGCGGTCAGGGGAATGGCGAGCAGCGCGCCGGTCAGCCCGCCGAGCGCGCTCCCCCAGAAGAGCACCGCCAGGATGATCGCCATCCAGTGCAGCCCGGTGCGGTCTCCCATGATCTTCGGGGTGAGCGCCCAGCCCTCGACCAGCTGCGCCGCGATCAGCGTCCCGGCGGCGAGCGCGGCGAGCAGCAGGCCGCCGTCCGGCTGCGCCAGCGCCAGCGGCACCGCGGTGAGGAAGCCAACCGCGGTTCCGAGATAGGGGATGATGGTCAGCAATCCGAGGAATAGGCCGATCAGGAAGCCGTAGTCGAGGCCGATCAGGGTGAACCCGATCGCCACCAGCAGCCCCTGGAGGAAGGCCACCGCCAGCTGGGCGCGAAAGAACACCACCAGGATGTTCACGAACTCGCGCCCCAGCCGGACCACGGTGTTCCGGGTGCGCGGCTTCAGGAAGGGAAGCAGCCGGGCGGGGTCGGTCGGCGGAGGCTCCCACAAGAGGAAAAAGCCGAAGTAGAGCGGCACGATCAGCCAGCCGAGCAGACCGAACACGCCCCGGACGATCCCGGCGCCGGCGGCGAACACCTGCTCCCCGACCCGCGCCGCGCCCTCCACCAGCGTCGCCCGCTGGCTCACGAGGAAGTCGCGCAGCTGCCGGCCCACCGGGTGGTTCTCGAAGAAATCCACCACCACCGGCGCCTCCGCCAGGGCGAACCGGTAGGCCGCCGCCAGCGCCTCCGGGGCGCGTTCGAGGAGGTCCCCCGCCTGCGCGGCGAGCAGGTTGCCGAACGTCAGCGCGAACCCGGTCAGAAGCCCGCCGAGCGCGAGGAACACCGCGCCCAGCGCGAGGATCGGGGGGAGATGCAGCCGCTTCTGGAAGATGCGGAACCAGGGCCGGAACACCAGCGCGGCGAGCGCGCCCACCGCAAGCGGCAGCAGGATGTGGGAGAAGGCGGCGATGAAGCGGTAGAGGAGCCAGACGATCGCGCCCGCCGCCAGCAGCAGCACCGCGACGGAGAGGACGGTGAGCGCCGCCTCCCGGACGGCGGCGGCGTCCCGTCGCCCAACCGGATCCGACGCCTCGGCCATCTTCTCAGTAGCGATAGGAATCCGGCTTGTACGGCCCTTCCACCGGAACGCCGATGTACTCCGCCTGCTCCGCAGTGAGCTCGGTCAGCCGGGCGCCCAGTTTTCCGAGATGGAGCCGGGCCACATCCTCGTCGAGATGCTTCGGCAGCACGTGCACGCCGAGCGGATAGCGGTCGAGCCGCTGGTGCAGCTCGATCTGCGCCAGCACCTGGTTGGAGAAGCTGGCGCTCATCACGAAGCTGGGATGCCCGGTGGCGTTCCCCAGGTTCAGCAGCCGGCCCTCCGACAGGACGAGGATCTGCCGCCCGTCCGGGAAGACCCAGGCGTCC
This sequence comes from Candidatus Marinacidobacterium sp., assembly GCA_965202845.1. Lineage (GTDB taxonomy): Bacteria > Acidobacteriota > Vicinamibacteria > Marinacidobacterales > Marinacidobacteraceae > CBDATA01. The sequence continues at coordinate 34,532 of OZ241856.1, forward strand.
ACCCGGGGCTTGATCCGGACCCGGCGGATGCCCGGTTCGGCGGCGAGTCCGGCCATGTCGATCTCGTTGTCAAAGTGGCCCACATTGCCGACGATGGCGTTGTGCTTCATCCGGCGAAGCTGCTCGATCCCCAGCACCCGGACGTTCCCGGTGGCGGTGATGAAGACATCCGCATCCTCGACCACGTCCTCGACGCGGACCACCTGAAACCCGTCCATGAGCGCCTGGAGGGCGCAGATCGGGTCCACTTCGGTGACGACCACCCGGCACCGCTGGGCGGCCAGCGACTGGGCGGCGCCCTTCCCCACCTCGCCGTAGCCCATCACCACCGCCTGCTTGCCGGAGAGCATGACGTCGGTGCCGCGCATGATCCCGTCCACCAGCGAATGGCGGATGCCGTAGATGTTGTCGAACTTGCTCTTGGTGACCGAGTCGTTCACGTTGATCGCCGGGAAGAGCAGCGATCCCTCCTGATGCATCCGCGCCAGCCGGTGCACCCCGGTGGTCGTCTCCTCGGTCACTCCGAGGATCCCGGAGGCGAGCCTGGAGAACCAGCCCGGCCGCTCGGCGGCCGCCGCCTGCAGCAGATGGAGCAGCGCCGCGAACTCCTCGCTGGAGGCGGTCGCCGGATCGGGGACGCTTCCGGCGCGTTCGCACGCCGCGCCCTTGTGGATCAGCAGGGTGGCGTCGCCGCCGTCGTCGAGGATCAGGTTCGGCCCCCGGCCGTCGGGCCAGTCGAACGCCTGGACGGCGCACCACCAGTATTCGGCGAGGGTCTCCCCCTTCCACGCGAACACCGCCGGACCGCGGGGATCGGCGCCGCTTCCGCCCCGCCCGGCGACCACCGCGGCGGCGGCGTGATCCTGGGTGGAGTGGATGTTGCAGCTCGCCCAGCGGACTTCGGCGCCCAGGTCCAGCAGCGTCTCAATGAGGACCGCCGTCTGGATCGTCATGTGGAGCGAGCCGGTGATGCGCGCGCCTTCCAGCGGCCGGGTGGCGGCGTAGCGCTCCCGCAGCGCCATGAGGCCCGGCATCTCGTGTTCGGCGAGCTCGATCTCGCGGCGGCCGAAGGCCGCCGTCTCCTCCGAGAGGTCTGCGACCCGGTGGGGCGCGGCGCCGAAGAGCGGAAGCCCGGTCTGGAGAAACGTGGGGGGAGCGGCGGTCAGCAGCACTTTGCGGTCATGTTCCTTTCATGTTCCTTTTCGGGAGGCGCGTCCGACCAGCGCCGTCAGCGCGAAGCCGCACCCGATGGCGCCGAGCGCCAGGGCGATGTCCCCGGCGGCGGGAGCGAACCGCGCCCCGGACGGGGTCCGGAATGGCCAGAGGCCGGCGGTCGCGCCGAGCAGCAGACCGAGGAGGAGGCCGAGCGTCGGCTTCGGGTGCTTCTCGAGGGAGTATCGCACGAGGCGCGAGCCGAGGACGACGCCGAGGACGATGCCGAGCGCGAAGGGGGCGATGGCGACCGCGGCGGGCAGCAGCGCGCCCGACCCCCGGAGCGCGTCCCCGACCCGGTCGGCGGCGTCGAGGAAGGGGCGGTACATCCCCATGAGCAGCAGCAGGAAGCTGCCGCTGATCCCGGGGAGGGTCATGGCGAAGGCGGCGATGACGCCGGCGGCGAAAAAGGCCGGCGCGGACGGCGCCAGGGCCGCCGCCGCGCTCCGCCCGACGAACAGCGGGAGGATCGCGGCGAAGAGTCCGACCGCCGCTCCGGCGACGAACGCCGGCCCGCGCTTCCGGCTCATGCCGAGCAGGACCGGGACGCCGCCGAAGGCGAGCCCCAGAAACAGGCCGAACGCCGCCACCGGATGGGCGGCGATGAGGTCGCGGGCCGTCCCGGCGACCAGGAACATGGCGGCGAGCGCGGCCCCGACGGCGATCCCCAGCGAAGCCAGCGGCCCGGAGCGGAAGCGGAGCGAACCCAGGTCGGCCACCGCTCCCACCAGCCTGGGATACGCCCCCACCGCCAGGATCATGGTGCCGCCGCTCACGCCGGGAACCAGCGACGCCAGCCCGGCCAGCGCGCCGGCGACGGCGCATCGGAACGGCTGGATCCGGTTCGACACGCGCCCAGTGTAGGCGCGTCAGAATCCGGCCCGATGTTCACCGTGCGGGACCTCCGGATCGGCGGACTTCCCCCGCTGGGGTTCGACGTGCCGCCCGGCGGGACGCTGGCGATTTCCGGTCCTTCCGGCTCGGGAAAGACCCGGCTGCTCCGCGCGCTCGCCGATCTCGACCCCGCGCCCGAGGGGGCGGTGTCCTGGAACGGGACGGCGCGACAGGACGTTTCGGGGCCGGCCTGGCGGCGCAAGGTGGGGCTGCTCCCGGCGGAGCCCCGTTTCTGGGCGCCCACGGTGGCCGGGCACTTTCCCGAACCGCCTTCCGCGGAGGCGCTCCGGGATTTCGGCCTGCCCCCGGACATCGGCGAGACCGCGCCGGGCCGGCTGTCCACCGGGGAGCGCGCCCGCCTCGCGATCCTGCGGCTGCTGGCTCGCCAGCCCGAAGTGCTGCTGCTGGACGAACCCACCGCCAACCTCGACACGGCGAACCGGGACCGGATCGTCCGGGTCTTGGCCGACTGGCGCCGGACGCGACGGGCGCCGGTGGTGTGGGCCTCCCACACCGCTCCCGAAATCGCCGCCGCCGATCAGGCGCTGCTGCTTCCCGAGGGACGCCTGACGTGATCCCGCTCACCGCGCCGGACCTGGGCCTCGCGGCGCTCGCGGTGCTGCTGCTCGCATACGCCGCGCACCGGGACCGGCTCGGCATGTCCCGCCAGCTGCTCTGGCTCTCGCTCCGGATGACCGCGCAGCTCCTGCTGGTGGGTCTGGTTCTCCGCGTCGTGCTGGGCGCCCGGACGCCGTGGGTGGTCGCGCTGATGGCGTTCGTCATGTTGCTGGTCGCGGCGCGGGAGGTCCGCAGCCGGCAGCGCCGCCCGCTGCGCGGCGCGTGGGGGTATCTGGTGGGCGGGTCGGCCATGTTCGTGTCCTCTTTCGCCTTCACCGTCTTCGCCCTGGTCGTCGTTCTCGGTCCCGAACCCTGGTGGACGCCCCGGTTCGCCATTCCGCTGCTCGGCATGCTGCTCGGCAACACCATGAACGGGATTTCGCTCGCGGTCGAGCGGCTCACCGAGTCGGCCGTCCAGGACCGGGAGGGGATCGAGCAGCGCCTCGCGCTCGGGGAAACCCGCGAGGAGGCCATGCGGGACATCGCCCGCCAGAGCGCCCGCGCCGGCTTGATCCCGATCCTGAACGCGCTCGCCGCCGCCGGCATCGTCAGCCTGCCGGGGATGATGACCGGCCAGATCCTCGCCGGCGCCGATGCGATGGAGGCGGTGCGCTACCAGATTCTCATCATGCTGCTGATTACCGCCGGAACCGGGTTCGGGATCCAGGGGGCGGTCCGCGCTGTTTCGCGGCGGCTGTTCGACGAACGCCACCGGCTCCGGCTGGACCGGCTCGCCGGATAGCGCGGCGTTTGTGGGATACTGGCGCCCATGAAGACATCGCGCCTGTTGCTCCCGTTTCTGCTTCTCTTCGCCGCCCCGGCGTTTTCCCAGGAGGCGGAGGACATCCCGTGGCCGGTTCCCGATCGCGCCGACGGCGAGGGGCCGTGGGAGCGGATGATCCTGCGGGGCCCGATTGTGATCGACGGGACCGGCGCTCCGCCCTACGGCCCGGTGGACATCATCGTCGAGGGGAACGTCATCCGCTCGATCCACAGCGTGGGGACCGGCGTGACGCCGATCCACGAAGAGGATCGGCCGACCGCGCAGCCCGGGGACCACGAGCTCGATCTGCACGGGCATTACATCCTCCCCGGTTTCCTCGACATGCACCTCCACCAGCACAACGAGGGGGACGGGCAGGGGGTGCCCACCGAGTACATCCACAAGCTCTGGATGAGCCACGGCATCACCACCGGCGCCGACGTGGGGAACTTCAACACCCGCTGGCTGCTCCACCACAAGGAGCGTTCCTGGAACAACGAGATCACCTCCCCCCGCATCCAGGCGTTCGTGATTTTCGGGCGGGACGGCGAGGAGCCGGTGACCAACCCGGATGCGGCGCGCCGCTGGGTTCGGTGGGTGAAGGAGCAGGGCGCCGACGGCATCAAGTTCTTCGGGGCCCAGCCGCGGATCTTCCGGGCGGCGCTCGCCGAGGCGGCGGAGCAGGGGCTGCGCTCGACCACCCACCACGCGCAGCTGGACGTGGTGGGGATGAACGCGCTCGACACCGCGCGCGCCGGACTCACCTCGATGACCCACTGGTACGGACTTCCCGAAGCCCTGTTCGCGGACCGGCGCATCCAGCATTATCCGGCGGACTACAACTACAACAACGAGTACCACCGGTTCACCGAGGCGGGGCGTCTCTGGGCCCAGGCGGCGCCGCCGTTTTCGGAGAAGTGGAACCAGGTGATGGAGGAGTTGCTGGAGCTGGACTTCACCATCCACCCCACCTGGGTGGCCTACATCGGCACCCGCGACCTGATGCGCCAGCAGCGCAACGAATGGCATTCGGTGTACACCCACCCGAACCTCTGGGAGTTCTACCGCCCCAGCGCGGTGAACCACGCTTCGTACTTCTTCGACTGGACCACCCAGGTGGAGCTCAACTGGAAGGAGAACTACCGCCTCTGGATGGCCTTCGTGAACGAATACAAGAACCGCGGCGGCCGGGTGGTGGTGGGCAGCGACTCGGGCTACACCTTCAACCTGTACGGCTTCGGGTTCGTCCAGGAGCTCGAGCTCTTCCAGGAGGCCGGGTTCCATCCGCTCGAAGTCATCCACGCGGCGACCCTGGACGGCGCCGAGGCGCTGGGCCTCGACGACCGGCTGGGGAGCATCGAGGAGGAGAAGGTCGCCGACTTCGTGATCCTCGAGGAGAACCCCCTCCACAACCTGAAGGTTCTCTACGGCAGCGGGACGATCCGGCTGAACCACGAGACCGGCCGGACCGAGCGCATCGGGTCGATCCGGTACGTGATGAAGGACGGCATCCTCTACGACACCCGCAAGCTCCTGTCCGATGTGCGGGAAACGGTGCGGGCGGCGCGCGCCGAAAAGGGGCTTCCGCCGCCGCCGATGCCGCTCTTCCTCGAGGACGACGCCGACCACGATTTCCCCAGGCCGGGCCGCTGAGCCGCAGGCGCGCTACAGTCGGGGGCGTCATGGCGAACGGGACGGGAGGACGACCGGCGCGGAGGCCCCTGCCGGTGCGCTCTCCGGCGAGGCGGCCGTCGCGCCGGCCCAGGCGGAAGGCGCCGGAAACGCTGGAGTTCGCCGGTTGCGAGTCGGCGTCCGCCACCGAGGAGGATCTGCGTGGGCCGGTTTGGGCCGAACGCCGCTACGAGTACTGGCACAAGGCCAGCGAAACCGCGTGGTTTGTGCGCGAGGAGACGTTCACGCACGCCGCGTCGCCTTTGCGGTTGGCGAGATTCCTGCAACGGGTGGAGCAGGTGCGGGGTTCGCGCATCGTGAGTTTCGGGCCGGGAGGTTTGCGGATCCTTGGCCCGGACGGAAAGCCGGGGGACATCATGCAGCCGGATCTCTCGGTGTTCGTGCATCCGGCCCATACCCGGATGCCGGGACCGCATGTCCTGACGCAGGGTGTGCACGACTGGCCGGACGTGGTGCTGGAGGTGGACAACACCACCGATGTGCGGCGGGGGAAGCTGCGGCGCTACCAGGAGTGGGGTCTCCCGGAAATCTGGGTGGAGGTTCCGGAGCGGGGAACCCGGGGGCGTCCCCGGAGTCTGCGGCCGGGGTGCGTGATCCACCGGCGTGAGGCGCCGGGTCGCTACCGGCGGGCGGAGGAGAGCGGCGCGCTTCCCGGCCTCGCGGCGGATGAGATCCACGCGGTGATGGACGAATGGGATGTGGACGCGATGGCGCACGTGGCGCGGCGGGTGGGGAAGGCGATGGGCGTCGCCGGCGGGACGACGGTGGATGACGATCCGCTGGTCGGCCAGATGCTCGCCGAAGGCCGGCGCGAGGGGTTGGCGCAGGGCCGAGCCGAGATGATCGGCATGATGCTGCGAAGTCGCGGAATTGCGGTTTCGCCCAATTTTCCTGCCCGTCTGCCCGGAGTCTCCAGAGCGCTGGCGACTGCCGACGAATCGCGGCTCTTCGAGGCGGTGTCCCGGGCTGCCGACGAGGCGGATTTCGTCGACCGACTGCTGGGGTGCGACACAAACTGACACCCTGGCGTTTCCCCCGCCGGAAGGACGGGGCTATGCTCCCCGCTGCCCCATTCCCCCCCCGGGGCTTATAGTAGGCGGTCCCGGGTGCGATACATGAATCCTCCCCCCCCCCCCCAGAAAAACAAGAAGAAAGCTGACCTGACGGCGGCGGCGCCCGACAGCAATTGCAATTGACAATGTTTGCGGGAGCGCGCGTCGGGCGCCTGTTCGTCGCCGCCCTCCTGCTCGCGCTGACGGCGCCCTTCGCGCCCGGGGTCGCAGCTGCCCAGAGCATCCCGGCGCCCGTCATCACGAAAGTTGAACCCAGGAACGGGCATGTGTTTTTGTGGTGGACCCAGGCTAATACCGGAGCCGTCAAGTCCTGGGTGATCGAGCGCAAGGAAGGCTCCGGGGAATTCACGTTTTCGATACATCAGGCCAATTTCCCCAATGTCTCACCGAAGAGAATAGATAGACTGAAGAACGGCACGACCTATAGATTCCGCATACGCGCTGCTGGGCATTCCAGCGGAGTATTCAGCCCCTGGTCGGAGTCTTCGGACCCGGTGACCCCGGCCCCGCCTCCCGCCAAGCCGACCGGATTCAAGGCGATACCGGGCAAGGCGCAGATCGTGCTCGAATGGGACAAGCCTTCGGATCCGACGATCACGAAGTGGCAGGGGCTTTTCGACTTGGCCACCGGAAAGGCGATTGCACCATGGAAGGACCTGACGCCGGTGTCCATGGGCACGAAGCTGCGCCACACGGTTACCGGGCTGACAAATGGCAAGGAGTACGAGTTCCAGATCCGTGCAGCGACGGCTTATGTGAGTGTTACGGGCGGCTTGTCGGCAGTGATCAAGGCGACGCCGAGGGCGGGGACGGGAAAGACGCTCACGCTTTCGGTCGCCAACACGTCGATCACGGAAGGGGACAGCGGCAAGACCGACGTCACGATCACGGCCACCCTCAGCGAGGGCGCGCCAAAAGGTTTTGGCGTGAGTTTCGCTCCGGATAGCGGCTCCACGGAGCGAAGCGTTTCGGTTCCCACCCTCCTCAGCAATACGTGCGCCAGTTCGACGACAAGGGCGAATTTTGATTACTGCATTGCCCACGATCTCCCCAGGGTGCTGGTCGCCGAGGGCGCACGGACCACAAGGTTCACGATCGGCATCGTCGGCGACCGTCGCGATGAGAATGACGAAACGTTCGGGATCAACGTTTTCCCGTTCACCGGCGACGTCACCGAACGCGCCGAATGGGACGGCTCGAGCATCAGCCTCACCATCGCGGATGATGACTCCACTCCGGTGCTGACCGCGATCGAGGATGCTTCCTGGCGTCTCGGCGAGACGGTGGAGATCACCGCGGTGGCGACTGACGCCGACACCGAAGACACGATCAGCTACTCCTGGTCAAGGGTGTCCGGCGCGACGCTCCCGGCAGACGCCGTGCTGGACGCGGCCCGGCTCCGGTTCACGCCGACGGCGACCGGGACGTACACGATGAGGGTGACGGCTTCGGACGGCGTCAACGAGGACACCGAGGACGTGACGATCACGGTGGTGGACAAGGCGTCGGTTTCGGTTCCGGCGACGGCGACGGTCGCCGAGGGCGGTGGGAACGCGACGGTGCGGATCACCACCGCTGCGGAGTTCAGGGAGGCGGTCGTCTTCAACGTGACCTACGCGGACGGGACCGCGACCGGCGCGGCGGCCCCGGCGGACGGCGACTATGACAACGACGCGGTGACTTCGGTCACGTTCCCCGCGGGCGAGACCACGAAGGACATTGCGATCCCGATCACCGACGACAGCCTGGACGAAAGCGACAAGACGTTCACGGTGACGATCGCGCCGGCGGCGTCGCTCCCGGCGGGTTGGGAGCTGGGGACGGCGACGACCACGGTGACGATCACCGACGACGATTCCTCGCCGGAGCTGGCGGCGATCGACGACGTGACGTTTCGGATCGGTCAGCAGGTGAACGTCCTCGCATCGGCGACCGACGCCGACAACGACCCGATCAGCTACGTCTGGACGCGCAAGGCGGGCGAGACGACCCCGGCGCTCCCGCCGGGCACGGCGCTGAACCAGGCTCGGCTCCGATTCGTGCCGCGGGCGCTCGGGACGTACACGATGACGGTGAGGACTTCGGACGGAAACGGAAACTCGGATACCGAGGAGGTGACGATCACGGTGGAATCGGGGGCGACGGTCTCGGTTCCGGCGACGCTGACGGTCGCCGAGGATGGTGGGAACGCGACGGTGCGGATCACCACCACCGTGGCGTTCGGGCAGGCGGTGTCCTTCAACGTGACCTACGGGGACGGGACCGCGACCGGCGCGTCGGATCCGGCGAACGGCGACTACGACAACGACGCGGCGCCGTCGGTGCAGTTCACGGCGAGGGGCACGACGGCGGACATCGTGATCCCGATCACCGACGACAGTCTGGACGAGGGCGACGAGACGTTCACGGTGACGATCGCGCCGGTGGGTTCCCTTCTGGCGGGCTGGAAGCTGGGGACGGCGAAGACCACGGTGACGATCACCGACGACGACTCCTCGCCGGAGCTGACGGCGATCAACGACGTGACGCTGAAGGTGGGCCAGCAGGTGGACATCACCGCAGCGGCGACCGACGCCGACGGCGACACGGTCAGCTACGCCTGGTCCCGGAAGGCGGGCGAGACGACCCCGGCGCTTCCGGACGGCACATCGCTGAGCGGGGACCAGCTTCGATTCACGCCGACGGCGACCGGGACGTACACGATGACGGTGACGGCGTCGGACGGGAACGGCAACTCGGATACCGAGGAGGTGGTGATCACGGTGGGAGCGGCGGCGACGATCTCGATACCGGCGAAGCTGACGGTCGCGGAAAGCGCAGGCCGCCCATCCATAAGGATCACGAGTTCCGAGGCGCTCCCGCAGCGGGTGAGCTACACCGTGACGTACGCGGACGGGACCGCCATCGAGTCGAGGCGCAGGAGGCCAGGGGACTATCAGAAGGATGCTCTCATGGGCAATGTCGATCCGCGGTCGTCGACAGGATTCCTCTACTTCAGGATCAACAACGACAAGCTGGACGAGCCGGACGAGACGTTCACGATTTCGATCTCGATTTCGGGTTCGCTTCCGGCGGGCTGGACGATGGGGAACGCAACGACGACGGTGACGATCACCGACGACGATGCCTCGCCGGTGCTGACGGCGATCGAGGACAGAACGATCCGGGTGGGGCAGGCGGTGGACATCACCGCGGCGGCGACCGACGCCGACACCGGTGACACGGTCAGCTACGCCTGGACCCGCAAGGCGGGCGAGACGACCCCGGCGATCCCGTCGAGCACGGCGGTGAACGCGGCCCGGCTCCAGTTCACGCCGACGGCGACCGGGACGTACACGATGACGGTGACCGCGTCGGACGGGAACGGAAACTCGGATACCGAGGAGGTCGTGATCACGGTGGTGGACAAGGCGACGGTCTCGGTTCCGGCGACGCTGTCGGTGACCGAGGGGACGGATGCGAACGCGACGTTGCGGATCTCCACCACTGCGACGTTCGGGGAGGCGGTGACCTTCGACGTCGCCTACGCGAACGTAACCACGGCGGCCGGCGACTACGACGAGGTGGCGTCGGTGACGTTCGGGGCATCGGACCCCACGAAGGACATCGATATCCCGATCACCGATGACGAGCGGGACGAGAGCGACGAGACGTTCACGGTGACGATTTCGTCGGATTCGCTTCCGGCCGGCTGGGAGCTGGGGAACGCAAAGACGACGGTGACGATCGAGGACGACGACGCCTCGCCGGTGCTGGCGTCGATTGACGACGTGACGATCCGGCTGGGCCAGTCGGTGGACATCACCGCGAGGGCGACCGACGCCGACACCGCCAATCTCACCTACGCCTGGACCCGCAAGGCGGGCGAGACGACCCCGGCGATCCCGCAGGGCACGGCGGTGAACGCGGCCCGGCTCCAGTTCACCCCGCCGGCGGCCGGGACGTACACGATGACGGTGACGGCCTCGGACGGCGTGAACGAGGACACTTGGGACGTGACGATCACGGTGACGGCGGCGGCGACGGTCTCGGTTCCCTCGACGGCGACGGTCGCGGAGAATGGCGGGAACGCGACGGTGCGGATCACCACCACCGCGGCGTTCGAGGCGGCGACGACTTTCAACATCACCTACGGGGGCACCGCGACCGGCGCGGCGACTCCGGCGAACGGCGACTACGACAACGACGCGGCGACCTCGGTCACGTTCATGACGAACGAAACCACGAAGGACATCGCGATCCCGATCACCGACGACGAGGAGGACGAGGCGAACGAGACGATCACGGTGACGATCGCGGCGGCTGCCGCGCTTCCGGCGGGCTGGAACCTGGGGAACGCAAGGACGACGGTGACGATCACCGACGACGATGCCTCTCCGGTGCTGGCGTCGATCGACGACGTGACGATCCGTCTGGGGCAGTCGGTGGGCATCACCGCGTCGGCGACCGACGCCGACACCACCAATCTCACCTACGCCTGGACCCGCAAGGCGGGCGAGACGACCCCGGCGATCCCGCAGGGCACGGCGGTGAACGCGGCCCGGCTCCAGTTCACCCCGCCGGCGGCCGGGACGTACACGATGACGGTGACGGCTTCGGACGGCGTGAACGAGGACACCTGGGACGTGACGATCACGGTGGCGGATACGGCGACGGTCTCGGTTCCGACGGCGCGGACGGTCGCCGAGGGGGCGGGGTCCGTGACGGTGCCGGTGAAGGTTTCGGAGGCGTTCGATCAGGCGGTCACTTTCAACGTGACCTACGGGGACGGGACCGCGACCGGCGCGTCGGATCCGGCGGACGGCGACTTCGACAACGACGCGGTGCAGTCGGTCGCGTTCACAACTTCGGGCACCAGGAAGAACATCAGCATCCCGATCACCAGCGACAAGTTTGACGAAACGAACGAGACGTTCACGGTGACGATCGCGCCGGCGGCGGCGCTTCCGACCGGCTGGGCGCTGGGGAACGCAACGACCACGGTGACGATCACCGACGACGACGCCTCGCCGGTGCTGGCGGCGATCGACGACGTGACGCTGAAGGTGGGCCAGCAGGTGGACATCACCGCGATGGCGACCGACGCCGATGGCGACACGATCTCCTACGTCTGGACGCGCAAGACGGGCGAGACGACCCCGGCGCTCCCGCCGGGGACGCAAACAGGTCAGGCCCGGCTCCAGTTCACCCCGACGGCGGCCGGGACGTACACGATGACGGTGCGAGCCTCGGACGACCACAACTCGGACACCGAAGAGGTGACGATCACGGTGGAGGCGGCGGCGACGGTCTCGGTGCCGGCGACGGCGACGGTCGCGGAGGATGGTGGGAACGCGACGGTGCGGATCACCACCACCGCGCAGTTCGGGCAGGCGACCATCTTCAACATCACCTACGGGGGCGCCGCCACCGGCGCGGCGACTCCGGCGGACGGCGACTACGACAACGACGCGGTGACCTCGGTCACGTTCGGGATGAACGACACCACGAAGGACATCGCGATCCCGATCACCGACGACGACCTGGACGAGTCGAACGAGACGTTCACGGTGACGATCGCGCCGGCGGCCGCGCTTCCGGCGGGCTGGACGCTGGGGAACGCAAAGACGACGGTGACGATCACCGACGACGATTCCTCGCCGGTGCTGACGACGCTCCCCAACGTGACGCTCAAGCTGGGGCAGGATGTGGACATGAGGGCGACGGCGACCGACGCCGACGGCGACACGATCACCTACGCCTGGACCCGGAAGACGGGCGAGACCTCCCCGGCGATCCCTTCGGGGACCAACCTGAACCGGAGACGGCTGCGGTTCACCCCGCCGGGAACCGGAACGTACACGATGACGGTGACGGCTTCGGACGGCGTGAACTCGGACACCTGGGACGTGACGATCACGGTGGAGGCGGCGGCGACGGTCTCGGTTCCGGCGACGCTGGAAGTGGATGAGGACGTGGGGAACGCGACAGTGCGGATCACCACCACCGAGTCGTTCGGGGAGGCGAGGACCTTCAACATCACCTACGGGGGGACGTCCGCCACCGGCGCGGCGAATCCGGCGAACGGCGACTACGACAACGACGCGGTGACTTCGGTGCAGTTCGGGGCGAACGACACGGTGAAGGACGTCGCGATCCCGATCACCGATGACGAGGAGGACGAGGGCGCCGAGACGTTCACGGTGACGATCGCGCCGGCGGCCCCGCTTCTGGCGGGCTGGAGCCTGGGGACGGCGACGACCACGGTGACGATCACCGACGACGACGACACGCCGGAGCTGGCGACGCTCGCCGACGTCACGATCCGGCAGGGACAGGATGTGAGCATCACTGCGTCGGCGACCGACGACGACACCGCCACCCTCGCCTACACCTGGACGCGGAAGGCCGGCGAGACATCCCCGGCGATCCCGCAGGGCACGGCGCTGAACCAGGCCCGGATCCAGTTCACCCCGCCGGCGACCGGAACCTACACGATGACGGTGACGGCTTCGGACGGCGTGAACTCGGACACCGAGGACGTGACGATCACGGTGGGGACGGCTTCGACGGTGTCGGTCCCCTCGACGCTGACGGTCGCGGAAAGCGCGGGGAACGCGACGGTGCCGGTGACGGTTTCGGAGGCGTTCGGCGAGGCGGTGACCTTGAACGTGACCTACGGGGGCGCGTCCGCCACCGGCGCGGCGAATCCGGCGAACGGCGACTATGACAACGACGCGGTGACCACGGTGCAGTTCAGCGCGACGCGGACGACCCGGAACATCACGATCCCGATCACCAACGACAAGCTGGACGAGAGCGACGAGACGTTCACGGTGACGATCGCGGCGGCGAACCCGCTTCCGACCGGCTGGACGCTGGGCACGGCGACGACCACGGTGACGATCACCGACGACGACTCCTCGCCGGTGCTGGCGGCGATCGACGACGTGACGCTCAAGGTGGGGCAGAAGTTGGACATCACCGCGTCGGCGACCGACGCCGATGATGGCGACACGGTCACCTACGCCTGGACCCGCAAGACGGGCGAGACGACCCCGGCGATCCCGCCGGGCACGAACCGGAACGTGCCCCGGCTCCAGTTCACGCCGACGGCCGGGACCTACACGATGACGGTGACGGCATCGGACGGAAACGGGAACTCGGACACCGAGGACGTGGTGATCACGGTGGGGGCGTCGGCGACGGTTTCGGTTCCGGCGACGCTGACGGTCGCGGAGGGAGTGGGGAACGCGACGGTGCGGATCACCACGACCGAGGAGTTCGGGCAGGCGGTGACCTTCAACGTGACCTACGGCGGCTCGTCGGCGACCGGCGCGGCGACCCCGGCGGACGGCGACTACGACAACGACGCGGCGACCTCGGTGGCGTTCACCGCGACCGACACCACGAAGGACATTGCGATCCCGATCACCGACGACGCCCTGGACGAGTCGAACGAGACGTTCACGGTGACGATCGCGGCGGCCGCGCTTCCGGAGGGCTGGGTTCTGGGGACGGCGACGACCACGGTCACGATCACCGACGACGATTCCTCGCCGGTGCTGACGGCGATCAACGACGAGACGCTCAAGCTGGGGCAGGAGGTGGACATCACCGCGTCGGCGACCGACGCCGACACCGGCGACACGATCAGCTACTCCTGGGCGCGGAAGTCGGGCGATGCGATCCCGCAGGGCACGACGCTGAACCAGGCCCGGCTCCGGTTCACCCCGACGGCGACCGGAACCTGGACGCTGACGGTGACGGCGTCGGACGGAACGAACTCGGACACCGAGGACGTGACGATCACGGTGGGAACGGCGTCGACGGTTTCGGTGCCGGGGACGCTGACGGTCGCGGAAAGCGTGGGGAACGCGACGGTGCGGATCACCACCACCGAGGCGTTCGGTCAGGCGGTCTCCTTCAACGTGACCTACGGCGGCTCGTCGGCGACCGGCGCGGCGACCCCGGCGAACGGCGACTACGACAACGACGCGGTGACCTCGGTTGCGTTCACCGCGACCGACACTACGAAGGACATTGCGATTCCGATCACCGACGACAGCCTGGACGAGAGCGACGAGACGTTCACGGTGACGATCGCGCCGGCGTCGGAGCTCCCGGACGGCTGGACGCTGGGCACGGCGAAGACGACGGTCACGATCACCGACAACGATTCCTCGCCGGTGCTGGCCGCGATTGACGATGTGACGCTGAAGGTGGGTCAGGCGGTGAACATCCTCGCGGCGGCGACCGACGCCGACACCGGCGACACGATCAGCTACGCCTGGACGCGAAAGGCGGGCGAGACGACCCCGGCGATCCCGGGCGGCACGGCGGTGAACGCGGCCCGGCTCCAGTTCACCCCGCCGGCGACCGGGACGTACACGATGACGGTGACGGCTTCGGACGGCACGAACACGGACACCGAGGAGGTGGTGATCACGGTGGGGACGGCGGCGACGGTCTCGGTTCCCCAGACGCTGTCGGTCGCGGAGGGAGCGGGGAACGCGACGGTGCGGATCACGACTTCGGAGGCGTTCGGGGAGGCGGTGACCTTCAACGTCACCTACGGGGGGACCGCGACCGGCGCGGCGGCTCCGGCGGACGGCGACTACGACAACGACGCGGCGACCTCGGTGGCGTTCGGCGCGACCGACACCACGAAGGACATCGTGATCCCGATTACCAACGACAGCCTGGACGAGAGCGACGAGACGATCACGGTGACGATCGCGGCTTCGGGGACGCTCCCGAACGGCTGGACGCTGAGCCGGGCGACGTCCACGGTGACGATCACCGACGACGATTCCTCGCCGGAGCTGACCGCGATTGACGACGTGACGCTGAAGCTGGGACAGGGAGTCGACATCACCGCGGCGGCGACCGACGCCGACGCCAGCGACACGATCACCTACGCCTGGACCCGGGCGTCGAGCGAGACGACCCCGGCGATCCCGGGCGGCACGGCGGTGAACGCGGCCCGGCTCCAGTTCACCCCGCCGGGAACGGGGACCTACACGATGACGGTGACGGCGAGCGACGGAACGAACACGGACACCGAGGACGTGACGATCACGGTGACCGAGGCGGCGACGGTCTCGGTGCCGCAGACGCTCGCGGTGACCGAGGGCACGGATGCGAACGCGACGGTGACGATCACCGCGTCCGAGGCGTTCGGGCAGGCGGTGACCTTCAACGTGACCTACGGGGGCACCGCGACCGGCGCTTCGACCCCGGCGAACGGCGACTACGACAACGATGCGGTGACCTCGGTGGCGTTTGGCGCGACCGACACCACGAAGGACATCGCGATCCCGCTGACCGACGACGAGCTGGCGGAGTCGGACGAGACGATCACGGTGACGATCGCGGCTTCGGGGACGCTCCCGGCCGGCTGGACGCTGAGCCGGGCGATGACCACGGTGACGATCACCGACGACGACGACGCGCCGGAGCTTTCGGCGATCGCCGACGAGACGCTCAAGCTGGGGCAGGCGGTCGACATCACCGCGGTGGCGACCGACGACGACACCGACACCCTCACCTACACCTGGACGCGCAAGGCGGGCGAGACCTCTCCGGCGATCCCGCAGGGCACGGCGCAGAACGCTGCGCGGCTGCAGTTCACCCCGCCGGCCGTCGGCACGTACACGATGACGGTGACGGCGTCGGACGGCGTCAACTCGGACACCGAGGACGTCACGATCACGGTGGGCACGTCGTCGACGGTCTCGATCCCGGCGACGCTCCAGGTGACCGAGGGGACGGATGCGAACGCGACGGTGACGATCACCACCACCGAGGCGTTCGGGGAGGCGGTGACGTTGAACGTGACCTATGCGGGCACCGCGACCGGCGCGGCGAACCCGGCGAACGGCGACTACGACAACGATGCGGTGACTTCGGTGCAGTTCGGGGCGAGCGACACCACGAAGGACATCGCGATCCCGCTCACCGACGACGACCTGGACGAGGCGGCGGAGACCATCGAGGTGACGATCGCGGCGGCGACCTCGCTCCCGGACGGCTGGGTGCTGGGCCGGGCGACCACCACGGTGACGATCACCGACGACGACGCCTCGCCGGAGCTGGCGGCCATCGACGACGTCGGGCTCCGCTTGGGCCGGGGGGTGGACATCACCGCCTCGGCGACCGATGCCGACAACGACTCGATCACCTACGCCTGGACGCGCAAGACGGGCGAGACGACTCCGGCGATCCCATCGGGCACGCGGCTGAACCGGGCGCGGCTGCGCTTCACCCCGCCGGCGACCGGGACGTACACGATGACGGTGACGGCGAGGGACGGCAACGGCAACTCGGATACCGAGGACGTGACGATCACGGTGGGAACCAAGGCGCCGGTCTCGATCCCGGCGACGCTTTCGGTCGCGGAGAGCGCGGGGAATGCGACGGTGCGGGTGACGACCTCGGAGGCGTTCGGGCAGGCGGTGACGCTGAACGTGACCTACGCGGGCACCGCGACCGGGGCGGCGAATCCGGCGAACGGCGACTACGACAACGACGCGGCGACCTCGGTCGCGTTCGGCGCGTCGGACCTGACGAAGGACATCGTGATCCCGATCACCGACGACGACACGCCCGAGTCAGCGGAGACGATCGAGGTGCGGATCGCCGGGACGCTCCCGGCCGGCTTCGAGTTCGGCAACGCCCTGACGACGGTGACGATCACCGACGACGACTCCATCGAGACGGCGGCTCCGACCGGCGGTGGCGGTGGCGGTGGCGGCGGTTCGGGCGGCGACGACGACGATGATGACGAGGGGGGCACGGTGATCGCCTCCCCGTCCTCGCTGGACGTGCCGGAGGGCGGCCAGGGGACCTACACGGTGGTTCTGGACGCGGCGCCCACCGGGCAGGTGACGGTGCGGGTGGCGGGGGCGTCGGGCGCGGTGACGGTGGACATCGCCGCGCTCACCTTCACCCCCGAGACCTGGAACGTCCCGCAGGCGGTGACGGTGCGCGCCGCCGAGGACGACGACGCCCGGCCGGAGCCGGTGGTGACGCTGACCCACTCCGCCAGCGGCGGCGGCTACGACGAGGACTCCGCCGCCCCGGTTTCGGTGCGGGTGATCGAAGACGACCAGGTGCGGATCAACGTGACCCCGGCCGACCTCGAGGTGGACGAGGGCGGCGCCAGCGCCTACACGGTCGCGCTGGACAGCGCGCCCTCGGGCGCGGTGACGGTGGCGGTGACCGGGGCGTCGGGCGACGTGACGGTGGACGCCGCCTCGCTGACCTTCGCGCCGTCGAACTGGCGCGATCCGCAGACGGTCCGGGTCTCGGCGGGCGAGGACGACGACGCGGCGCCGGACACGGCGGTGTTGCGCCACCGGGCTTCGGGCGGCGGCTACGACGCCGCGCCGGAGGCGCAGGTCGCGGTGAGCGTGATCGAAAACGACGAGGTGGGCGTGACGGTGACGCCGACCGAGCTGACGGTGGACGAGGGGAGCGCCGGGAGCTACACGGTGGCGCTGGAAAGCGAGCCGCTGGCCCCGGTGACGGTGACCCCGTCCAGCAGCGCGGCGACCGCGGCGACGGTGTCGGGCGCCCTGGTGTTCACCGCGGCGGACTGGGCGACCCCGCAGACGGTGACGGTGACCGGGGTCGAGGACGAGGATTCGCTGGAGGACACCTCCGCGACGGTGCTCCACGCGGTCTCCGGCGGCGACTACGACGGAGTGGCGGCGGATTCGGTCGCGGTGACGGTGCGGAACACGACCTCCTCGAAGGAGATGGAGCGGGCGAACCGGGCGCAGGAGGTCCTGCTGCCGCAGACGACGGCGGTATTCCTCGCGCAATCGCTGGGCGCGGTGGGGGAGCGGATCGAGGGCAGGGCGCCCGGCGGCGGGGGCGGTTCGGCCGGCGTGCGGATGGGCCTCATGCCGATCGCGCCGGACGGCTTCGGGACGCAGTTCGGGCAGTACGGCCGGGGTCCCCGCGCGCTCTTCGGCATTCCGGACGCCCCGGGGATGAGCCAGCAGGGAACCCGGAGCGAGATCGGGGGGCAGCGGCTCCCGACGCCCTTCGAGATGCTGAACGGCGCGGCGTTCAACGTGATGGTGGGGCAGGACGAGGAGGAGGCCGCCAGCGGCGGTCCGGGAATCGGGCTCTGGGGCGGCGGCCGCCTGCTCACGCTTTCCGGAGTGGACCAGGAGGTCTCCTGGGACGGCGGGCTGTGGTCGGCGCATCTGGGGGCGGACATCCAGCTGGGGAGGAACGTCCTCGCCGGAGTCGCGGTTTCCTACGGGGAGAGCGACTTCGATGCGATGAGCATGGACGAGGAGGAGGGCCGCGAGATCCCCCTGTCCCACCGGACCCGGCTGACCGTCGCCCAGCCGTATCTGGCGTGGATGACGTCCGGCGGGTCCTACGGCTGGGTGAGCGGGAGCTACGGCCGGGGCGAGGCGCGGGTGCAGGAGGAGGGAGCGAAGCTGCGGCGCGCCGGCATGAACTACGCAGGAGTCGCGGCGGGCGGTCGCGGGGTGCTCTTCGCGAACTCCGGCATGCTCTCATCGGGGGGCGTGACCCGGCTGGCGGTGAAGACCGAGGGCGCCTCGGCGCGGATCCACACAGAGGCGACGGACGGCCTCGCGGAGCAGGACGCCCGGGTTCACCGGGTGCGGCTGCTGCTGGAGGGTTCCCACGAACATGGGTTCGGAAGCGGCTCGCTGACGCCGGCGGTGGAGGTGGGGGTGCGGCACGACGCCGGGGACGCGGCGCAGGGAGCGGGCGTGGAAGTGGGCGGAAGCCTGCGCTACCGGTCGTTCTCGTCGGGGCTGACGGTGGAGCTGCGCACCCGGGGGCTGGTGACGCACGCCGAGGCGGAGCGTCGGGAGTGGGGCTTCGGCGGGCTGGTGATCCTGACGCCGGGGCAGGACGGCCGGGGCCCGTTCCTGATGCTCGCGCCGTCGAAGGGCGAGGTCGAGACCCGCTCCGGACAGCTGTTCGACCGGATGCCGGGGCAGTCCTCCGCCGGAATCTTCGGCGGAGCGGACACCCTCCGCGGGGTGCGGCGTTTCGAGGCGGAGGGCGGCCACGGCTTCGGCCTGGGCGCGGGCGCGCTCGCGCCCTACGCGGGGGTCTCGACGGCGGAAGCCGGCCAGGACTGGCGCATGGGCCTCCGCTACCAGCTGGGCGAGGGCGTCCGCCTGGGGCTGGAGGGGGCGCGCCAGGACGGAACCCTCGGCGCCGCCGGGAAGAGCCTGCGGCTGGAAGGATCGCTGACCTGGTAGGGGGGAAGGGGACCACCTGGGCGCTCGGCGACGTCCAGGGCTGCTTCTCCGTGTTTCGCCGCCTCCTGCGGCGGATCGACTTCCAGCCCGGCCGGGGAGACCGGCTCTGGTTCGCCGGGGATCTGGTGAACCGGGGCCCCGACTCGCTGGGGATGCTCCGCTGGGTCCGGGAGCACGAGGACGCGGTGACGGCGGTCCTGGGGAACCACGACCTGCACCTGCTCGCCCAGGCGGCGGGCGTGCGGAAGCCGAAGCGCGGGGATTCGCTGCTTCCGATTCTGGAGGCGCCGGACGGCGACGCGCTCTGCGACTGGCTGGCGGCGCGCCCGTTCCTCCACCGGGAGGACGGCTACGCGATGCTCCACGCCGGCATCCTGCCGAAGTGGAGCCTGGAAAAGACCGAAAAACGCGCGCGCCTGGCCGAAGAGGCGCTCCGGGCCGATCGCGTCGGTTTCCTGCGGAGTCTCTACCGGTTGCGGAACGGCGGCCGCGAGGAGTCCCGCGCAGTCGCCGCCGCCTCGGCGCTGACCCGGATCCGGGCGGTGGGCCGGGACGGCGAGCCGGTCTTCACCTTCGACGGCCCCCCCGAAGACCTCCCCCCCGGCTGCCGCCCTTGGTTCGAGGCGCGTCCGTCGGATGACGTCACCCTCCTGTTCGGCCACTGGTCGACGCTCGGCCTCTTCCGGGGCGACGGGGCGGTCTGCCTCGATTCGGGCTGCGTCTGGGGCGGCTCGCTCACCGCGATGCGCCTTTCGGACGGCGCCCTGGCGGTCGAGCCGGCCCGTCCCGGCGAGGGCTTCAGCGTTTCTTCCTGACGGTGGTCCGGAAGGCGTCGTCCCCGAACTGGCGGCGCGCCGGTTCCCGGGTTCCCAGGTCGTACCGGTCGCCGGGCATCAGGAAGTAGAAGCCGCCTCCGTTCGGAAGCTCGCGGGTGGCGTCGTAGATCGCCACGTACCCGGCGCCGATCACCTCGAAGGCGTTCCCCCGCACCACGATGGCGGTGTCCTCGTCGAGCCCGATTCCGAGCAGCCGGGGATGCGCCTCGATGATCTCGAGCAGGTCGAAATGGCGGTTGCGCGCCAGCAGGTGCTGGTCGATGGCGACGCCCCGGAGGAAGGCGAACCCCTCCTCGTGGTCGCCCATCATGATGGTGTTGCCGGAGGTGTCGCCGCGCGCCAGGTATTCGCCCTGGATGGTGGCGCCCGCCGACGAGCCGCCGATGACCCCGCCCCGGGCGAGCACCGCATGGAGCTCCCGCTCGGTGCGGGTTCCGGCGTAGGAGTCCGCCAGCCGCCACTGCCGCCCGCCGGGGAACCAGACCGCCCGCGCCCGGCGGATCGGCGCGGTGAAGGCCGCGCTGTCCGCCTCCTCGCGGTCCTTGGTGTGGAGCACGGTGACGTCGGTCATCCCCATCGCCTCGAAGCGGCGCGCCCCGGCGTACCACTGGTCGTACTCCTCCTCGCCGCCGGCGGTCGGGATGATGACCAGCGGCGCCCGCGGCCCCCCGGCGAGGTCCACGAACCGTTCGAGGATTTCGGAGCTCCGCAGCGCGCCCCCGACGATGACCAGGGAGCCGCGTTCGGGGCCGAGCTGCGGCTGGGCGAAGGCCGGCGCCGCGACCAGCAGGAGGGCGAGGAGGCGTTGGGGCATGGGCCGCGGATTATGTCCTCCCGTGGAATCACGCCGATGCGCCGCCCGGCCCCATCGACCACGGCAAGGGCGTTCTGTTCCCCCCGTAGAATCGCGGGGATGCGCCACCTGGTGGTCGGCGCCGCCCGGCCCCATCGACCACGGCAAGGGCGTTCTGTTCCCCCCGTAGAATCGCGGGGATGCGCCACTTGGTGGTCGGCACTGCCGGCCACATCGACCACGGCAAGAGCGCCCTGGTGCGCGCGCTCACCGGAACCGACCCGGACCGCCTCCAGGAGGAGAAGGCGCGCGGCATCACCATCGACCTGGGGTTCGCCCACCTGGACCTGGGGGACTTCCGGATCGGCTTCGTGGACGTCCCCGGCCACGAGAAGTTCGTCCGCAACATGCTCGCCGGCGCCGCCGGGTTCGACGTGGCGCTGCTGGTGGTCGCCGCCGACGAATCGGTGATGCCCCAGACGGTGGAGCACATCTCCATCTGCCGCCTGCTGGGGGTCGGGTCGGCGGTGGTGGCGCTCACCCGCGTGGACCTGGTGGAGGATCCGGACCTGGTGGAGCTGGTCGGCCTCGAAGTCGCCGACGCGCTCGCCGAAACCGCCTTCGCCGACGCCCCGGCGCTTCCGGTCTCCTCGGTCACCGGGGAGGGGCTCGACCGGCTCCGGGACGCCCTGGTCGAGGCGGCGCGGCGGGCGCCCCGGCGCGACCCCGCCGGACCGTTCCGGCTTCCGGTGGACCGGGTCTTTTCGGTTCGGGGCTTCGGCGCGGTGGTCACCGGAACGCCGGTTTCCGGGCGGATCGAGACCGGCGACGAGGTGGAGGCGCTCCCCGGCGGCGGGCGGGCGCGGGTGCGCGGCATCCAGACCCACGGGGCGCCGGCTTCGGAAGCGGCAGCCGGGCAGCGCGCCGCGCTCAATCTCGCCGGAACCTCCCGGCTGGCGCTCGTCCGCGGCTCGGTGATCGCCGAACCGGACGCCTTCGGGACCACCTCGATGCTGGATGCGAACCTGGAAGTCCTCGAATGGGCCTCCGCCCCGGTCGCCGACGAGGCCCGGGTCCACTTCCACCTGGGGACGGCGGCGACGCTTGCCCGGGTCCGGCTGCTGGGCGGGCGGAAGGCGCTCGCTCCCGGCGAGTCGGCCCCGGTCCAGCTGCGCCTCGAGGCGCCGGTGGTCGCGGTGCGCGGCGACCGGTTCATCATCCGGCGCTATTCGCCGGTGGTGACCATCGGGGGCGGGTCGGTGCTGGACGCGAACCCGCCGAAGCGGTCGCCGAAGAGCGAATCCCACTTCCGCCAGGTCGCCGATCTCGAAACCGCAAGCGCCGGGGAGGCGGCGCGCCGGTTCCTCGCCGAGGCCGGATTCGAGGGCATGACCCCGAGGGCGCTGGCCCGCCGTCTCGGCCTTCCGGCGCCCGCCGCCGACCGGATCCTCCGGGAGCTGGTGGAGGCGGGAGACGCCGATCCGGGAGACGTCCTGCTGGCCGCCGGAGCGAAGCGCCAGCTGGAGGAGCGGCTGCTGGAGCGCCTCGCCCGGTTCGAGGCGGCGAACCGGCTCCGCGTCGGCATGGGGGTCGAGGAACTCCGGGAGCGGCTGGGCGTCCCCGCGGCGATCGCCGACCGCATCCTGGAGGGGCTTCGCCGGGCAGGGCGGATTGCGGGAACCGGCGGCGTCGTCCACACCGCCGGCCGCCGGGTGGAGCTCACCGGCGCCGAGCGGGAGGCCCGCACGCGCTTCGCCCGGCTCCTCGGCGACGCCGGACTCCAGCCCCCGACGCTCGCCGAAGCCGCCCGCGCGCTGGGCGTCCCGGCGGAGACCCTCGACGCGCTCCGCCGCCTGCTGCTGGCGGAAGGCGGCGCGGTGGCGGTGTCCCCGGACCTCCACTTCGACGCCGGCGCGATCGGAGAGCTCCGGCGCGCGCTCGTCGAGCGGGCGGCGACCGATCCCGAAATCGACGTCGGCTGGTTCAAGGAGCGCTTCGGCCTGAGCCGGAAGCACGCCATCCCGCTCCTCGAATGGCTGGACCGGGAGCGGGTTACGCTCCGGGTCGGGAACCGGCGGCGCATCCGGCGCGCCGCCTCCTGAATCGCATCATGCCCCGGATTCTTCTCGCGCTGCTCGTCCTGGCGGGATGCGGCGGCGGCGAACTCGCCGGAACGATCCGCGAGCTGGCGGCGGAGGCGCTGGCGACCGATCCGGCGCCGGGGGTTTCGGTGGGCGTCCGGCTGGGGGACGAAACGCTCTTCGCCGAGGGGTTCGGCTACGCCGACCTCGAGCAGCGGGTCCCCGCCACCGCCGACACCGTGTACCGGATCGGTTCGGTGACCAAGCAGTTCACCGCCGCCGCGATCCTGCTGCTGGTCGAGGAGGGGAGGCTGGACCTCGCCGCCGACCTCCGGGAGCTCCTCCCCGACTACGACACCCAGGGGTTCCGGATTCCGGTGGAGCGGCTGCTGAACCACACTTCCGGGATCAAGGGGTACACCGAGATGCCCGAGTTCTGGCGCTGGGTGCGGGAGGACCTGAACCAGCAGCAGATGATGGCCCTCTTCTCGGCGCCGCCCTTCGAGTTCGAGCCGGGCGACCGGTTCCAGTACAACAACTCCGGCTACTACCTGCTGGGCGTCCTCATCGAGCGGCTGAGCGGTCGCACCTACGCCGGGTTCCTCGAAGAGCGGCTTTTCGCGCCGCTGGGACTCGCCCGGACCCACTACCTCGACAACGACCCGCTGATTCCGGGGCGCGCCCAGGGGTACGAGCCGCTTCCCGACGGCGACGGCGGGTTCCAGAACGACGCGCCGCTGAGCATGCGCCTTCCCTGGGCGGCGGGCGCGCTCGGCTCGTCGGTGACCGACCTGCTCGCCTGGCAGCGGGCGCTGCTCTCGGGACAGGTGGTGCGCCCCGAAACCTGGCGGCGCATGACCGCGCCGGGAACCCTGGTCGGCGGCGCCTCGACGCCCTACGGCTACGGACTCGAACTCGGCAGGGAGCACGGCCTGGAGAAGATCGCCCACGGCGGCGCGATCAACGGGTTCCGGGCGCAGCTTTCCTGGTATCCGGAGGCGGACCTGGGGATCGCGGTGCTGATGAACTCGGAGTCCGGGCGCCCCGGCCTGCTGGAGAACCGGATCGCCCGGGCGGTTCTGGGGCTGCCGCAGCCGGTCGTCGAGGAGGCCGCGGTTCCGCTGGCGGAGCTGGAAGCCTGCGCCGGAACCTGGGACCCGGGACGGGCGCCGGTGACGCTGGAGGTGGTGGACGGCGCGCTCTACGGGTTCGGGAGCCGGCTGATCCCGGTCGGCGAAGGCCGGTTCCGCCCGGAGCGGAATCCGTTCGCGCTCGTCGAATGCGGCGGCGCGGAGCTCCACCGGACCGACGCGGGCGCGCGGATGCGCTTCCAGCGGGTGGCGGCGGCGGAGTGAGCCCGCTGGCCGAGATGCTGCGTGGAGGTGGTAGCCTTCCCGCCGCAGAATGAATGGGCCGGCGCCGCCGGCCCCAGCAGTCGGAGTGGGTGCGTGATGGTCGGGACATCCCCTGCCCGGAATCGTCGGGCGGCGCTCTGGCCCTCCCGGGTCCCGGCGCGTCGCCGCCGGACCGGGAAGACGGAGGGCCCCGCCGCCCGGCTCCTCGAAAAGGGCCCCCGTTCGCTCGGCAACGAGGACTTGCTGGAGCTGGTGCTGGGAGCAGCGGGCGAACCCGGCATGGCCCGGGACGTCCTGAGACGCGGCGGCGGTCTCAACGCGCTGGCGCAGGCGTCGGTCGCCACCCTCCAGCAGATTCCCGAGCTGTCCCGGGGACGGCTGGTGCGCCTCGCCGCCGCCCTGGAGCTCGGGCGGCGCGCCACCTGGGTCGAGGACGGGCGCGTCCCCTGCTTCCAGAGCGCCGCCGACGCCGCCCGGTTCGTCATCACCCACTACGGCAACGTGGAGGTGGAGGAGTTCGGCATCCTGATGCTGGACGCCCGCGGCTGCCTGATCGACAGCGAGATCATCTCGCGGGGTTCGCTCACCGGCTCGCTGGTCCACCCCCGGGACCTGTTCCGGGTCGCGGTCGCGCGCCAGGCCGCCGGCGTGGTGGTGTTCCACAACCACCCCTCGGGGGACATCAACCCCTCGGACACCGACCGGATGCTGACCGCTCGCCTCCGGGAAGTGGGGGACATGGTCGGCATCCCGGTGGTCGATCACCTGGTGATCGGGTTCGGGAAGTGGCACAGCTTCGCCGAATCCGACCCCAACTGACCACTCAGTCCTCCTCCGCTTCCTCCCCGCACGTCCCGCACAGCCCGTAGAGCTGATGCCGGTGCGAGAGGAGGCGATAGCCGTTCCGGGCCGCGATCTCCTCCTGCTGCCGCTCGACTTCGAGGGAGAGGAACTCGTCGATGCGCCCGCACCGGACGCAGATGAGATGGTCGTGATGCCCCCGGAAGAGCGCCGGCTCGAAGCGCGCCGGCTCGTCCCGGAGTTCGATGGAGGTGGCGAT
Source organism: Candidatus Marinacidobacterium sp. (assembly GCA_965202845.1). GTDB lineage: Bacteria > Acidobacteriota > Vicinamibacteria > Marinacidobacterales > Marinacidobacteraceae > CBDATA01. Next base: position 60,150 of record OZ241856.1, read on the forward strand.
GCCGGCGTCGCAGAAGAGCCGCAGCGCCCGATAGACGGTCGTCCGCCCGATGGCCGGGTCCGCCCGCCGGACATCCTCGTGCACATCGGTCGCTGAGACATGCCCGGGGAGCTTCAGGAAGCGCTCCAGAATCAGGTCCCGGCGCTTCGAGTTCTTGAGCCCCCGCCCCCGGGTGAAGTCCCGCAACCGGGAAAACGCCTCCGCTCGCACCCGGGCGGCGCCCTCGGTAGGGCCGGTCACCGGATGCCCCCGGCGCGGGAACGGCGCGTCTGCACGGGCTCCCTAGCCTATCCGTTCGCCTCTCTACAATCCCCCCGCCCCCCCCATGCGAACGCTCCTGATCGACGGCTCGGCCGGCCTCGCCGGCGACATGATGCTGGGCGCCCTGCTGGACGTGGGCTGGCCCCGGGAGGCGCTCGAGGAGACCATCGCGGCGCTCGGGGTTCCGGCGTCGATCTCCTGCGCCCCGTCTTCCCGCGGCGGCCTCCAGGGACTCAAGGTCACGGTCGAGGCGCCGGAGGACCGGGGCTACCGCCACCTCGCCGACTTCCTCCGGACGCTCGACCAGGCGGATGCCCTCCCGGATGCGGTCCGGGAGACCTCGGCCCGGCTGCTGCGCCGCATCTTCGAGGCCGAGGGGCGGGTGCACGGCGAGAAGCCGGAGGACGTCCACCTCCACGAGCTGGGCTCGCTGGACACCCTGGTGGACATCACGGGTTCGGCGGCCGGCGTCCTCGCCCTCCGCCCGGACCGGGTGGTGGGGACGCCGGTGAATCTGGGGAGCGGTTCGGTGCGGACCGAACACGGCCGGCTCCAGGTCCCGGCCCCGGCGACCGCCCGGCTGCTGGTCGGCGTCCCCACGTTCGCCGACGACTCCGGCTTCGAGCGCACCACGCCCACCGGGGCGGCGCTGACCGGGCTGGCGGACGACTTCTCCGGCTGGCCGGAGATGGTCCCCCGCCGCATCGGATACGGCCTGGGCGACGCCGACGGTTCGGAACGCCCCAACGCCCTGCGCCTGGTCCTGGGCGATGACGGGGACGGTGGCGGCGCCGACCGCATGCTCCAGATCGAGACCAACATCGACGACCTGTCCCCGGAGCTTGCGCCGCACCTGCTGGAGCGCCTGCTGGCGGTCGGGGCGCGGGACGCCTGGTTCGCGCCGATCCAGATGAAGAAGGGGCGGCCGGGGCTGCTCCTGACCGCGCTCGCTCCGCCCGCCCGGCGGACGGCGGTCGCCGACGTCCTCTTCGGGGAGGGCGCGACCCTGGGCTTGCGGTTCCGGGAGGTCGAGCGCGAGACGCTCGAGCGGCGGTCGGTCCCGGTGGAAACGCCGTGGGGGCGGGCGCGGGTGAAGCTCGGCTACCGGAAGGGACGGCTGGTGCGCCGCGCCCCCGAATTCGAGGACTGCCGCAAGCTCGCCGAAGCCTCGGGAACCCCCCTGGCGGAGGTCTGTCGCGCAGTGCTGGCGGCCGACGTCGAAACGTGACCGATTCGCACGCCCATATCGACGATCCGGCGTTCGATGCGGACCGGGAGGCGATGCTGTCCCGGGCTTCCGCCGCCGGAGTGCGGCGCATCCTCTCGATCGGGATGCTGGACGAGGCCGGAAGCTGGGAGCGCGCCTTCGCGTTGGTGGACCGCCTGCACCCGGACGGCTCGGATCACGAGAACCCCAATCTTCCCCAGCTCTGGACCACGGTGGGCTGCCATCCGCACGACGCCCATCGGTTTTCCGGAGACGGCGGCGAGGAGGCGCTCGCCCGTCGCGCCGCCCGCCCCCGGCTGCTGGCGATCGGCGAGGCGGGACTCGACTACCACTACGACCTGAGTCCCCGGCCGGAGCAGCGCGACGTCTTCCGGCGCCAGATCCGGGTCGCCCGGGACTTGGGGCTGCCGGTGGTCGTGCACCACCGGGACGCCGAGGACGACTTCCTGCGGATCGCCGACGAGGAGGGGCTCGCGGAGTGCGGGGCGATCCTGCACTGCTTCACCGCCAGCCGCCGCCTCGCCGACGCCGCGCTGGAGCGGGGGTTCCTGATCTCCTTCTCCGGAATCCTCACGTTCCCGAGCGCGGCGGACCTGCGGGCGACCGCCGCCGCGGTTCCGGCGGACCGGCTCCTGGTCGAGACCGACTGCCCGCTGCTGACCCCGGCGCCCTTCCGGGGGAAGCGGAACGAGCCGATGCGGGTCGTGGAGACCGCCCGGGTCCTCGCTTCCGCCGCCGGACTGACGCCGGCCGAGCTGGAGGCGGCGACCGACGCCAACTTCAGCCGGTTCTTCGGACTGCGCGATAATTGATTTGCATGACGCCTGTTTCCCCGGTTGGCCTGCTCGCGGAGATCGAGGCCGAGCTCGCGGACGATCTCGCCGAGGTGGACCGCATCCTGGCGAGCCAGGTGGACAGCAGGCTCAAGCTCGTGGAGCTGGCCAGCCAGTATCTCTATCAGAGCGGCGGCAAGCGCATCCGCCCGATGATCGTGCTGCTCGCCGCCCGCGCCGCCGGCGCGGAGGACGGAGCCGGCGCCGCCCGCTTCGGGGCGGTGGTCGAGATCATCCACACCGCCACCCTGGTGCACGACGACATCGTGGACCAGGCGGACACCCGCCGGGGACTCGAGTCGCTGAACCACATGCTCGGCAACGACCTCACGGTGCTGATCGGCGACTACCTCTACATCCGGTCGATGTCGATGGCGGCGTCCGCCGGGAACCTCCGCATCGTCGAGATGATCTGCGACCTGACCCAGCGGATGATCGAGGGGATGCTGCTCGAGATGATGCGGGGCGGAACCATCGGACTCACCCGCGAGGAGCACCTGAACATCCTCAAGCTCAAGACCGCGTACCTCTTCCACGGTTGCGGGCGGCTGGGCGCCATGCTCTGCGATGCGGATGCTTCGGTCGAGGAGGCGCTGGGCGCCTACGGGATGAACCTGGGGATGGCGTTCCAGGTCGCCGACGACCTCTTCGACTTCACCGCCAGCGCCGAGAAGGTGGGGAAGCCGGTGCTCTCCGACCTGAAGGAGGGGCATCTCACCCTTCCGGTGCTGCATGCATTGGAGCAGGAGCCGGAATCGGCGGAGATCGTCGGGGAGGTGCTCGGCAGCGGCGCGCTGGAGGACGACGCGAGACGCCGCATCCTCGATCTGGTGGAGCGGCGCGACGGCCTGGGCGAGGCGCGCCGGGTGGCGGGGGAGTACGCGCGAGCCGCCCGGGAGGCGCTCGGACCGGTCGCCCCCTCGCGGTTCAAGGACGCGCTCGCCGCGCTCGCCGACTTCGTGATCGCCCGCGACCGCTGAGCTTCCCCCTTCCCGCCTACCGGCACCGCCCCGGCGAGACGCCGCACCCGGAGCGCGCCCCGGACGGCCACCGCTTCCTCGACCGGCTGCCCCTCCCGGCGCCCCCGGTCCCGCTGGAGCGCCTCCCGGCGGACCCGCTCTTCCGCTACGGGGAGGAGCTGTTCCGCGCCGGGTACTTCTGGGAGGCGCACGCGGTCTGGGAAGAGCTCTGGCGCTCCGGCCCCGAACGCGACGCCCTGCGGAGCTTCATCCAGCTCGCCGCCGCTCGCCTGAAGCGCGCCGCCGGCAATCGGGAGGGCGAGGCGAAGCTGCTGGCGAAGGCGGGGCGCAAGCCGCTTCCGGAGCCGCTTCGCTCCCGGTTCCGGGCGCTGGCGTCCGGATGAGCCGGTCAGAACGCCTTCAGCCAGGTCAGCTTCGCCACCGCCGTCCGGCGGGTCCAGGGATCGATGCGCGGGTCCATACCCGGGTCGCCGTCGGTGATGTAGCCGGTGTCGAGGACGAGGAACAGATCGCTCCCCGGGGTGTGAATCCAGTTCACCCGGATGTTCGTCCGGAGCTCCTTCGAGAGGCTGTCCCACTGGATCAGGGCGCCCGCGAAGAGCTCGAGGTTCAAGGCGCCTTGGACGTCGAAGGCGAGCAGGTGGGTCGTGAAGGCGCCGTCGGCGATCGGGAGCGACACCCGGTTCCGGGACGCCGTCGCCTGCACCGTGAGGTGGGGGCCGGTCTTCACCACGACGCCCCCGGCGAGTCGCGCTCGCTCCCCGCCCCAGAACCCGCCGGCGGAACCGGAAAGCATCGCCGCCACCGTCCGGCTGTCGTTGGTGCGGGCGCTTGCTTCCACGAACCGGAAGTCGTAGTCCCCCGCCGGGAGCGCGCGGCCGCTGATGGACGCCGGCTGACGGAGGCGCTCGAATCGGTTGGTGATGCTGAAGTCGACCTGATCTCCCGACTCGAACGAGAAGCCGGTCGCGGCGCCGGTCGCGCGCGACTGGAGCTCGCCGTCGGTTCCCAGGATGCGGTCCGCTTCCAGCTGGAATCGGGCTTGCCGGGCCCACCGACTCGCCTCGAAGCGGGGGGTGAAGGCGGCGGCGCCGGACCAACGGTCCTGGTCGCGGCGGCGCGCGAAGCCGAGCGCCGGGTCGAAGTCCTTCCCCACCCGGCCGCGCCGCAGGGACAGACTGTATCGGTCGTTCCGAAGCTGAAGCTCCCCGTCGGCGGCGGAAGCGTCGCCCGCGGTCGCGTCGTTGAACACCCGCGCGCCCCAGAGCCGAAGGGAGGAGCTGCTGAAGAAGCGCGTCACGAAGTCCACCCCGGCAGTGCGCCTGCCTCTCCGCCCCGCCTGGTCGAGGCTGGTGGCGATGGCGCCGACCGTGGTCCGCTCGCCGAGTCCCGCCTCCAGACGGAGCACCGAGTTCCAGGCGCCGGGGCCGTCCGTCCGGTTCCCGGTGCGAAGCGCCAGCGCGCCGACGGAGAGGGGGCCGGCCTGGCCGGTCAGTCGCCCTCCGCCGAGGATGTCGTCCTCGAGGCCGATCCGCCGGCTGAAGAAGATTTCGGTCTCCTGCGGCGCTCCGAAGCGGAAGAGGCCTGCCCGCTCGAGGAAGAACTCGCGCTTTTCGGGAAAGAAGAGGTCGAATCGGGTGAGGTTGATCTGGACGTTGTCGGCCTCGACCTGGGCGAAGTCGGTGTTCCAGGTGAGATCCAGGGTCAGGTTGGGAGTGAGGCCGTACTTGACGTCCAGCCCCGCCTGCGCCTCCCGGTCCAGGCGCCCGCCTCCGAGCCGTTGCGCTCCGAGCGTCCCGTAGGGCTTCATCTCGAGCCGCTGTCCGCGACGCACGCCCTCGAGGCCGACGAGCGTCGCGTACCGGGAGACCTGGGCGATGCCGGACCGGTATTCCTGTCCGATGTGGGGCCAGATCACCGTTTCGTTCTTCCGCCGGATGGAACGCTGGAACGCGATCCCCATCACCGGCGCCGCTTCATCGGCGAAGCGGATGGTCGTGAACGGAAGCGCCATCTCCAGCGCCCAGCCTTCGGCGTTCACGGTGGTCGCGGTGGTGAACACTCCGTCCCAGTTCCAGTCTTCCCGGTCCAGCCGCTCGTCCGAGAGCAGGGCGTCGTCCTGGGCGCCGAGCGCTCCTACTTCGAAGAGGTAGGCGCTCCGCCGGTCGAAGTAGGTGTCGATCCCGATGAGGATCCGGTCATCCTTGTCGATCCGCCCGCCCCGGTGCAGGATCGCCCGGCGGATCCGGTCGGGTTCCGAATCGAAGAACGAAAAGCCGAAATAGAGCGCGCGCTCGTCGTAGGCGATCCGCACTTCGGTCGGCTCGCTCGCCGGCGCGCCATCCACCGGGTCGCGCTGCCGGAACCCGGTGATCGGTTCGATCCCGGCCCAGAACGGTTCGTCGAGGACGCCGTCCACCCGGGGCGGGGTCTCGATCCGCACCGCCCGCGCGACCGGGGTCTGCGCCGTCGCGGCCGCTCCGAAGATCAGTCCGAAAACCCCGCAGAACGCAAGGTTTCGCATGCTTCGCCGAGCGACATCCAAGGGGCCGGATCGTAGCAGTCTCTCCCATCCGCACTACCATGAGCCGCCTTGACGGTTGACACCCGCCCGGCGCCGCCGCCGGACGCGCGGACGCTCCCCGCCCGCTTCTACGTCGATCCCGCGCTGTTTGCATTGGAGGAGGAGCGGATCCACCGGGCGATGTGGAACGCGGTCTGCCCGGCTGCGGAGTTGCGGAATCCGGGGGACTACCGGCTGGCGGAGATCGCCGGGGATTCGCTGATCGTGCTGCGGGATGAAGACGGCGCCCTGCGCGCCCTCCACAACGTCTGCCGGCACCGCGGCACCCGGATGCTGGAGGCGGAGTCCGGCTGTCTTGGGGCGGGATCGATCCAGTGCCCGTACCACGCCTGGACCTACGACCTCGGGGGGCGGCTGCGCCGGGCGCCCCACATGGAGCGGGTGGAGGGGTTCTCGGAGGCCGACTATCCGCTGGTCCCCGCCGCCTGCGGGACATGGGGCGGGATGGTCTTCGTCCGGGTGGCGGACGACGGCCCGTCGCTCCCGGAGCAACTGGGTCCCGCCGCCGAACGGCTCGCCCCCTGGGGAATCGGGGAGCTGGAGGCCGCCCACGCCGAGCATTACGACCTGAAGGCGAACTGGAAGCTCATCGTCCAGAACTTCTCCGAGTGCCTGCACTGCCCGGTGATCCACCCGCAGCTGCAGCGCCTTTCGCACTATCTGGGCGGAACGAACCATCCGGTGACGCCGGGCGCGGTCGGCTCCACGATGGACCTCGCAGCGGAAGTCGAGACGCTTTCGACCGACGGGCGCCTGGTGGGGGCGCCGCTGCCCGGTCTGGGGGCGGAGGACCGGCGCCGGGTCGCCTACGAGATTCTGCTCCCCAATGTGATGCTCTGCCTCCATCCTGACTACGCAGTGCGCTTTTTGATGCGCCCGCTGGCGGTGGACCGCACCCGGATTCGCTGCGACTGGCTCTTCAGCCGGGAGGCGCTGGCGCGTCCGGGGTTCGATCCGGCGCGCGCCGTGGACTTCTGGGACGCCACCAACCGGCAGGACTGGCGGGTCTCGGAGCTCGCCCAGCAGGGGATCGGGTCTTCCGCCTACCGCCCCGGCCCCTATTCGAACCGCGAGGACCAGCTCTGGGAGATCGATCGGCTGATTCTCCGCCGCCTCCGGCGAATTTGACGATGCGCGCCCGTCGCATCAGAATCATCAGACGATGAAGTCGGGACCGGGCCGGACGCTGCTCTGGCTGGCGATGCTCGCGCTGCTGGTCGTGAGCGTGGCGCCCCATGCGCACCACCACGAGCTGGACGCGCAGGAGGGAGTGTGCGTCCTGTGCCACGCGCCGGACGCTGCGCTGGTCGTCGCCTCGGTCGCAGCGGACCCGGCGCCGCTCTCCGTCCGATCCTCCCGGCTCTGCGCCCCGACGCCGCCGCCCCAGGTCGTTCTGGGCGGTCTCGGCGCCCGGGCGCCGCCGGCCTGAGACGCGATTCCCGCCGCCCCCCCTGGCGGCTCCATCCTTTTCGCGTCCGCACGCCGGGCCCTTTTGTCCGGCGGGGAGAGTCCCCCCATCATGCCCTCTTCGGCACCCCTCGGCGAGATCGAAGTCTCGAGCGAGACCGCCCCCAAAACCGTTCTGGAGGCCCGTTCGCTCACCAAGCGCTACGGGTCCCTGGAAGCCGTCTCGAACCTCGACCTTTCGGTTCGTTCCGGCGAAATCTATTGTCTGCTCGGCCCGAACGGCGCCGGCAAGACCACCACCATCCACCTGTTCCTCGGCTTCCACCAGCCGAGCTCCGGAAGCGTCCGGGTTTCCGACTTCGACGTGGAGCAGGACGCGCTTTCGGCCCGCAGGCGCCTCGCCTACGTCCCGGAGCAGGTCATGCTCTACCGCAACCTGAGCGGCCTCGAGAACCTCGAATACTTCGCGGCGCTCAGCGGCGGCCGCACCCATTCCAACGGGGACCTGACCCAAATCCTCGCCGACGTCGGGCTGCCCGCTGACGCGGCCCGCCGCCGGGTCGGCACGTACTCGAAGGGCATGCGGCAGAAGGTCGGCATCGCCATCGCGGTTGCGAAGGAGGCCGCCGCGCTGCTGCTGGACGAACCCACATCCGGCTTGGACCCCAAGGCTTCCAGGGAGTTTTCCGAACGGATTGAAGCGCTCCGGACCGAGGGCATGGCGGTGCTGATGGCCACCCACGACCTGTTCCGCGCGAAGGAGTCGGGCGCCCGGATCGGGATCATGCGGCGCGGCCGCCTGGTCACCGAGCTGAGCGCCGACGAAATCGGCCACGCCGACCTCGAGCGCATCTACCTCGAACACATGCAGGACCAGGAGGGAGGAGCATCATGATCCGGCACATCGTCCGCAAGGAATGCACCGACCTGCTTCGCGACGGTCGGTTCCGCTGGTGCGCGGCCATCGTCGGCGCGCTGCTGCTCGTCTCGCTGGGGAGCGGCTTTGTCGAGACCCGGCGGGCGGCGGCGGCGCATGACGCCGCGCAGCACACCGCCCGCGAGCACTGGGAGTCCCAGGGGGAGAAGAACCCCCATTCGGCCGCCCATTACGGCATCTACGCCTTCAAGCCGCGCCTGCCGCTTTCGTTCCTGGACCAGGGGGTCGACCCCTACACCGGAACCTCGGTCTGGCTGGAGGCCCACCGCCAGAACGACTTCCTGATGCGCCCGGCGCAGGACGCCACTGCCGGCCAGCGTCTGGGCGCGCTCACCGCCGCCCAGGTGCTCCAGTTCCTGGTTCCGCTTCTCGTCATCCTGCTCGCTTTCGGCGCGCTGGCGGGCGAGCGCGATCAGGGCACCTTGCGCCAGGTGCTGGCCACCGGCGTCTCCCGGCGCGAGCTGGCGGTCGGCAAGGCGCTCGGAGTCGCCGTCGCCCTGGCGCTCCTGCTGGTTCCGGCGGCGATCCTGGGCGCCGCCGCCATCACCTTGGGGAGTCCGGGGCCGGCGGCGCCGCCGTTCGCCCGCGGGACGGTGCTGGCTGTGAGCTACCTGGCCTATTTCGGCGTGTTCGTCGCGCTTTCCCTCGCGGTTTCGGCGTGGGTGCGGTCGGCGCGCACCGCGCTGGTGGCGCTGCTCGGCATCTGGGCGTTCAACGGGCTGGTGATTCCCCGGGTCGCGGTGGATCTCTCCAAGTGGCTGCATCCCACCCCTTCGGCGGTGGAGTTCGCCCGCACGCTGGAAACGGAGATGCGGGAAGGGGTTCCCGGACTCCAGCCGCCGGACCGGAACGCGACCGAGGCCCGCCTGCTCGAGGAGCACGGGGTGGAGACCGTCGAGGAGCTTCCGCTGAACCTCGCGGGCGTGCAGCTCCAGGAGAGCGAGGAGTACGCCAACCAGATCTTTGACCGGAACCACGGCTCGCTCTGGCGCCAGTTCGAGCGTCAGGGATGGGTGCACGAAGCCTTGTCCGCGGTCGCGCCGCTGCTCGCGGTCCGCACCCTCTCGATGGGTCTGGCGGGAACCGACGTCGAGCAGCACCGGCATTTTGCGACCGCCGCCGAGTCGTATCGGCGCGACCTGATGCGCGAGATGAACGGCGACCTGGCGCAGAACTCCCGCACCGGCGACACCTACCTGGCGGCGGCGGACCGTTGGGCCGAGACGCCGCCCTTCCGGTATGACGCGCCCTCGCTCGGCTGGGTGCTGCGGAACCGGGCGCTGTCGCTGGCGATGCTGGGACTCTGGCTGGCGGGCGCCTTTCTGGCCGCCGGGGCCCTGGTCCGGCGCGCTGCGGTGGCTTGACGATGACGCTCCGCACCGTTCTCCGAAACGAATGGCGCCTCCTGCTCGCCGACCGGACGCTCCGGGTGGTTCTGGGCGGGTTCGCGCTCTTGTTCGTCTACGCGCTGGCGAACGGGATGGGTTGGCTCGCCTTCCAGGAGGAGACCCTGGACCTCGCCCGCGCCGGGACCATCGAACGCAGCCGGAACCTTGAGGAGGAGCTGCTGCACATCGAGGGCGGCGGCGAGCCGTACCTGTGGTTCCGGGACCCGCGAAACGCGCACGTCATGGGCGGCGCGCCCGGCGCCCACACCGCGGCGCTGGGCCCGGGGCCGCTGACCGCCCTGGCGGTGGGGCAGACCGACCTGCTGCCGTACTACTACGACGTGAGCATCTACACCAACGAGTCGTCGTTCCTCCAGAACGGCGAGGTAGAGAACCCGCTGAACCTGCTGGTGGGACGCTTCGACCTGGCGTTCGTCCTGGTGTACCTGCTTCCGCTGCTGATTCTTGCGCTCAGCTTCAACGTGCTCTCCGGGGAGCGGGAGCAGGGCACTCTGGCGCTGACCCTCTCGCAGCCGGTTTCGGTGCGGGAGGTGGTGGCCGCCAAGCTGACCTTCCGGGCGGTTCTGGTGGTCGGGCTGGCGCTCGGCGTCTCCCTGCTCGGCATCCTCTTCAGCGGGGGGTTCGCCGCTCCCGGCCGGGTCGCGCTCTGGTGCGCGGCGGTTCTCGCCTACGCGCTCTTCTGGTTCGCGCTGGCGGCGTGGATCAACAGCTTCGGGCGGACGTCGGCATGGAACGCCACCGTGCTGGTGGGCGCCTGGCTGCTGCTGGTGGCCGTTCTGCCGGCCGCCGGGAGCATCGCCGCCGGCCTGCTCCATCCGCTGCCGTCGCGGGTCGAAATGATCACCGCCCAGCGCGACGCCTCGAACGAGGCGGTGAACCAGCGCAGCGAGTTGCTCGCCCGCTACATCGAAGACCATCCGGAGATGGCCGGCGGGGTGGTCGCCGAGGAGGACAACCGCGCCGCGCTGACCTGGGCGGCGACCGAGGCGGTGAACGAGCGGTTGCGGGAGGTCACCAGCGAGCACGAGGAGCGGCTGGTCTCCCAGCAGGCGCTGGTGCGCCGCTATCGCTTCCTTTCGCCGGCGCTGCTGGCGCAGGAGACGTTCCTCGAGGCCGCCGGAACCGGCGATGCCCGCTTCGCGCATTTCCAGTCGCAGGTGCGCGCCTTCGCCGAGGAGTGGCGCGCTTTCTTCGTCCCCGCCATCCTCGCGGGAACGCAGATGACCGTGGACGCGCTGGCGGAGGCGCCATCCTTCCGGTTCGTGGACGAGGAGGCGCGGACGGTCGCGGCCCGGATCGCCACGCCGCTCGCGGCGCTCTTCGGCATGCTGGCGCTGGTCGGCGCGGCGGGCGCGCTGCGCCTGCGGCGCTGGACTGGCCCTTCGGGGTAGAGGGACCGCTGGCGCGTGCGGTAGCGTTGCGGGCATGACCCTCGCCGCGCAGATCATCGATCAGCAGGTCGCCGGACTCCGGCTCGGCTTGGACGAGGGGAAGGGGCGCGCGGCCGGCTTCCTGTTCCTCGTCGCCCGGACCATGTTCGGCCTGAACGATGAGGAGACTCTCGACGGCATCGTCGACGGCGGCGAGGATTTCGGGATCGACGCGCTGTATTTCGAGCCGCCGGACCAGGGCGAGATCCAGATCGCCCTGATCCAGGGGAAGTACAAGGCGAACCTTGACGGCGGCGCCGCTTTTCCCGAGACCGCCATCATCAGGATGATCGACGCCATCGGCGCGCTCTTCGATCCGGGCAAGCCGGTGACCGTGAACGAACGCTTGCGGGTCCGGATCGAGGAAATCCGCTCCTTCGTCGCCCAGGGGGCGATCCCCCGGGTGACTGCGGTGGCCGCCAACAACGGGCGGCGATGGACGGCGCAGGCGCAGCAGCGGATCGACAACGCCGCGCAGGAATTCGGCGAACAGGTGGAATGGCGGCATGTCGGAATCGAAGAGCTGTTCGCCATGTTGCAGGCGCAAAAACCCGTCGATGCCGAACTGCGCCTCGTGGGGCGGGCGACGGTCGAGACCTTTGATTTTCGCCGCGTGCTGATCGGGCGCATGTCGGTCGCGGAGCTTGCCCGGTTGGCGGAGGAACACGGCGACCGATTGTTCGATCGCAATATCCGCAGGTTCCTGGGGTTGACGGGCAATCGGGTGAATCAGGCGGTCGCGGAAACCCTGGGACGACCCGATCAAAGGGCGAATTTCTATTTCTACAACAACGGCGTCACCATGACCTGTTCGCAGTTCCGGCACAACGCCCTGCAGCAGGAGAACTGGCGGGTCCAGGTGGGCGGACTGCAGATCGTGAACGGGGGGCAGACAGCGCGCATCGTGCAGCAGGTCGCCGGGGAAATCGGCACGGAGATCGGATCTGCGGAAGTTCTCGTGAGGATCTACGAACTCCAGCAGGACGACTCGGAGCTGGTCGATGCGATCACCCTGGCCACCAACAGCCAGAACCCGGTCGAGTTGCGGGATCTGAAGGCGAACGATCCGCGTCAGCGGGCGCTGGGCGCATCCATCTCGGAACTCGGATACCGATACCGGGCGAAGCGCGAGTCCGGCCCGGCCGCCTCCGACGAATTCACGAGCGCGGTGGTCGCGGAGGCGGTTCTGGCGATCTGGCGGAGGCGCCCCCACCAGGCGCGATTCCAGAGCCGTCAGCATTTCGGCGTCCTGTACCGCACGATCTTCACCGAGGACCTGAACGGCGCCCAGGCGGTCGTCGCGGCGTTGCTCCACCGGCAGGCGGAGAACCACCGCAAGCGGCCGCCGGCGGACGCCCCCGACTTCCTCCCCTATGGGTCCCGCTTCCTCGCCATGCTCATGGGGCGCTATCTCCTCGAGGACATGGGAATCCCGCTGGAGCGGCTCGACCACCGGGCGTTCGAGCAGGCGCGGCGTCTGGTCGAAGAACGTTCCGGGGCGTACCTGTCCCGCGCCGAGGGCGCCATCACCCAGGCGATCTACTCGCTGTTCAACGGGCGGGAGCGAACCCTGCAACGGCTTTCGGCGGCGTTTCGCCGCGCCGATCTGGTCGAGATGCTCGCATGACGAACCGGAACACCGAGCATCTGGAGCGTTGCATCCTCACCCTCGAGAGCGCGTGGCGGGGACTCGCCGACCACCAGCCGGGAGACATCGCCCACGACATCCACCGCGCCGCCTGCGTGAAGGAATTCGAGATCATCCTCGAACAGGGCGGAAAGCTGTTGCGGAAGCGTCTCGCCGACTGGCTCGCATCCGACCTGGGAGCGGCGCGGCTGACCTTCCGCGCCGTGTTTCGGGAAGCGGCTCGGTACGGCCTGCTGGAAGCCGACGCCTGCGAACGCTGGCTCGCCTATCGGGACGCCCGGAACGAAACGGCGCACGACTACGGCGCGGCGTTCGCGGACCGGGTGCTGGCCCTGCTCCCCCGCTTCCTGGACGACGCCCGGGACCTCGCCGGGGTCCTGCGGGAGGCGGGCGATGGCTGACCGGCTGCGGCTGGAACCGCGCCACCGCCGCCTCATCGGGGACATCCTCGCCCGGTTCGCCCCCGGAGTCGAAGTCTGGGCCTACGGCAGCCGGGTGAACGGCAGGAGCCATCCGGGAAGCGACCTGGACCTGGTGCTTCGGGGGCCGGGTCTCCAGCCGCTCCCGGAATCCACGCTCCGCGCCCTCTCGGCGGCGTTCCACGACTCCACGATTCCGTTCTTCGTGGAGGCGCGCGACTGGTCCCGCCTCCCGGCGAGCTTCCACCGGGAGATCGAGCGGGACCACGTCGTCTGGAGCGCCGCCGACTGACGCCGTCAGGAACCCGGTTCGTCCTCCCCCTCCACCCGGACGATTCCGGGCATCCCGGCGGATTCGAGCATCCCGTTCACCCCGGAGAGGCCGGACTCCACCACTTCGTCGAACTCGGCGACCCGCTCCCGCACCTGGGCGTGGAGCATCTCCTGGACCTCGCGCATCTGGTCGGTCGGCGGGAAGTCGGCGGTCGCCACCGCGCCGGCCAGGTAGGTGAGCTTGCCGGCGAGCTGGGTCGGCCAGCGGATCTGGTCCTGCCCGGTTCCGGTCACCAGCAGCTGGATGAGCTGCTCCTCGATAGCCAGCAGCGAGCCGTCGAACCCGTCCACCACCGAGGCGATGTCCCCGACCCGCCCGGCGTCCTCGGCCAGCGCCTTCAGGTCCAGAACCTGGCGGCGGAACCACTCGATCTCGTTCACCATCCCGGCCACTGTTTCGAGATCCTCCCGCAGCAGCCGCAGCAGCGCCGTCTGCGCCTCGATGTCCTCGAGGCTTCCCTCGCTGTTCGGGTCCTTGCGGACTTCGAGCGAAGCCGTCTGCTCGCCGTCCCCCGCCTGGAGCGCCACGGTGTACGTCCCCGGCGGCGCCAGGATCGAGATACGTCCGATCTGCGATTCGCGGGTGCGGTCGTTCCCCAGGTCCACCCAGTCGGCGAAGCGCGGCTTGGTCCGCAGAACCGCCCGGGTCGACGCCTCCTCCCGGAGGTCCCACCAGACCCGGTTCAGCCCTTCCTTCCCCTCGGCTTCCAGCGTGCGGATCGTCTCCCCGGCGGCGTTGCGGATTTCGATTTCCACTTCCTCGGCGGCCTCGTCCAGCCAGAAGTTGAGGGGAGCGCCGTAGGGCGGGTTCTCGCCCGCTGACCAGTCGTCGAACTGGGCGAAGGGCGCGGTGATCGGCTGGAACCGGTAGACGCCCCGGGGCTGGAACAGGTGGACATCCGCCGCCTCCACCTCGTCGTTCCACTGCTGGAGCGGCGAGATGTCATCGAGGATCCAGAACCCGCGCCCGTAGGTGCCGACCACCAGATCGCCGAAGTGCTCCTGGACCGCGATCCAGTACATCGGGCTCGGCGGCAGTCCGTTCGCGAGCCGCTGCCAGTTGGCGCCGTCGTCGAAGCTCACATAGAGGAAGTTCTCGGTGCCGAGATAGAGGAGTCCGGGCCGCACCGGGTCTTCGCGGATGTTGCGGGTGTAGCTCAGCGGGCTGTCGGCCACCCCGTTCACGATCAGGGTCCAGGACTGGCCGTAGTCCTCGGTTCGGTACGCATACGGCGCGAAGTCGCCGACTTGGTGGGCCTCGACCGTCATGTACGCCTTGCCGGCTTCCCACTTGGAGGCGTCGATGTTCCGGACGACGCCTTCCGCCGGCATCCCCGGGATGTTCGCGGTGACCTCGGTCCAGTTCGCTCCCCCGTCCTGGGTCAGGTGAACCTTCCCGTCGTTGGTGCCGGCCCAGATCACTCCGGGAGCGACCGGACTCTCGTCGATCGCATAGACCACGCAGCAGTACTCCACCCCGATGTTGTCGGGGGTGAGGCCGCCGGAGATGGTCTGGCGCGACTTGTCGTTGGTGGTCAGGTCGGGGCTGATCTCCTCCCATCTCTGGCCGCCGTTCGTGGTCCGCAGCACGTACTGGCTCCCCACATAGAGGGTGTTCCGGTCGTGCGGCGAGATGAGCAGCGGGAACACCCACTGGAAGCGGTAGCGCAGGTCCTCGGCCGGCCAGCCGAGGGTGCTTTCCGGCCACACTTCAACCTGGCGGAATTGGCGGGTGCGCTCGTCGTAGCGGGTCACGATGCCGCCGGCCGCGCCGGCGCCCGAAGCGCTGGACCAGACGATGTTCGGGTCCTCCGGGTCCGGGGTGGCGAAGCCGCTCTCGCCGCCGCCCACGCCGTGCCACATGCCCCGGGGTATCCCGACGCCGAAGAACCCGCCGGTGAACGCCCGGCTCGGGCCCCGGGTGGAGGGGCCGTCCTGCCGGTTGCCCATCACGTTGTACGGGATGTCGTTGTCCACCGTGACGTGGTACATCTGGGCGAGCGGCAGCTGGATCTTGAACCAGGAGCGGCCGCGGTTTTCGGAGATGGAGACCCCGCCGTCGTGGGCCACCGCCATCCGGTCGCCGTCGGTGGGGTCGATCCAGATGTCGTGGTGGTCCCAGCCGGGCGCGTCCTCGAAGTCGTGCACCCGGTGCGAGACGCCGGCGTCCAGGGTGGTGGCGAAGGACGCGGTGAGGAAGTACGCCTCGTCGGGGTCGTCCGGCGAGACGCCGCAGCGGGCGTAGTAGGCGTTGCGCCCGGCGAGGTTGCGGTTGTGGCTCTGGATGCTCCAGGTCTCGCCGCCGTCCCGGCTCATCCACAGCTCGCCGCTCTCGGCTTCGGCGCCGTCATACGGAACGCCGTCGGCGGTCTCGATGAGCGCATAGACCCGGCGCGAGTCCTCGCGGGTCATGCAGACCGCGACCTTGCCCACGTCCAGCTTCGGCAGCCCGTTGCCCTCCAGCCGGGTCCAGGTGTCGCCGCCGTCCCTGGTCATGTGAAGGCCGCTTCCGGGGCCGCCGCTGGTCCGGTTCCAGGTCTTGAGGTCCAGCTGCCACATCCCGGCGAACAGGATGCGGGGGTTGTTGGGGTCCATCACCAGGTCGGAGGCGCCGGTGTTCTCGTCCACGAACAGCGCCCGCTCCCAGCTGGCGCCGCCGTCGGTGGTGCGGTAGACGCCCCGTTCCGGCTGCGGCGCGTAGGCGTGCCCCAGCGAGGCCGCGTACACGATGTCGGGGTTGGTGGGATGGATCACGATGCGCCCGATGCGCGCCGTCCGTTCCAGCCCCATCGCCTTCCAGGTCTCGCCGCCGTCGGTGGACTTGAAGATTCCGGTCCCGATCGAGACGTTGGCGCGGATGAAGGTCTCGCCGGTGCCCGCCCAGACGATGTTGGGGTCCGATTCGGACACCGCGAGCGCCCCGATGGCGTGCGCTTCCTGGTCGTCGAAGACCGGGCGCCACTTGAGTCCGCCGTCCTCGGTCTTCCAGATGCCGCCGGTGGCGGCGCCCGCGAAGTAGACCTTCGGATTTCCGGGGATGCCGGCGACCGCGAGCGTCCGGTTCCCCACCGGCCCGATGTGGCGGAACTTGAGTCCGTCCAGCTGGTCGGGGGCCGGCTGGGCGGAGGCGCCGCCGGCGGCAGTCAGCAGCAGCGCGACGGCGGAAAGGATGAGTCGGCGCGTGGGGTTCATGGGGTTCATGCCTCCTGGAGGGATGCGCGGCGTCGGAACGCCAGGTAGAAGGGGATGCCGGCGGCGGTGATTCCGAGCCCGATCAGGGCGTCCCGGGGATCGGTGATCACGGTGTTTACGAGCAGCACGGCGGAAAAGAGGGTGAAGAGTGCGGGGAGCAGGGGATAGAGCGGAGTGCGCCAGGGGCGATGCATGTCGGGCCGTTTCCAGCGCAGCACGATCACCGCGGCGCTGCCCAGCCCGTAGAAGAGCCAGGAGACCACGACCACATAGGTGAACAGCTGGTCGTAGGTCCCGGTGAGCGCGATCGCGGAGGCCCAGAGACCTTGCGCCACGGTGGCGTTTCGGGGCACCCCGGAATCGCTCAGCCGGCCGAAGGAGCGCAGAAACACCTTGTCGGCGGCCATCGCATAGTACACCCGCGCCCCGGTGAAGATGAAGCCGTTGGCGGCGGCGAAGCACGAGACCATCACCGCCAGCGAGACGAGATGCCCCCCGATGGGGCCGGCGGCGCTGCGGGCCGCGTCGGAGGCGATGACGCTGGTTCCGGCGAAGCTCTCGAGCGGCAGGGCGCGGAGGTAGGCGAAGTTGAGCGCGACGTAGATTCCGATCAGCAGGACCAGGCTCAGGGTGATCGCCCGCGGCAGGAAGCGGTTGGGGTTGCGGACTTCGCCCCCCACGAAGGTGATGCTGATCCAGCCGTCGTAGGCCCAGAGCGCCGCGATCATCGCCGCCCCCCAGCGCGCCGCCGCCGAACCGCCGCCAGCGGGGGTTTCGAGGCGTCCTTCGGCGATCGCGCGCACCGGCTGGTCGCCGAGAAAGACGCAGAGCGCGATCAGCGCCCCCACTATCGCCAGCTTGGCGACGGTGGTGAGGTTCTGGGTGCGCGCCGAGGCGCGGACGCTCCGGCAGTTCCACAGCGAGAGTCCCAGGATGAGAACGATCGCCGCCGCCTTCGCGGCGCGGTCGGAGAGGGGCGCGAAGTCCCCGGCGTATTCCACGAAGACCACAGCGACCGCGGCGATGGAGGCGGTCTGGATCACCGCGAACAGGCTCCAGCCGTAGAGGAAGCCGGCGAGCGGGTGGTAGGCCCGCTCCAGGTAGACGTAGGTCCCGCCGGCGAAGGGGTAGAGGGCGGAGAGTTCGGCGATGGCGAAGGCGCCGCAGAGCGAAATGACGCCCGCCGCGACCCAGACTCCCAAGGCCCCGGCGGCGCTCCCCGTCCCCTCGACGACGAGGGCCGGGACCACGAACGCGGCCGAAGCCAGGATCGTCCCGATGTTGATGAAGAGCGCGTCGATCAGACGCAGCTCCCGGCGGAACCCGGCGAGCATGGCGGCGACCGGGAAGTATCCGCCATCCGCCCCGCCCGCACAAAACAGGACAAGAATTTGACTTGACGCCGGGTTCTGATACCCTCCAACGCAGTTGGCGGCCGCTCCCCCGCAAGACAATCCGCCCACCAACCCGCACCTGCCTTATAAAGTGTTCCTGTTCAAGAACTTGCGAAACAAGCCCCCCCCCCCCCCCCCCCGAAAGCTCCCGAAAGCCCCAGGGTTCAAGTAGGACTTCGGCGCGGTAGGCAGGCCGCCGGCGGGCGCGGCGTTGGGTGGGCGTCCCCGCTTCTGCTCCTCGCCGTGACCGCAGGTTGCGGCGGCGGGTTTGAGACCTGGAGCAACAGGCCGGGGGCGCATTGGTTCCTGTTGTTTCTTTTTGGTGGCATCGCAGCTGTTGTGCTTCCCATGGCGTGGTTGGTACATCACCATCGCCTGAAATCCTGGGATTTGCGAAAGCGGAGTTCCGCCCCCGCGCGCTTCTTCTCGGTGATGATTGTCTCCCTTCCGGTTGTCGTATTCGCTGTCGTTCTCTTGTACGTACTTGGGAGTGTGGACATTGCTCCGGAACAGAAGGAATTGAACATCATGGCGATCGTTTCCGGATATCTGATTACAGCACTGGCGTCGGTTCTGGGAATGTTTGTGGCACACAGTCGGGGTATGAATCTCAAGTGAAAAAGAACAACACGCTCGTTGTGTGCGGGGGAACGGGCGCCCACGTCGCCCTGGCGTTGGTGCGCATGCATGCGCTCGGCCAGCCGCTCGGCTTCTTCCGTGATTCGGATGGTGAGCCGTTCGTGTTTCCCACCGTCTATCTGGTGGATCAGGACTCCGGTGATGGCAAAGAGGAGGGAACGGCGTGGCAACGCGTTCGAAAAGCTGTTCGCTCCCATCCGGGACGCTACGACTGGGACAAATCGACGGGCCGCTCGTCGCCTCCCGATTTGAAGAAGACCGTTACTCCGCTGCCAGTGGGAGCGGATGGCCACTGGTTTGCTCCGCCCAACAGCAGCATCAGGAATCGATTCGCCGATTCGCCGTATCTTGATCTGCTCACGTCGAAGTCGCAGCAGGGCATCGACTTTTCGCGCGGGATGATGGGTTCTCCCGCCGTAGGGTCGCTTTTGTTCCGATTGAAGGACATGGATACGGAATCTGTCGCCGGGGAAACGAATCACGATGCCAATTACACTGAGATGCTGAGCCAGCGGGGCAAGGTCGCGGTGGTTGGTTCGGCGATCGGCGGAACAGGCGCTTCCGTGGGGCCGACGTTGGCGAAACGCCTGGTCGCCAACCACCGGGAAGTGATGGCGGTGATGGTGATGAAATGGTTTCAATTCGCAAAGGAAGGTCTTGACAAGCACAGGCTGGAACAAGCGCAACGGCGCGAACGCGACATGGCGCAGAACGGCGATTCGGCGCTCGCCTACTACGGGCTCGAGCTGGCCAGCAGGGTGGCCACGGTTCCCGTCGGCGTTCCGGACACCGCCATCACGGATCGGTGCTACACGGGAAACGCGCTGCAGCCGAGCAAGGAGTCCTTCGTCCACGCAGTCGCGGCCCTGTGCTGTCTGCGTCATTACCTTGATCCCAAACCCTACGCCCGCGGCATCTATCAGATGGGCGCGGAGGATCCGACCCGACTCGGCGGAGGCAACGGCCTTCCGGGCGGCGGTTCGGTCCAGAGCCTCGCCAACCAGGCGAAGACGCTTTCCCTGGTGCTTGGAGTTTTCGCCGAAACCCTGTCCAGCGGGGGAGGCCGATTCCAGGCGGATACTGCGATTCGCGAGACAATTCGGAAGCATGACGTCGATCCCAAAGGCGTCGGCAGGGAACTGGAGAAGCTGGTCAGCGACTACAACGGCCACATCGAGTGGATGGAGAACGTGCTGAAAGTGGAAGTGCGTTCCCCGTCTCCGGAGATACAAAAGGCGTTCCTGCGGGAAGCCGAGTCGCGCAAGCGACTGGCCAAACAACCCCTTGCGTTGGGGGAAACCGATGACGAGGAGAGGGTGGCGCTGGCGCTCATGCATTGGTCGGCTGCATGGGTGCGTGAATTTTCACGCGGGAAGAGGGCCGGCGCGTTGGTCGCTTCCACGGAAACACAAGCTTCAGGAGGGTACTGGCCCGATCTCAACGATCCCGAATCGCTCAATGCCTCCGTTGAAAAACCTGGCGAATTGGTAAATGTCCCCGATGAGAATATCGAGGCGACCATAAGGGGATTTGTTCGAGAAGAAAATGTGGCGGAAAACGGCTGGCCCCACCCGATCGCCGCCGTCGATCATTTCCGCTACGCCATTAAGAACGAATATGCGGTTGAGCGTCGACAACTCAAGATGCTGCTGGTCGGCCTCGTGATGGGAAAATTGACTCTGCGGGACTCTCCGTCGCTGGAAGAAGATCCGCCCCTGCTTTCCCTGGAACGCCTTGTGGACACATATCGCATGGACGACCTGCCGGGCTTGGCGTGTGTGCAAGTTGTCTCCCAAAAGCGGGGCGTCGACGTGGTTCTTGGATTCAACTCTCCCCATACGCTCTTGTGCCCGGCGCCGATTGGGGATAACAAGGCCCTTGAGAACGCATGGAGCGAGCTGTGGAAGGACTTGACCCACTCCGAGCGGCCCAATGACTGGCGAACCGAACCGATTGACGAGTGGCGTCCCGCCGACGTGGCCCTCCGCCGGATCCGGGCCTGGATCAAGCTGGAAAAACAACAGCACTCGGGCGCGGCGCCTTCGTGGACGCAAGTATTCGCGGAAGACCCGGATCCGGGACCCGAAATCTTTACCTTTGGAAGGGGGCAGAAACTCGAGGTGTACTGGGACGGCAACTTGGCCTCCGTCGCGCTGCCGACCGAAAGATCCGGCTGCTACTGGCCCGACGATAACACCCGGAAAATCCCGGAAAGCGAACTGATGAAAAGGGCGCCGGGGCTTGCGTCATGGGAAACCAGCGAGGGCATGAGATTCGAACGGGTTGAATTCACATTTCCCGACAGGGAAGAACCAACTCGGGGGTTCTGGCGCGAACATCTTGACGACTTGAAAAAGCAGGGATTCATCCTCGATTACGGCGGCAAGCTGAATGAGCGGCGCTTGGCTGTGCAGATCGCGGAGCGTGAGGCGGCGATTCTGGAGAACGCCGTCCTCCTCGATCGTGAAAGCATGATGGTTGAGTCGTGCGTTCCGATGAAGCAAGACCCGATTCCCGGTTCCCGGCAGAGACCGGGGCGAATCCGCTACCCCGATTACCCCCTGCGTTCCGAATATTTCGACCTCTTGAAAACCGATGAGGGCGAACGTGTCGCCGAGATGCTCAAAAAGGGCGAGCGCGTCCATGTGGAACAGCCGTTCATTGACGAGAAACCCGACGGATGCACCGCAATGTGGAATTTGCAATTCGCCGGTCGGAGCGATCCGCTTCCCATGATGTTGAAGATAGACGAGGAGCCCCACGAGGCGCATTGGATGGTCTGGCCATATTTTCGATCCAGAGAAAGCCCGCACTGGCGCGCCTACTATGTCTACCACAACTGCACGGACACCAATCTCCGTTTGCACGCGCTGTATCTGGATCCCGAAGACGATTGTATCCGCAGGCGCATATCTCCTGTAGAAAGGGGCGCCTACCCAGTCGGATTTCAAGCTGGCGATCAGCGCCGGCATACCGGCGGTCCACCGATCGCAGTCGTCTTGGAGCATGCTGAAAGCGGCAATGAACAGGGACTTTACGTGCTGCACCTTTCAATCCGGGGACGCTTGCAAAAGGATGTCGAGCTGGGAATTGATTTTGGAACCTCGCATACCGTGGCCGCGGTTCGATATGAAGGGAAGAAATATCCGGTTGAATTGGCTCCTGAACTCGGTGAAGTCGGTCAGCGTTTTCCCCTTGTGCTGCACGTCAGTGAAGATTGGTCTCATGTTATAGACGAAAACAAAGGAGTGGAGAAGCGCAGCATATGGATGCCGACGTACAGCGAGGAGACTCAAGCCGATATCGACAAGGGATTGCTTGCGTCGGAGCTCATGACGATTGCTCCTCGGGAAGAACTCCGCGCCAGGAATCCGTTGAATTGGTATCCTGGTCATGACTATGTGATTCCCTCCATGGACGTACAGCGCAAGGACATCGCTGCTCATATTCTGAACGACTTCAAATGGAATGCTTCGGACTTCCTGGGGCAGGAACCCGCACTGCGCGAGGTTTATTTGGGCATGACGATGGAACTGGTCATGGCTGACTTGATTTGTGGCTCTTTCAAATACCGAGTGGGTACGCGACATGAGGGTTGAGCTTGGAGAAGTCCAGTTTTCCGGCGATGAGGAAGAACACGGTGCGGATGGTCTGGAAGGTTCCGTAGCCTCTGGCTTTCCGCTTGGCCGCCTGAAACAGGCCGTTGAGCGCCTCGATGAAGCCGTTGGTCTGGCGGGTTCGGGCCCACGCGACGATGCCCTCGAGATGTTTGCGGATCATCCGCGCGACGGCTTTCATGGGTTCTACCTTGGAGCGGTTCACGTTGGCGCACCACTGCCGGAGCATGGCTCGGACGACGTTGACCTGCTTGCGGTTGAGGATGTTCCGGAGTTGTTCGCGGTACATCCAGGCTCGGGCGGTGCGCTTGCCGGGGGCCTGCGCGATGAGGGCGTTGAGTTGGGCGCGTTGTTCGGCGCCGAGTCGTTCGGGGCTCTTGAGGAGCGCCCAGCGCATGCCCTTGAGTTGCGGGTTGGCGCGCTGCTCGATGCGCCGGGTCTGGTCGAGGGCCTTGGACGCGTGGGCGATGACGTGGAATTTGTCGAAGGTGATTTGGGCGTTGGGGAGATGCTCTGCGACGCCCTTGATGTAGGCGGGGGACATGTCGCTGGAGACGACTTCGACGGCTTCGGGGTCTCCGCCGTGGGCTTCGAGGCTTCGGGCGAATCGGTCGACGGAGTCGGCGGCGCGGCCTTCTCCGACGAAGATGACCCGGCGTTTTCGGGCGTCTGCGACGACGGTGACGTAGTTGTGGCCGCGGGCGCGGGAGGTTTCGTCGATGGCGACGGCGCGGACGTCGGCTTGGTCGTCGGTCTCGGTGGCGAGTTCCACATAGCGGTTGGAGATGGCTTGGGTTTGGTGCTGGGAGAGTCCGGCGAGCCGTGCGACGGCGGCGAAGGTCATGTCCTGGCACATGGCGAGAATCAAGGCTTCGAAGAGGAGGGAGAACCCGGAGAGCTTGCCGGCCCAGGGCGGCGAGACCAGCGCGACCTTGCCGTCGGGGAGGCGCACCCGGGGGACGCGCGCCACCAGTTCGCACTCGAATTGGAAGAAGTTGAGGTGGCGGAAGCGCTTGGTCTTGGTGTCGTGGACCGGATGGAGGCCGTCGTGGTTCTGGTGGGCGAAGCGGGCGCCCCTGCGGAAATCGACGCGGATGCTCAGCTTTCCTTGGTCCTTGTCGAATTCCACGTTCTCGACGAACCAGGGGTCCGGGATGCCGAGGGCTTGGGCGAAAAGCTCGTGTAGCACTGGATGCGCTCCTTTTTTTCAGGGTCGAAAGCGGGAAAAGTGTTCCATTGGTGTGTGGCGACGCTGGCTGGGGACGGTTGCGGCTCCCCGCTTTCGACCCTTTTTCGAGCGTGCCCGCCGGATTCCGTGAGTCAAGGGTTCGCTACGCCGTGCAAGCCCGCCCTTGACACCCGGAATCCCGGCGGTCTCCATTCTACCCACTCAAATCTCAATTGAGGCTGATTTGTCGTCATCTGAAGGCGTTTCCGGAATATGTGGATACCACCTTTACCTACCCGCTGCGTTCCTCGCCCAGGGAGATGCAGGATTTCCAGCGCACGCTGCGTCGCGTGATGGAAAGCAGCACGCGCAGCCTGGGAAGCAATTTTCGGCCAAAGGATAAAATCGGAATCTACAATGAATCCCGAGCCGCCCGGATCACTGTGGGCAATCTGGGCGAAGTCTGCCTGGTAGGGGATCTCGGTGGCGGAACGCTGGACATCTTCCTTTCTGCCGAGCCGGGTCCCGGGATCGAATTCGAGGAAGTGGCCGATAGCGCGAAGCTCGGCGGCAACGCGCTGCTGCGCACGATGGCCGAACATGCCGGCCAGTTCCTCCCCGAAGGGTGGGGGAACTCCGAAGACGCCCAGATCCGTCTGCGCACCTGGATGCGCTCCAGGGGCGCCGCGTCGCTCTTGGGATATGGCGACGGAAACGCTGAGCGGCATCCCGGGCTGGAGGTCACGGGTTTTTCAAAGCCCGGGGACGCGAAGGCCACCCGGGCGTTGATCGGACGCTATTTCCGACTGGTGGTCGAGTACATGGCGCGCAGCCTGGTGGCGTATCTGGTTCGCCATTGGCACCCCCGGATGCGGGAGCGCGGTACGGGAGACCACGGGAAGCTCAGGGTGAAGGTGGCGCTTCGGGGCAACGGCTGGCGCCTTTGGCCCGACACCGCGAGCTATGCAGAGATCAACCAGAAAATTGCGACGGTCGTTGCGGGGCGAGCCAGGGAACTGTGGCAAGACCCGACCGGAGATCGGGATCCGTGGTGCGGAAGCCTTCCGATCTATGATGCGCCCCGTTGTTCTTCGGGGCAATCTTCCCATGAGAACCCCAAGGTCGCGCCGATCCTGCGGGCCGTTGGAGAGGCGCAGCGGCATGAAGAAATCCGCACTTTTTCCCACGTCCTGGTTCAGCTTGAGATTCAGCGGATGCCGGGAGACGAGGGATCACGGAGAATCCGATGGTTTGACCGGATGCCAGTGGAAATCGGAGGAGACGGCGCTGTCGTGGAGTTCGACAAGATTGAACCACCGTTCACGTTGATGCGTCCTGGTTCCCCGCTTCGGTGTCTTGACGATATTGAAGATGATCTCAAACGAGAGATCAAACAGGACATCAAGGATTGGGAATCCAGTGAATCCGATTTCAAGGCGCCGGTCGCCTCGTTCGTATGGGAGCGCGTGTTCCGATCCAAACGCTTCGTGAAGGGCGAGTGATGGGGCCCGGTTTCCAGACGACGCCCAACCGGTCGGGCGTCCCGTTTACCGTAGTCTTTCTGGGTTTGTTCGGCTGTGCGTGTCTGGGAGTTGGAGGCTTGGGTTTTTCCCTGCTGTGGATTTTGTGGCGTACGAGCGTGCCACTTGGTGTAGTTGGTTTGACCCTGGGCGGCTTGGTGGTTCTGGGAGCGGCTCTGGCGCTTGTCGGAGTGGCCTGCGTGCTGTCCGGACGGAGGCTTCAAGGCGCTCCGGATCGGGTTTCCGTAATGGGAGAGCGGACGGGGCAAGCCCGGGAAGCGTCGCGCCGCGAGGCGTTCCTTTCGTCGCCTCGACCGGTCGTTTCGGCTCCAGAGGGGTCAACACCGGTTTCCCCTCCGATCCGGGAAGCGCCGCGCCGCAAGGCATCCCCTTCGCCGTATCAAGCGAACATTTCGACTGCGGAAATGCCACCAGCACCGGCTTCCCCCCCGATCAGGGAGGCGCCGCCAGTGGAAGGGTTGCGGCCTGACAGACTGATCGCCGCTTGGGAAGAGTATCGACGCGAGGGGGGCGGACACTTCAAGCAGAACGGTCTGCAGAAATTTCTGGACCAGAAAGGAATCACGGCGACCGTCAGTGCGAGCGAGCAAATTGACGCTGGCGAATCTGTTCTTTTCGTGAAAAACGTCGGGCAAACACCCGAGTATTTTGTTCTGCCCAGTTTCCAAAAATCGCCGCAGGAGGTCGCAGTCTGGTTCGACGATTGTGGCGACGGGAGGCTGACCAGTCGCGTCAAAAAATGCCTCAATTGAGATTTGAGTGGGTAGAATGGAGACCGCCGGGATTCCGGGTGTCAAGGGCGGGCTTGCACGGCGTAGCGAACCCTTGACTCACGGAATCCGGCGGGCACGCTCGAAAAAGGGTCGAAAGCGGGAAGCCGCAACCGTCCCCAGCCAGCGTCGCCACACACCAATGGAACACTTTTCCCGCTTTCGACCCTGAAAAAAAGGAGCGCATCCAGTGCTACACGAGCTTTTCGCCCAAGCCCTCGGCATCCCGGACCCCTGGTTCGTCGAGAACGTGGAATTCGACAAGGACCAAGGAAAGCTGAGCATCCGCGTCGATTTCCGCAGGGGCGCCCGCTTCGCCCACCAGAACCACGACGGCCTCCATCCGGTCCACGACACCAAGACCAAGCGCTTCCGCCACCTCAACTTCTTCCAATTCGAGTGCGAACTGGTGGCGCGCGTCCCCCGGGTGCGCCTCCCCAACGGCAAGGTCGCGCTGGTCTCGCCGCCCTGGGCCGGCAAGCTCTCCGGGTTCTCCCTCCTCTTCGAAGCCTTGATTCTCGCCATGTGCCAGGACATGACCTTCGCCGCCGTCGCACGGCTCGCCGGACTCTCCCAGCACCAAACCCAGGCCATCTCCAACCGCTATGTGGAACTCGCCACCGAAACCGACGACCAAGCCGACGTCCGCGCCGTCGCCATCGACGAAACCTCCCGCGCGCGCGGCCAC
The DNA here is from genome assembly GCA_965202845.1 of Candidatus Marinacidobacterium sp. Taxonomy (GTDB): domain Bacteria; phylum Acidobacteriota; class Vicinamibacteria; order Marinacidobacterales; family Marinacidobacteraceae; genus CBDATA01. The sequence continues at coordinate 86,628 of OZ241856.1, forward strand.
AACTACGTCACCGTCGTCGCAGACGCCCGAAAACGCCGGGTCATCTTCGTCGGAGAAGGCCGCGCCGCCGACTCCGTCGACCGATTCGCCCGAAGCCTCGAAGCCCACGGCGGAGACCCCGAAGCCGTCGAAGTCGCCTCCATCGACATGTCCCCCGCCTACATGAAGGGCGTCGCAGAGCATCTCCCCAACGCCCAGATCACCTTCGACAAATTCCACGTCATCGCTCACGCATCCAAGGCCCTCGACCAGACCCGGCGCATCGAGCAGCGCGCCAACCCCCAACTCAAGGGCATGCGCTGGGCGCTCCTCAAAAATCCCGAACGACTCGGCCCCGAACAGCGCGCCCAACTCAACGCTCTCATCGCGCAGGCCCCCGGAAAGCGCACCGCCCGAGCCTGGATGTACCGCGAGCAACTCCGGAACATCCTCAACCGCAAGCAGGTCAACGTCGTCAGAGCCATGCTCCGGCAGTGGTGCGCCAACGTGAACCGCTCCAAGGTCGAACCCATGAAAGCCGTCGCGCGGATGATCCGCAAACATCTCGAGGGCATCGTCGCGTGGGCCCGAACCCGCCAGACCAACGGCTTCATCGAGGCGCTCAACGGCCTGTTTCAGGCGGCCAAGCGGAAAGCCAGAGGCTACGGAACCTTCCAGACCATCCGCACCGTGTTCTTCCTCATCGCCGGAAAACTGGACTTCTCCAAGCTCAACCCTCATGTCGCGTACCCACTCGGTATTTGAAAGAGCCCAAAAAATTGAGGCTGTTGGCCCAAGCCCGGAGGACCGGGGAGGGCGAATTCAAGCCGATCAAACGAGGAGAAGTCGCATGAAATATCTGGTACGTCCGATGTGGTGGGTCGGGTGTTTCGTCCTGTTGATGGCGGGAGCGGGAGTCACGATTGCCACGAGTGGCGGTTGTGGCTTTTCCGGTGATTCCGCCGGAGCGTGTGGCGGCGATGCCGAACCGGTCCGGGGACTGCCGCCCTTGACGGCGGAGGCGAAGCCGCGAGACGAGGACGCGAATTCGGGGTGGTCCGGCTCGCCAGGGGAACCGCTGGTTCGGTCCAGCCCGCCAGGAGGACCGGAAGTCGTCGATCTCTACCTTGACCTCTCGGGGTCGATGGCCGGCTTCCTCCCTCAATTTGCGTCCAATTCGACTTCCGTGGCATTTCCGTTCACAGTCCAGAACCTGACAAATCACATGGCGCGCGAATTTGGCAGCGCGAGCGCTCCCATTCAATGGACGGGCGTGGATCAAGAACTGCAGGATATGTGGGGATTCCAGGCGTACCAGCTTGAACGTGGAATGTTCGACGGTCAGTCCACGCAGCTTGACCTTGCCGTGGAACGCATGCTCGCCAATTTTCGTAGCGGCCGCGCAGAAGCCGCCGCCTTGATCACAGATCTTATAGCGACCCATAGCGCTGTAGGGCCTTTGGAGCTTCTCCGCGCCCTCCGCAATTGGTTGGACTCCCACGACGTGCAAAGCGGCGTATTTCACATCGGTCTTTTCGGCATGAAAGCTGAATACTGGGTTTCGGCGGGAGGAGTGCAGGAGATACAACAGAAAAGGCCTGTCTACGTGTTGGTTCTGGGGCGGGGAGCGGAAAAGATTGAGTCGGTCATGGAGTCGCTTGAAGCCACCGTGGCGGATCTGAACAACAGGCGTGGCGGCCAGGATCGAATTGAGTCGCGGTGGGAACTCTTGACTCGCAGACCGAGCGTGACGGTCTCCTGCCACGCTCATGCCCAGGGCGACGATTCGAATCGGTCGAATCAGTTCGCCTTGTTCCAAAACGATCGGCGGGAACATTGTTGAACCTATCTCAAAATTGCCTGAGAAGGACTGTGATGCAGGCCAGCTGAACGAAACCCAAGAAGTTTTCTGGATGAAATTCCCATCGAATCAGAATCCGTCGCTGCCACTGTATCCACGCGAAGAAGCGTTCTACCATCCACCTCCTCTGATACCGACGTAGCCGACGTCCGTCTTGCGTCCTCGGCCTCTTTCGGTTCTTGCGGTGCGGCGCGATCATGTTGATTCCTTTCTCGCGCATATCCTCGTCCAACGCATCACTGTCGTAGGCTTTGTCTCCAATCAGATTTTTCGGTTTTTCTTCTACCATGCGGAATGGCAGATTCAACTGAACCAACTTCACTTCGTGGTGATTCGCAGCATGTACGCTGATCGAGTAAGGCAAACCATGTTTCTCAACTATCGCCATGATCCTCATGCCTTTACCACGCTTCGTCCGTCCGATTTCGAGACCTCCGCCTTTCGCAGGTAAGAACATTCCGTCGATAAAACCTTCCGATCCATCGTACTGACCGCACTCTTGAAGTTCAGCTACCAATCTCTCCATGATTTTCGGATAAACACCGGCGCGACACCAGGCTTGATACCTGCGATGAACGGTTTTGTAATTCGGATACTCTGGCGGCAGAAACCTCCACGGCGCACCGGTATGCAGGAGCCAAAGAACGGCTTCGAGAACTTCGCGTGCGGGCACGGGCTTTCGTCCCCGACGTCCTTTGGGGATGTTTTCTTCCGGGAAGAATTTCTGAATTTTCCCCCAGTATTTTTCTCTGATTCGAATCAAGTGGGCCAAGCGGGACATGGTTTGGATTGTACACAGATCATCCCAAAATTTCAATTACGAGATAGGTTCTTGTCAACGAGGCGATTTGGTCAGTCTGACCTGCAATGCGGGAAGCGGATTCCACATCTCTTCGGCGCGCGCAGTATGGGAAGGCTCCTCGTCCTTGTCTCCCATTTCCGCCCGGGCCGCCGGCACGCAATTCACATTTGATTTTGACTGCTCCGATTTTAGCTCGGATTCCATCGCAGCGACCGATTCGAACTTGTTGCTTGAGTTTGAGCTGGAGGGGCAGATGGGCGACGCCTGGAGTGGCTGGTCAACTGAGGTGGATCGATCTGGAAGAACGCTGCAACTGGACAGTTTTATCAATGAAGTCCGCATGAATCCGAATCGTTACAAGATGCTGACTCCGGCATTGCTTCGTTTTCCGGGTCGGTAGTCTCATTCCGATCTGCTTGCGCGGGAGATTTCGCATGATGTTTTCGTATCCCGAAATAATTTCGCAACGGATTGGGTGTCCTGTTCTGTTGATGGCGAGTTTGAGCATCCTCTGTGCTGCGTGTGGGGATTCTTCCGAAGATCCGGTTGCGGATTTTCCGCCCTTGACGGCAGTCGCGGATTCAGGGGGAACCGAGTCATCTTCGCCGGAAACCGACTCGGAATTCGTCAAGATATATCTTGACATATCGGTTCCGATGGGCGGATTCCTGCCTCCGCGCAGCAGCTCGGATTCGTCGCCCTTTCAGGTGCTTGGCCGGAATGTGGCGAACTACATGGCGCATGCGTATGGAGTCAAATCGGTTCAATGGTTCGGCGTGGGCCGCGAATTGCTGCCACTTGACGCGCCCCTCCCCTTTGACAAGGGCCTGTTTGACGGGAGGCAAAGCAAACTCGATCTTGCAATTGAGGATGCGATCCAGAATCTTGACGATGGCGATTCGGAGGCCGTCGCCCTGCTTTCGGATTTGGAGGCGACCGGCGCCGTCAGTGGCTCCCTGGCCCTGGGCTTGAATCCGACCTTGAGCGCCTGGCTGGAATCCGGGGCGGTACGAAGGGGCGTTTTTCACGTCGGCCTGTTCGGCATCAAGGCCGACTATTGGGGTGCGGCCACGAATGCCCCCAATGCTCCCACGGGATGTACTTCCGATGATCCTCTCGGCTGTCGTTTCGACGAGTTGAACCAGCAATGGATCGAGCTACAGGAGAAGGCGTTCATTCCTGTTTATGTGCTTGTTCTGGGCCGCGGCAGGCAAAACGTCGAGTCGATCATGAACTCGCTCTCGGATACCGTGAATCAGCTGAACGAGGGCCGTTCCCGAAATTATGAGACGCATTGGGAATTGTTGACCGGTTGTCCTCGCGCAGAAGTTTCCTGTCATGCTCGCGCTCGGGATGACGAGACGAGATCACAATATGCGTTGCACGAAAACGATCAGGGGCAGCACCTCTGTAGGCGGCCCGATGCGATCAAGTTGGTCTGCAATGTTGCGGAAGGGTTCATACCGCAAACTGCCAGGGCAGTGTGGGATGCAACCGATTTGCCTCCCCTTTCTGTCCACGTTGAGGACAGGAAACTCGAATTCGAATTCGACTGTTCCGATTTTCACCCCGATCCCCTTTCTGGAGATTTGCGAATCGAGATGACCGGCAGGAATAGTGCATGGGGTGATTCCTGGTCGACGAAAACAAACGAAGTCGGCAAAACGCTGGAATTGGACGCCTTTGTTGAAACGATCCGCTTCGATCCGGATGATTGCAAGCTTTTGACGCCGCCGCTGCTGCGCTTTCAGGGTTGACACCACACTTCCATCATGCTTCTTGTCGGCGTCCTCATCGTTCAGGTATTCATATTCCTGGGTTGTCTCGTTCTGGCGTGGAGGGACCAATCAGAGGCGCTGACTGGCAAGCAGACGCTCTTCGAGGCGGATATCGAGAGCCGCGCCAGGCGTGGCGAAGGTCCCGACTGGGTGCGGTATCAGGACGAAGCGGACCGTATCCACGAGCGCCGGGTGGACCGCATGCGGATCCTGGCGACGGCGGCGCTGGTCGTCGGCATCGGGGGCACGATGGCCGCCTTGATGTGGCCGTTGATGAGGGGGCTGCCTCTACAGGAGTTGGAGGTCGGTCCCGCTCTCCTCGCCAGCCTGACGGGTGTGGTGAATCACCTTGGCATCACCCTGTTTCTCTTTCCCGTCGCCGATGGACGCTTCGAACGGAATCTGAGCGATTTTCAGGCTCTTTCAAATACCGAGTGGGTACGCGACATGAGGGTTGAGCTTGGAGAAGTCCAGTTTTCCGGCGATGAGGAAGAACACGGTGCGGATGGTCTGGAAGGTTCCGTAGCCTCTGGCTTTCCGCTTGGCCGCCTGAAACAGGCCGTTGAGCGCCTCGATGAAGCCGTTGGTCTGGCGGGTTCGGGCCCACGCGACGATGCCCTCGAGATGTTTGCGGATCATCCGCGCGACGGCTTTCATGGGTTCGACCTTGGAGCGGTTCACGTTGGCGCACCACTGCCGGAGCATGGCTCTGACGACGTTGACCTGCTTGCGGTTGAGGATGTTCCGGAGTTGCTCGCGGTACATCCAGGCTCGGGCGGTGCGCTTTCCGGGGGCCTGCGCGATGAGAGCGTTGAGTTGGGCGCGCTGTTCGGGGCCGAGTCGTTCGGGATTTTTGAGGAGCGCCCAGCGCATGCCCTTGAGTTGGGGGTTGGCGCGCTGCTCGATGCGCCGGGTCTGGTCGAGGGCCTTGGATGCGTGAGCGATGACGTGGAATTTGTCGAAGGTGATCTGGGCGTTGGGGAGATGCTCTGCGACGCCCTTCATGTAGGCGGGGGACATGTCGATGGAGGCGACTTCGACGGCTTCGGGGTCTCCGCCGTGGGCTTCGAGGCTTCGGGCGAATCGGTCGACGGAGTCGGCGGCGCGGCCTTCTCCGACGAAGATGACCCGGCGTTTTCGGGCGTCTGCGACGACGGTGACGTAGTTGTGGCCGCGCGCGCGGGAGGTTTCGTCGATGGCGACGGCGCGGACGTCGGCTTGGTCGTCGGTTTCGGTGGCGAGTTCCACATAGCGGTTGGAGATGGCCTGGGTTTGGTGCTGGGAGAGTCCGGCGAGCCGTGCGACGGCGGCGAAGGTCATGTCCTGGCACATGGCGAGAATCAAGGCTTCGAAGAGGAGGGAGAACCCGGAGAGCTTGCCGGCCCAGGGCGGCGAGACCAGCGCGACCTTGCCGTTGGGGAGGCGCACCCGGGGGACGCGCGCCACCAGTTCGCACTCGAATTGGAAGAAGTTGAGGTGGCGGAAGCGCTTGGTCTTGGTGTCGTGGACCGGATGGAGGCCGTCGTGGTTCTGGTGGGCGAAGCGGGCGCCCCTGCGGAAATCGACGCGGATGCTCAGCTTTCCTTGGTCCTTGTCGAATTCCACGTTCTCGACGAACCAGGGGTCCGGGATGCCGAGGGCTTGGGCGAAAAGCTCGTGTAGCACTGGATGCGCTCCTTTTTTTCAGGGTCGAAAGCGGGAAAAGTGTTCCATTGGTGTGTGGCGACGCTGGCTGGGGACGGTTGCGGCTTCCCGCTTTCGACCCTTTTTCGAGCGTGCCCGCCGGATTCCGTGAGTCAAGGGTTCGCTACGCCGTGCAAGCCCGCCCTTGACACCCGGAATCCCGGCGGTCTCCATTCTACCCACTCAAATCTCAATTGAGGCGATTTTCAAGAGGCGCTCTCCACCTGCAGCAGTCGGCACGCTCCGCAGGAGCGATTCGCCGACGCGGTGCGCGATCAGCTGGGAGGGGCGTTCCGGGAGGCGGTGGCCCAATTCCCGGAGGCGTTCGCGCAACTGGACCGGAGCGTTCAGAACATGAGCGCGGCGGCAGCGGCGCAGTCGGAGTCCACCCTCGAGGCGGCGGGCGGCCTGCAGCGGGGCGTGGACGGCCTGACCGCAGCCGCTGCGCAGATCGCGCCGGTGGCCGAGCTGCTCCATACCGCGACGGCCGAGTTGCGCTCCATGCCCGACCAGCTTGGGCGGACTTTCGTCGACGTGCGCGAGACCTGGGCGCAAGAGATGCGCACCGATCAGGAAGCGTTCCTGGGCAGCGTCCGGGCCGTGCTTGAAGGTCAGCAGAATGCCTCGGCGGAATTCATGGCTGCTGCGGAGGGTTTGCCCGCCGCGTTCAGCCGGGAGGTCGAACAGATCGCCGAGCGACTCGGCAAGGAGTTCAGCCGCGGGGCGCAGGAACAGGCGGAGGCGCTGGCGAAGGAAATGCGGGGAGGGGCGGATCGGCTCCGGCAAGCCTTCTCCGACGCCCGCGAAACCTGGGCAAGCGGGATGCAGGCCGACCGGGAGGCGTTCCAGGGCAGCGTCGAGGCGCTTCAGAAGTGGGAGCGCGAGCGGGGCGAGGCGGCGAGGGAACAACGCGAAGCATGGCGCGAGACGGTCGAGCGGGTGCAAAAGGCCTCGGCGGAGTTTGTGGACACCGCGAAGGGCTTGCCCGCGGCGTTCACCCGGGAGGTCAACCAGATCTCCGAGCAGCTCGGCAAGGATTTCAGCATCGGCGCGCAGCAGCACATCGGGGATCTGGTTCAGGAAATGCGCGGCTGGGCGCTCCCCGATCAGATCCGGGAATCCATGCGGGACTTGCAGAACCGCTTGCTGCACGACACCAGCCGGGTGGTCGGCGAATCGGCCGAAGAGGTCCATCGGCGCGTCGGCGAACCGCTGCTGGCGCAGCTTGAGAGCGTGTCCCGGGGCATCGGGGAAGCGGTCGACAAGCTGCCGGAACACGCCAAGTCCTTCGCGGCCAGCATGTCCGAAGTGGACGCAAAATTGCAGCAATCCATCGAGCGGCTTCAGAAATCGGCGGAGCACCTGAAGGGAGCCGCCGAGGACAGCAAGAACTTGCAGGCGACCCTGACCGGGGCGTTCGAGAAAGGGGCGACCCGGAGCTTCGATTCCATCCGGGACGATTTGCAGGAAGTCGCCAAGGCGATGAACCGCGTTGCGTCGCGGACGTCCAGGATGCGGGGACTCGCCCGGCGCATCGCGCGCCTATTCAAAAGAGGAGACAAACGACCATGAGACGCAGGCGAAGCGCCCTGACCGCATGGCCGGCGTTCACCGACCTGATGACGGTGCTGGCCGTGCTCGGTTTTGCGATGGCCGCCCATTCCGCATCCACCAACAAGGAAGAACAGGAGAACGAACGGGCGGCCCAGAAAAGCATCCAGGAGAACGAACGGCTCCAAGGACGCATTCGGACCCTGGAAGGCCAACTGGCGGCTGCCCGGGAGCGCATCCGGGAGCTGGAAAACCAACTGGCGGAGGAGATACTCGGCACCGTCTCCTGTCTCGGAGTTCGACCCGGTTCCACGACCGCGGCGATCCCGCTGGTGCGCATATGGGTGGACGGGGCGGAGTACCGCCTCGAAGATGTGGGCGCGGACGCGGCGGGCGTTCCGGGGCTGGGCCAGGCCATCAACCGCAGCCCGCTGCCGGTAGCCGACTTCCAACGCTACGCCGACGCCATCCTGGAGCACGGGGACGCTCGGAACCCGTCGTGCCGGTTCTTCGTCGTCCTTCGCAAGGGAAGGAATACGTCCCAGGCGGAGTTCGCGCGGGCGCTGGGCGTCGTGAACGAGTACTTCCTGCCCTCCAACCCCAAGGAAGTGAATCGGTTGCTCCGGGAGGAGGGGTAGCCGGGCGACGCAATCCGGCGGGTAGGATTCGGGGGGTCATGTGCGACCCCGCCCCCGACGACCCCGCCTCCGGCGATCTCGCGCTGATGCGGGCGGCGCTCGCCGAGGCGCGGCGCGCCGGGGACGCTGGCGAAGTGCCGGTGGGGGCGGTGGTGAGCCGGGACGGCGCGATCCTGGCTTCCGCCGGGAACCGGGTGCGGGCGTTGGGCGATCCTTCCGCGCACGCCGAGGTGCTGGCGCTGCGGGCGGCCGCCGAGCGGGTCGGAAACTACCGGCTTCCCGGCTGCGATCTCCACGTGACGGTGGAGCCCTGCCTCATGTGCGCCGGGGCCGCCGTCCACGCCCGCCTGCGCCGCATCGTGTACGGCCCGCCCGAACCCAAATTCGGAGCGTTAGAATCGCGGATGTCCCTCATGGACCTTGGGCTGCCGCATCGCTTGGAGGCGGTGGGCGGAGTGCTCGCCGCCGAAGGGCGCACGCTCCTCCAGCGCTTCTTCCGGGAGCGCCGAACCGGGGCGGGGGACGGCTCCCAAACCCAACCCCAACCATCCGGAGAGGTACCGAAGTGGCCGTAACGGGGGCGCCTCGAAAGCGCTTTGTCCGGTGAAGAGCCGGGCACGTGGGTTCGAATCCCACCCTCTCCGCCGGGCGCGGACCGTTTGGGTCGCGGCCATCGCCGCCAGCCTGCTTCCCGCGGCATCCCCCAGCGCCGCGCAGTCGGAGGCGCCGCTCGACTTCTACGCCGCCGCGCCCGATTTGCGCGCCTACGTGACCCAGGCGCTCGAACGCAATCCGGCGCTCCTCGAATCGCGCGCCCGCTACCAGGCCGCCCTGCGGAAGGCGCCCCAGGCCCGCGCGCTGCCCGATCCGGTCGTGACCTTCACCCAGGCGCTTCGCAGCATCGAGACGCGGGTCGGCCCGCAGCGCAACAGCCTCACGCTGAGCCAGGCCTTTCCGTGGTTCGGGACCCTCGACCGGCGCGGTCAGGTCGCGGCGCTGGAGGCGACGGCGCTGCGGCACCGCCACGAAGCGGCGCGCCGGGATCTCGTCGCCCGGGTGAAGGAGGCGTACTACAACCTGGGGTATCTCGACGCCGCCCTCGATCTCGCCGCCGAGGGACAGTCGCTGGTCGAGCACTACGAGACGCTGGCCCGCGCCCGGTACGCCACCGGACAGGGGCTGCAGCAGGAGGTGATCCGGCTGCAGGCGGAGATCAGCCGCATCCTCGACCACCGGCGCCTGCTGGAGGGACAGCGCGCCTCTCTGGCGGCGCGCCTCAACACGATGCTCGACCGCCCGGCGGACGAGCCGGTTCCGAAAACGCTTCCCCTGCTCCGCCCCGACGTCGCGGTGGACCGGGAGGATCTACAGCGGCTCGGCGAACAGCGCCGGCACGAATTGATGGCGGCCGCCGCGCTCATCGAGGGGAGCGAGCAGGCGCTCGAGCTGGCGCGGATGGAGTCCCGGCCGGACTTCGTCGCCAGCGTGGGCGTGACCCGCATCGGCGAACGCGACGCTTCTCCCGGCGTCCTCCTGCCCCCCGACAACGGCAGGAACGCCCTGACGGTCTCGGTGGGGGCGACGCTGCCGCTGTGGAGCGAGCGATACCGGGCCGGCATCGAGGAGGCGAACGACGAACTGCGGGCGCGCGGCTGGCGCCGGGAGGCCGTCCGGAACGCCATGGAAGGGGACATCGCCGATGCGATCGTTCGGCTGGAGACGCTGGACCGGCAGATCGACCTGCTGGACACGGTGCTGATCCCGCAGACCGGGGAGGCGCTCCGCGCCACCGAGACCGCCTACGAAACCGGTCAGCTCGGCGTTCTCGATCTCCTCGACAGCGAGCGGACGCTGATCGATGTCCGCACGTTGCGGGCGCGCTACCTCTCCGACCTGCTCATCGCGCTGAGCGCCCTCGAGCGCGCCGTCGGCGCCCCGGTCCCCCTCAAGGAAGAGACGCCGTGAGCAGGGCGGCGGCCCTGGGCGTCGCCGGCTTCGGCCTGGGCGTCGCCGCGATGGCATTGGTCATTCGGAACCCGCTGGACTGGGGGTGGCCGGACCGCCTGCTCGCATCCGGGGAGGCGCCGCCCACGGCGGAGATGGCGCCGCCGGCAAGCGACGACCGGGAGATCCTCTACTGGCGGGCGCCCATGGACCCCGCCTTCACGTCCGACCGCCCTGGCAAGTCCCCGATGGGCATGGACCTGGTGCCCGTCTACGCGAGCGACGCCGGCGGAAGCCTGCCGCCGGACACGGTGCGGATCGATCCCGGCTTCGCGCAGAGCATCGGGGTGCGCACCGAGCCGGTCGCCCGGCGCGACATCTCGCAGACCATCCGCACCGTCGGCACCCTGGCCCACAACGATCGGCAGATCGCCTGGGTCAACACCAAGTACGACGGCTGGATCGAGAACGTGGCGGTGAACTACCTGGGCGAGACGGTCGAGAAGGGACAGGTTCTCTTCGACATCTACAGCCCGCAGCTGGTCAACACCCAGATGGAGTATCTGCAGGCGGTCGACTACGCCGCCCGGCTGGAGAACACCGAACACCAGGCGATCGCCGAACGGGCGCGGTCGCTGGTCGACTCGGCCCGGTCCCGGCTCGGCTACTGGGACATCACCGACGAGCAGATCGAGACCCTCGAACGCGAGCGGATTCCCCGCCGAACGCTCTCGGTTCTTTCCCCGGTCACCGGCGTCGTCGTCGAGAAAATGGACCAGGCGCTCGACGGGATGCACGTGCAGGCCGGCATGAATCTCTACAAGATGGCCGATCTGACGACCATCTGGGTGGACGTCGAAGTGTTCGAGCACCAGGTCGAGGCGATGCGCGTCGGCCAGCGGGCGCGCGTCGAGCTGCCCTACCTTGGCGGAAGGCCTTACACCGGGGTCGTCCGCTACCTGTATCCGCACTTCGACGAGCGGACCCGCACGATGACGATCTCCATCGAGCTGGAGAATCCGGACATGACGCTGCGCGCCGGCATGTACGCGAACGTGACCTTTGACGCGCCGGTGGCCCGGCAGGCCCTGACGGTTCCCGAAGCGGCTGTCATCCGGAGCGGCGTCCGCGACGTCATCGTGCTGGAGCGGGCGCCCGGCGCGTTCCAAGTCGTCTCCGTCACCCTGGGGCGGTACGGCGACGGGATGTGGGAAGTGCGGGACGGCGCGGCGGAGGGGGATGCGGTCGTCGTCTCGGCGCAGTTCCTCATCGATTCCGAGAGCAACCTGGCGGCGGCGATCCGCAACCTCGATTCGGGACCGGCGGAGATGCCGGCGGAATCGGCCCTGCCATCGATGCCGGCCGGTCACCGCCACTGACTCCCGAAGAAGCCGGCAAGGGGGGAGCGATGCTCGCCAGGGTCATCGAGTGGTCCATCGGCAACCGCGTTCTGGTCGTCCTCGGCGCCGCGGTCCTCGCCTTCGGCGGAATCCAGGCGCTGCGAACCTCTCCGCTCGACGCGCTGCCGGACCTCTCCGACGTGCAGGTGATCATCTTCACCGAGTACCCCGGGCAGGCGCCGCAGGTCGTCGAGGACCAGGTCACCTATCCCATCACCACCCAGATGCTGGCGGTTCCCTCCGCCACCGTGGTGCGCGGCTATTCGTTCTTCGGCTCCTCCTTCGTCCATGTGATCTTCGAGGATGGAACCGACCCGTACTGGGCGCGCAGCCGGGTGCTCGAATATCTCAACTACGCCAGCGCCCGATTGCCCTCCGGGGTGATTCCGACCCTGGGACCGGACGCCACCGGCGTCGGCTGGGCCTTCATGTACGCATTGCGGTCCCGGGACGTCGACCTGGCCGAGTTGCGTTCGCTCCAGGACTGGTTCCTCAAGTATGAACTGACTGCGGTTTCCGGCGTGTCCGAGGTCGCCAGCATCGGCGGCTTCGTGAAGCAGTACCAGATCAACGTCGATCCGAACCGCCTGCGCGCCTACGGCGTCCCGCTGTCGCGCATTCGCGATGCGGTGCGGCGGAGCAACAACGACGTGGGCGGGCGAGTGCTGGAGATGTCCGAGGCCGAATTCATGGTGCGCGGCGAGGGCTATATCCGGGGCATCGACGATGTGCGGCGCATCGCCCTGGGGGTGGATGAATCCGGGACTCCGATTTCGGTGCAGGACGTAGCCCAGGTGCAGATCGGCCCGGACATCCGCCGCGGCCTGGCCGAGCTGGACGGCGAGGGCGAGGTGGTGGGCGGCATCGTCATCGTCCGCTACGGCGAGCACGTGCACGAGGTGGTCGAACGGGTCAAGGCGCGGATCGGGGAGCTGCGCTCCGGCCTTCCCGATGGAGTCGAGATCGTTCCGGTGTACGACCGCACCGAATTGATCGAGCGCTCCATCGACACCCTGGGGGAGAAGCTGATCGAGGAGATGGCCATCGTCGCCCTGGTCTGCGCCGTCTTCCTGCTGCATGCGCGCTCGGCGCTGGTGGCGGTGCTGACGCTGCCGCTGGCGGTTCTGATGGCGCTCGCCGTGATGCGCCTGCAGGGCATCAACGCCAACATCATGTCGCTGGGGGGCATCGCCATCGCCATCGGCGCGATGGTGGACGCCTCGATCGTGATGGTGGAGAACGTGCACCGGCATCTGGCGCGCGACGGCGGCCGCCTGCCGCACTGGCGCATCGTCGCCAGCGCGGCCACCGAAGTCGGACCGACGCTGTTCTTCGCCCTGCTGGTGATCACCATTTCGTTCGCCCCGATCTTCACGCTCGAGGCGCAGGAGGGCCGGCTCTTCAAACCGCTGGCGTTCACCAAGACCTGGGCGATGGCCGCCGCCGCCCTGCTCTCGGTCACCCTGACGCCGGTGCTCGCCGGCTACTGGATTCGCGGCCGGGTGGTGTCTCCCCGGAAGAACCCGATCTCGAGGCTGCTCATGGCGGCGTATCGCCCGTTGCTGCGGTTGGCGCTCGCCCGGCGCTGGCTGGTCGTGGTCGTGACGCTCGCGGCGCTGGGCGCGACCGCAAGACCCTGGTCGCGGCTCGGTTCCGAATTCATGCCGCCGCTCTGGGAAGGCGACCTGCTCTACATGCCGACGACCCTGCCGGGCGTGTCCATCGCCAAGGCGCGCGAAATCCTGCAGCAGACGGATCGCATCCTGACGACCTTCCCGGAGGTGGAGCGCGTCTTCGGCAAGGTCGGGCGCGCCGACACCGCGACCGATCCGGCGCCGCTGAGCATGCTGGAGACCACCATCAAGCTCAAGCCGGAGGCCGACTGGCGGCCCGGGATGACCCCCGAGCGGCTGATCGACGAGATGGACCAGGCGATCCAGTTCCCCGGCGTCACCAACGCCTGGACCATGCCGATCCAGGCCCGCATCGACATGCTGTCCACCGGCATCCGGACTCCGGTGGGCGTCAAGATTTCCGGGCCCGACCTTGCGACGCTGGAGGACCTGGGGCGCGAGGTCGAAGCGGTCGTCCGGGAGGTTCCGGGGACGCGCTCGGCGTATTCCGAACGGGTCATGGGAGGCAACTATCTCAACGTTTCGGTGCGGCGGGAGGAGATCGCGCGCTACGGGCTGACGGTGGGCGACGTGCAGGACGTCATCCAGTCGGCGATCGGCGGCATGAACATCACCACCACCGTCGAGGGACTCGAGCGCTACCCGGTCAACCTGCGCTACAGCCGGGAGCTGCGGGACAACCCGGCGGCGTTGCGGGACATCCTGGTGCAGACCCCCACCCGGCAGCAGATTCCGCTCGGCCATCTCACCGACATGTCCTTCGTCAAGGGGCCGCCGGTCATCAAGAGCGAGCAGGCGCGTCCCAATGCGTGGGTCTACGTGGACATCGAGGACGTGGATGTCGGGACCTATGTCGAGCGGGCGCGGGAGGCGGTCGCCGCCGCGGTGGAGATTCCCACCGGGTACAGCCTCGACTGGAGCGGCCAGTACGAATACATGGTGCGGGCCGGGGAGCGGCTGCGCCTGGTGGTTCCGATTACGCTGCTGCTGATCTTTTTGACCATCCACGTCAGCACCCGCTCCTTCGCGCGGACTCTCATCGTCCTTTCGGCGGCGCCGTTGTCCCTCATCGGGGCGTTCTGGTTGCTCTACTTGCTGGGCTACAACCTGAGCATCGCCGTCTGGGTGGGCCTCGTCGCCCTGGCGGGACTGAGCGCCGAGACCGGGGTGGTCATGCTGCTCTACCTGGATCGCGCCTGCGCGGCCGCCGACAAGGAGGGCCGCCTGCGGACGCTTGCGGAATTGCGGGAGGCGGTGTTCGACGGCGCCGTCCGCCGGATTCGACCGGTGGTGATGCTGAGCGCCACCACCGCGCTCGGCCTCATGCCCATCATGTGGAGCGACGGAACCGGCGCCGACGTGATGAAACGGATCGCCGCGCCGATGGTGGGCGGGGTGGTGACGACCACGCTCGTGGCGCTGTTCGTGTTTCCGGCCATCTACTGCATCTGGCGGGGCTGGACGCTCCGACGGGGCGCCGCCGCCTGACCGATCAACAGCGAGCGTGTCGCAGGCCGCTTCGCAGGTCGCGGACGAAGGCTCGCAGCGACGCGTCGCCCTTGCCGGCTCGGAACAGGTCCATCGCCTCCACCAGCTCCCCGGCGAACTCGATGCCGCCGAGGGTCGTCGGCTGGTGGGCCTCATGGATCGCGTCAACCAGGAGCTTCTTGTAGTACTCCCGCTCGCATTTCTCGCTTCCAAGCACCGGCCGGTAGCCCACCACCGCATGGAACGAATCGGGATCGGCCAGAAACCAGCGCTCCACGTGCGGGTCCGGGCAGCCGGCGACGACCCGTTCCTCCAGAAGGGAATGCGTCGCCTCCCGGATTTCCTCCCGTTTCCCCTGGGACGATCCGCAGTTGCCGTCGATGACCACGACCACCAGATCGGGGGCGCCAGCCGGCAACGCATCCTTTTCCAGAAGCGTCTGCCAGGAGCGAAGTTCGCCGAGCGCCCGCGGGTGGCCGCCCCGCGCCGACCGGGTTTGCATCGTGATGGAAACCTGCTCCTCCCTGGCGATGCGCCCGGCGAGGGCGCGGACGAACGCTTCGTGGGCGCGATCTTCGGCGAAGAGATCCACCCGGAGCGGATCACTCATCGATCAGCCCCCGCAGAAGCAGGTTCTCGAACGGGGCGTCCTCGGCGGGGCTGGTCAAAGCCGCCGCGATCTCCTTGTCCCGGAACAGCGGCCCGGTCGTCTCGAACGGCTCGATGACGGTCGTCCGGCCGTCCCGGCGGACGTTCAGAAACCCGACGACTCCCGATGCAGCCGGGGCCTGCTTCAGCACCGCATCGCAGAATCGCGGCGAGTGGGTGGTGACGATGACCTGGCGTCCCGGCCGGGTCGCCAGCGACAGCAGCAGCTGGGCGATCAGGTCCAGCCGTCGCGGATGCACGCCGTTCTCCGGCTCCTCGATCGCGAGCAGCGAACCGCTCCAGGGGTTCACCGCGATGGCGCACAGCGCGAGCACGCGAAGCGTCCCCTCGGAAACGACGCGCGCGGAGTGCTCCACGCCGCCCTGGCGCAGCAGGATGTCGAGCGCCCCGCGGGTTTCGTCCATCCGCACGTTCAGCGATTCCACGCTGGGAATGATGGATTTGAGAGTCCGGAGCAACGCCCGAAAGCGGTCGGGGACGGCGGCGCGCAGCTTGTAGAGAAACGGCGCGATGTGCTCCCCATGGACGCCGATGTCGGAGACATCCGCCGGCGCGCCCGGAAGCCGCATCGCATGTCCCGGATCGAGATAGTGCGCGGACCATCCGTCGAGTTCCCCGCGGACGGCTTCCAGCCAGCGGTATTCCTCCCCCGCGAGGCTGCGATCGGACAGAACCGCGTGGTTCATGCCCACCGGTTCCTCGCGCGGATGCGCCGGCTTCCCCTTGCGGCGCACCCGCAACTTCGAGCCGACCCGTTCGATCGCCGGCGCGCCCTTCGGCTTGCCGGTTTGCCCCAACAGCGCCAGATACTCGTCGGTCACCCCGAGGCGACTTGAACCCGGATCGATGCCCGGAACGACGCGATACCGGTATGGATCGGCGCCCGCCGTCACGTCGGCTTCCAGGGTGAACGTGGCGCTCCCCTGTTTCATCAACCCCCGAAGGCCGCCATCCGGGAACGCGAACGCCTCGAACGCATGACCGCGCACCGGCAGCGGTCCGTCCAGCACGTCGGACAGGGTGCGGGCGTTCCCGATCGCGGACAGGGCGACGACGGCGTCCAGGAGATTGCTCTTGCCCGCTGCGTTCGGGCCGAAGAGCACCGAAAGACGCGGGAATTCCACGTCCACTTCGGCGAGCGACTTGAAGCCGCGGACTTTCAGGCGCGTCAGCATCCCGCGTCATATGGTAAATGGCTACGATCCGGGTCCATGCTTGCCGCTGGCGCGCTGCTCCTCGCGACCCTGCTCCCCGCCGCCGAGACCGAGCTGGTGGTCGCGACCTGGAACATCGCCTGGCTCGGCGACGGCGTGGACGACGGAGTCCTCACCGGCAACCGGGAGGGTCGGCATCTGCGCGACGCCGAGGACTACGCGCGCCTCGGCGCGGTCGTGGACCAGCTGGTCGCGCTCGACGTCGAAGTCGTGGGCCTCCAGGAGATCGAAAACGAAGCCGCCGCCCGCCGGGTCTTTCCGGAAGCCGACGGCAGGGACCGCTACGGGGTGCATCTGACGCTGGGACCTCATGTCCACCCGCGAGACCGTTCCCGCCTGGGCGCAGCGCACCGCGACGCGGGGAACGGAACGGGTGCGCGTCCTCACCCTGCACCTCCAGGCGGGCTGCAACGACCGCCCGCTGGCGAGCGCCGACTCCCGCTGCGGCTTCTTGCGCATGCAGCTCGCGGTATTGCGCGGCTGGCTGCACGAGGCGATGGACGCCGGGATTCCCATCGTGGTGGCGGGCGACTGGAACCGGACCCTTTCCCGACAGGGCGACGAGGCCGCCGCCCGGCTGCCCTTCGACCCGGTGATCCTCCCGCCGCCGGGGAGCTCCCCCTCGTGCTGGGAGGGGCGGTTCCCCCACTACATCGACCACGTCGTCGCGTTCGCGCCGCCGGGAGGCCGCGCCGAGCCGGGGCCGGTCGTGGAGGTCCTGTACGGCGCGCCCCGCGAGTACGCGAACACCCTCTCGGACCACTGCCCGATCGTCGGCGCCCTCCGCTTCATCCCCTGAGGGGTTCCCCCTCTTTCCGGGGGGACCGTTTTCGGCGGTTTCTGCCTTACACTGGCCGGTTGCTTCCCCGCCCGCCCGTGCATCTTCGCGCCACCCTGGTCTCGCCTTCCGCGATGCGCTTCTGGTCTCCGGATGCGTCCGCCGAGGCGGTCGAGGCATGGCTTGCGGAGCGGACGCGCGGGCGTCCAGCAGCGACGGCGCTGGCGAGCGATCCAGCCGATGGGCTGACCCTCCCGCCCCTGCCGGCATCGGCGGTTCTCGCCTCGGTAGCCGAAAACGGGGACCTGGCGCATTCGACGCGCTTCTGGACGCTTGCGAACCGCTTCCTGTTGCGCCTGCTGGCCCGCGGCCGGTTCTTCCCGTCGCCTGGAAACGGCGCGGCGCCGATGTGGATGGCCGACGTCCGCTCCTTCCAGCGCGAGCTGGAGGCGCTCTGCCTCGCCGCTCCGGAGGACGCGCTCCCCGGCGGCGACCGGGCGTCGGCGATCTCCGACTGGTTCGACTCGGTCACCGACGCGGTGGTGCGGGACGCGGGGCGGCGCCTCGGCTGGTCGTCGCTCACCGGAAGCCGCCGGAGCGTCCATCCCGCCGCGGTGGAGGAGGTGCTGCAGGATCTCTTCGCCGACCGGCCGACCCGGCCGCGGACCTTGGACCCGCGCTCCGAACGCCTGGCCCGGCAGGCATTCCGCTTCGAGGAGGCGCCGCCGGCGGGCGCGAAACCGCTCAAGCTGCTCCTCGAGCTGGAAGCGGCGGACGCCGACTGGCGGATCCGCTTCGGCGCGCTTTGCGGGGAGGAGCCGATCCCGCTTTCGGAGGTGTGGAAATCGGTCGATCCCTCCGTGAATCTGCGCCGGTTCGGGGTGCTCCGCCCCGCGGTGCTGGTGTTGCGGGAGCTGGGGCGTGCGGCGCGGGTCTGCCCCCTGCTGGAGCGCGGCCTCGAGACCGCCGCGCCGGAGGCCGCCCATCTGGACCCCGCCGAGGCCTACGCCTTCCTGCATCGGGACCGGGCCGCGCTTGCGGCCGCCGGTTTTACGGTGCGGACGCCGCCGGGGCTGGCCCGGGCGCCCCGCAAGCCGAGGTTGGTGATGAAGGTGCGCCCGCCATCGGAATTCCGGGACGGCGTCCGCGGCCTGTCGCTGGACTCCCTCCTTTCCTGCGACTGGCAGGTGGCCATCGGCGAGGAGCGCATCTCCCTCCAGGAATTCCAGCGGCTCATGCGGGGCAAGCGCCGGCTCATCCGGCTGCGCGACGAATGGGTGGACCTCGAGGCCGGGGCGGTGGACGAGATGCTGCTGGAGGCGTCCCGCCGCCGCCACCGCTCCGGGCGCGCGCCCGATCTCCGCGAGGCGATCCGCGCCCGGCTGGCGATGAACGGGACGGCGCCCGGCCTCTTCGGCGACGGCGGCCCCTTCCTCTCCCGGGTGGAGGGCGAGGGCTGGGTGGACCAGCTCTTCACCGCGCTCGAAACCAGCGTGGGGAAGCTGGACCTCCTCGATCCGCCGCGGGGGCTCCGTACCGAACTGCGTCCGTACCAGCGGGTGGGATACCGGTGGCTGCGGCTTCTGGCCGACTTCGGCCTCGGAAGCTGCCTCGCCGACGACATGGGGATCGGCAAGACCTGCCAGGCGCTCACCTTCCTGCTGGGCGAACAGGAGGCCGGGCGTCTCGACCGGCCCTGGCTGCTCGTCTGCCCCACGTCGCTCATCGCCAACTGGCGCAAGGAGTCGCAGCGGTTCGCCCCCTCGCTCCGCCTGCATGCGCACCAAGGGCCGTCGCGCCTTCGGGGAGACGCCTTCGGCGCGGCGGTTTCCCGGAGCGACCTGGTGATCTGCTCCTTCGGCCTGACCCACCGCGACCTGGACCTGCTGCGGCCGGTGCGTTGGGGCGGCGTCATCGTGGACGAGGCGCACAATCTGAAGAACCCGGCGGCGAAGCAGACCCGGGCGGTGCGCCGGCTGGAGGCGCCGATCCGCATCGCGCTCACCGGCACGCCGCTCGAGAACCGGCTCACCGACCTGTGGTCGATCATGGAGTTCCTGAACCCGGGGCTTCTGGGGCCGGAGCGCAGCTTCCGGCGCGCCTTCACCGCCGCGGTCGAGGGCGCCCAGGACCCGGAGACGACCGCGACCCTGCGGCGGCTGGTGCGCCCGTTCATCCTCCGGCGGCTGAAGACCGACCCGACTGTGATCCGGGACCTGCCCGAACGGCATCAGGCGCGGGTGTACTGCAACCTGACCGCCGAGCAGGCGGCGCTCTACCAGGCGGAAATGGAGAACAGCCTGGTTCGCATCGAGCAGGAGCGGCATTCCGGGTTCGAGCGGCGCGGCGAGATGCTCCGCACCCTCACCCGGCTCAAGCAGATCTGCAACCACCCGGAGAACTTCCTCCGCCGCGGCGGGGCGCTGGCCGGGCGTTCCGGCAAGCTGGAACGGCTGGTGGAAATCCTGGACGAGGTGCGCGATCGCGGCGAGCGGGCGCTGGTGTTCACCCAGTTCGCCGAGATGGCCAAGCTGCTCGCTTCCCACCTGGAGAAGCTCCGCGCCAGCCGGACGCCGGTGCTCCACGGCAGCGTGCCCACCGCCGAGCGGGACGCCATCGTGACCGAATTCCAGGAGGCACCCGATCCGCCGGACGTCCTGGTGGTTTCGCTTCGCACCGGCGGCTACGGGCTGAACCTGACCCGCGCCAACCACGTGATCCACTACGACCGCTGGTGGAATCCGGGGGTCGAGAATCAGGCCACCGACCGCGCCTTCCGCATCGGCCAGCGCCAGCCGGTGCTGGTGCACAAGTTCATCTGCGTGGGCACGCTGGAGGAGCGCATCGCCGACATGCTGGAGCGGAAGTCGGCGCTCGCCGATTCGGTGGTCGGGGGAGGCGGCGACTGGCTGGCCTCGCTTTCGACCGAAGCGTTCCGGGAGATGATGGCGCTGGGCAAGGACGCGGTGGGCGCATGAACGGCGATCTTCCTTGGTGGGCCGAGGACTACCTGCGCGCCGCCCGGATTCCACCGGAAGGCCCCTCCCGGGGAGCGGTCGCGGTGCGTCCCGGAATCGCCGAAGCGAGCATCGAGGGGCGGGGGTTCCAGCGCGCCTCCGTCACCGTGGAGGCGCCCGTCCTCCGGGACGCGCAGTGGGACGCCTTCTTCCGGCTGCTGGAGGAGCAGGCGCTTCTGCCGGCGGCGCTGCTGGCGGGCTACCTGCCGCAGGCCGGGAGGCAGTTGCTCGCCAGCCGGCGCGTCCGGCTCGCGCCCCCGTCGCGCTCCCTGCGGACCGAACCGGGGAGGGGGGAGATCGCCGCCACCGCCCACCGGGCGATCGCCGCCCACTTCGCGGAGGACCCGCTCCGGCTGCTGCACTTCCGCGGCCGCCGCCCGGAGGAGGTTCTGGAGCGGATCGAGGCGGGCTGGGCCTGCGATCTGCCCGGGGAGATGAGCCTCGGCGATCTGGGGGCGCTGCTCGATCACGTCCCCGACCGGGGCGGGCTGTTGCCGGCGGTGCAGCAGGCCGACGCCTTCCGCGACGTCCGGCTGGCCCGGGTCGGCCTCGCGCGGCTGTTCGACAAGGTTTCGGAGCGGGTGGCGGCGATGAACCGTCCCCCCGCCGATGATCAGGGGTCCCACTCCCAGCGTTCCGCCGCCCGGATCGCGTCCCGGCGCGCCAGGTAGTAGGCGAGTCCGAGGCAGATTCCCAGGAACAGCCCGATGGCGTGGGCGCGGTAGCTGACTTCGGGGCGGATCGAGGTCGGCATAAGCACCACCAGGAAGAACCCGAGCGCCCGGATCAGCCGCCTCCAGACGCCGAGCCGCCGCTCCACCAGCGTGAAGAGGGTCAGCCAGGCGCCGGCGAGCGCGTACACCATCCCCGAGGCGCCCACCAGCCGGATTCCGGGCGCGTATCCCTCGATGGTGATTGCGAGAGCCAGCGCGGAGACCGGAACCACCGAAAGCGGGTAGAGGCTGGGCCCGAACGCGCCGTAGGACAGGTAGATCAGCCAGGTCAGGAACACCGAATTGGAGAGCAGATGGAGCGCGTCGGCGTGCGCCGCCATCGCGGTCAGCAGGCGCCATGCCTCTCCTTGCTCCAGCACCGTCTCCCCGCTCGCCGGGAGTTGGGTTGCGATCCCGATCGGCCCCCACCAGTAGAGCAGGCTGGTTCCCAGCAGGATGCCGAGCGTCCAGGCCACCGCCGCCCGGGCGCCGGTCCGCGGCTTCGCCGAAAGCAGGGTCGCCGCCACCCGGCGTTCCCCGGGCGCATCCCCGAGACCTTCCGGGATCATCGTGTACTCGGACTCCTCCTCGCGCGTCATCGTCCGGCTATTCTCCGCGCTCCATGCCCCAACGTATCGCCCTCGCCTATTCCGGCGGTCTTGACACGTCCTGCGCGATCCCCTGGTTGAAGGAGCGCTACGACGCCGATGTCCTGGCCGTCGTCGCCGACGTCGGCCAGAACGAGGACCTGGACGCGGTCTCCGCCAAGGCGATCGCCTCCGGCGCCTCGGCGGTCTTCGTCGAGGACCTGCGCGACGAATTCGTGCGCGACTATGTGTTTCCGGCGATCCGCGCCGGGGCGGTCTACGAGGGGCGCTACCTGCTCGGCACTTCGCTGGCGCGCCCGGTCATCGCCAAGCGCCAGGTCGAGATCGCCCGCAGCGAGGGGGCGGACGCGCTCGCCCACGGCTGCACCGGCAAGGGGAACGACCAGGTGCGCTTCGAGCTGGCGTTCGCGGCGCTCGCTCCCGATCTGGAGGTCATCGCGCCCTGGCGGGTGTGGCCTATCCGCTCCCGCGAGGACGCGCTGGAGTACGCCGCCCGGCACGGGGTTCCGGTCGAGCAGAAAACCGGCGACCTCTACAGCCGCGACCGGAACCTGTTTCATCTGAGCCACGAGGGCGAAGACCTCGAGGACCCCTGGAACGCGCCGCCGGCGAGCCTCTACCGGATCACCGAAAACCCGGACCGGGTCGCGTCCGAGCCGGAGTCGGTGGTCGTCGGCTTCGAGCGCGGGATTCCGGTTTCGCTGGACGGGGTAGTCCACGCCCCGGCGGAGCTGCTGGGCCGGTTGAACGCATGCGGCGCCCGCCACGGAGTGGGTCGGGCGGACATCGTCGAGAACCGCTTGGTGGGGATGAAGTCGCGCGGGGTGTACGAGACGCCCGGCGGCGCCATCCTCCACGAGGCGAAGGCGGCGCTTCAGAGCCTGACCCTCGACCGGGCCACCGGCGAATTCGCCGCCCACGCCGCCCTGCGCTACGCCGCGCTGGTCTACGACGGCAAGTGGTTCTCGGCGCTCCGCGAGGCGCTCGACGCCTTCTTCGCCGAGGCCCACCGCAACACCACCGGCGAGGCGCGGGTGGAGCTGTTCCGGGGAACCGCCCGCGCCACCGGGCGTCGCAGCCCGAAGAGCCTCTACCGCGAGGACTTCGCCACCTTCGGCGCCGACGAGGTCTACCGGCAGGCTGACGCCGAGGGTTTCATCCGTCTCTTCGGACTGCCGGAGCGCATTCGGACTCTTTCGGAGACGTCGTGAAGCTCTGGGGCGGTCGCTTCGCCGCTCCGGCGGCGGACGCCCTGGACCGCCTTGGCGTCTCCATCGGCTTCGACCGCCGCCTGCACGCCGAGGAGATTCGGGTGAACCGGGCGTATGCGCGGGCGCTCGCCGAGGTCTCGGCGCTGACCGGGGACGAGCGGGATCGCATGCTCGCCGGACTGGACCGGGTGGGCGAGCGGCTGGGCGCCGACCCTCCGCCGCCGCTGGAGGACGAGGACATCCACACTGCGGTGGAGCGGATGCTTCACGAGGAAATCGGCGAGCTGGCGCGGAAGCTGCCCACCGGGCGGAGTCGGAACGACCTCTCCCAGACCGGCTTCCGGCTCTATCTGGCGGATGCGGTGGAGACGCTGCTGGAGGCGCTCGACCGCCTGCGGGACGCGATTCTGGTTCGGGGCGAAGACGCCGCCGACATGCTGGTTCCCGGGTACACCCACCTGCAGCGGGCGCAGCCGGTGGTCTTTGGGCATTTGCTGCTTTCGCATTTCTGGCCCCTGACCCGGGACCGCGACCGCTTCCGGGCGGCGCTCGCCCGGATCGCGGTCTCGCCGATGGGGTCCGGGGCGCTGGCGGGGAATCCGTATCCGGTGAACCGGGTCGCCATCGCCGGCGAGTTCGGCTTTCCGGAGGTTCACGAGAACAGCGTGGATGCGGTCGGCACCCGCGACTATGCGATGGAGTTCCTTGCCGCCGGGGCGATCCTGGGCGTGCATCTTTCGCGCCTCGCCGAGGATCTGGTGCTCTGGTCGTCCGCCGAGTTCGGGTTCGTGCGGCTGGATGACGCCTGGTCCACCGGCTCCAGTCTGATGCCGCAGAAGCGGAACCCGGACGGCTTCGAGCTGATTCGGGGGAAGTCGGGCCGGCTCACCGGCAACCTGGTCGCGCTGCTCACGGTGGGGAAGGGGCTTGCGAGCGGCTACCAGCGCGATCTCCAGGAGGACAAGGAGCCTTGCTTCGACACCCTGGACACCCTGCTCCTCGCCCTGCCGGTCGCCGAGGGCGCCCTGCGGACGATGCGTCTGCATCCCGAGCGGATGCGGGCGGCGCTTTCGTGGGACTTGCTCGCCACCGATCTGGCCGAGTACCTGGTGGAGCGTGGCGTTCCCTTCCGGGACGCCCACCGGGTTGCTGGCGAGGTCTTCGCCCACGCCGAGGCGACCGGCGTGCCCCCCCCGAACATCAAACTGGAAACTCTGCGGGACTTTTCGGAGGCCTTCGGCGAGGATGTGCGCGAGGTCTGGGACTACGCCCGCTCGGCGGCGCGCCGCAGCTCCCGGGGCGGTGCTGCGCCCACTGCGGTGCGCGCCCAGATCGAGGCGGCGAAACGAACCCTCCCGCCACCCCCGTAAGGATCGCCGTCCATGTCAATGGGTGCCGAAAATGTCACACTTTCGGGAGGGTGCCGAGGCGTCCCCGGGACAGTGCGCCGCGAGTCCGGGAAGGGGTTCAAGTGGGCAGGCGGGATCGAAAACGCCTCCGCCTCCCGCCGTATGACCCGTATGATGGCTACAGGTCCGTTCCCGCGTGCGCGGGGGAGACCTTCTGCCTCAATTGAGATTTGAGTGGGTAGAATGGAGACCGTCGGGGTTCCGGGTGTCAAGGGCGGGCTTGCACGGCGTAGCGAACCCTCACGCTCGAAAAGGGTCGAAAGCGGGAATGATCGGCGGGCGGGCTTCAATGAGGCCGGGGCATAATAGCCCCGGAAGGGCTCCGCATACGCCTTCCGCAGGTCATAGAGAGCTGCCTCGCTTCAATGAGGCCGGGGCATGATAGCCCCGGAAGGGCGAGTTCGAACCCAGTGATGGTTCGGGCAAGGAGAATGTACTTCAATGAGGCCGGGGCATGATAGCCCCGGAAGGGTTTTCGATTGCGACTACTTGCAGGTAGGAATCTGATAACTTCAATGAGGCCGGGGCATGATAGCCCCGGAAGGGTGGCACCGATGGAGGAGGCACCCATCTTTGCCATAGTCACTTCAATGAGGCCGGGGCATGATAGCCCCGGAAGGGGGGGGGCTTGCGGCGGACCCTACTTCGTCTCTGGACCTATACTTCAATGAGGCCGGGGCATGATAGCCCCGGAAGGGGGTACGCAGGGCCGGGATTCCGGCCCTGCGTAAAGTGACTTCAATGAGGCCGGGGCATGATAGCCCCGGAAGGGTCCACCCCGACCTTGACATCATACATCTTGATGAAGTTCAAACTTCAATGAGGCCGGGGCATGATAGCCCCGGAAGGGAGGGCCGCTCGGTCAGTTGCGGCAGTCTGTAAACGGGTTACTTCAATGAGGCCGGGGCATGATAGCCCCGGAAGGGCCACCGAACTGGCGTGGTGCTGCTGCCGCGGCGACTTACTTCAATGAGGCCGGGGCATGATAGCCCCGGAAGGGAGCGCAACTTTTCAGTGTGATGCATGATCAAGCCTTCACTTCAATGAGGCCGGGGCATGATAGCCCCGGAAGGGAGGGGCTACTCCGGGGAGGACATCCCGCCGGTAGAGGAGGGACTTCAATGAGGCCGGGGCATGATAGCCCCGGAAGGGGAGATGACCGCGCTGCTCGCCTTGTCTCTCCACCGGAAGGACTTCAATGAGGCCGGGGCATGATAGCCCCGGAAGGGGCGTTTGTCGGGGGAGGAGTACGCCTTCGAGGTCTGGACTTCAATGAGGCCGGGGCATGATAGCCCCGGAAGGGGGCGGGCCGTGCGGCGAGGCGACCCCGGTGGTCGCGCACTTCAATGAGGCCGGGGCATGATAGCCCCGGAAGGGCGCAAACACAATCCGAAGCATCGAACCCAGAATCGCAACTTCAATGAGGCCGGGGCATGATAGCCCCGGAAGGGCCGGAAGGGAAGGGTTCGCCAGCAGCCACACGTCCGGATCACTTCAATGAGGCCGGGGCATGATAGCCCCGGAAGGGATGCGGACGCCGTCGCTGATCCAGCCTCTCACCTTGCGCTACTTCAATGAGGCCGGGGCATGATAGCCCCGGAAGGGATGGGAGTTCGGATCGTGTGCGGGTGGAGGTGATCTGACTTCAATGAGGCCGGGGCATGATAGCCCCGGAAGGGAACCCAAATGCCATCCAAGAGAATCTCCCTTACACAACTTCAATGAGGCCGGGGCATGATAGCCCCGGAAGGGTAGGGGGGTGTGGGGGGAAGGGAGCGGGGGGGACAGGACTTCAATGAGGCCGGGGCATGATAGCCCCGGAAGGGGCCGCGGGCGCCGCCGCGCTGAAGGCCGGCGAGGACTGACTTCAATGAGGCCGGGGCATGATAGCCCCGGAAGGGTCTGGCGGAAGTCGGGGACGGGGTGGCGACGACGATCGGACTTCAATGAGGCCGGGGCATGATAGCCCCGGAAGGGAGCTCAATACGCATCAGGACTTCGAACACGGAGCACACGACTTCAATGAGGCCGGGGCATGATAGCCCCGGAAGGGGACGCCGTATTGCTCGTAGTGCCTGAGTGGAACTCGAAACACTTCAATGAGGCCGGGGCATGATAGCCCCGGAAGGGCGGCAAATGGTATGTGTCAGAAGATATTAAGTGGAACCCAGACTTCAATGAGGCCGGGGCATGATAGCCCCGGAAGGGCGGAACTGAATGCCCGGGCGGTGGCGGTCTCCGGGCTACTTCAATGAGGCCGGGGCATGATAGCCCCGGAAGGGCGGGTGCCCACCGCTGTGGCGCGTGACGGCCGCACGGTGACTTCAATGAGGCCGGGGCATGATAGCCCCGGAAGGGGATGGTCGAAGGGCGTCTCCATCAGCTACAGAATGAACGACTTCAATGAGGCCGGGGCATGATAGCCCCGGAAGGGCCCGGTGGCCCATGCATGATGCATTTCCTTCCAGCCAACTTCAATGAGGCCGGGGCATGATAGCCCCGGAAGGGTCGTATCAACAGGAGACTCGGAAGCGGAACTGGAGAACTTCAATGAGGCCGGGGCATGATAGCCCCGGAAGGGCCGGAATGAGCCGTGGTCGCATTCCCCCCGAAGAAGTACTTCAATGAGGCCGGGGCATGATAGCCCCGGAAGGGATGGCGGAGAAGATGTTGGCGAAGTATGACCTGGACATTACTTCAATGAGGCCGGGGCATGATAGCCCCGGAAGGGGCCGCGGCTCGCCGGAGCTCCTCGGCGGAGACCGGCACTTCAATGAGGCCGGGGCATGATAGCCCCGGAAGGGTCCCCATGACGTGCGCAGACATCACCCCGCCGACTCCGCTACTTCAATGAGGCCGGGGCATGATAGCCCCGGAAGGGGGGCCCTACGGGGGGGCGAAAAGCGGAATGATCGGCACCGGGACTTCAATGAGGCCGGGGCATGATAGCCCCGGAAGGGGCGGCGATTGCGGGGAAGCGGATCACTCTATTCCGCCAACTTCAATGAGGCCGGGGCATGATAGCCCCGGAAGGGGAGTCCCCGGAGAGGAGAGACGACATGACGACCTACAACTTCAATGAGGCCGGGGCATGATAGCCCCGGAAGGGTGGCGGCACTCGACGCGCCCCGGCGACGCGCCGGGGTCACTTCAATGAGGCCGGGGCATGATAGCCCCGGAAGGGATGGGCGATGACCCCGGCGCCGCCGTCATCGAGGGAGCCTGACTTCAATGAGGCCGGGGCATGATAGCCCCGGAAGGGCTTGTACCAGCTTGTGTTGGATCGGCAATGCGGCGAGTAACTTCAATGAGGCCGGGGCATGATAGCCCCGGAAGGGCGCCGCAAGCGAAAGCAAATCAGAACGGCGAACGATCCACTTCAATGAGGCCGGGGCATGATAGCCCCGGAAGGGGGCCGAGACCGGCTCCACCGCGCTCATCCCCGATGTACTTCAATGAGGCCGGGGCATGATAGCCCCGGAAGGGCAGAACAACATCGCCCTCGAAAAGAAGGCGGCATCCGCACTTCAATGAGGCCGGGGCATGATAGCCCCGGAAGGGAATCCCACCGACGGCACGCATACCGCTACGCAGGTGGTACTTCAATGAGGCCGGGGCATGATAGCCCCGGAAGGGCCCCCCCCTACGCGGCCCCCCCCGGGGCCGAGGAGAAACACTTCAATGAGGCCGGGGCATGATAGCCCCGGAAGGGGTGGTGCAACAGCTCGTCCTTCAACGGTCCGCCGTTACTTCAATGAGGCCGGGGCATGATAGCCCCGGAAGGGGCGACGCTCGCGGGGACCGCCCGGAGGCTCCACGCCGAACTTCAATGAGGCCGGGGCATGATAGCCCCGGAAGGGCTGATGCCAATGGTCGCATCAGCGATGCGGCGAAGGTACTTCAATGAGGCCGGGGCATGATAGCCCCGGAAGGGGATGAGAGTGAGAGCAGTATGGCAATCAGGGCAGACGTACTTCAATGAGGCCGGGGCATGATAGCCCCGGAAGGATCCATTGGGACACCTTCATGCATTGGCGCAGACAGGGAAGACTTCAATGAGGCCGGGGCATGATAGCCCCGGAAGGGCCAGAATCCGCCGTGTGCGCTCGGGAATCCGCCCCTACCACTTCAATGAGGCCGGGGCATGATAGCCCCGGAAGGGGCCGCCGCCCAGTGAAAAGGATTCTAGCGCGTTCCCCTAACTTCAATGAGGCCGGGGCATGATAGCCCCGGAAGGGCTGCCGGTCGCGCCGATGCGATTGCGGTGGCCGCAGATACTTCAATGAGGCCGGGGCATGATAGCCCCGGAAGGGTGGACGCCAACGGGCGCTATTCCGGCTTCCCGAAGGCACTTCAATGAGGCCGGGGCATGATAGCCCCGGAAGGCTGGCAGGACCGGATTGAGCAGAACATCTCGGTCAGGACCCTACTTCAATGAGGCCGGGGCATGATAGCCCCGGAAGGGCTTTCTCATGTGGCTGCCCTCCTTGCTGGCAGTAGGGACTTCAATGAGGCCGGGGCATGATAGCCCCGGAAGGGTGATCAATCTCACGCCTCACCCAATCAGGATATTCCTGACTTCAATGAGGCCGGGGCATGATAGCCCCGGAAGGGCTCCCCCTAATCGACGGCGACCCGCGAAAAAAGTACTGACTTCAATGAGGCCGGGGCATGATAGCCCCGGAAGGGGCAAGCAGGCTAGTCAGCTGCTGGCGCGCTGGGAATCCACTTCAATGAGGCCGGGGCATGATAGCCCCGGAAGGGCCCTCCACGTAGTCAGCGATAGCCCTCCCGTGTGGCGAACTTCAATGAGGCCGGGGCATGATAGCCCCGGAAGGGCCGCTGGTACTGGTGGGCTGCGGTCCGCCTGTTCGCCGCACTTCAATGAGGCCGGGGCATGATAGCCCCGGAAGGGTCAATCGGTTCGCAAACAACGCCGACGACCTGATCGCACTTCAATGAGGCCGGGGCATGATAGCCCCGGAAGGGGTGTTCAGGTCTGCCAACGCTTTGGCAACTTTCTGGTTCCACTTCAATGAGGCCGGGGCATGATAGCCCCGGAAGGGTGCTTCTCTAGGGCCTCTACAGCTTCGCTCGCGGTCGGGAGACTTCAATGAGGCCGGGGCATGATAGCCCCGGAAGGCTGAAATAGTGAATCCGATGGCCGCCGCGAGCATGGCACTTCAATGAGGCCGGGGCATGATAGCCCCGGAAGGGTCAATGGGCGCGCCCGCGCCCATGTCTACGATGCCGCTACTTCAATGAGGCCGGGGCATGATAGCCCCGGAAGGGTTGACAAGATGATTCGCGGTGGAATCACTTGACGGCAACTTCAATGAGGCCGGGGCATGATAGCCCCGGAAGGGCCGTATCCATGCTGGAAGATTACTACCTTGCCGTAGTAGACTTCAATGAGGCCGGGGCATGATAGCCCCGGAAGGGCGGAGGAGTTGCGCGGCGCGATTGCGACGCAGGCCGCACTTCAATGAGGCCGGGGCATGATAGCCCCGGAAGGGTGCATGGAGATGGAGGATGATGGGCCGTTCTTTGGCTCACTTCAATGAGGCCGGGGCATGATAGCCCCGGAAGGGCCGCAAGACTGCGGCATCTCCAACACATGCGCCAAGACTTCAATGAGGCCGGGGCATGATAGCCCCGGAAGGGTCTGCGGGGAGGCGCAAGTCCCCAATACCCCTAAATGACTTCAATGAGGCCGGGGCATGATAGCCCCGGAAGGGTCGCCCGCCATACGTCCATTCCGCGCCCGACTCCCGGCACTTCAATGAGGCCGGGGCATGATAGCCCCGGAAGGGGAGGCGGCGCCGGGTCGCGGCGCACCGGCGGCGGCGACTTCAATGAGGCCGGGGCATGATAGCCCCGGAAGGGGACTGTAAGAGGCGGTGCGCCCGCAAGTAGGGACACCCTACTTCAATGAGGCCGGGGCATGATAGCCCCGGAAGGGATGGAGCATTGGGATCATGCGCTTACTCCGCAACCTGTTACTTCAATGAGGCCGGGGCATGATAGCCCCGGAAGGGCGCCGGGCGCGAATCTGTTGATTATCTCGCCGATCGCACTTCAATGAGGCCGGGGCATGATAGCCCCGGAAGGGGCTCCATGTGGTACGCCCGCCCGTTCCACCATATCCCCACTTCAATGAGGCCGGGGCATGATAGCCCCGGAAGGGGTTGGTTGGCGGCGTTTCCGCCGCCGTAAAGGTCTATTACTTCAATGAGGCCGGGGCATGATAGCCCCGGAAGGGGTGCACGTGGTGATAGCCTATCCGGTATGACCATGCTACTTCAATGAGGCCGGGGCATGATAGCCCCGGAAGGGGACAGGCGTATCCGGCGGGCTGCCAGCGAACCCATCTGACTTCAATGAGGCCGGGGCATGATAGCCCCGGAAGGGGGCGGGAGGCCGCTGGAGTAGGACGCCGAGCATCCCGGCACTTCAATGAGGCCGGGGCATGATAGCCCCGGAAGGGCGAGATGGCTTGCGGGTACGACTTCAAGGCGGGAGAGGGACTTCAATGAGGCCGGGGCATGATAGCCCCGGAAGGGCAGAAACCGAGGCCGAGGCGGAAGCGCGGGCGCGGGCCACTTCAATGAGGCCGGGGCATGATAGCCCCGGAAGGGCCGAGTCCCGAAGGGTCTCCGGGTCATCCGCTTCCGGACTTCAATGAGGCCGGGGCATGATAGCCCCGGAAGGGTCTTTCTCCCTGATGATGTATCTGACGCCATTATCCACACTTCAATGAGGCCGGGGCATGATAGCCCCGGAAGGGGAGGTGGGTACTGATGGCGATCGAGACGGACGGACTCACTTCAATGAGGCCGGGGCATGATAGCCCCGGAAGGGTTTTTCGCCGCCGTCAAGGGCAAATAGCAGCTGATCACTTCAATGAGGCCGGGGCATGATAGCCCCGGAAGGGCGCGCCCCGCCTGCGTGTAGTTCGCCTTCGCCACGACACTTCAATGAGGCCGGGGCATGATAGCCCCGGAAGGGGCCACCGGAGGGGCCCCTGAAGAGGTGCTTCGCATCGCCACTTCAATGAGGCCGGGGCATGATAGCCCCGGAAGGGTGAACTAGCGCGGATCGATGAGATTGCGCTCCGGGTACTTCAATGAGGCCGGGGCATGATAGCCCCGGAAGGGGTCGCGAACGCGGCCACAGCAGTCGCCACGACCGTGACACTTCAATGAGGCCGGGGCATGATAGCCCCGGAAGGGGATCAACTCTTGTGCGTACTGTTCGATTCTTGAGCCGACTTCAATGAGGCCGGGGCATGATAGCCCCGGAAGGGCCGAACCCGCACCGCCTTGTCCGCGGTGACGCGCCACACACTTCAATGAGGCCGGGGCATGATAGCCCCGGAAGGGAGCGCGTCCTCCTGGTCGAAAGGCGAGATGAACATGTAACTTCAATGAGGCCGGGGCATGATAGCCCCGGAAGGGGCAAGTCAGCGACGGTCGCCGCATGGCGCGCCTCCGCCACTTCAATGAGGCCGGGGCATGATAGCCCCGGAAGGGGTGAGTGAGTACACCATGTTCCACATGGGGCGCGGACTTCAATGAGGCCGGGGCATGATAGCCCCGGAAGGGCCCAAAAATTTCGTGGCTCCGTTCAGAAGCTAAATCACTTACTTCAATGAGGCCGGGGCATGATAGCCCCGGAAGGGCACCGGAAGGCGGGCGCGACCGGAAGCACGATCAACAGACTTCAATGAGGCCGGGGCATGATAGCCCCGGAAGGGTACCGCCTGCGCCTCGTCTGGGGGCAGTACAACGGCCCACTTCAATGAGGCCGGGGCATGATAGCCCCGGAAGGGACCCCGATTTCCGCCCTCGAACCCCCCGATTTCCGCCCTCACTTCAATGAGGCCGGGGCATGATAGCCCCGGAAGGGCCAGTGCGCCGGGGAAGTCTCCGGGGGGTTCCGGTAGGACTTCAATGAGGCCGGGGCATGATAGCCCCGGAAGGGCGATCATTGCGGCCCTGATGGCCGAGGGTTGGTTCATACTTCAATGAGGCCGGGGCATGATAGCCCCGGAAGGGGCTGAACGTGCAGGAGGAGGATACGTCGCGGGCAACCTGGACTTCAATGAGGCCGGGGCATGATAGCCCCGGAAGGGTGCCCGCGACCTTGACCGCGGTCAGGCGCCAGTACGCACTTCAATGAGGCCGGGGCATGATAGCCCCGGAAGGGCTGACCCGCCCCCCGGGGCCGAGGAGAAACGAACATGACTAACTTCAATGAGGCCGGGGCATGATAGCCCCGGAAGGGCGTTTGCGGATTTGATTCACCACCGAGAGGAACGTGTACTTCAATGAGGCCGGGGCATGATAGCCCCGGAAGGGGCTGGCGGCTGGAGTCGCGGCGGAACCCCCCGGCGCTGACTTCAATGAGGCCGGGGCATGATAGCCCCGGAAGGGCCCGACCGGCGAGATGAACCACCGCCCGTTTGACGGGACACTTCAATGAGGCCGGGGCATGATAGCCCCGGAAGGGCGATCTACGAAGGTCGCCATCCCTCACGAGGAAGGCACTTCAATGAGGCCGGGGCATGATAGCCCCGGAAGGGGTATCTCGCCGACCCCTGTATCGACCGCTCGCCGGCACTTCAATGAGGCCGGGGCATGATAGCCCCGGAAGGGCTGGAGATCGGCGGCGCCGCCATCCCCACCGTCCGGCGGGACTTCAATGAGGCCGGGGCATGATAGCCCCGGAAGGGGCGTAAAGCGTAATCCGCCGACGGCGCGATGTCAAGGGACTTCAATGAGGCCGGGGCATGATAGCCCCGGAAGGGGGCTCGCGGGGGCGCGTAGCGTTTTCTCGCGGCCGGGACTTCAATGAGGCCGGGGCATGATAGCCCCGGAAGGGACGACCTCGGCATCAACAGCCCATCGCGCCAGTACGTCCCACTTCAATGAGGCCGGGGCATGATAGCCCCGGAAGGGGGCCCCCCTACGCGGCCCCCGGGGCCGAGGAGAAACACTTCAATGAGGCCGGGGCATGATAGCCCCGGAAGGGCCTCATCGGTCGACTGGCGGAAGTCGCCCAGCCTGTGTCCACTTCAATGAGGCCGGGGCATGATAGCCCCGGAAGGGGTAGCCCGCCCTGGAGTCT
The DNA here is from genome assembly GCA_965202845.1 of Candidatus Marinacidobacterium sp. GTDB lineage: Bacteria > Acidobacteriota > Vicinamibacteria > Marinacidobacterales > Marinacidobacteraceae > CBDATA01. The sequence continues at coordinate 120,134 of OZ241856.1, forward strand.
GCCGCGCCCACTTGGAATCACTTCAATGAGGCCGGGGCATGATAGCCCCGGAAGGGTCGGAGTAGGCGTACTGCAGGTCAGCGATAGCCGCCTCACTTCAATGAGGCCGGGGCATGATAGCCCCGGAAGGGGGTCACCCTACCGCACCCTTGGGGCGCAATGCAAATTGCAGTCGAATTCGAGAGGGTGGCGAATTCTCGAACCGCCAGCCCCGAATTGTCGCATTGCGTAGAGTCGTCATTGCCCGGAAGTGCCGAAATATCATCGGGATGGACAGTTTCAAGCGATCCCCGGCTCCGGCTCGGCGTCCCACCGCTCGCATCGAATCGGCGGAACGAAAAAAATGCCGTCCCCGGTTCCGAAGGGCGGCGTGGGGCGCCTTGGGAGGAGCAGTGCGGGGTCATACGACGACCGCCTCGCGCTCGATCGGGGTGAAGGTCTTGCCGATGCTCGTGATGGCGATGTCGGTCTTTCCCACTGGGCCAATGTCGATCACCAAGGCGTGATCGTCGCCTGTCTTGATGATCTCGCGCAGCCTGGTCTCCAGCTCCGCCCGGCGACGGCGCGTCAACCGGCACTGGAACACCGAGAGCTGGAGCCATTCCCCGAATCCATGCAGGGCCTTGAAAACGCGCCGCCAGCGCTTGGGGTCGGCGATGTCGTAGGTGACGATATAGGTGCGCTCGTCTCTCATCTCGGGAAGTCGCTCATCTCGGCAGATAGTGCGGGTAGGTGGGCAGTTCGCCCAGAAGATGGCGGCACAACAGGCGCGCCTGGAGAAGCAGTAGCCGACGCATGCTGAGACGATAGCCGAACAGCGGGTGCGTGGTTTCCTGGTCGAGACGGCGTTCGAATGCGCGAACGAAGCGGCGGCGTCCGGCGGTCGTCAGGGACGTGCCGGTGGGGGCGATCACGAAATCGCCCGCCGTGACCTCCCCGGTGTTGACCACCGACAGAACCACCGAGTCCACGATGATCGGACGGAACGGCTCCATGATGTCGAGCGCCAGGGAAGGCCTGCCGTAGCGCGGCGCGTGGAAGAAGCCCCGATAGGGATCGAGACCAACAGTGGCGAGCGCGACGGTGCAATGGCGGGTCAGCATCGCATAGCCGAAGGACAGCATCGAATTCACCGGATCGGTCGGAGGGCGGCGGTTGCGCGAAGCGAAGCGGAAAGGCGCCAGCTCGCCCGTGTCCCCCGCGTCCTCGTCGTCGCCAGGCGGCGCCAGCAGGTCGGCGAACGCCCGGAAATACGTGGACGCCGAATCCCCCTCGATGCCGAGCAGCGTGCTGATCGAGGGAGCGTTCCTCGTGGACCGGCGGGAGGCGTTGAGCCGGTCGAGCACGACCTTGCGCTCACTGGGATCGCCGCGCCAGTTGCGGCGCACCATCGTCCGCTGGTTCACGACCTTGGCCGCGATCAGGGAGCGGGAGAAGGTCAGGCAGCGCTCCTCATCGAAGCTCTGCCGGTACTGCGCGGTGCGGATTTCGACGTTGCGATGTCCGATCCCCTGGGTGATTCCGCGAAACCAGCCGCCGTGGGAATGGAAGGCGACCGGGATTTCCCGCTCCATCAGCGTGGTGAGCGCGGGCGTGGTGATCGAGACGTTCCCGAAGAGCGCCAGGTCGGAGACATCGTTCAGCCGAACGGTCGTGTCGCCCTGCTCCTCGTCGGTGATCAGGAGAGTCTCCCCCCGCCTGGCGACCCGCGCCCGCTGCGACTGGACGATCAGCGGCAGGGCGGCGTCCGTTCCGACGGCGATCGGGCGGGGAGCCAAGTCCGTCCCGGAAAGGGAGCGCACCTCGTCGGGCAGGCAGACGGTCACGAGGGCGCAACGCGGGCACTTGGGGCTGTCCGTCAGCGGCGGCGGGATGTCGCCCCCGGCAACGGTTCGCCGCAGTCCGTCCACTGCCTCCCGGGCGGCGAGGCGCAGTTCGTCGTCGAGGACGACCCGGACTCGCTCCCGGCTCTCCGCGTACCAGATCGCGCCCTCCTCGACCCGGTAGCCGTGCTCTTCGAGCAACATCGCCTGGAGACACACCTGCACGCGCTCCGGCTCGTAGGCGCCCTTCGGAACGTGGGGCCGCTTCCCGCGCTTGTAGTCCACCGGCGTGACCACGCCGTTTTCGGCCTCGGCTATGTCGATTTTGGCGATCACGCCGAGCTTTTCCGAGGAAAGGGTCAGCGAACGGCTGATCACTTTCTCGTCGTCGCCCTCGAGTTCGTCGGGGTCGGGCAACGGCGCGCTGGGCCGATCGACCCGCGTGTGGACGCGCCGCCCCTCCACGGTGTCCCCGGTCTCCGCCCATTCCGCCTGTCCCCACATGAGGTACGCGAGGCGCGGGCAGTAGACGAATTCGTTTACCATCCTCGCCGGGGCAAGCGGCTCCTCGGTGGGCTTTGGCGGCGCGGGTTCGGCTTGACGGTGGCTCATCGGAAGAAAAAAATCGAAGCACGACGTGATTTGACACCCCTGTGCTCATTTGTAGGGTACAATGTGCCGCAATGTCGTCGATTTCGTTTGACGAAGCACTCAAGTGCCTGATCGTTCCGTGTCGCTTGGGAATTGACCGAGGATCGGTGATCATCGGTCATCCTCATTCGGATAGCGGAATCCTTCCGGGAGTTCTCTCGCATAAGCCATTGTATATCAAGGGATCGAACCAGGTGCAACGATGATGCCGTCCGATGAATCCGTAGAGCATTCGGGGCGTTCGTCGGCCGGCGTAGTTGCGGGAGGGGAGACTTTGGACGGAGAAGCGATTTATCGGATTGCTCTTGGTGGGAATGAGAAGCCGGATCGTTGGCAGTACGAGCTCATGGCGAACGATTGGCCGCAAGTCCTTGTGGCGCCTACCGGTTCGGGCAAGACCGCAGCGGTTACGCTCGGATGGGTGGCGCACCGCTTGCGGTCGCCCGAAACGACGCCACGTCGCTTGGTGTGGTGCCTCCCGATGCGGAGTTTGGTTGAACAAACCGCGCAAGTCGTCAAAACGTGGCTTGAAAGGCTGGTGGCCAAGACGAACGGGACTGTCGGCCTTCCGAGGTCGGAGGATGTTCACGTTCTGATGGGCGGCGTTGAGGCGGGCGATTGGGTGGCGCATCCGGAACGCCCGGCAGTGCTCGTCGGCACCCAGGACATGCTTCTTAGCCGTGCGCTCATGCGTGGTTATGCGGCATCCCGAGCTATTTGGCCAATGGAATTCGCGCTGCTTCACGACGATGCCCAATGGGTATTTGATGAAGTTCAGCTCATGGGAGCAGGCCGGGCAACTTCGGCGCAACTCGAGGCCTTTCGCCAAAACGAGGCCATGCGTGCGTGTCGCTCGAACGGTCGGCCCGCACGAAGCCTCTGGATTTCCGCCACACTCGATTCGGCTTGGCTCAAGACCGTGGATCATGACGAACCGGCTTCAGACACGGTGATGCGGGTCGATCCGGGGACAGGGACAGGCGGCCGGCTCGCCCGGCTTGCCAAGGCGAAGAAGGCGCTTCACTGCTCCCAAATCGGACCGAAGTCCGGAAAATCCGATGACTTGAAGCGATATATCGATGAACTCGCGGAATCGATCCTGTCTGCCCATCGGACCGGATACATGACACTGGTGATTGTCAACCGGGTGGCGCGAGCACAGGACCTCTACAGAACGGTCGGGAGATTGCTGAAAGAGGAACGAAAAGCCCCCTTGCTCGCTCTGGTGCATTCGCGTTTTCGCAGGGCTGAACGCGAGCATGAGATGGCCAAGGTCGTAGATGAAAACGAAAACGACATTATCGTGATCTCCACCCAAGCCGTCGAAGCTGGTGTCGATATCTCTGCCGCCGTGCTGTTCACCGAAATCGCGCCATGGTCGTCCCTGGTGCAACGCTTCGGTCGGGCGAATCGATATGCGGAAGTAGACGATGGCGCCGAGGTTCACTGGATTGATCTGCTTGACGAATTGGGGGATGAGAAGGCCAAGGCCAATTTGGCGTTGCCCTACCCGGTTGAGGAATTGCGGATAGCGCGGAACCATCTCGCGTCGCTTGCGGATGTTGCTCCCGTGAATTTGCATCCCCCGGGGATCGTTGATCCGCCACGGCGGGTTATTCGCAGGAAGGATTTGGACGATCTTTTCGACACGGATCCCGATTTGACTGGCTTTGATGTTGATGTCTCTCCCTACGTGCGCGATGCGGACGATACCGATGTCCGCATTTTTTGGCGCGACCTGAAGGGTGAATCCGAGGGTGTCAAGTTGCCGATCCGGCCCCATGCGGACGAATTGTGCGCTGCTCCCATAGGCCAAGCCAAAACATGGCTGACCAAGGTGCGCAAGAAGCACAAGAATGATCTCGTCTTTGTTCGTGATCCGCAGTGGCGCGCCGCGGAGGGATCGGATTTCACGCCACCAGGCTGGAGACCCTTTCGGGATGATCCGTGGCCGGGCATGACTCTGCTCGCGGACATGAAGGCCGGCGGTTATGATGGGACCATCGGGTTCACAGGTGCCTCCAAGGATACGCCGAAACTGGTTCCCCTAAATTTCACTGCCGATCCCAAATCGAATTCGGACGAAGAGGGGCACAGCGAAGATCCCCGCAGCATGATTGGTGTAGCGGTTCGGCTCACTGATCATCTCAACCTTGTTGCTTCGGAAGCCGATGTGCTTTGCCGAACATTTGCTGTTGACACCGAAACCCGCGAGGCTATCGTCCGGGCGGCGCGTTGGCACGATTTGGGCAAGGCGCATGATGTCTTCCAGGACACCATGCGCCGAGGACTGCCCGAATCCGACGCCGACAGTTATGGGTTCCTTGCGAAGACGGTTGCGCCGCATGTGCGCCATGATCGCGCCTTCTTTCGACACGAGCTTGCTTCCGCGCTCGCGTTCCTTGACCACGAGAACTGGTCGCGCGACGCCGATATCGTGGCCTACCTGATTGCTTCTCATCACGGGAAGGTGCGGATGAATCTTCGGGCACTGCCCCGCGAGCGGGCTCCCAAAGGCGAACAAGCAGGGGCACGTTTCGCCCGGGGAGTATGGGAAGGCGACAATTTGCCAAGCGTTGATCTTGGCGCGGGTGAATTTTGGCAAGGAGGAGAGCTAACCTTGTCGGTCATGGAACTTGGCTGGGACGACGTGACGCACGAGAGCTGGACCGAGCGCACGAGGGAGCTCCTGGAACGGTTCGGCCCGTTTCGGCTCGCTTGGATGGAGAGCATTGTCCGAATCGCCGATTGGCGAGCGTCCGCGAAGGAGCGAAAGGGCAGCGATGGCTACGCCTGAGGCGATAGTGCTCGACGGATGCGCCCCCACGCCGTTGGCGTCTTATCTGAAGGCGCTCGGCATCTTGCGTCTGCTTTCGTCGCCGGCTAACAACGTCGGCGGGGCGGCCGCCGATCCCCGTGTACGGGGCTGGTGGGAAGACGAGCGGTTCCATATCTCGACCATGCTCACTGGTGATGAAGTAATTCGATTTTTTCTGGAGGATTACGCGCCAAGCCCGATTATCGCACCATGGAATGGTGGTAGTGGTTTCTACCCGAAGGACAACAAGAAGGGATTTTCTCCTTTGGCAGCTGAAAAAGTTGGAAAAAGATTTGAATTGATTTCATCTTCAATTCGACACGCCATCGAAATTGTGAATCGAAGCGAACTGAAGAAACGTCCCGAAGGAGACGTCAAGAAAGCATTTGTGGGTGCGCTGAGGTCGGAATTGTCCGACACGGATATTGCCTGGCTTGACGCGGCTCTTACTTTGTCAAATAAAGGAATTGGCTTTCCACCCTTGCTCGGTACCGGAGGCAACGATGGCCGTCTCGATTTCACGAATAATTTCATGCAACGCCTCGTTGCGAAACCCTGTGGGCTTTTTGATTCGTCGGACGGTTCACCTTCCGGTGATGCCAAACTACTTCTTTTGAGCTCTCTGTTTTCCAAAGCTGCACCAAGGATGAATTCTGCAAAGATCGGACAATTCGCCCCCGGTGCCGCAGGAGGATACAATGCGACCACTGGTTTCGAATCTGATGGCAAATTGAACCCTTGGGATCAAGTTCTCATGCTTGAAGGCGCGATGGCGTTCGCGGGTGCGGCCAGTCGTCGCCATCAGAGTGGTTATGGATCAGGAACGAGCTTTCCGTTCACGGTACGAATTACAGGATCTGGATGGGGTGGTGTTGAATCCACCGACGAGAGCGACAGGGCAGAATTCTGGGCGCCGCTTTGGTCCCGACCTGTTCGTTTTTGTGAGATTGAGAGTCTTTTGGGTGAAGGCCGCGCCATCCTGAACGGCCAAACGGCGCATGATGGCATGGAATTCGCACGGGCCGTTAGCAGTTTGGGTGTCAGTCGGGGGTTTTCGGAATTCGAACGCTTTGGTTTTCTGGTGCGCGCTGGGAAATCGCACTTCGCTACACCAATCGGGCGTTACTTGGCTGTTCCATCGCTTGGGATTCGGTTCATCTCTGATTTGGACAAGGGTCACTGGATGGAACGGGCGAGACAAATTGGCCGCAAGGATGGAAAGCCGGCGGCAGCCAGGCAAGCAATCAAACGACTTGAAGATGCGATTTTTGGACTTTTGACTCCTGATCCAACCGTGAACCAGGTACAGGCTGTTATCGCGGAAATCGGACAATGCGTCAACTGGCTGACATCGAATCAGAAGGCCCGCAAGGAACTGAGTCCGCCTCCGCGTTTGTCACGGGACTGGATTCGGCAGGCGGATGACGGCACGCCTGAATTCCGAATCGCGGCCGCCTTGGCCAGCCTCGGCATCCCTCCAGCAAAACCTTCCCAAAAATCGAATGGGCATCAATCGGACGCCGCGGCCGTATCGACAATCCCGCCAGATGATGAAAAACAGGACACAGGCCGCCAATTCGAAGGCGTGCCCGGGATACCGATGGCGGCCCATTTCGCACCGATCGACGAAAAGCGGTTCTTCCACGGGGCAGGTATAAGTCAATATCGGACGTGGAGTCCGGAAGTCCCGCCCACTGTCGTCTGGGGGACTGGAAGTCTCATTTCGAATATGATCGCTGTTTTGGAGCGAAGGATGGTTGAAGTGGCAATACGTCCGTTGTCGGACAAGCCGCTCGACGGCGGTGCCTTTGCAAGTCTCACAGACGTGGCTGCGTTCATCGAAGGCAATTTCGATGACACCAGATGCGCCGCGTTGCTTGCCGGTTTGATTTGGGCGGTCCCCGTAAGTTTCAAGAAATCACATCCATATGACGACGCAATCGTTGGCAGACCGCCTTTTGCGTATGCCGTATTGAAGACTCTTTTCTCCTCGGACGATTCCCTTCGTCGCACCAAGGCGATCGATCATGCGGACCGACTGCCATTGCCGCCCGGATTGCTGGCTCATCTTCGTACCGGTGGCGACAATCGCGACGGACGAGCAATCGACGCGACGGTCCGCACCGCCCTACTTCGCGCTCGCGCGTCGGGGCTCGTTTCCCCTTTCCAGAGGGCGGCTTCGCACGGCCAAATATCCAGCCGGTTCGGTGCTGGTGTTCGGGCCGACCGTTTGACTGCTTCGCTTCTGATTCCCATTGGAGAACGTTCGCTGAAGGCGCTGCTCAGGCGCGCCTGGCCCGATGCGTTGTCCGACAACAGCTTTTCCACGGAGGAAACAACCCATGCCGCTTGATCTGACCGCACTCGCTGGGGCGCCACGCCTGCTCGTTGAAGCGACGCTGACGCCCGTCCAAGGCAACCGATTCCAACCCACGGGGTTTCCCAATCTCGGCCACGCCGTCTACGAGTCGCCGGATGGCGCCGGGCAGATCGTCCTCGTCGAGAGCGCCCAGTCCATGGCGAACCGCTTGGAAGCGGTGTGCTGGGACGAGGTCGCTGATGATTGGGTCGCTCCCCTCAAGGGGCTTCCGGTTGTGAAGGTGGTGAACGAGAATGGCGATCCGATCACGAATTCGCTGCTCGAATCGCATCGCCTCAATTCGCCATACATCCTGGAAGGCAAGGACAAGTCGATTGTGGACGAGTTGAAAAAACGCCTTGCGTCCATGGAATCCGGTCGTGTCGACCTTCGCGAGTTGGCACGGGTGTTGTTGGAACTTGATTTCAACGCTCTACTGCACGGAGTTTTCCTTGCAAAAAAAGAACTTGCCGGAGGCCGGTTGCGCCTTTCGAGATCACTTTCTGCTTTCATCGAAGCCAAGAATGCGAAGGTTGCAGCGAGTGGTGGGGTCAAGAACGATAGTGTCGATCCCAGCGGGGACACGGCACGGGGTTTCGGAAATGTTCCTTTTTCACGCGATGAGTGGGCCGCGGAGAGGATTACAGCCTTTTTCAACCTTGATTTGCGTCAGATTCGGTCGTTCGGCCTGGGTGATGATGTCGAGCAGCTGCTCATTGCGATGTCCCTTTTCAAGATTCGGCGCTTCTTGTTTGAAGGGATGCGGTTGCGCACTGCCTGCGACTTTGATGTTTCCGAAATCAAGGTCAAGCGTCCCGACCGTTTCAACCTTCCGGAACTTGCCGACTTGGAACGTGCGCTTCCCGATCTGATCGAAGCCGTAGGCGCCAGAGGGCTTTTCGGAGACCGTCGCGTATTGACAGTCACGTACCGGAAGAAGTAGGGAATGTTCGCCCTGCGCTTCCGCTTCCCCGCCGGTCGCTACCACGCGACGCCGTGGGGGCGCAATGTCAACGAAGCGGATGTGGCATGGCCCCCGGAGCCTTGGCGGTTGTTGCGCGCACTCATCGCCGTGTGGTGGCGCAAGGGCGACCGCGACCGCTGGCCGGAGGGCCGTCTCGCTGCCCTCATCGACGCGCTTGCCGAGGCGCCGCCCATTTATCGCCTGCCCGAGGGTGCGATTCATGCTCATACCCGCCATTACATGCCACAGGGGAAGCTGGACGAGAAGAAGCTCGTTTTCGACGCGTTCCTTCGCCTGCCGGGAAAGGCGGAGGTCGTTGCCGCCTGGCCCGACCTGAATCTGAACGGAAGTCTGTTCGGGCTGGCCGCCGACCTCGCCGAATCGATCGGCTATCTCGGGCGGGCGGAGAGCTGGACGGACTGTCGGGCGACGAACGACTGGAGCGGCGAGGCGAACTGTCACCCCGAGGGGGCTGGATATGGCGGAACCCCGGTGCGTCTGCTCACACCGCTCTCCCCCGAGGGATATGCGGCCGAACGACAGCGTCTGCTCGCGAACGCAGGGCGGGGACGCTCCGGATCGTTTCGGAGCAAGGCTGGCGCAGATACGCTGCCCGAGCGCCTCGTCGATGCGTTGACGCTTGATACTGCGGACTATCAGGATGGGGGTTGGAGTCGTCCGCCGGCCGCTCGTGAAGTCGTCTACATGCGGGATGTGGATGCAGACCCCGGCGTGCTGCCTCGTTCCATCGCCCGGCGACGCCGCGGCGCCCGGAGCGAGGCCATGCCGACCATAGCCCGCTTTCTGATTGCCGGGCGACCCCTTCCCCGCATCGAAGACGCCGTCCGGATCGGTGAGCTCATGCGCCTCGCGACGCTCGCGCAATTCGGTTGGAGGAAGGACGAGGAGACGGGGCGTTCAATCCCCTGCGCACCATGGCAAATATCGGGGCGTGATGCGACGGGCCGGCCGCTGGCGGATCCATCGCACCCCCATGCGTTCTGGCTGCCGGAGGATGCGGATACGGATGGCTGGATCGACCACATTTCGGTCTGCGTTGAGAGCGGCATCAACGACACAATCCGCGCTCGTCTTGACCGAATTACCCGTCTCTGGATCGCATCGAGACAGCACCCGGGTGGCGACCCGTCCGATCTTCCGAAAACGACGGAATGGCGGCTCGCCCTCGAGGGATTCGGGCGTCCCGCCAACTTTTCCGGGAGCGCGCGAATATTCGGCACGGCGACCAGATGGCGAAGCGTCACCCCGTTTCTGGCCTCCGGACATCTGAAGGCGTCCGGCTATGCGGGCGAAATTCGCCGTCTTCTCAGTCGTCGAGGCCTGGATGCGGATGGTGTGGAAGTGGAGAAATTGCGCCGCATCACTGTCGGTGGAACCGAGCGTCGCGCCCTGCACTTTCATCGATTTCGCTCGCGTGGCGGCGAGAAACAACTCGACACGACTGGCGCCCTCCTGCGCATTACCTTGCCGCGTAAAATCACAGGCCCCCTCGCCATTGGTTTTGGCAGTCATTTCGGCCTCGGTCTCTTTGAATCGGAAGATTGAGGCAACTTCAATTGTCCGGGCGCAACGAGCAGACATCCGTCGGGATGGAAGATGCGGGAGGGGGGCATGTGCTGCTGACGGTGCTTGGCGCCGCGCCGCATCTGGCGCGCTATCGGTTTGGGGAGCGGGAGTTCGAGGCGGGGCTGGCGCCGGTGGCGCTTTTCGAGTTGCTGCCGGAATCCGACCGCCCGGATCGGGTCGTGGCGCTCTGTACGGCTGAGGCGGAGCGGGAGAGTTTTCCGTTGCTCAAAACGGAAATGGATGGGAAGTGCGACGTCGAATCGGTTTCCGTGCCCGTGGGGGAAAGCCCGAAGGAGATGGATGAATTCATGTCGCGGGCCGCGGAGGCCGTTCGTGTCTGCGCCGAAGTCACCGTGGATATGACCCACGGACCGCGGCATGTCGCGTTCCTCACCTGGATGGTCGCGCTCCACGTCGAGGCGCTGCACGACGTGCGGGTTCGCGGCGCATGGTATGGGTGGTTGCGCCGGGGCGAAGCCAGCCCCTTCCTCGATCTGCGTCTACTCATGGCGCTGCCGCGATGGCTCCATGCGCTCCGGGCGTGGAGGGAGACGGGCAGCGCCCGGCCGATGACCGCAATTCCGGGAGACGATTCGCCTGCGAGGGAGAAGATGGCGACTGACATGAAACGACTGTCGGACGCCTATCTTTCGGGACTTCCTCTTGAACTGGGCCGGCAGGCGAGCCTTTTTCGGAAGGATCACTTCAGGAGTTTGCGCCGGGCGATTGCGCGCGATACGCCGCTCGACGACGAACTGGTTCGCCAGATCGACCGCTTCCTGGCGCCTTTCGCGCTTCCGGTCGCCTCCGACGGGTGGAAGGGGCGCTTGTCTCTGGATAAGAACGAGTTGCAGCGGCAGGCCCGATATGTCGACGACTTGCTGGAACGTGGGCGTGGCGCCGCCGCGCTCGGGCTGATGAACGAATGGACCGTCTCCTGGGTCCTGTGGACGCAGGGGCGGACTGCGGAATGGCTCGACTACAAGAAGGCGCGTCGGGGCGCGGGCAACCTGCTGGATGCCATGGAAGCGGTCGGCAGGGACGAGGGGCTTGGAACGCTGAGTGCGGATCAGAAGGCCTTGGCGGAGTATTGGGGTAGGCTCAAGGGGCTTCGCAACGGATACGCTCATCACGGAATGCGCAGGGAGGATCTTGGCGGCCAGCAGGTCGGGGACGATCTGCGCCGGGTTCGGGAGTACTGGCGGGAGACGCTACGCGAGGTTCCGCGGATGGACTTGGCGCTCGGCGAAGATCCGGGACGGCGGGTGCTGGTCAGTCCCATCGGCCAGCGTCCGGGAGTGCTCTTCAGCGCGCTGCGGGCGTGCCGGAAAGAGGCTTCGGAATATCCCGCGCTGCTGATCGTCGTCTGTTCGCGCGAGACCGAATCCGCTGTCGGAGATGCACAGCGCGAGGCGGAGTATTCCGGCGCCGTCGAAACGATCCTGCTTGAGGACCCCTTTGGCGGCGTGGATGACATCGAGCGGCATGCGCAGAAAGCACGGCGCTTCTTCGTGGGCGCGGGTGAAGTATTCGTGAACGTCACCGGAGGAACCACGCTGATGGGGCTGCTGGCCGAGGGGCTGGCGAACGAGGCGCGCCGTCTCGCCTGCCCGGTTCGGCGCTTCGGGTTGATCGACCGCCGTCCGCCTGCGCAGCAGGCCGCTGATCCCTGGCAGGAAGGCGAGGCGTTCTGGATCGATCGGGAGAAGGATGATGCCGATGCGCCTTGAAGCGACCTGCCGGGTCGTGACGCCGATGTTCTGTTCCGGCGCCGACGGCGTGCGCGCGGAACTGCGTCTTCCGAGCTTCAAGGGCGTGCTCCGCTTCTGGTGGCGGGCGCTCGCCTGGCGGCGGCATGACGGCGATCTTGAGGCGATCCGGGAACGGGAGGACCAGCTGTTCGGAAGCGCGGGCGGGGGGCAGTCGAGGGTGCGGATGCGCCTTGCGCCCTCGGACGAGGCGCCGCAGGTCTGCGAGAAGGGTTCGGTATTGACAGTTCCCGGCGGGGACCGGCCTGTCGGGGACGGTGCCCGCTATCTGGGTTACGGCGTCATGGAGGCGTTCGCCAGTCGCCACAAGGGAACCGAAAAGGGCCAACTGACCCGCGCCTGCCTGCGCGCCCCGTTTGACTTCACCGTGCAGATGCGCTGCGGCGCCCTGGACGAAGAGGATCGTTCGCTGCTGCGCGATGCGCTCATCGCGCTCGGAACAATTGGCGGCATGGGCGCGAGGAGCCGGAAGGGATATGGCTCGCTGGCGCTCCGGTCGCTTCGGGTGGATGGCGGGGAATCCTGGAAGGCGCCGCGCTCCCCGAAGGAGTTGGGGGATGCGATCCGTTCCTTGGGGAGCCCCCAGCGCGCCCGGACGCCGGTTGAGTACACGGCGTTTTCCGAAGGGACGCGCCATGTGCTTCTTTCGGGCGGACGGATCGCCTCCCTGGAAATGCTGAACCTGGTGGGCCGGGAAATGATTCGCTACCGAAGCTGGGGCAGGGACGGGAAAATTCTGGGAGGCGTCCAAGCGGAGAGGAATTTCCCGGGCGACCATCATCTGATCAAGGGCGGGCGCGCTGCGAAGCCCCCGCGCCGCATCGCCTTCGGCTTGCCGCATACCCAGCGGGTGCAGCCGATGGGCAAGCTGGATCGGCGCGCCAGCCCGCTGCTCATCCACATCCACGAATGCGAAGACGCCCCGGTCGCCGTGCTCTCCTTCCTTCCTGCCCGGTTCCTTCCAGGCAAGGCGGAAATTTCGGTCGGCGGCGATCCGGTCCGAGTGCCGCCGGAGAAGGAACTCTACGCGCCGGTCCATACATTCCTGGATCGCCTTCTTGACGGGAAAAAGCGCAAGGAACCGTTTACTGAAGCCATCGAGGTGCGGCCATGAGGGAACGCCTTGATGTGGCCATCGGGCCGGTGCAGGGATTCGTCGCCGAGTCGCGGCGCACCCGGGATCTGTGGGGCAGTTCGTATCTGCTCTCCTTCCTCGCCGGCCATGCGATGCGCGGAGCGGAGCGGGCCGGGGGGCGGGTTGTCCGCCCGGTGGTCCAGGACGACCGGCTGTACCGGTGGATCGGCGGTGACCGGAGCGGCAAGCCGCCGGAGATTGGCTCGCTGCCCAACCGGTTCGCCGTGGAAGTCCACGATGACGCTCCAGCGGTCGCTGGCGCCGCCCGAAACGCCCTCGATGCCGCCTGGAGGCGGATGTGCGATGCGGTTTGGGAGGAATTCGTCGCGGACGCCTGCGAACGCGGCGAGGACACGGAAGCGATCTGGGAACGCCAGACGCACGGGTTCTGGGAGATGGTCTGGGCCGTCGATGCGGCGGGGACGGGGGTTCTCGCCCGGCGGAAGCACTGGCGCACGCATGGGTTGCCCGCTGAACCGGGCGACAAATGCACGGTCATGCATGACCTGCAGGAGCTTTCCGGCCATGTGCGCTCTCCGGAGCGCAACCGTTTCTGGGAGCATCTGCGCGGACGGGTCGGCGAACTGGATATCCGCAAGGACGAGCGGTTGTGCGCCGTCGCCCTGGTCAAGCGTCTGTTCCCGCGGGTTTCCGAAGCCGCGCTCGGCTGGCCGTTGGAGCGGGCCTTCTGGCCTTCGACGGTCCATGTCGCCGCTCGGCCCTGGCTGCGTCGGGTGGACGAGGAGGCCCCGGAGCGGGCGCGCGACTACGCGGAGCTGGTCAGGCGTTTCGCGTCCAGCGGCGTTCTTTCCGAACGGCGGCTGCCGGGGCTGGGAACCGATGCGGGCGACCTCCCTCGGCTGGACGCCAACTGGTTCCACCGGGAAGCGGTGGAGGACGAGCGGCGGTGCCCGCTCAAGGCTGACGCCGAAGACGGGTCGCGGCGCGTGTTGGCTGAGGCTCTGAACGAGATCCGGATCGGAAAGCCGTCATCGTTTTACGCCCTGCTGCTCGCCGACGGCGACCGGCTGGGCGAACTGGTGGGCAGGCGTGGCGGGGAGCGGGTTGGTAGGGGGCTGTCCCGGTTCACCGGAAGGGTTCCGGGAATCCTCCGCGCATGCGACGGCGAGACGGTGTACGCCGGGGGCGACGACGTGTTCGCCATGCTGCCGGCCCCCATTGCGCTCCAGGCCGCAGAGAAACTCGCTCATGCCTGGCGGGATGCATTCGACGACGTACCCGAAGCCACCCTGTCGGCTGCGGTGGTCTTCGTACACGTTCGCTATCCGCTCAGCGCGGCGATTCGGGAGGCGCATCGCCTGCTGGATGCCGTCGCCAAGGAGGCGAACGGCCGCGACTCGCTGGCGGTCGGCATCCTGAATCCGGGCGGCCTGAACGCGCAGTGGGTTACGACCTGGAAACGGCCGGAAGGGGGATCGGCGGTTGCGCTCCTGGGACAGCTGGTCAACAAGCTCCGGGCCGGGGCTCCGGAAGCCGGCCTGTCGTCGGCGCTGCTCTATCGCATCCGGGACATGCTGATCCGGGTTGGCGGGTGGGGCTCGTGGCGTCCCGGAGAGTGGGGGGCGGCGCCGGAAGGCCTTGATGTTCTTCTGCGAGCCGAGATCGGACACAGCTTTGACCTGAGCGGCGTCAAGGGCGCCGATGAGGCGGCGGAGTTGGTCGGAAGCCTGCTGCGGCGCGCAGCGGCGACCGGGGTTTCCGGGATCGGGGTGGACGCCTTGGTCCTCGCCCGCTTCCTTGCCCAGGACGGAGGCGAAGCATGATCTCCATCCGTTTGGAACCCCTGGATACGTGGTTCTTTCGTGGCGGTGCGCCCTTCGTGCGGGGGGATACGCCGCAGGAGGACGTGGGCAGCCTGTTCCCGCCGCACCCGGCGACGGTGATCGGGGCGTTGCGGGCGGCGCTGGCGCGGGCCCGGGGCTGGGACGGCCGTCGTCGCTGGCCCGGGGAGTTCGACGAAGTGCTCGGTGACGGTCCCGACGACCTGGGCAAGCTTTCCTTCGAGGGGCCGTTCCTCCTCCGGGACGGGAAGCCGCTGTTCCGCTCCCCCCGGCACCTGCTGCTCGGCGACGGCGGGAAGCCGTCCGCGCTGCTGCGCCCGGGGCCGCCGGTCTCGTGCGATCTGGGCGAAGCGGTCCGCCTTCCGGCACATGACGGTGCGGCCGGACTCAAGGTCGCCTCCCGGGAATGGCTGACCCTTGAGGGCTTCCAGGCGGTGTTGCGCGGCGAGGTTCCGCCGGTGTCCGCCGTCGTGCCGCAGGAAAATTTGTGGGTGGTTGAGTCCCGGATCGGCCTCGAGCGGGATGCGAACACGCGCCACGCGAAGGAAGGGATGCTCTACAGCACCCGGCACATACGTCCGAAGGCGGGCGTCTCGCTCGGCATGCGCATCCGCGGCTTGCCCGGTGACTGGCCGACGCCGGATGGAGCGATGCTTCCCCTGGGCGGCGAAAGTCGGCTTGCGGCATGGGGGCGGTGGGAGGACGATTCGGAGCTTTCCGAAGGCGGGGCCACTGGCCAGGCGGCGCTGATCGCCTTGGCGCCGCTCGATCTGGAGCCTGCCGTCATCCGCGGCGAACGTCCGCTTGACCCGCTTGGGGTTCGGGTGGTTTCGGCCTGCCTGGATCGTCCGCAGCGCATCGGCGGCTGGGATTCGCTCCGCCACCGCCCCCTGCCGCTGCGGAGCGTGCTGGCGCCCGGCAGCGTGCTCTTTTGTGAAACGCCCGGGAAAACCTTCGCCGGATCGCTGCGCATCGGGGCGCGGCAGGCATCCGGATTCGGCCTTGTAGCGTGCGGCCGCTGGCCGCCGGAACGGGAGACGCACTGACATGAACGCAACGATGCTCGGCCTGCTGGCCGAAAGCCCCATCCACCCCGGAAGCGGTCGCAGCATGGGGGTCGTGGACCTCCCGGTGGCCCGGGAGGCGGCGACCGACTATCCGGTGCTGGTGGGCTCCAGCCTGAAGGGCGCCCTGCGCGACAAGGCGGAGACGCGCGGGCAGAACGCCGACCGGCTCTTCGGGAAACCCGACCAGGCGGGGGGACTTCTGGTTTCCGACGCGCGCCTGCTGCTGTTGCCGGTGCGCAGCCTGACCGGAACCTATCGCTGGGCGACCTGCGGACATCTGATCGAACGCTTCCGCCGCGATCTAGATCGCGCCGGTCTCCAGGGGCCGCCTCCGGTGCCGGCCGTCAAACCGGAACACGCGCTGGCGGCGGGCAAGGAGCCGCTGTTCCTGGAGGAGCGGCAGTTCGAGATCGACGGGCCGCCGTCGCCTGGAATCGTGGAAGCCATCCAGTCCCTGCTGCGGCACCCGGAGACGCGGGACCGCCTCGCCGGGCAACTCGCCGTTCTGAACGACGATGATTTCGCCTGGTTCGCGCGTTACGGCCTTTCGATCCAGGCGCGCAACGTCCTTGAGGAAGAAACCAAGAAAAGCAAGAATCTCTGGTACGAGGAGACGTTGCCGCCCGATACGGTGATGTACGCATTGGTCGCCGGACGGGGCGACGAAGCGCGGGAAGCGCTCGGCGCGCTGTTCCCCGATGACGATGCTTGGCTGCAGGCGGGGGGCAACGAGACGGTGGGCCATGGTTGGTTCGCCGTCCGGACGCATGGCGGGGGAGACGCGTCGTGAGAACCCTCGAACAGTGCCGCGCCGCCGACGCGCTCGAACGGGTCGCAAAGTTGGGAGGCTCGGATGCGTTCCGGAAGTTGTATCGGTCCTATGTGGACCGTCTCGGCCCGGCCATCGTCATGAATGGGTTGGGGCAAGCGCTGGCGACCGAAAAAGCCGCGGCGGGTCCCGGCAAGAGCGACCGGGAACGCGCGCACCGGGCGCTCCATGACAACCTGCAGGCGTGGCTTTGCCGGGAGGGAGGCGTCTATCCGGCGGGGGACCAGCTGCTGCAGGCCATCACGCAGCACGACCAGTCGCGCTATCTCCGCGCCCAGGCGGAAGCCTTGGCGTGGCTCGTGTGGCACAAGAAGGGCTGCCGGGCGGAATTGCCGGAATCCGAAGGGGGCGGTGGGTGATGCGACCGCTCTACGACGCCGCGTCCCGGGAACCGAGACAGTTGCCGGAAGGCGGACATGCCGGCCTCTGGTTTGACAAGTTCTGCTGGTCGGAGACCGACAAGTTGAAATGGATTCAAACCGTCGCCGGGAAGGTCGGGGATCGGGATCGGCTGCGGGAGCACGCGCAGCGGCAGGCGCGGATGGTGAAGCGGTTGGGGGGCCGTATCTTCGTGTTCGAGTCCGAGTCGCGGTTCGCGACCGGCTTGGGCCGCAGTCATCCGGTCGAGAACGGCTTTGCGTGGCACCCCACCCTGGGGACGCCCTGGCTGCCGGGGAGTTCGGTCAAGGGGATGTTGCTCGCCTGGGCGCGGAGCGAGGGTGCGTCCGACGAGGCGCGGGATCGTCTGTTCGGGAAGCAGGACCAGTCGGGCGCCGTCTGCTTCCTTGACGCCGTTCCCGACAAGCCGGTGGTTCTGGAAGCGGATGTCATGACGCCGCACTATGGGGGCTGGACCCCGGAGGATCCGCCCGGCGACTGGCGCTCCCCGGTTCCGATCCCCTTTCTGGTGACCGCGAGCGGAACCCGCTTCCTCTTCGGTTTCACGCCACGCCGCCCACTAGCCGACAGCGATCTGGACTGCGTGTCAGCGTGGCTTTGCGCCGCTCTCGAATGGGCCGGTGGCGGCGCCAAGACGGCGGTCGGCTACGGCCGGTTTCGTCACAACGAGGGGGCGACCGGCCGCATGGAGAAGGAGCTAGACCAGGCGGCGGAGGAGGAAGAGGCCGGCAAGACGTCGGAGGGACGCTGGCGGTTGGAGCTCAAGGGGAAATCGGAAGCGGAAGTCCTCGAGATGGTGCGCGTGCACCTCGAAAAGGGAATGCTTACGGATCCGGCCGAGCGCCAAGCTTTTGCGAAGGCTGTGGATCCGGATTGGGTCGTCGCCTGGAATCGCGGCAGACCTGTCGACCCGGCCACCAAGGTTGGCGGCAAGAAGCTGAAACAGCGCGCTCGTCTCCTTCGCGCCGAGACCGGATGACCATCACCGGGGAGTGGGTCTCCCGGACGGCGGCGGCCGGCGAGTCCGAGACGCTCGAATTCAAGACCACCACCGGGACCCGGCGGGAGGCGGCGCGGACCGTCTGCGCGATGCTCAATCAGCAGGGCGGCCACGTGCTGTTCGGAGTTACGCCGGAAGGTCGGGTAGCCGGTCAGCAGGTGCGGGAGCGCACGCTCGAACAGGTGAGCGCCGAACTCGCGCGGATCGGCCCGAAGGCCTTTCCGTCCATTCAGCGGGTGCCCGTCGGAGAAAGCCGGGAAGTGCTGGTTGTCTCGGTGGAGCGGGGAGACACAAGACCCTACGAGTACCGCGGCAAGGCCTGGCGACGGGTCGGGACTTCAACCTTGGCGATGAGCGTCGAGGAACGAAACCGGATGCTGTTCGAGCGGTTGCATGGGAGGTGGCGCTGGGAGACCTTCCCCGCGACGGAGTGGTCGGTGGACGATCTGGATGAAGCGGAAATCCGCAACACCGTCGCCGAAGCGGTGCGGATCGGTCGCCTGAACGAACCCGGCCACCGGGATACGGCGGGTCTCCTCCGGGGGCTCGGCCTGGTGCGCGAAGGCGCCCTGCTGCGGGCGGCGGCGGTCCTGTTCGGAAGGACGGAACGGCTCGAATACGAGATGCCCCAATGCCTCCTCCGCGTCGCACGCTTCCGGGGAACCGACCGCAGCGAATTCCTGGACAACCGCCAGTTCACCGGAAACGCCTTCACGCTTCTTTCCAGCGGGGAGCGCTTCCTGCGCGACACCCTGCCGATCTCCAGCCGCTTCACGCCGGATCGGTTCCAGCGGATCGACGAACCGCTCTATCCACCGCTCGCCACCCGGGAGGCGCTGGCGAACGCCCTGTGCCACCGGGACTACGCGGCGGGGGGCGGCTCGATCGGACTGGCGGTCTATGACGATCGCCTGGAAGTGACATCCACCGGAGGCCTCCCCTTCGGCCTGACCCCCGACAAGCTGTTCGACCAGCACGAATCGCGTCCCTGGAATCCGCTGATCGCCCGCGTGTTCCATCGGCGGGGGCTCATCGAGGAGTGGGGGCGGGGTACGCTCAGGATGGCCGAGTTCGCTCTCGAAGCCGGACTGCCGCGTCCCGAAATTGAGGACTCCGGAGACTGCGTGACCGTGCGGTTCCGTCGCCCGAAAGGAACGAACCGGCGCTCGGAGCGGGGACCTGCCGGGCGTCAGGACACGATCCTCGCCATGCTCGGTACGGCGAAGGAAGGTTTGTCGCTGCGCGCGTTGCAGGCGCGGCTGCCGGTGGATACGACCACGCGCCAGGTCAAGCGGGCGCTGGCGCATCTGCGGGAGCGTGGATTGGCGCAGGCTTCAGGCCGGGGGCCGGCGTCCCGCTGGGTCCGGACGCCGAATCGTGCGGAGTAAAGGCGATTCTGAACAAGTCGCAAACCCTCATAATTGAACAGGGTCAACTGAGATGGTCGTCACGTAATACGTGATTCTGGGAATGAATCGACTTGGAAGTCGCTGGCGGCTCGCTGCGGAGTGGCGGGGTTTGCTGGATCGACCTGACATTCTGATTGTGGACACCGAAACCACCGGGTTCGGGAACCGGGCGGAATTGGTCGAGATCGGGGCGGTGGACACGTGCGGCGAGGAACGATTCGAACGGTTGATCCTGCCCCGTGTCCGCATACCGAAAGGCGCATCAAGAATCCACGGCTTGACTTGCGCCGTTCTGAAGTCTCGAGGCGCCCGGCCGTTTTCCGACGTGGAGCCGGCGTGGAGCGCGCTGGTGCGTGGGCGTCGGCTGCTGGCGTGGAATGCGGCGTTCGACGACCGGATGATCGCTCAGACCGCGCGATCCACGAATTTCTGGGGAACTCGTTATCCCCGGAGCCGGTGTCTGATGCGGGACTATGCGGCGACCCACAAGCGCGCCAGCATCGGCCTCACGGAGGCGGCGCGGATCGAAGGGATTGCGCCGGTGGAGCCGCGCCATCGGGCGGTGAGCGATGCCCGCACCGCACTTGCGGTGATGCGGTCTGTCGCCCGAAAGTCCTGATGTTGACGGAGCCGAAGCGGTGCGGGAGGAAAGGGACCCCCTGGGGGTCCCTTGGGGGGTCCCATCAGAAGCGGAGGCGCACCCCGACGCGCGCCACGCGGGGCGGGAGGATGCCGACCACCGCGCCGAAGGCGTCGTCCCGGGAGCCTTCGCCGACGACGTTGTTCAGATTGAGCGCGTTGAAGACGTCCAGATAGGTCGAGAACTCCGCGTCCCGGGGCAGGACGAGGTGGTGGTCCAGGCGGAAGTCCACCAGCGGAACCGCCGGCGAGCGGGCGGCGCCCGGCGGCTCCACCACGACCTCGGTGCTGCCCTGGGGGAGCGGCTCGCCGTCGAGCGTTTCGGTGAAGATGACGGACCGGTAGTTCGGCCAGCCCGAATGGGCGCGTAACGACCCGGCGACCGAAAACCCCCACGGAAGCCGATAACTCCCCGAAAGGCGGGCGATGAACGGGCGATCCCAGAAGGTGCGCCCCTGGTGCGAGGCGCCGTGGTTCGGGCTGTTGAAGAGCTCGCCCGGAAATCCGGTCCCCTCGTCGATCTGGTCTTCGGGGCCGGGAAGCCACCCGATGGAACGGCTCACCGTCACCGAGGCGAGCAGCTGCCACCCGGAGGCGTACCGCTTCCGGGCCTCCAGAATCAGCCCCCGGTAGCTCGATCCGATTCCCGGATTGGAAAGCCGGAAGCGGCTCTGCCCCAGCGTCGCCGGGTCCTGAAGCCACAGGGTGATCGGCGCGTCGTCGTCGGTGCCCCGGACGAAGTCGCGCCCCGGATCGATATGCGAAACCGCCCGCCATGCGCTCGCCGGGACGCCCACATCGGTGTCCTCGATGAGATCGTTTTCGCGGCGCAGGATGCCGGTGAGGCCGACGGTGACGCCCCACCGCATCTCCCGGTGGATCCCGAAAGTCAGTTCGTCGGCGCTCGGCTGCTTCAGGTCCGGATCGACCTCGTTCCGCACCGGAATGAAGACGCTGAGCGGACTCCGGAAATCCACTTCCCCGTCGTCCACCAGCCCGTTGAAGTTCCGGTCCTCGAAGCGGAATTTGGCGGAGGAGCGGGCGTTCGGGTTGGCGTAGCCGGGAACGCTCAGTCCCAGCTGATGCAGGTAGCGCCCCGCGCTCATCCGGACGTGGGTGCGGCCGTCTTCGGTGAGCCGGTAGTTGACGCCGAGGCGGGGGGCGATCCCCAGCCAGGACACGACGCCCGACGCGCCCTCGATCCGGGACGGGACACCGAACGCCGCGAATGCCTCGCGCCAGGGGCCGGGGCGGTTCTCCTGATCCGGGTATCCGGCGTCCCACCAGTCGGCGCGCAGCCCCATCTCCAGCACCAGCCGCCCCCGCACCAGGGTGTCCTGGGCGTAGACGCCGAGGTTCCGGGTGACGTTCCGGGTCGCCACCGGGTCGTTGTACAGCGTGACTTCGATCGGGCGCGCCCGGTCGTGGGTGTAGACGATGGCACCGTGGAGGTTGTGGGTGGTCCGTCCCGGATTCCGGGTGCCCTCGAACCCGACCTTGAACTCGTTGGCGCCGCCGAACAGCCCGTCCCGGAACAAAGTCGCGCTGCCGCTCGCCTGCCACCGATCGCGCTCGTAGAGAGTGTTGGTTCCCGAGCCGCCGTGCCAGACGCCGGAGTGCAGCTCCCAGCGGGACAGACCGGGTTCCCGGTCCGGCTGCTGGCCGTAGGGGAAGTGAAGGTCCAGGCGGCTGAGCCGGGCCTCGGCGAGGGTCGATTCCCCGAACGTCGCCGACCAGGAGACCTGCCCCAGCGCCATCACCGAGTCCTGAAACAGGGTGGTTTCCGGGCGCGGGCGGAACAGGCTCGCCCCGCGGAAGGGGCGGAGTTTGCCGTTCCGATAGAAGAAGACGCCGATCTCGTGGCGGTCCCCGACCCGCAGGCTGGCCCGGCCCAGGACGTTTTCGAGCTCGGTGCGGTCCACGCCCGGCTCCCCGTTCTCGAAGAAGAAGCCGGGGAGGAACGGCTCCACCTGGAACCGCGCGTAGTTGAGATAGAACCAGGCGCGGTCGCGGCGGATCGGGCCGCCGAGTTCGGCGCTCCCGTCCAGCAGCCGCTTCAGGCGGTTCGCCTGGCCGACGCCCCGGGCGCGCAGCGCGTCGTCCAGATTCTGCGCCTGGAACCGCTCGTGCTCGTAGAAGAAGCTGCCGCTCCCGGAGAACCGGTTGCCGCCGCGCCGGGTCACGATGTTCAAGAACACTCCGGGCGTCTGGATCTCGGCGCGGTGCCCCGCGGTCGAGACCTCCACCTCCTCGAAACTGTCGAACGAGTAGTAGGCGATGCTCGCGCCCACCGCCCCCGGGTCGGTGACGTTCACGCCGTTCAGGTAGTACTGGTTCTGGGTCCACGCCGATCCGGCGGCGGACATCAGCGACTGCTGGCCGCTCTCCGCGCCCCCCACGTTGACCTTGGACATCATCACGCCCGGCGTCTGTTCGAGGACGGTCCAGACGTCCCGGGTGTTGGGAAGGTCTTCGAGCATCGGCCGGTCCAGCGTCTCCCGCACGCCGCCGCCCCGCAGATCCAGGGCGGAGACCGCCGAGACGCTCTCGGTGATCCCGGCGAGGGCGAGGCGCAGGCGCACCTCGACCACCGAGCCGGCGGCGACGATGACTTCGGCGGGCGGCGCGTCCTGGAATCCGGGATGGGCGGCGGTGAGGCGCCAGGTTCCGGGGCGCAGGCCGGCGAAGCCGAACCTGCCGGTGGGGCCGGCGACCTGTTCGCGGCGGACGCCGCGGTCCGCGAGCAGCAGGGACACCCGCGCTCCCGGCAGCACGCCGCCGGTCTCGTCCTCCACCACGCCGTCCACGCCGCCGGTCGGCTGGGCGAAGGCCGGCGCGACCCCGAAGCACAAAAGCGCGAGCCAGCGCCGCGGCGCGGAGAGGGAGGGATTCGAACCCTCGGCACGGTTTCCCGTGCAACTGCTTAGCAGGCAGCCCTGTTCAGCCACTCCAGCACCTCTCCGGCGGCGCCGCGTCAGACAATCCGCATGGGGGCATCGTACACCGAACGCCACCTGGCCCGATTCCTGCTATCCTCACCCGTTCGCCGCGCCACTGGGAAGTCGTCCAATGGCAGGACACACGGCTCTGGACCGTGGAATCGGGGTTCGAGTCCCTGCTTCCCAGCCAGGTGGCGCCATCGTCCCCGGGAGAATGGTCATGAACCTCGCGAAACTTCGTCGGGGCGGCCTCGTCGCCGCCCTCATGCTCTTCGGCGTCCAGGCCGCTTGGGCCCAAATGGGTACCGGGCGGGTGTCCGGCACCGTCAGGGACACCAGCGGGAACCCGATCGAGGGCGCCACGATCACCGTCACCAGCGGGGATTCCGAGCGCACCCTGGAAGCGGTCACCGACGCGAACGGGCGCTGGGCGATCCTCGGTTTCCGCAGCCGCCCCTACGACTTCTCGGTCCGCGCCGCCGGGTTCCAGCCGTACAACTACCAGGCGCAGATGCGGCAGGCCGGGAGGAATCCGGACATGGATCTGGTGCTGGAGCCGGCCGCGATGGGCAGGTCCGCCGGAACCGGCGGCGGACTGATGGGCGAAGCCCAGGAACTGTTCCAGGCGGGGCGTTGGGAGGAGGCGCTCGCCAAGTTCGACGAGGTGCTGGCGGCCGATCCGTCGATGTACCAGGTGCATCTCAACCGGGGAACCGTGCTGCGCGAGCTGGGGCGCCCGGAGGACGCGAAGGCCGCGTTCCAGATGGTGCTGGATCAGGAGCCGGACAGCGCCGCGGCGCTGGTCTCCATGGCCGAGATCGCGGTGGCGGCGAACGACCTGGATACCGCGGTCGAGTACTTCAAGACGGCGGTGGACAACACCGACGACGAGGTCATCCCGTTCAACGTGGCGGCCATCTACTTCCAGAACGGCAACGTCGACGAGGCCATCGAGTACTTCGAGATCGCCGCCGAGCGGAAGATGGACTGGGCCGAGCCCCACCTGGAGATCGCGAAGGCCTTCCTGAACAAGGGGGACTTCGCCTCAGCCCGGATGCACCTCAACATGGTGGTCGAGATCGAGCCCGACGGCGCTTCGGCGGCCATGGCGAACGCGATGCTCCAGGCGATCCCCGAGAACGACTGAATCTCGGGGGACGGCCCCGGGGAGGGATGGCCGAGTGGTTTATGGCGGTGGTCTTGAAAGCCATTGACCCGAGAGGGTCCGGGGGTTCGAATCCCTCTCCCTCCGCCGGCGGTCATGCCGTCGCCGGGATTTCCTCCATGCCGTCCAGGCAGGGGCGGAGCGCGGCGGGGATGCCGATCGAGCCGTCGGCGCGCTGGTGGTTTTCGAGGAGCGCCAGCCAGGTCCGCCCCACCGCCAGCCCCGATCCGTTCAGGGTGTGGCAGAACTGCGCCTTCGCGCCCGGCGCCGGGCGGTAGCGGATGCCGGCGCGGCGCGCCTGGTAGTCGCCGCAATTGCTGCAGGAGCTGATCTCCCGATAGCCGCCGGCGGACGGAAGCCACACCTCGAGGTCGTGGGTTTTGGCGGCGGCGGCGCCCATGTCCCCGGTGGACAGCACGACCACCCGGTAGGGGAGCTCCAGCAGCTGGAGGATGCGCTCGGCGTCGGCGGTGAGCGATTCCAGCTCGTCGAAGGAGCTTTCGGCGTCGGTGACCTTGACCAGTTCCACCTTGTCGAACTGGTGCTGGCGGATGAGGCCCCGGGTGTCCCGGCCGTGGGCGCCGGCCTCGGCGCGGAAGCACGGGGTGGCGGACACGTAGCGCTTCGGCAGGTCGGCGCGCTCCAGGGTGTCCCCGGCGTGCAGGTTGGTCAGCGGGACTTCGGCGGTGGGGATCAGGAACAGGTCGCGGCCCTCCACCCGGAACAGGTCGTCGCGGAATTTGGGGAGCTGTCCGGTGCCGGTCAGCGCGGCGGCGTTCACCAGCAGCGGACACCAGACCTCCTCGTAGCCCTGGCCGATCTGGATTTCCAGCATGAACCGGGTGAGCGCCCGCTCCAGCCGCGCCCCCATGCCCCGCAGAACCGCGAAGCGGGACCCGCTCAGCCGCGCCGCCCGCGGCAGGTCCAGCATGCCGAGCGCGGTCGCCAGCTCGTCGTGGGGCTTCGGCTCGAAGTCGAAATGCGGCGGTTCGCCGACCCGGCGGAGCTCCCGGTTGGCGGTCTCGTCCGGACCTGCCGGAACCGAATCGTCGGCGAGGTTGGGAAGCTCCAGCAGCAGCGGCTGCAGGGTCCCGGCGATCTCCCGGAGCCGCGTCTCCTTCCGGGCGGCGAGGTCGGGAGCGTCGGCGAGTTCGGCGCGGAGCCGTTCGGCCTCCTCCCGCCTGCCGGCCCGGTAGAGCGCGCCCACTTCCTTGTTGCTGCCCTTGAGCCGCTGGCGGATCCGGCTCACCTCGGCCTGGATGGCGGCGCGTTCGGCGAACAGGTCCAGGATCCGGCCGAGATCCCCGTCGTGCCCCCGGTCGCGGAGCTTGCGGGAGACCCCCGACGGGTCGCGGCGGATGCGGTCGCTGGACAACATGGTGGGGTAGCCTACGCATTCGCGCAGTTGGGACTCCGGTTCTCGTGTCCATTTCCCGCCGTACTCATCGACGGCGTGCGCATGGCTTGCCGTTTGAGTCGCTACAAGTTATACATACAGCATGTCATGCCGTTCGAATGGGACGAGGCGAAGAATCGGTCAAACGCATCCAAACATGGTATTGATTTTGAGACGGCGCGGCGGATTTTTGACGGTAGGGTGCTCCGGCGTCCCGACCGCCGTCGCGATTATGGCGAAGAACGACAGATCGGCATCGGACAAGTAGATGGAGTCCTGATCGTGGTCGCCTACACCGTACGCGGAGGCCGGGTGCGGTTGATTTCGGCGCGGCCGGCCTCACGCGAAGAGAGGAGAATCTGGTATGGCTCGGTACGCTAAACCGATGACTTTGGACGAAATTGCGGCGGTGAAGGACGAGGACATCGACTTCAGCGAGATTCCGGAGCTGGACGCATCCTTCTGGCGCGAGGCCGAACTGGTGGAGCCTGATCGGACGGAGCGGATCACGCTGCGAGTCAATCGCTCGGTTCTGGAGCACTTCCGAGCGCAGGGCCGCGGATACCAAGCGCGGATCAACCGGGTTCTGGAGAGATACGTTCGTGCGCGGCGCGAGTCGGGTTGACGATGCGTGACGGGTTGTGCTTCCGCGGGGGCGCACGGCCCTGACGGATTTTGGCGCCGGGGCGCGATAGTCTGCATCCTCCGCAACCGGATCATGGCCCTTCTCCCCATCCCCGACTTCTTCGATTCCGAGCGCGTCGGCGCTCTCTACCGGGTTCCCTACCAGGATCGGGCGGCGGCCGCCCGCGCCTGGGCGCGGGAGCACGGCATCCGGCCGGCGCGCCGCGACGAAACGCGCGTCGGCTTCCTGCTGGTGGACTGCCAGAACACCTTCTGCCTCCCCGGCGGGGAACTGTTCGTCGCCGGGCGCTCCGGGCTGGGCGCGGTCCGGGACTCCTGGCGCATCTGCCGGTTCCTCTACCAGAACCTGAACCGGATCACCGAGGTGGTGGCCACCCTGGACACCCATGCCACCATCCAGGTCTTCCACCCGCACTTTTTCCTGGATGCGAACGGCGAGCCGCCCGCCCCCTACACGGCCATCACGTCCGCCGACCTGGAGGCGGGCCGATACCGGGTGAACCCGGACGCCGCCGACGCCGCCGGGCTCGACGAGGACGCCCTGGCGGAGCACGCCCTCCACTATTGCCGGCGGCTCGAGGCCCAGGGCAAGTACACCCTGGTGATCTGGCCGTACCACGCGATGCTGGGCGGCGCCGGCCATGCGCTGGCCCCGGCGATCGAGGAGGCGGTCTTCTTCCATTCGGTGGCCCGTTCGGCGCAGCCGATCTACGAACCCAAGGGGCGGAACCCGCTGACCGAGAACTACTCGGCGCTGCGCGCCGAAGTGCTGGAGGGCGCGGACGGCGCCCCGATCGCCGAACCCAACCGGGCGCTGCTGGAGCGGCTGCTGGGCTTCGACGCGCTGGTGGTCGCCGGGCAGGCGAAAAGCCACTGCGTCGCCTGGACCGTCTCCGACCTCCGCGACGAGATCGCAAGGCGCGATCCCGACGGCGCCCTGGGGCTGGCGGGCAAGGTATTCCTGCTGGAGGACGCGACCTCCCCGGTGGTGGTCCCCGGCGCCGACTTCACCGACGCCGCCGACGCCGCCTACGCGGACTTCGAGCGCGCCGGGATGGTCCGGGTGACCACCGACGTCCCGCCCGAGGAGTGGCCCGGATTCCCGAGCTGATTCCCGGCCTGACTTCCGCCCTGACGGCCGAACCCGCGGTCGTCTCGCTTCTCGACGTGGACTACTACAAGTTCACCATGGGGCAGTACGCCTTTCTGCGGCATCCCCGGGTCCCGGTTCGCTACCGGCTGATCTGCCGCACCCCGGACGCCCGGCTCGCCCGGAAGCTGCCGGTCGAGGCGCTCCGCGACGGGCTGGAGGCGGTGCGCGCCCTGACCTTCCGGCGCGAGGAAATCGAATACCTCCGCAACCTGCCCTCCCGCCCCTTTGACGATGCGTACCTGGGGTTCCTGGCGCGGCTGCGGCTGCCGGAAGTGGACGTGGCCCGGCGCGGTGACGACTTCCAGGTGGAGTACGAGGGGCGGTGGCCCGAAGTCATCCACTGGGAGACGCTCGCGCTCTCGGTGCTCTCCGAGCTTTTGGGACGCGCCGCGCTCCGGGACGACGGGGGAGCGGGGGCGCGCGCCGAGGCGGAGGCGGTCGGCCGGGAGCGGCTGGAAGCCAAGATCGCCGCGCTGCGCGCCCATCCTGAAGTCCGCTTCGCCTCCTTCGGCGCTCGGCGGCGGTTCTCCCGGAAGTGGCAGCTCCGGATCGAAGCCCGGCTGCGGGACGCCCTGCCCGGACAGTTCGCGGGGACTTCGTCGGTGGAGTCCGCCTTTCGGAACGGCCTGACGCCGGTCGGCACCGTCGCCCACGAGGTCTTCATGGTGGGCGCCGGGATCGCCGGCGCCTCCGATGCCTCCGATGCCGCGATCCGCGAGTCTCCGAACCGGACGCTCGCCGCGTGGTGGGAGATGTTCGGCAGGGACGCCGCCCTGGTGCCCACCGACACCTGGGGGTCCGGCTTCTTCTTCCGGGACACCCCGCCTGAATGGGCGGAGCGCCTCGCCGGGGTGCGCCACGATTCGGGCGATCCGGGGGACTACGGGGAGGCGGTTCTCCGCTGGTACGCCGACTGCGGGCTGGCGCCCGGGGAGCGCGCCCTGGTCTTCAGCGACGGGCTGGAACTGGCTGACATCCTGGGGCTTCAGCGCCGGTTCGGCGACCGTATCCGGGTGTCCTTCGGCTGGGGCACCAACCTCACCAACGACTGCGGCCTCCCGGCGTATTCGCTGGTGGTGAAACCGGTGCGCGCCGCCGGCCGCCGGCTGGTGAAACTCAGCGACAATCCGGCCAAGAGCACCGGCGCCCCGGAGGAGATCGCCCGCTACCGGCGCATCTTCGGGACTCCCGAAACCGCGGCGCAGGCCCCAAAATACTGAACCGATGCCCGGACTCCTCCTCCTGCTTCTCGGCGTCCAGGCGGCGGCGCCGGACCGCTCGCCCTGGCCCTCCTTCCGGGGTCCCTTCGCTTCGGGGATCGCCGACGGCCAGAACCCGCCCGTCGAGTGGAACGCCGAGACCGGCCACAACATCCAGTGGAGCGCCCGGGTCCCCGGACTCGGCCACTCCAGCCCGGTGGTCCAGGGCGACCTCATCTTCCTCACCAGCGCGGTCAGCGACGATCCCGATCCGGTCTTCCGCTACGGGACCGACGGCCGGCAGGACCGTCGCTCCGACCGGGAGCGGAACACCTGGTTCGTGTACGCCCTCCACCGGGACACCGGGGAAGTGGTCTGGGAGCGCGAGGCGGCCCGCGGCCCCCCGGCCATCCAGCGCCACCCGAAGAACAGCTACGCCTCCGCCACCCCGGCGACCGACGGCGAGTCGCTGGTGACCCTGTTCGCCGACGGGACGCTCGCCGCCTACGATCTCCAGGGGAACCGGCGCTGGCGGGTGGACCTCGGCCCGCTCGATTCCGGCGCCTCCTACGACGCGAGCTACCAGTGGGGCGCGGCCAGCTCCCCGATCCTCTGGCGGAACCTCGCCATCGTCCAGGCCGACCAGCAGCAGGGATCCTTCCTCGCCGCCTTCGACCTCGAGACCGGCGAGGAGGCCTGGCGCGTCGAACGCGACCTGATCTCCGCCTTCGCCACCCCGACCGTCCATGCCGGCCCCGGACGCGCCGAGCTCATCACCAACGGCGCCGGGGTCATGCACGGGTACGACCCGGCGACCGGCGCCGAGCTCTGGCGGATGTCCGGAAGCTCCTTCAACACCACGCCCACCCCGGTGGTGCGGGACGGACTCATCTACCTGACCAGCGGCTACCGCTTCCGGCCCATCTTCGCGGTCCGGCTGGGCGCGGTCGGGGACATCTCGCTTCCGGAGGGCGCGACTTCGAGCGCGAGCGTGGCCTGGAGCTCGCCCAGGGACGGCCCCTACATGGCTTCGCCGCTGGTCTACCGGGGGCATCTCCATGTGGTCTCCGCCGGCGGAGTGCTGACCGTCTTCGACGCCCGGACCGGGGAGCGGGCGTACAAGCGCCGGATCGGCGAACGCGGCGGCGCCTACACCGCCTCGCCGGTCGCCGCCGACGGCCGGATCTACCTGACCAGCGAAGACGGGGACATCTTCGTGATCCGGGCCGGCGCCGCCTACGAGCTGCTCGCGGTCAATCCGATGGGGGCGGTCTGCCTCGCCACCCCGGCGATCTCGGACGGGCAGCTGTTCGTGCGCACCACCCAGGGGCTGGTGGCGACCGCCCGGGGCATCGCCCCGGCGCGGGCCGCGTCGGGCGCCCCCTTCACCCCGTTCCCCGCCGAGCTGGATGCGACGGCCGAGCTTCCGCTGGACGACTTCGAGGACGGCGACCTGTTCTCCCACACCGGGGTGCGCTGGCAGACATTCACGAACGGGGTGTCCACCGCCGACCTGAGCCTCTCGGATGGCGCCGCCCGGCTGGAAGGCGTCCTCGCCGCCGGCGCCGCCCGCGGGCCGCTGGCCCAGATGTACCAGCCCTTCGACCGGGGCGCCGCGCCGGTTGACCTCCGGAATCTCGGCGGCGTCCGGGTTTCGGCACGGGGCAGCCATCCTTTCCGGCTGACGATCCGCTGCGACGGCGTCGAGTACGGCGCCGAACTGGCGGCCGCCGCCGACTGGCGGGACTACCGGTTGACGCCCGGGGAGTTCGAGCCGCCGTCGTGGAGCGGCGCGGCGTGCGACGGGATGTACTTCTCGCGGCGCGGCGCAGCGGACCTCGGGCCCTTCTGGTTCGAGGTGGACCGGATCACCCTGTTCGGGAGCGAAACGGCGGAAGCCGCCCGTAGGTGAGGGCGCGCCAGCCCCACTCGAGCGGGCCGCTCCGGAACCTTCGCAACCAGATCGGCGAGAGCAGGAGCTGGAACGCCCATACGGCGAACACGATCCCGAGCTGGCCGACCCGGTCCACCTGGCCGAAGAGTCCCAGCCCGTGCCCGTAGAAGACGCCGGTGCAGATCAGCGTCTGGAGGATGTAGTTGGTGAACGCCATCCGGCCGGTCGCGGCCAGCCGGTCCTGGAGCGCCGGCAGGAAGCGCCGCCGCACCGCGAGCATGGCCAGGGACATGTAGGCGATCGCCATGAGCGGAGCGCCGAAGGTGTTGAACACCGAACCCGAAAACATGGAGATCCGCCAGTCCCAGTCGCCGAGGAAGTTCCACCAGACCCCCCAGAGGACGAAAGGCAATCCCGCCATGCAGAGGGCGGCGAACCACCCGTAGAAGCGGTCGCTCCGCTCCGCCTGGATCAGTCCCATGCGGTAGAACGCCATCCCGATCAGCATCGCGCCGGTGCTGAACCAGAGCGCGAAGGCCGGCAGCACCACCGCCTGCATCTCGAACGACTGCGCCGCCCGCTGCGGCTGCTGTTCGAGCCAGCCGCCCCGCCAGGCTTCGGCCTCCGCCTCGAGCACCGCGGGATGCGGCGCCCATGCGGACTGGAGCTCCGCCACCACCTCCCCCGGCACGTTCGGGGACAGGACGGCGGCGCCGATCGCCAGGTTCATCACGCAGGGGACGAGGATCAGCACGAGGCCGACGCCGAAGAGCGCCACCGGAGTCCTCCGACGGAGCAGGCGGGCGAGCAGGTACGCCAGGGACCCGCACACCGCGTAGGTCACCAGGATGTCGCCGGGCCACAGGAGGTAGGCGTGCGCCATCCCGAACAGCAGGAGCCAGCCCATCCGCCGGAAGTGCCGGGGGCCCGGGGCGCCGCCGCGAGCCGCCTGCCGGTCCGCGAAAAGACACATCCCGGCCCCGAACAGCATCGAGAACAGAGTGAGGAATTTGGCCTCGGCGAACACATGGACCAGAAGCCAGACCGCCTGGTTGGCGCCGGTGAAGTCGCCCCACAGGGTGGGATTGAGGTAGGTCGCCGACGGCATCGAAAAGAGCCGGATGTTGACCAGCAGGATGCCCAGGACGGCGATCCCGCGCAGCACGTCGAGGCTCCGGATGCGCTCCCCGGCGCCGACCGGTCCGGCGTCGGCGGGCACTCAGGAGGAGCCGGAGGCGCGCGGATGCGTGTTCCGGTACACCGCAAACAGCCGTGCGGTGGAGATGTGGGTGTACGTCTCGGTGGTCGCCAGGCTCCGGTGGCCCAGCAGCTCCTGGATCGCCCGGAGGTCGGCGCCGCGGTCCAGGAGGTGGGTCGCGAACGCATGCCGCAGGGTGTGGGGCGAGACCTTGCCGGCGAGCCGGGCGATGCCGGCCTCGCCCAGATACCGCTTCACGATGGTCCGCACCGAGCGGTCCGAGAGCCGCCCGCCCCGGGCGTTCAGGAAGAGCGCGTCGGGGTCCGGGTTCGGCAGGCGGTCGCGCCGGGCGAGCCACTCCCCGAGCGCGTCGTCGGCGACTTCGCCGAAGGGAATCAGGCGCTCGCGCCCGCCCTTTCCGAACACCCGGAAGATGCGGTCGCGCCGGTTGACGTCCTGGAGGTCCAGCGCCGCCAGCTCCGCGACCCGGGCTCCGGTTCCGTAGAGGAGCTCGAGCGCCGCCCGATCCCGCGCCCCCAGCGGGGTTTCCGGGTTCGGCGCCTCGATCAGCCGCGCCGCTTCGTCCTCCTCCATGCGGGTCGGAATCCGGCGGGGGAGTTTCGGGGAGCGCACCGCTTTCGCCGGGCTCCGGCCTCCGCCCGCCCGCTCCAGATGGCGGAAGAAGGCCCGGAGCGCGGAGAGCTTGCGGGACACGCTCGAACGCCGGAGGCCGCGCCGGTTCAGGTCGGCCAGGAAGTCGCGGACCGTCTCGATCCGCATCGGGTCGCCCCCGGCTTCGCTCTCGGCGAACGCGATGAACTGGTCCAGGTCGCTGCCGTAGCTCCGCACGGTGGCGGGCGATGCGCCGCGCCGCTCCCGGAGGTCGCGCAGGAAGGCGCCGACCTGGTCCCGGAGGCGAATCCGCGTCACTTCGCCGCGGCGCGGGACCGCTTCTTTTTCCTCGCCGCCGCTTTTTTCTTCCCGGCGCGCTTCGGCGACGGCTTGATGTACGAACACTTGGGGAAGCCGCTGCATCCGACGAAGGGTCCCCGGCGGCTCTGGCGCTTCACCAGCGGCTCGCCGCATTCGGGGCAATTCTCGCCGACCTTTTCGGGGGGCGCCTTGGCGACCGGCCGCCCCTCCCGGATCTGGATAATCGTCTTGCAGTCGGGATACCGGGTGCAGCCGAGGAAGGGGCCGAAACGCCCCCGGCGGCTCGCCATCTCCGCTCCGCACTCGGGGCAGGGCGAGATGTCCTCGACCAGCTCCTCGCCGCCGTCCAGCGAGCGGCTGCCCCGGCATTCGGGATAGCCGAGGCATCCCAGGAACTTCTCGCCGCCGCTCCAGCGAATCGCCATCTGGCGTTGGCACTGGTCGCAGACCTCGGCGGTCGGCAGGCTCTTCAGCCGCGGCATGTCCGACTTGGCGCGCTCAAGGTCGCGCACGAACTCGCTGTAGAACGCCTCCAGCGCCTCGGTGTAGTTGGCCTCCCCCTGCTCGATGCGGTCGAGATGGGCCTCCATCGCCGCTGTGTAGCGCACGTTGATGAGATCGTCGAAGCTCAGGGTCAGCAGGTCGCTCACCAGCATCCCGACCTCGGTGGGCGCGAACACCCGGCTCCTGGTGCGCACGTACTCGCGCTGCTTGATCTTGCGGAGGATGGGGACGTAGGTGCTCGGCCGGCCGATCCCGTTCTCCTCCAGCTTGCGGATCAGGCTCGCCTCGCTATAGCGGCGCGGCGGCGCGGTGAAATGCCGGGTCGGCACGATCTCCCGAAGCTGCAGCTCCTGCTCCGCCTGGAGCGGCGGGAGGATCTGCTTTCCCTCGTCATCCCCGCCGCCGTCTTCCCGGGTCTCCTGGTAGAGCGCGCGGTAGCCCTGCTCCAGCAGGACCGAACCGACCGCCGTCAGACGGTCCGGCGGCGCGCCGAATCCGGGAATCTCCGGAACCGGCGTTCCGGCCGGCGGCGTGGCGGCGATGACCGCGCGGGTGCGCAGCGAAACCGCCGGACGCATCTGGGAGGCCACGAAGCGCTCCCAGACGATCCGGTAGAGCCGGGCCTGGTCCTCGTTCAGGAACCGGGCGATTTCCTTCGGGTCCCGGAGCGTCGAGGTCGGGCGGATCGCCTCGTGCGCGTCCTGGGCGCCCTTCCGGCTCCGGTAGCGGTTGGGCTTGTCGGGGACGGCGTCGGCGCCGAAGCGGGCGCCGATCGTCTCGCGGACCTCCCGGATCGCCTGCTCCGAGACCCGGGTGGAGTCGGTGCGGAGATAGGTGATGAGGCCGACCCGTTCGCCGGAACCCAGGTCCACCCCCTCGTAGAGCGACTGCGCCGCCTTCATGGTGCGGGCGGCGGGGAAGCCGAACGCCGAAGCGGCCTGGCGCTGCATGGTGCTGGTGATGAACGGCGGCGGCGGGTGGTGCTGGCGCCGCGAAGACTCCACGCTCTCCACCCGGAACGCACAGGCGGAAAGCGCGGCGCGGATCCGCTCGGCGGTCGCCTCGTCGGGAATCCGCCTTTTCCCGAGGTCGGCCTTGGCGGTGAAGGGTTTTTCCTCCCCGGTCCGGAGGCGCGCCTCGATGTTCCAGTACTCCTCGACGGTGAAGGCGCGGATCTCCCGCTCGCGCTCGCAGATGAGCCGGAGCGCCACCGACTGGACCCGCCCGGCCGAGAGGCGTCCGGCCAGCTTGCGCGAGATCAGCGGGGAGATCTTGTAGCCGACGATCCGGTCCAGCACCCGACGGGTCTGCTGCGCCTTGACCCGGTTCTGGTCGATGTCTCCCGCCTCGCCGAGCGCCTTCTGGATCGCCGGCCGGGTGATCTCCTGGAAGCTCATGCGCTTGATGGGAACCTGGTGTCCGGCGCCCAGGACCGCCTCGAATTCCTCGGCGAGGTCGTGGCTGATGGCCTCTCCCTCGCGGTCCGGGTCGGTGGCGAGGTAGATCGCGGACGCCTTGCGCGCCTTGGCCTTGAGCTCCTTCAGGATGCGGGCGCGGTCGGGGACGACCACGAACTGCGGGCGGAAGCCGTTTTCGATGTCCACCGCGAGGCCGGAGCCCGGCAGGTCCCGGACGTGGCCTCCGGAAGCCATCACCTGGTAGCCGGATCCCAGGAATTTTTCGATGGTGCGGGCCTTGGCGGCGGACTCGACGATGACGAGGGTGGGTTTCATTGCGGGCGGGGGCAGTGTAATGGCGGGAGTTCCTCGAGGATTTCGTCCACCGAAGTCACGAGGCAGGCGCCGGAGCGGATCAGGGCGTGGCAGCCGCGGCTGGCCTCCGCATGAATCGGCCCCGGAACCGCGAACACCTCGCGATTGTTGTCCGCCGCCTGGCGCGCGGTCGAGAGCGAGCCGCTGCGCTCCGCCGCCTCCACCACCAGCGTCCCCAGCGCGAGGCCGGCGACGATCCGGTTGCGGCGGGGGAAATGCCGGGGCAGGGGCGCGCTTCCCGGAGGGAATTCGGTGACCACCGCTCCCCGGGCGGCGATCCGGCGGGCGAGCCCGGCGTGTTCCGGCGGGTACATCCGGTCGTGCGACGACCCCAGCGCCGCGATGGTGATCCCGTCCGCCTGCAGGGCGCCGCGGTGCGCCGCGCCGTCGACGCCGCGGGCGAGTCCGCTGACGACCGGGAAGCCGGCTCCGGCGAGTCCGGCGGCGAAGGCATGCGCCAGGTCGAGGCCGTAGCGGGTGGCGCGCCGGGCGCCGACCACCGCGACCGAGGGCGCGGCCAGATCGGCGTCCCCCAGCACGTCGAGGACGAGCGGCGGCGCGCCGATTTCGCCGAGAAGGGGCGGATAGCCGGCGGCGCCCCGGACCAGCAGGCGGCGGCCGGCCTTGCGGACCGCCCGGATCCAGGCGTCGGCGCCCTTGAGCGCCTGGGCGCCCGGCGTCCTTCCGGCGCGCCGCAGCCTCCAGGCGGCCTCGGTCGCCGACTCCGGCAGGTCGGGTCGCTCCCGGAGTCGCTCCCGGATCGGGGGATCCTCGATCGCAAGCGCGAGCAGCAACCGGAGGTCCCGGGGCTCCAGGTCTTCGGGAAAGCAGGCGGATTCGTTTCGCAGATGGATCTTCCACATGGAAGACATACACGCGCGACCACGGATTTTGTTGCGTCGCGCCCCAATTTGGTGGGGAAAATGGGGAAAACCAGGGAAAACGCTACTATCGGGGGGGCTCGGGACGGAAGGGCCCGGTCCGTTTTTTGCTCTCCACGGGGGGAAACGCAATGGCAAGCACTCGAACCTTGTTGCTTCTGGCGACGCTGGCGGCGATGCCGGCGGTCGCCCAGGAGGATGAGGAGCGCGCCGCGCGGGAAAACCGGTTCGGAGTGGATGTGGCGGGGCGCGGCCTCTGGCGGGAAGCCGTCTACCGGTGGGAGCGGGCGGTGGAGCTCGATCCGCGCAACCCCAAGGCGTACAACAATCTGGGGGTGGCCTACGAGCGCGCCGGGCAGTTCGAGGAGGCGCTTTCCGCCTACCAGCGGGCGCTCGAGCTGCTGCCCGCCAGCGACCAGATCCGTCAGAACTACGAGCTGTTCCGCGAGGCGTATGAACGCAAGCAGCGACGGGACCGGGAGGCGGCCCGCTCCGCGGAAGATCCCGGGTCGGGGAGCTGATGGCGTCCGGAGTGGTCCCGCTTCGCCGGTTCGCGGCCGCCTTTTTGCTCCTGGCGCTCGCCGGGTGCGCGGCGGGGCCGTGGATCGAAGTGCCGGTGGAGATTCCGATCGACGCCAAGCTGGACCTTTCCGGCTACAGCCGGGTGCTGGTGGGCAGCTTCGTGACTCGGACCAACGAATCGCTGGACCTGGACCGGGAGACCTCCCGGCTGCTCCGGAACCAGCTGCGGGTCAACTCCAGGCTCCAGGTGATCGACGCCGAGCTGGAGAGCCTGGGGGACTTTTCGGACGCCGCGCTCGAGGAGAGCGGCCTCGAGGCGACCTTCGCGCAGATGGCGGACGAGGCGGTGGCGGTCGGGGACGAGATTTCGCGCCAGGAGTGGATCGAGCTGGAGCAGGACAAGCTGCTGGAGGACCAGGAGCACTGGCGCCTGCTGGGCGAGGAGTTCCAGGAGCCGCTCATCGTGAGCGGCCGCCTCCGGTTCCAGGCCGAGGAGCGCTCGGGCTTCGCGCGCCGGGATCGCTACGTGCGGGACGCCTTCAACCGCCAGCGGCTGGTGCGCAGCAGCCAGTTCCAGGAACGCAACGCCTACACCTTCACCGCCGAGTTCCATTTCATCGATGGCGCCAGCGGACGCACCATCCATCGCGAGCGATTCACCGAGGAGGTCATCTTCGGGAGGGACGAGGAGAGCTCGGCGCTCTCCTCCTACTTCGAGCTCATGGACAGGATCCTTCCGAACTTCCTGAGCATCGTCTCGCCGCAGACCTTCCGGGGAACGCGCTTCCTGCTGCGCTGAAAGGGGAGAATGTGAACGAACGACGCTCTGGGAACCGGGTCCGGCTGGCCGCGGCGCTGGCGGTCGTCCTGCCTCTGGCGGTCGCCCTGTCGCTGGCGGCGCCGGCCGCCGCGCAGTACTTCATCCCGTTCTACGGGAAGAACAAGGTCAAGTACGACAAGCACGAATGGCAGGTCTACCGCTCCCCCCATTTCGACGTCTACTACTACCCGGAGATGGAGGAGGAGCTGGGGAGGCTGGTCAGCTACGCCGAGAGCGCCTACGAAACGATTTCGGATCGGCTCAAGCACGAGATTCCGTTCTCGATTCCGCTGATCCTCTACAAGACGTTCTCCGAGTTCGCGCAAACCAACCTGTCCCCGTCGGAGATTCCGGAGGGAGTGGGCGCCTTCGCCGAATCCACCCGCGACCGGATGGTGATTCCGATCGACAATCCGCCGGACGAGCTCCAGGAGCTGTTCCTTCACGAGCTCACCCACATCTTCGAGTTCGACATCGTTCCCCGCTCGCTGTTCCGGCAGACGGTGCCGCTGTGGATCGACGAGGGGCTGGCCACGTACATGGAGGGCGAGTGGGACCCGCTCGACCTGATGACGGTGCGCGACGCCGCGGTGACCGACGAGATTCCAACCTTCCAGGAGCTGAACCAGGCGTTTTCCCGGACGCCGTATTCCTTCGGCGCCTCGATCTTCAACTTCATGGAGGAGCGGTTCGGCGAGGAGGGGGTGCGCCAGTTCGTCTTTTCGCTGCGCCGGGCGGTCACCGGGGGCGTGAGCGAGGAGGTCTACGAACAGGCTTTCCGCATGACGGACGAGGAGTTCTACCGGGAGTACCGACGCTGGGTGAAGGAGCGGTTCAAGCCCTGGCGCGACAAGGAAATCCCCGAGGACTACAGCCTGGACATCTCGCCGAACAGGGGGAGATACGTCGGCGCCATCTCGGCGGCGCATTCCCCCTCCGGGGAGCTCATCGCCGCGCTCTCCGGCAACCGCCGGGAGTCCGAATACGACGTGGTGCTCCTTTCGGCGCAGGACGGGGAGGTGATCCGCAACCTGACTCCGGGCTATGCCGGCGAGTTCATCAATGTGGTGGGCCTCAGCGGCGAGGACCAGCTCATCGGCCGCAACCTGAGCTGGACCCCCGACGGCGCCGAAGTCGCCTTTTTCGGCAAGTTCCGCAAGCGGCGGGCGCTTTTGTTCGCCGACGTGGTGGAGTCGCGGATCGTGCGGCGGATCGAGATGCCGCTGGACCGGGCCACCTTCCCCCACGTCGGCCCCGGAGGCGAGTGGGTGTACTTCGCCGCGCTCCGGAACGGGATCGGGGACATCTACCGCGTCCACATCCGGACCGAGGAGATCGAAAACCTCACCAACGACGATTTTTACGACAAGTTCCCGACGGTGAGTCCCGACGGCGAGTGGCTCTACTACAGCCGCCGGATCAGCGGCTACGACAAGCTGTATCGCCTGCGCATCGCCGACGGCGAAAAGGAACAGGTCACCTTCGGAACCTTCCACGACGTGGCCCCGATCTTCGCGCCGAACGGGAAGGACCTCGTCTACTCCTCGAACGAGGACGACGACATCTTCAACATCCGGGTGCTGGACACCGAAACCGGCGACATCCTGCAGTACACCGACGTGCTGGGCGGCAACTTCGCTCCCAGCGTGATCATCGATCCCGAAACCGGGGCCGAGACGCTCTTGTTCACCAGCTACTACAAGGGTAACTGGGGACTCCACACGCTCGAAATGGACGAGCCGGTCAAGGAGATCCCGTCCGACATGATCGCCCGCACGTCCGGGCCGGTCATCGACTTCGTCCCGATCGTGGACCACCAGGTCATCAGCGAGAACAAGCGGCGGAAGACCCGCTTCGAGAAGCTCTTCCTCGACGGGCCGCCCCCCATCACCGCCGGGTTCACCAGCGACGGCGACTTTCTGGGCGGCACCGCGATTTCGCTCTCCGACGTGCTGGGTGACGACCGGATTTCCTTCACCGCCTACTCGGTCCGCAACTACCGCATCTACAACGCTCAGTATGCGAATCTCTCCGGGCGGCTGCAGTACGCGGTCGAGGTCCACGACAACACCTCCTTCTTCTATCCGCTGCTGCCCTACTACATCTCGAACGCCTGGTCGCGGGCCGACAGCATCGGGACCATCCGCTCGTCGGGGGCGTCGGCGCGGGCGCTCTATCCGCTGAGTCGATTCCGGCGGCTGGAGATGGGCGCCGGCTACGACTACCAGAGCTCGGGTTTCGAAAACGTGTACCTCCGCCCCGGCGAGGACCCGCTGTTTCCGTCGCAGTACGTGGACCAGTACGCGGACTTCTATTCGCGCATCTTCCCCAGCGGACACCTGCTTCCGTTCCGATTCGCCTTCGTCCAGGAGACGACCCGGTTCCGCCAGCTGGGGCCGGCGGTCTTCCCCCAGGCCGGCAGCACCATCATGGCCGGCGTCGAGTGGTCGCCCGGCGGCCCGTTCCTCTCGCGCACCACCTTCAACCTGGACGCCCGCAAGTACATCCAGGTGACCTCGGCGAGCCTGCTGGCGGCGCGCATTCGCTGGTTCCACAGCCTGGGCGATGCGCCCGGCTTCGTCTGGTTCGGCGGCAACGGCGAGCTGCGCGGCTACAACCTCTATTCGTTCTCCGGCAACCGCGGCGGGCACGCCACCGTGGAATTCCGGTTCCCGATCGTCGACGCCGCGCTCACTCCGCTGGGCGTGATCGGGCCGATCCGCGGCAGCTTGTTCATGGACGCCGGCGGCGCCGCCTACGCCGGCGACCCGCTGTCCTTCTATTCCAGCGAACGCCGGGAGTCCCGCCTCGGCCGGCTCTGCGGCCCGCGGAACGTCGCGACGTGCATCTCCGAGGGCGGCGGCCTCGACGACTTCGTCGCCGCCTACGGAATGGGCGCCCGCGTCTATTTCCTGGGGCTGCCGCTCAACGTCGCCTGGTCCCGGAGGACCGACTTCGCGACCACCATTCCCGGATGGAAGTTCGACTTCTGGCTGGGCTGGCCGTTCTGATCCGCGTCCCGGCCGCGAACCAGGCGGCGACGGCGACCGGCGGCAGGTACTCCAGCAGCCGGAGCGTCGGGGAGAGAACCCAGGGGTCCCCGGCGGGCGCGCTCCAGAACGGCCCGTAGCTCAGAACCACCGTCGCGCTGAGCGTCAGCGCGGCGGCGAAGAGCGCCCGGCGCTCCGGGTGGAGCAGGGCGAACGCCAGCACCCACAGCAGGTACCACGGATGCGCGACCGGCGAGAGCAGGAAGACGCTCCCGGCGAGGATCGCGCAGGCGAGCGACGGACGGGTCCGCAGGGTCCAAAGCGCCAGGAGCAGCAGCGCGAGGAGCATGCCGACCGCCGGACGGGCGAAAGCGCCGGCGAGCGCTTCGATTCCGAAAAAGAGGCTTTCGTTGAACCGCCAGTGGCGCGCGTAGTGGATCAGGCTGAAGGTCAGGTCGGACCATCGAAAGGGCAGCGCCGCCAGTCCGGCGACGGCGAGCGCGGCGCCGAGCGCGAGGAGTATCCGGCGCGGCGAGCCGCCCGCCGCCCGGCGCAGCAGCAGGGGGAGCGCCGCGAATCCGGCGAGCTTGGCGAGGCCGGAAAACGCCGCGAGGACGGCCGCGCCGGTCGCCCATCTCCGTTCGGCCGCCAGCACGCCGAAGACCAGCAGGCCGATGCCCAGCGCATCCAGGTGTCCACTCCCGGCGATTTCGGTCAGCGGCAGCGGATTCCAGATCCAGGCGGTCAGAAGCAGCGGATTCGTCAGCCCCCGTTCCCGGAGCAGCAGCCCCAGACCCAGCACCAGCAGCGCCTCGCATCCGACCAGCGCCGCCTTCAGGAAGCGCGGGTCGGTCGAGAGACTGGTGAGGCCGTATCCGAAGAGCTGGGCGAGCGGGGGGTAGATCGCCGGCAGTCTTTCGTAGTCCACCCGCGCCCGGATTTCCGGCAGCGCGGCGCCCAGTTCGGCGAGCGCCGGGTGGTCCGGGGGCAGGGCCCAGGGGTCGTGCCCGGCGGCGAGGACCCGTCCCTCCCAGATCACCCGGTGGATGTCCCCGGAAAGCACTGGCGGGGTCAGCGTGAAGGCGACCCGGGCGAGGAGCGCCGCCGCCAGAACCAGGCGGAATCCCCGCCCGCCCGCTCCTTTGGGGTTGCGGAGCGCGGAAGCCAGAACCAGGCCGAGCGGGAGGACCAGCAGCAGGTGGAGGGCGGCGTGCGCCAGGAATCCGGCGCGGCTGGCGAGCGACCAGGCGAGCAGCAGGGCGAGGATCAGGTGGAGGGCGGCGAGCGGGGCGAGGCGGCGGAGGGGCACGAGACGAGGCGCCTATCGTCTCCCTTTGGAGTGGAGCGTGCGCGAGAATCCCCGGTCCCGTGCCCTTCGCCGACGTCGTTCTGACCGCCTGGTTCACGACGCTCCTCCTGCTCGCCGGGTTCGGCTGGCATCGCTACCGGCTGGTGTGGATTCTCTTCCGCAGGTGGGAGCGGGCGCGGGAGGGGACGCGCCGTCTCGCCGCCCGGGGGGCGCCCCGGCTGGAGGCGGACCCGCCGTCGGTGCTGGTGCAGCTCCCGGTCTTCAACGAGCGGTACGTGCTGGAGCGGCTGCTCCGGGCGGTCGCCGCGCTCGACTATCCGCGCTCCCGGCTCACCGTGCAGGTGCTCGACGACTCCACCGACGACACCACCGAAATCGCCGCGCGCCTGGTGGAGGAACAGCGCGCCGCCGGCCTTGCCATCGAGCACATCCATCGCAAGGAGCGGGCGGGATTCAAGGCCGGCGCGCTCCAGGCGGGTCTGGAGGCGTCCGACGCTCCGCTGGTGGCGGTGTTCGACGCCGACTTCGTTCCGCAGCCGGACTTCCTGCGGCGCATCGTCCCCTATCTTCTCGCCGACCGCCGGGTCGGGATGGTCCAGGCCCGCTGGGGGCATCTGAACCGTCGCTACTCGTTGCTCACCGGAGTCCAGGCGGTGCTTCTCGACGGGCACTTCATCGCCGAGCACGGCGGCCGGCACGCCGCCGGGTGCTGGTTCAACTTCAACGGGACCGCCGGGGTCTGGCGCCGGGACGCCATCGCCGACGCCGGCGGCTGGGAGGGCGACACCCTCACCGAGGATCTGGACCTCTCCTACCGGGCGCAGCTTCGCGGCTGGCGGTTCGTCTTCGCCCCGGAGATCGAGGCGCCCGCCGAGCTGCCGGTCTCCATGAACGCCTTCAAGGTCCAGCAGCGTCGCTGGGCCAAGGGGTCGCTGCAGACCGCCCGCAAGCTGCTGCCGCAGATCCTCGCGGCGAAGCTGCCGCTCCGGGTGCGGCTGGAGGCGTTCGTCCACCTTTCCGGAAACCTCTGCTACGTGCTCATGGCGATTCTGAGCCTGCTGATGATCCCCGCGATGGTCGCCCGGGCCAGCACCGGGCTCGAGGAGATGGCGCTGCTGGACATTCCCATCTTCGCCGCCGCCACCCTTTCGGTGGTCTCGTTTTACACCGCCTCCGCATGGCGCCTTCGCCGGATGCAGCCGGGGCGATCCGGGCGTCGCGCCTTCTTCGCCGCGATCCGCCACATCCCGGCGGCCCTGGGAGTCGGGATCGGCCTGTCGTTCAGCAACGCCGTAGCGGTCCTGGAGGGGATCGCCGGACGCCGGACGCCGTTCGAGCGCACGCCCAAGTACGGCGTCTCGAAATCCGGCGAGGCGTGGCGGGGGAAGCGATACCGTACCCGAACCGCTGCGGTTACCCTCCTTGAAGTCATGCTCGGTCTGGCCCTGCTTCTGGCGACCGGATATGCGGTCGCGCTCGGCATGATCGCGTCCGCTCCGTTCCTCCTGCTCTTCGCCTTCGGCTACCTCCAGGTGGGGCGCCAGTCGCTCGCCGAGGGAGGGGCCGGGTGACGCCGCTCCTCCAGCGCGTCCTCTTCTTCGGGGCCGGGCTGGTCTTCGGGGTGGCGGTCGGCCTGTTGCTCGGTCCGTCGCTCGGTCCGTCGCTCGGTCCGTCGCCGCCGGAAGCCCCGCGCCCCCCGCCGGTTTCCGACCCAGTGGTGACGGAAGTGGACGCCGCCCGCCTCGAGGAGCGGATGGCCGCGGTGCGGGAGGCGCCCGATGACCCCGAAGCCCGGGCCCAAGTCGCGGAGCTCTACCTGGAGGTCCGGAATTTCCAGGATGCGGTGTACTGGTTCCAGCAGGCGCACAACCTGGCCCCCGGCGACCCGGACATCCGCAGCCGCCTGGCGTTCGCCCGGATCGGAGTCGGCGACGTGGAGGCCGCCAAGGCCGAATTCGAGGCGAT
The DNA here is from genome assembly GCA_965202845.1 of Candidatus Marinacidobacterium sp. GTDB lineage: Bacteria > Acidobacteriota > Vicinamibacteria > Marinacidobacterales > Marinacidobacteraceae > CBDATA01. Next base: position 163,670 of record OZ241856.1, read on the forward strand.
TCTGGCCGAGGATCCGGATCACGCCGACAGCCTGCTGGCGATGGGGAGGCTCAAGCTCTACCTCGACCAGGACATCGACGCCGGAATCCGCTACTGGGAGCGGCTGGTCGAGGCGGCGCCCGGCTCGGCGGCGGCCGCGGCGGTGCGCGAAGAGCTCGAGGCGCTCCGGCGCGCCCATCCGTAGGGGAGGAACCCGGCCGCCTTGCTCCGCTTCCTCCAGTTCCTGCTCGTCCTGGTGTTCGCGCGGATTCTGTGGGGCGCGCTGCGGATGATCCTGGCGCGCCCCCGGCCGGCCGGCTCCGGGGAAATCCGGTCGGGAACCGCGCTGGTGCGCTGCGATCGCTGCGGGGTGCACGCGCCGGCGGAGCGGATCCGCCGCGTCGGCGACGCCAACCTCTGCTCCCGGACCTGCGCCGGAGGGGAGTGACCGCGTGCGTTCCCGGCGGGTCCTCCACGCAGTGGACCTGCACGCCGCCGGGGAACCGGGGCGGGTCCTCGTCGGCGGCGTCCTCGATGCGCCGGGCGCCAGCATGTTCGAGAAGATGCAGCACCTGGAACGGCACGGCGACGGGCTGCGGAAGCTGATGCTGCGCGAGCCCAGGGGGTTTCCCGCCTCCAACTGCAACCTGATCCTGCCGCCGACCACCAGCGAGGCGGATGCCGGCTTCGTGATCATGGAGCAGACCGAGTACCCGCCGATGTCGGGCACCAACACAATCTGCGTGGTGACCGCGCTGCTCGAGACCGGCATGCTTCCGGCCGCCGAACCCACCACCGATCTGGTGCTCGAAACGCCGGCGGGCCTCATCGAGGCGCGGGCGACGGTGGAGGGCGGGAAGGTGACCGGGGTCCGCTTCGAGAACGTCCCGGCGTTTCCGGTGCATCTGGGCGCCCGCGTCGAGATCCCGACGCTCGGCGAGGTTGAGGTGGATGTTGCCTGGGGAGGGATGTTCTACGCCATCGCCAGCGCCGAACGATTCGGTCTCGTCATCGCCCCCGAACACGGGCGGGAGCTGGCCCGGATCGGCGCGATGGTGAAGCAGGCGGCGCGGGAGCAGCTCGAAGCGGTCCATCCGGAGAACCCCGAAGTGCGCCGGGTGAGCATCGGCCAGCTGGCCGGACCCTGGGACCGCGCCCGGGGCGTCGCTTCCAATGCGGTCACGGTGGCGACCGGCGCGCTCGACTGGGAGCGCCCGGAGACCTGGACCGGGGCGCTGGATCGCTCCCCCTGCGGCACCGGAACCTCGGCGCGGATGGCCATCCTGCACGCCCGGGGCGAGCTGGACATCGGCGAACCCTTCCGCAACCGCGGCCCGGTGGGGACCGAGTTCCTCGGCCGGCTGACTGGGCGCACCGCGGTGGGCGGAGTTCCGGCGGTGCAGCCGGAGATCACCGGCGCCGCCTGGATCACCGGGATCGCCCAGTACCTGGTGGACCCCTCGGACCCCTTTCCAGAGGGGTTCACCGTCGGCGATATCTGGGGTTGAACCGCCGAACGCCCGCTAGGCGGGTCGGGCGAGCCTATGTGGGCGAGACGCTGCCGATGGAGCCGGCACAGAAGGTCGTGGAGGGAAGGGTGGAGCAGAGCGCGGTCGAGAGCGTCCCGGCAGTGCTCAGCGTGCTCTCGCCGCCCCCGCCGGCAATCCTGCCCAGCTGTTCGTCGGTGAGGTTCGCGTTCGGGTCGGGAGGCAGGATGAAGTGCTGGAGTTCGTCGGTGTTGGCGACGACCCGCGCCTCCATGTCCGCGAATCCGGGCGACTCCATCCCGAAGGCGGCGAGGGCGTCCTCGCTGCCGCCGTCAATGGCGTCCCGGAATTCCCCGTCGTTCCGGTACCGGTCGGCGACCGCGAGAAACTCTTCGTATCTCTCGGTGGCCACGTCCACCGACTCCATCGCCGGGGACATGAATACCGAATCCAGGAAGTTCTGGGCATCCACGGGTTTCTGGTTGGCGTTGCTCATGGGTGTTTCCTCAGGGAATGGGCCGCAGCGTAGCCGTCCGGTTTGCGACTGTCAAAAGCGTGCGACGGGGTTCTGGTCGGAGTCGCGCATGGGAAGTCCCTTCCCCGGGAAGGGTGGGATTACCCGACGGTGCTCAGGGTGGACGCAGTGGAGGGCAGGGTGGAGCACATCAGGGTCGAAGCCGTCCCGATGCTGCTCAGGTTGGGTTCGGACCCGCCGGCGATGCTGCTCAGCTGTTCGTCGGTGAGGCTCGCGTTCGGGTCGGGAGGCATGATGAAGTGCCGGATCTCGTCGGTGTTGGCGACGACCCGCACGTCCATGTCCTGGAGTCCGGGCGTCTCCATCCCGAAGGCGGCGAAAGCGTCCTCGCGGCCGTCGTCGATGGCGCTCCGGAATTCCTCGTCGTTCCGGTACCGGTCGGCGACCGCGAGAAACTGCTCGTACCTCCCGGTGGCCACGTCCACCGACTCCGGCGTCGGGGACATGGACATCGAGCTCAGGAGGCCGAGAAGATTCGCGGGTTTCTGGTTGGCGTTGCTCATGGGTGGCCCCTCCAAGGAGTATGGCTACAGGGTAGCCGCTCTGTCCTGCGCGGTCAAAAGCGCGTCCGGACCCGGCGAGCTTACTGGGACGCGGCGCTGCCGACAGTACCGAGACTGGAGATCGTAGAGAAGAAGCAGGAGCAGGCCCCCGTCGAAAGCGACCCGGCGCTGCTCGCCGTGCTCGTACCGCCGGCAATGCTGCTCAGCTGTTCGTCGGTGAGGTTGGCGTTCGGGTCCGGAGGCAGGATGAAGTGATGGAGTTCGTCGGTGTTGGCGATGACTCGCGCCTCAAGGTCCGCGAGCGGCGGCTCCATCCCGAAGGCGGCGAAAGCGTCCTCGCGGCCGTCGTCAATGGCGCGCCGGAACGCCTCGTCGTTCCGATACCGGTCGGCGACCGCGAGAAATTGCTCGTATCTCTCGGTAGCCACGTCCACCGAGGTCGGGGACATCGCCGCCGAATCCAGGAAGCTCTGGGCGTCCACGGGTTTCTGGTTGGCGTTGCTCATGGGTGTTTTCTCCAAGGAATGGGTCAAAGCGTAGCCGCCCGGTTTGCGGTTGTCAAAAGCGCGTCCAAGCCCGGCGGACGGGGGCCGCCCCGTACCGCGCGGATCCTTTCCCGAAGGATCTACCCTTTGGTGCTGAAGGTGCCGATTGTGGAGGGGAGAGTGGAGCAGGCCGCAGTCGCAAGCGACGAAAAACTGCTCAGATTGTCTCCGGACCCGCCGGCGATGCTGCTCAGCTGCTCGTCGGTGAGGCTCGCGTTCGGATCGGGAAGCATGACGAAGTGCTGGAGCTCGTCGGTGTCGGCGACGACCCGCACGTCCATGTCCTGGAGTCCGGGCGCCTCCATCCCGAAGGCGGCGAAAGCGTCCTCGCTGCCGTCGTCGATGGCGCGCCGGAACGCCTCGTCGTTCCGATACCGGTCGGCGACCGCGAGAAACTGCTCGTAGTTCCGGGTGACCGAGTCCACCGACTCCGGCGTCGGGGACATGGATATCGAGTTCAGGAAGCTCACGACATCCGAAGTGCTTCTGGCGGGGTTCTGGTTGGAGTCGCTCATGGGAAATCTCCTCCCCGGGGAGGGGACGGGTTACCCGACGGTGCTCAGGGTGGACGCCGTGGAGGGCAGGGTGGAGCACATCAGGGTCGAAGCCGTCCCGATGCTGCTCAGGTTGGGTTCGGACCCGCCGGCGATGCTGCTCAGCTGTTCGTCGGTGAGGCTCGCGTTCGGATCGGGAGGCATGATGAAGTGCCGGATCTCGTCGGTGTTGGCGACGACCCGCGCGTCCATGTCCTGGAGTCCGGGCGTCTCCATCCCGAAGGCGGCGAAAGCGTCCTCGCGGCCGTCGTCGATGGCGCTCCGGAATTCCTCGTCGTTCCGGTACCGGTCGGCGACCGCGAGAAACTGCTCGTACCTCCCGGTGGCCACGTCCACCGACTCCGGCGTCGGGGACATGGACATCGAGCTCAGGAGACCGAGGACGTTCGCGGGTTTCTGGTTGGCGCTGCTCATGGGTGTTTCCTCCAGGGAACGAGTCGGAGCGTAGCCGCCCGGTTTGCGATTGTCAAAAGCGCACCCGGGACGGGCTCCTCCAGGCGATCCACCCGCCCCTTCAACGCCGTGAAACGAACCTGGTCCGCGGTCGGCGACGCGACGTTCGGATTGGGCTGCCGATCTGCGATAATCGGGCGGGAGATTTCCGACGTGGAGCAACTCTTCAGAAAATCGGCGCTGGCGCGGCTGTCCGAACCGGAAAAACTCGACCGGGCGCTCTCGGTCGTCTCGGCGCGGGGATGGCTTGCGCTTTCCACCCTCATCGTGTTCGTGATGGCGGCCGTGATCTGGTCGGTGTTCGGATCGATTTCCAGCTACGTGCGCGCCAGCGGCATCCTGCTGGACACCGGCGGCACGGTCCTCGATGCGGTGGCCGCCGACACCGGCACGCTGACGGAAATCCTCGCCGACGTCGGCCAATCGGTCGCCGAGGGCGAAGTCGTCGCCCGGACCGTCAATCGCGAGCTGGAGGAACGCCGCCGCAGCGCGCGCGCCGTGGTCGGCGAAAGCGAGCGAACGCTCGCCAATCTCCAGGGGGCGTTCGCGGCGGAGGATCAGCTGGTGTCCGGGAACGTCGCCAATCAGCAGGCGCGCCTCGAGGAACTGGAGCGCATGGGAAGCCAGATGGTCGAGGCGTCCCGCGAACGCCTCGAGAGCCATCGCCAGCTCCACGAGGACGGCATCGTGACGCTGGCCACCGTGGAGCAGAGCCAGCAGGCGTTCGACCGGGCGCTCCAGGAGATGTTCGAGACCGTGCGGCGGCGCGAGTCGCTGGAAGCGCAGGAGCTGGCGCGCCTCTCGGACCAGAATCTCCGGCTGGCGGACGCCGAGGCGCGCCTCCAGGAAGCGCGTTCGCGGCTTCGGGAGATCGAGACCAGACTGGACAGCCAGCGCATCGTGTCCCCGGTCGCCGGCGACGTCATCGAGATCAAGGCGACGCTGGGCTCCCTGCTGACTGCGGGCCAGTCGGTGCTCAGCATCAAGACCGGTTCCGGCGACGAAGTCGAGGTGCTCGCGTACATTCCGCCTTCCGACGGCGCCCAGATCGAGCCGGGGATGGAAGTTCTGGTGTCTCCCGCGACGACCAGGGCGGAGACGCACGGCTTCGTCGTGGGAGTGGTCGAGAATGTGTCCCAATTCCCGGTGAGCGTCAGCGGGATCGTCTCGGTGCTGCAAAACCGGGAGCTCGCCCAGACGTTCTCGCAGAACGGCCCGCCCTACGCAAGCCGGGTGCGCCTGCTGAAGGATCCTTCGACGGCGAGCGGGCTGGTCTGGACGACGGCGAAAGCTGCGCATGAGACCCTGGTCTCCGGCACGCTCGCAAGCGTCGAGATCCGGACCGAAAGCCAGCGCCCGATCTCCATGGTGATTCCCCTGTTGAGGGATCTGGTCGGACAATGAGCGGGGCCGTCCCGCTCCGCCCGAACCTTTCCCGGAAGCGGGGCGGCAGGCGGCGCGTCCCCACCATCCTGCAGATGGAGGCGACGGAGTGCGGAGCGGCCTGTCTGGCCATGATCCTCGCCCACTACGGGCGATGGATTCCGCTGGAGGAATTGCGGGTGCGCTGCGGCGTCTCGCGCGATGGCAGCAAGGCGGTCAACATGCTGCGGGCGGCCCGGGAGCTGGGCCTCGACGCGCGCGGGTTCCGCCGGGACCCGGGACGGTTGTACGACCTCCCGTTCCCGATGATCCTCTTCTGGAATTTCAACCACTTCGTGGTGCTCGAGGGGATCCGTCGCGGCGTCGCGTACATCAACGACCCGGGCGAAGGCCCTCGCCGGGTCTCCATGCAGGAATTCGACGTGGCGTTCACCGGGGTCTGCCTCGCCTTCGAGCCCGGACCGGAGTTCCGCCGCGCCGGCGAGCCCCCGCAGCTCTTCCGGGGCCTCTTGTCCCGGCTCGGGCAGGCGCGCTCCCCGCTCGTGTTCGTCATTCTGGCGACGCTGGCGCTCCTGGTTCCGGGGCTGGCGCTTCCCACGATCTCCAAGGCGTTCGTGGACGAAGTGCTGATTCCGCGAAGCGAGACGCTGATCGCGCCAATCCTGATCGGCCTGGGAGTGGTGATCGTCCTGCAGGGTCTGCTCAACTGGCTGCAGCACAGTTGCCTGGCGCGCATGGAGACCCGGCTTTCCCTGGTGACCACGTCGCGCTTTTTCTGGCACGTCATGTCGCTGCCGATGGCGTTCTTCGACCAGCGCTTCGCCGGGGACATCGCCAACCGGGTCTCCTCGAACGACAACGTGGCGCGGATCCTGTCGGGGGAGCTCGCCATCAACATGGTGAACCTGCTCACGGTCGTCGTCTACGGAGCGGTGATGTTCACCTACGACGTGATGCTGACCATGGTCGCGGTGGTCATGTCGGCGATCAACTGGTTCGCCCTGCGGACGGTGTCCCGCGCCCGGGAGGACAAGAGCCGTCGCCTTCTCAAGGAACAGGGCAAGGCGGCCGGCGCCTCGGTGGCCGGCATCAACATGATCGAGACCCTGAAAGCCAACGGCGCCGAGGGCGATTTCTTCGCGCGGATGGCGGGCATGCATGGCAACGTGGTGGACGCCCAGCAGGATCTGGGGCGCTTGAACAACGTCCTGCAAGTGATTCCGCCGCTTTTGACCGCGTTGTCCACGGTGGCGATTCTGGGCGTCGGCGGTCTGCGCCTCCTCGAAGGCGCGGTGACGGTCGGCGGACTGGTCGCCTTCCAGAGCCTCTCGAGGAGCTTCGCCAGGCCGTTGGAGGGGCTGATGCAATTCGGCGCCAGCTTGCAGACGGTCAAGGCCGACATCGCGCGTCTCGACGACGTTCTGCACTATCCGCCGGACACGCGCATCGCGCGCAGCATGAGCGAATCCGACGCGCCGTCGGAACAGCGGCATTACGGTTTCGTCGAGCTCGAACATGTCACGTTCGGCTACAACCGGAAGGAGCCGCCGCTCTTCGAAAATCTCAGCCTGACGATCCAGCCCGGCCAGCGGGTCGCGCTGGTCGGCGGATCGGGAAGCGGCAAGTCCACAGTCGGCAGGCTGGTTTGCGGACTGCTCGAGCCGTGGGAGGGGACCATCAAACTTGACGGGACGCCGCTGCCGGATGTATCCCCGGTCCGCCTTTCCGAATCGGTCGCCTACGTGGATCAGGACATCGTCCTGTTCGAGGGGAGCGTGCAGGACAACGTCGCCCTCTGGAAGTCGAGCATCCCCCACTTCCGGGTCGCCCAGGCGTTGCGCGACGCCGCCATCCACGACGACATCATGGCCCGACCCGGCAAATATGACGCGCCGATCGAGGAGGGGGGACGGAATCTGAGCGGGGGACAGCGCCAGCGTCTCGAAATCGCGCGGGCGCTCGCCGGCGACCCGTGCATCCTGGTGTTCGACGAGGCCACCGCGGCCCTGGACCCGCTCACCGAGATGGAGATCGACGCCAACCTCCGCCGGCGCGGATGCACCTGCCTGATCATCGCCCATCGCCTCAGCACGATCCGGGATGCGGACCGGATTCTGGTGCTGGATCGCGGACAGGTCATTCAGGAAGGCCGGCACGACGATCTGATCGAAACCGAGGGGATCTACCGCACGCTGATCACCTCGACCTGATCCCATGTCCATCCCTCCGAGCATCGCGCGCGTCTGCGGCCCGCCCCGGGAAACCGGCGCCTTCGAGCCCATTCCGCTGAACGATCCGGAACGGATTGTCGTCGTCGCGCGCGGCTACCTGGATCTCTTCGTGGTCGAGCTGGAAAGCGATCTTCCGCTCCGGCGCAACCCGTTCGTCGTCCGGGTGCCGGAAGGCCATGCGGCTTTCGGCGGGCCGGAGCTGGCGGGGCGCGCGGCCGGACAGCGCAACCTGATCCTGCTGGCGGTGCCCTCCCGCAACGCCATCATCATGGAGTCGGATCGCTCCCGGTTCGCCCGGGAAGCGATGGATATCCACGCCGTCGTCCTTTTCGACGAGTGGGTTCGGAGCGTCTCGGAGCTTCTGGCCCGGTATGGCTATCTGCCGCCGCGCGACGTCCGGTTGCTCGAGGCGGATCCGGACGTGCCCTTTCCCGCGGGCGCGACGGTGGGCGCGCACCACGGAGACGTGGTCTGGGCCTCGGCGGATCAGCCGATGCGCTGCATCGCGCAGGAGGAATTCCAGGTGGAGGCCGGGACGCTTCTGCCGCTTTCGGAACGCACCTGGCTCGCGCTCGACGCCGACACCCGGATCACCGCGAGGCACACCCCGGCGCTTCTCGGCTCGGACCAGATTTGGCCGGCGCTGCGTCGTTTCCACACCCTGATGCTCCGGGTGGCGCGCCTGGTCTTCGAAACGAGCATCGAGGCGGGCGCGGATGCGCAGGAGGCGCGGCGCCGGGAGCGGGACGCGGTGCGGGCGTCGATCTATCGGGACATCGGCTCGGTGCTGCTGGATCCGGAGACCAGTCCGGTCGGCGCGGCGGCGACCGATGGCGCCGCGCTTTACACCGCGGCGAAACGGGTCGCCGAGCACGCCGGCGGCGTCTTGTCGGAATCCCGCGCCGAGAGCGAACCTGAAGGCGCCGATTTCGCGCACTCGCTCGCTTCGCTCGCCCGGCTTTCCGGTTTGCGGACGCGCGAGATCACTCTTGCCGCAGGCTGGTTCAAGCGGGATGGCCCTTCGTTCGTCGGTCGGGCGCGCGAGGACGGGCGTCCGCTGGCGGCGCTCGCCACCGGACGCGGCGGCTACCGGGTCTTCGACCCGGCGGACGGGCGGACCGTGGCGGTGGACCGCGAGACGGCCGCCGGGATCGCCCGCGTCGGCTTCATGCTGTACGTCCCGCTGCCGGGTCGCATCCAGAGCGGATTGACCGCGCTTTTGCATGTGGTGCGCCGGTTCGGAAGGGATTTTCGCCTGCTGCTCGTCATGGCGGTGTCAAGCAGCCTCATCGCCCTGCTGACGCCGATCCTGACCGGCAAATTGTTGTCCGAAATCATTCCGCGCGGGGATGGAGCCATGTGGATCGCGGCGCTCGGGGCGCTCGGCATCGGGGCGCTGGGAGCGGCGATGTTCGACATGGTGGGGGCGCTGGCGGCGCTGCGGATGGAGGGCAGGACCGACGAACAGCTCCAGGCTGCGGTGTGGAACCGGCTCGTCTCCCTGCCGATCTCGTTCTTTCGCCGTTTCACCGCTGGCGATCTGGCGGACCGGACGAGCGGAATCGGCATGATCCGGCAGCTGCTGACCGGCGCCACCGTGCACGGTCTGCTCAGCGGCCTCTTCTCGGTGTTCAGCCTCGCGCTGCTGTTCTGGTACAGCTGGCGGCTCGCCCTGTGCGCGCTCGGCATCTCGATCGCGCTGGCCGTCGGCTCCTGGCTGCTGGTGCGGGTCCAGGTGCGCTACTACCGCGAGGGCTTTCGCGCCCAGGGACGCATCGACGGGTTCGTCTTCCAGATGATCATCGGAATCCGGAAAATCCGCATGGCGAACGTCGAGCACTACGCATTGGCGCGGTGGGCGCGAAGGTTCGCCGAGCAGCGCCGCGCGGTGCTCTCCGCCCGATACTGGGCCGCCGGTCAGCACACCCTGAACTCGGCGTTCATGCCACTGTCCCTGCTTCTTCTCTTCGCCTTCATCTGGTACGCGCTTATCGAAGGCGAGGCGCAGCCGTCCTTCGATCTCGGGGACTTCCTTTCCTTCAACGCGGCGTTCGGCCAGTTCGCCGGTTCGGTCGTGTCCCTGACCGGTTCGCTGACCACGATCAGCAGCGCGGTTCCGCTCTTCGAGCGCGTCCGCCCGATCCTCGAATGTCCGCCCGAAAGCAGCGCCGGCATCTTTGTTCCGCCCGATCTGACCGGCGACATCGAGTTCACCAAGGTCGCGTTCCGCTACCTGCCGGATGCGGCCAACGCGCTCACCGATGTCTCCTTCCGCATCCGGCAAGGCGAATACGTGGCGTTCGTCGGACCTTCCGGTTCGGGGAAATCGACGATCTATCGCCTGCTGCTCGGGTTCGAACGGCCCTCCTCGGGCGCCGTCCTGATCGACGGTCACGACCTCCTGCATCTCGACCTGCCGACCGTCCGCAATTTGATGGGCGTCGTGCTTCAGGACGGCAAGCTCACCGCCGCCAGCATCTTCGAGAACATCGCCGGCTCGTCGTCGATCGGCATGAAGGAGGCATGGGACGCCGCCGGCGCCGCCGGGCTCGAAGACGATATTCGGGCCATGCCGATGGGCATGCACACGGTGCTTCCCGAGGGCGGCGCCGGGCTTTCCGGTGGGCAGAAGCAGCGGGTGCTGATCGCTCGCGCCCTGGCCCGCCGGCCCCGGATCCTGTTGTTCGACGAGGCGACCAGCGCGCTCGACAACCGGACTCAACGGACGGTTCAGGAATCGCTTCGGAAGTTCAGCATGACCCGCATCGTGATCGCCCATCGCCTGAGCACGATCCGCGACGCCGATCGCATCCTGGTGATGCAGGAGGGCCGGATCGCCGAAACCGGAACCCATGACGAGTTGATGGCGCGGGGCGGCGTCTTCACCAGCATCGCCAAGCGCCAGCTGGTGTGAGGGGGCGCTATATGAAGACCGAGATCGGATTGAGGTCGGCTTCGGCGGTGGGCGCTGGCAGCAGCCCCATCCGGACCGGCACGTCGTAGAGGCGTCCCGGCGCGAACCGCGCCCAGAAGTGCCGGAGGCCCGGCACGATGACGCGCGCCACCGGCATCCCGATGTCCGGCCGCGTCTGGTCGAGCGTCAGGAACTCCATGCCCCTTCCTTCGACCAGCGCGCGGCAATGTTCCACGTCGTCCCGGATGTCGGTCGTTTCCGGAAAGGAGTAGTCGGCGGCCCGGCGCATCGGCGCCTCCCGGTCCGGCGCCAGCCAGGGGTGGTCGGCGAGCTTCGCGTTGCGCCACCACCACTGGCATTCCGGGTCGTTGTAGAGGTACTCCCCGCCGTCCGGCCCCACGTCCCGGACCGCGACCAGATATTGGTTGAGCTCGCACAGCGCCCGGAACGCGGCGATCCGCGGGTCGGAATGCGCGCCCGCCGCGAACAGGATGTCCTCGGCCTCCTTGTCGGTGCGGCGCGAGACCGCGACGTAGACCGGAACGCCCAGGTCGTGGGTCGCATCCAGCAACCACAGGTCGCGGTGGAACGAGTGGTAGTACTGGCGGGCGCGTTCGAACCAGGGGTCGTCGAAGCTCGCCATGTCCGCTTCGGGAAGGGACGTGCGGTTGTACCACCAGCAGGCGAAGGCGTCGCGTTCGATCAGCTCGAAGAACCCCTGGAGAATCGCCTCTTCCAGCGTGTTGCCCGACGCGCATCCGTTCGAGTCCGGGGCGCACCAGACCACGCCGTTTTCCAGCGGCGCCGCGAAGTAGAGCATGGCCGTCGGCAGGTATCGATGCCGGTTCCGGGTCATCGACCAGACCGGCGTCCAGTCCATTTCGACTTCGGGATCGAACCGCTTGGGAACGAAGTAGAACGGGCGCCCCCGCGCATTGATTTCCTGGGCGTGGTCGAACTGCCAGTCGCTGAACAGCTGAACTTCGTTGGGAAGGATCGCCTCGCCGTCGGCGAAATCCGCAAAGCGCGCCCGGCGGCGGATCTCGTCGCCGTGGAAGGCGCCGGAGGCGCGTTCGACCGCCTCGCACAGCGCGCTCGCCTCCGCCTGCTCTCGGGTCGCGCCCTTGCCCGAGCTCTTGCTCCGCAGCGAGGCGCGCAGCAGATGCAGGGTTTCCTTGCGCAGCGCGATGTTGCTGCCGGCCCAGTAGACGTGCAGCCAAGGATCCGTCTCCCCGGTGGAGCGCAGCAGCTGGGTGACCACGCCGCTCACCGGGCTGACCAGGCGGCGGTAGCGGGCGAGCGTCTCGCTGGGCGGAACCGAACGCAACCCGCCGGAGTTGCTGACCGCCCGGGGGCTCGACGCGAGGCGAACCGGGGCGGGCTCCCGATCCGGGCGGTTGAGCTCAGGGTCGCCGCACTCCCGGCACTGGGGGCGGCGGAAGACCCGGTGCGGTTCGCTCCGGAACGCCCACGTCTCCACCGAGACGGCGTGTTCGTGGAGAACTGCGGCCTCCTTCAGGACGATCCACCTGGCGATCTCCACCGCCGCCAGACCGCTCACGGCTCGGACCAGCGGCGTCGCCCGGGTGCGGCGGAGGCGCGCGCCGGCTTCGCCGACGGCGGTTCGCAAGAAGCTTTCCACCTCCCGGTTGCTCTGGAGCCGGTGGGTCAGGCAGGCGAGGCAGGGCCCGGTGTTCCCTGGCTGGAACACCGGGCCGAAGAGCGGCGAGAGACCGCCCGGCGCCACCGGCGCCCAGGGGACGCCGGACGCCAGGCTGCGCCGGCTGGCCTCGCCGGACGCAGCATCGAGATAGTCCTCGCAAACGAGGACTTCAAGCGTGGGATCGGCGTCGGTCAGCGTCACGCCCATGTCCCGAAGCGCGGCGGTCAGCGAACCGCCGTCATCGCCGCGCACCTGGACCCGTTCGGCGGCCAGGCGCGCTTCCGTCCAGAGCGGCGAGGCGCCGCAGGCGCTCCAGAAGGCCGCCAGATCCCCGTCGAGGGCCGCCTCGCCGGAGACCACATAGCCCCTGGATGCGAGCGAGACCAGGGCGGTCTGCACCGCGACCGCCGCGTGCCGGTCGGCGAGCGCCTGGGCGATGTCGCGGCGCGACCGGCTGCCGTCGAGGAGCGGCAGTAGGTCCACGTGGAGCGGGCCGGTGAGGAGGGCGTTGAACCCCTCGGAAACCAGCATCACGACGGCGTCGTCGAGTTTGCGGATTTCGAGGTGCGGCGCCAGCATGGGGCGTTCGACGAGGCCGCGGTCGGCGGGCAGGACGCGCAGCCTCGCCCCGGCCTGTCCGAACGCCGGCAGATCGTGATTCACGATTTCATTCAGGGTTTCGGGGGGCCGCCCAGGATGAAGTCGCCGACGGTGCCCTCGACCACTGGGTCGAGGCCGGTCGCCCGGGCGAAGCGAGCCGAATTGCCGTTGCCGAGACCGCAGGGAGAGAGTCCGAGATCGGTCGCCACCAGGTAGAGGGTCTGGTAGAGCGCGCCCACGTTGCGCAGGATCACGCCGTAGGAAATCGCCCGATATTTCCACATCACCCGGGCGAACCGGGCGCTGAACGCCAGCACGACCTGCGGATCGGCCTGGTAGCCGGTCGCCATTTTCGCCTCCTCCAGAATCCCCTTCACATCCGGGGTGCGGTCGGCGATGGCCGCCAATTCGTGGGTTGCGGCGTCATAGTGGTACAAGCCGGATTCCAGGCCGTCGCAACGATCCACGGCGACGTAGATTTCCAGCTCGTAGCTGGCGCCCCCGTTGGGATAGGGACGCTCGGTGGTTTCGAAGTTGGAAGTCCCGCCCTGGAAATTGCGGACCTCTATCGTGGACTGCTTGCGAATCCGGGCGGCGCGGTCGAAGAGCGCGCCCAGGTCGGAAAGGGAGATCGGGCGCGATTCGTCGTAGACCCGCTCCGACCGGCGCCGTTCGAGAACGCGGGGCAGCGAATCTCCGCCGGCGCCCTCGGGCGCTTTCGGCAAGGCGATGCGGCGTCCGGGCCAGGGCGGACGGGCCGCCGGCAGCGGCGCGATTTCGTCGATGAACGGGAACCGGCCGCCGAGCGGATCGGAATGCCATCCGAGACGGTGATGCCAGTGGAACAGGAGGTCGTGGAATTCCCATTGCCGGAGCGCCGTCCGCCGCGGCGCGTCGGCTTCGGAGCGCGCGGTCTCCAGGAACCCCTCGGCGGCGAGCGCCCGGCGCACCACCGGAACCTCCAGCCGGTCGAGTCCGGAAACCCGGAAGCGCATGCCGGCCAGCGGGGATTCGAGGACCCATCCCCGCTCGTCGCGTCGCAGGCAGGCGAAGCGGTCGATCCCGATCTCCGGCGGGGGCGCCTCGTCGGCGAGCCGGGGGGCATGGCCGTCCCGCTGCGGGTGCAGGATCGCCTGCTCTCCCGCCTCGTCGTCGAGCGCCAGCTCGAGCGCCCGGAACCGGTACAGGTTCTGCAGGATGATCAGGTAGGTTGAGGCGATCCCGCTTCCCCCCGATTCGAGGACCGCGTTGCGCAGGTCGCGCAGCGGGGCGCCGTCCGCGAGCATTGCGTTCGCGGATTCGTACGCGGGGACATGGCGCGCGAACGGCGGCCCGGTGGACGTCCCGTCTTGCAGCGCCAGCGACTGGCCGTCCGGAGACCGGGCGATCCGGCAGCCGGGCAGCAGCCGGACCCGGAACTCGGGCGTCCCGGTCAGGTCAAGGAAGGACACACAAGGAAGGACACTAAAGAACGCGCCCCCGGGTGGCGGGACTATTCGTCGCGGTAGGTCGAGGGGGCGGGCAGCAGGATGTGCATGCGGTTGGGAGTGTTGAAGACCAGCTTGACCTTGACTCCCTCCGGGATGTCGAATCCCTCGGCGCGCAGCACGCCGGCCGGGTCGGCGTCCATCTTCGCCTTGAAGTCGGGATCTCCGTAGTACTTGGCGACGACATCGGTGTAGAGCTGGCTCCGCTTCTGCATGTCGTCCTGGGAGAAGACGGAGTCAATGGCTTTCTTGACGGACATGTGGGGGCGCGCCTGCCTTGCGCGGGGGGGATGGGGAAGGCCGAGTCGCCTCCGCACCGGAGTCTACCACATCTTGCGGCTCGCGCGCCAGTCGAGCGAACGCAACGGCAAGCGCCGGCACGCCGTCGATGCCCGACAGGTCGTGCCGGTCGTCGGCCCAGCGCTCGGCGAACCAGTTTCCTTCCCGGTCCCGATCCGCCCGCCTGCGGGCCGCCGCCCGCCGGTCGGGGCAGATCGGCGTCGCGTTTTCGGGGTCCAGCCAGCGTTGGAGGCGTCGCCGCGCCGAGGGCGTGTAGGGCCGCCCTTGCCCGTGCCGATTCGTCGGCGTTGCGCCGAACGCCCGCAACGCCTGCCGCCAGCCGGCGAGACCGGACACGAAGTCGGTCCCCGACTCCATCCATGCCTCGTGTTCGGCAGCTGTCGCATGCACCCGCTCCGCCTCGTCGCGCAGCGACGGCTCGCGCGCCAGGACGTCCAGCAGACCTCCGGCGCCGACGACGTATCCGACTCCGAGCCGACGGGTGGCCTGGGGGAACGCGGCGTATTCGCGCGCCGCGCCGCAGAGCGCCTCCCGGGCCAGGTCTGCGAGGTCCGGGCGGTCGAGCCGCTTGTCCAGCTCCAGCAGGGCCTGCGCGATCCCCGCCCGCCCGGAGAGGATGTCGATGCCGAGCGGTCCCAGAAAAAGAGTCCCGATGTGGACATCATGCTGGAGGCCGTTCCAGGTCGGCCATCCGTTCGGGTCGCGCACCGCCAGCTCCCGGATTCCGGTTCCGATGTCCCCGGCCCAGGCCAGCAGGTCTTCGGGGAGGGCCGGCGCGGGCGCGCCGGGGACCGGGGTCCGTCTCGGCGGATTGTCGGCGCGGATGGAAAACGCCGAACGCAGCCAGGCGATCCGCTCCCGGTCGCTCGTTTCGGCCATCGCCGGAAACGTGGCGCGCAGCGCCGAGAGCGCATCCTGCGGGAACCGGTCCGGCTGCATCTCTCCCTCCACCCCGCGGAGGTCCCTTGAGCCGGGGCTGGTCACGAAGAGCGGGATGTCGAGGCGGCGCAGGTCCCGCACCGCCGCTTCCCGGAGCTCGCTGTTCCATTCGGCGTGACGCGGAAGCAGGTTGTGCAAGGCGATCTCGCGCCATGCGCCGTTCGCCAGGTGGGCGGGAAGCAGGGACGCCTGCACCAACCGGTAGCAGGACCAGGTGTCGAGGACGATGACGCGGATCTGCGCGTCGGACACGCCGTCGAGCGCGCGGAGGATCCGGTCTTGCAGGGGCGCCGACTCCAGGATTTCCTTCGTGGCGCGCCGATAGCCGTCCTCGAAGGCTTCGAAATGCGCCGCCGCGTCGGCGAACGCGCCGGATGCGTAGCGCGGGGCGTAGCGATCCTCGCTCCAGGTGAGCAGCGCGTCGCCGGCTCCGCCGGTGAAGTTCTTGAGGGAAAGGGGGGTGCGGTGCTCTCCTGGTCGGCAGACGCAGCCGAGGTCGGTCGGTTCGGAACCGTACCGGGTCGGCGTCAGCAGCGGCAGGATCCCGACGCTGCCGATGCGCATGTGGAACCCGATCGTGGGGGCGCCGACCAGCGCCCGGAGATGGGGCGGCCAGGCGACGGGCGGCTGCAGGACGGTCTCGAAATCCACGAAGCGGGGCGTGGCGCCGTCGGCGATCAGGTTGTCGAACCAGAAATCGGAGGCGTTCAGCGTCTGGAGTAGGGCGAGCCAGCCGCCGAGCGATCGGTAGAACCGGTCGGCGTCGCCGGCGTCCCGGAGCGGCTGCGGCGCGTATTCCCGTTCCCAGGCGTATCCGGCCCGCGTCAGGATGGAGGGTGGCGCCAGCTCGACGCTGTCGAGCATCCCCACGATGTCCCCGGTCGCCGCCGCGATCCGCAGATCCTTGGGCTTGTAGACGACCGAACCGTGGGCGAAACGCAGGATGGCGACCGATCTTCCGCCGGCGTGCGGGTCGCCGAGCCCCGACTCGATGCCGATCAGCGCTCCCGGGTCCGCGCCGCCGAAAAAGCGCCGGGACAGCAGATCCCGGTCGGCGGCCGCATGGCCGAGCATGCGGAGCAGGTCGGACCGCCAGTCCGCCATCGCCCGGCCCAGCGCCCAGGCGAGCGCCGGGCTGCGGGTGAACCGCGCCGCCCAGGTGGTTCCCCGGGCGCCCAGGCGATGTTCGAACTGGAACGTCTGCATCAGGGCGCTGCCGAGCCGCTGGGTCAGGTAGCCGATGGGGCCGTCGAGCGCGGTCCGGCGCCAGGGCAGGCCGTCAGGCCAGGCGGAGCGAATGGTGTCGACCGCCCAGCGGAACACCTCGCGGAACGGCGCTTCGCGGTTGGCGTCGTCCAGCCGTTCGAAGATCTCCCGGAAGGCGGCGGCCCAATCCGGGTCCGGACCGGCGAGGCGCACATCGCCGAACCGCGCGATCCAGTCCTCGGGGGCGAGGCCCAGCCCCCGGGCGTGCGCCGCCAGCGCTTCCGGGGATTCGAACGCCTCGTGGAGCGCGGCCTCGCGGCGCGCGAAGACGTCGGCGTCGGTCCGGATCGGGACGAAGGGACCGTCCCCGGCCCGCTCCGGCGGGGGGGCGGCCCGGGCGATTACCGAGTCAAGATCCATGGGGAAGCCCCCGGATGCCCAGCCGGACGACTCGGGCCGGACCCGGTCGGACTATCCGCCCGAAATATCCGGAGGATTCGAGATGCAGCCGATCGTGCTGGCCGTGGAAGGCACGGTGGAACAGGCGGCCGAACTGACGGTGCTCGCCGGGGTGCCGCCGGCCACGCTGCCCAGCTCTTCGTCGGTGAGGCTCATGTTCGGGTCGGGAGGCAGGATGAAGTGCTGGACCTCGTCGGTGTTGGCGACGATCCGCACATCCATGTCCGCCAGCCCCGGCGCCGCGAACCCGAAGGCGTCGAGCGTGGCCTTGCCGCCGCCTTCGTCAAGGGAACGCCGGAATTCCGCGTCGTTCCGGTACCGGTCGGCGGTCGCCAGGAAGTGCGTGTACGCCTCAACGGTGTCAGCGGGCGCGGACGTCAAGTTCAGGGTGCTGAAGGCATCCAAGGGTTGCTGGTTGGTGATGCTCATGGGAGTTTCCTCCAAGGAATACACCCTACTGTAGCCCCCTGGCGAGGCAGTCTGCAACCGGGAGCCTGGCCCGGGCGATGACCGCGTCCATATCCACGGGGAAGCCCACGGATGACCTGCCGGACTGCCGGGCCGGACTTTTTCGGCCGGACTACTCTCCGGGGAAGGCAAGCGTGCTGGCCGTGGAAGGCACAGTGGAAGTGGCGACGCAGCCGACGGTGCTCAAGTTGGCGCCGCCGGCCACGCTGTTCAGCTCTTCGTCGGTGAGGCTCATGTTCGGGTCGGGAGGCAGGATGAAGTGCTGGAGTTCGTCGGTGTTGGCGACGATCCGCACATCCATGTCCGCCAGCCCCGGCGCCGGGATCCCGAAAGCGTCAAGCGTGGCCTTGCCGCCGCCTTCGTCGATGGAACGCCGGAATTCCGCGTCGTTCCGGTACCGGTCGGCGGTCGCCAGGAATTGCGCGTACGTCTCGGCGACGTCAGAGGGCATGGACGTCAAGTTCAGGGCGCTGAAAGCATCCAAGGGTTGCCGATTGGCGCTGCTCATGGGTGTTTCCTCCGTGGAAGACGCTTCACTGTAGCCCCGTCACAGGGCAATCGTCCACCGGGAGCCCGGGGAGCGCGGAGGGGAGGGAGGGAGCCTCGGGGTCGCAGCGGAGCGCGTGGAGGGTCGGACTGCGCTCCAGGGCATCGTCCTCAATGGGGTCGGCCCGGAGCTTCAGGTGGGCGAACATCTCCCCGGCGGGTGCCAGGTGGGCGCCGCTCCAGCGCGCCGGCAGCAGCTTGAGGCCGACCGTGCCCCGGACGTTGCCGCCGATGGTCTGGATGCGCTCCCGCTCCGGCTCCAGCTTGACCACGATGTCGCAATGCATGCGCGCTTCGACCCCGGCATGGCCGCGCCGGTCGGCGATCGAGCGGTAGGCGCCCCTTCGGCTGCTGCAAAGCAGATCGCCCGGTTCAACCGCCGTCCGGCCCACGTCGTGGGCGACGAACGCCGCCGGCGACGAAGCATCGTCCCGGGCGCGGATCGCCTGATCCACATACTCGTGGTGCGCGATCGCCCGCCGGAACCGGTCCCGGTCGCCCAAGCCGCTCTCGCACATGACCCAGGAGATAAACGCCGCGGACCACGGGTCGCGCCAGCGGGAGCGCAGCCCGCCGGAGCGATTCCACCGGTCGTTCTGGCGATCCACCATCCACGCTCCGTGGGGCGTCGCCGCCCAGTAGCCGGCGATGGTCGAGACTGTCCGGGCGGCTTCGGCCGGCGCCACCCGCCGCCACCGGCGCCAGTCGCCGCTGCGCACGATTTCCCGATCCGTTTCGACGGTGCGGTCGGTGACGGAGAACCCGAAGAAGGCCCATTCCTGGACGGCGAGGTTCACGATTCGTCGCCGGTCGGCGGGCAGGTCGCGGCAGGCGGGCGGACGCCGGATACGCAGCCGCCCCGGCGCTCCGGACACCACCGCCGAGGGAGGCGTCGCGTCGAATTGTTCGACCGGAAGCCGATCGAGGAAGGACTGCCCGGGAGACGCCAGGGCGAGGAAAAGGAAGGGGATCATTCGCCGCGGCCCAGGAAGTCGTTCCAGGCGGCCGGGCGGAGCGAACCCTCCGGCCAGGCGACCAGCGCCTCGACCACATGGATCGCAAGCGACGGGTCGGTGAGGAGCGGGATGTCCCGGTCTACCGCCCGCCGCCGCACCAGATATCCGTCCGGGCGGCCCGCCGGGTCGTAGGCGACCGGCACGTTCACCACCAGGTCCACCTCGCCCCGGTCGATGAGATCGAGGGCGCTCATCGGGTTCGGCGCGTCGAACCCGGTTCCGAGCGCGCGCTGCGGACTCTCGACCCGCTCCACCAGCGTGTTCTCGACGCCGTGCCGGGTCAGCGAGCGGCTGGTGCCCGAAGTGGCGTAGATGCGGAGGCCCAGGACGTCCGCCATCACCCGCGCGGTCTCGATGAAGCGCTCCTTCCAGCGGTTCGGGCCGAGCGACAGGAGCACCGCCCGCTTCGGGCGGCGGAACCCGGTGGCGATCATCCCGTGGAGCAGCGCCTCGTGGAAGGTGTCGCCGAGGCAGCCGACCTCCCCGGTGCTGGCCATCTCCACGCCGAGCAGCGGATCGGCGCCGAGCAGGCGGGAGAACGAAAACTGGGGCACCTTCACCCCGGTGTGCTCCAGGTCGTACAGCGGGCGATGCTCCATGCCCGGATCGGCGCCGAGCATGATCCGGGTGGCGGCCTTCGCGTAGTTCCGCCCGGTCACCTTGGACACGAAGGGGAGGCTGCGGGACGCCCGCAGGTTGCACTCGATGACCTTGACCGTGTCGTCCCGGTGGAGCATTTGGATGTTGCAGGGGCCGGTGACCTTGAGCTCCCTGGCGATCCGGCGGGCGATGCGCTTCGCCTTGCCGAGGATCGGCACCGTCATGTCCACCGGGGGGAGCGCCAGGGTGGCGTCGCCGCTGTGCACGCCGGCGTCCTCCACATGCTCGGTCATCGCCCAGAGCGCCACCTCGCCGTCCCGGGCCACCAGATCCACCTCGATCTCCCGGGCGCCCTCCTCGAACCGGGAGATGACGACCGGATGCTCCTGCGAGACCGCCTTCGCCTTTTTCAGGATGCGCCCCAGCTCGTTGGGCTCGTGGGCCACCGACATGGCGGCGCCGCTCAGCACGTAGCTCGGGCGCACCAGCACCGGAAAGCCGCCGAGATCCTCCACGATCCGCCCGGCGTCGGCGACGTCGGTGACGTGCGCCCACAGCGGCTGATCCACCCCGATCCGGTCAAGCAGCGCGCTGAACTTGTTGCGATCCTCGGCGCGGTCGATGTCTCGCGCCGCGGTGCCCAGGATGGGGACGCCCGCCTCGTGGAGCCGCATGGCGATCCGGTTCGGGATCTGCCCTCCCATGCTCACGATCACCCCGTCAAGGGACTCCTTCTGCGCCAGATCCAGCACCGATTCGACGCTGACCTCGTCGAAGAACAGCTTGTCGCAGATGTCGTAGTCGGTGCTGACCGTCTCCGGGTTGTAGTTGAGCATCAGGGTTTCGCAGCCCAGCTCGCTGGCCGCCTGCACCGCGTTCACGCAGCACCAGTCGAACTCCACCGACGAACCGATGCGGTAGACCCCGGACCCGATCACCAGGATGCGCCGCCGCCCGGCCTCCATGGAGGGGAGGATCTCGTCCTCCTGCGCGTGGTACGTGGAGTAGGAGTAGTTGGTTTCCGCCGGGAACTCCGCCGCCAGGGTGTCGATGCGGGCGATGCGGGGTTCGATGCCGAAGCGTCGTCGCGCCGTCCGCGCCGCCCCGCGCGGCTGTCCGGTCAGCGCCTCAAGGGCTTCGTCGGAGAAGCCGTCCTGCTTGGCGCGGCGCAGCAGGTCCTTTCCGACCGGCCCGCCGTTCTTCTGGACGGCGGATTCGGTCGCCATCGCCTCGGCGATCCCGGAGAGGAACCAGGGGTCGATGCGGGTCAGCCGGTGGGCTTCGGCGATCGCCTCCGGAACCCGGCCCTGGTCGTGGGCGCGCCGGAGCCAGGTCGCCAGCGCGAACACTCGCCGGGGCGTCGCGTGCGCCAGCTCGTTCTCGAGGTCCTTGGGGTCCTCGAATGCGATCGCCGACGAATCCAGCCCCCGGATGCCGACGTCCAGCATGCGGAGCGCCTTCTGGAGCGCTTCGGGGAAGGTTCGGCCGATGGCCATGACTTCGCCGACGCTCTTCATCTCGCTGCCGATCCGGGTTCCCGCCGACTGGAACTTGCCGAGATCCCAGCGGGGCGCCTTCAGCACCAGATAGTCGAGCGCCGGCTCGAAGAACGCCCTGGTCACCCCGGTCATGCTGTTCTTCAGCTCGGGCAGCGAGTAGCCGAGCGCCAGCTTGGCCGCCACATAGGCGAGCGGATATCCGGTGGCCTTGCTGGCCAGAGCCGAGGACCGGGAGAGCCGGGCGTTCACCTCGATCACCCGGTAGTCCGCCCGGTCCGGGTCCAGCGCGAACTGGATGTTGCACTCCCCGATGATGCCGAGATGCTGGATGGTCTTCACCGAAACGGTGCGCAGCAGCTGGTACTCGGCGTCGTTCAGGGTCTGCGACGGCGCCACCACGATGGATTCCCCGGTGTGGATCCCCATCGGATCCATGTTCTCCATGTTGCAGACGGTGATGCAGTTGTTACGCCCGTCGCGGACGACCTCGTATTCGATCTCCTTCCAGCCGCGCAGCGACTCCTCCACCAGAACCTGCGCCCGGCCGCCGCCGTGCCCGCCGAAGATGTGCGCGATGGCGGCCTCGAACTCCTCCTCGGTCTCGGCGATCCGGCTGCCCTTGCCGCCCAGCGAGAAGCCGACCCGCACCATCACCGGCAGCCCGATTTTCTGTTTGGCCTCCCGGGCCGCTTCGGGGCTTTCGCAGGCGACGCTCCGGGCGGTCTTGATTCCGATTTCGGCGAGGCGCGCGTTGAAGAGGCCGCGATCCTCGGTGTCCCGGATGCTCCGCACTGGGGTGCCGAGAACCCGGATGCCGGTCTCCCGGAAGAAGTCCTCGAGCGCCAGTCCGCAATCGAGCGCGGTCTGCCCTCCGAAGGAAAGCGCCACGCCGTCCACCTTCTCGGCGAGGGCGACATGGCGCACGAAGTCCGGGGTGACCGCATTCAGGTACAGCCGGTCCGCCATCCCCTCGCTGGTCTGGATGGTGGCGATGTTGGGGTTCACCAGGACGGTGCGGATTCCCTCCTCGGCCAGCGCCTTGATGGCCTGGGAACCCGAATAGTCGAACTCGCCGGCCTGTCCGATCCGCAGGGCGCCGGAGCCGAGCACCAGAACCCGCTGCGGCCGCCCGCCGGTCATCGCTTGCGGCATTCCGCCAGAAAGTCGTCGAACAGGGTTCCGGTGTCCTCCGGCCCCGGACGGGCTTCCGGGTGGAACTGGACGCTCCGGAAGGGCCGGGATTTGGACCGGATGCCCTCGTTGGTGCCGTCGTTCAGGTTGCGGAACCAGGGCGTCCAGTCGGCGCCGAGCGAATCCTCGTCCACCGCGTAGCCGTGGTTCTGGCTGGTGATGTAGGAGCGGCCGCTGACCAGGTCCCGCACCGGCTGGTTCACGCTGCGATGCCCGTAGGGGAGCTTGAAGCAGCGCGCCCCGGCGGCCAACGCCAGCAGCTGGTTGCCGAGGCAGACCCCGAGGATCGGCTTGGGATACCACTCGAGAAGCTCTCCCAGCGCGGCGGTGACCGCGCCGAGATCCCCGGGATCGCCGGGGCCGTTCCCTATCAGGACGCCGTCGGCCTGCCGGGCGGCTTCGGCGAAGGGGCGCAGGCCGGAGACCCGATGCACCCGGGCGCCCCGGTCCAGCAGCGAACGCACCAGGTTGTCCTTGGCGCCGATGTCCAGCAGCAGGATCTCCGGCCCGTCCCCGTTTCCGTACCGTCGATCCGCTTCCGGCGCCACCTGCTGGAACACCTCCCGGGTCATGTCCACCCGGCGGGGCGTTTTTGCTTCGCCGCTTCGGGGCCGGAGCGTCCCCTCCATGACGCCCGCCTCCCGGAGGCGCCGGGTCAGGGTGCGGGTGTCCACGCCCTCGATCGCCGGAATTCCCTCGTCGGCGAGCCAGGCGCCCAGCGACCGGGTGGCGGCGTGGTGGCTCGGGCTCCGCGCGTGGCGCTGCACCACCAGCCCCTGCACCTGGATCCGATCCGATTCGAAGGGCCCCTCGATGCTGCCCGGAGGACGCGGCGCGGGAACGCCGTAATTCCCCTGGAGCGGCCAGGTCAGGACCAAGATCTGCCCCCGGTAGGACGGGTCGGTGAGCGTCTCGACGTACCCGGCCATCCCGGTGTTGAACACCACCTCGCCGGCGACCGGACCGACGTCGGCGCCGAAGGAGCGGCCGGGGAATTCCGAGCCGTCCTCGAGAAGGAGAATCCCGCCCGGCGCGGGCCGCGGCGCTGGTTCGTCGGGGGTCAAACTCGCGGGAATCTAGCAGAAAATCCGGTTGCAAAAGACACCCGCCGCGCCATATGATGACGGGGGTAGGGTGCGGCCTTCCTTTTCGGGTCGTCAGACCGTTTGCATCCGTTTTCCGGAGAGAATCATGGTTTCCGTTTCGCGACATCTTCTTCGCCGGGCGGGCGCGTTCGCGCTCGTCGGCTTGGGGTTCGGCGTTTTCCCGGCGTTCGGCGCCCAAGTCGAGCAGCCGCCTCCGCCGGCTCCGGTCCTTCACTTTGAGGCTTCGGGTCCGTACACCCACGCCGCGGCGCGGATCACCGTGGACGCGCGTCTCTGGTACGGCTCCGAACTGGAAGTGGCGCTCACCGACCCCTCCGGCAACCGTCAGGTCCTGAACCTGGATCGCGACGGCCACCGCTCCGGCTGGACCGGCCAGCTGCGGGAAGCGGGGGAATGGGTGGCGGAGGCCCGACAGACCGGAAGCGGGTTCGCTCCGATGAGCGCCCGCGAATCGGTGACGGTGCGCGAGGGCGCGCCGACCTGTTCGGCCTCGCTGATGGTTCCGGACTCCGCGGTGGTCTATGACTCCGCCGCAATCGTGGTCGACACCTGCGACAGCGCGGCCACTACCGGCGCCCTTCATTCCGTGTATGTGCGGATCCATCGGGACGGCGCGCCGACCGCCATGCTGGACATGGGCGGGAGCTGCGAGCGCAGCTTCATCCTCCCCGGCGGCGGCGCCTACGCCGCGATGGCGACGGTCACCGACGACCGCGGCGCCTCCGCGACCTGCGAGGCGGACGCCGGCGCGGATGAAATCCACCCGCGGGCCTGGCCGACCGTGGACTTCGCGGGCGGCGTCTACCGCGCCGAACGCGAGGACATCCTCTCGGAGCCCAGCTCGATCC
The DNA here is from genome assembly GCA_965202845.1 of Candidatus Marinacidobacterium sp. Lineage (GTDB taxonomy): Bacteria > Acidobacteriota > Vicinamibacteria > Marinacidobacterales > Marinacidobacteraceae > CBDATA01. Next base: position 188,182 of record OZ241856.1, read on the forward strand.
TGGCCGGCGGCGCGGCCGGCGTGATGGTTCCCTTCGGGGACGACCCCGACCGGGGCATGCGGCTGTTCGGCCGGGCCGCCGGTGGCGTCGCCCACAACTCCTGGTTCGGCGGCGCGCTGGACGTGGGGCTGCTCCGGCAAACCGGGGCCGGCTTCTTCGGCGCGGGCGCCGGCGCCTGGGGGCTGGGCGATCCGGAAATCGCGGACCTCGGGGTGTTCGTCACCGGCGGCTTCGACATCCCGGTCTGGACCCAGGCCGGACAGGGGCAGATCTTCACCGACATCCGGTTCTTCGCGCAGGAGATTTCGGCTATCCAGGACAACTTCTCCGCCGTCGTGGGGCTGCGCTTCCATCTCCGACCCGTACACAAGATCATCGGCCGCTAGGGGCGTCAACCGGGCATCGGTGTCGCGCCGCCGGTTTCGGATCGTCCTTCCGGTCGTCCTCCTCCGGCTGCTGGTCGCTCTGGCGCCCGCCGAGCCGATGGCGCTCGGCGTCCCGCTCGGTCTCTGGCTGGAAGCGGGAATCGTGGTCCTCTCGACCGCTGCGCTGATGGTTCTCTGCCGGGGTCTCCTGCCCGGAGGCGGGGGAGGCCGCCCGTGACCCTCGCGGTCGTCGCCTTCTATCTCGCCCTGGTCATCGGGGTCGGTCTGGTCGCCCGGCTGGGGCGCGGCGCCGCCGGGGACGAGCGCGGCGAGGAGTACTTCCTGGCCGGCCGCGCGCTCGGCGCCTTCGTGCTGCTGATGACCCTCTTCGGCACCAACATGACCGCGTTCACCATCCTGGGCGCCTCCGGGGAGGCGCATCGCCAGGGGGTGCGGGTCTTCGCGCTGATGGCGACCAGCTCGGCGGTCGTGATCCCGCTCACCTTCCTCCTGATCGGGGTTCCGCTCTGGCGCTTCGGAAAGCGGTTCGGATACGCGACCCAGGCCGAGTTCTTCGTGGACCGGTACGGCTCTCCGACGCTGGGCCGGATCGTGTTCCTGTGTTCGCTCCTCTGGCTCGTTCCCTACGTGCTCATCGGGGTCAAGGGGGGCGGCGACGCGCTCGCCGCGATCGCGGACCCCGCGCTGGCGCCGCCGTCCTGGCTCGGCAGCCTGATCCTGTGCGTCGTGGTGTTCGCGTATGTCGTGCTGGGCGGCATGCGGAGCACCGCGCTGGTCAACACCTTCCAGACCACGCTCTTCGTCGGGGTGGCGGTGCTGGCCTTCTTCGTGATTACCCGAGGACTCGGAGGCTTCGCCCCGGCGATGGAGCAGCTGCGGGCCGAACATCCGGAGCTTCTCGAGCTGGCGCGCGAACGGCGGGACTGGATCCAGATCGCCACCTACCTCTTCGTGCCGCTCTCCACTTCGTGTTTCCCCCATATCTTCGGCCTGTGGATGGCGGCCCGGAGCGCCGCCTCCTTCCGCCTCCCGATCCTCGCCTATCCGGCGCTGATCGCGCTGGTATGGTTCCCGAGCGTTGTGCTCGGCGCCCTGGGGCGCCTCCACACGGCTTTTCCACCGGACGGGCCGATCCTGATCCTGCTCATCCGCGAGCACGCCGGCAGCTTGCTCGCCGGGTGCCTCGCCGCCGGAGTGTTCGCCGCCATCATGTCCTCGCTGGATTCGCAGACGCTGGCGGTGGGGACGATGCTCACCCGCGACGCGGTCGCCCGCTCGCCCCGGCTGGCGCGCCTGGCGATCGGGCGGGAGGCGCTCTTCGGCAGGGCGTTCGTCGGCCTGTTCCTCGCGGTGGTGTACGTCCTGAGCCTGGTCTCCAGCCAGACGGTGTTCAGCCTGGGCGTCTGGGCGCTCTCCGGCTTCTCCGGGTTCTTTCCGGCGCTGGTGGGAGCGCTCTACTGGAGGGGCAGCACCGCCGCCGGCGCGGCGTCCGCGATCCTCGCCAGTCTGGCGCTGTGGACCGCCTTTTTCGTCGGCGCCGACGGAGCGCCCGGCTGGACGGTGGGCGGCTCGGGCGTCGAACCGGCGGCTGCCATCGTCGCGGTTTCGGCGACCGTTCTGGTGGTGGTTTCCCGCTGGACCAGGCCGCCGGAGGCGGAGCGGGTGCGGCGCTTCTTCCCCGCATAGGATGCGTGCGATGCCATTCGTTCTCTTGATGTTCGGGCTGGCCGCCGGACCGCCGGAGACCGTGTTCCACACCTTCTCCATCGCGGCGGTGGACCGGGAGACCGGGGAGGTCGGGGTGGCGGTGACCACCCGCAACCCCTGCGTGGGCAACGGGGTGCCCTGGGTGCGGGTCGGAGTGGGCGCGGTGGCGACCCAGGCGCGCACCCGGACCCGGTACGGAAGCGAGCTGCTCGATTTGCTGGCGGCCGGCCGGAGTCCGGAGGACGCGCTCGCCCAGCGGCTCGCCCAGGACGAGGGCGCCCCCTTCCGGCAGGTGGGCGTGGTGGCGCTCGCTGGGGGAACCGCGCAGCACACCGGCGCCGAAGCCAGCGCCTGGGCCGGACAGCGGGCCGGCGCCGACTACGTCGTGCAGGGGAACCTGCTCGTCGGCCCCCAGGTGGTGGACGCGGTGGCTGCGTCTTTCGAGCGTTCCCGCGGCGGCGGGCTTGCGCTGGCCGACCGGCTGGTGGCGGCGCTGGAAGCCGGGCAGGCGGCCGGCGGGGATGCGCGGCGCGGCCGGCGCCAGTCGGCTTCGGTGCTGGTCGCCGACCCGCGCGAAGGCCATTCCCGGCGCGAAGACGGCGTGTCCACCCACATCAACGTCTGCGAACACCCCGCTCCGGTCGCCGAACTGCGGCGGATTCACGACGCGGTGAGCCAGAAGTTGGGATACCGGACGCTCACCGGCTTTTCGGGCGGCGACGTGGCGCAGTTGCGCGTTCTGCTGGCCGAAGCCGGCTGCGCCCCGCCGGTGACCGACGAATCGGTCCGGGCGACGGAAGCGCGGGCTTACGACGCCGCGCTCCGGGACCGGGTGGACGCCTGCCGCGCCGAGCTGGGGCTTTCGACTCCGGAGCAGGGGTCGCCCCCCGGGCTCGCCGATCCCGAGTTCGTGGCGGGTCTCTGGGAGCGGGTTGAGGCCGCCGGGCGGGGCGATGCGGTGCGGCGACGCCTCGCTCCCCTGCGCCGGATTACGAGGTAATCCCCCTGTGAACGCAACCGCAGCCGGCCGTCCGGTCCGCATCGATCTCCGCAGCGACACGGTGACCCGCCCCACCCGGGCGATGCGCGAGGCGATGGCGGCCGCCCCGGTCGGGGACGACGTCTACGGGGACGATCCCTCGGTGAACCGGCTGGAGGAGCGGGTCGCCGAGACGCTGGGGAAGGAAGCCGCCGTCTTCACCCCCACCGGAACGATGAGCAACCAGCTCGCGATCCGCTCCCGAACCGAGCCGGGAGACCTCATCCTCGCCGAGGCGCGCGCCCACGCCTATCTGGTCGAGAGCGGGGGGCCGGCCGCCCTCTCCGGCGCGACCGTGCTCGGCCTTCCCGGAGTGCGGGGCGCGTTCACCCCCGAACAGGTGCGGGAGGCGGTGCGCGAACCGCATCGGATGATCCCGGAGGCGTGCTACCCGCAAGCCCGGCTGGTGGCCGCAGAGAACACCCACAACGCCTCGGGCGGCTCGGTGTGGCCGTTCGAAACCCTGCGGGCGGTCGGGGAGACCGCCCGGGAGCTGGGGCTCGCGTCCCATCTCGACGGAGCGCGGCTCTGGCACGCCACCGCCGCCACCGGGATTCCGGAAGCGGAGTGGGCCGCTTCCTTCGAGACGGTGAGCGTGTGCTTCTCGAAGGGGCTCGGCGCTCCGGTGGGGTCCTGCCTCGCCGGGTCGGCGGCGACGATCCGGCGCGCCCGGCGCTTCCGTCAGCTCTTCGGCGGCGGACTCCGCCAGGCCGGGATCGTGGCGGCGGGAGCGCTCCACGCCCTGGAGCATCACCGGGAACGGCTCGGAGAGGATCACGTCCGGGCGCGACGGCTCGCCGAGGGGCTGGCCGCGCTCCCCGGAATCGACCTGGATCCGGCGGAAGTGGAGACGAACATCGTCCGCTTCCGGACGCCGGGGATCCACGCCTTCCGGCTCGCCGACCGGCTGCTGGAGGAGCACCGGATCGCGACGCTTCCCGGCGGCCCCGATGCGATGCGGCTCATCCCGCACCTCGGAATCTCGGATGGGGACATCGAGGAAACGCTCGCCGCGTTCGCCGCCTGCCTCGCCGTCCCGTCCCCCGCCTGACCGGGGAACCCTTGTGTAGAATGGAATCCGCCGAGGGGGTAGATGATGCGACGCAAGAGCGACCTTCCCTTCGGAAGCGAGTTTTCGCCCTCGCAGATTCAGCTGCCCGAGGTCTTGCAGCTTGCGGCGCAACACGGTGGCGATTGGCGCGCCTTTGAATCGGCCGTCCGCCAAGCTTGGTTTGAAGGCCACCGGACCACCCCATACAACCGGGCCAAACTCGCCAACAACACAAAGCTCGGCATGATCGCCTACGGGATCATCGACCGGGAAGCGTCGCTGACCTCGCTCGGCGAAGAGCTCCATGCCTTGCGGCATGACGACAAGGCATTGTACGACCGGCTGGCCCTTCACATTCTTCTCCATCTTCATGGAATGAATTTCGTTCAATGCATCCGCGACATGGTCGCCGCCGGGGAACAGGTCAACCTCACTTCGCTTCGGGAGGGGCTGACGGCGCGCGGCATGCACTATCCGTCCGGAGGCAAGCATCCGAGCATCATGCGCTTGTGGCTTGCGAAGGCCGGCGTCTTTATCGGAAGCCGATGGCGCATCGATGAGGGCCGCATCGAGGAAATCCTTGGCGTTAAACCGGACGATTTCGCTGGTCTGGGGGATCTGCGTCCGGATCAAAGGGCGTTTCTGAAAACCCTCATCAACATGGGGACGGATCGCCCCCATCCGGCGAATTCCGTCGTGCGACTCGCAACGGCGACTCATGGCGTGAAGTACCCGGAAAAAAGCCTGCCCAAGCTCGTGCTCCACGACCTGGAGCACGCCGGTTGGATCACGACCAAAAAGACGACCAGCGGACGCGGCGCCAAGCCCTTTCTGGTGTCCCCCACAGAGAAGCTGACCTCGCAGGTGGCGGAACCGCTGCTCAACCAGCTTGAGCGGCAGACCGATCCCAAGCTGGTGGCGCTCTTGCGAACGCCGCTTTCGACGATCCTCGAGGAAATGAAGAGCGAGGACCGGTTTCGGAGCGGGCTTGCGCTCGAGGCGCTGGCTTTCAAGTTGATGCGTCTTCTCGACATGACTTGGGTCGCAACGCGGTTGCGCGCCAACCAGACCGGAGGCGCGGAAGTCGATCTGATTTTCGAGAGCGCCCGCCTCGTATTCTCCCGCTGGCAGATTCAGTGCAAGAACACGAAGCGCGTTTCGCTCGATGATGTCGCGAAGGAAGTCGGTCTGACGCATTTTCTGAAAAGCAACGTGATCGTCATCGTGACCACCGGCGTCGTCAGCGGCGAGGCGCGACGATACGCCAACCGAATCATGGCGGACTCGAACTTGGCCATCGTGATGCTGGACGGGACCGACCTGGCCGTCATATGCGAGCAGCCGGAAGGGATTTTGCGCGCGATGGACCGGGAAGCCCGCCACGCCATGAACCTGAAGAAGCTCGATTTGTAGTGGCGGAGTTGTTCAGAATGTCTTCCCGGGTCTTTCACCGGACGCCCCTGGGGACGCTCCACCACGGCGACAGTCTGGATGTGATGCGTTCCGTGGACGCGGCTTCGGTGGCCCTGATCGTGACGAGTCCCCCGTTCGCCTTGACCCGCAAGAAGGATTACGGCAACAAGCAGGAAGATGAATACATCCAGTGGTTCCGCGATTTCGCCGAGCAGTTCCGTCGCATTCTTCGGAACGACGGAAGCCTCGTGATCGACTTGGGCGGCGCGTGGAAACCGGGGCTTCCGGTGCGCAGCCTCTATCACTTCAAGCTGCTGGTCATGCTGTGCGAGGAATACGGATTCCATCTGGCCCAGGAGTTCTACTGGTGGAATCCGTCCAAGCTTCCCGCTCCGGCGGAATGGGTCACCGTGCGGCGCATCCGCGTCAAGGACGGAGTCAACACCGTTTGGTGGTTGTCCCGGACGCCGTGGCCGCGCGCGAGCAATCGGCGCGTGCTGCAGCCGTACAGCGACAGCATGAAAACCTTGCTGGCGAGCGGCTACAAGCCGATGTTGCGTCCTTCGGGGCATGACATCAGCAGCAAATTTTCCGTGAACAACGGCGCGGCGATCCCGCCGAATCTCCTCGCCATCCCGAACACCGAGAGCAACAGCCGGTATCTGCGCTACTGCCGGGACATCGGAGTGAAACCGCATCCGGCCCGATTCCCTGCCGCGCTGCCGGAGTACTTCATCCGGATGCTGACCGATCCGGAGGATTCGGTTCTGGACCCCTTCGCGGGAAGCTGCATCACCGGGGAAGTGGCCGAGCGGCTCGGCCGCAAGTGGACCTGCGTCGAAACGGTCGAGACGTATCTGCTCGGCGCCCGGGGTCGATTCGAGAAGGGGACCCGGCAGCCGACGAAAGCGGAAGGGTACTACCGCATTCCCCATCCCGGGCTTCTCTGGAACGGTCGTGCGGATGCGGACGAGGCGCCGCTTCCCGACGACGGGGGAAGACGCCGCGCCGGTCGGAGAAGTTGAAGATGCGCCGCTTCTACCTTTTCTACCCTCTTGTCTGGCGTCCGGCGGCGTCCACCAGGTTGTAGCGGCGAGCCCGTTCCCGCCACTCCCCGGATCGGATGAGCCGCTGGTAGACCTCGGCGGGAAGGGCGCGCTCGGCGTACCGGGGCCAGGTCGCGCCGTCGCGGATGTCCCGAAGCCCCTCCTGCATCGCGCCCAGGGCGAGCCGCAGCAGCTGTCCGGCGTAGAGCACGAGCGGAACGCCGTGTTCGCGCAGGGCGGACAGCGGGGTGTCGTGGACGCTGGCGATGACGGGCCGCCCGCACGCCCGGGACACCGGGCCGATCCGCTCCGGAGGCAGTCCGGCGAAGAACAGCAGGTCGGCGCCGGCTTCCCCGTAGGCCGCGCCCCGCTCGATGGCTTCGCCCTCGCCCAGCCCGATGGAGACCGCGTCGCATCGGGCGACCAGCATCATGCTTCCGGTTCGGGCGTCGGCCGCCGCGCGCACCCGATCCCGCATGCCGGGGGCGTCGACCAGCACGCCGCCGTCGCCCAGATGCTTGGCCTGCACGTGATCCTCGATCATCACCGCGGCGAGTCCGGCGCGCTCGAACCCGCGCACCGCGCGCGCCACCGCCAGCGGGCTGCCGCCGCCGTCGTCGGCGTCGGCGAACACCGGAACCGGAACGCTGTCCGCGATCCGCGCCGCGACCTCGATGAGTTCGGAGATCGAGGCGAGCCCGTAGTCGGGCAGGCCGAGCTGGGCCGCCGAGCCGGCGCTGCCCCCGATGAGAACCGCGTCGAAGCCGTTCTCCACGATCAGCCGGGCGGAGAGCACGTCGAAGGCGCCCGGACAGATCACCGGCTCCGGCCCCGCCAGCATCCGCCGGAAGCGGGTTCCGGCGTCGCCGGATTGAGCTTGCGAAGCGCCGGTGGCGGCCAGCGCGGCGGCGCCTCCGGCCGCGAGACCCCGAAGTGCCCTGCGCCGGTCCATGTTCAATCGGTGTTCGGTCATGGCGACTCCTGGGGATGGTCCTGGGCGCACCGGAACCCGATGCTGTGGATCGTGGTGTCCGGTCGCGTGAAATTCCGGTAGAAGACGCTGGCGATCCGCTCGTCGGCGTCGGCCCAGCTCCCGCCCCGGAACACCCGGTAGGGCGCCTGCGCCGGCCCCTGCGGATTCCCGACCGGACTCACCGCGTAGTAGCCGGGGTCGTATCCGTCGGCCACCCATTCGGCGATGTTGCCGATCACGTCGAAGAGTCCGTAGCCGTTCGCAGGAAACGAGGCTACGTCCGCCGGACCGTGGGGGTGCCCCACCCGGGCCGCCGGGGGAGCGTCGTCATCGGGGGCGAGCGAAGCCCCCCAGGGATACGGCGCTCCCTCCCTGCCGCCGCGCGCCGCCTTCTCCCACTCCGCCTCGGTGGGGAGGCGCTTGCCGCGGAACGCGCAATAGGCCGCCGCGTCCTCCCAGCTCACGTTGTAGACCGGCAGGAGCGCGTCCTCCTCCGGGAACCCCTGGCGCCAGTGGAAGGGTTCCGGGCGTCCGGCGCTGAGCGTGAAATTCCGGTACGCCTGCTGGGTGACCTCGGTGCGGTCGATCCAGAACCCCGGCAGCCGGACCCGGTGCACCGGCCGATCGTCCACCCGGTCGCGGGTTTGCCAGCCGATCTCGTCGATCAGCCAGAGATGGTTGCGCCCCATCCAGAACCCGCCGGGCGGAACCCAGCAGATGGCCTCCTCCCGGTCTTTGGCGCAGTGGGGCTCCGCCACCGCCGCCAGCAGCAGGAGCGCGAGCAGCAAGACGGGAATGGGGCGCTATTCGAAGAGTTCGGCGATCTCGTCGTCAAACATCATCTCGGCGGCGCCCAGGGCGATGGAGTCCACATACAGGTATTCGCGCCCCGACGGGGTGTTCGCGACCGACTTGCGCCAGTCGATGCCGAGCGCCGAGTAGATGGTGGCGACGGTGTTGTCCATGAAGGGCTGTCCGTCGTGCCGCCAGCCCGGATCCACCACCTGGGAGCCGTCATCGTTGGTGCGGCCTACCACCCGGCCTCCCCGGACGCCGCCCCCGGCGAAGAGCGTCGTGTACGCCTCCCGGTAGTGATCCCGCCCCATCACCGGATTCATCTCGGGAGTGCGGCCGAATTCGCTGGCGACCACCACCAGGGTCTCGTCCAGCGCGCTCGTCCCCGCATCCTGGCCGGGCATCGCCCCCAGGTCGTCCAGCAGCGCGACCAGCCCCCGGTCGAGACGCGGACAAGTGGTGTAGTGGTTCCACCGGCGCGACCGGTCGAAGATCCCGGCGTGGTGGTCCCACTTGTCGCCGTCGTAGATGTAGATGAACCGGGTTCCGGCGTCGGCCTCGACGAGGTTCCGCGCCAGAATGCAGCCGAGTCCGAACTCGTCGGCGCCGTAGCGCTCCCGGTCGGCTTCGCTCGCCCGGAACAACTGCGGCCAGCGGGGGTCGGTCAAAAGCGAGTACGCGGAGCGGTAGTAGTCGCGGTAGTCGGCGGCCCGGCGCCCCAGCGAAGCGCGTTCGGCTGCGGAGACTTCGCCCAGCCGGCTCAACAGCCGGAACCGCTCCTCCAGCACCTGAAGGCTTCCCTCCGTATTGCCGCCGAAGGCGTCGAACACGGTGGTCGGATCCAGGTCCAGGCCGGAAAACCGGGTGGGAAGGAATCCGGCCCCGATGGAGCCGGCCCGCGCCCGGGTCAGGTAGGTGCTGACGTAGGTGGGGAAGGTGTCGGTTTCGCGCCGCTCGGCGTCCAGCTCGGCGGCGATGACGCTGCCGAAGGCGGGGATTTCGCGCGCCAGCGCCACGTTAAGCACCCGCCCGGTCTGGGTGTGGTACTGCCCGTTGAAGTGGATCAGCTCCGGCGCCCGCATCGAGCGCACCAGCGCCACCTGGTCCATGCGGTGCGCCAGCTGCGGGAACAGCGTGCGGGAGAGCGCGACCTCGTCGTTCACCTGCACCATGTCCAGATCCGGCGGCGTCCACCGGGTCTGCTTGAAGTCCCAGGTGTCCATCGGGCTGATGGCGCCGCCCATCTCGATGAAGATGCAGTGGCGCGCCGTCCGCCTGGGGGTCGCCTTGCCCCGCGCGTACGCCTTGAGCGGCCAGACCGACTGGTTCACGAAGGAGCCGGCCAGCGCCAATCCGCCGTACCGGAGGATGTCGCGCCGCGCCGGCAGCAGGTCGGCGACCCGGGGTTCGCTGTCGCACATGATCTCAGTGATTCAGCAAGAATTCCGGCGAATTCAGGAGCGCCCACTGGAGATTTGCGGCGCCTTCCGCCAGGGAGGTTCCGAGCGTCTCCCCGGCCAGCTCCCGTTCGGAGGCGGTGGGCCATCGCCCGAGGGTCCAGAGGAACAGCTCCTCCACCACTTCGGCATGCTCCCGACCGGAATCCGCCAGTTCGGCGACCCGGGTTCCCGATTCGCTGGCGACGCGCCGGTTGACCACCTCCGACTGCATCATCAAGAGCGCCTGGAGGATGGAGCCGCGGTTGCCCACCGGCGCCGGGGTCATCCGGTTGCTCTGGAAGAAGCTCTGGAGCAGCGCGTCGATTTCCGCGCCCTCGCCGGTCCCCCGGCGGCCGCCGAGATCGCGGGGGGTGGTGAGCTCCTTCACCCGCTGAACCGGAACCCCCCGGAGCTGGAACTCGGCGGGGGCGCCGGTGGCGCGGGTGAGCGAATCCACCAGCTCCGGCCCGGTGAGCACCCGGACGAAACGCTTCGGGTAGTAGCCGGTCCATGCATCCTCCCAGGTGTCTTTCCACTCGGGCGGGAACTGGGCGGCGAGGCCGTAGACCTCGGACTTCATGATCGTCTTGACCAGATGCCAGAAGCTGTAGCCGCTTCGCTCGAAATCCACGGCGAGGGCTTCCAGCAGCTCCGGGTTGGTGGGGCGCGGCGGCAGCGGATCGGTCTCGCCTTCGGGGAGCCGGTCCATCCGGTCCAGGTCGAACGCGTTGTACGGCTCCACGAATGCGACGGTCATCAACTTGCCCCAGACCAGGTTCACGGTGGCGCGCGCGAACTGCCGGTGGCTGGTGAGCATCCGGGCGAAGGCGTCGCGGGGGTTCTCCCCCGGTCGCGGCGTTTCTCCGGTCAGCAGGAACGCCGGCTGGTAGGCGAGTCCCTCGAGCCGGGGGAAGCGGCCTTCGGAGAGGGTGTGGTAGGGAGCGTCGTCGCCGGTGTCGTAGCCCCTGGCGAGATCGTCCACCAGCAGGTCCACCACCACGTTCTTGGATCGGTCGTCCCAGGTGGTGATCAGGCGGGTGGTTCCCAGGAAGGCGGAGTGCCGGTAGAACTCCTCGCGGGTGCGTTCGGAAAGCCAGCGGTTCAGCGGTTCGAGATGGTCCGCCCCGTCGTGGCAGGACACGCAGGAGGTGTTGATCCCCAGGAACACCCGCGAGACGTCCACATTGAACTGGTCCAGGGCGTCCAGCCGGTTGTGGATCGAGTAGTCGTCGGGACTCATCACGATCCGGCTCTTCGCCTGGTGGGAGCGGGCGAGAAAGGCCAGCGAGGGCACGCTCCCGTGGGCCTTGGCGACCCCGGTCAGCAGGTCCCGGACGAACTCGTCGTAGGGGCGGTCGGTGGTCAGCCACTCCTTGACCCAGGTCTGGAACGGATGCTGGACCGGCCCCACCTGGCTGGCGAGGCGGAAGAGGTCGCCGAAAAACCAGGCCCATTGTTCGGCGAACTCGGGCGTCCCCACCATGTCGTCGATGAGGCGCTGGCGCTTGTCCGGCGAGGGGTCGGCGACGAACGTCCGCACCTGGTCGGCGGTGGGGGCGAGTCCCAGGGCGTCGAGGCTCGCCCGCCGCAGGAAGGTCTCGTCCGGGGAGCGGGGCGCATGGGGGATGCCGAGTTCGTCCCATTGGGCGGCGAGGATTTCGTCCACCAGCGTCCGGCGGGGCAACCGGGTCGGGGTCGCGCCCGCTCCCGCAGGAAGGTCTTCGGCGGCGGCGAGCGCCTCCCGCGCCTTCTCGGCGGCGGTCCGCCCGGCGGCCGCTTCCCGGTGCGCCGCATCGGCCCGGCGGTCGCGAAGGTCCTGCGGATCGGCGGACTGGGCGGCGCCGAACGCGCAGAACCAGAGCGAGGCGAAAAGCGCGAGGGACATCTTCACGACAGGGAAACCAAGGGGTTGCTTCGCCGATAGTACGAACTGCCGGGAACCGGCGTCAAACGCGCTCCGGGAGGGGGATTTTGCGGGATACTTCCCGGGACCATGCGACTTTCGGAAAAACATTGCGTCCCGTGCCGCGGCGGCGTTCCGCCGCTTTCCCCCGAAGAGGTCGAGAGCTATCTGGAACAGGTCGAGGGCTGGTCCCATCGGGAGCATCACGACATCGGCAAGACGTTCAGATTCCCCGACTTCGCGGGCGCGCTCCGGTTCGCCAACCGGATCGGGGAGGTGGCCGAGAGCGAGGGACATCACCCCGACCTGCTGGTCGCCTGGGGCAGGGTGGGCGTCACCATCTGGACCCACAAGATCAACGGCCTGACGGAAAGCGATTTCATCCTCGCCGCCCGGATCGACGCGCTGCCCCGTTCCTGACCGGATGGATCACCTCTCCCCCGAGGAGTTCGTTCGCAACGGGAGGGCGGTTCTCGACTGGATCGCCGACTACTGGCGGCGGGTCGGAGAGTTTCCGGTCCGCTCCGAAGTCCAGCCGGGAGACATTCGCTCCCGCCTGCCGGCGCATCCTCCGGAGCGGGGCGAGCCCTTCGCCGCCGTCCTCGAAGATCTCGACCGGGTGGTGATGCCGGGAATCACCCACTGGCAGTCCCCGAATTTCTTCGCCTACTTCCCGTCGAACAACTCCGGCCCCTCGGTTCTCGGCGAGCTGGTCTCGGCGGGGCTCGGGGTGCAGGGGATGCTCTGGGCCACCAGTCCGGCATGCACCGAGATGGAGACCCATGTGCTCGACTGGCTGGCGGAGCTGCTCGGATTGCCGCCCGCCTTCCGGTCGGACGGGCCGGGAGGGGGCGTCATCCAGGACACCGCGTCCTCGGCGACGCTCACCGCCCTGCTCGCCGCTCGCGAACGGGCCACCGGTTTCGAGTCCAATCGCCGCGGGGTTCGCGCGCCGCTGGTCGCCTACGGCTCCGCGGAATCCCACTCCTCCCTGCTCAAGGGGGTTCGGATCGCCGGGATCGGGAGCGATTTCCTCCGCGACATTCCGGTGGATACGGTCACCGCCGCCGCCCGCCCCGACGCCTTCGCCGACCTGGTTCGGGACGACGTGGCCGCCGGCCGGAAGCCCTGCTTCTTACTGGTGACGCTGGGAACCACGTCCACCGGCGCCTTCGATCCGCTTCGCGCGCTGGCGGAGATCGCCCGCGAACACCGCATCTGGGTGCATGTGGACGCCGCGATGTCGGGAACCGCGTTCCTGTGTCCCGAATTCCGCCATCTCCAGGACGGCGTCGAACTGGCGGATTCATGGTGCTTCAACCCCCACAAGTGGATGTTCACCAACTTCGACTGCGACGTTTTTTTCGTGAAGGACCGGCGGTCGGTCGTGGACACGCTCTCGGTCACGCCGGAGTACCTGCGCAACCGCGCTTCGGAGGCCGGCGAAGTGTGGGACTACCGCGACTGGCACATCCCCCTGGGCCGGCGGTTCCGGGCGTTGAAGCTCTGGATGGTGCTGCGCCACTACGGCGCCCGGGGACTTCGCCGCCACATCCGCGAGCACATCCGGCTGGGACAGCGTTTCCGCGATCTGGTCGAGGAGGCGCCCGACTTCGAGATTCTGGCGCCGACGCCGCTGAACCATGTCACCTTCCGCCACCGGACCGAAGACGGGGAGGATGCGGACGCCCGGAATCTCGCGCTCTGCGAGGAGCTGAACCGCTCCGGGGCGCTCCACCTCACCCACACCCGCACGGCGGCGGGCGTCGCGCTGCGGATGGTGGTCGCCCAGAGCCGCACCCGCGAGGAGCATGTGCGGGCCGCCTGGGACCGGATCCGGGAGACCGCCCGCCGCCTTCTTGCGTCGGGATTGCGCTAGAGTGTCCGCCCGCACGTTATCCGGAAGGGGAGGCGCTCCATGAACGTCAGAGAAGCTGTCCAGACGGCCAAGGCGTACATTGGCCACCTCTATGCGGACGAACCGGCTCGACACATCGGCGTCGAGGAAGTGGTGTTCGATGAACCGGAAAACGCTTGGAAAGTGACCGTGGGATTCTTCCGGCCCTGGGACGAACCGTCAGGTTTGTCCGAAACCTTGGAGGCCGCCGCCGAGGGTGGGGCGGCTCTTTGGAAAAAGCGTTCCTTCAAGGTCGTTCAGGTTGATAATGGAAGCGGAACGGTCAAGTCGATGAAGCACCGCTCGCTTCCATCCTGATCCGATTCCTGATGTCGACCAGAGGCGCATTCCTTGACGCCAACCTTCTGGTGCTTCCTGATGATGTTCGTTTTCTGAAACAGCTTGATATTCTTGTGTTTCACTCGGAAGAGCTGTACGTGGCAAGCCCGCCGCCGGCCGGCGGATAGGCTACGATCTGGTCGCTGGATGCGGGGTTTGATGGCGCCGACCACAGTCGGTTCGCGTGGCGGGCGGAAGCTCTTGGACCCCAGCGTCGCGCCGAACCGTCTCCCGCTACAGCGACCGAATCGCTCCAGGGCGGTCGTCGCGTGTCAGGACAACCTGCAATTCATGAAGGACATCCCCGACGAGTCGGTGCAACTGATCGTCACGTCGCCGCCCTACAACATCGGGAAGGACTACGAGGAACGAACTCCCGTTTCCGCGTACCTGGCGACGCAGCGCGATGTCATCGCCGAATGCGTGCGCGTCCTGCGCCCGGACGGATCCATCTGCTGGCAGGTCGGGAACTACGTGGAGAACGGCGGGATCATTCCGCTGGATGTAATTCTGTATCCGATCTTCTGCGAATACAAGCTCCGACTCCGAAACCGGATCATCTGGAGTTTCGGGCATGGTCTGCACTGCTCCCGGAGACTCTCGGGGCGGTATGAAACGATCAATTGGTGGACCAAGGGAGACGATTACACTTGGCTCTTTCAAATACCGAGTGGGTACGCGACATGAGGGTTGAGCTTGGAGAAGTCCAGTTTTCCGGCGATGAGGAAGAACACGGTGCGGATGGTCTGGAAGGTTCCGTAGCCTCTGGCTTTCCGCTTGGCCGCCTGAAACAGGCCGTTGAGCGCCTCGATGAAGCCGTTGGTCTGGCGGGTTCGGGCCCACGCGACGATGCCCTCGAGATGTTTGCGGATCATCCGCGCGACGGCTTTCATGGGTTCGACCTTGGAGCGGTTCACGTTGGCGCACCACTGCCGGAGCATGGCTCTGACGACGTTGACCTGCTTGCGGTTGAGGATGTTCCGGAGTTGCTCGCGGTACATCCAGGCTCGGGCGGTGCGCTTTCCGGGGGCCTGCGCGATGAGAGCGTTGAGTTGGGCGCGCTGTTCGGGGCCGAGTCGTTCGGGATTTTTGAGGAGCGCCCAGCGCATGCCCTTGAGTTGGGGGTTGGCGCGCTGCTCGATGCGCCGGGTCTGGTCGAGGGCCTTGGATGCGTGAGCGATGACGTGGAATTTGTCGAAGGTGATCTGGGCGTTGGGGAGATGCTCTGCGACGCCCTTCATGTAGGCGGGGGACATGTCGATGGAGGCGACTTCGACGGCTTCGGGGTCTCCGCCGTGGGCTTCGAGGCTTCGGGCGAATCGGTCGACGGAGTCGGCGGCGCGGCCTTCTCCGACGAAGATGACCCGGCGTTTTCGGGCGTCTGCGACGACGGTGACGTAGTTGTGGCCGCGCGCGCGGGAGGTTTCGTCGATGGCGACGGCGCGGACGTCGGCTTGGTCGTCGGTTTCGGTGGCGAGTTCCACATAGCGGTTGGAGATGGCCTGGGTTTGGTGCTGGGAGAGTCCGGCGAGCCGTGCGACGGCGGCGAAGGTCATGTCCTGGCACATGGCGAGAATCAAGGCTTCGAAGAGGAGGGAGAACCCGGAGAGCTTGCCGGCCCAGGGCGGCGAGACCAGCGCGACCTTGCCGTTGGGGAGGCGCACCCGGGGGACGCGCGCCACCAGTTCGCACTCGAATTGGAAGAAGTTGAGGTGGCGGAAGCGCTTGGTCTTGGTGTCGTGGACCGGATGGAGGCCGTCGTGGTTCTGGTGGGCGAAGCGGGCGCCCCTGCGGAAATCGACGCGGATGCTCAGCTTTCCTTGGTCCTTGTCGAATTCCACGTTCTCGACGAACCAGGGGTCCGGGATGCCGAGGGCTTGGGCGAAAAGCTCGTGTAGCACTGGATGCGCTCCTTTTTTTCAGGGTCGAAAGCGGGAAAAGTGTTCCATTGGTGTGTGGCGACGCTGGCTGGGGACGGTTGCGGCTTCCCGCTTTCGACCCTTTTTCGAGCGTGCCCGCCGGATTCCGTGAGTCAAGGGTTCGCTACGCCGTGCAAGCCCGCCCTTGACACCCGGAATCCCGGCGGTCTCCATTCTACCCACTCAAATCTCAATTGAGGCTTACACTTGGAACCTGGATGCAATTCGCGTTCCGCCGAAATATCCGGGCAAAAAACACTTCAAGGGGCCGAACGCCGGGAAGCTTTCCTGCAATCCGAAGGGAAAAAATCCTTCGGATGTCTGGGAGATTCCCAACGTCAAGAGCAACCATCCGGAAAAGACAATCCATCCGTGTCAGTTTCCTGTCGAACTGGCGGAACGGCTTGTGCTTGCGATGACCGACCCGGGTGAAAAAGTCCTGGATCCCTACATGGGAGTCGGCAGCACGGTGATCGCCGCCTTGAAGCACGGCCGGGAAGGGTACGGCTGCGATGTCGTGGCGGATTATGTGGAGATCGCCCGGGAACGCATCCGGCAGTACGAGGACGGAACCCTGCGGACTCGACCCATGGGAAAACCGGTCTACGATCCGAAGTTGCCTCGTGGTGGGCATGGATGCGGATCCAGGCGCAGGGCGACCGGGTACAATCCTCTTCCGCCCGCCGAGCCGGGTGCAGCCCTTCCCCCCATGCGGATTCTCCATGCAGATCTTTCTTGACACCGCGAACGTCGCCGAAATCACTCGCGCCCGCTCCATGGGGCTGGTGGACGGGGTCACCACCAACCCGTCGCTCATGGCGCGCGAGAGCGGCAGCGCCCGGGACATCCTCGCCCGCATCGCCGAAATCGTCCCGGGGGACGTCTCGGCGGAGGTCCTCGCCACCGATGCGGCGGGCATGGTGCGTGAGGGCAGGGAGCTGGCGGCGATCGCCCCCAACATCGTGGTGAAGTGCCCGCTCACCCCCGACGGGCTCCAGGCGGTCCGCCAGCTCGCCGAACACGACATCCGGGTGAACGTCACCCTGTGCTTCAGCGCGCCCCAGGCGCTGTTCGCGGCCAAGGCGGGCGCCGCGATGATCAGCCCCTTCGTCGGGCGGCTGGACGACATCGCGACGCCGGGCATGCAACTCGTCTCCGACATCCGCGAGGTCTACGACAACTACGCCTTCGACACCCGGATCCTGGTGGCCAGCATTCGGAACCCCCTTCACGTCGTCGAGGCGGCGCGGGTCGGCGCCGACATCGCGACGATGCCGGCCAAGGTTCTGGATCTGCTGATCCGCCATCCGCTGACCGACATCGGACTGGAACGATTTCTGAAGGACTGGAACGCGTCGCAGGCTTCCTGAAGCGAAATGACGCTCGCCAAAGGGGGTTCCGCGGCCGCCCTGGCGGAGTTCGAGCGGCGATCCGAAGCCGCCGAGGCCCCGGCGGCCGCCGACAAGCTGGCGAAGCAGCGCAAGGGCGGGCGGCTGACCGCCCGCGAACGGATCGCTACGCTGGTCGATCCAGAAAGTTTCGAGGAGACCGGCCGGTTCGTGGAGCGCCGGGCGAGCGGCTTCGGAGTCGAGGAGCGCCGCCATCCCGGCGACGGGGTGATCGCCGGCTACGCGCGGGTGGACGGGCGGCTCGTGTACCTCTTCGCCCAGGACTTCACCGTGCTCGGCGGGTCGCTCGGCGAGGCGTGCGCCGGGAAAATCTGCGGAATCATGGACCTGGCGCTGCGCCAGGGGGCGCCGATCCTCGGCCTCAACGATTCCGGCGGCGCCCGCATCCAGGAGGGGGTGGCGTCGCTCGGCGGCTACGGGGACATCTTCCTCCGCAACACGCGGGCCTCCGGAGTCGTTCCCCAGATCTCCGCCATCCTGGGGCCGTGCGCCGGCGGCGCGGTCTACTCCCCGGCGATCACCGACTTCACCATCATGTCCCGGGAGGCGAGCTACATGTTCGTCACCGGCCCCGACGTGATCCGCACCGTGACGCACGAGGACGTCACGATGGAGCGGCTGGGGGGCGCCGAGACCCACAACACCGTCTCCGGCAACGCCCATTTCCTGGGCGAAAGCGACGACGACTGCCTCCAGCTGATCCGGCGCCTCCTCTCCTTCCTCCCGTCGAACAACCTGGAGACGCCCCCCGCTGGTTCGGACGCCGACCCGGCGGACCGGGAGGCGGGAGCGCTGGACGCCATCATTCCCGACGCTCCCGACCAGCCCTACGACATGCGGGACGTGATCGGCGAGGTGGTGGACGACGGGGCGTTCCTCGAGGTGCAGGAGCTCTTCGCCCGCAACCTGGTCGTCGGGTTCGCGCGGCTGGGCGGCGCGGTGGTGGGCATCGTCGCCAACCAGCCGGCGTCGCTTGCCGGCGTCCTCGACATCCATGCGTCGGTCAAGGGCGCCCGCTTCGTGCGCTTCTGCGACGCCTTCAACATCCCGCTGGTGGTCTTCGAGGATGTGCCCGGTTTCCTCCCCGGAACCCGCCAGGAATGGGGCGGGATCATCCGGCACGGCGCCAAGCTTCTCTACGCCTTCGCGGAGGCGACGGTTCCCCGGCTCACCGTGATCACCCGCAAGGCGTATGGCGGGGCCTATGTGGTGATGGGCAGCAAGCACATCGGAACCGACATCAGCTTCGCCTGGCCGACCGCCGAGATCGCCGTCATGGGGCCGGAGGGCGCGGTGAACGTCCTTTTTCGCCGGGAGCTGGCCGCCGCCGAAGACCCGGAGGCGCGCCGCGCCGAGCGGGTTTCCGAGTACCGCGAGCGGTTCGCCAATCCCTACGTCGCGGCGTCCCGGGGGTTCGTGGACGCGGTGATCGCCCCCCGCGAGACCCGGCGGCGGCTCACCGCCGCGCTCCGCTCCCTTGCGACCAAGCGGGACGCGGGCCCGCCCCGCAAGCACGGCAACATCCCGCTCTGATCGGCGATCTCCGCCAGCACGATGTTTCGCCGGGTCCTGATCGCCAACCGGGGCGAGATCGCGGTCCGGATCGCCCGCGCATGCCGCGATCTCGGCATCTCCCCGGTGACGGTCCATTCGCGGGCCGACCGGGACTCGCTGCACGTGGCGCTTTGCGACGAGTCGGTGGAGGTCGGCGGCGCTCCGGCCCGGGACAGCTACCTGCGCGCCGAACGGATCCTGGAGGCGGCCCGCGTGATGGGCGCCGAGGCGATCCACCCCGGATACGGGTTCCTGGCCGAGAACGCCGACTTCGCGGCGCGCTGCGAGGAACGCGGATTCCGGTTTGTCGGGCCGACTCCCGACGCCATGCGGCGGATGGGGGACAAGGCGGCGGCCCGCCAGACGGCCTCCGAAATCGGCGTTCCGACGGTCCCCGGATCGGGGATCCTGGCGCCCGAATCCGAGGGCCGCGCCGAGGCCGGGGCGCTGGGCGTTCCGCTGCTCGTCAAGGCGACCGCCGGGGGCGGCGGGATGGGCATGCGCGTGGTGCGCGACCTGGCCGAGCTGCCGCAGCGCCTGGGCGAGGCCCGCTCCGAGGCGGAGGCGGCCTTCGGCGACGGGCGGGTGTTCCTCGAGCGCTTGGTGGAGCGGCCCCGCCACGTCGAGGTGCAGGTGTTCGGGGACCGGTTCGGGCGAGTGGTCCACCTGGGAGAGCGGGACTGCTCGGTGCAGCGCCGGAACCAGAAGCTGATCGAGGAAAGCCCGTCCCCTGCGGTGGACGACGCCACCCGGGACGCGCTCGGCGACGCCGCGGCGCGGCTCGCTTCCGCGGTGTCCTACCGCAACGCCGGCACAGTGGAATTCCTGCTGGACCCCGAAGGGCGCTTCTACTTTCTCGAGATGAACACCCGGCTCCAGGTGGAGCATCCGGTGACCGAATGCGTGACCGGACTCGACCTGGCGGCGCTCCAGTTCCGGCTGGCGGCCGGCGAGCCGCTGCCGTTCGCCCAGGAGGATGTGGAGACCCGGGGCGCCGCGATCGAGCTCCGGATCACCGCCGAGGACCCGTTCGCCGGATTCCTGCCGGGCGCCGGCCGCATCGGTTCGTTCCGGCCGCCGCTGGGCCCCGGCGTCCGCTGCGATGCGGGGGTGGTTTCCGGGAGCCGGGTGGCGTCCCACTACGACCCGCTGCTGGCCAAGATCATCGCGTGGGGACCGGACCGGGAGACCGCCCGGCGAAGGGCGCTGCGCGCGGTGCGCGAGACCCGCTTGACCGGCGTCGTCTCGACGCTCTCGTTCCACGAGCGGGCGCTGGACGCGCCGGTCTTCCGCTCCGGGGACTTCGACACCTCCTTCGTGGAGACCGAATGGCCCCGACTCTGCGAAAACCAGGACCAACCCGGCGATCTGCTGCCGTTCGCCCTCGCGGCGGCGGCCGCGCACCTGGCCGGGGCGATCCCGCCCGGTCCCGGCGCGCCCCCGGTCTCGCGCTGGCGGGACGCCGGACTCCGGGAATCCCACGCCCGGAGGTTGTGAGATGCGGCGCATCCTGGTTTCCGAAGGCGCGGAACACCGCGTGCGGGTGGAGCGCTCCGATGACCAGGACGCGCTCACGGTGCGGATCGAGGGCGACGAGACGCCCGTTCGGGTCGGCCGGCTGGCCGGCTCCCTGCTGGTGCGCCGGGAGCGCCGGACCCTGGAAGCCGCGGTCTCCAGAAGCCGGGGCGCGATCACGGTCGAAATCGGGAGGGCGCGCTTCACGTTCGACGGCCCGGCGGCCGGGCGTCGCGCCGGCCGGCGGGGGGCGGACCGCGCCGAGGTTCGTTCCCCCATGCCGGGCAAGGTGGTGCGAATCTTGCGGCAGAATGGAGACCGAGTCGAAGAAGGCGACGGAGTGCTCGTCTACGAGGCGATGAAGATGCAAAACGAAATACGCGCGCCGGCATCCGGGGTCATCAGCAACCTGGGCGTCGCCCAGGGCTCGCCCCTCGAAGGGGGCGAAACGCTCTTCGTCGTGGCGCCGCCGCCGCCGTCCCCATGAGCGCTCCTCCCGGCCACCGCCGTCGAACCATGCGGAGGACGCTGCTGGTCCTGGGTGTCTCGCTGGCGGTCATCCTGACTTCCATGCTCATCGTGGCGCGCATCCTTCCGCTCCTCGCCCCCGAACGCTGGGTCGGGCTGGCCCTGGACCGCATCTCCGTCACCCTGGGGACGCCGGTTGCGGCCTGGGATGTCGAGTTCGACCCCCGTTCGGGCCGCTTCGTCCTGACCGGATTCCAGGCGGGACGCGAACCCTCGCCCTTCGGTCCCGCGCCGCCCGTCTATTCGGTGGAGCGCATCGAGGGCCGGTTCGGATGGCGGTCCCTGATCCCGGCGCATTTCGACTTGAAGGAGCTCCGGGTGGAGGGAGTGAGCTTGCGCGGGCTGGACGACGGCGGCGATCCGGCGCCCGAAACCGAACGCCCGCCGGATTCCGTCCTGACCGGGCTGGCGGGCGCCATTTCGCTCGCGGCGGAGCGGGTGGACATATCGGGCGCCACGATCGGGTATCGCAATCGGGCGACGCCGTGGGAAGTGCGGGCGGATGACCTGGAGGTGGAGGCGCGGCCGGCGGAGGGAGGCATGGACGCGAGCGTCCGGCTGGGCGTCGGCGCCATCCGCCTCTGGGAGCGACCGGACCTGGCGATGGATCTCCAGGCCGAACTCCGCATCCGGGACAACCTGCTCCACGTGGACCGCCTGGACCTGAAATCCGAATTGCTGGATCTGAAGGCGGACGGAACCCTGGACCTGGCGAACGACCTGGACGGGGAATTGCGGCTGGTCGGCGAAGCGGATGCGGGCGGACTCGGACGTTTCCTGTTCGAGTTCGAAGGCCTGGAGACGGTGGGCGAACCCTGGTTCCAGTTCGACACAATCGGCCGCTTCGAGGAGGTCGGCTTCGTGGTGGACGGGGACTTCACCCTGCCTTCGGGCCGGTTCCACGGCGTGCCCCTCCGGGACTGGAGCGGCGTCCTGCACTGGGATCCGATGCGCGTCGAGATCGCGTCCTCGGAAGGGATTCTCGCCGACGGCGCGGCGACGCTCCGGCTGCAGCAGCTCCAGCCGCGCGAGGACAACCCCGCCACTATCGTCCTGGGAGTGCGAGGCGGCGCCCTCTCGGCGGCGCTGGGCGGGTTTTTCGGCGAGCCCACGACCCTGGCGTCCTCGGTGGACCTCACGGCCGACCTGCGCATGCCGTTCGCCGATCCGCTCGCCATGACCGGCGCGATCGCGGCCGCCGGTTCGCGCCCGGATTCCGCCTCCGCCGGGGCGTCCCTGCCGCTGGACCTTGACGTCGAGTTGACGATGGACGAGGACGCTCTGCATGTCCACCGCCTCTCGGTGGCGGGAGCGTCCTTCCAGGCGCAGGGCGAGGGGATCTACCACCGCGCCGAGGGCGCCCGGCTGGACATCGAGGGACTCGCCGGCGAATCGGCCGAGGCCGATGCGGTGCAGCAGGAGTTCCGCCGGGTGATCTTCGGGGAACTCCCGGAGGATGCGGCCTGGGAGGTGGCGGGGGGAGGCGCCATCGAGGGGCAGGTGACCGGCCGCTGGCCGGACCTGGTGGTTTCCGGGGAAGTCGAGGGCCGGGGCATGCGTGTTTCCGGGATCCGGACGGACACCCTGGTGGCGGCCGGAGCGGTGGGACGCGATTTCATGCGGCTCGACCGCTGGAACGCGCGCGCCGGCGCGGGTCGGATCGCCGCCTCGGGAACCTTCGCCAGAAGCGACGAACCCTTCCCCGACATGAGCTTCGACGCCTCGTGGGAGGAGTGGGAGGCGGCGGAGATCATCGCCTTCCTCGAATGGGATCTGGTCGCGGAGGGGATCGTCAGCGGCGCAAGCCGCACGGTCCGCGAGGATGAGCGCGTGACCGGCGGCGGCCGGGTGGAGGGGCGCGACGGCTCGCTGCTGGAGCAGCCGTTCGACGATCTCCTGGTGGAATGGAGTCTCGAGGGGGACGTCGCGGTCCTGTCCCCGATGCGCGGCGCCTGGGGCGGCGGCATGGCTTCCGGCGATCTGCGGATCGGGCTGGTCGAGTGGGAGATGGAGGGGCGAATCGCCGGGTCCGACTACCCGCTGACCCCCGGCCTTGCGCCCGAATGGATCTCGATCCGTTCCGACTTCGAGGTGGACATCGGAGGGGACCTGCTGGTACCCGAACTGGACCTGCGGGCCCGGGTTCCGGAAGCCGCGGTGCTGGGCCTTGCGCTGGGGCCGGGAACGATTCGCGGGGTGGTGCGCGGCGAAACCTACACCGGGGACGGCGCGCTGGATTCCGGAGCGGCCCGCTTCGAGGTCCGGGGGACGGTACCGATCGGAACCGACGGCCAGGGAACCCTCGAGATCGTGGACGTGGACGTGGCGCCCCTTCTCGTTTCCGACGCCGGGGAGCGGGGGATCGAGGCGGTCGTGGCGGGAACCGGGGCGTTCCACCTCGAGAACCCGCACGACGAGTGGATGACCGGCGCCGGCGACCTGACCCGGTTTCGGGTGCGGGCGCCCGGCGTCGACGTCGCCTCCACCGGACCGATCCGGGTCCGCATCGAGGACGCCCGGGTCCACGTGGAGGATTTCGAGGCCGCCCAGGGGGAGGACCGGCTGCGGCTTTCGGGTTCGGTCGGCCTGGACGACACGCTCCTGGACATTCGGGTGGAGGGGAACGTCGCGCTGGCGGCGCTCGAGCCCTTCGTGGCCGGCGTCTCGTTCGACGGCGATTTCGGCCTGGGAGCGGAAGTGCGCGGTCCCTGGGACGCCCCCGAATTCCTGGGGCAGGGGCGCATCCGGGGCGGGACGGTCGGCATCGAGGGCTTCCCCCACGCCTTCCGCAACATCGACGGGGGCGTCGTCTTCGACTCGAAGGCGATCCGGATCGCGGAGCTGGCCGGCGAGATCGCCTCGGGGGCGACCATCGTCTCCGGAACCATCTCGCTGGACGGATTCGACGTCGGAGCGGCGGACCTCCAGGTGCGGCTCACCGACGCCCGGATCCGCTATCCGCGCGATCTCACCGCGACCGTGGACGCCGACCTGAGCTTGGTGGGCGACCCGGAGGGCACGCTCCTTTCGGGCGTCGTGCGCCTGGACGAAGCGGTGTGGAGCCGGGAATACGAGTTGTTCTCCAGCATCTTCGCCGATGTGCGCTCCGTTCCCGGACCGGACATCCCGAGCGGGGAGGATGCGCTCGAAGGACTGCGCCTCGACGTCCGGGTGGAGACCGAATCGCCTTTCGAGGTCGAAAACGCCCTGTTCCGCCTCCAGTCGAACGCCAGCCTCGACATCAGGGGCACGGCCGGCTCCCCGGCGGTTCTGGGCCGCGCCGATCTCCTCGGGGGGAGTCTCGAAGTCGGCGCGAACCGCTTCGGGGTCCTCGGCGGGCGCGCCGACTTCGTGGACCCGGACGGGATCGAGCCGGTGTTCGACATCGAGGCGGAGACCATGGTGCGAAGCTACCGGGTGCGCCTGCGGGCTTCGGGAACCACCGAACAGATCGAGGCGAGCCTGAGCTCGGAGCCGCCGCTCCGGGAGGCGGACATCCTCCGCCTGCTCTCCGGCGCGCCGGAAGAGGAGCTTCTGACCGCCCGGGGCGACGACGAAGTGGCGGCGGCTTCGGCGGCCACCCTGCTGACCCAGACGCTGAGCGGTTCGATCGGCCGCCGCGCCGGGCGGGTCTTCGGCATCGACCGGGTGAGCGTGGATCCCTTCCTCATCGGGCGATTCGGGGATCCGACCGCGCGGATCACCCTGGGGAAGCAGGTGTCCCGGGACCTCAGCGTGCGCTACTCCTCCAGCTTCTCGGAAACCGACGAGGCCATCATCATCGTGGAATACACCCCCGAAGGACCGGTTTCGTGGATCCTCTCCCGCGACCAGGACGGCGCCCTGGGCCTCGATGTCCGCTTTCACCGGAGCTTCTGACCTGTCCGGTGCGCGCTGCTGGTGGGGCGTCTTGGCGTTTCTCCCCTCCCTGGCGCTGGCCGCCGGCCAGGAGGGCGCCGGGTTCGAGGGGCGAACCATCGCCGAGGTCACGGTTCTATGGGCGGACGGGCGCGAAGCCCCGATTCCGGAGGCGGCCCTGCGGCTGCTCGCAGTCGAGGCGGGGGACCGGTACAGCAAGCTCCGCATCCGCCGCTCGGTCAAGCATCTGTTCGCGCTGGACGCATTCGACGACGTGCGCGTCCACGCCTCGCGCCTCGAGGCGGGCGAAGTGCGGCTGGTGTTCGAGCTGGCGCCGGCGCTTCGGATCGCGTCGTTTGGGGTGCGGGACGCCCCGCTCGGCCAGGCCGCCGCCCTGAACCGCGTGTTCGCCGTCCGCACCGGCGATCGTCCGCGGAATCTGGAAGCGGCGCGCCAGGAGGCCGAGGAGCATCTGCGGGCCGAGGGCTGGTTCGACGCCCGGGTGGACGTCCGGACCGAACCCGTCGCCGACGGCATGGCGGTGGACGCGATCGTGCGGGCCGGGCCGCGCGAAGTGGTCGGAGCGTTCCGCGCCGAGGGGGTGGCGCCCGCGCAGGGAGCCCGCTTGCAGCGGATGCTGGGGGCGTCCCCCGGCCGGCCGGTCTCGGAATCGACCTTCGAAGCCGGCCTCGCCGAAGTCGAGGGCGCGCTCCGCGCCGAAGGGTTCCTTTCCGCCCGCGCGGACTACGAACTGGAGCCCGGCGGAGCCGCCGCCGGTCCGGGGGTCGTGCTGCGGGTGGAGCCCGGGCCCCGGGTGACCCTGCAGTTCGAGGGCTTCCCGGAGGAGGGCGGCGGATTCGACGCCATGCGAACCCGCCTCGGGGAGACCGGCCTCGACGAGGACGCGCTGGAGGCGGCGCGCCAGGAGCTTCTCGCCCGGTTGCGCGACGGCGGCTACCGGGACGCCCGGGTGGACGTCCTCCAGACGCCCTCGGCGGACGGCGCGGCGCTCCGGGTGCGGTTCGTCGCCGAACCGGGGCGGCGCTTCGTGGCGCGCGAGGCCCGGGTGGACGGCGCTCCGCCGGAACTGGCTGCCCGGCTCCGGGAGCTCGCGGAACCGCTTGCGGACGGCGAACCCTTCCGGGAGACCGCCTGGGAGGCGGCCCTCGACGCGATGCGGGCGGCGCTGCGCCGGGAGGGGCGCTACCAGGCGGAGGTGACCGGTTCGGCGTCCCCCGTCGCCTCCGGATCCCGGGAACTCCGGCTGCTCGCCGAGGTCCGGGCCGGTCCCCGCGCCCGGATCGCGACCGTGGATTTCGAGGGCAACGCCCGCCATCCGGCGGCGGAACTGGCGGCGGTGGTCCCGATCGTCCCCGGAGACCCCTTCGTGACCGAAAACGTGGTCGCGGCGCGCGAGGCGCTCCAGGCATGGTACCGGCGGCGCGGCTTCCTCGAGGCGAGCGTGTCCGCCGAGGCGCCGGTGCTCCCGGAAACGCACGAGGCGGCAGTCGTGTTCCGGGTTCTCGAAGGGGAATTTCTCACCGTGGGCCGGATCGTCGTCGCCGGGGCGGAGGTCACCCGCGAGGGCTTCATCCGCAGCCGGATCCCCTTCGCCGAGGGCGACCCGCTGTCCAGCGAGGGGATTCTGGAGACCCGGCGGCGCGCGCTCGCCACCGGCGTCTTCTCCGAGGTGGAGGTCGAATTGCTGGAGCCGGAGGAACCGGTGGGGGAACGGAATCTGCTGGTCCGGGTGGCCGAGGCGCCCCGCAACCGGATTGGCTACGGCGCCGGATACAGCCAGCGGGAGCAAGTGCGCGCCGAGGGGGAGTGGACGCGCGGCAACCTTTTCGGCCGCAACCACACGCTCAGCCTGTTTGGCCGCCTCTCGCTCCGCGGGACGCGCTTCATCACCACCTACCGCGGCGCCGAGGGGCTGGAGCGCGAAGCGCCGGTATTCGCCAGCGCGTACCGCGAGTCCCAGGATCGGGAGAGCTTCGACTTCCTCCGCTACGGCGCCGGCGTCCAGCTCAGCCGTCGGGTCCTGGGCCGCAACCTGATCCTGCGATACGACTTCACCCGCAGCGAATTGTTTGACCTCAGGATCAGCCCCAGCGAAATCTATCGGGACTTCGCCGACAATCTCTGGCTGTCCACGGTGTCCGCCTCGGTGGTGGCGGACACCCGCGACGACCCGGTCTCACCCCGTCGGGGCCGGTTCGGCATCCTGGATCTGGAGTGGTCCTCCGCGCAACTCGGTTCCCGGGCGCCGTTCGTCAAGGGGCTCGCGCAGCAATTCCTGTACCTCCCGGTTTCCCCGCGGGTCGTTCTGGCGGTCGCCGGAAGGGTCGGCATGGCCGCCGCCCTCGACGATTCGGGCGAGGAGGGGGTCGGCTGGATTCCGATCACGGAACGGTTCTTCGCCGGCGGCGCGACCACCCTGCGCGGCTACCCCCTGGACCGCGCCGGGCCGGTGGACGCGAGCGGCTACCCGCTGGGCGGCAATATGCTCGCCATCGGGAACCTGGAGGCGCGGATCCGGATCGCCGGCAATGTTTCGGTCGCCCTTTTCAGCGACCACGGCGGGGTGTTCGCGCGGATCGAGGACTTCCGCCTGGAGGACGTCGGCCACCACGTCGGCGCCGGACTCCGCTGGGACACGCCGCTGGGTCCGGTCCGCTTCGACTACGGCTTCCGGCTGGAGGCGCCGGGGGATGAGTCGCGCGGGCAGTGGCACTTCACAATCGGCCATGCGTTCTGACCGCGCGCTCCGCTGCCTCGGGGTGGCGGCCGCATTGCTCCTGGGGCATGGCGCCGCCGCCCAGGACTTGGTGGACCGGGTGGTCGCGGTGGTGAACGGCCAGCCGATCACGCTCTCGGAGGCGGTGGAGACGGTCGCCCTGCAGCCGCACGTAGAGCCGGCGCCCACCCTGGCCGAAGCGGTGGAGACCCTGATCGAGGCCCGGCTCATGGAAACCGAGGCGCGCCGCTATCCGATGGGGCCGGTTCCCGCCGACGAGATCGAGGCGACCCTGCGGGCTCTCCGGGACCGGTTCGCGAGCGACGCCGCCTACCGTGCCGCGCTGCTCCGCCTGGGGATCCGCGAGGATTACCTGCGGAAACGCATCGAGCGGGAGCTGGCGGTGGACCGATACATCGAGCGGCGCTTCCGGCCGCTGGTCCGGGTTTCCCAGCGCGAAATCGAAGACTACTACCGGACTACGCTCCTCCCCGACCTGGATGACGCCGCCGCCACGCCGCCGCCCGAAGTCACGCGGCTCATCCGGCGCACGCTCGAGGAACGCCAGCTCCATCAGCGGGTGAACGACTGGGTGGACGGGATCGCGTCGGAATCTGCTATACTGCGGCTCGCGCTGCCCGACGAGCAGGACGGTCGCTGAAGCCTCAGCCGGGTCTCCGCTTCCCGCGCCCGATCCCCCGGGAACGTTCCCGGCGTCTCGTCGTTACTAGCAGGTTTGTCCCGTCGCGGCCCCTCCGACGGGGGACCGAATCTGCTTCATGCGAGCCGGAAGGCACGGCCCTTGCATGCACAGGCCGCAACATTTTCAACGCCCAAAACGGGCAAAGGAAGCGAACATGGAAACGACCGAGTACGAGTCCATCGAATTCCTCGACGACGACTACGAAGCCGAGGAAGAGGAAGAGGAGACCGAGGCCGAGGAGCCCGAAGCCCCGGTTGACGGGATCGCCCTGGGGCCGGACACGCACCAGACCGGCGACCTGGACTCCATGGGCCTCTACCTGCGGGAGACCCACCGTCATCGCCTGCTCACCAAGAGCGACGAGCAGCGCTACAGCCGGGCGATGCGGAAGGCCGCCGCCGACATGGAGGGCGCCGAGGGCGCCGACGATGCGGTCGAGGGCGTCTTCTACGACAACCGCCGCCGGATGATCGAGGGCAACCTGCGGCTGGTGATTTCCATCGCCAAGCAGTACCGCCACCTGGGACTGCCGCTGGGCGACCTCATCCAGGAGGGGAACATCGGCCTCATGCAGGCGGTCCGGAAGTTCGAGCCGGAGCGAAACCTCAAGTTCTCCACCTACGCCACCTGGTGGATCCGCCAGGCCATCTGGAGGGCCCTGTCCCAGAAGTCGCGGACGATCAAGGTCCCGATCAACAAGCTGGACCTGCATCGGAAGGCGGCCAAGGTGTACGCCGAGCTGGAGCAGCGGTTCCAGAACGACCCGTCCCGGCACGGCGCCCGGCGGACTCCCACGACCGAGGAGGTGGCGGCGGAGATCGGCGTCGAGCCGGAGCGCCTGCACGACACCCTTCGTTCGGTGCCCCAGATCGATTCCCTTGACGCCCCGGTGGTGCCCGACGGAACCCTCCGGGTGGCGCTGACCCCGGATCCGAAGCAGATGCAGCCTCTGGACGACGTCTCCGAATCGGAGCAGCACCGCTACGTCCGGGAAGCGATCGCGCGGCTTCCGGAACGTCTGCAGCACGTGCTGCGCCGGCGTTTCGGCATGATCGACGGGAGCGAGGCGAACCTGGAGGAGATCGGCCGCGAGCTCCACATCACCCGGGAGCGGGTCCGCCAGCTGGAGACCGAGGCGCTCGGCCTGCTGCGCAAGGGCCTCGTCCATCTGAAGGCCGACATGGAGGTCCAGGTCGCGACGCATTGATTCCGGGCCTCCCGGCGCGTTTGGGCGCCCTTTTTCTCCTGCTGCTGGCGACGGCTTCCCCGGCTGCGGCGGCGCAGGAGGCCGGGCCGCGTCCGCTTGATCTGACCACCGCGACCATCGCCGAGATCGGCGCGGCACTGGATGCGGGCGCGGTGACCTCCGAGCGTCTGGTCCAGTTGTGTCTCGCCCGGATCGCCGCCTACGACGACCAGGGTCCCCGGATCGGCGCGGTGCTCGCAGTCAATCCGCGGGCGGCGGAGCGGGCCCGCAGCCTCGACCGGGAACGGCGGGAATCCGGGCCGCGCTCGCCGCTCCACGGGATTCCGGTGGTCCTGAAGGACAACTTCGACACCGCCGACATGCCGACCACCGCCGGCTCCTTCCTGCTCGCCGGATCGGTTCCCCCCGACGATGCGTTCGTGGTGCGACGGCTGCGCGAGGCGGGAGCGATCCTCCTCGCCAAGGTCAACATGAGCGAATTCGCGTCCGGCGGCGCGATGAGTTCGCTCGGCGGCGTCACCCGCAATCCGCACGACCCGGCGCGCAGCCCTTCCGGCTCCTCCGGCGGAACCGGCGCCGCGGTGGCCGCCGGCTATGCGTTCCTGGGACTCGGCACCGACACCGGAGGATCGGTGCGCGGCCCGTCCACCGCCAACGGGGTGGCCGGACTCAAGCCGACCTGGGGGCTGCTCTCCCGGGACGGCATCGTGCCCCTCGCGCTCTCGTTCGACACCGGGGGCCCGCTGGCGCGGCATGTGGAGGACCTGGCTCTCTCCCTCGGGGTGATGGTCGGGGTGGATCCGGCGGATCCCGCCACTTCCGGAAGCGCCGGCCGGTTCCATGCCGACTACGCGCAATTCCTCGATCCCGACGCGCTCGAAGCGGCGCGCATCGGGGTGATGCGCGACTTCACCGGCTTCGATTCCGAAGTGGACTGGGTGGTCGAATCGGCGATCGGGACGATGCGCGAAGCGGGCGCGACGATCGTGGACGCGCGCCTGCCGGAGTGGCTGCTCGAAGTCGAGGACGACTTCTACACCACCGTCCGCTGGCCCGAATTCCGCGCCCAGATCGAGGACTATCTGGCGACCCTCGGCCCGGGATTCCCGCGGACGCTCGACGACCTGGTGGAGCGGTCCATGGATCTCGCCTCTCCCGGCGACGGGCTCCGGCCCAACCCGGGGCGCTGGAGCCTCTTCCTGCGCGAGAACGAAAGCGGCGACGTGACCGACGCCGAGCATCTGGCGGTGCGCCAGCACGGCCTTCCGCTGGTGCGGGCGATCCTCGCCGGCCTGCTGGAGGAGCACGACCTGGATGCGCTCGTCTACCCGACCTCGCCCACCCGTCCGGCGCTCCGGGCGCGCGACGGCCGCTCTGGCGGCGGTTTCGGCGGTCGGAGTCCGGTGCGCCTCGCCAACATGAGCGGCTTTCCCGATCTGATCGTCCCCGCCGGATTCACCGGCGACGGGCTTCCGGTCGGGATTTCGTTCCTGGGCCCCGCCTTCGGCGAGCCGCGGCTGCTGGCGCTGGGGTACGCCTTCGAGCAGCGCCGCCGCGCCCTGCGGACCCCTGCCCACACGCCGCCGCTTCCCGGCGAGCGCATCCCGCTCCCCCGCTGAGTCTCAGGAAACCCGGATCCAGCCCTCGGCGACTTCCACCGCCTGCCCGCCGACCCGCACCCGGGCCGGCGTCCCCCGCTCGTCGCGGTCGACTTCCACCCGGATCGTGGAGGGGCGCCCCATCTCGTATCCCTGCTCCACGGTGAGCCGCGCCGTGTTTTCGTCGGCGTCCACGAGCCGGCGGCGCGCGAGGAAGGCGCCGAGCGCCCCGGCGGCGCTGCCGGTGGCCGGGTCTTCGTGCACGCCGAGACCGGGAGCGAACATTCGGGCGTGGGCGGCGTGCTCCGGGTGGACGCATTCCCGGGTGAACGCCATCAGGCACTCGGCGCCGAGCGGCGCGAGGAAGGCTTCGATCTCCGCCGCGTCCGCCCGGATGCGCTCCATGCTGGCGAGCGAATCCACCGGCGCCATGAGCTGCGGGAGGGCGGTGGAGACGACCTGGGCCGGCGCGCCGTCCGGAAGAACCTGGTCCGGATCGAGGCCGAGACACCCGGCGAGCGCCTCCCGGTCGGCGCTCTCCTTGAGGAATCGGGGTTTCGCCTGGGTCATCATCACCTGCTCGACCCGGCCTCCCCGGACCCGGATGTCCACCGGAAGCGTCCCGGCGCCGCATTCCTGGTGGACCCGGAGGTTTCCGTCGCCGACCTCCCGGATCGCCCGGTCGAGACCGAAGGCGCCGCGGGAGGCGAGCGCGAAGAAGCAGCCCACCACCGGGTGGCCGGCGAGCGGCAACTCCTCCCGGGGGGTGAAGATGCGAAGCCGGCGGATCGCCCGGGGGTCCCGGGGCGGCAGGACGAAGACCGTCTCCGAAAGGTTCATCTCGGCGGCGATTCGCTGCATCGTTTCGCCGCTGAGCCCCTGGGCCTCCGGGAGGATGGCCAGCGGGTTTCCGGCGAAGATCCGGTCGGTGAAAACGTCGACCTGGAGGAAGCGGTAGCGCCGCGCTTCTTCCTTCGCGGTCATGGCGCCGCCTGCTTCCTGGCGGCGGCGAACGCGAGGGCGTCGGCCCGTTCGTTGTCCGGGTGCTCGCTGTGCCCGCGGACCCAGCGGAAGCGGGCCCCCGGCCTTGCGGCGCGCGCCTCGGCGAACCGCATCCAGAGATCGCGGTTGCGGACCGGCTTCCGACCGGCGGTGCGCCAGCCCCGCCGAATCCAGTTGGGCAGCCAGGTCTCGATCCCCTGGATCACGTACGTGCTGTCGCACAGGATTTCCGCGTCCCGCCCCTCGGGCAGGGCGGCCAGCGCCCGAATCGCCGCCATCAGCTCCATCCGGTTGTTGGTGGTGTCCGGTTCCGCCCCGGTCAGGATCGTCTCCTCGCCGGACGGAAACCGGAGGATCGCCGCCCAGCCTCCGGGACCGGGATTTCCCAGACACGAACCGTCGCAGGCCACCCGGATCACCCCGCTCACGGCTCCGTTCTCCCGCCGAGCTGGTGGTCCAGCCCCTCGAGACGCTCGAAGAGCGCCGGCAACGCCGCCTTGAGCTCCTCGTATTCCCTCGCGACCTCCCGGGAGCGCTCGCGGTCCTCGAAGAAGGCGGGCCGCGCCATGCGGGCCTCGATGTCCTCGATGGAGGCTTCGGTCGCCGCCACCTTGTCGAAGATCGCCTTCCACTCGCGCTGAAGGCGGCGCAACCGGTTCTTGGACATGGTTTCCGCCGGGGCGGCGGGAGCGGCCTTCCGGCGTCGCGCCTTCGGGGTGGCGACTGGCGCATGGGAGCGCGCCGTCCGCTCGCAGTAGTCGGTGTAATTGCCCCAGAACAGGGCGGCGTCGCCGTCCCCGACGACGGCGACCCGGGTGGCCAGCGCGTCCATGAAGTGGCGGTCGTGGGCGACGAAGACGATCGTGCCGCGATAGGCGTGGAGCGCTTCGAGCAGCGCCGCCTTGGAGTCCAGGTCGAGGTGGTTGGTGGGCTCGTCCAGCAGCAGCAGGTTGGCCGGGCGCAGCATCAGGCGCGCCAGGGCGAGGCGGCTGCGCTCGCCGCCGGAAAGCGCTGCGGCGCGCTTGTCCACCGATGCGCCGGAGAACAGGAAGGCCCCCAGGATGTCGCGGATCTGCGGGAGCATCTCGAGGGTGGCGGCGTCGGACATGGTCTGATGCACGGTGCGCTCCGGGTCCAGGTCATGGCGGTCCGGCCCGTAATAGGCGATCCGGACGTTGTGCCCCAGTTCCCGGCGCCCCCGGTCCGGCGCGTCCTCGCCGGCCAGCATGCGCATCAGGGTGGACTTGCCAGCCCCGTTGGGGCCGATCAGCGCGAGCCGCTGCCCGCGCTCCACCGTCACGTTCGCTCCCCGGAACACGACGTTCGTTCCGTAGGCCTTGTCCACTCCCTCCAGCCGCACCGGGACCGGCCCGGAGCGGGGCGGCGGAGGAAGGCGCAGGCGGAAGCGCCGGGGCTCCGGCGGCGCGGCGATGCGCTCGATCCTTTCGAGCGCCCGGATCCGGCTCTGGACCAAGCGGGCGCGGCTCGCCTGGTAGCGGAACCGGCTGATGAAGCGCTTGTGGCGTTCGATCTCCTCCTGCTGCTCGGCGGCGCGCTTGCGGAGGTCGGCGATCTCGGCGGCGCGGCGTTTCTCGTACCCGCTGAAATTCCCCGGATAGTCCCGGAGGCCGCCCATGCCGATCTCGGTGATCCGGGTCGCGACCGCATCGAGGAAATGGCGATCGTGCGCCACCAGCGCCAGTCCGCCCTGGTGGCGGTTCAGGAATCCGAGCAGCCAGGCGCGCGCCTCGATGTCCAGGTAGTTGGTCGGCTCGTCGAGGAGGATCAGGTCGTTGCCCTCGATCAGCAGC
Source organism: Candidatus Marinacidobacterium sp. (assembly GCA_965202845.1). Lineage (GTDB taxonomy): Bacteria > Acidobacteriota > Vicinamibacteria > Marinacidobacterales > Marinacidobacteraceae > CBDATA01. The sequence continues at coordinate 222,011 of OZ241856.1, forward strand.
TTGGCGAGGGCGATCCGCATCTGCCAGCCCTGGCTGAACGACTCGGTCGGACGGTGGTGGTCGGCCTCCCGGAAGCCGAGCCCGGCGAGCGTTTCGGCGATCCGGGCGTCGATTTCGTAGCCGCCCCGCCGTTGCCATTCCTCCTCGATCTCCCCGACCCGCTGCAGGAGTTCGGTTCGGGACGGGTCGACTTCCAGTTCTTCGGAGAGCCGCTCCTGTTCGCGCCGCATGGCGAGCAGGTCGGCGAGCGCGCTCCGCGCCTCGGCGAACAGCGTGCGCCCCCGGTGTCGGAGTCCGTCCTGGGGAAGGTAGCCGCACCGCTTTTTTCGGGCCCGGATGACCGTGCCGGCGTCCAGCTCCACCTGTCCGGCGAGGATGCGCAGGAGGGTTGTTTTCCCCGAGCCGTTGGGCCCCACCAGCCCCACCCGGTCCCCCTCCTGGACGCGGAAGGCGGAATCGTTCAGGAGAACCTGGTCTCCGAACGCCTTGGAAGCCTGGGCGAGCTGGATCATTGCGGGCGGCGCGAATGCTACGCCGCCCCGTCATAATGACGGCGCTTCCGTGGTTTCCCTTCTCGCGACCCTGCTGCTGGCGCCGCCGCCCGCCGACGAGGCGGCCGCCCGCATGAGCCGGGGGGTGGCGCTCCTCGAGCAATTTCGCTTCGCCGACGCCGCCGCCGAATTCCAGCAGGTCGTCGAGATGACCCCGGATGCGGCGGCCGCGCACGTGAACCTGGGGATCGCCTGGTTCAACGAGCGGGATTTCGCCGCCGCCCGGGCCGCCCTCCTCAAGGCTCGCGACCTGGACCCGGCGAGTCCCCACGCCCACTACAACCTGGGCCTCATCGACAAGCTGGAGGGCGACACCGAAGCGGCGCTCGCCGCCTTCGACCGGGTGGTCCGGATGGACCCGAACGACTCGATGGCCTGGTACTACCTGGGGTCCCTCCAGGCGACGGCGGGGCGGCTCGAGGAGGCGGAACAAGCGCTCCGGCGCGCCATCCTGCTGACCCCGGAGCACGAATCGGCGCATTTCAGCCTGGGCAACGTGCTGATCCGCGCCGGGCGGCGCGAGGAGGGACGGGTCCAGCTCCAGCGATTCCAGGAGATCAAGGAGACCTTCGCCGGCGCCGGCGTGTCCGCCGGGCTGCAGTACACCGAGCTCGGCCCCTACGCCGAGGCGGTCGAGCCGACGCCCCCGTCCCTGTATCAGGAGGCGGAGGCGCCGGAGGAGATCGGCGACGTCCCCTTCCGGGAGGCGACCGCCGATTGGGGGCTTTCCGGCCTCGCGGCGCTTCCGGCGCCGGAGACGCCTGCCGAAGTGCTCCCCAGGGACTACTCGCCGGATTGGGCCGCCCGCCACCTGCTGCCCGATCTCGGCTCCGGAGTGGCGTTTCGGGATCTGAACGCCGACGGACTCCCGGAGCTGGTGTTCGTCCGGGGCGGGGACGTGCTCGTGTTCCGGAACACCGGAAGCGGCTTCCAGACCTGGGAGGATTCGGGGGTGGCGGTCCGGAACGCGGTCAGCGTCTCCATCGGGGATGTGGACCTGGACGGCGCTCCCGATCTCTATGTGGCGGCCTCCGGTCCGAACGCGCTCTATCTGAACCGGGGCGGCGAACGCTTCGAACGCTCGGAAGCCGCCTTCGGGAACGATGTCTCGGTCGGCGCGACGCTCGCCGACTTCGACCACGACGGCGACCTGGACATCCTGGTGGCGAACTACGCGCCCGCCTCGCTGGAAGGCGACGCCCCGGTTCCGGTTCCCGCCGGGATTCCGGGCGCGGAGAACCGCCTGTTCCGCAACAACCAGGACGGCGCGTTCACCGACGTGGCGCTCGAGACCCGAACCACCGGAGGCGCCCGCCGGAGCCTGACCGCGATCTTTTCCGACTGGGACGACGACCGGGACGTGGACTTCCTGGTGGTCAACGACGGCGCTCCGGTCCAGGTGTTCTCGAACGACCGGATCGGCGCCTTCACCGAAATCTCGGAGGCGTGGGGCGTGGAGACCGCGGGCCGGATGCGCGGCGTCGCCAGCGGGGATTTCGACCGGGACGGCCGCTTCGACCTGGCGTTCACCGCCCAGGGCGGCGCCTTGAACATGCTGCTGCGCCGGACGGACGCCGGGTTTCAGCCGGACGCCGTTTCGCCGGGGTTCCTGGGCGCCGGAGCGCCGGGAGGCCGGTACGGGGTCTCCCTGCTGGATGCGGATCGGGACATGGACCTGGACCTGCTGCTGGCGGCGAACGAACCGGGCGCCGCGCTGGCGTTCTACTGGAACACTCCCCGGGGCTTCGTCCGCGCCGGCGGCCTCGACGCCCCGCTGGAGGAAGGCGAGCAAGTCCGGGCGCTCGCCCTCGCCGATGTGGACGCCGACGGCGACCTGGATGCGCTGACCGGGACGAACCGGGGGCGGCTGGTCGCCTTTCGCAATGAGATCGCAGACGCCGGGAACTGGATGGCGGTGGTGCCGACCGGACTGCGGAGCAACCGGGACGGGATCGGGACCAAGGTCGAGGTCCGGGCGGCGGGGGTGAGCCAGCGCCGCGAAATGCGCACCACCAGCGGCTACCTCTCGCAGGACGACCTGCCGGTCCATTTCGGGCTCGGCGAGGCGACCGCCGCCGACTACGTCCGGTTCCTCTGGCCGGGAGGGGTGAAGCAGATCGAGCTGGACCTCCCGGCGTCGACGGTGGCCTCGGTCGAGGAGCTGAACCGCAAGGGCACTTCGTGTCCGGTGCTGTACGCATGGGACGGGGAACGGATCCGGTTCGTCACCGACTTCCTGGGCGGCAGCGCGCTCGGCAACCTGCTCGCCCCCGGCGTGTTCAACACCCCGGACACCGCCGAGGTGGTGAAGCTGGAGTCCTTTCCGCTGGTTCCCCGGGACGGCCACTTCGAGCTCCGGTGGCTGAACCAGCTCGAGGAGGTGATCTTCTACGACCGCGCCGCGCTCTGGATCGCGGACCACCCGGAGGATTGGGACGTATTCCCCGACGAACGCCTGATGCCGGGGCCGCCGTATCCGGAACCGGGTCTGGTGGCGGTGCGGAACCGGCGTCCGCCGTCCGAGGCCCGCTCGGCTTGGGGGAACGCCCCCTCCCGGGACCGGACCGCCGCATTGCGGCGGGTGGACCGGATCTACGTGGAGGACTTCCCGCTGCTGCCATTCAAGGGCTACGCCGAAGAGCACGCCCTGACGCTGCGCTTCGACGACGTCCGGGCCGGGGCCGACCACGTCCTGCTGCTGCATGGCTGGGTCGACTACGCGGACTCCAGCTCGAATCTCGCCGCCTCCCAGGCCGGGGTGCAGGCGCTGCCGCCGGTGCTGGAGATTGAGGGAGCGGACGGGGAGTTCCGCGCCGCGGTCCAGCCGATGGGGTTCCCCGCCGGACTGCCCAAGACGATGGTGGTCCCGCTGGACGGAGTTCCGCTCGCATCCGGGCGGGCGCTCCGCATCCGCACGAACATGCGGATTTACTGGGATCGGGCGGAGCTGGCGGAGCGGGCGCCCCTGGGCCAGGTCGCGGTGGTCCGGTTGGATGCGGCGGCGGCCGACTTCCGCTTCGCCGGATACCCGGAGCCGTTTCGCCCGGCGGGACGTCCTCCCGGCGAGTACCGCTACCGCAACCTGCGTTCGACGGACACCTGGGGCGCCCACGCCGGGGCGTACACCCGCTACGGGGACGTCCTTCCGCTGCTGGACGCCATCGACGACCGCTATGTGATCGCGCGGCACGGCGACGAGATTCGGCTTCGTTTCGAGGCGTCCGCGGTTTCGCCCGCTCCGGCCCCCGGCCGCCGCCGGGCGTTCTTCGTGTTCGCCGACGGGTTTGGCAAGGACATGGACCTCAACTCGGCCCGGCCGCACACGGTGGGGCCGCTCCCCTTCCACGGCATGCCGGGATACCCGTATCCGGAGGGCGCCTACCCGGATTCCCCCGCGTTGGCCCGGTGGCGGGCGGAATACAACACCAGGGAGATCGGTCCCGAAGCCCGCCACGGATTTCTCGAGGAGGAGGACGCCGACGTCGAGACGACGACTTCCTCGCCACGGCGCTGATGCCCCCGGAGACGCTCCGCGCCGAGCTGCATCGGCTGCTGCTGGACGAGACGACGGGCGGCGCCGCCGAGCTCGCCCCGCGCATGCTGGCCGATCCCGCCTCCCTGACTCCCGAGCTGCGCTGGTGTCTCGTCTATTTCCTGCGCGGGGTGGGGTGCCTCGCAGCCCGCAACCGGATCCTCGATCCCGGAACCCTGCTGCATGCGGTGGCGCGGATGGTGGAGGCGGCGCGGTTGGTCACCTTGTCGCTGGACCGGTGCTGGCATGAGGTGGCGCGGGAGCTGCCCGGGCACTGGCTGACGCGCTACGAAGCGAGCGACCGCCCGTACTCCCTCGAGGAGCTCCACTGGTTGAACGCTCTGCTCGCCCGGCTCTGGCGGCGCGAGCGGGATCGCCTGATCGAAGTCGAAATCCCGACGTCCTTCGCCGGAGGCGTCCTTCCGGAAGCCGGGTAGGAGATCAGACTCCCGGTTCGCAGAGGCCGTCCTCGATGTCGAGGAGGATCTCCCGGACCTCCGCTGCACGGGGATCGTTCGGCGTCAACCGCAGGAACCGCTGGTAGTACCGCTGGGCGGTGTCGCACTGGTTGCGCTGGAAGGTGATGGTCCCGAGCAGGTAGTTGGCCTCGACGATGCGTGAGTCCCCGTCGGGAGCCACCTCGAGGAAGGCCCGAAAGTGGGGGATCGCGTCGCTGTCGTTCTCGTTCCGCAACGCGATGTACCCGAGCATCCAGCGGGAGTCGACGGTGTGTTCGCCTTCCGGGTAGAGCCGGACGTACTTGCCGAGCTGGTCGGCCGCCCGGTCGTCATTCCGGGCGTTGTAGTTGATCTGGCCGGCGAGGAAGGTGACGTTGCCCAGCTGGGGGATGTCCGGGGCCTGGTCGATGACCACCGAAAACTCCTCCTCGGCACCTTCGGTGTTCCCCTGCTGCAGCAGGGCGAAGCCGAGCCGGAAGTGCAGTTCGGAATCCTCGGGGTTGCGCGCGATGGCCTTGCGCAGGAAGGGGATCGCGGCTTCCTGATCCTCGAGGCGCAAGAGCAGGAGCGCGGTGTTGCGCTCGGCCAGGGCGATCTGATCGCCGAGCTGGGCGGCCATTTCGGGGTTGTTCGCGGCGCCTTCGAGGAACGCCTGGTAGGACTCGGCCGCCTCCATGAGGTTCTCCCCGCCGGATTCGTGCGCCATCCCCAGGAAGAGGTGGAAGGTGAAGAACTCGGGGTACGCCTCGAGCGCCGGGCCGCAGGCACGGAGGGTCTTGTTCCAGTCGGAGGCGGTCGCCGCCTCGGTGCAAAGCGCCTGGTAGCCGTAGTCGACGTTCTGAAGCATCAGATCGTACGACTCGTGCGCCTCGGCCTCCGGATCGATGAGCATGGCGGGACAGATTTCGACCACCGCGTCCCAGTCCCGGGCTTCCGCCGCCTCGATGCAGGGAGCGAACGGATCGTCGTCATCCTGGGCGAGCGCGGGAAGAGCGGTCAGCCCGAAGAAGAGGAGCCCGAAAGCGAGGGAGCGCGCGCTCCGGCGCGGGACTCGATTCCCGAATAGCGTGACGTTCACAGCGGAATTCCTCCAGGGGTGGCGGGGGCGGATGGACGCGAAAGGCCCCGCGGAAGCAAGCAAGGAGAGTACCACAGGCGAACCGAAACGCCCGGTTCGGGCTACGGCTGGCAGCCCCCCTCGGCGATCGACGCGAGGATTTCGGTCACCTGGGCGCCGTTCGCGTGGCCGGGGGCCAGCTCCATGAACCGGTTGTAGTGCTGTTCGGCGTTTCCGCAGTCATCGCGGTTGTAGAAGATGGTTCCGAGCGCGAAGTTGGCCTCGGCGATCCGCTCGTCGCCCGCCGTCGCCGCGCCCAGAAATCCCTGGTAGTGGGAGAGGGCCCGGTCCTCGTCCGACGCCTGGAGCGCCTGCGCCAGCATGTAGTGGGCGTCCGGCGCGCCCCGGTCCTGGGGGGCGGCCGCCAGATACGCGCTCAGCCGGGCGTCGGCCTTCGCGTAGTCCCCGGCGTTGTAGTTGAGCTGTCCGGCGAGGAAGAGAACGCTCGGGATCGGGTTGGGGGCGTGCTCGATCACCACCGAAAGGGCGCGCTCGGCGCCGGCGCTGTCCCCGGTGCTGAGCCGGGCGACTCCCAGCCGGTAGTGCACCTCCACATCGGTCCCGCTGGCGGACGAAGCGGCTTCGAGGAGGGGAATCGCGTCCTCCATCGCATTGACCCGCGCATAGGCGATGCCGCCGGAGCGTCGCGCCACCGCGATCTGCTGGCCCAGCTGCGAGGCGGCTTCGGAATTCCCCCGGACGCCGCCCAGGAACGCCGAGAAATTGGTGGCGGTGTTCACCCAGTCCTGTTTGGACTGGTAGGCGAGCCCCAGGTAGTAGTTGAGGATGAACGCGCCTGGGTTGGCCTGAACCGCCATCTGGCAGTAGGTGATCACGCTGTCCCACTGCTGCGCCTGGGCCGCCGGCTCGCACTTCTGGCTGTAGGCGTACTGGACCGTCTGCGACCAGTGCGCGTAGTACGGATGGTCCTCGGGAAGCGTCTCGAGCACTTCGGGGCAGGCGGCCAGCACCGCCTCGTAGTCAGCGCCATCGACGGCCTGCATGCAGGCGGCGGCCTTCTGGGGGTCCACGTTCTGCGCCTGGGCGTCGGGGACGACGCCGACGAAGAGGAGCAGCAGGGTCCCCATCGCGGGAACGGTTTTCATGGTCTTGAGGTCTCCTTGCGCGGTCTCCGCGGAACGGGGAAAGCTAGCATACTGGCGGCGTTTCGCAGGTTTCCTGGGCGGCGGCGAGATATTCCCTGACTTCGGGCGCCCGCGGGTCGTCGGGCGCCAGCTCCACGAACCGGCGGTAGCGCCGGATCGCGGCGGCGCAGTCGTCGCGCTGGGCCGCCCGGTCGCCCAGGAAGTAGTGCGCCGTCGCCGCCCGTCGTCCGGCGCCGCCCCATTCCAGAAAGTCGGCGAAGTGGATCGCCGCCCGGGCGTCATCCTCCAGGCGGAGCGCCGCTCCGGCGGCCATCCAGTGCGCCTCGCCGGCGAAGGCGCCCTCGGGGTCGGCTTCCAGATAGCGGTCCAGCAGCGAACCCGCCTCCTCGTAGCCGCCCGCCCGGTAGCGGAGCCGCCCCAGCAGGAAGAGCGCCTCCGCGATTTCGGGGGACTGCTCCACGACGACGCGGAACGCCGCCTCGGCGTCCTCCGGGTTCTGGTCCTGCAGGCCGTAGCCGAGCCAGAAGGCCACTTCCGGATCCTCGGGGTCGGCGTCCGCCGCCTGCCGCAGCCAGGGCGCCGCCGCCTGGTGGTCGCCGGCCCGGGCGTGGGACAGCCCGGCGCTCCGCACCGCGAGCGCCGCCTGCTCCGGCATCCGCTCCCGCACTTCGGGGGCTTCCTCCATCGCGGCGAGGAAGGCTTCGAACGCGGCGGCGGCTTCCGGCCAATCCCCCAGCGCCTGGTAGGCGTAGCCCAGGAAATACCGGATGCCGAAGGAATCCGGTCGCTCCCCGAGCGCCGCCCGGCAGCTGGCGACCGCCTGCTCCCATGCGGCGCCCTGGACTGCGGCTTCGCAATCCTCCGCCTGTCTCGCGCCGCCCGTCGCCCCTGGAAGCAGGAGCGCGAGGAGCAGCTCAGGAAGCCGCCGCAGCCGACTTCGCCTCCGAAGCGCCGCCGCCCGCCTTGCTGGCGGCGGCGACGTCCTTTTTCTTGCCCGATTTCTTACCCGAGTCTTCGGCGCCGTTCTTTTTCTGTTTCGCATCCTTCCGGGCGTAGTCGGTGACGTACCAGCCGCTTCCCACGAACTGGATCGCCGGCGAGGAGACCATGCGGCTGGCGGCGCCGCCGCAGTGGCGGCAGACATCCAGGGGCGGGTCCGCCACCCGCTGGAGCGCCTCGAACGTCCGGTCGCACGCCGCGCAGCGGTATTCGTAGATGGGCATCGGCGGGGGGCAGTCTATTACGGCGGCAGGTCCGGGGTGGAGGGCGGCGGGCGCCGGTGGAGCGTCGCCTGTTCGTAGGCGAACGCGATCCGGATCAGGTGCGATTCGCTCCGCGCCGGGCCCAGCAGCTGGAGACCGGCGGGGAGGCCGTCCCCGGTGAACCCCATCGGCACGGTGAGGGCGGGGAAGCCGGTCGGAGGCGCCAGCTGGGGCGAGTTGTTTCCGCCGGGAGTCACCAGGTCGCCCAGCATCCTGGGCGGGTGGCTCCAGGTGGGGAAGGCGAGCGCCCGGAGGTCCTGCTCCTCGAAGAGACCGCCGACCTGGGCGCGGAGATCGGCACTGGCGGCGAGCGCCTCCGCGCATTCGCTTTCGGGCGGCGCCTCCACCTCGAGGGCGTTTTCGAGGCGTCCCCGGATGGAGGGGTGGAAGGCGTCGCTGTCCACGATGTCCTGGAGGGTCCGCATCGGAGCGTCGGGTCCCAGACTCGCCAGATACGCCTCGAGGTGGGCCCGGAACGGGTTGCACCACAGGGGCCGGTCCTCGTCGTCCAGCATCGGGATGCGGATCGGATCGACCAGTTCGGCGCCCCGCTCCCGCAGGTCGGCGAGCGCCGCCTCGAAAAGCTCCCGGATTTCGGGGTCGGCGCCGTCGGCGTCGGAGAGCTGGCGGACGACTCCGATCCGGACGCCGCCGAGCGGGGAGGCGTCCAGCGCCGCCCGGTAGTCGGGGTCCCGCGCCTGCCCGTCGGTCGCCGGATCGGCCGGGTCGGGGCCGGCGATCACGTCGAAGACCCGGACCGCGTCCTCGACCGTCCGCGCCATCGGCCCCCCGATGTCGCGAAACAGGTTCAGCGGCACGATGCCGTCGCGGCTGGTGATTCCCATGGTGGAGCGGATCCCCACCAGCGCGGCGTGCGACGACGGACCCCGGATCGAGTTGCCGGTGTCGGTGCCCAGTCCCGCCGCGCCGAAGCTGGCGGCGACCGCCACCGCGGTGCCGCCGGAGGAGCCGGCGGGAACCCGCCGGGGGTCGTAGGGATTGCGGGTGTGGCCGGGAACCACCGAACCCAGGGTCTCGTTGGGGCTGAACGCGAACTCGGCCATGTTGGACTTGGCGAGCACGATCGCTCCGGCTTCCCGGAGCCTTTGCACCTGAAAGGCGTCGTCGGGAGGCCGGGATGCGGCGAGGGACGCGGAGCCGGCGGTGGTGGGCATGTCCCGGGTGTCGTAGTTGTCCTTCACGATCATCGGAACGCACTCCAGCGGCCGGGTGACGCCGCCGTCCTGCGCGATGCGCCGGTCGGCCTCCCGGGCGCGCTCCTCCGCGTGCGGCGCCGCCGCCACGATCGCGCTGAGCGTGGGGCCCTGCCGGTCGTAGGCTTCGATGCGCGCCCGGTAGGCGGCCACCAGCTCCGAGCAGGTGAAGCGCCCCGCCTCGAGTCCCCGATGGATCCCCCGGATGTCCAGCTCGACCACCCGCAGGGGTTCGGGGGGCGTTCCGCAGGCAGCGGCGAGGGCGCCCGGGAGGAGAATGGCGGTCGCGCGCATCATGTCCTGCGCATTGTACGGACGAACTCCCGTTAGAATCCCCCCCGCACGAACCATGCTGGGAACCCGGGACCTCTCCCCCGCGCGCCAATTTCGCTGGCGAAGCCGCTCCTCTGGAATTCGCTGACCGGAGCGTCTCGCAACCTCCGGCGGCGGTCGCCCGCCGAGCCCGGGACCATGCGCCCCGGCCCCCTCCCCCCCCATGATCATCCCATGGATCGTCCCATGATCGCCAACCTGCTCGAAGCCCTGCTCGCCGGGGAAAGCGCCGATCCGTCGGCGCTGGAAGCGGCCCTCCACCGGATTCTCGCCGGAGAGGGCGACGCCGTCGAAACCTCCGCGCTGCTGGTCGCCCTGCGCGTCCGGGAGCCCGACGCCGCCACCCTCGCCGCCTGCGCCCGGGTCTTGCGCAGCCACCGCAAGGCGGTGGTCTCCTCGGTCCGCCCGCTGGTGGACACCTGCGGAACCGGCGGCGACCGCAGCGGCACGTTCAACATCTCCACCGCCTCGGCGTTCGTGGTGGCGGCCGGCGGCGGCGCGGTCGCCAAGCACGGAAACCGCAGCGTGTCCTCGACCACCGGGAGCGCCGACGTGCTGGAAGCCTGCGGCGCCCCGCTGCACCTGAACCCGGAGCAGGCGGTCCGCATCCTCGACTCCACCGGCTTCGTCTTCCTTTTCGCCCCCGCCTTCCACCCGGCGATGGCCCACGTGGCGCCGGTGCGCCGCGCGCTGGGCATCCGCACCGTGTTCAACGTGCTGGGGCCGCTCGCCAACCCGGCGCTGGCCGACCGCCAGCTGGTCGGGGTCTACGACCCGTCGCTGACCGGCATCGTGGCCGAGGCGCTGCGGGATCTGGGCTGCGCCTCGGCGCTGGTCGCGCACTGCGAGGGGCTCGACGAGCTCGGGCTGCACGGAACCACCCGGGGGCACCGGCTGGTCGAGGGAACGGTGCGCGCATTCGCGTTCCACCCGCGCGACCTCGGTCTCGACGAAGCGCCGATCTCCGCCCTCGCCGGCGGCGGCCCCCGGGAGAACATGGCGATCCTGAAGCGGGTGCTCTCGGGAGAGGACGAAGGTCCCTGCCGGGATGTGGTGGCGATCAACGCCGGCGCCGCCCTGATGGTGGCCGGCCTCGCCCCCGATCTCGAATCCGGCCTGCGCGCGGCCCGCGAGATCCTCGAATCGGGCGAAGCCCTTCGGTCCCTGGACCGCTACATCGAGACCAGCGTTCGGGTGACCTCGTGAGCCGGCGGGGGGCGCTGGACTCACTGGTGCGGGCGGCCCGGAACCGCGCCGCCCAATTGGCCGCCCAATTGGCTGCCTGCCCGACTCCCGAACTCCCTTCGGGACCGGCGCGGCCGTCGTTCGCCGCCGCCCTCCGTGGGCGGGAGCGGCTCTCGGTGATCGCCGAGTTCAAGCGGCGCAGCCCGTCGGCGGGTCCGATCGCCGCCGACGCCGATCCGGCCCACCAGGCCCGGCGCTACCGGGAGGCGGGCACCGCCGCCCTCTCGGTGCTGACCGACCCGGACGGATTCGGCGGATCGTTCGCGGATCTCGCCGCCGCCGCCGAGGCCTCCAGGCTGCCGACCCTGATGAAGGATTTCGTCGTCCATCCGGCGCAGATGCGGGCGGGCCGCGCCGCCGGCGCCGCCGCCGTCCTGCTGATCGCGCGCTGCCTTTCCGGGAGCGAACTGGCGGACCTGGATCGGGAGGCGCGCTCCCTGGGTCTCGACGTTCTGGTGGAAGTCCACGACGCGGAGGAGCTGGAGCGCGCGCTCGCGCTTCCGGAGGCGCTCCTGGGAATCAACAACCGGGATCTGGACACCTTCGAGGTGGACCGGCGCCGGGCCGACCGGCTGCTGGGACGGATTCCGGAGGACCGGATCGCGGTGGCCGAGAGCGGCTACCGGGACCCCTCCCACCTGGCGCCGTTGCGGGGCCGCGCCGACGCCGTCCTCATCGGGACCGCGCTGATGCGGGACCCCGCCATGTTCCGGCAGGCGTGATGGAGATCAAGATCTGCGGCCTGCGCCGACCGGAGGACGCCCGTCTCGCGGTTCGGCTGGGCGCCGGCTGGATCGGGATCGTCCGCGCGCCCCATTCCCCCCGCGCCGCCACCCTCGACGAGGCGCGGCGGGTGATCGATGCGGCCCGGGAGACCGACGCCTCGGTGCGCCCGGTGCTGGCCACCGGCAGGCGCAGCCGCGAGGACGTCGAACGCGACGCCCGGTTCCTCGAGGTGGAGCGGGTCCAGCCGCACGGACTCGACGCCTCCGGGGTGGACGCGCTCCGGCGGGCGGGTTTCCTGGTCCACCGGGTGGTGGTGGTGCCGGACGGCGCCGACCGGCTGCCCCGGTTCCGGACGCCGGGACCCGCCGAGGGCCCCCTGGTGTTCGACGTGGGCGGCGGCGGCACCGGGAGGGCGTTCGACTGGAGAATTCTCGGCGACCGCGCTCCGGACCGGGCGTTCGTCGCCGGCGGACTGCGCCCGGAAAACGTGTCCCGCCTGCTCCCCTACGCCCCCTGGGGCGTGGACGTCTCGAGCGGGGTGGAGTCGGCGCCGGGGGTCAAGGACCCGGAACGGATGCGCCGTTTCGTGGACCGGCTCGGCGGCGGAGGGACGGGATGAGCGGCGACGTCCGCCCCCGCTTCGGCGCGTTCGGCGCGTTCGGCGGGCGGTACGTCTCCGACCTGTTGATCCCGGCGCTCGAGGAGCTCGAGGAGGCGCGCCGGACCTTCACCCGGGATCCGGAATTCCGGGCGGAGCTGGATCGGGAGTCCCGGGAATGGGTCGGGCGCCCCACGCCGCTCACCCGGATTCCGACCTTCTCCCGCATCTGCGACCTGACGGTGGTCTGCAAGCGCGAGGATCTGCTCCACGGCGGCGCCCACAAGGCGAACAACGTCCTGGGGCAGGCGCTTCTGGCCCGGCGCATGGGGAAAACCCGCCTCATCGCCGAGACCGGCGCCGGCCAGCACGGAACCGCGACCGCGATGATCGCCGCCCGGCTGGGAATGGAGGCGGTGGTCTACATGGGCGAGCGGGACATGGAGCGCCAGGCGCCCAACGTCCGGCGGATGCGTCTGAACGGCGCCGAGGTCGTCCCGGTGACCGCCGGCGGGCGCACGCTCAAGGACGCGATCAACGAGGCCCTGCGCGACTGGACCCGCTCGCTCGCCCACACCCACTACCTGCTCGGCACCGCCGCCGGGCCGCACCCGTTTCCCCGGCTGGTGCGCGACTTCCAGGCGGTCATCGGGCGCGAAGCCAAACGGCAGTGGCGCGCGCTGATGGGCGGCCTGCCCGATGCGGTGGTGGCCTGCGTGGGCGGCGGGAGCAACGCCATCGGCATCTTCCACGCCTTCCTTCGCGAGTCGGCGGTGCGGCTCATCGGCGTGGAGCCGGGAGGCGCGGGACTCGACAGCGGGCGCCACGGGGCGACTCTGATGCGGGGCGCTCCCGGCCTGCTCCACGGGGCGCGGACGATGGCGCTTCAGGACGACGAGGGGCAGATCCTGGAAGCGGAGAGCATCTCCGCCGGCCTCGACTATCCGGGAGTGGGGCCGCAGCACGCGCACCTCCAGGCGACCGGGCGCGCCCGCTATGTTTCGGCTGCCGACGAGGAGGCGCTGGTCGCCTTCGAGACGCTGTCCCGCACCGAGGGCATCGTGCCCGCCCTCGAGCCGGCGCACGCGCTCGCCTTCGCGATGCGGGCGGCCGCCGCCGGGGAGCTGCCCCCGGGCGCCCGGGTGCTGCTGAACCTGTCGGGGCGCGGCGACAAGGATCTCGAAACCTACTTCGCGCTGGGACGGACGCCCCGGTGAGCCTTCGCCTTCTGCGACGGACGCTCGCGGCCGGCCCCGGGGTGTCTCCCTTCCTGGTGCTGGGCGACCCCTCTCCCGACCTTTCGGTGGAGCTTGCGCGCATCGCGGTCGGGGAAGGCGCCGGGATGCTGGAGCTCGGCTTCCCCTACCGCGACCCGGTGGCCGACGGCCCGGCGATCCAGGCCGCCGCGAACCGGGCGCTCGCCGCCGGGGTCTCGACCCGGAGCGCGCTGCGCGTCCTCGCCCGCATCCGGGACGCCTGCCCGGAAACGCCGCTGAACCTGCTGGTCTACGGGAACCTGGTCCACCGGCCGGGGTACGACCGGTTCTGCTCCGAAGCCGTCGCCGCCGGCGCGTCCTCCCTGCTGGTTCCCGACATTCCGCTGGACGAGGCGGCGCCCCTCCGCCGGGCGTCGTCCCGCGCCGGCCTGGGACACGTGGAGATGGCCGGCCCCCGCGCCGACCGCTCCCGGCTTCGGAAGCTGGACCGGGCGTCGGCGATGCTCTATCTCGCCGGGTTCCAGGGGGTCACCGGAGTGCGGGATGCGGGGTTCGAGCCGGTGCTGGAGCGGGTCCGCGAAGTCGGAGGCATGGTTTCCGCTCCGCTGTGTCTGGGGTTCGGCATCTCGAACCGCTCCCAGGTCCGGGACGCCTTCGCCGCCGGAGCCCGGGTGGCGGTGGTCGGCAGCTTTCTGGCCAGGGTCATCGGACGCCATGCGGACCGCCTGGAGACCCTGCCGGGCGCCTTCGCCGCCGCGGTGCGGTCGCTGATGCCGCACAATTCGGGGTAGTCATGCTCGTCATCATGCAGCCGGGCCCCACCGAGGGCCAGTGTCGCCGGGTCGAATCCGCGATCCGGGAGATGGGGTACACCCCGCTCCGGGTGCCGGGGGCGGGGCGCACCGCGATCTGCGTCACCGGAAACCGGGGGCCGGTGGACGATTCCTGGCTGAGCCGCCTGCCGGGGGTGGCCCAGTGCATCCGGGTGACCAAGCCGTGGAAGCTGGTCAGCCGCGAAGTCCATCCGGAGGACACCGTGGTCACGATCGGCGGGGTGGAGGTCGGCGGTCCGGCGCCGGTGGTCATCGCCGGGCCGGGCAGCGTGGAGACCGAGGCGCGCACCCTGGCCATCGCCCGAAGCGCGCGCCGTGCCGGGGCGCAGCTGTTCCGCGCCCGGCTCTGGTCCGAGCAGGTGGGTCCCTACCACTTCGCCGGGATTGGCGACGAGGGGCTCCACACCCTGGAGCGGGTGCGGGCGGAGACCGGGCTGCCGGTGGTCTCCGACGTGGTGGATCCCAGGTCGGTGGAGAAGGTGGCGGAGCGGGTGGACGCGGTGCAGATCCCGGCCCGGCACATGGGCAACGACCCGCTGCTGGAGGGGATCGCCGGAATCCCGACGCCGGTGATCCTCGAGCGGGCGCCCTCGGCCTCGGTCGAGGAGTGGCTGATGGCCGCCGAGTCGCTGCTGGCGCGGGAGAAGCAGAACGTGGCGCTTTGCGAGCGGGGGGTGCGAACGGGGGGACAGGCCCGCACCGTGCTGGACCTCCATGCGGTTCCGGTGGTTCGGGAAATTTCCCACCTTCCGGTGCTGGTGGATCCGTCGCGGGCGGTGGCCAGCCGGGGGCGGGTGCGGCCGCTGGCGCGCGCCGCCCTGGGGGTGGGAGCTTCCGGGCTGCTCGTCGAAACCCACACCCACCCGGAAACCGCCTATTCGGACCCCGGCCAGACGGTCGACATCGCCACCCTCGAGGGCATCATGGCGGATCTCGAGCACATGCGCCGCCTCGAGGTTCTGCCGGTTGCGCCATCATGGACGCCCGCATCGTGAACGAACCGCCGGTCTCCCCCCCCGAGGAAACCCCGACGAACGTTTCCTTTGGGCGGACGCTCCTCCAGTTCTTCGTCATCCCGATGGGGGTGGTGGTCGTCGGGGTCGGCCTCTTTCTGGGGTTCGCCTGGCTGGTCTCCGACGACACCACCGCCGAGGACTACCTGAACCGCATCCGCACCGGCGGCAGCCGGGAGGCGCGGCAGGCGGCCTTCGAGCTGGCGAACCGGATCCGGCACGGCGATGCGGACGAGTTCCGGACCCTGACGCCGGAGCTGGTTCGGGCGTTCGAGGAGGCGCCGCGCGTCGGCGATCCCTGGGTGCGGCAGTATCTGGCGCTCGCGCTGGGCGCCATCGGGGATGCGGCGGCGGCGCCCGCGCTCCAGGACGCGCTCCAGGACGCCGATCCGGTCGTTCCGGTCTACGCGGCCTGGGCGCTGGGCGCGATCGGCGACCCGGACGCGGTGGACGCCCTGGCGGAGGCCAGCCAGTCCCCGGACGCCGGAATCCGGACGATGGCCGTCTACGCGCTGGGCGCGATCGGCGACCCGGAAGCCGCCCCCGCGCTGCTCCGCGCCATGGAGGACCCGGCGCCCGAAGTGGCGATGAACGCGGTGGTGGCGCTGGCCCGCCTGGGAGACCGGAACGCCGGGGAGCGGCTGCTGGGGATGCTGGAACCCGAGTACTGGGAAGGACTTGCGGAGATGAACGACGGGGAGCGCAAGCTGGGCCGGCTGAGCGCGATCCAGGCCGCCGGGGCGCTGCGTTCCCCCGAGGTCCTGGAAGCGCTCCGGGAGATTGGCGCCTCCGACCCGGACCTCCGCACCCGGGAGACGGCGCTCCGGGCGCTCGCCGGGGGCGACCGCAACGAACCGCCCCCGGAGCGATGAAGGACCTTCCGTCGCCGGCGGCATTGGCTATAGAATCCCCCGACCGACATCCAGATGCCTGAGACAGACGCGAAACCGGCGCCCGCCAAGAAGCCCGCGGAGAAGAAAATCACCCGCCGGGAGTTCCCGTTCCTGACCGTTGCCTGGACATTTTTTGTCGCGGCGATCGGGGCCGGTCTCACCGCCGCCGGCCGGTTCATGTTCCCGAACGTGCTGACCGAGCCTCCCTCCACTTTCACCGCCGGCTTCCCCGGGGACTTCGCGATCGGGGTGGTGGACACCCGCTTCAAGGATCGCTACCAGGTCTGGATCGTCCGCGACGAGGAGAAGATCTACGCGCTCTCCACCGTCTGCACCCACCTGGGCTGCACTCCGAACTGGCTGGAGGCGGAGTCCAAGTTCAAGTGCCCGTGCCACGGGAGCGGGTTCTACATCAGCGGCATCAACTTCGAGGGGCCGGCGCCGCGTCCGCTGGAGCGGGTGGGGGTGGGCCTGGCCGACGACGGGCAGATCCTCATTGACAAGTCCCGTCTCTACAAATTCGAAGCCAATCAATGGGAGGACACGAATTCGTTCCTCCCCATGGTCTGACCGGAGCGTCGCATCGTGCTGAAACGCATCCTGGGTCCCCTGGGCGCCGCCTGGAAGGAGGCCACCAACAGTCAGGTCTGGTCGTCCATCTTCCGGCACGGCAAGCCGGTGAGCAACCGGAACCGGGCGCTGGTGATGATGAGCAACGTGTTCCTCCACCTGCATCCGGTCAAGTCGCGGAAGGCGGGGATCAAGCTCCGGTACACCTGGTGCATGGGGGGCGTCACGTTCTTCCTGTTCCTGGTGCTGACCTTTACCGGACTGCTTCTGATGTTCTACTACCGGCCCACGGTCGAGTACGCCTACGCGGACATCGTGGACCTCCAGGAGCACGTCCCGCTGGGGATCATGCGGGAGCTGCACCGCTGGGGCGCCCACGCCATGGTCATCACGGTCTGGCTGCACATGCTCCGGGTGTTCATGACCGGCTCCTACAAGCCGCCCCGCGAGTTCAACTGGGGCATCGGCGTGGTGCTGCTGGTGCTGACCCTGCTGCTCTCCTTCACCGGCTACCTGCTCCCGTGGGACCAGCTGGCGATCTGGGCGATCACGGTGGGCGCCAACATGGCCCGCGCGACCCCGCTGCTGGGAACCGAGGGGCCGCTCAGCGCCGCGCTCACCTTGGGGGACATCAACCTCATCAACTCGGGGAACGACGCCCGCTTCGCCCTGCTGGGCGCTCGTTCGGTCGGGCAGCCGACCCTGCTGCGCTTCTACGTGCTGCACTGCGTCGGGCTGCCGCTGGCCGCCGCGGTGCTGATGGCGGTTCACTTCTGGCGGGTTCGCAAGGACGGAGGCATTTCCGGCCCGATGTAGCCGGCGCGTTCATGTCCCGAACCCTCCTTCCCCCGAAAAGCGGCTGACGACGTGCTCGATCTCTTCCGGGACATCGTGAACTGGGTCTCCGGACCCACGGTGCTGTTCACCATCTGCACGGTCGGGCTGCTCCTCACCTTCCGCTTCACCGGAGTGTGGAGCCGTCCGGTGGCGAAGATCTTCTTCGCCGTCTTCGGGGCGTTCTACATCGCGAGCATGTGGGACCCCAACTTCCTCCTCATCGTCGTCAAGCCCGACAACATCCCGATCACCGGGGTGCTCTTCCTGGTGCTGTTCTTCACCTGGTACTCGATGTACCAGGGGCTCGAGAACGACCGCCGGAAGGCCGCCGGGGAGCCGCCCCTCGAGAAGGAGGAGTCGGAGAAGGTCTGGGTCTGGCCGGACCTGGTCTACACCGAGATGCTGGCGATGGCGCTTTTGAGCGTGGTGCTGCTGGTCTGGTCCATCGTGCTCGCCGCGCCGCTGGAGCAGCCGGCGAACCCCGCCGACTCGCCGAACCCCTCCAAGGCGCCCTGGTACTTCCTCGGACTCCAGGAGATGCTGGTCTACTTCGACCCCTGGCTCGCCGGAGTGGTCTTCCCGACCCTGATCATCGTGGGGCTGATGGCGATCCCCTACATCGACACCAACCCCAAGGGGAACGGCTACTACACCTTCAAGGAGCGGAAGGTCGAGATCGGAATCTTCCTCTACGGTTTCCTGATTCTCTGGTCGCTGCTGGTGATTTCGGGGACGTTCCTGCGCGGCCCCAACTGGAACTTCTTCGGCCCCTACGAGTACTGGGACGTCCACCGGGTGGAGCCGCTGCTCAACGTCAACGTCTCCGACTTTTTCTGGGTGAAGCTGCTCGGCATGCCGTTGCCCTCGGGGGGCTTCCTGAACGCATTGCTCCGGGAGTGGCTCGGGGTGATTCTGGTTCTCGGATACCTCTTCGTGCTGCCGGTCGTGATGTCCTGGTCCCGGGATCGGCTTCCCCGGGGGTTCAAGTGGCTGAGCCTCCGCAAGTACTACGAGAAGATGGGCGCCGCCCGCTACTACGTCGGCATCTCGCTTTTCCTGATGATGCTCAGCCTCCCCATCAAGATGTACCTCCGCTGGGCCTTCAACCTGAAGTACATCGTCGCCTTCCCCGAGATCTTCTTCAACATTTAGGAACGCTCCCGTCTTGTCGAAAGTCGCGCCCGGCCACGCCCACAACATCAGCCTGCTGAACGTCATCTTCGCGGTCTCGAGCGTCGCTCTGCTGGTCTCGGTGCTGTGGATGGTGTGGGCCGACTACGCGCGCGAGTGGAAGGGCTACCAGCGGGAGTTCGTGGAGCTGGAGCGGGAGCAGGCCGCCCGCCAGGAACAGGAGGCCCGGCAGGCGATCAACCAGGCGGAGCTGCAGCGGGTGGAGGCCGGGCTTGCGGAGGCCGAGGCGGCGCTGGGAGCGGAACAGGACGCGCTCGACGCGCTGGACGCCGGGATCGAGGACCTGGACCGGCGTCGGACGCTGGCCGACATCCGCGAGCGGGAGCTGAAGGCGGTCTACGACTCCGACAAGTTCTTCTTCGAGGAGACTGTCGCCCGGGGCACGCCCCTGGGGAAGGCGGTGTCCGAGGAGGAATTCCGCGCTCTCGAATCCTCCTTCTTCGCCGCCCGGGACGCGCGGGTGAGCCTCGATTTTGAGCTTGCCGAACGCCGGGCCCAGCGGCGGGAGCTGCTGGCCCGGATCTCCGACCTGAACGGCCAGCGCGACGACCTCACCCAGGCGGTGACCCTGGCCCGGCGTCGCCGGGACGCCCTGCGGGCGAGTTTCCCGAACACCTTCCGCAACCTGCCGCTGGTGGACTTCATCGACCCCTCCATCGAGGTTCGCCAGGTCCTGGTGCGGAACGTCACCGAGGACCTCAACTTCGCCCAGGTGTCCCGGATCGACCGCTGCCAGACCTGCCACCTGGGAATCGACAATCCGGAGTACGAGGACGCGCCGCAGCCATTCGCCACCCACCCGGACCTCGAGATGTACGTGAGCCGGGAGTCGGCGCATCCGGTGGACGACTTCGGATGCACCTCCTGCCACGAGGGCCGGGGGCGGCGGCTCACCTTCACCGGCGCCACCCATACGCCGCAGAACCTGGAGCAGGAGCACGAATGGGTGGAGAAGTACGGCTGGAAGGAGGACCACTACTGGGACAGCCCGATGTTCCCGGCGAACCTCACCGAGGCCGGCTGCATCAAGTGCCACCGCGATCAGGTGTTCGTCCCGCGGGCGAAGCGCCTCAACGAGAGCCGTCTCGCCTACGAACTCGCCGGCTGCTACGGCTGCCACAACACCGCCGGGTTCGAGGACCGGCGCAAGCGCGGGCCGTCGCTCAACCGGATCGCCACCAAGACCAACCGGGACTTCGTGGCGCGCTGGGTCAAGGACCCCAAGTCGTTCCGGCACTCGACCTGGATGCCCAAATTCTGGGACCTGGAGAACAACCTGGATGCGGAGCAGCAGGCGCGCAACGACACCGAAGTCGCCGCGATCGTCGAGTACATCTTCGAGCGCGCCGACGACGAGCCGGCGTTCCCGGCGCCGCCCGCCGGAAATCCGGGGCGGGGCGAGACGCTGTTCGCCGAAGTCGGATGCGCCGGCTGCCATCTGACCGACGAGGACGGATTCGCCGAGGCGAGCATCCATCGGCGCCGCGGCCCGGCGCTGGTCGGAACCGGGACCAAGCTGGACGCCGGGTTCACCTACGAGTGGATCCGGGACCCGAAGAGCTACTGGTCCGAGACCTTCATGCCGAGCCTGCGCCTCACCGACCGGGAGGCGGCCGACATCACCGCCTGGCTCCAGTCCCGGGACGCTCCGGCGTCCTTCGCCGCCACCGAGGCGCCGACGGTGGACGCCGGCGAGCTGGACACGATCACCGGGGAGTTCCTCCGCGCCAACCTGCCGAACCAGGTCGCCGACCAGCGGCTTTCCGGGATGTCCGAGCAGGACAAGCTCCTGTATTCCGGCGAGCGCCTCATCCTCCGCTACGGCTGTTTCGGATGTCACGAAATCGCCGGCTTCGAGAACGCCCAGAACATCGGCGTGGACCTGTCGACCTGGGGATCCAAGATGGTCACCCGACTGGACTTCGGGTACGTGGACATCCCCCACACCCGGCAGGCGTGGCTCGACAACAAGCTGGCCGCGCCCCGCAGCTACGACCGGGGCAAGGAGAAGCTCCCCGGCGAGAAACTGCGGATGCCGTACTTCGCCTTCGAGGATTCCGACCGGCAGCTTCTGGTGCAAAACGTCCTGGGGCAGGTGAACGACGAGTTCCCGATGGAGGGGGTCAAGACCCTCTCCGCCGCCGAAGCGGTCGCCGAGGACGCGAGGCGCCTGATCCATGACTACAACTGCCGCGGCTGCCACATCATCGACGGCGCCGGGGGCGGCATCCAGGAGGCGATCGCCGATTCCGGGATGCATCCCCCGAACCTGAACACCCAGGGGGCGCGCACCCAGGCCGACTGGCTCTACCACTTCCTCCGGGAGCCGAGCGAGGTGCGCTTCTGGATGCAGGCCCGGATGCCGACCTTCGACTTCACTCCGGAGGAGGCCAACACCCTGGTCTCCGGCTTCCTCGCCATGGACGGCGGCCAGCCCTTCGACGCCGAGGACGAGCGGATCGCCACCCGGGAGGAATTGCGGGTCGGCGCCCAGCTGCTGGATCAGCTCCAGTGCGAACGCTGCCATATCGCCTCCGCCGCCGGAACGATGGAGGCGTCGCAGCTGGCGCCCTCCTTCCGGCTTTCCGGGGAGCGGCTGACCCACCGCTGGATCGTGGACTGGCTTCTGGATCCCCAGGGCATCACTCCGGGAACCCAGATGCCCCAGTTCTGGCCCACCGACCAGGAGGGGAACCGCATGACGGCGCTCCCTGACATCCTCGACGGGGATCCGATGGAGCAGATGCGGGCGGTGGCCACCTATCTGATGCACTACGACCGCTGACGGGAAGGAGAGAAACTCGATGGCAGACGAACCGAAAGCGGCCGGGGGGGGCGGCGGCCTCGCGGGAATCGGCTACGCGCTGTTCCTGTGGGTGATGGTCGCGGCCTCGGTGGCCTGGTTCTTCCGGTACGGCGTCCCCGAGCTGGCTTCCGACCGGGCCTACCTCGACAGCCTCTACAACGTGATCCTCTGGATCACCGGGGTGGTGTTCATCCTCTACCAGGTCGCGCTCGGCTACGTGATCTGGCGTTTCCGGGGGAATCGCCCCGACGCCTCATCGAGCTACTGGCACGAGAGCCACCGGCTGGAGATGTTCTGGACCGTCGGAACCGCCGTCATCCTGATCCCGATCGTCTTCGTGGGGATCAACTACTGGGACCGGGTGAACGCGCCGGCGCCGGACGATGCGGTCACGGTCATGGCGGTGGGCGCCCAGTTCCAGTGGGATTTCCACTATCCCGGCGCCGACGGGCGGTTCGGGCGCTTTGACCCCCAGCTCTACGCCATCGACAACCAGGTCGGCCTGGACCATGCGGACCCGGCGGCGGCCGATGACTGGGTGCTCACCAACCAGCTGGTGCTTCCGGTGGACCGCCCGGCGCGCATCCTGCTGCGATCGAAGGACGTCCAGCACGCCTTCTTCCTGCCCAACTTCCGCGTCAAGCGGGATCTGGTTCCGGGCATGACCACCGAGGTGTGGTTCACCCCGATTCAGACCGGAAGCTACGAAGTCGCCTGCGCCGAGCTCTGCGGCCTCGGCCACTACCGCATGCGCGCCTTCCTCGAAGTTATGGGCGAGGGCGACTACCAGGCCTGGCTGGCGGAGAACGCTCCCGCCGCCGGGAACTGAGGTTCGGGAGAACACGATGGAGCACGGCCACCAGCAAGGCTTCATAAGCAAGTACATCTTCAGCTTCGATCACAAGATGATCGGGAAGCAGTACTTCACCCTGGCGATGACGATGGGGTTCATCGGCGGGATCCTCGCGGTCCTCATCCGGCTGCAGCTCGGCTTCCCGTCCCGGCAGTGGCCGTTCCTCGAGAACCTGTTTCCGGTGGGGATGGCCGGCGGGATCATGACTCCCGAGTTCTACGTCTCGCTGTTCACGATGCACGGGACGATCATGGTGTTCTTCCTGCTGTCGCTGCTTCCGGTGAGCGGCTTCGGGAACTTCCTGATTCCGCTGCAGATCGGCGCGCGGGACATGGCGTTTCCGTTCTTGAACATGCTGTCCTTCTGGACGGTGGTTCCGGGGGCGATCATCATCATCATCTCGTTCTTCGTGGAGGGCGGCGCGGCGGCTTCCGGGTGGACCGCGTACCCGCCGCTTTCCGCGATCCGCAGCGCCATTCCCGGTTCGGACGCCGGCCAGACGCTCTGGCTGATCGGGATGATCTTCTTCGTGGCGTCGTTCACGATGGGCGGCCTGAATTTCGTGGTCACCATCCTGAACCTGCGGACCAAGGGCCTCCGGATGATGCGGATGCCGCTCACCACCTGGGCCCAGTTCGTGGTGGGCGTTCTCGGCTTGCTGTCGTTCCCGGCGCTCGCCGCCGGCGCCATCCTGCTGACCTTCGACCGGTCGCTCGGAACCAGCTTCTTCCTCCCGGCCGGCATCTTCATCGGCGACACCCTGATGCCCCACGAGGGCGGAACCCCGCTGCTCTGGCAGCATCTCTTCTGGTTCCTGGGCCACCCCGAGGTGTACATCATCATGCTGCCGGCGATGGGGTTCACTTCGGACATTCTGGCGACGTTCAGCCGCCGCCCGATTTTCGGCTACCGCTCGATGGTGTACGCCATCGCCGCCATCGGAACCCTGAGCTTCCTGGTCTGGGGACACCACATGTACGTGAGCGGGATGAGTCCGTTCCTGGGCAGCCTGTTCGCGGTGACCACCCTGGCGATCGCGGTGCCTTCGGCGGTCAAGGCGTTCAACTGGCTGTTCACCATCGTCAAGGGGCGCATCCAGTTCACCACCGCGATGCTCTTCGCCCTGGGGGTGGTCTCGCTGTTCGTGACCGGGGGACTCACCGGGGTCTTCCTGGGCACCAACGCCACCGACATCCAGCTCCACGACACCTACTTCGTGGTCGGCCACTTCCACTTCATCATGGCGGGCGCCGGCCTGTTCGGGGCGTTCGGCGCGGTCTACTACTGGTATCCCAAGATGTTCGGGCGGATGCTCAGCGAGCGGCTCGGCAAGATCCACTTCTGGATCACCTTCGTCGCGTACTACGCGGTGTTCTTCCCGATGCACTACCTGGGCGTATCGGGGATGATGCGGCGCATCTACGACCCGAACGTGTACGAGTACCTCCAGCCGCTGCAGCCGGTGAACGTCTTCATCACCATCGCGGCGTTCGTCCTGTTCGCCGGGCAGCTTCTCTTCATCTGGAACTACTTCGCCAGCATGCGGAGCGGCGCCCCGGCCCCCGAAAACCCCTGGGACGCGACGGGGCTGGAATGGTCCACGCCGCCCCATCCGGGACACGGAAACTGGCCGGGCGCGATTCCCGAAGTGAAGCGCTGGCCCTACGAGTACAGCCCGCCGGGGAAGAGCCGCGACTTCGTGACCCAGTGGGAGGCCTGATCCGGCGACCATGAGCGTGGCGGCGCACTCCGAAGCGGCGGCGACCGGCGGGTCTGTGGACCGCCGGTTCGTCAACCGGCTGGGGGTGCTCGTCGGCCTCGCCGGCATCACCATGTTGTTCGCCGCTTTCACTTCGGCGTACATCGTGCGAAGCGGCGGCGCCGACTGGGTGGCGCTGGACGCGCCGCCGGTCCTCTGGTTCGGAACCGCGCTGCTTTTGCTCAGCTCGGTTGCGCTGGAGCGCGCCCGCCGGGCGTTCGGGGCCGGACGGCTTTCCGCCTTCCGCAATGCGATGCTGCTGACCGCCGCCCTGGGGACCGGGTTTCTGGCGTGCCAGCTGGCTTCCTGGCGGGCGCTCGCCGACGCCGGCGTCTACCTGCAAAGCCACCCCAAGAGCTCGTTTTTCTTCGTCCTGACCGGGGTGCACGGAGCGCATCTGCTCGGCGGCCTGGCGGCGGTCCTGATCGTCGCCGGCCTCGCCGCCTTCGGACGCCTCGCGCCCGGCCGGTCGGACGCTCCGAATCTTGTCGCCATCTACTGGCATTTCGTCGGCGGCCTCTGGGCGTACCTGCTGGCCGTGCTGTTCCTGCTCGGATGATCCCGCGCGCAGGGAAAGGGGAGGCCGCATGAGCCAGACCGTGCTCGCAGAGGCCGATTGGGGCGGCGGCGCAAGCCCCTTCGGCGCCACCTGGCAGAAGACGATGATGTGGTTCTTCATCGTCACCGACGCCCTGCTCTTCGCCGGCCTCTTGGTTTCCTACGGCGTGGTCCGGATCGCGACTGGCGACTGGCCCCAGCAGAGCGAGGTCTTCAGCCTCACCTACATCGCCGCGATGACCTTTGTCTTGATCACTTCGTCGGCGACGATGGCGTGCGCGGTGGCGTCCGCCGAGCGGGGCCGCAAGGATCTGGTCACCCGCTTCCTCTGGCTCACCATCCTGGGCGGTTTCGGCTTCCTCGGGATGCAGGTCTACGAGTGGTATCACTTCATCCATGAGGGCGGCGGCATCCAGGGCAACCCCTGGGGGTCACCGACCTTCAGCCAGTTCTTCTTCATCATCACCGGCTTCCACGGCTTCCACGTCCTGACCGGGGTCACTGTGCTGCTGGTGGTGGCGATCCGGTCCGCCCTCGGCAAGTACTCGGCGGCCGGGGTGGAGAACGCCGGCCTCTACTGGCACTTCGTGGATCTGGTCTGGGTCTTCGTGTTCGCCCTGTTCTATCTGGTGTAGGAGGGATTCCCGACATGAGCGCTTCGTCCGCCGAACACCCCTTCCGGGGCTACTGGATTCTCTGGGGAATCCTGCTGGCCGTCACCCTGCTGATGATCGCGATCGAGGGCGCGTCGCTGCCCGGCGCGCTGGCGGTGATCCTGCTGCTCTTCGGCTCCGCCATCAAGGCGACGCTGATCATCTTCTACTACATGCACCTGAAGTTCGAGCACATGCAGCTCATCCTCACCGTGCTGGTGGGGCTGTTCCTGACCAGCATCCTGATGTTCGTGCTTCCGGCATACGACGGGTTCCACATCCTGTCCCGGAGCGGCGGCGGCTGATGTCCCGATTCCTGGCGCCGGCTCTGCTTGCCGGCGCGTCGATTTTTCTGTTCGCCGCTCCCGAACCGGCGCTCGCCCAGTGCGCGATGTGCCGCACCGCGCTGGAGCAGAACCCCGAAGCCGCCGCCAGCTTCAACCGGGGCATCCTGTTCCTGCTGGGGACGCCCTACGCCCTTTTCGGCGCCGGCGCGTTCGTCGTGTTCCGCCGCCGCCGTCGCGCCTATTCGGAGATCGCGTAGTACCCGCGCCGGGTGCGCGCGTTCAGATCGTCCCGTCCGGGGAGCCGGACTTCGATCTCCCGCCAGCCGCCGTCGCGCTCCCGGTTCGAGGAGACGTAGGCGATCCGGTACTGGGCGTGCAGGTCGCGTTCGATCTGCTCGAAGCTCCGCACCAGCTCGCCGGTGCGGGAGGGAAAGAGCGCCTGGCCGCCGGTCTCTCCCGCCAGCCGGCGCAGGAACCGCTTGTTCACCCGCGCCCCGTTCCCTTCGAAGCCGATTGCGTAGATCGAGGCGTCGGTGAGGCGCGCCGCCTCGAAGGCGTCCCCTTCGGCGGCCTCGCTCCCGAACCCCCGCTGGCTGTCGTCGCCGTCGCTGAAAATGAGAAGCGCCTTCCGGTCGCCGTCGGCGAAGTGGAGCCGTTCGAGGGCGAAGATCGTCGCGTCATGGAGCGCGGTCGGCCCCATCGGATTGAGGGCCATGATGCTGGTGGCGAGGCGTCGCCGATCCTCGGTGAACTCGGTGGAGAAGCGGACGCGGTCGTTGAACTCGCCGATCATCGCCCGGTCGCCCTCCCACAGCCGGTCCACGAAGGTGACGGCCGCTTCCTTCACGTAGTCGAGGTTGACCCGCATGCTGAGCGAGGCGTCCAGCAGCACCAGGATGGTGAGCGGCGCCGCTTCGCTGGCGAAGAAGGTGATCTCCTGCGGCGTCCCGTCCTCCAGCACCTGGAAATCCGCCTGGGTCAGCCCGGAGACGAAGCGCCCCCGGGAATCGGTGACCGAGATGCCCAGCTGCACCGCCTCCACCTGAAGCCGGAACCGGGGCTGCTCCTGCCCCCCGGCGCCGGGCGGCGCCAGAAGGAGGAGGGCGACGGGAAGCAGCGCGCATCGCATGACGGGACCCCGCAATCCTACGCCGGGTTAGAATCCCCACCCTGCTTTTGGCGCGTCCGCCCCTGCGGATGCGCGTCCCTTTCCGCTCCCCCCCCAAGGAGGTTCCCCGGACCATGCTCCCCCCCATGCCCAACCGACCCCTGCGCGTTCTCTCCCTGCGCGTTCTCACCCTGTTCGCCGCGCTCCTGGCCTTCGGATCCCTGTCCGCCTGTGGAGGCGGCGGGGACGAGCCGGCCGGGGACGCCATGCCCGCCGCCGCCATGACCGTGGTGGATCCGGCGACCGCCGGGACGATCTCCGGGCGGATCCTGCTCGACGGCGAGGCGCCGCCGGCCGACGCCATCCAGATGGCCGCCGACCCCAACTGCGCCGCCATGCATACGAGCGCGGTGATGACCGAGTTCGTGATCACCGACATGGAGGGCGGCCTCCAGAACAGCTTCGTGTACATCAAGGGCGGCCTGGAAGGCATGAACTTCCCGGTTCCGACCGAGCCGGTGGTTCTCAACCAGGAAGGCTGCGTGTACGTGCCGCACGTCCTGGGCATCCAGGTCGGCCAGCCGCTGGACATCATGAACAGCGACCAGACGCTCCACAACATCCACGCGACCCCTTCGGTGAACCAGGAGTTCAACATCGGCCAGCCGGTCCAGAACATGACCACCACCCGCACCTTCGACGCCCCCGAGATCATGGTGCCGTTCAAGTGCGACGTCCACCGCTGGATGAACAGCTACGCGGGCGTCCTCGACCACCCGTACTTCGCGGTGAGCGGCGGCGATGGGACGTTCACCATCGGCAACGTGCCTCCCGGCGCCTACACGGTCGGCGTCTGGCACGAGCGCCTGGGCGAGATGGAGATGCAGGTGACGGTCCCGGCTTCCGGCGAGGCCGACGCCAGCTTCACCTACTCGGCCGCCGCCGCTGGCGACGGGGACTGATCGACTCCTACCGGTTCCGCCGGTCCGCCGCCAGCGGCAGCAGCTCCTCCGGGGCGCCCTCCGGCCAGGGTCGTCGGCGCAGGCCGTCGGCCCAGTCGGAAAGCACCTCGTCGGCGCCCGACTGCCGGACCCGGATGTAGTCGCTTCCGGCTTCCCCGACCCGTCCGGCGCCGTCCCGGGCGTTGCCGCGACGCAGGCGGAGCATCGCCTCCAGCTCCGGCGCCGGGCTCTCGGCGAGCCCCCGGGTCAAGGCGGCCTCCGCTTCCTCCCAGCGCTCCTGGAAGAGCAGGCTCTCGCCCAGTCGCAGCCGTGCGAGGCCGGGGGCCGCCAGCCGGTAGTTGCCGAACCCGGTCCGCTGATCCCGGAGGAAGCACTCCGCGATCTCCTGCGCCTCCCGGTGCGCGCCGAGCATGTTGCGCAGGTCCGCCTCCTCGAGGGCCAAGTCCGGGTTTTCGGGAAACTCGCGCCGCAGCAGGCGAACCCGTTCGAGGGCTTCGGCGTCCATGCCCTCGCGCTGGAGGATCACCGCCTCGCTCCACATCGCCCCCCACCGGGCGCGGGCGCCGCGGTCCGCGGTGATGCGCAGGTATTCGAGTCCCCGTTCCCGGTTTCCGCGCCGGCCGACGAGGAAGGCGAGCATGCGGAGCGCCCGCGGCAGGGTCGCCAGGCTGTACTCGTAAGCCCCGACCACCGCATAGGCGTCCCAGAATTCCGGGTCCAGCTCCAGCACCCGCCGGTGGTCGCCGACCGCGCCCAGGCCGGAGCGGAAGGCGCGGAAGTAGGAACGCTCCACCACCATCTCCCAGCCCGAACGCAGCCCCCGGGCGGCGCCCCGGTAGTAGAGCGCGACCGGGTCGTCGGGCGCCTCTTCCAGCCGGCGCTCGGCTCGGGCGAGCGCCTCCTCGGTGAAGCGCCGGAAGTCCGCTTCCTCCTCCGGGGTCGTCTCCGGCTTGCGCGGCTGGGTCCAGAAGCGGTCTCCCCGGTGGGTGGAACCCCGCAGGCTGCCGCTCCGTTGCGCGATTCGATTCCAGATGACCGAGGCGCGCGCGTAGGGGCCCGCCGGGTCGCGCGCGTACTGCTCGTCCAGCTGCCGGTAGGTCGCCGCCGCCTCGTCGTAGTCGTAGCGGTAGAGCTGCCGGTCGCCCCGGGCCTCCAGCGCGTCGCGCAACCGGGCCCCGTCCGGCCCGTCCGCCTGTCCGGCGGCGAGGAGCGCCAGAAGAAGGGCCGAGGAAACCATCCGGGGGGGGACGGGGATTCTGGCGCAGGGTCGCTAGACTTGGGCGGCACATGGAGCGGGTTGTTGCGTTTCGCGGGCGGTTGCTCCGGGTTGAGGCGGACCGGGTCCGGGAACCGTTGCTCCGGGGGGGCGAAGGCCCGGAAGTCCGCCGCGAGGTGGTCCGGCATCCGGGCGCGGTGGCGGTCGTCGCCGTCGCCGAAGGGAACCGCATCGTGTTGGTGCGCCAGTATCGGTACGCGGTGGATGAAGTTCTTCTCGAGCTTCCCGCCGGGACCCGGGAGCCGGGCGAGACCGCGGAGCGGACCGCCGTCCGGGAGCTGACGGAGGAGACCGGGTATCGCGCCCGGACGCTCGCTCCGCTCGGAACCCTCTTTTCCGCGCCCGGCTTCTGCGATGAGGCGCTGACCTTCTTTCTCGCCACCGGCCTGACTCCCGGCCCCCCGAAACCCGACGCCGGCGAGGACATCGAGGTGGTTCATCTTCCGATGGAGGAAGCGGTCTCGATGCTGGCCGAAGGGGGATTCCGGGACGCCAAGACGGCGGCCGGGCTGGGGATGTACGTCCTCCAGCGCCAGGAGAAACCGGGATGAAACGCCTCATCGTCGCCCTGGCCCTGGCGGTCGCCTGCGCCGAACGCCCGGAACCACCGCGCCCGGGCGCCCCGGCGCCGCCCCTTGCGCTTTCGGATCTGAACGGCGCATTGCATGCGCTCGAGGATTTCCGCGGCGAGGTGGTCGTCCTCAACTTCTGGGCGACCTGGTGCCCCCCGTGCGTCGAGGAGATGCCTTCCCTCCAGCGCCTCGAGGACACGCTGGGCGGCCGGGGGCTTCGGGTGGTGGCGGTTTCGGTGGACGAGCGGCTCTCGGACGTCCCGGACTTCGTGGCCGAGCATCGACTGCGGTTTCTGGTGCTCCACGACCTCGGCAAGCGGGTCTCCCGCCGCTGGGACGTCTTCCAGTTCCCCGAAACCTGGATCGTCCGGCGCGACGGAACCCTCGCGTCGCACATCGTCGGCGCCCGCGACTGGGCGGCGCCGGAGTCGCTCCGGGTCTTTTCGAGCCTGCTGGACGAGTAAGCGGGGCCTTCGGCGCGGGGGACGCTATGCTCCCGGGTTCCTTCCCGGGAGATCGCCAGCTTGAAACTTGAAGACGCCAGCCCCTTCCTTCGCGTGAACGTCGTGGCGCGACGCGCCCGACAGTTGCTCCTGGGGGCGGCGCCCCACACCTCCCAGGACAGATCGCGGCCGCCGACCGCCATCGCGCTCGCCGAACTGCGCGCCGGTTCCCTCAAGGCGCTCGACCCGGACGAAGCCCGGAAGAAGCTGGCCCAGGAAGTCGAGAGCGCCCCCGAAGAGGAGCGCGCCGCCAGCGAAGCGGCCCGGGTCGCCTTCGAGGAGATGTGGTCCGAGTCGCCTGCCAAGGATCCCAGCGAGGAGGAAGCCGGTGACGCTCTTCCCGGGGAACTCTCCGACCCGACGAACGCATAGCGCCGCGCGAAAGCGCGTACCCTTGCCGGTCGGAGGCTCATGTCATGAACCGACATCTTCTGCGGGGCGGCGCTCTCGCGTTCCTTCTCCTTCTCGTTCCGACCGGCGCCGCCGCCAAGACCGAGGCGCGCGTCCGCTGGGAGCGGATGTGCCAGATCCGGGCGGACAAGTTCGACCTGATCCTCCCCGAAGCGATGCGCGGCAACGACATCGACATGTGGATCACGGTGATGAAGGAGGGCTACCGCGACCCGCTCTGGGAGGATCTGGGGCGTGGCTACATCGGCAGCACCGGCTACATCGTCTTCACCGATCGCGGGGGCGACCGGATCGAGCGGGTCGCCATCGGGGTCACCGGCTACAAGATCGAGCGCTGCGGGGTCTACGACCAGGTGCTCGGCGGCGCCGACCTCGCGGCGTTCGTCCGGGAGCGCGACCCGCAGCGAATCGGGGTCAACATGTCGCGCAGCATCGGCGCGGCGGACGGCCTCTCCCACACCAGCTGGCTCCACCTGCGCGAGACGCTCGGCGCGCCCTGGGCCGACCGGCTGGTGTCCGCCGAGAAGCTGATCTCCGATTTCCGCTCCCGTCGGGTGGCCAGCGAGATCGTCGCCTTCGGCGAAGCGGGCGAATGGTCGCGGCGGATCGCCGAGCGCGCCTTCTCGAACGAGGTCATCACCCCCGGCGTCACCGCGCTGGAGGACGTGGCCTGGTGGATCGAGCAGCGGCTTCTCGAAAACGGTCTGGACTCCTCGTTCGGACTGCCCTCGATCTACATCACCGGGCCGACCGGTATCGAGGCCACCTCGAACGAACGGATCATCCAGCGGGGCGACCTGCTGATGATCGACTGGGGGGTCGGCTATCTCAACTTCTACACCGACATGAAGCGCATCGCCTATGTGCTGAAGGACGGGGAGACCGCGGCGCCGCCCGGCATCCAGAACGCCTTCGACCGGGGACGCGCCGCCCGGGACGTGATCCGACGCACCATCAAGCCGGGCCCGACGGCCGGCGCGATGCTGGAGCGACTCGGCCAGGCGCTCACCGAAGCCGGATTCCAGATGATCGAGTTCAACCAGCCCACCGACGACGACACCACCGACGTTGTGGTCGGCTGCCATTCGGTCGGCAACCTGGGGCACGGCATCGGGCCGTCGATCGCGTGGTTCAACCCGACCCGGCTGGAATACGAAATCGTGCCCACCAACATGTTCTCCATCGAACTCTTCGCCTACACCAAGGCCGACGAGTTCGGCGGCGCCAAGGTGCGGATTCCGCTCGAGGACGACGCCATCGTGACCGAACGCGGAATCGAGTGGTTCTACCCGGCGAACGATCGGATCCTGCTGATTCGGTGACCGCCGTTCCGCCGCCGCCGGTTCGCATCCTGGGCGTCCCGCTGGGCCTGGGCGCCGGGGTCCGGGGGACGGACATGGGGCCGGCGGCGATCCGGAACGCCGGACTGCTGGAGGCGCTCCGGACGCTCGGCCTCGACGTGCGGGACGAGGGCGACATTCCCGTGCGGGGCGCCGGCGCGCCGCCGGATTCCAGGGCGCGCCATCTCTCCGAAATCGCGGCGGTGAACCAGGAGCTCGCCGAGCGGGTGCGGCGGATCCGCGCGTCCGGCTGCGTCCCGCTGGTTCTGGGCGGCGACCATTCGATCGCGCTCGGCACGGTGTCCGGGATGGTCGATCCGGCGGCGGAACCCGGCGAGCTCGGACTCGTCTGGGTGGACGCCCACCTGGACGCCCACACGCCCGAGACCTCGCCCACCGGGAATGTGCACGGCATGCCGCTGGCGGCGATCCTGGGTCGGGGCGCCCCCGCCTACACCGGGGTGGGCGGATTTGCGCCGGGCGCCGCGCGCGTCCAGCCCGCCAACACGGTCCAGATCGCCATCCGCAGCGTGGACGCCAGCGAAGTCGGCATCCTCGCCGATCTCGGCTTCCGGGCCATCACGATGGAGGAGGTGGACCGGCGCGGGATCGCCGCCACGGCCGAGGAAGCGGTGGACCGGGTCCTCGACGGGACCCGGGGATTCCACCTGAGCATCGACATGGACGGACTCGATCCCGACGTCGCGCCCGGCGTCGGCACCCCGGAACCGGGCGGGCTAACGCTGCGGGAGGCCTGGACCCTGATGGAGTGCGTGGCGGCGAGCGGCGGCCTGCGCTCGCTCGAAGTCGTCGAGGTGAATCCGACGCGCGACATCCGCAACCGGACCGCCGAAGTCGCGGTCGCGCTCGTCGCCTCCGCCTTCGGCAAGCGCACCCTCCACGGCTCGCATCCCGCCGTATCCGTATAGTAGGATTTTTGACATGGCCAACAGGTTTGTGCGTCGCGAGAAGGATGGTGAATGGGTGGTCGAGATCCGGGGCGATCTTGCCGAAGAACTTGAAGTTGGGGAGGAGCTCGACGAAGTTCCTGTCACCAAGAGGAACGGCACGGTGGTGTACAAGGACGTTGTGGTCTACTGGAAGGGTCATTGGGAGAACAGGGGGCGCGAAGGGGTCATCTGCAGAGCGGAAATACGCGAGTAGGTACGCTCCTCCCTCCCGGAGGATTCCCATGCCCCGCATCCCGTGCCTCGCCGTCCTGCTGTTGGCATCGCTCGCCCCGTCCGCCGCCAGCGCCCAGCTCCGCTCCCAGTCCCGCCTCACCGCCGCGGACGCCGACCCCGACTTCCGACTGACCCTGGACCACCTGGGCGGCGGCCCCCGGGTCCTGGGACTCGCCCCCCGGGATCTCCGCTGGGCGCCGGACGGCAGCGAGGTGCACTTTCGCTGGCATGAGAACCCGGCGCCCAGCCAGCTTCCCGACGACGACCCGTGGTTTGCGGCGAGCCGCGACGGGAGCGCGCTCCGCGAGCTGACCGAGGCCGAAGTCCGCCGGATGCCCGGCTCGAACCGGGTGCGCGCCCGGTTCGCCGAAGTGGAGGCTTGGTCCCGCGACGGGACGCTCTTCATCTGGACCGGAGACGGCGGCGTCCGCGCCGTGTTCTCGGTCGCCGGAACCATCGGCGCGCTGCGGATGCGCCCGGACGGCAGCGCGGCGCTCTTCGCAACCCGGGGCCTCGCCGCGAACGCGACCGAAAGCGGCGACCTCTGGGAACACCGGGTCGCTTCCGGGATCACCCGGCAGGTCGCGGAAGTCACGGCCGCCGAGGACGAGTCCAGCGATCAGGAGGCGTGGCTCAAGAAGCAGCAGGCGGAGCTGGTGGACGTCGTCCGCGAACGCAAGGAGCGCGACGACCGCCGGGGCGACCTGCGCCGCGCCCGGCGCGAACACCTTCCCCAGGCGATCCCGATGCCCAAGGGGGAGCGGGCGGTGGACCTCCGGCTCTCGCCCGACGGCCGGTTCGTGGTCTTCCGGGCGCGCAAGGATCCGGCGACGCCGAAACGAACCCGCTTCATGGAGTTCGTGAACGAAAGCGGCCAGGCGATTGGCAAGGACGCGCGCCCCAAGGTCGGGGAGGCGCTCCCCGCTTGGCGGATGGGCATCGTGGAGGTGGACCCGAAGACGCGCCCGGAGGACATCGAAATCCGCTGGGTGGAGGACGGGATCGAAAAGGACACCGTGATCCACGGACCGTACTGGAGTCCGGACGGGCGCCACGCGGCGGTCCAGACCCTTTCCATGGATCACAAGGAACGCTGGATTTCGCTGCTCGATCTGGAGACCGGGACGCTGCGCCACGTGGACCACCAGATCGAGGAGTCCTGGATCGGCGGGCCGCTGGTGGTGGGCCGCTGGTCTCCCGGGACGCTGCTCTGGCTGGACGACGGCGATGCGTTCGCCTTCGGTTCGGTGGCGAGCGGCTGGGCGATGCTGCTCCTCGCCAACCTGGACGGCGAGGTCACCGCGCTCACCGAGGGCGAGTTCGAGGTTCGGCGCGTCGAGCTGGCGCCCGGCGGCGCCTCCTTCCTGCTGACCGCGAGCCGCGAGCACCCCGGCGAGGAGCATCTCTACCGGATTCCGGTCCGGGGCGGGAAACTCGCCCGGCTGACCGCCGGCGAGGGGCGGAACGCCTGGGAAGTCTCCCCCGACGGCGGGCGGATCGCCTTCGTCAGCCAGTCGCTCACCGAGCTGGGCGATCTCCATCTCATGGACGCCGAGCCCGCGGGCGCCAAGCCGGTGCGGATCACGAAGAGCGGGACCGACCTGTTCCATCGCACCGCCTGGGCCGAAAGCGAGATCGTCGAATACGACCTGCCCGACGGAACCACCGCGTGGGCGCGCGTCTGGGACGCCCCGCCCGATGCGGTCCCCGGCGAGACCCCGGCGGTGGTCTACGCGCACGGCTGCGGCGAGTGCGCCCAGGCGGTGGTCAAGGGGTGGTCCCGGTCCGGGAGCATCGTCTACGCGAACTACCTGATCCAGAACGGCTACGTCGCCGCCTCGGTGGACTACCGGGGAAGCTCCGGCTACGGCCACCGCAACCGCACCTACGCCTACCGGCAAATGGGCGTCTCCGACATCGACAGCGCCCTGCCGCTGCTGGACATCCTGGTGGACCGGCACGACGCGGCGCGCGGGCGGATCGGGGTCTACGGCGGCTCCTACGGCGGCTTCTTCACCCTCATGTCGCTGTTCCGGCATCCGGGAACGTACGCAGCCGGGGTCGCGCTCTACCCGGTCACCGACTGGTCCCACTACAACCAGGGCTACACCAGCCGCATCCTCAACGGCAGCCAGCTTGACGACGAGGAGGCGTACCGGGTCTCAAGCCCGGTGTACTACGCGGACGGCCTCGAGGACGCGCTCCAGATCCAGCACGGCCTGGTGGACGGGAACGTCCAGATCCAGGACTCCTTCCGGCTCGCCCAGATCCTCATCGAGAAGCAGAAGGACTTCGATCTGGTCGTCTACCCGGTCGAGGATCACGGCTGGGACGAAATCTCCAGCCGCCGCGACAGCTACCGCCGCATGACCGACTTCTTCAACCGGCATCTCCGCTGACTTCAGCCGGGCATCGCGGCGCGGCAGGCGGAGACGCGCCGGTTCCCGATCCATGCGGAGAGGGCGGCCGCGGCGGTGGTGAGGGCGCCGTCGATGCGGTCGTCCCGGTTGTCGGCGGTCACGGTTCCCGCGAGAGCGGCCAGCGCGAAGGCGGTGTCCAGCAGGGGCCAGCCGCGGCCCGGGGTGCACGGAACGCCGGCGGGGTAGATGCCGGTCGGATCGTAGTCGGCCTCGCCGGGTTGGGGAGGCCCCTGGACCAGGACGACCGAACACCCTGATGCGAGGGTTGCCGCAACGACCGCTGCCGGGATTCGATGACGGATTCTCATGCGGCGCGGCGGAGCGCCCGGCCGGGCAGCGCTCCGGTGTACCGGCCTTCGAGGGTGACCGGCGTCCCGTTCACGAACGTGGCGCGGATGCCGCTTGCCCGCTGGCGGGGCGCCTCCAGGGTGGCGTGGTCCGCGATCCGATCCGGGTCGAACAGCGTCAGGTCGGCGGGGAGGCCGTCGGCGATCCGTCCCCGATCCGGCAGCCCGGCGATGGCGGCGGGAAGCGAGGTCATGCGCCGGACCGCCTCTTCCAGCGGGAGGAGGCCGGTTTCGCGGACGTAGCGCCGCAACACGCGCGGAAACGCGCCGAAGGCGGCGGGGTGGGGGGCGCCCTTGCCGTAGTCGTTCGCGTCGGTGATGAACGCCACCTCGGGATCGGCGGCGAGCGTCCGGAGGCCGGCTTCGCCGCTGATGTCCAGCACGAACTGCCCGACCGCCCCGCCCGCCTCCAGCATCAGATCGGAAATCGCCTCGAAGGGGTCCTGGCGCCGGCGCCGGCCGAGTTCGGCGAGCGAGAGGCCGACGGCGTCGTCGTCATTTCCGCTCCCGCCCACGCTCGCCACCCGGATTCCCTCCCAGCCGACCGCCGCGACCAGGTTGTGGGGCCAGCCCTCCGCGCCCCACGGCGGCCATTCGGGGATGCGCTCCGCGATGTCCCGGCGAATCCGGGCGCGGAGTCCGGGGTCCCGCAGGCGGACCAGGAGCTCCGCCGGACCGCCCTCCAGCGCCCACGGCGGGTAGATGGCGTACATCATGGTGGCCGCCGCCGGGTAGGGGAACATGTCCGCCGAGATGCGCGTTCCTTCGCGCCGGGCGGCCCGCTCCATCTCCAGGAAGGTCTCCAGCTTGCTCCAGTGGTTCCGGCCGACCGCCTCGGCGTGGCTGTGGTGGACCCGGACTTCGGCCGCCCGGCCAATCCCGATGAGTTCCTCCACCGCCGGGAGCAGGGTCTCGCTGGATCCCCGCACGTGAGCGGCGAAGACGCCGTCGGACTTCCGGAGCAAGCCGGCGAGCGCGGCCAGCTCCCCGGTCGCGCTGAACATGCCGGGCGGATAGATCAGCCCGACGGAGAGGCCCAGCGCGCCTTCCTCGAGGCTCTGCTCCAGGGCGCGCGCCATCCGCGCCCGTTCGCCTTCGTCGGGCGCGCCCGGACGGAGCCCCATCGCTCCCAGCCGGAGCAGGCCGTGCGGGACGAGCGCGGCCACGTTCATCGGCGTTCCCCGGGTCTCCACCGCCGCGAAGTAGTCGGCGAGCGACCTCCAGTTCCAGGACGCCCCCTCCGGGGTCATCCAGGCGTGCACCGCCGGCGCCAGCGCCGTCCCCTCGCCGTAGAGCGGCGCCGCCCCCAGTCCGCAGTTGCCGATGACTTCGGTGGTGATCCCCTGGGCCAGCCGGCCGGCGAGCAGCGCCTCGCGCTCGGGGCGGGCATCCGGCAGCACCAGGTCGCCGTGCGAATGGATGTCCACGAAGCCGGGCGCCGCGACCAGTCCCCGGGCGTCCCATTCGCGGAGCGCGTCGCCGACGGCGGGGACGAAGCGGCCGCCGCGGATGCCGAGATCGCCCCGACGGGCGGGAGCGCCGGTGCCGTCCACGATCCGGGCGTTCCGGATCCGGTAGTCCAGGGGGGAACTCTCCGGCTGCCCGCAAGCGGCGCCGCCCGCCGCCAGCGCGCCGAGGAACGCGCGCCGTTTCACCGGAAGCGGACGACTTCGTCCAGCGGAAGGCGGCGGATGTCCGGAACCTGCGCCCCGTCCTTCGGGTATCCCACCACCAGCAGGAGGAAGGGAACCTCGTTCGATGGCCGATCCAGAAGCTCGCCCAGGAATTTCATCGGACTCGGCGTGTGGGTGAGAGTCGCGAGGCCGGCGTGATGGAGCGCCGCGATCAGGAACCCGGCGGCGATCCCCACCGACTCCGCGTGGTAGTAGTTGCGGACCCGGCGTCCGTCGGGGCCGATCGTGTAACGCTGCATGAAGATGGCGATCAGAACCGGCGCCTCGGTGAGGAACGGCTTGTTGGCGTCGACGCCCAGCGGCTCGAGGGCCGCGAGCCACTCCGGGGGCGCCTTGCCGCCGTAAAACGCCCGCTCCTCCGCTTCCGCCGCCTCCCGGATCCGTCTCTTGACTTCGGGGTCCCGCACCACCACGAAGCGCCAGGGCTGGAGATTGGCGCCGCTGGGCGCCGAGGCGGCGGTGCGGAGCGCGGCCTCGAGCGCCGCTTCGGGAACCGGACGGGAGTCGAAGTCCCGCACCGTGCGCCGCCGCTCCATGTGCTCGGCGAACGTCCGGGCCCGTTCCGCCATGACTTCGGGCGCGAACCCGCGGTGGTCCAGATCCTTCACCGGGTTTTTGTGATGTGCCGGAGGATGGCCTCGCCGTGGAAGCGGCCGTTCTCGATGAAGATGCGGTTGGTGCGCATGCCGGCCACCACTCCGCCCGCCAGATAGAGCCCGGGCGTCTCGGTGGCGAAGGTCTCCGGATCGGTCACCGGCGTCCGGTCCGGCCCCGCGCTGCGCACGCCCAGCGATTCGAGGAAGGGGTAGTCGGGGCGATAGCCGATCAGCGGCAGCACGAAGTCGTTGGCGATCTCCCGCCGCCTGCCTTCGGAATCCTCGAGGGTCAGCGCATCCGGCTGGATGCCCACCACCCGGGTTCCGAGATGGGCGGGCACCTCCTTCCGCTCAATGCGGTTCTCGATGTCGGGGCGGACCCAGTACTTCAGGTTCGGCGACAGGGTTTCGCC
The DNA here is from genome assembly GCA_965202845.1 of Candidatus Marinacidobacterium sp. GTDB lineage: Bacteria > Acidobacteriota > Vicinamibacteria > Marinacidobacterales > Marinacidobacteraceae > CBDATA01. The sequence goes on from OZ241856.1 coordinate 260,449, forward strand.
GCGGTGGATGAGGGTCACGTCGACCCCGGCGCGGAAGAGCTCCAGCGTGGTCTCCGCCGCCGAGTTGCCGCCGCCGATCACCGCGACCCTGGAGCCGAAGTAGGGGTGGGTCTCCACGTAGCGGTGCGAAACCTTCTCCAGGTCCTCCCCGGGAACGCCGAGCCGGTTCGGGTTCTCGAAGTAGCCGATGGCGAGGATCAGGTTGCGGGCCCGAACCGGAGGCGGATCGGGGATGCCCTGCCGCTCGCTGCGGAGCTCCAGGGCGAACCCGCCGTCCTCCCGCGTCGCCCGCGCCACCCGGGTGTGGAGGCGCGGCTTCAGGCCGAAGTGCTGCGTCACCTTGCGGTAGTAGATGAGCGCCTCGAACCGCGACGGCTTCTCCCGGTGGCAGACCAGCGGGATGTTCCCGATTTCGAGCAGGTCCGGGGTGGTGAAGAACACCATGTGCACCGGGAAGCGGCGGATGGTGTCCACCAGCCCGCCCTTTTCGAACACCTGATGGCTGAGGCCGTGCCGCTGGCACTCGATGGCGGCCGCCAGCCCCGAAGGGCCGCCGCCGATGATCGCGACGTCCAGCCAGGCGCTCACCGGACCCGCTCCACCCGCGCCCGGCGAATTTCGATCCGCTCGAGCGGCGCCTCGTTCTGGTCGACGGGCGCCGCCTCGATGGCTTCCACGGCCTCGTACCCGGAGACCACCTCGCCGAACACCGTGTACTCCCCGTCCAGCTCGGGCGCTTCGGCGGTGACGATGAAGAAGCTGGTCATCGCGCTGTCCAAGGCGTCCAGCCGGGCCATCGAGACGATTCCGGGGACATGGGCGCGGTCGCCGAGCTCCGCCGGGATGTTCGTCACGTGCGCTTCGAGATGTTCGGGGAGCGGCGGCTCGCGGGTCTCCATCCAGCCGGCCTGGATGACAAAGCCGGGAACCACCCGGTGGAAGGCGGTGCCGTCGTAGGCGCCGAGCGCCGCGAGGCGCAGGAAATTGCGGACGTGCCGGGGGGCGATGTCGGGGAACATCCCGATCCGGATCGCGCCCATCGGGGTTTCGAGCACCACCTGGAAGTCGGCGAGCCGGGCGTCGGTCTCGTCGGTGAACGGGGGCGCGATGTCCGGCGGGCGGTCGCGGACGGCGGCGCGCCGGATTTCGATCCGCTCGAGCGGGCGGCCCTCGGCGTCGATCGGGACCTCCGAGAGCGCGGTGGCGACCCGGATGCCCTCCACGACCTCGGCGAACACCGTGTACTGCCCGTCCAGCGTCGGCTGGTCGGTGATCACGATGAAGAACTGGGCGCCGGCGCTGTCGGGGTCGCCGGGAACCTGGACCGCCGAGACCGCCCCGCGAAGATGGAGCAGGTCGTTCGGCTCGCGGGCCAGCCGCATCAAGCCGCCGGTCCCGTAGCGTTCGGTCGCCTCCGGGTCCTTCGTGTAGGGATCGCCGCCCTGGAGGATGCCGCGGGGGATCACCCGGTGGAAGGCGACGCCGTCGTAGGCGCCCGCCTCCGCCTGCTTCAGGAAGAACGCGGCGTGGTTGGGGGCGGCCTCCGGCCGGATTTCGACGACGATCGTTCCGCCGGTGGTCTCGAACACCACCTGCTTGCCGGCCATGTCCTCCAGCGGGCGGTCGGCGGTGAACTGGCCGGCCAGCAGCGCGAGCGGAACCAGAAGCCACATCCGCGCAGTAATCCTTCCCCGCCGCTCCCCGAAGTCGGCGGGCAGTATATTCCCCGCCGCGCATGCCTTCCCCGAACCGCCGTCGCGCCGCCATGGCGGACACGATTTCGGTTCCGTTCCGGCTCCGGGTTCTCGAAAACGGCCTCCGAGTGCTCTTCCACGAGGATCGGCGGCTGCCGCTGGCGCACGTGGCGCTTTGGTACCACGTCGGCTCGAAGAACGAACGGCCGTCGCGCACCGGGTTCGCTCACCTGTTCGAGCACCTGATGTTCGAGGGTTCGCGCCACAACAACGCGCACTTCATCCGGCTGATGGAGAAGAGCGGCGCCAGCCTCTCCTCCGGCGGGGTCAACGGCACCACCAGCCACGACCGCACCAACTACTACGAGACGCTCCCCCGGGAGGCGCTCGGCGTCGCGCTCTGGGCCGAGTCGGACCGGATGGCGTATCTGCTGGACGTGCTGGACCGGAACCGGCTGGACACCCAGCGGGAGGTGGTGCGGAACGAGCGGTTCCAGCGGATGGACAACGTCCCCTACGGAACCGCCTGGGAAAAGATGTTCCACGCGCTCTACCCGGCCGGCCATCCGTACTCCTGGGACGTGATCGGGGACATGAAGCACCTGGAGGCGGCGAGCCTCGAGGAGGCGCACGACTTCTTCCGCGCGTTCTACGCGCCCAACAACGCGGTGCTGGTGATCGCCGGCGACTTCAGCGAACGGCGGGCGCTGGAGCTGGTGCGGAAGTACTTCGGCTCGATCCCACCCGGCCCGCTTCCCGGCCGTCCGGTCATCCCCGACGACCGGCTTCCCGAATCCCGGATCCTCCGGGTGGAGGAGGCGGTCCCCCACGCCCGGCTCTACTGCGGCTGGTCCACCGTGCCGTTCTTCCACGAGGATCAGCCGGCGCTGGAGATGCTCTCCGACCTGCTCTCCGACGGGATCAACTCGCGGCTCTACCGCCGGCTGGTGTACGAGGATCGCATCGCCTCGAACGTCGGCGCCTTCCAGTATTCGCTGGAGTCGGGCGGCGTCGCCGGGGCGGTGGTGACCGCGCGCCCGGAGATTCCGCTGGCGCGGATCCGCGAGACGATGGACGAGGAGATCGCCCGGTTCGCCAGGGAGGGCCCCACCGAAGAGGAGCTGGCGAAGGTGAAGGCGGCGCTCCAGGTCGGCTTCGTGGACGCGATGGAGCGGCTCGCCGGCAAGGCCGACCTGCTCGCCCGCTACCAGACCTTCCTGGGCGACGCCGGGAAGATCGGGGAGCACTGGATCCGGTATCGGGACGTCTCCCGGGAGGACCTGCGGGACGCCTGCTCCCGCTATCTGCTGGAGCCCCGGGTGGAGCTTCTCTACGGCGATCCGGACGCCGTCGGCGACGCGCCCGCCGGCCAGCCGAAACCGGACCCCGGATGGACGGCGCCCCCGTCCTCCCCGCCGCCGGAAGCGGAACTGCCCCCGGAGCCGGATCGAACCCGCGCTCCCCGGAAGGGCCCCAGGGGCGCCTTCGTCGCGCCGCTCCCCGAGGAGCTGCGGCTCTCGAACGACCTGCGGCTGCTGGTGGCGCCCCGGCGCGATCTCCCCAAGCTGGAGGGCGTCCTCACCATGCCCGGCGGGCGGGTGGACGAGGTCCGGGCCGAAGCCGGCCTGGCGTCGATGACCGCAAGCATGATGGAGCGCGGCACCGAAACCCGGTCGGCGAGCCAGTTCGAGTCGGACGCCGACCGGATCGGCGCGGCGATCGGATGCGGCGCGGGGAGCGAGACCATCCATCTCGGCTTCTCCTGTCTGACCGAGCATCTGCGCCCCACGCTGGAGCTCGCGGTGGACATGCTCCGCAACCCGGCGTTTCGCGCCGAGGAGATGGAGCGGCTGGTTCCCCTGCGGCTCGACGGCCTCCGCTCGGCGCGCGTCCGGCCGGATTCCATCCTGCGGCGCATCGTGCGCCGGACGGTCTTCTCCGACGACCATCCCTACGGCTGGCGCGCCGGCGGCGACGAGGCGACGCTCGAGGCGATGCGGCCCGAACATCTGCGCCGGTTCCACGAAGCCCGCTACCCGGCCTCCGATGCGGCGCTCGTCCTTTGCGGGGACATCGATCCCGAAACCGCCCGCCGGATGCTGGAGGAAGCCTTCGGGGACTGGAACCCCGCCGGTCGGGAGGGACGGTGCGCCGCGCCGCCGATTCCTGCCGCCGAAACCGGGGTCTTCCTGCATGGAACCGCGAACCCGGCGCCCCAGGCGATGGTCGCCTGGACCCGGCAGGGCCCGCCCCGGGACGCGCCGGAGCGGCTCGCGTTGCGGCTCGCGCTCCACGTTCTGGGCGGGGGATTCGGAAGCCGGCTGAACCTGACTCTCCGCGAACGGATGGGGGCCACCTACGGGGCGTTCGCCCGGCTCCGCCAGCGCCGCAGCGCCGGGTTGATCGAGGCGTCGGCGGCGATCCACCTGGAGAAGGCCGGCGCCGGCATCGGGGCGCTGTTGTCGGAGCTCGCCGACCTGGCCTCGGGGAAACGCCGCATCCTGGCGCGGGAGATGGAGGATGCGCAGCGCGCCTTCCTGCGAAGCCACGTGCACGATTTCGAGACCTGCGGGAGCACCGCCGGGGCGATCACCGCGCAGCACGACCAGGGCCGCCCCCTCTCCATGCTCCGCGACTACCCGGATCGGGTAAGGGCGGTGACCCGGGAGGACGTGGTGGAGGCGGCGGCGCGCTACCTGGTTCCCGAAGAGGGGGCGCTGGTGGTGGTGGGTAACGCCGAGCCGCTGGAACCCGCCCTTGAAGGTTTGAAGGGGCTCGGACCGGTCGTCCGGTTGGACGCCGACGGCGCCCCGCTCTGACCGGACGGCCCGTCGAGCCGCCGCGTGCTACCCTGAACTTCGTGGGCGTTTCGACGATGGATCCAGCGATGCCGGAAACGGGCGCAGCGGACTCGCAATGTGAAGACCATGCTTCCCATTCGCAAGAGAGTCCGATCGCATACGACATCACAACCTCGCCCAATGATTTCAATGTTCTCACGATATGCAGTTTCCTTGATTCCGGCGCCATCTGCATTCCCGGTTTTCAGAGGAATTTCGTTTGGGACATCGGCCGTGCGTCCCGACTGATTGAGTCCCTGATTCTGGGACTTCCCGTTCCCCAGATTTTCCTGTACGAACAGGACAGGGATCGCTTTGTCGTCATCGATGGCCAACAGCGTCTGCTTTCGATCTACTACTTCAGCAAGAACCGTTTTCCCCGAAAGGACAAGCTGGCGGAAATTCGTCGAATTCTGAATGAGAATGGCGCAATACCGGGCGACGTTCTTGGCGACGATCGCCTTTTTCATGATTTTGCCCTGCAATTGCCTCGTCATTCGCCCCGGCGGACAGATGATCTTGCCGGTCTGATCTATCCGACGCTCGGCGTCTTCAAATCCGATTTGGATCTGCGTCCGATCCGGAACATGGTGGTGAAGCAGAACGTTCCCGGAAATGGCGATGCAGCGATATTTGAAATCTTCGCCCGCCTCAATTCGGGCGGCGTCCATCTCAAGCCCCAGGAAATTCGAGCGAGCATGTATCATTCGAATTTTTATACGATGCTGTCCAATATCAATGCGGGTGAAGGAAAGTGGAGACGTCTGCTCCAGATGGAGGAACCGGATCTGCATCTGAGGGACATCGAATTTCTGCTTCGCGGATTCGCGATGCTGGCGGATTACACGGAATACACACCTTCCATGACGCGGTTCCTGAATCGGTTTTCGAGAAAGTCGACGGGAAACAGTGACGCCATGAATTCCTATCTCAAGGAACTCTTTGCGTCCTTTCTCGGCGCCTGCCAGTCGTTGCCCGAAGATGCATTCATCAGAAACAACCGTTTCAGCGTCGCGCTCTATGAGGCCATTTTCGCCGCATCGCTTCGAAACGCCTTTGCGGAACGAAGACTTGCAAACGGCTCGTTGGCTCCCGAAGAAATTCTGAATCTGGCCAACGACGAGGAATTCAAAAAAGCATCCATGAACGGAACAATGCAGAAGTCCAATGTGGAGCTTCGGTTGTCCCGACTTTGACAGTTTGAGCCCGATTTCGGTCGGAGCGTCGGATCGGGAAGCTGTTGAAAACAAACATGTTCTGAAACAAGGGAGCTTTTCGCTACTCGCTCTGTTGTGCCTAGCGATTTTTCTGGTTTGACTTCTGTGCTATACTCCACCCATGTTCGTTCGCGTCAAGTCCACTCCCAACAGCCCCCGGCGCTCCGTACAACTCGTCGAAGGCGTACGCAACGGAACCAAGGTCCGCCAACGCATCGTCCGACACATCGGCATCGCAAAGGACGACAAGGAGCTCGAACGCCTGAAGCGGCTCGGCGAGTTCATCAAGACCAAGCTCAAGACCGAACGCCAGCCTCTCCTCTTCTCCTCCGAAAAGCTCGCCGAGCAGGTCATCCGCGTCGGGCGCGAGGGCGACGGCAAGGCGACCCTACCCGTCGATCTCAAGCAACTGAAGGAAGCCCAACGGATCACGACCGGCATCCATGAGGTCTACGGCGAGGTCTACCGGCATCTGGGTCTGAACGCGCTGTTGCCGCGCTCCCGCTATCGGGCGTACCACGACGCCCTGTTCCACACGGTGATGGCGCGGATCGCCAACCCCGACAGCAAGCGCGGCAGCGTGCGGAGTCTTGAAAACGACTTCGGGGTGAGCCTGCCGCTTCACAAGGTCTACCGGATGATGGATCGGCTGGACGCGAGGACAATCGAACGGCTTCGCGCCCGGGTCGGCGACGCCACCCGCTCGGTGTTGCCCGATCCGGTCTCGGTGTTGTTCTTCGACTGCACCACGCTGGCCTTTGCGACAGAGGAGGAGGATGAACTCCGCCAGAAGGGGTACAGCAAGGACGGCAAGCACCGCTACTCGCAGGTGCTGCTAGCGCTGATGGTCACCCGCGAGGGGCTTCCGGTGAGCTACGAGGTGTTCCCCGGCGCCGCCTACGAGGGGCACAGCCTGGTTCCTGTGTTCAAGGGCTTGCTGCGGCGTCATCCGGCGCAGCAGGCGGTCTGCGTGGCGGATCGGGGGATGCTCAGCGCCGCCAACCTGGAGACGCTGGAGGCGATGGGCGGCGGCTATGTGGTGGGCGCCCGGCTGCGCCAGCTCCCCGGCGCGCTACGCAGGAAGATTTGGAATCTCGACTCCTACGTCCCGCTGAAACACTCCTCGGAGCGCCTGGTGAACGAATGGGATCACCAGGGGCGACGCTTGATCGTCACGTGGTCCGCCAAGCGAGCGCGCAAGGACGCCCGGGATCGCCGCCAGGCGATCCAGCGGGCGTTCGACAAGCTGTCGCAAAGCGACAACCCCAAAGCGCTGTTGTCCCAGCATGGCGCCAAGCGCTTCATCGCCGTTGAGGGGGATGCGCGGCTCGTCGTGGATCAGAAGAAGATCGACGAGGCGGCGCGCTGGGACGGACTGGCCGGCGTCATCACCAACCTGCGCGATGCGCAGGCCGCCGAGGTGCTGTCGCACTACCGGGGACTCTGGCGGGTCGAGGAGAGCTTCCGCATCACCAAGCACGATCTGCGCGTCCGGCCGATCTGGCACTGGACCGAACAACGGATCCGCGCCCACATCGCGATCGCCTTCATGGCGTTCGCCTGCGTGCGCCATCTGGCCTATCGGGTCGCGCTCCAGAAGGAGCGGATGTCTCCCGAAGTCATCCGCAATGCGCTGGCGCACCGCAAGTGTTCGGTGTTGCTCTGCGAGAAAACCGGAGAGCGATACGCCATCCCCGCGAAGCCGTCCCTGGAGGCCGAGAGCATCTACGCCGCGATGAGACTCCCCCTGCCGACCACGCCGTACCAGCTCGCCTGAGGGCTCGAACCCCGCCGCCGCAGCCTTCAGAGGGCTACGTTTGTAGTGCCTAGCCAGAAATGTCGGCTATTGACTGTCAAGGACTTATCGATCAAAACTGTCGAAGTCAAGAATGCAGAAGTCCAATGTGGAGCTTCGGTTGTCCCGGGCCCGGAATATAGTGCGCGTCCTGTAGACGTATCCGTGACGTCGGCAGCCGCACTCGTGAAAATGCACGGGGACTTTGCCCTTTTGCTTACCCGGCTCGAAACGAGCGGAGAGGCGTCGCTTCGCCATGCGATGGGAAATTATTTTCCCAAGGTGCTTTTGCTGACGGCTGCGAGTCGTTTCGAGAGCGAATTTACGAAAACGCTTCTTCAGGAAATGGAGAAGGTCACAACCCCCGGTCATCCCTTCATGTACTTCATGCGAAATACCGGAATCGAAAGGAGGTTCCACTCGTGGTTCGACTGGAACGCGCGCAATGCGAATCAGTTCTTCGCCCTGTTCGGAAGCGAGTTTCAGGCGTGCGCCAGAAGCCGCGTTGCGGAAAATCCCCGAGTAGCGGAAGGCGTCAGGGCATTCATCGAAATTGGAAGGGAGCGGAACCGACTCGTTCATCAGGATTTTGGGCTCTTTCAAATACCGAGTGGGTACGCGACATGAGGGTTGAGCTTGGAGAAGTCCAGTTTTCCGGCGATGAGGAAGAACACGGTGCGGATGGTCTGGAAGGTTCCGTAGCCTCTGGCTTTCCGCTTGGCCGCCTGAAACAGGCCGTTGAGCGCCTCGATGAAGCCGTTGGTCTGGCGGGTTCGGGCCCACGCGACGATGCCCTCGAGATGTTTGCGGATCATCCGCGCGACGGCTTTCATGGGTTCGACCTTGGAGCGGTTCACGTTGGCGCACCACTGCCGGAGCATGGCTCTGACGACGTTGACCTGCTTGCGGTTGAGGATGTTCCGGAGTTGCTCGCGGTACATCCAGGCTCGGGCGGTGCGCTTTCCGGGGGCCTGCGCGATGAGAGCGTTGAGTTGGGCGCGCTGTTCGGGGCCGAGTCGTTCGGGATTTTTGAGGAGCGCCCAGCGCATGCCCTTGAGTTGGGGGTTGGCGCGCTGCTCGATGCGCCGGGTCTGGTCGAGGGCCTTGGATGCGTGAGCGATGACGTGGAATTTGTCGAAGGTGATCTGGGCGTTGGGGAGATGCTCTGCGACGCCCTTCATGTAGGCGGGGGACATGTCGATGGAGGCGACTTCGACGGCTTCGGGGTCTCCGCCGTGGGCTTCGAGGCTTCGGGCGAATCGGTCGACGGAGTCGGCGGCGCGGCCTTCTCCGACGAAGATGACCCGGCGTTTTCGGGCGTCTGCGACGACGGTGACGTAGTTGTGGCCGCGCGCGCGGGAGGTTTCGTCGATGGCGACGGCGCGGACGTCGGCTTGGTCGTCGGTTTCGGTGGCGAGTTCCACATAGCGGTTGGAGATGGCCTGGGTTTGGTGCTGGGAGAGTCCGGCGAGCCGTGCGACGGCGGCGAAGGTCATGTCCTGGCACATGGCGAGAATCAAGGCTTCGAAGAGGAGGGAGAACCCGGAGAGCTTGCCGGCCCAGGGCGGCGAGACCAGCGCGACCTTGCCGTTGGGGAGGCGCACCCGGGGGACGCGCGCCACCAGTTCGCACTCGAATTGGAAGAAGTTGAGGTGGCGGAAGCGCTTGGTCTTGGTGTCGTGGACCGGATGGAGGCCGTCGTGGTTCTGGTGGGCGAAGCGGGCGCCCCTGCGGAAATCGACGCGGATGCTCAGCTTTCCTTGGTCCTTGTCGAATTCCACGTTCTCGACGAACCAGGGGTCCGGGATGCCGAGGGCTTGGGCGAAAAGCTCGTGTAGCACTGGATGCGCTCCTTTTTTTCAGGGTCGAAAGCGGGAAAAGTGTTCCATTGGTGTGTGGCGACGCTGGCTGGGGACGGTTGCGGCTTCCCGCTTTCGACCCTTTTTCGAGCGTGCCCGCCGGATTCCGTGAGTCAAGGGTTCGCTACGCCGTGCAAGCCCGCCCTTGACACCCGGAATCCCGGCGGTCTCCATTCTACCCACTCAAATCTCAATTGAGGCGGATTTTGCGACGCATTCGATGGCAAAGACGATGGATGATGTCCTTGATCTGGTTCGGAAGGCGACGGTCTTCGTGGAGTGGTTTCCCGTTTTGCTGCGCGACTACATGGACATGCAGGCGCCCACAGCGGAATGACCGGCGGGGGACGTCAATGGAAACTGAAAACGTTCCACTTCAGGCGTCCCGAAAGCCGCCTCGGCAGGAACCCTCCGCGTGCCCTACGGGGGCGACTACGTGGTCTCCATCGACGGCGCTCCGGTCGAAAGCGAGCGGACCTGATGCTGCTTCTGGAGACCCGGTATCGGGTGGGCGACGAGGCGCGGATTGGCTACTGGCGGGACAACCAGGTGCGGAGCGTCTCGATCCGGCTCATGGACCGGGACGAGATCCGGCGTCGCCGTCGCTAGCGTTGGTGGGCGACGGGCGGGAGAGCCGTGCGACCCCGACGCCCGCCCCCAGCGCGATCGCGGCGGCGAGGACGACCCAGGTCGCGCCCCAGCCGAAGAGCGCCGCCGCGCTTCCGAAGAGCACCGCGTAGACCATCACGCAGGCGAGCGGCCAGGCGGCGAAGGCCCGCCCCCAGGAACCGGGCGCGATCCCGGTTCGCCGGTAGGAGCGCCGCCAGCCGGGCGCCGGAGGCCGGATCCGGCGGGTGAAGGCGTCCAGGGTCTCCTCCGGCTCCGGCCGGGTCAGCAGCGTGGCCGCAAGCCAGATCACGGTAGTGGCGGCCACTCCCGCCAGCAAGCCGGTGGGGGAACCGGGAGCGACGCCCAGGGCGGGAAGCGCGACCGCGACGCCCAGCGAGGCGGACATGGCGGCGATCTCGCTCCAGGCGTTGACCCGCCACCAGAGCCAGCGGGCGAGGAAGAGGGGGCCGGTTCCGGCGCCGATCTGGAGCAGCAGCCCGAAGCCGCCCCGGGCGGTGTCCACGGTGAGAGTCAAGGCGCCGGCCGCCGCCATGAGCAGGACGGTGGCGATGCGGGCCGCCCGCACCGTCTCGCGCCGGCCGGCGTCTTGCCGCAGGAAGCGCCGGTAGACATCCTCCACCAGGTAGGAGGCGCCCCAGTTCAGGTGGGTGTCCACCGTGGACATGTAGGCGCCGGCCAGCGAGGCGGCGGCCAGCCCCAGCAGCCCCGGCGGCAGCAGCCGGAGCATGAGCGGATACGCGAGGTCGTCGCCCACCAGCGCCGGATCGAGGCCGGGAAGCGCGGCGCGGAGCGCGTCCTGGTCGGGGTACACCGCAAGCGAGGCCAGCGCCACCAGGACCCAGGGCCAGGGACGGAGCGCATAGTGGGCGATGGTGAACCAGAGGGTTCCGGCCCAGGCGTCCCGTTCGCTGCGGGCGGCGAGCATCCGCTGGGCGATGTATCCGCCGCCGCCCGGCTCGGCGCCCGGATACCAGACGCTCCACCACTGGATGGCCACCGGAACCAGGAAGAGGACCAGGAAGGCGTCGGTTCCCGGCGGCGGCAGCAGCGAGAGCCGCTCCCCGTGGAGGGCGACCAGTCCGTCCAGTCCCCCGACCGCCGGGTGGTCCAGCGCCCAGACGGCGGCGAGGATCGCGCCCGCCATCGAGACCACGAACTGGAGGAGGTCGGTGATGACCACGCCCCAGAAGCCGGAAACCACCGCGTAGACGGCGGCGAGCGACCCGGCGACCAGCACTCCGGTCGCCTTTTCCAAGCCGAAGAGGACGCCGGCGATCTTGGCGCCCGCCAGGGTCACGGTCGCGATCACCACGCAGTTGAAGAACGCCCCCAGGTACACGGCGCGGAAGGCGCGCAGGAACGCCGCCGGCCTTCCGTCGTAGCGGATTTCGTAGAAGCCGAGATCGGTGACCAGCCCGCTCCGCCGCCACAGCGGGGCGAACACGAACACGGTGAGCATCCCGGTGATGCAAAAGGCCCACCAGGTCCAGTTGGCGGCGACCCCGTTCTGGCGCACCAGCTCGGCCACCAGGTTGGGGGTGTCGGTGGAGAAGGTGGTCGCCACCATCGACGTGCCGAGGATCCACCAGGGAAGCCGCCGTCCGGCGAGGAAGAAGGAGACGCTGTCGGACCCGGCGGTCCGGGCCGCCGCCAGCCCGATCCCGAGGGCGGCCGCCAGATACCCCCCGAAGAGGAGCCAGTCGAGGGGGGCGAACGCCATGCTCCCGGGGGTTATAGCCGACCGCCCGCGAGTCCTAGACTTGCCCGGTGCGTTTGCTGGTTCTCGCCGCCCTTCTCGCCGTCCGTCCGGCGGCCGGGGAGGAGCTGACGCGGATCGGCGGCCAGCGGGACGCCGAGTCGCTTCTGGAGCGGGTGCTGGAGCATCGGGCTGCGGTGCGTCCGGTCGAGGGGGCGCTGACCTTCCGCCAGCTCATCACCACCGAGCGGCTGGGCGACGACGGCGAAGTGACCGCCTCGGTGGACCAGCTCTACGCCTACGAGCCGGTCGCCGGGCGCCATCTCTGGAAGCTGATCGAGCACGACGGCGAACCGATCGGCGGGCGGCGGCTGCGCCGGGAGGAGCGCCGGTATCGGCGGGCGACGCTGGCGGCGCACAAGGAGGCGCAGGAGGACCGGCGGGCCGCCGAGGCGAACGACCCGGACTACGAAGTCGCGCCGAAGAACGGCATGGACCTGTTCTACAAGATCATCCGGGACGCGCTGAAGGAGCGGATGTTCCAGGGCGAGCTGTACGAAGGCGCCCGGTTCGGGGGGCATCCGATGCTGGTGATCCGCTTCCGTCCCGATCCCTCCTACGGCAAGGCGCCCAACCGGATGATGGGGGTGGTCTCCGCCTGCCGGGGCGAGCTCTGGGTGGACGAACGGAACCTCCAGGTGGCGCGCATGGAAGCCACCCTCACCCGGAACGTGAACTTCATCGCCGGCCTCTTCGGGCGGCTCTACCAGGGCGCGAGCGCCACCGTCCGGAGCGAGTTCACCGGCGCCATCTGGCTCCCCACCCGGGTCACCATGACCATGAACGCCCGGATGTACTTCTTCCGGCGCATCCACCAGCGGGTCCACTACGACTTCCTCGACTTCGCCCCGGCGCCGTGATCCTCTTCGGCCTCGAGGGGCTGCCCGAGGTGACGCCCGGCTTCGATCTCGGAGGGCGCATCCTTGCCGAACTCGACCGGACCGGGCGGCGCCTGGAAGCGGGCGATGTGGTGGCGGTCTGCCAGAAGGTGGTCTCGAAGGCGGAAGGGCGGCTGGCGCGCCTCGAGGAAGTGACGCCGGGAGCGGAGGCGCGCGCCCTGGCCCAGGAGGGCGAGGACGCCCGGGAGGTGGAAGTGGTCCTCTCGGAGACCCGGCGGATGGCGCGGATCCGGGGGAGCGTGCGGATCGCCGAGACCCGGCACGGGTTCGTCTGCGCGAACGCTGGGGTGGACCGGTCCAACGCGCCGCCGGGGACGCTCTGCCTGCTGCCCGAGGACCCGGACGCCTCGGCCCGGCGGCTGGCCGAACGATTCCGATCCGCCGTCCGTGGCGCATCGGTGGGGGTGGCGATCACCGACACCTGGGGGCGTCCGTTCCGGCTGGGGGCGGTGAACGTGGCGATCGGGGTCGCCGGGATGCCGGCGCTCTCCGAGCTTTCCGGGGCGCGCGATCCGGCGGGGCGGCGGCTGCGCTCCACCACCCTCGCGCTGGCCGACGAGGTGGCGGCGGCCGCCGGACTGCTGATGGGGAAGCTGCGGCGCGTTCCGGTGGTGGTCGTGCGGGGCTGTCCGCTTCCCGACGCGCCGCCCGGCTGCGGGCGGGATCTGCTGCGGGACGCCGCCCTGGACCTGTTCCGATGAAACCGACCGCAGTTCTGGGCGGGACCGGCCCCTTCGGACGGGCGCTCGCCCTCCGGCTCGCCGGAAACGGGGTCCGGGTGGTGATCGGCTCCCGGAGCGCGGAGCGGGCGCGGCAGGCGGCTTCCGTTCCGGGCGTCGCCGGAACGACAAACCGGGAGGCCGCCGAAATCGGGGACCCGGTCTATCTCGCCGTGCCCTTCGAGGCGCAGGAAGCCCTGCTCGCCGAGGTCGGCGCCGCGCTGGACGGAAAGCTCGTGATCTGCTGCGCCGTCATCTGGCCGCCAGGGTCGCAGACCGCCGTCTCCGCCGCCGAGGAGGCGGCGCGGCTGCTCCCGAAGGCGCGGGTCGCCGCCGCCTTCCAGACGGTCGCCGCCGGGGCCCTGGCCGAGGGCGACAGCGCGATGGACGTTCTGGTTTTCGCCGACAAGGACGACGACCGGGACGCCGCCGTCCAGGCGGCGGGGCGCAGCGGATTGCGCGCGGTGTCCGCCGGGCCGCTCCGCCTCTCCCGGGTCGCGGAAGCCGCGCTCGCCATCCTGCTGCGGCTGAACCGGTCGGGACGCGCCCGGCGCGCCGGCATCCGGATCACCGGGCTGGAAGGGGATCGGGAGTGACCCGCTGGCTCCTCAAGCTTCTTCCGTTCGGGGCGACCGCCGCCATCCTGTTCTTCATCCTGCGGCGCATCCCGCCGGAGCGCCTGCTCGCCGCCTTCCAGGACGCCGACCCCGCCCGCTTCCTGTTGGGACTGCTTCCGGTCTCCATCGCCTATGTGGCCCTGGACACCGGCCTGCTGGCCTTCGCGCTGCGCCGCTTCCACCGCCCGGAGTTGGGGTTTCGGGACGCCCTGCGGATGCGCGCGGTGGACTACCTGCTGACCCTCTGGAACAACCGGATTTCGCAGGCCGGGATGGTCGGCTGGCTGGGGCGCCGCCTGAAGACGACTCCGGACCGCGACGGCGCCTGGCTCAAGAGCGCCGGCACCATCCTGTTCCTGGACCTCTGCCAGCGCTCCCACTTGCTGCTCTGGGGGCTCGCCGGCGCGCTGATGCTGGCCGGCGAAGCGCCGCGGCAGGTTCCGGTCGCCGCCGGCCTCCTGCTCGCCGGAATCGCCTTGTTGGTCGCCTTCCTCGGTGGTCGGCTGCGGCGGCTGGGACTCGGCGCGCCGCCCCGCTGGAAGCTGCTCCGCACGTTCCGGGCGGCCGGGTTCCGCGACTACGGAGCGGTGCTGCTGTGGAAGGCGCCGCTCCTCCCGATCGCGGCGGCCGGCCACCAGATCGCGCTGGAAGCGTTTTCGGTCCCGATCCCCTGGACGCACCTGGTCGCCACCCTGCCGATCATCTTCCTCGCCGGCGCCCTGCCGATCTCGGTCGCCCGGGTGGGAACCGCCCAGGCCGCCTGGCTCTACTTCCACGGCGAAGCCGCCCGCGCTTCGGCGGGCGGGGAGGCGGGACTGCTGGCCTACAGCCTGGCCGCCCACCTTTCGTTCCTGATTCTCAACGCCGCGCTGGCCGCCCCGGCGCTGCCCGCCGCCTGGACGGCTCTCAGGGTCGGGGCGCCGAAGCGGGTTTTCGTACCATGACCCCGAAGATGCCCGAGCGAACCCGGCCCGAAGAGGACATCTCGGTCCTGGTGGTCGACGACGAGGCGATGATCCGCCGGTCGCTCCGTCGGCGGCTCCGCTACGAGGGCTGGCGGGTGACCGAGGCGGCGTCCGGGCCGGAGGCGCTCGCCTCCCTCGAAAACGAAACCCCGGACCTGGTGGTGCTCGACATCAAGATGCCGGGGATGGACGGGATGGAGGTGCTGCGCCGCATCCGCGAACGCGATCCCTCCATCGCGGTGGCGATGCACACCGCCCACGGGGACATCGAGACCGCGGTGCGGGCGATTGACGCCGGGGCCGCCCACTTCCTCGAAAAGGGCGGGGGCGGCGACATCGGCGCCCGGCTCCGGGTGGCGCTCGACAAGGCCGCCGTCCTCGAGCGCAAGCGCCTCGCCGAGGAGAACCGCGAGCTCGCCCGCGAGCTGGACGCCCACCGCAGCCGCGAGGGAGCGCGCCGGCGCCTGGTCGGCGCGTCGGCGGCGATGGATGCGGTGCGCGAGCGGATCGACCGGGTCGCCCCCGCCGAGGTGCGGGTGCTGATCACCGGGGAGTCGGGCACCGGGAAGGAAGTGGCGGCCCGCCTGATCCACGACAAGAGCGCCCGCGCCGACGCCCCCTTCGTGGAGGTCAACTGCGCGGCGATCCCGGAGGAGCTGATCGAAAGCGAGCTCTTCGGCGCCGAGCGCGGCGCCTACACCGGCGCCCACCGCCAGCGGATCGGGAAGTTCGAGCAGGCGAACGGAGGCACGCTCTTCCTCGACGAGGTCGGCGACATGAGCCCCCGCACCCAGGCGAAGGTGCTGCGCGCGCTCGAGGAGAGCCGCATCAACCGGGTGGGCGGGACGCGCGACGTCGAGGTGGATGTCCGGGTGCTCTCCGCCACCAACCAGGACCTGCGGGGCGGCGCGTTCCGCAACGACCTGCTGCACCGGCTGGAAGTGGTGCCCATCCGGATGCCCGCCCTGCGGGAGCGTTCCGGCGACATCCCGCTGCTGGTGGCGCACTTCACCGAGCTGCTCGCCCCCGAAGGCGGGCCGGCGCGCCGCTTCGCTCCGGGCGCCCTGCGGCTTCTCGAAGCGCATCCCTTTCCCGGCAACGTCCGCGAGCTGCGGAATCTGGTGGAGCGCCTCCTGATCCTGTCCGCCGGCGAGGAGGTCTCCGAAGCGGATGTGCGGGAGCACCTGGAGGCGCGCCCCGAAGAACCGCCGGCCGGGGCGGGGGAACGGCTCGACGACTACCTGGCGCGGGTCGGGCAGGCCTTGGTGGAGCGGCGGCTGGCCGAGCACGGCGGCGACCGGAAGCGGGCCGCCGAAAGCCTCGGAATCCCGGTCAAGGACCTGGAACGCCGGGCCGGGTAGTCAGGCCGGGTAGTCAGGCCGGGCGTCCGCTCCGGCTGCGGATCGGGTCGGCGGGATAGGCGCCCAGGATCGTGACCGAGCTGGAGAAATACCAGAGCTCGTCCAGTGCCCGCTCCACCGCCGGATCTTCCGGGTGGCCGGCGATGTCGCAGAAGAACCGGGTGGAGGTGAACGAGCGGTCGAGCATCGTGCTGTCGAGCCGCAGCAGGTTGACTCCGTTGGTGGCGAACCCGCCGAGCGCCTTGTAGAGCGCCGCCGGGATGTTCTTCACCTCGAAGAAGAGGCTGGTGATCATCGCTTCGCCGGGGGCGGACTCCCGGGGATCCCGCGCCATCACCAGGAAGCGGGTGGTGTTGCGCGGGGAGTCCTCGACGTCCGCCTCCAGAATCACGAGTCCGTGGATTTCCGCCGCCAGCGCTGAAGCGATGGCCGCCTGGGTCGGATTCCCATCGGCGGCGACCCGCGCCGCGGCGCCGGCGGTGTCGGCCTCGATCACCGAGGCGAGCCGCAGACGCTCCACCAGCTTGCGACACTGCGCCAGCGCGTGTACGTGGCTGTGCACGGTGGCGAGGTCCTCGATGGCGGCGCCGGGAACCCCCAGAAGCTGGTGCCGCACTCGCTGGAAGGTCTCGGCGACCACATGGAGTCCCGAGCCGGGGAGGAGGCGATGGATGTCCGCCACCGGGCCGGCGACCGAGTTGTCCACCGGGATCATGGCGAGCTCGGCGCGCCGCCCGGTCACCGCCCCGCACGCCTCGACCAGGGTGTTGCAGGCCAGGGGTTCGTGATCCGGATAGAGCTCGCGGCAGGCGAGGTCGGAGTAGGAGCCGGGCAGCCCCTGGAAGGCGATGCCGGGAGGTTTCATCGGGGGATCCCGCGCGGGGGCTCTACTGCAGTTTGGAGAGCGAGTCGGCGAATTCGTCCAGGGTGCGGAGCGTCGGCGTTTCGTCGGAAAGCGCGATCGGCGGAAGGATCTGTTCCGCTCCGTCCTCGTCCCGCCAGAGCGCGCGCTTGCCGGCCTCCCCGGCGGTCACCCGCGGCAGGCGGCCCGGATCGCCGGAGAGGAACACCAGGGCGCGTTCGCCGACCCGGAACCGGGGGGTGTGGGTCATGGTGAGCCGGGTGTCGCCCACCGTTCCGCCGGGCACCCGGAACTGGACGGCGGGGCGCGGCTCGCCCCGGAGCGTGCGCTCGACCCGGAGGGTCACGGTCGTCCAGATCCGGCTGCGGTCGCGGTTCCACGCCGAACGCATGTCCATCACCTCGCCGGCGACGATCGTGTGCGACTTCCCGACCAGCTCGCTGGCGGCTGGCCAGGCGTACGGGCTGCGCCCCGGTCCGTGTGCGTGCTGGGCGACGACGCTTGCCGTCAGGGAAAGGCAGAAACCAAGCAGGAGGAGGCGTCGAAGGAGCATGGGAACGGAGCTTAGCCCGAAGCCCCCCGTTTCAGGGTGTGGGCGATGGTCAGCAGCTGCATGTTGGCGGTGCCCTCGTAGATGGTTCCCGCCTTGGCGTCGCGCCAGAGCTTTTCGGCGGGGGATGCGGTGGTGTATCCGATGCCGCCCAGCGCCTCCACCGCGAAGGAGGTCACCCGTTCCGCCATCCGCTGGGCGGTGAGCTTGGCCATCGCCGCCGCCCGGTGCGGATTCCCGCCCTCGTCCACCAGCCGGGCGGCGTTCCAGGTGAGCACCCGGGCACTCTCGATGCGGGTCGCGGCGTCGGCGAGTCCGAACGAGACGCCCTGGAAGTTGAAGATCGGCTCCCCGAACGCCCGGCGTTCCCCGGCGTGGGCGATCGCCAGGTCGAGCGCCGCCTGCCCGATCCCGACGAGCTGGGCGGCGATCCCGATCCGCCCTTCGTTCAGGAGCGCGAGCGCGATGCGCCGCCCCTGTCCCGGCCGTCCGAGCATCCGATTGCGGGGGACGAAGCAGTTTTCCAGATAGAGCGGGGTGGTCGAGGAGGCGCGGAGGCCGACCTTGTCCTCCGGCGTCCCGACCCGGAGTCCGGGGGTTCCGGCGTCCACCAGAAACCCGGTCACGCCCTCCGGGGCGCGGGCGAAGATCAGGAAGATCCCCGCTTCCCGCCCGCCGGAAACCCACGCCTTGGCGCCGTTCAGCAAGAAGCCGCCCTCGGTCTCCCCGGCGGTCGCCCGGAGCGCGAAGGCGTCACTTCCGGCTTCGTCCTCGGAGAGCGAAAACGCCCCGATCCGCCCCTGGGCGAGCTGCGGGAGGAGCTCCGCGCGCTGCGCCTTCGTCCCGAACCGGTCCACCGCCTTCACGACCAGGGTGCCGTGGACGTCGATCAGCAGCGACACCGCGGCGTCGGCGCGGGCCAGCTCCTCCACGGTGAGCGTGAGGTGGAAGAAATTGAACCCGCTTCCGCCGAACTCTTCCGGAACCGTGACTCCGAAGAGGCCGAAATCGGCGAGTTGTCCGATCAGCGGCGCCGGAATCCGCCCGGCGCGCTCCATTTCGCGGCTTGTGGGGGCGATTTCCCCGGCGGCGAACGCGCGCACCGCCTGCGCGTAGGCCCACTCTTCGTCGGCGATCAGCGACCTGGGATAGCGAAAGCGCGGCATCGGGAATCCCGAATTATGGTTCCTTCCGTCCAGCCCTATACTCCGCCCGCGTGTCCGGGTCCGATTCCGCCGGCGTTCCGCCGCTTTCCGAGTCCGACGTCTCCCTCGCTCTCGAGGAGTTGGCCGGCCTCCCGGACGCGGCCGCGGTCGAGGACTGGCGGATCGCCCACTTGGGGCGCAAGTCGCGGTTGATCCAGGGGCTGCGGCTTTTGGGCGGGCTGCCCCCGGAGGAGCGGGCCGCCGCCGGCCAGGCGCTCAACGGCTTCAAGAAAACGCTCCAGGAAGCGCACCGGCGGCGGGTCCAGGCGCTCAAGGCGCGTCGCACCGAGTCGCTCGCCGCGCTCGACGTGAGCCTGCCCGGCCGACCGCTGCCCGAAGGCGGTCTGCATCCGATCACCCTGACCGAACGCGCCATCGTGGAGGCGTTCGCCGGCATGGGGTTCCACGTGGTCGAGGGGCCCGAAGTCGAGACCGAGTACTACAACTTCGACGCGCTGCGGATTCCGGCGGACCACCCGGCGCGCGATTCGATGGACACCTTCTACCTGGAGACCGGGGAGGGGGAGCGCCCGCTGCTGCTCCGCACCCACACCTCGCCCAACCAGATCCGGTTCATGGAGAACCGCGAACCGCCGATCCGGGTCATCGCCCCCGGACGCACCTACCGGAACGAGGCCACCGACGCCACCCACGAATGGATGATCACCCAGACCGAGGTGCTCGCGGTGGACCGGGGACTGACGCTGGCGCATCTCAAGGGAACCCTGCTCCAGTTCGTCCGGCAGCTGTTCGGCGAACGGGACATCCGCTTCCGCTGCGACTACTTCCCCTTCGTGGAGCCCGGCGTGGAGGTCTCGATCAGCAGCCCCGACGACGGATGGATCGAGATCCTGGGCGCCGGCATGGTGCACCCCGAAATTCTCGCCAGCATGGGGTACGACCCGGAGGTGCACACCGGGTTCGCCGCCGGCTTGGGCGTGGAGCGGATCGCCATGCTGCGCCACGGCATCCGCGACATCCGCCGCTTCTACGAGAACGACCAGCGGTTCCTCCGCCAGTTCTGAAACCATGCGCGTTCCGCTCGGCTGGCTGGGGGAGCTGGTGGACCTTCCCGAAGACGTGGAGGGGCTGGCGCGGCGTCTGACCTTCGCCGGCCTCGAAGTCGCCTCGATCGACCGGGTGGGGGGCGAGTGGAAGGGCGTGGTGGTGGGGCGGGTGCTGGCGGTGCGCCCGCATCCGGACGCCGACCGGCTGCGGCTGGTCACAGTGGATCGGGGCGACGGCGAACAGACCGTCGTCTGCGGCGCGTCGAACGTGGCCCCCGGCCAGAACATCGCCTTCGCCGGAACGGGGGCGGCGCTCGTCGATCCGCGCACCGGCGAGCCGCGCGTCCTCAAGAAGTCCCGCATCCGGGGCGTGGTCTCGGGCGGCATGGTCTGTTCGGAGGCGGAGCTCGGCCTTTCCGCCGAGCACGAGGGCATCCTGGTCCTTGACACCGACCGCCCCCCGGGAACGCTGCTCGCCAACGTGCTGGGCGACCGGGCGCTGGTCTTCGATCTCACCCCCAACCGGGCCGACGCCTTGTCGGTTTTCGGCGTGGCGCGGGAGATCGCCGCGCTCACCGGGTCGCCGCTCCGCCCGCCGCTGCTGGAGATGGAGGCGGCCGGGGCGCCGGTCGCCGGCCGGGCCGCCGCCGAAATCCTGGCGCCGGACCTCTGCCGCCGCTTCACGCTGGCGCTCATCGAGGACGTACAGCCTGGCCCCTCGCCCGACTGGATGGCGGAGCGGCTGCGGGCGGCCGGGATGCGTCCGATCAACAACCTGGTGGACATCACCAACTACGTGATGCTCGAGCTGGGGCAGCCCATCCACGCCTTCGACGCCGACCGGGTGCGGGATCGGCGCATCCTCGTGCGCCGGGCCGCTTCCGGCGAGCGACTCGTGACACTCGACGGGGAGGAGCGCCGGCTGGACCCGGAGCGCCTGGTGATCGCCGACCCCGACGGCCCCATCGCCCTCGCCGGCGTGATGGGCGGACGGGACAGCGAGATCACCGCCTCCACCCGGAACGTGCTCCTGGAGGTCGCCAGCTTCCATCCGGCGAACGTGCGCCGCACCGCCCGGGAGTTCGACCTGCTTTCCGATGCGTCCCGCCGCTTCGCCTGGGGGCTGCCGCCGGAGCTGGCGCCGATCGCGTCCGCCCGCGCCCGCCGTCTGTTCGAGGAATACGCCGGGGGGCGGGTGGCTTCCGGACTGGTGGACGTCTTCCCCGCGCCTCCGGACCCGGTGCGCATCCGCCTCCGGCGCTCCCGGGTTCCGCAGGTGCTCGGCATGGACCCGCCGGCGGAAACGGTGGAGAACGCGCTCGGCGGCCTGGGGTTCGGGGTGCGGGACGCCGGCGAGGCGCTGGAGGTCGAAGTCCCGTACTGGCGCGGCGACGTGCGGGCGCCCGACGATCTGGTGGAGGAAGTGGCCCGGGTCACCGGGTACGACGACCTTCCGGCGACGCCGCTCGCCGGGTCCGTCCCCCCGCGTCCCCCGCTCCCGGCCCGGGATCTGCGGGAGCGGGCGCGGGACCTGCTCGCCGCCGCCGGTCTTCGGGAAGCGCAGACCTACACGCTGGTTTCCCGGGACGATCTCGCCGCGGTGCTTCCCGAAGGCGAACTCGACCGGAATCCGCCGTACACGGTGCGCAATCCGCTGCACGCCGATCGCGACTGCCTCCGCCTCTCGCTCGGCCCGGGGCTCTTCCGGACGGCGGCGCGGAACCTGGGCTTCGGGATGCGGTCCGTCCGCTTCTTCGAGGTCTCCCGGGTCTGGACCCCGCGGAGCGAGGCCGGCGTCCCCCGGGAAGTGGAGATCGCCGCCGGCGTCCTCGCCGGAGCCCGGCCGGACCGCTGGGGCGGGCCGGGCGCGGAGGCGCTCGACTTCTTCGACGCCAAGGCGACCCTGGAACGGCTGTTCGCCGGCCTCGGCGTGGATGCGGACTATGCGCCGCCGGACGACGAGTTCGGCTGGGTTTCCGGGCGGGTGGCCTCGGTGCGGGTTCAGGACAGCGTCCTCGGCACGATCGGCCAGGTCCATCCCGACATCGCCGAGCGCTTCGGGATCGACCTGGCGGTGTACTTCTGGGAAGTGGACCTGACCGGTTTGCTCGCGCTCCAACCCGGACTCACCGCCCCGGCGGCGGCCCGGCCGGTGTCCCGGCACCCCTCGGCGGTCGAGGACTTCGCGCTCGTAATCGAACCGGGGACCGCCGCCGGCGCGATCCTGAAGGAAGTCCGCAGCCATCCGCTGGTGGCGTCGGCGCGGGTGTTCGACGACTGGCCGCTCGACGGGGGGAAGCGGTCGCTGGGCGTCTCGGTTCGGTATCAGGCGCCGAACCGCACCCTGGGAGAAAGGGACATCGCCAAAATCCGGCGCACGCTGCTCAAGCGGCTCCGGGCGGGGCACGGCGCGGTTGTCCGCGAACGCGACTGATCCCGTCGCCGGGATGGTGGCCGGTTCGCCGGTCATGCGGGAGCTGCTGGCCGAAGCGGCCCGGATCGCGCCCTTCAACGCGCCGGCGCTCATCCAGGGCGAGACCGGAACCGGCAAGGAGCTGTTGGCCCGCCATCTCCACCAACTGAGCCCCCGCCGCTCCCGTCCGCTGGTCGCGGTCAACTGCGCCGCGATTTCCGAGGCGCTGCTGGAGTCCGAGTTCTTCGGGCACGCCCGGGGCGCCTTCACCGGCGCCGAGACCGCCCGCCCCGGACTCTTCGAGGCGGCGGACGGCGGGACGCTCTTCCTCGACGAGGTGGGCGAGCTTCCGCTCCGGGGGCAGGCGGTCCTGCTTCGGGTCCTGCAAGAGCGCGCCTACCGGCGGGTGGGCGAAACCCGGCTGCGGAGCAGCGACTTCCGCCTCCTCTCGGCCACCAACCGCGACTTGGAAGAAGGCGGATTCCGCCCCGATCTGCTCCATCGGATTGGCATGGCGCGGCTGCGGGTTCCCCCGTTGCGGGATCGCCGGACGGACATCCCGCTGCTGGCCGACGCGCTCTCCCGCCGGCTCGCCCGCCGCCACCGGGTGGGGCGGGTCCGGTTCTCCGGGGAGGCGCTGGACCGGTTGGCCGCCCACCGCTGGCCCGGCAACGTCCGGGAGCTGGAGTCGGTGGTGTTCGCCCTGCTGACGACCCACGCCGGTCGGGAGGTTCCGCGCGCTGCTGTCGCTGCGCTGCTGCGCCGTCCCGAAGCGACTCGTCCTCCGGATCGACTGGAGGGGTTGCTCGCGCTCCGTCGGCTTGCGGACGCCCGGGAGGCGTTCGAGCGGCTCCTGGTGCTGCGGGCGCTCGCCCGGGCGGCGGGAAACCGGGGGCGCGCCGCCCGGGATCTCGGCATCACCAGGCAGGGACTCTGGCGGAAGCTCCGCCGCCTTCGCATCCCCGGCTGATCTCTCAGCGTTCGCGTCGGATCCGCTCCAGCAGGGCCGGATCGCCGCCGATTTCGGCCCACGGCAGGGCGTCGTCCCAGCGGTTCTCCTGCGCCAGCAGGATGGCGAGCGCGTTCGGGAACGCCGGGTTGTCCGGTTCCAGGGCATGGGCCCGCCGGAAGGCGGCTTCGGCTTCCCGGCGCCGGTCCAGACGCTGGAGCGCGAGCCCGTGGTTGTAGTGGATACGCGCCCGTTCCGGCAGCAGCGCGGCGGCGCGCTCGAAATGCGGAAGCGCTTCCCGGAGGCGGCCGCCGTCCTCCGCCAGCAGCAGCGCGAAGGCGTACCGGGCGTCGCCGGAGTCCGGGTGGGCGAGGAGGGCGCGGCGGAGCGCGTCTTCGGCTTCGGCGTTCCGCCCCAGCCGGTGCAGCAGCATCGCCAGGTTCAGGCTCGCCGGCAGGAAGGCGGGATCGATCGAAAGCGCCTCCCGAAAGGCGCGTGCCGCCTGGAGGGGTTCTCCGACGGCGGCGTGGAAATTGCCGAGGTCGAAGCGCGACTCCGGGGAGTCGGGACGAGCGTCGGCGGCGATCTGGAACTCGGCGGCCGCCGCCCGGAAGGCGTCCAGGGGATCGCCCCGAAGGCGCGCCGCATGGGGCGCCAGGGCGCGCGCCGCCTCCACCCGGACCAGCCGAACCGGGTCTTCCAGCAGCGGAACGCCGAGCCGGGCTCGCTCCCCGGGCGCCAGCGTCCCGATCCCGGCGGCGGCTTCGGCGCGGACCAGCGGGTCCGGGTCGGCGAAAGCTTCCGCCGGCAGCCCGCCGTGCGGGACGAGGAGGCGGGCGGCGGTGGCCCGCGCGATGGCCGGCTGCTCCCGGTCCCGGACCAGGCGCGCCAGCTCCTCCGGACGTCCGGCGGCGAGCGCCTCTCCGTAGTGACGCTCGCGCCGTCGGTTGGGGCCGTACCAGCCGGCGATGGTCGCCGCCGCCCATGCCTGGTCCCGTTCGGCGTGGCAGGCGGTGCAGGCGTCCGGGGCGCCCGCCGCAGCGGACACGTCCGGCCGCGGGATGCGGAAGCTGTGATCCCGCCGCGGGTCCACGCCCATGTACGTCTGCGCCGGCAGGTGGCAGTTCACGCAGCGCGCCCCCTCGCTCCCCTCCGGGTGGAAGTGGTGGGCGGGGGAGTCGTACTCCTTCGGGGTGAGCGTCGGGAACCGGTCGAGCGGCGCGTCGGGGTGGTGGCACTGCTCGCAGACCGCGTTGCCCGAGATGCGGAGTCCGAGCCGGTGCGGGTTGTGGCAGTCGGAGCACCGCACCCCGGCGGCGAACATGCGGCTCTGGACGAACGAACCGTATTCAAAGACTTCGCCCCGGATCTGGCCGTCGGGATGGTAGGAACCGGGAACCAGCAGGGTCGGGCGGAAGGCGTCCGCGAACCGGTCTTCGGGGGACCGGTCGGGGACGAGCGGAGTCCGCAGCGCGTGGCAGGCGGCGCAGCGTTCGACTTCGGCGACGCTGTCGGGGAACAGGACCCGCAGGCCGGCGTCCTTTTTGGCGTCGTCCCCGTTCGCCCATTCGAGGTGGTCGGCGCCGGGGCCGTGGCACGCCTGGCAGCCGACCCCGGGAGCGGCCCAGCTGGAGCGGAACGTCCCGCCTTCGGCGGAGTCGGGGCCCGTGCGGAAGCCGGTCGCGTGGCACTCGATGCAGCCGGAGTTGGCGTTCTGGCGCCACCCGGTCCAGTGGAGCGCGTCCCCGGCGGGAATCGCCTCGTCGGGGTAGAGCGAAAACCACTCGTTCTTCGCGGCGTCCCAAGCGATGCCGAGCGCCTGGAGCCGCCCGCCGGGG
Source organism: Candidatus Marinacidobacterium sp. (assembly GCA_965202845.1). Lineage (GTDB taxonomy): Bacteria > Acidobacteriota > Vicinamibacteria > Marinacidobacterales > Marinacidobacteraceae > CBDATA01. The sequence goes on from OZ241856.1 coordinate 285,625, forward strand.
AGCGGAAGCAGGTACTGCTGGAGGGGATCGACCCCGAAGGTGTAGCGGACTTCGAAGTCCGCCGGGTTGCCGTCCGGGCCTTCGGTGCGGACCAGGAGACGTCCGTCGCGGTGGAAGAAGCGGGTGCGGACGCCGAAATGGGTGAACGTGGCGTCGTCGAAGTCGCCCAGCGCCGTCGCCTCGGCAGCCTCCTGCATGGCGAGGTCGTGGTGCGAGCCGCGCCATTCCTCGTATTGCTGCCGGTGACACGGGGCGCAGCGCGCCTCCGCGACGTATCCGCCCGCGCTTTCTTCCGGCGGACCGCAGGCGGCTGCGGTCAGCGCGATCAGGACGCTGTGCGCCGCGCGCCGGAAACCAGCCATCGGGTGCGCATTCTGCCCGGCCGCGCACGGGCCGTCCCGATAGAATCCCGACTACCGGAATGAAGGAGACCATTCGCCACCTGCTGCGGGGCGCGGGGACCATCTTCGACATCTTTCCGCAGCCTCGGCCCCAACTGACGCCGCGCGAGCAGATGGAACTGATCTGGAAACAGACGGGGGACTTGCTGTATGACGCGATCGGGCAATTCGCGGAGGAGAACGGACTCCCCTCCCCGGAAGAAATCCAGACCGGGAAACCCGCCGAGCCAACCGGCGAAGACGCGCGGAGCGAACGAACGCCGCCGGATCGGGCTGTTTGACCCCGGCGACCGGTTGGGGCAGACTCGGTGCCCATGAAACGCTCCCCTGGGCGGCGGCGCGGTCGCGTCCTCGCGCCGCTCGCGCTGCTTCTCCTGCTGGTTCCCGCCGAGCCGCTGCCGGCCGCGCAGCTCTCGTCGCGCCAGGTCGCCGACCGCGGCCCGCGCACCCACGCCATCGTCGGCGGCATGGTGCATGTGGGGGACGGCGCCGTCATGGACAACGCCACCTTGGTGATGCGGGACGGCCTCATCGTCGAGGTCGGCGCCGATGCGGTCGCACCGCCGGGAGCGGCGGTCCTGGACGCCGCCGGAAAGCACGTGTTTCCCGGGCTGGTGGATACTTTCGGCAATCTCGGTCTTCAGGGAGATCAGGCGCCGGAAAGCGGTCCTTCGCGGGGGCCGGAGGATCGCCCGGCCACCCATTCGGATCGTCGCGCCGCCGACCTGCTGGACCTGGACGACGACCGGATCGCGGCGTACCGGAACGCCGGGTTCACTTCCGCGGTCTCCGCGCCCGAAGGGGGGATCGTCTCCGGACACGCGGCCTGGCTGAACCTCCTCGGCGAGGACCCGCGCGATCTGGTGCTTTCCGCCGAGGCGGCCCTCATGGTGCGCCTCGAAACCCAGCGGAACCGCTCCTTCCCCGGCGCGGTCATGGGGGTGATCGCCTATGTCCGGCAGCTGGTCTTCGACGTCCGTCACTACGGCGCGGTCTGGCGGCTCTACGAGGAGGATCCCTCCGGGCTGTCGCGGCCCCGCTACGACCGGACGCTCGCCCCGCTCGCCCGGGCGGCAGCCGGGGAGCAACCCGTCCTGCTGCCCGGAAACCTGGACAAGGAGATGCGCCGCATGGTCCGGCTGGCCGCCGAAATCGGCATCCGTCCGGTGCTCTATGGCGGCCACGAGGCGGAATCGGCGGCTTCGTTCCTCGCCGAACACGGGGATTCGGTGGGAGTTTCGGTGCTGGTCGATCTCGACTGGCCGGAGGCGGACCGGGACGCCGATCCGGAGGCGGTCGCGCCGCTCCGGGAGCTCCGGTTGCGGGATCGCGCCCCGGCGGGGCCAGCCGCGCTCGAGGCCGCCGGGGTGCGGTTCGGGTTCTACGGCGGCGGAGAGGACACCCTCCAGGCGGTGCGCGCGGCGGTGGACCGGGGACTGGATCGGGAGGCGGCGCTCACCGCGCTCACGCTGGCGCCGGCGCAGATCTTCGGGGTGGACGACCGGGTCGGTTCGCTCGTCCCCGGGCGGATCGCCAACGTGCTGGTCGCCGACCGGCATCTCTTCGAGGAGGGCGTCCAGTTGGAAGCCGTCTTCGTGGACGGGGCGCTTCACCGGCCGCTTCCGAACGAAGCCGAAACCGATGCGGAAGGAGAAAGCCGATGAAATCGAGGCTCGCCCTCATCCTGTTGCTTGCGACTCCGGCGGCCTCGCAGGAGCTGGTGATCCGGGGAGGCACGGTCCTCACGATCACCGGGGAAACCCTCTCGCCGGGCGCCATCCTGATTCGCGACGGCAAAATCGCCGAGGTGGGAGCGACGGTGTCCATGCCCGAAGGGGTGGAGGCGATCGACGCCAGCGGCATGTTCGTGATGCCCGGCATCATTGACGCCCATTCCCACATCGCCGCCGAGTCCATCAACGAGGGGAGCATCGCCGTTTCCTCGATGACCGGCACCGGCGACGTGGTGGACCCGTATGACGTCAACATCTACCGCGAGATGGCCGGCGGCGTCACCACCTCCAACATCCTCCACGGCAGCGCGAATCCGATCGGCGGCATGAACGTCGTCATCAAGCACCGCTGGGGCGCCGACGCCGCCGGCCTGGTCTTCGCCGGGGCGCCTCCGGGCATCAAGTTCGCGCTCGGCGAGAATCCCAAGCGCTCGCGCGGCACGCCTCCCGGAGTGGAGCGGCGCTATCCGGCCACCCGGATGGGAGTGGTGGATGTGATTCGGCAAGCCTTCCTCGACGCCGAGGCGTACCGGGACCGGCGCCGCGAATACGAGGAACGGACGGCGCGCGGCGAACGGGCGCTTCCCCCGCCGCGGAACCTCACCCTGGAGCCGCTGGTGGAGATTCTGGAGGGCGAGCGGCTGGTGCATGCCCACTGCTACCGCCAGGACGAAATTCTGCAGCTTCTCCGGGTGGCCGAGGAATTCGGGTTCCGGATCGCCACCCTCCAGCACGTGCTCGAGGGATACAAGGTGGCGAACGAAATCGCGGAGCACGGGGCCGGCGCCTCCACCTTCTCCGACTGGTGGGCGTACAAGGTCGAGGCCTACGACGCGATCCCCCACAACGCCGCGCTCATGACCGAGCGGGGCATCCTCGTATCCATCAATTCGGACAGCGCCGAAGAGGCCCGCCACCTCAACCAGGAGGCGGCCAAGACGGTCAAGTGGGGCGGGATGACCGAGGAGCAGGCGCTCGCCATGATCACCATCAACCCGGCCATCCAGCTCGGCATCGACGAGTGGGTCGGCTCCCTGGAGGTGGGCAAGGACGCCGATCTCGCGATCTTCGACAAGCACCCGCTCAGCACCTATGCGGTCAACCAGATGACGGTGCTCGACGGCGAGCTGGTCTTCAGCATCGAAAAGGACGCTGCGATGCGCGAGGCGATGGCCGCCGAGCGAGCGGAGCTGGAAGAGCGCCTCAAGGCCGGCAAGGGAGAAAACCGATGATTCGTCACGCCGTCGTCGCGCTTGCGATGTCGTTGTACGCCGCCTGGGCGGGAGCGCAGGAGGATGCGGACTGGTTGATCACCGGGGCGCGGGTGCACACCCTGGTGGAGGGCGCGGCGCCGATCGAGAACGCTTCGATACGGATCCGGGACGGCCGCATCGTCGAAATCGGAGAGGGTGTCGTGGCGCCGGAGGGCGCGCGCACGCTCGACGCCACCGGCCTCTACGTCTATCCCGGGATGATGGATTCGGTGAGCCAGCTCGGCCTCACCGAGATCGGCGCCATCAGCGCCACCGTGGACACCACCGAGCTCGGCGAGATGAATCCGCACCTTCGCGCCGCCACCGCCATCCATCCCGCAAGCGAACACCTTCCGGTGGCGCGGGCGAACGGAATCACCCACGCGGTGGTCGCGCCGGGCGGCATCGGCGGGCGGGGCGGCAGTCCGGGGATCACCGGGCAGGCCTCCATCGTCCATCTCGACGGCTGGACGGTGGAGGAGATGGGGATCCAGCCTTCCGCCGGCATGGTGTTGGTCTGGCCCAACCGGAACACCCGCTCCTTCAACATGCAGACCTTCCGGCCGGAGCGGCGCCCCTTCCGCGAGGCGGACGAGGCGTACCAGCGCGCGGTGGCCGAACTCGGCGAGGTGTTCGCCGCCGCGCGACGGCACGCCGCCGAGGCGGACGCCGGGACGGCGCGGCGCAACCAGCGGCTGGAAGCGCTTCGCCCGGTGATCGACGGCGCGATGCCGCTGCTGGTGATCGCGCATCGCGCCCGCGAGATCCGGGAGGCGGTGGCGTTTGCCGAGGACCAGCAGGCGCGGATGATGCTCTTGGGCGGAGACGGCGCTTGGGAGGTGAAGGAGTTGCTGGCCGAAAAGGGGATTCCGGTCATCCTCGGCCCCACCCAGCGGCTCCCCTCCGAAGAGGACGCCCCCTACGACCGTCCGTTCACCACTCCCGGTGCGCTCCACGCCGCCGGGGTCACGATCGCCTTCGCGACCTTCGGCTCCTCGGACGCCCGGCTGCTGCCCTACGAGGCGGGCCATGCGGTCGGCTACGGACTCCCCCGGGAGGAGGCGCTCCGGGCCATCACCGTGACTCCGGCGCGGCTCTTCGGCCTGGACGAGGACTACGGAACCATCGAAGAGGGGAAGGTGGCGAACCTGATACTGGTGGACGGCGACCCGCTGGAGATCCGCACCGGCGTCCACCACGTGTTCATCGACGGCGTCCCGGTTCCCCTGGACAACCGCCACCAGGAGCTCTACGAGAAGTACCGTTCGCGCCCGGCGCGGGAGTAATAGCGCTCCCCCGCACCGGGACGTTCACTGCCATTGCCTGAACCGAAGGCGAGAGGCGCGCTCAGGATCGAAGATGTCCTGGTCGCCGAATTGGAGGATTTGAAATCTGGCTACGAAATCTGCGGAATGATCGATCGTGCGGGCCGTGTCTATCCGCTTGGCTCGGACACGAAGGTTCTGAGCGCCGCTTTCGAAATGGTCAGTCGTCCCGTCATGCAATCGACGGCTCGAACATTGGGGTGTGAGGTTGTCGAACCGAAAAGCGCAGAATTATTATCCCGACTTTACATTTCTTCGCGATATGCGGGACGCCCGAAAAATCGCGGTGGATGTGAAAACCACATATCGCAGGAATCGTGGAGATACATTCGGATACACGCTTGGCTCATATACGAGTTTCATCAGGCGTGGCAATGAGCGAAAGAATATAGTTTTCCCGTTCACGGAATACGACCGTCATCTGGTGGTCGGATTTGTTTACGACCGAATCGTCAGTGACATTCCGGATTCTTCGTATTACACTGCCGAAAATCTTGCGGACATCCGATTGCCGTTCGAGAACGTTGACTTCTTTGTCCAGGACAAATGGCGCATCGCGAGCGACCGGGCCGGAAGTGGAAACACGACGAACATCGGGAGCATTACCGGCACGATGGAAGATTTCCGCGCTGGCAACGGACCGTTTCGCTCCGAGGAGGAATTTCTCGAATATTGGCGTTCGTATGGAAAAACCCTTGCGGATCGAACGGATTATTCAAATCTTGATGACTTCCGCCGTCTCAAACAACGAGGGGACTGATGGAGATCGGGAAGGTGCGCTTGACGTGGCGGTGGCGGGCTTGGAAAGGATGACGGCTTCGGTCATCTGATTGCGCAGGCTTTCGGACGGCCCAACGTGATAGAAGTGCGACATCGTGCGTCGCGGGTATTCCGAGAACCACCGGTCCACATAAGGGTTTCGCCGATATTTGTTCTCCAGCCACATGGAGAGGGCGAAGCCGGCCGGGGTCTCGATCAGGGTTGAGGCCAGCGTGTTGGCTTCGTCTTCCGTGAAGCCGTTGTAATAATCGGTGTGCCGGCCCACGTAGGGAGGGTCGCAGTAGACCATGTCGCCCGGCTGCGCCATGGCGAGAGTGGTTCGCCAGTCCTGGGCGACGAATCGCCAATTTCTTCCCTCCATGACTCCGCGGGCCCACTCGATCTGATTGGCGATCTTCGTCACCAGAGCCGGGCGGAAGCGCTCGGGCTTGCGGCAGAACGGAACGTTGAAATGACCGTTCCGGTTGAATCGCATCATCCCGTTGAAGCACGATCGATTCAGGAAGATGAAGTCAAACGGGTCGCCGCTCTCGTTGAACCGATCCCGTATCCTGTAGTAGTGGCGTTCGCCCTTTCGGGCCAATTCCGCGCCTTCGCGTTCCAGGAAAGTCCGAACCGCCCAGCCATCGATGGCGCCTTTCTGGATGGCGCGGTAGAGTCGGATCAGGTGCGCGTTGGTGTCGGCAAGGATCGCGTTGCGGGGCTTGATATTGAGCGCCACGGATCCGGAACCGAAAAACGGCTCGATCCATGCGCCCTCGCCGGACCAGAGGATCGATCGGGCGATGAGCGGAACAACCTTCGTTTTGATCCCCTGCGTCTTGATGGGCGGCGCCTTGGGCGTGATCGTGCGTGGCAGCAAGTCCGTCGGGAGCGCGTTGGCCCGTGCGTTATGAAGCAAGGGTTGGCGGCGCGCCTGCGGAATCCCCATGTCTCAGCCTCGGAGGATCATAGCGCGCCGAGGCGGGCGAGCCATTCCTCCGGGATGCGCACCGCGACCACCTCCCCCTCGGCGGTCGCGACCCCGGCGGCCTCGACGGTCACCGCGACCCGGACCCGCCGTTCCCGGATTTCCGTCGCCCGAGCGCGGAGCGTCAGCTCCACCCCGAGCGGAGTGGGTTTCCGGTAGCGGACCCGGAGTTCGCCGGTGACGAAGCGGAGCGACGGGTCGGAACCCATGGCGCGCCCCCGGGCATGGTGGGCGGCCGCCGCCGCGGTCCCGGTGCCGTGGCAGTCCACCAGCGACGCGATCAGGCCGCCGTACACCGCGCCCGGCACTGCTGTGTGCCACGGCTCGGGCGTGAACCGGCAGACCGCCTCGCCGTCTTCCCAGTAGCTCCGGATCCGGTATCCCTTCGCGTTCTTCGAGCCGCAGCCGTAGCAGTGCCGGGTCGCCTCCGGGTAGCTGTCCTGGATCGCCTTCGGTTCCGCGATCAACGGGCGGTCTGCCCCACGCGCAGCGGGCGCTGGGGCGTAGTGGGTTCGTCCGGATAGAGCCCCGCCACCTCCTCCGCGTAGCCGTTGAAGAAGGGGGTCGGGAACCGTTCCTCGTTGTCCAGCCAGAAGGACCGCTCCTGGCTCCAGCGCGGATGCGGGATGTTCGGGTTCACGTTGGAGAGGAACCCGTATTCGTGCCGCTGCATCTCCCAGAAGAAGGGCGGCTGCTCCCGGACGAGTTCGATCTTCACCACCGCCTTCGGACCCTTGTATCCGTACTTCCAGGGGATGGCTAGCCGCACCGGGGCGCCGTGCTGGCGCACCAGCGGTTCGCCGTAGATGCCGGTGGCGACCAGCGCCAGCGGATGCATCGCTTCGTCCATCCGCAGCCCCTCGTGGTAGGGCCACGGATACCAGTTGCTGGCGGCGAGGCCGGGCATCTCCTCGGGACGACTCAGCGAGGTGAACGCCACGAACCGGGCCTCGCTGGTGGGTTCGACGGCGTCCAGCAGCGCGGACAGCGGGAAGCCGGTCCACGGCACGTTCATCGCCCAGCGCTCGACGCAGCGGAAGTGGTAGATGCGCTCCTCGTGCGGAAACGCAAGCAGGTCATCGAGATCGAAAGTGCGCGGCCGGTGGCAGGCCCCGGCGACCTCGATCGCCCACGGCGTCGGCTGGTAGTCGCCGGAGAGCTTCCAGACCGCGCCGCCACGCCCGGCGAGGAACTCGTAGAAGTTGTTGTGCGACGCCGCGGTCTCCCGGTCCATCAGCTCCTTGCGCTTGATGGACGCCGGAACCCGATAGCGGTCGTTGCGCTCCGCCGGGAAGACGTCGGGTCGGGAGTAGGGAACATCCAGCAGTCCGACGGCGCCTTCCGCGCTCGCGTCGCACGCGGCCGAGTACGGCCCCAGGATCGCCGCCGCGCCCAGCGTCTTCGAGAGCTTCCGGATCAGCGCCCGCCGGTTGAAGAAGACATCGGGGTCGGTGATCCGCCCGCCCGCCGGACTCGCTGCGTAGGGGAACCTGCTCATTGCTACCCTTCCTCCGGTCTCCCTCCGGGAGACGCATATGAAAAAACCGTTCATGTCATGGTAGCCGCCCGCGCCGTTCCTCGTGCGTAGCTGGCGCATCGAAGGCCCGGGGGCCGAGGCCGCCCGGCGCCTCTGGGAGCGCGGGAAGCCGCCCGGACGTATGGGGGAGACCGGGAAGCGCACCGGCGACTCCCGGCTCGGCTGGGTGGACCTGCCGGACGCCGCCACGCCGCCCGGCGAGCGCTTGCGCGACGATCTCCTCGCCGAGGGCTTCCGGCGCCTCATCGTGGTGGGCATGGGGGGCGCCGGCCTCTCCTCGGCGACCGTGACTTCGGTTCTGCCGCGGGAGGCGCCGGGTCTGGAGACGCGCCTGCTGGCGACCCTGGACCCGGGCACGGTGCGCGAGGCGCTCGCCTCGGAGACCCTGCCTCGAACCGTCTTCCTGATCGCCTCCCGTTCCGGAACCACCGTCGAGACCCGAACCCTCGAATCGGTGATCGCCGGCGCCGTTCCGGGAAGGCAGCTTCTGGCCATCACCGAGCCGGGCAGCCCGCTCGAGGAGCACGCGCTCCGAAGCGGGTATCGCGGGGTGTTCCACGGCCATCCGCGGGTCGGCGGCCGGTTCGCGGCGCTGGACGCCTACGGACTGCTGCCGGCAGTGATCGCCGGCTGCGCGGTGCGCCCGGCCCTTGAGGCCGCGCGCCGGGCGCGCCGGGAACTCGACGGCGACTGGCCGCACGACGGGTTCCGCGCCGGCGGTCTGCTCGCCTCCGCCCGTTCGCCCCGGCTGGGACTGTCGGCGTCCCCGGCCTTCGCCGCCGTTCTCCCCTGGCTGGAGCAGTTGATCGCCGAGAGCCTGGGCAAGGAAGGGAAGGGGATCCTGCCGGTGACCGGCCCTGTCGGCGCACGCGTCCACATCGGCGAGGCCCCCCCGGAGGCGCCGGCGGTCCACAGCGCGCCGGAACCCGGAGACATCCTGGGAGAGCTCTTCCGGTGGCAGGTCGCGGTCGGGGCGGCGGGCGCCCTGATGGGGATCGATCCCTACGACCAGCCGGACATCGACGGCGGCAAGGCCCGCGCCCGGGATCTGGCGCAAGCGTCCGGCCCGGCGGCGATCCCGGCGGCGACCGAGAGCGAGCTGGAAGCCTTTCTACGCAAGGACCTGGGTGCGGGGGTGGCGCTGAACGCTTTCGTCGGTCGGAACCCGACGACCGAGGCGGCGCTCCAGGATCTGCAGCGGGACCTCGGCGGGCGTCTCGGCGCGCCGCCGGCGCTCGCCTGGGGGCCGGGTTTGCTGCACTCCTTCGGCCAGCTGGAAAAGGGCGGCCCCCCGAATCTCGGCGTCCTGCTGGTGACCTGGGGGTTCGGCGAGGATCTGCCCACCCCGTCGGGTCGCGGCGTCGGGGAGCTGATGCACCTGCTGGCGCTCGCCGACTACCAGGTGCTCCGGGAGCGGGGCCGGCCGGTGTGCTGGGTGCACGATCCGGCGCCCGGCGCCGCCGGCCGGGATGCGGCGATCCGGCGGATACGGAGGGTTCTCTGAATCTCTGGGAGCGCTCGGCGACCGATCTCCGGGACGCGCTCCGCCGCCGCGAGGTTTCGGCGGTGGAGGTGATGGAGGCGCATCTGGCCCGGATCGCGGAGGTCAACCCGGAGCTGAACGCCATCGTGACCCTGCTGCAGCCCGAATCGCTGCTCCGGGAGGCGGAGCGGGCGGACCGGACGCCCGAACCACACGGTCCCCTCCACGGGCTGCCGGTCGCGCACAAGGACGTCTTCCCGACCCGCGGCATCCGGACCACCTTCGGCTCGCCGATCTTCGCCGACTTCGTTCCCGACTACGACGCGCGGATCGTGGAGCGGCTGCGCGCCGCCGGGGCGATCTGCGTCGGCAAGACCAACACCCCGGAATTCGCCGCCGGCTCCCAGACCTTCAACCCGGTCTTCGGCGCCACCCGGAATCCCTGGGACCTTGACCGGACTTGCGGCGGCAGCAGCGGGGGCGCGGCGGCGGCGCTCGCCAGCGGGATGCTCCCGATCGCCGACGGCAGCGACTACGGCGGATCGCTGCGGAACCCGGCGAGCTTCTGCGGGGTTGTCGGCTTGCGCCCCACGCCCGGCCGGGTTCCCGACGCTCCCGATCCGGCGCCCTGGTTTCCGATGGCGGTTCCGGGGCCGATGGCGCGCACCGTCCGGGACGTCGCGCTGGTTCTGAGCGCGATCTCCGGCCCGGACCCGCGGGATCCGCTCTCGCTTCCCGAACCCGGCGCCCGCTTCGCCCGCCCGCTTGAACGGGACTTTCGCGGGGTGCGGGTGGCCTGGGCCGCCGACTTCGCCGATCTGCCCTTCGAGCCGGGCGTCCTCCGGGCGGTGGACCCGGCCCGGGAGGCGCTGGTCGAGCTCGGCTGCGCGGTCGAGGATCGCTCGCCCGACATGCGGGACGCCGCCCTCGTGTTCGAGCGATACCGGGCGTTTTACTTCCACCTTCGCTATGGCCCGCTGCTCCGGCGCCGCCGGGCGCAGATGAAGGACACCGTGATCGGGGAGATCGAAGCTGGCGAGCGGCTCACCGCCCCCGAACTCGCCGACGCCAGCCGCCGGTGGGCGAAGTTGCTCGACCGCTTCGCCCGTTTCCAGGAGGAATTCGCATTCTTCGTGCTTCCGGTCTCCCAGACGCTGCCGTTCGATGTCCGAATTCCGTGGCCGAAGGAAGTGGCGGGGGCGCCGATGCGGAGCTATACCGAGTGGATGGGATCGTGCGCGTTCGTTTCGCTGCTCGGGGTTCCGGCGCTCGCGCTGCCCGCCGGCTTCGAGGAGGGACTGCCGGTGGGGCTTCAGATCGTGGGGCGGCGCGGCGACGACTTCGGGACGCTCCAGCTGGCGCATGCCCTGGAAGCGCGGCTCGGAGTCACGCCCCCGTCTCGGCCCCCGAAGGTGTGACTTTTCCGGTCTTGGACTGGATTCCGAGTATCTTCTCAACCAGATGCTTGCGTGCGTAAAACGCACGCGACTTACTTCCATGACCGGGGCCCTTCGTGCGCGGTTGCACGAGCACGCCCATGCGTCCGGTCAGAGCGGCGAACCCCTTCGTGCGAATGACTTCTCGCACTTCGTTGTAGTCCATCTCGATCTGGCGGAACAACTCCGGATCGCCGAGATCGAAATCGGCAATTTGGTGACACAGGGATCGTTCTTCCAGTTGGCTTTCAAACACCCTGGCCACGACGATCACCCGTCGCAGCTTCGCGAAGAGATGGCTTTCCTGGAATGACCTGCATGCGACATCGCCCTGGTTGATCATCGTGATCGCCATCGTCTCCTTGACCAAGATGTCGTCGTTTTTCCGTATGAGTGGTACGACTTTCAACTCCCAGGATCCAGCATTTGGGGTTTGGGAGGAATTGATCGGCAAGCCCAGGTAGCGTTCCACCGCGTGGCCTGCCCAGCCCTTGTTCTTGCGGTCGCCCTTCCAGATCGTAACGCCGAATTGTCCGGCCACGGCGACGAGATCCTGACCAATGAGTGACCGAAGTTTCTGAATCGCTTCGGATCGTTCCATGTCAGACCGCGGTGAAGAGGCTTGAAGGTCCCCGCGGCGCGGAATCAAGGACGGGGGCGCCGGATCCCACGGCGTCGCTGAGCCTTAGGGCGGCCAGTTTGGCGTAGCCCTCGTCTTGCTCGAAACCGATGAAGCGACGCCCCAACGCCAACGCGGCCAAGCCGGTGGAGCCGGACCCGGAGAACGGATCCAGAACGAGGTCGGCGGGATTCGTCGACGCGCGCAGGCACCGTCCGATGAGCGCCACGGGTTTCTGTGTCGGGTGCTTGCCGAATCGCTTTTCATCCCTTCCCGGCGGAGGAATGCGCCAGACGTTCTTCATCTGCTTGCCCCCATTCTCCGCTTTCATGGTCGCGTAGTGGAAGGTGTGCCGATGTCGGCTGCCCTTCACGGCCTTCGTCGCCCAGAGAAGAATCTCCGTGGCGTGCGTGAAGCACCGGCGGCCCAAATTTGGCGGTGGCGCTGGTTTTTCCCATACGATGTCGTTGAGGATTCGATAGCCGATCTGTTGCATCGCCATGCCAATGCTCGGGTAGACGTGCAAGGTGCCGCTGACCCAGATCGATCCGCTCGGTTTCAGGATGCGGTGGCAGGCGGCCAGCCAAGTGCGATGGAACTCGTGGTCCATCTCCACGCCGCGGCTTCGGTCCCAGTCGCCCTTGTTGACCTTGACCATGCGGCCGGCGACGCAGGTGATGCCGTCATTGGAAAGCAGATAAGGCGGATCGGTCCAGACGCAGTCCACGCTGTCATCCGGAATGGTTTTCATGAGTTCAAGACAGTCTCCGACGTACAACGCCGAGGAATCTGCATCCGTCCAGACGGTCCGCTCCTGGCCGCTCATTTTCGTGGGATCGTGTGCATTCATCCGGTGCCTATCCGGGGGATTCTACTACAGTCGGATGCTGGGCCGGTCTCCCGGGCTGCCCAAGCCGTCCGGGTGGTGGCCCCTGCCCAGGAGGCGCACAGCTCGGAATTCGCTCCCCGGTCGCTTCCGCCTCCACCATCGATCCCCCGCAGAGCGCGTGGATGCGTCGGGCGCCCTCCGCCGCCCGGATCGCGTCCGTCTCGGTCTCCTCGATCTCCTCGTAGAAGACCGGCGCGCGCATGTCCGCAAGCCGCTTGGACACTTCCCGCACATCGGAGGCTTCCGCTTCGGTCAGCGCGACGCCGCGCCGGGCGAGCGTCTCCACGAAGAAGGCGGCGGGATCATGCGTCCTCGGCGTCTCCACCAGCAGGAAGGACATGCACCCCTTGAGGCCGAGCTCCACGACTTCCTGGGCGTGGCGGACGACCGTGTTCCATTGGCCATCGACGAGCGCGGACTCCATGAGCTCCCGGTAGTAGGCGGCTTTCGCCAGAAATTTCTTCGCCCGGTCCCCGTTGGTCATTCGGGTCCGATCTCCACGATTTCACCCGGGCGCATGTCCGGTTTGAGGTCCCAGTACCAGAACCCGTCGGGATGTTCGATCCGCTGTGCGCCCAGTTCCTCGAGGCGGCTGCGGAGCGCCGCCAGTCTGGCGAGAAGCAGACCGCGGGGGTCGAAAAGGATGATCCCGTGATGGCAGATGTCCAGTAACAGCCACGGAGTTTCCCGGAAGAAGCGCTCACGCATGGGGACCGTGTTGATGCGCGACGGGACGCCCGCTTCCCGAAGCCGCCTTGCGTCGTCTTCCACCGTCCGCTTGGCGGCGATGGCGGCGGACATGGCGTCGAAGCGGTCGTCCTCGTGCACCGTCAGCAGGTCGATGTCGCTCTCCGGGCGCGCCTCGTCGCGCGCTACCGAGCCGTAGAGCGCGACCCCCAGCAGCCGCCCCTCCGTTTCGTCCCGAAGCGCGGAGACGAAACGGTCCAGGAGCGGACGGACATCGGCGTATCCGAAACGGCGCGTCACGCTCATGCGCTTACGCTACCACCACCGCCCGCCCGCGCCCGAAGGTCGTGGATGTGTTCGTACATGTACCAGACCCCGACGCTCCGAAACGGTCTCCAGCGGTCGCTGGCCGCAGCGTAGGCGTCCGCCGGGGCGTCCTCCCCGATGCCGTAGAGGTCGCGCATCGCCCGGAGCACCGCGGCGTCGCCGGGCGCGAACACGTCGGGCCGGTTCAGGGTGAAGATGAGGTGCATGTGGGCGGTCCAGACGCCGATCCCGCGCACCGCGGTGAGCCGGGCGATCACCGCGTCGTCGTCCATCGAGGGCAGCGCCGCCAGATCCAGTTCCCCCGAGCGGATGCGGGAGGCCAGGTCGCGCAGGTAGGCGATCTTCTGCCGCGAAAGCCCGATGCGGCGGAGCGTGGCGTCGCGGCGGCGGATCAGCTTGCCGGGGTCCGGCGGGTCGCCGGTCAGCCCCGCCAGCCGCTGGTAGATGCTGCGGGCGGCCGCCGCCGAAATCTGCTGGGCCACGATTGCGCCTGCGAGCGTCCCGAACGAGTTGGGGCGTGGTCCCAGGGCGCAGGGGCCGATCCGCCGGATCAGCGTGCCGAGCACCGGATCCTGGCGCGCCAGCTGGCCGGTGGCCGCGCTCCAGTCGGGGGGCGCCGCACCCGCTCCCAGCTTCCACGGATCCGCCATCGCGCCGGGGAGTGTACGGACCGCCGCCGGGACGCGGACTTGCAGTTGTGCTCGTCGATTTGTGATATAGTCAGATCCGGCGCAGAGACACCCATGACACTTTCTGTCCCCCCCCCCCCCCCATTACGTAGCTGGTAGTCGGCTGACCGCAACTGGCGGTTTCCCCGTTCCGGTGGGACCATGAGCCAGGAGCCGGAGCCCAAGGGTGGGGTGGCGTCTTCCCCTGAAGCGATGAGGAAGGTGCTGGCGGATGTCGCCTGCGAGTCATGGCGATTCTCCGGAGTGCTGGAACGTCTGCTGAGGGAATTGAGTCCCGACAGCCTTCGTCGCTACGAAGGGCGGGTTCGCTTCTTTCAGAAAAAGCTGCTCGAGTCCCTTGAAGCCGCCGGGATGCGTATCAAGACCCACGAGGGCGAGCCGTACGACACGGGCATGGCGGCGACGGCGCTGAATCGGGATGAATTCGGTCCCGATGATCTTTTGCAAGTTGACCAGATGGTCGAACCCATCGTCATGGGTCCAGATGGTTTGATCAGAATCGGGACCATGACGCTCCGAAAGCAGGAGAAAACATGAGACATTACGTCGGCATCGACCTGGGAACCACGAACAGCGCGATCTGTTCGTACGATGGGGAGAGAACCCGTATCTGGAAAAGCCCCGAGCAGAACGATGTGACGCCATCGGTTCTCTATATTGGTCGTCGTGGACGCAAGTATGTCGGGAAACGCGCATACGATGAAGCGCCCGCAAGTCCGGACAACGCCGCCATGTTGTTCAAGCGCTTGATGGGAACCAGCACGCCGGTCCGGCTCGCTGCGGTGGATGTCGAGATGACTCCCGAAGAGTGCTCTGCGGAAATCCTCAAGACGCTTCTTGGCTATCTCAAGGATATTCGGCAGGATGCCGAGCAGGGAACCGTGATCACGGTTCCCGCCGCGTTCAACCAGATGCAGAAGAACGCCACGATGCAGGCGGCCGATAGCGTAGGGCTCAATCGCGTCGCCCTGATGCAGGAGCCGGTGGCGGCGGTCACCAGCGCAGTGAGAGCCAACAGCGAGGATGGCATATTTGTGGCTCTTTCAAATACCGAGTGGGTACGCGACATGAGGGTTGAGCTTGGAGAAGTCCAGTTTTCCGGCGATGAGGAAGAACACGGTGCGGATGGTCTGGAAGGTTCCGTAGCCTCTGGCTTTCCGCTTGGCCGCCTGAAACAGGCCGTTGAGCGCCTCGATGAAGCCGTTGGTCTGGCGGGTTCGGGCCCACGCGACGATGCCCTCGAGATGTTTGCGGATCATCCGCGCGACGGCTTTCATGGGTTCTACCTTGGAGCGGTTCACGTTGGCGCACCACTGCCGGAGCATGGCTCGGACGACGTTGACCTGCTTGCGGTTGAGGATGTTCCGGAGTTGTTCGCGGTACATCCAGGCTCGGGCGGTGCGCTTGCCGGGGGCCTGCGCGATGAGGGCGTTGAGTTGGGCGCGTTGTTCGGCGCCGAGTCGTTCGGGGCTCTTGAGGAGCGCCCAGCGCATGCCCTTGAGTTGCGGGTTGGCGCGCTGCTCGATGCGCCGGGTCTGGTCGAGGGCCTTGGACGCGTGGGCGATGACGTGGAATTTGTCGAAGGTGATTTGGGCGTTGGGGAGATGCTCTGCGACGCCCTTGATGTAGGCGGGGGACATGTCGCTGGAGACGACTTCGACGGCTTCGGGGTCTCCGCCGTGGGCTTCGAGGCTTCGGGCGAATCGGTCGACGGAGTCGGCGGCGCGGCCTTCTCCGACGAAGATGACCCGGCGTTTTCGGGCGTCTGCGACGACGGTGACGTAGTTGTGGCCGCGGGCGCGGGAGGTTTCGTCGATGGCGACGGCGCGGACGTCGGCTTGGTCGTCGGTCTCGGTGGCGAGTTCCACATAGCGGTTGGAGATGGCTTGGGTTTGGTGCTGGGAGAGTCCGGCGAGCCGTGCGACGGCGGCGAAGGTCATGTCCTGGCACATGGCGAGAATCAAGGCTTCGAAGAGGAGGGAGAACCCGGAGAGCTTGCCGGCCCAGGGCGGCGAGACCAGCGCGACCTTGCCGTCGGGGAGGCGCACCCGGGGGACGCGCGCCACCAGTTCGCACTCGAATTGGAAGAAGTTGAGGTGGCGGAAGCGCTTGGTCTTGGTGTCGTGGACCGGATGGAGGCCGTCGTGGTTCTGGTGGGCGAAGCGGGCGCCCCTGCGGAAATCGACGCGGATGCTCAGCTTTCCTTGGTCCTTGTCGAATTCCACGTTCTCGACGAACCAGGGGTCCGGGATGCCGAGGGCTTGGGCGAAAAGCTCGTGTAGCACTGGATGCGCTCCTTTTTTTCAGGGTCGAAAGCGGGAAAAGTGTTCCATTGGTGTGTGGCGACGCTGGCTGGGGACGGTTGCGGCTCCCCGCTTTCGACCCTTTTTCGAGCGTGCCCGCCGGATTCCGTGAGTCAAGGGTTCGCTACGCCGTGCAAGCCCGCCCTTGACACCCGGAATCCCGGCGGTCTCCATTCTACCCACTCAAATCTCAATTGAGGCATATTTGTCGTGTATGACCTCGGCGGAGGAACCCTGGATATCGCCATTGCCGAGAATGGTGGAGGCGCCATCGATATTCATGGCCAGGGCGGGATCGCGATGTGTGGCGGGCGCGACTTCGATCGCGCCATCGTCGATAGTGTCGTGAAGCCGTGGCTTTTCAAGAATTTCGATCTGCCGGAGGATTTGTCGGTCAACCCTGAATACAAATCCCTTGTCCGGTGGGCGGGATGGGCTGCGGAACGCACAAAAATCGAACTTTCCTCAAACGAGGAAACGATCATCAGCCTTGATGAATCCAGTGTGCGCTTGAAGGATGGCTCTGGCAGGGACATCTACCTTGATGTCCCGCTGTCACGCGACACGCTGGACGGCCTCATCGAGGACAGGGTGGACGAGGGCATCGAGGCGGCGCGGGAAGCAATCGGGAACGCCAATCTGGCTCCGCATGACATCGCACGGATCGTCTTCATCGGGGGGCCGACGAACTACGGGCCTTTGCGCGACAAGGTTTCCTCCGAATTGGGGATCAAAGCGAGTGTGGAAGTCAATCCCATGACGGCGGTCGCCGAGGGGGCAGCCGTTTTTGCGGAATCGGTCGACTGGAAGTCGAAGGGGCGGGGACGGAAGAGCAGCCGGGGAAAACTCGCTTCCCTGGGCAGTATTGACCTGACGCTCAACTACACGAAACGAACGCCGGATGTGAAGTCCAGGGTTGTCGTTCAGTTGGGTGGCAAGGTTGCCGCTGGATTTGAATTGCAGATTGACAGCGCGGAGACCGGATGGACTTCGGGGCGGATTCCTTTGAAGGACGGCGCCATCGTCGAAATTCCTCTGTCAAAGCCAGGCGAAAACGCCTTCAAGGTGTTTGCGTTCGCCGCCGACGGAAGCGTGCTTGCGCTGGAGCAGAGCAGGATCGTGATTGTGAAAACCGTGGCGACTGTTGACGCCATTCCCGCGTCCTCTTCGATCGGGGTCGCTGTTCTGAAACAAGTCGGAGAGAAGGCCTTGGCTCTCAGGCATTTCGTGAAAAAAGGAGATTTGCTCCCGAAAAAGGGTTCACAGAAATTGAAGTCCGCTGAGTCTTTGAAAGCGGGCAGTTCGAAGTCGCTCAATTTCAAGCTCTACGAAGGCGAGAGCGACAAACCGGAAGATAATCGTGAGATTGGAGTGCTCAAGATTGCGGGAAAGGATTTTGAAGATGGGGTGATCCCGGCAGGCGCCGATCTGCTTTGCGAGTGTGAGATGCTGGATTCCGGGGCCATCCATTTTGAGGTTGGCGTTCCCGCAATCGGCGCCAGCTTTCAAGCACGAAATCTCTATTCCAGACTGGAAGCACAGTTGGATTACGGTCGGGACTCGGGGCGCGTTGCCGATGAAGGAAATCGCACGATGAGTCGCCTTGAAAAAATCGAATCCGAGTCCATTAGCGACCCAAGGCTGGATCGGGCGCGGGAAAAATTGGAGAAATCAGTGGATATGGATCCGGATGCGCCTTCGGATACGGAAATGGTGCAGGAAGCGGAAGAAGACGTTCGGGAGGCGCGTCGTTTGATCGCGCAGGTTGAAAAAGAAAATTGGAAAGTCATTCGCATAGTTGAACTTGAGGGTTTGAAGCGCTTTTTCAACGAAAAACTTCGCGATTCGGCCAAAAAAATTGAACGAGACGAATTCGACAGATTGGCTCGTTCGACCCGGCGCGCTATCGAAAAAGAAGATCGAGAGGCTGAAGGTCTCATTGACAGAATCAAGCGTAACAACTTCGATATCCTTTGGCGTCAGGATCCGTTCATAAGAACCTATCTCGTAATTGAAATTTTGGGATGATCTGTGTACAATCCAAACCATGTCCCGCTTGGCCCACTTGATTCGAATCAGAGAAAAATACTGGGGGAAAATTCAGAAATTCTTCCCGGAAGAAAACATCCCCAAAGGACGTCGGGGACGAAAGCCCGTGCCCGCACGCGAAGTTCTCGAAGCCGTTCTTTGGCTCCTGCATACCGGTGCGCCGTGGAGGTTTCTGCCGCCAGAGTATCCGAATTACAAAACCGTTCATCGCAGGTATCAAGCCTGGTGTCGCGCCGGTGTTTATCCGAAAATCATGGAGAGATTGGTAGCTGAACTTCAAGAGTGCGGTCAGTACGATGGATCGGAAGGTTTTATCGACGGAATGTTCTTACCTGCGAAAGGCGGAGGTCTCGAAATCGGACGGACGAAGCGTGGTAAAGGCATGAGGATCATGGCGATAGTTGAGAAACATGGTTTGCCTTACTCGATCAGCGTACATGCTGCGAATCACCACGAAGTGAAGTTGGTTCAGTTGAATCTGCCATTCCGCATGGTAGAAGAAAAACCGAAAAATCTGATTGGAGACAAAGCCTACGACAGTGATGCGTTGGACGAGGATATGCGCGAGAAAGGAATCAACATGATCGCGCCGCACCGCAAGAACCGAAAGAGGCCGAGGACGCAAGACGGACGTCGGCTACGTCGGTATCAGAGGAGGTGGATGGTAGAACGCTTCTTCGCGTGGATACAGTGGCAGCGACGGATTCTGATTCGATGGGAATTTCATCCAGAAAACTTCTTGGGTTTCGTTCAGCTGGCCTGCATCACAGTCCTTCTCAGGCAATTTTGAGATAGGTTCATCGCAGGTATCAAGCCTGGTGTCGCGCCGGTGTTTATCCGAAAATCATGGAAAGATTGGTAGCTGAACTTCAAGAGTGCGGTCAGTACGATGGATCGGAAGGTTTTATCGACGGAATGTTCTTACCTGCGAAAGGCGGAGGTCTCGAAATCGGACGGACGAAGCGTGGTAAAGGCATGAGGGTCATGGCGATAGTTGAGAAACATGGTTTGCCTTACTCGATCAGCGTACATGCTGCGAATCACCACGAAGTGAAGTTGGTTCAGTTGAATCTGCCATTCCGCATGGTAGAAGAAAAACCGAAAAATCTGATTGGAGACAAAGCCTACGACAGTGATGCGTTGGACGAGGATATGCGCGAGAAAGGAATCAACATGATCGCGCCGCACCGCAAGAACCGAAAGAGGCCGAGGACGCAAGACGGACGTCGGCTACGTCGGTATCAGAGGAGGTGGATGGTAGAACGCTTCTTCGCGTGGATACAGTGGCAGCGACGGATTCTGATTCGATGGGAATTTCATCCGGAAAACTTCTTGGGTTTCGTTCAGCTGGCCTGCATCACAGTCCTTCTCAGGCAATTTTGAGATAGGTTCAAGGCACATGTTCAAGTCAATGGCGACGTCGCCACCCTATCGGTTCATGGATCAGAAACTACACAGGGAATTGGTCGTACAGGGCATGCGGGCGCTGGAAAACGGGGATTTCGATGCGTTGCGAAAAATCGTTATGAACATGCATGGGAATCTTCTCCACCAGCGAGATATTGATGACGACACTGATGTCAATGTTTATGGGAAACAGTAATGCTCGATGAGCGGTGGTTGCCTGCGCAATACGAAATTCTGAAAGGGATGCCGCTTGGTCGACTCGTGCATTCTGGCCCTGAATGGCAGATGTATCGGTCAGGACGCGAGCAGGTGGTCTTGATTGCTTCAAACGATTTGGCGGACCGTTGGATTGAAACGGAATTGTTGCCGGTTGAGGTTCTGGATTCCTTCGCTTTCGGCGGGAATTCCTGGCGGTTTCTTCTCTCCGGCGTCGGACTGAGGTTGGAACCGGTCGCGGGGTGGAGTTCACCGACTTCGAAAGCGGACGGACTCGCATTTGCAGTGAGTCTTCGGGAGACCCGGAAGATTCATTCGACCGTCCCGCTCCATGACGCCATCTACGCCGAGCGCCATTCGCGGCTTCTCCCGACTTGGACGGTTTCCGAAACCAGCACTGACGAGGAAGTCCTGGGGCGCTGGTTGACTGGCGGAGTCAAGATGCCGATCACTTCGTTTTGTCGTCTTTCGGAACTCTGCGATGGGATGCCCCGCAAGGATGTGGCGGATATCGTGATGGCGGCTGGATTTCCAGTCCCTTCGGAAACGGAATCGGCTCCGAATGCGAAATCCGGCGAGGCGGATGGCGAACGGGAATTCCAATTGCCCGGCCGCCCCGAGCTGGAGACCTTTTTCCGGGAGCACGTTATCGACATCGTCGAGAACGAGGCGCGATACCAGGCGCTCGGTATCGATTTTCCGGCGGGGATCGTCCTTCACGGACCTCCGGGCTGCGGCAAGTCCTATGCCGTGGAACGTCTCGTTGAGTGTTTGGACTGGCCCATGTTCCCGATTGATTCCAACAGTGTGGGGAGTCCGTATATCCACGAAACGAGCAGAAAGGTCGGCCAGGTTGGCTCTTTCAAATACCGAGTGGGTACGCGACATGAGGGTTGAGCTTGGAGAAGTCCAGTTTTCCGGCGATGAGGAAGAACACGGTGCGGATGGTCTGGAAGGTTCCGTAGCCTCTGGCTTTCCGCTTGGCCGCCTGAAACAGGCCGTTGAGCGCCTCGATGAAGCCGTTGGTCTGGCGGGTTCGGGCCCACGCGACGATGCCCTCGAGATGTTTGCGGATCATCCGCGCGACGGCTTTCATGGGTTCGACCTTGGAGCGGTTCACGTTGGCGCACCACTGCCGGAGCATGGCTCTGACGACGTTGACCTGCTTGCGGTTGAGGATGTTCCGGAGTTGCTCGCGGTACATCCAGGCTCGGGCGGTGCGCTTTCCGGGGGCCTGCGCGATGAGAGCGTTGAGTTGGGCGCGCTGTTCGGGGCCGAGTCGTTCGGGATTTTTGAGGAGCGCCCAGCGCATGCCCTTGAGTTGGGGGTTGGCGCGCTGCTCGATGCGCCGGGTCTGGTCGAGGGCCTTGGATGCGTGAGCGATGACGTGGAATTTGTCGAAGGTGATCTGGGCGTTGGGGAGATGCTCTGCGACGCCCTTCATGTAGGCGGGGGACATGTCGATGGAGGCGACTTCGACGGCTTCGGGGTCTCCGCCGTGGGCTTCGAGGCTTCGGGCGAATCGGTCGACGGAGTCGGCGGCGCGGCCTTCTCCGACGAAGATGACCCGGCGTTTTCGGGCGTCTGCGACGACGGTGACGTAGTTGTGGCCGCGCGCGCGGGAGGTTTCGTCGATGGCGACGGCGCGGACGTCGGCTTGGTCGTCGGTTTCGGTGGCGAGTTCCACATAGCGGTTGGAGATGGCCTGGGTTTGGTGCTGGGAGAGTCCGGCGAGCCGTGCGACGGCGGCGAAGGTCATGTCCTGGCACATGGCGAGAATCAAGGCTTCGAAGAGGAGGGAGAACCCGGAGAGCTTGCCGGCCCAGGGCGGCGAGACCAGCGCGACCTTGCCGTTGGGGAGGCGCACCCGGGGGACGCGCGCCACCAGTTCGCACTCGAATTGGAAGAAGTTGAGGTGGCGGAAGCGCTTGGTCTTGGTGTCGTGGACCGGATGGAGGCCGTCGTGGTTCTGGTGGGCGAAGCGGGCGCCCCTGCGGAAATCGACGCGGATGCTCAGCTTTCCTTGGTCCTTGTCGAATTCCACGTTCTCGACGAACCAGGGGTCCGGGATGCCGAGGGCTTGGGCGAAAAGCTCGTGTAGCACTGGATGCGCTCCTTTTTTTCAGGGTCGAAAGCGGGAAAAGTGTTCCATTGGTGTGTGGCGACGCTGGCTGGGGACGGTTGCGGCTTCCCGCTTTCGACCCTTTTTCGAGCGTGCCCGCCGGATTCCGTGAGTCAAGGGTTCGCTACGCCGTGCAAGCCCGCCCTTGACACCCGGAATCCCGGCGGTCTCCATTCTACCCACTCAAATCTCAATTGAGGCGCCAGGTTTTTGACAAGGCGGCGAAAGCGGCGCCCTCGGTCGTTGTGATCGACGAGATGGAGTCCTGGCTGTCGAATCGGGATGCGTCGTTGGGTTCGCATCGCGTCGAAGAGGTAGGAGAGTTCCTGCGTCGTATCCCGGAGGCGGCGCAGAGCCACGTTCTGGTGATTGGTATGACGAATCGGCTTGACATGGTGGATCCGGCGATCCTTCGACGGGGCCGCTTCGAGCATTGTTTGGAGGTGGGACTTCCTTCAACCGATGAAGTTTCCATCTTGCTTCAGTCACTTCTGGCGAAGGTTCCTGTAAAGGACCCAATCGATACAGGCCGAATCGTGCGCCTGTTGACGGGAAAACCACTTTCGGATGTGGCGTCTGTGGTGCGGGAGGCAGCGCGTTTGGCCGCCCGTAGCGGCAGGAAGGTGGTGGACGAGGAATTGTTGCGACAGGCGCTTGAGGGCCTTCCCTCGGTTGCTCCTTCAAGGCGTCCAATTGGATTTCCCTAGATATTGGAAGAAATCATGCTCCTGCGCGACAATCCCTTCGCCATTCTGGGCGCGATTCTGCGCGACAGCCGCAGGCGCATTATAGATCTGTTCGAAGAGAAAAATTTGGTCGGGAGAGAAGATGAAAAACGTCTTCAGAAGGTAAAGCAAATTTTGACGAGTCCGAAGGACCGCGTCGGCGCGGAGATCGCCTGGTTGCCCGGACTCGGAGTGAAAGAGATTGCCACGATAATTGGAAGATCGCTGCCCCCACCCAGATTGCGAAATCTTGTGAACAATCCGGGTATTCCTGCACTTACTCGTGCGAACGTGCTGGCCGAAAAACTGATGCGGGTTCGATCGTCTTCGACGGCTTCTTCTCGGGAACAGGTCCTTTGGCAGATCAGCGCCCTCGCCGCCACCCATGAAGAGATTGATGCCGAAGAGACAATCCTTGTTCTAAACGAAGAGCGAGCGGCCGCCAAATTTTCTCCCATCTCGAATCCGGGTATCGTTGTCGAGGCGCTCGGAGAACAGCGAAAACATTACGGGAAAGCAATCCATGAGGCACTCGATAAATTCTCAGCATCCGTCCTCGTTGAGGTCGTGACTTGCGTGGTCAACAAGGCGACGAACAAGGGCGTGCGACATGCTCCGGTTCTGATTGAAGATCTAGTGCAAAGTTTTGAGATCGAGGCTCAGGAATTTTTTGAATACGAGGACGAAACAATCGATAAATGCATGGATCGATTGCGGAATGTTGTGAAAAACAGGCGAAGCAATGAACTAGTCAACCGTGCAGCAAGAAAACTGGAAGCAGTAGTTGGAAATTGGGATCGTGTAGCGCAGCCGATTCAGGTCATGCATCGCGGTCGGGGAACCCATCACAAGGCAAGCGAAGAAATGGCTTTGAAGCTACGGAAATTTGCGATTGAAATGAACAATGAATATCACCGTCCCGACCTGTCGAAGCGGCTGACGGATCTTCAGCGATCCGTTTTCGCGGAAGATGATCACATCGTGGAGACTGCGGACGAAGACAAAAGAACGCTTGACAGCTTCGAAAAGAAGTCACAGGACGACGACGATGTTCCATTCTGAGTGGAAAGGGTACGGCGTGTCGTTCTCCTTTTCGGGGAATGCAGGGGGAGAAGCATGAAAACGAAAGAGAAGCGTGGGTTCGGTGCTCTCGCGTCGCTTGCGACCGACCGCAACGAGGCGCTGGCCGGCCCCGCGATGGCGCCGACGGCGCACAGAACTTCGTCAGCGAACCGCCCACCGGAGCCTGGACGTCGTCCGGCTGTCGCTTCTGATCGTCCTCGGACGGTTTCCGAACCTGGTGGATGTCTAGTGATGGGCTTGTTGGCTCTCATACTCTTGATTGGTGGTGTCATAGCGATTCGCAACAACGATTCCCGTTCCGGTGTCGCGGAAAACCCGAGACGGGACTTTTCCACAGATGTTTCCCGGCTGCCATCCACGTCCAGAACCGCCCCTTCCAGTCCACGTACCCCTGTACCGCCCTGGATTTCGTCCAGTGTTTCTCGGCCTTCGTCAACAACTCGGTCAACCCCTCCGCGTCTTTCCCGTTCCCCGACGACCACTCGCTCGCCTCCCCGGACGCCCCACCGTTCGGATTTGGAGTTCAAGAGGCCGGTGGTGGGGAGAGGGAGAACCCTGTCGGTTGAAGAAATCCGATGGTGTTTGCGTGAGGACATTCGAATTCAACACTTTCGATCCCGAGCAAACAATTCGGCGAGGATTGCCTACTTCAACATGGTCGTGAACGAGTACAACGAAAGATGCAGGAATCGGCAAGAGCCCGGTGACAGGGCGCGCGCACGAAACGACATCACTCGCTTTCGCTCGCAGATCATCGCCGGATTGCGTCCACCCTGGGGGCCAGACCGAGACCGTCCTCCCGTGCGGAGTCCTCTGAATAGATCGAATTCGCCAGATACTGCTCGCTCAACACCTAATGCAATTCGTTTTTCGACATCCAACACGCCCCGTTTTTCAGACTTGGTGTTCACAAGGCCACCAGCGGGATTGGGCCTGATCTTCTCGGTTGAGGAAGTTCGTTGGTGTTTGCGCGAGGATATTCGAATCGAAATTTTTGCCTCAATTGAGATTTGAGTGGGTAGAATGGAGACCGCCGGGATTCCGGGTGTCAAGGGCGGGCTTGCACGGCGTAGCGAACCCTTGACTCACGGAATCCGGCGGGCACGCTCGAAAAAGGGTCGAAAGCGGGAAGCCGCAACCGTCCCCAGCCAGCGTCGCCACACACCAATGGAACACTTTTCCCGCTTTCGACCCTGAAAAAAAGGAGCGCATCCAGTGCTACACGAGCTTTTCGCCCAAGCCCTCGGCATCCCGGACCCCTGGTTCGTCGAGAACGTGGAATTCGACAAGGACCAAGGAAAGCTGAGCATCCGCGTCGATTTCCGCAGGGGCGCCCGCTTCGCCCACCAGAACCACGACGGCCTCCATCCGGTCCACGACACCAAGACCAAGCGCTTCCGCCACCTCAACTTCTTCCAATTCGAGTGCGAACTGGTGGCGCGCGTCCCCCGGGTGCGCCTCCCCAACGGCAAGGTCGCGCTGGTCTCGCCGCCCTGGGCCGGCAAGCTCTCCGGGTTCTCCCTCCTCTTCGAAGCCTTGATTCTCGCCATGTGCCAGGACATGACCTTCGCCGCCGTCGCACGGCTCGCCGGACTCTCCCAGCACCAAACCCAGGCCATCTCCAACCGCTATGTGGAACTCGCCACCGAAACCGACGACCAAGCCGACGTCCGCGCCGTCGCCATCGACGAAACCTCCCGCGCGCGCGGCCACAACTACGTCACCGTCGTCGCAGACGCCCGAAAACGCCGGGTCATCTTCGTCGGAGAAGGCCGCGCCGCCGACTCCGTCGACCGATTCGCCCGAAGCCTCGAAGCCCACGGCGGAGACCCCGAAGCCGTCGAAGTCGCCTCCATCGACATGTCCCCCGCCTACATGAAGGGCGTCGCAGAGCATCTCCCCAACGCCCAGATCACCTTCGACAAATTCCACGTCATCGCTCACGCATCCAAGGCCCTCGACCAGACCCGGCGCATCGAGCAGCGCGCCAACCCCCAACTCAAGGGCATGCGCTGGGCGCTCCTCAAAAATCCCGAACGACTCGGCCCCGAACAGCGCGCCCAACTCAACGCTCTCATCGCGCAGGCCCCCGGAAAGCGCACCGCCCGAGCCTGGATGTACCGCGAGCAACTCCGGAACATCCTCAACCGCAAGCAGGTCAACGTCGTCAGAGCCATGCTCCGGCAGTGGTGCGCCAACGTGAACCGCTCCAAGGTCGAACCCATGAAAGCCGTCGCGCGGATGATCCGCAAACATCTCGAGGGCATCGTCGCGTGGGCCCGAACCCGCCAGACCAACGGCTTCATCGAGGCGCTCAACGGCCTGTTTCAGGCGGCCAAGCGGAAAGCCAGAGGCTACGGAACCTTCCAGACCATCCGCACCGTGTTCTTCCTCATCGCCGGAAAACTGGACTTCTCCAAGCTCAACCCTCATGTCGCGTACCCACTCGGTATTTGAAAGAGCCAAATTTTTAGACCGCAAGCAACCACTCCAGAACGAAGTCGTCGTTTCTACGAGATCGAGTACGATTACACTAAAAGATGCGGGAACAGAATCTCTCCGGAGGGCTTGATGCTTGCGCAGCGAGACATCGATCTTTTCCGATCTGAGATCGTTGCTGGGTTGCGTCCACCTTGGGTTGCGTCCTCTGTTTCGCCGACTCCCTCCACGCGCAGATTTGTTTCTCCAAATGGATCGAGTTCATCAGTTTCCATTCAGTCCTCTCCCCGTTCAACTCGCCTTTTAGGCTTGGCATTTACAAAGCCGCATGTTGGGATTGACAGGAATTTCTCGATTGAAGAAATCCGTTGGTGTTTGCGTGAGAAAATTCATATCGAAACGTTGAAACCCCTCGTGACCACGGATGCTCAAAAGAAGTTCTTTGACGCTATCGTATCCAATTACAAGAACCTCCGGTGCACGAACATGCGAGTAGATAGCCAGAGAGTGTTGTCACGGGCCAAGGCGGAAGTGGATCGAGCGAAAGTGCGGATTATCGCGGAATTGCGGCCGCCGTGGTAGGACTCGCGTTCTGGCGGGTTTGAGCCCGGCGCCGGGATCGATTCGAGGCGTCTGCCATTCCGGGCGGCGAGATCCAAGCTGCGCGGCTGGTCGCAGCGAATGACGCCGATAGTCCGTGTGCCGGCGCCGCCCCTCCCCGACCCGGAAGTGATCGTCAAGCCGCCCCGCCGCATTTACAGCAGCTCATTGCCGACGGGCTGGCCTGCAAGCCAGGCGCGGTCTTCCTCGCTGTCGGGGGCTGCCTCGTCGCACTGCGCCAGAAGTTCGTCCAGCGAGTAGCTCGGGCGCATCCTGGGCGCAACGACCAGACGTCCGTCCTCAATGCCGATTCGCACCTTGGCGCCAGCTCGGAGATCCAAAAGGTCCAGCAGCGCCGAAGGAACCGCCAGCATGACGGACCCGCCAACTTTGCGCAGATTTGTGGTGTGCAAGCCGGCGATTCTACCGTCGGGGCGCGTCTACACTTCGGGGATGCCCGAACCTTCCGGTCCCAAGCCGGTCGGCGCCGTCTGGCGCCCGGTGGCCGACCTGCCGCCCGAAGCCGCGACCTGGGGTCTGTCCGCGTACCGGGAGGTGGTCGCCCGGTGGCGCGACGCCCGGGCGCGCCTCGAGGACCGGAAGGTCGATCGCACGCTCATGGACATCTGGCTGCGCGAGCGGCGTCGCGGGTTCGCCATCGAAACCGGTCAGATCGAGGGTCTCTACCACCTGCGGCGCGGGGTTACCGAGCAACTCCTCACCGAGGGATTCGAGGGGGTCCGGGGGGCGCACAGCATCACCGGCGAGCTCGCCGACGAGACCCTGCGCGGACTTTTGGAGGACCAGCAGGAGACGCTGGAGGCGGTGTTCGACATGGCGGCGGGGCGCCGGCTGCTGGGGCACCACGTCTTCAAGACGCTCCACCAGATGCTGGTGCGGCATCAGGACACCGCGGTGGGGATCGAAGGACTCACCGGGCGGCGCATCCAGATTCCGCTGCGGAAGGGGGACTACAAGGTGCGCCCCAACAACCCGCGCCGTGCGGACGGGTTCGTCCACGAGTACTGCCCGCCGGAGCAGGTGCGTTCGGAGCTGGATCGGCTGCTGGAGTTCCACCGCGGGCACGCGGACATGAATCTGCCGACCGAGGTGGAGGCGGCGTGGCTCCACCACGAGTTTGTGCGGGTCCACCCGTTCCAGGACGGGAACGGGCGGATGTCGCGGCTGCTGATGGCGTATGTGTTCGCGCGGAACGGCGAGTTCCCTCCGGTCATCACCGCCGCCGGGAAGCGGGATTACATTGATGTTCTGGAAGTCGCCGATGCTGGGGACCTGCGTCCTTTCGCCGATTACCTGGCCGACCTTGCCACGACGTCCACGCGCCGAGCGGCGGATCTCGCCGAGCGAATCCTGGGTGGGCGCAACCGGATGCGGCACGCCAACGGCGGGGTGACGGCGAACGGGACGTACTACCCGCCGCCTCCGGACCCCGAATAAGCCGCCGCTCGCAGCGACGGCCGTGCCGCCACATCCGATTCTTTGTATCGGATTCAGCGCGCCTCCCGCGCAACCCGCTCCGAGAATCCGTCTCTCTTCCCGTCCCGCATCCCCTACGGCGCGGTGCGGTACTTATCGAACCAGGCCACGATGTTGGCGACCTTGGCGATCAGCTGGCTGGGGCGGCGGCTCATGTCGTGCGAGGCGCCCGGCAGCCGGATCACCGCGGTGTCGATGCCCCGGAACTTGAGCGCGTGGTACAGCTGGTACGACTCGGAGAGCGGGGTGCGCAGGTCCTCTTCGCCGGTGATGATCATCGTCGGGGTGGTCACCTGGCCGGCCAGCGAGAGCGGCGAGAACTTCCAGTAGGGCTCCGGGTTCTCCCACGGAAGGCCCTCGTAGCGGCTGAAGTAGTAGCCGTACCAGTTGTCGGCGGTGAGAGTCTTGCTGATCCAGTTGACCACCGGTTTCTGGGAGACGGCGGCGCGGAAGCGGTCGGTCTTGCCGACGATCCAGGCGGTCATGATCCCGCCGGCGCTGCCGCCGGTCACGAAGAGGTTGTCCTCGTCCACATAGCCCCGGGCGATCACCGCGTCGACCCCGGACATGAGATCGTCGTAGTCGTTGCCTGGATAGTTGCGGTAGAGCAGATCGCCGAACTCCTCGCCGTAGCTGGTGCTGCCCCGGGGGTTCGCGTAGAGGACGACGTAGCCGGCGGCCGCCATGAGCTGCATCTCGGCGGAAAAGCGGTCTCCGTAATTCGAGATCGGCCCGCCGTGGATTTCGAGGATGAGCGGATACCGGCGCTCCGGATCGAACCCCGGCGGCTTGACGATCCAGCCATGCACCGGGCGTCCGTCGAACGAGGAGTCCCACCAGATCTCCTCCACTTCGCCCAGGGTCCGCTGTCCCAGCAGATCCTCGTTGAGCGCGGTGAGCGGGCGCGTCTCCGCTTCGGGAGCGCCGATCGCAAGTTCGCCCGGCATGTCGGGGCGGCTCCGGTTGAGCGCGAAGGCGCCGGTGTCCGCCACCGAAAACGATCCGCCGCCGTAGGGACGCCCATACGAGGCGCCGCCGAGATCCTGGGCGAGGATAGCCACCTCGCCGTCGAGGGTGGTGAAGGCGACCCGGGAATTCCCCTCGTCGTCGTACTGGAAGTAGATGCGGTGGCCGTCCGCCGCCCACACCGGATTCGAGACGCTTCGATCCAGGTCGGCGGTGAGGACCCGATGGCCGCCGCCGTCGATGTCCATCACCTGGAGCCGGCTCACCTGATAGGTGCGGACCCGGTCCTCGTATCCGGTGAAGACGATCCGGGTTCCGTCGGGAGACACCGCCGGGCTGCGGTCCGGTCCCGGCCGGTCGGTCAGCGCCCGAATCTCCCCGCCGTCGAT
Organism: Candidatus Marinacidobacterium sp.; assembly: GCA_965202845.1. Taxonomy (GTDB): domain Bacteria; phylum Acidobacteriota; class Vicinamibacteria; order Marinacidobacterales; family Marinacidobacteraceae; genus CBDATA01. Next base: position 315,550 of record OZ241856.1, read on the forward strand.
CGGGGCGATGTAGATCTCCGAATTGCGGTAGTCCGTCACCCAGTCGGGGTTGCGGTTCGAGGAGAACACCAGGTGGCGGCCGTCCGGAGTCCAGGCCGCCGCGCTCGAGTGCTGGAAGTCGCCGTCGGTGACCTGGGTCGGCGTGCCCCCCTCCACCGGAAGCGTGAAGAGGTGGCTGTAGCCGAAGTCGAGGTAGCCCACCCCGTCCTGACGGCTGCGGAAGCGATCCTCCATGATCGGCGGGGCGGCCCATTCGGCGCCGGGAGGCGGCTTCGGGGGCGCGGCCAGTTGCGGCGCCGGATGGGGAACCAGCATGTTGAAGGCCAGGTGGCGGCCGTCCGGCGACCAGCGGATGTTCCGCGGCGATTCCAGCAGCTGGGTGAGGGTGGCGGTCTCGCCGGTGTCCATCCAGCGAAGCTGAATCTGGCCGTCGGCGGTGTAGGCGAGCCGGGTTCCGTCGGGAGACCAGCGGGGGGACGAACCCGCGCCCAGGCGGCGATGCCCGGCGCCGTCCGCGTCCACGATCCAGAGTTCGGAACGCCGGCGGTCGCGCATGATGTCCATCGAAGCGCGGACGTAGACCACCTGGCTTCCGTCCGGGGCGATCTGCGGGTCGGTCGCGAATTCGAGCTGGAAGACGTCCATCGGCTGGAACGGCTGCTCTTCGGCGGTGGCGGCGGGAAAAACGAATGCGAGTGCGAGAACGAGGATTCCGGGCATGGGGCGAATCTTCGCACGCTCCCGCGCCCGATAGAATTCCCCGCCCCGTGATCCGACTTCCCGTCCTGCGCTGGGGCAAGCCCTACGAGAGCCTGGAGACGCAGACCGTCTCCCACTTCCTGACCGGCGCCCCGATCGCCCGGGTGGATCAGGCGACCGCCGGCATGGTGAAGCGCGACCTCCGGCGCGCCGGCCGGGCCCGGGCGGCGCTGCGGGAGATTCCGATCCGGGAGCTGCTGGACCGGATCGGGAAGGCGGCCCGCCTCTACATGGAGGCGGAATTGCCGCTGGGCGACGGGACCCAGACCCCGGAGGAGTTCGCGCGGGCGCAGTCGGCCAGCACCGGGCTGCCGGAGTCCATGTGCCGGGCCAACATGGAGAAGAACCGGTTCGTCCTCGAACGGATGGACCAGGTGCTGGACGCGCTCACCCGGGGGCTGGACCTGGACATCCTCGCGGCCGGGCACGGGGTGGAGGAGCGGGGCGTTCCGATCTCCTTCCAGGCGCAGACGCCGGCGCTGGCGTGCGTTCTGCCCTCCAACTCGCCGGGAGTCCACACGCTCTGGCTGCCGGTGCTCCCGCTCCAGATCGGGCTGGTCCTGAAACCGGGCCCCGAGGAGCCCTGGACGCCGTACCGCCTGGCGGAGGCCTTCTTCCAGGCGGGCATCCCCCGGGAGGCGGTCGCGGTGTATCCGGGCGGCGCCGAGGTGGGGGCGGCGGTGGTCGAGGCGGCGCCGCGCACGCTGATCTTCGGCAGCCGGGCGACGGTGGAGCGGTATCGCGGCAATCCCTCGGTCCGGGTCCACGGTCCGGGGTTCTCCAAGATCCTGCTGGGCGACGACCAGGTCGACCGGTGGGAGGAGCATCTGGACGTCCTCCTCGAGAGCGTCTTCGGGAACAGCGGGCGCAGCTGCATTTCCTGCTCGGGCATCTGGGCCTCGCGGCATGCCGACGCGATCGCGGCGGCGCTGGCCGAACGCCTGGCCCCGGTGGCGCCGCTTCCGCCGGACGACCCGGCGAGCGCGCTCGCCGCGTTCACCGTCCCCGGTGCGGCGGAGGCCATCGACCGGGACATCGACGAACGGGTCGACGGCGGCGGCGCGACCGATCGCACCGCGTCGCTCCGGGACGGCCCGCGCCTCGCCCGGGAGGGCAGGGCCGCGTGGCTCCGGCCCACGGTGATCGAGTGCGAAAGCCCGGACGCCCCGGCGGCGAACGTGGAGTACATGTTCCCCTTCGTCTCGGTGGTGCGCTGCCCGCAGGACGAGATGATCGACCGGATCGGGGATACCCTGGTGGCGACCGCGATCACCGAAGACCGGGCGTTCCGGGCGGAGCTGCTGGAGACCACATCCATCGACCGGCTGAACTTCGGCCCCATCCCGACCACCCGGCTCAACTGGCTCCAGCCGCACGAAGGCAACATCCTCGACGTCCTCTATCGGGCGCGCGCCTTCCAGGCCGCCTGACATGAGCCTCGAGGTCGCGGGGCTGATCAAGGAGTACCCGGCGCCCGGCGGCCTGCTCCGGGTCCTGGACGGCGTGGACCTCCGGCTCGCCGGCGGGGAGGCGGCGGCGATCACCGGAAGCTCCGGCTGCGGCAAGAGCACGCTGCTCTTCCTGCTGGGAGCGCTCGAGGATCCTTCGCTGGGCGAGGTGCGGCTGGACGGCGTCGACCCCCACGACCTGCCGCCCGACGAGCAGGCCCGCTTCCGGCGGGACCGGATCGGCTTCGTCTTCCAGGAGCACTGCCTGCTGCCCCAGTGCACCGCGCTTGAAAACGTGCTGGTTCCGACGCTGCCCGATCCGCGCCCGGACGACCGGGAGCGCGCCGCCCGGCTGCTGGAGCGGGTCGGACTGGCGGGCCGCCTCGAGCACCTTCCGGCGGCGCTTTCCGGCGGCGAGCGCCAGCGGGTCGCGGTGGCCCGGGCGCTGGTGCGGCGCCCCCGGTTGCTGCTCTGCGACGAACCCACCGGAAACCTGGACGGGGAATCCGCCGACGAGGTGGCGTCGCTGATTCTGGACGAGGGGCGGGAGTCGCGCATCGTCGCGCTGGCCACCCACGACCTCGATCTGGCGCGGCGCTTCCCGCGCCGGCTGCATCTTGCGGGCGGGCGGTTGCGGGAGGCCGCATGACATCGGCGGGCTTCGGCCGGGGGGCGCTGGTCCGGCGGAGCGTCCGCTACCACCTCCGGGAGCACCTGGCGTCGGTGGGCGCGACCGCGGTGGCGGTGATGGTGCTCACCGGCGCCTTCCTGGTCGGCGATTCGGTGCGCGCCAGCCTGCGGACCGCGTTCACCGGCAGGCTCGGCGCGGTCGACCATGCGGTTCTAGCGCGGCATCCCTTCGGGGATTCCTTTGGCGACGCCCTCGGGGAAACGGCGCCGATCCTCCGGCTTTCCGGCGCGGCGCTCTCGGGACCGGGGACGGCGGTCACCGTGTTCGGGGTGGACGAGCGCTTCTTCCGCCTCCACGGGCTTCCCGAAGTGAAGATCGGAAGGGGTGCGGCGCGACTGGGGCCGGGCCTGCGGGATCTCGGTCTCGCGCCGGGCGATCCGCTGGTGCTGCGGCTGGACGATCCCTCGGCGGTGGCCGCCTCGTCGTTCTTCGGGGACAAGGAGGGGGGCGGGAACACGCTGCGGCGGGTGGTGGAGGCGTGGCCGTACCCGGCGCCCCCCGGCCCCGGCTCCGGCGACTTCGCGCTTTTCCCCGGGCAGGGGGCGAACCGCGCCGTCTTCCTCGCCCTCGACGATCCCGGACTCGAGAGCGGCGCGAACACGCTGCTGCTCCGGGGCGGCGAAACGGCCGCCATCAACCAGGCGCTGGCCCGGTCCCTGCGCCTCGAAGACTTCGGACTGGCGCTCCGGACCACGGCGACCGGGGATCTGGCGCTGACCTCCCGGAGCATCGTCCTCGACGATGCGACGGTGGCTGCCGCCCAGGCGCTCGGGGGGGCGCCGGCGCTCACCTGGCTCGCGACCCGGATGGAGTCGGGAGGGCGCGAAAATCCCTATTCGCTGGTCTCCGGCGTTCCGGCGGAGTGGCTTCCTGCTTCGACCGACGAGGCGACGCTCTTTCCCGGGCCCTGGCTCGCGGAGGACCTGGATCTCCAGCCGGGAGACCCGGTTCCGATTCATTTCCTCCGCTGGGAGGCGGATGGGCGGTACGGCGAGGGATCGGCGGCGCTGACCGCCGGACCGGTGGTTTCCGGCGGGGTGTTCTTCGACCAGACGCTGGCGCCCGAGGTGCCCGGAGTGAGCGACTCGGCGCGCATCGGGGATTGGGACCCGCCTTTCCCGGTGGACCTGCGGACGATCCGGCCGAAGGACGAGGCGTACTGGGACGAGCATCGGGCGCTCCCCAAGGCGTTCGTGCCGCTCCCGCTGGCGGAACGGCTCTGGGGAATGCGGGAGGGGAAGGCGACGTCGGTGCGCTTTTCCGGGATTTCCGAATCGGAGCTGGAAACAGCGTTGCTCCGGGAACTCGATCCGGGGCGTTTCGGACTGGAAGCGATCCCGGTGCGGGAGCAGGGACTCCAGGCGGCGGTGGGCGCGACAGATTTCGGCGCCTACTTCCTCTACTTCTCCTGGTTCCTGCTGGTTTCGGCGTTTTTGCTGATCGTCCTCCTCTACCGGCTGGGGATCGAACGCCGGCTCCCTGAAATCGGAACGCTGCTCGCGTCGGGCTGGTCGCCTCGCGCCGTGCAGGGCCTCCTCCTGCGGGAGGCCGCGCTGCTGGCGCTGTTCGGCGCCGGGCTGGGCGCCGCGCTGGGGCTCGGCTACGGGCGGCTGATGGTCGCGCTGCTCGGCGGGGTGTTCCAGGGCGCGGTCGCCGGGACGCTCGCCAGCAGTGGAAACGGGATGGACGCGCTCCGCTTCACGGTCTCGTGGCCGGCGGTGGTCGGCGGGGCCTGTTTCGGCGGGCTGCTGGCGATGGGGGCTGCCTGGATGACGGCGCGCGGTCTGGCGCGCCGCCCGCCCCGTGCGCTCCTGCTGGGCGTTCCCGCCGAGCCGCAGCTTGTGGGCCGTCGGCGGGGCGTCAGCCTCGGCGCGGCGGCGCTCGCCGCCGCGGTCGCCCTGCTGGTCGTCAGCGCTCTTGACCGGGTTCCGGCGGCGGCCGGATTCTTCGGGGCGGGGGTGCTGTTCCTCGCCGGTTCGCTGCTTTGGATCGGCGCCGGGGTGCGCGGCGCCTTGCCGGTCCTGCCCGGTCTCTCCGGCCTGGGGTTCCGGGGACTCGCCTTCCGTCCGGGGCGCAGCCTCGCCGCGATGGCGCTGGTGGGCTTCGCCAGCTTCACGCTGGTGGCGGTGGAGTCGTTCCGCAAGCGCCCGGAGCCGGGCAGGCTGCCGCCGGGGGCGGGCGGCTTCCTGACGGTCATCGAGACGGTCTTCGGCGTCCCGTGGAACCCGGCGACCGGCGCGGGGCGCGACGCGCTGGGCCTGCCGGAGGACCTGGGCGGTTTCGAGATCCTGCCGCTCCGGCTCGCCGGGGACGAGGACGCCAGCTGCCTGAACCTCTACCAGCCGGAGCGGCCCAGGGTGGTGGGCGTTCCCCGGAGCCTCATGGACGCCGGGCGGTTTCCCTTCGCCGCCCACTCGGGACCGGAGCGGGAAAACCCCTTGCGGCGGGAGCGGGCGCCGGACGCTCCGATCCCGGTGATCGGCGACCAGAACTCGATGACCTACGTCCTCAAGTGGCGGATCGGCGAGGAGCGGTCGTTTCCGATCGGCCCCGGCGGCGCGCCGGTCCGGCTGGTTCTGGCGGCCACCCTGCGGGACAGCCTCTTCCAGAGCGAGTTGCTGATGGCGGAGGAAGACCTGCTCGACGCGCTCCCGGCGGGCGACGGCTACCGCATGTTCCTGGTCTCCCGGGATCCGCCGCCGGTCGGGGAGACGGCGCTTCGGGCTGCGGAGGAAGAGGCGGGGGCGCTCCTCGACGAACCTCTGGGCGATCACGGCGCCGCCACTCGCAGCGTCCGGGAGCGGCTGCGCGAGTTCCACCGGGTGGAGAACGCCTATCTCTCGACCTTCCAGGCGCTCGGCGGCCTGGGCCTGCTGCTCGGCGTGCTGGGGCTGATCGCGGTGCTGTTCCGCAACGCCCACGAACGGCGGCGGGAATGGGCGCTGCTTGCCGCCGCCGGCTACCGGAAGCGCGACTTCATCGCGGTCGGCTTCTGGGAGAACGCGTTCGTGCTGGGGTTCGGCCTGATCGCCGGCGCGGTCTCGGCGCTGCTCGCCATCATGCCGGTGCTGGAGCGACAGGGGTTCGGCGGGAGCCTGCCGCTGCTGGTCGCGCTCTTCCTCGGCGTCCTCGGTTTCGGGCTGTTCGCCGGCTGGCTGGCGGCCCGGACGGTGGCGTCCCGGCCGGTGGTGGAATCGCTCCGGGCCGGCTGACAGGGGAGAGGGGGTACGATTGCCCCTCCCATGTTCCGCATCTCCCTTTCCGTTCTCGCAATCCTCAGTCTCGTCCCGCTTCCGGCGGGAGCGCAACAGCCGGCGCGGGGATTCCTCGCCGGGCAGTGGGAGGAGCAGCGCGGGATCGAGGAGCGGTTCCGCGCGATTCCCGATCCGGCGCGGATGCGGGAGTACATGGAGTACATGGCCGGGGAACCCCACATCGCCGGGTTCGGCGACGGGAGCCTCCGGGTGGCCGAGTACGCCCTCGAGCAGTTCCGCTCCTTCGGCCTGGACGCCTGGATCGAGGAGACCGAGGCGCTCATGCCGATACCCCTGGACCGGCACGTGGAGGTGCTGGGCCCCGAGCCGTACACCCTGCGGCTCGCCGAACCGGGGGTGCCGGAGGACCCGGATTCCTCCGACCCGGGGCGGCTGCCCACCTACAACGCCTTCGCCGCCGACGGGGATGTCACCGGCGAGGTGGTGTACGTCAACTACGGGATTCCCGAGGACTACGAGACGCTCGCCGAGCTAGGGATTTCGGTCGAGGGGAAGATCGTCCTGGCCCGCTACGGGCGGAGCTGGCGGGGGATCAAGGCCAAGCTCGCCCAGGACAACGGCGCGATCGGGGCGCTGATCTATTCCGATCCGGAGGAGGACGGCTACTACCGGGGGCTCACCTATCCCGAAGGCCCCTTCCGGCCCAAGTGGGGCGTGCAGCGCGGCTCGATCCTGGACATGCCGGTGCATCCCGGCGATCCGCTGACGCCCGGCTGGGGCGCCACCGAGGACCGCGAGAAGCTGACCCGGGAATCCGCCCGGACGCTGGTCCGCATCCCGGTGCTTCCTATTTCGTGGGGCGACGCGCTCCCCATCCTCGAACAGCTGCGCGGAACCCCGGCGCCGGACGACGACTGGAAGGGGGCGCTTCCCATCACCTACCACATCGGCCCGGGGCCGGCCGAGGTCCGGATGCGCACCGCGTTCGACTGGCGGGTGCGTCCCATCCACAACGTGCTCGCTCGCATCGAGGGCTCGACGTATCCCGACGAGTGGATCGTCCACGGCAACCACCACGACGGCTGGTGCGCCGGCGCCACCGACCCGATCAGCGGAGCGGTCCAGCTCATGGAGACCGCCCGCGGCTTCGGGGAGCTGCTCCAGGCGGGAATCCGCCCGCGCCGCACCGTGGTCTTCGCGCTCTGGGACGCCGAGGAATGGGGGCTGCTCGGCTCCACCGAATGGGCGGAGACCCACCGGGAAGCGCTCGGCGCGAAGGGCGTCGTGTACATCAACTCGGACTCCACCGGCAAGGGGTGGCTGAACTTCGCCGGCAGCCACACGCTCGAGATGTTCCTCAACGGGGTGGCCCGGGACATCGAGGACCCGGAGCGCGGGGTCAGCGTGTACCAGGCGGCGCGGGACCGGCGCCTCGAAATGGCGGCCGATTCCGAGGCGAGGCGCCGCGTCGAGCAGAGTGACGACCTGCGGCTCGCCGCCCTGGGTTCCGGTTCGGACTACACGGTGTTCCTCGACCACCTCACCATGGCGTCGCTGAATCTGGGCTTCGGGGGCGACAGTCCCGGCGGGGTGTACCACTCCAACTACGACACCCTGCACTGGTACACCAAGTTCTCCGACGCCGACTTCGTGTTCGGGCGGACGCTCTCCCGGCTGATCGGCACCGCGATCTGGCGGCTGGCGAACGCCGCGGTCCTGCCGTTCGGCTTCACCTCGCTCGCCGACGCGATGGAGGAATACGTGGACGAAATCCGAGCGACCCACGCGGCGATGGACGCCCCCGAACCCATCGATTTCGAGGCGCTGGAAGCGTCCCTCCGGGACCTTCGGGAAGCTGGGGCGCAGTACGAGTCGGCGCTGGCCGCGCTCACTGCTGCGGACGCCGCCGCTCCCGCGCCGCCCGCCGAAATGGCGCGGCTGAACCAGCTGCTCTACACCTCGGAGCGCCGCCTGGGACACGAGGAGGGGCTGCCCAACCGCGAGTGGTTCCGCCACCAGGTCTACGCCCCCGGGTTCTACACCGGTTACGGGGTCAAGACGATTCCCGGCGTGCGCGAGGGGATCGAGGAGGAGCAGTGGGACGCCGCTCGCCTGTATGTCCGGGTGGTGCAAGAAGCGCTGGGCGCGCTCACCGCCCAGGTGCGCGAAGCCGGGAGCATCCTGGGCGGGTTGCGCTGACCCGAAGTTTGGCGTAGAGTGCAGTCCCAGCTTTTTGCCATACCAATCAGGAGGTAGCGATATGAAGCCTATGTGTCCCCCCCCCCCCCCCCCCCCGAAATTTCCCGATTACGGGGTGTTCGGCGTGAGCCGCCTGCTCGCGCTGATGCTCGGCGCCGGATTGGCGCTTGCGGCGTGCGGCGACGAAGAGGAGCCGGCCCCCGCGCCGGCTCCCGCTCCTGCGCCTGAGCCGGCCCCGGAACCCGCTCCCGAACCGGCGCCGACTCCCGAGCCGGAGCCGGAACCCGAGCCGGAGCCGTTCACGATCTCCATGACGCCCCCGATGGCGGACACGGACAAGGACTGCATGGGGTACGCCCTGTGCCCGGACGCCATGACCGACGAGAAGAAGGCGATGGCTTCGGTGAACGGGAAGATGGTGGTGAAGAGTTCGCACGACGCGATCCTCACTCCGATGTGGCTGGACCCGGCGCCGAACGGGGTCGGGGTCACCGGCGGCATGGACAACATGCCGTTCCAGAACGTCGACTGGAAGGCGATGCAGTCGGAGGTGGTCGGCATGGGCGTGACCTTCCGGGCGACCCGAGTGAGCGTGGGCGCCGGTCAGGAGGAGGTTCCGGAGAGCGAGGTGATGCACATCACCTGCGGTCCGTTCGCCTGCTCGGAAGCGTCCATGACGAAGCCGGCGGCGCCGGAGATCACGATCGCCGACTCGGCGGTCTGCGCCGCCTGGGACCCGGACATGGAGCTTCAGGTCGGGATGATCGACAACGACACGATTGGGCAGACAGGCGCCGCTGCGCAGCACGCGTGGTACCGCAACTCCGGCATCGATCTCGGCTGGGTGTCGACGTCCAGCGTGGACATGACGGTGAGGCACATCTTCACCGGAGATGGGGTGAAGAACTACCGGCTCATGGGGCCGAACGCGGTCAAGGGGACGAACAAGCCGGTTCCGATGGACATGATGAAAGGCGGGGCGGTCGACAAGACCGGGAACAACAAGTACGAGCCGGGGATCCGAAACAAGGTGCCTTCCGCGACGGCGCCGCGGGGCAGCGACGGAGAGGACGCGGCCAAGCTGGCCGATGTCTGCCTGCGGGATAGTTACTACAGCGTGGCGTCCGGCCGGGTGCACAAGCCGGAACAGTGTTTCCGGCTACGAAAAACAGATGGGCAAAATTTGCGTGAGGGCAAACCCGTTGGAGGGAATTATCTGCCCGGGTACGGCATCGAAGTGGCGCCGGTGCATGGCGGGGTGTCCTGGGGCAAGGTGAAGTGGGAGAAGGATCCGTTCAAGGATCTGAAGTGCGAGCCGAAGACCTTCATGGCGGCCGACCAGGTGGACGTCTGCGAGTTGTTCGAGGAGGAAGTCGATCAGGCCCTTTCCGGCGGCTGGGGCGACGTGGAATTCGACCTGTCAGGCACTGGGACCAACGCCAGGATGGCTCTCTGGAGGGTTGGGCCCAAAACGACGCCCACGCCCCGTCAATTCAAGCGACTCTACTTTGACGACAACCTGAACGGCAAGGTCGGCGATGATGCTCCTTCCATTGTGAAGAGCGGGGAAACCTATTCGATCAAAGCCGGCGAGTTCGATCTCGTCGGAGACGCAAGTCGATGGCACAACGATTTTTACAACCTTTGGATTCCGGCGTCCGAGACCAAGCCTTCTACTTGGGACACCAGGCGGAGCGAAATGGTTTCCTTCGTCTGGATGACGCTGGCGGACGGCGACGGCGATCCGACGATGGGGGACTTCGGCAAGGTGGACATCACCGGCGCGACCGCCGGCAAGGCGGACGGGAAGGCGGACAACTACGGGAACGACGATGATGCGCAGATGTGCTCGGACGCCGACGGCAAGGGCTGCGACGCCAAGTTCGAGATGGACTACACGCTGGAATTCCGGGACGGCTACTTCAATTGCAGTTCCAAGCGCACGCTGACCCTGAGTTGCGAGTGGGACGCGCAGGGCCTCCTCAAGACCAAAAAGAACAAGGGAAATCCGGCGGACGGCACGGTGGCGGCGAGGGGCGCGCTTGGCGGCAGCATCATCAGCGGCGTCAAGAACTTCCACAACTTCGCCGAGTGCACGGCGACGACGAATTAGGCGTTCTTCTTTCGGTGGCTTGCTCCCCCCGGGGCCGACCGGCCCCGGGGGGTGTTTGGGAGTGCTGCTATCCGTGGCGCTCCAGCCAGTCGCGCAGTCGCGCGGCTTCGGCGGCGCCGTCGGGCTCCAGTTCCGCCTGGTGGAGCCGGCTGCGGATCACGAAGCGCTCCAGCGCGTCGGGCGCGGCGTCCCGTTCCAGGATTGCGCGCACCCGGCGACGGTGGAAGCTCCCCCAGTCGGGGCGGCGCCCGTCGACGTCGGTGAACCCGTATTCCTTCGCGAGGTCCCAGCTCGAGACCAGGCCGCCGTTCCTCTTCCGCCGCACTTCGGGGTCGGCGGCGAGCGCCGCCACCGCGCGGCCGACGAAGCACGGGGTCTCGGATTCGGCGAACCACGGGTCCTGTGCGATCGCGTCCCGCCAGTTGGCCTCGCTCACAAGGCGCCCACCACCCGCTGCAAGCGGCTCCGCGTGCCGGGCAGGGACCCGATCGAGCGGAAGGACTTGGCCCGATCCGCTGACCGCCCGGCAACGCAGCGGGGTGATGAGCCGGATTCGAAGCGGGGATACGCGACCCGAGATGACGGTGCGACGGCTGGTGCATGGAATCGGCTACCGCTACCGACTCCATGCCAAGGATCTTCCCGGCCGTCCCGATCTGGTGTTTCCACGTCGCAAACGGGTGATCTTCGTGCATGGGTGCTTCTGGCATCGCCACGCGGGTTGTCCCGCGAACCGGATCCCCACGCCCCCCGGTGGGAGTTCTGGCAGGAAAAGCTGAACAGCAACGTCCGCCGGGATCAGCGAAACGAAGCGGCCTTGGAGGACATGGGCTGGAAAGTCCTCGTTGTCTGGGAATGCGAGATGGAGGATCGGGATCAACTCGCCGAAGTGGTCACGCGATTTCCCGGTCCCCGCTGATTCGTGCGACCGGAGTTCGGGAGTGGCTGCGGGCGCGCGCCCGCGCCGCCTGATCATCCCGGTGGGTCGTCCGTCCCCTCCCGCAACACATCCAGGACGCGCTCGTACAGGAACATCCGGCCTCGGCGGCGCCCAGTCACCTCGCGCACCATGGCGAGCTCCTTGAGATCCCGGAGCGCCGCCGCCACCGTGGGCGCCGACAGGCCGGTGCGGCGGGCCAGACCCCCGATGTTTCCGGCGGGAGGGTCTAGCAGCGCCTGGTGCACCCGCAGCGCCGAACCGGCGCGCCGCCCCAGGCTTCCGATGCGGGCCCGGTCGCTCTCGATGGTCTCGCGGACGGAGCGGGCGGTGGCGACCGCCGCTTCCGCGACGGAACGCACCCCTTCGAGGAAGAACCGCAACCAGGCTTCCCAGTCCCCGGTGCGCCGGGTGTCGTTGAGCAATCGGTAGTAGTCGCTTCGCTGGCGCTTGAAATACAGGCTGAGATAGAGGATGGGCTCCCGGAGCAGCCCGGCGTCGTGGAGCATCAGGGTGATCAGCAGCCGTCCCAGCCGCCCGTTGCCGTCGAGGAAGGGATGGATGGTCTCGAACTGGACGTGCGCGAGGCCGGCCTTGACCAGTACCGGAAGTTCGTCGTCGGTGGCGTGCAGGAACCGCTCGAGGTCGCCCATGCAGTCCTCGACGCGGTGGGGCGGCGGGGGAACGAAGGCCGCGTTGCCGGGGCGCGATCCCCCGATCCAGTTCTGCGACTGCCGGAACGCGCCCGGATGCATGTTCCGCCCGCGCCCGCTCGCCAGCAGTCTGGCGTGCATCTCGCGCATCAGGCGGTTCGAGAGCGGGAACCCGCCGCGCAGCCGATCCATTCCGTGATCGAGGGCTGCCACCACGTTCGAGGTTTCGAGCGCATCCGGCCGGGCGGCTTCGGGCGCGCTCCCCGCTTCGTGGAGCATCAGGTCGGCGAGCGAGGACTGGGTTCCTTCGATCTGCGCCGACAGCACCGCCTCCTTGCGCACGTAGCCATACACGAAAGCCGTGGGGTCCGGCAGAAGTTCGGTGACCGTATCCAGACGCCCGAGCGCGATGGCGGCCGCCTCAAGCGGACGGCGGAGGTCTCCCAGGTCGACCGCTGGTTCCGGCGGGAGCGGGTGGGGTACGAAGGCCCGCGCCGTCTCCCCGCCGCCGACGGTCGCCTCCAGGGTTCCGGTGGATGCGCGTCGCATTGCGAAACGTTCAGGGGTTTGGCTTTCGCAGGCGTCCGGGTTGGGAAAGAAATTTTCCTTACGGGCAAGAAATCCGATCATAACGAAAGCGAAAGGCCGTTCGCTTTGTCTCCCCGCCGCTGCCGGTCGCCTCCAGGGTTCCGGTGGATGCGCGTCGCATTGCGAAACGTTCAGGGGTTTGGCTTTCGCAGGCGTCCGGGTTGGGAAAGAAATTTTCCTTACGGGCAAGAAATCCGATCATAACGAAAGCGAAAGGCCGTTCGCTTTGTCTCCCCGCCGCTGCCGGTCGCCTCCAGGGTTCCGGTGGATGCGCGTCGCATTGTGAAACGTTCAGGGGTTTGGCTTTCGCAGGCGTCCGGGTTGGGAAAGAAATTTTCCTTACGGGCGAGACGTCCCATCATAACGAAAGCGAAAGGCCTTTTGCTTTCTCAACAGGGGCTATCCGTGGCGCTCCAGCCAGTCGCGCAGTCGCGCGGCTTCGGCGGCGCCGTCGGGCTCCAGTTCCGCTTGGTGGAGCCGGCTGCGGATCACGAAGCGCTCCAGCGCGTCGGGCGCGGCGTCCCGTTCCAGGATTGCGCGCACCCGGCGACGGTGGAAGCTCCCCCAGTCGGGGCGGCGCCCGTCGACGTCGGTGAACCCGTACTCCTTCGCGAGGTCCCAGCTCGAGACCAGGCCTCCGTTCCACTTCCGCCGCTCTTCGGGGTCGGCGGCGAGCGCCGCCACCGCGCGGCCGACGAAGCACGGGGTCTCGGATTCGGCGAACCAGGGGTCCCGTGCGATCGCGTCCCGCCAGTTGGCCTCGCTCACGCCGAAGTGATCGAGCACCGCCTCGGAGCGCAGGAACCCGGGAGTGAGCGCGAGCGCGGTGATCCGGTGCGCGTGGAGATCCCTGGCCATTGCGGTCGCCAGCCGGATAGCCCCGATCTTGGCGAGGTCGTAGAACAGGTTGCCGCGATAGCCCAGGGTGTCGCCGTCGGTGATCTCGACGATCAGCCCGGCGTTTCGCTCCACCATCAGCGGCGCCCCGTGGCGGCTGGTGATGATGTGGGTGCGGACCGCCCGCTCCAGCAGGGTGAACCCCTTTTCGAGCGCGAGCTCCCAGAACGGCGTCCCCCATTCGGTGAGCGCATCTCCGCCCCAGATGTCGTTCACCAGCACGTCCAGCCGGCCGCGCTCCTCCCGAACCCGCTCGAAGAGCGCCGCCACCTCCGCCTCCCGGGTGTGGTCCACCCGGACCGCGATCCCGCAGCCCCCCTCCCGGTCCACCATCGCTGCGGTCTCCTCGAGAACCTCCGGGCGCCCCGGGGTGGCGGGCCGCCCCCGGACGCTGCGCCCGGTGCAGTAGACGACAGCGCCCGCTGCGCCGAGCATCCGGGCGATCCCCCGGCCGGCGCCCCGGGTGGCGCCGGCGACTACCGCCACCCGGCCTTCCAGCGTCGCCACCGGGGCGGCTACCGCACGTCCTCCTGCACCGCCCGCGCCGCGTTGCGACCGGAGACGCCGTGGAGACCCCCGTAGGGGTAGACGCCGGGACCGGCGAGGTAGAGGCCGGGGAACGGAGTGCGGTGGCGGGCGAAGCCGGGAACCGGGCGCAGCGAATAGAGCTGATCCATCGCCGGTTCGCCCTGGTGGAAGCTGCCCTCGACCAGACCGAAGCCGCGCTCGAGGGCGCGCGGGGTGAGAACCCGGCGGGCGATCTCCAGCTCCCGGATTCCGGGGAAGGCGCCCTCCAGCGCGGCGAGCGTCCTCTCCGCCACCTCGTCCTCCCCGGCGTCCCGCGGGACCGACTGGACGGTCGCGGCGAGCGCCTTCCCGTTCCAGGAGGCGAAGACGGTCGGGTTCTTTGCGATTTCGCCGTACTTGAAGGCGTCGGCGGCCCGCTCCAGCGCATCCAGCGAGGCGCCGCCGATCTGGATGACGCCGCCCTCCCGCAGCTCCGCCCCGGCGAGCCGGGGCGGAGCGGACAGCGCGAACCCCACCCGCGCCGCCGTCCCCCGGTACCGGATGCAGCGCACGTCGTGGGCGAAATCCGGGGGCAGATGGCGCTCGCCAACCCAGCGCCGCAGCGTGGTCTCCGGAGCGGCGTCGGAGACGACGGACTGGCACGCGATGCGCCGCCCGTCGGCCAGCTCCACTGCGGTCGCGTTCCCGCCGTTGATCCCGATCCGGCGCACTCCGCCGGACGACAGGTGGGCGCCGGCGGCGCGCGCCGCATCCCGCAGCGCCCGCCCCACCGCCGCCGGTCCGCCGCGCGCCGGGCGGAGCCAGCCGAGCGGCTCCGGGCGCCCGAAGGCGTGGAAGTGCAAGAAGAGGCCCGCCGTTCCCGCCGCCCGCGGCCCCAGGCGGATGCCGGTGAGCGCCGGGCCGGCGAGCGCCGCCTTGAGCGGCTCGCTCACGAACCAGTTGTCCAGGTGGTGCTGGAGCGCCATCGGAAGCGTCCGAAGCAGTTCGTTCAGCGAGCGTCCGCCGAGGCGCAGCGCCGCGAAGGCCGCCGGAAGGGCGTCCGGCAGCCCGGAATCCAGCTGGAGGGGCGGCTGCTCCAGCAGCTTCCGCAGAAAACCGGCGAGCGTCCGGAGCTCGGTGACGAACTCGGGGTAGCGGGCCGCGTCCGACGCGGGCAGGGCGCCGGGCAAGGAAACGACGGTCCCGTCGTCGCCGACGACGGTGAGCGCCGGATCGGGGTCGGCGAGATGCAGGCCGTGGCGCTCCAGACCGAGGTCCGCGGCCACCGCCGGATCGGGCGCGGCGGGCAGGGTCTCCGGCGCCGCCGGGAAGACGAACCCCGGCGCGATCTCCACGTCCGCCGCGACGCCCCCCGGCTGCCCCTGCTCGCCCACCACCAGCGTCGACCTGCCGGCGCGCGCCAGGTACGCCGCCGCGATCAGCGCATCCGGTCCGCCGCCGATCGCGCAGACGTCGTAGGCGTCCTTCATCGGAGGTCCGCCCGCAGCATCGCGTCGGCGCCCAGCTTGCCGGGAGCGCCCATGACGCCGCCGCCGGGGTGGGCGCCCGAACCGCAGAGGAAGAGCCCCCGCACCGGGGTGTGGAACTGGGCCCAGCCGGCCGCCGGCCGGAGGAAGAGGAGCTGCTCCAGCGCCAGTTCGCCCTGGAAGATGTTGCCCTCGGAAAGCCCGGTGCGCCGCTCGATGTCAAGCGGGGTGAGCGTCTGCCGCTCGAGGATGATGTCCGGGAGGTTCGGCGCGTACTCGGCGAGGGTGCGGATCACGGCGTCGCCGAAGGCGTCGCGCTGCGCGTCCCAGTCGGGCGCGCCCTCCGCCAGGTGGTAGGGCGCGTACTGGACGAAGATGGACATCACGTGCTTGCCGGGCGGCGCCATCCCCGGATCGAGCAGCGACGGGATGCAGATGTCGAGATAGGGAACCCGCGAGAACCGTCCCCGCTTGGCGTCGTCGTAGGCGCGCTCCAGGGTCTCGGAGTCGGGGCTGATCGAGATGGCGCCGCCCAGGTGCCGGCCGGGGCCGGGAATCGCGGTGAAGTCGGGAAGCGCGTCCAGCGCCAGATTGACCTTGCCCGACGACCCCTGGAAGCGGAAGCGCCGGATGTCCCGCACGAAATCGGAGGGCAGCTCCTCCGGGTCCAGCAACTGGAGGAAGGTGCGGCGGGGGTCCACGCTCGATCCGATCCGGTCGGCGAACACTTCCTCGCCGCCTTCCAGCACCACGCCGGCGGCGCGCCCCCCGGAGGTCAGGATCCGCTCCACCCCGGCGCCGGTGCGGACTTCGGCGCCGAAGCTGCGCGCCGAACTCGCAAGGGCGTCGGCCACCGCGCCCATGCCGCCCCGCTGGAACCCCCACGAGCGCGACGCCCCGTCGAGTTCGCCGGCGTAGTGATGGAGGAGCACATAGGCGGTGCCGGGCGAGCTGATGCCGAGGAAGGAGCCGATGATCCCGCTCGCCGCCATGGTGGCCTTGAGGACGTCGGTCTCGAACCAGCGGTCCAGGTAGTCGCGGGCGCTCGCCGTCATCAGACGCGCCAGCTCGTGGCAGCGCCGATCCCCGAGTTTCGCGAAGTGACGCGCCAGGTCGACCAGGCCGCCCAGCTCCCGCGGATGCGCCGAACCCAGCTTCGGGGGGCGCATCATCAGCAGGCCGCGGATCGCCTGGGAGAGCTGGTGCATCCGGAGGCCGAAGCGCGGGTAGCTCTCGGCGTCCCGGAGCGAGAACTGGGAGAGCGACTCCCGGGTCGCCGCCGGGTCGTGCCAGCGCATCAGCGCCCGCCCGTCGCGCATCGGGGTGAAGGTTCCGTCGAGCGCCTGGAGCTGCAGCCCGTGGCGCGCCAGGTCCAGGTCGTCGATGATCTGCGGCCGCATCAGGCTGAGCACGTAGGAGAAGACGGTCGCGGTGAAACCCGGCAGGATCTCCTCGCTGTAGGTGGCGCCGCCCACCCGCTCGTTCTTCTCGACGACGAGGACGCTCCGGCCGGCGCGCGCCAGGTACGCGGCGGCGACCAGGCCGTTGTGCCCCCCGCCGATCACGATGGCGTCGTAGCGCTTCATCGGTCGAAGCGGCCGCGGGGCGCCGGTTTCAGGAACGTGGCGAGGCGCCGCGCTCCGCCTCCTGAACCCGCTCCAGCGCCTCCCGAACCTGCGGCTGCTCGGCGTCGAGGGCGAGCGAGCGCTCGAACGCCTCGCGGGCGCCGGCGAAGTCGGAAACCTGGAAGCGGGCGAGTCCGAGCATGTTGAGGCCGTTGGCGTCCGGGTTCCGGATGGTGATGGCGCGGCTCAGCAGCGCCTCCGCGTCCTCGAAGCGCTCCATCCGGAAGTAGGCCTCTCCCAGAACCCGCAGCACCTCGTAGCGATCCGGAACCTCCGCGTGCACCGGCTCCAGCAGCTCGACCACCCGCGCCAGATTGCCGGCTTCGGCTTCCAGCTCGGCGAGCAGCTCGCGCGCCCGGCCCAGCCGGGGCGCGGTCGCGACCGCGTGCTCCAGCACCGCCCGCGCCGAGGGCTTGCGATCCAGCGCCACCAGCTGCTCCCCCAGCGACAGGCTGGTGAGGCCGGCGTGTTCCGGGCCGTAGGGAAGCAGGACGCCGCGGAAACCGGCGTCCAGCAGATCGCCGCGCGGGGAGATGGAAAACGCCGCGCGCCGGGAATCCAGCGCCGCCCCGGAGGGGTCCAGCAACGCCGCCTCCAGCTCGTAGCGGGCCGCTTCCAGGTCGAGCAGCGGAACGTCCCAGGCGACCATCCCGCGCGCCGGATCGATCCGGGCGGGCAGCGTCTCCTCGAGCCGCGTCTCGCCGTCGGTCAGCGGCTCCCGGCTCACGATCCGGAAGCGGATCGAGGACCCGTCCGGCGCGTCTCTCGGAACCAGACCGGCGACGAAGTTCGCGCCGATCGGGTAGACCCCCTGGGGGTTCGGGGTCACGCCCTCGGAACCCAGCCGGAACGGCCGGTAGAGCGGGCGGGCCGCCTCGAAGCGCTTCCCCAGCACCAGATCGGAGAGCCCCGGGCCGGAGGCGGCGCCGGGAACCGAGACGTCGCCCTCGACCAGCGTGTAGCTCTTCGCGCAGTCGCTCTCGTCCCGGGAGCCGCACGCCCGGTTGCGAAGGACGATGCGGACCGTGTGCTCGCCGGGAACCAGCGGCAAGAGCCCGGACCACGAAAAGGGGCGGTTGAGGGCGCCCTTCTCCGATTCGGACAGCGAGACGAAGGATTCCTTGCGGAATTCGGTGACCACCGTCTCCGGGGCGTCCCGGAGCGTCACTTCCACCGAGCCGATGTACGCGGTGTCGTACGTGCCGCGATCCTCGTTTCGGACGAAGGAGTTGTGCTGCGCCTCCACCTCGATGACCCAGTGCAGGAAGGACGCTCCCTCCGGGCCGGGGAGGACGGCCATCGCCCCGCTGCCGGGAACATACGTGAACAGGTAGTCGGCCTCGATGGCGCCCCGCTCGAAGTCGAGCCGGTCGGCGTAGCTGTCGTCCAGTCCGACGAAGGGAACATCGTGGATGTCCTGGAGCAGCGAGAGGGTGCCGAAGGGCACCGCCTGGAAGCGGGTGATGTCCTGCTCGTCGGTGCGGAAGGACATCGCCGCGTTCGCGATCTCCGGATCGAACTCGTAGAGGATTTCGTAGGCGCGCTCGATCTCGTCCCGGAAGTCGCGCCGATCCGGCTGGTAGCCGGTGAGCAGCGCCGGGGCGCCGTCGGCGATCGGGTCGAAGAGCTGGAGTTCGCCGATCCCGTGCCGCCGCCAGAACAGCAGGTAGAAGAAGGCGGGCAGCCCGAACCGCTTCAGCTCCGAGTTGTTGTAGAACCAGAGCTCGGTCGGATAGATCTCGTCCCGGGCTTCGTAGTTCTGGATCGAGCGGGGCGGACCGAGCAGGATGTAGTAGCGCCCGCGGTCGGTCTGCCACCCCTGACGGAAGGTGTCGCGCCCGAACCAGTTGTTGGCGTGGTCGAACCGCGCGTAGTGCTCGGTGCGGAATTCGTTCTCCGGCGTTGACGGGTTGTCGTCGCGCTTGTTCCAGAAGGCGTCCACGAAGGCGTCGCGCTGGACTTCCGAGGTCAGCGCGAGGAAGACCCGCTTTTCGCGGTCGGTGATGAGATAGACCACCTCTTCGGTGAGCCACGCGCGGTGACGCTCCGGGAGCCGCTCGATCCGCTCCTTCTCGCTCAGCTCCTCGTTCTGGGCGGACCCCGGCGCCGCCGCCAGCAGGAGGAGGGCGCAGCAGGGAAGGGCGAGGCGCAACATCGGGACTCCCGAATGGTAGCGAATCCGGCCTTGCGCGATACTGGCGCGCCAGGGACCATGCGTGTTCGATCCAAAGCCGGGGCGGTTCTGCTGGCGCTGGGCGCCGGGGTCGCGTCCGCGCAGTCGCTCGAAACCGCGCAGCGGCTTCTCGACGAGGGTCGGATCCGGGAGGCCATCCCGCACCTCGAGGCGGCGTGGCGGGAGCATCCGGGCGAGCCGGCGCCGGTGTGGAAGCTGGCGGTGGCCCGACTCCAGCTCGGGGATTTCGACGAAGCCGCGGAGTTCGGCGCGATCTTCAGCCGGCTGGTTCCGGAAAGCTCCAACGGGCTGCGGCTCATGGGCAGCGCGCTGATGGCCGCCGGCCGACTCGACGAGGCGGAGGCCGCCTTCCGCCGCGCCCTCGAACGGAACCCGGGAGATCCGGCCTCCCGGCTGGACCTCGCGCTGCTGCTCGCCGGTCGGGGCCGGGTCGGGGAGGCCCGCGCCGGGCTGGAAGCGCTCGCCGCCGACTGGCCGGGGCGGGCCGAGATCCTGGCGCCGCTGGGAGCGCTCCACGCCGGGGAGGGGCGCCGGGGAGAGGCGCTTGAAGCGCTCACCGCCGCCGCGCGCGCCGACCCGGACTCGCTCGAGGCGCACCACCATCTCGGCAGCCTCTATTCCGACCTCGGCCGGTTCGAACTGGCGCGCCGCCACCTCGACCGCGCGCTCGAGCTGGCGCCGGGGAATCCCGGCCCGCTCTCGGAACTCTGCCTCCTCCGCTCCCGGGAGGACCGGCTCGAAGAGGCCCGGAGCGTGTGCCAGCAGGCTGCCGATGCCGCCCCGGAGGACGCCGAGACCTGGTTCCGGCTGGGCGACGTGCTTCAGTTCCTCCAGGACTCCGCCGCCGAAGCGGCGCACCGGCGCGCGCTCGAACTGGATCCCGGACACCGCAAGGCCCGCTTCCGGCTGGGGTTGTTGCTCGAGGAGCAGAACCGCAGCGGGGAAGCCATCGAAGCGCTGGTTCCGGGAGTGGACGCCGCCGCGCCGCCGGTCGCTCCCTTCGATCTGGCGACCGGTCTGCAGACGCTCGGGATCGCGTACCGGAGCGCCGGGGACCCGGATCGGGCCCGTTTGCGGCTGGAGCAGGCGATCGCCGCCGCGCCGACGCTTCCCGAACCCCACCTCCACCTCGGCAACCTGCTGGCGCGCAGCGAGCATCCCGAAGAAGCGGCGCTCGGGCGCGAACACCTCGTCCGATTTCGGGAGCTCCGGGCCTTTGACGACCGGGTGCGGGAACTCAAGGCAGTCATCAACGCGCATCCGGGCGCGCCGGGGCCGAAACGGGAGCTGGTGCGGCATCTGGCGGACGGCGGCGCCGCCGACCGCGCGCTCGACGAGGCCGGCCTGCTGCTCGCGCTCTCCGCCGACGAACCGGTCCACCACGAACTGGTGGCCGAATCGCTTCTGGCGCTGGGACGGAAGGAAGAGGCCCGGACGCTCCTCGAGGCGGCGCTCGCCCGCTGGCCGGACAACCAGAACCTCCGGGATCTTCGGGCGCGGCTCGATCCGTGATCCTCGCGCTGGCGCTCGTCGGCCAGATCCACCTCGTGGACGTGACCGACGCCAGCGGAGTGGACTACCGCAACCGGAGCGGCGATCCGGAAAAGCGGTTCATCGTCTCCTCGCTGGGGTCCGGCGCCGCCCTCCTCGATTACGACCAGGACGGCGATCTCGACCTGTACCTGGTCAACGGCGCTCCGCTCCCTCCCGGTGAGGGGCTTCCCAACCGGCTCTACCGCAACGACGGCGGATTCCGGTTCACCGAGGCGACCGCGCCGGCCGGGGTCGGGGACGTCGGCTGGGGGTTCGGCGCCGCGGCGGGGGATTTCGACAACGACGGGTTCCCCGATCTCTACGTGACCAACCTGGGCGCCAACGTCCTGTACCGCAACCGGGGCGACGGAACCTTCGCCCGGATTCCGGACGCCGGCGGCGCCGACCATCCGGGGTTCTCCACCTCGGCGGCTTCCTTCGACGGCGACGGCGACGGTTGGGTCGACCTCTTCGTGCTGGGCTACACCGAGGGCGCCATCGCCGACCTGCCGCTTCCGGGTTCGGCGGCGAGCTGCGTGTGGTTTTCGCTTCCGGTCTTTTGCGGTCCGTCCGGGCTGATCCCGGCGCCGGACGCCTTCTTCCGCAACCGGGGCGACGGGACGTTCGAGGACGCCACCGGGCGCTTCGGATTCGGGGAGGCGGAGGCGGCCTACGGGCTCGGGGTGGTGGCCGCCGATCTCGACGGGGACCGGGACGCCGACCTCTATGTGGCGAACGATTCGGTTCCGAACCACCTCTGGATCCGGGACGGCGACCGCTTCCGGGAGGATGGGCTGCTCGCCGGGACCGCGTACAACGTGGACGGGCTGGCGCAGGCGGGGATGGGAGTGGACGCCGGCGACTTCGACGACGACGGGCGGCTCGACCTCTTCGTCACCAACTTTTCGCACGACACCAACACCGCCTACCGCAACATGGGAGGCGGCTTCTTCGAGGACAGCACCACCAAGAACGCGCTCCGGACTCCCGGATGGTTCCAGCTGGGGTGGGGAACCCGGTTCATCGACTTCGACGGCGACGGGCGGCTCGACCTCTTCGTCGCCAACGGGCACGTGTACCCGGCCGCCGCCGAGGCCGGCGCCAACACCCGCTACGCGATGCCGAACCAGGTCTTTCGCAACGAGGGGAAGGGGGTGTTCGCCGAAGTCGGGCGGGACGGCGCCGCGCGCTCCAGCCGGGGCGCCGCCTTCGGGGACCTCGACGGCGACCAGCGCCCCGACGTGGTGGTGGTCAACATCGACGACCGGGCTTCGCTATTGGCCAACCGGAGCGGGCGCCAGGGCGGAGGGACGCTCGTGCGGCTGGTGGGGGTTCGCGCTCCCCGCGACGGGACCGGCAGCCGGGTCCGCTTCCAGTCCGGCGGCGTGAACCGGCTCCGGGAATCGCGCCGGAGCGGGAGCTTCCTCTCGTCGAGCGACGCCCGGATCCATCTGCCGCCGGAACCGGAGGCGGTGGAGGTGGACTGGGGGGCGTCCGGCGGAACCGAAACCCTGGGGGATCTGCCGGCGGGACTGCTGGTGATCCGGGAGGGGGTCGGAGTGGTGGGCCGCCCGCTCAGACCGGCGCCGGGGTCAAGCGCTTCCGGGGCGGATCGAAGAACGGCAGCGGGGCGACGCGCGAAGGCGCCCGGCGGCGGGCGTACTCCACCGTGACCTCGATGTCGAGCGGCGTCCCCGGCTTCTCGAAGCCCCGGTTCACGGTGGCGAGCGCGATCTGGCGCTTGAGGAGCGGGGACCAGCAGATGCTGGTGGCCCGCCCCACCTGCTCCCCGCCGGAGTAGACCGGCGCGCCGTCCCGGTTCACTTCGTCGCCGACCTCGGGAGTGAGTCCCTCCAGCGCGAACAGGCGGCCGATCTCCCCGATGGATGTCTCGATCCCGACGAAGAAACGCTCCGGGCGCCGCTTTCGTTCGGCGCTCAGCGCCTCCTGGCCGATGAAGGGGCCCTTGCGGGGGCTCACCGCCCAGCCGAGCCCCACCTCGAAGGGAGTGGCTTTTTGCGTTTCAACCAGCGCATGGTCGGCGTTCCAGAAATCCACGTCGATCAGCGGAAAGCCGGCCTCCATCCGGGCCCGGTCCAGCGCCAGCATCCCGGCGGGGACGAGTCCGCACGGTTCCCCGGCTTCCAGCAGCCGATCCCAGAGCGGAAGCGCCGCATCCCGCTCCATCCATATCTCGTAGCCGAGATCCCCGGTGTATCCGGTGCGGGTCACGACCGCCGGGATGCCGCCCAGCCGGGTTTCGGCGAGCCGGAAGAATCCGAGCGTCGAAAGGTCCCGGTCGGCGAGCGCGTTCAGGATGCGGCAGGAGGCGGGTCCCTGGAGGGCGAGGGCGCCGTAGTCCTGGGAGACGTCGCGGATGCGGACGTCCATCCCGGCGGCGACCCGCTCGAACCAGACCAGCGAGGGGTCCACCGCGGTGGCCCGCACGAAGTCCGGGGCGAACCGCTGGAAGCAGCCGTCCTGGAGCAGCTTCCCGCGCTCGTCGCACCAGCCGGAATAGAGCACCTGCCCGACGCGCGACCGCGCCACGTCGCGGGTGACCAGCCGGTCGAGGAAGGCGGTAGCGTCGGGGCCGCGGAAGTCGTACTTGTAGAGCGGGGATACGTCGATCAGCGCCGCGCCGAAGCGCACCGCCTGGTATTCGGGATCGTGGAAGCGCTCGAACGCCTGGACTACGTGATACCCGGCCCACTCCTTCCAGCGCATGCTGGCGCACCGGGCGAGGGCGCGATCGTGGAACGGAGTGCCGCAGGGCATCGGGAGGGGGGATTATCGGGCATCGGGGCGCTCTCCGGCTGACCGGATTCGTTTCGGCCCCCGGGACGGAAGTCTTGTCTTGCGAGGCCCCGGTGTGATATACACTGCGCGCCATATAGCTTCTTGCCATGCCTACAGGAGGTAGCGATATGAAGCAATTCCCCCCCCCCCCCCCGAAATTATGTATGGCTGATTCCGGCGCTCGTTTGCGCGCTGACGCTCGCCGGGTGCGGCGACGAGGAGGAGCCGGCTCCCGCCCCGGCTCCTGCTCCCGCACCAGCCCCGGCTCCCGCGCCTGAGCCGGCCCCGGAACCCGCTCCCGCCCCGGAACCGACTCCCGAGCCGGAGCCGGAGCCGTTCACGATCTCCATGACGCCGCCGATGGCGGACGCGGACACGGCCTGCATGGGGTACGCGATGTGCCCGGACGCCCTGACCGACGCGAAGAAGGCGATGGCATCGGTGAACGGAAAGATGGTGGTGAAGAGCTCGCACGACGCGATCCTCACTCCGATGTGGCTGGACCCGGCGCCGAACGGGGTCGGGGTCACCGGCGGGCAGGACAACATGCCGTTCCAGAACATCGACTGGAAGGCGATGCAGTCGGAGGTGGTCGGCATGGGCGTCACCTTCAAGGCGACCCGGGTGCGTGTCGGTGTCGGTGGGGGCGCCGGTCAGGAGGCGGTTCCGGAGAGCGAGGTGATGCACATCACCTGCGGGCCTTTCGCCTGTTCGGAGGCGTCCATGACGAAGCCGACGGCGCCGGAGATCTCCGCCGCGAACTCGGCGGTCTGCGCCGCTTGGGATCCGGACATGGAGCTTCAGGTCGGGATCATCGACAACGATATGCAAACTCTCGGATATCCCCGGAGAGGAGTGGGCACTTATGGCGGATTTCGGGGTGTCTGGGTTCAGGACAACGGGGTCGATCTCGGCTGGTTGTCGAGTTCCCATGTGCCGATGGCCGTGAAGCACGTGTTCTCCGGGGAAGGGAGGCAGTACAGCGTCATGGGGCCGGACGCGGTGAAGGGCGCCGGGAAGCCGCTCAAGGTCAGCCACAAGGACAACTCGGTCTACGATCCTGGCGTCCAGTGGCGGAAACTCAAAAATGAGCAAAAGGCGGCGCTCCCCGAACTCACCAGACTTGAGAACCTGTCCGAGGCCTGCGTCCCCGCCGCAAGCGTAACGACATCGGCCGGCTACGCCACAATCTCATACAGCGGGGTCAAGCGTGGCGATGTCTACCGCCCGGACGAGTGCTTTCGGATCCGGGCCGATTCGGAGGCGGGTAATCTGTCAGTCGATGGACCCGGGATCGTCGTGGATTATCTGGACGGCTACAGCGTGGAGGTCTCTCCGAAGGATCCCGTGATCTGGGGGAAGGTCGCATGGAAGGAGGGGCCGCTCAAGGACATGAAATGCGCCCCGATGACCTTCGCCGCCGCCGATCAGGTCGATATCTGCGAGTTGTTCGAGGAGGAGGTTGATCACGCCCTTGCGACGGACTGGGGGAATGTGAAGCTGCACGCCAGGGATCGGGCCGGCGCCAGCGTGAGCGATTCGACCGCCACGTCCATAAACGCCCAGGACGGCGGCCATGTTCTCGGCAACTGGGAAGTCGGCCTCAAGGACTGGGACAAAGACACCCCGGTGTTGCCGAAGTTCCGCCGTTTCAAGCGGCTCTTCTTCGACGACAACCTGAACGGCAAGCTGATCGATGGCCCCGACGAACCCCTTTACGGAGTCGTCACCGGCAGGTTCCCCACCACCAGCTGGAAGGATTACGACAATTACCTGGACAGCAACAAAACCGGCAAAAAGTCCCGCATCGTGCACAACTTCTACGGGTTGCAGCAACTCAAGGACTCATCCGACGTTGAGTTGCAGGAGTGGCACCTGGCGAACATCCATTTCATCTGGAAGTCGCTGATGGACGGCGATGGGGATCCGACCATGGGGGATTTCGGCAAGGTGGACCTCTACAACGGCACGGCGACGACCGACGCGGCCAAGGGGAAGCCGGACAACAAGGCCGACAACTACCCGTCCACCGACGATGCCCACATGTGTTCGGACGCCGACGGCAAGGGGTGCGACGCCTCCTGGGAGATGGACTACGACATCCTGTTCGGCGACGGCATCTACGGCTGCGAGACGACCCGGACGGTGACCATCAGTTGCGAGTGGGACGCGCAGGGCATGATGAAGCCCAATCCCCCGGACACCATCAACGGCAACCTCGCCACGAGCGGCAACCTGGCGAACTTCGCCAAGTGCACCGCGAAGTAGGCGTCTGATTCGTTGGGGGCGCCCCGGGGCCGTTTGGTCCCGGGGCGCTTCGGTTGCGGGGGGGCGCGTTGACTTCGGCGACCCCGGTCCGCTACTGTTCCCGCTCCCCAGGGGAGCGTCGGCTCGCGCATCCTCCCCGATCCGATCCCCATCCCGTTGAACTCGCTCCTCTGGCTGCTCCCGGTTTTCCCAGGGATCGGCGCGCTCATCAACGGCCTGTTCGGCAAACGGCTGGGGAAGCCGCTCGCCGGCTACCTGGCCTGCGCCGCGGTGGGCGCGTCGTTCCTGCTGGCGGCCGGCGTCTTCCTCACCACCTTCCTCGCCGAAGGCGGCGCCTCCGCCAGGATCGAGCAGTCGCTGTTCCCCTGGATTCCGAGCATGGGGGTGGAGTGGGGCTACCGGCTGGACTCGCTCTCGATGGTGATGACCCTGGTGGTCACCGGGATCGGCTTCCTGATCCACGTGTACTCGCTGGGGTACATGAGCCACGACGCCGGGTTCGCCCGCTTCTTCGCCTACCTCAACCTGTTCACCTTCTTCATGTTGAACCTGGTTCTGGGGTCGAATTTCCTGATGATGTTCATCGGCTGGGAGGGCGTCGGCCTCTGCTCCTACCTGCTGATCGGGTTCTGGTTCGACCGGCAGGCGGCGGCGCAGGCGGGCAAGAAGGCCTTTGTAGTCAACCGGATCGGGGACGCGGGCTTCATCCTCGCGGTGATGCTGGTGTTCGTCACCTTCGGAACCCTCGACTTCTACGAGGTCATGGGGCAGATCGGCGAATCGGGCGCGGTCGGGGGCGCGCTGACCGCGATCGGGGTGCTGCTGTTCGTGGGCGCCGCCGGGAAGTCGGCGCAGATTCCGCTGTACGTCTGGTTGCCCGACGCGATGGAGGGGCCGACCCCGGTCTCGGCGTTGATCCACGCCGCCACCATGGTGACCGCCGGCGTGTACATGGTCGCCCGAACCGGGGTCCTGTTCGCCCACGCTCCGGCGGCGCTGGGGCTGGTCGCCGTCGTGGGGGCGCTGACCGCGATTTTCGCCGCCTCGATCGCCCTCTTCCAGAACGACATCAAGAAGGTCCTCGCCTACTCGACCGTCTCGCAGCTCGGCTACATGTTCCTGGGCGCCGGGGTGGGGGCTTTCGGCGCGGCGATCTTCCACCTGATGACCCACGCCTTCTTCAAGGCATGCCTGTTCCTGGGCTCCGGCAGCGTGATCCACGCGATGGAGCACGCCGAGCACGCTTCCGGCGGCAAGCGGAGCTACACCGAAATGCAGGACATGCGGAACATGGGCGGCCTGGTCCGCCACATGCCCCGCACCGCCTGGACCTTCATGATCGCCACCGTGGCGATCGCCGGCATCCCGCCGCTCGCCGGGTTCTTCAGCAAGGACGAGATCCTCTGGAAAACCTTCGAGGGCGGGCACTTCGCGCTCTGGGCGCTCGCCGCCGCCGCCGCCGCGATGACCGCGTTCTACATGAGCCGGCAGGTGGTCATGACCTTCTGGGGCGACTTCCGCGGCGGGGCGGCGATGGAGAAGCGTCTCCACGAGTCGACGCCCTCCATGACGATCCCGCTGATCGTCCTGGCCGCCGGTTCGGTGGTCGCCGGCTGGGTGGGGATTCCGTCGGCGCTCGGCGGCTCGAACCGCATCGAGCATTTCCTCGAGCCGGCCATCTACGCCGGCGGTTCCGCTCCCGCCGCGCCGCACCACGCCTCCTACGCGGTCGAGTACGCCCTGATGGGGCTTTCGGTGGCGCTGGCGCTCGCCGGCATCTGGTTCGCCTGGAAGCGGTACGGGGCGAAGCCGACCCGGGACGCGGCGCTCGCCGCCAGCGGCGCGTACCGCCTACTGTCCAACAAGTACTATGTGGACGAGATCTACGAGGCGACGGCGGTTTCGGGGACCCTGCGGGGCGCCCGGGGACTGGACCGCTTCGACGGCCGGGTGGTGGACGGCGCGGTGAACGGCGCCGCCTCGGTGACCCGCCTCACCGGCGACCTCTCGGACCTCTCCGACCAGCATCTGGTGGACCGGGCGGTGAACCTGGTCGCCGAGATCCTGGACAGCCTTTCCGGTCGCGCCCGCGCCATCCAGACCGGTCTTTTCCAGAACTACGCCCTTCTCATGCTGCTGGCGCTGGTGGCGCTCGCCGGGGCCTTCTTCCTGTGGGGCTAGCAGGTGTTCGAAAACAACCCCTTCAACTTCCCGATCCTCTCGCTGGTCGTGTTCTTTCCGGCGATCGCGGCGCTGGCCATCCTCTTCCTGGTGGACAAGACGCAGGAGAACCGGATCCGCTGGCTGGCGAACATCGCCGCCTTCATCGGGTTCCTGATCTCGCTGCCGCTCTGGTTCGCCTTTGACGCCGCCGGGTCGCAGTTCCAGTTCGGCGAACGCTACAAGTGGATTCCGAGCATCGGGGTGGAGTACAACATCGCCATGGACGGGATCAGCCTGCTGCTGATCCTGATGACCACCCTGCTCGGGTTCATCGCCATCCTCTCCTCGTGGCGGGCGGTCACCGACCGGGTGAAGCAGTACTACGTCTTCCTGCTGCTGCTCCAGACCGGGATGCTGGGCGTCTTCGTCGCGCTCGACTTCTTCCTGTTCTATGTGTTCTGGGAAGTGATGCTGGTGCCGATGTACTTCCTCATCGGCATCTGGGGCGGCGCCCGCAAGCTCTACGCCGCCATCAAGTTCTTCCTCTACACGCTGGTGGGCAGCGTCCTGATGCTGCTCGGCATCCTGGCGATCTACTTCGCGCACCACGCGGCCACCGGCGAGTACACTTTTGACCTGATCCAGCTGCTCGGAACCGACTACGGAACCGGGCTCCAGTTCTGGGTGTTCCTCGCCTTCTTCATCGGTTTCGCGATCAAGGTGCCGATGTTCCCCTTCCACACCTGGCTGCCGGACGCCCACGTGGAGGCGCCGACCGCCGGGTCGGTGATCCTGGCCGGGGTGCTGCTGAAGATGGGAACCTACGGGTTCGTCCGCTTTTCGATCCCGCTGCTCCCGGACGCCAGCCGGGAGGCGGTCTGGTGGGTCGCCACCCTCGCCATCATCGGCATCATCTACGGAGCGCTCGTCGCCCTGGTGCAAAAGGACTGGAAGAGCCTGGTCGCCTACAGCTCGGTCAGCCACCTGGGCTTCGTGATGCTCGGGATCTTCGCCCTGAACACCCTGGGGCTCGAGGGCGGCATCTTGCAGATGATCAACCACGGCCTCTCGACCGGCGGACTCTTCCTGCTGGTCGGGATCATGTACGAGCAGCGCCACACCCGCGAGATCGCCGCCTACGGCGGCATCGCCAAGGTGGTTCCAGTGTACGCGGCGATGTTCTTGGTGATCGCGCTGGCCTCGATGGGGCTTCCGATGCTCAACGGGTTCATCGGCGAGTTCCTGATCCTCCAGGGCATCTTCCAGGTCAACTGGGTCTACGCCGCCTTCGCGGTCTCCGGCATCGTGCTGGGCGCCGCCTACCTGCTGTGGCTCTACCAGCGGCTCATGTTCGGCAAGCTGGACAAGGAGGAGAACCGGAAGCTCCTCGACGTCACGCCGCGCGAGAGCGCGACCCTCATCCCGATCGTGGTGCTGTGCGTCTTCATCGGCGTGTACCCCAAGCCCTTCCTCGACAAGCTGGCGGTGCCGGTGGCGGCCATCGTGGAGCGGCTCGCGCCGGAGTCCACCGCCGAGAACGCGCCGCCGCCACTCGAGATGGAAGAACCTGACGACGCGGCGCCGGAGTCCGCGAGCGACGACTGAGCGCGCCTCCTCCCGCCGCCCGGCTGCTGAACCTGCTTTCGGTCGGCTTCGCGCTCCCCATCGCCATCCTGATCGGCGCGGCGGCCGGCTGGTTCCTGGACCGATGGCTGGGCACCGGCCCCTGGCTCGCCGCCGCCGGCCTGGTCTGCGGGATCGCCGCCGGGTTCCGCAACCTGCTCCGCGCCGTTTCCGCTTCGACTGAAGACGCCGAATGACCACCGCCCGGGAGTCCCGCCTGGTCCAGCGCGGGATCGCCATCGGCCTGGGCGCGTCGTTCGCTAATCTTTTTTCGGACTGAAAATCGTCTTTCGGGAGGGCGAGCCGGCCGTTTCCGGCCTCCGCGGGCGCCAAGAACCGCCTTTTGAGGCGGGTCGGGAGGCGGATCTGCCGCAATTGGGCGCTGGTTGGACGGGTTTTGTGACCTGCGGGCGCACCTTCCCCTCAAAAACCGGGGGAAACGTCCTGGCCCGGGTCAGCCGGGGACGGGCGTCGGGGGCGATCTGGAACGCCGCCAACAGCCGCGCCCCGTCCGCGTCGAACACCAGCTTGAACCGGCGACCATCGCGCCATTCGGGGCCATAGGCTGTGCGGCTTCCTGTTCGGCCCCCGGGCCGGGCTTTCGGTGTTCGCCGGCGCCGCGATCTCGGTCGCGAACCTCCGGGTCCTGAAGTCCATCGCGGTCGGCGCGACCGGAGCGGTGGGAAGCCGGGGCGCCCTGATCGCCACTGCGCTCACCGGTCTTCGCTATCTCTTGCTCGGGGCGCTCCTGTTCGTCATAATTGCGGTCTGGCAGGCGAGCGTCCTCGGCGTGATTCTCGGCTTGGGGGCGCCCTTGGGGGCCGTCGTCCTGGAGCTGATCGGCGAAGGCCGGAGCATCTCCCACGCGCTGGGGGACCCGGCGGACCCACCCCCGGGGACGGACGCCGACCACTCCTCCGATTCCGGCTGACTCCCGGCCACCCCTCTCCCATCCATGGAACTCCATCACCCCTCGCTCTTCTCGCAGCTCATCGAGCTGTGGGCGCACGTCCATCCGCCCGACCACGTGGTGATGGCGGTGGTGGCGGCGCTCGGCCTGGCGCTGTTCGATCCAGCCGGGTACAACCCCTTTTTGCTCGCCGATCTAGGGTCTTCGCTATCTCTTGCTCGGGGCGCTCCTGTTCGTCCTGATGGCGGTGGTGGCGGCGCTCGGCCTGGCGCTGTTCGCCTGGTGGTTCCGCCGCCGGATTTCGGTGCACGAGCCGGGGCGGCTGCAGCTCGTGCTCGAGTTGCTGGTGGGCGGACTGCTGGCGCTTCTGAAGGAGAACGTTGGATCTCGGGGGCGTCCGTTCCTGGGGTTGGTGGGAACCATCGGCCTGTTCATCCTGGTCAGCAACCTGGCCGGACTGGTTCCCTTCCTGTCCTCGCCGACCGTGAACATCAACATGCCGGTCGGCTGCGCGCTGATGGCGTTCCTCTACTACAACGTTCAGGGCATCCGGGCGCAGGGGGCGGGCAGGTACTTCGCCCATTTCCTGGGGCCGAGCCTCGCGCTGGCGGTGATCATGCTCCCCATCGAGATCATCAGCCACCTCAGCCGGATCCTGTCGCTCTCGGTGCGGCTTTTCGGCAACATCTTCGGGGAGGAGCTGGTGGTGATCGTGCTGATGCTGATCGCCCCGTTCGTGATCCCGGTGCCGATGATGCTCTTCGGCGTGTTCGGGAGCTTCCTCCAGGCCTTCGTATTCACCATGCTCACCGTCATCTATCTGGGCGGCGCGGTCGTCGCGGAAGAGCACTGACCCCCCCGGGACCCGCCAAACGGCGGCACCCGATTCATTCCCACCAAGGAGAACAACCGAACGTGTCCATGAAACTGCGGACCGCCCTTCTCGTCGCCGCCGGCGTCATCCTCGCCTCCCCGGCCTTCGCCCAGGGCTCCTGGGATCCGGTCGTCACCAAGTGGGCGCTGATCGCCGGCGCGGGCGCCATCGCCATCACCGGTTCGATGGGCGCCTTCTCCCAGGGTCGGGCGGTCGTCGGCGCCTGCGAGAGCCTCGCCCGGAATCCGGGCGCCGCGCCTCAGATCCGCTTCTCGCTGCTGCTGGGACTGGTGCTGATCGAGAGCTTGGTCATCTACGCCTTCGTCACCTCGCTGATCATCTTCTTCGTCCGCTGGAACGGCTGACGGCGTCGCCCAGCCGGGCGAGCGATTCCCGGTAGGGGGCGCGCGCCACTCCGGCCTCGGTGACGATGGCCGAGATGAGGCGCGCCGGCGTCACGTCGAACGCCGGGTTCCAGACGGCGACTCCCGGGGGCGCTACGTCCGTCCCCTGGAAGCGGGTGACTTCCTCGGCGCGCCGCTCCTCGATCGGAATCGCCGCGCCGTCCGGGGTGTCCAGGTCCACCGTCGAGTGCGGCGCCGCCACCTGGAAGGGGACGGCGTGCTCCCTGGCGAGAATCGCCGCCTGGTAGGTGCCGATCTTGTTCGCGACGTCCCCGTTGCCGGCGATTCGGTCGGCGCCCACGACCACCGCGTCCACCCGTCCGCTGGCGAGCAGCGCCCCCACCATGCCGTCGGTGATGAGGGTCGCCGGGATCCGGTCGCGCTGGAGCTCCCACGCGGTCAGCCGCGCTCCCTGGAGGAAGGGGCGGGTCTCCGGCACGAAGACCTCCACCTGGCGGCCGGATTCCCGGAGCGCCCGCACCACGCCGAGCGCGGTGCCGTATCCGGAAGTGGCGAGCGCCCCGGCGTTGCAGTGGGTGAGGATGCGGAGCGGGCCCTTCCGTTCGGGAAGGAGCGCCGCCCCCTCCCGGCCCATCGTCCGGTTGGCCTCGAAATCCTCCTGCTGGATCCGGGCCGCGGTCGCCTCGAGAGCGGAGACGCCCCCGCCGGCTGCTTCGCGCATGCGCCCCAGGGCCGCTTCCAGGTTGTAGGCGGTCGGCCGGGTCGCCAGGAGTTCGGCGGCGACGGCTTCGAAGTGCGCCGCCGGGACCGGCTGACCGCGCCGAAAGCCCAGGACCATGCCCCAGGCGGCGGCGATGCCGATGGCCGGCGCGCCCCGGACCGCCATGCTCCGGATCGCTTCCGCGACCTCGCCGGGACTCCGGCAGGCGAGCCACGCCTCCTCGGCGGGGAGGCGGCGCTGGTCCAGCAGATGCAGAACCCGCTCCCCTGCCTCCCACCGCATCGGCCTCAGCATCCTCGTTCGATTCGCGCCAGTAGCTCTTCGGCGAGGGTCTGGAAGTCCCGATAGCACTCCTGGACCGCATGTTGATGAGCGCCGATGGCACCGTGCGCCGGCTTCAGCAGGAACATGGGCAGTCGCGCTTCCTGCGCCATCGGCATCAGCGACCGGTAGTCCTTCAGATGCGCAAGGCAGTTCGGATCCGGCCCTCCTGCTGTCGACACTGGTCTGCCGGGCGCCACCGCTTTTGCGTATTCCGACGGAATCCGGTCGATCCATCGGCCAAACGCCTGGACCGGCCGGGACAACCGGATGGAATGCCTCACGATGACGTATCCCTGCGGTTGCATCCCGCCCGACGGCAGTTCGATGTCCAGCCCTTCCGGTTTTTCGGCGGCGCGTTTCTTCCAGTTGCGACGCCAATCCCGGAGGGTTGGGCCGACGTTCCGCAATCCCTGCA
The DNA here is from genome assembly GCA_965202845.1 of Candidatus Marinacidobacterium sp. Taxonomy (GTDB): domain Bacteria; phylum Acidobacteriota; class Vicinamibacteria; order Marinacidobacterales; family Marinacidobacteraceae; genus CBDATA01. Next base: position 348,858 of record OZ241856.1, read on the forward strand.
GGGAGAACAAGTCGGGCGCCAGCGGAATGACCACGTGGTCGCTGGCGATCAGGGCGGCGCGGTTGATCGCGCCGAGATTGGGGCCGACGTCGAGCAGCCCCAGATCCGCCTCGAATTGCCGACCGGCGCGTGCGATCAGTCGTGCGAACGCCGTTGTATCGCGAAAGGCCCGCTCGTCCTTTTCAAGGCACCTGGGCCACTGAATGGAGAGTGTGTCTTCCCGCCGGGAGATCGCAAGGTCGCCCCGCAACAACCCGATGTGTTCGCCGATTTCCTCGATCGGCGGCGATTCGACGATATCCCCGGTGCCCTCGAACAGAGGGGCCACTCCCCCGTCGATCGTGCCCCGATTCCCATCCTTCCACAGCCTTTCCAACCGGGGCTCGTCGAGAAACATGCCGGTCAGGTTGGCTTGCGGGTCCAAATCGGCGGCGATGACGCGCCTGCCCATCTCCCCCAGCATCCACGCCAGGTGGTAGACGAGCGACGTCTTGCCCACACCCCCCTTGTTGTTGAAAAAGGCGATGGTGGTCATGGTCGCCTCCGCACGATGGCGAGCACGAACGCATCCTGCACTTCGAACTCCGGCGGCGGATTGCCATTTTCCGCCAGTGTCCGGCGCGCTGTTGCGATGCCGAAACCGAAGCGCTGCATGAAGCCCATGTTCTTCATGGCTTCGGCGATGGTGGGATTGCGATAGGCGGTCACGCCCTGTCCGAAGTTGTCGCGTCCGATCTCTCCGAAGGCGCCACCGGGACTCAGGATTTCCACCCGGTCGTCGAACCAGGAAATCCGGACGGGCGTGAAGGAGCCTTCGTAATTGCGGTGGATCACCGCGTTGCGGATGAGTTCCCGCAGGGCCACAAACGGGTAGCTGGGCGTTTCGATGTGCCGTTCGCCGCTCGTGTCGAGTGCCCGGGTGATGTTCGATCTCAGCCGGAGATCCACTTCGCGCAGTTGTTGGGGCAGCGTTCCGGAAATTTCGGCGTGGTCGACGATGCCGTCGGTCATGGTGGTTCCCACGAAGCGGACGAACTGCAAATACGCGCCGGGAAACCAGTATCGCGGGTCTCTGCCCAGGACGAGGATTGCGGTGACCGTCGGCGCGCCGTTCGACGCGGTGAGACGCAACGCCTTCAGTTGTTCCTCTCGACTGCGATCATTCTCCTCCAGCACTTCCTGGGAGACGGCGGAGGGCAGGTAGCGATCCTCAAACTCCTTCAGGTCAAGATCCGCTTCGACAGTGGCGCCGGCGACGCCCTGCATGTCGTAGGCAAGGTTGGCTTGACGGCGTTTTTCGGTGAGCCGGCGTTCTTCTTCGGCGGTGGCCTGGGTTTGGCGGGGACCGACGCGAACCCAGCAACGACCGTCCACCTTGATCGGCGGGTTTTCCGAAGGCTCGACTTGGACTACCGCGACATCGCAGTCATGCAGTCGTTTTTTTGCGACCTCCATGACGGGAAAGGGCAGGATTTTGCCGTCGTTTCGCAACCCTCCGAGGGTGCGCAACAGGTCGTCATTGATGACCGAACCGGCGCACTGCCCATCGTCGTTTATTCCAATGAAGAGAAGCCCGCTTTCCCCGTTCCCGGGAAGGTCGTTGGCGAAGGCGCAGATGGCTCGCCGGAACTTGTCCCAATCCTTCGTGGATGCGGTGAATTCCACGCGGTCGCTCTCGCCGCCCGCGATTTGGCGGGTCAGTTCCCCGTCGTCCAGCATGCTGTGGCCCCCTCTGTGGATCCACGGGGCGTGCGCGGCGCACCCGCTCGCCCTATACTACCACCGCTCCGGCTGCGATGCCGTCCCCGTTTCGCCTTCCCGTGTTGATTCTCGGAATCGAAACCTCCTGCGACGAGACCTCGGCGGCGGTCGTCGAGGCCGGAATCCAGTCGTATTCCGTATTATCCCCCCCCCCCCCCCCCCCCAATGTGCCAACATCGTCGAAACACGGGCGTCCCTTGAATTTAGTGAGGGGCGCAAGGAACCCATCGATGACAACCGAACCGAACCGCGTCCCGCCGCCGGACGCTCCCGCGCCGACCGCAAGGGGCGGGGATCGTAGCGACGCGCCCCTTGCGGCCGGCGCAGAAAGCGGGCAGGCAGGTCTGGCCACGGGGCACATGGGTTCGATCGATACGGAGTCGGTACGCGAACTTGTCGAGGATATTCTGGAATGCGGCCGGGACGCTTTTGAGACAAGACGCTTGAAGTACGGTTTCTGAGGTCGCATTGAACAAGACCGAGCTCATCGAGCTGATTCGTAATGGAGAGAACTCGGGAGCGGAATTCAAGCGCGACGACATCACGCCGGAGAAGTTGGCGGGAGAGATGGCGGCGCTCCTGAATCTGGAGGGCGGGCGCATCCTCCTTGGCGTGGAGGAGGATCAGACGGTCAGCGGACTGACTCGGGATCGCGGCAGGGCCGAAGAATGGGTGATGGAAGTGGCTCGAATCCACGTTCAGCCGGCTGCGATTCCTTACTGGGAAACGATCTCCTGGGATGACGGGAAAATAGTCGGCGTCATATCGCTCGCTGCGAACGCTCCCGACAAACCGTACAAGGCGAAGCGTGGGGCGGTATGGGTGACCAGGGTGAGAGTCGGCACGACAACGCGGGACGCCACCCGCGAGGAGGAGGCGCGTCTCTACCAACAGTCGGGCAGCATTCGGCATGGAGGCAAGCCGATTCCCGGCGCCACCGTCGCCATGCTTGATTCACGCCGCTTGCACGATTACTTCACTCGGATTCTTGGCGGAAGCGTCCCCGCAAGCGACGACTTGGATGCGTGGCGCTCGCTCCTGGTGAACCTGGATCTGGCGACGGCTTCGGCAGGGGAGACGGTTCCGACCATCGATGGGATGCTCTTGTTCGGAAGCAACCCGAAACGTTTTCTTCCCCAATCCGGCATCCGCGCCATTTGCTACACGGGAGAGGAGCCGGATTATGCGGCCCGGGCCGACGAGGATCTGCGGGGCCCCCTGGTTCCGCTCGGGGCTCGGAACGGCTCGCTGGTAGAGTCGGGTCTCGTCGATCAGGCGTTTGACTTCGTGCGGCGCAACACGACGCCGAAGGCCCGGCTCGAGGGAGCACGTCGCATGGAGTATCGGGAGTATCCGGATGACGTCGTGCGTGAAGCGGTAGGCAATGCCCTGGTGCACCGCGACTACAGTATCGCGGGCGCCGACATCATGCTCACGATCTTTTCCAATCGCCTCGAAGTCGTCAGTCCCGGGCGTCTCCCGAACACGGTTACGCCGGACGGGATGAGACTTGGGACGCGCTACGCACGCAATCAGATTCTGGTCAATGTCATGCGCGACTATGGATACGTTGAGTCCCGCGGCATGGGAGTCCGATATCGGATCATTCCGGGAATGATGGCCCACAGCGGCGTCGCACCCGATCTCGTCGAAGAAGAGAATCGTTTTACTGTCCGCCTGTGGAAGAAATGATGACCGAACGCGTTGATTCTGCAGTCGCAAGACTCTGTGTCGATGCGTTGCGGAGGGTCAATTTTGCGTCAGCGCAGAACGATGTCGCGGTTATCAAGACAATAAAAATCGAAAATCCGACTGACGCAGCGCTCACGGACGTGAAGATCACTCTTCGATCCCACCCTCCCATTCTTTCGGAAAAGACTTGGAAGATCGACCGCATCGCGCCGGAATCCCATCACGAGCTGCGAAACCTTTCGATCCCTCTCGATATCGATCGGCTGCGAGGTCTTGACGAAGCGGAGATCGGAGAACTCGAATTTCGAATGGAGGCGAATGGACTTCAGGAAATTGTCGAGAAACGCCGGATCGAGTTGCTTGCCCACGATCAGTGGGGCGGCGTGGGAGACATGGCTCAAATTCTGGCTGCTTTCGTCTCGCCGAACGATCCTGCCGTCGCCCGAATCTTGAAGGACGCGGCGCGACTTCTGGAAAACAAGGGGCATGATGGTTCCATGAATGGTTATCAGTCAGGCGATCCGCGTCGCGTTTATATGCTCGCTGCCGGGATCTGGTCTGCGACCACCGGCCTCGGGCTGAACTATGCCGAGCCGCCGGCATCTTTCGAAAGCGAGGGTCAAAAAATCAGAGGACCGCAGCGCATCGTCAGAGAAGGTCTGGCTACTTGCCTGGACGCCACGCTTCTCCTCGCTGCGGCGTTTGAGGCGGCGGGACTCCATCCGGTCGTCCTGTTTTCACAAGATCATGCGTGGGTTGGCGCCTGGATCGTCAAGAAGGATTTCGGAAACCTTACGGAACCTGATGTGGTGGCTGTCCGAAAGGCCGTTCAGTCCCGCGAATTCGTATCCATGGAAACCACGCTTCTCACCGAGCGCCCATCCATTCCGTTCGATCAAGCTGTGGATGAGGGGCGCCGTCGTCTTGCCGAGGGCCGCGATCCCGAGTTTGTCATGGCGGTGGATATTGCCCGATCCCGCGCGGCGCGCATTCGCCCTCTCGCAAGCCACACGACGGATGGCGAACATAAAGCCGAAGAGAGCGACGAAGCGATCCCGGCGTCGCTGCCGCCAATTCCTGACTTCGGGTTGCTCCCGGGCGAAACCAAGGAAGAGGAACCCAGGACCCCACGGGATCGCATAGATCGATGGAAACGCAAACTTCTTGATCTTTCGCTCCGTAATCGTCTTCTCAATTATCGTGAAAGCAAGCAAACCCTTCCCTTGCGATGTCCGAATATAGCCGATCTTGTGGAGAAACTCTCCGAAATTAAATTTTCCGGTCTCGCTCTGGAAAACAACAATTCGATCCGCAGTCGAGATGGCCTCTCACCAGAAGAAGCGCAACGGATTGAAGAAGAAATCATTCGTGATGCCTTTGAGAAAAAACAGGTTGCCGTCCCGCTTGATTCCCAGGAGATGAACAGTCGGTTCTTGACTATCTACAGGAGATCGAGAAGCGATTTGCAGGAAGGCGGCGCGAATACACTTTTTCTCGCAGCAGGATTTCTTCGGTGGAAGAGAAGCGAAGACGATACCCGGTCCTACTTGGCTCCTCTTCTGCTTATCCCGGTCAAACTGGAGCGCAAGTCGCTCCAAGCGCCCTTTCGCATCGTGCGACATGAAGACGAAATCCGGATCAATTCGACCCTTCTTGAATTTCTGAAACAAGATTTTGACCTTCATGTCACGGAACTCGAGGGTGAACTGCCACACGACGATAACGGAGTTGATGTTCATGAAGTACTTGAAATCATGCGCCGGAATGTTCGTGATGTATCGGTTTTCGAGGTAGTCGAAAAATTCGCGCTTTCAACATTTTCCTTTGCGAAATACCTCATGTGGAAGGACTTGGCTGACCGTTCCGATCAACTCAAGCAGAATCGACTGGTTCGAACTCTTATCGATGGAATTGCGGAAAAACATGAAAATATAAAAGGGAACGACTCTTCCTTTGCGCCGATGGAGCTGGATCACCGGATTTTGCCGCGTGAGACACTAACTCCATTATCCGCTGACAGTTCGCAGCTCGCAGCCATTCTGGCGGCAAGGGAAGGACATGACTTCGTTCTCGTAGGCCCTCCGGGGACTGGAAAGAGTCAGACCATCACGAATATCATCGCGCAGTGTCTGGGCGATGGGAAGACGGTGCTTTTCGTTGCCGAAAAAGCGGCGGCGCTTGATGTGGTGCAACGCCGACTTGAGAGAGCAGGACTCGGTGATGCCGTCCTGGAGCTCCATTCGAACAAGGCGGATCGGAAATCCGTCGTCGCCCAACTTGGTCGGTCATGGGAACGAGCTTCGGGTGCTTCGGAAGAAAAGTGGATCGAGCTTGCTGAAGATCTGAAAATCTCCCGTGATCAGTTGAACGCCTACGTCGAGGCGCTTCATGCCAAGGGGACACAGGGATTCAGCGTGTTTGAAGCGATCTCCCTGGTCGCCAGGGGGAATGCGCCGTTTTCGGTCTCCTTCGATTCCAGGGACGCACACGACCAAAAGAGCTACAACCGCCTGGTGAAGCTTGCTGCGGAACTCGGAAGGACGTATGGAGAGATTGGCGCCGGCCCGCCTATCAGCCTGGTAGGGCGCGAGGAATTTTCTCACCAATGGGAAAGCGAATTCCTCGAAATCATTGAACATCTCGTGGAGGCGCTTGGCGCTTTGAGACGGGCTGAACGCACGCTTGCGGATGAGCTCGGGCTGGCCTCCGATCCCGATCTGCAAATGGTGCGTCGCGCACGGCTCAAGGGGCTCGCGCCCCGTGTAGAGGCTGACGCTCTGGATTTGGCGTCCGTCCCGGAGCTTCCAGCCGACCGGCTGTCCGTCCTGGCGGATTCGCTGAAATCGAATGTCCAGCAACTGGATGCAGCGACCGCTCGAACAAAGGCTTCGTATTCACTTGGCGAAGTGCGCCGCATGCCGCTTGAGAACATGGATTCAAGTTGGCGCGAAGCCTCGGTGAAAATCTGGCCGCTTTCCTTCTTTGCGAAGAGGAAGGTTCGGAAGCATCTACAGACCTACGCCAAAGTCGGTGTGGTTGAACCTGATGGAGATTTGAAAGCGCTCTTCAAGATTCGTGATCTTGACTCGAAAATCCACAGGAATCCCGTGTTCGCAGTCGCGGAGGCCGAAGGGAGAGTGGATACAGACCGATCGGCCGAGGCCGTTCGCCAGGCGATCAAGCTCCGAGCTGCTCTTGCTGATTTGCATTCGGACATAGAGGATTTTGCTCGTTTCGAATCTGCATCCTCCATGCTTGTGTCCGGATCGAGATCGGCCGTTCTGGAAGCGCTTCAAGATTTTCTTGGGGCAGAACAGGAAGTCGAACACAGAACCCGCGAATTTGTTCGCCTGGACGGCCTGGACATGGGTGAGGCGAACGTCGCCGAGTTTGAAAAGGGGCTTGAAACGATTCGGGAAGAAAAAACGCGCATTCCAGACTGGATCAAATGGGTACGTCATAGAGAAATGGGTTCGGCGGCAGGTCTCAAACCGTTGGTGCATGCGCTCGAGGATGGAAAGATGGAAGGAAATGCCGAACACATGTTCAAAATAGCATATGCGGCATGGTGGCTTCCCTTGGCGATGGATGCGCGTCGCGAGCTTCGAAGTTTCACTCGTCAGGAACATGAGCATGTTGTATCGATGTTCCGCAAGCTCGATGAAGCCGCTGCGAAACAGGCATCGATCGAGATAATACGACGTATCGCGCACGGATTGCCGGCGAAAGAAGGCGTTTCAAGGCATTCCGAACTGGGGAGACTCCGACATCAAATGGGCCTCCAACGGCCATCGTTGCCGGTCCGGAAGCTGCTGGCGGCTCTCCCGGAAACATTTGGCAAACTCGCTCCGTGCGTTCTGATGTCTCCGCTTTCGGTAGCTCAGTATCTGCCGACCGCCCAGGCCAGCTTCGATGTGGTCATCTTTGACGAAGCCTCACAAATTACGACCTGGGATGCGATTGGCGCCATAGCGCGGGGCCGCCAGACGATCATTGTGGGCGATTCCAAACAGCTCCCTCCCACGAATTTCTTTGGACGGGCCAATGAGGACGAAGAAGAAGATTTGCCGGATGTTAAACGCGACTTGCCTTCGATTCTTGAAGAGGTATCGGAAACCGAGATAAAAAAACACAACCTGAAATGGCATTATCGAAGCCGGGACGAGAGTCTGATCGCTTTTTCCAACCAGAAATATTACCAAAACAAACTCATAACACTCCCGGCTTCCCGATCTGATTCCAAGGCGGTCCATTTTCACAAAGTGAACGGCAGGTATGCTCGAGGACAGGGACGAACGAATCAAATCGAAGCCGAAATCATAGCCAATGAGATAAAACGTCGTCTTCTGGACTGGCTTGAACAGCCGGAAAACGAACGGCAAACCCTTGGGGTTATCACGTTCAATGCTCAACAGCAGTCCCTTATCCTGGACTTGCTCGATACAATCCGCCGGGGAAACAGGGCGCTGGATTGGTTTTTCTCCGATGACAGGGAAGAACCGGTCATTGTCAAAAACCTCGAGAATATCCAGGGAGACGAGCGCGATGTGATGATGTTCTCGGTGACCTTTGGTCCCGATTTGGCCGATAAAATCACCATGAATTTCGGACCGCTCAACAACCCGGGAGGCGAGAGGCGTCTCAACGTCGCGATTACCCGCGCCCGTCGAGAACTTCACGTATATTCCTCAATCAGAGCGGAACAGATTGATCTCGAGCGCACCCGTGCCGTTGGGGTGCGCGACCTGAAGGCGTTCCTTGATTATGCCGATAAAGGCCCCGGCGTACTAGCCGCGGGCGATGCGGATTCGACCGGTCCTTCCGAGAATCCTTTCGAGGAGGCGGTAGCGGAAGCCCTTCGATCCAAGGGATGGGAAGTTCGAACCCAAATCGGAGTGTCCGGTTACCGGGTGGACCTTGGCGTCGTGCACCCCGACTATGCGGGCTGCTATCTCGCCGGGATCGAATGTGACGGGGCTCGGTACCACTCTTCGGCGACCGCCCGTGACCGGGACAAAATTCGGCAGGGCATTCTTGAAGGTCTGGGTTGGACGATTCTCCGGGTCTGGTCGACTGAATGGTTTCGCGCATCGGCAGTCGTCACTGGCAGGATTCATTTGGAACTTGAACGTCTTCTTGAGGAATACCGAAAGATTCGGACGGCGGCCGAAGCCAAAGCGAACGAGCGGGCCATGGAAAACGAAACGGAAGAGCGGGTCCCCATGGAGGAAAAGGCTTCAGGTTTCGATGTCAAACCGGGCTTGTTCTCAGCGCATGTTCATGCTGACCTGGAAACGGGAAAGGACTCGGCCGGATAACCCCGTATGAAATCTCCCGTGTTGATTCTCGGAATCGAAACCTCCTGCGACGAGACCTCGGCGGCGGTCGTCGAGGACGGGCGGCGGATCCTCTCGAACATCGTCTCCTCCCAGGAGCAGCACGCCCCCTTCGGCGGGGTGGTTCCGGAGATCGCGTCGCGCCAGCATCTCGTCCATCTGGCGCCGGTCGTGCGACGGGCTCTGGACGCCGCCGGCGTGACGGTGGACGCCATCGACGCGGTCGCCGTCACCAGGGGCCCGGGGCTCATGGGCGCGCTGCTCACCGGGGTTTCGTTCGCCAAGGCGTTCGCCTTCGCCCGCCGGATTCCGCTGGTCGGCGTGGACCACATCGAAGGCCACATCCGCGCCTGCTACCTGGAGTCCCCGGACATCCCGCACCCGGCGCTCGCCCTGGTCGTTTCCGGCGGCCACACCAGCCTGTTCCTGATGGAGGCGGAGGGCGCCTACCGTCTTCTCGGAAAGACCCGCGACGACGCCGCCGGCGAGGCGTACGACAAGATCGCCAAGCGGCTCGGACTCGGCTATCCGGGAGGGCCGATCCTCGACCGGATGGCCCAGCGAGGGAACCCGAAGCGGCATGCCTTCCCGCTGCCGTTCTTTTCGGACGGGGCGCGCTACGACTTCAGCTTTTCGGGACTCAAGACCCAGGTGCTGCGCGTCATCGAGACCGATCGGATCGAGCCGCTGGCGCCGGGGGAGGACCCCTTCGAGCGGACGGACCTCCTCGACCTGGCGGCGAGCTTCCAGTCGGCGGTGGTGCGGGCGCTGTCCCGCTCGGTGGTCCGCGCGCTCCCCGGCTCCGGCGCCCGCGCCATCCTGCTCTCCGGCGGAGTCGCCGCCAATTCGGCGCTCCGCGAGCGGTTCCGGCGTCTGGGCGACGAGGCCGGGCTTCCGGTGGCGGTTCCGAGCGTCGCGCTCTCCACCGACAACGCGGCGATGATCGCCGCCGCCGGCCATCTCGCGCTGCTTCGGGGCGAGCGGGCGTCTCCCGATCTCACCGCCGACACCGAAATCCGTCTGGGCGAGGCGGGGCCGCGCCGGTCGCTTCAGTACCGGTAGCTGATCTCGACGCCGAGCGTCCTGGGTTCGCCGGCGCGGGCAAGATTGCCGAACTGGGGGATGGACGAGCGCCAGACCGAGAGCAGATACCCCTGGTCCAGCAGGTTGCGCCCGAAGAACCAGGCGCCGAACCCCTCCCGTTCGACTCCGAAGCGGGCGTTCACCAGCGTGCGGCTTTCCACCCGGAGGTCCGATGCGTTTTCTGCGTCGGAAAAGGCGCCGCCCTGCGCCGCCGCCTCGAGGGTTCCGGATATCCATGCGGCGGGACGCCAGGCGACGCCGGCGAGCGCCGACCAGCGCGGCGCGCCGGGGAACTCGTTGCCGGTGAAGTCCCGCTCTTCGTCCACGAAGTCGTCGAAGCGGGTGCGCAGCAGGCCGAGCGAACCGAAAATCTGGAGATCGCGGTGGAGCCAGTAGGAGGTCTCGGCCTCCGCTCCGTACACCGTGGATGCGCCGGCGTTCACGGTCAGGGTGTCCACCGGAAGCCCGAGCTTGCTGCGGACCCGCACCTGCTGGTCGTTCCAGTCGGTGTAGAACAGGTTGGCGCCGAGGAACAGACGCCGGTCCGAGGTGCGGGCGCGCACCGCGAATTCGTAGTTTTCGGTGAATTCCGGGTCGTAGTCGCTTGTCTCTCGACTCAGCACCGCGATGGACTGCCCGCCGGCCCGGTAGCCGCGTTGCCACGAAACCGAGGTGGACACATTGCCGCCCCATTCGCGGCGCAGCCCCACCTTCGGCAGGAACGCCGTGTACGTCGCATCGAGGTTGTCCGTCGTCCCATCCCCTCCTCCCGGAAGCGAGGGAACCGGCGGATCCGACCGGAGGCCCTGGGTGTCCATCGTCTGTCTGGTCTCCCGGTCGAGGCGGCTTCCGAGCGTCAGCGTCCAGTCCGGCGCCAGCCCCAGGTCGAACTCGCCGAAGGCCGCGAGGTTGCGGGTGGCCTCCTCGGTCCGGAAGAAGGAGGTCAGCGTGAACCCCGGGGGAAGTCCGGCGAGTTCGCCCGGCCCGGAGGCGTCCGCCCACAGCGCATCGTCAAGTTCGGCGAAGTAGAAGCCGAATACCCCCTGGTGGCGATTTCCGCGATAGCGGGCCAGCAGCTCCTGGCTCATCCAGCGGTCGTCGGCGCTGTAGTCGAGCAGGCCGCCCGGTTGCGGGGTCTGGTCCACATCCTCCACGCGGTGGTACTCGTGGTCGTAGATGCTGCTGGTGGATTCGAGGCGGATGGCGCCGAGGTCGTAGCCCATCTCGAGGGTGGCGACCCGGTGGAGCGAGCCGTCCTCCGCCGCCTGATCGGAGAGGTTCACCCGCTCTTCGGGGAACCGGGAGACCACGATGGCGCCGTCGCCGCCCCGGTTTTCGGTGGTCGCCAGGGTGAGGAGCGCCCGAAACCGGTCGGTGGGGTCGAAGCGGAACTTGGCCCGAAGGTTCCGCGCCTCGCGCGCGTCGTACGTCGCATCGCTCCGGGTCGGGTTTTCGACGAACCCGTCGCTGGCCTGGTAGTCGGCCGCGATGCGAACCGCCGCTCTTCCGGCGAACGGCACGTTCACGACCGCCGAGCCCTGGCGGGCGTCGCCGTAGCGGACCCGTCCGCGCGCTTCGGTGCGGTAGGTGGGATCGGCGCTTCGCATCACGATGGCGCCGGCCAGCGAATTCCGTCCCTGCTGCGTGGACTGCGGCCCGCGGAACACCTCCACCCGGTCCAGGTCCCAGGTGCTGAACGGCCCGAAGAAGGTGGCCTGGTATCCCTCCACCGGGGCGCCGTCCACCCGGACGCTCACCAGCAGACCGTTCCCGGCCCCGAAGCCGGACTGGTCCACCCCGCGGATCGAAAAGCCGCGCCGGTCGGAGGCGGACCCCACGTTCGGAGTCATGGCGACCATCCGGTAGAGATCGATGTCGGTCCCGCTGTCGAGCCGCGCGCCGCCAGCCACCACGACGCTGGCGTTCTCCTCGAAGCGGCTGCGCTCCACATGCTGCCCGGTGACGCGGACGCTCTCGGCGAAGGCGAGCGCGAGCGGGATGCTGATGCGCACCTCGCCGCCGGACTCCACCGTGATGCGCACCGTCCGGGCGCCGAAGCCCGCCTGCGTCACCGTGAGTCGGTGCTCGCCCGGGGGGAGCGAGCCGAAGCGGAACGACCCCGCCCCGTCGCTCACCGTCTCCCGGGTTCCCCCGTCCTCGAGGGTCAGCACCACGCTCGCGCCCGCGATCCCCGATCCGTCAGGCCCCTCGATCTCCCCGACCACGTCGGAAGCGGCGACCGGCGCCGCGAGAAGGAGCGAGAGAAGAAACATGGTGGACAAACGCACGGGAGCCTCTCCTTGCCGCGGCGGAACTCCCGCGGCGAACTCTCCGGCACTGTACTTCGCCGGCCCCGCGCGTGGGTGGATTCGTCCGCCTTCAGGAATTCCCGAATCGCCGCCGCTCGCTGGAGTCGGTTGGCGTAAAATCCTCGTATATCCATGATCGATTCGGCGAACGAGCCGGAGCGGTTGCTGGTGCGGCGGGCCGGCGCGACCACCCTCGGAGTCACGGTGTCCCGGATCACCGGCTTGGCGCGCGAACAGTTGCTCGCGGCGCTCTTTCCGACCGCGGCGCTGGACGCCTTCGTGGCGGCCTTCACCCTGCCCGGCGCCCTGCGGGAGATGCTCGCCGAGGGCGCCCTCTCGAAGGCGTTCCTCACCGTGTTCGCGCAGACCGGGGAACGGGGCGGACGGGCGGAAGCGGACCGGCTGCTGGCGCTGACCATCCGGGCGCTCCTGCCGGTCCTGCTGCTCGTGACGACGGCCGGGATCGTCTTCGCCCCGGCGCTGGTGGACGCCTTCTTCACCGGAGCGGCGATGGCCCGGCCGCCGCCAGAGGGGTACGGGTTCGGATTCGCCACGGTTCGGGACCTCACCGTGTGGATGACCCGGTTGATGTTTCCGTTCCTGTTCTGCATCTCGCTCGCCGCGCTCTTCATGGGGGGACTCCAGGCGCGTCACCGGTTCTTCCTGCCCGCGGTCGCTTCGGCGTTCTTCAACGTGACGACCGGGGTGTTCGCGCTTTTGGGCGCGCTGGTCGGGCCGGAATGGGGGTTCCACCCGATGGCGGGGCTGGCGCTCGGCGTGCCGGTCGGCGGCCTGGCGCAGCTCTTCGTCCAGTGGCGGGCCTTTCGCCGAATGGGTCGCCGGACCGGGAACGGACGCTCCCTCCCCGCCGCCCAGCTGGTTTCCGACCCCGGCCTGCGGCGGGTGGGGCGGCTCTTCGCGCCGGTGGCGCTGGCGGCAGGCAGCCTCCAGATCCAGGTGCTCATCTCGCGGCGTTTCGCTTCGATGGGCACCTCCTGGCTGGCCTGGGTGCACCAGGGGTATCGGCTGGCCCAGTTTCCGGCGGCGCTGGTGGGGGTGGCCCTGTCGCACGCCGGGCTTCCGGCGCTCAGCCGCGCCGCCGAGCGGGAGGACCCCGAGGAATTCCTCTCGATCCTGATGCGCTCGGGGCGCCTGCTGATGATCCTCTCGCTCGCGTCGGCGGCGGGGCTGGCCGCCATCGCCGAGCCGCTGACCGCGCTGATCTACCAGCACGGGAGGTTCCGCCCGGAGGATGCGGCGTCGGTCGTCGCCGTCATCCGGGTCTACGCGCTGGGGCTGCCCGCATTCGGCGCCGCCAAGATCCTCACCGATGCGTTCTTTGCGCTGGGAACCACCCGGCCGCCGCTCCTGGTGACCGGGCTGGGAACCGCGCTCCTCTGGGTGACGACCGATTTCGCGGTCGTTCACGCCGGACTCGGGTATCCGGGAATCCCGCTCGGAACCGTCGTGGTGTCCTGGATCTCGGCGGGGGCGCTTTTCGGCTTGCTGGCGCCGCGTCTGGGCCGCTCCCGCGCCCGGCGGCTGGGGAGCGGGGTGGTGGACGCCGGTCTGCGGGGACTCCTGACCGGCGGCGTCGCCGGCGGCGCCGCCTGGCTGGTCGTCGGCAGCGTGGATCCGGCCGGTCGACTCGCCGTCGAACTGGCGGTGACGGCGCTGGCGGTCGGCGCCGGAGCGCTCGCCTTCGGGGTCGCGGCGCGACGGCTCGTCCCGGTCGAGTTCGGGTTGCTGCGGGATGCGTTGGCCGGACTCTTCACGGGGAGGCGGCGCGGATGAGTCTGGTCGCCCGCTATCTCGCCCACCTGGAGGGCGAGCGGGGCCTCGCCCGGAACACCGTCGCGGCCTACCGCCGCGACCTGGGAGCGCTCGCCGAGCACGCCGGCGCCCGCGGCGTCGCCGCTCTCGGGTCCGAAGATCTGGATGCGTTCGTGACGCGCCTGCGGCGACGGGGTCTTTCCTTTCGCTCCATCCAGCGGTCCGCGGCCGCGGTCCGCGGTTTCTATCGATTCCTGGTGGAAGAGGGGGCGCTCGAGGCGAATCCGGCGGAGCGGCTGACGCGGATCCGGGCGGTGCGGGGGCTGCCCCGGCTTCTCGGCATGGAGGATGTCGACCGGCTGCTCCGGGCGCCGGACGACGGCTCGCCGCGCGGGCTTCGCAACGGGGCGATGCTGGAGACCCTCTACGCCACCGGCATCCGGGTCTCCGAGCTGGTCCACATTCGAATTCCGGACCTGGCGCCGGGGCGGGTGACGGTGATCGGGAAGGGGGATCGGGAGCGGATCGTGCCGGTCGGCGAGGCGGCGGAAGCCCGCATCGCCCGGTGGGTCGCCCAGGGCCGGCCGCTTCTCATGCGGGACCGGCCGGATGCCGGGTGGCTCTTCGTGAACCGCCAGGGCGGGCCGCTCAGCCGCCAGGCGTTCTGGCGCATCATCCGGGAGCTGGGAGTCCGCGCCGGAATCGCGCATCCGCTCTCCCCCCACATGCTCCGCCATTCGTTCGCGACCCACCTGCTCGAACGGGGGGCGGACCTGCGGAGTCTGCAGCAGATGCTCGGACACGCCTCGATCACCACCACCCAGATCTACACCCACGTCACCGGCGAGCGGTTGCGGCGGGTCTACGACCAGAGCCATCCCCGGGCGCGCCGTCGTTCGTGAGCGATCTGGCCCGGATCGCCGCCCACCTCAAGGCGGGCGGAGTGGCGCTCTATCCCACCGAGACGTTCTACGCCCTGGGCGCCGACCCGCGCTCGCCGGAGGGGGTGCGGGCGATCTTCCGGATCAAGGGACGCTCCCCGGATGCGCCGCTGCCGTGGATCGCCGCCGACGAGGCGCAGGTCCGGGCGCTCTGCGTGCTGTCCGCCGCCGCCTCGAAGCTGGCGGAAGGGCGCTGGCCCGGTCCGCTCACCCTGGTGCTGCCGCGGCGGGACGCCCCCGGAACCGTCGCGGTCCGGGTCAGTTCGCACCCGCTGGCGCGGGGACTCGCCCGGGCGCTGGGCCATCCGGTGATCTCGACCAGCGCCAACCGCAGCGGAGCGCCGCCGGCCGTCTCGGCGGCGGCGGCGCTCGCCTCGATCTCCCAGGCGCGACCGACGACGGTTCTGGTGCTGGACGGGGGCGACACGCCCGGCGGCGCGCCGTCCGTGATCGTGGACGCGACCGGGGACGAATTCCGGACGCTGCGCGGTCGGCTGCCCGGCTGATTCAGGCGGGGAGCTGGTCCGGCGCGGGGTCGTCGGTCAGGGGCCGCGGCGCGGGCAGGTCCGGGAACACGATCTGAAGCGCCTCCTCGAGCCCCGAGACGAAGTGCATCTGAAGCGCGTCCCGAATCTCGTCGGGCGTGTCCTCGATCACGCTGGGTTCGTTGAGGCGCGGGAGGATCACTTCCTTGATGCCGTAGCGGTGCGCGGCGAGCAGCTTCTCCTTGATGCCTCCGACCGGGAGGACGTGCCCGGTGAGGGTGATTTCCCCGGTCATCGCCAGCTGCGGCCGGCAGACGGTTTCGGTGAGCGAGGAGATGAGCGCCGCCACCAGGGTGATGCCGGCCGAGGGGCCGTCCTTGGGAGTGGACCCCTCGGGAACATGGAAGTGAAAGTCGGTGCGCCGGTAAAAGTCGGGACTCAGCCCGAAGAGCTCCGCGTTCCGGCGCACCCAGCTGAACGCCGCGGTCGCCGACTCCTTCATCACTTCGCCGAGCTGCCCGGTGAGGGTGAGGCGGTTGTTGCCGCGCATCTGCGAGGCTTCGGCGAAGAGGATGTCGCCGCCGACCGGAGTCCAGGCGAGGCCGATGGCGACGCCCGGCACGCTGACCCGTTCGGCGATCTCCCGCGACAGCGAGGACGGAGCGCCCAGCAGCTCCCGCACCGTGTCCTCGGTGAGCTGGAGCGGATGCTCTTCGCCCTCGGCCAGCTTGCGGACCGCCTTGCGGCAGATCTTGGCGATGGCGCGCTCGAGGTTGCGGAGGCCGGCTTCGCGGGTGTAGTTGCGGATGACGGTCGACAGGGATTCCTTGTCGAACACCGGCGCCACCGACTCGTCGGCGATGCCGTGGTTGTCCAGCTGCTTCGGGAGGATGTGGCGGATCGCGATCTGGATCTTCTCCTCCTCGGTGTACCCCTCCAGCCGGAGAATTTCCATCCGGTCCCGCAGGGCGGCGGGGATCGGATCCACCATGTTGGCGGTGCCGATGAAGAGCACCTCGGAAAGGTCGAACGCCAGATCCAGGTAGTGATCGCGGAAGGAGTCGTTCTGCTCCGGGTCCAGCACTTCGAGCAGCGCGGAACTGGGGTCGCCGCGGAAGTCCATGCCGAGCTTGTCCACCTCGTCGAGCATGAACACCGGGTTGCGCGAGCCGACCCGCGCCAGGCTCTGGAGAATCTGGCCGGGAAGGGCGCCGATGTAGGTCCGGCGGTGCCCCCGAATCTCCGCCTCGTCGCGGATGCCGCCGAGGCTCAACCGGACAAACTTGCGCCCCACCGCCTTGGCGATCGACTTGCCGAGGCTCGTCTTGCCGACCCCCGGCGGCCCCACGAAGCAGAGGATGGAGCCCTTCTGGTCCGGCTTGCGCTCCCGCACCGCGAGGAACTCGAGGATCCGGTCCTTGACCTTGACCAGGTCGTAGTGATCGGCCTCGAGGATTTCACGGGCCCGCGGCAGGTCGTACTTGTCCTCGGTGCGCGTCTGCCAGGGCATCCGCACCAGCCAGTCGAGATAGGTCCTCCCCACCGTGTACTCGGCGGACGCGGGCGGGATGCGTCCCAGCCGGCGGAATTCTCGAAGCGCCTCCTTTTCGGCCTCCTCCGGCATGCCCGCCTTGGAGATCTTTTCGCGGAGCTCGTCCAGCTCCTTGCTGGAGTCGTCCCCCTCGCCGAGTTCCTTCTGGATCGCTTTCAGCTGCTCCCGGAGGAAGAACTCGCGCTGGGTGCGGCCGACCTCGCTCTTGACCTTGGATTCGATGTTCCGCCCCAGCTCGCGCACCTGCTTCTCGCGCAGGATGGCCGCATAGGCGAGGTCCAGCCGTTCCTTGATGGAGAACGCCTCCAGGACCGCCTGGCGCTTCGGGGTGCCCAGGCTGGGGAGCTGTTCCGCGACGAAATCGGCGAGCTGGCCGGCGGCGCCGATTCGGGCGAGCTGCTTTTTCATCACGTCGCCCGACCGGGTGAACAGCTCGCCCTTGATCATCTCCTGGAGCTCGGCGCGGATCTGGCGGGTCATCGCCTCGAACTCGACGGTCTGTTCGGCGCCGGTGGCGATGTCCAGCTCGCGGATGTCGGCCCGCACGTAGGGATCCGTCTGGACGATCCGCTCCACCCGGAAGCGGAAACTTCCCCGGATGACGATGCGGATCGTCCCGTCTCGCATCCGGATCTGCTTTTCAAGGCGGGCGGCGGTGCCGACGCCGTACAGGTCGTCCTTGTCCGGCGCGTCCACCGAGGCGTCGCGCTGGGTGAGCACCGCCAGCATGATATGGAGGCCGGCGGCGCGACCGGACTGCTCGGCTTCCAGCGTGGCGTCGCGCAGCAGCAGCTTGGTGCTCTTGCGTCCGACCGAAAGCGGCAGGAACGAATGGGGGAAGACGACGATGTCGCGCAGCGGGAGCACCGGCACCCCGCGGAAGAGCCGCCCCTCCCGCACCGATGTCGGCGGCGGAGAAGCCTTCCGGGATTTAGGCATGGGTGCGGAGGCGCATGGTTCCGGGCAACGTTCGCCAGCACTCTAGCACCCGCGGCGGTTGCGGGCGGCGGCGGGCGTCAGCCAAAGCTCACCTCGTCGGAGAGTTCGTTCGCATCGTCCGGCTGGATCGGGAAATGCCGCGCCAGGAATCCGCCGATGCGCTGGATTCCGTACTCCAGTCCCTTGCCGATCCCGTGCTCCCGGATTTCGTCGGTGATGCCCCGGGCGATGCCCTCCCAGGCTTCGGCGCCGATGTTCGCGTCCACGACCGGGTCCGCCACGATCTCGAAGCGGCGCGACTTCACGGCCAGGAAGAGCAGCACCCCGGCGCCGTCCGCAGTGTGCTGCATTCCGAGCGCGTGGAAGTCCCGGAGCGCGCGTCGCCTGGGGTTCTCCAGGGGGAGCAGGCGACGGATGATCCGGACGCGGAGCTCGCGGGATGTGCCCTGTTCGGCCTTCCGGATCGCCTCCTCGATCCGGTCCAGATCCGTTTCCGAAAGTTCGCCGCGAAGCGCCCGGGGAACCCGCATGGCCCTCACCACCTCCCGCTGGCGCCGCCGCCGCCGAATCCGCCGAGCCCCCCGAATCCGCTCCCGAAGGAGGAGCGGCCCATCATCATGCCGCCGTAGCCCCACGAGGCGCTCCGCCGGTTGGAGGCGGCCCGGGTCATGCCGGTCGCGGCGAATCCGGCGAGCAGCCCGGCGGGAACGAGCCAGAGCAGGGCGAAGGCGCTGGCGGCGAGCAGCCCGAAGAGCGCCGCCACGCCGGCGCCCGCCAGTCCCGCGACCCAGGGGCGGAACGCGTTTCCGAGAAAGCCGAGCGCCTGGACGCCGACCAGCAGCAGGAAGAGAAGCATGCCGCCGCGACCGCGGCGCGCCGGGGTGCGTTCGGCGCGCCGGCCTTCCTCCGCCGGAAACGCTCCGGTCGCCACGGCCGCGATGCGCAGCGCGGTTCGTTCGAATCCGGTCGCGTAGTCCCCGGCCTGGAAGGAGGGCGCCAGTTCCTCGCGGAGGATCCGCCCGGCGAGTCCGTCGGGTAGGACCGCTTCGAGTCCGTAGCCGGTTTCGATCCGGCTGGCCCGGTCCTCCACCGAGACCACGACCAGGGCGCCGTTGTCGGTTTCCGCCTGTCCGATGCCCCAGGCCTCGGCGACCCGGATGGCGAAGTCCTCGATGGGAGTCTCGAGGCGGGGCACCGAGAGCAGCGCGATCTGGACGGTGGTTTCCGCTTCGATCCGGGCCAGCATCGATTCGAGGCCGCGCCGCTCGGCGTCGTTCAGGAGTCCCGCCTCGTCCACCACCCGCCCGGAAAGCGTCGGGACCTCCTGGCCGGCCGCCGCGCTGACGACGAGAAGGCCCGCGAGCGCCGCCGGCAGGCGCATGTCAGGACGGCGGCTCGCTGAAGTCCACCGTGGGGGCGGTGTCCGCGCCTTCCTCCGCCTCGAAATAGGCGGCTTCCCCGAACCCGAAGAAGGACGCCACGATGCGGGTGACGAACCGGCGCCGCAGCGTGTTGTAGGTCTGGGCGGATTCGTTGAAGCGTCGCCGCTCCACCGCGATCCGGTTCTCGCTGCCCGCCAGTTCGTCCTGAAGGCTCAGGAAGTTTCGGTTCGCCTGGAGCGTCGGGTAGCGTTCGACGGTCACCAGCAGCCGCGACAGCGCGCCGGACAGCGCGGTCTGGGCCTGCTGGAATCGGGCGAGCGCCTGCGGGTCTCCGAGATCGTCGGCGGAAACCTGGATTGCGGTCGCGCGGGACCGCGCCGAAATCACCGCTTCCAGGGTTTCGCGTTCGAATTCGGCGGCGCCGCTGACGGTGGCCACCAGGTTTGGAATCAGGTCGCTGCGGCGCTGATACACGTTCTCGACTTGGGACCAGGCGGCCTTCACCCCCTCGTCCGCCTGCACCAGGCGGTTGTAGGTCGAGGAAACGCCGAAAAAGGCGATCAGCCCGAGGATGGCGAGGGCGGCCAGCGCCAAGCCGCAGCCGAGAAACAGCGTCTTTCGTTTCATGGGACGTTCAGTACGGGGACGACGGGAACGCCCGGTACGCATTCCGGCTGGCGGGTTCGGTTCCGGGCAGGAACGCCTCGAGGATCGTGTTGGGGCCTTCCGGCGCCGGCCGCCCGGTGTCGAGATCGACCGGAACCAGGGGAACTCTCGACGGGACGTGGAATGGGTCCCACTCCCGGGCGCCGGTGTCCGCATGGGTCATGAAATGCCGCCAGGCGGGGAGAGCGACCGCCGCTCCGCTCTGGGAGTCCCCGAGCGTCTCGTTCTGGTCGTTCCCCACCCAGACCCCGGCGGCGACCCTGGTGTCGAAGCCGATGAACCAGGCGTCGGTGAAATCGTTGGTGGTGCCGGTCTTGCCGGCGACCGGACGTCCCAGTCCGCGCGCGCCGCGCGCCGTCCCCCGGGCGACCACCCCCTGGAGCAGGTGGGTCAGCACATACGCCAGCTCCGCGTCCATCACCGACGCCGACTCCGGGTGGCGACGCTCCAGCACCCGTCCGTCGCGGTCCGTCACCAAGGTGATGAAGTGGGGCTCCATGCGCACTCCCCGGTTGGGAAAGGCGCTGTAGGCGGAGACCATTTCGAGGAGCGTGACGTCGGCCGACCCCAGCGTGATCGAGAGCACCGGGAGAAGCTCGCTGGCGATGCCAAGACTCTTTGCGAACGCCACGACGTTTTCCGGCCCCACGTCGTGGACCATGCGGACCGCCGGGACGTTCCGGGAGCCTTCAAGAGCCCGACGGAGCGTGATCCAGCCGCGGTGCTCCTCGTCGTAGTTGCGGGGTTCGTAGGGAACTCCGGTGGCGGGGTCCGTCCAGGAAAACGGGGCGTCCAGCAGCAGGGAGGTCGGCGCGAAGCGGCCCGATGCGAGGGCGGCGCCGTAGGAAAACGGCTTGAAGGAGGAGCCCGCCTGCCGCCTGGCCTGGGTGGCCCGGTTGAACTCGCTTCGTTCGAAGTCGTGGCCGCCGACCAGGGCGCGGATGGCGCCGGATTCGACGTCCAGCGCGAGGAGCGCGCCCTCGGCAGCCGGCTCCTGCTCCAGTCCGACCAGCAATTCTTCTCCGCTCTCGCGGATGCGGAACGCGCCGACGTCTCCGCGCCGGAAGAGGCGCGCCGCCGGGCGGCCGGTCCAGCGCAGGGATTCGGGGTCCACCCGGGCGATGCGATCCCCGATGCGGATGCGCGGCGCCGATCCGGCCTCGACCACCACGCCGGCGACCACCGCGTCGGCTTCGGGCGTCCCGCTCCACGAGGAATCCCGCCAGGTGTCCATGTCCACCCCCTCATCGACCAGGTTGCGGGCGAAACCGCGGAAGCCGCGCCGCTTGTCGTGGGCGCGGAGCGCGACGTCCACCGCTTCGTTGGCGGCGCGCTGCATGTCGGGATCGAGCGTGGTGTGGACCCGGAGCCCGCCTTCGTAGGTGCGGCGGCTTCCGTACTGGCTCGCCAAGTGTTGCCGGACCATCTCGAGGAAGTGGGGGGCGAGCGGATCGGCGCCCCGCGGCCGGAGGTGGACCGGTTCGGCGCGCGCCGCCGCGGTCTGCGCCTCGGTGAGATGGCCGTCGGCCAGCATCCGCATCAGCACCATGTCCCGCCGCGCCGTCGCCCGTTCGAGGCTTCGATACGGACTGAACCGGGAGGGGTTCGGCGCGAGACTGACCAGAAGCGCCGCCTCGCCCACCGTGAGTTCGGGGGTGGTCTTGCCGAAGTAGTACTGCGCCGCCGCCTCGATCCCGTGGTTGCCGTGCCCCAGGAAGATCTGATTGGCGTAGAAGGTGAGAATCTCCTCCTTCCGGTACGCCCGTTCGATCCGGATCGCGGTGATCGCCTCCCGAATCTTGCGCTTGAGGGATTTCTCCCGGTTCAGGAAGAGCGTCCGCGCCACTTGCTGGGTGATGGTGCTCGCGCCGGAGACGATGCGGCCGGCGCGGGCGGCGTCCCAGGCGGCCCGGGCGATGCCGGCGAGGTCGAACCCGAAGTGGCTCCAGAAGCGCTGGTCCTCGGCGGACACGAAGGCGTCCCGGAGGTGCTGGGGCAGGGTCTCGAAATCCACTTCGATGCGGCGTTCGACGGCGAACTGCCCGATCTCCTCGCCGTGCCGGTCGAAGATGATGCTGGTGGCGCTCGATTCGTGGCGTTCCAGCTCCTCGATGAAGGGGATGTCGCTCTGGTAGGCGAACAGCAGTCCCAGCATCGACCCCGAAACCGCGGCGCCGCAGAAGAGGAAGGCGAGGATGATGCGCCGCGCCGTTTGACGGCGGCGGGCGGCCCCCGGTCCCCGCTTCATGCGAGGAGGCGCGCGAGCGCCGGTTCCAGTTCCGGATGGTCGAACCGGTAGCCGCTTTCGAGAAGTTTCCGGGGGACCACCCGCGCCCCGTTGAGAAGCAGCGCGTCGGCCATTTCGCCGAATGCGAGCTTCATCGCAAAACCGGGCGCCGGCAGGAACGCGGGGCGCCGCAGAACCCGGCCCAGGGCCTTGGTGAACGCGGCGTTTCGCTCTGGCTGGGGCGCGGTCAGGTTGTATGCGGGGGCGAGCGCCGCGGCGTCCGTGCCGAGCAGGTGGCGGATCGCGCCCACCACGTCCTCCAGATGGATCCAGGGCATCCACTGCGTTCCCGTCCCGATCGGTCCGCCGAGGCCGAACCGGAAGGGGGGAAGCATGTTGGCGAGCGCCCCGCCCTCCGGGGAGAGCACGATGCCGATCCGCATCGAAGTGGCGGCGATGCCGAGTTCGGACGCCTTCCCGGTCTCGGCCTCCCACGCGCGACAGGTCTCGGCGAGGAATCCTTCGCCGGAAGCGGCGTCCTCGTCCAGCTCCTCGTCGTCCCGGGGGCCGTAGAAGCCGATCGCCGAGGCGCCGAGGAGTCGCGCCGGCCGGTTGGCGCAATGCTTCAGGGCGTCGACCAGGGCGCGCGTTCCATCCACCCGACTGTCCCGGATGGCGCGGCGGCGGGCCGGGGTCCAGCGCTTCCCCACCGGCTCGCCGGCAAGGTGGACCACCGCGTCGAGTCCGTCCAGCGCGGCGGCGTTTTGCTCCGGCTCCTCCGGGCGCCAGCGGGCGGTTTCGACCCTGCTGCCCGCTTCCGGGGAACGGGCGGAGCGGCTGAACGCGACGACGCGGTGGCCGTCCGTTTCCAGCGATCGCACGAGCGCCCGCCCGATGAGTCCGGTGGCGCCGGTGACCGCGACCGAGAGCGTCGGAGGCATGGCCGGAAGCGTAGCAGTCGCCGGCGTACCCCGGTAGCATTGCGCCCGTTTTGCGCATCATCACCTGGAACCTGAATTCGATTCGGACCCGTCGCGCCCGCCTGCTCCGCCTGCTGGAACGGCATCGCCCGGACGTCCTGTGCCTTCAGGAGCTGCGGGCCGAGCGGGAGGAGTTTCCGTGGCTTGAAGTGAAGGCGGCGGGGTACGCGGCGGCGGTGGAGGCGCAGCCGGCCCGGAACGGGGTCGCGGTGCTGGCCCGGAATCCGGTCGAGGTGCGGTCCTGCAGTCTGCCGGTCGGCGACCGCGACGAGGCCCGGATGCTGGACGTGATGCTGGATGTGGCGGCGGGGCCGCTTCGGGTGCTGTCGGTCTATGTGCCGAACGGCAAGTCGCCCCGCCATCCCGACTGGCGGTACAAGCTGGACTGGCTGGGCGCGCTCCGGGAGCGCCTGTCCGCGACCGCTCGCCCGGAGGAGCCGCTCGCGGTGTGCGGCGATTTCAACGTGGCGCCGCTGGATCGGGATTCGGCGGTGGCCGACCCGAACGGAGTTCTCTGTCATCCTTCGGCGCGGAAGGCGCTGGCGGATCTGATCGACTGGGGACTCTCGGACGCCTACCGGCGCCGGTATCCGGTGGGCGGCGAACCGGACAAGGGGATCTACACCTGGTGGGACTACACCCGGCTCTCCTTCGCGCGGGATGTGGGAGCCCGGATCGACCACATCCTCGTGACTCCGCCGCTGGCCGACCGGATTACGGGCGTGCGGGTGGACCGCGACGAACGGCGCCAGCGGAAGGGGGAGGACATCCCATCCGATCATGCCCCGCTGATCGCCGACTTCACCGATTCCCGAGTCGCTCGCCTGGAATCGGGTCATGCCTGAAGTCGTCCTCTGGATCTGGCCATCGAGACCCTGCGGAACGAGACGCGGAAGGACATCCGGGAGAACGCCCTGGCCGCCCAGGCCGCGCGGATCGTCGGCCTCATCAGGCTGCTCGGATAGAGACGGAAAGGGCTCTACCAGCTGAGCGTTCCCTCGAACGCCAGCGAGTGCGCCCGGATCATCCCGCTCCCGCCCCCGAACAGCGCCGCGCTCTCCCGGCGGCCTATAATCGGACCATGCTTGAGGTCGCGCCCGCGTTTGACACCCTCCGCTACGCGAAGCTGCTGGTCGGGGGCGGATTCACCGAGCAGCAGGCCGAGACGCTGGCCGAAGCGCAGGCCGGCGCGATCCACGCCAGCTTGGCGACGAAGGACGACGTGGATCAGATCAAGCTGGCCATCGAGACCCTGCGGCAGGACACGAAGAAGGAGATCGCGCGAGTCGAGCTGGCCATCGAGACCCTGCGGCAGGAGACGCAGAAGGACATCGAGACTCTGCGGGAGGCGACGAAGAAGGACATCGAGACTCTGCGGAGGGAGACGCAGGTGGCCATCGAGACCCTGCGGAACGAGACGCGGAAGGACATCCAGGAGAACGCCCAGGCGGTCAAGGCCGAAATCCTGAAATGGATGTTCGGCGCCCTGGCCGCCCAGGCCGCGCTGATCGTCGGCCTCATCAGACTGCTCGGGTAGAGAGCCAGCCGGGCTCTACCAGCTGAGCGTTCCCTCGAGCGCCAGCGAGTGCGCCCGGATCATCCCGCTTCCGCCGAACAGCGCCGCACTCTCCCGGCGCATCCCCTCCAGCCCCAGACGGAACCCGTCCCCCGCCAGCCGGTAGCGCGCACCCAGCCGCAGCTGACGCCCACGCTCCGCAACCGCCATCCCCGCATACGGCGTCAACGTCGCCCCACCGTCCAGACCGAACCCATGACCGCCCTCCGCCGTCAGACGACGCTCCGGAACCACCCCCGAACCCGGCCCCGCCGCCATCATCATCGACGACGATGGCGACCGATCGAACAGCTGGGCGACCCCGCTCGCCGATTCCCCCTGCGAAGGCTCCACCTTCAAGAACGCGCCCCGACCCGCCGCGTCCGGCTCCAGGCTCACCGCCGCGCCGAACCCCCATTCCCGCCGATCCGCCGCGTGCGCCAGCAGCCCCCGACCCCGCAACTCCACCGAAAGCCGCGAACCCAGCGCCCGGTAGCGCGCCCCGCCTCCGACCTCCAGCCCCGCGCCCTCCACCGCGTCCCCCCGGTCGTACCGCATCCCCGCCTCTAGCGAAGGCGTCAGCGTCCCGCCCCAAAGCGCCCGCTCGTGCGAACCCTCCAGCAGCAGCCGCAACCGGCTCAGGTGCATCGTCATCCCCGTCAGACCGCCCTCCGCCGCCGTCGCAAGCCGCGCGTACGACCCCTCGCCCTTCACCGCCAGCCGGGTCGTCCCCCCCGAAAGCCAGTCCGCGTTCTCCAAAAGCGCCCCCCGACCGCCGACCGCCCCGCTGGCGAAGCCCATCCCCGCGCTCCGCCGCGCGCCCGCCCCCTCCTCGGCGATCCGGACTTCGCCCCGACCGTAGCCGCCGCTCGCCCAAAGGTTCGAGCCGTCCGGCGCGAACCACGCGACATAGGGGTGCGCCGAGGTCAGTCCCGCCTCGTAGGCGCCCGCCACCGCGCCCTCGGTTCCCATACTGGTCGCGTCGAAATCGCCGCCGGCGCGCGAAAGCACAAGCCCCGCCAGCAGGTTCGTCCCGATCCGGGCGTCCGCCCCCAGATGCGCCGACCACAGGTCGCCGTCGAACGACACCTCCCGGTCGGCGCCGCCCAGCGAAAGCAGGCCGCCCCGACCCCAGACCCCCACCGACGACCAGAAGCTCTCCTCGGCGTCCTCGGAACCGAGCGTCATCTGGAACGCCGCCCCGTTCAGCGCGTCGCCCAGCCGCAGCGGTTGACCGGTCGCAATCCGCTCCTCCTCCCGGAACAGCCCCGACTCATGCCGGAAATGCCGCATCTCCCCGTCTCCCGTCGCGCCCATCGGCATGCCCAGCTGGAGCCCGTCCATCGCCTGGCCCGCCGCCACCGACTCGATCCGGTCCGCCACCGCCCCCGTCGCCTGCGAGGCGAACGCCGCCGCGAACTGCGGCAGGATCACCTCGTTCAACCGGTTCGCCCGCCCGATCTCCGCCGCGCTGGTCGTATTCCGCACCGTCACCGATACCGAATCCGCCTGCACCGCCCCGTAGTCCCCGCCCGACACCCGGTGGCGCACCGTCGCCTGGACGTCCGCAAGCGAGTTCGGGTCCTCCACCCCCGAAACCGTCACCATCTGCGGCTCGCTCCAGTTCGCCGTCGTGAACGAAAGCGCCCCCGAAACCGAGGCCGCCCCCGGATCGCTGCTCGAAGGCGTCACCGTCACCGGGCCGGTCGGCTCGCTCAGCAAAACCACCGAGTAGCTCCCGCTCCCGTCCTCGTCGATCTCGAGTTCGGTCGGCGCCACGGTCACCCCCGCCTCGTCGTTTTCGACGACGCGCACCATCAAGTTGACCGGCTCCGCCTGGTCGTAGCCTCCGCCCGAAGCCCGGTGCGTCAAGGTCGCCATGTCGGGAACCGCGTCGGCGTCCTCGCCCGCAGTCACCCGCACCGTCTGCGGCGTCCGCCAGTTCGCCGGAGTGAAGGTCAGCGCCGTCGGGGCTATCGATATACCCCCCGAAGCCCCGGAGACCGCCACCTTCACATCGCCGGTGGGTCGGCTCTGGAGAACCAGCGTGTAGCTCCCGCTCCCGCCCTCGTCCACCGAAAGCTCCGTCTCCGAAACCCGCAGCCCGGCGGGCTTGCCCTGAATCCGCAGCGACACCGCCCCGATCTCCACGTCGTCGTAGCCGCCGCCCGAAGCCCGGTGCCGCAGGCGAACCGTCCCCGAAGGCGCGTCCTCCGCCACCCGCACCCGCACCGGCTGCGGAGCGTCCCAGTTCGCCCGGGTGAAGGTCAGCGACGACGGGTCCACCGTCACGCCCCCCGCCGACACCGACTCCGCCATCCCGTAGCCCTGCGCCCGCACGATCGAAACCGTGACCGTCACATCCCCCGAAGGCTGCTGGTCCAGGACCAGCGTGTAGCTCCCGCTCCCACCCGCCGGGGTCTGGAGCGCCCCCAGCGAAAGCGTCACGCCCGCCGACGGGGTGGAGGGGGAGGGCGACGATCCCCCGCCGCCGCCTCCGCCGCCTCCCCCGCCCCCGCCGTCGTTGTCGGTGATCGTCACCGTCGTCGTCGCGTTCCCCAGTCCGTACCCCGCGGGAAGCGTCGCAGAGGGCGCGATCGTCACCGTGAACGTCTCCGGCCCCTCCGCCGCCGAGTCGTCGGTGATCGGAATCGCGATGGTCTTGCTGGTGTCGCTCGCCGAGAACGAAACCGACGTCACCGCGTCGTTGTCGTAGTCCCCGTCCGCCGGGTTCGCCGCCCCGGTCGCCCCGTCGCCGCCGTAGGTCACGTTGAAGGTCACCGCCTGCCCGAACGCCGCCCCCGCCGTGATCGCGACCGAGGCGGTTCCCGCGCCCTCCGCCACCGTCAGCGTCGCCGGCACCGAAACCAGGGTCTTCGCCGCCACCCGGATCACGACCTCCTCGCTGTCCGAGTTCCCGTTCCCGTCCCGGGCGATCGCCTTCATCGTGAACACCCCGGACCCCAGCGGGGTGAACCGCAGCCGCGCCCGCGACAGGTTCGTCCCCGCCGGCAGCGCCGGCGCCGTCTCCCCCGCCTTCCGCTCCCAGGCGTATGTCAGCGAGTCGCCGTCCGCGTCGGTCGCCGAAGCGACGATGTTCACCTCCTGCCCCAGTCGGATCGTCACGTCGGCGATGTCCGCAAGCGCCGGCGAGGCGTCGTCGTCGGTGATCGTCACCGTCGTCGTCGAACGGCTCAAAACGAACCCCGAAGGCACGCCGCCCCGCGCCGAGATCGTCACCGTGAACGTCTCGTTCCCCTCGTCCCGGGCGTCGTCGGTGATCGGGATCACGATGTTCCGGGTCGTCTGGCTCGCCGAGAACCGCACCGACGTCGCCGCGTCGTTGTCGTAGTCTCCGTCCGAGGGGGTCGCCGCCCCGGTCGCGCTGGTTCCCCCGTAGGCCACGTCGAACGTCTGCGCGCTCCCGAACGCCGCCGACGCGGTGATCGCGATCGTCGCGTTCCCCGCCCCCTCCGCGACCGTCAGGGTCGCCGGAACCGAAACCGTCTTCGCCGCCGCCGCCGAGGACACGGGCGTCGCTCTCACTTCTTCCGACCACGCCGACTGCGCGCTACCCGCCCGGGCGCGCAGCCGGAACGTGTATTCGGTGGCGTTCGTCAGGCTCCCCGCCACCGCGCTGGTCGCGGCGCCGTCGCTCACCGTCGCGCTGGTCCAGGAGCCCGACCCGATCCTGTATTCATACACCCAGGCGGTGATCCCCCGACCCGGCTGCGGGTTCCATGAAAGCGTGACCTGGCCGTCCCCCGCCGTCGCCGTCAGCGTCGGCTTCTGCGGCCCCACCGGCGTCGCCGTCGCCCAGTCGGTCGCCGTCCCGTCCCCACCGGCGTTCACCGCCCGAACCTTGAAGCTGTACTCGGCGTCGTTCTCCAGACTCGTCACCGTGTAGGTCGTCGTGTCGGCGTCCGAGCCGGAAATCAGGGTCCAGCCGGCGCTGCTCCGGTCGGCCGTTTTGTCGTAGCGCAGCTTGTAGCCGGTGATGCTGTCGACGTCCGGGTCGTCCCAGGTCAGCGTGACCTGCGCGTTGCTCGCCGTCGCGGTCAGCCCGGTGGGCGCGTCCGGCGGGTCCACCGTCTCCGCCTCCACCGTCACGTCCGCCGTCCCGGCGTCGGGGATCGCGTCGGCGGTCGCCCCGGTCAGCCGGAAGGAATGGTTGATGGTCGTCGTCCCCGCCTTCGCCCCGCTCACCGTCACCGTCTGCGCGGTGTTGTAGTTCCCCGTGGTGAAGGTGAGCGTCTCCGGGGAGACCGTCGCGGTGTCGGCGTCGGCGCTCGAAAGCGTGAGCGTCCCCGCGAACGCCTTGGTGAGCGCCGCCGTGTAGGTCGCCGTCGATCCCGCCGTCACCGTCACCGGCGCGCCGACCAGCGTCAGCGCGTCCAGGTCGTCGTTCTTGTAGGTGACGTCGCGGGCGTTGGACCAGGGGCCGTTCGTCTGGGTTCCGGAGGTTCCGGTGACGTAGCCCCGGGCCCGGATGCGGACTTGCACGACCGCGCCGCCGGGGTAGTCGTCGCCCGGGTCCACCCGGGCCGAACGGGTGGCGATGTTGGTGCGGGAGGAGCTGGGCTGCACCGGCTCGTTGCTCCAGGCGCCGCCCTTGAGCCGGGTCTGCGCCTGCCAGCCGGAGAAGTTGGCGGCGCCGCTCACCAGGTCGCCGACCGCCGAACCCGCGTGGGTCCAGGTGAGGTTGATCCGCCCGCTGGTCGTCGAGGTCGCCGTCGCCAGAACCGGCGCGGTGACGGTGGTGTCGGTCACCGTCACCCTCACGGCGGGCGCGCTGGTCACCGACCCGTAGCCGGTAACGGCGTGGCTGATCGTGACGGTCGCGTCGTCCATGTCGGCGTCGGAAACGCCGGTGACCGTCACCGTCTGCGCTTCGCTCCAGTTGGTGGTGTTGAAGGTGAGCGCCCCCGACACCGTCGCCTTGGCGGTCTTGTCGCTTGTCGGCGTCACGGTCACCGCGCCGCCCGGCTGGGTGTTCAGCTTCACCGTGTAGGTGTCGCTGCCGTCCTCCGCCACCGTCAGCGTCCGCGTCGAGACCGTCACGCTGGGCGCGTCGTACTGGTACGTGACCGTCCGGATGTTCGACCAGGGGCCGTTCTGCAGCGTGCCGGTGGACTTCCTGGGAACCCAGGCCCGCGCCCGAACCCGCACTTCCAGCTCCGCGCCGTCGGAGTACGCGCCGCCCGGGGAGATCGTCCCGCCGCGGGCGATGAGCTGCCCGTTGGCGAACGCCCGATCCGTCCAGGCGCCGCCCTTGAGCCGGGTCTGCGCCTGCCACGCCTCCCAGGAGCCGTTGGCCGCGGCGCCGGAGACCATGTCGCCCGAATTCAGGCCGACATGGAACCAGGAGAGAGCGATCTTCCCGCTGGCGCTGGAGACGGCCCGGGTCAGCGTCGGCGCGTCCACCTGGCCGGACGCCGGCGTCGCCTTCACCCAGGCGCTGGCGGCGCCGTCCCCGACGCTGTTCACCGCGAGAACCTTGAAGCTGTACTCGGCGGCGTTCTCCAGGCGCGTCACCGTGTGGGTGGTGGTGTCGGCGTTCGAACCGGGGATCAGGCTCCAGGAGGCGCCGCCCCGGTCGGCCGTCTTGGCGTAGCGCAGCTTGTACCCGGTGATGGAGGCGTTGTCCGGGTCGTCCCAGGACAGCAGCGTCTTCCCGTCGCTCGGCGTCGCCGTCAGGCCGGACGGGGCGACCGGCGCGGCGAGGTTGGTGGTGTCCCCGACCCGCACCGTCACGCCCGGCCCGCTGGACACCGACCCGTAGCCGGTCACCGTATGGCTCACCGTGACCGTCTCGTCATCGGTGTTGGCGTCGGACGCGCCGGTGACCGTCACCGTCTGGGGTTCGCTCCAGTTGGTGGTGGTGAACGTCAGCGCCCCCGAGACCGTGGCCGCGCCGGTGTCGCTGCTGGAGGGCGTCACGGTCGCGTCGCCGCCCGGCGCGGAGTTCAGCCGCACCGTGTACGTACCGGTCCCGCCCTCGTCCACCCGCAGCGCGTCCTTCGAGACCGTCACGCCGGGGCCGATCGTGACCGTGACCTCGTGCGTGCGGCGTGTGACGTTATCGGGACCTCCGTAGAACATGATGATGGTGTAGGTGACGCCGTTGGTGAAATCCTGGGTGCGCGTCCAGGTCCCGCGGGTCCTTCTTTCAGAGCCGCTCACGACTTCCGCCACGCTGAGGTAGCGCCCGCCCTGTTGTCTCCAGTTCGCGAACCAGAACCAGTCCACCGGCGCTCCCCCGCTGTCGTAATGCAGCGTCACCCGGTTGTCGCCCGGAATGGCTCTGAGCGTCGGGACCGGCACGGCGTTGGTCGCGCCGGTGGCGGTCGCCGCGCTGCTCGCCGCGCACGCGCTGTCGGCGTGCTTCGCCAGAAGCCGCATCTCGAAGGCGGTGTCGTCCCCCAGGCCGGTAATGGAGTAGCTGGTCGCGCTGGGGTCCGCGATCTTCCGGGTGGTCCAGCTGGTCGTCCCCGCCTTGCGGTACTCCAGGGTCCAGTGATCCCGGGACGCTTGGGTCGGGGCGTTCCAGGTCAGGTCCAGGTTGAAGAAACCCGCCGTCGCCGACAGGTTGGTCGGCGCCTGCATCGTCGTGCAGCCGCCGCTGTCGGTGACCGTCACCGTCACTTCCGGGCCGCTGGTCACCGCCCCGTACCCGGCCACCGCATGGCGCACCGTGACGGTCTCGTTGGCCGTGTTGGCGTCGCCCACTCCCTTGACCGTCACCGTCTGGGCGGTCCTCCAGTTGGTGGTGGTGAAGGTGAGCGCGCCCGACACCCGGGCCGCGCCGGTGTCGCTGCTGGAAGGCGTGACGGTCACATTGCCGCCCGGCGCGGTGTTCAGCCGCACCGTGTACGTCGCCTCGGCGTTCTCGGCCACCGACAGCGCGTCCTCCGAGAGCGTCACGCCCGGATCGGAGGCGTCGTCGTCCTCGATGGTCAGGGTGAGGGAATCGCCGGTCCAACCGCTGGTGGATGAGGAGGCAGTGAGTTTGATGGTTTCGTCGCCTTCATCCCGTGTATCGCTGAGGATCCTGATGGTCACCGTGCCTGTTCTGTCACCTTCAGCGATGGTGACTCCGGAGCCAGTCGGATAACACCAATCCGTATCCGCCGGATTCAAGGGCGCTTCACATCCGTTGGAAGCCTTGTTGGAGCCGCTGGCCGTGCCCAGAGGGCTGGAAGGAGTGATACTGACGTTGAGCCCGCCTGTTGGCGCGGGCTGGCCGAGGGTGACGGTGATGACCACGTCCTTCGTCCCGGAATTTCCTTCCGTGATCGTGGTGGAGTCGACGGACAGCGCGATGATCTTGTTCGCGGGCGTCGCCAACTGCTCGTCGGAGGGCACGCCGGCGCCGTTGGCGTTCACCGCCCGGACCTTGAAGCCGTAGGTCTCGCCGTTGGTCAGACCGGAGACCGTGTAGATCAATTTGCCGCCGCTGGAGCCGGTGGTGATGGTCCCGAAGGCGCCGTAGTCGCCCGATCCCTCCTTGCGCTGCATCTCCCAGCGGGTGATGCCGGAGTCGCTCGGGTCGTTCCATGCAAGGAGAACTTGCCCGTTGCCCGGGGTGGCGGTGAAGCCGGCGGGCTGGTCCGGCCGGTTGGCGGGCAGCACGGTGAAGGTGGTGGTGGTCCGCCCCGTCTGACGGGCCAGGCCGTTGAGGCCGTTCCATTGCCAGGTGATGCTGTGGACGCCCGGCCCCACCGTGGCGCAGGGATCGAAGTTGACGTTGCCGGTTCCGACGACCTCCCTACTTTGACAGTTGAGCACGATTTCGGTCGGAGCGTCGGATCGGGAAGCTGTTGAAAACAAACATGTTCTGAAACAAGGGAGCTTTTCGCTACTCGCTCTGTTGTGCCTAGCGATTTTTCTGGTTTGACTTCTGTGCTATACTCCACCCATGTTCGTTCGCGTCAAGTCCACTCCCAACAGCCCCCGGCGCTCCGTACAACTCGTCGAAGGCGTACGCAACGGAACCAAGGTCCGCCAACGCATCGTCCGACACATCGGCATCGCAAAGGACGACAAGGAGCTCGAACGCCTGAAGCGGCTCGGCGAGTTCATCAAGACCAAGCTCAAGACCGAACGCCAGCCTCTCCTCTTCTCCTCCGAAAAGCTCGCCGAGCAGGTCATCCGCGTCGGGCGCGAGGGCGACGGCAAGGCGACCCTACCCGTCGATCTCAAGCAACTGAAGGAAGCCCAACGGATCACGACCGGCATCCATGAGGTCTACGGCGAGGTCTACCGGCATCTGGGTCTGAACGCGCTGTTGCCGCGCTCCCGCTATCGGGCGTACCACGACGCCCTGTTCCACACGGTGATGGCGCGGATCGCCAACCCCGACAGCAAGCGCGGCAGCGTGCGGAGTCTTGAAAACGACTTCGGGGTGAGCCTGCCGCTTCACAAGGTCTACCGGATGATGGATCGGCTGGACGCGAGGACAATCGAACGGCTTCGCGCCCGGGTCGGCGACGCCACCCGCTCGGTGTTGCCCGATCCGGTCTCGGTGTTGTTCTTCGACTGCACCACGCTGGCCTTTGCGACAGAGGAGGAGGATGAACTCCGCCAGAAGGGGTACAGCAAGGACGGCAAGCACCGCTACTCGCAGGTGCTGCTGGCGCTGATGGTCACCCGCGAGGGGCTTCCGGTGAGCTACGAGGTGTTCCCCGGCGCCGCCTACGAGGGGCACAGCCTGGTTCCGGTGTTCGAGGGCTTGCTGCGCCGTCACCCGGCGCAGCAGGCGGTCTGCGTAGCGGATCGGGGGATGCTCAGCGCCGCCAACCTGGAAGCCCTGGACGCGATGGGCGGCGGCTATGTGGTGGGCGCCCGGCTGCGCCAGCTCCCCGGCGCGCTACGCAGGAAGATTTGGAATCTCGACTCCTACGTCCCGCTGGAACACTCCTCGGAGCGCCTGGTGAACGAATGGGATCACCAGGGGCGACGCTTGATCGTCACGTGGTCCGCCAAGCGGGCGCGCAAGGACGCCCGTGATCGCCACCAGGCGATCCAGCGGGCGTTCGACAAGCTGTCGCAAAGCGACAACCCCAAAGCGCTGTTGTCCCAGCATGGCGCCAAGCGCTTCATCGCCGTTGAGGGGGATGCGCGGCTCGTCGTGGATCAGAAGAAGATCGACGAGGCGGCGCGCTGGGACGGACTGGCCGGCGTCATCACCAACCTGCGCGACGCGCGGGCCGCCGAAGTGCTGTCGCACTATCGGGGACTCTGGCGGGTCGAGGAGAGCTTCCGCATCACCAAGCACGATCTGCGCGTCCGGCCGATCTGGCACTGGACCGAACAACGGATCCGCGCCCACATCGCGATCGCCTTCATGGCGTTCGCCTGCGTGCGCCATCTGGCCTATCGGGTCGCGCTCCAGAAGGAGCGGATGTCTCCCGAAGTCATCCGCAATGCGCTGGCGCACCGCAAGTGTTCGGTGTTGCTCTGCGAGAAAACCGGAGAGCGATACGCCATCCCCGCGAAGCCGTCCCTGGAGGCCGAGAGCATCTACGCCGCGATGAGACTCCCCCTGCCGACCACGCCGTACCAGCTCGCCTGAGGGCTCGAACCCCGCCGCCGCAGCCTTCAGAGGGCTACGTTTGTAGTGCCTAGCCAGAAATGTCGGCTATTGACCGTCAAGGATTTATCGCTCAAAACTGTCGAAGTCAAGATGGTCCCGAAGGCGCCGTAGTCGCCCGATCCCTCCTTGCGCTGCATCTCCCAGCGGGTGATGCCGGAGTCGCTCGGGTCGTTCCATGCAAGGAGAACTTGCCCGTTGCCCGGGGTGGCGGTGAAGCCGGCGGGCTGGTCCGGCCGGTTGGCGGGCAGCACGGTGAAGGTGGTGGTGGTCCGCCCCGTCTGACGGGCCAGGCCGTTGAGGCCGTTCCATTGCCAGGTGATGCTGTGGACGCCCGGCCCCACCGTGGCGCAGGGATCGAAGTTGACGTTGCCGGTTCCGACGACCTGGTTGCGGATGACGGCGGGCGCCTCCGTGATCTCCACGCCGTGGACGGTGTTCTTCAGTTCCGACCGCTCCGCCACGGCGGTTTGGCCCGGGCGTTTCTCCAGGTAGGTGACGCCGTTATGGATGACCGACAGCAGGTTGTAGCACACCGTTACGGTTCCGCCGGGCTCGACGCGCACCGTCTTGCTGGGGTCGGATATGAGCGTGGGCGCGGCGGTTCCCCCCGCCGTGGCGAGCGCCCGGTTGGACTCGATGAACTGGTTGCCGTTCGCGTCCACGATCCGAATCCGGAAGGCGTGGCGCACCCCGATTTCGAAGCCTGATGAGATGTTGACGGAGCGTGTGCTGGCGACGGGCGAAGTTGGGCCAAAATCGCCGTAAGTGGCGCTGCCTTGCGGGTGCGGGAAGTACTTGATTTGCCATTTGCCGCCGGTGGGGAACGGACCGGAATAGCTCCACGAGACTTCCATGCCGCCGTCCGGGTTGCCTCGCACCCTCAGCACGGGGTCGGCGTACGGCGTGGCGGAGACGGCGTTGCTCTTGGCGGTCAATCCATGGCTTTGTCTAAGAACGACTTCAAAGGTGTATGTGACGCCGACCGTGAGACCCGTCACCTGGTGACTCCTGGCGTTCGAGCCGCCGGGAATGGTGATCCAATTTCCGCCGTCAATCCGATACTGCCATGACTGTCCTGCTCCAACGCCGAAGTCGGGACTCCAACTGAGCGTCACAAAATTCCCTCTGCCTGGCGTGACGGTGAGGGTGGTTGTGAGCGCCTGCGCCTTTGTCGCGCCCAGCGCGAGAAGAACGACGGCGGCGAGCGGCGCCGGGGTCAGCCGGCGAGCGAACCTCCGGAGCAGGCGGCCCACCGCTTCAGTCCCGCGCCTCGACGAATTTCGGGGGGGGGGGGGGGGGGGTAGAGTTGTCGCGCCCGCTCAAGGGAATTTCGCAGCCATCTGCCGACATGTCGTGATGCGCTCCCCCCCAATTCGGGGAAAAAGGTTTTCGGGCCGCCCACCCGGCGCAGATCCTACCAGAAAACGGCGGCGGACCTAGATCGGCGAGCCCTAGATCGGCGAGCAAAAAGGGGTTGTACCCGGCTGGACCATTGACGTACAATGGGTTATGCAGAAAAAACGCCCCAAGAGGCATCACCAGCCGGGTGAAGTCATATTCCCACGTTTCCGCTCTCCGATCAAGCTCGAGGTCGCGCCCGACGGTCCGGCCTTCACCGCGCGCGGCGGCATCGTGTTGCTGCTCGAACTGCTGGCGCGGGGGCGCATCCTCGTCGGCCTCGGGCACACGAAAGGCGGCCCGTCGCAAGGTTGGACCGACGGACAGATGATCCTGGCGGTGATGTCCTTGAACGTCGCCGGCCTCGACCGGGCGGCCGACATCAACCAACTGGAGGCCGACCGGGGACTGCGCCAGCTGGTGCGGCGTTTCGAGCCGCAGCTGTTCGGGATGCCGCGGCGAGTGCTCCGCGCCCGCTTCCGGGGCGGGCGGGATCGCTGCTTTCCTTCGGCGCGCTCGATCCGGGACTGGCTGGATCGCTTCCATGTGGAGGGGGCGCACGATGGGGAGCGGGAGCGGGGAACCGCCTATCTCGCGCCCCACACCGAGCGCCACGAACTGTTCCGGAAGGTGAACCGGCGTCTGATGAACTTCGGACCTTGGAAGAAGATCCCGAAGGCGTTGACGCTGGACTTGGACGCCACGATCATCGCTTCGGGGAAGCGGGAGTGCTGGCCCACCTACCGGGCGGCGACGGGCGAGGTTCCGGGAGAGCGGGGCTACCAGCCGCTGATCGCGTTCTGCCGCGAGCTCGGGATGACGCCGTGGCTGGAGTTCCGCGACGGGAACGTTCCGGCTTCGCTGGACAACGCGCGCGCCCTGGACGAGACGCTGGCGCAGTTGCCCGCCGTGGTGGAGCGGGTCACGCTTCGAACCGATGGGGCGGGCCACCAGGAGGCTGTGATCCGGGCGTGCAACAATCCGGCGCGGCGCAGCGAAAGGACGCGGCGTTTCAGGGTCGTGGGGTTGATCGCCGGCGCCACCCTTTCCAAGGCGCTTCTGGAGGAAGTGAAGCGACTTCCCGAGGATGCTTGGAGCCCGGTAGCGTCGGGAATCGAGCCGGCGTCGGGTGATGAAGCAGGCGACCTGGAATGCGCCGAGTTGCCCTTCGTCTCGAACATGGACGCCCGTTCGAGGCCGGAGGACGTGATCCGTTATGTGGCGACTCGGCGCCCGATTCCCTGGAATCTGGGCTTTGGGGAAAGCGAACGCCCGGCGGCGGACGGCAAGCCGTCTTACCGTTTCCGCGCCTACCTGACCAACTTCCCGGCGCCGGAC
Organism: Candidatus Marinacidobacterium sp.; assembly: GCA_965202845.1. Lineage (GTDB taxonomy): Bacteria > Acidobacteriota > Vicinamibacteria > Marinacidobacterales > Marinacidobacteraceae > CBDATA01. The sequence continues at coordinate 385,870 of OZ241856.1, forward strand.
GCGCTGCCGCTGGAGCGGGCGAACGGGCTTGAGGTCATGGAGGCCGGTGAGGTGGTTCGGGCGGCGCATGAACGCTGTGGTCGGGGGGAGCAGGTTCACTCGGCGCTCAAGTCGGACCTTGCGGGCGGGATGATGCCGTCGGGTCGGTTCGGGGCGAATGCGGCCTGGCTTTGGCTGGCGGCGTTGACGATGAATGTGATGGCGCTGGCGTGCCGCACAGCCTATGGCCCCGAATGGCTCTGGGCGCGAATGAAGCGGTTGCGCGCGGTGTGGCTCCATCTGGCGGCTCGCTTGGTGCGGCATGGTCGCCGGTTCAAGCTGGTGTTCGACGCGGACGGGGCGCGGCTGTTGGCGGCGTTCCAGCGCTTGAAACGCGCCACGTCGCCCCCGACGCCCGTCCCCGGCTGACCCGGGGCTTCGGCAGGACGTTTCCCCCGGTTTTTGAGGGGAAGGTGCGCCCGCAGGTCACAAAACCCGTCCAACCAGCGCCCAATTGCGGCAGATCCGCCTCCCGACCCGCCTCAAAAGGCGGTTCTTGGCGCCCGCGGAGGCCGGAAACGGCCGGCTCGCCCTCCCGAAAGACGATTTTCAGTCCGAAAAAAGATTAGCTCGCCGATTTGGGGGCGGATTCCGCTGTTGCGGGATCGCCCGGAGTTCCCTACAATGGAGGGTCGTCAGGCTGGGCCTTTGCGGGCGCGGCCGGGCGGGCCGCCGACTCCACCATGCCGACTCTCCTTTGGACCCTTGCGGTAGTCGCGTCGGCCCTCGCGCCGCCTGCCGTCGCCGCCGAACATCCGACGCTCGCCGAAGCGGCCTCCTGGAGCCCGTCCGCCGGAACCGCCGACGAGCAGAATCAGACGCTCCGGCGGTACTGCATGACCTGCCACAACGACCGGATGCGCACCGGCAACCTGTCGCTCGCCGGATTCGACGTCGCCTCCCCGGCCGAGCGTCCCGACCTCGCCGAAAAGGTGATCCGCAAGCTCCGGCTGGGGATGATGCCGCCGCCGGGCGCCCGGCGGCCGGAGGAGCCGGTGCTGACGGCCATCGCGGACCGCCTCGAGACGCGGATGGACCAGGCGGCCGTCGAGCGGCCGAATCCCGGCCGGCGCTCCTTCCAGCGCCTGAACCGCGCCGAGTACAGCGCCGCGGTCCGCGACCTGCTCGCGCTGCCGGTGGACGGCGCCGACTACCTGCCGCAGGACACCATCAGCGCCAGCTTCGACAACATCGCCGACGTCCAGCTGCTCTCGGCGACCCTGATGGACGCCTACCTCCGCGCCGCCAGCGCCATCAGCCGGCTGGCGGTGGGGGATCCGCGCGCCGCCGCCGCCGAGACCGGCTACCACGTCTCGCGGTGGGCCTCCCAGCTGGACCGGGTGGAGGGCGCCCCCCACGGCACCCGCGGCGGCGTCTCGGTCGAGCACATCTTCCCGGCGGACGGGGAGTACCGGTTCCGCGTCGCCTTCCACCACGAGACCACCGGAGCGATCGTGGGTTCGGGGTCCGGCTCGATCCACACCTTCGAACAGCCCGAGCAGGTCGAAATCTCCATCGACGGCGAGCGGGTAGCGCTGCTCGACGTGGGTCGCTGGATGCACGTCTCCGATCCGGACGGGGTGAACCTCCGCACCGGGCCGATCTTCGTGCGGGGCGGGCCGCGCCGCCTGACCGCCGCGTTCCTCCGCCGGTTCGAGGGGCCGGTGCTGGACCTGATCTCGCCGCACAAGTGGTCGCTCGCCAGCACCGCGACCTCGCGCACCTACGGCATCCACAGCCTTCCGCACCTCCGGGACCTCTTCGTCACCGGCCCCTTCGACGCCACCGGAATTTCCGGCACCCCGAGCCGGCGCCGCATCTTCACCTGCCGGCCGCTGGCGCCCGGCGAGGCGCGTCCCTGCGCGGCTTCGATCATCGAGCGGCTCGGCCGCCTCGCCTACCGTCGCGCGCTCGACGACGAGAGCCGCAGCAAGCTCCTCGCCCTCTACGACCAGGGCTTTGCGGCGGCGGGCTTCGAGGAGGGGGTCCGGATGGCGATCCAGGGGATGCTGGCCAGCCCGAATTTCGTCTTTCGCATCGAGGCGCCGCTGGATCCCCGGGAAGCGGAATTCGGCTACCGGATCGCCGACACCGACCTCGCCTCCCGGCTCTCCTTCTTTCTCTGGGGGACCATCCCCGACGAGGAGCTGCTGGACGTCGCCGAATCGGGACGGCTTTCCGATCCGGAAGTCCTCGACGCCCAGGCGCTCCGGATGGTGCGCGACCCGCGCTCGGCGGCACTGGCCGGACGGTTCGCCTCCCAGTGGCTCCGCCTTCAGGATCTCGACAAGATCAATCCCAACGTCCGCCTCTACCCGGATTTCCACCAGCAGCTCAAGGCCGCGATGGCGAAGGAGACCGAGCTCTTTTTCAGTCACCTGGTGGCCGAGGACCGGAGCCTCTTCGACCTGTTTCGCGCCGACTACACCTTCGTCAACGAGCGGCTCTCCGACCACTACGGGTTCCGGGGGGTGGTGGGGCCGGAACACCGGAAGGTGCGCTACCCGGACGAGAGCCGCCGGGGCATCTTCGGTCACGGCAGCATGCTGACGCTCACCTCCCACCCCTACCGGACGTCGGCGGTGCTTCGCGGGAAGTGGATCATGGAAGTCCTTCTTGGCAGTCCTCCGCCCCCGCCCCCGCCGGATGTGCCGGACCTCGATGTGGTGGCCGCCGAGGAGCCGGGGCGTGTGCTCACCGCCCGGGAGCAACTCGAAATCCACCGGGACAACCCGGCGTGTCGCTCCTGCCACCGGATGATGGACCCCATCGGCCTCGCCCTCGAGCACTTCGACGTCACCGGGCGCGCCCGGATCAAGGATCAGGGACAGATGGTGGACGCTTCGGGGGAGTTCTACGACGGAACGCCGATCCGGGACGCCGCCGATCTCCGGGAAGCGCTGCTGAAGCGCCCGGAGCCGCTGCTGCGCACCTTCACCGAGAACCTGATGGCCTACGCGCTGGGCCGCCGGGTGGAGTATTTCGACCAGCCGCGCATCCGCGCCATCGTGCGCGAAGCCGCGGAATCCGACTACCGGATGTCGGCGTTTTTCCTCGGAGTGGCGAGGAGCCCGGCGTTCCAGATGAAGGGCGGCTCCGCCCCGTCGACGGCTGCCGGTGACGCGGCGGCCGAACACTGAAGAGAGGGAGACCCCATGCACTACCTGACTGGCAAGAAACTTCCGCGTCGCAGCTTCCTTCGGGGGGCGGGGGCGACGGTTGCGGTTCCCTTCCTCGACGCGATGAGCCCGGCGAGCGTGCTGGGGCGGACGACTGCGGACCGGGAGGCGGACCCGACGCGGCTGGTGGCGATCGAGATCGTCCACGGGGCGGCGGGCAGCAACAAGTACGGCCGGGAGCAGAACCTGTGGTCGCCGGAGAAGGAGGGGCGGGACTTCGACCTGTCGAAGGGGGCGCTCGCGCCGCTGGAGCCGGTGCGGGACTTCGTCACGATCGTGAGCGACACGGACGTGGAGCCGGCGGAGGCGCGGACGGCGCGGGAGATCGGCGGGGATCACTTCCGCTCGAGCGCGGCGTTCTTGACGCAGTCGTACCCGAAGCAGACCGAGAGTTCGGATGTGTACGCGGGGACGTCGATGGATCAGCTGTACGCGCAGCGTTTCGGTCGGAACACGCCGATTCCTTCGATGCAGCTGTGCATCGAGACGGTGGATCAGGCGGGTGGGTGCGCGTATGGGTACGCCTGCGTGTACACGGACACGATCAGCTGGGCGTCGCCGACCGAGCCGTTGCCGATGACCCGGGATCCGCGGATTGTGTTCGACCAGCTGTTCGGGGCGGGGGGGACGCCGGAGGGTCGGGTGGCGCGTCAGCGGGCGCGTCAGAGCGTGCTGGACTTCATCGGCGCGGAGGTTTCGGACCTGCTGCGGCGTCTGGATCCGGAGGATGTGCGTCGGATGGATCGGTACATGACGGACATCCGGGAGATGGAGCGTCGGATCGAGCGGATCGTGGAGCGGAATGTGAGCGGTGAGCTTCGTGAGCTTCCGGACGCTCCGGCGGGGGTTCCGGATTCGTTCGACGAGCACGTGAAGATCATGTTCGACCTGCAGGCGCTTGCGTTCCAGTCGGACATGACGCGGGTGTTCAGCTTCAAGCTGGGTCGGGATGCGTCGAGCCGGGTGTACCCGGAGAGCGGTGAGGCGACGGCGTTCCATCCGGCTTCGCACCACGGGAACGACGAGGAGCGGGTGGAGGTTCTGGGTCGGATCAACCGGTACCACGTGAGTCTGGTTCCGTACTTCATGGAGAAGTTGCGGAGCATCGAGGAGGCGGGTGCGACGTTGCTGGACAAGACGATGTTGCTGTACGGGTCTCCGATGGGGGATCCGAACATCCACAACCACAAGCGGGTTCCGTTCTTCGTTGCGGGAGGCGCGAACGGGGCGCTGGATCACAACCTGCATCTGCGTGCGGCGCCGGGGACTCCCCTGGCGAACGTGATGCTGACGCTGTTGCGGAAGCTGGGGATGGAGGACCTGGAGAGCTTCGGGAACAGCACCGGCGGGTTCTCCCTCTCCGCCTGATACCGGAGGAACACATGACGATGACGAAGAAGAAGAAAACGTGGACGCTCTTGCTGCTGACGGCCCTTGCGGTCGTCGCCCAGGCGAGCCAGCCCTCCCCGGTGCTGGACGCCGCGATGCGCTCCGATTTGACTGCGCTCAAGGAGCATCTGCGTTCGGGGGGCGATGCGAACGCGGCGCAGGGCGACGGGTTCACCGCGCTCCACTGGGCGGCGAAGCTGGGGAACGAGGAGATGGCGCGGGTGCTGCTGGCGGCGGGCGCGGACGCGCGGGCGACGACCCGGATCGGGAACCACATGCCGCTGCACGTGGCGGCGGCGGCCGGTCAGGCGGGGGTGGCGGCGGCGCTGCTCGCCGGCGGGGCGCCGGTATCGGCGGCGACCGCCACCGGAGCCGAGCCGATCCACTACGCGGCGGCTTCGGGGATCGGCGCCGCGGTGCGCGTCCTGGCGGCGGCCGGCGCGGATGTGGACGCGGTCGAACCCCAGTGGGGGCAGACGCCCTTGATGTTCGCCGCCGCCGGGGGGCGAACCGGGTCGGTGACCGCGCTGCTCGAGGCGGGCGCGGACCCCTCGATCACCGCGAGGGTGCTCGACGTGGCGTCGCGCGGCGAGGCGGACCGGGAGGCGCGCCGGGCGCGGCAGCAGCGGATTGCGGCGGAGCGGGGCGGCGCCGCGAACGTCATCTTCGATCCGCGCGAGCGGGAGCGTCGTCGTCGCGAAGCGGCGGCGAAGGCAGCCGCCGAAAAGGCCGAGCGCGAGAAGGGACGCACCACCGCCGACGAGGAGGAAGCGGAAAAGGAGGAGCACGCGAGGGCGCACGGACATCCCGAGGACGAACTGAAGAAGCTGGAGGAGGAGGAGAAGGCGAAGGAGGACGAGGACGCCAAACGGAAGGCGGAGCGCGAGGCGCGCGCCCGGGAGCCGCAGTTCCTCGGTTACGCCGAGCTGGTCGGGACGCACGGCGGCCTCACCCCGCTGCTGCTGGCGGCCCGGGATGGCCACCGGGACGCGGCGCTCGCCCTGATGGACGGCGGCGCCGACGTCAACCAGCGCGCCGAGGGGCACCGCACCACCCCGCTGATGATGGCGTCGCTGAACGGGCACTACGACGTCGGCATGGACCTGCTGCGCCGGGGCGCCGACCCGAACCTGAAGAACATCTCCGGCGGCGCGCCGCTGTACGCCGCGATCAACGCCCGCTGGATTTCCCAGCCCTTCCATCCGCAGCCGGCCGACCATCTGCGGCAGAGCGCTTCGCACCTCGAGTTCATGGAGGCGCTGCTCGATGCGGGCGCCGACGTGAACGCCCGGCTGTACCGCAAGCAGTGGTACAGCACCTACAACACCGATCAGCTGGGCGTGGACCGGGCGGGCGCCACTCCGTTCTGGCGCGCCGCCTACGCGCTCGACATCCCGGCGATGAAGCTGCTGGTGAAGCACGGGGCCGATCCCGACATTCCGACGATCAAGGTGGCGCAGCGGCGCTACCGGGGCTCCATTCTCGAGGATGAATACGACGGGAAGGATCCCTCCGGGCTGCCGCCGGCGCCGTTCGGCGGCCCGGCGGTGTATCCGATCCACGCGGCGGCGGGCGTCGGCTACGGCCTGGGGCTGGCCGCCAACTCGCACCGCCACGCCCCCGACGCCTGGCTTCCGGCGGTCCGATACCTGGTGGAGGAGCTCGGCGCCGATGTGAACGCCCGCGATCACGACGGGTACAGCGTGATCCACCACGCGGCCTCGCGCGGCGACAACGAGATGATCGAGTACCTCATCGCCAGGGGCGCGGACCCGCTGGTCATCGCCCGCACGGGGCAGACGACCATTGACCTGGCGAACGGCCCGGTCCAGCGGATCAGCCCGTTCCCGGAGACGATCGCGCTCCTGGAGAGCTACGGCGCGAAGAACAACAACCGCTGCGTCGGCTGCTGAACATGATGCTCCGGAACACGCTTGTCCTGCTGGCCGTCGGCACGTCGGCGGGCCTGGCCGTCGCCGCCGAACCTCCCACCGTCGCCGGGGTTCTCGCCTGGGCGCCGCAGGCGGAGGCGCCGGAAGGGCACAACCAGGTTCTGCGCCGCTACTGCATGACCTGTCACAACGACCGGATGCAGACCGGGAACATGTCGCTCACCGGCTTCGACGCCGGGCGGGCCGCCGACCATGCGGACCTGGCGGAGAAGGTGGTCTCCAAGCTGCAGCTGGGGATGATGCCGCCGCCCGGCGCCCGGCGCCCGGACGAGGCGGCGCTGGTGGAGATCGCCCACGCGCTCGAAGCGCAGCTGGACCGGGCGGCGACCGAACATCCGAACCCGGGTCGCCGCTCCTTCCAGAGGCTGAACCGGGCTGAGTACACCGCGGCGATCCGGGATGTCCTCGATCTGGATGTGGACGCCGCCCAGTACCTCCCCCAGGACACGGTCAGCGCCAACTTCGACAACATCGCCGACGTGCAGCTGCTGTCGGCCACCCTCATGGATTCGTACCTGCGGGCGGCCGGCGAGATCAGCCGGCTGGCGGTGGGCGACCCCGACGCCGCGCCGGCGGAGACCAGCTACTTCGTGTCTCGCTGGGCTTCGCAGCGGATGCAGGTCGAGGGCGCTCCCTGGGGCACCCGCGGCGGCATCGCGGTCGAACACACCTTTCCGGCGGATGGCCACTATGTCTTCCGGGTGTCCTTGCATCACGAAGTCTGCGGTCCCATCGTGGGCACCGCGGCCGGCGCGCTGAACGACGCGAGCGAACCCGAACAGCTCGAGGTCTCGATCGACGGCGAGCGGGTGGCGCTGCTTCCGGTGGATCCCTGGATGCACACCTCGGATCCCGACGGCGCGACGATGCGCACCGAGCCCATCTTCATCCGCGCCGGGCCGAGGATGGTGGCGGCCGCGTTCCTGCGCAGCTTCGACGGCCCGACGCTCGACCTGGTCTCACCCCACGAATGGTCCCTGGCGAGCACCAACATCGCGCTCACCTACGGCATCCACAGCCTGCCGCACCTGCGCGACGTCCTCATCCGGGGACCGTTCGAGGCCACCGGGGTCTCCGAGACGCCGAGCCGGGAGCGCATCTTCAGCTGCCGGCCGCTCGCGCCCGAGGAGGCGCGCCCGTGCGCCGAGGAGATCGTGGACCGGCTGGGGCGACTCGCCTACCGGCGTTCGCTCGACGGGGAGAACCGGGACGCGCTGCTCGCCCTGTACGACGCCGGGTACGAGGCCGAGGGGTTCGAGGCGGGCATCCGGATGGCGCTGGAAGGCGTTCTCGCGAGTCCCAACTTCGTCTTCCGGATCGAGGAGCCGCTGGATCCCAGGGAGGCGGAGTTCGGCTACCGGATCACCGACACCGATCTGGCGTCGCGCCTTTCCTTCTTCCTGTGGGGGACGATTCCCGACGCGGAGCTCCTCGACGAGGCGGAGGCCGGGCGGCTCTCCGATCCCGAAATCCTGAAGGCGCAAGTCCTCCGGATGCTCCGGGACGACCGCGCGAAGGCGCTGTCCCGGCGCTTCGCCCACCAGTGGTTCCGGCTGCAGGACATCCAGAAGATCAACCCCAGCGTCCGCATCTATCCCGACTTCCACCAGCAGCTCAAGACGGCGATGGTGAAGGAGACGGAGATGTTCTTCGACTCCATCGTGGCCGAGGATCGGAGCGTCTTCGATCTCTACACCGCCGACTACACCTTCGTGAACGAGCGGCTGGCGAAGCACTACGGGATTCCGGGGGTCGTGGGACCCGAACATCGCCGGGTCGTCTACCCGGATGATGTCCGGCGGGGCGTTTTCGGGCACGGCAGCATGCTCACGCTCACTTCGCACCCGTACCGCACTTCGGCGGTGCTGCGCGGCAAGTGGATCATGGAGGTTCTGCTCGGCAGCCCGCCGCCTCCGCCTCCGCCGGATGTGCCGGACCTGGATGCGGTGGACGCCGGGGAGCCGGGCCGGGTGCTCACCGCCCGGGAGCAGCTGGAAATCCATCGGGACAATCCGGCGTGCCGTTCCTGCCACCGGATGATGGACCCCATCGGACTCGCGCTGGAGCACTTCGACGTGACCGGCCGGCTCCGGGTCAAGGACCAGGGGCAGCCGGTGGACGCCTCCGGCGAGTTCTACGACGGCACGCCGATCCAGGACGTCAAGGACCTGCGCGCCGCGCTGCTGAAGCGCCCGGTTCCGCTCCTCCGCACCTTCACCGGGAACCTGATGGCCTATGCGCTGGGACGGCGCGTCGCGTACTACGACCAGCCCCGGATTCGGGAGATCGTGCGCGAGGCCGAGGCGGAGGACTACCGGCTGTCCGCCTTCGTGCTGGGGGTGGTGCAAAGCCCGGCGTTCCAGGAGAAGGGCCGCATGCAAGAGACGGCGACCACCGACGCCGACGCGGCCCCCGCCGAACCGTGACGGGCCCAAGCACGAAACTCGGCAGGATAGAACGGATCCCTATCCGAGATTTTTGGAAACACGAGGCTGCCGACTTCACTCCGTGGCTTGAGGAGAACATCGGCCAGTTGGGGGAAGTCTTGGGCATGGACCTTGAAGTTGTGGATCGCGAGGCGCAGGTCGGCGGCTTCTCACTGGATCTGCTGGCGAAGGATCTGTCTACAGGCTCCCCGGTCATCATCGAGAATCAGTTGGAACCGACCGACCATAAGCACCTTGGTCAGCTTCTTACTTATGCGGCGGGAAAAGACGCCGCCGTGATTATCTGGATCGCCCAGGACTTCCGGGAAGAGCACCGGGCGGCGATGGATTTTCTGAACGCTCGTACCGGGGAGGACACGGAGTTCTTCGGGGTGCGTGTGGAATTGTGGAAGATTGACGACTCGCTGCCGGCGGCGCATTTTGATCTCGTGGTCGCTCCCAATGAGTGGAGCAAACGGTCGGCGAGCGCCGCACGGTTGTCCCATTCAGGCCGGGAAGAGACATATCGGCAATTTTGGCAGCCTCTCGTGGACGCGCTGCGTGAAAAGCATCAACTCACGAAGGCGCGCCAGGGCCCCAAATTCAATTTCTTCCAGTTTTCTTCGGGTCTCAACGGCGTTCTGTATGGCGCTGCCTTCGGCCACAAGAAACGGATACGGGTTGAGATCGTCATGGATTCCGGAGATCGTAGGCGGAACAAGGAAAGGTTCGATCGGCTGGAAGCGCAGAAAGAAGAGATCGAATCCGATTTGGGCGAGTTGTCGTGGCAACGAATGCCTGACAAGGACTTGAGCTGCATTGTGGCGCATCGCGACGGGAGCGTGGACTCCAGCGAGGAAGATTTGGAGGAAATCCGCCAGTGGATGATCGAGAGGCTTCTCGACTTCCAGCGGGTCTTCGGCCAGCGGCTCGCGGATTTGTAGCGGGGCGGTTGGTTGGGAACGGTTACGGAGCGGGGGCGACGTCCCGGGTGTAGTCCATCAGGCTGGGGATGCCGGGTTCCCACTCCAGCCGGTCGTCGACCCGCCAGAGGAAGCCGAGTTGCGCCAGGGCTTCGGCAGCCGCCTGGATTTCGCTGTGCGTCAGGGGCTGAAGCGCGGCGTCCAGCTGGGGGTCGGTGAGCGTCGCGCGTCCCCGGAACGCATCCGCGACCGCCCGCGCCGCCGCAAGCAGGCTCTCGCCCCGGAGCTCGTCCAGCCGCTGCCGGTAGAAACGGCGTTTCGTCCGCTCGAAATCCGGCAGGGCCGCGTCCACGATTTCGGTGGTGACCGCGGGCGTTCCGTCGCTGGCTGCCGCCCTGGTCCACACCGCCCGCCCCAGAAGCTGCACGAACCAGGGGTACCCCTGGGCGTTTCGCACCATCGCGTTCAGCGCCGCGCTGTCCACCGGGAAGCCTTCGTCCGCAAGCGGGCGGCGGAGCGCGTCGGCGGTCGCGGCTTCGTTCAGGCGGCCGATGCGGAGCAATTCCGCACGGTTCCAGAAGGAAGCCTGCATCGCGCCGAGCCGCGCCTCGAGGTTCGGCGTCCCCGCCAGCGCCAGCAGACAGGGAAGCTTCGCCCCTGCTTCCTGCGCGGCGTTCAGCAGCGCCCGCCCCGCCCTTGGCTCCAGCGTGTGCGCCTCATCCACCAGAACCACCAGCGGGCGGGAACGCGCCCGCGCCGCCAGCACGTCGCTGGCCGGCGGCGGTGGCTGCGCTCCCGATTTCCACGAGAAGCCGGCGATCTCAACTTGGCCGGAGGCGACCTTACCCCACCAGGAGCGTGGCGCGAGCAGCTCGCTGAGCCGTCCCGCGTCGGGGATTTCGGCGGGGTGGAGGATCAGGGTCTCGACGCCAATGGCGGCGGCCTCCCGTTCCAGCCAGCCCAGGAGCGCGGTCTTCCCGTTGCCCCGCGGCCCGTGGAGCACGACCTGCGTGCCGGGGGCGATGCCCTGCTTCAGGTCCGCCAGAAACTCGCGGAAGAGGGACTGCTCCGATTCCCTTCCGGCGAGCCAGGGCGGCGCGGCGCCGGTTCCCGGGCGGAACGGACCACGGAGCGATCGGGAAGGCACGATGCCGGATTATGGCAGCCGCTTCAGCGGCCCACCGCATCCAGCAGCTGGAAGTGGTCGAGGTACGCCCGATACCGGGTGCGGATTCCGTCCACATACCCGGTCACTTCGGACCCCCGGACGTATCCGTAGACGGCCTCCCGCGCGTATTCGGGTTCGGCCAGCCGCAGCATCGCCTCTTCCACGTTCCCGAACCAGAGGGAGGGGTCCAGCCCCAGCCGCCGCGCCAGCCGCCGCCCATCCGCGACGTGGCCGTAGCCGGCGTTGTACGACGCGAGCGCAAACCAGAGCTGCTCTCCCGGAGGGAGATTCGGGAACCGCTCCCGGTTCCAGGCGAGATACCGCACTCCGGCGTCGATGCCCACTTCCGGTTCGAAGAGGCGATCCGGGTCCACCCCCAGTTCCCTCGAAGTGGCGGGCATCACCTGCATGAGGCCGCGGGCCCCGGCGAAACTCACTTCCTCCGGATCGAAACCGCTCTCCTGGTACATCTGGGAAACGATCAGCCGCCAGTCGAAGCCCTCCCGCGCGGCCACCCGCTCCACGATCCCGTCCCAGGGCGACAGCTGGTCGTCGGTCACCCGCTCCCGCTCCAGCCGCGCCTGCCGCCTGCTGTTCACGAAGTACTTGTTGATGAGGACGTTGAAGTCGTACCCGCGGTGGCCCGCCCGCAGGAAGTCGTCGAGACGCCGCCGGAGTTCGACGCGGCCGGGCGCGACCGCCCAGACCAGGCGCCGCGACGGTTCGAGCGCGAGGCCCAGGAGGAGGCGGGGATCGAAGGTGGCGGCGAGCTGGGCCCGGTGGCTGTCCACCAGGGTGATCCCGATTTCGCCCTCCGCGACCCGTTCGAGGATCCGGTCGCTCGGCAGGTCCAGCTCCACCACTTCGAAGTCCCCTTCAAGCCCGGCGAGAGTGTTCACGTAGCTGGTCGACGGCGGCACGGTCACGGCGCGCCCGGCGAGATCGCCCACCGTGGCGATCGGCTTGTCGCGGGTCACGAAGGTCTCCTGGACCTCCATGTAGGACGACGTGAACAGGAGGCCCCGCTCCCGGCGCGCCGGGGTCTCGGCCCAGCCGGCGGCGACCACATCCCCGCTGCCGGCGATCAGCTCCTCCATCAGCTCCCCGTGGTCGCGGGCGACCCGCACCGACAGATCCAGGTCGTTGGCGTCGGCGAACAGCCGCATCAACTCGTACTCGAAGCCAAGCTGCTCCCCGCGCCACAGGTACCAGGTCACCGGGGAACTCAGGGTGAGCATGCGCAGTTGGCCGGATGCGCGGATGGCTTCCCAGTCCCGCCCGCCCGAGGGTTCGTCGGCGACCGTGTGGTGCTCGATCAGGAAGTCGTCGAGCGCTCCCAGAAGGAGCGGGTTGTCCCGGCGCGCCGCCCAGGCGATGCGCTTCGATTCGGGCAGTTCGGCCAGCTTTTCGATCTCCGGCCAGGTGCGGACGATGACGCGGGCCGCCGCCTCGTCCATGATCGTGGCGTCGATCTCCCCGGCCTCGATGCGTTCCCCGATTTCGTCGGGCGTGGTCTCGGCCGGCATCTCCAGGCGCGGCGCTTCCGGGAAGTGGGCGTCCAGGCTCCGCTGGTAGGCGGTTCCCGCCGCCACTCCGAAGACGCCCTCCTCGTTCCGCCCGATCACCCACTCCCTGGAGACGGTGAGCGGCACGGTGAACGCGATGCGCTCCCGCCGGGCCTCGGTCACCGTGAGGGTCGCCGCCGCCACATCGGCGCGGCCTTCCTCGACGGCGGCGAGCAGCGCCTCCACGCTGGGCGCGACCACCCACTCCGGCTCCACCCGGTGACGGCGGGCGAACCGCTCGGCGAGATTCTCGTAGCGCTCCTTGGAGAGGCCCTGCGACGGGAGCGTCTCGAAATCCTCGAAGGCGAGCCGCGCAAAGCGGATGACGCCCCGCTCCCGGATTTCCGGCCAGTCGGCGGTGGATCGCAGCGGCGCCGGATCGTCTGGCGGCGGATTCGGCGGAACGTCGCCGCATCCGCCAAGCGAAAGAAGCAACAACGCCGCGGTCGGCAACGCCTTGTCGTTCACGGCGCCTTCCCGGGGATCGCCGTCGCGCCGGATGCGCCCTCCGGACGCGGAACCAGGTGCGCGACCGAATTCGCGTAGTACTCGACCAGATCCCGCTGGACGTCGCGGACCCGGAGCCGTCCGCCCTCGGTCACGATCAGCCGGCGCAGCGAAAGCGAGCGGATGCCGCACTCGACGGCGTCCCCCCATTCGGAATGGTCCCCTTCCGAAAGGTCGCTGGCTTCGGTCATGGCTTCGGCAAGACGGATCCCCTCGGCGCGGGCCTCTTCGGGGGTCATCCCGGCGGCGTTCGCCCGCGTCAGCACCGCGGCCATCAGCGGCACCGGAAGCACCGGCATCACCCGGGCGATCCGGTCCATGAGTTCGTCGCCCAGCCGCGCGACCGCGGCGAACCGGGCTTCGCGGTCGGCTTTGCGGGGATCCATGCCGTGCTCCCGGGTCCATTCCCGCAGCGAGAGCGGGCTTCCGAACGCCAGATTGGCGTGGCCGAAGGGGCGCCAGCGCCGCTTGAGGACGAGCCCCAGCTGGTGGAGCCAGAATCCGGCGACCGCCTGCAGATAGCGCCGCCGCGACGGCCGCTTGCCGCGCGTCTTCATGATCTGGAGATTCTGGTCCTCGAGCACCCGGTCGTAGTTCAGCGCGGCGGGAACGAACACCACGTCCCGGCTCTCCTCCGGGCGGAACCCGCGCACCGTGTAGTCCAGCATGCCCAGCCGGGGCGGCTGCAGCGCCCCGTCCAGGGTCAGGTTGCCCTCGATGAAGAACGCCTGGGGGACGCCCTCCTCGATGGAGCGCCGTACGTGGGCGGCCAGCACTGCACGGTAGAGGCGATTCCCCGAACCCCGGTTGACGAAGTAGCCGCCCACCGTCCGGAGCAGCGGCTCGAAGGGCCAGTAGCGCGCCCATTCGCCGACGGCGAAGGAGACGATGGCGCGGTCGGCCAGCGCGGTCGAGGCGATCAGGTAGTCCAGGTTGCTGCGGTGGTTCAGCACGAAGACCAGCGTCGCGGCGTCCGAACGCCGGCGCAGCGCGGCCTCGTCCTGGTAGTGGATGCGCACCCGGAACAGCCGGGAGACCAGCGCCCGCAGCGGCCCCCCGAAAAGGCGCAGGTAGAACCCGGCGCGGAGGCGGGGGACGATCCCCCGCGCGTAGCGGTGCGCCCGGTCGAGGGCGGCGGTCGGATCGCCCGGCTCCTCGGCGATCGCCTTCTGAACCTCCGGTTCGGCCACCAGCTCGGCGGCGGCCCGCTCGGTGTCCAGCAGCAGCCGCTCCGCCGGCTCCACCGCGGCGAGGGGCGCCCGGCGCAGCCAGCGGGCGAGGAGGAACAGCGCGACCAGGGCGAACCCGGCCGTCAGGGCGCCCAGAATCCCGGCCAGCAGCATGTCAGCCGAAGGGGGGGACGGTGACGCCGGCTTCGATCTCGTCGAGCAGCGCCTTCCGGCGTTCGATGAGGAATTCGGCGAGTCGCTCGAGCGGCACGGTCCGGCTTTCGCGTTCTCCGCGCACCCGGACTTCCGCGCCCCCTTCGGCGAGCGCCCGCCGGGCGACCACCACCCGCAGCGGAATCCCGATCAGGTCGGCGTCGGCGAATTTCACGCCGGCCCGCTCGTCGCGGTCGTCAAGGAGCGTTTCGAGTCCGGCCTCGGAAAGCTGGTCGTGGATGCGTTCCGCTTCGGCGAGCGCGTCCCGGTCCGCCTCGGAGCGCCCGCCCAGGGCGAGGAGATGGACATCGAAGGGGGAGACGCTCATCGGCCAGCGAAGTCCGTCCTGGTCGTGGCTCTCCTCGGCCACGCAGGCGAGAAGCCGCCCGGCGCCGATCCCGTAGGAACCCATCCAGATTGGCTGCTCGGCGCCGTGCTCGTCGAGGAACCGGGCGCCCGCCGACTCCGCGTACCCGGTCCCCAGCTGGAAGATATTTCCGACTTCCACCCCGCGCGACGTACCGAGCGGTTTTTCGCAGCGGGAGCAGGGGAATCCGTCGGCGGCGTTCGCGATATCCGCCACGATCTGCGGTTCGTAGTCGCGCCCGGCGTTCACATTCCGGAGATGGACTCCCGGCCGGTTCGCGCCGGCGACCAGGTTGGGCGATGTCACCACCGCGTCGTCGCAGATCACGAGGCCGGATGTCAGGCCGATCGGGGAGGCGTATCCCGGCTCGGCGCCCGCCTTGCGGATCGCCTCGTCAGTCGCCGGTTGGAGCCAGGCGGCGCCCACCGCGCCCGCCAGCTTGGTCTCGTTCACCTCCATGTCCCCGCGGATCACCGCCACGATCAGCTCTTCGCGGGTTCCGCCGTCGAGGCCGCCGACCAGGAAGACCATCTTGGCGGTGCGACTTTCCGGAATATCGAGGAACGCCGCCAGGTCGCGGATGGTCGAGGCGTCCGGAGTGTCCACCGGCTCCACCGGCAGCGGATCCTCCGGCGTCGCCGGCGCCTTCCGGAAGCGGGCCACCTGCCGGTTGGCCGCGTAGCCGCAGGAGTCGCAAAGCACCAGGGTGTCCTCGCCGATGGGGGAAAGGTACATGAACTCGTGCGCCTGCTTGCCGCCCATCATGCCCACGTCCGAGCCGACCGCGATAGTCGGGACGCCGCAGCGCCCGAAGATGCGGAAGTAGGCGGCGTAGTGCGCCCGGTATTGCCGGGCGAGCCCCTCCGGGTTCCGGTCCAGGCTGTAGGAATCCTTCATGGTGAACTCCCGCACCCGGATCAGGCCGGCGCGCGGCCTGGCGTCGTCCCGGAACTTGGTCTGGATGTGGTACACCAGCTGGGGGAGCTGGCGCCACGACCGGATCTCGGTGCGGCAGAGGTCGGCGACCACTTCTTCGTGCGTCATGGCGAGCACCAGGTCGCTCTGCTTGCGGTCCTGGAAGCGCGCCATCTCCGGCCCCACGCTGTCGTAGCGCCCCGAACGCCGCCAGATTTCAGCCGGATGCACCACCGGCATGGTCAATTCCTGACCGCCGATGCGGTTCATCTCCTCGCGCAGGATGGTCTCGATCCGGGCGAGGGCCCGGTGCGCGAGCGGCAGGTACGAGAAGAGTCCCTGGCCAAGCTGGCGGATGAATCCGGCGCGCAGCAGCAGCCGGTGGCTCGGCGCTTCGATCCCGGCCGGCGTCTCGCGGAGGGTGAGCCCGAAGTGGGAGGAGAGGCGCATGGCCGGTGAATTCTAGGGGGAAGCGGCGACCGGCCGGTCCAGGCGCGGGGTTTCGAGGTCGTCGTCGGCGAACCGGCCGCCGGGCGGGGCTTCCCCGATGGCGACCAAGACTTCGCCCAGCAGGTGGATCGAGCCGGCCGCCACCACTTCGCCCGCCGGCCCGGCGCTCTGCCGCGCCCGGGCGAGCGCCGGGCCGACGCCCGCCGCCGTCTCGATGGGGATGGAGGCGCCGTTTCGCGCCCGCTCGGCGAGCTCGGCCTCCGGAAGCGCGCGGCGGCTTTGCGCCCGGGTCAGCACCGCGTGATCGAAGCAGGGCAGCAACGGCGCCAGCATCGCTTCGATTTTCTTGTCGCGCATCGCGCCGAAGAGCAGAACCCGCTTTCGGTCGCGGGGGCAGCCGAGCAGGAAATCGGCGAGCCGCCTTGCGCCGTCGGGATTGTGGGCGGCGTCCAGCAGCATCCGCGGCTCGCCTTCGCGTCGCGGAGCCCATTGGAGGCGCCCCGGCCAGACGGTTTTTGCGACGCCGCGCCGGACGCGGTCCGGTTCGGGGGCGGGCCTGCCGAGCTCCTCGAGGACGCATTCGGCGCCGCGCGCGGCGAGCGCCAGATTGTCGAGCTGGTGCCGTCCGGGAAGGGGCAGGGCGAGGTCGGGGTAGGTGCGGGCCAGGGTGCGGAGCGCGCCGGTCGAAGCGGTGGGACCCACCTGGAAGTCCGCTTCGGTCTCCCGCGCCACCGCGTGAAATCGGGCGCCCCGGGTCACCGCGCTCTCCTCGAGGACATCGAGGGCCTCCTGTTGCTGGCGCGCCGCCAGCAGCGGCCGTCCGGCGGCGGCGATCGCGCCCTTTTCGGCGGCGATCCGCTCCACCGTGCTTCCGAGGAACCGCTCGTGGTCCAGGGCGATCCGGGTCACCAGCGAAACCCGGGTGTCCACCACCCCGGTGGCGTCCCAGCGGCCTCCCATGCCGGTTTCGAAGATTCCGACGTCCACCCGGCGCCGCTGGAAGGCGAGAAGCGCCACCCCGGTGATGGTCTCGAAGAAGGAGGGCTGGCAGCCGGGGGGGAAATCGGCGGCGGCCTCCGCAGCCGCGCCCACCAGCCTGGCGAACTCGTCGGAGGCGATCCGAACCCCGTCGACGACGATCCGCTCCTCGATGTCCACCAGGTGCGGCGAGGTGAACCGGCCGACCCGGAGTCCCTGGGCGCGCAGGATCGAGTCCAGCATCGCGACCGTCGATCCCTTGCCGTTGGTGCCGGCGACCCGGACCGCGGGCGTCCGCCGCTCCGGATGGCCCAGCGCCCGGGTCAGGCTGCGGATGTTGCGGAGGCCGACCTTGACGTGGAACTGCTCCCGCTCCCGCAGGTAGCGGAGCGCCTCTTGATAGCGCATCGGCCCGCCGCGAAGGGGGCTAGCGCGACGAACCGGCGAGCGCCGGCACGGCGGTCCGCTCCGGCTCTTCGCTTCTGGAGTCGTCGGTCGCCGGCTGCGGGTCGTGGAGGAACCGGAGCAGCCGTCCCAGGGTCGGGCGGAGCGCCTTGCGGTGGACGACCTGGTCCAGCATCCCGTGCTCCAGCAGGAATTCGGAGCGCTGGAAGCCCTCGGGAAGCTCGCCGCGGATCGTCTGCTGGATGACGCGGGGGCCGGCGAATCCGATGAGCGCTCCCGGCTCCGCGATGTTCAGGTCGCCCAGCATCGCGTAGCTGGCGGTCACCCCGCCGGTGGTGGGGTTGGTCAGCACCGAGATGTAGGGAATCCCCTCGTCGTCCAGCAGCGCCAGCGCGGCGGAGATCTTGGCCATCTGCATCAGCGAGAGCGCGCCCTCCTGCATGCGGGCGCCGCCCGAACAGGAGACCACGATCAGCGGGATCCGCTCGGTGATCGCCGATTCGACGGCGCGGGTGATCTGTTCGCCCACCACCACTCCCATGCTGCCGCCGATGAAGCCGTACTCCATGGCGGCGATCACGACCGGGGTGCGCTCGATCCGTCCCCGCGCCACCAGCACCGCGTCGTCGAGTCCGGTGGCGCGACGCCCCTTGGCGAGGCGCGCCGGATAGGGCGCCCGGTCCTGGAAGCCGAGCGGATCGTTCGACCGCAACGGCTCCGCGATCTCCTCGTACTCCCCTCCGTCGAGCAGCGACTCGATCCGCCGCCTGGCGGGGAGCCTCCGGTGGTGGTCGCACCGCGGGCACACTTCCTGGTTCTCGCGAAGCGCCTTCCCGTAGATGATCTCGGCGCAGCCTTCGCAGCGAACGAAGAGCCCGGGGGGAACCCGGGGGCCGGGCCGGACCGAACGCTCGCTTTCGGGGGAATCGACCATGAAGCCCGTGAGTCTATCAGGGGGATTCCGTGTCCGAAGTCGGTATCATCGGGGCCCCCTCTGGAGGGATTCATGGAAATCAGGACGTTGAACCAGCTGCTGGCCAGGGCGTTCGAGGAACGACCCCGCGACCGGGCGCTGCTCCACAAGCAGGACGGCGAATGGAAGGCGGTCTCCACCGCGGAATGGATGGACGCGGCGCAGGCGGCGGCGCTCGGCCTCGAAATGCGCGGGGTCCGGAAGGGGGACCGGGTGGCGCTCCTCGCCGAGAACCGGGTCGAATGGTTCCTGATCGAGGCCGGCCTGCAGATCCTGGGCGCGGTCACGGTTCCGATCTACCCGACCCTCACCGCCGCCCAGGCGGCGTACATCATCGAAAATTCGGGCGCGCTGGCGGTGATCGTCTCGACCGCCGAACAGCAGGAGAAGATCGTCCAGGCGCGCGACCGGCTTCCGGAGGTGAAGCACGTCTTCACGCTGGATCCGCCGATCGCCGCTCTGGACTCCGAGCCGTGGAGCGCGGTGGTGGCCGCCGGCCGGGAGATGCGGAAAACCGACACCGCAGCCGCCGACCGGCTGGCCGCGGCGGTGGGGCCGGACGATGTCGCCACCTTCATCTACACCTCGGGCACCACCGGGAACCCCAAGGGGGTGATGCTCACCCAGGCGAACCTGGTGCAAAACACCCTCGCTTCCCGGAAGGCGATCGCGCTCCGGGACAACGACATCGCCATCTCGGTGCTGCCGTACAGCCACGTCTTCGCCCGGATGGTGGATCACTACTTGTTCCCGCACGCCGGGGTGACGATCGCGATCGCCGAGAATATGGACAGCCTGGTGGCGAACATCGGCGAGGTGAAGCCGACCCTGCTGCCCTGCGTGCCGCGCTTCTACGAGAAGATGCGGGACCGGGTGCAGGAGAGCGCCGCCGCCGGCAGCCCGCTGAAGCGGCGGATCTTTGACTGGGCCTTCCGGGTGGGGCACGAGATGGGGGGCTGCCGTCAGAAGGGGGAGAAACCGGGCCGCGGGCTCCGGATGCGCTACGGCCTGGCGACCCGGCTGGTATTCAGCAAGCTCCATGCGCGCCTGGGCGGCCGGATGCGGCTCTTCATCTCGGGCGGCGCCGCGCTGCCCCGGGACGTCGCCGAGTTCTTCCTCGCCGCCGGCTGGCTGGTGCTGGAAGGCTACGGACTCACCGAAACCTCGCCGGTCATCACGGTGAATCGGGTGGATGCGTTCTGCTTCGGGAGCGTCGGACTGCCCATCGAGGGGGTCGAGGTCCGGATCGCCTCCGACGGCGAGATCCTCTGCCGCGGGCACAACGTGATGAAGGGGTACTACGGAAACGAGGAGGCCACTGCCGAAGCCGTCCAGGACGGCTGGTTCCACACCGGTGACATCGGGGTGATCGACGACGGCGGCTTCCTCCGCATCACCGACCGCAAGAAGGACATCCTGGTGACGTCCGGGGGCAAGAATGTGCCTCCGCAGCCGATCGAAGGGCAACTGAAGGCCAGCCCGTACATCGCCGAGGCGGTGCTGGTCGGCGACGGCAAGCCGTTCATCGCCGCGCTCGTCACCCCCGAGTTCGAGGAGGTGCGCCGCTACTGCGAGGAGAAGGGCGCTCCGGTCGAGGACCTGGACGCGATGGCGGCGAGTTCGCTGGTGGCCGAGCTTCTCCGGTCCGAAGTGGACCGCCTGGGCGGGGATCGCGCCCGCTACGAGCAGATTCGCAAGATCGCCGTTCTGCCGGCGGTGTTCTCCATCGAGGGCGGGGAACTGACGCCCACGCTCAAGGTGCGCCGGCGGGCGGTGCTGGAGCGCTACGCGGACCAGGTCGCCGAGCTCTACGCGACGACTTGAGCGGAGAGGACCCGTTCGAAACGGTGATCGGGCTGGAAATCCACGTCCAGCTCGACACCCGCACCAAGCTCTTCTGCGGCTGCCGGAACCGTTCCGGAGCGCCGCCCAACACCGACGTGTGCCCGGTGTGCTACGCCCTGCCGGGCACGCTTCCGGTTCCCAACGCGCGGGCGGTGGAGCTGGCGGTTCGGGCCGCCCTGGCGCTGGAATGCGAAGTGGCGGAAGTCTCGGTGTTCGAGCGGAAGAACTACTTCTACCCGGACCTTCCGAAGGGCTACCAGATCACCCAGTACGCCCATCCGCTGGCGCGGCGCGGCGGCATCACCTTGGGCGGGGATCGGCGGATTCGCATCCACCGGGTTCAGATCGAGGAGGACGCCGGGAAGCTGACGCACGCCGGTTTCGGCGGGCCGCCGAACCGGAGCGGGGTCGACTTCAACCGCGCCGGGGTTCCGCTGATCGAAGTCGTGACCGAGCCGGACCTGCGCTCGCCGGCCGAAACCGAGGAGTTCGCCCGGCTGCTGCGGAGCCGCCTGCGCGCCTGCGCGGTCTCCGACGCCGACATGGAGAGGGGCAACCTGCGGATGGATGGAAACATCTCGGTGCGCCGCCGGGGAAGCGAGGGGCTGGGCGCCAAGGTGGAGGTGAAGAATGTGAACTCGTTCCGCTTTCTCCGCCGCGCCCTCGAATTCGAGGAGCTGCGCCAGCGGCAGGCGCTGGAGGCGGGGGACGAGGTTCGGATCGAAACCCGGCAGTTCCGCGAGGACCGGGGCGTCACCGAGACCATGCGCTTCAAGGAGGCCGCTGCGGACTACCGGTACTTTCCCGACCCCGACCTGCCTCCGCTCCGCCTTCCCGCCGGGCTGATCCAGCGCGAACGCGCCGGGCTTCCCGAATTCCCGAGGGAGCGGGCCGCCCGCCTGGCGGCGACCTTCGGGTTGCGTCGGGAGCAGGCCGCGCTGCTGGCGGAAGCGCCGCTCGTCGCCGAGTACTTCGAGGCGGCGGCTTCGCCCGCCTCCGGTCCGCTGGTCGCCGGCTGGATTCTCCAGGAGACGCCCGCCGGGCAGCGGGAGACCGGCCGGTTCCGGGTGCCGCCGGAACGGCTCGGCGCTCTTTTGCGACGGGTGGCCTCCGGGCGGCTGGCGCGGAACCTGGCGCGGGACGTCTTCCAGCTCATGGACGCTTCCGGGCGGGACGCCGACGAGGCGATTCGCAATCTGGGGCTGGACGCCGGGCCCGGTGCGTCCGACCTTCGGGCGCTCGCCGAACGGCTGGTCGCCGACCATCCCGACGACGCCCGCGCCTACCGGGAGGGCCGGGGGAAGGTCATCGGGTTCTTCGTGGGGCTGGCGATGCGGGATCTGCGCGGCAGGGCGGACGCCCGCGCCGTCCGGGAGGCGCTCCTGCGGGTTCTGGACCGGTCGGAGGGTTGAGATCGCCGCAGTGCTGCTGGTGGCCGGCTGGACCGCCACCGGCAAGACCCGTTTCGTCCGCCGCCTCGCGGCCCGGCTGGAGGAGGCGGTGATCCTCCCGCTCGACGACTACTACCGTGACGTGTCCCGCCTGACCCGGGAGCAGCGGGTGCGGCGGGACTTCGACCGCCCGGAGGCGCTCGACCTGGACGGGTTCGCCCGGGACCTGGCCGTCCTCCGGGACGGCGGGCAGGTCCCCGGAAGGCGGTACGAGGCGGCCAGCGGACGCAACGTGGTGGACGGAGTCCGCGGCCCGGCGCGCTTCGTGGCGGCCGAGGGGGTGTTCGCCTTTCACGATCCGCGGGTCCGGGACATGGCCGACTTCCGGGTGTTTCTCACCGGAGACCCGGAGCGGCTGCTGGAGCGGCGCATCGCCCGGGACACTGCCGAACGCGGCTACTCTCCCGCCGAAGCGCGCCGCATGTTCCGGGAACGGGCGCTGCCGGCCCAGGCGCGCTTCCTCGCCGGCGCTCAAGCGTTCGCCGACCTGGTCGTCCCGATGGACTGGGACGAAGCGCACGTCGAACGCGCGCTCCGGGGTTTTCGCGCCGCCCTCCCACCGAAACAAGGACATCCGACTTGACGACCGAAATTCTCCGCGTCGGGCACAGCCCCGACCCCGATGACGCCTTCATGTTCTGCGCCCTCTCGAACGGGGCGGTGCGCATCCGCGACTACCGGGTCGAGCACGTGCTCGAGGACATCGAGAGCCTGAACCGGCGGGCGATGGCGGGCGAGCTGCCCATCACCGCGATCTCCGCCCATGCCTACCTCAAGGTGGCGGACAGATACTGGATCATGGCCACCGGCGCCAGCATCGGCGAGGGTTACGGGCCGGTGGTGGTCGCTCGTTCCCCCCGCCGCCTCGAGGAGCTTCGCGGCCAGCGGGTCGCGATCCCCGGCCCCTGGACGACGGCGGCGCTTCTGGCCCGCTGCTACATCGGCGATTTCACGCCGGTGAGCGTCCCATTCGACCGGATCTTCGAGACGGTGGCCGCCGGGGAGGCGGACGCCGGGGTGGTCATCCACGAGGGGCAGCTCACCTGGAAGGCCGAAGGCTTCCATCTGGTCGACGATTTCGGCGCCCGCTTCGAGAACGAGCACAGCCTTCCGCTGCCGCTGGGGCTGGATGTGGTGCGCCGCGACCTGGGGCGGCGCCTCGCGGTCGAGGTGAACCGGGCGATGCGGGCGAGCATCGACTGGGCCTACGCCAACGAGGAGGAGGCCCTCGATTACGCGCTCCGCTTCGGCCGGGGGCTGGAGCGGGAGCTGGGACGCAAATTCGTGAAGATGTACGTCTCGGCGCTCACCCGCGACATGGGCGATGTCGGCGAGGCGGCGCTCCGGGCGCTCTTCCGGATGGCGGAGCGGGTCGGTGCGGTCAGCGAGGCGCCGGACGTCGAGCTGATCCGGTAGCCGGACGTCGCGCCCCCCGACGAATTTCCAAAAAGTTTTCCACAATTTGGAATTGCGGCGCACGATTTTCGGCTCTGCTGCGTGTATGTGTGCAAAGGAGTTCCTTTGCCATGAGCCAAACCAGAACCAATTCCGTCAAGGCGCTGCTGCCCGACGCGGATCCCGTCTATACTCGGCCCCGACATGGGCGGGACGAAGCGATGACGGGCGCCGTCGCCAGGCGGGAGTCGCTCTCGCGGGCGGAGAAGATGCTGCTCGTCCTCATCGGGGTCATCGTCACTGCCGTTTTGGGCATGGGCTTGGGGTTCTCGACGGTCAACGGACGGATGCTGGACATGCAGCGGGATTTCGACGGACGCCTGCTGGAGATGCAGCGGGATTTCGACGGGCGCCTGCTGGAGATGCAGCGGCAGTTCGACGAGCGGCTGCTGGAGATGCAGCGGGATTTCGACGGACGCTTGTCGGAGATGCAGCGGCAGTTCGACGGGCGCTTGTCGGAGATGCAGCGGGAGATCGGGACGCTCGCCGAACGGGTCTCCCGCATCGAGGCGATCCTCGAGGAGCGGCTTCCGCCCCGGGACGCGCCGCCAGCGTCGGCGGAACCCTGACGCTCTTCCGGGAGCGGCTACGCCCGGAGCAGGTACGGCTGCACCCGTTCCGGGGGCGGCGGGGCGGTGCGGAGCGAAACCAGCGCCAGCGCCAGGACGTTCGCCGCCGCTCCGTAGATTCCCGGATGGATGCCCAGGAGGGCGAGCTCCGGCCACAGGTTGAGGGCGAGCGCGACCGCGCAGCCGGCGACGAGTCCCGCGATCGCGCCCTGGCGGGTGGCCCGCTTCCAGAACATCGCGGCGATCAGCAGCGGGAAGAACTGGGCGATGGCGCCGTAGGACATCAGCAGCAAGCCCACCAGCGAGGCTTCGGTTCCGATGGCGAGGTAGTAGGCGAGTGCGCCCATCCCGACCGCCGTCCAGCGAATCCACCGGGTTTCCGCCTCCTTGCTGCGCGTCCGGCGGCGAAGCGGCCGCTCCAGATCCCGGATCAGCACCGAGGCGCCGGCGTGGAGGATCGCATCCCCCGAACTCATCGAGGCGGCGAGCGCCCCGGCGCAGAACAGCCCGATGGCGAGCGCCGGAAGGTCCAGATCCATGAGCATCGTCGGCAGGATGGTGTCCGAAGGCGTCACCCCCGGATAGGTCGAAACGGCCGCGAATCCGATCAGCAGCACCGGAATCAGGAAGATCTGGAAGGTGGGGAAGAACACCACCATCCGCTTCAGCGAGCGGATGCTGCGGGCGGCGTAGATCTTCATGAAGTAGTGCGGCCAGACCGAGAACCCGAGGATCGAGACCAGGATTGCGCTCGAATACGCCCCATGGCTCCAGACGGCGCCGTCCGGCCCCAGGCCGGGGGCGACCAGCATCTCGGGCGCCTGGGCGATCAGCCCGTCGAACATCGGGCCGACCCCGCCGTACAGCTTCCAGGGCAGGTAGAGACCGAGTCCCCAGGCGAGTCCCAGCATCAGAACTCCCTGGAAGGTGTTCGTCCAGCCGACCCCCATCACCCCGCTGCGCACCACATAGAGGAGCACCACCCCGTAGGCGAGCGCCGCCCCCGCCCATTCGGGCATCCGTCCCTCGGTCACCACCGAGAAGACGTAGCCGGCGCCCTTCATCTGGATGACCAGATAGGGAACCAGCGACACTGCGCTGATCACCGCCATGATCGCGGGCAGGGCCTTCGGACTCTGGAACCGGTGGGCGAAGAACTCGGCCTGGGTGACGAAGCCGAACCGCTTGCCGAGGAGCGCGATGCGCGGTCCGAGGAAGTACCACGGGAGCAGCCCCACCGTGCCGTAGGAGACGATGTAGAACGCGGCGGCGCCGCGCGAGTACGCCCATCCGGGGGCGCCCAGGAACGCAAAGGCGCTGTAGATGGACGCGCCCATCACGAAGTACAGGATCACGAACCCCAGGTTCCGGTCTCCGGCGACGTACCCCTCCGGGGTGTTCGACGCCTGCCGCCCGGAGAACAGCCCGACCGCCAGCGTCGCGCCGAGATAGGCGAGCGTGGTCAGGAAGACGACGAGCCAGGCGTTCACCGGGGATTACCGCCGATAGTCCTCGTCGAGCGCGGCGTCGTCCTCCCGGTCGTCCTGGAAGATCCGAAGGAAGACGAAGAACACCACTCCCACCAGGAGCGCCAGCCAGAACATCGAAAACGGCATCCCGAAGAACCGCGGTTCGACGCCCCCGATGAGCGGGTACAGCGGCCAGATGCTGAGCAGCAGGACAAGGGCGGCGGTCCCGAGCCCGGCGCGATGTCGCCGGATCACCGCTCCACCACCTCGATCTCGAAGAGCGTGGGCCATTTCTTGCCGGTCACGAAGAGCCGGCGCCGCTCCGCGTCCCAGGCGATCCCGTTCAGCACGTCGGTGTCGGCGCGCCGCCTCGCCGCCGGAAGCAACCCGGTCAGGTCGACGAAGCTGCGCACCCGCCCGGATTCCGGGTCGATCCGCGCGATCCGGTCCTCGGTCCAGATGTTGGCCCAGATCTCGCCCTCGATCCATTCGAGTTCGTTGAGGCCGGTGAGCGGCCTTCCGCCGTCGAGCACCGGCAGCGCACCCACCTCCCGATGGGTCTCCGGGTCCCGGAACCGCAGCACGTGGGTGCCGTCGCTCATCACCAGGCGCCGCCCGTCGAAGGTGAGGCCCCAGCCCTCGCCGGCGTAGCGGAACTCGCCGAGCAGCCGCAGCGAGTCGGCGTCATGGACGAATCCCACGCCGGCGGTCCAGGTGAGCATGTGGATGCGTCCGTCGGCGATGGCCGATCCCTCGCCGAAGTAGGTGGAGAGCAGCCGGTGCTGCGCCACCACCCGCCCGCTCTCGAGTTCGACGCGCCGGAGGGTGGATGCGCCGCGGAGTCCGGTGCTCTCGTAGAGAAAGCCGTCGTGGTGGAAGAGCCCCTGGGTGAAGGCGCCGCGGTCGTGCGGAAACTCGCGGACGATCCGGTAGCCGTGCGTTGGCGTTGTTTCCGGAGTCGGTTCCGGCGCCGGCGGGGCGCTCACCGAGGCGCCGCACGCCAGGGCGAGCAGCAGGAGGGACCAGCGGCGCGCCTTCATGCGGCGAATCTTCGCACGTTCCCCTATCCTTGCCCGGATGTCACCGGGATCGCTCGCCTCCCGCTTCGCGGAGCACCTTCGAATCCGGCGGGCCGGACTCGCCGAGGACCTGGAGGCCGTCGGGTTTGACGCGCTGCTTCTGGAGTCGGGGCGCCCGCGGCTCTTCTTCCGCGACGACCAGTCCCCGCCCTTCCGCACGAATCCGCACTTCCTCCATTTCTGCCCCCATCCCGGCCCGGACAACCTGCTGCTGCTCCCGAAGGACGGGCAGCCGATCCTGCTCGCCCTCATCGCCGACGACTACTGGCACGAACCGCCGACGCTGGGCGAGGACCTCTTCTGGGCTTCCGGGTTCCGCATCCGGCGCTCCGCCTCCCGCCGGGAGCAGGCGGCGGCGTTGCTCGCCGAAATGGGAAGCCGCCGGATCGCCGCGATCAGCGAAACGCCGCACCTGTCCCAGGCGCTCGGCATGGCTCACAACCCGCGCCCGCTCCTCAGCCGGCTGGAATGGCGCCGCGCGGTCAAGACTCCCTACGAGATCGACTGCATCTCCGAGGCGAACGGGGTCGCGGCGCGCGGGCACCGGATGGCGGAGGAAGCCTTTTACGCCGGCGGAAGCGAGGCCGCAATCCACCGGGCCTTTATGGCCGGAGTGGGTGGTTCGGAGGGCGAGCTTCCCTATCCCACCATCGTCGCGCTGAACGAAAAGGGCGCGATCCTCCACTACGAGGGCAAACGCTCGGACGTGGAGGGCGGGCGCAGTCTGCTGATCGACGCCGGGGTCGAAGTGCGGGGTTACGCCTCGGACATCACCCGGACCCGCGCCGGCAGGCGGGCGTCGGACGAATTCCGGGGTCTGCTGGCGGCGATGGAGGAGGCGCAGCTCGGCCTGGTGGACGAGGTTCGCGCCGGCCGGCCGTGGGCGGAGGTTCAGATGGCGGCGCACCACGCGCTCGCCGGCGCGCTCCGCGACCAAGGCGTTCTCCGCGTCGCGCCCGAAGCGGCGGTGGAGAGCGGCCTCAGTCGCGCCTTCTTCCCCCACGGCGTCGGCCACTTCCTGGGCCTCCAGGTGCACGATGTGGGCGGGCGTCTTCGGGACCCGGAGGGACGGGTCGCCCCGCCGCCGAAATCCCATGCGGCGCTTCGCACCACCCGGATCCTCGAAGCGGGCATGGTGGTGACCGTCGAACCGGGGGTCTACTTCATCGAGAGCCTGCTGCGGCCCCACCGGGAGGGGAAGGGCGCCTCGGCGGTGAACTGGTCGGCGGTGGACGCGCTCGCCCCGTATGGCGGGGTGCGGATCGAGGACAATGTGGTGGCGACCGGAGCGGCGCCGCGGAACCTGACCCGGGAGCATCTGCCTGACTAGACGATTCGCTGTTTTTCTGCTCGCGGCGTCGGCTTGTCGCGCTGGCTGGCCGCCGCCCGAACAGGCGGACGCGGTTCGGGACGCGCTGTTCGCCGAAGTCCGCTCCCGGGCGCTCGCCGGGGAGCTGGTGCGCGGGGACGGGTTCGTCTATGCGGTGGACATCGGCGAACTCCTCAAGGTGGCGGCGCGTTATGGCGACCGCGGGATGGCGGATGCGCTCCGCGGGTTCGCGATGCGGAACCTCATCGTGGATGACCCGGAGGACCCCTTCACCCGCGGCTTCGTGATCTGGCGCCGGAGTCCGGAGGGCGAAGATCCGGACGCTTCGGGCACCACCGAGGCGCTCCGCATCGCCCAGGGGTTCTGGGAAGTCTTCGAGGCGTTCGGCGACCCGGCGGACCGGGAGCGCGCCCTGCTGGCGCTGGACGGCTACGCGCGGCATGCGGCGCCGGCCCGGGGGACGGACTTGCTTTTGGTGCGGAACTACTTCAACTTCCGCAGCCGGGATTTCGCCACCAACTCCTTCCTGGTGGACTACGCTCCCGACTTCGTGGCCCGGGTGGCGCGCGCCGAGGGGCGAGCGGACCTCGCCCGTCTGGCGGCGGAGAGCTACCGGGTGGTGCGGGCGGCGGCGTCCCCGGCCGGCCTCCTGTACGACGTCTTCCAGCCGGAGATGGCCACCCTCTACGACGATTCGCGGACGCTGTTGTTCTCGCCGAATGACATCGTGCAGACCTCGAACGCGGCGTCGGTGGCGCTCCACGCGATGGAGGGCGCCCCCGAAGTCGCGGGATCGGTGCTCGATTTTTGCGTCGCGCGGATGCCGGGGCTTCGCCTCGCCTACTACGGCCGCACCGGCGAGGAGGCGCGGAGCAAGCGCCCCGGCGTCGAAATCTGGGGCACGCTCGTCGAGATGGCGGCGCGCCGGGGGGACCGCCGGGCGCTGGACGCCTTCCGCGGGTTCCTGGTCACGAACGCGGTGGCATCGCGCATCCCGGAGGACGCCTTCCTGTATGTGGCGGCGCATCTCCTGCTCGGCTTGGACGCGCTCGGTTCGTGAGGCGCGCCGCGCTCGCGCTGGTCGCGCTGAACCTGGTCCTCGGAATCGCGGTTCGGTTCGAGCCGCCGTGGCTCGTTCCTTCGCTTTCGGCGAGTCCGGACCTGGCCGCGCTGGTTCTGCTGCTGCTGGCGGCGCCAGGGTTCTTCGGACGCTTGGGACGTCCGGGTCGTTTCCTGCTGGCCGGGGCGCTGTCCCTGCTGCTGGCCGCCCGGCTCGCCGAACGGATCGCGGTGGAGCTGCTCGGCCGGCCCCTGGACCCGGTGGGCGACCTGCCGAACGTGGGGGCGGTGGCGTCGATGCTGGGCGCGGCCTTTCCGGCGCCGGTTCTGGTCCTCATGGTCGCCGGGTTCGGCGGGCTGGCGGCGGCGCTGCTTTTTCTCGGGGAACGGGCGATCCGGGCGTTGGTTCGCGCCGCCGGGGAGGCGTCGCCGCGTCTGCGGGTCGTCGGCGCGCTGCTCGCGCTGGCCGCTTTCCTGCCTCTCCTCGGCCCGCCGGGGGGCAGCGGGATGGCCGCCGTCGTCCGCATCGCGCTGGCGCCGCTCCGGGACCTTCCGGCGCCGCTGACCGATCCCGAGTTGCCCCCGGCGCCGGAGCTCGGCGGCGCCGACGTGTTGCTGGTGTTCGTCGAGTCCTACGGGGTTGTCGCCTGGGAGCGCGAGGAGCTCCGCTCCCGGCTGGCGCCGGCGGCGGAACGGCTGGCGGCGGACGCGACGGCAGGCGGCTTCGAGTTCCTGTCCGCGCAGATTCAGAGTCCCACCTTCGGGGGCGGGTCGTGGCGGGCGCACGCCTCGCTGCTTTCCGGAGTCCGGGTGGATTCGGAGGCGCGCTACCGCTCGCTGGTGCGCTCGGACCGGGCGAGTCTGGCGCGGCGCTTCGCCGCCGCCGGGTATCGGACGGTGGCGTACGAACCGGGGATTTCCGGCGCCTGGCCGGAGGGGGAGTGGTATGGCTTCGAGCGGAGCTACGACCGTCCGGAGATCGGCTACCGGGGGCCGCGCATCGGCTGGTGGGAAGTCCCCGACCAGTACACCCTGTACGCGCTCCATCGGCAGGAACTGGCGTCCGCGACCCGGCCGGTGTTCGCCAAGGTCTCGCTCATCACCAGCCACATTCCGTACTGGCCGATTCCGCGCTATGTGTTCCCCTGGGAGCGTTTCGACGAGGGAACCGCCTATGACGGCCCGATCCGGTCGGTCGCCCATGACGACTACCGGGACCTCGACGAGCTCGCGGACCGCTACGTGGCGAGCCTCGCCCACGAATTCCGCATCCTCGGCGGCTTCCTGCGCCAGTTCGTCCGGCGACGGACGTTCGTGCTGATCGTGGGCGATCACCAGCCGCCGCGCCTGTCGCTCCACGACAGCGATACCTGGGCGACCCCGATCCACCTCTTCTCCCAGGACCCGGCCCTGCTGGAACCGTTCCGGACGCTGGGATTCGAGCGCACCCTCATGCCGCTCGCCGGGACTTCGTGGCGGATGAGCGACCTGTCCCGCGACTGGTCCGCCCTCTTCCCACCCCGCCGGGAGCCGTAAAACCCTCCTACTCCTTCATGTGTCCGTGCATCGGCTCCTCGCTGTGGCATCGGAAACACAGCACCTTCAGGTTCGTCGGAGAGTTGTTTGTCTTGACACCGTCAATGTGATGGACATGAAGCAGGTTGGGGGTCTGGCGAAAATCGGCTCCGCATTTTTCGCACCGGTAGTGAGCTCTTCGCCGATACCGATCGGAAATTTTGTCCCAGTCATCAGGATATCCATCGAACGCTCCTGCCCGGCGCATCGGCTTCGGATCGAAATGCGTCCGATATTTCTTGAAGAAATCGTCCAACTGAAAAGTCTGAGCTGCTTTCCTTCTCGTTGCCTTACTCAAGTTGCTGTTATTGTAGTTCAGTTCTGTCAAACAGAATGGCTCTTTCAAATACCGAGTGGGTACGCGACATGAGGGTTGAGCTTGGAGAAGTCCAGTTTTCCGGCGATGAGGAAGAACACGGTGCGGATGGTCTGGAAGGTTCCGTAGCCTCTGGCTTTCCGCTTGGCCGCCTGAAACAGGCCGTTGAGCGCCTCGATGAAGCCGTTGGTCTGGCGGGTTCGGGCCCACGCGACGATGCCCTCGAGATGTTTGCGGATCATCCGCGCGACGGCTTTCATGGGTTCGACCTTGGAGCGGTTCACGTTGGCGCACCACTGCCGGAGCATGGCTCTGACGACGTTGACCTGCTTGCGGTTGAGGATGTTCCGGAGTTGCTCGCGGTACATCCAGGCTCGGGCGGTGCGCTTTCCGGGGGCCTGCGCGATGAGAGCGTTGAGTTGGGCGCGCTGTTCGGGGCCGAGTCGTTCGGGATTTTTGAGGAGCGCCCAGCGCATGCCCTTGAGTTGGGGGTTGGCGCGCTGCTCGATGCGCCGGGTCTGGTCGAGGGCCTTGGATGCGTGAGCGATGACGTGGAATTTGTCGAAGGTGATCTGGGCGTTGGGGAGATGCTCTGCGACGCCCTTCATGTAGGCGGGGGACATGTCGATGGAGGCGACTTCGACGGCTTCGGGGTCTCCGCCGTGGGCTTCGAGGCTTCGGGCGAATCGGTCGACGGAGTCGGCGGCGCGGCCTTCTCCGACGAAGATGACCCGGCGTTTTCGGGCGTCTGCGACGACGGTGACGTAGTTGTGGCCGCGCGCGCGGGAGGTTTCGTCGATGGCGACGGCGCGGACGTCGGCTTGGTCGTCGGTTTCGGTGGCGAGTTCCACATAGCGGTTGGAGATGGCCTGGGTTTGGTGCTGGGAGAGTCCGGCGAGCCGTGCGACGGCGGCGAAGGTCATGTCCTGGCACATGGCGAGAATCAAGGCTTCGAAGAGGAGGGAGAACCCGGAGAGCTTGCCGGCCCAGGGCGGCGAGACCAGCGCGACCTTGCCGTTGGGGAGGCGCACCCGGGGGACGCGCGCCACCAGTTCGCACTCGAATTGGAAGAAGTTGAGGTGGCGGAAGCGCTTGGTCTTGGTGTCGTGGACCGGATGGAGGCCGTCGTGGTTCTGGTGGGCGAAGCGGGCGCCCCTGCGGAAATCGACGCGGATGCTCAGCTTTCCTTGGTCCTTGTCGAATTCCACGTTCTCGACGAACCAGGGGTCCGGGATGCCGAGGGCTTGGGCGAAAAGCTCGTGTAGCACTGGATGCGCTCCTTTTTTTCAGGGTCGAAAGCGGGAAAAGTGTTCCATTGGTGTGTGGCGACGCTGGCTGGGGACGGTTGCGGCTTCCCGCTTTCGACCCTTTTTCGAGCGTGCCCGCCGGATTCCGTGAGTCAAGGGTTCGCTACGCCGTGCAAGCCCGCCCTTGACACCCGGAATCCCGGCGGTCTCCATTCTACCCACTCAAATCTCAATTGAGGCCCAATTTTTCTGCGGTTTCCTGATGTTTTTCCAAAGCTTGATGGATGCCGCTTTCCATTTCTGAAAGCATTTTATCGGTGGCAGCCTTCACGCTGTCCTGAACCTGCTGAATGTCACTCTGAATGGATTTGCTGGTGCTTGCCAGTTGTACTACATTCTCCTTGGTGGCTTCTTGCAGTGAAGCAAAATGCGACATCGTTTCCACAACGTTTTCCCGCAACTGGGCGAAAGCGGCAAGTTGAGATTCCAATTCGCCAAACTGGTGTTGGGCCTTCGTTGTAATAGCCGAAAGTGATTCCATCCGCTCCGGGATTGTTGCGCAATTCTTGGCGATTTGCTCGACGGACGCCTCAATCGTGGTAATCTTTCTCACGGAATGTTCATACAATTCGTGCAATTCTTCAATTTGAGCACGATAGCGTTTTTGCCATTCCAGCACTTTTTGGACGGATTCGTCCAGCTTCTTGAAATTGTCGCCGAACTGTTCCGTCAGGTTCTGATTGAATTCGACGATGACTTTCTTCAGTGCCTGGATGACCTGTTCGGTTGCGGACTTGGCGAGCATGTTCGCAAATGAATGCAATTGTTCCCACAACTTGGTTTCAAATTGTTCGCGGAAAGCAACGTCTTGCTGTCTACGGTCTCCAAGTTCCTTGCGGATCAATTGAAACTGCCCGGCGAGACTGGATTCACTGGATTCCTCCGATCCAGCGATGGCGTCGCGCACGGATTGGAGGAGTTCGCGCTGTTTTTCGAGGATTGCTGCGAAATCTTCAGGGCCAATCGGTTTGTCTGGAGATTCAATTTTGTGTATGCGATACCGGAAACGAAGGCTGGCGAATATGCCTGCGCAACTGCTCAGAAACGCCAGCCTCAACCCACCCAAAAGATTCGAAATGCTCTCTGTGAAAGTCTCCGGGTCAGGATCGAAGGCCAACAGCCCGATGGAAACTCCTATGAATGTTCCGAGAATTCCAAGGGAGGTCAGGAACGTCGGCGCATTCGAAGTCAGGTACGGATAGAGCTCGGAGCGATGCCACCGAAGAAAATAAAAGTAGAAAAGGACGACAAAAACGATGAAAACCGCAGTGATCGCCGACGTCCAAGGGGAACTGGCGACCGAATTTATGAATGTGATCCAAAAATTTGTAGGGGGGGGGGGGTAAGCGGTGGCATCAGGGGCGGGCGAGTCTATCACGTGGGCCGGTCCCGGGGGATTTGGCGGTGGCGGTAGAGTCCCGAAGCCATGCGCTTGCGCTTCCTTCGCCTTCTGGCGGTCGCGCTTGCGACGTTTCCGGCCTTGGCGCAGCCGCCCCCGCCTCCTTCCTCGGAAGAGCAAAACGACCCACCCGAAGAGATGCCGGAGGAGGCGGCCCCCGGCTCTGCCGGCATCCGGCACGTCGAGGAGGTTCAGGTCACCGGGAGCGTCATCCGCGAGACGCCCATCGACTCGCCGAGTTCGGTCGCGGTGGTCACCCGGAACATCATCGGCCAGCAGGGCTCCCCGCAGCTGGTGGACCTGTTCAAGAACCTGACAGTGAGCAGCGGGGTGGTCGGGGAAGTCAACAGTTGGTTCGCCGGGGCGGGCGCCTCCCTCCCCGAGACGATCGCCAACGTGAACCTGCGCGGCCTCGGCGCGTCGCGCACCCTGGTTCTCATCAACGGGCGGCGCACCGCCGGAGTGCCGGTCAAGCTCCCGGGCGGCCGCTTCGTGGACATCAACACCATCCCCTCGGTCGCCATCGCCCGCCTCGACATCCTGAAGGAGGGAGCGGGGGCGATCTACGGCTCGGACGCCATCGGCGGCGTGGTGAACTTCATCACCCGGAGCGACTTCGAGGGGCTGGAGCTGAACGTCTCGCACGAAGCCTTCACCGGCGCCGGGGATTCGGCGGCGAGCGGGATATGGGGGCGCCGCTTCGGCGAGACGAACGTGATGGCCGCCGTCGAGTACCAGAATCGCAGCCGCCTCTCCGCCGGGGAACGCGACTGGGTGCTCCGGGACTACCCGAACTGGGGGTGGGGCTGGTCGGGAACCGGCAATCCGGGCGCCTTCATCGTCCCGTCCGGCGCCACCGGGTCGGACGCCGCCTCGCTGGCGGCCGCGCCGCGCTTCCTCGATCCCCAGTGCGCCGCGCTCGGCGGCCACCCCGACCAGCAGGCCCGGACCTGCCGTTTCCGCTACCAGCAATGGGATGACCTGATCGCGCCCACCCGCCACCTGCGGAGCGTGGTGGAGGCGCACGGCCACTTCGGGGAGACCGGGTGGTTCCAGATCGAGGGCCTCTACGCCGACGCCCGCACGCCGGAATGGAGGACCACCCCGTCCTTTCCTCCGATCGCGCTGTTCGACGGGCTTCAGATCGTCCAGCCCGACCATCCGGGGCGCCGGGCGCTGGTTGCGAGCCTGCCGTCGGTCGCCGCCGCCTCGGGGGCGATGCTCGATCTCGCAAACAGCTCGGAGCCCTGGTACTTCTTCGGACGGCTGGCGGGCAACTCCGGACCGGGACGCCTCCTCGACCGGGGCAATGCGACCGGACGAATCGCGGCGTCAATGGGAGGAGAAATCGGTCGTGCCGGGTTCGGGTACGACCTGGGGGCGGTGTACGCCCGTTCAAGCAGCGCCGTGCCGATTCCGGCGGAGTACGCATGGCGGAAGTTCCTCGCCTTCCGCGGCTACGGGGGGCCCGACTGCGGGGTGGACGTGGAGCTCGATCCGGCGTCTCCCTCCCGCATGGCGCTCGGACCGATTCCGGCGGGCGTGGTCGCCGGGCAGGGGAGCTGCCACTACTTCAACCCCTTCGGCAATGCGATCCAGTTCTCGGAGCAGCCGGGGGCGGCGTTCGAGAACACCCCCAATCCGCAGTATGCGGCCGCGCTCGGCAACGCGCCGGAGCTTCTGGACTGGATCCACGAGAAGGTGGAGATGCACGGGGTCTCCGACATCTTCACCACCGACGTCACCATCACGAAGGAGCTGAGCGGGAACGCCACCGTCGCGGCCGGACACCAGTTCCGACGGGTCTCGGCCCGCGCCGAACCGAACGCCGCCGGAAATCTCGGGTTCCACCCCTGCCAGACCCCCGGCGACCGCGGCTGCACTGTCCACACCGGCCCCTTCACCTTCACTTCCGCCCAGAACCCCTACAGCGCCAGCCAGCAGACCCACGCGGTGTTTTCCGAACTCGCGCTGAGCGTGGGCGACGCGCTCGACCTGCAGGCGGCCGCCCACTACGAGACGACCGAATTCGCGGGCAGCTTCGACCCCAAGCTGGCGGCGATCTGGAAGATATCCGACACCCTGTCCCTGCGCGGGACGGTGCAGACCACCTTCCGGACGCCGTCGCTCGACGACGTGAACGAGGACATCTCCACGTTTCAGGACTGGGTGGCGGCCAGCGGCACGTGGAAGGCGATCGACGACTCGGGAGACCGGAGCCTTGTCCCCGAGGAGGCGTTCCACTACAACATCGGAATCCTTCTGGGCGGCGATGCGGCGGTGGAGGCGGCGCTCGATTTCTGGAGTTTCGACCTCGACAACCCGATCGGCACGATCCCGAACGCCGGCCTCGCCGCCGCCTACGCCAACCCGGCGACCCGGAGCCGGGTCCAGCAGTTCATCACCTGTCCCGGCGGCTTGACCGACGGAAGCTGCGACCCGGTGGACATCGAACGAATCCGCATCCGCCGCATCAACTGGCCCGGCCTCACCACTTCCGGGTTCGACTGGCATGTCGGCGCCCGGCGGGTCATGGGGAACGGGGCGCTGGTGGGCGCGCTCGACGGCAGCTTCACGCTCGACTACACGGTGGAGTCGCTCGAAGTGTCCGGGGTGGTGGTGCACCAGGGCGAACAGGGCGCCGGATACCTGAACCGGAACAACCCGCTCGCGCCGCCGCTCCCCAGGCTGCGCGCCCACGCCCTGGTTTCGTGGCTGGAGTCGGGCTTCACGCTCACCGGCGCCGCCCGCGCCATCTCCGGTTACAAGGACCGCGCCACGACCCGGGAATACGCCGACATCGCCCCCTGGCTCACCTTTGACGCGACGGCGCAGTACAACTGGCCGGACTCCGGCCTGACCCTGACCGGCTCGGCGTTGAACCTCGCCGGAAGCGTTCCGCCGCTCGTGCGCCAGGAGCTGGCCTACGACTCGCTGACCCACAACCCCAAGGGACGCCGGCTCAAGATGAGCCTGGGCTACCGCTTCTGATCGGGCTCGCTGCTGGCGTCGCGCTCGCTCTCGCCGGCCTCGTCCTGTGGCGGGTTCTCCCCGAACGGGATCGTCATCGCGCCCCCGACGGCGCCCGGCTCCCTTTCGGCGCCGCCAATTGGCTCACGCTGGCGCGGCTCGGGGCGTTCGCCGGACTCGGCGGCGGCTGCGTCCTGTTCGCCTTCGGCGGTTCCGAACCGGGCTGGATTCCGGCGATCGCTTACGGGAGCGCGGCGCTTGCCGACGCGCTCGACGGCTTCCTCGCCCGGCGGTCCGGTCTGGCTTCGGAGTTCGGCGCGCTCCTGGACCGGGAGACCGACGCCCTGGGACATGCCGTCGCCTCGGCGGTCGCCGTCCTGGCGCTGGGGACGCTTCCCGGATGGATGCTGCTCGCCGGGTGCGCCCGCTACCTCTTCGCGCTGGCGCTCCGGGTGGAAGGGCGCCCGCAGCGTCCCCTCGATCCGAGTCCCTTTCGCCGGAGGCTCGCCGGGTTCCAGATGGGGCTGCTCGCGGTCTGCCTGGTCCCCGGAATCACCCTCCGCTGGTCCGTTCCCGCCGCGTTCGCGCTCGGAGTCCCGTTTCTCGTCGGCTTCGCCCGCGACTACCTGGTGTCGTCCGGGCGGCTGGACCCGGCGGGCGTCCCCTGGCTGGGCCGCCTTCGGAAACCGGCCGCCCTGACGGCCGTCGGGGCCGCCGTCCCGCTCGCCGCCCTGGGCTTGGGTCCGCTGGCGCTCGGCGCGTTCCTGTTCGCGTGGCTCCTCACGCCGGCGGTGCGAAGGCGGTCGCGATCGCTTCCTCGTCCCGCAGGCTGACCCCGGCCTCCCGCATCGCGTCCCGCCAGCAGGCGCCGACGGTTCGAAACACCGCATCCAGGATGGCTTCGGCTTCGGGGCGCGCAAGCAGGAACCGGCCGGCGCCGCTCAACAGGTTGTCCCGGCTCGCCTGCCTCCCCCGAATTCCGCAGTCCATGGCGAGCCAAGGCGCTTCGCGCGACGGACCGGGGGAGGGAGTGAGGTCGTAGGCCGGGCTCAGCCGCCAGCCGCGATGGTCGGCGATCAGGGCATGGTTCCTTGGATGGTCGTCGGTGTTTCGCACCGCGGCGTGGAAGCAGATGCGCCCGAACAGCTCGCGCAGATCCTCGCGGGGACGGATGCTGCTCCGCCGGATTTCGTCGGCCAGCAACAGGTAGGACCAGCGCTCGCGGGCGGTGGCGCTCTCCTCGGCGCGGAGCAGCGTGAGGCCGCTTGCGAACCGCCAGCGGAGCATGCCGGAATCGGCGCGCTCGCGGTCGAATCTTCGCGTCAGCAGGACCGAGCGTCCGCCCGAAGCGACGATGCGGCTCTCGGCGGCCCGGAACCCGCACCGGCTGGCCAGCCGGAGGAGGGCGTGTTCCACCCGCGGTTCGTTCCATTGGTCCTGCGGGGCTTCGAACTTGGCGAGCCAGAGGTGTCCGTTGTCCTCGACGGTGACTTTCGGGCGCGCCCCGCCGAGCGAAGTCGCGGGGAATATCGGTTCCTGCGGGGATGCTGTCAGGTCGTGAATTTCGGGGAACGTCGGGGAGCCGGCGGGAAACTCGGGGCCGGGGGCGAATCCGAGCGCGCCTGCCCGGTCGACGTCGCCGAACCGCAGGTAGTCGAATTCGTCAAGCCGGGATGTGCCGAGCTGTCGTTCGAGGAGCCGCCGTCCCCAGGCGTCCGGCATCGCGTCGCGGATGGCGCCGAAGAATCCGCCGAGGCGCACGGTTTCCCGCGCCTGCGGACCAAGGGTGAGTTCCACCGGGTCCAGTTCCACCGCGTTGGGACGGTCAAGCCAGGAACGTCCGTACACGAACTCGCCGCGCGGGACGCCGCTCCGGGTTCTGCGGACCCGAAACCGGCCGACGACGACGAACTCGGCGCTCCCCGGCGGCGCCAGATGCACGAAGCACGCGCGCTCAGAAGTCATTGTCAAAAGCTGTCCGCAGCCGGGCGCGCCGGGGGGACCGCGCCCGTTCGAGCGCCTTGCCCTCCTGGTCCAGGTCGGGGTGCGCCAGGTCCCGCGTCTGGTCAAGGAGTCCGAGCGCCTGGAGCGCCCCCAGGCAAGCCGAGATCGAAACGCCCGGGCGTCCCTTCTCGATGGCGGAGACGGTGAAACGCGAGACCCCGATGCGGTCCGCGAGATCCTGGATGCGGAGGTTGCGGCGCAGCCGCGCGGTGCGGATATTGCGGCCCAGGGCGATCAGGGCTTCCTCGACGGCAGCGGGAGGCATATGCAAGATATTTTCATTCTAATTTGCTTTCTTGTTGTTTTTTGTCAACACATCCTGGAGGAGTCGCTCCGCCCGGCGTCCGGTTTCGGCCCAGGTGGGCCAGCGGCGGTGCGCCCGGAGCGCGGCTTGCCCCATGCGCGCCAGCGCGTCCCGGTCGGAAGCGGCCTGGCGGAGGAATCCCGCGATGTGGTCCGGGCCCTCGGCGGGATCCACCAGCCAGCCGGTCTCGCCGTGGGTCACGAGGTCGGGCGCTCCGCCGGATGCGGCGGCGATGACCGGAAGACCGAAGGCGAACGCCTCCAGGTAGATCAGCCCGAAGCCCTCGTGGGTTGAGGGAACGGCGAGCAACTGATGGGAGCGGAGGATGGCGGTCAGGCCGTTCGATCCCAGGTGACGCAGGGCGCGGACCGGCCATTCCGCTTCCGGTTCGCCTTCTCCGCAGATTGTGAGTGCGCACCCGGGCGCCAGCCGCACCGCCTCCACCAGCTCCCGAATCCGCTTGCGGCGCGAGAGGCGTCCCAGGAACACCACCCGCAGCGGACCCGGCGCCTTCGCCCGCCGCTCCACTTCCGCCTCGTTCGGGAGATTTTCCGGGAGCGGTCCTCCGGCGAGCGCATCGCGTCCGGGGGGAGCGACCGCGGCGGGGATGTTGGAATGTTCGGCGAGCGCGAGCGCCCGGTCCCGGCTCCACCGGCTGGGGGCGAGAATGCCCTGGACGCCCCGCAGGAAGGCACGCTCCGAAGCCTCGAGCGCCGTCCGCTCCCCGGCGTCCCGTTCCGGTTCGTCGCAGCCGAGATGATGAACCAGCGCGATGCGGGGGATGCGGGAGGATTCTTGCAAGACCGGATGGAGGAGTTCGTCCTGGATCAGGACGTCGGCCTCCGGCGTCCGGGAGTCCGGACCGGTCTCGACGAGCCGCACCCGGTGGCCGCGGTCCTCCAGGGCCGCGGCCAGCCGGCGGTCGTAGAGGTTGCCTCCCGATTGCGCTCCCGGCTGGAACGGGATCTGGAAGCCGATTCGGAGCGGCATGGCGGGGGCGCCGCCTACCCGGAGTTCTGGTTGAACAGTGTTCGTGCCGGCTGAGGTTTGGATACGGCCCGGTATCGGACGGGACGGGAGAGTGTTTCGATCTTTCCGTCGGCCACCAACCGCTTGAGCCAGGAACGCGCCTGCCCCTTCTGAAGATCGAGCCGATTCGCGGTGTCCGATTCAGTGCGTGGCTCACGCAACCAGGGGAGAAGAAGCTCCGTCGCCTTGGCGAACAGTTCTTCGGCTGGGGACGTTGCAGACGCCGGAACCTGTTGAACCGGTGTTTCGGCCAGAAGCGCTCCGAGAGCGTCCGGGCTTTCGGGATCCGGCCACTTGCGCGCGCCCCGTTCCAGCAGCGCGTCCCGCCATGCGCCCGTTGGTCCGGCGGCGCGGACGTAGACCGGAACGAAGCGATGCCGGTCGAGGTGCTCCACCGCGCCGGCCCAGGTTCCGCCCTTGTTGCGTTCCGCGTTGACTACAAGCGCCGCGTCGGCCAGCGCGTAGATGTACTTGTTGCGCTCCATGGCGCGCCAGCCGGCGAAGGGGGTCGCGGGGTCGTCGGGAGAGACGAGAACCAGCCGACCGTCCAGCGCCGCGTCCCGGTATTCCCTCCGGGTGACGGCGCGGTCCAGGTTGCCGGGAAGCACGCAGACTCCCTTGCCGCCGGCGTCAAGCGCGCCGCGCATCGCCGCCTGATCGACGCCGCGCGCGCCGCCGGAGACCACCGGGCGCCTTGCCTGGGCGGCGAGGTTTCCGACGTTCCCGGCATACACGATCAGGTCGTCGCCCACGTTCCGGGAGCCCACCACCGCCAGTCCGCCGGCGTCCAGGTCGGCGAGGCGTCCGCAGAAGTAGAGGATCGGCGGCGCTTTTTGCTTGAGGCGCTTGAGCCGTTTCGGGTACTCCGGGTCCGCGCGGCTTGCGACCTGGATCGCGCGGGAACTCCAGCGCTCCATCGCCTGCGAGAGGAGGAAGC
The DNA here is from genome assembly GCA_965202845.1 of Candidatus Marinacidobacterium sp. GTDB lineage: Bacteria > Acidobacteriota > Vicinamibacteria > Marinacidobacterales > Marinacidobacteraceae > CBDATA01. The sequence continues at coordinate 426,586 of OZ241856.1, forward strand.
CCCGGTCGAGCAGGCGGCGGAGCTGTTCCCCATCCAGCAGGGAGGACTCGAGGAGCGTCGGCGCGCCTTCGCCCAGCAGGTCGGCGGGTTCGGCGTTCGCCTCCCGGAGTTTCTGCGCGAGGTGGTTGTACTCCTTGAGCGTCAGCGGTTTGGGAGACGCATCCGGTGGCCGGCCGCCGCGCAGCGGGGCGGTGAGCAGCAGGATCGCCTGCGTGTTCGGGGACGTCATCCGCTCCCCGCGTGCCCAATCGCGAACGGCCACACTGGACCGGATCCCCGCTGGCGCAGCTCCCCGGCGGCGACTGTGAACGTCCAGCGGGAGTCCACGATGTCATCAACCAGCAGCACCGAGCCGGGGAGGATGGCTTCTTCGGAGATCGCCAGCGAACCGATGACGTTGCGCGCCTGGTGGTCGCTGTTTTCCATCGTCTTCTGCTCGTCCCGGTCCGCCTTCTTGCGCAGCGCGTCGCGGAGCGGGAGTCCCAGCGCTTTCGCCAGCCGGCGCGCGAAGTCCGGCACGAGGCGCGGATGCCGGAGCGAGGGGATGGCGGCGACCCATTCAGGAAACGGATCCGGATTCCACTCGCGCAGCAACGCCGCGGACGCCTGTACCAGTTCGTCCGCGAATCGCTGGTCGCGCTTGCCTTGCCGGACCAGACGCCCCCAGCCCGCGTCGCTCCAGGCGCAAAGCGCCTTTCCCGGCTCGGCCCGATGTTCGGGATCGATGCGTTTTCTTGAAGGCCACTGCTTCCGCGGGGGTATCGAAAGGCTTGCGCCGCGCAGGAAGGCGACCGCCTCGACCACGGTGTTCCGGTCGCACGTGACTGGGAGCGGCGGCAGCCGGGGCGGGTCGATCCCCTGTGGGTCTCCATCCAGTTCCCGGATCAGGAACTCCATGTGGCCGGAGGCGAGCCGCGTGTACTTTTGCATGGCCGCCTGTTCTTCCCGGCGGAGCGCCGTGAGCCGTTCCGCCCGTTTCCAGAAATCGGCGCTCAATCGCGCAGCGATCAACCGCCACTTGGAGCCGTCCTTCACGATGGGGCTTGGCGATTCGAGCGCGAGCAGCTGCAGGGTCTTCTGGATGCGGCTTGGTTTGATGTTGACCTTCGCCTCGATCTCCGTTTGCTTCAGCCCGTCCTCGGAGGCTTCCAGCGCCGCCAGAATCTGCTCCACTTCGTCGCGGCTGGGGAAGGCGTTTTTTATGAACCAACTTGTGATGTCGGTGTCCTCCGTGCCGCTGAACAGCACGCCGCGGGCTTCATCGAGCGCCCGCCCGGCGCGCCCCACCTGTTGGTAGTAGGCCACGGCGGAGCCGGGAGTCTGGTAGTGGATGACGAACGCCAGATCCGGCTTGTCGAATCCCATGCCGAGCGCTGTGGTCGCCACCAGCGCCTTCACCTGGTTGTCGAGCAGCGCCTGCTCCAGCGCCGGCCGGTCCTCTCCGGTTTCCCCGGTGTACGCCTCGACTGCGATGCCCCGGGATTGGAGCCAGGCCGCCACGGTGCCGGCGTCCCGCACCGTCAGCGTGTAGATGATCCCGCTTCCCGGAAGCTTCGGCAGCTGTTCCGCCAGCCAGGCGAGCCGTTCGGCCTGTCCGGGCATCCTGATGGTCTGCAGCGCGAGCGACGGCCGGTTCAGATCGCCCCGCGCGACGTGGAGGTCGGGCCCCAGGATCGCCTTGATGTCGTCCATCACCCGGGTGTTCGCGGTGGCGGTGGTGGCCAGCAGGCGAAGATTGGGAGGCAGGTCGCGCACCTGGCGTTCGATTAGTCGGTAGTGGGGGCGGAAATCATGCCCCCAGTCCGAGATGCAGTGGGCCTCGTCGATCACCAGCAGGGCGATGCTCCCGGCGATGTCCGGCAGAAATGTGTCGCGAAACCGCGGGTTCGCCAGCCGCTCCGGGGAGATGAGCAGGATGTCGACGTCGTCGTCGCGTACCGCCTGCTCCACCTGGTCCCACTCGTTCTGGTTGTCCGAATGGATCGTCCGGGCGCGGACGCCCATCCGTTCGGCGGCCTGGATCTGGTTGCGCATCAACGCCAGCAGGGGGCTGATCAGAAGCGCCGGTCCGCTGCCCGCCTCGCGCAACAGCTTGGTGGCGATGAAGTAGACGAAGCTCTTGCCCCAGCCGGTCTTTTGCACCACAAGCTGCCGGTGGCGGCCCTCGACGAGGAGGCGGATGCTTTCCTCCTGCCCCTCGCGGAACCGGGCGTTCCGAATTCCTGTGCCCCGCCGCAGGAGATCGAGGGCCCTGGGGGCGTTGTACCGCATGCCGCCGGAGCGCATCTCTTTACGGCGCGATGAAGCCCGGTCGGTGAGGATTTCGCCCTCCATCGCCCGCACGAAGGCGGTTCTTCATGCGGGGAACTGTACCGCCGTCCCTCGGGCGCGGTGAAAATTGCAAAAAGGCGGCTGGAAAGGTTGCAAAACACCGGTTGGAAACGTTGCAAAAGCACGATTCCCAAGCTGTAGACTCCGTCCCGTGCCTGTTTCCCACCGCAGCGACGCATATCGCCCGCGCGTCGCCGATCGGGAATTGGCGGCGCGCGGTGGGGGGGTGGCCCGGACATCTGCGGGTGGGACGGGACGCCGCCCTGCTCGCCAATCGGGACTATCTGGAGGATGTCTGCCGCGTGGATCTGGAGCGCGCTGCCGGGATTCGCCGCGATCCCGACCGGGTGCGGCGGTTCTTGCAGTCGTTCGCCCGCAACATCGCCACTTCCGCAAGCCTTTCGACGATCGCCTGCAACGTGGGCGGTGCGGAGGGGCTCGTCTCGCCGGAAACGGCTCGCGCCTATCTCGCGGTGCTGGACCGCCTGATGGTGGTCGAGGAGCAGCCGCCGTGGAGTCCCCGGCTCCGATCCCGTTCGCGCCTTCGGCGTTCCCCCAAGCGGCACTTCGTGGACCCCTCGCTCGCCGTCGCGGCGCTCGCTGCGGGTCCTTCGCACCTGATCGCCGATCCCGCCTGGTTCGGGTTTCTGTTCGAGTCGCTGGTGGTCCGGGATCTGCGGGTCTACGCCCAGGCGGTCGGGGCGCGCATCCATCATTACCGGGACAACACCGGTCTTGAAGTGGATGCGATCGTGGACGCCGGGCCCGGAAGGTGGGGCGCCCTGGAAATCAAGCTGGGCGCGGGTCGGGTGGATGCGGCGGCGGCCAGCCTGCTTCGTTTCCGGGACCGGGTGGATCCGGTTCCGCAAGGCGAACCGATGTTCCTGGGCGTCGTCGTGGGGAGCGGCTACGGCTACGTCCGTCCGGACGGAGTCGCCGTCATTCCGGTCGGCGCCCTGGGCCCTTGAGCGCTTTGGTGGGTCAGGCGACGCCTGCCCGCGGAGGCGTTATGATGGGCGCACGGACTTCCGGGGAGGTTGCTTGATGGACGCTACTGCGTGGACTGTGATTGGCGCGGCGATCGCCGTTCTGGTTTCGAACGCCACATCGTTTCGGGGTTTGCGGGCCGAGCTTCGGGAAATGGGCGAGCGGATCGATGTCCAGGGCAAGGAGTTGCGCGAGCGGATCGACTCCCAGGGCAGCGAGTTGCGCGAGCGGATCGACGCCCAGGGCGACGAGTTGCGCGAGCGGATCGACGCTCAGGGCGATGCGCTGAGCAAGCGGATCGAGGCCCAGGGCAAGGAGATGAGCGAGGAGATCGGCCAGTTGCGCGAGGAGATCGGCCAGCTGCGCGAGCGGATGGCGCGGCTGGAGGGTCTGCTTTCCGGTTTGCGCGAGGCGGTCACCGCCAGGCGGGCCGCGTAGCCGCCGGAACCGGGGCTACGTCCCGTCTCCGGAACGGCTACCATCGGGACATGCATCGGCTGCCTTTCCTGGTTCCGGGTTTTCTCGGTCTTTCGGCGCTTCTCGCGCTGGGTGGCTGCGGGTCGTCCGATTCGGGGACGCCGGTTGCGCCGAGCGCGGCGCCCGCTTCGTCTCCGGCGGGGTCCGGCGGCGATCTCGCGTTTGTCGGGCCGGCGGCCCAGGAGCGCGGCGCGGCGCCGACGTCGCTGACCGCAGTGGCGGGGGACGGGCAGGTCACGCTCTCCTGGACCGCCCCGGAGGCGGATGCGGAGGTTGCCGGCTACCAGCTGCGCTACGGCAGGATGGGTCGGGACGGCGGCAAGCTCGGCCCCTGGGCCAACATCGAGGGGACCACGACGCACACGGTGACCGGGCTGACAAACGGCGCCCAGTACCGCTTCCGGCTCCGCGCGAAGTACGGCTCGGGGCCGGGTGGCATATCGAACCGGGCGACGGCGACGCCGACCGGGAGCGATTCTTCCGCCACGACTCCGAAGCCGCCCACCGGTCTGAACACCGACCTGGTGGGGAGGGACACGTACCGCCTGACCTGGAACGCGCCGGCCGACCCCTCGCGCACCGGCTGGCAAATCCGAACCCAGCGGTACTACGTGGACGATTGGAGCGACTGGATCGACCTGACGGACGCCGCCGCCACCAGCTACGACCTGACCAGGGACGACTGCCGGCGCTACACCGTCGAGCTCCGGGCGGTGAACGCTTCCGGCAGCGAACCGGAAGTGAGTTCCGTCGCCCGCAACTGGACGGACTATCGCTATTGGGGAGTGCGCCCGGGGGGAAGCTACTCGGTGACCGTGGATGAAGGCGGTTATGCCAACATGTACCTGTCGCCCCGGGAGAACCCCACCGCGCCGATCGTGCTGGACTTCCTGATCTCCGAGGCGGACTACAGCAAGAATCCGAACGTCCCGGTCGCCGGAACCGCGATGGACAGCGTGCTGACCCCCACCAGCCTGGTGACCGCGGTTCCGTCATCGCTCATCTGGCAGGCGAACAGTCGGGTCGACCAGAAAGTGACCTTCCAGGCGGCGGAGGACGACGATGCCGAGGACGAGGAGATCATCGTCGAATTCCGCTTGACCGGCGGCGGCGAAGCCTGCAACGGAATCGACCTGTTCGTCGGGCAGATCCTCGTCCGGGACAACGACCGGTAGCCCCGCGCCTCAACCCCCCAGGGGAGTGGCTTGCCGCAGGCCGATGGCGGCGGGTCGGCTCGTGCGCCAGAGCCGTCGCGCACGTTCGGCCAGGTCGTCGAGCAGCGTGTAGAAGAACGGGAGGATCAGCAGGGTCAGGACGGTCGAAGCGGCGAGGCCGCCGATGACGGTCCGCGCCAGCGGGAAGTAGTACAGCTCGTCCAGTCCGGCCCGCCCGATGCTCATCGGGACCAGCGCCAGCATGGTGGCGGCGGCGGTCATCAGGATCGGCCGGAGGCGGTCGCGTCCCCCGGTGAGCAGGGCTTCGGCGCGCTCCATGCCGTCGCGGCGGAGCTTGTTCACATGGTCGATCAGGACGATCCCGTTCTTGACCACGACCCCCATGAGAACCAGCAGCCCGATCTGGGCCATCAGGTTGAAGGGACTGTCGGTGAGGAGCAGCAGCCAGGCGGCCCCCCAGATCGCGTAGGGGATCGAGATCAGGATGGCCAGCGGGTGGATCAGGGATTCGAACTGGGCCGCCATCACGATGTAGATGAGGAGCAGCGCCAGCAGGTAGTTCACCGCCATGTTGCGGAAGTCGTTGTCCTGCCGGCTGATCCGATCGCCGAAGGACCAGCTCGCCCCCGGCGGGAGCGCCATGCCGTCCATCAGCGACTCGATCTCCCCGCGGGCGCTTTCCCAGTCGTCTCCCTCGTAGGCGGCGCGCAGGGTGGCGACCGCCTTCCGGTCCACCCGGTTGATGGCGCGGCTGCGGTCGCGGATCTCGAAATCGGCCAGGTCTCCGAGCGGAATGGGGACTCCGTTCCCTCCGATGAAGGTGAACTGCTGCAGGTCGGCCACCCGGGACATGTCCTTTTGGGACACCATCAGCAGGACGTCGGCTTCCTGGTCTCCGGTCTGGAAACGCCGGAGCGGGCGTCCTCCCAGACTGAACCCGAAGATCTCCGAGAGGTCGCGGGGAGTGATGCCGTGCCGGGCGGCGGCTTCGAGCCGCGGCCGCACGATGATTTCCTTCGCCGGCTGGTCGTCCCCCGAACGGATGTCGGCCACCCCCTCCACGGTGGCGAGCCGGGCCTCCGCCTCCTCCGCAAAGCCGGGCAGGCGCTCCGAACCGTCGTCGTACAGGCGGACCCGGAAGAACATGCTGTCGCCGCCGCTCTCCTGGTCGTCGTCGCCGAACACGATCCGGGTTCCGGGAAGGACCGGAAGAACCTCGCGCACCCGGTCCTTCATCGCGCGCCCGTCGGCGTCGCTGATGTGCTCGGCCTCGAAGGAGATGACGGTCTGCGCCTCGTTTTCGGCGAAATAGCTGTAGACCGACTCGATCCCCAGTTCCTCCCGGAGACCCGCCAGCTCGCGTTCCACCGCGAGCGCCGCGAGGCGGGCGTCCTCCTTGTAGTGGAAATCGGAGAACTCGTAGGAGAGGAAGATCCGGTTCCGGTTGAGTCCGGAGAAGAGCGCGGTGGACAGGCCGAGGAAGAAGGGCAGGAAGGCGGTGGCGAGGAAGACGACCGCGATTCCGGCGGTGATCCAGCGCCGTCGCAGGGTGAAACGGAGAACCCGCTGATAGAAATCCCCGAGGCGCTCGGTCCAGGCCGGCGGGACGCTCGGCTTGCGCGCCAGCAGGCGCGAGCTCACCAGCGGGATGAGGGTGAGCGAGATGAACAGCGAGGCGAAGATGGTGAGCGAGATGGCGAGCCCGATTTCGCCGAGCCAGATGGACATCTCGTTCTTCGCGCCCACCACTGTGGGGAGGAAGACCACCGCGGTGGTGACCGTGGAGGCGATCACGGCGCCGGAGACGGCGTGGGCGCCCATGACCGCGGCGACCTTCGCCTTGAGGCCGCGGGCGTGCTCGCGGACGATGGACTCCAGCACCACGATGGCGTCGTCCACCAGCAGACCGATGCCGATCATCATCCCCATCATCGACAGCACGTTCAGCGACCGGCCGCCGAAGTGGAGCACGATGGCGGTCGCGATGATGGACATCGGGATCGTCAGGCTCACGATGGAGGTGGTGTCCACCCGGCGCAGGAAGAGGAAGAGCACGACCACCGCCAGCAAGGCGCCCAGCAACCCCTCGGTGCGGATTCCGGCGAGTCCGGACGTGATCTCCGCCGCCATGTCCTCCCAGACGAACAGGCTGATGCCCTCGAGCGCCGGATCGTTCGCGATCTCGTCGCGGATCACTTCGGTGACCCCGGTGGCGACTTCCACGGTGTTGGCTTCGGCGGCCTTGAAGACGGTGAGGCCGATGGCGGTGTCGTCGTTCAGCCGCCGCCCGAACGGGATGGGGGGTTCCTGCCAGGTCACTTCGGCGATGTCCCGGACGACCAGCCCCCGGTCGTTCAAGGGGAGGCTGCCGATCTCCTGCACGTCCGAGAGGGCGCCGAAGCCGCGGACCGGGGTGACCGCGTCGTCGTTCGAGCGGACGCGCCCGAGCGCGACGTTCCGGTTCATGTTCCGGACCCGCTCCACCACCTCTCCCAGATCGACCCGGTGGGCGGCCACCTGATCGAGGCGCAGGTTGATGCGGATCTCGCGCGGCTCCACCCCGCTGAGCTCGACCCGGGCCACTCCCGGAACCCGCCGGATGGGATCGGCGATCCGGCGCTCCAGCCGCTCGTAGTTCGCGGTCAGGTCGATCCCCGGCGCCGAGATCCGCGCCTCCACGATCGGGATCTGGGTCGTCGAGAAGGTGTTGACATGAATTTCGCGGACGTCGGCGGGGAGCTGGTCGCGGGCGTCCTCGACCGCCTCGAACACCTTGGCGCGCGCCACGTCCACCGTTTCCCCCCAGGTGAAGTTGAGCTGGAGGTTCGCGCCGTCGGCGGTGGCGCTGGAGGTGATGCGCCGGGTGCCGGGGATGGTGGCGAGCGCCTCCTCCAGCGGCTTCACGATCTCGCGCTCGATCTGCGCCGGGCTGGAATTGGGGTAGGGGACGCTGACGAAGACCCCGGGGAAGTCCACTTCGGGCAGGAACGCGAGCGGAATGCGGCCGAACGAGATGACCCCGAGCACCAGCAGGCTGAGGAGGATCATCGCGGTGGTGACCGGGCGGCCCACCGCGAGGCGGGGAAGGCTCATGCAGCGAATCTCTTGCGGTCGAAGACCGAGTAGGCGGTCGGGATGACGACCAGGGTCAGCGCGGTCGAGACCAGCAGGCCGCCAATGACGGTGATCGCCATCGGGCCGCGGATCTCGGCGCCTTCGCCGAGTCCCAGCGCCATCGGGGTGAGGCCCAGGATGGTGGTGAGGGTGGTCATCAGGATGGGCCGAAGCCGCATCCGCCCGGCGGCGACGATCGCCTCGGTCTTCTCCATCCCCTCCCGGCGGAGGCGGTTCACGCAGTCCACCAGCACGATGGCGTTCTTGACCACGATCCCGGCGAGCATCACCACCCCGATGAGCACGATCACGCTCAGCGCGGCGCCGGAGAGGATGAGCGCCCAGACCACGCCGATGGCGCCCAGCGGGATGGTGAAGAGGATCAGGAACGGATGGAGGAGCGATTCGAACTGGCTCGCCATCACGAAGTAGACGAGGAAGATGGCGAGTCCGATGGCGAGCGCGAGGCTGCGGAACGACCGCTCCATCTCGTCGCGCTGTCCGCCGAAGCGGGTCTCGACCCCGGCTGGCAGCCCCAGTCCGGCGATCCGTTCCGCAATCCCGGCGGTGGCGCCCGCGAGATCGGCGCCGTCCAGGCTGCCGGAGATCACGACCGCCGGTCGCTGCGCCACCCGTCGCAGCTCGGCCGGCCCCCGGCTCAGCTCGGCGGCGCCCAGCGCCCGCAGCGGCACCGGGCGGGCGTCGGCGGCGTGCACGATCATCTCCGGAACGGCCGCGGTCCGGGAGCGGATCGCGCCGCTTCCCCGAACCACGATGTCCACCCGACGGTCGCCCTGGTCGAGGCGGGTCGCCACGTCGCCCCGGAGCTTGGACCGGAGTGCTTCCGAAGCCTGGTCCACCGAGAGGCCGAGGCGCGCCAGCCGATCGGCCTCGAAACGGACCCGCAGCTCCGGGTTGCCGGCTTCGGCTGTGGAGCGGACATCGGCGAGCCCGGGGACGCCGGCCACCGCGTCCCGGATCCGCCGGGAGCTGGGAACCAGCAGGTCCCGGTTCTCGGAAAAGACCTCGACTTCCACCGGCTGCCGGAAGCTGAAGTAGGAGGGCCGTCCGAACTCGTAGCGGACTCCGGGACGGGCGGCGAGATCGGCCCGCATCGCCTCGATGACGCCGGCTTCGGTCTGCTGGTCATCGCGGTTCGCCATCACCACGCCGATCCGGCCCCGGTGCTCGGCGCGTCCGGCGCTCCCGGCGAACCCGCCAGCGCTCCCGGCGCCCGCCTCGGTGGTGACCCGGAGCACCGCCGGATGGGCACGCACGGTTTCCGCCACTTCGCCGGCCAGGGCGTCGGTGGCGCGCACCGCGGTTCCCTCGGGAAGCTGGATGTCGAAATGGAATTCCCCCTGGGACAGGGCCGGGATGAGCTCCACGCCGATGACGGCGCGTCCGGCGGCCAGCGAACCGGCGAAGAGGCCGGCGGCCAGCAGGAACACCACCGCCGGGTGGCGGAGCGCCGCCCGGAGCGCCGCCGGATAGACGCTCGCCACCGCGCGCTCGGCGGCGCCGAACCCGCGGAATACCGGACGCAGCGGCCAGGTCAGCGCCCGTCCGACCGCCCCGGCGGCCGTCCGGATCCCCCGCAGCGCCCGGGCGATCCGACCGGGAGAGCTTCCTTCGGCGGACGCCGCTCCGCCGCCGCGCGAGGCCGCCACCGGGATGAGCGCCAGCGAGAAGGCCAGCGAGGCGAGGATGGAGATCGAGACGGTGAGCGCCTGGTCGCGGAAGAGCTGTCCCGCCACGCCTTCCACGAACACGATCGGGAGAAAGACCGCGACGGTGGTGAGGGTGGACGCGATCACCGGACCGGCGACCTCGACGGTCCCGCTCACCGCGGCGGCGCGGGCGGTTTCGCCCCCGGTCGTCCGGCGGCGGTGGATCGCCTCCAGCACCACGATGGAATCGTCGAGCAGCATCCCCACGCCGAGCGCGAGTCCGCCCAGCGACATGATGTTGAGCGACAGGCCCATCTGCTGCATCACGAAGAAGGTGGCCACCACGGAGACCGGGATGGCGAGCGCGACGATCGAAGTCGCCCGGCGGTCGCGCAGGAAGAGCGCGATCACCAGGATGGCGAGCAGGCCGCCCTCCCAGGCGTTCCGGATCACTTCGGAAATGGCGCCTTCGATGAACTCGGACTGGTCGAAGAGCGTGGTGAGGGCGACCCCGGCGGGGACCGCGTCCCCGATCTCCTCCAGCCGGGCGCGGATGCCCTCCGCGACCTGGACGGTGTTGGCGTCCCCCTCGCGGAAGATGCGGATTTCGACCCCCTCGGCGCCGTTCTCCCGCAGAATCACTTCCTGGTCCTTGAACCCGGCGCGCACCTCCGCCACGTCCCGGAGCCGAACCCGGCGGCCTTCGCTGTCCTTGACGATCACCTGGCGGATGCGGTCCAGGGTGTCCAGCTCGTTCAGGGTTCGCACCAGGTAGCGGGCCTCGTCCTCGAGGACGCTCCCCCCGGCGAGATTCACATGGGCGGCGGCGATCGCTCCCGAAACCTCGGGGACCGTGATGCCGTAGGCGGCGAGCCGGCCGTCGTCCACATCCACCTGGATTTCGCGGGAAAGACCTCCTTCGATGCGCACCGCGGCGACTCCGGCCACCGCGTCCAGGTCCTTCTTCAGATCCTCCTCGGTCCATTCCCGCAGTTCGGCGAGGGGGCGGTCGCCGGAGACGCCGAGCCGGAAGATGGCGTCGGAGGACGGGTCGAACCGCAGCACGCGGGGCCGTTCGGCGTCCTCGGGGAGAAGAACTCCGTCGATCTTCTCGCGCACGTCCAGCGCCGCGAAGTCCATGTTGGTGTCCCAGACGAACTCCAGGCTCACTTCGGAGGCGCCGGCGCGGGAGCGGGACGTGACGCGGCTGAGACCCGGCGTCACCGAGGCGGCCTCCTCGATGGGGCGGGTGACCAGGGTCTCGACCTCGATCGGGGCGGCGCCCGGCATCCGGGTCTCCACGGTGAGCGTCGGGTAGGAGATTTCCGGAAGCAGGTTGACCGGAAGCCGCCCGAGGGCGACCAGCCCGAACACGCAGGCGGCCACCGTGAACATGCTCACGCTCACCGGCCGCCGGACGCAGGCGGCGATCAGGGACTTCACGGCGTCAGGTGCGGTTCAGGACTTCGACCGGGGCGCCGGGCGCGAGCGAACCCTGTCCGGCCACCACCACCTGCTCGCCCGCCTCGAGCCCGCCGGCGACTTCAAGGACGGCGCCCGCCGGCCCCTCCATCTCCGCGCCCACGGTGACCTCGCGCCGGACCGCCCGGCCGTTTTCGACCACAAACAGATGGCTCCCGCCGTTTCCGCGGAGAACCGCCCGCTTGGGGGTGAGCACCGCGTTTTCCCGGACGCCGGTCTCAATGGTCACCCGGGCGAAGGATCCCGGACGCACCACCGAGGCGCCGTCGCCGGGAATCGCCACCGTGACCTTGACGGTGCCGGTGGCCCGGTCCACCACCGGGCTGATCTCCCGGACGGCGCCCCGCAATCCCTTCTGGCCGGGGTCGGACTCCGGGCGAACCACCGCCGGCTGTCCCGGAGTCAGGCCGACGACGTCGCGTTCCGGGATGTACAGTCGGGTGATGAGGGTGTTGAAGTCGGCGAGCGTGAGCAGGCGCTGCGCCGGTTCGAGGCGCGCCCCGGCGACCGCCATGACCTCGGTCACGGTTCCGGCGAAGGGCGCCCGGATCTCGGTTCGCTCCAGGGCGAGCCGGGCGGTTTCCCGTTCGGAAGCCGCCAGATCGCGATCGAACCGGGCCTTTTCGTAGTCGTGCTCGGCGACCAGGTCCTGCTCGAAGGCGCGTTGCTGGCGGGTCAGCTCGGCGTCGGCGCGCTGAAGCCGCAACTCCGCCTGCTCGAGGGCGAGCCGCCGCTCCCGGGCGTCCACTCGGGCCAGCACGTCGCCCTTGCCGACGCGCTGCCCCTCGCGCGCCAGCAGTTCGGTCACCACGCCGGATGTTTCCGAGAAGACCTCGGCGGTGCGTTCGGCTTCGACTGCGGACGTCGTGGAGAGATGGACGGCGACCGGCCCGGTCTCCGCCGGAACCACGCGCACCGGGGTCGGGGCAGGCGCGTCCCGAAGGGCCGCGGCTTCAGCGGTTTCCGGCGGGTCGGATTCGGAGAGGAGGGTGGCGGCCAGGGCGGCGCTTCCGACGGCGGCCGCTCCGGCGAGGAGGATTCCCGAAGTGCGCTTCATGGCATCGGATAACGATGCCGAGGGGCTGGCGGTTCCGGGAAATTCCGATCAACCGCGCTCCAGCAGTCCCTGGATCTCGTGGAACTCCCGAATGGCGCGCGGGATGTCCATGCGGTCCGATCGCAGGTTGCCGTGCGCGATCTCGTTGCGCATCCCGTAGTGACGCATGGCCCGGGCCCAGCCGGGGCTTCCCGTCTCCAGCACCAGCCTCAGCCGGTTCGGGAAACTGAGCCCCGAAAGGCGCGGGTCATCCGGGTTGTAGAGTGTCCACGCCCGGCGGATTCGCCAGTCCACGTGGCGGCGGCCGGCGCGGATGGCCTCGCGGCAAGCCTCGTGGATGTCCGCTTCCAGCTGGCCCCAGGCGAGCAGGAAGCAGCCCTGATCGTTGATGGCGCGGGAGTGTTCGATTCGGGCGCGGGTCTCGGGATCGTCGCTCCCGGCCTCATCCCACAATTTCTGGAGCGAAGCGTCGGTGATGCCGTAGAGCGTCACGATGGCGGGAAGATCCTTCACCGGAGCGCCTCCTGGAACCGCTGCCGGTTCAGGGGCGGACTCTCTTCGAGCCTCTGGTGCGCGGGGATGATGCGCCAGTCCGGCGTGGCGAAGCAATCCGAATAGTCGTCGATGTAGAAGAAAATCGCCCGGCGGACCAGGTCGACCCTCCCGTTGGTCGGCACGATCCACAGCACTTCGGGGAAGAGGCGCGCGGTGTCGCCGGTCTCGCTGGTCAGCCGGAGGGTCGGCAGGGCGGGCGGCGGGATGTCGAACATCCGCATCATCGGCTCCTGCTGGATCACCGTCAGCCCGTGGTCGGCGGTCCAGCCTTCCGGGAGCCAAGCCTCGATTTGCGCATAGAGGTCGCGGACGCGCTGTTCCCAATTTTCGAGGCGTCGGCGCACCCACGCCTCGTCGATCTTCATGCAGACGACTTCTTCCAGTACAGACTTCATGGGTTTCCTCCCTTCCCATTGATGTTGATGTGCCGGGCGGCGTCCGTGGAGGGACACCGCCGCTTTCGCCCTTTGTATGGAAGCCGCTTGCGCGACGGCGGACGATGGCGGACGCGACCGGGGCGTCCAGCCCATCCCTGCCGGGGCCTCTTCGTGGGAGAGGCCGCCTGATCCGGGAGGATAGCCGCAGGATGGCCGCTGGGCAAATCGGCAGCGGGCGTCCATCTGATAGAGTGCGCGAGCGTCGGAGACGCCCCGTCCTGTTTTTCGCTTTTTGCGGAGGTCCTTGAAATGAAAACCCTTACCCCCCCCCCCCCCCCCCCGAAATTACGGGAATTGGCTGATCCCGGTCGCGCTGCTTTGCGCGCTGACGCTCGCCGGGTGCGGCGACGAGGAGGAGCCGGCCCCTGCGCCGGCGCCGGCTCCGGCTCCGGCCCCTGAGCCGGCCCCGGAGCCCGCTCCCGCCCCGGAACCGACTCCCGAACCGGAACCGGAACCCGAGCCGGAGCCGTTCACGATTTCCATGACGCCCCCGATGGCGGACATGGACAAGGACTGCATGGGGTACGCCCTGTGCCCGGACGCCATGACCGACGAGAAGAAGGCGATGGCTTCGGTGAACGGGAAGATGGTGGTGAAGAGCTCGCACGACGCGATCCTCACTCCGATGTGGCTGGACCCGGCGCCGAACGGGGTCGGGGTCACCGGCGGCATGGACAACATGCCGTTTGCGAACGTCGACTGGAAGGCGATGCAGTCGGAGGTGGTCGGCATGGGCGTCACCTTCCGGGCGACCAGGGTGCGTGTCGGTGTCGGTGGGGGCGCCGGGCAGGAGGAGGTTCCGGAGAGCGAGGTGATGCACATCACCTGCGGGCCGTTCGCCTGCTCGGAGGCGTCGATGGCGAAGCCGGCGGCGCCGGAGATATCCGCAGCGAACTCGGCGGTCTGCGCCGCTTGGGACCCGGACCTGGAGCTTCAGGTCGGGATGATCGACAACGATATATACGAGGTCTCAACATCTGCACGAGGAGTAGGCAATCTGTCCATCATGCAGGGCGACAGCTTTTATGACAACGGGATCGATGTGGGCTGGTTGTCAAGCTCCCATGTGGAGATGGCGGTGAAGCACATATTCTCCGGGGAGGGAAGTCAATACAGCGTCATGGGACCGGACGCGGCGAAGGGAACCAGCAAGCCGCTTGCGGTCAGCCTCGCGGACAACTCCCTTTGGGATCCCGGCATCGAGTGGCGGAAACTTGAGACGGAGGACCAATACCATCGCGTGGAAATTGACACATTGTCCGAAGCCTGTTTCCCCGCCACCAGCACGACCACCTCGGCCGGGTACGCCCTGATGGCATACGGCGGGGTCAAGCGTGGCGATGTCCATCGCCCGGACGAGTGCTTTCGCGTCCGGGCCGTTCTGAATGGGGGACTGAGCGGCGCGGGAGTCCTTGGTCCCGAGAAAGTCGTGAACTACCTGGAAGGCTACCGGGTGGAAGTCTCCCCCAAGGACTCCATGGCTTGGGGCAAGGTGGCGTGGAAGACGGGGCCGCTCAAGGATCTGAAGTGCGCGCCGGTCTCCTTCGCCGCCGCCGATCAGGTTGACGTCTGCGAGTTGTTCGAGGAGGAGGTTGATCACGCCCTTGCGACCGGCTGGGGGAACGTGCTGCTGCGCGTCAGGGATCGGGCCGGGGCCAGCGTGAGCGATTCGACCGCCACGTCCATAAACGCGCAGGACGGCGGCCACATCCTCAACACCCTGGAGGTGGGGTTCAAGGGCTGGGACAAGGCCACTCCGGAATTTCCGAAGCCCCGCCGTTTCAAGCGACTCTTCTTCGACGACAACCTGAACGGCAAGCTGATCGATGGCCCCGACGAACCCCTCTACGGAGTGGTCTCCGGAAGGTTCCCCACCGCCAGCTGGAAAAATCTTGACTACGTCACAATCGACACCCATTCCAGGAAGAAAAGCCGAATCCTGCACAACGTGTATGGATATACGGAGTTCAAGGGTGTTACCACCCGCGATTTGGATGAGTGGTACCTGGTCAACATCTACTTCATCTGGAAGTCGCTGATGGATGGGGATGAAGATCCGACCATGGGCGACTTCGGCAAGGTGGACCTCTACAACGGCACGGCGACGACCGATACCGCCAAGGCGAAGCCGGACAACAAGGCCGACAACTACCCGTCCACCGACGACGCCCACATGTGCTCGGACGCCGACGGCAAGGGGTGCGACGCCTCCTGGGAGATGGACTACGACATCCTCTTCAGCGACGGCATCTACGGCTGCGAGACGACGCGGACGGCGACCATCAGCTGCGAGTGGGACGCGCAGGGCCTGATGAAAGCGAATCCCCCGGACACGATCAACGGCAACCTCGCCGCGACCGGCAACGTGGCGAACTTCGCCAAGTGCGTGGCGAAGTAGGCTCCTGATTCGTTTCGGAGACCCCGGGGCCGACCCGCCCCGGGGTCTTGTGGTATGGTGCGCGGGCATCCGGGGGCGTCCCGTCCCCGTCTTCTTTTCGCTTTTTGCGAGGTCCTTGATATGAAAACCCTTACCCCCCCCCCCCCCCGAAATTACGGGGTGTTCGGCGTGAGCCGCCTGCTCGCGCTGATGCTCGGCGCCGGATTGGCGCTCGCCGCGTGCGGCGACGAGGAGGAGCCCGCCCCTGCGCCGGCTCCCGCCCCTGCGCCCGCCCCGGCTCCGGCCCCCGCACCTGAGCCGGCCCCCGAACCCGCTCCCGCCCCGGAGCCGACTCCCGAACCCGAGCCGGAACCCGAGCCGGAGCCGTTCACGATCTCCATGACGCCCCCGATGGCGGATATGGACAAGGACTGCATGGGGTACGCCCTGTGCCCGGACGCCCTGACCGATGCGAAGAAGGCGATGGCCAGCGTGAACGGGAAGATGGTGGTGAAGACTTCGCACGACGCGATCCTCGTCCCGATGTGGCTGGACCCGGTTCCGAACGGGGTCGGGGTCACCGGCGGGATGGACAACATGCCGTTTGCGAACGTCGACTGGAAGGCGATGCAGTCGGAGGTGGTCGGGATGGGCGTGACCTTCAAGGCGACCCGAGTGCGTGTCGGTGTCGGTGGGGGGGGCGCCGGTCAGGAGGCGGTTCCGGAGAGCGAGGTGATGCACATCACTTGCGGCCCGTTCGCCTGCTCGGAGGCGTCGATGACGAAGCCGGCGGCGCCGGAAATCTCCGCCATGAATTCGGCGGTCTGCGCCGCGTGGGATCCGGACATGGAGCTTCAGGTCGGGATCATCGACAACGACATCCAGACTCTCGGAAATCCCACGGGTGGAGTAGGCACTTTTGGTTCCCATCGGGGGGTCTGGGTGCAGGACAACGGGGTCGATCTCGGCTGGTTGTCGAGTTCCCATGTGCCGATGGCCGTTAAGCACGTGTTCGCCGGGGACGGGAGGGAGTACAGCGCCATGGGGCCGGATGCGGTGAAGGGAACCGGGAAGCCGCTCAAGATCAGCCTCAAGGACAACTCTCCCTACGATCCTGGCGTCCAGTGGCGGAAACTCAGTGCGGAGGGGACGACGACCGCCAATAGGCTCTCCACCCTCACCCGACTCGAGAATCTGTCCGAGGCCTGCGTCCCCGCCACAAGCGTCACGACATCGGCTGGATACGCCACAGTCGCATACGGCGGGGTCAAGCGTGGTGATGTCCACCGCCCGGACGAGTGCTTTCGGATCCGGGCCGATTCGGAGTTGAGCAATCCGATGGTCGAGGGACCCGGGATCGTCGTCAATTATCTGGACGGATACAGCGTGGAGGTCTCCCCCAAGGATCCCGTGCTCTGGGGGAAGGTCGCATGGAAGGAGGGGCCGCTCAAGGATCTGAAATGCGCCCCGATGACCTTCGCCGCCGCCGATCAGGTCGATATCTGCGAGTTGTTCGAGGAGGAGGTCGATCACGCCCTTTCGACCGACTGGGGCAATGTGAAGCTGCACGCCAGGGATCGGGCCGGCGCCAGCGTGAGCGATTCGACCGCCACGTCCATAAACGCCCAGGACGGCGGCCATGTCCTCGGCAACTGGGAGGTCGGCCTCAAGGACTGGGACAAAGCCACTCCGGTTCTGCCGAAGTTCCGCCGTTTCAAGCGGCTCTTCTTCGACGACAACCTGAACGGCAAGATCATTGATGGCCCCAACGAACCCCTTTACGGAGTCGTCACCGGCAGGTTCCCCACCGCCAGCTGGAAGAATTACGACAATTACGTGACCGCCAACAAAACCGGCAAGAAGTCCCGTATCGTGCACAACTTCTACGGGTTGCAGCAGCTCAAGGACTCGTCGGTCGTCCTGTTGCAGGAATGGCACCTGGCGAACATCCACTTCATCTGGAAGTCGCTGATGGACGGCGATGGGGATCCGACGATGGGCGACTTCGGCAAGGTGGACCTCTACAACGGCACGGCGACCACCGACGCGGCCAAGGGGAAGCCGGACGGCAAGGCGGACAACTACCCGTCCACCGACGATGCGCACATGTGTTCGGACGCCGACGGCAAGGGGTGCGACGCCTCCTGGGAGATGGACTACGACGTCCTGTTCGGCGACGGCATCTACGGCTGCGAGACGACCCGGACGGTGACCATCAGCTGCGAGTGGGACGCGCAGGGGATGATGAAGGCGAATCCGCCGGACACCATCAACGGCAACCTCGCCACGAGCGGCAACCTGGCGAACTTCGCCAAGTGCGTGGCGAAGTAGGCTCCTGATTCGTTTCGGAGACCCCGGGGCCGACCCGCCCCGTGGTCTTGTGGTATGGTGCGCGGGCATCCGGGGGCGTCCCGTCCCTGTACTTCTTTCGCTTTTTTTGCGAGGTCCTTGATATGAAAACCCTTACCCCCCCCCCCCGAATTATTTATGGGTGGCTGATTCCGGCGCTCGTTTGTGCCTTGGCGCTCGCCGGGTGCGGCGACGAGGAGGAGCCCGCCCCCGCGCCGGCTCCCGCTCCGGCGCCTGCGCCAGCTCCGGCCCCGGCGCCCGAGCCGGCCCCGGAACCCGCTCCCGCCCCGGAACCGACTCCCGAGCCGGAACCGGAACCCGAACCGGAGCCGTTCACGATCTCCATGACGCCCCCGGCGGCGGACATGGACAAGGACTGCATGGGGTACGCCCTGTGCCCGGACGCTCTGACCGACGCGAAGAAGGCGATGGCTTCGGTGAACGGAAAGATGGTGGTGAAGAGTTCGCACGACGCGATCCTCGTCCCGATGTGGCTGGATCCGGTTCCGAACGGGGTCGGCGTCACCGGCGGCATGGACAACATGCCGTTCATGAATGTCGACTGGAAGGCGATGCAGTCGGAGGTGGTCGGGATGGGCGTGACCTTCAAGGCGACCCGAGTGAGTGTGGGCGCCGGCCAGGAGACGGTTCCGGAGAGCGAGGTGATGCACATCACCTGCGGGCCGTTCCGGTGCTCGGAGGCGTCGATGACGAAGCCGGCGGCGCCGGAGATTTCCGCCGCCGACTCGGCGGTCTGCGCCGCTTGGGACCCGGACTTGGAGCTTCAGGTCGGCAGGATCGACAACGATGCCTATCAACAAAACACAGGCTTTCCAAGAGGAACTCTAACAGGAATAAGTGTAGCAGCCAACCCGATCCATTGGTACGGAGACAACGGAGTGGATGTTGGCTGGTTGTCGAGTTCCCCGGCGGCGATGACCGTGAAGCACGTGTTTTCCGGGGACGTAAAGCCTTACAGCGTCAAGGGGCCCAATTCGACGAAGGGGATCGACAAGCCGCTCGCGGTTGCTTTGAAGGACAACCGGCCCTGGTACCCCGGCGTACAGATCGATAAAATCACAGGCCCATCCAACAGCGCGGCTCGCAGCAAAATAACCGATCTGTCCGAGGCCTGCATGCCCGCCACCGCGTACAGTTCGACGGCGAGCGGCGTATTCCGGCCGGACGCGTGTTTCCGGGTTCGAGCTGTTGGAGACGCGAATGTGCCCCTGGGGCCCGGCCTGCCCGGAGGACTGGGCAGGATCGTGAACTACCTGGACGCTTACAGCGTGGAAGTTTCTCCCGGAGATCCGATGGTCTGGGGCAAGGTGGCATGGAAGAATGGGGCGCTCAAGGATCTGGCATGTCCGTCCATGTCCTTCCCGGCTTCCGATCAGGTCGACATTTGCGAGTTGTTCGAGGATGAGGTGGACCAGGCGCTCGCCAAGGGCTGGGGCGACGTCACGCTGAAAACCAGGGCGCGACCGGGCGCGACCGCCAAGGATGTATTGCGCAACTCGATCTCGTCGAGCTCGAACGCCGCCGCGATGGACGCCGGAACCGTGATCGCCCAGTGGGAGGCGCTCCCCAAGGAAGCGAAGTCGCGTCGTTTCAAGCGCCTCTATTTCGACGACAACCTGAACGGCAAGCTGATCGACGGCCCCAACCAGACTCTTTATGGAACCGTCCTGGGCACGTCCAATCCCGGGGCGACCAACACGCTTGATGCCGTACTGGGCGATGTCCATGGTGGAGCCAAAACCCGCGTCATGCACAATGTGTACGGATATGAGACATTGCTCCATCAGCTAAACATCAACTTCATCTGGATGCCGCTGATGGATGGCGATGGGGATCCGACCATGGGGGACTTCGGCAAGGTGGATCTTTTCGGCGCGGACAGCGACGCCACTGCGAGCGGCAACGACAAGAAAGCGCCGGACGGCAAGGCGGACAACTATCCGTCGCCGGATGACGCCAACATGTGTTCGGACACCGACGGCAAGGGGTGCGACGCCTCGTGGGAGATGGATTACGACGTCCTCTTCGGCGACGGCATCTTCGGCTGCGAGACGACCCGGACGGTGACCATCAGCTGCGAGTGGGACGCGCAGGGCATGATGAAGGCGAATCCGCCGGACAACCCGAACGGCAACATCCACGCCGGTAGCGGCGACGACGCGAACATCCACAACTTCGCCAAGTGCGTGGCGAAGTAGGATTTCGCTTGCGCTGATTCAGAATCGGGCCCCGGGGTTCTTCCTCTCCTCTTCGGGCAGCCGGGGCCCGTGGACGCTGACCACCTGGGCGGCGATCCGGGAAGCGAGCCGTCCGGCCTCGGCGGGCGGCAAGCCCCGGGCCAGCCCGGCGAGCAGTCCGGCGGCGTAGAGATCGCCGGCGCCGCTGGTGTCCACCACCGGAACCGGCTCCGGCGCGATCCGGATGCGCTCCGTCCCCCGGATGAGAATCGACCCCTCGCCGCCCAGGGTGAGGGCGGTGAGAGCGTTCCATCCGGCCAGAACGTCGGCGGCTCGATCCGGGTTCCGGGCGCCGGTCAGATGCAGGGCCTCGTCCCGGTTCACGAAAAAGAGGCCGATCGGCCCTTCGAGGAGTTCCCGCACCGCGTCCCGCGCGACGTCCATCACGAACCCGTCGGATGCGGAAAGGGCGACGGTCACGCCGTGTTTGGCAGCCTTTCGGGACATCTCCAGCACCGTCCGGCGCGCGACCGGGTTGGTGAGCGCATAGCCTTCGAAATAGAGGAAGCGGGCGTCTTCCACGAGCTCCATGTCGAAGGCGGCTAGGGCGATGTCCGGCGCCACGCCCAGGTGGGTCAGCATGGTGCGCTGTCCGTCGGGAGTGGTCATGACCAGGCTCACGCCGGTCTGCCCGGATCCCGGGACCACCAGCCGCGAGCCGGGCCGGACCCCGGACCGGATCAGTTCGTCCCGGAACAGGCGTCCGTTTTCGTCGTCGGACACCCGACCGAAGAAGGCTGTTTCCGCCCCGAGCCGGGCGGCGCCCGCCGCGGTGTTTGCGGCCGACCCTCCCGGCGCGCGCCCGATTTCGACTCCGTCGAGGCGGGAGAGGGCGGCGGCCTGCTCCGCTCCGCTGACCAGGCTCATGTGCCCCTTGGGGTAGCCGGTGGCGGCGAGCCGCTCGTCCGGGACCAGCGCGATGGCGTCCACCAGCGCGTTCCCCACCGTCACGATGCGTGCGCGTTTTGCGGTCGCTGCTTTCGGGTCCATTACGGAACGGGAAACACGCCGGCGCCGTCCGCCGGCGTCGCATCCAGAAGCGACGTATCCGCCGGAACGCCGCGGGGTTCGTAGAAGGTCTTGCGGAGCCGATCCCGGACGCCGGCGGCGGAATCCGGTTCCGCCAGCGCCACCACCGACCCGCCGAACCCGGCGCCGGTGAGCCGGGCGCCCAGCGCGCCGGCGTCGGTCGTCGCCGCCGTCAGGTCGTCAAGAGCGGGAACGCTGACCTCGAAATCGCACCGGAGCGAGCGGTGCGCCTCGTTCAGGATGCGGCCCAGCGCCGGGGCGTCGCCCTCGGCGAGGGCGCGGATGGCGTCCCGGGTGCGCTCCGCCTCGGACAGCAGGTGGCGGAAGCGGCGATCGAGCGGCGGGGGCAGGGCGCGGGCGGCCCGCCGCAGCGCGTCCGCCGAGGTTTCGGCGAAGGGCGGCGGGTAGGCGGGGCCGAAGCCGCCGCCGTCCGGCGGGACGTCCCGGAGACGGGCGACCGCGGCGGCGGCTTCACGCACCCGCTGATCGAAGGTCTGGCCTGTCGCGCCGACCTTCGCCGCGCGCTCCCCGCTGAAGGCGGCGAGGAAGCGGAAGCGGCGCGCATCCACCGGAATCCCTTGCCAGCCGGGGCGGTGGAAATCGATCCGGAGCGCGTGCCCGGCGCGCGCTCCGAGCGCCGCCGACTGATCCATGGCGCCGCCGGCGATGGCGACCCCGCGTTCGGCCGCCGCCAGCCGGAGTGCGAGTTCCGGGAGCGGCGGAGTTTCCCGACCGTTCGCCCGCAGCAGCGCCAGCGCCGTCGCCACCACCAGCGAGGACGAGGAGGAGAGGCCCGAGGCGATCGGCAGGTTCGAGACCACCATGCCGTCGAATCCGGCATCCCCGGAGACCGCGCGGGCGGCGGCGCCGGGATAGCGGCCCCAGCTCCGGGACGGCGCGTCTTCCGCCGCGAAGTGGAGATCCTCGAACTCCGCTCTCTCGTTCGCGCAACGGATCGTCCGGTCGGAACGCGGGCGAAAGGCGATGGCGATGCCGCGCGACAGGGCGAACGGCAGCACCGGAAGCTGGCAGTAGTCCACGTGCTCGCCAATCAGGTTGACCCTTCCGGGAGCGAACGCCACACCTTCGGGTTGCGCCCGGTAGCGCTCCTGGAACGCCGCAGCCGCCCGCCGGAGCAGCGCCTCCCGGTCGGGATTCAAGCGGCTTTGGCCTGGCGTCAAACGGCTTTACCTTTCGCGGCCAAGCGAATGGAAACAAGCTCGTGCAAGCTGTCGTAAATTCGTTGACGCTCCACCTGCAAACCGAACGCACGGATCACGATATTGTCAAAGGCTTGGCGATCCGCTTGTTCCAGTTCTTCGGAAACAGAGAGTATTTCCCGGCGCAGAAGGGGTGAGAACGCATCAAGTACTGCTATCTTCATCTTCGATTCCGGGATGCTCGGATCAAGAACATGCATGCGCGCTTCAATGCGATCCTTGTTCAAATCCAGCGCTCCCAAGCCTCGGCCAAATCCCAAACCTTCGATGAGAAACATGCCGATGGTCGAGTTCATCAACGCATGAAACAAGGCGATGTCGGCACTGGATTTCGACGCGAGCCGAACGAACCGCTGATCCGCAAACGCCGGCGGATCAAGGCGGCCCACGAATAGTCGATCTCCAGGATTTATGGACATGACCAGCTCCGCAAGCCGGTCGGCCTTCATTTCATACCATTGATTCTTGCCGGAGGAGAGTCGCTGAATATTTTCTGGCGTCTTGAATCTGCTTATCCATTGCAGTGCTCCATGATGCCCAAGCTGATGCAATTCTTCGATTGTTCTGGAACATGAAAATGCTTCATGGGTCGCCTGACCGGTCAATTGTGTGAAATTTTCGGAGCTTTTTGCCAAGGGGCGAATGTATTCGGCCTCGATGCCGTGTTTTTCTCCTGGATAGAAAAGGGCGTTCAATCCTCTTCGCTCACCCCTGCGAATATGGAAATGTTTTTTCAGGTATGTCAACGGCACATGCAAGACCCAATCAACGTCCACGAACTGGGCATTTCCTGCCAGACCATATTTGTCGAATTGAACCAATCTGTCCGTTTCCACTGTACGAATACGCGCCGCGTCCGTATGAACTTGACCCAATTTGATTTGGGCGGCGACCGAGCTTGGACTGTCCTTTCCTGTCGGCCCATCCAATGACTTGCGCAATACGACAAATTTGATTTGGCCATCGCCTGTATGCGTGCCTGCTTTCTTTTCCAAGATCAAAACGTTGGTCACGACCTCACTATTCTGAAACCATCGATCGGATCCGGATGAAATGACACACTTCAAGTCAAAATATGCCTCAATTGAGATTTGAGTGGGTAGAATGGAGACCGCCGGGATTCCGGGTGTCAAGGGCGGGCTTGCACGGCGTAGCGAACCCTTGACTCACGGAATCCGGCGGGCACGCTCGAAAAAGGGTCGAAAGCGGGAAGCCGCAACCGTCCCCAGCCAGCGTCGCCACACACCAATGGAACACTTTTCCCGCTTTCGACCCTGAAAAAAAGGAGCGCATCCAGTGCTACACGAGCTTTTCGCCCAAGCCCTCGGCATCCCGGACCCCTGGTTCGTCGAGAACGTGGAATTCGACAAGGACCAAGGAAAGCTGAGCATCCGCGTCGATTTCCGCAGGGGCGCCCGCTTCGCCCACCAGAACCACGACGGCCTCCATCCGGTCCACGACACCAAGACCAAGCGCTTCCGCCACCTCAACTTCTTCCAATTCGAGTGCGAACTGGTGGCGCGCGTCCCCCGGGTGCGCCTCCCCAACGGCAAGGTCGCGCTGGTCTCGCCGCCCTGGGCCGGCAAGCTCTCCGGGTTCTCCCTCCTCTTCGAAGCCTTGATTCTCGCCATGTGCCAGGACATGACCTTCGCCGCCGTCGCACGGCTCGCCGGACTCTCCCAGCACCAAACCCAGGCCATCTCCAACCGCTATGTGGAACTCGCCACCGAAACCGACGACCAAGCCGACGTCCGCGCCGTCGCCATCGACGAAACCTCCCGCGCGCGCGGCCACAACTACGTCACCGTCGTCGCAGACGCCCGAAAACGCCGGGTCATCTTCGTCGGAGAAGGCCGCGCCGCCGACTCCGTCGACCGATTCGCCCGAAGCCTCGAAGCCCACGGCGGAGACCCCGAAGCCGTCGAAGTCGCCTCCATCGACATGTCCCCCGCCTACATGAAGGGCGTCGCAGAGCATCTCCCCAACGCCCAGATCACCTTCGACAAATTCCACGTCATCGCTCACGCATCCAAGGCCCTCGACCAGACCCGGCGCATCGAGCAGCGCGCCAACCCCCAACTCAAGGGCATGCGCTGGGCGCTCCTCAAAAATCCCGAACGACTCGGCCCCGAACAGCGCGCCCAACTCAACGCTCTCATCGCGCAGGCCCCCGGAAAGCGCACCGCCCGAGCCTGGATGTACCGCGAGCAACTCCGGAACATCCTCAACCGCAAGCAGGTCAACGTCGTCAGAGCCATGCTCCGGCAGTGGTGCGCCAACGTGAACCGCTCCAAGGTCGAACCCATGAAAGCCGTCGCGCGGATGATCCGCAAACATCTCGAGGGCATCGTCGCGTGGGCCCGAACCCGCCAGACCAACGGCTTCATCGAGGCGCTCAACGGCCTGTTTCAGGCGGCCAAGCGGAAAGCCAGAGGCTACGGAACCTTCCAGACCATCCGCACCGTGTTCTTCCTCATCGCCGGAAAACTGGACTTCTCCAAGCTCAACCCTCATGTCGCGTACCCACTCGGTATTTGAAAGAGCCCAAAATATACATCAAGCGCTTTCCGAAAATCATCGCCCCAGCGGGTTCCCATCCAGGCATTGGTGATGATAATGCCAAGCCGACCGCCATCAACCAGAAGCGAGTGCAGAGCAAACGGAAGGTAAGCGGCCACATCGGCCCTCCCGGAAAGTCGAAGCCCATTGCAGTTCAGCAGTGCGTTTACCTTTTTGATTCCGTCTTGATAGTGCATGCGGCCGTTCTGTGAGACGAACGGGAGATTGCAGACAATGGCGTGAAATTGTCCCAGGCATTCCCGGAAGGGAGTACCATCGCTCGGGTCTCGGAATTCCAATTCCATTTGGGGAGTCAGGGAGAATGCGTCGCGCTCGAATACGCGCAAGGGATGGTTCATGAACACCGGTTGGGTGAGCGCGAAGGTGGCGATTTGAACCGCCTGGGGATCCTGATCGCCGGCAAACACGGACGCCAGGGCGTCTTGTGGCGATACTCCTGCCGCGAGTTTCGTGTCCAGGGCACCACGGGCAATGGTTCCGCTGCCACAGCACGGGTCAAGCAGGCGGTCGGAAATGATGTCCCGGAGACATAGGTGCACGAGAAGGTTTGCGAGAGGTTTGGGTGTGACATACTGCCCCCGAAGGCGTCTCCTGGAGACATCGGCGGTGCTTTCCAGAATCACACCGAGTTGGTTTTGATCCAGGGAACCGACCCGAAGCTGCATCAACAAAAAGTTGAATTGCTTGATTTCATGCCAGGTTTTCTCAGGAATCACGGACAATGGCCGACTTGGGGAAAAAATCGTCCAGAAGTCGCAAACTTCGGACAAGTTCTGGAACAATTCCAAGGCCTGCTCGGGCGTCGTTTCTTCTCCAATGCCGTTGACGCGCCGCGCTCTCGAGTCACGTTCCCGCAGGATGTGAGCGAACAAGATTTTCCCGATCCAGTTCGCAATGACCGCCCTGGCAAGCACCAGCATCATGTCGTCCTTCTTGTACTCGGCCTGATAGCGGGAGAACCACACATCGATTTCCGAACGAAGTAGTTCATTCCGTTTCGCATTTTCGATCAGGGCATGTTCGACCATGCCGGCGTTGGCCATGATCAGATCGGTAATGGCTCCGTTTTGATAGGATTCGATGAACGGGCGACCTCGAATTGCGTCGCCTTCCAACAAATCATTGATGTATCCGAGAATTTCTGAGGCCAGTTGTTCCCATCGGTTTCGATGTACGATCACGCTTTTGCGTTCGGAGATGTCGGCCAAATCCTCCCAGGCCCTTGCCAAGGTGTATTCGACGCTTCCCGGCTTGCGGACGAACAGATGCGCCACGGATACGTTCCAGATGAGGAAGCTGTCCAATTCGAGAGTTCTTGCTTTTTCTTCGGCGTTTTTGCGGAAATCGTTGTCGTGGATGCTGGTGTCGGGCATCTTGAGTTCCCAGCCCTGAAGCACGCTTGCCGACGATTTGTCTCCAAAGAGAAGAACGTCCGGAAAAAGCGAAACACCTGTTGTTCGAATCGTATGTTCGCCTCCGATGTTTTTGATCGGTCGGTTGCTATTGTGGACGAGATGTTTCAGATATCCGATGAGATCGATGGCCCAGGACCTTTCGTTGTAAGTTGTTGTTGGGCGCCTCATGCCGGAGTCCTCACGTTTCTGCGAATGATCGCATCCACGTCGACCATGCCTCCCCGGACGCACGGCGTTGCGGTGGCGGAGAAGAGAACAGCGGGCGTCTTATCCTGTTGGAGAGTCGTCGCGGTCTCGGCGAGCCGTTTTCGCGCGACCGCCATGTAGTCGATCCGTTCGTTCTTGAAGAGATGCGTTTCCTCGTTCTTCTCGATGCCGATGAATCTTCGACCTTCGAGGGCGGCGGCGACCAGGAAGCTGCCGCTTCCGAAGGCGTTGTCCAGCACGGTGTCACCCTTTCCGGTGAACAGCCGGATGAGATACCGCCCGAGCGCGACCGGCTTCTGGGTGGGATGCCAGACGCGGCCGCCCGGTTCGCTTTCGGCGGTCTTGCAGTACAGGGTGTCGGTCGGGAATCGCAGTCCGGAACTCTTGACGCGGACCGGTTTGAAGTCCCCGTAGCTGCCGGTGTATTGCGCCTTGCGGACCCCCTTGTCGTAGGGCGCGCCCCGCGACATGACGGGATGGTACTCGGGCTGACCCCGGTAGAAGATGCAGATGTCCTCGTGCTGTCGCAGGGGTTGGCGGCGCGCGTTCAGGAAGTTGGTGGGTTTGCTTTTCACCCAGATGAACTTGTAGCGGAACCACGCCTCGTTGCTCATGATGAGCCGGGCGGTGAAGACGCCCTGGGCGGTGAGGGCGATGACTCCCCGCGGTTTGACGATGCGCCGGTACTGCGCCCACAGTCGGTCGAGGGGAATGATGCTGTCCCATTTGTTCTGGGTCGTGCCGTAGGGGAGGTCGCACAACACCAGATCGACGGAGTGGGCGTCCAGCGACGTCAGCACGTCAAGGCAGTCGCCCTGGTGGAGTTGTCCGCCGACGTACCGCAATTCGGATCCGCCGCGGCGCGACGGCGAAGCGCCCATTACGGGGAGGATACCGCCGAAGTGAGGCGGCCTTCGGCGATCACCAGGCTGGCGGAGGCGGAAGTGGGGATGCGGGGGCCGGGGAAGAGGATCCCCGAAAGGTTCAGCGGATCGGCGGCGGCGATCCGCAGCGGCGGGACGTCCCCTTCCGCATGCCGGCGCAGCTCGCGCACCGCGCGGGGCAGGGCGAACTGCTCGCCCCCGAAGGCGCTCACGAAGCGTCCGCCGTAAACCTCGCCGCGCATTTCCAGCCTCCGCAGCGCCAGTTGGAGCGCCCGCCAGCGGGATTCGAGCCGCTCCCGCTTCATCAGATCCCGGAACACCACGCCCCACCGGTCCAGCAGGCGCCGCGCCAGATCCTCGTCGGAGGCCCCGCCGGCGCCGCTCCCCCGCAGCAACGCCCACCGCCCCGCGCCGTAGCGCGCCCGGGCGCGCCGGTGGCGTCCCTGGCCGGAACGCCGGCGGGGGTTGATGAGGGCGCGGAGGTTGTCGAACCCGTCGGCGGTGACCGCTCCCGCCGCCACCAGCTCCCAGAGCGCTTCCTCGAGCGCCGCCGGAAGAAGCCCGCTGCGCTCCAGCAGGTCGGCGAAAAAGGACGCGCCGCCTTCCCGCAGTCGCTCCCGCACCTTCCGCGCCGCCGAAGAGAGCCGGGGTTCGCCTTCGCCGGTCGCGCTGCGCCAGTCTCCGAGGCGCTCCCGGGGGAGCAGCGCGATCGGCACGGCGCGGGTGGGGCGGGCCGGCGGCCGGTCGTTCGGATCCGGGGGGCGGATGCGCCCCCAGACCACCGCGCCGGAAAGGCAGGCGCCGTCCAGCCAGTCCCGGCGGTAGCCGGTGACCCGAAGCGGCAGGATGTCCCGCTCCCACGCCGCCGCCGGGGCCTCCATCCCCTGCAGCTGTTCGATCGCCTCCCGGACGCCGCCGGGGCCGAAGAGCCGGGCGACCGGCGCGGCGTGCTGCCACCTGGTGAGGAAGGCCATGAACCGGACGGCGCTCACCGGGGCGGATTCCCGCCGCAGGTGGGCGAGAGTGAGGCGGTGGATCCGCGCCAGCACCCGCCGGTGGCACCATTCGAGTGCGCCCCCCTGGCGGAAGACGCCCCGGAGCGCCAGCCCCTCGGCTTCAAGGACGGCGAGTCCTGCCTCGACCGTCGCCTCCGGCACGTCCAGCGACGCGGCGAGGCCCCCGGCTTCCACCGGCCCCGAGGAGTCGAGGACGCCCCGCAGCAGGGCGGCGGCGCGCCCGGCCCGGCTGTCCGGCAGCGGCGGTTCGTCGGGGAGCTCCGGCAGCTCGCGCGAGAAAATTCCGCCCGGCCAGAGGGCCCGGGCCAGCGCCGCCCGCTCGGCCGCCACCAGGAACCGCTTCCTGCCGGGAGTTTCGAGGACGGCGGCGCGTCCGCTGGCCTCCAGTTCCTCGAACCACGGGCGCCAGTCCTCCCGCTCCGGGAGCGCGCCGGCGGTCAGCAGCGCGTCGTGGAGCTCCTCGGCGTCCCGAACCAGCGGAGCGGCCTCCTCGGCGGCCTGGGCGATGGCTTCCGGCGCGAGCTTCGCCTCCTGGTCGAGCTCGGCGGGCAGCGAGCGGCTCATGCGCACCGCCCGGGAGCGCCGCTCCTCCAGCGGGGCCGGGTCCAGGAAGGCGAAGGGACTCGCGTTCAGGATTTCGGCGGCGAAGGGCGAGGCCTCCGCGTTGTCCCGCGCCGCCGTCCGGATCCGGCCGTCCCGGATCCCCTCGAGCACCTCCACCAGACCGTCCAGATCCATGAATTCCCGAAGTCCGTTTTCGATGGTCTCGTCCACCAGCGGGTGCTCCGGGATGCGGACTTCGCCAGCGAGATTCTCGGCGCAGGCGGCCTGGTCGGGGAACACCGCGGCGAGCAGGTCGTCGGCGAGCATCCGCTGGATGGCGGGCGGCGTCCGGCGGCCGTTCCGCATCCGCATCAGCGCCAGCGCCCGGGTGGCGTTGTGACGGAAGCGGACGTTGAAGAGCGGATAGCCGAGCATCGCCTGGGTGAGCGTCGCTTCCACGTTCTCCGGGTTCAGGAAGCCGAACACCGACTCCAGCGGGAACGAATGGAGATCGGTGAGCGCGATGTTCAGCCCGTCGTCGGTGGCCGCCGCCTGGAGCTCCAGGTTGAAGCTGCGGCAGAACCGCTTGCGGAGCGCCAGCCCCCAGGCGCGGTTGACCCGGATTCCGAACGGCGCGTGGAGGACCAGTTGCATGCCCCCGGACTCGTCGAAAAAGCGCTCCGCCACCACGGTGGTCGAAGAGGGCATGGCGCCCAGAGCCGCCCGCCCGGCCGCCAGGTAGCGGATCGCCTGGTCGGCGCCGGAGGCGTCGAGGCCGGCCTCGCCGACGAGCAGCGCTTCCGCCGCCGCCCGGTCCATCCCGTCGAGCCGGGTGCGGAGGTCCGAGACCGCCTCCGAGAGCTCGCGGGTGCGTCCGGGCGCTTCGCCCAGCCAGAAGGGGATGGTGGGCGGAGCGCCGGCCGCATCCTCGACCCGCAGATCGCCGCCGGTGATGCGGCGGACCCGCCACGCCGCGGTTCCGAGCTGGAACACCATGCCCCGGGAACTCTCGATGGCGAAGTCCTCGTCCACGCTCCCCACCACCCGGTCGTCGGGTTCGACCACCACCCGGTATTCGGCGGTCTCCGGGATCGCGCCGCCGCCCTGGATCGCCGCCAGCCGGGCGCCCCGCCGCGCCCGCGCCGTCCGGTGCACCCGGTCGAGGTGGAGCAGCGCGCCCCGCCGCCCCCGGGCGGTCGCCACCCCGTCGGCCAGCATGGCGATCAGGTCGTCGAAGGCGGCGCGGGACAGGTTCCGGTACGGCCAGGCGCTCCGCACCAGGTCGAACAGATCGTCGAGGCGCTCGGAGCGGTCGGGGACGGCGCCCAGCTCGGCGACCAGCTGCTGCGCCAGGATGTCGAGCGGCGCCTCCGGGATGCGGGTCCGGTCGAGTTCGCCCGCCCGAATCGCCCGGACCACTGCGGCGCACTGCGCCAGCTCGTCCCTGGTGACCGGGAAGAGCCAGCCTTCGGAGACCGCTCCCACCCCGTGGCCGGAGCGTCCGATCCGCTGGAGCGCAGTCCCGATGGCGCGCGGCGCGCCCAGCTGACACACCAGGTCCACGGTTCCGATGTCGATGCCGAGTTCGAGCGACGCGGTGGCCACCATCGCCCGGAGGCCGCCCTCGCGCAGCCGGCGTTCGGCGTCGAGGCGAACGTCCCGGGCCAGGCTGCCGTGGTGGGCGAGGACCATTCCCGGCCCCAGGCGGGCTTCCAGGTCGTGGGTGAACCGCTCCGCCATCCGCCGGGTGTTCACGAAGACCAGGGTCGTCCGCCGTTTCCGGATCAGGTCGGCGATCCGGTCGCGGATGTCCTCCATCACTTCGTGGGTGGCGACCGCTCCCAGTTCGAGTCCCGGCGTCGCCACCCGGAGGCGCATCTCCCGCTGGTGGCCGATGGGCACGATCTCCGGATCGCGGGAGCTCAGGAAGCGGGCCGCCGAGTCCAGCGGACGCACCGTCGCCGAGAGGCCGATCCGCTGCGGGGGGCGACCGGTTACCCGCTCCAGGCGCAGCAGCGAGAGCGCGAGGTGGCTCCCCCGCTTGTCGCCGGCGAGCGCGTGGATTTCGTCCACGATGACCGTGCGGACGGTCCCCAGCATGTCCCGCCCGCGCTCCGATGTCAGCAGCAGGAAGAGCGACTCGGGGGTGGTGACCAGTAGGTGCGGGGGCTTGCGGGTCATCCGCGCCCGGTCCCGGGCGGGGGTGTCGCCGGTGCGAAGCGCGGCGCGGATGCCGGCGAGGCCGCGGGCGGCGATCCCGGCGAGCGGGTCTTCGAGGTTCTCCCGGATGTCGGCGCTCAGCGCCTTCAACGGCGAGACATAGACCACCCGGGTCTCGTCCCGGAGGGTTCCGGCGCGGGCCTCGGTCGCCAGTCGGTCGATCGCCGACAGGAACGCGGCCAGCGTCTTCCCGGAGCCGGTCGGCGCGGTGACCAGCACATCCCGGCCGGCGCGGATGATGGGCCACGCCCGTCGCTGCGGTTCGGTGGGGGCGTCGAACCGGGAGGCGAACCAGCCGGCCACCGCGGGGTCGAAGAGGTCGAGTCCGGTCATGGTCGTCCGGGTGCGTATAGTCCGCCGGTATGGACCGGATGGACCGGATGGACCGGGAAGGGGACGCGCTCCGGCGGACCGATCTGGAAGCCGCCGATCGCGCCGATCCGCTGGCGGGAGCGCGGGAGCGCGTTCACCTTCCGCCGGACGTCCTCTACCTGGACGGAAACTCGCTGGGGCCGATGCCGAAGGCGCTGCCCGGGCGGATGGCGGAGTTCCTTTCCGGCGAATGGGGGACCGACCTGATCGCCTCCTGGAACCGGCACGACTGGATCGGCTACCCGGAGCGGCTGGGCGCCCGCATCTCCCGCCTGCTCGGCGCGGAAGCGGACGAAGTGATCGTGGCGGATTCGGTCTCGGTGAATCTCTTCAAGCTGCTGGGGGCGCTGGCTCGGAAGCGGCCGCCGGGGCGGAGTGTGCTGCTGGCGGACCGCGCCGACTTTCCGACCGATCTCTACATGGCGGAAGGATTGGCGCGACTCCTCGGCGGGGACGTGCGCCTGCGGCTGGTCCCGCCGGACCGCTTCGAGGAGGCGCTCGGCGCTCCCGAAGTGGCGGTCGCCACCCTGAGTCACGTGGACTTCCGCAGCGGGCGGATGCGCGACCTGCGGGCGCTGACGGAAGCCGGGCGGCGGCACGGGGTTCCCCTCGTCTGGGACCTGAGCCACAGCGCCGGGGCGGTGGCGCTCGACCTCGGTCGCGACCGGGTCGAGTACGCGGTCGGCTGCGGATACAAGTACCTGAACGGCGGCCCCGGCGCCCCGGCGTTCTTGTTCGTCGCCCGGGAGCTTCAGCAGGATCTGGAGTCGCCGCTCGCCGGCTGGATGGGACATGCCCGCCCCTTCGACTTCCCCACTGGCTACCGGGCGGCGCCGGGGATGCGGCGGTTTCTGGCCGGCACTCCGGGGATCCTCGGATGCGTCGCGCTGGAGGAGGGGCTCCGAACCTTTGACGGGGTGGACGTCCAGGACCTGCGACGCAAAAGCGTGGCGCTCGGCGACGCGTTCCTGCGGCTTGCCGGGGAGCGGCTCGCCCGGTTCGGCGTCCAGTCGGCGAGTCCGGAACGCGCCGAAGAGCGGGGCAGCCAGGTTTCGCTCCGCCACCCCGACGCCTTCCCGGTGATGCAGGCGCTGATCGCGCGCGGGGTCGTCGGCGACTTCCGGGAACCGGACCTGCTCCGCTTCGGGCTGGCGCCGCTCACCCTCCGCCACGTGGACGTGTGGGATGCGGTCGAGGCGCTCGCTTCGGTTCTGGCGAGCGGGGAGTTCCTGGAGGCGCGCTTCCGGGAGCGGGGACGGGTCACCTGACCGCGCTCAGGCGGAGAGGAACCCGTACCGCCAGTCGTGCGGCGGGAGGAAGTTCTCCTTGATGGTGCGCATGCTGGTCCAGCGCAGCAGGTTGGAGGCGGCGCCGCTCTTGTCGTTGGTGCCGGACGCCCGCCCGCCGCCGAACGGCTGCTGGCCGATGACCGCGCCGGTGGGTTTGTCGTTGATGTAGAAGTTGCCGGCGGCGTGCCGGAGGATCCGGTTCGCCTCGCCGATGGCGAAGCGGTCCCGCGCGAAGATGGCGCCGGTCAGCCCGTAAATCGAGGTGTCGCGGCAGAGGCCCAGGATCTCGTGGTACTGGTCGTCCGGATAGAAGAAGAGGGTCAGCACCGGCCCGAAGATCTCCTCGGTCATCAGCCTGCTGCCGGGATCCCCGGTCTCGATCACCGTCGGCTCCACGAACCACCCCACCGACCGGTCGGCATGGCCGCCGGCGAGAATGCGGTGGTCCGGATCGTTTTTGGCGAAGTCCAGGTATCCGGATATCTTGTCGAAGGAGCGCTCGTCGATCACCGCGCCCATGAAGTTGGAGAAGTCGGTCGGGTCGCCCATCGCGACCTGCTCGCGTTCCGCCAGCAGGCCGTCGAGGAAGGCCTCCCGCAGGCTGTTCGGGATGTAGGCCCGGGAGGCCGCCGAACACTTCTGCCCCTGGTACTCGTAGGCGCCGCGGATCATCCCGGCGACCAGCGAGGGCAGGTCCGCGCTCGCATGGACCACCACGAAGTTCTTGCCGCCGGTCTCGCCGACGATCCGCGGATAGCTGCGGTAGCGCGCGATGTTTGCGCCCACCGTCTTCCAGAGTTGCTGGAAGGTGGCGGTGGACCCGGTGAAGTGCACGCCGCCCAGGGTTTCCTGGGACAGGGCGGCGTCCCCGATCGGGGGGCCGTAGCCGGGAAGCATGTTGATGACCCCGTCCGGCAGGCCGGCCTCCCGGTAGAGGTTCATCAGCTGCCAGGCGGACAGCATCTGGGTCTCCGCCGGCTTCCACAGGATGGTGTTCCCCATGATCGCCGGCGCGGTCGCCAAGTTGCCGCCGAGCGCGGTGAAGTTGAACGGACTCACCGCGAAGACGAACCCTTCGAGGGCCCGGTATTCGATGCCGTTCCAGATGGACGGGTCGTCGTTGATGGTGGGCTGCTCCCGGCTCAGCTTGTCGAGGAAGTAGGCGTTGAAGCGGAGCATGTCCGCGAACTCGCAGGCGGCCTCGATCTCCGCCTGGTGGCAGGTCTTGGACTGCCCCAGCATGGTCGCGGCGTTCATCCGCTGCCGCCAGGGGCCGGCGACCAGATTCGCCATGCGCTGGTAGATCCGGATCCGGCTCCCGGCCGGCATCTCGGACCAGGACCGCCAGGCTTCGGCCGCCGCCTCGACGGCGTCCCGCACCTGCCCCTCCCCGGCCTCGTGGTAGCGCGCCAGCACCTTCCGGTGGTCGTGGGGGCAGCGGACTTCGCCGATGCGCCCGGTGCGGATTTCCTTGCCGCCGATGACGACCGGAATCTCCACGACCTCTTCGGACTGGCGCGCCAGCTCGGCCTGGAGTTCGGCCCGCTCGGGGCTTCCCGGCAGGTACTCGCGCACCGGTTCGTTCTTCGGCTGGGGGACGGCTTCGATGCCCTGGACCATGGTGTTGCTACTCTCTTTCGCCGGATGACGATGGCGGCGACGGGGGATTCTATGCGCACCGGCGCGACGGTCGACGCCGGACGGGTGCGCCGGGCGGTCTCTCGGATCGCTCCCTTCACGCATCGGACGCCGCTGGAGGCTGTCCCCGGATTTTCGCAAGTGCGGTGGAAGCTGGAGTGCTTCCAGGCCACCGGTTCGTTCAAGGCCCGGGGGGCGCTGAACCGGCTGCTGGTTCTCCGCGAGACCGACGGGGAGCGGGCGCTCCGGGACGGGGTGGTCACCGCCTCCTCCGGGAACCACGGGCGGGCGACCGCTTGGGCGCTCGCGCTGCTGGGCGGGCGGGGCGTCGTCTACCTGCCGGAAACGGTCGCCGAGGCGAAGCGGGAGGCGCTCCGGGCCTTCGGGGAGGTGGTGGAGATCCGGCTGGCCGGGGAGGACGCGGTGGAGTCGGAGGCGGCGGCGCGCGCCGAGTCGGAACGGAGCGGCCGCCCCTTCGTGTCGCCCTACAACGACCCGGAGGTCATCGCCGGGCAGGGGACCGTCGGTCTCGAAATCCACGAGGCGATGGGGGACGGGCACCTGGGCCAGGTGGTGGTTCCGGTCGGGGGCGGCGGGCTGATCGGCGGGATCGCGGCGTTCCTCCGGGAGGCGCGCCCCGGCGTCCGGATCGTCGGGTGCCAACCCCGGGCGTCGGCGGTGATGGCGGCTTCGATTCCGGCGGGCCGCCTGCTGGAGTCGGGAACCGAGGTTCCGTTCCTGCCGACCCTCGCCGACGGGGTCGCGGGCGGGGTGGAGCCGGGCGCCATCACCTTCGACCTGTGCCGCCAGGTGGACCAGTGGGTTCTGCTGGGGGAGGAGGAGATCGCGGCGGCGATGCGGCTCGTTTTCGCCCGGCGCTTCGCGCTGGTGGAGGGTTCGGGCGCGCTTCCGGTCGCGGCGTTTCCGAAGCTGGCGCCGGTGGAGGGGGAGACAGTTCTGGCGCTCAGCGGCGCCGGTGTCTCCGCCGCCGGTCTGGAGGCGCTACTCCGCAGTCGGCGGTGATTTCGAAGGCGGGGGGTGGGGGGTGTTGGTGGTGATCAGCACCGTCGAGAGCAGCATGCCGGCGATTCCGAGCCAGAGCAGCGGCCCGCCGCGCAGCCGGCCTCCCGAAAGCAGCAGCGTCGAGATGGCGGTGATGGTGACTGCGCCGCCGAAGACCACCGGCATCACCGCGTGGGGGATGCGGGCGCCGCCCGAGAACATGGCGAGGGTGAGGCCGAAGGCGCCGGCGGCGCCGAGCAGTCCGGCGAGGAATCCCCAGGCGAGGCTGCTTCCGGCGAGCGGGGTGGCCGAAAAACTGTCGCCCCGCCACCACATGCCGACCAGCGCCCCGAGGATCGCCACCACCAGGTACGCGATCCCGATGCCGAGGTAGGGCTTGAACGGACTCGCGCTGGCGTCGGCGAGACGGGCCTGGCCCAGGGTGGGGCCGTAGAGCCCCCAGGCGAGGGCGGTGATCAGGGCGAAGAGGAAGGGCAGGGCGGTACGCATCGATCCTGTTTTTATCCAGTCCCCTTCGCGCCGTCTCCCTTGCGGATGACTTCCATCGCGGCGGCGACGAACCCGGAAACATCGGCCAGGTTGGCGGGGAGGATGAGGGTGTTGGTGGAGCGGGCGAGCCTGCCGAACTCGGAGACGTACTGCTCCGCGACCCGGATGCGCGCCGAATCGAACCCGCCCGGCGTCGAGATGGCCTCGCCCACCTTGAGAATCCCCTCGGCGGTGGCGTTGGCGACCGCCCGGATGGCCTGCGCCTCGCCCTCGGCCTCGTTGATCTGGCGTTGCCGCGCCGCCTCCGATTCCCGGATCACCCGCTGCTTTTCGCCCTCGGCGCGGTTGATCTGGGATTCGCGGTCGGCTTCCGAGGAGAGGATGGTGGCCCGTTTCTCGCGTTCGGCGCGCATCTGCTTCTCCATCGCGGCGAGCACGTCGCGGGGCGGCGCGATGTCGCGGATCTCGTAGCGGAGCACCTTCACGCCCCACGGGTCGCTGGCGCTGTCCACCTCCTGGACCACCGCGGCGTTGATGGTGGCGCGCTCTTCGAAGGTGCGATCCAGGTCGATCTTCCCGACCTCGCTCCGCAGCGTCGTCTGCGCCAGCTGGGTGATGGCGAACGTGTAGTCGCTGATGCCGTAGGAGGCGCGCTTGGCGTCCACCACCTGCAGGTAGAGAACGCCGTCCACCGCGATCTGGACGTTGTCGCGGGTGATGCAGACCTGCTGCGGGATGTCGATCGCCCGCTCCTTCAGCGAATGGCGGTAGGCCACCCGGTCCAGGAAGGGGACCAGGATGTGGAAGCCGGCGTGCAGGCTGGTGTGGAACTGGCCGAGCCGCTCGATGACGAACACCTGCTGCTGCGGGACGACCCGCGCGGTGCGGGCGAGGATCACCACCGCGAGGATGGCGACCAGCGCCGCGACGATCTGGAAGGAGGTCATGGTGTTCTCCCGGTGTCTGGAGGTTCAGGCTCCACGAAGAGGGTGATGCCTTCGGTGCGCGCGACCCGGATGCCGCTTCCGGCTTCGATGGGGCGTCCGGTGGCGCTGCGGGCCGGCCAGCGCGCGCCGCGGAATTGGGCGTCGCCCGGCTTGCCGGGCAGGATCGTCGAGGTCGCCGTGCCGAGTTCTCCCAAAAGCGACGCGCTCTCCGCCTCGGTCCGGGATCGCCGGTTCGGCGGGAGGAAGCGGCGGCGCAGGAGGAACGCCGACCCCACCAGCGCCGCGAAGGCGAGGTACTGACCGGCCGGCGGCAGGATCTCCGCCCCGGCGAACAGGCCGACGACCACCGCCGAAAGGCCGGCGAGCAGCAGCCAGAGCTCGCCGCCGAACAGCAGCTCGAGGCTGACGAGGACGAACCCGCCGACCATCCATATCCACCAGGCCATGCCCCGACTCTACTTGATTTCGGGTGTCAGAAGCCGTCGTTGCGGCGGGGCGGGGCCAGGCGCACCGCCCAGAGGCCGCTGTTGAAGTCGGAGAAGAAGATTACGCCCTTGTGCGGCTGGGGTCCCCAGACGAACGGCGCGTTGGCGACGAAGCCGTCCGGGTCGTCCGAGTAGAACTTGGCCACTTCGCGCCCCTGCCGGTAGAGGTCGCCCACCAGCTCGCCGGAGACGTCGACCACCCGGAGGCCGCCGTTGAAGTAGGCCACGTACATCAAGTCCTTCTCGAGGTCGATCCAGAGGTTGTGCGGCCCGGCCTCCGGCGCCCGGTAGCGGGCGATCTCCACCGGATGCTCCGGATCGTCGAACTCGTTGATGTGGATCCAGCCCATCGCGCGCGAGGGCATCCGCTCCTCCCAGGCGATGATCGGGCCGGGAATCCGCGGGTTGACCGGATGCGACTCGTCGCCGGTGACCACATAGAAGCGGTCCGCCGAACGGCTGCGGAACGGCCAGACCGCATGGTTCCAGCCGGTCAGCTGGTGGAGGCGTCCCATCTCCACCGGGTTGCGCGGCGAGCCGCCGGCGCCGCCGCCCCCCACATCCACCACCACCAGCCCGTCGGTGTTGCCGGCCTGGAAGGCGATGCCGTCCTGGACCCACACGTCGTGGACGCTCCGCCCCGGCTGCGGGTCCTCGAACCGGGCCACCCGGAACGGGTTGGCGGGGTCCTCGGCGTTGATCACGTCCCAGCGGGTTCCGTTGTTGATCGCGTAGATATGCCCCTCATGGAGGAACACGTTGTGGACGCCGCCGGTGAGCTGGTCGTCGAAACGGGAAAGGATCGCCGGGTTCCGGGGGTCGGCGACGTCGAGGATGACGAAGCCGTTCCGCCGGTTGGAGGCGCCCTCCCGGGTGATGACGGCGACCCGCCCGTCCTCCGAGACCTTGACGTCGTTCACGGTGCGGGCGTCCACCTGGACTTCGGCGATCCGCTCCATCCGGGCCGGATCGGTGACGTCGAAGAAGAACGCCTTGCCGTCGGCGTTCCAGGTTCCGAGGATCGCGTAGTCGCGGCCGTCCACGCCCTCCCAGACCCACAGGTCCGAGGTGGCGCGGTCCCGCACCGGCGCGTGCCCCACGAACTCGAGGGTCTGGCCCACCTGGCGGGGTACGACCCGGATGGGGATTTCGGCGCGGGCGGCGCCGGACGCCGCCGAGACCAGGTAGAGACCGGGCTGCTCGGCGACGAACCGGCCGTCGGGGAGCGCCTGCGCCGGGGCGCCGGCGCCGACCGTGTCGTAGCGGCTGGGGTCGGGGTGGGCCTCGATTGCGAAGCGGACCGGCGCGCCCTCGATGACGTCCCCGTCGGGGCCGGTCGCGGTGGCGGCGATCCGTACCACGTCCCCGGTGCGGACCGCGCCTTCAAGCGGCGCCCCGGCGAAGGAGGCGTCCAGCTCAAGGGCCGTCGCCGGATTGGGGAGGACCTCGATCCCGGCCTCGGCGACCAGGTCCCCCTCGCGGGCGGTGAGGGTCGCCCTGCCCGGCGCGAGCGCCCGCAGCACTCCGGCGGCGTCCCCGATGTAGGTCGGGGGACGCGGCCGGTCGTAGAACGGATGGGCGTGGAAGGCGCCGGCGAACAGCGGTCCGAATGCGGAGACCGCCGCCACGGATTCGGGAGTCGCGGTGAGTTCGGGGCGGACGTCGCGGGGTTCCGCGCCGGTGTCCTCGGCGAGCACCCGGACCCGGACGCTGGCGCCCTGGAACACCCGCTCCGGCAGATCCACGAAACGAAGCGCGGCCAGCGCGGAGGGACGCACCCGCACCGGAATCTCCACCCGGACCCCCGGATCGTCCGGCCGGGTGAATCCGGGGGTGGTTCCGGCGGCGGGAAGAAGCGCCACCAGGGTGTGTTCCCCGGCGCGGTGCGCGGTCACGATCCCGGCGTGGGAGACGCTGACGTCGGCCGGGGCCAGCGAGAAGAAAAGAACCGTCGCGCCGTCTTCCGCCGTTCCGTCCCCGGCGAGGATGGAGGCGGTCAGGGCGCCGGTGTCGCCGACCCGGAGCTCCAGCGCGTCGGGCGCGACGACCAGCGACCGCTCCGCCTGGGCGGCGACGAGACCCAGAAGCGTCAGCAGCGCGATCATTCCCCGCCTCCGGCGTCGTCCTCGCC
Organism: Candidatus Marinacidobacterium sp.; assembly: GCA_965202845.1. GTDB lineage: Bacteria > Acidobacteriota > Vicinamibacteria > Marinacidobacterales > Marinacidobacteraceae > CBDATA01. The sequence continues at coordinate 466,343 of OZ241856.1, forward strand.
CGGTTCCTTCAGGCGCACCGCCCAAAGGCCGCTGTTGAAGTCGGCGAGGAAGATGGTTCCCTTGTGGGGCTGCGGCCCCCAGGTGAAGGCGGCGTTGGCGAGAAAGCCTTCGTTGTCCTCGGGGAAAAAGCGGGCGATCTGGCGTCCCTGGCGGTACAGGTCGCCGAAGAGTTCGCCGGAGACATCCACCACCCGGAGGCCGGCGTCGTAGTACCCGACGTACATGATCTCCTCCTCCCAGTCGACCCAGAGGTTGTGGGGACCCGAATCGGCGAGTTCGAAGCGCGCCACTTCCTCCGGGTTTTCCGGGTCGGTGAAGTCCACGAAGTGGAGCCACCCCTTGGCGCGCGACGGAATCCGCTCCTCCCAGAGGATGCCGCCGGCGTCCGGGCGGCGCGGGTTCAGGTAGAACGCCTCGTCGCCGCCGATGACGTAGAGCTTTCCGGTGGACGGGCTGCGGAACGGCCAGACCGCGTGGTTCCAGCCGGTGATCTGCGGGTAGCGGCCCATCTCCACCGGGTTGTCGGGGCTGCCTCCCATGCCGCCCCCGCCGACGTCGACCATGACGAGTCCGTCGGTGCGCCCGGCCTGGTAGGCGATCCCGTCGCGCACCCAGACATCATGCACCGAACGCCCCGGGCTGGTGGTCTCGTACCGGGAGACCCGGAACGGGTTTCTCGGGTCCTCCACGTTGATGACGTCCCAGCGGCGCCCGTTGTTCACCGCGTAGACGTGGTTCTGGTCGAGGAAGACGTTGTGGACGCCGCCGGTCAGCCCCTGGTCGAAGCTGGCGAGCGTCTGGACGTCGCGCGGATTGGCGCAGTCCAGCAGCACCACGCCGTTGCGCCGGTTCGAGGCGCCCTCCCGGCTGATCGCGCACAGCGTCCCGTCCTCCGAGACCTTCACGTCGTTCACGGTGCGGGCGTCCACTTGCACGGTGTCGATGAGCCGCATGTCGCGCGGGTCGGTCACGTCGTAGAAGTACGCGTGTCCCTCCGCGTTCCAGGTGCCATGCACCGCGTAGTCGCGGCCGTCCACGCCCTCCCACACCCACAGGTCGCCGGTGACCCGGTCCGAGACCCGGGCGTGCCCCAGGAATTCGATCTCGCGCTCCACGTTCCGGGGGACCGCGCGGACGGAGCGCTGCGCCAGCCGGTCGCCGCTCATGGCGATCACCGTGTAGATCCCCGGCTGCTCGGCCACGAAACGGCCCCGCTGGTCCACCTGCGCCGGCGCCCCGGCGCCGAGCGATTCGGGGCGGAACGGGTCGGGACGGGACTCGAGGGCGAAGCGGATCGGCGCGTCGGGAAGCGCGGTTCCGTCCGCGCGGAAGGCGGTCGCGGCGATCTGGAGGACGTCCCCGGTGCGGATTTCGGTCGCTTCGGTCGCCTCCAGCTCGATGCGGGCGACCGGGTTCGGGATCACCCGGACGTCCCTGGAGACCGCGTGCTCCCCGTGGGCGGCGGTGATCCGCACCGTTCCCGGGTCCTCGGCGAAGGTGACCATCCCGAATCGGTCCACGCTGGCGAGCGCCGGATCGCTGACCGACCAGACGACGTCGATGTCCTCCCGCGTCTCCCCCGCCCGGTCGCGCCCGGCGACCGCGAATTGCGCGGTGGCGCCGGTGAAGGCGGTGTCCGTCGCATCGGGAAAGTAAAGCTCCGCGAGTTCCGGCGCCGGGACGGTCACGACGAGGGACGCCCGGACGCCCGGATCGCGGTTGCTGTAGTAGTCCCAGTTCCCGTCGAACGCCTGATCGGGGAGGAGCGCGGTCACCCGGTGCGCGCCCGGGCGGTTCGCGGTCGCAAGACCTTCGGGAGTCACCGTGAGCGCCAGCCGGTCGCCGGAGAAGAAGACCACCTGGGCGTCCTCGAGAACCGTCCCGGCGGGGTCCCGGACGATGGCGGTCAGCTGCGCGGATGCGCCGATCTCCAAGGTGAGGGCTTCGGGTTCGATGGCGACGGAGGGTCGTTCGGGGGGGGCTTCCTGGCCGGCGACGGCCAGAAACAGGACGAAGAGCATCGGCGCAAATTACCAGCACCGCTCCTCCGGTTCCCCTACCATCCCCACTTGTGACGCTTGAAGCCCTCTGGCCGCTCCTGCTGCTGCCGCTGCTCCCGGTCATGGCGCTGGTCGCCCGCCGGTCCGATCTCCGGTGGCCGAAGCGACGGGCCCGGGCTTCGCTCCTGCTCCGTCTGCTCGCCGCCGGACTGCTGCTCGCCGCCCTGTGCCAGCCGGTGATCCGCGCCCGGTCGCGGGATGTCGCGGTCGCCTTCGTAGTGGACGTCTCGCGAAGCGTCGCCGCCGACGCGATCCGGGAGGCGGTCGCCTGGTCGGAGGCGGCGGCCCGCCGCCTGGGGCCGGGGGACGCCCATTTCGTCGCGTTCGCGGATCGGCCGATGGCGACCGCGACCGCCGCCGACCTGCTGGGCGTCCAGGTTTTTGACGGCGCAGGGGGACGGGCGCCCGAAGGATCCCTGGACCAGAGCCGCACCAACCTGGAGGCGGCGCTCCGGGTCGCGGCGGCCCGGTTGCCCCCCGACCGACTGAAACGCATCGTGCTCTTCAGCGACGGCCGGGAGACCGAGGGCGCCAGCGCCCGGGCGCGGGACGCGCTCAAGGCCGCCGGGGTGCGCATCTTCCCGGTTCCGGTCGCGGTGCGCTCCGACGACGGGGGATTCGTGGACCGACTCCATGTGCCGCCGGGCGTGCGCGCCGGGGAGATGGCGGGCATCGAGGCGGATGTGTTCTCCGCCCGGGGCGGTCCGGCGACGGTCCGGCTGCTGGGCGGCGGCGAGACGCTGGTTTCGGTCGATGTCGATCTGCCTCCCGGATTGTCCACCGTCCCGCTGCCGGCGCGGATCGAGGCGCCGGGGAGAACCGTGCTCGAAGCCGCGATCGAGGCGCCCGGAGACCAGCTGGCGCTCAACGACCGCCGCGCCCTCGAGGCGCAGGTGGGGCCGCCCGCCCAGGTGCTCTACGTGGAGGGGCAGACCGACAGCGCCCACTACCTGCGGGACGCACTCGACGCGGACGGCCTCGAGGTGCGGCTCGCGCCGCCCGCCGCGCTGGGACTGCTCGACCTCTCCGACTTCGACACGGTGGTGCTGAGCGACGTGCCGCCCGAACGGCTCTCCGAACCGGTGATGGAACGGGTGGCGAGCTACGTCCGGGACGCCGGGGGCGGTCTGGTGTTCGCCGCCGGCGAATCCAGCTACGGCGAGGACGGTTATTCGGACTCGGTGCTCGAAAGCGCGCTCCCGGTCGACTTCCGCATCGAGGAGAAGTGGAAGGACCTCTCGCTCATCATCGTGCTGGACAAGTCCTACAGCATGTACGGGCGCAAGATCGCCCTCGCCAAGGAGGCCACCAAGGCGGCGCTCGACCTGCTGGAGGACAACCACCGGTTCGGGGTGGTCACCTTCGACTGGAACCCCTACACGACGATCCCGCTGCAGCTGGTCAGCGACCGGGAATGGATCGAGGAGGGCATCAGCCGCATCCAGGCGAGCGCCCAGACCAACATCTACCCGGCGCTCGAACGCGCCTACGAACAGCTCGCCGAGAGTCCCTCCAAGGTGAAGCACGTGATCCTGCTCTCCGACGGCAAGACCTATCCCGACGACTACGAGGAGCTGGTCAACCGGATGGAGGAGGACGAGATCACCATCTCCACGGTGGCGGTGGGCGAGGAGGCGGATCGCGAGCTGCTTTCCGACATCGCCGAATGGGGCGACGGGCGCAGCTACTTCATCCGGGACGCCGCCCGCGTCCAGCAGATTTTCGTGGAGGAGACCCAGATCGCCCTGGACTCCACCCTCATCGAGGAGCCGTTCCGCCCGCTGGTCAGCCAGCAGGCGCGGGTGCTGGAGGGTCTGGACTTCGATTCCGCCCCCGAGCTCAAGGGGTTCGTGGCCACCATGCCCAAGCCCACCGCCGAAGTCCTTCTCGAAGGGCCGGACGAGGAGCCGCTGCTGGCGCGCTGGCAGTACGGCCTGGGGCACGCGACCATGTTCACTTCGGACTGCAAGAACCGCTGGGCGGCCGACTGGCTGGAATGGGAGGGCTACGGGAAGTTCTGGACCCAGGTGGTGCGGGGCGCCATGCGACGCGGTCGGGGGCCGGACGTCGAGTTCGGGGTGACGCGACGGGGGGCGAACGCCGACGTCCGTCTCTCGCTCATCGCCGAGGACGGGTCGTTCCCCGCCGGCGTGAAGCCGGAGCTCGAGGTCCGCTACGGCGGCATGGTGGGGCAGGCTGTCATGCGCCAGGTGGGGCCGGGGCGCTTCGAAGCGGAGGCGCCGCTCGACCTGGAACCGGGCCAGACCGCGCGTTTCCGCATCCTTCCCGAGTCGCTTCCCGCCGGGATGTCCGAGGGAGTGGACCTGGAGCGGGCGGTCCACTTCAGCTTCCCTGACGAATACCGCTTCCTTCCGGCGGACGTCGAAGCCCTGGGCGCGCTGGCCGCCGCGACCGGGGGCATGGTCGCGCCGTCGGTGGAGCAGGCGCTGGCCGCCCACGGCGACCGGGTGGCGCGCTCCCGGGCGCTCTGGCCCCTGCTGGCGCTGCTGGGGCTGGTCGCCTACCTGCTGGATCTCTCGGTGCGCCGCATCCCCTGGATCTGGACCCGGATCGAGCGGCGGCTGGCTCGGCTCCGCGCCGCCTGATTCCCGGAGGGGAGGCCGGCGCATGATCGGCTTGGTTCTGACGGCGGCCGTACTCGCGTTTGGCGGGCTCGCCTACCTGCTCGGCCTGCGCCGGGGGGAGGGGATCGGGCGGCGGCGCGGGCGCGCCGATCTGGAGGCCATCGCCCGGGCCGCCGCCGAGGAGAGCAACCGCGAGGCCCGGGAGCTGGGGCGGGAGCGGCTGGATGCGGTCGCCGCGCCGCTCCGGGAGTCGCTGCTCGAGGTGCGGAAGCTGACGAGCGACCTGGAGGAGCGCCGGGCCCGGGACCACGGCGGGCTGGCGCAGCTCGCCGAGCGGCTGTCGAGGCAGGTCGAGAGCGTCGAAAAGAGCAACCTTTCGCTTCGGGAAGCCCTCAAGGGGGATCGCCAGGCCCGGGGGCGGTGGGGCGAGGTGCAGCTGCGAACGGTGGTGGAGTCGGTGGGACTCGCGCCGCATCTCGATTTCGAGACCCAGGCGGATGCGGACGGCGCGCGCCCCGATCTGGCGCTTCGGCTTCCGGGCGGCGCCCGGCTGGCGGTGGACGCCAAGACGCCGATGGACGATTTCCTGGCGGGGGCGGAGGCGCCTTCCGGAGAGATGGCTTCCGAGTCGTTTGCGCGGCATGCGCGGCGGGTGCGGTCGCACATCGACGCCCTGGCGAAGCGCGGCTATCCGGAGCGTCTCGGAGACGGGCCTCCGTTCACCGTCCTGTTTCTGCCGCTCGAGGCGTTGCTCACCGAGGCGGTGCGGCGCGACCCCGACCTGCTCCCGTTCGCCGGGGAGCGGCGGGTGGTGCTCGCCACGCCGCACACCCTGATGGGGCTGCTGTGGGCGGTCGCCTCGCTCTGGCGCGCCGAGGCCGGAACCCGCAACGCCGAGGAGCTGCGGCGGACCGGACTCGAAGTGGAGCGGCGGCTCTCGAAGTTTCTGGCCCGCTTCGCCGATGTCGGGCTCCGGCTGGGGAAGGCGACCGACGCCTACAACCAGGCGGTCGGCTCCGCGGATCACCTGCTGCTCCCCCAGCTGCGCCGCCTGCGCGAGCTTTCTGGAAGCGGGGCGGCTTCAGCCGGGTCGCTGCCCGAACCGGTGGAGACGGCGCCGCGTCCGCTCACGCGGGGGCCGGCCCCTCAGGAGCAGGCCGACAGCGCGTCCTCGTAGTCGGGCTCCTGGGTGATTTCGGGAACCAGCTGCGCGTGGAGCACGGTCCCGTCGGCGCCCAGGACGACCACCGCGCGGGCGAACAGCCCGGCGAGCGGGCCGTCCACCAGCCGCACCCCGTAGGCGTCGCCGAACGAATCGTCCCGCATCGAGGAGGCGCACTGCACCCCGTTGATGCCTTCGGCGGCGCAGAAGCGGCCCTGGGCGAACGGCAGATCCCGCGAGACGCAGAGCACCGAGGTGTTTTCGAGCCGGGAGGCGGCCTCGTTGAAGCGGCGCACCGAAGCGGCGCAGACCGGGGTGTCCACGCTCGGAAAGATGTTCAGGATGAGATGGCGTCCGGCGAAATCGGCCAGCGAGACATCCTTGAGGTCGGCGCCGGTGAGCGTGAAGGCGGGCGCCGGGTCTCCGGCCTTCGGGAGCGGGCCGGAAAGTCCGCAGGGACTTCCCTTGAGGGCTACGGTTTGCATGGTGGGATCCTGTTCTCCTTTGGATCGGTTGCGACCGGGTAGGATACCCCCTCGGGGGGAGAAAGGCGCCATGAAACTTGTTGTGACGGGACTCGTCGTGTTGGGCGTCGCCGGTTGCGGGGCGCCAGCGGTGGAAGGAGCGCCGGTCAACCGGATGGCGGCGCTGCTGGAGGCAGGGGACGTGGTCTTCGGGATTTTCGCCGGGGAACGGACGCCGGAAGGCGCGGCCCGGATGGCGGAGCAGGATCTCGCTGACTTTGTCTTCTACTCCCTGGAATCGGGGCCGTTCGACCTTCCGACCATGATCGCGTACCAGAAGGCGCTCGGGGGGTCGCATCCGATCGCGCTTCGGATCCCGCCGATCCGCGACGGTTGGGACGAGGCGGCGGAGCGGACCGCCGCCGGGCTGGACGCCGGCGCGCATGCCATCGTCTTTCCGCACGTGGAATCGGCCGATGAGGCCCGCCACGCGGTCGCCTCGATGCGCCTTGGAAGCGCCGGGGTGTGGCCCCTGGATCCGGAGGGCGCCCTGATCAGCATGGCGCTTATCGAGGACCGGATCGGGGTGGAGCGCGCGGTGGAGATCGCCAGCGTCCCCGGAGTCTCGGTCGTGTTCCCGGGTCCCGGCGACCTGCGCCGGGCCTACGAGGGCGACATGGAGGCGGTCGAGGCGGCGATCCAGACCGTCCTCGCCGCGTGCAAGGAAGCGGGCGTCCCCTGCGGCATCACCGCCGGGCCGGATGACATCGGGGTGCGGATCGAGCAGGGGTTCCGGGTTTTCATCGTCACCTCGGCCGATGCGCTGGCGCCCGGCCACGCCGCCGCGGGGCGTCGCCCACCCGGATAAGGAGAGAAGAGGATTGTCCGAAACCGCGAAAACCTCGCTGCTGGAGCGGGACGCCCGCCGCCTGATCCATCCGATCCACAACCCGGCGGCCACCGCCGGCGGCCACGTGTGGCTGCGGGGCGAGGGCGCCCGCCTGATCGACGCCGACGGGAAGGACTACGTGGACGGCCTTTCCGGTCTCTGGAACGTGTTCATCGGGCATGGCCGTCCCGAGCTCGGAGCGGCGGCGGCGAAGCAGATGGACGCGCTCGCCTACTGCTCGGGCTACGCCGGCAGCAGCAACCCCCAGGCCATCCGCCTCGCCGAGACCCTGGCGGAGATCGCGTATCCCTCGATCAACCGCTTCTTTTTGACCAGCGGCGGCGGCGAATCCACCGACTCCAGCATCAAGACCGCGCGGTACTACTGGAAGATGCGGGGCAAGGCGAGGAAAACCAAGGTCATCTCGCGCATGTGGGGGTACCACGGGGTGACCCTCGCCGCGATGAGCGCGACCGGCATCGTGAACTACTGGCCGATGTTCGAACCGCGCGTGCCCGGCTTCCGGCACATCAGCTCGCCCTATCCCTACTTCTACCAGCCGCAGGCGGGAAAGACCCGGGGGCACTCGGCGGCGGATGAACTGGAGGCGGCGATCCGGGAGGAGGACCCGGACACGGTGGCGATGTTCATCGCCGAACCGATCCAGGGCGCGGGCGGGGTGATCGTGCCCACCAACGACTACTTCCCCCGGATCCGGGAAATCTGCGACCGCTACGACGTTCTGCTGGTTTCCGACGAGGTCATCACCGGGTTCGGGCGCACCGGGACGATGTTCGGGCTGGAGCACTGGGGCATCGAGCCGGACATCATCCAGTTCGCCAAGGGCGTGACTTCGGGATACATCCCGCTCGGCGGGATCGGGGTTTCAGACCGCATCGCCGAGGCGATCGATGACGGGAACCCGGCCTGGATGCATGCCTACACCTACAGCGGCCATCCGGTGGCGTGCGCGGTGGCGTCGGAGAACCTGCGCATCATCCGGGAGGAGGGGATGGTGGAGATGGCGCGAAGCAAGGGGGACCGGCTCCTCGACCTGCTCCGCGCCGCGGTGGGCGATCACCCCCATGTGGGCGAAGTCCGCGGCAAGGGGCTGATGGCGGCGGTCGAGATCGTGGCCGACCGCAACTCGCGCGCGCTCTTCCCGCCCTCCGAGAAGGTCGGCCCCCGGGTGCTGGCCGCCATCGACCGGCGCGGCGTGTTCAGCCGGGTGCGGGGCGACGTGTTTTGTTGCGCGCCCCCGGCCTGCGCGACCGATGCCGATCTGGAGCAGATCGCCGACGCGGTGGGCGGCGCGCTCCGCGAGGCGCTGGGATAGCCCGAAAAAACCCGCGCCGTCTACGGCTGGATCTCCCGCACTCGCCAGTCGGCCTTCGCCCGGAGTGGGTGGAAGTTCAGCCGAACCCGGAAGTCCTCGCCCCGTTTCGGGGAATGCCGCCCTGCCCGCCAGATCGTGTCTTCCGGGGTCGGGTTGTACCGGTCCTGCAGTTTTCGATTGGGAATGCACGCGACGATGAAACGGTCCAACTTGTAGCGACCTTCGGAGGGTTCGTCGTACACGCATTTGGCGAGGATCGACACGACATGCAGTTCGCGCCCCGCGCGCTGGATGGTCGCCGCCAGCTTGCCGGGTTCTTCCACGGCGCGCCCCCGGGAATCCACATACCGCACGATCATGGAAGTTTGGGACATCTGGATCGTGGCGGATCCGTTTCCCTTTTCCGCCTTGGCGTCCAGCATCAGCGCCACGGGTCTCGATTCGGGTATGAAAACGTAGACCGCACGCTTATAGTCCACTTTTCCATAGAGACGCTCGTGGAAGCTGGGAACCCCCATCGCATCCATCGCCTCGCGGATGATGTCTTCTGCGATGTCCTGGGGCTTGTCCATTTCTTCCCGAAAAATGGTGGCGGCCTGCTTCTTGTAGTCCTCAAGGGCTTGTACCACCATCTCAAAGGCGGCCTGCTCCAGGCGCTCGATCAGATCAGCGTGCATTGGATGCGGGAGCGGGCCAGCGCGGCGTATCGGGGGTCCTTTTCGATGCCCACCCATTGGCGGCCCAGCTGCTTGGCGACGACGGCGGTCGTGCCGCTTCCGAGGAACGGATCCAGAACGACGCCCCCCGGCGGGGAGAAGAGCTGGATGACCCGGCGGGCGAGTTCCTCGGGGAATTCGGCTTCGTGGCGTCCGTTGCGCCGCACCGAGGGGATGTCCCAGACGCCCCGGGACCCCCACGCCGACCATTCTTCCGGAGTCAGGCGATTCCGGTCGTAAGTCGTGATTCCCGGGCGCCAGAACACATACAGGTGTTCGAATTCATCGACGGCGCGGTACGAGACCGAGTGCCACCGGCTGTTCGCCCAGGACGGATCCTTGCGCCAGATGCGCTGATCGTGGAGATAGAGGCCGGCCGCCTCCGCCCATTCCGCCACCATCCCTCCGGTCAGCTTGATCTTCGTCGAGGGGACCGACTTGCCGCCGCGCACGTTGTTGTGCTCGATGCGGCGCTGGATGGTTTGTTCGGAACAGCCGAGCTGCGCCGCCAGTTGGTGGCGGGAAAGCTCCGGCTGGCGCGCCTTCAGGACGTGAATCTGCTCGGCTGTCACCGGCGACCGCTTCCCGCCCACATTGTGCGCTTGCATGCGCGGCATCGCCGGATCGGCGAAGCAGAGGATGTCCCCGATGTTGACGACCAGGAAGCATCCCGGCTTGAGGATGCGGGTGTGAGCCGCGATCACGTCCCGAAGCAGGTCGCCCCACTCCGGGAAGGTCGCGTCCTCCTCCCAGGATTTGCCAACGTGGTACGGAGGCGACCAGAACGACAAGTCCACGCTGCCCGCCGGGAGCGTCCCCAGCAAGGAGCGCGCGTCCCCAGTGAGAACCCGGTTGCGCACCGACGCCTCCCCGGCGCCGTTCGTGCCGGCAATCTCCGCCAACCCGTCGTCCTCCTGATGCGGCGTAGCGTATCTCACGGCGGGTTCGGTGGGCGGGCCGCGTCCAGCAGGGCCCGAATCCCGTCCCATTCCCCGCGCGGGAGGAGCAGAACCCGCTCGTCGCCGTCCCGGAGCGCCTGGACCCGTTCGGGGCCGACCTGGAAACGAACGGTCGCCGGCTCGCTGGCGTCCTCCCGGCGGAGTCGGACGATCCAGTCGGGATCCACGAGGGCGTCCGCTGGCGCGCCGCCCACCGCTTCGGCCTCCGTCCGGCTGAGGCGGTGCAGGAGGTCCTCCACCGCCCCACTGTCCGGGGGCGACTCTCCGTCGGCGAGTGTCCAGACCGTCGCCTCTTCGTCCTCGGTTCGGAGAAAGGCGATCTCGGCGTCGTCGCTCTCGAAACGCATTTCGTCCACCTGCCACACCGGGAGATCGAAGAGCCGCAGCGAACGGATCGATTCCAGTCCGGAACCGAGCGCGTCTTCCAGCTCCTCCACCGGTTCCGCCGCCACCACGAATGCCAGGGGATCGCCCACGACCTGCGCCAGGACCCCGGGCGGGCGATCCGCGCCGAAGACGACGGCGCGAGTCCCGGTTTCCCCGTCGCCGCGGTCCAGGTCGATTTCGGCGACGAGCCGCGGCGTCTCGATGGTTTCCCCCTCGGCGAGCGCGAGCATCCGGAGGTCGGCGAGCGTTCCGGCGAGCTGCGATGCGGAAAAGGGGTCGGCCGCGATCCGGAAGGGGACGGCGATGCTCCAGTCCCCGCCCTCCCGCACCAGCGCCGCCTCCCGGTCGCCGGCGCGCAAGCGCATCCCCCGCACCGCCGGGTCTCCCCGGAACACCCGAAGGTCGCGGAGGTCCCAGGCGCTCCGGTCAAAGTTCCGGAACGAGTGGGCCGGAGTCAGGAGCGCCGCGTCCTGGAAGCGCAGATACCGGCTGCCGCCGGTGAGGGTTTCGTCGCCGAAGGCGGCGCTCCAGGTCTCGTCGCCGGCGGTCACTCCGAGCCGGAGCGCGGGCGGATCGAGACCGAAATCATCGGCGTTGCTTCCGGCCTCCAGCGTCCTCGTGAAGCCGAGCGCGGCGACGTTCTGGAGCAACGAATCCGCCTCCGCCGGGTCCGCCGGAACCGGGTCCCGGTCTCCGGAGGCCACCAGGAACCCCTCGGCGCCGCGCCGGAGCCGGACCTCGGGAAGCCCCGGGCGGGTCAGCGTGATTTCGTCGATCTCGTCCGCTTCGACGCCGAACACCCGCTCGGTTTCGTCGCCGCTCTCCGGTTCGCCGCGCTCGAACAGCAGAATCCAGCCCCCGACGGCGGCCGCAAAGGCCAGGGCGAGGAGCGTGCCGCGCTTCACGCCCGACGCCGCGCCCACCACGAGGAGACTCCCCACAGCAGGAAGAATCCCGGCAGGAACACCAGGCTCATCAGGATCACGTTCCGCATCCGGGCGGTGGTCATGGTGATGCGCCGGTCTTCCGGATCGCGGGGGCGGATGGCGATCCGGTCCTCGTCCTCGGTGAGCCAGGCCACCATGTTCAGGAACAGGTCGGCGTTTCCGAGCGGCGCCAGCGCCAGGTTGTTGCCGATGAAGTCCGAATCCCCGACCACCACCAGCCGCCCTTCCAGGGGTTCCGCTTCGTCCCCGTCCGTAGCGTCCGGCGGCGGCGGATCGATGCTGGCGGCGTAAGCAAGAACCAGCGGTCCGGCGCGTTCGTCGTCGTCGGGGCGGGCGTCCCCGCTCAGCAGGTCGGCGGCGCCTTGTTCCCCCCAGCTCGCCTCGGAGGAGAGAACGAGTTCGGTCAGCTGGACCCCCTCCGGGCGGACATCCGGCTCGGCGCCGATCAGACTTCCGGCGAGCGGAAACACGGTGGCCGCGGTCTCGAAGCCGCGGGTGATCGGATGGAGCCCGTAGGAGCCGGCCAGCGGAACCTCGATCCCTAGGCCGAACAGCTGGCCGACCCCGCTGCCGTCGAGCACCACATCCCCCGCCAGCGCGATGCCGAAGTCTTCGAGCAGGTTCACCAGCTGCTCCCTGGGGTCCAGCTGGAGCGCTTCCGGGTCCCCCAGTTCGGGCGGGTCCACCATCACCAGCAGCTTCCCGCCGTTTTCAAGGTGGTTCTCCAACGCCTCGGCTTCGGCGGCGAGCAGGTCCCGGGACGGGCCGGCGAGGATCAGCGCGTCGAAGTCCTCCGGCAGAACCACCTTCCCGTCTCGGACATGCTCCACAAGTCGGAGTTCGGAAACCTCGTAGTTGGCTTCCTCGAGCCGGTCGCGGATGGCGGAGAGCCCGCCGCCGCCGGGGTCATCCAGCGCGAGCTCCCCATGGCCGGCGAGGAAAAACAGCTTGCGAACCCTTCCCTGGAGGAGCCGCGCGATCGCGTTCGTGATGTCCTGTTCGGAGGCGCCGGAGACCCGCTCCTTTCGCTCCCCCAGCGTGACCACCACCGTTCCGAAGGGAATGGTTTCCTCGGCGCCGGCGAGAAAGGCGCGCGCCCGGGCCGGTTCGGCTTCCTGGTCCAGGACGTCCCAGGTCACCAGCGGACTGGCGTCGGCGTAGCGCTCGAAAAGCTCCACGGTGGGGCTGGCCGCCCGCGGCTGATCCAGAACCACCAGATGGACTTCCTGGTCGAGCCCCTCGAGGATCTGGATCGTCTGCGGAGCGAGGCTGAAGATCCCGGCGGCGGTCAGATCCCAGGAGACGTTGCGCCGGTGCGCCACCACGTTCAGTCCCACCAGCGCGCCCAGCAGGAGCGCCGCGGCGAGCACGGCGTTCGCGCCTTCCCGGGCGCTTCGGCGCCGGAGCATCCGGCTCATCCCCGCCAGCGCCGGGAGCGGATCGACTCCCGGGTCAGGAACAGCCAGAACGCGGTGAAGGAGAGGTAGAACACGATGTCGCGGGTCGAAATCACCCCCCGGGTGAAGTCGGCGGTGTGTCCGGTGACCGAAAGGTAGGCGAGAACCCGCCCGGTTCCCCCCCATTCGGGGCCGGTGAACTCCAGCAGCCAGAGCACCAGCGAGGCGAGGAGGGTCAGCATTCCGGCGACGATCTGGCTGCGGGTGAGGCTGGAGAAGAAGAGGCCGATGGCGCCGAATGCGGCGCTCAGCAAGAGCAGTCCGAGATAGGCGCTGAGCACCGGGGCGATGTCCGGCATCGAGTGCCAGAACAGGATGCCGGTGTGGAAGCCGGTGATTCCCAGCATCGCGGCGAAGAGCGCGAACACCGCGAGGAATTTGCCGAAAACGATCTGGCCGTCGGTCACCGGCGCGGTCAGGAGCAGCTCCGCCGTCCCCGAACGCAGCTCCGCAGCCAGGCTGCGCATGGTGACGATCGGGGTCAGGAACACCCAAAGCACCGCCACGCTCGCCATCAGCCAGCGGATCAGATCGCTGTTCACGTTCAGGGCGCCGCCGGAGAAGCCCCCCATCCGCATCCCGGCCTCGACGAAGCTGCGCAGGTAGTCGCTGAAGAAGTAGCCGTAGAGGAAGGCGAACGCGCCGAGCAGCACGAAGGCGATGGGGGAGGCGAACCAGCCGGAGATTTCCCGGCGGGCGATGGCGAGCGCGATCCTCACGCGGCCTCTTCGGTGGAGGACTCGCTGGTGGTCAGGTGGAGGAAGACATCTTCGAGGCTGGCGGCGCCGGCGCGCCGGAGGCCCAGCAGCGGGAACCCGGCGTCGAGCAGCGCGCGGGCCGCCTCGCTCCGGAGTTCGACCCCCGGATCGGTTTCGAGGCGATAGCGGCCCTCGCCTCCCCGCGCGACCCGGCGGACTCCGGGGACCTGGCCGAGCGCCGCCTCGATCCGTTCGGGGTCTCCGGCGCTCTCGATTTCGATGAGACCCTCGGAGGACATCCCGGCGCCCAGCCGCTCGGGGGTGTCCTCGGCGAGCAGCCGCCCGCGATGGATGATGGCGACCCGGTCGCAGGTGGCGGCGACCTCGGGCAGGATGTGGGTCGAGAGGATGACCGTCCGCTCCCCCGCCAGCTCGCGGATGAGTTCCCGGGTTTCGTGGATCTGCCGCGGGTCCAGGCCGGCGGTCGGTTCGTCCAGCACCAGCAGCCCGGGATCGTGAATCAGGGCCTGGGCGAGTCCGACCCGTTGACGGAATCCCTTGCTGAGCGCGCCGACGATGCGATTCCGGACGTCTCCCAGCGCGGTCGCCTCCACCGCCCGCTCCACGGCGGCCTTGAGCTTCGGCCGCGGCGTCCGCCGGAGACGAGCGGCGAACTCCAGATAGGCGACCACCTCCATTTCCGGATAGAGCGGCGGCTGTTCGGGGAGATAGCCGATGTTGCGCTTGGCGGTCACCGGCGCCTCCGCCAGATCCTGTCCGGCGATCCGCACCCGCCCCTCGGTGGGGGGCATGAAGCCGGTGATCATGCGCATGGTGGTCGTCTTGCCGGCGCCGTTCGGGCCGAGAAAGCCGAGCACTTCGCCGCTCTGGATGGTGAAGCTGAGGGAATCCACCGCCCGCGTCGCCCCGTACCGCTTGGACACGCGGTCCACGTGAACTACCGGGGGCATGCGGGCGGCGCGGGGAATCGGGAAGGGGGGGGCTGGCGGGCTCCGAGTTCGGCGGGCCGTCAGTATACTGGCCGGTCCCGATGCGTCTCCCTCTCCCGCTCCTCGCGTTGCTGGTTTCGATTTGGGGCGGCGCCGGCTGCGTGGACGCGCGCTCCACGGAAGCGGTGGAGGCGCTGGAGATCGAGAATCTGGTCGCGTACTGGGGCGTCCTCGGCGAGGACCGCGAGGGGTTCAGCTACATCCGCCCGGCGGTTCGTTTCCGCATTCGCAACGGGGGCGCCGAGCCGGTGCGCTACATCCAGGCGCACGGGACGTTCCGACGGATGTCCGCCCCCGACGAGGCGTGGGGGTCCGGCTACGTGCATTCGGTTTCCGAAGCGGATCTGCTTCCGGGGGAGGCGACCGCCGAAGTCACGCTGTACTCCGATTCGAACTACCTGTCGAAGGCCCGCCCCGAGCGCATGTTCGACAACCCCCTCTGGGAGGATGTGGAGGTGGAGGTGTTCCTGCGCGTCGGCTCCTCGAATTACACCCCGCACGGCCGGATCGTGGCGCTGCGCCGCCTGGGGCCGCCGGGCGTGGACAAGTACCTGGAGCCGGACGAGGAGGAGCCGCTGTACGAGGTCAACCCCCGCCCGCGCGGGGCGCCGTCCGGTTCCGGGGAAGGCGCCTGAAGCCGATCGTCGCGGTCACGGGCCGTCGTCCCCGTCGGCGTCGGCGAAGCCCCGGGTGGGCGGGGGCCTGCCGTTCCGGATCGCGCGGTGGCAGCGCATGGTGAAGCGATCGGTCATTCCGGCGAGATAGTCGCAGACCACCCGCTGCGGGGAGGCGACACCGATGCGCTGGGCGATGTGCGGGGGCAGTCCGCTCCGGTTCTCCAGGTAGTACCGGAACAGCGCCGGCAGCGCCGCCGTTCGTCGGCGGGTGGCGCGCAGGACCGCCGGATGCCGGTAGAGCCGCCGCCGGAGCAGCTCCTTGAGGCCCGCGAGTTCGGCGCCCGCCGTGTCTCCGATCCCGACGAGCGGCCGGTCCAGGCGCAGCGCCTGTTCGGCGTCGTCCAGCCCGGAGGCCTCGATCCGCCGCCGCGTCTCCCCGAGCACTGCGGAGGCGAGTTCGTCGATGACGCCCCGAACCAGGGTGCGCACCGGAACCCGCCGGGAGCCGTCCCCGGCGACCCAGTGGCGCTTGAAAAGGGGAGAGGGTTCCAGGTCTTCGGGGACGATCAGGCCGGAGCCGAAGCCGTCCTCCATGTCGTGGGCGGTGTAGGCGACCTCGTCGGCGACATCGGCGAGCTGCCCCTCCAGCGGCGGCTGGGTCAGCCCGTCGAAATCGGGCGGGCGCCAGCCGGAGCGGGGCGAGTGGGCGAACACCCCGAGCCGCGTCTCCCGGGTCAGGTTGAGTCCCCGGAACCCGGGGTAGGCGCGCTCCAGCTTGTCCACGATGCGGTAGGACTGGATGTTGTGCTCGAAACCGCCGTGCTCCCGCATCAACCGGTCCAGTTCGTCCTCGCCGGCGTGCCCGAAGGGCGGGTGTCCCAAGTCGTGGGCGAGCGCGATCGCTTCGGTGAGGTCCTCGTTCAGCCGCAGCTCGCGCGCCAGGGTGCGGGCGATCTGCGCGACTTCGAGCGTGTGGGTGAGACGGGTCCGGGGGTGGTCGGCGTGGTCGGTCACGAAGACCTGGGTTTTCCCCTGGAGCCGGCGGAACGCGCTCGAATGGATGATCCGGTCCCGGTCCCGCTGGTACTCGCTGCGGAACCGGTGCGGCGGTTCGGGATGCAGGCGCCCGGCGGAAGCGCCGCTCCGCCGCGCCAGCGGATGCATTGGGGCTGCGGACCTAGCCCGGAGCGTAGTAGCCGAGCTTGGTGCGCACCCGGGCGTCCGGGTACGACGTCTGGACCACGATCCGGCGCCAGGCGCCGTCCTGACGGGCGTTGTTCGAGATGTACCCGATGTTGTACTGGCTCTTCAGTTCCTCGGCGATCCGGTCGTACACCGATTCCAGTTCCTCGAGGGCGGTGGGGAAGAACCACTGGCCGCCGGTCTCCTCGGCCAGGTTCTTGAGGACGTGCTCGGCCTCCGAAAACCGCCGCCCGCGCCTTCGGCTGGTGTTCTGGAGCGAGATCGTGTAGATCACCACGTCGGTGTCCTTGGTCAGGTCGAGCACCTGGTCGAAGGTGACGAGCGAGCTGGTGTCGTGCCCGTCGGAGAGCAGGATGATGGCCTGCCGCCGCGGTTCGGTTCGCCGCCGCGCCAGCGCGTGGAGCGAGATGTAGATGGCGTTGTGCAGCTTGGTCGTCCCGCCCGGCTGGGTCATCCGGATCGCCCGTTCCAGCTCGGCGCGGTCGCTGGTGAACGCCTGGAGGATGTTGGCGTGGCTGCCGAATTCGATGACCTGGGCGAGGTCCTCGACCCGCAGGGTGCGGGTGAAGCGCACCGCCGCTTCCTGGGCGAAGTGCATCTTGTCCTGCATGCTGGCGGAGGTGTCGAGAAGCAGCACCATCCGGATCGGCAGGTCCTCGCGCGAAAAGGCTTCGATCTCCTGGAGGATGCCGTCCTCGTAGATCGAAAAGTCCTCCCGCAGCAGGTCGGTGAGGAACCGGTCGCGGGGGTCGGTGACGGTCACGTTCAGCGAAATCAGATCGACCGTCACCCGGAACTGGTAGGTCTGCTGGGCGAGGGCGGTGATCCCGGAGGCGAGGAGCAGCGCCGCTGCCGCCGCCCCCGCCTTTCGTTTCATCGTTCGGTATTCTGACCCATGGCCCCTCGTCCCGTGTCCGCCCCCCCGGAATCCGCCGCCGTCCTGACCGTGAGCGACGGGTGCGCCGCCGGCGCGGTTCCCGACCGTTCGGGCCGGCTGGCCTGCGAGACGTTGCGGGAAATGGGCTTCGCAATCCGGGAACAAGCGGTCGTTCCCGACGAGATCGAGCCGGTGCGCATGCATATCCGGGAGTGGGCGGCCGCCGGCGTCCGTCTGATCGTCACCACTGGAGGCACCGGCCTGGGGCCGCGCGACCGGACGCCGGAAGCAGTGCGTCCGCTCCTGGACCGGGAGCTTCCCGGATACGGGGAGCTCCTGCGCGCCGAAGGTCTGAAGGAGACGCCGATGTCGCCGCTCTCCCGGAGTTTTGCGGGCGCGATCGGCCCGACCCTGGTGGTGGCGCTTCCCGGGAGCCCGCGCGCGGTGGGAAGCGGGCTGCGGACGCTCGCCCCGACCCTTCCCCATGCGTTGCGCCTGCTCGCCGGCGACACCCGCCACCGGGATTGATACACTTCGCCCCCTTCCGGCACGCACGTCATGACTCCCGAGGAACTGCGCCAGCACGAGCAGCGGCTTCTGACCAAGAAGGCCGACATCGAGAGCCAGGTTCCGTCCCGCGCCTTCTCCGGGTCGCCGTCGCGTGGCGACGACGGGGATCGCTCCCTCGCCGCGACCGACGACGAGATCTCCATCCAGCTGCAGCAAAACGACGCCAAGCTGCTTCGGGCGATCGAAAAGGCGCTGGACCGGATTCGGGACGGCGACTACGGGGTCTGCTCCGAATGCGAGAAGGAAATCCCCCGGGCGCGGCTCGAGGCGGTTCCGTGGACGCGGGTCTGCGTGCCCTGCAAGGAACGCCAGTACAACTGATTCGGAGCGCTGGGCCTTGGATCTCAGCCTGACCGGCAGGGTTGCGGCGGTGGCCGCTTCCAGCCGGGGGCTGGGGCGTGCGGTCGCCGAGGCGCTCGCCGCCGAAGGGGTCCAGCTGGCGCTCGGCGCCCGGAATCCGGGGCCGCTGGAGGAGACCGCCGCTGCGATCTCCGACCGGTTCGGGGTGGAGACGCTCGCCCATCCGGCGGACGTGGGGAAGCCGGAGGAGGCTCTGGGGTTCGTCCGGGCCGCCGAGGCGCGGTTCGGGAAGGTCGACATCCTGGTGACCAACACCGGCGGCCCGCCGCCGATGCGGCTGCCGGCGACCACCCCCGAGCTCTGGCGGGAGGCGCTGGATCAGATTCTGCTCTCCACCGTGCACCTCGTGCGGGCCGCGGCGCCCGGCATGCGCGAGCGGCGCTGGGGGCGCATCCTCGCCATCGCCTCGGTCTCGGTGAAGCAGCCGGTTCCCGACATCATCCTCTCGAACACCGCCCGCGCCGGGATCGCCGGATTCATCAAGTCGGTGGCGGACGAGATGGCGCCGTTCGGCGTGCTCGCCAACGTGCTCTGCCCCGGCTACACCCGGACCGCCCGGCTGGTGGAGATCGCCGAGCACATCGCAAAGCGGCGGGGCGTCCCCGAAGCGGAGGTGTACCGGGAGTGGGCGGCGGAGATCCCCCTGGGGCGGGTCGGCGAGCCGGAGGAGTTCGGGGCGGTGGCCGCGTTTCTCGCGTCCGAGCGGGCGAGCTACGTCACCGGAACCGTGCTGGCGGTGGACGGCGGTCACGTCCGCAGCGTGACCTGAAGTCGCTTATCCGGTGAAGCGGGAGAGAAACCGGGAGACCTGCTCCGTCATCGCGCCGAAGGACGGCGCGAGGAAGTAGAAGGGCTGGAAGTCGGTCGGGTCGAACGGCGTCCCGGCGATGGCGTCCACGTCGAAGGGACGCAGCTCGGCGGTCCGCAGCCGGTCGAGTTCGCCGACCGAGGAGAGCAGCCCGGCGCCGTAGGCCTTGGGGGATTCGTCCTCGATCACCGCCCCGAATTCCAGGGTGAACCAGTAGACCCGGGCGATTCGTTCGATGTCCTCCGCGCCCGCCGCCCGGGCCGCCTGCCCGAACCGCCGGCTCAGCGCCGCGTATCCGGGGTGGGCGAAGGTGGCGGCGTGCCCCACCAGCTCGTGGATGACGTCGGGCTCCGGGGTGTAGAACGGCCGGCTGTGGTGGCGGACGTACTGGGTGGAGAGGAAGATCCGGTCCGCGAGGCGCGCAAGGAACGCCTGCGCCTCCACCAGTCCGGCCACCGGCAGCATCCGGAAGCCGGTGAGCGGCCCGAGGATCGCGTTCACCGCCTCCAGTTGCGGAATCCGGTCCCGATGCAGCGGGACCGCGTCCAGACACAGCAGGTATTCGGCGCACGCCAGATCGCGATGCCGATCGGCGAGCGCGTCCAGCACCCGCCCCCAGACGGCGTGCTCCTCTTCGGTGTAGTCGACCGTCGGCGCCGGATCCCCGGAGCGGTGGTCGAGCGCCAACCGGGCGATGGCGTCCCGGCGCGCCCGGTAGCCCGCGTCGCGGAAGCCGGGATGGTCGCGGTCCAGCGGGACGAGTTCCGGTCCGCTCCGGGCCGCCTCCAGAACATTCTGCATGTCCGTCGAATTCTAGAGCGAGCCGGCGGCGAGGAAGGCGAGCGTCGCGACCCCGGCGCCGAGCAGGGCGTAGGGAAGCTGGGTGTTCACGTGGTCCACCAGATCCGAGCCGGAGGCCATTGAGGCGATGATGGTGGTGTCGGAAATCGGGGAGCAGTGGTCCCCGAAGATGCCGCCGGAAAGGACCGCCGCGACCACCAGGCGCGGATCGAGGCCGAGCGCCGCCACCGCCGGAATCGCGATCGGCAGCATGATCGCGAAGGTGCCCCACGAGGTTCCGGTGGAAAAGGCCACCGCGCTCGTGACCAAAAACAGCGCCGTCGGGAACAGCCAGCCGGGGATCGCCGATTCGGCGATCCCCGCCAGGTAGACGCCGGTTCCCAGCTCCCGCGCCACCCCGGAGGTGGCGAACGAGATGAGGAGCACGGCGACCACCGGCACCATTCCCGAAGCGCCCCGGAGGATCAGCTCCATGCTCTCCCCGATGCGCAGGATCCCCTGGGCGATCCCCATCAGGACCGCCACCCCCACCGCGGTGAGCACCGCCCAGAGCACCGAGGTTCCGCCGCTTCCGGCTAGTAGATCTCCTTCGCCGGTGATCCACAGCGAAACGAAGATCATGGCCAGCATCACCGCCAGCGGGACCACCATGTTGCGCGCCCTGGGCGCCAGTCCCTCCTTCGGACGCATGTCCAGGAGCTCGGTGGAGGCGAGCGGCGTCGCGCCCTCCCGGAGCACTTGCCCGGTCTCCTGCGCCCGGCGCTGGGCCTTCGCCATCGGGCCGAAATTGCGGTTGGTGATTCCGAAATAGAAGGCGAGGCCCAGGGCGGCGAGCGAGTAGAAGTTGAACGGGATGCTTCCGACCAGGAGCGCGACTCCGTCCTCAATGCCGAGAGTCGCCAGGATGCCGATGATCAGCGCTCCCCAGCCGTTCATCGGGATCAGGATGCAGACCGGGGCCGAAGTCGAATCGGTGATGTAGGCCAGTTTTTCCCGGGACTGCCGGAACCGGTCGAAGAGCGGGCGCGCCACCGAGCCGCTGACCAGGCAGGTGATGCTCGACTCCACGAAGACGCCGAGCCCCAGCCCGAGCGCCAGCAGCCGGGCGCCGAGCGGGCTGCCGGCGGCACCCCGGGATCGAAACCAGCGAACGAATCCCTCCACGCCTCCGATCCGTCCCACCAGCGCCAGGACGGAGCCCACCAGGGTGCTGAAAAGCAGGATTTCGGCGTTGCCCGAGAAGGCGTCCACGACCCTGCCCACCGTCCCGACGAGCGCAGCGCCAGGACGGCCGGCAGCCAGCGCCAGCTCGCCGAAGAGGACTCCCGCGAAGAGCGCCAGCACCGGCTGGCGGGTCGGCAGGGCGATTCCGATGGCCAGCACCGGGGGGAGGACGCTCAGGATTCCGGGTTCCGGCATGGGGGTAGACTGTACGGGCGTCGGACGCGCCCAGAGAGATTCCTTGGAAGACGATACCAGCCGCGCTGCGGCGCCCCGCCGGAACGCCGGCGGCGGCAAGCGTCGGCGCTCCGGAGAACGGCAGGGGGGCGCGGTGGTTCGCTCCGACGAGGTCGGCGGCGTTCAGGTGGTGCGTGATGCGAAGGCGCTTGCGGATCTGGTGGAGCGCCTTCGCGCCGGCGGCGCCTTCGCGCTGGACACCGAATTCATCCCGGAGAACCGGCTGTTCCCCGAACTGGGACTGGTTCAGGTCGCCTCCGCCGATCTGGAGGCGGTGGTCGATCCGCTGGCGATCCCGGACCTCAAGCCGATGTTCGATCTGGTGGCCGACCCCCAGGTGGTCAAGGTGGTCCACGCCGGGAAGCACGACTTCGACATCTTCCACGCGCTTGCAGGCGTGACGCCGAGGAACGTGTTCGACACCCAGGTGGCGGCGGCGGTGATCGGACACGGCAAGCGGCTCCAGATCGCGCTCAGCGCCCTGGTGGCCGGCTTCGTGGGTCGGGAGCTTTCCAAGAACGAACAGATGTCGAACTGGCTCCAGCGTCCGCTGACCCACCGCCAGATCGAGTACGCCATCGCCGATGTCCGCTATCTGCTGCGTCTTCGGGACAAGCTCGTGGAGCGGGCGGGCGCGCTCTCGCGGCTCGATTGGCTGGAGCAGGAGATGGCGCCCCTGAGCGATCCGGCCTCCTACGGGCTGCCCTCCGCGAACGAGTGCTACCGGAACCTGGACGTGGCCGCGCTCACTCCTTCGCAGCGCGGCTCGCTCCGGGCGCTCGCCGCCTGGCGGGAGCGGAAGGCGCGCGGCGCGAACCGCCCGCGCCCCTGGATCCTTCGGGACGGCGTGTTGCGCGACCTCGCCCGGCGCCAGCCGAAGACCGCCGAGGAGATGCTCCAGCCGTTCCGGGATGGCGTCCGCCGTTCGGGGAACATGGATTCCAAGACCCTGCAGCACGCCCGTTCGGTGCTCTCCCGCAACCAGGAGGCGCTGCTCCGGGAAATTGCCCGCGGCGCCGCGAAGGAGATTCCGTTCTCCGGGACGCCCAAGGCCGAACGGCGGGCGGGGCCGGACTCGCTGGCGCTCCTGCTGGAAACCTGGTTGAAGCTCCGGGCGAGCCAGCACGGGGTGGCGCCGGAATTCCTGGCCACCAGCGAGGAGCTCCGTCGGATCGCATCCACCTGGCCGAATCCGCCCTCCGACGTTCGCCCGCTGCGGGGCTTCCGGCGGAAGATCCTGGGCGACGACCTGCTCCAGATCCTCTCCGGCGACGTGGTGATCCAGGTGGATGCGAATCCGCAGGAACCGGGGGAAACGCCTCCCATCCGGCTTTCCCGCCCGGGACGCCTGGGCCGATTCTTCCTTCGGGCCGGCCGGCCCGCCGTTCCCTCCCCATGACCAAGAAGACTCCCTGGTACCGCGTTCTCTGGATCCAGATCCTCATCGGCCTCACGCTCGGCATCTTTTACGGGGTGGTCGCGTCCGCCGCTGGCTGGGCTTCGTTCACCGCCGACTGGATCACCCCGTTCGGAACCTTGTTCATCAATGCGCTCCAGCTCATCGCGGTGCCGCTGGTGCTTTCCACCCTGATCGTGGGGGTGGCGTCGCTGAACGACCTCACCAAGGTCAGTCGGATGGGCGGCAAGACCCTGGTGGTCTACATCGCCACCACCGCGATCGCCGCCGGGATCGGGCTTTCCTACGCCAACCTCCTGCGCCCCGGCGACCAGGTGCCCCAGTCGATGCAGTCCGAGCTGCGCGAGCGCTACGAATCCGCGGTGGATGACCGCGAGGGGCAGGCGGCCGCGGTGTCCGAGAGCCGGGGGCCGCTCGCGCTTCTGACCGACATCGTTCCGGCGAACCTGGTTTCGGCGGCCTCCAGCAACCGGAACATGCTGCAGGTGGTGTTCGTCGCCCTCATGTTCGGCATCGCCATCATCCGGATCCCCGGTCAGACCGCCGCGCCCCTGCTGGGGTTCTTCAAGGCCCTGGAATCGGTGGTGGTGGAGTTCGTGCACATCATCATGCGCTTCGCTCCCATCGGGGTGTTCGCGCTGCTCGCCGGGGCGATCACCGGGATGGCGGGCGACGATCCGGGCGAAATCCTCAGCCTGCTAGGGGCGCTCGGCTTCTACTGCATCGTGGTGCTCGCCGGCCTTCTGACCCAGATGTTCGTCGTGTACCCGCTGGTGCTGCGCCTGTTCAGTCCGATCGGCCTCGCGCGCTTCTTCTGGGCCGCCGCGCCCGCCCAGATCGTGGCCTTCTCCACCAGTTCCAGCGGCGCCACCCTGCCGGTGACCATGAACCAGGCCCAGGACAAACTGGGCGTCCACGAGGAGGTCTCCTCGTTCGTTCTCCCGCTGGGCGCCACGGTGAACATGGACGGAACCGCTCTCTACCAGGGGGTGGCGGCGATCTTCATCGCCCAGTCGCTGGCGATCCCGATCGGGCTGGAGGGGCAGATCACCATCCTCCTCACCGCGGTCCTCGCCTCGATCGGAAGCGCGGCGGTTCCCGGGGCCGGGCTCATCATGCTGGTGATCATCCTGCAGGCCATCGGCGTCCCCACCGAGGGGGTGGCGCTGATTCTGGGCGTGGATCGGCTCCTCGACATGGTGCGCACGTCGACGAACGTCACCGGCGACCTGACCGTCGCCTCGGTGGTGGCGGCGTCCGAAGGGCAGCTCGAACCGGTCGCGCAGCGCGGATGAACCGCCGCGATGTCCTGAAGCTCGGCGCCGGAGCGCTTGCCGGCTCCCGAAACGTCGCCGGGAGTCCGCCCCTTCCAGGAAGCGCCACAACCACCGTCGTCTGTTGGAACATTGCCGGTCGTTCGAAGCCTTGGTCCGAGCTGCTCGCCATGGATGCCGACGTCGGTTTGCTGCAGGAAGCGAGACATGTCCCGGATGGCGTTCGCATCGGTCCCCGCGGGCTGTGCGAAGAGTGGGAAGCGCCGCTGTATGACCGATGGCCGGTGGTGGTTCAGCTTTCGGATCGCGTGGAGGTGGAGTGGTTCCAGCGGGTGTTGCCGATCAGCGAAACTCGGCCGGACGAAATGGCGGTCAGCGGCATCGGAACGATTGCTGCGGCCCGGGTGACCCCGTATGACGGCGCGAGCTTCCTCGTGGTTTCCATGTACGCGCGCTGGATCAAGCCCCATATTTCGACGGGATCCCGATGGCGGGTGGGGTACGCGGACGGCTCCGCGCATCGGATCATGTCGGACCTCTCCGCCTTCATCGGCGACCGGGATCCCCGGACCCATCGGATTCTGGCGGCCGGCGATCTGAACCACATCCACGGACTCACCGGCGCGAGTTCCCTGGCCCTTCCGGGGCGGGACGAGACCGTTTTCGACCGGATGAAGGCGCTTGGCCTTGAGTTCATGGGGCCGCAACTTCCGAACGGCAGGAAGGCGGCGACCCGGCTCGAGGGGTTGCCGGCGGATTCGAGGAATGTGCCCACGTACTACACGACCCGACAGCGCGGTCCCGCACATGCGGATCGGCAAATGGACTACGTGTTCGCATCCCGAGGCTTTCACCAGAGCGTGCGCACCCGGGCCCTGAATGGGTTGGAGGAATGGGGAGCCAGCGACCACTGCCGGCTTCGGATCGAAGTCGGCTGAGGACGCCCGCTCCCGGTTCAGTCCAGCGCGCCGGTGGCGATGAGTTGGCCGATCTCCTCGTTCAGGATGTCCCCCACCGCTCCGAAGTACCGCTTGATCAGCTTGCCGTCGCGCCCGATCAGGTACTTGGTGGGATAGCCGAGGAACGGCCCGAAGGAGTCCCGGTCCTCGTCGCCGCCGAGCACATTCGGGTAGGTCAGCCCGTGCTCGGCCACGAAGTCCGCGATGCTCTCGGCGGAACCCGATTCGAGCACGATGCCGAGCATCAGGAAGTCGTCCTCCGGGAGGCTCTCCGAGAGCTCCTGGAGGTGGGGGAGTTCGGCGACGCAAGGCACGCACCAAGTGGCCCAGAGGTCCACCAGCACCACCTTGCCGGCGCCGTCTTCCCGCAGGCTGAGCGTTCCGTCGCCGCCCACTCGCTCCAGGTTCAGGTCCGGCGCCTCGGCGACCAGCCCGCCGCCGGGGCCGCCACCGTCGTCGGGCGGCGGCGCGACGCATCCGGCGGAGAAGAGAAGCAGAAGGGCGGCGATGAGCGGCGTTCGCATTTTGGATGGGTTCCCTTGTCCCCCTCAGCGGGGCGGCTGGAGCGTGCGCAGGTAGTGGACGACCTGCCACCGCTCCTCCTCGGTCAGCGTGCGGGCCATCCCCGGCATCGGCTTCCTGCCCTCGGTGATCTTGAAGAATATTTCGCCGTCGGTCATCCGGTCCCGCGCTTCGGCGGTGGAGATGTCGGCGGGCGCCGGCTTGATGAAGCGGGTGGCCTTCCCGTCGCCCTTGCCGCCGTCACCGTGGCAGGACGCGCACCGGGTGCGATAGCGCTGGGCGCCCTCGGCCAGGGCCTCCTCGCTCGCCGCGATCGGGTTTTCCATCGCGCGCGCCTCCGCCGGAACGACCCATCCGTCGTCCTGCGCGGCGTCCTGAACCGGGGCGGGGGCGGCGGTCAGCAACAAGACGAGGGTCGGGATCATGGGTTCAGCCGAGGACCGGAAGGAAGGTCAGATACTGCGACATCCACTGCAGACTGTCGGTGAACACCAGCGCGCCGATGACGATCAGCAGCCCGCCGGCGATGCGCTCCACCAGCTGCATCCGCTTCTTGATGCGGGTGGAGACGGCGAGGAAGCGGTCCACCGCGATGCCGGTGAGCAGGAAGGGGACGCCCAGTCCGAGCGAATACGCGCTCAGCAGCACTACGCCCTGCCCTACGGTCTCGTGGCTTGCGGCCAGGACCAGGACGGTGGCGAGGATGGGGCCGATGCAGGGGGACCAGCCGAAGGCGAAGGCGAGGCCGATCCCGAAGGAGCCGAGCAGGGTGGCCGGTTCGGTTTTGGCATGGAACCGCTTTTCGGCGTTCAGGAAGGGAATCCGCATGACCCCCATGACGTGGAGGCCGAAGACGATGATCACGGTTCCGGCGATCCAGGCGAGCCAGCGCCGGTTGGCGGCCAGCCACTGCCCGGCGTAGGTGGCGGACGCTCCCATCGCCACGAAGACGATGGAGAAGCCGAGCACGAAAGCCACCGTGTTCCGGATCACGCGCCGCCGTCGCGCCCGGGTCTCGGCGGAGTCCGCCGCCTCGCTCAGTTCGGTCAGCGACGTGCCCGACACGAACGAGATGTAGCCCGGCACCAGGGGGAGCACGCACGGCGAGAGAAACGAGATCACGCCGGCGCCGGTGGCGGTGAGAAGGGAGATCAGGTCCATGTGCGCTCTCAGGGCGCCGCTTGCGCCTCGGCGTCGGCATCCCGGGAATCCCGCATGCTGGTGACGATGCCCTCGATGCGGGCGAGGGTCTCGCCCATCTCGTCCATGCGGGCGTCGAATCGGCGCTCGAGATCGTCGATCCGGTGTTCCAGGGCGTCCAGGCGGCGTTCGACCACGTCCATGCGGCGCTCGAGGGCGTCCATACGGTGTTCAAGGTTGTCGAGGCGGCGTTCGACGGCGTCGATGCGCTCGTGCACGGCGCGGAATTCGTCCGCGACGGCCTGGAAATTGTCCGAGACGATGTACTCGATGGACATATGCATGAGCGTGCTCAGCGCGATGAAGATGCCGAGCACGGTGCCGGCGGGGGCGGCCCAGCGGCGGATGGCGGTGTTCATCCGGCGCGCGACCGTGATTTTGGAACCCATGACCTGTCCTCCAAGAGAGGTTTGGGAACAGCAATCATTGTCAAGCGGGACTCCCACCCGCTACGGACCGGGACGCTTTCGCGCCGCGGGGGTCCGCAGTGGGGGGAAGCATAGCGCATCGCCGCCCGACGGGTAGACTTCCGGCGGCCCTGTTTCCCCCCCGGCCCTCCCCGGGGCAGACTGATTCGTATTCCCCCCCGAGGAGGGACCCCCCTTTGATCCGCAAGCAGGATGCTCTCGATTACCACCTGGGGCGCCGCCCGGGGAAGGTGGAGGTCCGGCCCACCAAGCCGACCCGCACCCAGCGCGACCTGTCGCTCGCCTACAGCCCGGGGGTCGCCGAGCCCTGCCGCGAAATCCACCGGGACCCGGAGCGGGTGTTCGACTACACCGCCCGGGGCAACCTGGTCGCGGTGGTCTCCAACGGCACCGCGGTGCTCGGCCTGGGGAACATCGGGCCGCTGGCCGCGAAGCCGGTGATGGAGGGGAAGGGGGTTCTCTTCAAGCGGTTCGCCGACATCGACGTCTTCGACATCGAGCTGAACGCTGCCGACCCGGACCGGGTCGTCGAGGTGGTCAAGGCGCTGGAGCCGACGTTCGGGGGGATCAATCTCGAGGACATCAAGGCGCCCGACTGCTTCCACATCGAGTCGCGGCTGTGCGCGGAGATGGACATTCCGGTGTTCCACGACGACCAGCACGGCACCGCGATCATCTCCGGCGCCGCGTTTCTGAGCTGGCTGGAGCTGACCGGCAAGGACCCGGGCGCGGTGCGGGTGGTCATCAACGGGGCGGGCGCCGCCGGCATCGCCTGCGCCGAACTCGCCGAGCAGCTCGGCGTGCGCCACGAGCATGTGCTGATGTGCGACTCCCGCGGAGTCATCCACGCCGGGCGCGAAGCGGGCATGAACGAATTCAAGGAGCGCTACGCGCAGGACACCCCGATGCGCTCCCTGGAGGACGCGATGCGCGGCGCCGACGTGTTCATGGGGCTTTCCGTCAAGGGCGCGGTCTCGAAGGAGATGGTCGTCTCCATGAACGACCGCCCGCTGGTGATGGCGATGGCCAACCCGGACCCGGAGATCACCTGGGAGGACGCGATGGAGGCCCGCCCGGACGTCTTCATGGCCACCGGACGGTCCGACTACCCGAACCAGGTCAACAACGTCCTGGGTTTCCCGTTCATCTTCCGGGGAGCGCTGGACGTGCGCGCCAGCGCCATCAACATGGAGATGAAGCTGGCCGCCGCCCGCGCCCTCGCCGCCCTCACCCGGGAGGACGTGCCGGACTCGGTCATCCGCGCCCACGGCAAGGAGCGGATGCAGTTCGGTCCGGAATACCTGATTCCGTCCCCCTTTGATTCGCGGGTGCTTCTCTGGGAGGCGCCGGCGGTCGCCCAGGCCGGCATCGAAAGCGGAGTGGCGCGGGTCGGCGATTTCCGCCTCGACGCCTATCGGGAGCGCCTCGAGGCGCGGCTCGGGCTGGAGCGGGAGGTGATGTCCCGGGTCGCGGTGCGCGCCCGGAAGTCGGTGCGGTCGGTGGTCCTTCCCGAAGGGGAGGAGCCCCGGATCCTGCGGGCCGCCCAGCGGGTGCTGGACGAACGGATCGCCCATCCGATCCTGCTCGGCAGGAGCGAGGAGATCCGGCGCCGCGCCGGGGAGCTCGGCGTGGACCCGAGCGGCGCGGACGTCATCGACGTCGATCGCTCCGAACGCCTGGACGCCTACGCTGCCGCGCTGCGGGGACTGCGCGAGCGGCGGGGGGTGGACGCCGTCAAGGCCCGGGAGCTGATGCGCAAGCCGACCTTCTTCGGCGCCATGATGGTGCGCTGCGGCGACGCCGACAGCATGGTCGCCGGAATCTCGCAGTCCTACCCCGACACCATCCGTCCGGCGCTCCAGATCGTCCGGATGCGCGAGGACGTCAAGCGGGTCGCCGGGGTGTACATGCTGGTGTTCGAGAACGACATCAAATTCTTCGCCGACGCCACCGTGAATATCGACCCGACGGCGGAGGAGCTGGCGGACATCGCGACGCAGGCGGCCGAAGTGGCGCGGCGCTTCCATGTGGAGCCCCGGGTGGCGATGCTCTCGTTCTCGAACTTCGGGAGCGCCCCCCATCCGCGGTCGACCAAGGTGCGACGGGCGGTGGACATCCTCCACCAGCGGGAGCCGGACCTCGTGGTGGACGGGGAGATGCAGGCGGACACCGCGGTGGTGGACGACCTGCTCGCCACCTACCCCTTCTCGAGGCTCGACCGGGCGGCGAACGTGCTGGTCTTTCCGAGCCTCGAAGCCGGGAATGTGGCGTACAAGCTCATGCAGCGGCTGGGCGGCGCCCAGGCGGTGGGGCCGATCCTCACCGGCCTCCGGCATCCGGTGCACGTGCTCCAGCGCGGCGCCGACGTGGACGAGATCGTCCACATGATTTCGATCGCGGCGGTGGAGGCCCAGGAGGGCGCCGCCGGGGCGCCCGACCTGTTCGGCGCATCCTGATTTCGTTCACCCGCCCCGGGTGAGCCGGTGGTACGGCGGGGCGATCCAGGCCGGCGGCATGCCCAATAGCCAGGCGGCCAGCGCCAGATGGTCGAGGACGCCGGTGGCGACCGGGCCGAGACGCGCCCAGTGTTCCGGTCCGGTGGTGACCGGCGACCGCGCCGGGAGGAGCCGCCCGATCGACCGGAGCCGGCGCGCGAGCCCGGCGTCCTCCATGACCGGATCTTCAGGAAACCCGCCGACCGCCTCGAAGGCGTCCCTCCGGGCGAAAATGGCCTGGTCGCCGTAGGGAAGCGTGAGCCAGCGGGCCCTGCGGTTGGAGCCGGCGGCGGCCCGCCGCATCGTCGGGCTTTCCGGAAGCACCCGCAGCGGGAACCACCCTCCCACCGTTTTCGGGTCCGAGAGGATGCGCTCGATTTCGGCGCGGGCGTCGGGCGGGAGGCGGCAGTCGGCGTGCAGGAAGAGCAGGACGTCTCCGGCGGCGGTTTCCGCTCCATGGCCCAGCTGGAGCGCCCGCCCGGCGGGCGCGGTGAGGACCCGGGCGCCGCGCGCCGCGGCGATCTCGCGGCTCCGGTCCCGGCTTCCGCCGTCCACGACCAGGATTTCCGCTCCGCCGGGAACCGAGTCGAGCGCGGCTTCCAGGGTGGCGGCGGCTTCCAGAGTCGGGATGACGACCGAGAGGTTTCGGGAGCGCACGGATCGGGTATGATTGGCTTTCCGGCCGAATCCGCCGGAAAGGAGACAACGAAATGGAAACGTATTCTGCCCCCCCCCCCCCGAAATTACGGGTACGGGGTGTTCGGCGTGAGCCGCCTGCTTGCGCTGGCCTGCGCCTTGGCGCTCGCCGCGTGCGGCGACGAGGAGGAGACTCCTGCTCCCGCCCCGGCGCCAGCGCCGGCCCCGGCCCCGGCTCCCGAGCCGGCCCCCGAACCCGCTCCCGAGCCCGAGCCGACTCCCGAACCGGAGCCGGAACCCGAACCCGAGCCGTTCACGATTTCCATGACGCCCCCGATGGCGGACATGGACACGACCTGCATGGGCTACGCCATGTGCCCGGACGCCCTGACCGACGAAAAGAAGGCGATGGCTTCGGTGAACGGGAAGATGGTGGTGAAGAGCTCGCACGACGCGCTCCTCGTCCCGATGTGGATGGACCCGGTTCCGAACGGGGTCGGCATCACCGGCGGCATGGACAACATGCCGTTCCAGAGCGTCGACTGGCAGGCGATGCAGTCGGAGGTGGTCGGGATGGGCGTCACCTTCCGGGCGACCAGGGTGAGCGTGGGGGCCGGGCAGGAGACGGTTCCGGCGAGCGAGGTGATGCACATCACCTGCGGCCCGTTCCGGTGCTCGGAGGCGTCGATGGAGAAGCCGGCGGCGCCGGAGATCACGGTCGCCGATTCGGCGGTCTGCGCCGCCTGGGACCCGGATATGAAGCTTCAGATCGGAATGGTCGACAACGACCAAATGACCTTCGCCGACACCTCGAACCAGACCTGGAATCGACGGCACGCGTGGAGCCACAACGACGGGATTGATCTTGGCTGGATTTCGACGTCCAGCGTGGACATGACGGTCAAGCACAAGTTCGCCGGAAAGGGCTTGAAGGACTTTGACGTCATGGGGCCGAACGCGGTCAAGGGAACGAACAAGCCGGTTCCGATGGAAATGATGAAATCCGGAGCGGTCGACAAGGCCGGGAACAACAAGTACGAACCGGGAATCGCCAACAAGGCGCCCCAAGCCGACAAGCACGGTGATAGCAGGCACCCCGGACAGGACGCGGACAAGCTGGCCGCCGTCTGCATGCAGGACAGCTACTACGGCGCGACCTCCGGAAGCGTTCACAAGCCGGATCACTGCTTCCGATTGCGAAGCGGAGCGCGATCCGGATTGGCGCCCGAAAAAGCCACGTTCGACGACGACCTGCATGCCGGCGGGGACTATCTGGACGGGTACGGCGTCGAAGTGGCGCCGGTGAACGGCAAGGTGTCCTGGGGGAAGGTGAAGTGGGAGAAGGATCCGTTCAAGGATCTGACGTGCGAACCCAGGACCTTCATGGCCGCCGACCAGGTGGACATCTGCCAGTTGTTCGAGGAGGAAGTCGACCATGCGCTTTCCGGGGGCTGGGGTCCGGTGGAGTTGGAGGTGTTGAAAAGCAACCGGAATGACATCGACAACACGCTGCTCCTCTGGCGAGTCGCGCTGAAGACGACGCCCACGCCCCGGCGCTTCAAGCGGCTCTGGTTCGACGACAACCTGAACGGCAAGATCAGTAATGACCCCCCTTCCATCTCGAAGAGCGAAGTCTCGGGTTTCGGCGATTTCTACAAGATTCATGCCGACGCGAAAAGGCTCCAGGGAAGCAACGGTCGTTGGAGAAGCGACCTGTACCGCTTTTATCTTCCTGCGTCCGAAACCAAGACTTCCTATTGGGGCAACAAGCAGAACGAAGTCGTCTCCTTCGTCTGGAAGTCGCTGCGGGACGCGGACGGCGATCCGACGATGGGGGACTTCGGGAAAGTGGACCTCGGGGTGCTGGATAACAACGCGATCAAGGCCGACAGCAAGCCGGACGGGAAGGCGGACAATTACGCGGCTGGCGACGATGCGCAGATGTGCTCGGACGCCGACGGCAAGGGCTGCGACGCCGAGTTCGAGATGGACTACACGCTGACCTTCCAGGACGGCAACCACGGTTGCTCGGCGGAGCGCGTGCTGACCATCAGCTGCGAGTGGGACGCGGGGGGCGAGCTCAAGACGGAGAAAAACAAGGGGAATCCGACGACCGCCAACGTTGCGGCGAAGGGCGCGCTCGGCAACAAATCCAACACGCTGAAGAACGTCCACAACTTCGCCGAGTGCAAGGTGACCAGCGGGTAGCCGCATCGAACCGGGCGGGGGGCGCCGGGCGACGCCCCCCCGGCCCCGCGGGTCTTTACCTGACGCCCCGAAGGGGATAGAATCCGGGGCGCGCGGCGGGAGCCCCCACGCCCCCGCCGCGTTTTCCCCACCCATGGACGCCTACCTCGGACCGCTCGTCGCCGTCGTCGCCGGAGTTCTCTTCGTCGGCGTCACGCTCCTCGTGTCCTCGCTGGTGCGCCCCTCGAAGCCGCTGGAGAGCAAGTCCCGGCCCTACGAATGCGGCGAAAATCCGGTCGGAACGCCGTGGGGCGTCCAGTTCAATATCCGGTTCTACGTGTTCGCGTTGGTGTTCCTGATTTTCGACGTGGAGGCGGTTCTCCTGATTCCGTGGGCGCTCGCCTACGCGGACGCCGGGGTCGGGGCGTTCCTCGCCGGCCTCATCTTCATCGCGATGCTCGTGCTGGGGCTCGCCGACGTCTGGGTCAAGGGCGACCTGGAGTGGGTCCGGGAGGAGGATCGGCGGGCGCTCAAGGAGCGGCGGCCGCCGGTGGCGAAACCCGCCGCTCCCGCCGCCCCCGAACGGATCGCCGCCTGATGGCGCCCGTCGCCAGGGGTCTTTCCGGATAGGGCGGCCCATGGACCTCATCAACCTTCTCGGCAAGAACCAGGTCGCCCTCACCACGGTGGGCAGCATCGTGAACTGGGCGCGACTCTCGGCGCTGTGGCCGATGACCTTCGGGCTCGCCTGCTGCGCCATCGAGATGATGGCCACCGGCGCCAGCCGCTTCGACTGGGATCGCCTGGGGCTGATCCCCCGGGCCACCCCGCGCCAGTCGGACGTGATGATCGTGGCGGGGACGGTGACCCACAAGATGGCGATCCGGATCAAGCGGCTCTACGACCAGATGCCGGAGCCCAAGTACGTGATCTCGATGGGAAGCTGCGCCAACAACGGCGGCCCGTACTGGCAGCACGGCTACCACGTGGTCAAGGGCGTGGATCAGATCATCCCGGTGGACATCTACGTCCCCGGCTGCCCGCCCCGCCCGGAGGCGCTGCTCTACGGAATCATGGCCCTCCAGGACATCATCCGGGATCGCTCCCTGCTGGACGACCCCCGGGAGGGGCGGATGGCGCCGCCGGCCCGGCAGCGGGAGGAGACGACGGCGTGACCAGCGCGGAGATCCTCGCCCGGATCGGCGCCCATCTCGGCTTGGCGGACGGGGACATGGACGCCGACGCCGAAGCGAAGGATCCTTGGGTTCGCATCCAGCCAGACCAGCTGGAGCCGACGGCGCGCTTCCTGAAGGCGGACCCGGAGCTTGACTTCGACACCCTGCACTGCATTTCGGGGGTGGACTACGACGGGGACGATCCGCCGGCCATCGAGGTCGTCTACCACCTGTTCTCGCTGACCCGAAAGCACTGGATCGTGCTCAAGACGCGGGTTCCCCGGGAGGGCGGGCAGCTCCCGACCCTCGAAAACGTCTGGAAGGCCGCAAACTGGCACGAGCGGGAGACCTACGACCTCTTCGGGGTGCGCTTCGCCGGCCACAGCGACCACCGGCGCATCCTCCTGCCGAGCGACTGGCCGGGGCATCCGCTGCTGCGGGACTGGGAGTGGCCGGAGACCTGGCACAAGATCCCGGTGAAGCCGGGCCGGCAGATGACCGACCGCGCGGAAGGCGGGGACATGACCGGGGTGGGCCCTTTCGACTGACATGAACGGAACGCCGACCGCCCGCGGCTTCGACGGCGCGCCGCTCGTCACCCTCCACGACGAGGACCTTCCGCCCGACGATTCCTACGCCTTCTCCCCCGAGGAGCTGGAAGAGGACGAGATGATCCTCAACATGGGGCCGCAGCATCCCTCGACCCACGGGGTGCTCCGGGTGGAGCTCAAGACCGACGGGGAGATCGTCAAGGACGCCCGCCCCCACATCGGCTATCTCCACCGCAATTTCGAGAAGCACGCCGAGAACATTGACT
Source organism: Candidatus Marinacidobacterium sp. (assembly GCA_965202845.1). Lineage (GTDB taxonomy): Bacteria > Acidobacteriota > Vicinamibacteria > Marinacidobacterales > Marinacidobacteraceae > CBDATA01. The sequence continues at coordinate 500,818 of OZ241856.1, forward strand.
ACCAGGGGGTGATCCCCTTCACCGACCGCATGGACTACGTGGGTTCGATGGCGAACAGCCTCACCTACGCCATGACGGTGGAGAAGCTCCTCGGAATCGAGGTTTCGGAGCGGGTGGCCTGCATCCGCGTCCTCACCGCCGAGCTCCAGCGGATCGCGAGCCACCTGCTGGCGATGGGCACCTACGGGATGGACATCGGGGCGTTCACCCCGTTCCTGCTGGCGTTCCAGCAGCGCGAGCGCGTTCTCGATCTCTTCGAGTGGCTGTGCGGCGCGCGCCTCCTGTACAACTTCAACTGGGTCGGCGGGGTCTCGCACGACCTTCCCGAAGGGTGGACCGCGAAGGCCGGCCAGTTCCTCGACGAGTTCGTCCCGATTCTGGACGAGATCGACCGGCTGCTCACCGGAAACAAGATCTTCGTGCGGCGGACGGCCGACGTCGGCGTCATCACCCCGGAGATGGCCAGGGACTACGCGCTGTCGGGGCCGAACCTCCGCGGCTCGGGGATTTCCTGGGATCTGCGGCGGGACGACCCCTACCTGGGGTACGAGGGCTACGACTTCGACGTGGTGGTGGCGAAGGGCGAGCACGGCCCGATCGGCTCCTGCTGGGACCGCTACTGGGTGCGGGTCCGCGAGATGTACGAGAGCGTGAAGATCGCGCGCCAAGCGCTCGAGAAGCTGCCCGCCGAAGGCGACGTCCACGCCGCGGTGCCGCGGACCATCCGTCCCCCCGCCGGCGAGGCGTACCTCCGCACCGAGGCGCCGCGCGGCGAGCTCGCCTTCTACGTCATCGCCGACCACAAGAAGCCGATCCCGTACCGGGTCAAGGGGCGCTCCCCCTGCTTCGTGGCGATGGGGCTCTTCCACGAGATCACCCGCGGCGAGATGATCGCGGACATCATCGCGGTCATCGGGAGCCTGGACATCGTGCTCGGGGAGATCGACCGGTGATCACCCGGTTCCGACAGATCGAGATGCGGCTCATGGGGCCGCTGACCGCGATCCCGATCCTGCTGGCCCTCCTGGCGCTCGCGACCATCGCGGCGCTCCCGATGCTGGCGCCGGCGATCTCCGAGCTGGTCGCCGACTTCGTGCCGGCCGGACTCCAGAGCTTCACCATCGCGCTGCTCGGGGTGACCGGGATCATCGCAGTCGTCGCCCTGAACCCGATCTACTCGATCTGGCTGGAGCGGAAGGTGGCGGCCCATATCCAGGACCGGCTGGGGCCGATGCGGGTCGGCTGGCACGGTCTGCTCCAGAGCTTCGCCGACGGGGTGAAGCTGCTCTTCAAGGAGGACATCGTCCCCCGGGATGCGGACGCGACGCTCTTCCGGGCGGCGCCGATGGTGGCGGTGGCGAGCGCCTTCGCGGCGTTCGTGGTCATTCCCTGGGGCGTTTCGCATGACGGGGCGATCCTCGCGGTCTCCAACCTGAACATCGGGGTCCTGTACTTCATCGCCATCACCTCGCTGGGCGCCCTTTCGGTGCTGATGGCGGGCTGGGGTTCGAACAACAAGTACGCCCTCTACGGGGGCATGCGCGCCGCCGCCCAGATGGTGAGCTACGAGATTCCGACCGCCATCCTGGTGCTGGTCGCGGTCGCCCAGGTCGGCAGCCTGAGCCTGCCGGACTTCGTGGCCTACCAGTCGGACGGGTTCCTGGGAGTCGGAAACTGGCTGATTTTCCAGCTCTTCCCGCTGAACCTGATCGCCTTCGTGCTGTTCTTCATCTGCGGGCTGGCGGAGACCAACCGCACGCCGTTCGACATCCCGGAAGCGGAGTCCGAGCTGGTGGCCGGGTTCCACACCGAGTACACCGGGATGCGGTTCGCGTTCTTCTTCCTCGCCGAGTACGGCAACATGCTGCTGGTCTCGATGCTGGCCGCGCTTTTGTTCCTGGGCGGCTGGGTGGGGCCGTTCGGCGCGAATCCCCTCCTGTTCTTCCTCAAGGCGTTCGGGCTGGTCGTGGTCCAGATGTGGCTCCGCTGGACCCTCCCCCGGCTGCGGGTGGACCAGCTGATGGGCGTGTGCTGGAAGTACATGATCCCCATTTCCCTCTTCCTCCTGATCGCGGTTTCGCTGATCAGGACGCTTTCCCCCTGAGCGGAGGTCGACTCCGGTGCAGCGCTATTTCCGCGACATCTGGGAAACGGTCAGCACGGTCCTCATCGGCATGGGCGTGACCGCCCGCCATGCGTTCACCCGGTCGGTGACCCAGCAGTACACCGCCGACGAGCGCCCCGAAGAGCGCTGGCGCACCCCGATGGACCTGCCGAAGCAGGATCTCATGGACCGGTCGCGGATGCGGCTGCATGTGAAGATCGAGGACTGCATCGGCTGCAAGCAGTGCGAGCGCGCCTGCCCGGTGGACTGCATCCACATCGAGAACGAAAAGCGCGAGCGCGCCGCACCGCCGATCTTCGCGGCCGACGGGATGGCCATCAAGCAGACGGTGGTGCAGTTCGACATCGACATGTCGCTTTGCTGCTACTGCCAGCTCTGCGTCTTCCCGTGCCCGACCGAATGCATCGTGATGACGCCCCAGTACGAGTTCGGGGGGCAGACCAAGGGGGATCTGCTGTACCGGTTCGCCAAGGAGCCGCGCGCCGCCTCCCGGGACCAGTGATGGAGCAAGCGATCTTCTACGGAACCGCCCTGCTGGTTCTGGGCGCGTCCTTGCTGGTGGTGCTGGGGAGCAACCTGGTGCACTCCGCCTTCGCGCTGGTGGGCGCGCTCTGCGGCGTGGCCGTGTTCTATGTGTACCTGGGCGCCGATTTCCTCGCCGGCGCGCAGATCCTCGTCTACGTGGGCGGCATCCTGACCCTGCTGCTGTTCGGGGTCATGCTCACCAACCGGATTTACGACATGAACATCCGGACCGGGGCGGTCCAGGTGGTTCCGGGCGCCCTCACCGCCGGGCTGGTCTTCGCCCTGCTGGTGGGCATCATCCGGTCGGTGGACTGGAACGCCCTGGACGTAGGCGAGCGGGGACCGACCAGCGAAGGCATCGGACGCCTGCTGGTGGGCGACTACCTGCTTCCCTTCGAGGTCGCCTCGGTGTTGTTGCTGGTGGCGCTCATGGGCGCGGCGATGCTGGTGCGGCGGCGGAGGCGCTCCGGCTGATGATTCCGCTCGAGCACTACCTGTACATCTCGGCCGCCCTGTTCGCGATCGGGGTCTTCGGGATCCTGACCCGGCGGAACGCGGTGAACGTCCTGATGTCCATCGAGCTGATCTTCAACGCGGCGAACCTCAACCTGGTCGCGTTCTCCCGGTACGTCGAGGGAGCGCTCGGCGGTCAGGTTTTCGCGCTTTTGGTCATCGTCATCGCGGCGTGCGAGGCGGCGGTCGCGCTCGCGATCGTGATGTCCCTCTACCGGGTCCGGAAGAACGTGAACCTGGACGAAGCCGCGGAGCTCAGGGGGTAGGCGCCGGTGTCGAACGCCCTGGAAAGCCTCCGCCACTTCGTTCCCGAGCTGATCCTGGTGGGGACGCTCGCCGCCGTGATCGTGGCCGACCTCATGACCTGGCGCCGCAGCCCCTCGAACCGGAACCTGCTGGTCGGAATCACCCTCGCGGGGCTTCTGGCCGCCTTCGGCGTATCGCTCGGCGGGATGGAGGGCAGCGGAACCGCGCTGTTCGCTTCGATGGTGGCCGACGACGGTCTGCTCGGCGTGCTCCGGCCGCTGTTCGCGCTCACCGCCATCTTCGTGCTGCTCTTCTCGCTCCGGAACCGGGAGCTCGAAGGCGTGCGGATGGGCGAGATGGTCGCCCTGCTGGTGACGGTCACCGTGGCGCTGATGTGGATGGCGGGCGCGATGAACCTGGCGATGATCTACCTGTCGCTGGAGACGGTGTCGATCACCTCCTACATCATGGTCGGCTACCTCAGCAGCGACCGGCTCTCCAACGAGGCTTCGCTCAAGTACATCCTGTTCGGGGCGGTCTCGACCGGGGTGATGCTCTTCGGGCTGTCCCTGCTGTACGGCCTCACCGGCACGCTGGACATCCACGGCATCCAGCAGGCGCTCGTCGCCCGGGAAGGGGCGAACGCCGGCGCCATCCTCATGACGCTGGCGCTGATCGCCGCCGGGGTCGGCTTCAAGATCGCCGCCGCGCCCTTCCACTTCTGGTGTCCCGACGTGTACACCGGCGCGCCCACCCCGGTGACCGCCTTCCTCTCGGTCGGCCCGAAGGCGGCCGGATTCGCGGTGCTGATCCGCCTCTTCCACGCGGCGCTGGCCACTCCGAGCGGGGAGGGAACCTTCCAGGCGGTGGCCGGGGCGAACGCCCAGGGACTCCTCATCGGGCTGTCGGTCCTCACCATGACGCTCGGCAACGTCGCGGCGCTCCGGCAGACCAACCTGAAACGGCTGCTGGCCTACTCCTCCATCGCCCATGCCGGCACCATCCTGATGGCCGCCGCGGTGTTCTCGCGGGAGGGAATCGAGGCCATCGCCATGTACCTGGTGGTCTACCTGTTCATGAACCTGGGCGCCTTCCTGGTGGTCATCCTGGTCCACCGGGCGACCGAAAGCTTCGAGCTGGACGGATACCGGGGCTTCTGGCGGCGCTCCCCGATGCTCACCATCGCGATGGGCGTTCTGATGCTCTCGCTGACCGGGTTGCCTCCCTTCGCCGGGTTCCTCGCCAAGTACCACGTGTTCGCCGCCGTCATCCAGGCCGATCTCGCCTGGGTCGCGGTGGTCGGGGCGCTCAACAGCGCGGTGTCGGCGTTCTACTACGTCCGGGTGCTCCGGGTGATGTTCCTGGATTCGCAGCCGGAAGCGGCGCCGGCGGCCTTCGGGCTCGCGCGGCTCGACGCCGTCTTGCTTTTTCTCCTGGTAGTTCCTAACATTCTGGGGCTGCTGTTCTGGGGATCCCTGATCCGGATCACCGAGCCGGCCAGCCGCATTCTCGCCATGGGGTGAGCCGGAGCGCATCCCCCCACTCTTTCCCCAAGGAGATCACTTCGATGTCATTCTGGATCGCCGAACCCTGCATCGGCACGAAGGACACCGCCTGCGTGGACGTGTGTCCGGTGGACTGCATCCATCCCACCAGCGAGGAGGACGGATTCGAGGAGGCGAAGCAGCTCTACATCGACCCCGACACCTGCATCGACTGCGGGGCGTGCGAGCCCGCCTGCCCGGTGACCGCCATCTTTCCGGACGAGGACCTGCCGGAGAAGTGGGCCGAGTACCGGGAGATCAACACCAACTTCTACGCCTGATCCCGCCCGCTGCCGGCGCCTCCTCGGAGGCGGGGCGGCCGCGGCTCTGGTTCTTTTCGGCTGCGCCGGGGTCCGCGGCCCGACCCCGCCGGACGCCGCCGCCGTCGCCTTGGGTTTGCGGACCCGCGCCGAAATGGAGAGCGCGCTCCCGCTGGATGCTTCCCTGGGGGAGCGGGTCTCCCGGATGGTCGGTCGGATGGTCGGCGGCGCCGAACCGTGGCGGGTGCTGATCACCGACCGACCCGTCCCGGAGGCGCATCTGTTCGCCGACCGCACCCTGCACCTGTCCCGGGGCGCCTTGGTCGATCGGGCCGGTCCGGAGTCGCTCCGGGAGCTTTTCCAGCGCGCCGAGGATGTCTACGGAACCGGATTCCGGGACCCGGAGACCCGCGCTCTGACGCCCCAGCCGGCGAGGCTGGACCCGACGATGGCGGATTCCGGCGTTCCCGAGTCCGGCGTTCCCGAGTCCGGCCGGGACGACTGGCTGGACCTGCTGGACGGCCTCGTGTTCGGCGAACCCGCCCGAATGGGGGCCGAACGGGATGGGGAGGTGTTCCTGACCGGCGCCGGCCTGCGCCTGCTGCTGCCGGATGGATTCGCGTTCCAGTCCCACGTCGGGGAGCGCTTCGACGCCGCCAGCGATGCGGGCCGCTGGTTTCATGTGGACCACCAGTCTCCGGGGGCGGAAACGCTCGACTCCCCGGAGGCGGACCTCGAGGCGGAGCGCGAGCAGTTCACCCAGCTCGCCCGGATGCTCGAGCCGGTTGCGATGGCGGAGGCGGTTCGCGTCCGGAACTGGCTGGGAGTCCGCGGCCGCCGGGTGGTGGACGGCGCGGTCGCCGCGCTGGTCGCGCTGGTGGCGGTTCCGCCCGGAAGCCTGCATCTTGAACTGGAATGCGGCGCGACGCCGTTTCGGACGTGCGAGCGGGAGTTCCTGGGCGTCCTTGAATCGATGCGCGATCTCGACGGGGTCGAACCTCCGGGAGCGCTGCGGGTCGTCGCCTTCGCCCCGCCTGCTTCCGCCGCCGGCCGCACGGCGCGCGCAATTCTTCAAGAATCCGCAAGCGATGCGCCCATCGAAGCGCTCCTCCGGTTGAACCGGGGCTTCCTCGAGCTCCCCCTGGCGCCGGGCGACCGGCTCCTGCTGCTGCGCCGCGATCCCCCGGCGGCGCCTTCGTCCCTCCGATGAGCGCCAGCGATTCCCGACGGGAGTTCCAGGTCGGGCGGGTGTTCGGGATCCCGATCCGGATGCATCTCTCGTGGCTGCTCTTCGGCGGGGCGCTCGCGGCGTGTCTTGCGGTCATTCACGCCCGCAGCGGCGCCGAGGTGGGCTGGGCGACGGCGGTCGGTTTCGGCCTGGTCACCGCTGTCTGCTTCGCCGCTTCGGTGGTGGCGCACGAGCTGGCGCACGCGGTCGTCGCCGCCCGCAACGGTCGCGAGGCGCCGGCGATCCGCCTGGAATTCGCCGGCGGCCGCACCGAGGTCGGCGACGGTCCGGAGAGCGCGGGCGCCGAATTCCGGATCGCGCTGGCCGGTCCCCTCATCACGCTGGCGCTTCTGATCGCGCTGGTCGGGCTGATGTTCGCCGACTGGCTTCCGCCGGCCGGCGTCCGGATCGCCGAACACCTGGCGCTGATGAACGGGCTGCTCCTCGCCTTCAACTTGATCCCGGCGCTCCCCCTGGACGGCGGCCGGCTGCTTCGCGCCATGCTGTGGAAGATCTGGGATCAGCCGGCCGCCGCCAGCCGGGCTGCCGCCGCCAGCGGCCGGGCCTTTTCGTTGCTGCTGATGGCGCTCGGCGCGCTCGGCCTGTTCGCGGGCGGCGGAGGCGCGCGGATTCTGGTGGGCGTCTGGTTCCTCCTCATGGGAATCCACCTCCGGCGGGTTTCCCGCGAAGTCACGCGCCACCTCTGGCTGGGCGAGGCGCTCGCCGGACTCGAAGCCGGGCACGTGCTCGATTACCGGGTGCGCGCCGTGCAGCAAAACGCCCCGGTGCGCGAGATCGAGGAGCAGCAACCGGAATTCCCCGAGATTCCGGTGGTGGACGAGAGTCGCCTCCTCGGATCGGTCCGGCTGGAGGATGTGCGCAGCTGCCCCGGGAGTCGGCGGGAAACGGCGACCGCCGCCGACCTGATGCGCCCGGAGATCCTGCGCCGGACGCTCGCTCCCGGGGACGCGGCGCTGCGGGCGTTCGCCCTGCTGTCCTCCGGCGACGCCAGGGCGGTTGCGATCGTGGATCGCGACGCGCTGGTCGGGGTGGTCACGATGGAGGCGCTCAACCGGCGCCTCGCGCTCCGCCTGACCGAGGGCCAGGGAAACTGAAGGACATGACAAACAGGATTTTGCCGACCGAAAGAAGCCGGATCCGGCGGCTTCCGGCCCGGGGCAGCCACGACCGGGAGCTCATCCACCGCATCCTCGACGAGGGGCTGGTGGCGCACGTCGGCTTCGTCATGGACGGCGCTCCGTTCGTGATCCCGATGGGGTACGCCCGGGACGGCGAACGGATCCTGCTGCACGGCTCGGCGAAAAGCCGGTTGCTGGGGCTGCTCGCGGGCGGCGTCGAAGTGGCGGTGACCGTCACCCTGCTGGACGCCCTGGTGTTCGCCCGCTCCGCGTTCCATCACTCGATGAATTACCGGTCGACGGTGATCCTGGGCAGGGCGTCCCCGGTCGAAGACCCGGCGGAAAAGCTGCGAGCGCTGGACGTCCTGCTCGAAAAGCTGGTCCCCGGCCGGCTCGGCGAGACGAGGCCGCCGAACCCGGTCGAGCTGAAGGCGACGCTGGTGGCTTCGGTGCCCATCCGGGAGGCCACCGCCAAATGCCGCACCGGGCCTCCCTCGGACGACGAGGAGGATCTCGAACTTCCCTGGTGGGCCGGCCTGGTTCCGGTGCGGACCCGGTTCGGCCCGCCCGAACCGGCGCCGGACCTTCGCCCCGGCGCGGCGACGCCGGTTTCCGCCTCCGGCTACAGGCGTCCGCCAGGGGGCTCTCGCTAGACTCCCCCCTCACCGGGATGTACGACAACCGATTCCCCCCGTCCCGCTTCGTGGCGGCGCTGCTCTTCACGGCGGCGGGCGCGACGCTTTCCGCGATCCTGCTCTATCGGCACCACGGGCTGGACCGGAGCGCGCTCGGCGCCGCGATCTGCGATCCGGCGAGCGCCGGTTGCGCGACGGTGGCGGCGAGCTCCTGGTCGTCGGTGCTGGGCGTTCCGCTGGCGGCGATCGGCTTGGCGTTCTTCGTCTCGCTGGGGATGCTCTTCGGGTTCTCGCTGCTCGCCGGAACCCGGCGGGGGGCGGCGACGCCGGCGCGGCTGGCGTTTTGGGTGGTCGTCCTGGCGCTCGCGGTGGATGCGTTCCTGCTCGGCGTGCAGACGTTCGCCATCGAAGCCTACTGTTCCCTCTGCCTTTGGACCTACGCGGCGAACCTCGGGATCCTGGTCTCGCTGGCGCCGGTGGTCCGCATGCATGCAACCCCACGGGAGAATGATGACGTGGAACGATTTCTGGTACGCGCCTGGGGCCTCACGACCGGCCTCATCGTGGTTGCGGTCCTGGTGCTGAACCAGGGCCTGGGCGAGCGGGCCGCGGCGGGCGACCTGTCCATTCTGGGCGTCGAGTCGTCGGCCGAGGTCCCGGCGTCCCTGCACGTGACGCACGCGGGCGCCTTTCCGGGCGGGCAGTGGCGGAACCCCACCTTCCGCCAGCAGCGCCCGGTGGAGGTTTCGCTGGAGGGCGCCCCGGTGAAGGGGGCCGCCGACGCGCCGGTGAAGATCGTCACCTTTTCCGACTTTCTTTGCCCGTCATGCCAGAATTTCGCGCGCGCCTTCGACCAGTACGCGCGGGGGGCGCGCGGCCCCCATGTGTCGCTCCACTACCGCAACTACCCGCTGGACACCTGCGTCCCGCAGATTCCCCGCTCCATCCATCCGGGCGCCTGCACGGTGGCGCGGGGCGCCATCTGCGCCACCCGGCTCGGGAAATTCTGGGAATACCACGACGCGGTCTACGCCGCCCCGCCCAGCAACCCCTCGGAGCGGGACGTGACGCGCATCGCCGAAGGCGTGGGTCTGGATGGCGACGCCTTCGCCGCCTGTCTCGGCGATGCGGAGACCGAGGCCGACCTCCAGCGGGACATCGGCGAAGCGATACGGCTGCGGGTCACCGGCACCCCCAGTATCTTCATCAACGGTCGCCGACTGCCGAGCCTGAACGACTTTTCCGACGCGGTTCTCTGGGAGCTGGAGCGGGCCGGCGTCGTGGAGCCTGACTGACGGAGGAGGCGCCAAGGTGCACGAAATCCACTTCCTGCCGGTGCTGGTCGCCGGCTTCATCCCCATGATTTTGGGCATGATCTGGTACGGGCCGCTCTTCGGGAAGCAGTGGCTGGCGCTGGTCGGACGCACCGAGGAGGAGATTCGCAAGGACTTCAATCCGCTGAAGACCTATGGCGTCTCCTTCGTGCTGGCGCTGGTCACCGCCGTCGTGCTCCAGCAGCTGCTGGCGGATGTCGGCGGCGGCGCGATGGCCGGCGCGCACGTCGCGCTGCTGGCGACCATCGGCTTCCTGCTCCCCCTGGGCTACCAGGGGTTCGCCTTCGAGGGGCGCAAGGGCGCGCTGGCGGCGATGAACGTGGGCTACAACGGGGTCGCGCTTCTGGGACAGGCGATGCTGCTCGCCGTCTGGCGCTGATCTCCGAGAAGATTCCGCACCCGGGGCAGCCGCTCCGGGAAGCGCGCCGCCAGCCGTCGCAGCCGGTCCACGTCCTCGGGTCGGTCCACGTCCCAGTGGCTTCGCAGCAGCCCCGCCCGCAAACCGGCGTCGCCCGCCGCCTGGAGCGTGTCCCGCAGCGCGTCCCCGGTCCCCCACCGGACGCGCCGCAGCAGACGCCGGATGCGTTCGGCGTCCAGGGCGCTTCTGGCGAACCCGATCAGGACGAAGCCGCCGTCCTCGGCGGGAGCGAGCGTCAGCTCTTCAGTTTCGAGCGCGCGGAAGGCGTCCGCCAGAAGCCCGTCCGGAAGCAGCGGGGCGTCCGAGCCGAGAACCACGACGCGCCCGGCGCCCGCTTCAGCCGCCCGTCCGACCGCCCGCGCGATGCGGGCTCCGAGATCGCCGGTTCCCTGGGGACGGAGCGTCCAGCCCGCTGGAAGCGGGATGGACGGTCCGACGAGGCACAGGTCCCGTTCGTGGTCGGGCGCCTGCCGGTCCAGGTCGTCGATCAGGTCCAGCAGCATGGCGCGCTGGAGCGTCGCCGCCCCCTCCCGCCCCAGGATTGGGACGAGGCGGGTCTTCGCGGGAAAACGCGAGAAGACGAGGATGCGGGTCGGCCCGACGCGGGTCAGGGCTCGACCCTCGCTTCCGCGGTGACCCAGTTGCCCAGGTCGTCCTCGACCCGCACCACCACGCTTCGTCGTTCCTCCGAGAGACCGGAAATCAGGGCGTCATAGGTCTCCAGGGTGGAGTCGCTGACGCCGTCCTGCGGGCGGATCACCTGCGGCAGCCCCCCGGCTACCGAAGCGGTGGCGCGCCGAATCGGACTGGCGCCGTCGCGGGCCTCGAAGCGAATCCTGCCGCTTTCGTCCAGGGTCAGGCCGGAAATCAGCGGCGGGGTGTTGTCGATGGGGAACGGGCGGCTCACCTTCTCGCCGGTCCGGGCGTCGTCCAGGGGGTTGTCGCGCCGGTCGTCGGCGAGGACCCGGATTTCGTAGCGCCCGTCGGGCATGCCGGAAGTGTCCCAGGCGAGCACCGGCTCCCGGAGCCCTTCGGCGAGCGGATTCCAGAACACCTCGCCGGCGCGGCGGATCGCTACCGCATAGAGCAGGCGGTCGTCGTCCGGATCCCGGGCCTCGAAGGTGACGGTCCGGAGTCCCGGTCGATAGAGCTTGCGTCCCCCGCCCATCATCGGAGGACCCAGGGCGTCCTGGACGCGCCGCTCCGCTTCCGGCGGCTCCAGCGGGTGGGCCATCCCCTGAATCCGGGTGGGTTCGGGGGTCGGGATCGGTTCGAATCCGGCGCCGGGAGGGTGCACGACGATGGCGGTGACCCGCGGCCGGCGGTTGGCGGCGAGCCAGGCGGCGTGGAGCGAGACCATCTCGGGCGAGGCGCCGCCGTCCGATCGCAGGGTCGCCCTCCACTGGAGGAAGCGGGCGTCGGGACTCGCGACCGGGTCGCCGCTTCGGGCCGCCCTCCAGTCGCTCCAGGTGGCGTCCGGCTCCCCGGAATTGCCGGTGCGGGTCTCCACCGAGAGGGCGGTCCCCGCCGGTGCCCGGGATTCCCAGGCGATCCTTCCGAACCGGGCCGCTCCCCCAGCGTCCAGCGCCCTGGAGACGTAGACGCCTTCAGCGCGATGCCCCGGCCCCAGCGCCAGCACCCGCGCCGGGTTCGAGGTCCCGAGCAGGATGCGTTCGCCGACGGTCGCCGCCGCGGTGACCTGTTCGGAGTCGACCCGCAGCAGGAGCGTGCGATCCCCGTCGCGGGAGATGCGGTGGACGCGCCCCCGGTTTCCGGTTCCGAGCAGAAGCCGCCCGTCGCGCAGCAGCACGAGCGCAAGGGGTCGTTCCTCCGCCGATTCCCAGATCGCTTCCGCCGCGCCGTTCGGTTCGATCCGGTAGAGCGCGTTCCCGCCGCCGCCCGCTTCCGGGATTCCGTTCGCGTCCTGTGCGGCGGCGCGCATGGAGGCGCGGAAGGAGCTGAAGGTGGACACCGAGGGAACGCCCATGCCTCCCGGCAACGGGGGGAGACCCGGCGGCGGCGCGAAGGACGGCGGCCCCGGTTCGGCGTCCGGGGACTCGGCGAGCGCGGTGACGAAGACCTCGCCGGCGTCGTTCGCGACGATCGCGCCGATCTCGTTCCGGGGGGTGTCGAAGAGCGTCATGGCGTCCCCGTCGGCGCCGATTCGGAAGACGATGCCCGAAGGGGACGTGCCGAGGAAGATCGTTCCGTCGGAAGCGCGGTGGAGCGCGGTGAAGTTCTCCTCCGGGCTGGAGAAGAGGGTGGTCGCCTGTCCCGAAGGCTGGATCCGGATCAGCGAGGCGGGGGATCCGGTGGCGGCCAGGACGCTCCCGCCCGGTTCGACGGCGAGCGCCCAGATGTAGCGAACGGCCGGTTCGTGCAGGATCGAGCGTTCGCCGTCGGCGCCGATCCGGTGGATCGCGCCGCTGGGCGAGGCGGCGTAGAAGACGGCGCCGTCGGGCGCTGTCGCCGCCGCGTGGATGCCGCCCTCCCGACTCTCGGCGAGGGTCTCCACCTGGTCGCCCCGCACCCGGAGCAGCAGGCCGTCCGCCCCGGCCACCACCGCCGAGTCGGCTCCGTCGGCCGCCGCGATCCGCCAGAGGAAGGGTTGCTCGGCGGCGTGGAGTTCCCGGACCAGCGGGGCCAGCCGCACCTGCCCGTCGGGGCCGATGCTCACCCCGCGGCTTTCGCCGGAGAGGAAGTCCTCCGCGGTCTCGAAGCGCCAGAAGTCCCGCCCGCCAGCGGCCAGCGGCGCGGCGAGCAGCAGCAGGAACGCGATGCGCCGCCCGGTCATCGGGAATCCACCTCGAGGGTCAGGCGGCGGGCGCCGGTCACGGTGGCGTCGAAGTCGAGATGCCCTTCCCAGAGGATCGAGGCGCCGAGCGTGTCGGTGTCGGCGCCCGAAGAATCGCGGGCGATCACCGACCGCACGCTCGGCGGCAGCGAGGGGAGGTAGTCCCCCCCCATAACCACCGCGTTCCGGTCGGAGCGCATCAGGCGGACATGGAGGCGGCTCTGCCGCGGATGGCGGCGGATCGCCCGGTAGATTTGCTCCACCCGCACCGGCGTCCCGGCGACCCGCGCCGCTTCGCCCCCCAGCATGGCGGCGGAGTCGGCGACGAGCACGCTCAGCCGCGCGCCGGCGGCGCCCGCCGGAATGGGAATCGGAAGCGTTCGAGCGCGCTCCGCGCCCTGGTAGTCGCGGAGCGTGACCCGCAGCGTCGCGGTTTCGCCTGGCCGCACCCGGGAGGAATCGAACCAGGCCCGGGTGACCCGGGCGGTGCGGGCGCCGGCGGAAGCCGCCGCCTCCACCTCGATGTCCCGCACCGGAATCCGCTCCAGCGGGTTCGCGAGAAGCAGCGCGAGCGGCGCCGCCACCAGCGCCCCGGCGCTTGCGAATGCGGTTCCGGTCGTCGCCGCCAGCACGTCCTCCAGCGAAAGCGCCCGCCCGTCGCCCAGGGTGATCCGGGCCTGCACCCGAAGCGTCTGCGGTCCGCCCTGTCCCTCCTCGGCGGCGAGAATGGAGACCAGGCCGGAGAAGGCGAGCAGCGGCGTCATGGAATCGATGTTCGCAAGCTGCAGCGCGTATTCGCTCCGCGCCCCCCGGCTGGTCATCAGCCGGATCGTCAGCGGAACCGTCTGCGGCCGGACGCCCAGGACTCCCCGCACCCCGGTGGCGCCGTCGTGCCGCCACGCCCCCACCTGCCGCCCGGCGCTCGCCACGATGAAGGAGCTGGCGAGCGAGGGAACCGCCGCCTGCACCTGCACTTCCTGCATCGGGATCGAGATGCTCCCCAGGCCGAGGAACGGGTGTCCGAATGCGAACACCTCTCCGGTGGCGTCATCCACGTGGGTCACGGTGCCGTTCGCCATCAGGACCATGTCCCCGCCGATCAGGGTCGCCCCCACCGGGCTGCCGGGCGCGAGCCGGGGCGGCCCTTCCTGTCCGGCGGATGCGACGGCGCGTCCTCCGGGGAGCAAGGCCATCCCCAGCCCCGCGTAGAGGGGGGCCAGCAGCGCTTCGGCGGCCGGCGGGAGTCCGCTGACCGAGATCGCCGTCCGGATGGGCCGCAGCCGTCCCTCCGCCGCCTCGCTGCCCGCCGCGCGTCTGACGAAGGGAGTTCCGTCGTCGGAGAAACCGAGAAGTCCGGGCCCGGCGGCGGCCTCCGTTCGGGGCGCGGCGGAGAAGCGCACCATCTCCTCGAACGGGGTGATGCCGCAGATCGGCTCCTTGGCGAAGGGGAAGGCGTAGGCGACCGCCCCCATCAGCCGGCCGTCCACATGGACCGGGCTTCCGCTCATCCCCTGCATGACCCCGGTGTGCTCCAGGTTCGCGCCCGAAAGCCGGGCGAGGATGATGTTGCGCCCGGGAAGCGCGCCGCGCAGGACGCCGACCACTTCGGCGGAGAAGGTCTCCATCCGGTTTCCGGCGAGGGATGTCCGTCCCTCGCCGATCATGCCGCTTCGCACCTCGTCGAGGGGCAGGATGTCCACCTGGACCGCCCAGGCCGGAGGCGCCAGAGCCAGAGACAAGGCGGCGAGCAGGAGGATGCGCATCGGTCGCAGAGGCCGAAGTCTAAGCCGCATTCGGTCAGAATACCGGCCCGCCCCGCGATTCCCGCTTCTCTTGTCCGACCGTTATTCCCGCCAGGTCCTGTTCGAGGGCATCGGTTCCGCCGGACAGGCGAAGCTGGGGCGGGGAACCGCGCTGGTGGTGGGAGCGGGCGCGCTCGGTTCGGCCTCTCTCGATATGCTGGCGCGCGCCGGAACCGGGCGGGTGCGCTTCGTGGACCGGGACACCGTCGAATGGTCCAATCTGCAGCGGCAGTGCCTCTTCGGGGAGCAGGACGCCCGGGAGGAGATTCCGAAGGCGGAGGGCGCGCGCCGCCGCCTCGAGGCGGTGAACCGCGACGTCATCCTCGAGCCGCTGACGATGGACCTCCACGCCGGCAACATCGAACCGGTCCTCGAGGGCGTGGACGTGATCGTGGACGCCACCGACAACTTCGGCGTCCGGTATCTCCTGAACGACGCTGCGATCCGCTTCGGGATTCCGTGGATCTACGCCGCCTGCGTCGGCAGCTACGGGATGACCTTCAGCATCGTGCCGGGGCGCACCGGATGCCTGCGCTGCGTGGCGCCCGACCTGCCCCCGGCCGGCGCGTCCCCGACCTGCGACACCGCCGGCGTCATCGGTCCGGCGGTGCATGCGGTCGCCGCCTGCGCGGTGGCGGAGGCGCTCAAGGTCCTCTGCGGTCGCCCGGACGCGCTGGCCACCGGGATCTGGCATCTGGACGTCTGGGACCGGGACGCCTACCGGATGGAGATCGGCGGTCCGGACCCGGACTGCCCCGCCTGCGGGCGCCGGGAGTTTCCGTTTCTGGAGGGACGGGAAGCGGCGGACGCGACCGCTACGCTCTGCGGCCGGAACGCGGTCCAGGTCCGCCCGCCTTCCGGGAACGGCGCCGCCCCCGATTTTCTCCGCTCGCTGGAGGACCGCCTGGCGCGCCTCGACGCGGTGCGGCCGTTCCTCCGCGCCAGCCCGCTGGTCCTGACGTTCCAGGCGGAAGGGCGGCGGCTGGTGGTCTTCCCCGACGGCCGCGCCATCGTCCACGGAACCGACGATCCGGCGGTCGCCCGCTCGCTGGTCTCGCGCTACATCGGCGCCTGAGTTCCTTCCGGTGTCCGGTACCGAGTCGCTTCTGAAGACGCTTCCGGGCGCCGTCTCGTTCCACGGGGACGAAGCGCGCAGGCGCCGCCGGGTGGAGGCGGTCGCCGCCGACGTTTTCGCAGGGTGGGGGTACGAGGAGATCCTGCTTCCGGTCTTCGACTACGCCGAGGTGTTTGCGCGGGGCGGGGGGCGCTGGTCGGAGCGGGCGAGCTACCGGTTCCCCGAGGGCGGGGCGCTGCTTTCGCTGCGCACCGACTTCACCGCGCTCGCCGCGAAGGCGGCCATCACCCGGCTGCCTCCCGATGCCCGCCGGCTCTGCTACCGGGGCGAGGTCCTGCGCCGGCCCGGACAGAGCCTGGGGCCGACGGCGCTCTCGGAAGTGGGCGTCGAGCACTACGCCGACGGACTGGCGGCCGACCTGGAGATTCTTCTGGTGGCGCTCGAAATCCTGGATCGGCTGGGGATCGAGGGCGCGGTATGCACCCTGGGGCACGCCGGCTATCCGCTCGGCTTGCTGGACGAGGCGCTTCGGGCGCTGCCGCCGGCCTCCCGCGCCCCGGCCCGGAAGGAGGCGCTGCGGGGACTCTGGCGCAAGGACCGCTCGCGGATCCAGGCGGCGCTGGGTCCAGCTGCTTCGCCTCTGCTGGACGCCCTCGACCGCCTCGGCGGCGTCGAAGCGATCCAGGCGGCGGCCCGTCGGCCTTCGCCGCTGCCCGACCGGGCGGCGGCCGCGGTGGATCGGCTCGGGCGGCTCGCCGGGGTTCTCACCGAGCTCGGCGTCATCGACCGGTTCCGCTTCGACCTCGCCGAGCTCCGCGGGTTCGACTACTACACCGGCGTCATCTTCGAGATCCATGCGGCGGGCGCCGGACGCGCGCTCGGCGGCGGCGGTCGCTACGACGATCTGTTCGCCCGGTTCGGGGCGCCGCGCCCGGCGGTCGGGTTTTCCCTTTCGGTGGGGCCGCTTTCGGAGCTGCTGCCGACGCTCGCCGCCCCGGATGCGGCGCCGCAACCGGTTGCGGCCCCGGCCGGCCGGCTCGCTCAGGCGTTCCGCGAGGCGCTTGCGGCGCGCGCCGGGAATCGCGCGGTGCGGATGGCGCCCGAACCCTGACATGGCGCGCGCTCCTCTCGTTCTGGCGCTTCCGACCGGGCGTTTGCTCGATCCGCTGGCGGCCTGTCTCACCCGCGCCGGCCTCCCGCTGCCCCCGGTCCGGGAGGCCGGGCGCAAGCTGCGCCTGGTGGGGGACGACTTCGAGGCGCTGTTCGTGAAGGATTGGGACCTGCCGATTTATGTGGAGCACGGGGCCGCCGACCTCGGCATCGTGGGCCGGGACGTGCTCGAGGAGCAGCCGCTCCCGCTCTATGAGCCGCTGGACCTGGGTCTGGGGCGCTGCCGGATGGCGCTGGCGCGCCCCGAAGGACGCCCGATTCCCCCGCCTCCCTTCCGGGTGGCGACCCGGTACCCGCGGGTGGCGGAGCGCTACTTCGGCGGCCGCGGCGTCCCGGTCGAGGTGATCCGGCTTTCGGGAGCGATCGAGCTGGCGCCGCTGGTGGGACTCGCGGACGCCATCGTGGATCTGGTGGAATCGGGCGCCACCCTGCGGGCCAACGGACTCGTCGAGGAGGCCACGCTCTTCGAGAGTTCGGCGCGGCTGGTCGTGAACCGCGCCGCGTTCCGCCTCCGCGGGGAGCGCATCGGCGCGGCGCTCCGCAGCCTCGCCTCCGCCGCCGGGACTTCGTGAGCGATCCGCGTTTCCGGATTCCGGTGTATCCGAATCCCGCCGCCTGGCGCGCCGCGCGTCGTCCGGCGCCGGGCGGGACCGCATCCCCGGTCGGGGCGGCGGTCGCCGCCATCATCGACCAGGTGCGCGCGGAGGGCGACGACGCGCTCCTGCGCCTGGCGCGCCAATTCGACCGGGTGGAGTTGGACCGGGAGTCGCTGCGGGTTCCGGACGCCGAGCTGCGGGAGCTCGCCTCCCGTCTGGATGATGCGGATCGCGCCCTGCTGGAGCGGGCGCGGGATCGGATCGCCGCTTTCCACGAACGCCAGGCGGAGACCGGGTTCCGGATGGAGACGCCGGACGGAGCGGCGCTGGAGTGGCGGGTGCTGCCGATTCCGTCGGTCGGGGTCTATGTCCCCGGCGGAGCGGCGGTCTACCCCTCGACCGTGCTGATGAACGTGATTCCGGCGCGGGTCGCCGGCGTCCCCCGCATCGCGCTCGCCACTCCCCCGGGCGCGCTGGAGCGTTATTCGGCGCTCCCGGCGGCGATCCGGCTCGCCGGAGTCACCGAGACGTACCGGGTCGGGGGGGCGCAAGCCATCGCCGCGTTCGCGCTCGGAACCGGAACGATCCCGCCGGTCGATCTGGTGGTGGGTCCGGGAAACGCCTTCGTGGCCGAGGCCAAGCGCCAGCTCGCCGACTCGGTGGGGATCGATGCGATCGCCGGCCCCTCCGAAGTGGTGGTGGTCGCCGATGAAACCGCGCGCCCGGAGTGGGTGGCCGCCGATCTGCTGGCCCAGGCGGAGCACGGTTCGGGCGACGAACTGGCGGTTCTCATCACCCCTTCGGAACAGCTGGCCGCCGCAACGGTCGCCGAAGCGGAGCGGCAGGCGCCGGGCCAGCCCCACCGCGAGACCATCGCGCGAGCGCTCGCCGCGCGGGGCGCGGTGATTCTGGTGGCCGACCTGGAGGAGGCGGTGGCGGTCGCCGAGGAGATCGCGCCCGAACACCTTGAAGTCATGACGCGCGACGCCGAATCCTTCGCCGACCGTTTTCCGGGCGCCGGGTCCGTGCTGGTCGGCCCGCACGCGCCGGTGGCGCTCGGCGACTACGGGATCGGCCCCAACCACGTTCTGCCGACCGGCGGCGCCGCGCGGTTCGCATCGCCGCTCTCGGTCGGCGATTTCCGCAAGCGCCAGAGCATCGTGCGGCGCGGGCCCCGCTGGTCGCGGGGGAGTCTCGCCGAGTACGCGCGCTTCGCCCGGATGGAGGGGTTCGAGGCGCACGCCCGCTCGCTGGAAATCCGCGCCGGGAACGACGAAGACGACTGAATCAATCGGCGCCGGGGAGGGTCGGGTCGCCGACCAGGGTGGCGAGGTCCAGGATGCGCGCCCAGTGCTCGTCGCTCACCGGCTGGACGCTCAGCCGCTGGCCCTTGCGCAGCAGCGGCATGCCTTCCAGCTCGGGGCGAGCGCGGAGGAAGGGCAGGGAGAGTTCGGATTCGAAGCGGGCCACGAACTCCACGTCCACCACGTACCACCACGGCTTTTCCTCGGTGGCGCGCGGATCGAAGTATTTGGAGTCCGGGTCGAACTGGGTGAAGTCGGGGTAGGCGGTGCGGCGGACGCGGGCGATCCCGGCGATTCCGGGCGGCTTGGCGTTCGAGTGGTAGAACAGCACGCCGTCGCCGATCTCCATGGTTTTCATCAGGTTGCGCGCCTTGAAATTGCGGACGCCGTCCCAGTGGGTGCGCCCGTCGCGCTCGAGGTCGTCAAGACTGTAGGCGTAGGGCTCGCTCTTCATCAGCCAGTAGCGCATGGGCGGGCGAGCGTACCACGGGGCGGCGGCTGACCGGCCGTTTGGCATCAGAATTGCGGTTCCTTCCGGTAGCCGAAAGGATGGAGCCCCCCGAATGCGCAACCCCCTGATCCTCCTCATCTCCGCAGCCCTCCTGGCGTTCGCTGCGTCGACTCCCGCCCAACCCCGCTCGGACACCGCGCTCACCGGCGAAGTGGCGGCCGCCGTCGAGGAGGCCGCGCTCCCGGTGGGCGTCCTCGAAGTGGAGGTCCGTGATGGAGTGGCGATCCTCACCGGGGACGTGCTGGACGACCGGACCCGGTCGCGCCTCGTGGACGTGGCGCTGGGCGTCCCGGGGATACTCGCGGTCGAGACCGATCTCACCGTGCTGGAGGCGGATGCCGAACCCGTTGCCGAAGAACTTCCGACTCCTGTCCGGCCCGACGATTCGGTCCAGCAGGATGTGCTGGAAGCCCTGGAGCGGGTGGATTTCGACGGCGGAGCGCCCCGGGTGGCCGTCCAGGGCGGGGTGGTCCGTATCACCGGCCAGGTCCGAAACGCCTGGGAGTGGGGCAGGGTGTTGGAGGAGGTTGGCGGAGTCGCTGGCGTGGTGGCGGTGGACCCCGAGCTTGAAGTCGCCCGACCGGAGAACATGGAGGAGCTGGTGGAGGGCGTCCGGCGCGCCGTGCTCCGCTACACCCAGTACACGGTCTTCGACGACATCAACTTCGGAGTCGGGGACGACTTCGACGTGCGGCTGGTCGGGGCGGTCACCGACCCCTACAAGAAGACCGAGGTGGAGACGCGGGTGGCCAAGGTTTTCGGGGTGCGCAGCGTGGACAACCGGATCGAGGTGCTGCCGCTCTCCCCGAACGACCGGGACATCCGCTACGCGCTCTATCGCCGCATCTACCGCGACTCCCGGTTTTCCGACCGCGCCCATCACATCAACCCGCCGATCCACATCATCGTGTCCCGGGGCCGGGTGACGCTCACCGGCCACGTTCGCAGCGCGCTGGAATCCCGGGTGCTGGAGTCCATCGCCCGCAGCACTCCCGGCGTCTTCGGGGTCGAGAACCGGCTGCAGCACTGACCTGCGCCGCGGGCCTACAATCGAACCATGCCCGAAGTCGTTCTCTCGTTCGACACCCTCCGCTACGCCAAGCTGCTGGTCGGGGGCGGGTTCACCGAGCAGCAGTCCGAGACGCTGTCCGAAGCGCAGGCCGGCGCGATCCACGCCAGCTTGGTGACGAAGGACGACATCGCGCGAGTGGAGCTGGCCATCGAGACCCTGCGCAAGGAGACGCAGGTGGCCATCGCCACCCTGCGGGAGGCGACGAAGAAGGACATCGAGACTCTGCGGGAGGCGACGAAGAAGGACATCGAGACTCTGCGGGAGGCGACGAAGAAGGACATCGAGACTCTGCGGAGGGAGACGCAGGTGGCTATCGAGACCCTGCGCAAGGAGACGCAGGTGGCCATCGCCACCCTGCGGGAGGCGACGAAGAAGGACATCGAGACTCTGCGGGAGGCGACGAAGAAGGACATCGAGACTCTGCGGGAGGCGACGAAGAAGGACATCGAGACTCTGCGGAGGGAGACGCAGGTGGCTATCGAGACCCTGCGCAAGGACACGAAGAAGGAGATCGAGACCCTGAAAAGGGAGACGCAGGTGGCCATCGAGACCCTGCGGAACGAGACGCGGAAGGACATCCGGGAGAACGCCCAGGCGGTCAAGGCCGAAATCCTGAAATGGATGTTCGGCGCCCTGGCCGCCCAGGCCGCGCTGATCGTCGGCCTCATCAGACTGCTCGGGTAGAGAGCCAGCCGGGCTCTACCAGCTGAGCGTTCCCTCGAGCGCCAGCGAGTGCGCCCGGATCGTCCCGCTCCCGCCGAACAGCGCCGCGCTCTCCCGGCGCTTGCCCCTTGATGCTTTCCCGAGGCGCCGGTCTATAATCGGACCATGCTTGAGGTCGTGCCCGCGTTCGACACCCTCCGCTACGCCAAGCTGCTGGTCGGGGGCGGGTTCACCGAGCAGCAGGCCGAGACGCTGGCCGAAGCGCAGGCCGGCGCGATCCACGCCAGCTTGGCGACCAAGGACGACGTGGATCAGATCAAGGTGGCCATTGAGACCCTGCGGGAGGATACGAAGAAGGAGATCGCGCGGGTGGAGCTGGCCATTGAGACCCTGCGGCAGGACACGAAGAAGGACATCGAGACCCTGCGCAAGGAGACGCAGACGGCCATCGAGACCCTGAAAAGGGAGACGCAGACGGCCATCGCCACCCTGCGGGAGGACACGAAGAAGGAGATCGCGCGGGTGGAGCTGGCCATCGAGACCCTGCGGAAGGACACGCAGGTGGCCATCGAAGGGCTGCGGAATGAGACGCGGAAGGACATCGAAGGGCTGCGTAAGGACACGATTGCGAACATCCAGGCCGCCAAGATCAGCCTCGTGAAGTGGATTGGCGGACCGCTGATCATCCTGGGCGGCGGACTCGTCTTCTCCCTCATCAGGCTGACCCTGACGTTGTAGCCGCCGCCCGACCGGCGGCGGCGCGGGCTCTACCAGCTGAGCGTTCCCTCGAGCGCCAGCGAGTGCGCCCGGATCATCCCGCTTCCGCCGAACAGCGCCGCGCTCTCCCGGCGCATCCCCTCCAGCCCCAGACGGAACCCGTCCCCCGCCAGCCGGTAGCGCGCACCCAGCCGCAGCTGACGCCCACGCTCCGCAACCGCCAGCCCCGCATACGGCGTCAACGTCGCCCCGCCGTCCAGACCGAACCCATGACCGCCCTCCGCCGTCAGACGACGCTCCGCAACCACCCCCGAACCCGGCCCCGCCGCCATCATCATCGACGACGACGGCGAACGGTCGAACAGCTGGGCGACCCCGCTCGCCGATTCCCCCTGCGAAGGCTCCACCTTCAAGAACGCCCCGCGACCCGCCGCGTCCGGCTCCAGGCTCACCGTCGCGCCGAACCCCCATTCCCGCCGATCCGCCGCGTGCGCCAGCAGCCCCCGACCCCGCAACTCCACCGAAAGCCGCGAACCCAGCGCCCGGTAGCGCGCCCCGCCTCCGACCTCCAGCCCCGCGCCCTCCACCGCGTCCCCCCGGTCGTATCGCGCCCCCGCCTCCAGCGAAGGCGTCAGCGTCCCGCCCCAAAGCGCCCGCTCGTGCGAACCCTCCAGCAGCAGCCGCAACCGGCTCAGGTGCATCGTCAGCCCCGTCAGACCCCCCTCCGCCGCCGTCGCGAGCCGCGCATACGACCCCTCGCCCTTCACCGCCAGCCGGGTCGTTCCCCCCGAAAGCCAGTCCGCGTTCTCCAAAAGCGCACCCCGACCGCCGACCGCCCCGCTGGCGAAGCCCATCCCCGCGCTCCGCCGCGCGCCCGCCCCCTCCTCGGCGATCCGGACTTCGCCCCGACCGTAGCCGCCGCTCGCCCAAAGGTTCGAGCCGTCCGGCGCGAACCACGCGACATAGGGGTGCGCCGAAGTCAGTCCCGCCTCGTAGGCCCCCGCCACCGCGCCCTCGGTTCCCCCGGTTTCCATACTGGTCGCGTCAAAATCGCCGCCGGCGCGCGAAAGCACGAGCCCCGCCAGCAGGTTCGTCCCGATCCGGGCGTCCGCCCCCAGATGCGCCGACCACAGGTCGCCGTCGAACGACACCTCCCGGTCGGCGCCGCCCAGCGAAAGCAGGCCGCCCCGACCCCAGACCCCCACCGACGACCACAAGCCCTCCTCGGCGTCCTCGGAACCGAGCGTCATCTGGAACGCCGCCCCGTTCAGCGCTTCCCCCAGCCGCAGCGGTTGACCGGTCGCAAGCCGCTCCTCCTCCCGGAACAGCCCCGACTCATGCCGGAAGTGTTGTGCGTCTCCCGTCGCGCCCATCGGCGTCCCCAGCTGGAGCCCGTCCATCGCCTGACCCGCCGCCACCGACTCGATCCGGTCCGCCACCGCCCCCGTCGCCTGCGAGGCGAACGCCGCCGCGAACTGCGGCAGGATCACCTCGTTCAACCGGTTCGCCCGCCCGATCTCCGCCGCGCTGGTCACATTCCGCACCGTCACCGATACCGAATCCGCCTGAACCGCCCCGTAGTCCCCGCCCGACACCCGGTGGCGCACCGTGGCGCTCATGTCCGCAAGCGAGTTCGGGTCCTCCACCCCCGAAACCGTCACCATCTGCGGCTCGCTCCAGTTCGCCGCCGTGAACGAAAGCGCCCCCGAAACCGAGGCCGCCCCCGGATCGCTGCTCGAAGGCGTCACCGTCACCGGCCCGGTCGGCTCGCTCAAAAGAACCACCGTGTAGCTCCCGCTCCCGTCCTCGTCGATCTCGAGTTCGGTCGGCGCCACCGTCACCCCCGCCTCGTCGTTTTCGACGACGCGCACCGCCACGCGGACCGGTTCCGCCTGGTCGTAGCCGCCGCCCGAAGCCCGGTGCGTCAAGGTCGCCATGTCGGGAACCGCGTCGGCGTCCTCGCCCGCCGAGACCCGCACCGTCTGCGGCGTCCGCCAGTTCGCCGGGGTGAAGGTCAGCGAAGCCGGGGCTATCGATATATCCCCCGAAGCCCCGGAGACCGCCACCTTCACATCGCCGGTGGGCTGGCTCTGGAGAACCAGCGTGTAGCTCCCGCTCCCGCCCTCGTCCACCGAAAGCTCCGTTTCCGAAACCCGCAGACCGGCGGGCTTGCCCTGAATCCGCAGCGACACCGCCCCGATCTCCACGTCGTCGTAGCCGCCGCCCGAAGCCCGGTGCCGCAGGGTCACCCGCCCCGAAGGCGCGTCCTCCGCGACCCGCACCCGCACCGATTGCGGAGCGTCCCAGTTCGCCCGGGTGAAGGTCAGCGACGACGGGTCCACCGTCACGCCCCCCGCCGACACCGCTTCCGCCATCCCGTAGCCCTGCGCCCGCACGATCGAAACCGTCACCGTCACATCCCCCGAAGGCTGCCGGTCCAGCACCAGCGTGTAGCTCCCGCTCCCGCCCGCCGGGGTCTGGAGCGCCCCCAGCGAAAGCGTCACGCCCGCCGACGGGGTGGAGGGGGAGGGCGACGATCCGCCACCGCCGCCGCCTCCGCCGCCCCCGCCGTCGTTGTCGGTGATCGTCACCGTGGTCGTCGCGTTCCCCAGCCCGTACCCCGCGGGAAGCGCCGCAGAGGGCGCGATCGTCACCGTGAACGACTCGGCGCCCTCCGCCGTCGAGTCATCGGTGATCGGAATCGCGATGGTCTTGCTCGTGTCGCTCGCCGAGAACGAAACCGACGTCACTGCGTCGTTGTCATAGTCCCCGTCCGCCGGGTTCGCCGCCCCGGTCGCCCCGGCGTCCCGATAGGTCACGTTGAAGGTCACCGCCCGCCCGAACGCCGCCCCCGCCGTGATCGCGACCGAGGCGGTTCCCGCGCCCTCCGCGACCGAAAGCGTCGCCGGAACCGAAACCAGGGTCTTCGCCGCCACCCGGATCACGACCTCCTCGCTGTCCGAGTTCCCGTTCCCGTCCCGGGCGATCACCTTCATCGTGTAGCTCCCGGTCGAAAGCGGGGTGAACCGGAGCCGCGCCCGCGAAAGGTTCGTCCCCTGCGGAATCGCCGGCGCCGTCTCCCCCGTCTTCCGCTCCCAAGCGTAAGTGATCGAGTCGCCATCCGCGTCGGTCGCCGAGGCGACGATGTTCACCTCCTGCCCCAGCCGGATCGTCACGTCGGCGATGTCCGCAAGCGCCGGCGAGGCGTCGTCGTCGGTGATCGTCACCGTCGTCGTCGAACGGCTCAAAACGAACCCCGAAGGCACGCCGCCCCGCGCCGAGATCGTCACCGTGAACGTCTCGTTCCCCTCGTCCCGGGCGTCGTCGGTGATCGGGATCACGATGTTCCGGGTCGTCTGGCTCGCCGAGAACGCAACCGACGTCGCCGCGTCGTTGTCGTAGTCCCCGTCCGCGGGGTTCGCCGCCCCGGTCGCCGAACCCCCGTAAGCCACGTCGAACGTCTTCGCGCTCCCGAGCGCCGCCGACGCGGTGATCGCGATTGTCGCGTTCCCCGCCCCCTCCGCCACCGTCAGGGTCGCCGGAACCGAAATCGTCTTCGCCGCCCCCGCCGAGGACGACGGCGTCGCCTTCACGTGATCCGACCAGACCGACTGCGCGCTCCCCGCCCGGGCGAACAGCCGGAATGTGTACTCGGTGCCGTTCGTCAGGCTTCCCACCACCGCGCTGGTCGCGGCGCCGTCGCTCACCGTCGCGCTGGTCCAGGCGCCCGACCCGATCCTGTATTCATACACCCAGGCGGTGATCCCCCGACCCGGCTGCGGGTTCCACGAGAGCGTGACCTGCCCGTCCCCCGCCGTCGCGGTCAACTGCGGCTTCTTCGCCCCCACTGGCGTGGCCTTCGCGGCCGCATGGGCGCCCGAGCCCCCTGCGTTCACCGCGCGGAGGCGGTAGCGGTGCACGACGTCGTTGTCGAGATTGGTGAACGTGTGGGTCGTCGTGTCGCCGTCCGAGCCGTCGAGGGGAGCCCAGGCGCTCCAGGCGGCGGAACCCGCCCCCTTCTTCCGCTGATACTCGTAGCCGGTGATGCTGTCGTCGTCCGGGTCGTCCCAGGTCAGCGTCACCTGCGCGTTCCCCGCCGTCGCAGTCAGCCCGGTGGGCGCGGCCGGCTTTTCCACCGTCTCCGCCTCCACCGTCACGTCCGCCGTCCCGGCGTCGGGGATCGCGTCGGCGGTCGCCCCGGTCAGCCGGAAGGAATGGTTGATCGTCGTCGTCCCCGCCTTCGCCCCGCTCACCGTCACCGTCTGCGCGGTGTTGTAGTTGGCGGTGGTGAAGGTGAGCGTCTCCGGGGAGACCGTCGCGGTGTCGGTATCGGCGCTCGAAAGCGTGAGCGTCCCCGCGAACGCCTTGGTGAGCGCCGCCGTGTAGGTCGCCGTCGAGCCTGCGGTCACCGTCACCGGCGCGCCGACCAGCGTCAACGCCGCCAGGGCGTCGTTCTTGTAGGTGACGTCGCGGGCGTTGGACCAGGGGCCGTTCGTCTGGGTTCCGGAGGTTCCGGTGACGTAGCCCCGGGCCCGGATGCGGACTTGCACGACCGCGCCGCCGGGGTAGTCGTCGCCCGGCTGCACCCGGGCCGAACGGGTGGCGATGTTGGTGCGGGAGGAGCTGGGCTGCACCGGCTCGTTGCTCCAGGAGCCGCCCTTGAGCCGGGTCTGCGCCTGCCAGCCGGAGAAGTTGGCGGCGCCGCTCACCAGGTCGCCGACCGCCGAACCCGCGTGGGTCCAGGTGAGGTTGATGCGCCCGCTGGTCGTCGAGGCGGCGGTAGCCAGAACCGGCGCCACGATGGGCGTCGCCACCGTCACCTCCACCGTCCCGGCGTCGGAGATCGCGTCCGCAGAGGCCCCGGTCAGGCGGAAGGCGTGGTTGATGGTCGCCGAACCCGCTTCGACCCCGGTCACCGTCACCGTCTGCGCCGTGTTGTAGTTCCCGGTCGTGAACGTCAGCGTCGCCGGTTCCACCGTCGCCTTGTCGGTGTCGTCGCTGGTGATGCGGAGCGTTCCCGCGAACGCCTTGGTGAGCGCCACTGTGTAGGTCTTCGTCGAACCCGGCGCCACCGTCACCGGCGCGCCCACCAGCGTCAGCGCGGCCAGCTGGGTGTTGGCGTACGCGGCCACCGTGCGGATGTTCGACCACGGGCCCGTGATCGTCCCCCCGACGGAAGTGTCGGTGGCCGCTGCACGAACCCGGAATTCCACCGAGGCGCCGTCGGGATAGGTACTTGACAATGGGATGGACAGTGTGCGCCGCGCTCTGCCTTCAGCCACCGAAATATTTGACCAAAGAGTCCAGCTGCCGGCGCCTTTCAGCCGGTGATGCGCTTGCCAGTAGATCGCGGCGGGGTTGGAGGAAACGCTGCCGCTCATGTACTTTTCGGGCGTGGAGCCGCCGCCGTGGGTCCAGGTCAGATCAATCTCCCCGTTGGTCGACGAGTTGGCGGCCGTGGTCAGCGTCGGCGTCAATACGGTGTGCTCTTCATCATCCGTCACGGTCACGCGCACGGAATCGGCTGTCACGCTGGCGTAGTCGCCGCCGGTCACCGCGTGGGTAATGGTCGCCGTCTCGTCGTCCGCGTTTTCATCCTGTTCCCCCGTCACCGTGAACGTCTTGGGCGTGCCGTAGTCGCCGCTGTTGAAGGTGTGGCTGGCCGGGGAGACCGTCGCCGCGCCGGTGTCGCTGCTGGTGGGGGTCACGGTCACCGTGGCCGACGGCGACGTGTCCAGCTTCACCGTGTAGGTCTGCGTTCCCCCTTCGGCTACCGTCAGCGGAGAGCCGGTCACCGTCACGCCGGGGGTGGGTTCGTCGTCGTCCGTTATGGTCAGGGTGATGGTGTTGCTACTCCGAGTCCAGCCCTCAGACTGAGCGAACGAGTCGGCGGTCACCCGGAAGGCGAAGGTTTCGTTCGGCTCGTCCTTGGTGTCGCCCAGAATGCCGATCTTGAAGCTCCCGCTCGTTGCGAAAGCAGGCGCTTCAAATCTTTTGTTGTTGGGCCAGGAGCCGGTGCGGAAGTAGCAAACGTCGGCATTGCTCGACGGGGCGGTGCACGACGTGGTCCCGATATTGGTGTTGTCGGTCGCCGTGGTGCTGGCGGCGACAACCTCGATATCGAAATCGATAGGGGACGACGGACTCTCCCCCAGGGTGTAGTTGATGGTGACGTCGGTCTTGCCGGTATTCCCCTCGGCGATCGTGGCCGAAGCGACGGAAATGGCGATGTTCTTGCCGGTGAGGGGGGCGGTCGTCGTGCCGGTGGCGGTCGTAGTGCCGCCGGGGGGGCAGATGGAACCCGGGGGAAACGTGTAGACCCCGGTGACTCTCAGGTCATAGCCAGTTTCGGCTTCCAGGCCGGTGATCGTGTAACTGTTCGCGTTGGCGTCCGAGATCGTTTTCACGGTCCAGTCGCCTGTCGTTCCCGTCTCGCGGTATTGCACCTGCCAACCGGTTCGAAATATCCGGATGCTCTTGGTCCAGGTCAGGGCCAGCTGGTTGAGGCCCGGCGTGACCGACACTGCCGACGGCCCATCTGTAGGCGGACAGGTTTCGGACGGCGTCGCCTTCACCCAGTCGGTCGCCGTTCCATCGCCGTTCACGTTCACCGCCCGAATCTTGAAGCTGTACTCGGCGTCGTTCACCAGACTCCCCACCGTGTGGGTGGTGGTGTCGGCGTCCGAGCCGGAGATCAGCGTCCAGGTCGCGCTGTCCCGCTCGCTCGTCTTGCCGGCCAGCACCTTGTACCCGGTGATGGTGGCGTCATCCGGGTCGTCCCAGTGGAGCAACACCGCGCTGTTAGCCACCACGGTATCGAGGCCGGTCGGCTTGGCCGGAGTGTTCTCGGCGACCAGGACGGTGAAGGTGGTGCTGGTTGTTCCCTTCGGGGCGGCGCCGTTGGGGCCGTTCCATTCCCAGGTGACGCGGTGGACGCCCTCCCCCACCGTGGCGCAGGGATCGA
Source organism: Candidatus Marinacidobacterium sp. (assembly GCA_965202845.1). Classification (GTDB taxonomy): domain Bacteria; phylum Acidobacteriota; class Vicinamibacteria; order Marinacidobacterales; family Marinacidobacteraceae; genus CBDATA01. The sequence continues at coordinate 529,453 of OZ241856.1, forward strand.
AGTTGACGCTGCCGGTGCCGACAACCAGGTTGCGAATGACGGCGGGCGCCTCCGTGATGCTCACCCCGTTGGTGGTGTCCTTGAGTGCCGGCTGGGCAGCCACGGCGGTTTCCCCGTTGCGTTTTTCCAGGTAGGTCGTGCCTGCGTAGGAGACCGACAGCAGGTTGTAGCAAACCTGCACCGTTCCCTGGGACCCGACGCGCACCGTCTTGTCGGGGTCGGAAATGAGCACCGGTGGAGCGTTCGGCGTGGCGGAGACCGTGTTGCTGAGCGTACCCGAAAGGCCAATGCCGCCCCCAGTCGTCCCCACGACGTGGAAATCGTACGAGGTGCCGTTGTCGAGACCCGTTATCGTGTAACTCCTGGTGGAGACAGTGGAGCCCGGTATCGCCGTTCTGGGGAACGACGGGCCGCTTCCGGTATTCCGTTGTCCGTAGCTCCATTTGGAATGGCTGGTCCGGGTGCCGCTCCAAGTCCAGGTGAGCGTCACCGACCTGTCCCCCGCTTGGGCTGTGAGAACGGGGGCCTGCGCCTGCGCTTCCGCCGCGCCCAGCGCGAGAAGAACGACGGCGGCGAGCGGCGCCGGGGTCAGCCGGCGGGCGAACCTCCGGAGCGAGCGGCCCACCGCTTCAGTCCCGCGCCCGGCGAACCTGGCGAATTTCGGGGGGGGGGGGGTAGAGTTGTCGCGCCCGCTCAAGGGAATTTCGCAGCCATCTGCCAGCATGCCGCGCAGCGTATCAGAAACCCTGTCGACGGGGCTGATACGGTTCGCGGGTTCCGCCATGCGCGCCCGGATCCCGTTGGTTCTCGCCCTCGCCGTCGCGCCGGCCGCCGGCCAGGAGAACGCCTGGCCCCTCCAGCTCGCCGAGGGGCGCGTCGCCAACCGGCCCGAAGCGCCCGGCGTCCACGGACTGGTGACCGCCGGCCATCCGCTCGCCGCGATGTCCGGAATCCAGATCCTGATGCAGGGAGGCAACGCCGCCGACGCCGCGGTGGCCGTCCTCGCCACCCTCAACGTGGTGCGTCCGCAGATGTCCGGGGCCGCCGGAAACGGGTTCCTGACCTACTACGACCGGGAGAGCGGCGCGGTGCTTTCGCTGAACGCCACCGGAGCGGCGCCGGCGGCGCTCGACGCTTCCCGCCTCGCTCCGGAGCAGCTCGACAAGGGCATCCACGCCGGGGTCGTCCCCGGCCTCTTCGGGGGCTGGATCGCGCTCCTCCAGCGCTTCGGAACCATGAGCCTGGAGCAGACGCTCGCCCCGGCGATCGGCTACGCCCGGGACGGGCATCCGCTGGAAGCCTCGGTGGCCCGGGCGATCCGCCTCTCCCGCGACGAGTTCGAGCGCTTTCCGACCAGCGCCCGGATGTTCCTCCCCGAGGGGCGGCCGCCGGAGACCGGGGAATGGTTCCGGATGCCCGATCTGGCCCGCACCTTCGAGAAGGCGGTGGAAGCGGAAACCGACGCCCGACGGAAGGGCCGGAGCCGCGAGGAGGCGCTCGAGGCGGCCTTCGACCGGTTCTACCGGGGCGACATCGCCCAGGAGATGGCGCGCTTCTACGCGGAGAACGGCGGCCTCTTCACCCTGGACGACTTCGCCGATTACCGGCCGACCTGGACCGATGCGATCCACGCGAACTACCGCGGCTACGACGTGTACACGAGTCCCCCGACGTCCCGGGGCGGCCTCGAAACGCTCATGCAGCTCAAGCTGGTCGAGGGGTTCGACCTGGCCTCGCTCGGACCGGGCGCGCCGGAGACCCTCCACCTGATCGTCGAGGCGATCAAGGTGGCCAAGGCGGACGTCTACCGGTACGTGGCGGATCCCTCCCGCTTCGAGGTCCCGGTCGAGGGGATGGTCTCGGACGAGTACGCGGCCTCCCGGCGTCGGCGGATCGCGCGGGACCGGGCCCTCGCCTATCCGGACGCCGGGACGCCGCCGGGCGCGACGACGCCTGATGCTCCGCTGGCGCCGGCGGCGCACCCGATCCGGTCGTTCGCGGGCGGCACCACCAGTTTTTCGGTGGTGGACGGGGCGGGGAACGCCCTCGCCTGCACCCCGACCCACGGCGGGATGTTCGGCACTGCGGTGGTGGTTGGCGCCACCGGACTCACCTTCAACAACGGAACCCGGATAGGCTCCACCGCCCCCGACCCGGCGCATCGGAACCATGCGCGCGGCGGGCAGATCCCGATCCTGAACAACTCCCCGGTCCTCGTGCTCAAGGACGGCCGCTTCCTGCTGGCGGTCGGGACGCCCGGCGGCGAGACCATCGGCCAGACCCAGTTCCAGGTGCTGCTGAACGTGCTGGATTTCGGCATGGGCATCCAGGAGGCGGTGGCGGCGCCCCGGCTGAGCCTCTTCGCCGATCCCAACTTCTATACGCCGGGGGCGGACATCCTGGTCCGGGTCGAGAACCGGGTGGCCGCCGGAACGGTGGAGGCGCTCCGGGCCCTGGGGCACCGGGCCGAGCCGACCGCCGGCTACAGCTTGGGGAGCAACAACGGGATCCTGGTCAATCTGCTGACCGGCACGATGGTCGCCGGCGCCGATCCCCGGCGGGCCGCCTACGCGATCGGCTACTGAGAGAAAGGAATTCCCATGCGTCACATCACCTTGGCCCTTGCGTTCGCCGGTTCCGTCGCCGCCGCCCAACAGCAGTCGGAGTTTCCGGCGCCGGAGATGATCCGGATCGAGGGCGGCCTCTTCTTCATGGGGTCGCAAGCGGGCGCCGCCTGGGAGAAGCCGCTCCATGCGGTCCAGGTTTCCGATTTCTGGATCGGGAAGCACGAGGTCACCCACGCCGAGTTCGCCGCCTTCGTCGAGGAGACCGGGTACGAGACCGAAGCGGAGACGTTCGGAACCGGCCGGATCCTCTCCGGGGGCCGCTTCAGCTACCACCCCGGCTACACCTGGCGCGAGCCGTGGGGCCCGGGTTCCCGGGTGACCGAACCGGACCGCTACCCGGTCGTCCAGGTGAGCTGGAACGACGCGGTGGAGTACACCCGCTGGCTCAGCCGGAAGACCGGCAGGGCCTACCGGCTCCCGACCGAGGCGGAATGGGAGTACGCCTGCCGGGCCGGGACGCAGACCAGGTACTGGTGGGGCGACGAGTTCGATCCCGCCCGGCTCAACAGCGCCGCCACCTGGCGCGCCGCCGGCGAGCCGTGGCCCCGGGACGAACACACCCTCATCACCCCGAAGGACCGCTTTCCGGCGAATCCGTTCGGCCTCCACGACGTGCTCGGCAACAACTGGGAATGGGTACAGGACTACGCCTCGCCCGATTACTACGCCGAGCAGGTCCGCCGCCCGGAGTCCCCGGTGGTGGATCCGCAGGGGCCTTCGAGCGGGAGCGAGCGGGTGCTGCGGGGCGGCGGCTGGAACGGAACTCCGGACCGGGTCACCTGCTCCTACCGGTTCCTCGACGATCCGGCGGTGTACCGCAGCGACCATGTGAGCTTCCGGGTCGTCCGCAACCCCTGAGCGGCCCCCAGGCGCCCCCGTGATGCGGACTGGCGTTCCTTCCGCGCCCCGTCCGCCGCCCCGGCTGGTCCGGGGCGGCCCGTTCTGGAACGCGCCGTGGTTCGACACGCTCCAGTTCCTCGTCTTGGCCGGAGCGCTGCTGGCGCTTGCGGTCTCCGGCGCGGCGGGGATGGGCTACAACTGGCAGTGGCATCGGGTTCCCGACACCCTCCTGCGGGTGGTGGATGGCGATCTGGAGGTCGGGCCGCTGCTGCGAGGGCTCGGAGTTACGCTGCGGATCACCGCCTGGAGCGTCCTGCTCACGCTGGCGATCGGGAGCGTTTCCGCGCTGTTGCGTCTCTCCGGGTCCTTCTCCGGCCGCTTTCTGGCCAAGCTGCACCTGGAGGCGACGCGCAACACGCCGCTGCTCATCCAGATCTACCTGTTCTACTTCGTCCTCGGCCCCATCCTGGGCCTCGACCGTTTCCAGGTCGGGGCGCTGGCGCTCGCCTTCTTCGAGGGAGCGTTCGCCGGCGAAGCGATCCGCGCCGGCATCCTGTCGGTGGGGCGCGGGCAGCGGGACGCGGGCCGCAGCCTCGGCCTGGGAACGGCCGGCCTCCACCGCCACGTCATCCTTCCCCAGGCGGTTCCGCTCATCCTGCCGCCGCTCACCGGCGTCGTCATCTCGCTGGTGCGGAATTCGGCGATCGTGAGCGTCATCGCCATCTTCGACCTCACCACCGAGGCCCGCAACATCATCGCCGAGACCTTCCTCAGCTTCGAGATCTGGTTCACGACGGCGGCCTTGTACCTCATGCTCACCTGTTCGCTCTCGATCCTCGCCAGCCGGCTGGAGCGGCGGGCGCGGGCGAGCGCATGACCCCTCCGGGAGACCAAACCATGATGCGAAGGAAATGGGCGGCGATGCTCGTCGCGCCGTTGCTGTGGCAATGCGCCGCCGGCCCGCCGCCGGCGGCCCGCGAGAGCGTCATCGAGACGATCCAGCGCCGGGGCGCGCTCCTGGTCGGGATCTCCACCTTCGAGCCGTGGGCGATGCGGGACCGGAACGGCGATCTGATCGGCTTCGAGGTCGATGTGGCGCGCCAGCTGGCGGAGGACATGGGCGTGGACATCGAGTTCGTCCCGACCTCGTGGGACGGCATCATCCCGGCGCTGCTCGCGGGCAAATTCGATGTGATCATCGGCGGCCTGAGCGTGCGCCCCCAGCGCAATCTCACCATCAACTTCACGATTCCCTACGCGCATTCCGGAGTGGGGATCGCCGCCAACCGCGAAGCGGCCGAAGGGCTGGAGTGGCCTGCCGATTACGACAGCGCAGACGTGACCCTGACCTGCCGGCGCGGCGCCACCCCCTGCGCCGACGCCGCCCGCCTGTTCCCGGCGGCGACCATCCGGCGCTTCGACGACGAGGTCGCGGCGTTCCAGGAGGTCCTCAACGGCGCCGCCCACGCGGCGCTCGCTTCGTACCCCCAACCGGTGCAGTGGGCCCACGAGAACCCCGATCTCATCTTCCTCCCCACCACCGAAAACCTCTCGCAGGGCGACGAGGCGTTCGGGCTTCGCAAGGGAGACCCCGACGCGCTCAACTTCTTCTCCAACTGGATCCGGGTGCGCACCACCAGCGGCTGGCTTCAGGAGCGGCACGATTACTGGTTCAAGAGCCGCGACTGGGTGGACCGGGCGTCCCCCGATTCGTGAGCGGGCGACGCCGCCGACCGCGCTTCGGCTGGATCGACGCCGCGGTGTTCGCGGCGGCGGCCGGGGCGGTGGCGTTCGTCGGCTACCGGCTGGACGCGGCGCTCGCCTACCGCTGGGACTGGAGCGTCATCCCGCAGTACCTCTTCCAGTGGAACGCCCAGGAGGGGCGCTGGGCGGCGAACCTGCTCGTCCAGGGATTCCTGACGACCATCCGCCTGGCGCTCTGGAGCGTGATCCCGGCGGCGACTCTGGGTATTGCGTTCGGAGTGATGCGGACCCGGCGGCGCCTCCTGCCGCGCCTCCTCAGCCGGTTCTATGTGGAGCTGATTCGCAACACCCCGCCGCTCGTCTTCATCTTCGTCTTCTATTTCTTCATCAGCAGCCAGATCATGCCGCTGCTCGGCGTGGAGGCGCTCGCGCGGGGGGCTTCGCCGGGGACGCTGGCGGCGCTGGAGTTTCTCTTCGGCCCCGCCGCGCTCATCCCCAATGTGGTGTCGGGAGTGCTTTGCCTCGGCATGTTTCAGGGCGCCTGGATGGCCGAAATCACGCGCGCCGGCATCCAGTCCATTCCGCGGGCGCAGACCGACGCAGGTCTCGGCATCGGGCTTTCGCGCTTCCAGCTCCAGCGCCATGTGATCCTGCCCCAGGCGCTCCGGCGGGTGATCCCCCCGCTCGCCGGCCAGTTCATCACGCTGGTCAAGGATTCCTCGCTCCTGTCGCTGATCTCGGTCCAGGAACTGACCTTCCTCTCCATCGAAACCGCGGTGTCCACCGGCCGGGTTTTCGAGGTCTGGCTCACGGTCGCCGGCATGTACTTCTGCCTCTGCTTTCTCCTCTCGCGCCTGTTCGACCGCTTCGAGCGGCGCGCCGCCGAGGCCGCGTCATGACGTCGCCGCCCCTGATCCGGCTCGAGGGCGTGAACAAGTGGTTCGGCGACTTCCATGTGCTCCGGGACGTCGATCTCACCGTCCACGAGGGCGAGAAAGTGGTGCTTTGCGGCCCTTCGGGCTCCGGCAAGTCCACGCTCATCCGCTGCATCAACCGACTCGAGGAGCACGAGGAGGGGAAGGTGGTGTTCGCCGGGCGCGAGATCGGCGCCGAAACGAAGGACCTGGCGGCGGTGCGGCGCGAGATCGGCATGGTGTTCCAGGAGTTCAACCTCTTTCCGCACCTGACCGTGCTGGAGAACTGCATGCTGGGGCCGGTGCGGGCGCTGGGGCTGCGCCGGGAGGAAGCGCGGAAGCGCGCGCTCGAATTCCTCGAACGGGTCCGCATCCCGGAGCAGGCCGGAAAGTATCCGCGCCAGCTCTCCGGCGGTCAGCAGCAGCGGGCGGCCATCGCCCGATCGCTCGCCATGCGGCCCCGGGTGATGCTCTTCGACGAACCCACTTCGGCGCTCGACCCGGTGATGATCCACGAGGTGCTGGAGGTGATGAACGATCTCGCCCGCACCGGGATGACCATGATCGTCGTCACCCATGAGATGGGGTTCGCCCGCACCGTCGCCGACCGGGTGGCGTACATGGACGAGGGCGCGATCGTCGAGGCGGCGCCCCCGGCGGAGTTCTTCGAGAACCCCGCCGACGAGCGGACCCGGAGCTTCCTCGCCCGCATCCTCGCCCACTGATCAGCGGAAGGCCTCGTCCACCAGCGGGGCCAGGTCGCGCCATGCGTCGAGAAGAGTGTTGATGAGCCGGACGCGGTACGTCTTGAAGTTGTCTCCTTCCCAATTGTCAGTCCGATTAACAAGGAGATAGAACGGCCATAAATCTTTTTCGCGTTCTTTATATTTGTTTTGACGAGTTGCACTCACTTTTGCGAACCTTTCCCAGTCATCTTGATTTTTCAATTTGACGCCACACCACAGTTGATTCTTGACTTCGACAGTTTTGAGCGATAAATCCTTGACGGTCAATAGCCGACATTTCTGGCTAGGCACTACAAACGTAGCCCTCTGAAGGTTGCGCCGGCGGGGCTTGGGTCCTCTCAGGCGAGCTGGTACGGCGTGGTTGGCAGGGGCAGTCTCATCGCGGCATAGATGCTCTCGGCCTCCAGGGACGGCTTCGCGGGGATGGCGTATCGCTCTCCCGTTTTCTCGCAGAGCAACACCGAACACTTGCGGTGCGCCAGCGCATTGCGGATGACTTCGGGAGACATCCGCTCCTTCTGGAGCGCGACCCGATAGGCCAGATGGCGCACGCAGGCGAACGCCATGAAGGCGATCGCGATGTGGGCGCGGATCCGTTGTTCGGTCCAGTGCCAGATCGGCCGGACGCGCAGATCGTGCTTGGTGATGCGGAAGCTCTCCTCGACCCGCCAGAGTCCCCGATAGTGCGACAGCACTTCGGCGGCCCGCGCGTCGCGCAGGTTGGTGATGACGCCGGCCAGTCCGTCCCAGCGCGCCGCCTCGTCGATCTTCTTCTGATCCACGACGAGCCGCGCATCCCCCTCAACGGCGATGAAGCGCTTGGCGCCATGCTGGGACAACAGCGCTTTGGGGTTGTCGCTTTGCGACAGCTTGTCGAACGCCCGCTGGATCGCCTGGTGGCGATCACGGGCGTCCTTGCGCGCCCGCTTGGCGGACCACGTGACGATCAAGCGTCGCCCCTGGTGATCCCATTCGTTCACCAGGCGCTCCGAGGAGTGTTCCAGCGGGACGTAGGAGTCGAGATTCCAAATCTTCCTGCGTAGCGCGCCGGGGAGCTGGCGCAGCCGGGCGCCCACCACATAGCCGCCGCCCATCGCGTCCAGGGCTTCCAGGTTGGCGGCGCTGAGCATCCCCCGATCCGCTACGCAGACCGCCTGCTGCGCCGGGTGACGGCGCAGCAAGCCCTCGAACACCGGAACCAGGCTGTGCCCCTCGTAGGCGGCGCCGGGGAACACCTCGTAGCTCACCGGAAGCCCCTCGCGGGTGACCATCAGCGCCAGCAGCACCTGCGAGTAGCGGTGCTTGCCGTCCTTGCTGTACCCCTTCTGGCGGAGTTCATCCTCCTCCTCTGTCGCAAAGGCCAGCGTGGTGCAGTCGAAGAACAACACCGAGACCGGATCGGGCAACACCGAGCGGGTGGCGTCGCCGACCCGGGCGCGAAGCCGTTCGATTGTCCTCGCGTCCAGCCGATCCATCATCCGGTAGACCTTGTGAAGCGGCAGGCTCACCCCGAAGTCGTTTTCAAGACTCCGCACGCTGCCGCGCTTGCTGTCGGGGTTGGCGATCCGCGCCATCACCGTGTGGAACAGGGCGTCGTGGTACGCCCGATAGCGGGAGCGCGGCAACAGCGCGTTCAGACCCAGATGCCGGTAGACCTCGCCGTAGACCTCATGGATGCCGGTCGTGATCCGTTGGGCTTCCTTCAGTTGCTTGAGATCGACGGGTAGGGTCGCCTTGCCGTCGCCCTCGCGCCCGACGCGGATGACCTGCTCGGCGAGCTTTTCGGAGGAGAAGAGGAGAGGCTGGCGTTCGGTCTTGAGCTTGGTCTTGATGAACTCGCCGAGCCGCTTCAGGCGTTCGAGCTCCTTGTCGTCCTTTGCGATGCCGATGTGTCGGACGATGCGTTGGCGGACCTTGGTTCCGTTGCGTACGCCTTCGACGAGTTGTACGGAGCGCCGGGGGCTGTTGGGAGTGGACTTGACGCGAACGAACATGGGTGGAGTATAGCACAGAAGTCAAACTATCAAAAATCGCTAGGCACAACACAGCGAGTTGCGAAAAATCCCCTGTTTCAGAAAAGGTTTGTTTTCAACGGCTTTCCGATCCGACGCCCCGACCGAAATCGTGCTCAACTGTCAAAGTAGGGAGCACGAGGAGGGGAAGGTGGTGTTCGCCGGGCGCGAGATCGGCGCCGAAACGAAGGACCTGGCGGCGGTGCGGCGCGAGATCGGCATGGTGTTCCAGGAGTTCAACCTCTTTCCGCACCTGACCGTGCTGGAGAACTGCATGCTGGGGCCGGTGCGGGCGCTGGGGCTGCGCCGGGAGGAAGCGCGGAAGCGCGCGCTCGAATTCCTCGAACGGGTCCGCATCCCGGAGCAGGCCGGAAAGTATCCGCGCCAGCTCTCCGGCGGTCAGCAGCAGCGGGCGGCCATCGCCCGATCGCTCGCCATGCGGCCCCGGGTGATGCTCTTCGACGAACCCACTTCGGCGCTCGACCCGGTGATGATCCACGAGGTGCTGGAGGTGATGAACGATCTCGCCCGCACCGGGATGACCATGATCGTCGTCACCCATGAGATGGGGTTCGCCCGCACCGTCGCCGACCGGGTGGCGTACATGGACGAGGGCGCGATCGTCGAGGCGGCGCCCCCGGCGGAGTTCTTCGAGAACCCCGCCGACGAGCGGACCCGGAGCTTCCTCGCCCGCATCCTCGCCCACTGATCAGCGGAAGGCCTCGTCCACCAGCGGGGCCAGGTCGCGCCATGCGTCGAGAAGAGTGTTGATGAGCCGGACGCGGTACGTCTTGAAGTTGTCTCCTTCCCAATTGTCAGTCCGATTAACAAGGAGATAGAACGGCCATAAATCTTTTTCGCGTTCTTTATATTTGTTTTGACGAGTTGCACTCACTTTTGCGAACCTTTCCCAGTCATCTTGATTTTTCAATTTGACGCCACACCACAGTTGATTATCCGACGAGAAAGACGAAGGTTTTGAGTTCCATGCCAGTCTCACGTCCACATCACCTTGCGGCCATTCAGGAGTTCGCAAACCCAATCCTGGCCAATTGTTCTGAATTTTTTCAATACGAAGTGATTCGCAGGGTGAATCAAGAGAGCCATCCTTGATTCTTTTGTCCAGATCGTCCTGGAGGGAGAAATAGAAAGGCTCTTTCAAATACCGAGTGGGTACGCGACATGAGGGTTGAGCTTGGAGAAGTCCAGTTTTCCGGCGATGAGGAAGAACACGGTGCGGATGGTCTGGAAGGTTCCGTAGCCTCTGGCTTTCCGCTTGGCCGCCTGAAACAGGCCGTTGAGCGCCTCGATGAAGCCGTTGGTCTGGCGGGTTCGGGCCCACGCGACGATGCCCTCGAGATGTTTGCGGATCATCCGCGCGACGGCTTTCATGGGTTCGACCTTGGAGCGGTTCACGTTGGCGCACCACTGCCGGAGCATGGCTCTGACGACGTTGACCTGCTTGCGGTTGAGGATGTTCCGGAGTTGCTCGCGGTACATCCAGGCTCGGGCGGTGCGCTTTCCGGGGGCCTGCGCGATGAGAGCGTTGAGTTGGGCGCGCTGTTCGGGGCCGAGTCGTTCGGGATTTTTGAGGAGCGCCCAGCGCATGCCCTTGAGTTGGGGGTTGGCGCGCTGCTCGATGCGCCGGGTCTGGTCGAGGGCCTTGGATGCGTGAGCGATGACGTGGAATTTGTCGAAGGTGATCTGGGCGTTGGGGAGATGCTCTGCGACGCCCTTCATGTAGGCGGGGGACATGTCGATGGAGGCGACTTCGACGGCTTCGGGGTCTCCGCCGTGGGCTTCGAGGCTTCGGGCGAATCGGTCGACGGAGTCGGCGGCGCGGCCTTCTCCGACGAAGATGACCCGGCGTTTTCGGGCGTCTGCGACGACGGTGACGTAGTTGTGGCCGCGCGCGCGGGAGGTTTCGTCGATGGCGACGGCGCGGACGTCGGCTTGGTCGTCGGTTTCGGTGGCGAGTTCCACATAGCGGTTGGAGATGGCCTGGGTTTGGTGCTGGGAGAGTCCGGCGAGCCGTGCGACGGCGGCGAAGGTCATGTCCTGGCACATGGCGAGAATCAAGGCTTCGAAGAGGAGGGAGAACCCGGAGAGCTTGCCGGCCCAGGGCGGCGAGACCAGCGCGACCTTGCCGTTGGGGAGGCGCACCCGGGGGACGCGCGCCACCAGTTCGCACTCGAATTGGAAGAAGTTGAGGTGGCGGAAGCGCTTGGTCTTGGTGTCGTGGACCGGATGGAGGCCGTCGTGGTTCTGGTGGGCGAAGCGGGCGCCCCTGCGGAAATCGACGCGGATGCTCAGCTTTCCTTGGTCCTTGTCGAATTCCACGTTCTCGACGAACCAGGGGTCCGGGATGCCGAGGGCTTGGGCGAAAAGCTCGTGTAGCACTGGATGCGCTCCTTTTTTTCAGGGTCGAAAGCGGGAAAAGTGTTCCATTGGTGTGTGGCGACGCTGGCTGGGGACGGTTGCGGCTTCCCGCTTTCGACCCTTTTTCGAGCGTGCCCGCCGGATTCCGTGAGTCAAGGGTTCGCTACGCCGTGCAAGCCCGCCCTTGACACCCGGAATCCCGGCGGTCTCCATTCTACCCACTCAAATCTCAATTGAGGCAATAGAAATTATCCATGAATTCGCGGACTTCTTTTTCCAGATCGGCCCATTTCCCGGATTCGGTCTTCGTGATCCAGGTAGAACCGGATCCGTTCGTCTTCGATTCTGTTCATCCGAACATCTCCTTCAGCGTTCGCAAGTAGTTTTTGACGACGTCTTCGGCGTCTGTCGCCGATCTGGATTCGTCGCGAGCCGCTTCGATCATCTCGCGCATCTGCGTCCACGAAAGCGTTCGGAAAGCACTCTGCGCGTTCGGGGTGGTCGCCGTGCAGGGTTCGCGCCCGTCCGGAGTCAGAAACAGGAACAGCGGCGCGTTCTCGTTCCTCCAATTCCCGTACAAGTCGTCGCACTGGCCCGGCTGTTCCGTCGCGTCGATCTTGTTCTCGATGACGAGCGTGAAGTCGTCCCCCCGAACGACCAGGTCGGCCTCCCTGTTATTCCGCCATTCCGAAACCTTGACTTTTCTCACGACCCCTTGCCGCCTGTCGGCGCAGTGCTCCGTCAGGCGTCGGACGAGCGCGCTGCCGAGACCATGCCGACCGGTCGGATCGAGAAGCCATCCGAGCATGCGCGAATGGGTGTTCTCGTCCCGCTCCCGACCGATGATTTTGAGGAAGTCCGAAGGACCCGCGCGCCACTTCCCTTCGGAAACGAGTTGGTCCTGCCGGTGGCGCATCTCCGACATGGCCTCGCGCCAGTCTTCCGGGAGCGTTCGTGTCCCTTGCGTTTGCGTCATGGTTCGTTGGGGGGTTTCGGGGGGGTGGCGCGGGCGCGCTGGGGGGGCAGCGCGCTCCAGAGCAGCTTCTTCCGCAGGACGCGGAAGTAGTCGGTTTCGGGAGGGCTGAGCAGGCGCATGCGCACCGGGGAGCGCCCCACCCTGATGGAATCCCCGGGACAGAGCGGCTCGCTGGCCTGCCCGTCGAACGTCACGTTCACTGGCTGGCGCTGGCTGCGGAGCGTCAGCGTGAGCTCCTCGGTGGGGGGAAACACCATCGGCCGCTGGGTCAGGGTCAGGGGGACGATGGGGGCCAGCACAATGGCGTCCACCGCCGGGTGCACCACCGGGCCTCCAGCGCCCAGGCTGTAGGCGGTCGAGCCGGTCGGAGTGGCGACGATGACCCCGTCCCCGAGGATGGTGGCCACGAAACCCCTGGCGGTGGCCACCCGGACCCGCATCACCCGGGCTTCCGCGCCGCCGGTGATCACCACGTCGTTGATGGCGAAGTCCTCGCGGAGCGTCGCGCCCTTGCGCTGCACCCGGACCGCGAGCGTCGCGCGGTCGTCGAGGAAGGCGTCCCCCTCCAGAATCTTGACGAGGCCGCCGTAGAGCTGGTCGAGCGACGCCTTGGTCAGGAATCCGAGACTTCCCAGGTTGACGCCGAAGAGAGGCACCTGCCGGGCGCCCATCGCCCGCGCCACCGAAAGCAGGGTGCCGTCGCCCCCCAGCACCACGACCAGATGCCGCCCCGCGCCGAGCTCCTCCTGGGCGGCCGTCGGCGCCGTCGCGCCCTTCATCATCCCGGCGAGCCGCTTCTCGATGACGACCTCCGCGCCCCGCGCGGTCAGCCAGGCGGCGAGGCCGCCGACAGTCTCGATCGCCTCCTCGGCGCTCAGCTTGGCGGCAATTCCGATGCGGGGACGCTCGCCGGCCGGGATGCGGAAGCGTTCGCCGCCGTTTTCGGACATGCTCAGGCGCGCCGGTTCCGGATGCGGTCCGCTAGCCGGTGCAGCTGGCGGAGGCCGTCGGGATGGGCGCCCGGCCCGATGCCGTCGGCGAGTTTCTGTCTCGCGCGTTCGGTGCGGGCCGTCGCCTCCGCCTTCGCGGCCTCGACGCCGAAAAGACCCGGCCAGGTGGCCTTCCCGGCGGCGCGGTCCTTGCCGGCGCGCTTTCCGAGGCGCTCGCTGGTGGACTCCTCGTCGAGCAGGTCGTCCACGATCTGAAACACCAGGCCGATCTCTCGACCGAACCCTTCCAGAACGTCCACCACCGGGGGCGCGGCGCCCCCCGCGATCCCCCCCAGGGCGGCCGATGCGCCCAGCAGCGCGCCGGTCTTGCGGCGGTGGATGGATTCGAGATCCTCCTTGCCGACCGGACGGGTTTCGGCGCGGAGGTCCGCCATCTGCCCGCCGGCGAGACCCTCGGACCCCGCCGCGCCCGCCAGCCGCGCCACTCCTTCGGCGTCGCCGCCGGTCGCCAGCAGCTGGAACGCCAGAGTGTGGAGCGCGTCGCCGGCGAGGATGGCGAGCGCCTCGCCGTAGCGGATGTGGACCGTGGGCTTCCCGCGGCGCAGGTCGTCGTCGTCCATGCAAGGGAGGTCGTCGTGGATCAGCGAATAGGTGTGGATCAGCTCCACCGCGGCGGCGGCGGGGAGCGCGGCTTCGGCGGCGCCTCCCACGGTGATGGCGGCGGCGATGCAAAGCGCCGGGCGGATGCGCTTGCCGCCCCCCAGCGCCGCGTACCGCATCGCGTCGGCGAGCTCCCCGGCCGGCCCGGCGGGATCGGGAAGAACCCCGTCGAAGTACCGCTCCAGATCGCGGGAGCAGGCGGCGAGGAACCGGTCCAGGTCGCCGCCGAGCGCCGCGCCGGTCTCCCGCATCTCAGAAGGGGGCGTCAACATCCTCGTTTCCCTCGCCGGCGCCGTCCTCCGGCAGGTCCAGGTTGCGAATCCGACCGCTGGCGCTTTCGAGGATCCGCTCGCAGCGGGCGGCGAGGGCCAGCGCCTCCCGGCGCAGCGCAAGCACCCGCTGGAGGGGAAGTTCGGGGGCCTCCATCGCCGCGACCGTCTGCTCCAGCCGGCCGCTCAACGCCTCGTACCCCTCGGTTTCTTCCTCCTTCGCCTCGGGAGGGGCGTCGTCTTCGTCGCGCGGCTCCAGTTCGGCGCGGGCTTCCGCCAGCCGCTTCTCGAGAGAGCGATACACCTCGGTGGCCCGGTTGTGGAGATGCAGCCGCTCCTCCAGCGGGATGCCGGGCGCCTCCAGCCGCTCCAGCGACGCCTCCAGTTCGTTTTCCAGCGTTTCCCAGGAAGTCGACGGGTCTTCGGTCATGGTTTTTTCTTGAACGTGGCGAGAACGCGGGCGTCCAGCCCGCCTTCGGCCAGAAGGACGCGGATGTTCTCGCCGGGTTGCGTCTGGGTCGCCGAGCGCAGCGCCCGGCCCCGGGAATCAAGGGCGAGACTGTATCCCCGCCGAAGCGCCAACAGCGGGTCCTGCCCCCGCAGCCGCTCCTGGAGACGGGCGGCGTCCCTGCGGAGCCGGTCCACGAACTGCAAAGCGCAGGTTTCCGCCCGTTCCCCGGCCCGAATCGCCGCCCGCCGCGCGTCGTCCACCCGGCGGTGGAGGCGGTCCGGCGCCAGACGGGCGGCCCAGCCGGGAAGGCGCCGCCAACGCGCTCCCACCGGATCCACTGCGGCGATCCGCTTCCGGAGCGCGTGCAGCGCGTGGCGTTGTCGATCTAGCTGCGCCCCCGGATGGAGCGCCGCCAGGGTCTCCCGGCGACGCCGCAAGCCGCTCGCCTGCCGGTCCAGCAGACGGCGGAGCGCGTCGTCGGCGCGCTGGCGCCCGGCCCTGATCCGGGTCGCCTGCTCCCGCACCCGGTTCGGGAGGGCGCCGAAGCCGCGGTGGGCGGCCCGGGCGGCGAGCGCCCGCCGGGCGCGGTCGAGCCTTCCCTCGGCGTGGCGTTCCGCCGACTGGCGGCCGCTGTCCATCTCGGCGAGCAGGTCGCGCCGGTCGGGGATGTGCTCCTCGGCGGCGGCGGTCGGGGTCTTGGAGCGGGCGTCGGCGGCCTGATCCAGAAGCGGGCGGTCGGCGTCGTGGCCGATGGCGCTCACCACCGGAACCGGACAGGCGGCCGCCGCCCGAACCAGCGTCTCGTCGCTGAACGGGAGCAGGTCCTCGAACGAACCCCCGCCGCGGGTGATCACGATGAAGTCGGGGGCGGCCCGGGCGAGCTGGCGGAGTCCGGCCCCCAACCGGCGCGGCGCCTGGAGACCCTGGACCGGGGTGTTCCAGCAGAGGATCTCGACGCCGGGAAAGCGGCGCCGGGCGGTGTCGATGAAGTCGCGCCATGCGTCGCTTCCGCGCGACGTAAGGAGGCCGACCCGCAGCGGGACCCGGGGCAGCGGACGCTTCCGTTCGGCGGCGAACAACCCTTCGCGCGCCAGCCGGATTTCGCGTTCCTTGAGCTCCTGGAGCAGGGGGCCCAGTCCAGCCCGCTCCACGCGCTCCACCACCAGCTGGTAGCGGCTTTGCCCCTTCCAGGTCCGGAGGGCGCCGAACGCGCGCACCTGATCCCCCTGCCGCAGCCCCTCCGGGAGACGGCTCGCGGCTTCCCGCCACGCCACCGCCTCCAGCACCGCCCGGTCTTCCCGGAGCGAAAGCCAGACGGCGCCGCCGCTCACGCGGCTGACCCGGGAGAGCTCCCCCTCGACCCAGAGCCGTTCGGGGAACCCGGCGCCCAGCACCTGGCCGATGCGGTGGCTCAGGGCTTCGACGGACCACGGCGCCTCCGCCGAGCCGCGTCGGGGCAGCGCGCGGGGCGCGGCCGGCTGGGGGGCGGCCCCGCCGAAAAGGTCGGCCATCCCCTACAGAGTAGTCCGCTTGGTAGTCCGCTCGCGGGAAACGTCAGGCGCCGCGGCCCTTGCGGCGGCGCTTTTCCTTTTCCTTGGCGATGCGCGCCGCGCGCTCGGCCTTGCGCCGTTCGCGGGCGGCCTCCTTCTCGCGGGTGCGCACCTTGTCCATGGTCGCCGCCAGCAACCTGGTGATCGCGGCCTGCGCCTGCCCGGAGGAGCAGTCCTGCTCCGCCATGTATTCGAGCACCAGCCACTTGCGGATGCGCTGTCGATGGCGTTCCTCCTGGCGGGTGATGGTCTTCATCTCCCGGCGAAGGTGCAGCCGCTTCAGCGCGGTCGCCAGCGCCGCCACCGATCCGTCCCGTTCCTGGGCCTTGATGAGGTCGAGGCGCTCGGCGGCGTCCTCGATGGTCGGCTCGAAGTCCGATCCGAGCACTTCGACGATGACCCCCGGCGCCTGTCCGGGTCGCCGGATGCGCCGCGCCTCCAGCCGGTCCGCCGGCACCAGGATCCGGTGCTGCGAAGTCTCGGCGCCGGCGACTTCCTGGGGCGTCAGCGCGAGCAGATCGAGTCCCGAGCGCTCATCGCGGACGATTTCGCCGACCTCGCAGTGCCCCACCTCCGGGTAGAACACCATGTCCCCTGGTTCGTACTCCAGTCGGGGCACCCCGGGTTCCACCAAGTTTTCCTCCATGGTCGTGATTCTGGATGAAGGTTCCGGGGGGAGAGGGAGGCTGTCCTTTTTGCCACCCAATGACGCGAGTCTATCACGCCGGACGACCGGCCCTGCCAGAAAGCGTCGTCCCCCGGGGGAGGATCGGCAGCAGCAGGGCGCCGTACAGCGCGCCCAAAAGGGCGGCGAACGCCATGCCTCCGCCCGTCGCTCCGAGAAGGGCGGCGGCGCCGATGGTGAGGAGGGCGGCCGTCAGGAACGCCGCGGCGCTCGCCATCCCGACCCGCCACGCCTGCGGGTGGCGCGGGTGGAGGACGATGCGAAACGCGGCGACGTAGCAGAGGATTCCGAGCGGGACGCCGAGGGCCATGCCGCCGCCCGCCTCCAGCGTGGAGAAGGCGGCGAGAGCCGCCGTCGCGCCGCCCAGGGCGTTGGCCGCCGGCCAGCGCGCCGCCCAGGGGACCCGTCCCCGGCGCAGCGCCAGCCACTGGGCGAGACCGACGCCGCCGAAGGCGCCGCCTCCGGCCACCGCTCCCACCACGGCTTCGCCGGGGACGCCGCCCAGCGCCTCGTGCGCCGCTCCGCCCACGAAATAGGAGAGTGGACGCGCCGCCGCTCCGGCGAGCGCCATGCCGACGCCGCTGGCCGCCACCCAGAGCAGGCGGACGTCGCGTCCTTCCTTCATGCGATCGGGAAGGGAAGCGAGGTCACGGCGGCCGGGGCTCCGCCCGCTCGGACCCGGGCGCCGGGGGCGATTCCGGCGTCCAGCGTCGCCAGTCCGATGGCTGGCGCCCCGGGCAGGGACGCGACGCTGGACAGCCGACCGACCGCGCGGTCTTCGTGCTCCACCGGATCGCCGGGATCGCCCGTCTTCCCCTCGAAGATCAGGCCCGCCAGGTCCCGGGGAATCCGGCCCCGGTGCGCCTGGCGCGCCACGTACTCCTGGCCGATGTAGCACCCCTTGCCCAGACGCACGTGGGAGCGGTAGCCGGATTGAAGAGGCAGCGAACGCGCATCGGCTTCCCGTCCCCACCGGGGCTCGCCGGCGGCGATGCGGAGCCACTGCGCCTCCTCCGGGGACGCCGGATGCGTCCCGCCGTCAAGGAGCAGCGGTTCGTCCTGCTCCTGGACGACCAGCCAGGACGGCCAGGGGCGGGACTCCCGGCGCACGAACCCGCCGGGAATCGGGAGCAGGGCGGTTTCGGGAACGAGCTCCGGGAACGTCCGCCGGAGCGTGGAAAGCGCGTTCCGGCCCTCGATCCGGAGCACGGTCGCCCGCACCGCCTCCATCTCCACGTCGTCGGTGATCCGGTAGCGGTCCAGCATCCGGCGCAAGCTCTCCGCTTCGGCGGCGTCGCACTCGATGTCCACCCGGTCGGGAAGAACCACGGCGACGCCCACCGCCAGCAAGTTCCCCCGGGGACCCAGAAGCGCGGTGGGGGCGACGCCCGCCGCCTTCGGCAGGTCGCCGGACATGACGCGGGTGAGGAAGGCGAGCCGGTCCGAGCCGGTCACCCGAACCAGCGCGGCCTCGGCGGAGCGGTCGGTGCGGAGGACGCGATCGGCCAGCGGGTTGAACAGGCGCACTGGCCTATCCTACGCGCCGGGGATGGGTTGTTTCCCGCATGAACCTTCCGGCGCCCGTCGTCCGCAACGCTTTCCGTCGGGCGCAGCCGGAGCGCCTGGACTTCGACGCCATCGCCGCGCCCCGTCGCCTCCCGGCGTCCGTCGGCGCGACCGCTGCGGAGGCGGCTTCCGATCTGGCCTGGTTCTGGAACTCGAACGAGAGCTGGGCGCCGGAGCAGGTGGCGCTCGCCGACGAATACGAGGAACTGGCGGCGCGGCTGGTGGAATCGGCGGAGTTCGCGCCGGGCGACCGGGTGATCCTTCCGGCCCGGGAGCCGCGCCGGCGACGGGAGGCGTTTCTCCGCGCGCTTCCCGCCTTCGTGGAGGCGATGGACTGGCCGGTCGGCGCCGATCTCCGGTCGCTGCTCGACGCCCGAACGCGCATGGTGGTGATGAGCAAGTCCTGCGGGGTGACCGGGGAGCTGGCCGAGGTGACGCCGCTTTCCCGGCTTCTCTCCGGCGCCGGCGTCCTGCTGGTGGTCGAGGCGAGCCACTTCGTCGCCCACGGCTCCCTCGACGTGCGGCGCTTCCGGTGCGATGCGCTGCTCTTCGCCGCCGACGAGCTGTTCGGTGCGGAGGGCGCGGCGATGTGGACGAAGCGTCCGCCTTCGGGATCGGCGCCGCAATCGGATCGGGCGGCTTCGAGCCTCGCCGGAGTGGTGCGGTATGTGGAGGAGCTGGGCGCCGGCGCGACCGCGGTGACAGCGCCGCCGTCCGACCGGTTCGGCCGGCGGAAGGCGATGCGCCGCGGCATGCAGGGGATCCGGCAGGAGGAGCGCGTCCTGTGCCGCCAGCTTCTCTCCGGGCTCGGCTGGTTGAAGGGAATCCGGGTGCTCGGCGAGGGGAACGCCTGGCGGTCGGCGCAGCGGACGCCGGCGGTGACCTTCGTGACCGGAGGGGACGACCGGGCGCTGGCGGAGAACCTGCGGGAGCGGGGGATCGCGGTGGGGTTCGGCGATTTCGGGACTCCCGAAGTGCTGCGCGCCTACGACGCCTCCGCCGCGATCCGGGTCTCCCTGGCGCACTACCACACGTCCGCCGACATCGACCGGTTCCTTTCCGCCCTCCGGGAGGCCCTCTGACCCCCCCATGCTCCGCGTCCTGCCCGCCCTTGCCTTCCTGACCGCCTGCGGCCCTCCGGCGCCGCCGGCTCCCCCTGGCGGAACCCACGCCGACCTGGTGGCGCTCTTCCACGAATGGCGCGCGTTCGAGCGCCCCCGATTCGAGGACGGGGTTCCCGATTACTCGGAAGCCGCGATGGCGCGGCAGCGCCGGGACCTCGCCGGCTGGCGCGCCCGGCTGGATGCGCTCGCTCCCGGGACCTGGACGATCGCCGAGCAGGTGGACTGGCACCTCGTCCGGGCCGAAATGAACGGACTCGACTTCGACCACCGGGTCCGGCGTCCGTGGGCGCGCGATCCGGCGTTTTACGTGATGATCTTCCCGGCCCAGAGCGATGTTCCCGCCCACGAGGGCGCGGTGATCGCCAGCTTCATCGATCTGTGGACGGAGGACTACCCGCTTTCCGAATCGGCCGCCGCCGATCTCGCCGGGCGGATCGCCGCCATTCCCGCGACCCTGGAGGCGGCGCGCGCCAACCTCGCTGACGCGAACGCCCGCGACCTGTGGCTGTCCGGCATTCGCTCCTTCCGGGGGCAGGCGTCCGATCTCGAGGTCTTCGGGGAAGCGGTGGTCGGAACCAGCCCGGCGCTGGACGAGGCGATCGCGACGGCCCGGGACGCGAGCGCCGGGTTCGCCGACTGGCTCGAAGCCGAGGCGCCGAAGCGGACCGGCGGGTCGGGAGTGGGAGCGGAGAACTACACCTGGCTCATGCGGCGCGCGCATCTGGTCCCCTGGTCCTGGGAGGAGCAGGTCACCCTGATGCGGCGCGAGCTGGCCCGCTCCCACGCCTCGATGCGGCTGGAGGAGAACCGCAACCGCGGCCTGCCCGAACTCGAACGGATCGCCTCCGCCGGGGAGTACGACCGGGAGCTGAACGAATCGGTGGACCGCTACATGGATTTCCTCGAACGCGAGGAGATCCAGACGGTGGAGCCCTGGATGGCGCCCGCGCTGCGGGCGGTGAACGGCTCCTTCGCCCCGCTGGAGCGTCCCGACGCTCTCCGGAATTTCTTCAGCGAAGTGAACTACCGGGACCCGGACGCCTTCCGGCCGCACATGCACCACTGGATCGAGCTGGCGGCGATGCGGGAGGCGCCGCATCCCAGCCCGATCCGCCGGGTCCCCTCGCTCTACAACATCTTCGACGCCCGCTCCGAGGGACTCGCCACCGGGGTCGAGGAGATGTTCATGCATCTCGGCCTGCTCGAGGGTTCGCCCCGCTCCCGGGAGCTGGTCTGGATCATGCTGGCCCAGCGGGCGGCGCGGGCGCTTTCCGGGCTCATGCTCCACGGGGGAACCTTCGACATGGAGGAGGCGGTGGCGCACGCGATGCGCTGGACGCCGCGCGGCTGGCTCACCGAAGGGGCGCTGGTGCGCGGCGAACAGCAGCTCTACCTCCGCCAGCCCGGATACGGGACCAGCTACATCAGCGGCAAGATCCAGATCGAGGACCTCCTCGCCGAATACGCCCTCGAGCAGGGCGACGCCTTCACCATCAAGGGGTTCTTCGACGCCTTTTACGGGGCCGGGGTCATCCCGATCACCCTGACCCGCTGGGAGATGACCGGCGTCAAGGACCCGATTCTGGACCTGGTTCCCTGAGACATCGCCATGCGACGACGGATCGTTCTTTTTCTTCTGCTGCTGGCGGCGCCCGGCGCCGCATCGGTCGAGCCGTTCCGCCTCGGAACCTTCGAGCATCGGGGCGAAGCGTTCCTCGGCATCGTGCTGCGCGACAGCGTGGTGGTGGACATCGCCCGCGCCAACGCCTCGCTCGAACGCCACAGTCGGATGTGGGTGCGGCTCCCCATGCCCGGCGACATGCGGGAGATGGCCGGGCGCTGGGCGATCGGGATGCGCGAACGGACGCACGCCATCGTGGACCGGGTGGTTCCCATGCTGGACGGAGCGGATGCGGCGGCGCGCCCCGGGTGGATTCACGATCTCGCCGACCTCCATGTGTTCCCTCCGGTGCGGCCGGGGCTGATCCTCGCCACCGCGCTCAACTATCCGGAGCACGGGGTCGAGATGACCACCGGCCTCGCCGCCGAGATGTCCGACTCGTCCGCGCTCGACGATGCTCCGATCTCGATGGACCACTTCTGGCGGCGCGAGCCGGGCGACCGCCGCCAGAACCCCTACCTGTTCATGAAGCCGGGCGGCATCGTGATCGCCCACCAGGCGCCGCTGCTGATGAAACCGGGGCGCGAGCAGATGGACTGGGAGTGCGAGCTGGCGGTCGTCATCGGCACGCCGGCCAGCGACGCGCCAGTGGAGGAGGCCGCCGCCCACATCTTCGGCTACACCATGATGAACGACGTCGGCGACCGCGAGGGGCGCGGCGACAACCGCTACGGCTCCGACTGGCTGGTCTGGAAGAGCTCCGAGACCTTCGCGCCGCTCGGCCCCTTCATCACCCCGGCCGAGTTCGTGGCCGACCCCCACCAGCTGGACATCCGGTTCACCCTGTCCGGGGAGATCATGCAG
Organism: Candidatus Marinacidobacterium sp.; assembly: GCA_965202845.1. Taxonomy (GTDB): domain Bacteria; phylum Acidobacteriota; class Vicinamibacteria; order Marinacidobacterales; family Marinacidobacteraceae; genus CBDATA01. The sequence continues at coordinate 551,391 of OZ241856.1, forward strand.
GACTCGAACACCAGCCTGATGCAGCACCGGATCCCGGAACTGATCCACTACGCCTCCAACAATCTCATCCTGCGCCCCGGCGACGTCCTCGCCACCGGCACCCCGGACGGAGTGGGCTATGCGCGGACGCCTCCCATCTTCATGAAACCGGGGGACACCGCCTCCTGCTGGGCCGAAGGCATCGGCGCGCTCGAAAATCCGGTGCGGGAGTGGGCGGAGGGCATCCGCTGAACTCCCGGCCGCGGTGATCCAGGACCCCTTCGGCGTCTTCCTGGCGCTGGTCGCCGTCGCGTTCCTCGCGGTCTGGCTGGAGGCGCGCCACCGGTTCTTCCGGGCGATGAGCGCCGGGTTGATGTGTCTCCTGTTCGGCATGGCGCTCTCCAACTTCGGAATCCTCCCCGGAGACGCGGCGGCGTATGCCCAGCTGGGGACCATCTGGGTGAACGCGGCGATCGTGCTGGTGCTCTTGCAGGTGGACCTGCGGACGATCCGGGAAGCCGGGAAGACGATGCTCGTCGCCTTCGGGCTGGGGGCGCTCGGAACCATGACCGGCGCGCTGCTGGCGTTCCTCCTGCTTTCCGGGCCGGTGGGCGACGAGGCGTGGAAGCTCACCGGCCAGTTCACCGGCACCTACATCGGCGGCGGCGCCAACTTCTACGCGCTCGCCAGCGCATTCGGGACCGACCCGAACCTCATGTCGGGGGCGGTGGCCGCCGACGTGATCGTGACCGCCGCCTGGCTCGCCACCTGCCTCGTCGTTCCGGCGCTGCTGCGCGGCGGCGGCGGCAAGAGTCTCGAGCCTCCGAAAGCGGGCGCTCCGCCGACGCTGGAGCAGCGGTTGAAGGAGAGCGGCGCGAGCCTGCGGATGCTGGACTTCTTCGGGCTGGCTGCCCTGACCCTGGGCGCGATGGCGGCGTCGCGCCTGCTCGCCGCCGCGGTCCCCGCGATTCCGGCGGCGCTCTGGCTCACCAGCATGGCGCTGCTCCTGGGGCACGCCGCGCCGGTGCGGAAGTTGCGGGGCGCTCCGGTGCTCGGCAATTCGCTCCTCTACCTCTTCCTCGCCGGCAACGGCGCGCAGTCGCTGGTCTCCGAGATGCTCGCCGCCGGCCCGGCGCTCCTGCTCTTCGCGCTCGTCACCGTCGGGGTTCACGGCCTCGTGATCTTCGGAGCGGGGCGGCTGCTCCGACTCGACGCCGGCACCCTGGTGGTGGCCTCCCAGGCCAATGTCGGCGGCGCCGCCTCGGCGGTGGCGATCGCCTCGGCGCGCGGCTACGGGGACAAGCTGCTCCCCGGAATCGCGGTCGCGCTCGCCGGCTACGCGGTCGGGAACTATCTGGGGTTCGGGGTGGGGATGCTGGCCCGGTCGATCCTCATCTGACGAGGATCTCGTCCACGTAGATCCAGCGGCCCGCTCCGCCGAGGATGCGGACCCGCACCGCTCCGGCCACGCTTCCCTCCGGAAGCGGAATCCAGATCCGCCGTCGTTCGGGAGACAGCGCGCTCTCCGCCTGGGGAACCGCCATCCGGGCCGCCGGTTCGGCGGGAAAGGCGGCGCCGCTGTCCGGACTCAGGAACACCTCCACCGCCTCCGGGAAGAACACCGCGGTGTCCTCGTGCTGGAGGAAGCCGACCCCGACCGAGCGCACCGGAACCCGCGCTCCCAGCGGCAGGTCGGCGACGACTTCGCTGCTCTCGTAGCCCTGCCAATGCCCGCCCCGGCGGTCGGGCGAGCCGCGCACGCCGTCCACCAGGCCGGCGTCGCCCGCCGCCGAGTAGGGCGAGGACGCGGAGGGCGTCACCCGGATCGGACGGTCCCGCGCCAGGTGCTCCACCAGGTTGCGCTCCCCGAAGTCGTCGAGCGCGAGCGAACGCCCGGCGGCTTGCGCGGCGCGGGCCTCGTCGGGAAAGGCGCGCGCCGCCTCCCCCGGGTCCGCGCCTTCGGGCAGCGGGCGCAGCAGGAAGCGGTAGGAAAGGGGGGCCGGCTGGATCGTGTACGGATGGCGGGGCGTCGCGCCCCAGGAGTCGTCCCCGCCGACCCCCTGCTGCCGCAGGTCCACCAGCAGGGTCGTCTCGTCGTCCCGCGGGATCAGGTCGACGGCGTGGCGCCGCCGTTTGGTCTCGCCATCATCCAGGTCGGAAATCCGGTGGGGGAGGGCGGAGAAGTCCACGGTGGGAAGCCCCATCACCAGCAGACCGGGGCCGCCTCCCGCCTCCGGGGTCAGCGCCGCCCACCGGACGTCGGTGCGGTTGCCGGTCTCTTGCGGCCGCACGTAGGCGTGCGCCATCTCCCGGACCGGCCGCCGGTGGCGTCCGACCCGGGCGGCGGTGCGCCGGTCCCAGTAATTCTCGAAGGGGCCGCGCCCGTACCAGGCGACCTGGTTCAGCGCGCCGGGCAGCGAGAACAGCGCGCCGAAGCGGGGGATTTCGGGAAGGTCCTCATCCACTTCGGTCAGCGAAGCCTCCACCGCGATGGTCCCGTCGGGGAAGATTTCGTGCTCCAGCCGGTAGGCGGCGCCCACCGAGCGGATGCGGAAGCGGCTGATGACCCGGACGGTGGCTTCCCCCTGCTCCACCTCGAAGGACTCCAGCTGGCGCGCCGGGGGCCTTCCGGCCCTCCGCCAGACGCCGGATCGGATCGGCTGCGCGTAGCCGTAGTCGTTGTCGGTGGGGGCGCGCCAGAAGTTCGGAACCGGGCCGCGCTCGATGAGCGTCCTCCCCTGGAAGCGCAAGCCGGACAGGATGCCGATCTCCGGATCGAACTGCGCCGAGAAATCCTCCCCGGCGATCTCCACGGCTTCCGGGGTTTCCCGGACCGCGAGCGCGCCGGTGGGGGGCTTTGACGACGGCGCGAAGCCGGGAAGCGCGAACTGCTCCCAGGCGACTTCGTGCCCCTGCGGAAGGAGCGGGGCGGCCTCCCGGGTGCGGAAGCGGACGGTGAGCAGGCGTTCCCGGCCCGAGCCGTCGTCCTCCGGCAGCGCCAACGGGACGTCCCCGGATTCCCCGGGCGGAACCGCCAGCCGGGGCAGCGCGCCGGAGGCGACCGGCTCGCCGTCGGCATGGATCTCCCACGAGCCGTCGAGGTCGGCGAGATCGGTGAACGCCCGCCGGTTCCCCAGGCGGAGGAGACCCGGCGCCGGCATCTCGATGCGCACCGGCTGGTAGACCTTCTGAACCTCGAAGGCGTGCGGGTGCGGCTTGCGGTCGGAGGAGACCAGCCCGTTCGCCAGGAAATTCCCGTCGGTGGGAACCCCGGGAGGGCCGAAGTCGCCGCCGTAGGCCCGGTAGGGGCGCCCGGCCTCGTCCCGGGCTTCCAGGGTCTGGTCCACCCAGTCCCAGATGAAGCCGCCGACCAGGTTCGGATAGCGATCCAGGATGTCCCAGGTGTCGGCGAGGCCGCCCACGCTGTTCCCCATCGCGTGGGCGTACTCGATGAGCAGGAACGGCTTGGGCGCGCCCGAGCGCCCGTAGCGCTCGAACCAGTAGGGGCGCACGTACATCGGCGCGACGATGTCCACCAGCTCGCGCTCCCCGGCGGGTTCGTAGAGGATCGGACGTCCGGTGCGCTGGTCCCGGATCCAGGCGGCGGCGCGGTCGAAGGCGCGCCCGTCCCCGGCCTCGTTGCCGAGCGACCAGATGATGACCGAAGGGTGGTTCCGGGTGCGGGCGAGCATCCGGCGGGTGCGTTCCAGGTGGGCGTCCTCCCATTCGGGACGGTTGGCGAGGGTGCCCTCCGGGTGGAAGACCATCCCGTGCGCTTCGATGTTGGCCTCGTCCACCACGTACAGCCCGTATTCGTCGGTCAGCTCGTACCAGCGCGGCAGGTTCGGGTAGTGGGCGGCGCGCACCGCGTTGATGTTCAGCGACTTCATCAGCCGGATGTCCTCGATCATCCCGGCCTCGTCGATCCGGTGGGCGCTCCGGTGGTCGTGCTCGTGCCGGTTGACCCCGAAAAGCGTGATCGGGCGGCCGTTCACCAGCAGGCGGCCGTTTTCGTCGGTGGCGACCCGCCGGAATCCGATGCGGGAGGACACGATCTCGCGGCTGGTTCCGTTCGCGCCGATGAGGGTCAGGAGCAACCGGTAGAGGTTGGGGGTCTCGGCGGTCCAGGCGGCGACCGGCCCCACCGGCGCCGAAACAGAACCGACTCCGGCGGCCGTCGGAACCACGGTCCCGGAAAGAACCGGCAGGCCGTCCGGGTCGAAGAGTTCGTAGCGCACTTCATGGCCGGCCTCGTCGCCGGCGAGTTCCACTTCAAGGTCCAGCCTGCCGTCGCCGTCCGGCTCCCGGTCGGCGGTCACCCGGAAATCGCGAATCCGGGTCGGGGGCCGGGCCAGCAGCCAGACGTCCCGGTCCACCCCGCTGATGCGCCAAAAATCCTGTCCTTCCAGGTAGCTGCCGTCGCTCCAGCGGATGACCTCGAGCGCCAGCAGGTGCTCGCCGGAAGCCGGCCCCCGCTCCAGCGCCTCGGTGATGCGGAATTCGGACGGCGCGCGGCTGCCTTCGGCGTATCCGACGAATTCCCCGTTCACCCAGACCGACATCGCCGAATAGGCGCCCTCGAACCGGAGGAAGATTTCGTGTCCCTCCCACTCTGCAGGAATCCGGAACCGCCGCCGGTAGGCGCCGACCGGGTTGTCCGATTCGGGGACCCGGGGCGGGTCGGGCGGAAACCCGTAGGCCTCGTCGCGGTACACCGGATAGCCGTACCCCAGCATCTCCCAGTTGGAGGGAACCGGGATGCGGTCCCAGTCGCTCGCGTCGAAGCCGGGTTCGAAGAAGCCGGGGATCCGCTCCGCCGGACGGGGAACCCAGCGGAAGCGGTAGACGCCGTTCAGGCTCCGGCGCATCGCGGATCGGGCGGGGTCGCCGGCGAGCGCCCGCTCCCGGTCCCGGAAGGGGACGAAGTTGGCGCGCGGCGGTTCGCGGCCGATCTCGAAGACCCTGGGGTCCTGCCAGGGCGGAGGCGGCTCCTCCGGTTGCGGGACGGCGATCTGCAAGAGCAGCAACGCGAAGGAAAGCATGTTTCAGGGGAGGGGCAGGGGGGCTTCCGGCGGGGCGAGGTGGCCGGCTTCGATGAAGGCCATGACGCCGAAGAGCGCCCCCCACGAATGGAAGGGGTCGCTGGAGAGGCGCCGGTCGTCGCCGGCCCCGGTGATCGAGGAGTAGTTTTCGCTCACGTACCCCTTGCGCCGCCACTCGGCGAGAAACATGGCGAGCGAGCGGGAGGCGAGCTCGGAAGCGGCGGAGAAGGCGCCGGCGCGCCGCAGTCCCAGGTAGGTCAGGAAGTTGAGCGGAGGCCAGATAGCGCCCTTCCAGTACCGCTGGCGGGGGAAGGAGGGGTCGTCCCGGCTGGTGGAGGGAAGCACGAACTCGCCCCAAAATTCCTCCGGATTCAGCAGGTGCTCTTCGATGAGCCGCTCGCGCCGCCGGGCGTCCGGAACCCCGGCGAGCAGCGGGTAGAACAGGGTGGGCGAGCGGCGGGGCGACGGGCGGACCGTCCCGCCGTCGGTGCGGTGATTCAGGTAGTAGCCGCGCTCCTCGACCCAGACGCCGTCGAGGGCGGCGGCGAAACGGTCGCCCCGCGCGTCCAGCTCCCGGGCTTCCGTTTCCCGCCCCAGGATCCGGGCCATCTCGGCCAGCGCCCGGCAGTCCGCGATGTAGAGCGAGGTCAGCCCCACGTCCTGGAGCTCCAGGGTGTTGGTTTCGCGGTTGAACGGGACGTCCTCGTACATCGGGGAGTCGTCCATCCCGGATTCGTACCCGGCGGCGCGGCGGGTCCCCACCGCCGGCTCGCGGAACGGGTTTTGCGCCGGATGCGACCCGTAGCTCAGCATCCCCCGGTTCATCCGCCGGCGGGGCCACCAGCGATTCCAGCCCAGCAGCGGGTCGAAGGCGGCTTCCAAGAACCAGCGGGCTTCGGGGAACCGCCGGTGGATCTCGCGCACCATCAGGCCGCCCACCGGCGGCTGCGAGCGGTCCCACGACTTGGAGCCGTTGCCCCGGTTGTCGTTGGGGGCGAATCCCTCTTCGGTGAAGCCGCGCAGGTGCTCGATCACGTTGGCGAAGGCGAGGTCGCTGCCCTCCAGCGCGGTCAGGTAGGCGAGGAAGAAGTTGTCCCAGCCGAAGAGCGCGACGCCGCCGTACTCCTCGTTCCAGAGCCGCCCCACCGTCGAAACCACCCGGTCGTGCCGGGGTTCGTAGATCGTGTTCCACGCGACTCCGGCGGTGATCGCAAGGTACGCCTCCTCGAGGCCGGGGAAGCGGGCGGCCCGCTCCCGGACGCGCCCCTCCGCCTGGTCCAGCAGGCGCCGGACCTCGGCGGCGCTCCTGGGGACGCCGCTGGTGATGGCGACCGGGCGGTCGAGGCGCAGGACGTGGTGGGGGAGAAGAGTGCGGGTGTAGGGGTCGGCTTCCTGGACGCCGTCGATGTGGATTGCGATCTCCCGCGTCGGCAGCCGCGCGGCGAAGCCGTCGGACGTCCGGGTCAGGGCGCCTTCCCGGTTCCACGCCAGCCCGGCGCCGACCACCAGTTCGAAGGGCGAGTCGCCGGTCTGCCTCGGCGTGGCCAGTAGCAACAGGTCTCCGTCGGGCGCGCTGCCGGATTCGACGGTGAGGGCGAGTCCCCGCCAGTCGAGGTCGAGGCGGGCGTAGGCGCCGTCCAGGGCGTGGAGGCCGGGGCGGATGCGCTCCGGTTCGGGGGTTCCCTCGCCGGCCTGCCGGCGTCCGATGAGGGCGGTCTCCAGGTGATCTTCCTCGAGCCAGGCGTGGCGCTTCAAGGCGAGGTCCAGCGCGAGCCCCTCCGGCAGGAGGACGTGCCGCAGCACGCTCCGGCTGTCCCAGGTGTTCCAGCCCTGGGCGAGTCGCTCCTGGATGGCCCGGTACTCGGGGCCGTCGCCGACCTCCGAGGCGTACTCGGCGTGGCGGTCCGGCCAGTCCGGCGCTTGCGCCGCCGCCGGAACCGGGAAGGCGAGGGTCAGGAGGAGCACCGCGCGCATCGCCCCCAATCCTATGCGCCCCGGCTACGATCCGCCGCCATGACGAGCCGAAAACGCATCGAACGAGACACCCTGGGAGAGGTCGAGGTCGCCGCCGCGCGCCTCTGGGGGGCGCAGACCGAGCGCTCCCGGCGCAACTTCCGCATCTCCGGCGAGCGGATGCCGCTGGAGGTGATCGAGGCGCTGGCGTTCGTCAAGAAGGCCGCCGCTCTCGTCAACCGGGATCTGGGGCGGATCGAGGAGGCCAAGGCGGACGCCATCGTCGCGGCCGCCGACGAGGTCCTCGCCGGGGAGCATCCCGACGAGTTCCCGCTCATCGTCTGGCAGACCGGAAGCGGCACCCAGTCGAACATGAACATGAACGAGGTGCTCGCCAACCGCGCCAGCGAGATTCTGGGCGGGGAGCGGGGGAGCGAGCGGCTGGTTCATCCGAACGACGATGTGAACCGGGGGCAGTCGTCCAACGACGTGTTCCCGACCGCTCTCCACGTGGCCGCCGCCCGGGCGCTGGAGGAGCGGGTGGTTCTGGCGCTTCGAGCGCTTGCGGCGGCGCTGGGCGAGCGCGCCGAGGCGTTCGCCGGGGTGGTCAAGATCGGACGCACCCACCTGCAAGACGCCACGCCGGTCACGCTGGGCCAGGAGTTTTCGGGCTACCGGGAGCAGGCGGCGCGTGGCGCGGATCGCGTCGCGGCGGCGCTTCCAGCGGTCCGCGAGCTGGCGCTCGGCGGCACTGCGGTGGGAACCGGGCTGAACGCGCACCCGGAGACCGGCGAGCGGGCGGCGGTCTGGCTGAGCCGGCTGACCGGACTCGCCTTCACCAGCGCCCCCAACAAGTTCGAGGCGCTCGCCGCCCGGGACGCCTTGGTTCACGCCCACGGCGCGCTCGGCACGGTCGCGGCGTCGCTCCACAAGATCGCCAACGACATCCGCTGGCTGGCTTCGGGGCCCCGTTCCGGGATCGGGGAGATCCTGCTTCCGGCGAACGAACCCGGAAGCTCCATCATGCCCGGCAAGGTCAACCCCACGCAGTGCGAGGCGCTGCTGATGGCGACCGCCCAGGTCTTCGGAAACGACGTGGCGGTGCACGTCGGCGGCGCCGGCGGCAACTTCGAGTTGAACGTGATGATGCCGCTGATCGCCCACAACGTGCTGCAAAGCGCGCGCTTGATCGCCGACGGCGTCGATTCGTTCCGCGAGCGATGCGTGGTCGGCATCCAGCCCAACCGGGAGCGACTCGCCGAGAATCTGGAACGCTCCCTGATGCTGGTAACCGCGCTGAATCCGCATATCGGCTACGACAACGCGGCCCGGATCGCCAAGAAGGCGCACGCCGAGGGGACGTCGCTGCGCGAAGCGGCGCTGGCGCTCAAGCTGGTCGACGGGGAGCAGTTCGACGCCTGGGTGCGTCCGGGGGAGATGGTGGGCGCGCCGCCGTCCCGAGATCCGGAATAGGCCGCGCGACGTCCGGGGCCCCGGCGCCGTGTTCCGCTGTGCTGTGGTAGGGTGCGCCCATGCCTTCGTGGGAGACGCTCGTCATCCTCGGCACGGTCGCCGCCTTCGGGATTGCGATCTTGCGTCAGCTCAGGGTGACCCGTGACAAGAAAGATTGAGGGCGTCCGTGCGGAGGTGGGGAAGTTGTCGGAGCGCTTGCACCACTTGGAGCATGTCGTGGTCGGGCTGAAAGCGACGCTGGAGACTTGGATGCGGGTGCGCTTGGAACCGCTTGGCGTCCAGCCCCCGGACCGCCCCCGCACCGACGGGTAGCGGGGACGGGGGAGATCACCTCCCCGGATCGGCTCGGCGGATCCCGGCCTGGGAGATGGCGGGATCAGGCCGGGCCGGTGGCCACCGGGCGCCCCGGGTCGGCGATCCATTCGGACCAGGACCCGGAATAGACCGCGACGTCCGGCGCCCCGGCGAGGGTGAGCGCCAAGGCGTTGTGGGCGGCGGTGAGGCCGGAGCCGCAGTAGCAGACCACCGGCCGCTCCCGCCGGTCCGCGAGAATCCGGTCGAACGCCGCCCGCAGCTCGGCGGGCGAACGAAAGCGTCCGTCGCCGTCAAGATTCGCCTTCCAGAAGCGGTGGCGCGCGCCCGGAATCCGCCCCGCCACCGGGTCGATGGGCTCCTTTTCGCCCCGGAAGCGCACCGATTCGCGGGCGTCCAGCAGGATGTCCTTCCCCAAGCGGGCCGCCACCGCTTCCCCCTCCCGGGACATCGCCGGAATCGGCCGTGGAGTGAAGCGGGCCGGAGGGCGCCGCTCCGCGCCGGTCGCCAGCGGCCCGTCCCAAGCCTGGAGCCCTCCGTCGAGGAGCGCGACCCGGTCGTGTCCCAGGTAGCGCAGCATCCACCAGAGCCGGGCGGCGTACATCCCCCCGGCGCTGTCATAGGCCACCACCACGGCGCCGTCGCCGATGCCGAGCCGCCCGAAGGTTTGCGCCATCGCCTCGACCGACGGCAGCGGGTGGCGGCCGTTGGCGCCGGTGCGCGGCGCCGCGAGGTCCTCGTTGACGTCGGCGAAGACCGCGCCCGGGATGTGCCCTTCGAGATAACGGGCGCGTCCCCATTCGGGTTCGGGGAGGTGAAATTGGGCGTCCACCACCACCACGTCGGGATGTTGCAGACGCTCCTTCAGCCAGGCGGCGGACACCAGCGGGCGCATCGACTCGCTCAGCGGCGGCGGAACGTGGGGCGTCCGGCGACCCAGGTCGAGCGGACCTGGAGGTCGAGCAGGCTGCGGTCCGGGGGATCGGGAACCGGGCCGTCGAGGATCACGAAGTCGGCCCACTTGCCGGGAGTGATGGATCCGATGACATCGCCCTGCCCGGCGGCGTCCGCCGGGGCCTGGGTGAAGGCGCGGAGCGCGGTCTCCCAGTCCACCTTCTGATGCGGATGCCAGCCGCCGGGCGGGCCGCCGCCCGGTTTTTCGCGGACGGTCGCCGCGTAGAGCTGGCGGAGCGGGTCCAGCGGCGCGGTCGGCCAGTCGCTTCCGAACACCAGCCCGGCGCCGGCGTCCCGCAGGGCGCCCCACGCGAAAGACCGCGACGCCCGGTCCGAACCCAACCGGTCGGTGTTGTAGACATCGATCCCGGTGATGCAGTGGTGGGGCTGGAACGATGCCAGAACCCCGAGATCCCGGAAGCGGGGCGCGTCGGCGGGGTCCAGCGCCTCCACGTGCTCCACCCGGTCGGGGAGCGGCGGCCCGGGAGGGGAACGCTCGAAGGCGTCGAGCGCCCGGCGCACCGCGAGATCGCCGATCGCGTGGATCGCCACCGGGAAGCCGGCGCGGTGGAACTCGGCGACCGCCGAAGCCAGCTGGTCGCCGTCAGTCACCATGAAGCCGCGGGTCTCCGGGGCGTCCGCGTAGGGTTCGATCAGGGCGGCGGTGCGGGAGGAGAGAACCCCGTCCGCCACCAATTTGGCATAGCCGAGCGCGAGGCGCGGACCCTGCTCCGCTTCCGGCGGCGCCATCGCATCGGCGATGCGCTCCCGGAGCGCCGCCGCTTCGGCGGAGCGCCCGACGGCCCCGGTCGCCCCGAACCAGATGCGGAGCGGCAACTCGCCGGCGAGCGCCATCTCCAGATACCGCTCGGCGCCGTGCAGCCCCGCCATGTCGTGTGCGCCGGTGAGACCCAGGCGGGCGGCGTTTTCCAGGGTCAGGACCATCAGCGCGCGCTCGCGTTCCGGGGAGAGCGCGGGGATGCGCTCCCGAACGAGGCCGCCGGCCGCTTCCAGCAGGATGCCGGTGGGTTCTCCGGCGGCGTCCCGGACGATGCGCCCTCCCGGCGGGTCGGGGGTGTCCCGGGTAACGCCGGCGATCTCCAGGGCCAGGCTGCTCGCCCAGGTGGTGTGCCCGTCGATGTCGGCGAGCGCCACCGGATTTTCGGGAGCGTTCCGGTCAAGCAGATCGCGGGTGGGGAACCCGCCGCCGGAAAGCGTGTGGTCCCACCGCCCGCCCACGATCCACTGGCCGGGCGCCAGCTCCCCGGCGCGGGCGCGGATCCGCCGCTCCCATTCGGCCCGGTCGGCGATTCCGGTCAGGTCCACGCCTCGCACCAGGCTGATCCCGCCCCGTAGATGGGTGTGGCCGTCGATGAGTCCGGGAAGCGCCGCCGCGCCGCCGAGTTCAATCACTTCCGTGCCTTCCCCGACGTGGGCGGCGGCGTCCTCCGCCGAACCCACGAACACGAAGCGCCCGTCGCGCGCCGCGAAGGCCTCCGCCCGGGGATGGGACGGATCGGCGGTGTGGATCGTTCCGCCCCGGACCACCAGATCGGCGGGCGGCGGGCTGCTACAGCTGGCCGCGAGCGCGACGAGCAGCCCGCCCAGCCGTCTCATCGCCCCGCTCCGTGGGCGGCGAGCCGGGCGATGCGGTCGCAAAGTTCGGGGAACGACAGCCCCGCCACCGCCGCCGACTGCGGAAAGAGGCTCCGGGTGGTCATTCCGGGGAGGGTGTTGGCTTCCAGCACCATGGGGTCCCCGTTCGCGTCCATCCGGAAGTCCACCCGGGAAAAATGGCTGAGTTCCAGCGCCCGGTGCGTCATGACCGCGAGCTCCCGAAGCCTCTCCGCCAGGTCCGCCGAGATGTCCGCCGGGAAGATTTCGTCGGCGAGTCCCGGCGTGTACTTGGCGTGGTAGTCGAAGAGTCCCTGCTCCACCACGATTTCGCCCACGCCCAGCGCTTCGGTCTCGCCGGCGGGAGTCTCCAGAACCCCCACGGTGAACTCGCGTCCGGGAAGGAGCGCCTCGATCAGCACCACCGCATCGTGCGTCCACGCCTCATGCACCGCGTCCCGGATCGCCTCGAAGCCGTGCGCCTGCCGGAGTCCCACTGAGGAGCCGACCCGGCTCGGCTTGACGATGACGGCCTCGCCGAGCGCCTCGATTCCGGCGCGGATGTCCTCCGGTTGCTGCCGCTGGAGGTATTCGAAGGGCGCGGTGGGGATGCCCGCCCCGCGCATCACGTGCTTGGAGGCGGCCTTCTCCATGGCGAGCGAGCTGCCGAGCACGCCGCTGCCGCTGTAGCGGACGCCCCCGAGCTCCAGCACCGCCTGCACCCGGCCGCCCTCGCCGTCCACCCCGTGGAGCACCAGCACCACCGCGTCCGCGTTCCAGACCTCGCGGTGCCGGATGAGGCCGGCCACATCCTCCCGGCGCCGCAGATCGGCGAGGCTGCGAACCGAGGGCGGGTTCCGTCCGACCCGGAGCGCCAGGTGGGCGCCCTCCTGCTCCGGTCCCAGCGGGCCGTATACGGTGTCCACCACCATCACGTCGTGTCCGCGGACGCGGAGCGCGCGAACCACTTCGCCGGCGCCGGCGAGCGCCACGTCCCGCTCCGGGGTCGACCCGCCGGTGATGACCGTGATGTGGAGCGGAGCGGCGGACATGGCGTCAGAGACTCAGGGCGAGGCGCACCCGCGAGGGTACCGATTTCGCCGGCGCGAACAAGGCTCCGGCCAGCAGCGCCGCCGATCCGACCGCCATGCCGACCAGCGCCGGGGGCGTCGTCAGGTTCCCCAGCCCTTCGAGCAGGAGATGGGAGGCGAGACCGGCCGTCATGGCGAGGGCGGCGTTCTTCGCGGAGATTTCGGGCAGGAGTAGCCCGAAGGTCAGCACCGGCGCCAGCCCGGAGGCGAAGGCGCCGAACGCCAGCGCGCCGAACAGGGCGAGGAGCGCGCCGTCCTCGATGTGGATGGCGGCGATTCCGAGCGCGAGAAGTCCGACGAGGAGCGAGGCGCCGCGCGCCGCCCGGAGTCCGGACCAGCCTTCGCCGCCGAATGCGCGGGGGAGGTCCCGGACCAGCGCCGCCGCTCCCAGGTTCAGGAAGGTGTCGGCGGTGGACAGGATCGCGGCCAGGACGGCGGCGGCCACCAGCCCGACCAGCAGGGCGGGGGCCTCCGCTGCCCGGAGCGCCAGGAGCGCGGCCTCGTCCGGGTGGCCGAGCGCGCCCAGACGGCCTTCGGCGGCGAAGACCAGCGCGCCGAGTCCCAGGCCGATCCAGACCAGCAGGCTGAGCGCTTGGGCGCCGCCCAGAACCGCGGGGAGGAAGCGGAGCGCGTCCGGGCTTCGCAGCATCAGGAATTTGTGGAGCGAGTGGGGCTGGCCGAAGACCCCGAGGGAAAAGAGCAGCATCATCCCGAAACCGGCGCCCGGAGTCCAGACGCCCACCGGATCGAGCCGCTCGGGCGCCAGGACCCGGAGCGTGTCCACCGCTTCCCCGAAGCCGCCCAGCCGCCCCAGCACGAAGGCGCACGCCGCGACCGCCCCCGCCGCCATCAGGATTCCCTGGAAGACGTCGGTGTCCACCGAGGCGATCATGCCGCCGAGGAGCGAGTAGGCGAGCAGGACGGCGAGTCCGAGTCCGAGGCTGACCCCGACCGTCATGCCGGGGAACGCGAAGCGCATGGCGACCGAGAGCGCCGCCAGCTGGACTCCCAGGTAGAGCGCGCTTCCGAGAAGGATGACGACCGCGGCGATGCCGGCCGGGAGCCGGCTTCCGAAGCGGAAGCGGAGCGCCGCCGGGATCGTCCAGGCGCCGCTCGCCTGGGCGAGGAGCGCCAGCCGCCGTCCCACCGTGCGACAGACGAGGGCGGCGGTGAACCCGATCGGCGCCACCAGGAAGAGCGAGCCGACGCCCACCTGGTGCATGAGACCGGTTCCGCCGAGAAAGACGAATCCGCTGAACGAGGAGGCGGCGGCGCCGAGCCCGGCCCGGAAGGCGCCGAGCCGGCGTCCGGCTGCGAAGAAGTCGGCGGCGGTCCGGGTCCGGCGCGCTGCGAGGACGCCGATGACGAGGGTGGCGGCCAGCGTCAGGAGTGGGATCATTCGGCTTCGCCGCGCAACCTGCGAAGGCCCTCCGGGTCGGGGGGATCGAAGCGGAGCGCGAATCCGGCGACGGTGAGCAGCAGCGGAACCGCGACGACGCCGAGCAGCAGGCCGTGGAGTCCGGCGCCCGGGACGAGCGCTCCGGCGGCGACGAGGGACCCGGCGGCGAGCGAGAGAAAGAGGGCGGCGGCGAGCAGCTTGTCCGCCAGGCGGCTGCGCGGGGTTCCGGCCAGCCAGCAGGCGGTCACCGCGAGGCTGAAGAGGACGGCGAGGAGCGCTCCCGCCTCGGGCAGCAGCTCCGCCGCCAGCGTCGCGGCGAGGAGCGGGAGGCCCAGGGCGACCGCGCGGCTACGACGGGCGCTCCCGTTCCGCGCCGGCCGACGATGAGAGGTCAAGGGGCGGGGGGCCGTTTTCGATACGCCGCCAAGTCTTCCGGGCTGAGCTCGTCCGCATGCGCCAGGCGGTAGCGCCGCTCCGGTGCGGATCGAGGCGCTGGTCCCGGAGTAGCCCGCCGGGGTTTCCGCTCGCGAGACGGGCCGGGCCAGCGGAGGCGGACGACCTCCTCCCGGAGCGGCTGGCGGGTGGCCGTCGCCATGCGGGTGCGGAACAGGTCGATGGCGGTTCGTTCGTAGCCGAGCGATTCCGCCAGTTCGCCCAGGATCTGTCCGGTGCGGATCATGACCCGCAGGTAGGAGGCTTGATCGCCGACGACGTACGCGAGCCGGGCGCCGGGGCGCAGCCGGCTGCGGAGCGCGGCGAGATGTCGGACCATGCCCCCGAAGTACAGCTTTACGACCCGGGCGTACTGGCGCTCGAAGCCGGAAGTCTTGCCGAGTTCCCGGCGTCGCTCCTCGATCCGGCGGGCGATGCGCTGGATGCCGTCATGGTTGGCGACGAAGGCGTCGTCCCCATCCGCCTTGTACACCCCCCGCGTGTTGGATCGCACGAGTCCCTGCTTCAGGGCGCGGAGATCCTGCTTGTTGCGGATGCATCCGAGCAGCACGCTCTCCAGCCGGGTCGTGCGCGTGTAGTCCTTCTCGTTGGGATACGGCGGCGACGTGATGACGGCGTCGATCGAGGCGGGAGGCAGCAACCGCTCCGCCTGGCGGGCGTCGGCGCGATGCACCCGGGCTTCGACGCCGGCGCGTCCGCCGAGCGCGGCAAGATCACCGGCCATCCTCCGGACCCGACGCAACCACGGGCCGATGACCGGGGCGTCCTCCCGGATGCGCCCGACGCCGACTTCCGGCCCGAAGCGCAGGTTGCCGATTCCGGAGACCAGCTCCGCGCCGAGCGCCAGTCGTTCGTGGGCGTACTCCGCGTCCCCGCTATGCGGCTCCAGCGCCTCCAGCAGCACGAGCGTCTTGTGAAGCGGCAGCGGGCTGATCGAATTCTTGAGGAGCAGGCCGAAGCGGTCGGCGGGCAAGGTCCGGAGCGCGGCGACCTTCCGGCGACCGGCACGAAACAGGGGCGCTTCCCCGAAGTCGTCGATCCCGTCGCGCTCCAGTTGCGTGAGCGCCCGGGCGGCGACCGCCTCGGCGTGATCGATCAGCTGGTCGGGGTCCACGCTCCAGTCCAGCTTGGTGCGGCTTGCGAATGCGGCCATCGGGTTGCACTCAATGCCGACGCTCGAGATGCCGAGCTTCTTGCATGCGACGAGGGTGGTTCCGGTTCCGCAGAAGGGATCCAGCACGCGTTGGGTTTCGTCGACGCCGAAGATTTCCAGGACGTCGCGAACGAGGTGCGACGGGAACGAGAGGACGAAGCGGTACCAGTCGTGGACGGCGCGATCTCCGGGTTGCTGGCGGTTTCGCGCCGGATCGCCGAGCCGTCCAGTCGTCGCCGCGACCGGCGCTGGATGCATGCCGTGCGGACCGTAGCACGGCGGGGGGCGATAGAATCCGTCGCTCCTCATGGAATTCAGCGGAACCGAGATCATCAGGGCGCCGAAGGCGCGGGTGTGGGAATTCGTGAACGACGCCGAATCGCTCGCCGGCTGCGTGCCCGGCGTCGAGTCCTTCCGGGTTCTCGATCCGGGACGGCGGTTCGAGGTGGTGGGCGGGGTCAAGCTCGGCACCGTTGCGCTCCGGTCGACGAACACGCTCGAATGGACCGAGCGGGTGGAGGGGGAATGCGCGCGGCTCAAGGTGCGGGGGCGCGGCCCCGGCGCCGTCATCGACGGATCGGCATCGATGCGGCTGCGCGAAGTCGGGGAGGGCACGGCGCTCGACTGGGAGGGCGCGATCCAGATCCGGGGCACGGTCGCGGCGCTGGCGTCGCGCCTTCTGCGTCCGGTCAGCGAGCGGATCCTGCGGGATGTGTTCGCCCGGATGAAGAGCAACATCGAAACCTGATCCCTTCCGGAGGGCGTTTCCCCATGCATGCGTTCCCCAGACGCTCCGGCGGCCTGCTGCTGCTGGTCGCCCTGTTCCTGTTCGCCGGTTCCGCTTCCGCCGGCCAGCAGACGCCCTACTTCCCGGAGCGCCACGAGTGGCTCACCCGGACGCCGGCGGAGGCCGGGATGGACGCGGACACGCTCGACGAGGCGATCGCCATCGCGGTCGCCGCCGAGTCGGACGCGCCGCGCGATCTCGCGCTGAACCACGAGCTGACGTTCGGGCGCGAACCGCACGGCAGCCGGATCGGCCCCACCACCGTGCGCGGCGACCTGAGCGGGATGGTGGTCCGGGGCGGCTACATCGTCGCCGAATGGGGGCCGACGACGAAGGTGGACATGACCTTCAGCGTCTCGAAGACCTTCCTCTCGACGACCGTCGGGCTGCTGTACGACGACGGGCGGATCGCCTCGGTGCATGACCGGGTCGGCCCCTACATGCCCACCGAAGAGCTTTTCGGTTCCGAGCACAATCGCTCCATCACCTGGGATCATCTGCTGCGGCAGACCAGCGACTGGTCGGGGACGCTCTGGGGGAAGCCCGACTGGGCTGACCGCCCGGTGGGGGAGCATCCGTTCGCGTACCCGGACCGGCCGATGCACGAACCGGGAACCTTCTACAAATACAACGACGTGCGGGTGAACCTGCTGGCGCTGGCCGCGCTCCATGTGGTCCGCGAGCCGCTGCCGGTGGTGCTTCGGGAGCGGATCATGGACCCCATCGGGGCCTCCAGCGCCTGGCGCTGGCACGGCTACGAGAACTCGTGGGTGATGATCGACGGGCGCGAAATCCAGTCGGTGAGCGGGGGCGGCCACTGGGGCGGGGGCATGCACATCAGCGCCCGGGACCTCGCCCGCTTCGGACTTTTGTTCCTCCGAATGGGGAACTGGAACGGGGAGCAGCTCATCTCGGAGGAGTGGATCGCGATGGCCAGAACTCCGGGAACGGTCAACCCCGGCTACGGCTACATGAACTGGTTCCTGAACGGCCCGGTGGAGCGGGACGGGGAGATGGCGCGGTCCATTCCCGACGCCCCGGAGACCGCGGTCACCTTCCGCGGCGCCGGCAGCAACATCGTCTATGTGGACTGGGAGAACGATCTGGTCGTGGTGGTCCGCTGGATCCAGGGAGGGGGAGTCAACCCGTTCCTCGGGAAGGCGCTCGCCGCGCTGCGCTGACGCCTACCGGAACAACCTATCGGAACAAACTGCAGCCGAGTCCGGTGCAGATGAGTTGCGGCGCGCCCTTGCAGGCGGCTTCGGAGCGCAGGCGGAACCCGGCGAAGAGATGGGACATCCACTCGAACTCGAGGTGGTGGCGCACGCCGGTCGCCGTCGTCTCGAAGGACCAGTCCACCACGTTCACGTCGAAGTCGTCCACCGGGTTTTCGTCCTCTTCCTCAAAGCGTTGAACGTACCGGTAGGGGCCGGTCCAGTCGAGGGCGAGGTCCGCTGCGATCGGGTCCACGATGTCCAGCGCCAGGCGCACTGTCGCGGTCTCGGTGCGGACCGGCAGCCTCCCCTCGGCGAGATCGTTCCGAACCGGCTGGCCCACTGACAGACGCACCCCGGCGCAGAGCCCCTCGCCCACATCCACGATGACGAGCTCGGCCGCGTTGCGCGCCCACACCCGGAATCCTGGCGGCGCCTCGACGGACAGACGCAGGGTCTCGTTGGCCTCGATGAGGCCGTCCTCCAGCGTCGCAACCTCGAGCGTCAGCTCGCCGGTCGGTTCGGCGCCGGCCGGGATTTCGAGGCGCTCCGGCGAGAGGGTGTAGTCGGCGGCGCTGGCGTCGCCGCCTGCGAGCGCCGTGACCGCAAGCGGGATCGCCCCCTCCTGGCCGCCGCGTTCCCAGGCGATCCGGAATTGGACGGCGCCGCCCTCGCGGACCCGCTGCGGGTCTCCGAGGAACTCGACGACGGCGGGGTCGGGAAGGGGAACGGGAGCCGGCGCGGGCGCGGGCGTCGGCGTCGTCGGATTGCGGTCGCCCTGGCAGCTTGCGGCGAGCAGCGCCACGAGGGCGCCAGCGATCCGCTTCATTTCCCCTTTATTTCCGCTGATGCCGGAGCCGGATCGGTTTCATTTCGGTCACCGAGCCGGCCTCGACCCGCACCGGCCAGGGGAGGGTGACCTCGCCGAGACGGCTGGGGCCGGCGGCTTCCAGCAGGGGCGTGTGCGCCCTGCGCTCGGTGAGGGGAGAGACCTGGAGCGCGTAGCGACCGGGCTTCAATCCTTCGATCCGGAACCGTCCCTCCGAGTCGCTGAACGCGCCGACCGGCTGCGGGCGCCTCCCCTTCGGCATCGCCGCTTCGGGGAACGCCCAGACGTGGGCGTGGGGAACCGGATCGCCCTTGAAGAGCAGCGATCCGGAAATCGTCCCGGTGGTTTCGAGCCATCCCGGCGCCGGGCGAAGCAGCGCCGCGCCCGCCGCGTCGTCGGCGGTGACCGGGTGGTCGATTCCCAGGTCGCTCCAGCCGTAGGACATCTGCGGATCGGCGAGCCAGTTCTCCGAGGTGTTCACCCTCCAGAGGTTCTCGCCTTCCGGAACGAGGAGGCTTCGGGTGGGAAGCCGCTGCGCGTGGGCGAGCCCCAGGCAGTGGCCGAATTCATGGATGATCGTGTCCAGCGCGACGTGGGTGCGACGGGGATCGTCGGCGGGCAGGTCGCGCAACCGGTCGGACAGCGGCTCGGTCGCCCAGCTCCCCAGCGTCACGGCGCACTGGGTGATCTGCCAGCCGTCTTCTCCACGCCTCCACCAGGTGCTGGCCCTTCCCCGGACGTCCTCCAGCGACGGATCGATGGACACCCAGTTCACGTCCCGGGATTTCGGGCCGCTCTCCCCGTAGTCGCTCGCCCGGACGCCCGCCAGCGCCCACGAGATGTCGGCGGTCGGCAGGTCCGACCAGGCGGCCAGTCCCTTTTCGACCACGCGCCGGATTCCGGCCAAGTCTCCGTAATGGGTTGACCAGTCGGCGCTGGCGTCCAGCGTGAATGCGAGCGTCTCGCCGGCGCCCCACTCGCGCCAGAGATTCCGGGCCTGCTCGGCGGTGACGATCCAGCCGAGCGTCTCCGGGTCGGGGCTGTAGAACCGGTAGGCGTCGGCGGCGACGGGGAAGGCGAAGGCGAGAGCGACGGTCGGAAGCCAGCGTCGCCTCATGGCCGCAGGCCGCAGCTGGTTCCGGTGCAGACGAATTCCGGCCCGTCCGGACAGGCGGCTTCGGAACGCAGGCGGAATCCGGTGGATTGATGGGCGAGCCATTCGAACCGGATGCGGTGGCGCGTTCCGGTCGCCGTCGGCTCGAACGACCAGGCCGTTATGTTCAAATCCAGGCCATCCACCGGCAGCGGGTCCTCCGGCTCGCTCCGCCAGGGGCCGGTCCAGTCGAGCACGAGGTCCGAGGCGCTCGCATCCACCTCGAGGATCAGGCTTGCGGTCGCCTTTCGGGTGCGGACGAAGGGCAGCGGGACCGTGGCGTCCTTGATGTCGGTGCGAGTCGGGCCGTCCACCGCGAAGCGCACGCCCGGGCACGAGGTGGCGGGTACTGGCGTCAAGGGCGGCGTCGGGGTGGGAGCGGGAGCGGGCGCGGGTTCTGGCGTCGGGGCTGGAGCGGGCGCGGGTTCCGGGGTCGGGGTGGGGGTGGGTGCGGGTTCCGGGGTCGGAGCGGGCGCTGGCGTCGGCGGCGGGGTGGGAGCGGGCGCCGTCGGCTGGCTTCCGCCGCCTCCGTCCCCGCCGCAACCGCCCACGGCGAGGAGAAGAGCGAAGGCGATCCGCCTCATTCGCGCCGCCAATGGAGCTGGAGCGTCCCGGCCTCGGCGACCGAGCCGGCCTCGACGAGCACCGGCCAGGGGATCGCGTGCTCCCCGAGCGTCTGCTTCGCCAGGCCGAGCAGGACCCCGTGCGCTCCCGGCTCGGTGAGGGGAGAGACCCAGAGCGCGTAGCGTCCGGGTCGCAGTCCCTCGATGAGGAAGTTCCCGTCCTCGTTGCTGAACCCGCCGATCGGCCGCGGTCGCCCGCCCTCCGGCATCGCCGCCTCGGGGAACGCCCAGATGTGGGCGTGGGGGACGGGTTCCCCGGCGAGGACCAGCGAGCCGGAAATCGATCCGGTCGTTTCGAGCCATCCCGGCGCCGGGCGAAGCAGCGCCGCGCCGGTCGCATCGTCGGCGGTGAGCGGGTGGTCGATCCCGAAGTCGCTCCAGCCATAGGACATCATCGGATCGGCGAACCAGAACCCGGCGGAACGATCGGTCCGTTGATCGTTTTCTCCGAACGGCTCCAGCAGACTCCGCACCGGCAGCCGCTGCGCGTGATCGAGGCCCAGGCAGTGGCCGAACTCGTGGATGATCGTGTGGAGGGAGTTATGGGTGCGGCGCGGGTCGTCGACGGGCAGCTCCTCCAGCCAGTCGGGCGGCGGCTCGGTCGCCCAGTTTCCCAGGAGCACCATGCATCCGGATATCTTCCATTCGTCGCCCTCCTTGTCCCACTGGCTGTAGGCGGCGGCCCGGTATTCCCCCAGCGGATCGATGGACACCCAGTTCTCGGCCATGTCTTTCGGTCCCTCCTCTCCGTAGTCGCTCGCCTTGACGCCCGCCAGTTCCCACGAAATGTCGGCGTTCGGGAGGTTCGCCCAGGCGGCGAGCGCCGTTTCCACCACCCGCCGCGCCTGGTCCTGCCCTCCGTAGAAAACGGACCAGTCGGCGCTGGAATCGAGCGTGAAGGCGAGCGTCTCGCCGGGTTCCCACCCCTGCCAGAGATTCCGCACGTGCCTGGCGTTCACGATCCAGCCGAGCGTATCCGAGTCGGGGGTGGTGAGCCGATACGCCTCCTCGCTGCCGGCGGCGGCGCCGAAGGACAACACGGCCGCCAGGACAACGGCGGGCGCCCGCCGCCGCCGGGTTTCAGGGAGCACCTGGTCCCTCTATCCCGAAGATCGCCTTCGGCATGTGCATGCTGACCAGCATATGGGGAATGTCCACCGTCTCCGAAATTTTGAGGTCTCCGGCGAGCGAGCAGAGCACGTAGGCTTCCTCGGCGGTCAGTCCGTGTTCGGCCATCAGCCAGGCGATCATGTGGCGGGTCGCCTTCCTGGCCGCCTCGTCGATGGTGGGGGCGAACCCGGTTGTTCCGTAGTAGTCATCGGTTTCGTACTCGGGCTCGGCGATCCCGCGCGGATTGGGCAGGACTTCGAGCTCCAGCACCAGGCGCATCGGAACTTCGATCGCGCTCCCGGAGACCTCGCCGTCTCCCTGGACCGCGTGGGCGTCCCCGACCGAGAAATTCGCGCCCGCCACCTGCACCGGCAGGTACACGGTGGTCCCGACGCGCATGTGGCGGTTGTCGAGGTTCCCGCCGTTTTCCCGAGGCGGGATGGTCACGAGCATCTCGTCGGTGGCCGGAGCGACTCCGAGCACCCCCGGAAACGGCGCGAGCGGCAGGGTGATCCGGTCGTTGAAGCGCGCCTCGGCGGCGCCCGGCGCCAGGGCGAAGCTGCGGATCCAGGGTTCGGTGAATTCCTCGGCGAGGAAGCCGAATCCGGGGAAGATGCCGGCCCAGCCCGGGCCCTGCGTCTCCGCCTCGTGGATGGTGACGGCGAGCAGGTCTCCCGGTTCGGCGCCTTCCACCGCGATCGGCCCGGTGAGCGCGTGGATGCGCCCGAAATCCACGTGCGCCAGATCGGCGGGGGTGGTCTCCGGGGTGATCTGGCCGTCGGAAGCCTCCTTGGTGAAGACTTCGACCACCGCCCCCGAAGGCACGGTGAGGACCGGCGGGATGGCGGCGCTCCAGCGGTTGTGGGTGTTCTCCGCTGCGAGGGTGTATGCGGGGATCGGGCGGGGATCCGGCTCTTCCGGCGTTCCGCAGGCGGCGGCGACCAGCAGGAGGAGGAGGACGGCGCGGGGGAGGGGAGGATTCATGGGTCGTCGGGAGCGGGGGCCGCGTAGTAGCCCTTGCGGGTGCGGGCGACGGCGCCCTCGCGTCCCGGAATCCGCACTTCGATGCTGCGCCAGCCGCCTTCCTCGCGGTCCCGGGCCGGAAGATAGGCGATCTGGTACTGGCGGTGCAGCTCGTGCTGGATCTGGCGGAAGTGGCGGGAGAGATCCTCGACTTCCTCCGGATAAAAGGACCTCCCCCCGCTCTGCTCGGCCACCGCGTCGAGGAACTCCCGATTCAGCTTGCCGCCCCCGTCGGGACTCCATCCGGTGTAGCCGATGGTGTAGATCGCGCCCTCGGAAAGGCGCGCGCCCTCCAGCGCCTGCTCCATCGTGCTCACGCTGCCTTCGGCTGCGCGCCCGGAGTCTTCGCCGTCGGAGACCAGGATGAGCGCCTTCCGGGTCTCCACCCGCGACAGCTCCTGAAGCCCGGTGAGGATGGCGTCGTAGAGCGCGGTCCTGCCGTAGGGGCGCATGGCGCGGATCATCGCGATCTGGTCCCAGACGTCGGTGTCGTAGGAGGGGCCGAAGCGGACCCCCTCGGCGAAGGTCGCCACCCGGCCCCGGTCTCCGGTCGCCATGTTCCGCAGGAAGAGGTAGGCGGCGGTCTGGATCGCGGACAGGCTGGATCGCACCGACGCGGACGTATCCAGCAGCAGCAGGCTGGTCACCGGCGTGATCTCGGCGGTGAAGTAGCTGATTTCCTGGGGAACCCCGTCCTCCAGCACCTCGAAGTCCTCGACGCCCAAGCCGGTCACGAAGCGGCCGCGGCGGTCCTCGACCACGATGTCCAGCGTGACGCTCGGCACCCGGACGACGAAGCTGAAGCGGTCCCCGATCCCGGCTTCCCGCTCGCGGGACGGGGGAGGTTGCGCCGCGACCGCCGAACCGGCGCCCAGCAGCAGCGCCAGGGCGAACGACGGGCCGAACGAAAGGGCGAACGCGCGACGCATGGGTCCAGTTTAGGTCGCGCCCCGGAGCTGGCTCGCCGTACGCGGCTCGGAGTCCCCCCCCGGGGGGGTATGCCCCTTTTGACTCCGCAGACTTCTGCGGGTATATACTCCGCAACGTTCCGTAGGTGGTCGGACGGCTTGCCATCCGCTGCCGTTATTACTCCTGACGCCCTCCTTGGAGGTAGGCGATATGAAGCAGATTACCCCCCCCCCCCGAAATTTCCGATTACGGGGTGTTCGGCGTGAGCCGCCTGCTCGCGCTGATGCTCGGCGCCGGACTGGCGCTCGCCGCGTGCGGCGACGAAGAGGAGCCGGCTCCCGCCCCGGCGCCGGCTCCTGCACCGGCCCCCGCCCCCGCGCCTGAGCCGGCCCCCGAACCCGAGCCCGCTCCCGAACCGGAGCCCGAGCCGGAACCCGAACCGGAGCCGTTCGTCATTTCCATGACGCCCCCGATGGCCGACATGGACAAGGACTGCATGGGGTACGCCCTGTGCCCGGACGCCATGACCGACGCCGCGAAGGCGATGGCATCGGTGAACGGGAAGATGGTGGTGAAGAGTTCGCACGACGCGATCCTCACCCCGATGTGGATGGATCCGGCGCCGAACGGGGTCGGGGTCACTGGCGGTACGGACAACATGCCGTTTGCGAACGTCGACTGGAAGGCGATGCAGTCGGAGGTGGTCGGGATGGGCGTCACCTTCAAGGCGACCCGAGTGAGTGTGGGCGCCGGTCAGGAGGAGGTTCCGGAGAGCGAGGTGATGCACATCACCTGCGGTCCGTTCCACTGCTCGGAGGCGTCCATGACGAAGCCGGCGGCGCCGGAGATCACGCTCGCCGATTCGGCGGTCTGCGCCGCCTGGGATCCGGAGATGGAGCTTGAGGTCGGAAGGGTTGACAACGATTACTACGTGATCAGAGCCCAGGGGAGTTCCCATCCCTACGATGCGGCACTTTATTTTGACGACGACGGAATCGACATTGGCTGGGTGTCCAGTTCGAATGTGGCGATGACGGTGAAGCACAAGTTCGCCGACGTCGAGAACGGAAAGACCTACAGCGTTTCGGGGCCGGACGCGCCGAAGGGTTCGAACAAGGCGCTTCCGATGGACATGAAGGACAACGCCGGGTGGGGCGATGGCATTCGAATCATGAAGGCGCCGGGTAACAGCGGCGCGCCCTCGAAGGTGAGCAAGCTGGCCGATCTCTGCGAGGGGACGGGCTACTCGGCGGCGGCGGGGGGCGTCCACAAGCCGGCCGGTTGCTTCCGGATCGCCGCGGGAGACGCGGCAGGACCAAGTGCAGGTCGGTTTGCCACGGCGAACTACTTGTCCGGCTACAGCGTCGAGGTTTCCGCCAAGGATTCGTCGGTCTCCTGGGGCAAGGTGAAGTGGAAGGAGGATCCGTTCAAGGATCTGAAGTGCGAACCGATGACCTTCGTGGCGGCCGAGCAGGTGGATGTCTGCAAGTTGCTTGAAGCGGAGGTGGATCAGGCGCTTGCCAAGGGGTGGGGCGACGTCGTTCTGAAGCTGGACAAGACCAGCGGCACGAACACCAGCGCGAGCGGCACGACGGACGGAGGCGTCAAGCTGCGCAATTGGGAGGTCAAGGCGAAGAGCGCGACGCCGGCGCGTTTCAAGCGGCTCTTTTTCGATGACAACCTGAACGGCAAGGTCGCGGCATCCGAGGGAGGGGGACCCCATTACCCGGGCACCACGTCGACGATACTCTCGGACTTCTACAACTTCACGGGTGACAACATCGGGAGCGCCACGCAAACCGCGATTCGCGCCGGCAAGCGCGACATCATCTGGATGACCCTTATGGACGGGGACGGAGATCCGACGATGGGTGACTTCGGGAAGGTGGACCTCTACGGGAAGGACAGCGACGCCACCGCGAGCGGCAACGACAAGAAGCTGCCGGACGGCAAGGCGGACAACTACCCGTCGCCGGATGACGCCAACATGTGTTCGAACGACGACAACGACGCGGACGACGAGATCTGCGACGCGAAGTGGGAGATGGACTACGAGGTGAAGTTCGGGATCGGCACCATCGCGGGTTGCGACGTGACCCGCACGGTGACCATAAGCTGCGAGTGGGACGCGCAGGGCCTGCTGCCGGCGAATCCCGACGACACCCCGAACGGCAACCTCGCCGAGGCCAACAACCTGGCGAACTTCGCCAAGTGCACGGCGAAGTAGGCTTCTGATTCGTTTCGGAGGACCCCGGGGCCGACGACCGGCCCCGGGGTTTTGTGTGATAGGGTTCGCGGGTATCGGGGGCGTCTCGTCCTCGCTTTCTTTTTGCTCTTTGCGAAAGTCCTTGATATGAAAACGCTTACCCCCCCCCCCCCCCCCCCCCCGAAATTCGGACGGTTCGGGTGGCTGATTCCGACGCTCGTTTTCGGACTGACGCTCGCCGGATGCGGCGACGACGAGGAGCCGACTCCGGCGCCCGCTCCCGCGCCTGCCCCTGCTCCGACCCCCGCGCCTGAGCCGGCTCCCGAACCCGCACCCGCCCCGGATCCGACTCCCGAACCGGAGCCCGAGCCGGAGCCCGAGCCGGAACCCGAACCGGAGCCGTTCACGATCTCCATGACGCCGCCGATGGCGGGCATGGACAAGGACTGCATGGGCTACGCCCTGTGCCCGGACGCCCTGACCGACGAAAAGAAGGCGATGGCCTCGGTGAACGGGAAGATGGTGGTGAAGAGTTCCCACGACGCGATCCTCACTCCGCTGTGGCTGGACCCGGTTCCGAACGGGGTCGGGGTCACCGGCGGGATGGACAACATGCCGTTCCAGAACATTGACTGGAAGGCGATGCAGTCGGAGGTGGTCGGCATGGGCGTGACCTTCAAGGCGACCCGGGTGCGGGTCGGCGCCGGTCAGGAGGCGGTTCCGGAGAGCGAGGTGATGCACATCACCTGCGGCCCGTTCGCCTGCTCGGAGGCGTCCATGACGAAGCCGGCGGCGCCGGAGATCACGATCGCCGACTCGGCGGTCTGCGCCGCCTGGGACCCGAACCTGAGGCTTCAGTTCGGCAAGATCGACAACGATCTTTATTTCCCCAGAACGGGCGGGCCCACCGGCCCTCCGCACGAGCGGGCCTTTTACAGCGGGGATGACGGGATTGATGTCGGCTGGATGTCGAGCTCGAATGTGGCGATGACGGTGAAGCACAAGTTCGCCGACACCGAGTACGGGAAGACGTACAGCGTTTCGGGGCCGGACGCGCCCAAGGGGGCGAACAAGTCGCTTCCGATGGATCTCAAGGACAACGCCGAGTGGGGCGAAGGCATCCGATTCATGAAGACGCCGGATGGGGGCGGAGAACCCGCGAAGACAGCCAAGCTTGCCGACAACTGCCAGGCGAACTACGAAAGCCTGGAAGTCGGCGTCCTCAAGCCGAACAGCTGTTTCCGGATGAGCGTCGGCGGCCTCCATCAGATGCTTCCCACGACGAACAACCCGAACTACCTGTCCGGCTACCGCGTCGAGGTTTCCGCCAGGGATTCCTCGGTCTCCTGGGGCAAGGTGAAGTGGAAGGAGGACCCGTTCAAGGATCTGAAGTGCGCGCCCGTTACCTTCATGGCGGCCGACCAGGTGGATGTTTGCGATCTCCTCGAGGAGGAGGTGGATCAGGCGCTTGCCGGGGGCTGGGGCGCCGTCACGTTTCCGACGTCGGGAACCGGCGCGAACACCAGCGCCGCCGGCCCGCTGGATGGAGGCGCCAAGCTGCGCAATTGGGAGGTGAAGCCGAAGAGCGCGACGTCCAGGCGCTTCAAGCGGCTCTGGTTCGATGACAACCTGAACGGCAAGATCAGGAACGACCCGGGGCCCAAATACGAGGGCGCCTCCAATGCTTCCCAGGAAGGCGGCTTCCGGCAATACAGGGACTTCTACCATTTTGAGAATGACATGAGCTCGGGCCTTCGGGATGCGTACCGTGCCCTGGCGACAGGCGGCCAGTTCAATTTCATCTGGATGACCCTGATGGACCCGGATGGGGATCCGACGATGGGGGACTTCGGGAAGGTGGACCTCTACGGGAAGGACAGCACGCCCGCGACGTCCGGCAACGACAATAAATTGCCGGACGGCAAGGCGGACAACTACCCGTCGCCGGATGACGCCGAGGCCTGCACGAACGACGACAACGACGCGGACGACGAGATCTGCGACGCCAGGTGGGAGATGGATTACGACGTCCTGTTCACCGACGGCATCTTCGGTTGCGAGGCGACCCGGACGGTGACCATCAGCTGCGAGTGGGACGCGCAGGGCCTGCTGGCGGACAACCCGCCGGACACCATCAACGGCAACCTCGCGGCTTCCGACAACGTCGCCAACTTCGCCAGGTGCACGGCGAAGTAGATTCCTGACTGGTTTCGGGCGCCCCCGGGTCCGACCGGTTCCCGGGGCGGCGTCAGTCGCAGGCCCGGAACACCAGCTCCAGGTCGCGGCGGGCGCGCCGGAAATCGGACAGTGGCGTGTGGGACGGGTCGGCGAGCAGCCTCCGGAAGTCGCGGGTCATGGCGCCGAAGCCCATCAGATCGGCGAACCCGGGGAACCGGATCCGGGCCAGCCGGTCGGCTTGGCGGCGGAGGACGAGATAGAGGCCGTTGCTCTCGAAGACGATGCGCCCGCGCTCGCCTTCCACCCGGGAGCGCTGGAGGACGCCGCCGGGGAGGGAGCGCCGGTTCCAGGCGTAGTGGATGCTCCCCACCGCCCCCGACGGATAGCGCGCCTCCACCCGGGAATGGCGTTCCGGGCGTCCGGCGTCCGGGAAGCGCCCGACGACCTCCTCGGGAACTTCGTCGAGGATCGCTCCCAACAGCGCGACGAAGTGGATCCCGCCCTCCAGCAGGGCGCCGTGGCGCGCCCGCCATCCCTCGGCCGGCTGGCGGGTCAGCTTGCGGAGAGCCACCCGCCGCACCGGGGCGATCTCCGGCAGAAGCTGGCGCAGCTGCCCGGCGAGCGGTTTGTAGAGGTAGTTCTCGGCCACCATCAGCGCCGCTCCCGGCGTCCGCCGCTCCCCGAGCGCCTCGCCGATCGCCTCGACTTCGGCGGGGGAGACCGCCATCGGCTTCTCCACCAGAACCACCTTGCCCGCCCGGAGCGCCCGGACGGCCTGCTCGGCGTGGATATCCGCCGGAGTCGCCAGCGCCACCCCGCGGACGTCGGGGCGATCCAGCGCTTCGTCAAGGCTCCCGACGACGCGGCCGGGGATGCGCGCGGCGAGGGCCTCCGCCGAGGCGCGCCGCAGGCTGACGAAGGTCAGGTCGCAATGGGGTCGCAGCCGGCGCGCATGCATCCGCCCGATCCCGCCGCAGCCCACGATGGCGACCCCCGGCCGTTTCGTGAGTGTCATTCGGAGCGTCCGCCGCTGGCGATCCCCGCCGCGGTCCGGAGGGCGAGCGCGGCGATGGTCAGGCTCGGATTCACGCCCCCGGAGGCCGGCAGCGCGCTTCCGTCGACCACGTGCAGATTCCGTACTCCGTGGAGCCGGCCGTCGGGCCGGGTCGGCCCCTCTTCGGGGGTTTGCGCCATCCGGAGCGTGCCCACCGCGTGCGAAAAACTCCGAATCCGCCAGGTGTGGGTGAAGCGGGCGCCCGCCGTCCGCAGAATCCGGGAGGCGCGCCCGGTGAGGTGGGCCAGCCGCCGCCGGTCCGCCCGCCGGTATCGATGCCGAATCCGGGTGCGGTCGTCGTCGGTGAGGTCGACCCGGTTGTCGGGATTCGGCTCGTCCTCGGCCACGCAGAGCAGGTTCTGCAGCCGTTTCACGACGGCGTCCGGCAGCAGCGTCCGGGCGAACCGCCCGGCGGCGCGCCGCACCACCGGGGGCGCCGGAGTGTAGATGTCCTGGATGACGCCGGTCGCGCGCCCGTCGAGATGGCGCCGGTCCTCGTAGAAGTCGGTGAAGCAGACCTGCTTGTGGAACATCCGTTCCGGATTCGTCTCGAACGGGAAGAGTCCGGCGACGACCGCGTTGCAGTGGCGCATGAGGAACCGGCCTGCCAGGTCGCCGCCGAGACCGGACCGGATCAGCAGCGCCGGGCTTCCCAGGGCGCCCGCCGCCAGCACGAAGGTCGCAGCCTCGAAACGGAGCGGTTCGCCGGTGTTCTGATCCACGGCCTCCACCGCCGCGACCCGTTCGCCCCGCATCGCCAGCTTCCGGACCAGCGTCCCCGGCCGCACCGTGGCGCCGTGTCGCATGGCGCGGCGGAGAATCTGCTCGGCGTCGTTCTTCGCCCGGATGCGACAGGGGAACCCGTCGCAGGTGTCGCAGAGGACGCAGCGGTTCGGCTCCCGGGTGAAGTTGATGGCGAGCGGCAGGGGGAAGGGGCGATGTCCCAGCGCCCTCCCGGCGTTCAGGATGCGTTCCGCCGGGGCCGTCCGGGCGATCGCGGGGAACGGGTAGCCGGCGCTTCGGGCCGGCTCCAGCGGGTCGGCGCCCGCGTCGCCGTGCACCGAAAGCTCCCGCTCGGCGCGGGCGTACCACGGCTCCAGGGCGGCGTAGTCGAACGGCCAGCGCCGGAAGTCGGTCTCCCGGAGCCGGAGCGATGCCGCCCCGTAGAACACCGACATCCCGCCCACCACCAGGTTCTCGGCCATCTCCCGGGTCCGTCCCCGGTCGCCGGACTGCCGGACCAGGAGCGGTGCGTCCCCCCGGTAGCGCGGCTCCATCAGGATGGCCCGGGGGTCCCAGTCGGCGGTGTCCCGGCGCGCCCAGTCGCCCCGCTCCAGCACCGTGACCCGGGCGCCGGCCCGCGCCAGCTCCAGCGCCGCCAGCGCTCCCCCGATGCCGGAGCCGATGACGACCGCGTCCGGGAGCGGCGAAGGCACGCTACCAGCGCAGCGCGGCCAGCGCGGCGACCAGGACGATGACGCCGAGCGCCGCGTAGTGGAGCTCCTCCCGCCGCCGGGTCTCGAGGCGCGGCAAGTCGGGCCGGAACTTCCCGGACATGTTCCGCTGGATGTAGGTCTTGTAGTACTCGACCACGAACCGTTCGAGGCCGCCGTTCATGTAGATGAGCAGACCGAGCGGCGTCGGCGCGCCGTCGGGGGCGAGCAGCCAGAACAGCGGCGCCAGAACCGCCAGGACCACGCCCGAACGCTGGAACCGGAGGAGCTTGAAGCCCTCGAAGGGGGCGTCCTTGTACGCTCCGCCCCCGGCGACCAGCAGTCCCACCAGGTATGCCGTCGCCAGATAGCCGAGGAACCCGCGCACCGGCGTGTCGAGGAACAGCACGGCGACCACCAGCGCGACCAGAACCACCCCGGCGCCGAGGCGCGCCGCTTCGCTGCGTACCGGACGGCCGAGAAAGGTGATGCGGGAGGGAACGAAGTACTTCTCCTGCGGCTCCCGGCGGAAGAACCCCTTGTAGAGCTCGGCGAGAAAGCGCTCGAGACCCATGACCAGGAAGAAGACCGCCACGAACCCGAGATAGGCGACCCGGTCGCGAAGGGTCGGGACGCCCAAAAGCAGGATGGCGATCCCCAGCGAGAACAGGATGCTCCGGGGGAAGGTGCGCGGCTTGAATCCTTCCCAGGGCGCGTCCTTGAAGGTGCCCCACAGCGAGGTATAGAGACCCGATACGGCGGCGGCGACGACCAGGGTCAGCGCGCCCACGAAGCGCCGCGCCTACCGGTAGATGTCGAACTGGCGGGTGTACTTGACCGTGAAACTGCGGTTTTGCGGGCCGATCAGGGTGTTGCCCAGCCCCTCGGTGTCGTTGTACACGATGAACAGGCCGGTGCCGGCGGTGTTCAGCCAGTTGAAGCGGACGTTCGAGGACCAGACGTCCGCGTCGTCGTTGTACTGGAGGAGCGCCTGGAGGTAGATCAGCGGGGTGAAGTTGTAGGCCACCCGGAACTGCCCGAGGTTGGCGACGAAATCCCCCTCGGCGAGGTCGATGTCGTTGTAGAGCCAGGACGCCGAGGTGATCAGCCGGGTGCCCCAGCGGAAGTTGAAGGTGGTGTCGACGGTGCGCTGTTCGCCGGACAGGAACCCGCCGTAGTCGATTCCGCCGGCGTACGAGAATGTGTCGGCGCGGTTCGTGTTCCATCGCCAGCCCGCCTGCCAGTGCGCGTAGGTTCCCGGAGGAACCACGATGCCCTCCCGAATCTCGAACGGCTCCTCGAGCCCCTCGGTGATCCGGTTCATCGCCGGGCTGAAGTACCAGCCGTTCTCGAAATCGAAGTGGCTGTCCACGTGCAGCCGGCTGGTCTCGAGGAATCCGTCGAGGGTGCGGAAGCCGGAGTAGGTGATGTGGGGGCGGAGCTCCCGGAAGATGGGCGCCCACTTCGGGCGGTGGTAGGAGAAGTAGCCGTAGTCGAGGCTCCGGTACGCGCTCCGCCGCAGGAAACCGGCTTCCGGGTTGAAGTTGGCGGCGACTTCGGTCGCGCCGAGCCACAGCCGGAGGCGGTTGCTGAAGTACTCGCCGCGGGCGCGCCAGGCGTATTCGCCGCCTTCCACGTCCTCGTAGCCGGGGGTTTCGGTGCGGGCGGCGAAGCCGCTCAGCGTGATGATCTCCCCGATGCCCCACTGGGCGTCCACCCCCCAGGTGCGGTTCCAGTCGTTCTCGGCGGCGCTCGCGCCGGTGGCCGCCCGGTTCACGAACATGCCGCCCACCGAGGAGCGCTCCCCGAGTTCCCGGCTCACGCTCGCCACCGTGAAGTTGTTGGCGGCCACCACCCCGTCCACCGCGCGGGTCTGCATGTTCAGCAGGCCGACGTTGTAGTCGCCCGCCTTCCCCGACAGCCGGGCGCCGCCCAGAATGGGAACCGGCGCCCCGCCGGGTCCGATGCCGATGCGACGACTGAAGAACAGGTCCACCGATCCGGGCGCCCCCATCGAGAAGTTGCCGGCGTTCTCCAGGAAGAACGGCCGCTTCTCGGGGAAGAAGAGATTGAACCGGGACAGGTTGATCTGCTGGTCGTCCACCTCGACTTGGGCGAAGTCGGTGTTGTACGTGAGGTCCAGATTCAGGCTCGGGGTCAGGCCGACCTTGGCGTCCAGGCCGATGTCGTAGTTGGTCTGGATCTCGGTCTCCGCCGAGTAGTCCCGCCCGCCGGCGGCGAGCGCGTAGGGGATCACCTTGAGGTTCCGCGGGCTGGGCAGGTCGAGGCCGTGGAGTTCCCCGGCCAGGGAGAGGCGGTTGATGTTGTAGATCCGCGCCACCGGCGACCAGTAGGCTTCCTCGCGCTTCCGGCGGATGTTCCGCTGGAAGTTGATGCCCCAGACCTGCGGGCGGTCGCCGTAACGGAGGGTGCGCAGCGGGATCGCGAACTCCGCCGACCAGCCGTAGTCCCCGACGTGGGTGCGGACCGTCCAGCTGGCGTCCCAGTTCACGTTGAATCCGCCGCCGGAGCCGGTGCGGGCGCGCATCATGGGGCCGCCGCCCATGCCGCCCCCGCTGCCGGCGTTGCTCAGCTGGCCGTCGTATTCGAGGCCGGCGGGAGTGGTCCCGAAGATGAACCCGTTTTGCAGGTCGTGGTACGTGTCGAAGACGACGCGGAACGAGTCGGTGTCGTCCAGCGAGGAGTCCCGGCGGGCGTCGGTGGCGATGATGCCCGAAGGATCGCTGTCGTAGAGGATCGCCCCGATGTAGACCGCCTCGTCGTCGAAGAGGATGCGGACTTCGGTGCGCTCGGTGGCGGGGCGCCCCTCGAAGGGGTTCGCCTGGATGAAGTCGGTGAACGGCGCGGCGTTCTCCCAGACCTCGTCGTCCACGACGCCGTCGATGAGCGGCGCTTCGACCGCGGCCGACGCCGCGCCGATCCGGGTCGCGGTTGTCGTTTCGCCGCCGCCGTTCTGGGCGGCCGCCGGCGTCGCCAGCGCGAGGAGGGCGAGGGATACGAGGGGAACGGGGAGACGGGACATCACGCCGGGCAATTTAGCTTACGCTTCCCGGTTCCCGTCGGGCGCCGGACTGCCCTGGTTCGCGCCCCCTTGAAACGAGAACGGCGCCGGACGCGCGCCGGAAAGGAGCGGGTTCGTTGTCCGAACGCACCGTGGCGAGCAGGCGGGAGCTGCTCGATTTCGCGACCGGGATCGCCTGGGAGGCCGGTCGGCTGATCATGCGCCATTTCCAAGTGGGGGTCGGCGTGACCCGCAAGCCGGATCGCACTCCGGTGACCGAGGCCGACATCGCCTGCGAGCGGCTGCTCCGGGCGCGCATCCAGGCCCGGTTCCCCGGCCACCGGGTGCTCGGCGAGGAGGACGGCGAGTCCGGTTCCGATCCGTCGCACCGCTGGATCCTGGATCCCATCGACGGCACCACCTCGTTCATCCACGGGGTTCCGCTCTTCGGCATCCTGATCGGCCTCGAGGTCGGCGACGAGCCGGTCGTCGGGGTCTGCAATCTCGCCGGCCTCTCGGAGATGGTCGCCGGGGCGCGGGGCGAGGGCGCCTTCTGGAACGGCCGCCCGGCCCGGGTGTCCCGGGTGACCGAAATGGAGAACGCGCTCGCCACCACCACCGATCCGGCCACCATCGGGCCGATCTGGAAGGAGATCGGGAAGCGGGTCGGCGCCCGCCGCACCTGGGGGGACGCCTTCGGGCACGCGCTGGTCTGCACCGGGCGCTCCGAGATCGCCCTCGATCCGGAAATGAAGGCGTGGGATTCCTCGCCGTTCCTGCCGATCCTCGAAGAGGCCGGCGGGCGGTTCACCGACTGGGACGGGAACCGCACCATCCACGGCCTGAATGCGGTCAGCACCAACGGCGCCCTTCACGACGAGACGCTGGCGATGCTGGAAGCGGTCCGGACGCCGGACTGACCCGTTCGCACGGGCCTTCCCCCCTCCGGTTCAGTCGTCGGCGGGCAAGCGTTCGATTCCGGGCGCACTGTTGAAATCACGGTCGAAGGACAGGATCCGCGAGATGCCGCGCCTGTTCATCACTGCGATGTGCAGGGCGTCCCGTGGCGAGAGCGCCGAGACGGAAAACATGACGTCGCGGGCTTGGAGGACATCTTCGAGAGTCACGGGGATCACCTCGTCCACGAGATCAAGAAGGGCCGAGAAAGCGGGGTGGATTGCTTTCCGACGGTGGATCGATGCGTAGCGGTGGAGGATTTCCTGCAGCACCTCAACGCTGGTGACAAGGCTTTCGCCTCTTCCTGCCAGGGATTCAAGCGTACGGCGGGCTTTCTCCCGAAGAGGATGGGGGCCTCCGACCAGGTACATGGGAATGTTGGAGTCCACGAAGATCACTTCGCATGCCGCCCCCTCTCAATCTCGGTGAGCATCTGGTCGATGTCGGGGGCCGGAAACGAGTAGGACGAGGCGACGCGAATGGCCCGCAGCTTCTGCTCAACCGTCCGCTTTGCTGGAGCGTCGTCCCGCAGCGCCGTGCGAAGTTGACGCCGCACCCACTCGGAGAGCCGAATCCCTTCGCTCCGGGCGATTTCCCGATAGCGGCGCAGCTCGTCCGCGTCCATGGCGACCTGAAGTCGAGAACTCATGCCCGTGAGTATGCCACGTGCGGGCCCGGGTTCAGCGCGCCTCCACCGCCTCGCGGACCCGGTCGGCGAAGCGGCGCGCCCGCTCCATGGCCGCCTCCTCGTCCACGGTGGTGACCGCGCCGTCTGCGACCACCAGCCTGCCGTGCACCAGCACGGTCGAGACGTCGCCGCCGCGCGCCGCGTACACCAGGTGCGAGTACGGGTCGTAGAGCGGAGTCATCCCGGCGCGGCGGACGTCCACCAGCACGATGTCGGCGAGCTTGCCGACTTCCAGCGATCCGAGCTGGTCCGCCTGGCCGATCACCCGGGCGCCGCCCAGGGTCGCCATGCGGAAGACCGTCCGCGCCGGGAGCGCGGTGGGGTCCCCGGAAACGAACTTGTGGAGCTTGGCGGCGGCGTCCATCTCCTCGAAGAGGTCCAGGTTGTTGTTGCTGG
Organism: Candidatus Marinacidobacterium sp.; assembly: GCA_965202845.1. Taxonomy (GTDB): domain Bacteria; phylum Acidobacteriota; class Vicinamibacteria; order Marinacidobacterales; family Marinacidobacteraceae; genus CBDATA01. Next base: position 586,396 of record OZ241856.1, read on the forward strand.
CCGGCCCGTCGGTCCCCAGGCCGACCGGAACTCCGGCGGCGAGCAGCGCCGGGACCGGGGCGGCGGCGTCCGTTCCGAGCTTCATGTTGCTCTCCGGGTTGTGGGCGACTCCGGCGCCGCCGGCGGCGATTTGGGCGATGTCCTCTTCGGAGATGTACACCGCATGGGCGAGCATCGTCCCCGGGCGCAGCGCCCCGATGGAGTCGAGCGCTTCCACCACCCGCATCCCGGTCTCCTCCCGGACCTGGTCGTTTTCGGTCGGGGCCTCCGCCACATGAATCTGAAACGCCGTCCCCCGCTCCTCTGCGAGCCGGAACGCCGCTTCGACGTCCGCAAGCGAGGTGGTGTAGAGGGCGTGCGCCGCCACGCTCGGAATCAGCAGCGGGTTGTCCCGGTGGCGTTCGAAGAAGGCGTCGGCGGAGGCGAGCGACTCGGCGGGAGTCGCGAAATCCGGCGCCGGAAACCCGATGACGCTCGGCCCGGTGACGACGCGAATCCCCGCCTCGCGGGTCGCCCGCGCGACGTCGTCCGGGAAGTAGTACATGTCGGCGAAGGTGGTGGTCCCGCTCTTCAGCATCTCGATGGAGGAGAGCAGCGTTCCGGCGTACACGAAATCGGGCGCCACCAGCGCCGCCTCCGCCGGGAAGATGCGCTCTTCGAGCCAGGTCAAAAGCGGCAGGTCGTCGGCGAGGCCGCGCAGCAGGGACATCGAGGCGTGCCCGTGGGTGTTGACGAGTCCGGGAATCACCAGCTGGCCGGCGGCGTCGATGCGCCGGATGCCGGGGGGGCGGGGCGCCGCCCGGTCCAGCAGGCCGGCGATGCGCGCTCCCTCGACCAGGACGGCGCCTCCCTCGAGGACGGTTCCGGCTTCGTCCATCACCACGACGGTCCCGCCGTCGATGAGCAGCCGGTCTTCCTCCGGGGGTTGTTCGCCGCCGCAGGCGACGGCGAGCGCGAGCAAGCACGCAAGCGCGTAGTGGTTCATGTCCTGGTTTCCTTCCGCCGCCGGAATACGGCCCCGCGCAGCCGGTTCATCGCCGCCGCCACCTCGTAGCGGCGGGGGCGGGCCAGCCGGCCCGGGTGCTCCCCGCTGCGCCCGGCCCCGGTGAGTCCGTCCAGTCCCTCCCGGTCCAGGCAAGCATCGATGGCGTCGAGGACTTCGGGAAGCGAGCGATCCGCGTCCATGAAGCGGGCGGCGGCGAGCGCCAGCGCATGGCCGATGGCGCGGGTCTGGCTCGCATCGAAGAGCGCCGGGCCGACCGCCCGGAGGTCCACCGCGTCCTCGCCGTAGACCAGTTCGTCCCGGCTGGTCGCCCGGATGCGCGGGCGTCCCTTCCGTCCGGCGGGATCGAAGCTGGAGGCGCGGGGAATCCGGCCCCGCCCCGAAGCGGGCCAGGCGTCCGTTCGCGCCGCGCGCCGGATCGGGAACGCCCGCGCCGCCCGCCGCGCCTCCCCGGTCGCATCCCGCGCCCGGTACTCGTCCATGCGGATCACCGTATCGGCCCCATCCAGCCAGGCGCCCGATCCGCCCATCACCAGAACCACCGAAACTCCCCGGTCGTCCCGGAGCGCGCCGATGCGGTCCAGCAGGGGAGTGATCGGCTCGGAACGCCCGGGGACCAGCGCCTCCATCCGGGCGTCCCGGAGCAGCAGGTTGGTCGCCGAAGTGTCCTCGTCCAGAAGCAGCAGCCGGGAGCCGGCCTCCAGCGCCTCCATGAGGGACGCCGCCTGGCTGGTGCTTCCGCTGGCGTCGGCGGTGCGAAACCGGTCGGTGCGCCGTCCGCCCGGCAGGGCGCCGATCAGCGGACTCAGGTCCACATCGAGGATGGGGCGCCCCTCCTCGGCGCGGATGGTCACCGCGTCGCTCCGGGTGACCACCCGCTCGCGCCCGTCCCCCGGGATGTGCGGGGCGACCCCGTGCGCCAGGGCTTGCAGCAGGGTGGACTTGCCGTGGAACCCGCCCCCGATGATGACCGTGATCCCTTCGGGAATCCCCATCCCGGAGAGGGCGCTCCCGTCGGGCAGCGGGAGGTTCACCGCAAGCGACGGCGGACTCTGGAAACGCACCGCATCGTCCGCCGGCAGGGGGCGGTCGCTCGCCCCGTGGGCCCGGGGGAGCAGGGCGCCGTCGGCGACGAAGGCGACCAGGCGGCGTTCGGCGAGTCGGTCCCGCAAATTCTCCTGAATCTCGACATCCTCCACAAACCGCCGGGCGTCGGGTCCGGGAGCGGTCAGCGCCCGCCGGGCGATCTCCGGCAGATCCCGGGTCAGCAGCCGGGCGGCGGTCCGACCGCGGATGCGGCGCCCGTTCGCCGGGAGGCCGACTTCGAGGCGCGCCTCCACCCCGCCGTCCGCCGGGAAGGCGATGGCGCTCCGCTCGAGGGCCGTCTGCCCGCCGGCGTCCACCAGGACGGTCCCGCTGGCTCCCGATCCGGCGCCCGGTTCCCGGCGGGGGACGCTGCGCTCCACCTGCCGGGCCAGCCAGTCGGCGAACGCCGCCCGGCGGATGCGGCCCTCTCGCAGTTCTCCGGGAATCCGCGCCGTTTCCGCGTCCACCCGCAGTCGGACGCGCGATGGCGGGGCGAAGGGATCGGCGGCGACCCGATCCACGAACAGCGTGATCCCGCCGCCCAGGCGCCAGGCGCCGACCAGGGAGCGGTAGGCCGGGTAGCCCCTTCCCTCGAGGGCGAGGCAGCGGCCTTCCAGGTCGGACATGCAACCCGGGAAGTCTGGCATGAGGAGGGGCGCGGGCTACGCTCCCGGGGGAGCGCGATGTCCACGGGATCACACTGGATGGAAGCCACCGCCGATCTCCGGCGGACGCTCGCCGCCCGGGTGCCGGCGGAGACCCTCCGGCGCCTCGCCCGCAAGCGTCCCGCTCTCCACTTTCTGGTTCTGGGCTGGCAGCTGCTGCTGCTCGTCGGGAGCGGCGCCCTCGCCTGGGCGTATCCCGGCTGGGTGGGATGGCTCGCCGGCGTCCCGCTCGGATTCACCATCTTCAACTTCACCGTGATGCTGCACGAAGTCGTGCACGGCCTGGTCTTCCCCGCCGGGCGTTTCCCCCGGGTGACGCGGACGCTCGCCCATCTCTACGCCTTCCCCAGCGGCGTCTCGGCGAGCCAGTTCACCCGCTGGCATCTCGACCACCACGCCCAGCTCGGCGACCCCCAGGGCGACCCCAAGCGGCATTGGCTCTCGCCGAAGCGGAACGCCCGCTGGTACAAGGCGCTCTACCTGACGCCGGCGCTGATCCCGATCTACTTCCGGGCGGCGCGCCGGGAAAACGCCGGATACCCGGAGGCGCTGCGCCGCCGGATCGCCCGGGAGCGGACGCTCACCGTCGCCGGCCACCTGCTGATCCTGGGCGCGCTCTTCGTCTTCGGCGGGCCGGGGGTCGCCGCCCGCGTCTACCTGTTTCCGGTGTTTTTCGTCTTTCCGGTAGCGTTCACCCTGAACCGTCTGGGGCAGCACTACGACATCCGACCGGAGAATCCCGCGCTCTGGGGCACGCTGATGCGCGAATCCCGGCTCTGGAACCTCGCGTTCCTCTGGTCCGGCCACCACCTGGAGCACCACTACTTCCCGCGGACGCCCTTCTACAACCTCCCGGCGCTCCGGCGCGCTCTCGCCCCGTTCTTCGAGGAGATCGGAGCGCGCCCCAGCACCTATCGCCGTCTGCTCCGGAAATGGTTCGTGGACAACCGGACCCCGCACACCGACTGGGCGTGAGGGACTGACTTCCGCATGCTCGGAACGGTGAAGTGGTACGACCCGGAGATGGGAGAGGGGTTCATCCAGCGGGAGGAGGGCCCCGACGTGCACGTGCCGCAAAGCGCGCTGGGCGACGCGGCGCCGGGATTCCTGGTCGAGGGGCAGGCGGTGGAGTTCGAGATGTTCGCCATCCCCGGCGGCTTCCGGGCGCGGAACGTCCGGGTGATCGGAACCGGGGAGGACTGGCCCCAGATCCGCCGCCCCCGGCCGCCCCGCTGAGACCCTACAGCTGGGAGAGGGCTTCCTGCTCGGTGTCGGTGATCGTCAGGATCTGGTTGAAGCCGCTGATGCTGAACACCTCGAGGATGTGCTCCTTCATCCCGCAGAGGACGAGCTTGCCGGAGGTCGCCGAAAGGCGCTTGGCCAGGATCAGCAGCACCCGCATTCCGGTGCTGTTGATGTAGTCCAGCGCCCCGAAGTCCATCAGCATCTTCGCCGGCTGGGTCGCGGCGTCCATCGCGGACAGGACCGTCTTTTCGAAGTCTCCCGCCGTCCGGGTGTCGATGCGGCCCTCCGGCCGGATGAAGAGCACGCCGTCCCGCGTTTCGGACACGATGTTCATGATGATTTTTCCTCCTGGCCGGTTGTTTCCAGCGTTCGGATCAGGGTGATTCGGTTGCGGTCGCCGACTCGTTCGTAGTGGACACTGGACATCAGCGATCGAACCAGGAAGATGCCCAGACCGCCAACGGGGCGATGCTCCACGCTGAGCGAGGTGTCGGGGACTGCGGCATCCCGGAAAGGGTCGAAAGCCGGCCCGGTGTGCTCGACTTCAACCCGAAAAGTACGGCCCTCAATGCTAACCGAAACCAGAATTCCGGGCGGGGCGTCTGCGGAAATTCCGTACAGGATGATGTTGCTCAGCAGCTCGTCGATGGCGAGCGAAACCCGCTGGAGCTGGCTGCCGGGCACCTCCCGCGCCTCCGCGAATTCCTGGACCTGCTCGCTGAGCAAGGAGATGCCCTCCAGGGTCGGCTCGACCGGAAAGGCCGCCGAGTTCGCGGGCGCGGAGGTCATCATGGCCCTCAGGTCTCGGCGTCGAACTCGGGCCAGGTGCCGTCGTCGTTGCGGGATTCGGAGGACAGCGCCTTGACGCCGACCGAAACCTCGAGCGTCTGCGCCGCCGTTCCCCGGAAGGTTCCGCGGGTCGGCGGAACGTCCTGGTAGTCGCGCCCGGTCGCCACCCGGATGTGGCGTCCGCTCGGCATGGTGTCGTTGGTGGGATCGAACCCGATCCAGCCGAGATTCGGGAGCAGGCACTCCACCCAGGCGTGGCTGCCGCGGGCCATGAGGGCGTCCGGATCGTCGGGGCGCTCCACGTGCAGATACCCCGAGGCGTACCGGGCCGGGACGCCCCAGCTCCGGGCCACCGCGAGCATGAGGTGCGCGTGGTCCTGGCACACCCCCCGCCCGGTCTCGAGCGCGTGATCCACCGGCGAGTGCACCATGGTGGCGCCCGGGTCGTAGGCGATGGTCTCGTGCAGCCGGCGGGCGAGCAGGCGCAAGGAGTCGAGCGGAGTGTCCAGGCGCTCGATGCCGTGCTCCTTCACGAAGGCGGCGAGCCGCGGGGTGGGGGCGGTCAGCGGCGTCGGGTTCAGAAAATGCCACAGGCTTCCCGACTCCAGCCCGGTCATCGCGTCCCACCCCGGCGATTCCAGGTCGGGGTCCTGCTCCTGGCGGTGGACCGCCACCACCGACTGGGCCTCCACCCGGAGCTCCTGGTGTTCGCCGGGAATGTCGAAGAAGCAGGCGGCGTTGCCGAAGCAGTCCTCGTAGTCGTGCAGGCCGGCGCGCGGGGACGTCCGGATTTCGAACGTCTCGACGTGCTGCGAGGCGTCGCTCCGGGGCTGCTTGTACAGGGTCATCACCGCCTCGCGCACCGGTTCCGAATAGAGGAACCGGGTCAGGTGGCGGACGTGCAGGTATCCGGGTTCGGCGGTCATGCGATGTTCAGGCGACGCGGAAGGCCTGGTCGGCCCGGTAGAAGATGTGGCGCCGGTACACCTCGTCGTGGAGCTGCCGCGCCAGCCGCCGCACCTCGGCGAGCGTTTTCCCGAAGGCCGCCGCCCGGTCGGCTTCGTCGAACCCGTAGGCCAGAAGGGCCCGGAGCTGTCCGGCCGCCCGGTGCACCGGGGAGGGACGGTCCCGCGCGTCCCCCACCGGATCGATCCGCTGGAGGCTCATCCGGATCTCCTCGGCGGCGAAGCGGAGGGTGTGGGGGGACTGGGGGTCGTAGATGAGGAAGCTCATCGCCCGGTGCGGCAGGATGGTCGCGGTGTGCTGCTTGCAAAACGGCTCGAAGCTGGCGCAACTGCGTAGCAGCAGGGACCAGTCGAGGCTGCCGTCGGAGTCTTCCAGCGAGGATCGGTACGCCTCCAGGATTCCGGTGGTCACCTGGATGCGCTCGAGAAACCGCCCCAGCCGGATGAAGTCCCAGGAGGGGCCGTGCCGCAGGCTGTTGTCGGTGACGCCCCGGAACAGGTAGATGGAAGCCGAGGTCTCGCGGTAGAAGATGTGGGGCTGCTGGTTCCAGAAGGTGTGGAGCTGCTGATCCCGAAGGGTCAGGTAGGGGCGGTTCAGGTGCCCCCACATCTCGGAGGTGATTTCCTGGCGGGCTTGCCGGGCGTTCTCCCGGGAGCGCCCCCACAGGGTCACGATCGAGCTCGGATTCCCGGGCTCGAAGGTCATGTAATCGGTCAGCGAGTAGGCGTCCGCCAGCAGGAAGCCCTCCTGCTCCTCCGAGCCCAGGAACGAGTCGCCGCCCGGCGGACTGGCGCCCAGGCCGAAGAACAGCCGCTTCCAGCCATCCGCCACCACCGCCGCCGGCTGGTCGGCCAGCGCGCTCACCTGAACCCCCAGCAGGCGGGCGGTCTGGTCGGCTCGCTCGAGGTAGCGGCTCATCCAGTAGAGGTTGTCGGCGACCCGGGCGAGCATGGCTTCTCAGCGCCCCTCCGCGTCCACGATCCAGGCGTCCTTGGAGCCGCCCCCCTGGCTCGAATTCACGACCAGGCTGCCCTTGCGGAGCGCGACCCGGCAAAGCCCGCCAGGGACGATTTCGGTGGTTTCCCCGTGCAGCACGAACGGGCGGAGGTCCACGTGTCTGGACTCGATGTGCGAGCCGACCAGACACGGCGCCCGGGAGAGCGCGAGCGTCGGCTGCGCGATGTAGTTCTCGGGATCGGCCTTCACCTGCTCGGCGTACTCGGCGCGCTCGGCTGCGGTGGCGTGGGGACCGATCAGCATCCCGTAGCCGCCCGACTCCCCCACCATCTTGACCACCAGCTTGTCGAGGTTGTCCAGGGTGTAGGCGAGACCCTCCGGCTTCCGGCAGAGGGTGGTCGGGATGTTTTGCAGCAGCGGCTCCTCGGAAAGGTAGTACTTGATGATGTCCGGGACATAGGCGTACACCCCCTTGTCATCGGCGACGCCGGTTCCCGGAGCGTTGGCGATGGCGACCTTGCCGGCCCGGTAGACGTGGAAGAGCCCCGGCACCCCCAGCATCGAGTCGGCGCGGAAGGCGAGCGGATCCATGAAGTCGTCATCGAGGCGCCGGTAGATCACGTCCACCGCCTCGAGTCCGGTAGTGGTGCGCATGTACACCCGATCCTGATGGACCAGGAGATCGCGCCCCTCCACCAGCTCGATCCCCATCTGGCGGGCCAGGAAGGCGTGTTCGTAGTAGGCGGAGTTGTAGACGCCCGGCGTCAGCAGCACGATCTTCGGCTCGGTCGCGTGCGGGGGCGCCAGCGACTGGAGCATGCGCAGCAGCAGGGCGCTGTACTGCTCCACCTCCCGCACCCGGTAGTTGCGGAAGAGCCGCGGCAGGCTGCGCTTGATGGCGTCCCGGCAGGCGAGCATGTAGCTCACCCCGGAGGGAACCCGCAGGTTGTCCTCGAGCACCGCGAATCCGTCGTGGGTCCGCACCAGGTCGGTGCCGCAGACCGAAACGTAGGCCTTTTTCGGAACCTTGACCCCGCGCATCGGCAGCAGGTAGTGCCCGCTCCCGTACACCATGTCGGCGGGAACCACCCCGTCCCGGACGATCATCCCCCGGTGGTAGATGTCGTGGAGGAACAGGTTCAACGCCCGGATCCGCTGCTCCAGTCCGAGCGCCACCCGGTCCCAGTCCTCGCCCTTCACGATGCGCGGCAGGCAGTCGATGGGAAACACCCGTTCGATGGTCTGCTCGTCGCCGTAGACGGTGAAGGTGATGCCCTCGTGCAGGAAGCTGCGGGTCACCCGCTCCTGGATCTGGCGGAGTTCGTCGGGCTGGGTGCGGGCCAGCGTGTCGTGGAGCAGCCGGTAGTGCTCGCGCGGGGTGTTCTCCCGCTCGAACATCTCGTCGTAGTACGTCTCGTCCCATTCGTACTGACGGAACCCGGGCGCGACCCGGTTGATGGTCTGGTTCAAGGGGATCGGTTCAGGCGGATCGGGGCAGCCCGTTCCTGGCGACGTGCTCGAACACTTCGCAGAAGTAGTCGAGCTCCGCCATCGTGGTGTAGAGATTGGGGGTGATGCGAAGCCCCTGGAACTCCTCATGCATGATGGCGACGACGATGATGTGGTGCTTCTCCCAGAGATAGTCCCGAAGCCGGGTCGCCTCCACCGTCCTGAGATTGATGTTCCCGATGGCGCAACTCATCCGCGGATTGCGCGAGGTGTGGAGATCGGTGTCCGGGAGCGCGCTCAGGCGGTCCGCCCAGGTGTTCTTCAGGTAGCGCAGCCGCGCTTCCTTGTTGGCCGCCCCGATGGTGTTGTGGAAGGTGATCGCCTCGCCGCAGGCGACGAAGTTGGCCGCCGGATGGGTGCCGATCTCCTCGAACTTGCGGATGTCGGCGTCCATGCGTTCGGGCGCCGGCATGAGCGGCCAGATGGACGGAATCTTGTCCTTCTTCACATAGAGCATCCCGGTGCCCTTCGGCGCCAGCAACCACTTGTGGAGGCTGGTTCCGAAATAGTCGCAGCCGATGTCCGCCTGTTGGAACTCGAACTGCGCGAACGAATGGGCGCCGTCGACGATGACCTCCACGCCGTGTTCGCGCGCCATGTCGCACACCCCCTTGACCGGCAGGATCTGCCCGGTGAGGTTGATCTGGTGGGAGATCAGGATGGCCCGGGTGCGGTCGGTGATCGCGTTGCGGAACCCCTCGATCACCTCCTCGTCGCTCTCGGCGGGCACCGGAATCTGGATGTACTCGATTTCGATGCCCTCCCGGCGCGCCCGCTGGTTCAGCGTGGTGAGCATGCGCCCGTAGTCCTGGGTGGTGGTGAGCACCTGATCCCCCGACTCGAGATGCATCCCCAGCAGCAGGATCTCCATCGCTTCGGAGGTGTTGCGCACCAGCGCGATTTCCTCCGGGTCGCATCCGAAGACGCCGGCGAGCCGTTGCCGCACATGCTCCTTGCGCGGCTCGAGCACCTGCCACATCGTGTAGACCGGCGCCTCCTCCTGCTGCCAGGTGTAGCGCACGAAGGCGTCGGTCACCATCCGCGGCGATGGGCAGACGCCGCCGTTGTTGAGATTGAGGATCGACCGCGAGACGGTGAACGCCTGCTGCACTTCCGACCAGTAGGCCTCGTCGCGCGCCACCTCTTCGGGACTGCGCCCGGCGGTCTGGGCGGTCGCCGCCTCCACCCGGCCCATCGTTTCGGGCCCGAACATGGTGGTGACGAGGGCCGCGCCGCCGGCTTCGCCGAGGAACGTTCTGCGCCGCATGGCGAATCCTCCAGGGGGGATGGACAGGACGGGGGAATCCGCAAGGATACCAGAGCGCCCGCGGTTTCCCCCGCCAGCCGGCGCCCACTACCATCCCGCCCATGCGCGAACTGATTGCGGGCCTCTCCGGACGGCTCCCCCCCCTTTTCGACTCGACCGTCGGGCACCTGATCCTGGCGCTCGGGGCGCTGGTCGCGGTGGGGAGTCTGGCGCTGGTGACGGTGGCGCTGATCCGGCGGTTGCTCCGGAGCTTCGGGCTGCACGACCGGGTGGTGGCGCGGGTGCGCGGGGTGGCCCGGGCGCTGCTCGGCGAGGAGCGGGCGTCCCGGGTGGACGTCGATGTTCTGGCCGGGCGCATCCTCTTTTTCGGGCTGCTGATCCTGGTGTTCGCGGTGTTCGCGTCCTTCGTGGACTTCAGCCGCATCGGCGGCCCCGGCGGAGCGCTGCTGGGCGGCGTCATGGAAGTCATCTGGCAGATGGGGCAGGCGCTCGCGCTGCTGCTGGTCGCCTGGTTCCTCGCCGGACTGCTCCGGCGGGCGGCCCGGGGGGTGTTGGACCTGTCCGGACTCGGCAGCCCGCCCCGGGAGGATGCGGACGACCCCGCTCCCCGGCGGATGGCCCAGGCGCTTCCCGAAGTCGTCTACTGGACGGTCCTGCTGCTGTTCCTGCCGCCGGTGCTGGGGGTGCTGGAGCTGGACGGGGTGCTGGCGCCGGTCGAGGCCATCGCCAACCAGGTGCTGCTGTTCCTGCCCAACCTCTTCGGCGCGATTCTCATCTTCGTGGTCGGCTGGCTGCTGGCCCGGCTGGCGAAGGCGATGGTCACCAACCTGCTGGTGGCCATCGGCCTGGACCGGATGGCCGCCCGATTCCGGATGCAGTGGGCCCTGGGCGCGCGCGCGCCGTCGTCGCTCATCGGGGCGGTCGCCTATGTGCTGGTGCTTTTTCCGGTGATCCTCGCCGGGCTGGATCGCCTCAGTCTCGAGGAAATCACCGGGCCGGTCTCGGACATGCTGGTCCGGCTGCTGGGCGCGATCCCGGTGTTCCTGGTCGCGGCGGCCCTCCTGGCGACCGCCTACGTGGTGGGACGGATCGTGGCCAACCTGGTTCGGGACCTGCTCCACGAGGCGGGATTCGACCAGGTGCTGACCCGGCTCGGCATCACCTCGGTCGCCCCGGCGGACGAGGACTTCGCCCCCTCGAACATCGTTCGCATCCTGATCGTGGCGCTCATCACCCTGCTGGCGGCGATCGAGGCGGCGAGCCTGCTCGACTTCGCCAACGTGGCGCAGCTGCTCGTCCGGCTGCTGGAATTCACCGGCCAGTTCCTGCTCGGTCTGGTGTTCGTCGGCTTCGGCATCTTCCTCGCCAACCTGTCGGTGAAGGCGATCCGCGCCAGCTCGGCGCCCCAGCGCGAGCTGCTGGCGGCGGCGGCGCGCATCGGAATCCTCCTGTTCGCCACCGCGATCGGCCTCCGGCAGATGGGCATCGCCGGCGAAATCATCGAGCTCGCCTTCGGCATCGTTCTCGGAGCGGTGGCGGTGGCGTTCGCAGTGGCCTTCGGGCTGGGAGGGCGCGAGGCCGCCGCCCGTCAGATCGAGCAGTGGCGGGAGGATCTCGCCAGCCGCCGAAGAAAGGAGACCCCGTGACCGACGCCTCGCAACCCTCCTGCTTCCGCTTCCGCGGCCGGGACATCCGGCGGGCGGCGGTCATCGGCGCCGGGCAGATCGGCCCGGACATCGCGCTCCACCTGGTGAAGACGCTGGCGCGTCGCCGGGTGGAGACGCTGGTGCTGGACATCGCTCCGTCCGCGCTTTCCGCCGCCGAAGCCCGGATGGCCCGGAAGATCGCGAAGGGCGTCGAGACCGGCGCTTTCCAGGAGGCGGAGGCGGAGCGGATGCGCGCTTCGCTCGCCTTCAGCGCCGAAACCGACCGGCTCGCCGGAACCGATCTGGTGGTGGAGGCGGCGTCCGAGGACCTTGCGGTCAAGCGCCGCATCTTCGCCGAGGCGGAGCGGCTGGCGGCGCCCGGAGCGGTCCTGCTCTCGAACTCCTCCCACCTGCCGCCGTCGCTCCTCTTCGCCGACCTGCGCGATCCGGAACGGGCGGCGGTGGCTCACTACTTCTATCCCGCCGAGCGGAATCCGGTGGTCGAGATCGCGGCCGCCTCCGGGTCGCTGGCGGACTGGCTGCTCGGCTTCTACGAAGCGATCGGCAAGGTTCCGGTGCGGGTCCGCGACCGTTTCGGGCACGCCCTGAATCCGATCTTCGAAGGGCTGTTCCTCGCGGCGGCGCTTGCGGTCGAGGAGGGGCTCGGCGATACCCGCGAGGTGGATGCGGTGGCGAAACAAACGCTCCGACTCGGCGTGGGGCCGTTCACGGTGATGAATCTCACCGGGGGCAACCCGATCGCCTGGAAGGGTTTTCCCGAACTCGGCCGCCGCCTCCACCCCTGGTTCCGGGTCCCGCGCCTGCTGGAGGAGGCGATGGCGGAAGGCGGCCCTGCCGGGAAGGTCTGGGACGTGCCGGAGCGTGGTGAGGAGGTGGAGGTCGAGGCGGATCGCGCCCGGCAGATCGCCGACCGGATGACCGCCGCCTATGTCGGACTTGCCGCGTGGACGGTCGAGGACGATGCGATTTCGCTCGGCGATCTGGACCTGTCCTCGAAGCTGGCGCTCTCCGCTGAGCGTCCCTTCGGGCTGATCAACCGGATCGGCGCCCGTCGCGCCGGGGAGATGGTCGCCCGCTACCGGGAGCGGGAACCCGATTTCCCCGATCCGGCCCTTCTGCGGAATCCATCCGCGGCTCCGATTTCGGTTCCTCGGATCTTCGAACGCGACGTTTCGGCTTCGGACGGGGCGCAGGTGGTCGTGCTGACCATCCGGCGTCCGGACGTGCTGAACGCGCTCGACGAGGAGCTGCTGCGCGAGCTGGACGGAAAGCTCCGAGACGCCGCCGCCCGAAAGGAGATCGCCGGCATCGTCCTCACCGGCTTCGGGGTCAAGGCGTTCGTGGCCGGAGCGGACATCCGCATGCTCTCCCGCATCCAGTCGCCCGCCGAGGGCGAGGCGATGTCGCTTCGGCTCCACGCGGTCCTGAACCGGCTGGCGGCGCTCGGCAAGCCGGTGGTGGCGGCGCTGGGCGGCGTGGCCTTCGGCGGCGGGCTCGAACTGGCGATGGCCTGCCACGCCCGGATCGCCCGCGCCGGAGTCTCCCGGCTGGCGGGTCAGCCGGAGCCGAATCTGGGCGTGATTCCCGGCGCCGGGGGCACCCAGCGGTTGCCGCGGCTCATCGGAATCGAGGCGGCGTGGCCGCTGCTCCGGGCCGCGACGCCGATCTCCTCGGAGGAGGCGCTCGCCCTGGGGCTTCTGAGCGAGCTGACGGCGGGCGACGCGCTGATCGGACGCGCCGCGGAGTGGGCCGCCGACCTCGCCGCCGGGCGGCGCGAGGCGCCGCAGATGCCGGAGGGACCGATCCCGGTTCCCGACGCCCTCCCCGAAGTGGACATCGGGCATCGTTCCCGGGCGGTGGACGCCCTGATCCGCCAGGCGGCGCTGGAGGGGGCGCGGGCGCCGCTTCAGGACGGGCTGCGGCTGGAGGCCCGGCTCTTCGGCGTCTGCTGCGGGCTTGCGGACATGCGGATCGGGATGGCCAACTTCCTCGAGAACGGCCCCCGCCGCCCCGCGAAGTTCACCCACCGATAACCGATGCTGCAGACCGGGACCATGCGCCGCATCGCTGCGGAAACCCTGGAATACTGGCGGGCGGAGGTCAAAAAGGAGTACTTCGTCGAGACCACTCGGGGCAAGGAGGTCGGCCACAAGCTCGCCGACCTGGTGGACGAAAAGACGACGTATTCCTCGCAAACGGGGCCGGGGTTGTAACTCCGGCGACCCAGGAAGGTTTGGCGGTGCGATGAGCCAGGCTCGACTCGCCCGCGAACCGAAGCGGCAACTGGGGCAATTCCTCACGCCTCCGGGAGTGGCGCGCGCGATCGTCGAGCAGTTGCCGATTCGTCCGGAGGATCGGGTTCTGGAACCCTCGTTCGGAACCGGCGCCTTCCTCTTCGCCCTTTTGGACGTTCTTGCGGATCGCTGCGCGCCCGGTGAGGCGGTCCGCTGGGCGCGGACCCGCGTGCATGGGTGTGAAATCGATGCTTCAGCTTTCACGAAATTTGCGACCGAGTGGGGAAGGCGCGGTTTCGGGAACATTCCCGAAAACTTGAATCGGGGCGACTTCTTTCGTTGGCTTCCTCCGCATTGCGATCCGCGCGCCGCCCTCGAGAAACGCCTGTATCGGGCGGCGCCGCTCGAAAGTTTCGATCTGGTCGTCGGCAATCCGCCGTTCGGAGGAAGTTTCGATCCCGCGATTCAGGATGATCTGGATGTCGTCTTCGGAGTGCGGAAGGGCATGAAGATCAAGAAGGAGACCTACGCTTTCTTTCTTCTCAAGTGCTTCGATCTTCTGAAACCGGGCGGCCGGCTGTGTTTCATCTGCAGCGACACGATCCTCACGATCCCCACCATGCGGGGACTTCGTCGGTTTTTGCAGGAGCATTGCGAAATCGAGATCAGCGCGGTTCCGGGGAAGTTCGAGGAAACCGATCAGAACCTCGTCCTGATTCATCTGGTGAAACATCAAGGGAAACGTCGTCATGTCCGGGTGTTCGGAAACGAGACCCGATTGGCGGACATCGAGAAAACGCCGAATTGCAGTTGGCGGGTCAACGGCGAGTACGCCCGCTACTTCGGCGGAACCCTGCTGGGCGACACCTTCGTGGCGAGCTCAGGCATGACCACCGGAAACAACGGCCTGTTCCTTCGCGAGATTGTCAACGGAACCATCGCCGAACCCTACGAGTTCTCTTTCTCCCATGAACCGGTGACGCTTGCGGCGGAGCTGGAGCGTGCGCGGCTCGGCAGGATTTCGGAGAAGCGCCGCCGCATGGTCATGGAGCGCGAGCGGCGCGGGGAAACCCGCCGCGTCGTGAGCTGGTCGCGGAGAGAGAAACCGGCTTGTCTCCATATTCCGCACGGAGACTACCGCTTCTACAACAAGTCGGTGCGCGATGCGGTGTATGCGGAACCGCGCTGGGTGATTTTCTGGAGGGATGAAGGCGACTATGTGTACACCTACAAGAAAACCGGAAATTGGTATCTGCACGGCGTCGGCGGCAAGCCCTTCTTCGGCAGGGAGGGCTTGACCTGGAGTCTGATCGCGCCCCGCTTGCGCACGCGGTGGCTTCCCGCCGGATACATCCTGGACAGCGGCGCCCCCTGCGCGTTCCTGAAACCCGGCGTGGAACGAGATGAACTTTTCCTCGTCATGGGCTGGACGCTGACGGAGTTGTGCACGAGCATCCTGAAAAACGTCATCAACCACACCCGGAACATCCAGAGCAAGGACTTCGAGCGGCTTCCGTACCCGGACTGGGTGGCGCCGCAAGCCCGGGACGATGCGATTGGTTGCGTGAAGGGCCTGTTGCGCGACGCCAAGCGTGGGCGGCCGTTCGACTTTGACGGTCCGGGAAGACGCGCGCTTGACGAGCTGTATGCGTGGCGCGCCGGCAGCCGAAGAACGCCGGCGCGAAGGACATCGGGGAGAACGCTCTTCTCGCCGTAGGAGGGCGCAACTTGAGAGCGTCCCTCCCGGGGAAGACGTCGCCTACGGGTTCGGGGCTTGCCGCGTTTCCGCCGTCTGGTGGCCGAACGGCGCAAAGTGGATGACGCGCATCTCCGCCAGTCGGGCCCTCGCCTCTTCCTGCGTTTTCGTCTGCTTGACCCGGTTGCACCTGGGACAGAGCAACTGGAAATTGTCCACCCAATCCTTCCCGCCCCTGGCCTTCGGAAAGATGTGATCCATCTCCATGTTGCCGTGTTCGAATTCGCCGTGACACAGGTTGCATAGCGCTCCCTGTTCCTGGTAGAGCGTCTCCTTCAGTTGCTTTCGTTCGGACGGAGTGGACGCCTGCCGCCGTTCGATGTCGGTGCGAACCGGAACCGTGTCGCGGCAGTGGATGTCCTTGAATCGGAACAGGCCGCGCTTCTCCTTGATTCGCTGCACCACGAGCTGGGCGGCAAGCGGGGACAAATCGATCCCGACCCACTTGCGATCCAGGATTTCGGCGGCCACCATCGTGGTGGCGCATCCGCAGAACGGGTCCAGCACCAGGTCTCCCTCCCGGGAGGATGTCTTGATGATCCGTTCCAGAAGCGCCAGGGGTTTTTGCGTGGGATAGCCGACGCGCTCCTTCGCGCTTCGCGCCAGCACCGGAATGTCGTCCCAGAGATTCGTCAATCTTGCCCCCCCTCGGGCTCGCAGGGGTCTCTTGACCGTGGGCCATCCGCCCTTCTTTTTCGGCCAGTGGATCAGGTTGTGCGCATCCAGGGCGTCCAGTCTCTCGAACAGACTCATGTGCCGGTAGTTCGAGATCACTTCGTCCTCGATCCATTTCGCCAGCGCGCCGGTTTTCGGGACTGCCCAATGCCGTCCGAACGATGTGGGGTTGAAACCACGCCAGTCGGCGCCCGATTCCCCTTGGGAGGCTCCGGGGCCCGTCAGATTGTCGTTGTAGTACTTTCCGAACTTCGGATCCTCCCGGACGCCGCTTCCGGAACTCCGGTCCTCCATCTTGCGGGCGACCGCGTCCGGAAAATAACTGGCGCCGTAGAACAGCAGTCGATCCTGCACTCTTCCCGGCGCCTTCCGCGCGTCGTTCTTCCCCCCGGCCTGCCGAATCCACGAGACGTCGGACTTGAACGCGCGCTTTCCGAAAACGCCATCCATCAGCAGCTTCAGGTAGTGGACAGCGGTGTCATCGCAATGCATCCAGATGCTTCCGCTGTTCTTCAGGACGCGCCGCATTTCCAGAAGACGCGGCGCCATCATCATCAGATACGAGAACATGCCGGTGGAGTGGAGCTGTCCGGCGGCGTGGATCAGGGCGTACAGGGAGGGATGTTCCCGTTTCAGGCGGTTGTGGTCCTGCAAGTCAATGTCGGAAAGGGTCCAAGTGTCCTTGAACGCCGCGCCGGCCGCCTTGCTTCCGATCGGCGCCGAATACGCCGCGTTGGAATTGAACGGAGGATCCAGGTACATCAGGTCCACCGAGTTCGAGTTCATGTTCCTGAGGACGTGAAGGTTGTCGCCCTCGAATACGGACCGGTGGAGGTCCTGGGGATCGGACATCGCTCGCTGTTTCGCGACGCTCATGGCCGACGATCCTACGCTATCGGGAATCCGCCCCTTCGCCGACTACCCGGCCGACCTTGCTACAGCGGCCACCCGAGAGGGGGCGGTGCTCGCCGAGGAGATCCTGAACGGCCCCAACCGGATGCGGCACGCCAACGGCGGGGTGACGGCGAACGGGACGTACTACCCGCCGGAGCCGGTGATCGACTGACCCGCCGGGCCGCGTCTACACTGGGGGGATGCCCGATCCTCCCGGACCCAAGCCGGTCGGCGCCGTCTGGCGCCAGGTGGCCGACCTGCCGCCCGAAGCCGCGACCTGGGGCCTGTCTTCGTACCGGGAGGTGGTCGCCCGCTGGCGCGACGCCCGGACGCGCTTTGCGGACGGGAAGGTCGACCACACGCTCATGGACATCCGGCTGCGGGAGCGGCGTCGCGGGTTCGCCGTCGAAACCGGCCAGATCGAGGGGCTGTACCACCTGCGGTACGGGGTCGCCGAGCAACTCCTCACCGAGGGGTTCGAGGGCGCCCGCGGGTCGGACAGCCTGATCGGAGGTCTTTCCGACGAGACCCTGCGCGGGCTTCTGAAAGACCAGATGGAGACGCTGGAGACCGTGCTCGGATGGGCGAAAGCCGGGAAGCCGCTCAGCCACCAGGCCTTCAAGACGCTCCACCGGACGCTGGTGCGGCATCAGGACACTGCGGTGGGGATCGAAGGACTCACCGGGCGGCGCATCCAGATTCCGCTGCGGAAGGGGGACTACAAGGTGCGTCCCAACAACCCGCGCCGGTTGGACGGGTTCGTCCACGAGTACTGCCCGCCGGAGCAGGTGCGTTCGGAGCTGGATCGGCTGCTGGAGTTCCACCGCGGGCACGAGGACATGAATCTGCCGACCGAGGTGGAGGCGGCGTGGCTCCACCACGAGTTCGTGCGCGTCCACCCGTTCCAGGACGGGAACGGGCGGATGTCGCGGCTGCTGATGGCGTACGTGTTCGCGCGGAACGGCGAGTTCCCGCCGGTCCTTTCCGCCGTCGGGAAACGGGGGTACATCGCCATGCTGGAAATCGCCGACGACGGAGACCTCCGACCGTTCGTCCGTTATCTCGGCGACCACGCCATGCTGGCCCTGGAGGGCGAGGTGTTCTTTGTAGATCGCGTCCTCGCCGGTCACAATTGGGTGCGGCACTCCAACGGCGGGACTACGTCGAACGGGACGTACTACCCGCCGGAGCCGGTGATCGACTGACCCGCCGGGCCGCGTCTACACTGGGGGGATGCCCGATCCTCCCGGACCCAAGCCGGTCGGCGCCGTCTGGCGCCCGGTGGCCGACCTGCCGCCCGAAGCCGCGACCTGGGGACTGTCCTCGTACCGGGAGGTGGTCGCCCGCTGGCGCGACGCCCGGGCGCGCCTCGAGGACCGGAAGGTCGATCGCACGCTCATGGACATCTGGCTGCGCGAGCGGCGCCGCGGGTTCGCCATCGAAACCGGTCAGATCGAGGGTCTCTACCACTTGCGGCGCGGGGTCACCGAGCAACTCCTCACCGAGGGGTTCGAGGGGGTCCGGGGGGCGCACAGCATCACCGGCGAGCTCGCCGACGAGACCTTGCGCGGACTTTTGGAGGACCAGCAGGAGACGCTGGAGGCGGTGTTCGACATGGCGGCGGGGCGAAGGCCGCTGGGGCACCACGTCTTCAAGACGCTCCACCAGATGCTGGTGCGGCATCAGGACACTGCGGTGGGGATCGAAGGACTCACCGGGCGGCGCATCCAGATTCCGCTGCGGAAGGGGGACTACAAGGCGCGCCCCAACAACCCGCGCCGGTCGGACGGGTTCGTCCACGAGTACTGCCCGCCGGAGCAAGTGCGTTCGGAGCTGGATCGGCTGCTGGAGTTCCACCGCGGGCACGAGGACATGAATCTGCCGACCGAGGTGGAGGCGGCGTGGCTGCACCACGAGTTCGTGCGGGTCCACCCGTTCCAGGACGGGAACGGGCGGATGTCGCGGCTGCTGATGGCGTATGTGTTCGCGCGGAACGGCGAATTCCCTCCGGTCATCACCGCCCTTGGGAAGCTGCGCTACATCGCCATGCTGGAAGCCGCCGATGACGGCGACCTTCGCCTGTTTGTTCGTTATCTCGGTCGTCTTGCCATGGTGGCTACCGATGACGCGGTTGATCTCGCCGAACGCGTTCTCGGCGGCCGCAACCGGATGCGGCACGCCAACGGCGGGGTGACGGCGAACGGGACGTACTACCCGCCGGAGCCGGACTTCGAGTAAGCAGCCGCCGCGGCGGTCCGTGCTAGAATATCCGACTGATTCTATCGGATTTAGCGCGCCTCCCACGCAACCCGCTCCGATGATCCGTCTCTCCAAAAGCACCGACTACGCCCTCATGGCCCTCGCCGACCTCGCCACACTCCCCGAAGGGAAGACCCTGAGCGCCCGACGGGTGGCCGAAAGCCACAGCCTGCCGCCCGAACTCGCGGCCAAGGTGCTCCAGGGGCTCAAGCGGAGCGGCATCGTCGAGACCAGACAGGGGATTCGCGGCGGCTACCGCCTCGCCCGGCCGCCTTCGGAAATCCGCATCACCCAGGTCATCGAATCGGTGGAGGGGCCGCTCGCCCTCGTCGAGTGCGTGCTGGACGACAGCAGCTGCCTGCTCACCTCCATCTGTTCGGTGCGGACGCCGCTGACCCGGGTTCACGAGCGGGTGCTGGCGACCCTGACCGAACTGACGCTCGCCGAAATCCTTATCGATATCGAATCCCATCCCGGCGCATCCGCCGCCGGCCCCGAGCTTCCGACGCTCCAGTAACCCATGCCCGAACCGCAACGCTCCCTCGGCGCCGCCGAAGTCGAGCAACTGGTCGAACGCGAATACGCCTACGGCTTCGTCACCGACATCGAGACCGAACGGGTGGCGCCCGGCCTTTCGGAGGACGTGATCCGTCTCATCTCCGAAAAGAAGAACGAACCCGCCTGGATGCTCGATTGGCGGCTCAAGGCGTGGGAGGTCTGGCAGGGGATGAGCGAGCCCACCTGGGCGAAAGTCTCCTATCCGCCGATCGATTACGACGCCGTCAGCTACTACGCGGCGCCGAAGAGCGCGGTGAAGGAGGGGCCGAAGAGCCTCGACGACATCGACCCGGAGCTGCGGCGGACATACGAGAAGCTCGGCATCCCGCTGGTCGAGCAGCAGCGGCTGGCCGGAGTGGCGGTGGACGCGGTCTTCGACAGCGTCTCGGTGGCGACCACCTTCAAGGAGAAGCTCGCCGATCTGGGCGTCCTCTTCTGCAGCTTC
Organism: Candidatus Marinacidobacterium sp.; assembly: GCA_965202845.1. Lineage (GTDB taxonomy): Bacteria > Acidobacteriota > Vicinamibacteria > Marinacidobacterales > Marinacidobacteraceae > CBDATA01. The sequence goes on from OZ241856.1 coordinate 606,371, forward strand.
TCGGAAGCGGTGCAGGAGCATCCGGACCTCGTCCGCAAGTACCTGGGTTCGGTGGTGCCCCATTCGGATAACTTCTTCGCCTGCCTGAATGCCGCGGTCTTCTCCGACGGCTCCTTCGTCTACGTCCCGAAGGGCGTCCGCTGCCCGATGGAGCTCTCCACCTACTTCCGCATCAACGCCGCCGATACCGGCCAGTTCGAGCGGACCCTGATCATCGCCGACGAGGGCAGCCAGGTGAGCTACCTCGAAGGCTGCACCGCCCCGATGCGCGACGAAAACCAGCTGCACGCCGCGGTGGTGGAGCTGGTGGCGCTGGACGACGCCCGGATCAAGTACTCCACCGTCCAGAACTGGTATCCCGGCGACAAGGACGGCAAGGGCGGCATCTACAACTTCGTGACCAAGCGCGGCAAGTGCCTGGGGCGCCGCTCGCGCATCTCGTGGACCCAGGTGGAGACCGGCTCCGCGATCACCTGGAAGTATCCGAGCTGCATCCTGCTGGGGGACGACACGGTGGGCGAGTTCTACTCGATCGCCATCACCGCGAACCGCCAGCAGGCGGACACCGGAACCAAGATGATCCACATCGGCAAGAACACTCGGAGCACCATCATCTCGAAGGGGATTTCCGCCGGCCACGGCCAGAACACCTACCGCGGCCAGGTCAAGGTGCTGCCGGGGGCGGCGAACGCCCGCAACTTCTCGCAGTGCGACTCGCTGCTCATCGGCGCCGATTCGGGGGCGCACACCGTTCCCGTCATCGAGGTCGCGAACCCCGAAGCCCAGCTGGAGCACGAGGCGTCGACCTCCCGGATCGGCGAGGACCAGCTCTTCTACTGCCGCCAGCGCGGCATCGACCCGGAGGAGGCGGTGTCCCTGATCGTCAACGGGTTCGCCCGCGACGTGCTCTCCGAACTGCCGATGGAATTCGCGGTGGAGGCCCAGAAGCTGCTCGGCGTGAGCCTCGAGGGGGCGGTGGGATGAGCAGCCTGCTGCGCATCGAGGGCCTCCGCGTCGAGGTCGAGGGCCGCGAGATCCTGCGCGGGCTGGACCTGGAAGTCCCGGCCGGGGAGACCCATGCGGTCATGGGGCCGAACGGTTCGGGGAAGAGCACGCTCGCCCATGTGATCGCCGGGCGCGAGGGCTACGACATCACCGGCGGCCGGATCCTCTATCGGGGCGAGGACCTGGCCGAGCTGGCGCCGGAGGAGCGCGCCCGGAAGGGCGTCTTTCTCGCCTTCCAGTACCCGGTGGAGATTCCGGGGGTGAACAACACCTACTTCCTGAAGGCGGCGGTGAACGAGGTGCGCAAGCACCGCGGCCAGCCGGAGCTGGACGCGGTGGAGTTCCTCGACCTGATGCGCGAGCGGGTGCAGCTCCTCGAGCTCAGCGCCGACCTGATCAAGCGCCCGGTGAACGAGGGGTTCTCCGGCGGCGAGAAGAAGCGGAACGAAATCCTCCAGATGAGCGTGCTGGAACCCACGCTGGCGGTGCTCGACGAGACCGATTCCGGGCTTGACATCGACGCGCTCCGCATCGTCGCCACCGGCGTCAACCGGATGCGCGCGCCGGAGCGCAGCTTCCTTGTCATCACCCACTACCAGCGCCTCCTGAACCACATCGTCCCCGACCGGGTCCATGTCCTGCAAGAGGGCCGGATCGTGGAATCGGGCGACGGCGCGCTGGCGCTGCGGATCGAGTCCCAGGGCTACGGCAAGAGCGCCGCCTGAGAGGAGGGCCGTGGAACAGCGCTACCTGGACCTGGTTCCGGGCGGGGACGACCGCCGCCGGGACGCGGTGCGGCGGTTCATCGAGGTCGGCGGCTTTCCGACCGCGGCGCTCGAGGGCTGGCGCTTCTCCGGTCTGGACCGGCTGCGCAAGACGGCGTGGCGCAAGCTGATGCCGAAGCCCTCCGAAGCTCCCGCCTGGACGGCGGACTTCGAGGACCGGGTGCTTCTGGCGGACGGGGCCCAGTCGGCCGGCGGCGTTTTGGGAAACGGGTTCGATTTCGGAGCGGCGAAGGCGGCGGACTGGGAGGACGCCCCGGAGTCGGCCAGCCCCCTGGAGCTGCTGAACGCCGGACTCTCCGACTGCGGCTTTCGGGCGCGGGTCGGCAAGGGGTGCGAGGCGGGTCCGGCGCTCTTCCATTCCCGCCGGAGCGGCGGCGCCTCCGCCATGCTCCACCCGCGCACGCTGGTCGAGCTGGCGCCGGGGTCCCGCCTCACCCTCATTGAGGCGCACGACGGCCATGCGGCCGACCCCGGCTGGACGAACCCGACCACGTTGTGCCGGGTCGGCGAGGACGCCCGGTTGCGCTACGTCCGGGTGGAGCTGGAGACCGGGGCCATCGCCCACACCGGCCGGGTCGTCTTCCGGCTGGGCCGGAACGCCCGGGTCCACTCCACCGTGCTTTCGCTCACCGGCGGAGTCTCCCGCACCGACATCGCCGCCTTCCTCGACGCCGAGGGCGCCGAAATCGACCTGGACGGCCTCTTCCTGGGCGTGGAGAAGGCGAAGGCCAGCCAGCACACCCTCGCGGTGCACGCCGCCCGCCACACCCGGAGCAGCCAGCTCTTCAAGAACGTGCTCTCCGACGAGGCAGGCGCGGTCTTCGACGGGACGATCGAGGTGGCGCCCGGCGCGATCGGGACCGACGCCAGCCAGTCCAACCGGAATCTGCTGCTCTCGAAGAAGGCGCGCGTCCACACCCTGCCTCGGCTCGAAATCAACGCCGACGACGTGAAGTGCGCCCACGGCGCGGCGATCGGCAAGCTGGACGAGAACGCCCTCTTCTATCTCCGCTCCCGCGGACTGGGCCGGATGGATTCCCGGGAGATGCTGGTGCGCGGCTTCGCCGGCGAGGTGGTCGAGCGGATTCCGTCCGAACCGATCCGCGCGCTGGCGGCCGCCGGACTCCAGCGGATCCGGGAGAGCGCGAGCTTCGGCGCATGAGCGGCTACGACGTCTCCCGGGCGCGGGCCGACTTCCCGATCCTGAGCGAATCGATCCGGGGACGCCCGCTGGCGTATCTGGACAACGCCGCCAGCGCGCAGAAGCCGGTCCAGGTGCTGGCGGCGGTGGAGGAGGTGTACCGGCGCGGCTACGCCAACGTGCACCGGGGCGTGCATCTGCTCTCGGAGCGCGCCACCCAAAGCTACGAGGCGGCCCGCCAGCGGATGGCCCGCTTTGTCGGGGCCTCGAGCGCCGGGGAGATCGTCTTCGTCCGCGGCGCCACCGAGGCGCTCAACCTGGTGGCGTCGTCGCTGGGCGGCATGACGCTCCGGGAAGGGGACGAGGCGCTGCTCACCGGCATGGAGCACCACTCCAACATCGTCCCCTGGCAGCTCGTCGCCGAACGGACCGGCGCCCGCATCCGGGTGGTTCCGGTCACCGACTCCGGCGAACTGGACATGGACGGGCTGGCGGCGCGCCTCTCCGGGCGCACCCGGATCCTCTCGCTGGTCCACGTCTCGAACGCTCTGGGCACCATCAATCCGGCAGCCGAAATCATCCGGATGGCGAAGGAGCACGGCGCGCTGACGGTGCTGGACGGCGCCCAGGCGGCCCCCCACCTGCCAATCGACGTGGGCGCCCTGGGCTGCGACTTCTACGCGATCTCCGGCCACAAGATGTACGGTCCCTCCGGGATCGGGGCGCTCTGGGGGAAGCGGGAGCTGCTGGCCCGGATGCCTCCCTGGCAGGGCGGCGGGGAGATGATCCGGAGCGTCCGCTTCTCCGGAACGACGTACGCGGATCCGCCGGCCCGATTCGAGGCGGGGACTCCGAACATCGCCGGCCCGGTCGGACTCGCCGCCGCCGCCGACTATCTGGAGGGGTGGGGGATCGAAGCCATCGCCGCCCACGAAAACGGCCTCCGGGAGCATGCCGAGGAGCTGCTGGGCGCGATTCCGGGACTCCGGCTGATCGGGACGGCGCCCCGCAAGGCGGCGGTGGTTTCGTTCGTGGTGGAGGACGTCCACCCCCACGACCTGGGAACCCTCCTCGACCAGCAGGGGATCGCGGTGCGCACCGGCCACCACTGCGCGCAGCCGCTCATGGAGCGGTTCGGCGTCCCGGCGACGGCGCGCGCCTCCTTCGGCCTCTACAACACCCACGAGGAGGTGGAGCGGCTGGCCGCCGGGCTGCGCGAGGCGATCGGAGTGTTCCGCGGATGAGCGGTTTCGGCGATTCGGTTCGCGATCTCTACCGGGAGGTCATCCTGGACCACAGCCGCCGCCCCCGGAATTTCGGGACGCTCGCCGACGCCAACCGCGAGGCGCAGGGGTTCAACCCGCTCTGCGGCGACCGGCTGCGGCTCTATCTGGAAGTGGAAGGGGGCGCGGTGGTGGACGCTTCGTTCGAGGGCGACGGCTGCGCCATCTCCACCGCTTCGGCGTCACTCCTCACCGAGTCGGTGAAGGGCCTTTCCGAAACCGAGGCGCTGTCCCGGGTCGAGGCCTTCCGGCGGATGGTTTCCGGGGATGCCGAACCGGAGGAGGCGACCCTCGGCAAGCTGGTGGTCTTCGCCGGGGTCCGGGACTATCCGGCGCGCGTCAAGTGCGCGACGCTCGCCTGGCATACCCTCGCCGCCGCCGTGGAGCAGCGCGACGAAACCGTCCGCACCGAATAGAGAGGAGATTCCGACCCCCGTGACCGAAGCCGTGAACCCGGAGCGCATCCACGCCGACGTGGTGGACGCGCTCAAGACCTGCTACGACCCGGAGATCCCGGTGGACATCTACGAACTGGGACTGGTGTACAAGGTGGATGTCGCCGAGGACGGCGGCGTGGCGATCCGGATGACGCTTACATCGCCGGCCTGCCCGGTGGCGGGGACCCTGCCTCCCGAGGTCGAGGCGAAGGTCGGCCGGGTCGCCGGCGTCTCCTCGGCGAAGGTGGAGCTCGTCTGGGAGCCGCCGTGGAACCCGGACATGATGGGGGATGCGGCGAAACTGAAGCTCGGCCTTCTCTGATCGGTGCGCCTGACCGGGGGCCGGCTCGGCTTCGCGCCGACCGACTTCGGGAAGTTCCTCGCCTGCCGCCGCTTGACCAGCCTGTCGCGCGAGGTGGCGCTCGGCAGGATGGCGCCCCCGCCGGAGGTCCGGGACCCGCGCCGGGACGCCCTGATCGAGGCCGGGCACGAGCACGAGGAGGCGGTGCGGCAGGCGTACGTCCTCGAAGGGCGCGCGGTGCGGACGATCGAAGGGGTGGACGGGGAGGCGCAAACGCTCGCCGCGATGCGCAGGGGCGTGGACGTCATCCACCAGGGCCGGCTCTCCCGGGACGCCTTCTTCGGGATTCCGGATTTCCTCGAGCGGGTGGACCTGCCCAGCCGGCTCGGCGCCTGGTCCTACGAGGTGGTGGACGCCAAGCTGGCGAAGATCGCGCGGGCCGACGCGGTCCTCCAGATCGCGACCTATTCGTGGATGCTGGCGGCCCTCCAGGGGGCGGAGGCGCAGGAGATGCACCTGAGTCTCGGTGGCGGCGTCCGGGAATCCTTCCGCACCTTCGACTTCGCCGCCTTCGAACGGACGCTCCGGCGCCGGTTCGAGGACCACTGCGCCGACCCCGGGATTGCGCCGCCGGAGCCGGTCGCCTTCTGTCCGCTGTGCGACTGGAACGAGGACTGTCAGCGGCGCCGACGCGAGGCCGATTCCCTCTCGCTGGTGGCGCGAACGGCGCGGCATCAGCGCGAAAAGCTGGAGCGACGCGGCATCCGGACCCTCGCCGCCCTGGCCCGGACGCCGCTTCCGCTGGAGCCGCCGCTGGACGGCATGCATCCGATGACGTTCGAGCGAATTCGCCGCCAGGCGGCGGTGCAGCTCGAGGGGCGCGAGCGGGGAAGGCTGCGCCACGAATTCGTCGAACCGCACGAGGAGCACGGCCTCCTCGCGCTTCCCGAGCCGTCGCCGAAGGATCTTTTCCTCGACATCGAGGGTTCGTCGGCCGCCGACGGAACGCGGGAATTCCTGTTTGGCGTCATGGACCGGAATGCGGAGCACCAGTCCCTCCATGCCGCCGACCGCGACGGGGAGCGCCGCATGTTCGAGCGCCTCATGGACCGGTTCGAGGGGCAGGGGCCGGACTTCCACATCTACCACTACGGGGCGCGCCAGCCCGATGCGCTCAAGGAGCTGATGCGCCGGCACGCGACCCGCGAGGACGCCATGGACCGCCTGCTCCGGCGGCGGGTCTTCGTGGACCTGCTCCAGGTCGTCCGACAGGGGATCGTGGCCTCGGTGGAGGGGTATGCGCTGGAGGACCTGGAGTCGCTCCACCGGTTCGAGCGGACGCAGGCGCTCCCGGAGATCGGTCGGGCGCGCATCCGGATCGATGCGGCGGAAGACCGGGCGATCCTCCGCCGCGTCAACCGGGAGGACTGCCTCTCGATGCTCGGCCTCCACCGGTGGCTGGAGGCGCGCCGGGCCGAACTGATTGCGGAAATCGGCCCGCGCCCGCGTCCGGAGGCGGAGGGCTCCCCGGAGATGGAGGCGTGGCAGGCCGCCGCCCGCGCCTGGGCCGAGGCGGTCGGGGAACGGATCGAGGCCGCCGATCCGGAGGACGAGGCCCGGCGCCTGCTGGGACGCCTGCTCGACTACCATCGGCGGGAGGAGAAGTCGTCGTGGTGGGAGTACTTCCGCCTGCTGGAGCTGGATGCGGAAGGGCTGATCGACGATCGGGCGGCGCTGGGCGGCCTTGAATTCGAAGCGGTCGTCCGGCGGGAGGAGCGCTCGGTGTTCTGCCGCTACCGCTTCCCGCCGCAGGAGCACGGCGTTCGGGTCGGCCTGTATCCGAACGATCCGGAAACCCGGGACTCGCCCGGCCAGGTGATGGAGATCGAGGAGGGAACCCTGGTTCTGAAACGGGGGCCCTGGGTCGGGAGGCGTCCGCATCCCCGCGCGCTGGTGTTCCATCAGACGATCCCCAATCCGAGCCTGCGGAGCGCCGTGTTTCATATCGGGCAGAAGGTCGTGGAGGAGGGCGGCTTCGACGAGGCGAGTTCGCGCCGCGCCGCCTTCGACCTGCTTCGCCGGGTTCGCCCCCGCTGCGGCGTTCCCGGGATGCCGCTGGAGCGGCCCGGCGAGGGGCCGGTCGCGGCGGCCCGCCGTCTCGCGCTCGAGCTGCATCGCGGGGTGTTGCCGGTGCAGGGGCCTCCGGGAAGCGGCAAGACGTACCTGGGCGCCCGGGTCGTGACCGCGCTGCTGGCCGCCGGAAGGCGGGTGGGGGTGACCGCCCAGAGCCACCGGGTCATCACCAACCTGCTGCATGCGGTGGCGCAGGCCGCCACCGAAGAGGGGCTGCGGTTCCGCGGCCTGCAGATCGCCAGGAAGGACGGGTGTTCGGATCCCCGCATCGAGGTGCTGCCGAGTTCCCGCGACGCGGAGGAAGCCGGTCGGCGCGTCGAGCTGATCGGGGGCACCGCCTGGGTCTGGACCCGACCGGGGATGCGCGACCGGGTGGACGTTCTGGTGGTGGACGAAGCTGGCCAATTCCCGCTGGCGAACGCGCTCGGTTGCGCGCAGGCGGCCCGGAGTCTGGTGCTGCTCGGCGACCCGCGCCAGCTGGACCAGGTCACGGTGGGGATCCACCCGGAAGGCTCCGACGCCTCGGCGCTCGGCCATCTGCTGGGCGAGGAGAAGACCCTGTCCCCGGATCGGGGACTTTTCCTCTCCGAGACGTGGCGCATGCATCCGGATATCTGCCGATTCACTTCGGAGCTCTTTTACGGAGGCCGGCTGGGCGTGCGGCCCGGCCTCGAGCGTCAGACGATTCGCGGCGGGCCGCTTCCCGGCGCCGGGCTGCGCTTCATCCCGGTGGAGCACCAGGGGCATCGCCGGGAGTCGGCCGAGGAGGCCGGGCGCATCAAGGCGCTGGTGGACGGCCTCCTGGACGACGCGACCTGGACCGACGCCGCCGGCGTCGCGCATCCGCTGACCCCCGGGGACATCCTGGTGGTCGCTCCTTACAACGCCCAGGTGGAGCGGCTCCAGCGGACGCTGGGCGGCGACGTCCGGGTCGGCACGGTGGACAAATTCCAGGGGCAGGAGGCGCCGGTGGTTTTCTACTCGATGGCGACCTCCACCCCGTCCGCCGCTCCCCGGGGAATGGACTTCCTCTATTCGCTCAATCGGCTGAACGTGGCGACCTCCCGGGCGCGCTGCCTGGCGACGGTGGTGGCGAGTCCCGAATTGTTCTTTCCCGAATGCCGGACTCCCTGGCAGATGCGGCTGGCGAACGCCTTCTGCCGCTTCCGGGAGATGGCCCAGGCGGTGTGATAGCGGAACGAACCAGATCGGGGAGGACGGCGCCGATTTCCCCGCGCGCCACCGCATCGGCGAAGCGGTCCAGGGGCGTCGGCTCCCGGTTCACGATGACCAGACGCTTCGCCAGCCGGGGAAGGGACGCCGCCGGCTCCACCACAAGCGACGAGCCGACCGCCAGCAGCAGGTCGCACCGCCGGGCGGCCCGTTGCGCCTCGGCGAGCGTCTCGAACGACAGCTGCTGCCCGAACGAGACGGTGGCCGGTTTCAGCAACCCTCCGCACCTCCGACAGCGCGGGGCCTTCTCCCCGCCCGCAACCCGGCGGACGGCCTGATCCATCGGGACGCGCGTTCCGCAGTCGAGGCAGGCCGCCGAAGCCGTGGTTCCGTGAAGCTCCAGCACCAGGGCGTCGGGGATTCCCGATTTCTGATGCAGGCCGTCGATGTTCTGGGTGATCATGGCGAGGAGCCGCCCCTGCCGGTGCAGGTCGGCGAAGGCCTGGTGTCCGGCGTTCGGCTTCGCATCCCGCATCGCCGGCCACGCCTCCGCCTTCTGCCGCCAGTATTCCTCCCGGTCCGCCTCGCTTGCGAGGAATTCCTGGAAGGTCACCGTCCGGTTCCGCGCCCACACCCCCTCCGGGCTCCGGAAGTCGGGCACTCCCGATTCGGTCGAGATCCCGGCGCCGCTGAACCCGGCGATCCGGGTCGCCTGGGCGAGCAGAGTCCGTGCGGCGCCGCTCAATCGGCGCGTCCGAGTCCCAGGTTCGTCTTTCCCCGGATCGGGACATGGCCCTCTTCGGCCAGAAGCGCCCCCAGGTCGTCCTGCCCGTCCGGGCCGCAGCGGGTGGCGGCGCCCACCGAGATGATGGTCTCCGACTCCCCGGCCGCTTCCCGCACCGCGGCGAGCACTTCGGGGACCCGGGTCATGTCGATCTGGATCTCCACGATCGCCGAAAGCACCCGTTCGCCCAGGATGTCCTCCCGGATCGCGCCGCTGGCGGGGTCGGCCATGAGGGCGGTGACCGGATTCCGCTTCTCGAACCGGACGCCCAGCGCGGCCAGCCGCCGGGTGACCCGGTCCATGTCGGCGAAGGTGGCCGAGACTCCCGGCCTGCCGAACTCCACCGTCATCCCGCACTCGCCGACCGGGACACGCCCGGTCACGTCGTTGGTCTTGACTTCCTCGGTCCCGCGCCCGTGCACCCCGGTGGCTTCGTGGGAGACCAGCGGGTCGCTGAACGCCCGGCGAACGATGCGCGGCCAGGCCAGCTCGTCGGGTTCGATGGCCGAGGTCGGGCAGACGTCGGGCGCCGGGTCGAAGCGGAGCCGGAACCAGCCGAGCGCCCGGCGGAACCCCCGGACCAGGCGCGGATTCAGATTCTCGGTGCTCAGGTTCCGGTAGCAGGTGTAGCACTCGACGCACTGGTCGCTGTTCACGACGGCGCGCCCGCCGTCCCCGATGCGGATCGCTCCGACCGGGCAGACCGCGACGCAGTTGCCGCACCCCACGCAGCGCTCCCGGGAGATGCGCATCTTCAGTCGTCCGCCTCCTCGGCGGTCTCCAGCGTGTATTCGCCCAGGTGGTGGATCATCTCCTCGCCCATCAGATAGCGGAGCGTGTTCGTGAGCTTCTTGCGCTGGATGAACAGGTCGTGTTCCGGGTACAGCCCCGGAGGACTCATCGGACTCTTGAAGTAGAACGAAAGCCACTCCTGGGTGCCCCGCAGCCCGGCGCGGGAGGCGAGATCGAGGAACAGCGCGAGGTCCAGAACCAGCGGCGCCGCCAGAATCGAATCCCGGCAGAGGAAGTCCACCTTGATCTGCATTTCGTACCCCAGCCAGCCGAAGATGTCGATGTTGTCCCAGCCTTCCTTGTTGTCGCGGCGCGGCGGGTAGTAGTTGATCCGCACCTTGTGGTACAGGTCGCGGTAGAGCTCCGGATACCTGTCCGGCTGGAGGATCTGGTCCAGCACGCTCAGCTTGCTCTCCTCCTTGGTCCGGAAGGAGCCGGGATCATCGAGGACCTCGCCGTCCCGGTTGCCGAGGATGTTGGTGGAGAACCAGCCGGAAAGACCGAGCATCCGGGCCTTGAAGCCGGGCGCGAGGATCGTCTTCATCAGGGTCTGCCCGGTCTTGAAGTCCTTGCCGGCTACGGGAACCCCCCGTTCCGAGGCCAGCTGGCGCAGCGCCGGGATGTCGGCGCTCAGGTTCGGGGCGCCGTTTGCGTAGGGAACCCCCGACTGGATCGCGGCGTAGGCGTAGATCATGCTGGGAGCGATGTGCTCCGAGTTCTCGCGCAGGCCGCGCTCGAAGGACGGGACGTCCCGGTGGACATCGGCTTCCTCCAGAAAGGTCTCGGTGGAGCCGCACCAGATCATGACGGCGCGGGCGGCGCCGGCGGCGTCCCGGGACTGCTCGATGTCGTCCATCAGCATCTTCGCCAGGTCCATCTTGCTGGCCGCTGACTTGACGTAGTCGCCGTCCAGCTTCTTGACGAAGCTCCGGTCGAAGACGGCCTTCATCGGGCGAATCCGGGAGAGCTCCTCGCGCACCGTTTCCAGCAACGCCGGTTCGAGCACTCCCGCCTTGCGCGCCGCCGTCCAGGCGTCGTCGGGAAAGAGGTCCCAGCCGGCGAAGGAGAGGTCGTCCAGCGGACTCAGCGGAACGAAGTCGCGGATGAGCGGCGCGCGGTTCTCGGTGCGGCGCCCGAGGCGGATCGTGCTCATCTGGGTCACGGAGCCGATGGGCGCCGCCGCGCCGCGCCGGATCGCATGCACCCCGGCGATGAAGGTGGTGCTGACGGCCCCGATTCCGGGGAGGAGGATGTGCAGGCCGCCCTCGGCCGGCGCGATCTCGAAGCGCTGGGTGGTCATGGAGGCGCGAAGTCTACGGGAAAGGGGGCGGGTTATCCTCAACGTGTCCCCCCGGTTCATGCGTCGCGCCGCTCTTTTCGTGTTGGGCTTTCTGCTCGTCGCTTTTTCGCAGCCCTCCCGTCCGCTGCGGGTGGTGACCCCGGAAGCGACGCAGGCGGTCGAGGTGCGCCGGATGGACGGCGCCGAGATGGTGGGGCTTCAGGACCTGGCCTCCGCGCTCGGCGGGTCGGTGCGCCGGGTCGCCGGGGACGGGCAGGCGCTGCTCCTCGTCGGCGACCGGACCGCGCGCTTCGATCGGGACCGCAGCTTCGTGACGGTGGAGGGGCGCATGCGGGTGCTCCGGCATCCGAGCCGGGTGACCTCCGGCGGGTGGTTCGTGCCGCTCGATTTCGTGGTCCGGGTGCTGCCCGACGCGCTTCCGGGAGACAGCGAGTACGACGCTCGGGAGCGGGCGCTGTTCCGCGGCGTCAGCACGACCCTCACGGTGGAGATTTCCCGGACGCCGGACGCCACTCGCATCACCGTGCGCACCGACCCGCCGGCGCCGCTCGGCGTCGTCGAAGCGGACGGCCGGGTGCTGGTGCCGATCCCGGTTCCCTTCCTGGAGACCGCCTTCGCCGGCGAGGCTCCGCGCGACGGGGTGGTGGAGGACGTCCGGTTGCGCCGGGAGGGGCGGGGCTACCTGGTGGAGGCGCGCACCGGTCCGAACCACGGGCGGACGGTGCGGGAGACGATTCCGGGAGGAGTCCGGCTCGACCTGCTGCGGGCTGCGGTCCGGGCGGGAGACAGCCTGGGGGATGCGGATCGGACGGCGCCGCTTCGGGATCCGGGAGATCGCTTGGCGCCGGCGGCGATGCGACCAGCGACGATGGAGACCATTGCGATCGACGCCGGGCACGGCGGCGCGGACCAAGGCGCGGTCGGCCGGTCCGGGGTCGCCGAGAAGGACCTGGCGCTTCTGGTCGCGCGCGCCCTTCGGGAGCTGCTGGAGGGGGAGTACGGCCTCCGGGTCATCCTGACCCGGGAGCAGGATCGGGCGGTCCCCCCGGACGCCCGGGCCGAGGCCGCAAACGCGGCGCGCGCCGACGTCCTGGTGAGCATCCACCTGAACGCTTCGCTGGGCGGCGAGGCCTCCGGAAGCCATGTGTACCACTTCGCCCCGGCCGGCCCGGTGCGTTCGGGCGCGCCGGATCCGGCGTCCTTCGTCCCCTGGGAGGACGCGCAGCTTCGGTGGACGCCGGAGTCGCGCCGGCTGGCGGAGGCGCTCCTCGTCGAGCTCGGAGACCTCCCGGTTCCGGCCCGGGATGTCGCCGGGGCGCCGCTCCTGGTCCTGGGGCGGGCCGCCATGCCGGCGGCGCTGATCGAGCTGGGGTTCCTCACTTCGGCGGAGGATGAGCCGCACCTCGCGCGACCCGGATTCGCGCGGGAGGCGGCGCGCGCCATCGCCGCCGGCCTGATGCGATACCGACGCCTGCTCATGGAAACGCGGCCCGGATGATCCGCCCCCTCCTGCTGTTCGCCGCCCTCCTGGCGTGCGCCTCCCCGGTCCCCGAAGAGCCGGAGGAATCGCCGCTCCCCGTCTCCGAGACGGCGACGTCGCCCCCGCAGATCGAGGCGCCCCCGACCGGAATCCTGTGCGAACTCGGTCCCCGGGGCCGCCTGCGAACCCGCGAAGTCGAAATCGCCGAAGGCGCCACCACCCGGGCGCGGGCCGAGGCGCTGGCGCATCGACTGGTCGCGGAATCGGGACTCTTTCCGGAAGGCGCCCGGATCCTGGATGTGTTCGTCAGCGGCCGGGGGGTCGCGGTGGTGAACTTCAACGGCGCCCTGCTCAGCGGGCATCCGGGCGGGCTGTTCGCCGAGGAGTTGACCGTCTACGGCTTGAGCCACTCGCTGGTCGCGAGCTTCCCGGCGATCGCCGAAGTGCGCCTGGTCGTCGAGGGGCGTTCGCCGCGCACGCTCGCCGGGCATCTGGATCTGGCCGCCGGCTTCGGCCTCGCTCCCGACCGGCTGCTCGAGACGTCGTGAAGACCGCCGCCCCCCTGCTGGTGGGCTCCCGGAACGAGGGCAAGGTCCGGGAAATGCGCGAGCTGCCTGGGACGCTGCCGTTGCGGCTCCTCTTCCTGTCGCCGTCCTCGCTCGGCGCCGAGGTCCCTCCCGAGCCGGAGGAGACCGGCGAGAGCTTCCTCGTCAACGCCGGGATCAAGGCGCTCCACTACCACCGGGCGACCGGCCTGCCGACCCTCGCCGAGGACTCCGGCCTCGAGGTGGACGCACTGGACGGAGCGCCCGGAGTCCACTCGTCGCGCTGGATGGGGGTGGAGACCCCGTACCCGGAAAAGAACCGTCGATTGCTGGAACTGGTGCGGGGGAAGGGGCGCGCCGCCCGGTATCGTTCGGCGATGGCGGTCGCGGTTCGCGGGCGGATCGTCTTTCGGGCGACCGGGGCGGTCGAGGGACGGATCGCGGACGCCCCGCGCGGCGCCGGCGGATTCGGATACGACCCGGTCTTCGAAGTCGCCTCCGGGCGCACGATGGCCGAACTGGCGCCGGGGGAGAAGGAGCGGATCAGCCACCGGGGCGCGGCGCTTCGGCGCGTCCACGGGTTTCTCGCCGCCGCCCTGGGCGGGAAGCTCCTATAATCCGCGGTGCTTCTCGGGGCGTGGCGCAGTCTGGCAGCGCGCCTGCTTTGGGAGCAGGAAGCCGGAGGTTCGAATCCTTCCGCCCCGACCAGTGTGTGAACGGGTCTCGCGACGCGCCAGTAGCTCAGTGGACAGAGCGGCGGCCTTCTAAGCCGATGGTCGGGGGTTCGAGTCCTCCCTGGCGCGCGCCGCGGCTTGCTGGTGGATGTAGCTCAATGGCAGAGCACCGGATTGTGGTTCCGGGAGTTGGGGGTTCGAGTCCCCTCATCCACCCGCGCCGCGGGCTTCGGGAACGAGGATCGCCTTGGTGACCCGCAGCGCCTCCACGTCGTCGAGCGCCTGGTTGGCCGCCTCCAGCGGGTAGCGCTTTCCGATCACGCGGGCGAACGGCATGGATGCGCGCCGTCGCGCCAGCAGGTCGAGCGCGCGCCGCCAGTGGTGGAAGTCGCTTCCCCACTGCCCGCGGATCTCCACGTGCTTGCGGTTGATCGCGGTGTGGGGGTTGATGGCGACCGTTCCGGCGTCGGTGTAGTGGCCGGCCACCACGTACCTTCCCCCGTCGCGGATCATGGCGAGCCCCTCGGGAACCGCCCTGGGGGCGCCGCTGGCCTCGATCCCGACGTCGGGGCCGTGGCCCCCCGTCGCGTCCCGGACGGCCGCTGTCCGGTCGGCGTCGTCCAGCGGAAGGGCGAGGTCGGCGCCCATCGCCAGCGCCAGCTCGCGTCGCGCCGCCGGCTCGCCGATGGCCACGATCGTCCCGGCGCCGGCCGCGCGGGCGAACGCGATGGCGGCGAGTCCGACCGGCCCGATTCCCTGGACCACGACGGTCTCGGCCAGCCGCACTTCGGCGCGGTCCACCGCGGCGAACCCGGTGAAGAGTCCGCACCCGCCGCCGATCAGGTCGTCCACCGAAAGCGCTTCCGGGAGCGCGATCGTCCGGACTCCGGCGCGGAGCCAGATCCGCTCGGCCCACCCGCCCAGCAGCCCCTCCGCCGCCGTTTCGGTGATTCCGTACACCCGGCGCGCCGGGCAGCGGTTCGGGGTCCGGGCGACCAGGCAGAAGTGGCAGGCGCCGCACGCCCCGTGCACGTCGAAGAACGTGACGACGCTTCCGGGCCGCAGCGCCGCGCCGGAGGCGTCCCGGTCCGCGTCCCTGGCTTCCAGGATGCGCCCCACGCTCACATGGCCGGGGATCAGCGGGTAGGGAACCCCGGCGAGCCGGCCGTGGCGCAGGTGGACATCGGTGCCGCAGACCTCGGAGGCGAGCGTTTCGAGCAGGATCTCGCCCGGTTCGAGCCGCGGAAGCGGAATGTCGCGGAGTTCCACCGGTCGCCCCGGCCCCGGCAGCACCGCCGCCCGGGCCGTCCCGGTCATGCGGCCGTCGCCCCGCCGCAGCTCGACCCGGCGCCGGCGGCGCATCCGTAGCAGTGTTCGCCGGTGACGATCCGGCGGTTCCGGAACGCCTCCTCGGAGAATGCGGAGACATGGACGGGGGCGCCGTATCCGACGGTCCGGTCCAGCATCTGGTTGAAGTCGCAGTCGTAGAGCGTCCCGTCCCAGCCGACCGAGACGGTGGTGCGGCACATGACTGCGGCTGCCGCCGCCGGATTGAAGGCGTCGACCAGCTTGTTCATGTACGCCTCGTGGTTTCCGCTCCGGATCAGGTAGTCGCGGAAGCGGCGGATCGGCAGGTTGGTCATGGTGAGGAGACGGTCGAAGACGATGCCGAAGCGGCGGTCCAGCTCGCGCTTGAACTCCCGCTCCAGCGCCTGCTGGTCGCCGGGGAGGAAGGCGCCGGTCGGGTTGTACGCCAGCTGCAGCCGGAGCGCGCCGCCCTTCCCGTATCCGAGCCGGTTCAGAAGCCGCAGCGCATCGATGGACTTGTCGAACACGCCCCGCCCGCGCTGGGCGTCGGTGCGCTCGGCGAGGAAATAGGGGAGGCTGGCGATCACCTCCACTTCCCGGTCCGCGAGGAATCCGGCCAGGTCCGCCTGCGACTGGAGGAGCAGCACGGTCAGGTTGCACCGGTCGATGACGTGGCGTCCGAGCCCCCGGGCGGCGTCCACCAGGTATCGAAAATTCTCATTCAGCTCCGGCGCGCCGCCGGTGATGTCCACCACCGGGGCGGCGGTGCGCGAGAGCGCGTCGATGCAGGCTTCGGCGGTCTCCCGGGTCATGCGTTCGGTCCGGTGCGGACCCGCGTCCACGTGGCAGTGGCCGCACTGCTGGTTGCAGAACTTCCCCACGTTGATCTGGAACACCTCCACGCCGGTGGCGCGCAGCGGGCGCATCCCGCAACCGGCGAGGCGTTCGTCGAAGGTCGGCAGGGCGACGGTCACATGCTGAGCCCGTCGTTCTTCTTCCGCATCTGGACGCCGTGCACCAGCGCGGCGCCGCCCCGGATCGCAGCAGCCACGTGCACCGCTTCGGTCATCTGCTCCAGGTTCGACCCCTGCTCGAGGCAGGCCTCCGTCCAGGCGTCGATGCAGTACGGGCACTGCTCCGCGTGGGCGACGCCCAGGGCGATGAGGGCCTTCTCCCGCGCGGTCAGGGCGCCCTCGGCGAAGGTCGCCTGGTACCAAGCGTGGAATGTCTCCCACAGCTCGGGGGCGTTCTTTCCCATCTCGGCGAACCGCCCCAGGTCGTGTTTGTCGTAGTAGTGGCTCACGCCCGCAAGCTACCACGCCGGTGTAGCCTCATGTCCGTTATGCCGCTTCGTTCCCTCGGGTTCATCGGGCTGGGCGTCATGGGCAGGCCCATGGCGCGGAACCTCCTCGCCGCCGGCTTCGATCTCGCCGTCCACAGCCGTTCGCCGGGGCCGGTGGAGGAGCTGGCGACGGCCGGCGCCCGCCGCGCCGAGTCTCCCGCCGCCTGCGCCTCGGGGCGCGACGCCGTCATCCTGATGCTCCCCGATTCGCCGGATTCGGAGCGGGTCCTGCTGGGGCCGGGGGGCGTGCTGGAGGCCCGGACGCCGAGTCCGCTGGTCGCGGACATGTCCTCGATCCGACCGGAGACGGCGCGCCGGCTCGCGGCGGAAGCGGCGAAGCGGGGCGTCCGGTTCGTGGATGCGCCGGTCAGCGGGGGCGAGCCGGGCGCCATCGCCGGCGAGCTGGCGATCATGGCCGGGGGCGAGCCGGAGGACTTCACCGCGCTGCGTCCGGTCTTCGATGTGCTGGGCCAGAGCGCGACGCACTGCGGCCCGGCGGGCGCCGGCAACACGGCGAAGCTCGCCAACCAGATGATCGTGGCGGCGAACATCCAGGCGGTGGGGGAGGCGCTGCTCTTTTCGGTTCGGTCCGGCCTGGACCCCCGGGTGGTGGTGCGGGCGATCCAGGGCGGACTGGCCGGAAGCGCGGCGCTGCGGGCGAAGGCGGAGAAGATGATCGAAGGCGACTGGAAGCCCGGCTTCCGGCTCGCGCTCCACCTGAAGGATCTGGACAACGCGCTTGCGGCCGCCGCCGAAACCGGCAGTCCGGTTCCGGTGACCACCGTGGTGCGCCAGTTCGTCCGGACGCTCGTCGAGCAGGGGCACGCCGCCGAGGACCACGCGGCGATCGCGCGCTACGGCGAGAAGGTCGCCGGGAGCACGATTTCGGGGCGGGACGTGTAGGCGGATCGGAAGCCCGGTACGGTTTTGCCGCGGCAAATTGGCGCCGCCATGCAAAACTGCCGTATTCTCCGGGCGATGATTTCCCGGACGCTCGCCGCTCCCGTCCTCGAGGACCTGGGGCACGCGATGGTGTTCGTGGCCGGGCCGCGGCAGGTCGGTAAGACCACGCTCGCCAAGGGTTTTCCGGGCACCGCGCCCGGCTACCTGAATTGGGATGTGGCGCGGGACCGCGAGCGGATCCTCCGCCAGCAGCTGCCGCCGACCGACTTCTGGGTCTTCGACGAGATCCACCGATACCGTCGCTGGCGCGACTGGCTGAAGGGCGTCTTCGACGGTCGCCCCGACCGGCAGCGGATTCTGGTGACCGGAAGCGCCCGGCTCGAACTCTACGGTTTCGGGGGCGATTCGCTCCAGGGGCGGTACTCCATGCTGCGCCTCCACCCGTTTTCGGTCGCCGAGCTGGGACTCTCGAAGCAGGCGGACGTGCAGGATCTGCTGCGGCTGGGCGGGTTCCCGGCGCCCTGGCTGTCCGGGAGCGAGCGGTTCGCGCGGCGCTGGTCCCGGAACCACCGGTCGCGCCTCATCGAGGAGGAGGTGGCGACTCTCGAGGGGATCCGCGACCTCGGCCAGATCGAACTGATGATGCTTTCGCTTCCCGAACGGGTCGCGTCCCCCCTGTCCGTCACCGCCTTGAGCGAGGACCTGCGGGTCAGCCCGCGGACCGTCGCCGCCTGGCTGGACGCGGCGGAGCGGCTGTGCGCCATCTTCCGCCTCGCGCCGTTCGGCTCCCCTCGAATCCGGGCGCTCAAGAAACGGCAAAAGCACTACCACACCGACTGGACCCTGCCCGCTGGCGACGGCCCCCGCTTCGAGAACTTCGTCGCCTGCCACCTTCTCAAGTGGGTCCATTGGCGCCAGGACGTCGAGGGCGAGGAGCTGGAGCTTCGCTATCTCCGGGATCGGGACGGGCACGAGACGGACTTCGTGGTCACCCGGCGGGGCGAGCCGACCCTGCTGGTGGAATGCAAGTGGTCGGATGCGCCGGTCGAGCGCGGGCTTCGGTTCTTCCGGAGGAAATTCCCGCAGGCGGAGGCCTGGCAGATTGCGGCGACGGGCGCGAAGGACTACCGGACGCCGGACGGCATCCGAGTCGCCCCGGCGCTGGCGCTGCTGTCCCGACTCGCCTGATTTCAGGCCAAATCAAAATTCGATTTTGAATCAGCCACGAACGTGCTACCTTTCGGGGCGGAGCACCTTCGCTCCCACCCGCTGCGCGGCCCGATCTTCGAAACCTGGGTTGTCTCCGAGATCGCCAAGCAGCGGTTCCATCGCGGGGAAGCGGGCGGCCTCTCGTGTTTCCGCGACCGAAGCGGGGCGGAAGCCGACCTCGTGGTGGATGCCGGACGGGACGGCGTCACGATCGTGGAAGCCAAGTCTGCGGAGACGCCGTCCCCGATCCTGTTCGCCGGCGCGCGTCGCGCCCGAAGGCGCCTCGACCTCGAGGAGCGAAACGCTCCCGTCCTGGTCGTTCACGGCGGCGATGCGCCCCAGCGCCGGGGGGCGGACCGGCTTGTTCCCTGGAGCGGTCTGCACCGGATCGACTGGTGACCGGCGCCCCTCCCGATCTCAGCCCACGGCGGCGTGTTGCGGCGCGGCGCCCTGGGCCTTCGCCGGGGACTTGCTGCGGATGCCGATGACCCGACCCCGTTCCGGCGGGTCCGGCAGATGCGCGACGCGCCGGGCGATTTCGTCCAGAAGCTCCCGGAAGGCGTGGGGCATGGGCGCCGAACGCCGGGTGCGCATGTCCACGTAGATTCCGATGTGCTCGCAGGTCGCCGCCAGCGCCGGCTCGCCTCCCGGATCCTCGGCCTCCGCATAGAGTCGGAGGAAGGCGTGGATGAGCTTCTCGTCGTGGTCCAGAAGCTGGTGGGTGACGAAGAAGGGCCGGCCCGGATGCAGCTCGCGCTGGTAGGTCACGTGATCCTCCAGCGCGAAGGTGGAGCCGTGTTCGTTGTCGTTGTCCCAGAGGCCGATGGCGCGCAGCATGAACTGCGTGGCCTCGTCGAACGCCTTCCGGTAGTACACCACGTTCATGTGGCCGTTCAGGTCCGTCCAGTCGGAAGCCACCACGCCCTGGTAGATGCGAAAGCCCCGCTCGGGGTCCAGAACGAAGCCCGGCGGCAACTGGAACGGCATCGCCGGGAAGGATAGCCCGGCGGACGCCGCCCCCGGGGGGGCCTGGAAACGAATCAGAAACCTACTTCGCCACGCACTTGGCGAAGTTGGCGATGTTGTCGGCCGCGGCGAGGTTGCCGTTCGCAGTGTCCGGCGGGTTGTCCGCCAGCAGGCCCTGCGCGTCCCATTCGCAGCTGATGGTCACCGTGCGGGTCGTCTCGCAGTGGAAGAGGCCGTCCTCGAACAGGACGTCGTAGTCCCTCTCCCACTTCGCGTCGCAAATCTCGTCGTCCGCGTCGTTGTCGGCGTTCGAGCACATCTCGGCGTCGTCCGGCGACGGGTAGTTGTCGGCCTTGCCGTCCGGTTTCGCCTTGTCGGCGGCGGCCGTCGCCGCGGGGTTGTATGAGGTCCACCTTCCCGAAGTCTCCCATCGTCGGATCGCCGTCCCCATCCATCAGGGTCATCCAGATGAAATCAAACTGGACATTCCGGTCCCTGGCCACGTAGAACCTCCGCACTTCCTCTCTGATGTTGTCGCCCGTGTAGTTGTAGAAGTCCCTGAACTCCCGGTATGTGGACTGGTAATTCCATTCACCCGGGTATTTGGGGCCCTGGTCGTCCCTGAGCTTGCCGTTCAGGTTGTCATCGAAAAAGAGCCGCTTGAAACGCCTGGACGTCGCGCTCTTCGCCTTGACCTCCCAATTCCGCAGCTTGGCGCCTCCGTTCGTCGTGCCGCTCGCGCTGGTGTCCACGCCGGTTCCCTCTGTTTGGAACATGACGGCGCCCCAGCCCCTGGCGAGCGCCTGGTCCACCTCCTCCTCGAACAGCGCGCAGACATCCACAAGCTCGGCCGCCTTGAAGGTCACCGGTGCGCACTTCAGCCCCTGGAACGGGTCCTCCTTCCACTTCACCTTGCCCCACGAGACCGAGGAATCCATGGCGGAGACTTCGACGCTGTAGCCCGAGAGATAGTTCCCGTTCTTCGGGTGGGCCACTTCCTGTCTGAAGCCTCCGACGCTCATCCGGAAACAATTGTCCGGCTTGTGGACGCCGCCGCCGCTTTTTCCGTACTCCCTGTCTTCTTCGCAGAGACCGGCCAGCTTGGCCTGCTTCGCCGGCTGGCCGCCTCCGTCCGGCACCTTCATGATGCGGACGCCTTCGCCCCACCCGGCGTTGTCCTTGAGGTCCATCGGAAGCGGCTTGTTCGCCCCCTTGGGCGCGTCCGGCCCCGAAACGCTGTACGTCTTTCCGTACTCGATGTCGGCGAACTTGTGCTTCACCGTCATCGCCACGTTGGAACTGGAGACCCAGCCGAGATCGATCCCGTCGTCCCGGTCGTCCACGGCCGGATCCCACGGAGGAGTGTTTCTCCCGCCTGGAGTCAGGAACCGGATCAGATCGTTGTCGATCCTGCCGACCTGAAGCTCCATCTCCGGCTCCCAGGCGGCGCAGACCGCCGAATCCTCGACGGAGATTTCCGGCGCCGTCGGCGTCGAAGTCTCTGCCTCCGAACACCGGAACGGCCCGCAGGTGATGAGCATCGCCTCGCTCGTCGGCGCCGCCTCCTGCCCGGCGCCCCCACCGACACCGACACGCACCCGCACCGCCCGGAAGGTCACGCCCCCACCGATCACATCGGACTGCGTCGCCTTCCAGTCGATGTTCCGGAACGGCATGTTGTCCTGCCCGCCGGTGACCCCGACTCCGTTCGGAACCGGGTCCATCCACAGCGGGGTGAGGATCGCGTCGTGCGAAGTCTTCACCACCATCTTCCCGTTCACGCTGGCCGTCGCCTTCGCCGGGTCGGTCGAAGCGTCCGGGCACATCGCGTACCCCATGCAGGTCGTGTCCGCATCCGCCGCCGGGGGCGTCATGGAGATCGTGAACGGCTCGGGTTCCGGTTCAGGCTGGGGTTCCGGTTCGGGCTCGGGAGTCGGCGCCGGAGCGGGCTCAGGCGCGGGGGCCGGAGTCGGGGCCGGTACGGGAGCTGGAGCGGGCTCCTCCTCGTCGCCGCACCCGGCGAGCGCCAGCGCGCAGACGAGCGCCGGGATCAGCCACCCGTACATTTTTTCGGGGGGGGGGGGGGAGTGGATCATGTCACAGAGTCTCCAGGAGAGCGGGAAGGATAGCTTGGCCGCCCTGTACTCTTGCCCGCCGGGAGGTTCCCCCATGCGACCGATCCCCCCGTCCTGCCTTCTGGTTGCCGCGCTCCTCGCCGGATGCGGCGGAGATGGGCCGGACCCGCCGCCCACCCGGATCGAAGTGGTCACCGACGTCATCCACGGCGTCGCGATCCCCGATCCGTACCGGTGGCTCGAAGACCAGGACAGCCCGGAGACCCGGGCCTGGATCGACGCCCAGAACGCCTACGCGCGCCAGGTCGTCTCCGACACCGAACTCGAAGCCCGGCTGGCCGCCCGCCTGGGCGAGCTGATGGAAGTCGCTTCGGTCTCCGCGCCCCGCGAAGCCGGCGAGTACGAAATCTTCACCCTGCGCCGGGCCGGCGAACGGCAGGCGCGCATCCATCGCCGCCCCCGGCCCGAAGGGGAACCCACCGGGGAGCGGCCCGACCCGGAGGGGGACTACGAGGCGCTGCTCGACGTCCGGGCGCTCGGGTTCGACGAATGGGCGAGCCTCGCCATCGTGGACGTCTCGCCCGACGGGTCGCTCCTGCTCTACCACATCCGGGACGGCGGCCTCGACGAGATCCAGGTGCGACTCTTCGATCTCGCAGCCTTGGAGGACCGGCCCGACCGGTTGCCGGAAGCGCTCTATGGAACGATCGCGTTCGACCAGACCGGCGAGGGCTTCTTTTATGTCCACCGCTCCAGGGAGGACGGACCGCGCGCCCGCTACCACCGCATCGGAACCCCGATGAGCGAGGACGAGACACTCTTCGGCGAGGGGTACGGGCCGGAGAGCTTCCTGCGGCTGGAGGAGATCGCGGAAGGCCGTCTTCTGCTCCTGGGCGTCCAGCACGGATGGATGCGCAACGAAATCTTCGTGATGGACCGGCGGAGCGGAGACGCGCACCCGGTGCTCGAAGGCGACCGCGCCCACGCCACCGCGCGCTACGAGGAGGGCCGACTGTTTCTCATCACCAACCTGGACGCGCCGCTCTACCGGGTCCTGGAGATTCCCATCGAGGGGGTTCCGCCGTCCGCATGGGGAGACCGCTCGCGCTGGCGCGCTTGGATCCCGGAACAGGAGCACTTGCTGCGCGACTTCACCACGATCGGGGATCGCGTCTATGCGGAGCTGCTCGCCGACGTGAGTTCGCGCATCCGGATCTTCGAGGCCGGCGGCGACGAGGATGCCCCGCTCGAGGCGGTGGACGAAATTCCGCTGCCGCCGCACCATACCGCCAGCCTGGGCCGGCTGGGCGCAGACGCCGCCGTTCTCACCCTCGCCTCCTTCACGGTTCCCGAAACCCGCTACCGGCTGCATCTCGACACCTTCGAGCGCGAACGCATCGAACCGCCCCGTCCGGACTACGACGGGAGCGATGTCCTGGTGGAACAGGTCTGGTTCACGTCGCAGGATGGAACCCGGGCGCCGATGTACATCATGCGGCCCCGGGATGCGGAGCTTGACGGCGACCTGCCGACCCTGCTGCACGGCTACGGCGGCTTCAACGCGAGCATCACTCCCGCCTTCCGGGCGCAGGCGGCGGTCTGGGTGGAAGCGGGCGGCGTCTTTGCGGTGGCGACGCTGCGGGGCGGCGGCGAGTTCGGCGAGACCTGGCATCGCGGGGGCATGCTCGAGGCCAAGCAGAACGTCTTCGACGACTTCATCGCCTCGGCCGAGTGGCTGATCGAAAACGGCTACACGAACCCGGACCGGCTGGCGATCCTGGGAGGGAGCAACGGCGGCCTGCTGGTGGCCAGCGCCTTCACCCAGCGGCCCGATCTGTTCCGCGCGGCGTACTGCGGGTTCCCCGACCTCGACATGATCCGCTTCCCCACCTTCACCACAACCAACAACATGCCGGCGCTCCTCGAATACGGAAACGCCTTGATCCCCGAACAGTTCGCCTATCTGCGCCGATACTCGCCCTACCAGGCGGTCCGGGACGGAACCGACTATCCGGCGGTGATGTTCACGCAGGGCGATCTCGACACCCGGGTGCCTCCCCTCCAGACCCGCAAGATGACGGCGCGGGTCCAGGCCGCCTCGTCCTCCGGATTGCCGGTGATCCTCCGGTATCAGCCTCGGGCCGGGCACGCGGGGGGGCGCGGCCGGGTCGCGGATCGGGCGATGGACACCGCCTTCCTGATGATGCAGGTGGGGCTTTCGTACGGACCTAATCGGGAGTGAACGGAAGCCCGCGCACCAAATCCACTCCGTGCCGCACGTAGTAGAGGAACGCCATCTCCACTTCCCGGTCGGTGGGCGGAGCGCACCCGAACAGCACGTTGGCGCAGGTCTGCGCGATGCGGATCGCGTATTCGTCCCCGCCGATCGGCTCCCGGACCACGATGAAGCCCCGGTCGACCTCGGATTCGGCGGGCGGGTAGGTCTGGAGGATCACGTCGGTGACCAGCTCCAGCGGAAACCGCGACCAGGTGGTGATCCAGACCTGGGCGCGCTGCCACTCCTGCTCGCAGTCCCCGACGCAGATGACTTCGTAGCCGATGTCGGCTGCGGGGCGCAGCGCGGTGACCACTTCGGGAGCGGTGGCGCAACCGCCTCCCAGGAGCGGGATGAGGACCAGAAGGAGAGCGGAGAAACGACGGAACATGACGCTCGACCAACGCAATGCGCGTGCCCGCCCGCCGCTACCCCAGCGTCGGCGCGAAGGTCGGCGCCTGGCGATGGTTGGTTTCCTGCTCGAAGGCGTAGGCGATGCGGAGCAGCGTCGGCTCGCTCCACGCCCGTCCGAAGAACGAAATCCCCGCCGGAAGCCCGGAGACGAACCCCATCGGCGCGCTGATGTCCGGGTAGCCGGCGATGGCGGCCGGCCCGGCGCTGCTGCCGCCGTCCAGCCGGTCTCCCTTGATGTGGTCGGTGACCCAGGGCAGGTCGCGGGTGGGGGCGACGATGGCGTCCAGGTCGTGCTCTTCCATCAGGGCGTCGATGCCGTCCTCCCGGTTCCCCCGCTGGATCGTCCGCACCGCGTTCCGGTAGACCTCGTCGGTGAGCGGCCCGCGCGCCTCGGACGCGATCATGCGCTCCTGGCCGAAGAAGGGCATCTCCCGGTCGGCGTTTCGTTCGTTGAACTCGATGACTTCGGCGAGCGAGCGCGCCGGGGCGTCGGGCCCCAGCTCCGCCAGATAGGCGTTCAGGCCGGCCTTGAATTCGTATTCGAGGACCAGCAGCGGGAGCTCGTCGTTCCACGCCGATTCCGCCAGGTTCGCCGGATCCACGATCACCGCGCCCGCGTCCCGCATCGCCTGGAGGGCGTCCTCGAAGAGCGCGGCGACCCGGGGATCGAACCCGGTGAAGCTGCGCGCCGCTCCGATGCGCGCTCCCCGGAGCCCCGCCGGGTCGAGGAACTGCGTGTAGTCGGTGTGGAAATGGCCGTCGCTGCGGAGGGTGGCCTCGTCCCTGGGATCGACTCCCACCGCCCCGCCCAGCAGGATCGCGGCGTCGCGCACCGTGCGGGTCATCGGCCCGGCGGTGTCCTGCGAATGGGAGATGGGGATGATGCCGGAGCGGCTCCAGAGTCCCACGGTGGGCTTGATGCCCACGACCCCGTTGCTGGAGGAGGGGCACATGATGGAGCCGCCGGTCTCGGTTCCCACGGTCAGCGCGGCGAGATTCGCGGAGGCCGCCGTTCCCGATCCGGAGCTGGAGCCGCACGGGTTGCGGTTCAGGGCGTAGGGGTTGCGGCACTGGCCGCCCCGGGCGCTCCAGCCGCTGGTCGCCCGCTCCCCGCGGAAGTAGGCCCACTCGCTCATGTTGAGCTTGCCCAGCAGGACGGCGCCGGCGGCGCGCAGGCGTTCGGCCACGAAGGAGTCGCGCGGCGGGATGGAGCCCTCCAGCGCCAGCGACCCGGCGGTGGTGGTCATGCGGTCGTGGGTGTCCAGGTTGTCCTTGAGCGCGACCGGGATCCCGTGGAGCGGACCGCGGACGCTCCCGGCGCTCCGCTCCGCATCGAGTTCGGCGGCGATTGCGAGCGCGTCCGGGTTGATCTCGATCATGGAGCGCAGCTCGGGCCCCTGCCGGTCCAGCGCCTCGATGCGCCCGATGTAGGCCTCGGCGATGGAGCGGGCGGTGCGCTCGCCCGATTCCATCATGCGCTGGAGTTCATCCACCGTGACCTCGTCGAGTTCGAACGGCGGGACTTCGGCGGTCGCTGGCGATTCGGGGGATCCGGACGGCGGCGCGCACCCGGCGACGGCGGTCAGACCGGCGGCGCCGCCGGCGGCTGCGGTCGTCTTGAGGAACGTTCTGCGATTCAAGGATGCCCTCCCTCCGGAAGATCGAACCATACATGGATTTGCCCGGTGCCGATGGCGTTCTCGTATTCGGAGAACTTCCTCCCCCGGGCGCGGCAGGCCGCTCCCCCGACCGCGCCGACCGCCATCAGGTAGTGGCCGAAGCGCCCTTCGGGGGCGAAGCGCGCGTAGTCGGGCATCGTCTCAATGATGCGGTCGTGCCGGCCGGCGAGCATCCAGGCGATCCGCTCCTCGTCGGCGGCGCGGGCTTCGGGAGTGCGCACGTGGCTCGGATCGGAGGCCTCGTGGAGGTGGAGCTCGGCGAGCGGCCAGAAGCGGTGGCTCAGCCCGCCGGACGCGAGGAACGCGACCCGCCGCCCGGTCTCCCCGACCGCGTCGCCGAGCGCGGCGCCCATCTTCAGGAAGTCGTCGGTCTGGCCGGTCTGGGCGCAGCTCACCGAGACCACCCGTTCGCCCCGCCACAGGTAGTGGAGCAGGTTGATGGTCGGGTAGTGGACCGGAAGGTGGGGGTCCTGCGAGGCGTGGGCGCGGGTTCCCCGGCGGCTCGCGGCCTCGGCGGCGGCCTGCGCCAGCTCGGGATCGCCCGGGTAGTCGTAGGGAATCCCGTGCATGCCGCGCGGCAACTCGTCGGAGGTGTACGTCCCGGAGCGGCGCTCCTGCCCGGCGAGCAGGTGCTCCACGGTGCTGAACCAGTGGGTGTCCAGGATCACGAGGGTTTCGGGCGCGAGGGCGTCCAGTACTTCGGCGCGGAGACGGCGCAGCCCCGGCGCGAGGCTGATCTCCCGGCCCTCGTTGAGGGCGCGCCGTTCCGCCTCGGGCAGCATGATGGTGGGGACGTGCGCCAGCAGTCCGAAGCCGACCGCAGGCATCAGGCGCCTCCTCCGGGTTCGAGGGTCCGGCCGCCGCGGAAGGTGAACCCGACCCGCCGATAGAACCCGCCCAGCATCCGGACCGGGGCCAGGGCGGTCAGCTCCTCGGTCGGCGAGGGGAACGCCCGGAGCGCGGCGTCGCCGACCCAGGCGGTCTCCGCCTCCACGTCCTCCGAGCGGACGGTCACCAGATCGTGGAGCGCGTCGCCGCCGTCCGCCTCCACCCGGGGCATGAGGCGGTGGTGCAGCATTGGATGGGAGTTCACGAAGCCCGCCGATTCGGCGGCGCCGGTGATCGTGAATTCGGCTTCCAGCAGCCGGCGGGAGCCGGCGGCGAGGGTCGCCCCGAACCGCCCGCCGGGCGCCAGCTTCGGGCCGGCGCGCCCGACCAGCGCCGGGCGGGTCATCCGGATTTCGCCGAGCTTTTTGGGATATCCCTGGAAATGCCCCCGCGCCAGCGAGGCGTCGGTGTCCACCCAGATGAAGACGCAGCGGGACCAGTCGCGCTCCCGATAGCGGCAGCGGACCACCAGCAGGCACTCCCGGTACTGGGCGCGGACCGGGTCCAGCAGCTCCTCCCTGGAGTCGCCGCAGCACTGCCAGTCGGCCCAGATCGCGGCCACCGCGTCGGGGCGATCGGCGACCGGCGCCAGCGGCGCGGGAAGAAGCGCGGCCACCGATCCCGGCGGCGCCAGGTACTCGATGGTGAGCATCTCTCCCGAGTAGTGCCAGGGCGGCGTCTGGAGGAGCGAGGCGGCCCCGCTCCGGGTTCGGGGGAAGAGGAAGCCGCTCGTCCCGGCGTCAGAGGTACGGGACATATTCGCGCGTTTCCCAGTCGCTGGTGTGGGACTGGAACCGCTCCCATTCGCGGCGCTTCACGGTCACGTGCATCCGGACGAACTCCTCGCCGAGCGCCGCTTTGAGATCCGCGTCCGCCTCGAGGTCGTCGAGCGCCCGCCCCAGGTCGGGCGCGACGGTGATGTCGGTGGAGGCCTCTTCAAGGCAGTCGGCGGTCTCTTCCGGCGGCGGTTCGAGGCTCCCCCGGATGCCGAGCCGGGCGGCGAAGAGCGCCGCCGCCACTGCGATGTGCGGCCCGCAGGCGCCGTCGGCCAGTCGGTGCTCGATCCGCGCTCCCTCGCCGCGCTCCAGCGGAATCCGCACCGCGCAGCCCCGGTGGTCGTGCCCCCAGTTGGCCCAGTAGCCGCTCATCTGGCCGGGGCGGAGCCGCCGGTAGGCGTTCACCGTGGGCGCGATCGCCCCGGCGAGGCCGCGGTGGTGGCGGAGCAATCCGGCGACCGCCGACCACGCCAGCTTTGAGAGGCCGCCCGCGCCGCCCGGATCGTCGAAGGCGTTGCGGCCATCCTCCTCGAGGCTCAGGTTGACGTGGAATCCGGAGCCGCCGCGGTCGGTGAACGGCTTGCCGATGAAGGTGAGGTGATGTCCGCGCTCCGCCGCGGTTTCCCGGGCCAGCAGTTTGAAGAGGAACGCCTCGTCGGCGGCGGCGAGCGCGTCCTTCTTGCCGAGGGTGAGTTCGAACTGCCCGTCGTCGTATTCGCTGTGGAAGGACTCCAGCGCGATGCCGGCCCGGTCGGCGGCGTCCAGCGCCGCCTCCATGACCCCTTCGGGGTCCGTCAGCGGACCCGATCCGTACACGTGGGACCCCGGCGTCCGGATCGGCTGGAAGCCGCCCGCTCCGTCCGGCTTCAGCAGGAACGCCTCCAGCTCGATGCCGACCACCGGCCGCCGCCCGTCCGTCTCGTGCTCGGCGATGGCGCGTTTCAGAACCCGGCGGGGCGAGCGTTCGAGCGGCTTTCCGTGCTGCTCGAGGTCGGCGACCACCACGCCGGTTCCCGCGCTCCAGCCGGGGCGCGCCGCGCCGGGATCGAAGACGGCGCGCATGTCGGGCAGGCCGTCGAGCAGCCCCGAACCGGGCCAGGCGTCCATTTCGCGGTCGAAGCCCAGCGCGAAGGTGGCGACGCAGTGTCCGGTGGCGGCGGCGTCGGGGAGGAGGAGCTTGCCACGCGCCAGTCCGAGGTGGTCTGGCCAGAGCGCCCGGATGCGTCGGTGGGGGTTCATTCCGGCGAAGTGTGCACCAGCTTCGGGCGCGGGCGCAGCACGAGCAGGGAGATCGTGCCGCTGGCGAGGAGGAAGTAGACCGGATAGACCGCGATGGCGAACTCCCAGCGGTCCACTGCGATCAGGTTGAGGGCGTTTCCGGCGAGGAAGAGCGCCCAGGCGAGGCGGTCTTCGGTGTGGGGCGCGATCCATGCCTTGCGGATGGTCGGGACGGCGCCCGCGAAATCGACGCCGAGGGTGGTGACCAGCGCGACGACCGGCGCGTCAAACCACCACCAGAGCAGGAGCCCGGCGCCCGCCCCCAGGAGGCAGCCGCGGTCCAGGGGCGTCGCGCCGCCCTCCCCGTAGCGGATGCTCAGCAGCGCGGTCGCCAGCGACGCGACGAAGTAGCTCGCCGGAACCCAGATGGTGGTGTCGGCGCCGGAGAAGTGGTAGCTGGCGAGCAGCACCGCCCCGGTGGTCGCCCATATCCACCAGGTGACCCGGTTCGGGCGGGTCTGGCCGCGCAGGATGGCGATGATGTAGGGGACGAACGCCAGCAGCGAGAGCGCCCCCGCCGCCATCCCGGCGAGGGCGGGAAACGACGACGGCATCACACGCCGCTGCGGGACGATTGCGAATCCACTGCAGCCGGAGCGTATACCGGTCGAATCGGACGGAACGGAATCGCGGCGGGCGAGCGGCTTGGTCTTGGTACGGTTCCGCCGGTGGGACATTTTTTCCGTCTCCCCGAAGAATGACCGGGCGGCTGGAGTCCTTGGACCTCTTCCGGGGGGCGACCATCGCCGGGATGATCCTGGTGAACAACCCGGGAAGCTGGAGGCACGTCTACCCGGCGCTCCTCCACGCCCCGTGGCACGGATGGACGCCGACCGATCTCATCTTCCCGTTCTTCTTGTTCATCGTGGGAGCGGCCATCCCGTTCTCGCTGGAGCGGCGGTTCCGGGAAGCGCCTTCCGAACGGCCCCGTCTCCTGCTGCGGGTGGCGCGGCGCAGCCTGATCCTGATCGCGCTGGGCCTGCTGCTGGCCGCCTGGCCCTTCCTCGGCCTACTCAACGGTGACGGCGTGCGGCTGCCGGGAGTGCTCCAGCGGATCGGAGTTGTCTATCTGGCGGTCGGGGCCGCGGCGTTGACGCTCTCCCGGCGTGGCCTCCTGATGCTCGCCGGGGCGTGCCTTGCGGGGTACGCGGCGCTCCTGGCGTTTGTGCCGGCGCCCGGCGGGGTCGCGGGCGACCTCGCGCCCGGAACCAATCTGGCCGCCTGGCTGGATCGCCTGCTGATTCCCGGGCCGCTCTACCAGGTCACCTGGGACCCGGAAGGCGCGCTGTCCACCATTCCGGCGATCGCCAGCGCGCTGATCGGGGTCTTCGCCGGCCGGCTGCTGCGGAGCGGACGCGATGCATGGGAGAAGATCGGGGCGCTCTTCGCCTGGGGATTCGGGCTGGCGGTCGCCGGCTGGGTTTGGGACCCGTGGCTTCCGATCAACAAGAACCTCTGGACCAGCTCCTACACGCTTTTCACCGCCGGGCTCGGTTGCTCCTGCCTCGCCCTCGCCGTCCTGCTGGCCGACCTCCGGAAGGCGCCGGCTTGGACCCGGCCGCTGGGGGCGATGGGGCGGAACGCGATTCTGATCTTCGTGGCCTCCGGCCTGCTGGCCAAGACCCTGCTGCTCTTCCCGGAACGCGGCGCCGGCTCGGCCTGGACCCGGATATGGGAAACGCTCTTCGCCTCCTGGCTCGGCCCGCTGCACGGATCGCTCGCCTTCGCATTGGCGAACGTGGCGCTGTGGATCGGGGTCGCGGTCTGGCTGGACCGCCGGGGAATCCACTTCCGGGTTTGATGCGCTAGGATTCCGGCAGACGGGCGGAGAACCGGAGGAGGGGAACCCGATGGCCAACGTGCTTGACGTCGCCGCATACATTCTTGACAAGCATGGGGAAATGACCACCTGGAAGCTCCAGAAGCTGGTCTACTACGCGCAGGCGTGGTCCACCGTCTGGGACGACGACGCGCTCTTTCCCGAAGAGATTGAGGCATGGGCCAACGGCCCGGTGGTCCGGGAGCTCTACGAACGGCACCGCAAGCAGTTCCGGCTGTCCACGATGCCGGGCGGCGACGCGGCGAAGCTGACTCCGGCGCAGGCAGAGACGGTGGACGCCGTCCTCGAGTACTACGGCGACAAGTCGTCGCAGTGGCTCAGCCAACTCACCCACATGGAGGATCCCTGGAGCAACGCGCGCCGGGGGGTTCCCGCCGGGGAACGGGGCAGCAGGATCATCCCGAAGCAGGACTTGGCGGAGTACTACAGCGGCCTTCCCGAAGAATGACCGCCCGCAAGAGACCCCGGCGGCCAAGGCGCGAGCCAGTCAGGCCTCGGGCGACGAAGCGTGTCGACCCGGAAGCGCGGAAAACCCTGGTGTGGGGATTGCGACGCGTCGACTTGGGCGGTCCATGGGGTTGGCGGAACGTTGATCCCGATGAGCTGTGCAAAACGGTTCTTCCCAAGCTTCAAGATTTCGAGTCCATGACGTGGGGCGAAGTGACGTCGGGATCGGGGGGCAGGACTGCCGGAACGAACAGCCACGCAGTCCCGGTGCAAAACCTCGCCAGGAAGGCCCGAAAGCGGCTGGTCGAAATCAAGCAGGACGACCTGGACGAGCTGTTCTCCCTGCGCATCGGGGGCAGGAAGCGCGTCTTCGGGATTCGGGACGACCCCACGTTCCATATCCTCTGGTACGACCCCCATCACGAGGTGTATCCGTCGAAGAGCCGGTGAGTCGCGAGCGGGGGGGCGCCTCAGGGGCTGACCGGCCCGCCCAGCCATTTCTCGAAGAACGCGGCGCTGCGGCGGAACACCTCCAGCCAGTTCGCGTGGCGGAGGAAGCCGTGGACCTCGTCCGGGAAGATCAGCATGCGTCCCGGAGTGGGATCAGGCGGCGCGGGCGCGCGCCCGCAGCCACTCCACGGTCAGCAGAAGCAGCAGCGCGAACCCGATCAGGAACGTCGCGGCGGCGAGGATCGTCGGGTTGATCTCCTCGCGGATGCCGGACCACATCTGGCGGGGGATGGTGCGCTGTTCGAGCCCTCCCATGAAGAGGACGACCACGACCTCGTCGAACGACGTGGCGAACGCGAAGAAGGCGCCCGAAAGCACTCCCGGCGCGATGAGCGGCAGCCGGACCCGGCGGAACGCCTCCACCGGCCCGGCGCCCAGGCTTTCGGCGGCGCGCATCAGGTTGGGATCGAAGCCGGAGAGGGTCGCGGTGACGGTGATGACCACGAAGGGAGCGCCCAGCGCGGCGTGCGCCAGGATCAGCCCGAGGTGGGTCTGGGTGAGGCCGATGTCCGAATAGAAGAAGAACATCCCCACCGCCGCGATGATGACCGGAATCACCATCGGCGCAATGAGCATCGCGTTCACGAACCGGCGGGCGGGCATCGCCGGGCTGGCGAGTCCCAACGCGGCGAGCGTGCCGAGGACGGTGGCGAGAAGCGCGCTGGCGACGCCGATCCCCAGGCTGTTGACGAGGGCGCGGGACCAGGCGCCGTCCCCCAGCAACACTCCGTACCACTGGAGCGACCAGGCCTCCGGATCGAGGCGCAGCATCCCCGGAGTGAACGTGAAGTACGGCTCGGCGTTGAAGCTGAGCGGCACGATGACCAGGATCGGCGCCACGAGGAACGCGAACACCAGGGCGCAATAGCAGTAGTGGAGCAGTCGTCCCATATGTCTATCCCGGGCGCAGGCTCATCACGCCGACCAGCCGGTCATAGGCGACATAGAGCGCCCCCACCGCGACCAGCAGGATGCCGCCGAGCGCGGCGGCGAGCCCCCAGTTCAGCGAGGTCTGCATGTGGAAGGCGATCAGGTTGGAGAGAAGTTGTCCGCTGCTTCCGCCGACAAGCGCCGGCGTGATGTAGTAGCCGATGGCGAGAATGAACACCAAAAGCCCGCCGGCGGCGGTTCCCGGAAGGGTCAGCGGCCAGTAGACCCGGAAGAACGCCTGGAAGCCGCTGGCGCCGAGCGACCGGGCGGCCTTCATGTAGTGCGGCGGCACGGTGCGCATGACCGCATACAGGGGGAGCACCATGAAGGGCAACAGCACGTGGGTCATGGCGACCAGCGTGCCGGTCATGTTGTAGATCATGGCGATCCGCCCGTCGTCGGCGACCAGGCCGATCCGGACCAGCAGGTCGTTCAGCACCCCGTTCGTCTGGAGGAGCACGATCCAGGCGGTGGTGCGCACCAGCAGCGAGGTCCAGAACGGCACCAGCACCAGGAGCATGAGGATGCGGGCGGCGCGCGGGCCGGCGTGGGCGATCCGGTGCGCGATCGGGTAGCCGAGGAGCAGACAGAACAGGGTGACCGCGGCGCTCACCGCCAGGGTGCGCAGCAGCAGCGGGACGTGGATTCGCAGATCCGCCGGCTGGCGCGCGATGGCGCCGTCCGGAAGCCGCTCCATGTCCAGAGCGTGCAGGTAGTTGCGTGCGGTGAACCGCTCCCCGGCGATCCGGATCGAGCGCCACAGGGACGCCTCGCCCCATGCGGGGTCGGCGGCCCGAAGGGCGTCGATCGGGTTCGGACCCTCCGCCCGGGACCCGGCGATGAGCGCGCTCCGGGACCCGCTTTCCACCCGGTTGACCCGCCCGGCGACCTGGCCGATCGCGCGCTCGGCGCGGGCGCGCCCCAGTTCCTCGAGTGCCGCCCGGAACGCCGCCGGCCCCGGAATCCCCTCGCCGTTCCACTCCGCAAGCGCCGCGAGGGTTTCCGGCATCGCGTCCGCCACCACCGGGTCGTACACGCTGCGGGAGACCATCGTCCCCAGCGGGAGCAGGAACGTCACGCCGATGAAGACCGCCAGCGGCAGCGTGAGTCCCACCGCCCGGACCCGGGAGCGGAGCGGGTAGGGCGTCATGCCGCCTTCAGCGGTTCAACCAGGCGCTGAACCGTTCGTTCACCTCGTCCAGGTGGTCGGCCCACCACCCCACGTCCGAATGCGCCGTCCGCGTCAGGTTCTCCGGGTTGGTGGGCATGTGCGGCAGCATCTCGATGCCAAGATCCTGGTGCGTCCCGACCAGCGGGAGGGCGGAATCGCGCACCGGGCTGTAGGCGATGTATCCGGAGATGGCCGCCAGCGATTCGGGGCGTCCCATGAAGCGGACGAAGTCGAGCGCGGTCTCGAGGTTCGGCGTTCCGGCGACGATCCCGACCTGGCCGATGTCCAGCACCTGGCCGTCCCACACGATCACGAACGGCTGCCCCTCGACCGCCTGGGCGTTGAAGATGCGCCCGTTGTAGGCGGTGGACATCACCACTTCGGCGTCCGCCAGCAGCTGGGGCGGCTGCGCGCCGGCTTCCCACCAGACCACCTGATCCCGGATGGCGTCGAGTTTGGCGAACGCCCGATCCATGCCTTCGGGGGTGTCAAGGACCGCGTACACGTCCTCCGGAGGGACGCCGTCGGCCATCAGCGCGAATTCGAGATTCACCAGCGGGCTGCGCCGCATCCCCCGCCGACCCGGAAACCGCTCCAGGTCGAAGAAGTCGTCCACGGTCGCCGGCTTCTCACCGGGGAACCGATCCGGGTGGTAGGCGTACACCGTGGAATAGAAGACGGTGCCCGCCGCGCACTCGGTGAGCGCCCCGGGGGGGAAATCGGCGGGGTCGGCGAAGAGGTCGGCCGGGAGCCGCTCCAGCAGCCCCTCCTCGCAGCCGCGCATGGCGTCGAACGCCTCGAGGTCCACCACGTCCCAGTGGACGTTCCCGGTGTCCACCTGGATGCGGACTTCGGCGAGGCCGCCGTTGTAGTCCTCCCGGCCGAGCGCGACCCCGGTCTGCGCCTCGAACGGCTGGTACACCGCGCGGTCCACCGCCCGGGCGTAGGAGCCGCCCCAGGAAACCACCGTCAGCGACCGCGGTGGATCGGAGTCGGAAGAACAGGCGCCGGCGAAAGCGACGAACAGCACGAGAAGACGTTTCACGAGGAGGCTTCCTCCGGTTGATGATCGAGGGCGCGGCAGTCGGTGGGCGTCCAGCCGATGCGAATCCGGTCCCCGGCGAGCACCGCGCCGTGCCCGACCACATTCGGAATCTTGACGATGAACCGGTCGGAATCGAAGAGGCGCGCCCGGACCCGGAGATGGTCGCCCAGGAAGGTCAGATCCAGAACCTCGGCGTCGAAGGCGTTCGCGTACTTGTCCCCGCCGGTCGGCGGCGCGATCCCCACCCGCTCCGGACGGATGGAGACCGTGGTGCGGTCGCCGACCTCCAGCGGGGCGACCCGGAGCGCGCGCACCCGCGCCGCCTCCCCCACCGCCACCTCGCACAGCGCGCCGTCGACTGTCTCCACCCGTCCGCTGATGCGGTTGTTCTCGCCGACGAACCGGGCGACGAAGCTGCACATCGGCTCCTCGTAGAGACCTTCGGGGCTGGCCACCTGCTGCAGCCGCCCGCCCTCGAAGACCGCGACCCGGTCGGACAGCACCATCGCCTCCTGCTGGTCGTGGGTCACATAGATGAACGTGACTCCGAGGGCGCGCTGGATCCGCCGGATTTCGTACTGGAGCTCCTCCCGCAGCCGCCGATCCAGGGCGCCCAGCGGCTCGTCCATGAGCACCAGGTCGGGTTCGAAGACCAGCGCCCGGGCGATGGCGACCCGCTGCTGCTGGCCGCCGGAGAGCTGGGTCACCCGGCGATCCTCGTATCCGGCCAGCCGCACCAGGTCCAGCGCCCGCGCCACCCGCGCTTGCCGGTCGGCGGCGCCCACCCCGCGGATCTCCAGCGGGAACGCCAGGTTCCGCCCCACCGTCAGGTGCGGGAAGAGCGCGTAGTTCTGGAACACCATCCCGATGCCGCGCTTCCGGGGCGGCGTGTCCCCGACCGGGACGCCGCGAATCCGGATGGTTCCCCGGGTGGGCGTCTCGAACCCGGCCAGCATGTTCAGACAGGTCGTCTTTCCGGAGCCCGACGGGCCGAGCAGGGTCAGGAATTCGCCCTGGCGCGCCTCGAGGTCCAGGCCGTCCACCACCATCGTCCGGCCGTCGTACGTCTTGCCGACCCCCTGGAACTCGACCCAGGGCGCGGCGCCGCCGGGAGGCGCCCGGTCAGCCGCCCCGTCAGCCACCAATGCCGTCCGCGGCAACGAAGGACTCCAGGGAATCAAGCTCGCCGGACATCTCCTCGAACCGCTCGTGGAAAAGACTGCGAATCTCGACGATCCCCTCGACCGTTCCGTCCGGGGCGATCACCGGAAGGTGGCGGACGTGACGCTCCCACATGGTCTTCACCGCCTCGTCGGACCGGGTGTCCCGGGAGATCGTCACCACATCGGTCGTCATCACCCGGGACACCGGGGTCGCTTCCGGGTCCCTCTCCTCCAGCACCACCCGCAGCATGACGTCCCGCTCGGAGAACATCCCCCGGATCTCCCCGTCCTCGACGACCGCCACCGCGCCCACGTTCGCCTCCTGCATGGAGCGGATGGCCTCCATGACCGTGGCTTGCGGACCGACCGTGGCCGCTGCGGCCCGGGCGACTCGAAGGATGCTCATCGCGCGTAGTTCTCCTCTCTCCAATTATGCTCCACGACGCGCGGCGCGGAGCGGAATCCGCACCAGGAACCAGCCGAGCGCGACGAACACGAGGAGGCCCGGCGCGCCGGAGGGGTCGGAGACCAGCGTCGGGAACGGCACGCCCCAGACCGCGAACCCGGAGAGCGCCACCCCCATCAGCGCCTCCCCGGCGATGAGTCCGGACGCGATCAGGACGCCGGCGCTCTCCCCCAGGGACCGTCGTTCCGGCGCAAGGGAGGCCAGCCGGCGGTCGGCGAGCCAGCGGATGCACCCGCCCACGAAGATGGCGAAGGTGGTCTGCAGCGGAAGGTACATCCCCACCGCGATCAGCATCGGGGACGGCGCCCGGATCAGCGCCATGAACAGGCAGAACGCGATCCCGAAGGCGACCAGCGGCCAGCGCATGTCCCCGCCGACGATTCCCTGGGAAAGGAGGGCCATCAGCCCCGCCTGGGGCGCGGGAAGCTCGGCGCCGCCGACCCCGGTCCCTCCGGCGGCGATGTCGCCCTGGTGGAGCAGCATCATCGGCAGCACGAGGAACAGCGACGCGAAGAGGACGCCGATGATCTCGGCCCACTCCATGCGGAACGGCGTCCCGCCCAGAATCTGCCCCACCTTCAGGTCCTGGAGCATGTCCCCCGCCACCGCGCAGGCGCAGCACACGACCGCGGCGACGCCCAGCACCGCGGCGACGCCCTGGACGCCGGTGACGCCAAGGAAGGTCATCAGCAGCGCGGCGAGCAGCAGCGTGGAGATCGTGAGCCCGGAAACCGGGTTCGAGGAGCTCCCGATGACCCCGACCAGATACCCGGCCACCGCCGAGAAGAAGAACCCGGCGACGATCATCACCACCGCCGAGCCGAGCGCGCCCAGCGGCTGGCCGGTGTAGTAGTTGTAGAGCAGGAAGGTGGGGACCACCAGCGCGACCACCCCGGCGACGGTCCAGCTGAAGGGGATGTCGCGATCCGCCTCTTCCTTCGAGGCGCGGGCGGCGGCGCCTCCCCGGAGCTCGTGGAGGGAGCGGCGCAGCCCCTCCCCCAGCGACTTGCGCATCCGCAGCAGGGTCCAGACCGCGCCGGCGATCATCGCGCCCACCGCGATGGGGCGGACCAGCTCGGCCCAGATCACCTGGCTGGCGCCCGACCAGTCGCCGCCGGCGGCCGCGACCCGGGCGGGGTCGGCGAACTCCGGGTTGAAGAAGACG
This sequence comes from Candidatus Marinacidobacterium sp., assembly GCA_965202845.1. Classification (GTDB taxonomy): domain Bacteria; phylum Acidobacteriota; class Vicinamibacteria; order Marinacidobacterales; family Marinacidobacteraceae; genus CBDATA01. The sequence goes on from OZ241856.1 coordinate 644,054, forward strand.
ATCGCCGGGATCAGGAACCACCAGGCGAAGACCCCGCCGGAGAACGTGATCGCCGCCAGGCGGAAGCCGATGATGTAGCCCACCCCGAGGTAGGCGGGCGACGCCGCCGGCGTGGACCAGGGCAGCAGCCCCGGCTGGCTGGCGGCGCCGAAGCTCTGGCCGCCGACCGAAATCGCGCCCTGGTAGGACCCGTAGGAAAGCGCCCCGGCGGCCCGGTCGGCGAAGAGCTGGAGGCCCTTCGTGTTCTTCAGCAGCTCGATCAGCGCGCCGACGCCCATCATCCCGAAGAGCAGGCGTCCGCCGCTGGCCCTCCCGGCCCGGTGGATTTCGGCGGCGGCGACCGATTCGGGGAAGGGCAGCTCCGGGTCGTGCACCATGCTCCGCCGCAGGATCACCACGAACAGGATGCCGAGGAGGCCGCCGATCAGCATGAGCAGCGTGCTCTCGAAGTAGTGGAAGTCCTCCCAGGCGCCGGCGATCAGGAAGGCCGGGAGCGTGAAGATCGCGCCGGCCGCCAGCGCCTCGCCCACCGAGGCGGTGGTTCGCGCGATGTTCTCCTCGAGCAGGCTGCCGCGGAACAACCCGCGGATGACGACCATCGAGACCACCGCCGCCGGGAAGGTCGCCGCGACGGTCTGGCCGGCCCGGATGCCGAGGTAGGCGTTGGCCGCCCCCAGCACGACGGCCATGACCAAGCCGAGGAGAAGCGCGCGAAGCGTGAACTCGCGCGGGGTTCCGGGAGTGTTCGCCATGAGAAGGGGAGGGCGCCGCCGTCGGGGCGGCAGGATTTGAACCTGCGACCCCCTGATCCCGAACCAGGTGCTCTACCAGACTGAGCCACGCCCCGTCGACGCGGCGGCGATTCTAGCCCTTCGCCTCACCAACGGGGACGCCCCGCAGTAGAATCCCGATCCCATCGGGACGTGGCGCAGCCTGGTAGCGTGCTTGCTTGGGGTGCAAGAGGTCGTCGGTTCAAATCCGGCCGTCCCGACATCGCTGTTTCAGTCGCCGGAATCGGCGTATCCAAGACGGGCCAGCGCGGCGTCGGTTTCGTCCATGAGGGCGAGCGCCTCGCTGGCGAGCTGGCGCCCGGTCGCGGCCTTCTTCCCCGTCGGTTCCGACTCCGGCATCGGGATCGGCTTCTTCGACGATCCGCCGCCGCTCCCCCCCTTGCCGAGCGCCCGGCGGGCGCCGGCGGTGGTGTAGCCCTCTTCCAGCAGCAGCCGCTGGATCTCGAACACCATCTCGATGTCCTCGGCGCGGTAGGAGCGCTGGCCGGCGTCGTTCTTCTTCGGGCGCAGGGTGGGGAATTCCCGCTCCCAGTAGCGGAGCGTGTACATCTGCACGCCGGTGATCTCGGCGACCTCGCCGATGCGGAAGAAGAGTTTGCCGGGGATGGGGCGGCGCGGGGCGGCGGAGCCGGTGCTCATCGGGAACGTTCCGAATCCCCGATTGTACGCCCGCGCCGGCGGCGCTCCTCGAGCTGCACGCGGATCGGCGCGCCCCGGAAGCCGAACTCCTTGCGCATCCGGGCGGTCAGGTACGCGGACCAGCTCGCCGGCAGGTCCGCCGGCCGTCGGTTCAGAAACACGCGGAACCGGGGCGGAAAGACGCCCGACTGGTAGCCGTAGAGCACCTTCACCGGTTTGCCCGAACCGGAGAGCGGGGCGAAGCGCCGGGTGGTCTCGACCAGAAACCGGTTCAGCTCCGGCGTGGGCACCCGCCGCCCCAGCCGGTCCCGGAGCGCGAACACCGCCTTCCAGATCGGGTCGATGCCGATCCCGGCGAGCGCCGAAATGCGCAGCGTCGGCGGATCGTGCAGGTGGCGAAGGCGCGCCCCCACCTCCTGGCGCAGACGCCGCCAGCGGGCTTCGCGCTCCTCCACCTGATCCCAGCGGTTCAGCAGCACCGCCACCCCGCATCCGGCGGCGAACGCCAATCGGGCGATTCCGGCGTCGAGCGCCGTGGGGCCTTCCCGCGCGTCGGCGACCAAAAGCGCGGCCTGGGCGCGCTCCAGGGCGCGGCCGCCCAGGCGCATCGCCACCCGGTCCGCCTCCTCGATGGCTCCGTGATTCCGGCCGCGGGACCCTCGGCGGATCCCGGCGGTGTCCACCAGCAGAATCTCCTGCCCGTGCGCCGTCAGCCGCTCGTCCACCGGATCGCGGGTGGTTCCGGCCACCGGGGACACCAGCGCCCGGTCGAAGCCCAGCAGCCGGTTCAGCAGGGTGGACTTGCCGACGTTGGGGCGGCCGACGATCGCCACCCGGAACGCGGGCGCCGCATCGGCGGGCGCCGCCGCCTCCGGCGCCCCCGGCGTCTCCCGCAGCATCCCGACGATCCGGTCCAGCAGATCGCCGATCCCGATCCCGTGCTCCGCCGAGATCGGCATCGGCTCCCCGAGTCCGAATTCGTGGAACTCGGCGCTCGCCGACTCGAACCGCCCCTCCGCCTTGTTGACGACCAGCACGACCCGGGGGCGCTCCGGATCGGGACGCCTGCGGAGGTTCTCGGCGAGCAGCCCGTCGGCGTGGGTGCATCCGTCGCGGGCGTCCACCAGAAACGCCACGACGTCGCTGCGCGCGGCGGTGCGTTCGGCGAGCTCCCGGATCTCCGCCGCGAAGGGACCGGCGTCGGGCGCTCCGGCGCCGCCGGTGTCCTGGAGGTCGAAGGAGACGCCGCCCCACTCCACCGACTCCAGCCGGCCATCGCGGGTGGAGCCGGGACGGGAGTGGACCAGCGCCGGCCGCCCTCCCAGGATGCGGTTGAAGAGGGTCGACTTGCCCACGTTGGGGCGTCCCAGCAGGGTGACCAGCCGTTTCCCAGCGGCGGGCCCCTGGTTCAATCGGAGAGGTCCCTGCCGCCGCGGAACCGGATCACCTGGCCGGGAGGAATCGCCATCGCCTGATTGGTGCGCGGGTTCCGGGCGATTCCGGTCCGGCGCGGCCGGACCGCAAAGACCCCGAACCGGCGGATCTCCACCCGGTCGCCGGCCGCCAGGGCGTCGGCGAGTCCGGCGAAGACCGCCTCCACCGCCAGTTTCACCTGGTCCCGGTCGGGAGGCGAACGAGTCGCGTTCTCCGAACGGCGCGTGGCGGCGATACACCGCTGAACGAGATCTGACTTGACCATGATCGCGAACCCGAAGCCGGAAGGCGGCCCCCGCCGCTGCGCGCGGGGAGACCGGAGGGAGATAATCCACCCATCTGGAGAGACCCCAGGACAGGCTTCATGAACCGGGCAACCATACCGCACGAACCGGAACCGCTGGTGGCGCTTGGGGTGACCGGGTGCATCGGGGCCTACAAGACCCCCGATCTGGTGCGGAAACTCCGTCGCCGCGGCCTGCGCGTCCAGGTGATCCTGACCCGGGCGGCGCGCGAGTTCGTGTCCCCGCTGGCGCTCGCCACCGTCTCCGGGGCGCCGGTCCTGGAGCGCCTGTTCTCCCCGGAGCGCCCCGAAGACGAAGGCGCCATCCGGCACATCTCGCTGACCTCGGAGGCCGCCGCCTTCCTGGTGGCCCCGGCCACCGCCCACGTCATCGCGCGGATGGCGCTCGGCATCGCCGACGACTTCCTCACCACCTTCCACCTGGCGATCCGGGCGCCCATCCTGGTGGCCCCGGCGATGAACACCAACATGCTGGAGCACCCGGCGACCCAGGGGCACCTCGCGACCCTGCGGCGCCGCGGCGCGCGGATCCTCGATCCGGGCGCCGGGGAGCTCGCGTGCGGCTGGTTCGGCCCCGGGCGGCTCGCCCCCCTGGACGACATCGTGCAGGCGGTCGAGGAGGCGGTCGAGGAGGCGGTGGCCGGCGATCCCAAGGACCTTGCGGGCCGCCGCGTGGTGGTGGCCGCCGGTCCCACCCGGGAGCCGCTCGATCCGGTGCGCTACCTGGGCAACCGGTCGTCGGGAAAGATGGGGTTCGCCCTCGCCCGGCGGGCGGCGGCGCGCGGCGCCGAAGTCGTCCTGGTGCTCGGTCCGGTGGAGGCCGAACCGCCGCCCGGATGCGAGGTGGTGCGGGTGGAGAGCGCCCAGGCGATGCGGGAGGCGGTGCTCCGGCGCCGGGACGCCGACGCGGTGGTCATGGCCGCCGCCGTCGCCGACTTCCGCCCGGCGCCGGAAGCGCCGGAGAAGATCAAGCGGGGCGACCGGGAGACGCTGCGGCTGGAGCTGAAGCGGAATCCGGACATCCTCGCCGAGCTCGGCGCCGACCGCTCCGGCGGCCCCCGGGTCCTCGTTGGATTCGCCGCCGAAACCGGCGACCCGGCGCCGGAAGCGCTGCGCAAGCTCGATGCGAAGGGAGCGGACCTGATCGTGGGAAACCGGGTAGGGCGCCAGGTCGGGTTCGCCGCCGACCGGATCGAGGCGGCGCTGGCGGAGGCCGGCTCCGTCCACCGGCTGGGGGAGATCGACAAGCGGGAGCTGGCGGACGCGCTCTGGACCGCGGTGGCGCGGCGGCTCGCCTGAAGCCATGGACCTCCGGGAGCAGACGCTCGGCCGGCTTCGGCTGCTGCGCGACCTCACCGATTTCGTGGGCGACGGCGAGACGCTGCCCGCGATCCGGTTCGACCTCGGCGACTGCGTGCGCTGCCCGCTGGCGGCGGGGCGGCGCCATCTGGTGTTCGGGGTCGGCGACCCCGGCGCCAACCTGATGTTCGTGGGCGAGGGGCCGGGGGCCGAAGAGGACAGGCAGGGGCGCCCCTTCGTCGGCCCCGCTGGCAAGGAGCTGAACCGGCTGCTGCGGGACGCCCTGGGGATGGCGCGCAGTCAGGTCTACATCGCCAACGTGGTCAAGTGTCGGCCCGAGGGCAACCGCAACCCGACTGCGGAGGAAGTGGCGGCCTGCCTGCCCTTCCTGAAGCGCCAGATCGCCTCGGTGCGCCCGAAGGCGCTGATCGCGCTCGGCAAGGTCGCGCTCCAGGCGCTGCTCCCCGGAGCGGGGGGGATGGGGGCGATGCGGGGCCAAACGCTCAATTTCGAGGGCGTCCCGCTGATCCCCACCTTCCACCCGGCGTTCCTGCTGCGGCTCTCGGGCGAGGAGGAGAAACGCCGCCGGGGGCAGGTTCTCGCCGACTTCGCCGCGGCGCGGCGCTTCATCGGCGGGAGATAACGGCCTCCGCGAGTGTCGCATCTGGTCTCGGTGGCGGCGCCGAGGCCGCTCTTCCGCGAATTCCGCTACCGGGCTTCCGAGGCGCTGCCGCCGGGGAGCCGGGTGGTGGTTCCCCTGGGGCGCCGGGAAATCGTCGGCGTGGTGACCGGCGCCGATCCGGGCCCGCCCGGCCCGGGCGACAAGGACGTGCTGCGGCGGCTTCCCGACCCGGCGCCGGCGGTCCCGAAGGATTTGCTGGAGCTCGCCCGGCGGATCGCCGATCGGACCGTGTGCCCGATCGGCCTGGCGCTCAAGGCGATGACCCCGCCGGGCGGCCCCGCCGGGCGCGTCGTGCAGTGCGCGCGGATCACCGCCGAGGGCTCCCATCGGCTGGGGCAACCGGACCAGGGGGCGACGCCCCGGCTCGGCGCCGACGACCGGCGGATTTTGAGCCTGCTCGCCGTGTCGCGCGGGGACACCGGAGTGCCGCTGGTCCGGCTCCGCCGGGAGCTGGAGCTTTCCCCGACCCGATCCTTCCGACGCCTGGGGCGGGAGGGCTTGCTGACCATCTTCGAAGCCCGGCCCGAACCGGATCCCGAACCGGCGGCGCCCGCGCCTGCCCCGGCGCGGAACCGGCGGCAGCAGGAGGCCGCCGACCGGATCGGGGAAGCGCTCGAAGCGCGGCGTTTCGGGGCGTTCCTGCTCGAGGGCGTGACCGGGAGCGGGAAGACCGAGGTGTACCTGGCCGCGATCGCCAAGGCGCGGTCGCAAGGACGCGGCGCCCTGCTGCTCGCGCCCGAAATCGCGCTGGCGATGCGGATGGCGCCGCTGCTGCGCGCCCGCTTCGGGGACGATGTGGCGGTGCTCCACAGCGGGCTGACGACGGCGGAGCGGCGGGACGCCTTCTGGCGGGTGCGGCTCGGCAGGGCGCCGGTGGCGCTGGGAGCGCGCTCGGCGGCGCTGGCGCCGATCCCGGACCTGGGGCTGGTGGTCGTGGACGAGGAGCACGACGGCGCCTACCGGCAGGAGGAGGCGCCCCGCTACCACGCGCGGCAGGTGGCGTGGATGCGCGCCCGCGCCGGAAACGGCGTGCTGGTGCTGGGGTCGGCCACTCCGTCCCTCGAGACCGCGCGCGCCGCCGCCGCCGGTCGGATCGTCCGGCTGCATCTGCCGGAACGGGTCGCCGGGCGCCCCCTCCCCCGGGTGGAGCTTTTGGACATGCGCCCGGCGCTTCGGGAGCGCCTGCGCGGCGGCGGGCGCGGCCCGCTCATTCTCGCGCCGCCGCTGGTTCAGGCCCTTCGGGAGACGGCGGCCGCCGGGGACCAGGCGATGGTGCTGCTGAACCGGCGCGGGTACGGGGGAAGGCTGGTCTGCCTGCGTTGCGGGCGGGTTCTGGAGTGCGCCCGATGCGGGCTGGCGCTGACGCTCCACCGCCGGGGGCATCTGGCGCTCTGCCACGGGTGCGGGTTCGGCGAACCCACCCCGCAGTCCTGCGGATTCTGCGAGGGCGACGTCCTCCGGTCGGAGGGATTCGGGACCGAACGGATCCAGGAGGAGCTCGTCCGGCTGCTGCCGGGAGTTCCGGTCGGGCGTTTCGACCGGGACGCGACCCGAACCCGGGGGAGCCACCAGGACATCCTGGGCGGATTCCGGGACGGGCGGATCCGCGTGCTCGCCGGCACCCAGATGCTCGCCAAGGGGCATGACTTTCCCGCGGTGACCCTGGTGGGGGTGGTTGCGGCGGACGCCGGGCTGGGAACCCCCGACTTCCGGGCGGCGGAGCGCACCTTCCAGCTGCTGACCCAGGTCGCCGGGCGGGCCGGGCGCGGCGACCGCCCCGGCCGGGTCCTCATCCAGGCCGCGAACCCGGAGCACTACGCGGTGGCGGCGGCTGCGGCCCAGGATGTCAGGCGTTTCCAGGAGGAGGAGACCCGGATGCGCCGGCGGTTCCGCTATCCGCCGTTCGTGCGCCTGTTCGGGCTGACCGTCGCCCACCCCAAGCGGGAGCAGGCGGCGAAGCGGATCGGCGCGCTCCAGCAGGTGCTGGAGGAGCGGCCGGAGGGCGGGGAGGTCATCGGCCCGGCCATCGCTCCCGGCGACCAGGTGGGGGGACTCTCGCGCTTCCGGCTCCTGATCAAGGCGGAACCGGGCGCGGTCCCGGCGCTCCGGCGCCGGATTCGCGGCTTTCTCGACGTGCCGGAGCTGGCGGGCCGGCTCACCTTCGAGGAGTTGTAGCGAGGAACTGGTCCAGGATGGCGCCCTCGACGTCCCCGGCGCGTCCGGGGTGCCGGAGGATGTCCGGCTCGGCCCGGAACCATGTCCGCTGCCGCTTCGCGTAGCGGCGGGTGGCGGCGACGATCGCCGGTTCGGGGTCCGGCAGACCGGCGACGATCTCGCGGTATCCGATCGCGTTGCGGGCGCGCCAGCGGGCGCCGTGCCGCCTTTCGAGCTCTCCGGTCTCCCGCTCCAGCCCCGACTGGAGCATCCGCCGGACGCGGGCGGCGATGCGGAGCCCATCGTCCTCGCGCGGCGGGTCCAGCCAGGCGACCGCCCAGCGCGCGCCGGGCAGCGGCGGGCGGCTGCCCTTCTGGAGCCGGCTGATCGGCGCTCCCGCGAGCAGGGCCACCTCCAGCGCCCGCGCCCGCCGCACGATGTCCTTCGGATGCACGCGGGCATGGGCCGCCGGATCGAGGCGGGCGAGGAGCCGGGAGAGCCAGAGCGCGCCCCTGGGGCGGGCGAACAGGCGCTTCAGCCGCTGGCGCATCGCCGGCGAGCGCGGCGTCGGGTCCGGGAAGATGCCGTTTCGCAGGGCGCGAAAGTAGAGACCGCTCCCCCCGACTACCAGCGGGACGGCGCCCCGCGCCCGGATCTCCCGGATGGCGGCGGCGGCAAGCTCGGCGTACCGCCCGGCGGTGCACGGGTCCTCCGGATCCAGGACGTCCAGCAGGTGGTGGGGAACCCCGCCGCGCTCGGAAGGCGGGAGCTTGCCGGAGCCGATGTCGAGTCCGCGGTACACCTGCACCGCATCGCAGGAGACGATCTCCAGCGGATGCGGGAAGCGCCGGGCCAGCCGCACCGCGAGCTCCGACTTGCCGGAGGCGGTGGGCCCCACCAGCGCGAGCACGGTCGGCGGGCCGGGCGACGGCGTATCCGGCTGCATCATCCATGCCGAATCTACTTGATGGCGGACAGTTCGCGAAGTTGCTCTCTCACGAAGTCATCGGGGATTTCCGAGGAGGACGCATACGCAAAGCCGCGACTTCTGTTCCGAATGTGCGCGTAGCACGATCCCCGTCCGTCGCTGTCAATCTCAATGACCACACCTGCGGGAGCATGGCGAGCCTTGAAGCTCAGGACGATCCTGCCCCGCGCCGGATATACGGTGGGCGCCTCCGGCAGTGAATCGAGGGACTCAAGGATGCGGACGGCCTCCGCACGCGCTTTCGCCGAGATCGGCGGGAGGCCATCCTCTTCAATTTCATCGTCCATCCCGGCCAACTCCGCCAGCCAGTCCGGCGTTGGCCTGGGGCGATCCTCCACCGGAGCCCTTTTGGCGGGGAAAGTTCCAGCGGATTTGGTTTTCACCGCTCCTCCGCATCGACGGCGGCCAGTTCCCGCAGCCGCTCCCGCACGAAGTCATCCGGGATTTCGGAGGAGGACGCATACAACTTGCTCCGATTCCTCCCGCCGATGTGCGCGAAGCACGCGCCCCGACCGTCATCGCCAATTTCCAGGACAACGCTGGCCGGAGCGCCGGGCGCCTTGAAATGCAGCATGATCCCGTCTGGCGCCGGATATACGACAGACGCCGCCGGATGCGGATGGACGGCCCGCAAAATCCGGGCGGCCTCCGCCCGCGTCGCCTCCGGGATCGGTGGAAGGCCATCCGCCTCAATGTCCTCATCAATTCCGGCCAACTCGGCCAGAGCGTCGGCCAGCCAGTCCTGTCCCCGCATCGGCTGAGCGTACCACGAATCCTCCATTTGCAAACGCGCTACCGCATATGCTATAGTACTCCCCAATGACCGAGGACTACCCCGCCCGCGTCCGGGAGCTGCGGAAACGGCTGGGGATGACCCAGATGCGGATGGCGGAGCAGTTGGGCGTCTCCTTCGCCACGGTGAACCGCTGGGAGAACGGCAAGTCCAAGCCGGCGCCCCTCGCCTGGAGGCGGCTCCTCGACCTGGACGCCGCCGCCCAAAGCGCGCCGCCCCCGGCGGAAGCCAACGCCCCGCATCTCGACTTCGCGGGGAATCCGGACGGCGTCGCGGCGGTCGCCGAAGCGCACCGCCTCGCCCAGGGCCACCTCGCGAACCCCGCCTTCGCCGCCGAAATCTCGTCGATCGACCCGCTTCCGCACCAGCGCATCGCGGTCTACCAGCACATGCTCGACCAGACCCCGCTGCGCTTCCTGCTGGCCGACGACGCCGGAGCCGGCAAGACGATCATGACCGGCCTCTACATCCGCGAGGCGCTCTCCCGGCGCCGCATCGAGCGGATTCTGGTGGTCCCCCCGGCCGGACTCGTCGGCAACTGGGAGCGCGAGATGCGCACGCTGTTCCGGCTCCCGTTCCGGATCGCCGGCGGCGCCGACGCCAGGGCCGGCAACCCGTTCGCCGGCCCGGAGAGCGACCGCCTCATCGTCAGCATCGACACCCTGGCCGGAGAGACCATGCGCAAGCGGATGCGCGAGGCGGCGCTCGCGGAGGGCGCCCGCCCCTACGACCTGGTGGTGTTCGACGAGGCCCACAAACTGACCGCCGACCGGGAAGGCGACGGCCGCATCCGCAAGACGCAGCGCTACCTCCTCGCCGAGGCGCTCGCCGGCCTGCCGGTTCAGGAGGCATGGCGTCTCGGCTGGTCGGCGCCGAATCTGCTGCTGCTGACCGCGACCCCGCACCAGGGCAAGGATTTCCCCTGGTACTGCCTGTGGCGGCTGCTCGCGCCCGGCGTCCTCACCACCTTCGACGCATTCGAAGCCTTCCCCGACGCCGAGCGCCGCCGCCACTTCATCCGCCGCACCAAGGAGGAGATGTTGCGCTTGGACGGGCGCCCGCTCTACCCGAAGCGGCGCTGCGACACCCTGAGCTACGACCTGGCCCCGGCGGAACAGGACCTCTACGACGAGACGACCCGCTACCTCAAGGAAACCTGGAACCAGGCGCAGACGCTGAACCGGTCGGCGGCGCGCCTCGCCATGAGCGTCTTCCAGCGGCGGCTGGCGAGCTCCACCTACGCGCTCATGCGCTCCTTCGAACGCCGCCTCGAGCGCATCGACGAGGCCCTCGAGCTGGTGCGCTCCGGCCGTTCCGACGAGCTGAAGCAGCGCCAGCAGCTCCTGGCCCGGAAAGCCGACCACTTTGAGGACGCGACCGCCGACGAGGACGCATACGACGAGGGCGGGGCGGAACGGAACGAGGCGTTCGAGCGGGACGCGCTCGGCGGATTCATCGCCACCGAACTCTTCGATCTCCAGGAGGAGCGCAAGGAGGTGGAAGCCCTCCACCGGAAGGCGCGCCGCCTCGCCGACGCCGGCGAGGATTCCAAGTTCGAGAAGCTGCGCGCCGTCATGGAGTCTCCCGACTTCGCCCGGGAGAAGCTCATCATCTTCACCGAGCACCGCGACACCGCGGAATTCCTGGTGCGCCGCCTCGAGGCGTTCGGCTTCGCCGGGCAGGTCGCCCGCATCCACGGCGGACTGGACTACCGCGCCCGGGAAGCCCAGGTGGAGGCCTTCCGGCGGGACGACGCCCGCTATCTGGTGGCCACCGACGCCGCCGGCGAGGGCATCAACCTCCAGTTCTGCTGGCTGATGGTCAACTACGACGTGCCGTGGAACCCGGCGCGCCTGGAACAGCGCATGGGACGCATCCACCGCTACGGGCAAAAGCGCGACCCGGTGGTCATCGTGAACCTGATCGCCGGCGCGACCCGCGAAGGCCGGGTGCTGAAGGTCCTCCTCGAAAAGCTGGAGGCGATCCGCAAGCAGCTGCGGTCGGACAAGGTCTTCGACGTCGTGGGACAGCAGTTCCGGAACAAGTCGCTCAAGCGCTACCTCGAGGAGGCGCTGCTGGCCGAGGACGGCGCCCGCTCCGCCGCCCGGGACCTGGATCGCCAGCTGACCCCGGAGAGCGTCGCCGCCATCGACCGGCGGGACCGCGACCGGTACGGATCGGGCGACGTGCGGGAGCGCCTCCCCGAAGTCAACAAGGCGCTGGAAACCGAGCAGTACCGCCGCCTGCTGCCCGGTCACGTCCAGCGGTTCGTCGAGACCGCGGCGCCCTTGATCGACCTGCGGCTCAAGCGGGAGACCGGGGAGGAAGGCTTCTTCGATCTCGCGCCGGGGGCGCCGCGCGCCGCCGACCGCATCCGCGCCGCGATGGACGCCTACCCGGAAGCGGCGCAGGGGCGGATGACGACGCGCCGTCCGAAGCCGGGCGACGCCGCCGCGATCTGGATGCATCCGGGCGAACCGGTGTTCGACGCCTTCCGCGGCGCGCTCCTCGAACGCCAGGGCCGGGAGGCGCTTCGCGGCGCCATCTTCGTTGACCCGCTCGCCGAGCGCCCCTGGCTGTTCCACCTGGCGCAGGTTTCCGTCCTGCGACGCGACGGCGGCGAGCGCGCGGAGACCGTCGAGAGCCGCCTCCTCGGGCTGCGTCAGGAGGAAAGCGGCGCGATCGCGCGCTGTCCGCCGGAGCATCTGCTCCTGCTGCGCGGCGACCGCGGCACGCCCCCCGGCGGCGTGCCGCTCGCCCAGAAGGCGCGGAAGCTGACCGAACAGGCGGAGGAGTGGGTGGAGCAGTCCGTCCGCGGCATGGCGGCGAGGCAGCGCGGCGCGATGGAGGAATCGCTCCCGGAGCGAAGCCGCTGGACCGCAAGCGGTTTCGACCACCGGATCTCCGAACTGATGGCGGAGCGGCGGCGGTTGAACGCCCAGGCGCGGGGGGGCGATCCGGACGCGGCCCGGGACCTCGCCCGCGTGAGGGAGGAGCAGCGCCGGCTGGAGGCGGCGAAGCGGCAGGGGCTGGCGCGGCTGCGCGCCGAACCGCTCCGCATCGAGCCGGGGGACGCGACGATGCTCCTCCACGCCCTGGTCGTCCCGACGGAGGACCCGGAGGAACGCAAGCGGCACGACGCCGACGTTGAGCGGATCGCCATGGAATTCGCCCGCGCCCACGAGGAGGCGGCCGGCGCAACGGTCCAGGACGTCTCGCGTCCCGAACTGGCAAGACGGCAGGGTCTCGGCGACTGGCCCGGCTTTGACCTTCGCTCCAGGCGCCCGGGCGGGGAGGAGCGCGCCATCGAGGTCAAGGGGCGGGCGGGGTCCGGCGAAGTGCGGTTGAGCGATAACGAATGGTCCGCCGCCTGCTCCCAGCGGGACCGCTACTGGCTCTATGTGGTGTTCGACTGCGCCACCGCCCGCCCCCGCCTGGTGCAGGTTCCCGACCCGTTCGGGCGCCTGGTCATCAGGGAGGGGGGCGTCATCATCTCCGTAGCCGAGATCGAGGCGGCGGCCGCGTGAAGATCGTGATTCTCGCCGGCCCGAACGGGGCGGGCAAGACGACCTTCGCGACCGAGTTCCTGCCGAAGGATGCGGCCTGCCCGACCTTCATCAACGCTGATGCGATCGCCGCCGGCCTCAACCCGTTCCGCCCCGCCGCGGACGCCTTCCGGGCGGGTCGCTTGATGGTGGAGACGATCCGCGGATACGTGGCCCGGGGCGAGAGCTTCGCCTTCGAGACGACCCTGAGCGGACGAAGCTACGTTCGGGCGATCCCGCTCTGGCGGAGGAAGGGGTATCACGTGAAATTGTTCTTCCTGTCGCTGCCCACGCCGGAGATGGCGCTCTCCCGGGTTCGGAAGCGGGTATCGGAAGGCGGCCACGACGTGCCGGAGGACGTCGTTCGGAGGCGGTTCCGGTCGGGACTCCGCAACTTCGAGTGCATCTACAAGCGCCTGGTCGACGAATGGGCGGTGTACGACAATGCCGGGACGATGCGCTCTGGCGACAGGATCGGCGCCGAGGCGGCGTTGCGGCGGGCGGCCCGACGCGCCTGGCGGCGGGCGGAGGCGGCGGGCGGCAAGGTCGTCGTCTTCGAGGACGGCAGGATCGTCGAGATGGATCCGAAGGATTTGTTCGCGCGCTACGGTGACGCGCCCCCCTACCAGCCGAAACCGAAGGGCGACGCCCCGTGAAGGACGGCGCGCGGCTGATCGAGGTTGGGTTTCCGCTGGAGGCGGTCTCGCTCGACTCGGTGCACGAGAAGAACGTCCGCCACGGGCACATCTCCACCCTCCACATCTGGCCGGCGCGACGTCCGCTGGCGGCCTGCCGGGCGGCGCTGATCGGCGCGCTCCTCCCCGACCCCGGCGACGAGAACACGCGCAAGGAAATCCACCGCAGGCTCGCCGGGAAAGTCACCGGCGAAAAGATCGGGGGGAGCAGGCGCGGAACGGTCGGCGGCGTCCTGCACTGGGGGCGCGAGAACGGCCCCGATCTCGACTGGTTCCGCAAGGAGATCCGCAAGGCGCACGGCGGCAGGGCGCCGAGGGTGCTGGACCCGTTCGCGGGCGGCGGCGCGATCCCGCTGGAGGCGATGCGGCTCGGCTGCGAAGCTGCCGCCATCGACATCAACCCGGTCGCCTGGCTTCTCCTGAAATGCACCCTGGAGCATCCGCGCAAGCTGGCGGGCAGGACCCTGCCGCTGCCGGACTTCGCCCGCAGGGATCGGGACTTCATGGAGTCCTTCCTGAAGGCGAAGGGCGCGACCGGCGCGGACCTTGAAGGACAGCTGGCTGCGCTCGGTCTGGGCGGGGAAAATCACCGCCAGCCCCCCATCCACCCGGAGCGCAAACTCGTGCTGGAGGGCGACCTGGCGTGGCAGCTGCGCGCCTGGGGGCGGCGGGTTCTGGAGCGCGTGCGGCAGGCGGTGGGGCATCGCTATCCGACCTTCGCCGACAAGCCGACGGTGGCCTACCTCTGGGCGCGGACCGTCGCCTGCAAGCGGTGCCGGGCGACGCTGCCGCTTCTCAAGACCGGCTGGCTGGCGAAGAAAACCGGGAAGCGGGCGCGGCTGACGATGACCCCGAAGGAGGACGGGACCGGCGTCGCGTTCGGGATCGAGACCGGCGAGGCGAAGGACGCCCCCGGCACGATGAGCCGCACCGGGGCGCGGTGCCCCTGCTGCCAGACGATCATGACGATGCAGGACCTTCGCGTGGAGGGGCGCGCCGGGCGGCTCGGCGAGGTGATGACCGCGGTGGTGGTGGACGGGCCGGACGGCAAGGAGTACCGGCTGCCGGAGGAGGCGGAAATCCGGGCCGCCGAGGTCTCCGCCGGGGAGCTGGACGCGCTGTACGCCGACATCCCCTTCGGCCTCCCCACGGAACCGATCTGCGCGGAACGACCCTCGCCGAATTCGCGGGGCGCTTCGGGCTTGCCGCGTTACGGCTTTCATGTCTGGAAGGACATCTTCACCGACCGGCAGCTGCTGACGCTCGGCTCGGTATTGCGCGAAGTCCGCCAGGCGGGGAACGATCTCCCCCCGGCGTGGCGCGAAGCGATCGCCGCCTGCCTCGCCCTGTCGCTCGGTCGCCTCGCCGACTACTCCAGCGCGTTCTGCTCGTGGCACAACAGCGGCGAGAAGATGCGCAGCACGTACGCCCGTTTCGCGCTCCCCATGGTCTGGGACTTCGCCGAAGTCAACCCGCTCTCCGGCGCATCGGGCAACTTCCTCGGCGGACTCGAATGGATCGCCCGCGTCGTCGAACACCTTTCCGCCGCGACGCGGGGCGTCCCGAAGGCGAAGGCGCTCCGCCAGTCCGCCATCGAGTCCACCGGGGGCGAATTCGACCTGATCTGCACCGACCCGCCCTACTACGACGCCATCCCCTACTCGGACCTGATGGACTTCTTCCACGTCTGGCTGCGGCGCGCCCTGCACGGCGTCGTTCCGGACGCCGACCAGGCGTTCGCCGATCCGCTCGGCCCGAAGTGGGACCGGGACAGCAACGACGGAGAACTGGTGGACCAGTCCAGTCGCTTCGCCGGCGACCAGCAAGCCTCCCGGAAAGCCTACGAGGACGGCATGGCCCGCGCCTTCGACGCCTGCCGCAACGCGCTGAAAGAGGACGGACGCCTGGTGGTGGTGTTCGCCAACAAGTCCCCCATCGCCTGGGAGACGCTGGCGACGGCGCTCATTCGCTCCGGCTTCACGGTGACTGGCTCGTGGCCGATCCAGACGGAGATGCAGAACAAGCTGGCGGGAGGCGCGCGCCTCGCCTCCTCGGTCTGGCTGGTCTGCCGCAAGCGCCCCGCCTCGGCGCGCCCCGGCTGGGACGCCCCGACGCTCGCCGCAATGCGCGAAACCATCACGCAAAAGCTGCGCGACTTCTGGGACGCCGGCATCCGCGGCCCCGACTTCGTCTGGGCGGCGACCGGCCCGGCGCTGGAGGCGTTTTCCCGGCATCCGGTCGTCAAGAAGGCCGACGAGCCGGGCGAGCTGCTGACCGTCTCCGACTTCCTCCGCCACGTGCGGCGGATGGTGGTCGACTTCGTGGTCGGGCGGGTGCTGGGGTCCGCCGATCGTCTCGACGACGTCACTGCCTACTACCTGCTGCACCGGGACTTCTACGACCTGGACGAGGCCCCCGCCGGCGCCTCCATCCTCTACGCGCTCGCCTGCGGCCTCTCCGACCGGGACCTCTCCGACCGCTTCGCCATCCTCGCCCGCCCCGGCCGCGCGGCGGAGGAAGGCGACGGCGGAAGCGGAGGAGGCGGAGGCAAGGTGCGGCTGCTCCCCTGGGAGCGGCGCGACGCCGGGTGGATCGGCGAGAAGGGGCCGGGCGGCCGGCCGGTTCCGCTGATCGACCGGGCGCACCGGCTGATGCATCTCTGGCGCGAGGGCGACGAGAAGAAGGTGAACGCCTACCTCCTGGACCACCGCCTGGGGCGCAATGCGCTCTTCGCCTCGCTGCTCCAGGCGCTGATCGAGATGGCGCCCGGAAGCTCGGACGAACGCTCCACCCTTGAAGCCCTGTCCCACCATCTCGACACCGGCCGCGCCATCCAGCGGGGGCTGTGGAAGTGAACATGATCACCTCGCTCCGCCTCACGGAGGATGACATAAAATGACGCTAACGTCATCCACACTGAATTCCATGGGTTCCCCGCGCTTGGAAGCCGCCCAAAAACTGCCGAATGGCGCACGTTTTCACCGTTGCGCCCTGCAGATCAATCCGTTCTCCTATCTTGAGCGGCACGACAAACCGACGCAGTTCGCTTCGGAAGCCGGGTACAACGCTGCAATCGTCCAGGCGTGCCACGAAACCGATATCGAAGTCGTGGCGATCACTGACCACTACCGCGTCGATACTTCCAGGACACTCATTCGGGCCTGCCGGGAAGCCGGGCTGTTCGCGTTCGGCGGCTTTGAAGCCAAGGCGAAGGACGGAGTCCACTTCCTGTGCCTCTTCAATCCAGAAAAAGATGATGCGCTGGAAAGATTTATCGGGGACTGCGGTGTGCACAGCCCAAGTGAAGCCTCACCCTTGGGCGCCATTGATTCGACGACGCTTATGGCGAAGGCGCGTGAGTGGGGCGCGGCAATAATCGCCGCTCATGTGGCTGCAAACGGAGGACTGCTCCATGAACTCAAAGGCCAGGCTCGCATGGCCGCTTGGCAGTCAGCCGATCTGCTTGCCTGCGCACTCCCAGGACCTGTTGAGGAAGCCCCAACGCAGTTCAGAGCAATTCTCAACAACAAGGATCGGCAGCATCGACGAACACATGCAGTGGCCATCGTCAATGCTTCGGACGTCAACGGCCCCGAAGATCTGAAAAAGGACAGTGCCTCCTGCTTCATCAAGATGTCGGACTTCTCGGTCGAAGCGCTTCGTCAGGCGTTTCTTGACCCCGATTCCCGGATCCGACTGCACAGCGATCCGCCTCCCGAAATCCATGCGGAATTTCTCGCCATGACTTGGGAGGGCGGATTCCTGGACGGCACATCTGTTCACTTCAACAGCAACCTGAACGCCCTGATCGGGGGACGCGGCGCCGGCAAGTCGACGATGATCGAGAGTATGCGCTATGTGCTCGACCTTGTCCCTTTGGGTGAGGAAGCCAAGAAGACACACGAACAGGTTGCCAGGCATGTCTTGAGACCGGGAACCAGGGTCTCACTGAAGATCCGTTCGCACTATCCATCCAAAACAGACTATGTGATCGAACGCACCGTACCGAATCCTCCGACGGTGAAAGACCAACATGGTAACCTGTTGGAGCAATCGCCGCAGAGCACGATACCCGGAGTGCAGGTGTTCGGTCAACACGAAATATCCGAATTGGCAAAAAGTCCGAAACATCTCACTCTGCTGTTGGAACGATTCGCCGATCGCGATCCGTCGCTATCCGATCGGAAAGCGGAACTCCGCATAAATCTCGAGAAATCGCGTCGCCGGATTGTAGATACACAACAGGAAATAGATCGACTCAAGAATCGTTTGGCGGCCTTGCCTGAATTGGAGGAAAAACAGCGCCGCTTCCAGGATATGGGATTGGAAGAGAAACTCAAGGAGAAGAGCCTTCTTGTCAAAGAGGAGACCCTGTTCACGACTCTGCACAACCGTCTGGAGT
Organism: Candidatus Marinacidobacterium sp.; assembly: GCA_965202845.1. Classification (GTDB taxonomy): domain Bacteria; phylum Acidobacteriota; class Vicinamibacteria; order Marinacidobacterales; family Marinacidobacteraceae; genus CBDATA01. Next base: position 661,780 of record OZ241856.1, read on the forward strand.
CTTTCCGGGCGCTTCGCAACAACATGGTCGAGTCCCTGCCGATCGACGGGGCTTTCGTATCGGGAAAGGCGCTTGACAACTTGCCTAATGCTGATGTGCTCCGTGGAGTGGCCCGTGTACTTGAAGGCTTGAGTTCACGCTTGCAATCAGTTGCAAACCAGTTTGACTACGCTTTGTCGGAAGCCGACACGGAGATCAATAAAATCAAGGCCAATTGGAACGAACGGAGCGAGAATATTCAGGCAACCTATGAGCAGTCACTTCGGGAGCTTCATCAATCCAGCATTAAAGCTGATGAGTTTATCCAGCTACGACATCAAATTGAGAAAGTTCGCCCCCTCGCAGACCGACTGGAGAGTCTTGAAAAAAACTTGGGAAAATATGAGGCGCATCGACGCGCGTTGATCACGGAATGGGAAAACACCAAGGCGCAGGATTTTCGAGAAATCGACGACGCTGCTACCCAAATTTCCAAGATGCTCCACGACCGGGTACAGGTCAAGGTCACGATGGCAGGGAACCGGAAGCCGTTGATGGAACTTTTTAAGACCGCGGGAGGCAATCTCGCCGCTTCCCTGGAACGCCTGCGAAATCGAGATGAACTGTCATTACCCGACCTTGCGCGCCGCTGTCGGGAAGGCGCAGATGCTCTGCATTCGGAATACGCTTTCACTCCGGGTGCGGCGAAGCGCATAGCCGAGGCTGGACTTGATTTTCATCTTGGCATTGAAGAGCTTGAGCTGCCCGCGACGACCCACATCAAGTTGAATACTGCCGCCGAAGGAAAACCCGCGGAATGGCGCAAACTGGAAGAACTCTCCGCGGGACAAAAGGCGACTGCCGTTTTGCTACTCCTGCTTCTGGAATCCAAGGCGCCGCTGGTTGTGGACCAACCCGAAGACGATTTGGACAACCGATTCATCACGGAGGTTATCGTTCCGATCATGCGACAAGAAAAACGTCGGCGGCAGTTCATTTTTTCAACTCATAACGCAAATATTCCGGTTCTCGGCGATGCTGAATTGATTCTCGGCCTGAACGCTTCGGGTGAAGCTGGAAAGGGAATCGCCCGTATCGAACGCAGGCAGATGGGCTCTATCGATTCGCAACCTGTAAGGGAACTGGTTGGGGAGACCCTGGAAGGCGGCAAGCACGCATTCGAAATGCGCCGTTCCAAATACGGATTCTGACCGCGATGACACATACCGAACTTCTTGAAATCATCGCCAGCGGCGAAAATTCGGGCGTCGAATTCAAACGTGACGTTCTCCAGAACCATGAACTTGCCAAGGAACTCGTCGCGTTCTCGAATTTCGAGGGTGGGATGGTTCTGCTCGGTGTGGACGACGACGGAACCGTCGTCGGGTTGACGCGGGATCGCCTGGAAGAATGGGTCATGACCGCATGCCGGGACAAAATTCTGCCCGCCATCATTCCATTTTTCGAGGTCGTCCCGGATGTGCGTCCGGGCGTGGATGTCGCAGTGGTTCGTGTTCTACGTGGGTTCGACGTACACAGCAGATGGCACGACCACAAGCGGACCTACTACATCAGAGTCGGATCGCAGAGCCGGGAGGCGACGCAGCAGGAACTCGGTCGGCTGTTCCAGCAGCGGGGGGCGATACGCGCCGATTTGAGGCCGGTTTCCGGTTGCTCTATTCGTGATTTGGATCGGCGGCGGCTCCGGGACTACTTCGGGCGGATCCGTCAACAGGACGTCCCGGACGACGACGATGATGCGGGGTGGCGAACCCTCCTCGTGAACACGGAGATCATGACCGAGGACGGCGTCACGATGGCGGGGATCCTTCTATTCGGGACCAAGCCCAACCGGTTCCTGCCCCAGGCGGGTATCGACGCGGCAGCCTTTCCGGGACTGGAAAAGGACTACGCCGCCCGGGAACGCAAGGTTCTGCGCGGCCCCATGGTTCCGCTCATGGGGCGGACCGGCGTCCTCGTGGACGCCGGTCTCGTCGAACAGGCGCTGGATTTTGTGAAACGCAACACGTCGGTGACCGCCAAACTCGAGGGAGGCGCGCGACGGGCGGAGCGATGGACGTACCCCGAGGACGCAATTCGGGAAGCGATTGTCAACGCCCTGATCCACCGGGACTACCTCTTGACCGAAACCGACATTGAACTCGTCGTGTATCGGGACCGGCTGGAGATCGTTTCGCCCGGAAAACTCCCGAACGGCATCACGCCCGAGCGGATGCGCGCCGGAGTGCGATCCGCCCGCAATCCGCTTCTGAAGGACGTGATGCGGGATTACGACTATCTTGAACACATGGGGATGGGCGTGCCGCGGAAGATCGTGCGCGGCATGAGACGACACAACGGCACGGACCCCGACCTGGTTGAAGATCACGACCGATTCGTGGTCCGTCTTTACAAGGACAAGGGACCATGACAACGAAACTCCCGCCGTGGCATGAGGTCGTGAAGCTGCGCGACGACGTGCGCTCGGGCGAACTCTCGCTCGCCGAATTCGCCGCCGACCTCCAGGACGTGATGCTGGGAGCCGGAAAGCGGCCGGTCTACGAGGACCCGGCGCGGTTCTTCGCGCTGACCTATCCGACCCTCCCCCTGCGGGAGCTGGCGCGCGACGTCGCCATGCGGCTCGCCGGGCGGAACACCAAGGCCATCCGGCATCTGGAGATCACCTACGGCGGCGGCAAGACGCACACGCTGGTGACGCTGCGCCACCTCGCGCACGACCCGGACGCGCTGCCCGATCTGCCGGCGGTCCGGGAATTCCGCACCCACGCCGGCGCGCTGTCCAAGGCGCGGGTCGCGGCGCTCTGCTTCGACAAGATTGACGATGCGAAAGGCGTGGAGACGCGCGGGCCGGCGGGCGAAGCCCGCTGGTTCAAGCGTCCCTGGAGCGTGCTCGCCTACCAGATCGCGGGTGATGCCGGCTTGCGGGCGCTCCACCCGGACGGCGCCGCCGAGGAGCGCGACACGCCCCCCGCCGAACCGCTGCTCGCCGACCTGCTGGAGATGCCGCAGTCCCGGGACCTCGGGACGCTGATCCTGATCGACGAAACGCTGATGTACGCCCACGGGCTCGAGGAGCGCGCCTTCGCCCGGCTCAAGAATTTCTTCCAGTACCTGTGCCAGGCGACGGCGCGGGTCGACCGCTGCGCCATGGTCGTCTCACTCCTCGCCTCCAAACCTGAAAAGAGCGACAAACACGGCAGGGAGCGAACCCTGGGGCTGTTCGACGTCTTCAACCGGCAGCGGGAGGAGGGCATCCAGCCGGTGCAGAGACAGGACGTGGCCGAGGTGCTGCGGCGGCGCTTCTTCACCCCCGAATCCATCGCCAACCCCGAATCCTTCCGCCCGTCCGCCTCCGGCGCGGTGACCCGCATCGCCAGGCTCGTCGAGACGATGCGCAAGGACAGGGCGAACGCCGAAGAGCGGTTTCTCAGGGAATATCCCTTCCACCCGGACCTGACCGACATCTTCTATGCCCGGTGGGGGCGACTCGACGGGTTTCAGCGCACCCGCGGCATCCTGCGCGCCTTCGCCAGCGCGCTGCGCGACGCCGAGAAATGGGACGCGGCGCCGCTGGTCGGCCCCGGCGTGTTCCTTCCCGCACCCGGCGAAACCGACCTCGCCAAGGCGGTCCGCGAACTCGCTGGTTTCGCCACTCGCGGGAGCGGCAAAGATTGGATCCCCGTTCTCAAGGGCGAACTCGACAAGGCGCGGACGATCCAGAGGGAGCACCCGCAACTGAAGTCCCGCGAGATGGAGCAGGCGGTCTGCGCCGTGTTCCTGGGATCGCAACCCATCAACCAGAAGCTGCGCGCGCCGGAGCTGATGACACTTCTGGGCGCGAACGACACCGACGACATCCAGCTGGATCAGGCTCTGCACCGCTGGACGGAAGTCTCCTGGTTCCTCGACGAGACGGAGTTCCCCGACTCCGGCGCGAACACGCTGCCGGGCGCGTGGCGTCTCGGCGACCAGCCCAACCTGGCGCAGATGCACCACGACGCCAGGAGCGGGGTGCAGAAGGCCACGATCGAAGATGCGCTCCTCAAAGCGGTCCAAACGACGAAAAGCCTCATTCAGGGCGCGAAGTCAGCCGGGGCCACGGTGCACCTGCTGCCGCAGAAGCCGCACGAAATCGCCGATGACGGAGCGTTTCACTTCGCCGTCCTGGGGCCGAAGGCGGCCTCCGAATCGGGAAAGCCGTCGAGCACAGCGCAGCGCTTCCTCGAGGAGACGACCGGGCCGAATCGGCCCCGCGCCCATCGGAACGCTGTCGTGCTGGCGGCGCCTTTGAGGCAGGAGCTGGACTACGCCCGGGAACGCATCCGCGACCATCTCGGATGGGAGAAAGTGCGAAGCGATCTTGAAGGAAAGACCATCGAGCCGCAGCGCGAAGCCATGCTCTCCGCAAACACCGAGCGGGCGCGAACGCGCATCACCGATGCGATCCGGGAGGCGTGGAGCATCGTCGTCGCCGTCGGCGAAACCGGCGCGGTCCAGGCGTTCAAGGTGAGACCCGGCGAGCAGCCCCTGTTCGCTGCGATCCAGGCCCACGAGAAGTCCCGCATCAAGGACGCCGCGATCAACGCCGAGGCGCTGACGCCGAGCGGCCCCTACAACCTCTGGCGTCCGAACGAGGCGTCCCGGCTGGTCAAGGACCTGGTCGGCGCGTTTTCGCAGGATCCGAAGCTGCCGAAGATGCTGCGCCCCGGGGACATCCTGAACACCATCGACCAGGGGGTGCGGGACGGCCATTTCGTCGCGTCGCTCGCCCGACCCGACAACTCGACGCGGACCTGGTGGCGGCAGCCGATCGACGAAACGGCGCGCCCGGAACCGGCGCTGGAGCTCTTCCTGCCAGGCAGGGCGACGCTTGCGGAACTCGCTCCGACCCTCCTGCGTCCGGGAGCGCTCCCGGAGCTGTGGAATCAGGATGCGATCCGGGTCGCCGACGTTCTCGCATACTTCGCCGGCGGACGGACAGCGCCCGCGGAGCACGGGGAGACGCTCGACATCCCGATCTGCCCGCCCGAAGCGGTCGAAGCCGCCATCGCCCAGGCGGTTGAACAGGGCATCCTCTGGCTGGTGCAGGGGCCGTCGAGTTTCCAGGAGGAATCCCTGCCGCCGGGCGTGCTGACGCCAACCGCCGAGCTTCGCAAGCCAATGGCGCCATTCGAGGGGCGCCAGTTGACGGCGGAAGAACTGCCCCGGGCTTGGGAGAACGGGCGCACCACCGCGCTCTCCCTGCTGTCCGCGCTTTCGGAGCAGGGCGTCCCCGTTCCCTGGCCGGTCGTCCGCGAGTCCATCGCCGTCGCTATCCGAACCCGGTGGATGGAGCTCGCGCCGGACAGCGCCCCGTGGCCCTGCGACCATGCCGGGGCGCGAGACGTCATCCTGAAGGCGCCGGAGAGGCAACCCCTTCCGGGGAACGTCCCCTTCTCCAGCTCGGCCGACCTGGCGGTGCACGAAGTCCAGGACGTCGCCGAAACGCTCGAAGAGGTCGTCAAGGTCGTCGCCGGCAGCCCGCTGCAGCTCCAGCTCCGGATCACGCTCGGAGGCGAAACGCCCGTGGAAAAGGTGTCCGAGGTCAACCGGCTTCTGGGGGAAATCAAGGCCGACCTGCGCCTCTCGAAATAACCGCTCGGACCGAAACGTCGCTACCGACGGCGACGCCGGATCTCGTCCCGGTCCATGAGCCGGATCGAGACGCTCCGCACCTGGTTGTCCCGCCAGTAGCCCAGCCGCGCCTCGTCGCCCACCCGATACCGGGTCTCCAGCAGCAGCATCAGATCCCGCTCGCTTTCGACCGGATTGCCGTCGATGGAGACCACGCTTGACTTCGACAGTTTTGAGCGATAAATCCTTGACGGTCAATAGCCGACATTTCTGGCTAGGCACTACAAACGTAGCCCTCTGAAGGCTGCGGCGGCGGGGTTCGAGCCCTCAGGCGAGCTGGTACGGCGTGGTCGGCAGGGGGAGTCTCATCGCGGCGTAGATGCTCTCGGCCTCCAGGGACGGCTTCGCGGGGATGGCGTATCGCTCTCCCGTTTTCTCGCAAAGCAACACCGTGCACTTGCGGTGCGCCAGCGCGTTGCGGATGACTTCGGGAGACATCCGTTCCTTCTGGAGCGCGACCCGATAGGCCAGATGGCGCACGCAGGCGAACGCCATGAAGGCGATCGCGATGTGGGCGCGGATCCGTTGTTCGGTCCAGTGCCAGATCGGCCGGACGCGCAGATCGTGCTTGGTGATGCGGAAGCTCTCCTCGACCCGCCAGAGTCCCCGGTAGTGCGACAGCACCTCGGCGGCCCGCGCGTCGCGCAGGTTGGTGATGACGCCGGCCAGTCCGTCCCAGCGCGCCGCCTCGTCGATCTTCTTCTGATCCAGGACGAGTCGCGCATCCCCTTCAACGGCGATGAAGCGCTTGGCGCCATGCTGGGACAACAGCGCTTTGGGGTTGTCGCTTTGCGACAGCTTGTCGAACGCCCGCTGGATCGCCTTGCGGCGATCGTGGGCGTCCTTGTGCGCTCGCTTGGCGGACCACGTGACGATCAACTGTCGCCCCTGGTGCTCCCATTCGTTCACCCGGCGCTCCGAGGAGCCTTCCAACGGGCCGTAGGAGTCCAGGTTCCAGATCTTCTTGCGTAGCGCGCCGGGGAGCTGGCGCAGCCGGGCGCCCACCACATAGCCGCCGCCCATCGCGTCCAGAGCCTCCAGGTTGGCGGCGCTGAGCATCCCCCGATCCGCCACGCAGACCGCCTGCTGCGCCGGATGACGCCGCAGCAAGCCCTCGAACACCGGAACCAGGCTGTGCCCCTCGTAGGCGGCGCCGGGGAACACCTCGTAGCTCACCGGAAGCCCCTCGCGGGTGACCATCAGCGCCAGCAGCACCTGCGAGTAGCGGTGCTTGCCGTCCTTGCTGTACCCCTTCTGGCGGAGTTCGTCCTCCTCCTCCGTCGCAAAGGCCAGCGTGGTGCAGTCGAAGAACAGCACCGAGACCGGATCGGGCAACACCGAGCGGGTGGCGTCGCCGACCCGGGCGCGAAGCCGTTCGATTGTCCTCGCGTCCAGCCGATCCATCATCCGGTAGACCTTGTGAAGCGGCAGGCTCACCCCGAAGTCGTCTTCAAGACTCCGCACGCTGCCGCGCTTGCTGTCGGGGTTGGCGATCCGCGCCATCACCGTGTGGAACAGGGCGTCGTGGTACGCCCGATAGCGGGAGCGCGGCAACAACGCGTTCAGACCCAGATGCCGGTAGACCTCGCCGTAGACCTCATGGATGCCGGTCGTGATCCGTTGGGCTTCCTTCAGTTGCTTGAGATCGACGGGGAGGGTCGCCTTGCCGTCGCCCTCGCGCCCAACGCGGATGACCTGTTCGGCGAGCTTTTCGGGGGAGAAGAGGAGAGGCTGGCGCTCGGTCTTGAGCTTGGTCTTGATGAACTCGCCGAGCCGCTTGAGGCGTTCGAGCTCCTTGTCGTCCTTTGCGATGCCAATGTGTCGGACGATGCGTTGGCGGACCTTGGTTCCGTTGCGGACGCCTTCGACGAGTTGTACGGAGCGTCGGGGGCTGTTGGGGGTTGACTTGACGCGAACGAACATGGGCGGAGTATAGCACAGAAGTCAAACTATCAAAAATCGCTAGGCACAACACAGCGAGTTGCGAAAAATCCCCTGTTTCAGAAAAGGTTTGTTTTCAACGGCTTTCCGATCCGACGCCCCGACCGAAATCGTGCTCAACTGTCAAAGTAGGGAGGTGTCCGAGGTCAACCGGCTTCTGGGGGAAATCAAGGCCGACCTGCGCCTCTCGAAATAACCGCTCGGACCGAAACGTCGCTACCGACGGCGACGCCGGATCTCGTCCCGGTCCATGAGCCGGATCGAGACGCTCCGCACCTGGTTGTCCCGCCAGTAGCCCAGCCGCGCCTCGTCGCCCACCCGATACCGGGTCTCCAGCAGCAGCATCAGACCCCGCTCGCTTTCGACCGGATTGCCGTCGATGGAGACCACGTAGTCGCCCCCGTAGGGCACGCGGAGGGTTCCCACCCTGCCGACCCGGTCCGCGCCCTTGAGCCCCGCCCGCTCGGCGGCGCCGCCCCGAACCAGCGACCGGATCATCAGCCCGCCGTTCTCCGGCGCCGGGACGCCGGCGCGGTTCAGGGTGCGGGCGAGCGCCGGGGGAATCGTCGCGAACGAGATGCCGAGATGGGGGTGGGGGTAGCGGCCGCTGCGGATCAGCTCGGGCACGACCCGCTCCACCGTGGCCGCCGGGATGGCGTACCCGACCCCCGCCGACGCGCCGCTGGGGCTCACGATGGCGCTGTTCACCCCGATCACCCTGCCGTCCAGGTCCAGCAGCGGCCCTCCCGAATTCCCCCGGTTGATCGCCGCGTCGGTCTGGATGATCTCGCCGATGAACCCCTGGTCGGGGCTGTCGATGACCCGCCCCAGCCCGCTGACCACCCCGGTGGTGAGCGTCTGGTCCAAGCCGAACGGATGGCCGATGGCGACGACGAATCGACCGACTTCGAGGTTTCCCGAATCCCCGATTTCGAGCGGTTCGAGGTCGTCCGGGTTCCCCTCCACCCGGATCACCGCGAGGTCGTTCGACGGGTCGGCGCCCACCAGCTCCGCGCCGCGGATGTCCCCGTTGGCGAAGGAGACGTGCAGCTCCTCGGCGGACTGGATGACGTGGAAGTTGGTGACGATGTGCCCGTTCCGGTCGTACACGAACCCGCTGCCGGTTCCCTCCTGGGTCACCGGCCCCTGGAACCAGTTGAACCCCTGACTGCGGGCGGTGATGTTCACCACCGACGGGTTCGCGATCCGGTACACCGCGGCCACCCGCCGCTCGATCTCGATCTGCGCCGGAGCGAAAAGCAGGGTCGCGGAAAGCAGCAAGGACTTCATGGGTCCGGGAAGCCTGCCACGCGCCCGCACCCCCCGTGCTACGATTCTCGAAGTTGAAACCCATTTTCACATTTGGAGAAAAACCCATCCATGCATCGAACCCTCGCAGGCGTTCTCGCCGCCGCGTTTCTCGCCGGTTGCGGAGCGCCCGAGCCGATCCTCACCGTCTACTGCGGTCGGGGCGAATCGCTGGTGGCGCCGGTGATCGCCGCCTTCGAGCAGGAGACCGGCATCCGGACGGAGGCGCGCTACGGCGGCACCGCCGATCTCGCCGCCCAGATTCTCGAGGAGGGCGACCAGAGCCCGGCGGACGTCTACTACGGCCAGGACGCCGGCGCGCTCGGCCAGCTGGCCGCCGAGGGGCGCCTGCTGCCGCTCCCCGAATCCATCCTCGGCAGGGTCTCCGCCCGCTTCCGGGATTCCGCCGGGCGCTGGGTGGGAACCACCGGGCGGGCCCGGGTCTTCGTCTACAACACCGACATGCTCGCCCCGGAGGAGGTGCCGGAGTCGATCGAGGGGATCGCCGACCCGAAGTGGAAGGGACGGATCGGCTGGGCGCCCACCAACGGCTCCTTCCAGGCCTTCGTGACCGCGGTGCGGGCGCTCCAGGGCGAGGATGCGGCCCGCGCCTGGCTGGAGGGGGTGATGGCGAACGAACCCCGCGCCTACGCGAACAACACCGCGATCTACCAGGCGGTCGCCGACGGCGAGGTCGAGCTGGCGCTGTCGAACCACTACTACCTGTTCCGCTTCCTGGTCCAGCAGGGGGATGATTTCCCGGCCCGCACCGTGAGTCCGAGCGATGACGCCGGAGGGCTCATCAACATCTCCGGCGGCGGCGTGGTGGACGCCACCGACGACCGGGAAGCCGCCGAGCGGTTTCTCGCGTTCCTCCTCTCCCCGGAAATCCAGGCTCGCTTCGCCGCCGAGACGTTCGAGTACCCGCTGGTTCCCGGAATCCCCACCGATCCCCGGGTGCCCCCGCTGTCCTCGCTGAACCCGCCGGACCTGCCGCTGGGCGACATCGCGGACCTGCAGGGCACGCTGCGTCTGCTGACCGAAGTCGGAGCGATCTGACGACGCGAAAGACTCCGTCCCGGCTGCTCCGGTGGTCGGGAATTCTGGTGGGGGCGTTCTGCCTGCTGCCGCTGCTCTATCTCGCCTGGCGGGCGCTTTCCAGCGGCGGGCTCGCCGACGTGCTGCTCCGCCCCCGGAGCCTCGGCATCGCGGCGCGCACCCTGCTGCTGACCGGTTCGGTCGCGGCGAGTTCGGTGGTCCTGGGGCTGACGCTGGCGTGGCTCACCGCCCGCACCGACCTGCCGGGCCGGCGCTGGCTGACCGGGCTGCTCGCCGCCCCGCTCGCCGTCCCGTCGTACGTCGCGGCGTTCACGGTCATCACCGCGCTGGGCCCCCGCGGGCTGCTCCAGGGCGTCCTCGAACCGCTGACCGGCTGGGAGCGGCTGCCGGAAATCTACGGATTTCCCGGAGCGTTCCTGGTGCTGAGCGTCCTCAACTACCCCTATGTGTTCCTCGCGGTCCGCGCCCGGCTTGCGGTGATGGACGCGGCGGTGGACGACGCGGCGCGGGCGCTCGGCGCCGGCCCCTTCCGCCGTTTCCGGGCGATCACCCTCCCCCTGCTCGCCGGGCCGCTCTGGTCGGGGGGGCTGCTCGCCGCGCTCTACACCCTGAGCGACTTCGGCGCGGTGTCCCTGCTCCGCTACGAGACCTTCACCTGGGCCATTTACAACCAGTATCGGGGTTCGCTCGACCGGCACACCGCGGCGGGGCTGGCGCTCCTGCTGGCGCTGGCGGCGCTCCTGCTGCTGCTGGGCGCCGAGCGCTTCCGGTCACGTTCCCCGGCGAGCGGCTCGGCGCGCGCCCGACCTCCGCAACCGGTCCGGTTGGGGCGGTTTCGCTGGCCGGCCTTCGCGCTCGCCCTCTCGACGCTGGTTCCGGCGCTTCTGCTTCCGGTCGGCGTCTGCCTCCACTGGCTGTTCCAGGCGCCCGCCGGCGTCGGCGCCGGACTCCTCGCGGCGTTCGGCCGCTCCGGGCTCGCCTCCACCCTGGCGGCGCTTGCGACTGCGGGGCTCGCCATCCCGGTGGCCTTCCTCGCCGCCCGGCATCCGTCGAAACGAACCTCGCTCCTCCGCGGCGTCGCCCACATCGGGTTCGGGCTTCCCGGCCTGGCGCTCGGACTGGCGCTGGTCCACTTCTCGGTGCGCTTCGCCCCGTTCCTCTATCAGAGCCTCGGCCTGCTGGTCTTCGCCTATGCGATCCATGCGCTGCCCCAGGGATTCGCCCCGCTGGAGGCCTGCCTCGCCCCGTTGAGTCCCCGCCTCGACGACGCCGCCCGCTCGCTGGGCGCCGGGTGGTTCCGCCGTCATCTCCGCATCACCCTGCCGCTCCTCCGGCCCGGCTTCGCCTCGGCGCTGGCGCTCGTGTTCCTGACCACCCTCAAGGAGCTTCCGGCGACCCTGATGCTGGCGCCCACCGGATTCCGCACCCTCGCCACCACCGTCTGGAGCGCCGCCGGGAACGTGGAGCTGGGGCGGGCCGCCGCCGCCTCGCTGCTGCTGCTGGGACTCGCGCTGGGGATGCTGCTGCTGGTCCTCCGTCCCAACCGGCCGCTGCGGCCCGCGGTGCGATGAGCGCTCTCGCCCTGGAGGTCCAGGGGGTCTCCAAAAGCTTCGTCGCCGACGGAGGGCGGGTCGTGCTGGAGGATCTGGACCTCGAGGTCGCGCCCGGGAGCCTCACCGCCATCCTGGGGCCTTCCGGGGGCGGCAAGACGACCCTGCTGCGGGTGATCTGCGGCCTCGAGGCCGCCGATTCCGGAGCCATTCGGCTCTTCGGCCGGGAGGTCGCCGGGCCGAAGGTCTTCGTCGCGCCGGAGGAGCGGCGGGTGGGCATCGTCTTCCAGGACTACGCGCTCTTTCCCCATCTCAGCGCGCTCCGCAACGTGGCGTTCGGCGTTCCGGGACCCGCCGGACTCGCCCGGGCCTGGGGCGCCCTCCAGCGGCTCGGCCTCTCCGACGTCGCCGACCGGCGTCCGGAAAAGCTCTCCGGCGGCGAACAGCAGCGGGTCGCCCTGGCCCGGGCGCTGGCGCCGGAGCCTTCGCTGCTCCTGCTGGACGAGCCGTTCTCGAACCTGGACGCGAGCCTCCGCGCCGGGGTGCGCTCCCAGGTGGCGTCGCTGCTGCGCCGGCTGGGAACCACCACCGTCCTGGTCACCCACGACCGGGAGGAGGCGTTTTCGCTCGCCGACCGGGTGGTTCTGCTGCTGGAGGGCCGGATCCGGGGCGCCGGGGCGCCCGAGGAGCTGGCGCGCCATCCGGGCAGCCGGGAGGCCGCCCGCTTTCTCGGCGAGACCAACCTGCTCCCGGGAACCAGCGACGGCCGGACCGCGGTCTGCGAGCTGGGCCGGCTGTCGCTGCTCGCCGGAGCGCCCGCCGGCCCGGTGGATGTGCTGCTGCCGCTGGACCGGTTCGAGGTCGCGCCCTTCGCCGGGGACGACCACCCGGCGGCGCCGGTGGTCGCCGCGCTGACCCGCGCCTCCTTCCACGGCCCCTACCAGATGCTGTCCGCCCGGCTGCCTTCCGGATTCGAGCTGACCATCCGCTCCCCGGCCCGCGAGACCCGGCAGGGACTCCTCCGACCCGGCCAGCGGGTGGGCCTCTCGGTGCGGGGGCCGGTGGCCGCTTTTCCGCCGGAACCCTGAGAAGGGGCATACTCGTCGGGTCCCCATGGCTCGGCGGTTCGCGCTTCTCCTCCTGTCCGCGGCTTCCTGTGGCGGCGACGGGGAGCACCCCTGGAACGCGCTCGACGCCGAGCGCCCCATCCCGGCGCACGACAGCGTGTTCATCGAGGAACTCACCTGGATGGAGGTCCGGGACCGCATCCGGGGCGGCGCCACCACCGCGATCGTGGCGACCGGCGGCATCGAGCAGAACGGCCCCTTCGTGGTCACCGGCAAGCACAACGTGGTGCTGCGCGCCACCACCGAGGCCATCGCCCGCCGGCTGGGGAACGCGCTGGTCGCGCCGATCCTCAAGCTGGTGCCCGAGGGCGACCACGATCCCCCGACCGGGCACATGCGGTTTCCGGGAACCATCGGCCTCAGCCGGGAGACCTTCGAGATGGTGGTGTTCGACGTCTCCCGGAGCCTCGCGGTCAGCGGGTTCACCGACCTGATGCTGATCGGGGACAGCGGCGGCAACCAGGCCGGCATGGCGGCGGTCGCCGAGCGCTGGAACGCGAATCCGCCGCATCCGGGCGTCCGCTTGCACCACATCCCCGAGTACTACTCCGAGGACCTCTGGAGCTTCGAGCAGCTCAAGGAGCTCGGCATCCACCAGCAGCCGGACGTACAGTCCGCCTCCCGCGCCGGCATCCATGACGACTACCACTACGACGCCATCATGGCCACGGTGGACCCGGATTCGATCCGCACCAGCGAGCGCCGTCGGGCCGGCCTCTTCGAGATCAACGGGGTTCCTCTGGACCCCCTCGAGGAGACCATCGCCAACGGCCACGCGCTGGCGGCGCGGCGGGCGGAGATCGCCATCGCCGCGTTCCGGGAGTCGCTCGCCCGCTCCCGTTGAGCGCCGCTACTTCCGCAGCCGGGGCCAGAGCGGCTCGCCGGTCGTCGTCACAAGCGCCCGATCGGCCCGGAACCGGGGCGTCTCGTCGCCTCCCAGGCGTTCGAGGATTCGGGCGCAGGAGCCGGGCATGACCGGCGCCAGCAGCGCCGCGGCGACCCGGGTGGCTTCCGCCGCCTCGTAGAGCGCCTCGTCCAGCCGCTCGCCCGCCTCCGGATCCCCGGCGAGCTTCCACGGCGCCCGCCGGGTCAGGAATTCGTTCACCGCCGAGACGATTCCGAACGCCTCGTCGGCGCCCCGGTGCAGCGCGAGATCGTCCATCGCCTCCTGGTGGCGCTCCACCGCCGCGCCCACCAGTTCGGGAAGGCTGGAGCGTCCCGAGGGCGCGAGCCGGCCGTCCCGGTAGCGGGCGGCCATCGTGGTGATCCGGCTCACCAGGTTGCCAAGCGAGTTGGCGAGGTCGGCGTCGTAGCGGGCTTCGAAGCGATCCCACGAGAAGTCTCCGTCCTGACCGTAGGGAATCTCGCGCACCAGGTAGAGCCGGAGCGCGTCGGCGCCGAAGTGCTCCGCCGCCTCCAGCGGATCCACCACCTTCCCCAGCGATTTGCTCATGCGCTGGCCGCCGAAGTTCACGAAGCCGTGCCCGAAAACCATACGGGGCAGGGCGAGGCCCGCCGACATGAGCATCGCCGGCCAGATCACCGCGTGGAAGCGGGTGATGTCCTTGCCGACGATGTGGACATCCGCCGGCCAGCGCCGCTCCCAGCCCGGCTCGTCGGCGCCGTACCCGGTGGCGGAGAGGTAGTTGGTCAGCGCGTCGAACCAGACATAGACCACGCTTTCCGGATCGAAGGGAACCGGAATGCCCCAACCCGACCCCGGCCGGCTCACCGAGAGGTCCGAGAGCCCGCCCTCGAGCAGCTGCGCCATCTCGTTCCGCCGGATGCCGGGAGAGAGGAAGCGGGGCTGCTCCTCGTAGAGCCGCACCAGCCGGTCGCGGAAGGCGGAGAGGCGGAAAAAGTGGTTCTTCTCCCGGATCCAGTCCGGTTTCGACTGATGCGTCGGGCACTCGCCGTCCACCAGATCCTTCTCCTGCTTGAACGATTCGCAGGAGACGCAGTACCAGCCCTCGTAGACGCCTTCGTAGAGGTCGCCGGCGTCCCGGATGCGGGTCAGCAGCTTGCGCACCGCGGCGTGATGGCGCGGTTCGCTGGTGCGGATGAAGTCGTCGAACGAGATGTCGAGGCGGCGCCAGACCTCGCGGAAGGTGTCCTCCATCCGATCGCAGTAGGCGAGCGGGTCCAGCCCCAGTTCCTCGCCCCGGCGGCGGACGTTCGCCGAATGCTCGTCGTTCCCCATCAGGAAGTGGGCAGCCACGCCCCGGCGCCGCTTGTAGCGGGCGATCACGTCGGCGGTGATCTTCTCGTAGGCGGTGCCGAGATGAGGCTTCGAGTTCACATAATCAATGGCGGTGGTGAGGTAGAAGCGTTCCATCGGCGCGGAATTCTACGCAGCGCGCGGAAATCCGCCAGACCCGCTCCCCGCCCTGCACTACGCTTCCCATTGACTTCTGACAAAAACGACCCGGCGCGGCATGCCCCTTCGCGGCCTGCCCCTTCGCATCGTGGAGCGCGCCTTGCCCGTTTCGGCGACCTGATGCGGATTGGCCATGGCGTTCTTTTTGTCTGAATCGAGGGGAACAACCATTGTCGGATTGGGAGCGAATACCATGGGAAGCGTGCTGATGCTTGTGCCCCCGCTAGACACGCAACGGCGGATTGCTCGGTTCCTGGATGGGAAAACCGCCGGGATGAGTCGGCTTCGGGATCGGATCGTCCAGTCGATGGACCGGCTGCATGCATGCCGCTCGGCGCTGATCATGGCCGCCGTCACCGGACGGCTCGCAGTGGATACTCCTTCCGTGATGAGGGAAATCCCCGCATGATCCGGGTGGCCGTCCGGCCGGAAGTCCTTCGCTGGGCCCGGGAGCGCGCCGGACTCGGATTGGCCGACCTGCGGGGCAGGTTCCCGAAATTGGGGGAGTGGGAAAGCGCGGCGGGCCGGCCCACGATGAGGCAGCTGCAGGACTTCGCCAGGGCGACCCGGACGCCCTACGGGTTTCTCTTCCTGCCGGAGCCGCCGTCGATGCGCTTGCCGTTCGCCGACTTCCGCACGGTCGAAAGCCGACGTCCCCAGGGAATCAGCCCGGATTTGATGGACACCGTCCATCTCATGCTTCGGCGGCAGGCATGGCTGCGGGAAGAGCGAATGGAGGCCGACGAGGAGCCTGCGGACTTCGTCGGCAGCGCGTCGCTTTCGGACGACCCGGCGGCGATCGGGCGTGACATGCGGCGAACGCTCGGACTGGTGGACGGCTGGGCGAACCGGGCGCCGACCTGGACGGCCGCCGTGGGCGAACTGCGCCGGGCCATCGAAGCGAGCGGCGTCATGGCGGTGATCAACGGCGTCGTCGGCAACAACACCCGCCGCAAGCTGGATGTGGGCGAATTCCGCGGCTTCGCCCTGAGCGATCCCCACGCTCCGCTGATCTTCGTCAACGGCGCGGACGCGAAGTCCGCCCAGATGTTCACCCTCGCGCACGAATTGGCGCATCTGTGGTTGGGCGAAGCGGGCGAAGGGCTGTCCGGCTTCCAGGGACTCCAGCCGGTCGGCGGAGACGTGGAGCGCTTTTGCGACCGGGCGGCAGCCGAATTCCTCGTTCCCGCAGCCGCCATGCGCGCCGCATGGCGTTCGGTCGCCGAGCGCAGCGAGCCCCTGAAACTCCTGGCCGGACGCTTCAAGGTCAGCCCGATTGTGATGGGACGGCGAGCCATGGATCTGGGCTTGATGAAACGCGAGGACTTTTTCAGCTTCCACCGCGAATACACGCAAGGGGAACACCGGGACAGGCGGACAGGCGGAGGAGATTTCTACAACAACCAAGACAACCGCGTGGGCCGGCTGTTCGCTTCCCGTCTGATTCGGGCGGCCGCGGAAGGGCGCATCGGCTTCAAGGAGGCCTACGACCTGACCGGACTGCACGGCGGCACGTTCCAGGAATACGCCCGCAAGCTCGGAATAACGCTGCCGTGAAATCGCCTCCCGGGTATCTCATCGATTCCGACGTTCTGATCACCGCGAAGAAATCGCTACTATGTCATTCGTGGGCCTTCATGCTGTCCACCAGTTGCGCCAGCGCGTCGAGGAACGCCGGGTCATATTCGTCCCGGGTGTGGTTATTGTTCCAAAGTCCGCTGCTTCGAACCAGTTCCCGATCGCAATAGCGGCCCAGCCATGAGTCGGAAGGGGGATCGAGGGGCTGTTTGCCGGAATTGCTGAGCAGGGCGATCGCCTGTCTCTCGATGTAGCTGCGCCGATTCTCCGGACCCGGTTCGTCCTCGATGGCGAGCCAGAGGAACGGCATCCCGCCGATCCCTGCGCTGACGACTCTCTCCAGGGGCATTTCGCGTTTCCGTATCTCGTGCGACGCTGAACTGCGATGCTTTTCCCAGGACGGGCAATCCAGGCCATCCCGTTCGATGAGAGCCGCTCCCACCAACCGCCTGAAAACGGAGCCTCGGTGGTTGCCTCCACCGGAGCTGCGGATCCCCCGATGCTGCCGCAAGCGTTTCCAGAGCGTGGATTTTTCACCTGCGTTGAGCGCGTGTGTGCCGACCCGCGTGATGCGTGGGCCGCTGCCGGTGTCAGTACGGGATTCGCCGGGTTCGCCGAAGAAGTAGACCCCGCGTTCGGGCCATTGCATACGACCGGAACATGCGGAGAGCTGGCGCCATCCGTTCAAGCGACGCGCAAGCGTATCCAGAAGAGAATAGAACCGCTTCAGATCATCAAGGCGCGATCCCTTCATTCCGGGACGCGATTCCCGCAGCGCACGGGAAGCCGGTTGTTCCGGCGACTCGAATTGCGGCTGGCGGACCGCTTCGAAGGATCTCTTCAGGGAAGCGGCGGGCTGTTCCGGTTTCAAGACGCCAGTCTTGATTCTGTGTTCGCAGTCGTATTCTTCAACCCGGCAACCCTGTTCCTTAAGGAATCGATTTGTGACTTTCTCTCCACCTGAAAATTTCAGTTCCTTGCGATCTTTACCGGTCGCGGCCGTGAACGCCCAGCCGACTAATTCCTTGGGAGGCAAGTGTCCATTTTTCGTGAGCACGTAGTACTTCTTGCCCCTCTCCAGAGGGATTTTTCCACTGTGCAGAAGATGGATCGCCTGCTCAATGTGATGCTTTTTGATGTGTTTCCTCATGTCTGTGAGGTTTATGCGAATTGGTCCCGGTTTCGGGAAAATGGGTTTCATGCTGGAAATCTCCGAGCTATCGCTCTTGGCGGGGGATGAGCAGCAGGCGCTCGGCGCGCGGGTCGATGTACCAGGCGCCCTCGCCGTCGAAGAGGGCGTCCTCCTCCAGCGCGATGCGCACCTCCTGGCCTCCCCATTCGGGAACCGGAACCCGGGCGTTCAGCTCGATGGAGTGGGCGGTCATCGGAAAGAGCGGGTAATCGCCCTTGCCGGGAACCCCGTCCTGGCGGTCCCACAGGCCGATGGTGGGGCCGGCGGCGTGGCCGTGGAAGCCGATCGGGTGGGTGTAGATGGACGCCTGGATCCCCTCCACGCTGGCCCGCTCGAGGGCGGCGCCCAGAATCTCGTTGCCGGTGCGCCCCGCCACGAACTCGTCGGTGAGGATGTCCTGGAGCCGGTTCCCGACGGCGAGCGCCTCCCGCAGCCCCCGGGGAGCGTCGGTCTCGCCGGGGCGCAGCACATAGGCGTTCATCTGGGTGTCGGTGTTCAGGCGGAGGTAGGTGATCCCGAAGTCGACGTGGATCAGGTCGCCGGGGAGGATCGTGTTCGGCGGCGGACGGGCGGAGTAGTCCTCGCGCAACTCGTCCGCCCCGGTCTGATGACGCTGCACCGAGACCCCCGGCTGGAACCAGGTCTGGAGCTTGAGCTCCCGGATCGTCTCCCGATACCACCAGGAGAGATCCTCGGTGGTGGTGGCGCCCGGCTGGATCACTTCGCCGGAGAGCCCCCGGGAGAGGATCCAGCGGGCCAGCCGCACCACGCCGGGATACACCTCCATCTCCTCCGGGGTCCGGGTTTCGAGCCAGGCGATGGCGAGCCGCTCCACCGGAGTCACCCGGCTGGCCAGCTCCGGCCCCAGCACCTCCCGGAGCGCCTGGTTCTCGCTCGCGGTGAAGCCGTCCGCCAGCCCGAAGTCCTCCGACCAGTTGATGCCGATGACCTCCGGGTCCCGTTCGCGCACCAGCTCGGCCACCCGCGCCCACTGGTCGGGCTGCGATTCCGGATCCCACGCCCGCGGGATGCCTCCGATGTCGTAGCGCGCCACCGCGAGTCGCTCTACCCCCTCTCCCGGCCCCCGGTCGTGGAACAGCAACACCGTGCGCCGCCGCGCCGCGAGCCAGGTGTACGGCAGCATGGTGCGGATCACCGGGTCCTCGTTGTACTCGCGCGCCGCCACGATCCACAGGTCCACTCCCTCCCGGCGCATGATCTCCGGCAGCACGGTCTCGAAGCGGATTTCCAGCCAGCGGTCCACCAGTGCCGCCCGCTCCCGCATCGGCAGGACGCTCGGCTGCGCCGGGGCCAGCGTGGCCAGAAGGAGAAGGAACGGAACGAGGCGCATGGTCATGGCGGCGGACTCCCTGGGAAGCGGGGAGAATACCGGTAGACTCGAAACCCGGAGGCGCTTCCATGAGACGACTCGAACGCTGCCTGCTCGTCAGCCTTGCGCTTGTGTCGCTGGCCGCTTGCGGCGAGCGGTACGACCTGATCCTCGCCGGCGGCGAGGTGTTCGACGGGAGCGGGGCGCCGGGCCGCATGGCGGACATCGGCATCCGCGGCGACCGCATCGCCGCCGTCGGCGATCTCCAGTGGGACCGGACGCCGATGCGGGTGGACGTTTCCGGCCTCGCGGTGGTTCCCGGCTTCGTGGACATCCACTCCCACGCGGTTCGCGGGGTGATGCGCCACCCGCTCGCCGAAAACTACCTGCGCCAGGGCGTCACCACCGCCGTCGGCGGACCGGACGGGGGGTCGCCGCTGCCGATCGGCGGGTGGCTGGACGACTTCGAGGCGGAGGGTTCGGCCATCAACATGGCGCTGCTGGTCGGGCACGGAACCGTCCGCCGCGAGGCGCTCGGCATGGAGGACCGGGCGCCGACCCCGGAGGAGCTGGACCGGATGCGCGATCTGGTGGAGCAGGCGATGCGGGAGGGCGCCTTCGGGCTCTCCACCGGGCTCAAGTATCCGCCCGGCGCCTTCGCCGAAACCGAAGAGGTCATCGAGCTGGCGAAGGCGGCGGCCCGGTACGGCGGCGTCCACATCAGCCACATGCGGGAGGAGGGGCTGGCGCTGCTGGACGCGGTGCGCGAGACCATCCGCATCGGCGAGGAGGGCGGCCTTCCCACCCAGCTCACCCATCACAAGGTGGTGGGGGCGCCGATGTGGGGGCGGAGCGCCGAAAGCCTCCGGCTGGTGGACGAGGCGGTCGCCCGCGGCGTGGACGTGAGCATCGACCAGTACCCCTACACCGCGTCCTCGACCGGGCTCTCCATCCTGTTCCCGTCGTGGAGTCTCGCCGGGGGGAACGAGGCGCTCCTGGAGCGGCTCGCCGACCCGGAGCAGCGCGAGCGCATCCGTCTTGCGGTCCGGGAGAACCTGGAAGTGGACCGCGGCGGCGGTAGCCCGGACAACGTGGTGATCGCCCGCTGCGAGTGGGATCCCTCGCTGGAGGGCAAGAGCCTGGGCGCCATCTTGCGGGAGCGCGGGCTTCCGGTCACGACCGACGAGGGAGCGACCCTGGCGCTGGAACTCCAGGAAAAGGGCGGCTTCGGCGGCGTCTTCCACGCCATGCACGAGGACGACGTGCGACGGATCCTGACCCACCCGCGCACCATGATCGCCTCGGACGGCGGGGTGGTCGCTCCCGGCGAGGGAGTCCCCCACCCGCGCAACTACGGAACCTTCGCCCGGGTGCTCGGCCTGTACGTCCGGGAAGCCGGACTGCTCTCCTTCGAGGAGGCGATCCACAAGATGAGCCGGATGCCCGCCGACCGGCTGGGGATGGAGGATCGGGGCCGGATCGCCGAGGGAGCGGTCGCCGACCTGGCGGCGCTGGATCCGGATGCGGTCGAGGAGCGCGCCGCGTTCGGCGACCCGCACCACTACGCGGTCGGAGTCCGCGATGTGCTGGTGTCCGGCGTCTTCGTGCTGCGCGACGGAGAGGTGACCGGGGCCCGTCCCGGACGCGCGCTCCGCCACCCGGGGCGCTGAGGCATGCCCGGGCGCGTCGTCGCGGCCCTGGACCAGGGCACCACCAGCAGCCGCTGCCTGCTCTTCGACCGGCAGGGGCGGGTGCTCGGCTCGGCGCAGCGCGAACACCGTCAGCACACCCCGGACCGGGGCCTCGTCGAACACGACCCCGCCGAAATCCGGGACCGGGTGTTCGAGACCGCCGCCCTGGCGCTCGAATCGGCAGGGCTGACCGGACGGGACGTCGCCGCCGTCGGGATCACCAACCAGCGGGAGACCACCGTGGTCTGGGATCCGGGGACCGGCGAGCCGCTGGCGCCGGCGATCGTCTGGCAGGACGCCCGCACCCGGGCGCTCGCCGACCGGTTCGGGGAGCGGGTGGGGATCGAGCGGCTGCGGGAGCGCACCGGGCTGCCCCCCGCGACCTACTTTTCGGGTCCCAAGCTCCAGTGGCTGCTCGACAACACGCCGGGCCTCCGGGAGCGGGCGCGGGCCGGGAGGGCGGTCTTCGGCACCGTGGACTCCTGGCTCCTCTGGAATCTGACCGCCGACCGGCGCCACCGCACCGACGCCACCAACGCCAGCCGCACCCAGATGATGGATCTCGAGACTTGTCGGTGGAGTCCGGAACTCCTCGATGCGCTGGGGGTTCCGGAGCGGATGCTGCCGGAGATCGCACCCTCGTCGGACCCGGAGGCCTTCGGGCGCACCAGCCCGGACGGCCCCTTCGGCGCCGCGGTTCCGATCGCCGGGATGATCGGCGACCAGCAGGCGGCGCTTCTGGGGCAGCAGCGCCGGCGTCCGGGGGAAGCCAAATGCACCTACGGAACCGGGGCCTTCCTCCTGCTGCACACCGGGAACCGTCCGGCGCCGTCCCGCTCCGGGATGCTCACCACCGTCGCCTACGCCGACCGGAGCGGGGTGGAGTACGCCCTGGAGGGCGCGGTCGCGGTGGCCGGATCGCTCGTCCAGTGGCTGCGGGACCAGCTCGGATTCGCCGAGACCGCGGCGGGGGTCGAACGGCTCGCGCTCGAGGTCCCCGACAGCGGCGGGGTCTGCATCGTCCCGGCGTTTTCGGGGCTGTTCGCTCCCTGGTGGCGGCCGGATGCGCGGGGAGTCATCTGCGGGCTGACCCGGTTCGCGGACCGCCGGCATCTGGCGCGCGCCGCCATCGAAGCCGCCGCGTTCCAGGTCGCCGAAGTGCTGGAGGCGATGCGCCGGGACTCCGGCCAGGCGATCTCCGAGCTTCGGGTGGACGGCGGGATGACGGTTTCCGATCTCCTGCTGGGATTCCAGGCGGACATCCTCGGCATCCCGGTGGTGCGGCCGGTGCAGCGCGAGACCACCGCGCTGGGCGCGGCGACTGCGGCTGGCCTCGCGGTGGGGTTCTGGGAATCGGGCGCCGATCTGCGCGCCGCGCTCGCCGAGGACGCCCGTTTCGAGCCGCGGATGTCCGAAGCCGACCGGATCGCGCGGCTCGCCGACTGGCGTCGCGCGGTGGAGCGGAGCTTCGGCTGGGCGCGAAGCTGACTACACCCGCCGGGTTTCGGCGACCGGCCAGTGGATCCGGACCCGGTCCCCCTCCCCGGCGAGGCGGGCCGCCATGCTGTTCCCGCGGGCCAGGAGGCGCTGCCCGCCCCGGACTTCCAGCGTCAGGTCCAGCCGGTCGCCCAGATAGACCACCTGCTTCACGACCGCGCCCATCGCGTTGAAGCCGGGAGTCGGGGGCGGGTGCCCGACCTCGACCGCTTCCGGGCGGACGCCCACCAGGACTCGCTCCTCCGCCGGGGTTTCCGGTTCCCGCGCCAGCTGGATGGGTTCGCCGCCGACCAGGCGGAAGGCGCCGGGCCGTTCGGGGTCCGGCTCGGCGGCGAGCAGGTTCGTCCGTCCCACGAAGTTGGCGACGAACTCGCTCGCCGGCCGGGCGTACAGATCCCGGGGCGCGGCGCACTGGTGGATGCGTCCCTCGTGGAGCACCGCCACCCGGTCGGCCACCGCCAGCGCCTCCTCCTGGTCGTGGGTCACCCAGACGGCGGTCGCCCGGAATTCCCGCTGCAGCCCGCCGACCAGCGAGCGGAGCTCCCGCCGGAGCGTGGCGTCGGCGCTGGAGAAGGGCTCGTCCAGCAGCAGCACCGAGGGGCGGATGGCGAGCGCCCGCGCCAGCGCCACCCGCTGGGCCTCGCCGCCCGAAAGCGCGCGCGGGTACTTGTCCTGGTGGGATTCGAGGCCGACCCGTTCCAGAAGCTGGTCGGCGATTTCGTTGGCCTCGTCGCGCGGAACCCCGCGCCGTTCCGGCCCGAAGGTGATGTTCCGCCGCACCGTCAGGTGCGGGAAGAGGGCGTGGTTCTGGAAGACCATGCCCACATTCCGTTTCTCCGGCGGCGTCCCGGCGCTTTCCGCGCCGTCGATCCAGATGGCGCCTCCGTCCGGTTCGAGGTGGCCGGCGATGCACCGCAGGATGGTGGACTTGCCGGACCCGCTCGGCCCGAGCAGGGCGACCCGCTCTCCCGGCTCCACCGCGAGGTCCACGTCGGCGACCGCCTCTACGTCCCCGAACGACTTGCGGAGGCCGTCGAGAACCAGGCCCTTGCTGGCGAAGTCCACGCTCAGTCGAAAAGGCGCGCCGACAGGGGCAGGCGGAAGGGGTCCGGGAGGGGGAGGTCCGCGGTCAGCCGGCGGAACCGGGCGCGGATGGGGGCTTCGGCGGGAGGAGGCCACGGCGCGTCGGCGGTCGCGCTCCGGGTCCGGCCGTCCGCCCGCTCGACCGTGAGCCGGGCGCGCCGCACCCGCTCGCCGGGGCGTCCGAATTCGCGGGGAACCACCCGGACGCGAGCGGCGCGTTCGCGGATTTCGGGTTCGTCGAACCCGGCGAAGTCTTCCGCTTCCAGGGGGCGCGCCGTTCCCATGCGGAGCGCGACGGCGGTGGGAATGTGCATCTGGGCGGCGATGGGGGAGCGCACCGGCTCCGCCCAGCCGGAGATGGTGGCCGAAAAGGAATACGTCTCGACCAGTATGGAATGCGCATCCTCCGGATCGAGGGATTCGAGCGCTTCCAGCGCCGGCTGGATGGCGCGGGAGCCGGGGTGCTTCTTGGGATGGACCTGGCGGATCGCGGCGGCGGCCTGCGCCGGGTCGAACCGGTCGCCGGGAGTTTCGCCGACCGGTTCCGGGGTCGGGAATTCCGGGTCCAGCGCCGCCGCCGCGCCCAGCAGCTGCCCCCAGGCGCCGTAGAGCAGCTTCCCGGTCGCGCCCTCGGCGAAGGCCCGGTACGGGTGCGCCGGGATCGCGGCGTCGGCGCGCAGCAGCGCCCGGCGCATCGGTTCCGGCGCAAGCCCGGCGAGCCGCCCCACCGCGGCGGCGGAGGCGACCGGCGCGACGGCGCCCGGAGCGTGGATCCCGACGGGTTCCATCAGCGGGCCGAGCAGGCCGCGGCAGAAGGCGCCCACCCCGCATCCCGCCGCCAGCGCGTCCAGCAGGTCGGCGAGCGGGCGGTCCAGCGCCTGGGCGGCCGCGACCGCGGCGGCGGCGCACTCCGGCCCGGCATGCAGCTCCAGCGCGTCGCCGGCCAGCCGGTTCCAGAGGATCGCCGGGAAGAGCGGCGCCGCGGCGCGTCCCGCAACCGGGCGCCAGAGCCGGACCGGAGAGCCGGTTCCCGATTCGAGCAACGCCGGGGCGTTCCGCGGCCGGAAGAGGGTTCCGGGAGCGGCGCCGATGGCCAGCGCGTCGGTGAGCCAGACGCGCGCCGCCCGCCGGTCCGGAGCAGCGAACTGCGCGGTGGCGGCCCAGGCGGCGGCGTTGCGGAGTCCGGCGGTTCCCGCCAATTCCTCGAGGCGCGGCAGCGGGGGAGCGGCGAACGGATCCGGAACCGGCGATGCGTCCGTCGGCCCCGGCCAGGCGAAGCCGGCTTCGGCGATTCCGGGCGCCAGCGCGAACGCCCGCTCGAAGGGCGCCGGATCCCGTCCGGGAAGCGGGCCGAGGAAGTCAGCGTTCATTCGGCGAGCGCCTCCCGGCGGAAGCGGACGGTCCAGGCGGAGCGGAGCGCGCCCAGTGCCGCGACGTCCAGGTGCAGGAGCGCGTCGGGGGCGGGGAGTCCCTCGGGGAGCGGGACGTCCTCCCGGGCCGGAACCAGCTGGAGGTCCCGGGCCGCCGCTGTCTGCGCCTCCCTCGAGAACATGAAGTCGGCGAAGGCGCGCGCCAGCTCCCGGTTCGGGCCGCCGGCGACGATCTGGATGCCCTGGGGAAGCGCCGCCGCGCCCTCTTCGGGAGCGAGCCATGCCACCGGCGCTCCGGCGTCGGCGAGCTGGCGGGCCTGCGAGGGCAGCCCCAGGGTGAGCCATGCCTCGCCCTGCGCCACCAGCTGGTTGTTCGCGGGTCCGCTGGCGCCGAACCGCAGAACGTTCCGGCGGAGGCCGGCGAGTCCCCCGAATCCGGCGTCGGCGTCGGTCTCGTCGCCGGTCGCGATCCGGGCGAGGACGCCGACGGTCAGCGGTCCGAGGGTGCTCCCGAAACTGAAGAGCGCGAGCCGCCCGGCGAGGCGGGGTTCGGCGAGCGCCGCCCACGACCGGGGCGGGTCCGGAAGGGCGTTGGCGTTGTAAAGGAAGCCGATGGCGGAAGCGAAGGCGGCGGGGAGCGCTCCCTGGGCGAAGCGGAAGGCGGGCGACGCGGCGGCGACTTCGGCGAGGTCGTCGTCCGGGCCCTCGATGAGGCCCTCCCGCGCCAGCAGCGTCGCCTCCCCGGCGTCGATCCAGAGGGCGTCCAGCGACGGGGCGCCGCGCTCGATGCGAACCCGGGCCGCCTGATCGCCGGAGCGAAGCCCGACCGCGACGATCCGCGCTCCGGCGCGCGCCTCGAAGGCGGGGGCGAAATGCGTCTCCAGATCGGCGATCCGACCGGGCGGAACGGCGACCACCAGATCGAGCGGACCGGCGCATGCGGGCAGGAAAAGCAGCAGGAGGAGGAGGCGGGTCATGCCGGGTTCCGGAGCGCTCCGGCGAGGCGGTCGGCCAGAAGCGCGGTCAGGGCGGTCGCCAGGATCGCCACGGTGGCGATGGCCGCGACCGTCGGGTCCTGATACCGGTCCACGTACTCGAAGATGGCGACCGGCAGGGTCACGGCGCGCCCGCTCACGAGGAGCAGCGACAGGTTGAAGTTGCCGAAGGAGATCACGAAGGCGAAGACCGCTCCCGCCACGATCCCGGAGCGGGCGTTCGGCAGGGTAATCAGGAACAGGGTCTCGAGCGGGCCGGCGCCCAGGCTCCGGGCGGCGGACTCCAGCTCCGGGTCGGCGGATTCCAGCGACGCCGCCACGCTTCGCACCACCCACGGCAGCGTGATCAGAAGGTGCGCCAGCGCCAGCGGCGTCAGCGTGCCGGCGATCTGCACCCCGGTCTGCCGGGCGAGCAGGCTCATGGAGGTGAGCAGTCCGGCGCCCAGCGCGAGCCCCGGCAGGCTGAGCGGGGAGAGCAGCAGTCCGAGCAGCAGCGAGCTCCCCGGAAGCCGCCCCCGAACCAGCCCGAGCGCGGCGGGGACGCCCAGCAGCAGGGCGGCGCCGGTGGAGAGGAGGCCGAGCGCCCCGCTGGTCGCGATCCCGGCGAGCAGCCGGGGGTGGTCGAGCAGTCCCGCGTACCACGCGAGGCTGAGACCCCGGGGCGGGATTTCGAGGACCGCAGTCGGGCTGAGCGAGTAGAGGAGGACGGCGAGCGGCGAAAGCAGGAGCACCGCGTAGCCCAAACCGTCGGCCAAGCGGAGGAGCAGCCTCATGCGCCGAACCAGAGCGCGGTGCGGCGCCGACTGTGGAAGGCGGCGAGCGCCATCAGCCCCATCGCGGCGGCGAGCAGCAGCAGCGAGGCGGCGGCGGCGGTGGGCCAGTCGAAGGAAAGGGTCAGCTGTTCGTGGATTTCGAGAACCCAGGTGCGCATCCCGGCACCGCCCAGCAGCGCCGGGGTGGCGTAGGCGGAGAGGGCGCCCACCAGCACGAAGCTCCCGCCCGCCGCCAGCCCGGGCAGGGTGAGCGGCAGCGTGATCCGGAGGAACGTCGAAAACGGCGAGGCGCCCAGGCCGCGCGCCGCCTCGAGCAGCCGGGGCTCCACCCGGTCGAGGCTCGCCACCAGCGCCAGCGCCATGAACGGCAGGAAGGACTCGGTGAGCGCCAGGACGACGGCGGTCTCGGTGTAGAGGAGCGAGGCGCGCTCGAGTCCGAACGCCTCGAGGGTCGCGCCGAGGAAGCCCTGCCGCCCCAGCAGCAGCACCCAGCCGTAGGCGCGCACCACGATGGACATGAGCAGCGGCGAGACCACCAGCAGGGTGCGGATGCGCCGTTCGAGGCCGGTCGAGCGGGTGATGAGCAGAGCCATCGGGTAGCCGAGAAGCGCGGTGGCGAGGGTGGTGAGGCCGGCGAGCCGCACGGTCCGCCCCATCACCGCCGGGAAGGGGTCTTCGAAGAGTCCGGCGAACGCCGCGAGGGTCGGGCCGCCCTCGAGGGGGGCGAGCGGACCCGGCGGCAGCAGCGCGAGATGGATCAGGACCCCGATGGGAACCGCCATGACCGCCGCGATGGCCAGCAGCGCCGGGAGCAGCAGCAGCGCGGCGAGCGTCCGGGAAACCCCCTCCATCGTCGGGATCTACGCGGTGGTGACCGCGCCCCGGCTCGCGGAGGCGACGTTCCGGGCGTAGCGGGCCAGAACTCCGGTGGCGAAGGGGTTGGGGGGCGGCGGCTTCGCGGCGCGCCCGGACTCCATCTCCACGTCCAGCGAACGGGACTCCAGGTCGATGGCGATCCGGTCGCCGTCGCGCACCAGCCCGATCGGGCCGCCCGCCGCCGCCTCCGGGCTGATGTGGCCGACCATGAACCCGTGCGTCGCGCCGCTGAAGCGTCCGTCGGTGACGAGCGCCACCTGGTCGCCCAGCCCGCGCCCGATGACCGCGGCGGTGACGCCGAGCATCTCGCGCATCCCCGGTCCGCCGCGCGGCCCCTCGTAGCGGATCACGATCACGTCGCCGGCCCGGATGCGGCCGCTCTGGACCGCTTCGAACGCGGCCTCCTCGGAATCGAAGACCCGCGCCGGCCCCTCGTGCCGGGCGCGGTCGTGGCCGGCGAGCTTCAGGATCGCGCCTTCGGGGGCGAGGCTTCCATGCAAGAACGCCAATCCGCCGCGCGCCTTCACCGGCCGGGCTGCCGGACGGATGACCTCCTGCCCCTCGGTTTCCCTGGCGCCGGCGGCGAGTTCGAGGAGCGAATCCCCGGTCACCGTCGGGGTGTCCTCGAGGGCGCCGAGTTCGTGCAGGCGGGCCGCCAGCAGCCTCATGCCGCCCGCCGCCTCCATCTCCGGCGCGGTGAAGCGGCCTCCCGGCTTCAGGTCGGCGAGCACCGGGACGCGGGCGCCGATCCCGTCGAGGTCGTCCAGGGTCAGACGGCTTCCCGCCTCGTGGGCGATGGCGAGCAGGTGGAGGGCGGCGTTGGTCGAGCCGGCGGTGGCGGAGACCGCCGCCCAGGCGTTGCGGAGCGCGTCCCGGGTCAGGAACCGGCGCGCCGTCCGTCCCTCCCGCAGCAGGTCCATGACGCTCGCCCCGGCGGCGCGGGCGGCGTCCGCCTTGCGCGGCGAGAGCGCCGGGATCTCGTTGCCGGTCATCGGCGAGATGCCGAGGAAGGCGGTGGCGAGCGCCATCGTGTTCGCGGTGAACTGGCCCCCGCAGGCGCCGGCGCCAGGGCAGGCGGCGGCCTCCAGCTCCTCCAGCTCGGCGTCGGTCATCCGCCCGGCGGCGTGGGTTCCCACCGCCTCGAACACGTCCTGGATGGTCACCGAACGGCCGCGGTGGAGTCCCGGCGCGATGGAGCCGCCGTAGAGCATGAGCGAGGGGATGTCCAGGCGGGCGAGCGCCATCACCGTCCCCGGGATCGTCTTGTCGCACCCCGAAAGCGCCACCACCGCGTCCAGCAGGTGCCCGCGCGCCACCAGCTCGATGGAGTCGGCGACCACCTCCCGGGAAACCAGCGAGGCGCGCATGCCGGAAGTCCCCATGGCGATCGCGTCGGAGACCACGATGGTGTTGAACTCGAGCGGGGTTCCGCCCGCCTCCCGGACCCCGGCCTTCACCTCTTCGGCCAGCTCCCGAAGGTGGCTGTTGCAGGGGGTGATTTCGGTCCAGGTGTTGGCGATGCCGACCAGCGGCTTGCGGATCGCCTCGGGCGAGAGTCCGGCGGCGCGGAGCATGGACCGCGCCGGAGCGCGACTCGGGCCGGTCTTGACTTCGTCGCTGCGCATGACGGTGGGGATTCCTTCTCAGGGGGCCTGTTCCATCCGGACGCCGGTGCGGAGGTACAGGTTGCGGATGGGGTAGGGGATTTCGATGCCCTCCTCGTCGAACCGGCGGTGCAGGCTCTTGATGAAGGCGTTGGTGATCTCGAACCGCTTCAGCGGGCGGGTCGCCATCAGGATGGCGTCGAAGGTGATCGCCGAATCGCCGAACTCCCGCCAGCGGATTTCGCCCTCCCATTCGGTGATCGCCCCCGGGGTCTCCCGCTGCATCTGGCGGATCACTTCCAGGGTCGCCCGCTCCGCGAGCTCCAGGTCGGTGTCGTAGTGAACCCCGACCCCGACCGCGATCCGCAGGGTGAGCTCGGGAGCGTGCAGGTTGGTGAAGATCGCGTCGGCGAGCTGGGAGTTGGGGATGACGATGGTGTTGTCGAGGAGCGACTGGAGGGTGGTCGTCCGCCAGCCGATGTCGGTCACCGTGCCCTCCACGCCGACGCTCGGAATGCCGATGAAGTCACCGACCTTGAACTGGTTGGCGGCGACCATCTGGATGCCGGCGAAGATGTTGCCGAGGGTGGGCTGGAGGGCGAGCGCCAGCGCGATGCCGCCGACGCCGAGGGTGGCGAGGATCGGCCCCACCGAGACGCCGAACTGGTCGAGGATGATGAGCAGTCCGACCAGTCCCGCGATCACCCGGACGGTGTTCCGCAGGATCGAGACCCCGCTCTTGCCGAGGCGGGCGTTGTAGAGGCGCACCGAGAACAGCGCCGCGTCGGTGGCGAGGCGCACCAGCACGAGGATCAGGACGATCTGGAGCGCCGCCGCCAGCAGCGGCTCGACGCGCGGCGCCGGCGGGCGGATCTCCATCATCGCCGCCGCCGCCCCCAGCGCGAGCAGCAGCGGCGGCCCGAAGTGGAAGAGGTGCTCGGCGGCCCAGTCGTCCCAGGCGGTGCGGGTTTGCTGGGCGCGCTCCCGGAACCGGACGCGGAAGCGGCGCTCGATGACGACGCCCAGGAGCGCCGCCCCGGCGATCACGCCGAGGTGGATGCCGACTTCCCTCAGGATGTCCATCGGACGCTCAACAATTCACGAAGAGAAGGCTTCGACCGAGTGGCTCCCGGGTCATGTCAACAGCGGCAGGATGTGCTTTTCGAAGTGGTCCGTCAGCGCCTGCTCGTCGGGGCGCGGCAACAGCAATACATGGCGCTCGACTCCTTGAAACCAGTGCGTGATCTCCCTGACGTATCGCGGGTCTTCCGCGATGCCCTCCGCGAAAATCCACCAGAAGGGAATCACGCCGTCTGGCTGTTTTGCAATTTCCCTGCCCGATTTGATGATGCCCGGCGCGAAGTACTTGCAGGCCCGCTCGTGGGCGTTTCCGGCAGCTCGTTGCCGCTTGATTTCGACGAAAATGCTTCGCCCATCGGGTCCGTATATCCCGTGATCCGGAGCGATTCCGTGCGGTTTTCCGGTGGACGGATTCACTCCATAGATCCCGATCAAATCCCGAGGCTTGGGTTGTACTCTGATTTCGATGGACAGGGTGGTCAGATATTTGGACATCACTTCCTGGAACCAGTGCTCGGCAGTCAGTCCACGACGCGAAGCTTCGTCCTGCCATACGTCCCTGCCTTCCAAGTGTTGTCGCGCTGCCGTCATGCTTCCAGTCCCCACGCATGCCAGCCGTTGGAGGACGCGCCGAACAGGCGGGCGTCCGGTTGGCGGGCGAAGAGTTCGATCTTGGACAGGGACGGGAACATCAGGTCAATGCGTCGGCGCACCTCGTCCGGCTTGCGCGAGTGCGCCCGGCGCCGGTCGCGCACCAGCTGGCGCACGTTGCGCGCTCCCCGGGGCGCGGGGATGCGCCCCCGCTTGAAGACCAGGCAGAGCTCGCACTGGCTCATCGTGTAGAAGCCGGGATTCACCCGCTCCTTGTCCCATACGAACGCCACGGTGGCCCAAGCGAAGCCCCACGCCTTGCCCAGCTCGATGGCCTGATCCAAGTGGGGGCTGGTGGCCCAGAGGAACAGGAGGCTGTTGTCGGCGGCGATGCCCTGGACCGGAAGCTGCTTGAGATGCGCCAGCGTCACGGTGGGATAGTGCCGGACCGCGCCCCCCGAGTCCCCGTTTCCCTGGCCGGCGTGCTGCAACTGGCCCTTGTAGTCCCACGGCGGGTCGGCGTAGAGGATTCCGTACTTGTCCCTGGGCAGCGGAGGAAATGCGACGGGCGCGGATCGAAGTCGAAGGCTGGAATTCGCCACGGGACGGGGACAATAGTAGGCGATGGCTTCATTCCCGCCCCCGCCGGGTTGCAGGCGCCCGTTTGCCTTTGATAGGGTACTCGGGCGTCCGGGGGCGGCAGCCCGCCCCCGGACGCTCTCTCCTTTTCGATTTCCTCGCGAGGTCCTTGATATGAAAACCCTTCCCCCCCCCCCCCGAATTATTTATGGGTGGCTGATCCCGGTCGCGCTGCTTTGTGCGCTGACGCTCGCCGGGTGCGGCGACGAGGAGGAGCCCGCGCCGGCGCCGGCTCCCGCCCCTGCGCCCGCTCCGGCCCCCGCGCCCGAGCCGGCCCCCGAACCCGCTCCCGCCCCGGAGCCGACTCCCGAACCCGAGCCGGAACCCGAGCCGGAGCCGTTCACGATCTCCATGACGCCCCCGATGGCGGACATGGACAAGGACTGCATGGGCTACGCCCTGTGCCCGGACGCCCTGACCGACGAGAAGAAGGCGATGGCCTCGGTGAACGGGAAGATGGTGGTGAAGAGTTCGCACGACGCGATCCTCGTCCCGATGTGGATGGACCCGGCGCCGAACGGGGTCGGGGTCACCGGCGGGATGGACAACATGCCGTTTGCGAGCGTCGACTGGCAGGCGATGCAGTCGGAGGTGGTCGGCATGGGCGTGACCTTCAAGGCGACCCGGGTGCGTGTCGGTGTCGGTGGGGGCGCCGCCGGTCAGGAGGAGGTTCCGGCGAGCGAGGTGATGCACATCACCTGCGGCCCGTTCCGGTGCTCGGAGGCGTCGATGGAGAAGCCGGCGGCGCCGGAGATCACGATCGCCGACTCGGCGGTCTGCGCCGCCTGGGACCCGGAGATGGAGCTTCAAGTCGGGATGATCGACAACGATACGTATCAGCCCTTGAATACAGCCGGCACTCCGTTTGATCCTGCCATGTATGCCCGGGACGACGGGATTGATGTCGGCTGGGTGTCAAGTTCTCATGTGGCGATGGCGGTGAAGCACAAGTTCGCAGGCGTCGAATACGGGAAAAACTACAGCGTTTCGGGGCCGGATGCGCCCAAGGGCTCGAACAAGCCGCTTCCGATGGACCTCAAGAACAACACCGAGTACAACGATGGCATCCGAACCTCGATCTTGAAGGAACAAATCTCAGGCAATCCCAGGGCCGTGGAGCAAGCCAAGCTGGCCAATGTCTGCGAAGAAGACAGGCAGTACGGGACGAGCGGGAGCGGTGTGCACAAGCCGAACAGTTGTTTCCGGGTGAGCGTCGGAGGTTTTGCGCAGCAATCCAGCCTGAAAAACAACGGGAATTATTTTTCGGGATATCATGTCGAAATCTCCGCCAGGGATTCTTCGGTCTCCTGGGGCAAGGTGAAGTGGAAGGAGGATCCGTTCAAGGATCTGAAGTGCGCGCCGATGACCTTCATGGCGGCCGACCAGATGGACGTCTGCGAGTTGCTCGAGGAGGAAGTGGACCAGGCGCTCGCCAAGGGATGGGGCGACGTCGTGCTGAAGACGGACAAGACCAGTGGCACGACCACCAGCGCGAGCGGCACGACGAACGGAGGCGTCAAGCTGCGCAATTGGGAGGTCAAGCCGAAGAGCGCGAAGCCCAAGCGTTTCAAGCGACTCTGGTTCGACGATAACCTGAGCGGCAAGATAAGGGCGGACGACGGGCCCAAGTACCCGGGCGGCGGCGAAAGAACGATTAACAGGGCCGGTCGGAGCTTCAATGATTTCTATCATTTTGTGGGCGACAACATCAAATCCGATACTCAAAGGGTCATGCGGAATTACAAGACGTCCGGACAGCACGGCTTCGTATGGCTGACCCTGATGGATGGGGATGGGGATCCGACGATGGGGGACTTCGGGAAGGTGGACCTCTACGGCAAGGACAGCGACGCTACCGTGAGCGGCAACGACAAGAAGCTGCCGGACGGCAAGGCGGACAACTACCCGTCGCCGGATGACGCCCACATGTGCTCGGACGCCGACGGCAAGGGGTGCGACGCCAGGTGGGAGATGGATTACGACGTCCTGTTCGCCGACGGCCAGTTCGGCTGCGAGACGACGCGCACCGTGACCATCAGCTGCGAATGGGACGCGCAGGGCCTGCTGGCGGACAACCCGCCGGACACCATCGACGGCAACTTGGCCAAGGACAGCGGCGCGAACGTCGCCAACTTCGCCAAGTGCACGGCGAAGTAGGTTCCTGATTCGTTTCAAGAACCCCGGGGCGCGAACCCGCCCCGGGGAGCGTCGCCTACCCGCGGCGGGCGGACAGGACGGCGGCGGTGAGCGCCGGCAGGATCTCCAGCACGTCCCCGACGATGCCGACGTCGGCTGCGCCGAAGATCGGAGCTTCGGGGTCCTTGTTGATCGCCAGCACGAACTGCGCTCCCCGCATCCCCACCAGGTGCTGGATGGCGCCGGAGATCCCGCACGCCACGTAGAGCTTCGGCGAGACAGCGACGCCGCTGCTTCCGATCTGCCGATCGTGGGGCAGCCAGCCGGCGTCGGTGACCGCGCGGGAGGCGCCCACCTCGCCGCCGAGCGCAGCGGCCAGCTCCTCCACCAGCCGCAGGTTTTCGGGGGCCCCCAGGCCGCGCCCGGCGGACACGATCACCGGTGCGCCGGCCAGGTCCACGTCGCCCTCCTTCGCCGCGTTCGCGCGGACTTCCAGCAGGCGCGAACGGGGTTCGGGAAGCTCCGGGCGGATGCTCCGCACCCTCCCCGCAGGGGCGGGCGGACGCGCCGGGTTCGCGCCCCGTTCCAGGGTCGCGACCGAAACCGGGCCGGCGAGCCGAACCTCCTGGACGAACTTGCCGAGGAACGCCTTGCGCGTCGCGACCAGGCCCCCCACGTCCCGGCGGAGCGCGACGCAGCCGGTGGCCGCCGCCACCCCCAGCCCGGCGCCGACCAGCGGGGCGACATCCCAGCCGAGCGGGTTGTCGGAGAGCAGCACGACCTGCGCGTCCAGCTCCCGAACCGCCGCCAGCAACGCCGCCGCGCACCGGGCGGCGCCGCCGGCGGGATTGAGACCGGCCCCCTCGACCACCAGCGCCTCGTCGGCGGGGAGCTCCGATGCGAAGTCCGGCGTACTCTCCGCCGGGATCACGGCGACCACCGGCGCGCCGTCCGCCAGCCGGTGGGCGGCTTCCAGCAGTTCGAAGGCGGTCCCGGCCGGGGCGCCCGCCTCGTGCTCGATCAGGACGGCCAGCGGGCGGAGCGACATCCTCAAAGGACTCCGGTCTCGCTGCGGATGCGTTCCACGGCGCGGGCGGCGATCTCTTCGGGAGCGCCCTCCAGCATGGCGGCGCGGCTCCTCTCCGGGCGCTCCAGCCGGAGGCGCTCCATCCCGGCGTCCGGCCCCGTATCCGGGGCGTCCTCCCATTCCAGCCGGGTGAGCGGTTTCCGCCGGGAAGCCATGATCCCGCGGAGGCTCGCGTAGCGGGGGGTGTTGAGGCCGGTCTGCACTCCGAGCGCCGCCGGGAGGCGGAGTTCGACCACCGCGATCCGGTTGGCGCCGAGCTCGCGCTCCACGACCAGCCGCCCATCGTCCTGCCCATCATCCTGCTCGTCGTTCCGCCACTCGATCCGGGTCACCGCCGACGCCCAGGAAAAGCCCAGCAGTCCCGCCACCAGGCCGCCCACCTGCGCGTTCGCCGAGTCCTCGGCGAGCAGGCCGGCGGTGAGGACTCCGGGGTCGCACTGCGCCACCGCCCGGGCCAGGTTTTTCGCCACCGGGAACGGATCGGCGAAACGGGCGCGGTCGCAGACCACGTGCACCGCCCGGTCCATCCCCATCGCCAGACACGTGCGGAGAATCTGGCCGGCGTCCTCGGGGCCGGCGGTCACCGCGACCGTCTCCTGCAGGTGGCCGGCCTCCTTCATCTGCAAGATGGCCTCCACCGCGTAGCGGTCGTACTCATTGACGCCGTAGCCGAGGCTGGACTCGTCGATCCAGGCGCCCTCCGGTCGGAAGGCCGAATTCCGGTCGGGAACCTGCTTGACCAGGGCGATGCCGTTCATGCGCGGCGTGTATCATCGTTTGTGCGCGGGAAGGCGGCAAGGTGAAGCGGGGAAAGCTGGTGGTGGCGGCCCTCCTGGGGCTTGCCCTGGGACTCGCGCTGCTCGCCCGTCACGGGCAGCCGCGGCTGATCCGCCGGCCGGATGCGGTGGAGCGTCCGGTGCTGCTGGTGGCGGACTTCGACAACCGGACCGGGCGGGGGGAGCTCGCCCCGCTCGCCCGGCGGCTCACCGACGCGGTCCGGGAGCAGCTGCGGGCGGAGCCGGATGGAATCTTCCGGATTTCGCCCCGGCGTCTGCGCCCGGTGCTCGACCCGTCGCTCCAGGAGGAGGGGCTGGTGGCCATCGCGGCGCGCCTCGGCGCCGACTATGTGCTGGCGGGAAGCCTCGAGGCCGGCCCCGGGGCGCCGCTCGGTCCCGGGTCCCGGTGGACGGCGCTGCCGGGCGCGTCCGCCGACGGGGGAACCACTGTCCGGCTGGACGTGCTGCTGGTGCGCGACGCCGACCCCCCGGAAGTGTTCGCCGAACGCCTTCCGCTGGGCTCCGTCGAAAGCGCGGCGCATCGGGAGGACCGTCTGGCGGAAATCGTCGCGAACCGGATCGCGCTCTCGCTGCTCCGCCGGTAGCTACCGCTGGAGGCGGAGGGTCTGGTTGTCGTCCCAGGCGGTCGTGTCGGAGAGGATGATCCGGTCGCCCTCCCGCAGCCCGTCCAGAATCTCGATGCGGCGCACCGATCCGCGCCCGAAGCGCGCCGCCACCCGCGTGGCGCTGCTCCCGTCGGGAGCGAGCCGGAACATGCTGGCGGCGCTGTTCGGCCGCCCGTAGGCGGGCCGCGCCACGTGGAGGGTGTCGGGAATCGTCTCGATCCGGATCACGCCGTCCACCGAAAGGTCCGGCCGCGCGCCCCGGGGCGGGGCTTCGGTCAGCCGGATGTCCACCCGCACCGTTCCCTCGCGGACCGCCGGGTCCACCCGGGTGAGCACTCCGGGGACGACGCCGTTCCGGGTGTCCACCAGCGCGTGCTGCCCCGGCTTCAGGTCCAGCGCTCGGGCTTCGGGGATCTCGAGCGTCGCCGCCAGCCGCGCCGGATCGGCGACCCGCGCCACCGGGGCGCCGGGGGCCACCTGCTGCCCCTCCTCCACCGGCATGTCCATGAGGATGCCCGCGCTGCCGGCCCGGACGGTCAGCGCCTCGAACTGGCGCCGCCGGAGCTCCAGGGTCGTCCGCCTGCGGGCGACCGCGGCTTCCCGGGAGCGGAGCCGGGCTTCGGCGGCTTCGCCCAGGATGGTCAGCCGCTCCTGCTCCAGGCGATGCCGCGCCCCGGTCTCGGCGGCGCGCACCGCGCTTCGCCGTTCCACCAGCTCGCCGATCAGCCCCGCCTCCCGCAGCGCGGCGTCCGCTTCGGCCCGCAGGCGCGCCCGGGCGTTCTCTGCGGCGACCTGCCCGGCGGTGGACTGCTGCTCCAGAAGCGCCGACCGGGTCTCGTGGCGGAGCAGGCGGAGCTCCGCCTCTTCCGCCCGCAAGAGGGCCCGGGCTTCGGCGACCTGTTGCTCCAGTTCGGGGTTGGAGAGCTCCAGCAGCACGGTGTCCGGCGTCACCGGCGTTCCCGGCAGCGCCCGCCGGGCTTCCACCAGCCCGCCGGTTTCGGCGATCCGCCAGCGGATTTCCTCGGGAGGCACCACCAGCTTCCCGGCGCCGCGGACGTCCCGGACGAACGCCCCCCGTTCCACCGTGCCGATGCGGAGCGAACGCACCGGGGCTTCGGGAACCCCGGGGCCGGGCCGCAAGAGCAGGAGGGAGGCGAGGAGCGCCGCGATTCCCGCAGCGAAACTGATCCGGCGCAGCCGCTTCCGTTTGCGGACGCGTTCGGAGACGGCGAAATCCAACGGGTCAGTCGAGCACCAGCCCCGGCAGGGCGAGGGTCAGGTACGGAACATAGGTGATGAGCAGCACCGCCGCCGCCCGGATGGCCAGATACGGCAGGGTGGCCCGGTACACCTCGGTGAGCGGGCGCTTGAACCGGTAGGAGGCCAGAAAGAGATTCATGCCCACCGGCGGGGTGAGATAGCCGAGCTCCAGGTTGGTGAGGAAGATGATGCCCAGGTGCAGCGGGTCGATTCCGTAGGCGATCCCCAGCGGGGCGACCAGCGGCGCCACCACCACGATCGCCGCGAAGATGTCCATGAGGCATCCGGTGATGAGCAAGAAGACGTTCAGCAGGAGGAGGAAGAACAGCGGCGAGGACACGAACGACTGGACCCATGCGGTGGCCAGGTACGGGATGTCCGCGAAGATCATGTAGTTGGTGAGGCCGAGCGCCGCGCCCAGGATGAGCAGCACCCCGCCGATCAGGGTGACCGCGTTGGCGCCGGTTCGCACCAGGTCGGCCAGGGTCTTGCCCTCGCGGTGGATCGCGTACTCCACCAGCAGCGCGTAGAGGACGGTGAGCGCCGCCGCCTCCACCAGCGTCGCGAACCCGCCGAAGACGAGGCCGAGCACGAAGATCGGGATGGCGGCTTCCCATTTGGCGGTGCGGAGCGCGCCCAGGGCTTCGCGCATCGAGAACGGGGAGACATCGCCGGGGCGCCGACGCACCATGAGGATGGTGAACCCCGCGACCAGGGCGATCTCCATCACCCCCGGAGCGAGGCCGGCGACGAAGAGCCGCTTGATGTCCACCTCGGCCACGATCCCGTAGAGGATCACCGCGAGCGACGGCGGGAAGAGCAGCCCCAGCGAACCGGCGGAGGTCAGAAGGCCGGTCGCCAGCCGGGGGCGCAGCCCGTCGGCGGTCAGCATCGGGAACAGCAGGCCGCCCATCGCCAGGATGGAGACGCCGCTTCCGCCGGTGAAGCAGGTGAAGAACGCCGAGCTCACGATGGCGGCCACCGCCACCCCTCCCGGCATCCAGCCGAAGAATCCGCGGAACAGCTGCACCAGCCGTTTGGGCGCCCCCCCCTCCGCCAGGATGTACCCGGCGAGCGTGAACAGCGGGATGGTGGGGAGCAGGGACTTGTTCACCATGCCGTACGCCTCCGCCGGGATGGCGGAGACCGGGTCCCAGTTGGCCCAGAGGAGGAGCGCCGCGATGCCGGCGAGCGCCACGAAGATCGGAGCGCCGAGGCCGGCGGCGATGAGCGTCACCAGCAGCAGCGGCCCGTGGATCCCCGTTTCGGTGAGGTCCCATCCGGTGAACCCCTCGTGCATCAGCAGCGGGATCGCGAGTCCGAGGAGGGCGACCGCCTTGCCCCAGGGCTGCGGGATGCGGCGCCAGAGGCGCCACCCGATCAGCGCGAACCCGAACGGCATGACCCCTTCCGCAATCCAGAGCGGAATCCCGAAGGCCAGCTCCCGGCCGCCCTCCATCTCGGCTCGGATCAGGACCACGCTGGCCCAGGCCATGGTGAGCGACACGACGACCCCGACCGCGCCGGCGAGCGCGGTCGCCACCGGCCGCCAGCTTTCGGGGAGCGTGTTGGTTCCGATTCCCAGCGAAAGCAGCTCGCCGCGCCGCGCCGCGATGGCGGCGCCGAGGAAGCCGACCCAGAGCACCAAGTGGGGAACCCAGACCCCGGAGCCGGGAATGCCGGTGGGGTGGAACGGGCGGATCAGGGCTTCGGTGATCGGCAGCGCCGCCATGAGCACCAAGGCGCCGACCGCGACCGCGTCCTCGAAGCGGGAAAGGCGTCCCCCTCCTCCTCCAGTCGTCTCCCGCCCGGTCATGGGGCCGCCGTCAGCCTGCCGGGTACCCTACGGATTGGCGGCCCGGTAGGCATCGCGGAGCCGAAAGACCTCGTCGAAAACTTCCGGCGGAATGAGCCGCTCGCGCACCAGCGGCAGCAGCTCTTCGTGGATCTCGGTCATCTCCTGCACGAAGGCCGGATCGGATTCGGTGACTTCGAGGCCGCGGGCGCGCATCGCTTCCAGGGACCTGCCTTCCTGGGCGAGGCTGGTGGCTTCGAACTCGGCGCTGCCGTCCGCGATGATGCGGGTCATGACTTCCTGCTGGTCGGGGGTCAGCTCGTTCCAGGACTCCTCGCGCATGAGGAAGGCGCCCTGGACCGGGGCCCAGGGCAGCTCGGCCATGTATCGGGCGCTGCGGTAGATCTGGGATCCCTCCGCGTAGACGATGGGAAGGGGCGCGGTCTCCACCAGCCCGGTCTGGAAGCCGCTCACCACCTCGACCGAGCTGATCGGCACCGGGTCGAAGCCGGCGAGCCGCAGCAGGTCGGTGGTGGTCGGGTCGCCGGTGGCGCCGGCCATCCGCAGCGCGCGGAGGTCATCCAGCGACTGGACCGGCTCGGTGGAAAAGAAGTGCACCCAGCCGATTCCGGTCCAGCCGAGCGCCCGGAGGCCCAGGTCGCGCAGGTCCCGATCGAAACGGGCGTTGATTCCCTGGCGGACGTGGTTCCACTCCCCGGCGTCGGAATAGACCATCGGCAGCGAGAGCGCGAGCGCTCCCGGAACCAGCTCCGCGACCCCGATGTTGGAGAGCGCGATCATCTGGATCTGGTTGATCCGCATCTTCCGGATCATTTCGGATTCGTCGCCGGCGGCGCCGCCGGAGAGGACCCGAATCCGCACTTCGCCGTCTGTCTCCCTGCCGACTTCGGCGGCCATCTCGCGCAGCAGGAGGTGCCACGCCGAGTTGTTGGGGACCAGGCTTCCGAGCCGGAACTGCACCCGCGCGTCGGCGGATTGGGCCAGACCGATCCCGAGAACGGCCAGCATCAGACAAAGTTTGGATGGGTTCATTCGGAGTCGTCCAGAAAGTAGTCCTCGGTGTTGCCGAGGAGCCATGCGGCGCGTTCCCGCGCCACCTGGTTCAGGAGCCGGGCGTCCGGCTCGCTGTCGATGTCGAAGGCGAGCGTCTGCTCGAGCAGGTCCACGAATTCGGCGCGATCCACGGATGCCCGGGCGCCGGTTTCGGCCCACGAAGTCCAGATCACCGGGCGGCGCTCCGGCCCCCGTTCCAGCGCGGTCTCATAGAAGCTGCGGGCGAGGTCGAGGTCGCCGCCGAGCCGGGAAGCCTCGTAGAGCATCAGGTAGTCGTACACCACGCTGTCGTCCACCGTGTCGTCCAGCCCGCGGGAGCGGTGCAACAGCGCCCCCATGACCGCCACGTCGGCGGTCGCCTCCGGGTCGTCGGTGGACATGGCGATCCAGGCGCCGACCGCGGTGCCGGTCCACAGCGCGAGCGACGCCTCCTCGGCGCCGAGCTCGGCGGCCGCGTTCTCCGGCTCCCGGCGCAGCCGGGCGGCGATTCCCGGATGCTCCACTTCGAGTCCGCGCATGCCGTAATCCACCGCGCGCCGGTAGAGGCGGCGCGCCCGGCGGCGGACCTCCTGCTCCTCCTCGAACTGGGTGAAGTCCAGGTCGAACATCTCCGGCTCCACGAAGGCGTAGGCGTAGAGCATGAAGCCCTTGACGGCGGCGAGCAGCAGATCCGGGTTTTCCGGGCTGCCCACCAGCAGGGTCTCGATGGTCTTCAGGTTGAACGCCATCGCCTGCTCCACCAGCCCCAGGTCGTCGTCGGTGCGGATCGCGGTCTCCATGTCGTCGAACACGCCGGCGACCGAGTTCATGGCCCAGCCCGCCACCCACGAACAGGACGGAAGCGCCAGCAGTCCGGCGACGACCAGACCGGAAAGCACGGGCAGCCGGAGCATGGGGGGAAGGGAGGAAGTCTAGTCCGGGGGCTCCTCAGCGTCGTTCCCGCCAGGCCGCCAGCAGGTCTTCGGGAAGGGCGGGGGACGCGGCGACCTCCCCCGTCGCGTCCCGGGACCAGGCGATGGACTGGATCCGATGCGTCTCCAGTTCGGCCCGGAGCGGCTCCACCGACCGGGAGGCGAGGGCGTAGCGGTTGTCGGTCTCGCCCGGATCCCGGTCCAGCGCGTACAGGGCGAACACCGCGTCCTGGCCGTCCTGGCTTCCGGGCAGCGGGATGCGGAGCAGCTTGAGCCGGCCGTCGAGGATGGCCGTCGCTCCTCCGGCGGTCATCGCGTGCAGTCGGCGGTGGGGGCGGAATTCCTGCCCCTGGAGCGCCGGGAGCAGCGAGACGCCGATCCGTCCGGGAACCGGCGCCTCGACCGGGTCGACGCCCACCAAATCCAATGCAGTCCATGGGATGTCGGCGAGGCTCGCGAGGCCGGAAAACCGCGTTCCCCGCGGGAAAACGGGTTCGGAGTCGCCGAGGACGCCGACGATGAGGGGGACCCGCAGCGCCTCGTCGAACAGGGTGCGGGGGCGCTCTCCCGGATCGCCCCGCTCGCCCAGGGACTCCCCGTGCAGTCCGGCGACCACGACCACCGTCGATTCGCCCTCCCGGAGGGGCGCGAGGATATGGCCCACGAGCTGGTCCAGCGTACGGTCCGGTTCGCCGTCGGCGGAGATGTGGAGCCAGGCGAAGAAGGGGGATTCCGCCGGGACGCCTTCGGCGAAACGCGCTGCGACCGCCGCCGCCCGATCCGGCGCCGGAAGCCGCCAGCGCTCCCGGAAGTCGTCGAAGCCCCGTCCGAACCCGGTCGCCGCGCCGAGCGCCGGATGGTCGGTGACGGCCAAGGTGCGGTAGCCCAGTGCGCGCAGCCGCTCGGCGAGCGTCCTGGGCGCCGCCAGCATCGTCGGCCCCGCGCCGCCGTCCCGGTCGGAGGAGGCGCGCGCCGGGTCGAGACCGGTGAGCATCGCCGCCGCCGCCCGCCCGGTCTCCGGCCACGGGGTGCGGGCTTCGAGGAAGACGGCGCCGTCCGCCGCCAGCAGGTCGAGATTCGGGGTGATGTTCTGCGGATAGCCGAGGATGCCCAGCCGGTCGGCGCGCAGCGGGGAGACCGAGATCAGCAGCAGGTTCGCTTCCGGGGTCGGCGGCGGCGGTTCGGAACACCCGCCCGCCAGCAGTCCCAGCAGCGCAAGGCGCGGCTTCACCGGCGCTCGACCTCGATGCTCCGCCGGTTCGGGCCGAGACGCCGGATGCGAACCCGCACCGCGTCCTCCCGACGGAACCGCCCCAGCTTCTCCGGCCATTCCACCACCACGACGGCGCCCTCCTCCTCCATCTCCTCGATCCCGAGCTCGTCGAGTTCGGCGGGATGCTCGATCCGGTAGAGGTCCAGGTGGTAGAGCGGACGGGTTCCGGCGCCGTGCCGCTCCACCAGCGCGAAGGTGGGGCTGCTCACGTCGGACGGCGGCACGCCGTAATGGCGCGCCAGTCCCTTGGCGAATACCGTCTTTCCGGCGCCCAGGTCCCCCTCGAGGTAGAAGGCGGGAGCGTCCGGGTAGCGGCCGGCGACTTCGGTCGCAAGCGCCAGCGTCTCCTCCGGACCGGCGGTCTCCTGCGCGGTCATGCCGCCGCGTCGCGCATCCGCGCCAGCGCATGGCCGAGCTGGTCGGCGACCGCCGAGGCGGTGACCGCTTCCGGCGCTCCCAGCCGCTCGCGCGCCAGGCCGCCGGCGAGGCCGTGGAGGAACACCCCGGCGACCAGCGCGTCCCGCGGCGGAAATTCCCGGGCGAGGAGGGCGCCCACCAGTCCGGTCAGCACATCGCCGGAGCCGCCGGTGGCGAGTTCCGGGCCCCCGGTGGAGTTCACCAGAACCTCGCCGCCCGGTCCGGCGACCAGCGTGCCCGGTCCCTTGAGGGCGACCGGATTCCCGGCGGCGGCGGCGAGTTCCCGCACCGCTTCCAGGCGTTCGTCGGCGCAGGCGCGCCCCAGCAGGCGCGCCGCCTCTCCGGGGTGGGGAGTGAGCGCGAGTCCCTCCCGGAGCGCGCCGGGGTCCCCGGCAAAGGCGTTCAGCCCGTCGGCGTCCAGAACCAGCGGCGCTTCCGACCGGTTCACGATCCGGCGGACCTCCTCCCGGGCCGCCGCCGTCCGCCCGATGCCGGGTCCCACCGCAAACGCGGTTGGTTCTTCGGCGCGCAGCGCCGCATCGGCGGCGCCCGCCGCGAGTTCCCCTTCGGGGCCGGCGGGAAGCGGAAGGCGCATCGCCTCGGGCGGCAAGCCCGCCAGCGCCGCTTCCGGGGCGGCCACGGTGAGCAGCCCCACCCCGGCCCGGAGCGCGCTCTGGGCCGCCAGGATCGCCGCGCCCGGCATACGCTCCGATCCGGCGACCAGCAGCAGGCGCCCCCGGGTTCCCTTGTGGGCGCCGACCGGCGGGGGCGGGAACCATCCGGCGAGGTCGGCGGCGGAAACCAACCGAACCCGGTCCTCCGGATCGGGCGTCAGGTAGTCCTCCGGGATGCCGATTTCGAGCGTCCGCACCTTGCCGCACCATGCGCTCGCCGGATGCACGAAGC
This sequence comes from Candidatus Marinacidobacterium sp., assembly GCA_965202845.1. Taxonomy (GTDB): domain Bacteria; phylum Acidobacteriota; class Vicinamibacteria; order Marinacidobacterales; family Marinacidobacteraceae; genus CBDATA01. The sequence goes on from OZ241856.1 coordinate 705,375, forward strand.
AGCACCGCCGGGGGGCGGCCAGGGCGAAGGTGTGGCGCGCCCGCAGCGCCGGTCCGGGAACCCGTCCGCTGTCGGGGTCGAGTCCGGTCGGGATGTCCACCGCGACCTGGACGCGCCCTCCGGGGTCCCGGAGCTCGCCGTCGACGATGCGGGCGAGCGTCCCCCGCAGCGGACCGCGCGACCCGCCTCCGAGCAGAGCGTCCACCACCACACCGCCCCGGTCGGGAAGGGCGTCCCGGATGGGTCCTTCGGGGCGCACCTCCACCGGCAGCCCCAGCGCCCGGGCGGTCTCCAGATTCGCCAGGGTCTCGGGAACGAGCCGGTCCTCGGGCGCGAGAACCAGCGCCCGGGCCGGCAGTCCCCGTTGTCGAAGCGCCCGCAGGACGACCAGTCCGTCGCCGCCGTTGCCGCCGCGCCCGGAGAGGATCAGGACGCCCCGCGCCGCCGCTTCCGGACACTCTTCGAGGATCGCGCTTGCGATCGCGCGTCCGGCGGTCTCCATGAGAACCCGCGCCGGAATGCCGGCTTCAAGGGTGGCGCGCCGATCCGCTTCCCGGATGCGGGACTGGCGCAGCAGCTCCATCGAAGGGGGCGTCGGTCAGCCGGGCAGCGGACGCTCGCCGGATGCGATGCGGATGGCTTCCCGGGCCAGCGCCGCCACCGGATCCACGAAATGGTCGCCGGGGCGGGGGCCCAGCGCCAGCGGGATTTCGGAGCAGGCGGTGACCACCAGCCGGGCGTCGCGCCGTTTCAGGTGTTCCGCCGCCAGCAGCAGGCGCCTGCGGTATCGCGGGTAGTACATCCCCGACTTGATGCCGCCGCCGAGCCGCTGGCCGTGCAGCTCCTTGCCGAAGATCGGCTCCATCACCAGCTCCTCCTGGAGCCGCTCCCCGTCGGGGAGATCGAGAAGCGTGATCGCCCGGAGCCGGGGGTAGGCGCGGGCCAGGCGGTTCCGGTAGAGCCGGCTGGTGAGGGTGCCGGTCGCGCCGAGAATCCCCACGGTTTCGCCGGGAGCGAGGCGCCGCCCGACTTCGTGGACGGTCTCGTCCACCATGTCCAGCAGCGGGACGCCGAGCCGCTCCCGCATGCACGAAAGGAAGAGGTGCGCCTGGTTGCAGGGTACGCAGAGAAAGTCGACGGCGTCGCCGAGCCGCGCCGCGCTCTGGAGCAGCATCGCCGCCGGCGCGTCGGTTCCCTCGACCACCGCCTGGACCCGGGACGGGGTCTGCGGGATCGAGGAGAGAACCCAGGGCGGGTATTCCTGGTCGGCGAGCGCCCTGCCGGCGCTCCGGGCCGCTTCTTGCAGGAGCAGCGACTCGAAGGCGAGGTGGGCGTGGGGGCCGAGGCCGCCGAGAATCCCGATGGTCCGCGGCCAGGCGATGTCCTTCATGGCGCGGGAAGGATACTGTTGACGCGGTGATTCGCTGGTTTTCCGAAGACGAGGTGCGGGAGGCGCTGCCGATGCGCGACGCCATCGCCGCGGTCGAGCGGATGTTTGGCGAGCTGGGCCGGCAGGAGGCCCGGAACCAGCCCCGTCAGCGGGTGCGCGCCGGAGGGCGGATGCTCCACACCATGAGCGCCGCCAGCGCCGGCCTGGGCCTTCTCGGCCTCAAGAGCTACTCCACCGGCCGGGATGGCGCCCGGTTCCTGGTCGTGCTCTTCGAGGCGGCCTCCGGCGAGCCGGTCGCGGTGATGGAGGCCGATGCGCTGGGGCGGATTCGCACCGGAGCGGCGACCGCGGTGGCGGCCCGGCATCTGGCGCCGGAAGGCGCCTCCACCCTGGGCATCCTGGGGTGCGGCTATCAGGCGCGGAGCCAGCTGCTGGCGCTCGCCGAAGTCCGGCCCCTTCGGGAGGCGCAGGTCTTTTGTCGCAACCCGGACGCACGGCGGGCGTTCGCCCGCGAGATGACCGAACGGATCGGAATTCCGGTGCTTCCGGCGCCAAGCGCCGAACACGCAGTGCGCGGCAAGGAGATGGTGGTCACGATCACTAGCGCCCGCCAGCCGGTGGCGCTCGGAGCGTGGATCGAGCCGGGCGCCTTCGTCGCCGCCGCCGGCGCCAACTCGCTGGGGCGCCGGGAGCTGGATGCGGAGGCGGTTCGCGCCGCCGGAAGGATCGTGGTGGATGACCGCGAGCAGGCCCGCATCGAATGCGGCGACCTGGACCAGGTGATCCGAACCGGCGAACTTCACTGGGACCGGGTCGAGACGCTCGGCGAAGTGGTCGCCGCCGGCAAGCCCCCGCCCGCCGCCGGGGGAGAGGGAGCGCTCTTCGAGTCGCAGGGCATCGCGGCGGAGGACATCGCGGCGGCGGCGGTCGTCCTCGAAAGGGGACGCGCATAATGCGGGGGAGGCCCCGATCCATGAACACACGTTTCCGTTTCCTCATCTTCCTGCTGGCGGGGATTGCGGCCGCCGCCTCGGGGCAGGACCGCAGCGATCCCTTCACCATCCGGACCGCGCTCGCCATAGCCTCGGTCTCGGAGCCGCGGCTGTCCCCCGACGGGGAGATGGCGGCCTACGTCGTGACCCGCATCGACCGCGAGGCGAACGACCGTTCGAGCCGCATCCACCTGGTTCCCTTCGCCGGGGGCGACTCCCGTCCGCTCACCCGCGCCGACCGCTCGGCCGCCAGTCCCCGGTTCAGTCCCGACGGGACGAAGCTCGGCTTTCTCGCTTCCGGGGAGAACGACCGGCGCCAGATCTGGATCCTGCCGCTGACCGGCGGCGAAGCGACGCAGCTGAGCGACCTGCCGGGCGGCGTCTCCAGCTTCTCCTGGGCGCCCGACGGGACCGCGCTGGTCGTGGTCTCGATGGACCCGGCGCCCGAGGCGGAGGAAACCGAGCCGCGCCCGATCGTGGTGGACCGGCTGCAGTTCAAGCGGGACGGCCGCGGCTACCTTGACGATCGCCGCCGGCATCTCTATCTGGTGAACGCCCGCGACGGCGCCCATCGCCAGCTCACCGGCGGGCCGTTCGACGACCATTCCCCGGCGTTCTCGCCCGACTCCCGCGAGATCGCCTTCGTGAGCATCCGCCCCGCCGACGGAAGCGACCCGGACGCCACCGACAACAGCGACCTGTTCCTGATTCCCCGGGACGCCGATCCGGAAACGGAGCCGATTCGGCTCACCAGCAATCCGGGGCCGGATCGCGGTCCGGTCTGGAGTCCCGACGGCGCGTTCCTCGCCCACACCGGAAACCGCAAGCCGGAACTCATCTGGTACGCGACCGAAAAGGCGTTCGTGTGGCGCCGGGCCACCGACGAGGTGATCACGGTGGCGGAATCGGTCGACCGGAACCTGTCCGATGTGTGGTTTTCGGCGGACGGGGAGACGCTGTTTGCGGTGATGGAGGACTCGGGAACCCGGCGGGTGGTGCGGATGCCGGCGCGGGGGGATGCGGCGCCGGAGACGGTGCTGGGAGGCGAGCGGGTGGTGTCCGCTCCGCACGGTCGGGGCGCCCGGTTCGTCGCCCTCGCCGGAAGCGTGGACCGTCCCCGTGAAGTGGTGGCGCTGGACCTGGATGAAGGCGGGGAGATGCGCCGGCTCACCCGGGAGAACGACGCGCTCCTCGCCGAAACGCGCTTGGGAGCGGTCGAGCGGATCGCCTTTCCGAGCGCCGACGGAACCGAAATCCAGGGGTTTGTGACCAGGCCGCCGGACTTCCAGGAGGGGCGTCGCTACCCCGCCATCCTCTGGATCCACGGCGGCCCCGTCTCCCAGTTCTCGACCTCCTTCCAGCCCACTTGGCAGCTGTTCGCCGCGAACGGCTACCTGGTGGTGGCGGCGAACCCGCGCGGCTCGTCAGGCCGGGGCGAGCGCTTCGCGTCGGCGATCTGGGCCGACTGGGGCAACCTCGACTACCAGGACGTGAACGCCGCGGTGGATTACGTCATCGAGCGCGGCTGGGCCGATCCCGACCGCCTCGGCGTGGGAGGCTGGAGCTACGGCGGCATCCTCACCAACTACGTGATCACGAAGACCACCCGCTTCCGGGCGGCGGTGAGCGGCGCCAGCGAGACCAGCTACCGGGCCGCCTACGGGAACGACCACTACCAGCTGGAATGGGAGCTGGAGCTCGGACTGCCGTGGGAAACTCCCGATCTCTGGGAGCATCTGTCCCCCATCGCCCGCGTCCATCACGTGACGACGCCGACGCTGGTGATGTGCGGGGAGAAGGACTGGAACGTGCCCCTGAGCCAGTCGGAGAACCTGTATCAGAGCCTCCGGCGGCTGGGGGTGCCCACCCAGCTGGTCATCTATCCCGGCGAGAGCCACGGAATCCGTCGGCCCTCGTTCCAGGAAGATCGCTACCGGCGCTGGCTCGACTGGTACGACCGGTTCCTCGGCGCCCCGGAAACGAGCGACGACCGGGGAGGGGAGGCGGTCGGGGTCAGAAGCCGAGGCGCAGTCCGAAGGTGACCTGGCGCTTGATGTAGTCCCCGAAGAAGTGCTGCTGGATGTCCTGGTTCAACAGGTTGACGACGCGCAGCGAAGGCCGGATCCGCCCTTCCTGGAATTCGGCGGAGACGCTCGCGTTGACCATCGTGTACGGCTCGGTCCAGCCGAAGTAGTCCGAAGTGAGCACGTCGCTCCAGTACGCCCCGTCGCTGTAGTTGGCGGTGACGCCGGCGCGGAAGGCGCCGAAGGCGCCGTTGATCCCCACATTCACCCGGTGGGTCGGCGGAGACGGAATCTCCTCGATGTCATCCTGCGAGAAGCCGCGGAAGGAGGGTTCCGCCTGCCAGGAGTAGTTCACGCTGGCGGTGACCGCGGGGGTGATTTCGGCGCGCAGGCCGAGTTCCAGACCGGTGTCCCGGATGTACTCGCGGTTCACGTAGGTCAGCGTCTCCGGAAGCCGGACCCCGGCGAGCGATTCGAGCAGCGGGATCAGATAGGCGGCGTCCTGCCCGATCGCGGCGACGTTGTCGGGGAGCAATCCCGGAGGCGCCGCCGCCGCCAGATTGCCGATGTATTGCTGCACTTCGGCGAAGGCTTCGTTCCAGCCGGCCGGCGGATTCGTGGCGCTGTAGAAGACCGAGTCGGTGAAGTCGATGTTGTCGTCGGTCTCGTTGATGTAGAAGGAGGCGGAGCCGGTCAGCCGATCCCCCAGGGCGCCGGTCCAGCCCACTTCCCATGCGGTCCGGTTCTCCTGGATGAGATCGGCGCTCCCGGAGACGTTCACCGGAAGCGTGTACTGGACAGGTGCCGGCAGCGCCTCGTCGGGCACGTTGAGCGTCGGAAAGAAGCTCCGGAAAGCCGGCCGCAGGTCGAAGAGCGCCGGGTTGCCCAGCGGGATCCGGAGGTGGTTGTTCGCAAGCGACGGCGCCCGGAAGGCGCGGTTGTAGGAGGCGCGGATCGCATGGCGCGGCGTCGGCTTGAAGATGAGGGTGGTGCGCGGCGAAACAACGATGTTCTGGAGGGTGCTGATCCGGTCGGCGCGCGCTCCCAGCACCCAGCGGAACCGGTCGTTGATGAAGAACTCGTCGTTGACATAGAGGCCGAATTCGTTGCGGGACGGGTTCTGATCCGAGAGGGTGAAATCCCAGGTGATGTAGCGGGCGTTCCCCCCGTAGCTCACCAGGTGCCGGTCGCCCAGGAAGCGTTCGTCCTTGAAGCTGAGATCCCAAGTGTTCGACTGGAGGGCCCCCTCGACGAAGGCGCCGGCCGGATCCCGGGACACTGTCGTCTTGAAGTCCGATCTGGTGGTGTTGAGAAAGGCGCCGACTTCCATCGAGCCGCGAAGATACTGCACCCGCCCGTACCCCATTCCGGATCCGGGCTGGATGTGGAAGGGGCCGATTCCGGAGTGGAGGATGCCCTCGTTCGAGGCGTACCCGGTGGAGACGATGATTCCGGAATTCCCGTCCGGCGCGTCCCAGTCGAGCCGGAAATCCCCCTTGGGATTCCGCGCCGGGATGGTTCCGTATTCCGGCCAGGAGATGCCGGAGTCGTTCGGAATCGGGCCCGACGGGCGCGCGAAGCCGTCGGAATGGGAATGGCCCAGGGAAATCCGCCACGACAGCTCGTCGCTCGGCGCATCGGCGTGGGTGGCGGTCATGGACCAGGCGCTGCCGGCGTCCAGATTGCTCCCCGGCGCCTTGCGGTCGAAGAAGCCGTAGCGCATGTCGAGGCTGGTGCCCTGCTGGTCCCGGGGCTTCCGGGTGATGAGGTTGACCACGCCGCTCATCGCGTTCGCTCCCCAGACCGCCGAAGCCGGCCCCCGCACCACCTCCACCTGCTCGAGATCGTCCATCTGCGTCGAGATGAAGTCCCAGGCGACGAATCCGAAAAAATCCTGATAGACCGAACGGCCGTCCACCAGCACCAGCTGGGAGGTGGCGAGCGTTCCGGTGCGCCCGCGGGTGGTCACATTGAAGTCGCGGTTCGAAGTCTGGATGACGTTGGCGCCCGGGGTCTGCCGCACCAGATCGGCGAAGTGGGACGACCCCTGGGTCTGGATGGCCTCGATGTCCACCACCGCGACCGGGGCGGGGACGTTGATGATCTCGACTTCGGTGCTGGAGGCGGTTACCACCAGCGTTTCCGAAAAATGCGGGATGGCTTCGGCGTCCTCGTCGGCCTCTTCCTCCTCCTGCTGCTCGGCGGGCGGCTGCGCCAGCGCCAGTCCCGATGTGATGGCGAACAGGACGGCGAAGCCGAGCGCTTTCCACTGATTCCAGAACATGCGTGATCTCCCGCGGTTGTCGGACTTGGCGCCGTGCGGGAGTCCCCGAAAGGTAGGCTTCCCTGCCGCAACCTGCGCGGAATATAGCAGGAGCAGCCGATCCATTCCCCGGGAGGTCCCTTGATGCCGAGCGTCACGCACGCGGAGATTCTCGAAGCGCTCGCGGGCGTTCCGAACCCGGAATTCGACGATCGGGACATCGTCGCGCTGGAGCAGGTGGCCGATATCCGGGTGTGCGCTCCGGCGGCGCGCGTCACGGTTTCGTTGCCCAATGTCGGGAGCGGGGCGCGGGAGGCGATCCGCGAAGCGGCGAAGGCGGCGCTCCTCGGGCTGCCGGGGATTTCGATCGCCCAGGTCCAGGTGGAGGAGCAGGTCGGGGATTCCCGCACCCCGCCGCCGGCGCCCCGGGCGGCGCCGGGCGGACCGCCGCAACCGCCGTCGCCCTCCAAGCCTCCCGGCGTCCGGAATGTCCTTGCGATCGCGTCCGGCAAGGGCGGGGTGGGCAAGAGCACGGTGTCCGCCAATCTGGCGGCGGCGCTCGCCGCCGACGGGGCGCGGGTCGGCCTCCTCGACGCCGATGTCTACGGCCCCTCCCAGACGACCATGCTGGGAGTGGACAGCCGACCGGAGACCGACGAACAGCGCCGGCTGCTGCCGCGCGAGGCCCACGGCGTCCGCTTCATTTCCATGGGGATGCTCTCCTCAAAGGAGACCCCGGTCATCTGGCGGGGGCCGATGGCGTCACGGCTGGTTCAGCAGTTCTTCAGCGGCGTAGTCTGGGGCGAGCTGGACTACCTGCTGGTGGACCTGCCGCCGGGCACCGGGGATGTGCAGTTGACCATCGCCCAGACGGCTGCGCTTGCCGGAGCGGTCATCGTGACCACCCCGCAGGCGGTGGCCCGCACCATCGCCGAAAAGGGACTCCGCATGTTCCAGCCGGTGCGGGTGCCGGTGCTCGGCATCATCGAGAACATGGGCGCCTTCGTGTGCCCGCACTGCGGGGAGCGAACGGACATCTTCGCCTCCGGCGGGGGGGAGGAGGTGGCCCGGGACTTGGACATCCCCTTCCTGGGGGGCGTGCCGCTGGACCCGCGCATCGTCGCCGCCGGGGACGAAGGGCGCCCCACTGTGCTGCGGGACCCCGAAAGCCCGGCCGCCGGAGCGTGGCGGGCGATCGCGCGCCGGGTCTCCCTCGAAATCGCCCGGACGCAGATGGAGGGGCAGGACGGCCAGCCGGAATCGGTGGCGGTCGAGGATGGCGCGGTCGCGGTGCGCTGGGGCGATGGCTCGGTGGACCGGCTGGGCTTCGAGTATCTGCGCAACCACTGCCCGTGCGCCACCTGCGTGGACGAATGGAGCGGCGAGCGCCGTTCGCTCACCCTGCTGCTGCCCTCCGACTTCGCGCCGACCCGGCTGGTTCCGGTGGGGAACTACGGCACCGGAATCCACTGGAGCGACGGGCACCAGACCGGGATTTACAGCCACCACCTGCTGCGGAACCTGGCGCGCCGGCAACCCGCCGACGCCGGCTGATCCGCCGCGTCAGGCGTCGGGGGCGGGGCTGTTCCCGCCGCCGCCGCGCCGGACCGCGATGACTCCCGGCACCCCCCGCAGGGTGCGCCCGATCACGTCCACCTCGGCGGCGTTTTCGACGGCCACCGTGACCTGGATGGTGCCCTGGCGGTCCTCGTCGGCGGTGGCGCGCACCGTCCGGATGTCGGTATCGGCCTCGGCGATGACGCGGGTGATGTCGGCGAGCACCCCCTTGCGGTTCTCCACCTTGACCACGAAGTCGGTGTCGTGCCGGATGCCGGTGGTGGATTTCCAGCTCACCGCCACCTTCCGGTTGGGATCCTGGATGAGATCGGAGAGCCGGGGGCAGTTCACGTTGTGCACCGAGACGCCCTTGCCCTCGGTGAGGTAGCCGGTGATCGCCTCCCCGGGCACCGGCGAGCAGCAGGGGGCGCGCTGCACCAAGGTGTCGCCGTGGCCGCGCACCTGGATCTGCCCCGGATCGCGTCCGATGATGCGGCGCACGGTCGCCCGGAACCCGCCGCTCTCCGACGGCGGCGTCTCCGAAAACTTCGCCTTCGGGAAGCAGGCGGCGAGCGCCCGGGTGGCGGAGACCTTCCCGTAGCCGATCGCCGCGAAGAGGTCCTCCAGGTCCGAGCAGCCGTGCTGCCCCAGGACTTTCTCGAGACCTTCGGCCGCCTTGATCCGGCGAAGACTCAGGTCGTGGGCGCGCGCCTCCTTGTCGAGCAGCTTCCTGCCGATGGCGATGCTCTCGCGGCGGGCCTCGACGTTGAGCCGCGCCTGGATGCGCCGCTTCGCCCGATGGGTCCGGGCGATCCGGAGCCAGCTGGCGTCGGGCAGCCCGTTCTTGCGGGTCCGGATCTCGCAGATGTCCCCGTTCCGAAGCGGGTAGTCGAGGCCCACCATCGCTCCGTTGACCCGGGCGGCGTGACATTCGTGCCCCACCTCGGTGTGAATCGCGTAGGCGAAGTCGATGGGGGTGGCGCCCCGGGGGAAGGTCTTCACCTCTCCCTTCGGGGTGAAGCAGTGGACTTCCTCCGGGTACAGGTCGATCTTCAGGCTGCTCAGGAACTCGTGCGGATCGTCGACTTCCTTCTGCCATTCAAGCACCTGCCGAAGCCAGGCGAAATTCTTGATCTCCGCTTCGCCCTGGGGCGCCGACGACTTGTAGCCCCAGTGGGCGGCGATGCCGTCCTCGGCGACCCGGTGCATCTCCGCAGTGCGGATCTGGACCTCGAAGTGGGTTCCCGACTCGGTGAACAGGCTGGTGTGGAGCGACCGGTAGCCGTTGGGGCGCGGCATGGCGATGAAGTCCTTGATCCGTCCCGGAATCGGCGTCCAGGTGTTGTGGATCACGCAGAGGGCGGCGTAGCAGTGGGGGACGGTGTCGGTCACTAGCCGGAGCGCGATGAAGTCGTACATCTGGTCCAGTTCGATGTCCTGGCGCTGCATCTTCTGGTAGATCGAATAGATGCTCTTGGTTCTGCCGGAAATTTCCCCGGGTATGTCCTCCGCCTGGAGCCGGCGCTTCAGGGTGCGGGTGATGTCCCGGATGAAGTCGTTCGCCCATTTCGACTTGGAACGGACCCGGGCGTGCAGCACGTCGTAGGTCTGGGGCTCCAGGTAGCGCAGCGACAGGTTCTGCAGCTCCGCCTCGATCAGGCCCATGCCGAGCCGCCCGGCGAGCGGGGCGTAGACCTCGATGGTCTCGGTGGCGATCCGGCGCTGCTTTTGCTCGCGCAGGTAGCCGAGCGTCCGCATGTTGTGGAGGCGATCCGCCAGCTTGATCAGGATCACCCGGATGTCGTCGGTCATGGCGACGACCATCTTGCGGACGTTTTCCGCCTGGTTGGCTTCGGCGGTGGCGAATTCGACCTTGCTCAGCTTGGTGAGGCCCTCGATGATGCGCCGCACATCGCGTCCGAAGCGCCGCTCCAGCTCTTCGGCGGTGATTTCGGTGTCCTCGACCACATCGTGGAGCAGCCCGCAGGCGACCGTCACCACGTCGAGGCGCAGTCCGGCCAGGATGGCGGCGACTTCCAGGGGGTGGCTCAGGTACGGCTCGCCGCTCCGTCGGGTCTGTCCGCCGTGCGCCTTGGCGGCCAGCACATAGGCGCGCCGCAGGAAGTCGATCTCGGCGTCCGGCTGGTACTTGCGAACCGCTTCGGTGATGCTCTCGAACCGGATCATGGGGTTGCTGCCGGGGGCCGGTCTGGATCGGCCGGCCCGATCCTCAGGGGCCGGCCGCGTCCGGGGAAGCGACCGGCCTGGAAGTGACGCCGAACGGGGACGCTATTGCGGTTCGTTGGTGGCGGCGCCGCTGGCGGCGGCTTCGGCGGCGGCCGCAGCGGCGGCGCGCTGGGCTTCCTGCTGCGCCTCGCGCAGCGCGATGGCGCGGGCGCGGTACTCATCGGCTTCCGCGATGAAGGCGTTCGCGTTGCGCGGGTTGATCTTCGCCTTCTCCCGGAGGAGGAGGTTCTTGTAGACCAGCGCATCCACGTATTCGTCGTTGAGCGCCAGCGCGGCGTCCAGCTGTTCGATGCCGAGGTCGATGAACTCCGCCCGCTGCCTCTGGGAGAGGTCCGGGTCCCGGTACACCTTGTCCCAGTAGTAGGTGGAGATGAGGTAGTAGCCCTCCGGGTTGTCCGGGTTCACGTCCCGCGCCCTGGCGAGCCATTCCATCGTCTCCTCGAACCGCCCGAGCTTGTTCAGCAGGCCCGCGACCTGCCGGTAGGCGATCGGGTCCTCCGGGTTCAGCTCCACCGGCTTCTCGTAGGTGGCGACCACCTTGTCGAGCAGCGGATTCTCCTCGGTGTGGAAGCGCTCGTAGGCGTCCGCCAGAGCGTAGTACCGCGCCGGTTCGTTCGGATCGAGTTCGATCAGGCGCAGGAAGTACTTCTCGGCGCCCGCCAGGTCGCGAAGATTGTCCCGGTAGATGGCGGCGAGCTGTTCGGATGCGTACCGCTCGTAGACGGCGATCAGTTCGCGTTGCTCCGGATCGAGGTCGGGGTCGACGAGCGCCTGATTGACTGTTTCGATGGTCTCCTCGAAAAGCGCCCGGGCCTTTTCGAGATGCGCCTGGATTTCCGGGTCCTCCTGGGCGGAGGCGGTCTGGGAGTAGAGCAGGTGGTGGCTGCTGGCGGTGAAGAAACGCAGGGTCGTCTGAATCACCGGGTCATCCGGCGGCACGTGCTCCATCGCCTGGCTGTACGCCTCGATGGCATCCTCGTACTCCTGGTTGCCATAGGCGGTGTTTGCCTCGCCAAAGGCTCGCATGGCCCGGAGCTGATCCATGGTGGGGATGCGGTCGCAGCCGGTCGCGCCGACGGCGAGCGCCAGAACCGCAACGAGAAGGATCGAAGCCTTCCCGATCAGGGGTTTCATCAGGGATTTCGGGGTCATTGTGTCGTTCCTCCCACTGTTACTCCGGTACGATGCCGACGCGTTCCACGCCGTTGCCGCGGATCACGTCCAGCACTTCCACGACGCGGCCGTACTCGAGGCCGCCGTAGGCCTTCAGGAAGAGCGTCTTGTCCGCGCGGGTCTCGAAGATGTCCCGGATGCGGAGCGGCAGCTCCTCCCGGGCCACTACCTGCTTGTTGATGGTGAGCTCGTTGGCGGCGTCGATGCTCAGGACGAGCTGGTTCGGGTCGGGCTCCGAAGGCGCGGTGGCCGCGTCCTGGGCTTCCGGCATTTCCACGTCGTGCCCCTGCTGGGTGAGCGGGGTGACCACCATGAAGATGATGAGCAGCACGAGCAGCACGTCGATCAGCGGGGTGATGTTGATATCGGAAGTGACTCCGCCGGAGCCGAATCCTGACATGCCCATGATGTGTTCTCCGTATGGTTGGCGCGGCGCCTATTCGGTGGCGCGCTCGGTAATCAGACCGATTTCGTCGGCCCCGCCGTCGCGGCAGAGCTCCATGACGCGCATCACGTCCCGGTATTCCAGCCGTTCGTCGGCCTTCAGGTACAGAACCCGCTCCGACTTGCTGGCGAACTTGTCCGCGAGCGCGCTGGGCAGCTCGAGCTCGTTCACCGGCACCTGATCGAGAAACAGGGCGCTGTCCAGCGTGACCGCGACCTGGACCACGTTGTCGTTGTCCGGGTGATCCACGCCGTACTCGGCGATCGGCAGCTTGACGTCCACTCCCTTCTGGAGGAGCGGAGTCACCACCATGAAGATGATGAGCAGCACCAGCATGACGTCCGCAAGCGGGGTCACGTTGATGTTGGCGTTGACGTTCTTGTTTCCAAGACCTGCCATTCCCATGACGAATTCTCCTCCCGGGAGGCGGCTTCAGCCCCGGACTTCCGGGCGCAAGGGAGCGCCCGGAAGCAGGAGGGGCGAAGCGGAGTTGGCGCCGTTCAAGAAATCAGGACGACCGCCTCAGCGGCGCGCCATGAAGTCGATGAGCTCGGAGGCGCCGTTGTCCATCTCGACTCCGAAGCCGTCCGCCTTGTTGGTGAGGTAGTTGAACGCCCACACCGCCGGGATGGCCACGAAGAGACCGAACGCGGTGGCGATGAGCGCCTCGGCGATTCCGGCCGAAACCGCGCCGATACCGCCGGAGCCGGTCAGCGCCATGCCCCGGAACGCGGTGATGATGCCGAGCACGGTGCCGAGCAGCCCCACGAACGGAGCGGTGGCGCCCACGGTGGCGAGCCCGGAGAGGTTGCGACGGAGGTCCAGCATGCTGATCGCCGACGCGCGCTGGATGGCGCGGTTGGCGGCTGCGACCGTCTCGGACTGGTTGCCGCCGGCGTCGTCGTCCTGGTAGCGGATCTCCTGCATGCCGGCGAGCAGCACCTTGGCCATGTGGCTGTTCTTGACGGCCTTGTCCTGGCTGATCTTGATCGCCTTGGCGATGTCGCCAGCCTTGAGCTCCTTGGCGACCTTCGGGGAGTAGGCGCGGGACTGGGAGCGGGCCTTGCGGTAGGTGATGCCGCGCTCGAACATGACGGCGAGCGAGTACACCGACATGACGGCCATCACGCCGTTGATGAGCTTCGCGGCCGGACCCATGTGGTTCCAGATTTCAAGCAGGTCGAAAGACATTTCCAATCTCCTCCTGGGGCGGAAACGGTTGGTTCCGGTCGCAACGAGCCATGGAAACGGATCGGCTACGACGCGAAAACAGAAAAGCGGATGGGATCGAAGTTCGGCTCCGATTACCCAAGGTTGAACTGCACGGTGACGGTCATGACGATCGGAACCGGCACTCCGTTGAGCAGGGTGGGTTGATAGCGCCACTGCCGCACCGCGTCCATCGCCGCCTGGTCGAGCAGGGGAATGGAGCGGAGGACCGTGATGTTGGTGACGTTGCCGTTGGGATCGATGATGGCTTCCAGGATCACGACGCCCGAGACGCGGGCCTGCTTCGCGATTTCCGGATAGATCGGATCCACGTAGACGGTGCGGGTGGGTTCGCGGATCTCGCCGCCGACCCGGACCGGAGCGGCCTTGGGCGGCGGAGGCGGCGGGCCGGACGGGAGGCCGCCGACGATGCCGCCGACCAGACCGCCGGGGATGCCCCCCTCGACGCCGCCCGGAACGCCGAAGTCCACTCCGGCGCCGGCGCCGATGTCCTCGGGAATCTCCACCGGCGCCACGAATTGCGGCGTGGTGTTGAGGACCGGCTTCGGCGCGGCCCGGCGCACCTGCTTCGGCGGGGGCGGCGGGGGCGGCGGGGGCGGCGGGGGCGGCGCCTGGGCCATGAACGTCATGATGCCTTCCGGCGTCGGCAGGTTGTAGGCCAGGATGGGGATGACGATCAGGACGATGGCCAGAGTGCCCTGGATGAAGAAGGAAAGGGCGAAGCTGCCGAGGGATCGGGCGGCGCCCCCCTCTTCACCGGCGACTTGGAAGCTCAGATCTTTTGGCAACGCAGGCTCCTCTCCCGCGGGGGTGGGTGTTGGCCGCAGCGGAAGGGGAAGCCCCCCTTCTGCGCGGGTCCGCCGACCGGCGAACGAGTCCACGCGGGAAGACGCGGAAAATAGCATTCCGCCCGCCCGCTGTCAACTTGCCGAAATTCGGGGAGGCCGGTCAACGGAGCGTGAAGCGCACGACCAGGTCGCTGAGCGCTGGGACCGGGCGCCCGTTCCGCTGCGCCGGGCGGAAGCGCCACTCGGATTCGACGAGGCGCGTCGCCTCCTGGTCGAGTTCGGGGACCGACCGCAGCACCCGCAACACCTCGACCGTGCCCCGCTCGGTGATGAGCGCCCGCAGGACGACCCGCCCGCGCACCCCGTTGCGCACCGCCTCCTCGGGAAATCGGGGGCTCGGCATGCGGATCGGGACCGGGGGCTGGTCCGGTTGGGGGAGAACCGGGTCCGCCGCGCCCCGCGCCGGAAACCCGAAGGCGCCCCCCGGCGTTCCGCCCGGCAGGCCCCCCCGCACTCCCTCCGGGAGCCCGTCCGGGAACCCGTCGAGCGCGCCCCGGGGGACGCCCCACTCGAACCCGAAGGACGCCGCCGGCGCAATCGGCGGCGTCCGATCCAGCATCGCCAGGAGCGCGCTGCGGTCCGGCGGTTTCCGCCGGGCGCGCCGCGTCTCCTCCGGCGTCCCTTCGTCGGTCGGGAGGGCGGAGCTGTCCCCGAGCCGGAGCCCTTCGGCGGGCGGCGCGACCAGCTGGCCGATCACCGCTCCGAACTGCGGAAGGTTCCCGGCGTCGAAACGCAGTCCCTCGTGCACCGCCGCCAGAACGGCGCCCAGGTGCAGGGCGAGGCCGATGGGGAGGGCGAGATGCATGTGCCCCGAGCGCGGGGGGGCGACGCCCAGGCGGCCGATGACGGGGTCGGCTTCCGGGGGTGGGGTCCGCATCGGGTCCCCATTGTGGAGGCGCCCCTCCACGGCTGTCCAACGCGAACCGGTTTTTCAGACCCGGGCGGCTTGCGGCTTGGGTCCCCGATCCGCGCCGGCGGCTTCGTTCCGGGAGCGCATCGCGTGCCACCAGATCACGATCGGCGAGGCGATGGCGATCGAGGAGAAGGTGCCCACCAGGACGCCCGCCACCATCACGAAGGAGAAGCCGCGCAGCACCTCGCCGCCCCAGACGAAGAGGGCGCCGGTGGCGACCAGGGTCAGCCCCGAGGTCAGCACCGTGCGTCGCAGGGTCTGGTTGATCGACAAGTTCACGATTTCGTAGAGGGTGAGGCGGCGGTGGATGCGGCGGTTCTCGCGCACCCGGTCGAAGATGACGATGGTGTCGTTCACCGAATACCCGACCAGGGTCATGAACCCGGCGAGGACGTTCAGACTGATCTCGTAGCCAAAGAGCGAAATCAGCGCCAGGGTCACCACCACGTCGTGGAGCACCGCCACCGTGGCCCCCACTCCGTACACCGGTTCGAAACGGAAGCCGATGTAGAGGAGCATGGCGAAGAGCGCGAGGACGGTGGCGTTCCGGGCGCGCCGACGCAGCTCCTCCCCGATCACCGGTCCCACGATTTCGGTGCTCGTCGACTCCAGTTCGTTCCCGGCCATGCCGGTCCGGAGCGCCTCGAGGATGGCGCCGGCCGCCTCGTCGATCGCGCCGCCGGCGCTCGACTCCCTGCCGATCCGGATCATCACCTGGTGGAGCGCGGGGTCGTCGTAGCGCTGGATCACCGCGTCGCCGTATCCCAGCGCGCCGACCGCATCCCGCACCTGCTCGATTTCGGGCGGGTTCGCGAACTTGGCGACGACCTGGGTTCCCTCCGAGAAGTCGATCCCGTAGCGGAGCCCGCCGGTGGTGAACATGCTGACCGCGCCGGCGAGGAACACCGCGATGGACGCCGAGGCGAACGCCCACCGGTACTTCAGCCAGTCGATCCGGGTGTCCCGCAGGATGTCCATGTCAGATGCTGAGCGAGGCGACCTGCCGCCGCCCGGAGAGGACAAGGTCGAACAGGTAGCGGGAAACGAACATGGCGGTGAAGACGTTGCTGATCAGCCCCACGCTCAGCGTCACCGCGAACCCCTGGACCGGCCCGGTTCCGAACTGGAAGAGGATGGCCGCCGCCACCAGGCTGGTCATGTTGGCGTCCACGATGGTCCAGAAGACCCGCGAGAACCCCACCGAGATCGCGGTGCGGGGCGGCTTCCCGGTCTTGAGCTCCTCCTTGATGCGCTCGAAGATCAGGACGTTGGCGTCCACCCCCATGCCGATCGTGAGGATCACCCCGGCGATTCCGGGAAGGGTCAGGGTGGCGGCGAAGTAGGCGAGCGCCCCGACCAGGATCAGCAGGTTCAGCAGCAGGGCGATGACCGCGTTGATCCCGGACAACCGGTAGTAGAAGATGATGAACAGGAGAACTCCGGCGAGGCCGGCGATCGAGGCGGTGACGCCGCTGCGGATCGAGTCGGCGCCGAGCGAGGGGCCGACGGTCCGCTCCTCCTGGTACTCGAGCGATGCGGGGAGCGCGCCCGCCCGCAGCACCAGCGCGAGATCCAGCGCCTCCTCGGTGGTGAAGCTGCCGGTGATCTGCCCCTCGTTGAAGATGGGGCCCTGGATGACCGGCGCCGAGACCACTTCCCGGTCCAGCACGATCGCCATCTGGCGCCCCAGGTTCTGGGTGGTGAAGTCGCGGAAGCGGGACGCGCCGTCCGCATGGAGGCTGAACTCCACGTTCGGAGTGTTGGTCTGGAAGTCGATCCCCTGGCGCGCGTTCCGGAGGTCCCGACCGGTGATCGCCGGAATCCGCTCCACCTGGTACCACGCGGATTCCCCGGTCGGCAGGATCGTGACAAGGTTCTCCACCGCCGAGTTCGCCGGGGGGAGGTCGGTCTCGAACAGCATCGGCCCCGCCTCCACCAGGCGCAGTTCAAGCTGCGCGGTCGCCCGGATGATCTCCTTGGCCCGCTCCACGTCCTCGTAGCCGGGAAGCTGCACCAGGATCTGGTCGCCGGTGTTGCCGTGGGTGGTGATGACCGGCTCGGTGACCCCCAGTTCGTCCACCCGGCGCCGGATCGTCTCCATCGCCTGCTCCACCGTCTGGGAGCGGATGACGATCTCCTCGTTGGCGCGCAGGGTGAACGCCCAGTCGGCGCCGCCGACGGAGCGGAGATCCCATTGCGGCCAGCTCAGCTCCACGATCTGGCGGACGTCCCCGCTGCGGCCGGGGTCCAGATCGAGGAGGGTGATCCGTCCCGGCGCGTCGGTCCGGGTGTCGGCGAACGCGATGGCCTCGTCGTCCAGCCGCTCGGCGAACTGTTCGGCGGTCTCGTCGGTCAGCACCCGGACCGCATCGTCGGTCTGCACCCGCATGACCAGGTGGATGCCCCCCTGGAGGTCGAGGCCCAGAACCAGCTTGTCCCGGGGCGGCCAGGAGACCAGCCCCAGGACGCCGACCAGCGCCAGCAGCAGGACCCCCTTGAGTCCCAGGTTCTTCCGCATGGAACGCCGGTCCGGGTCAGTTCTTCCCGACGGAGTCGAGAACGCTTGCGATCGCGCTCTTGGAGACCCGGAGCTTGACCATGTCGGTGACCTTCAGTTGCACCGTGTCCTCCTCCATGCTGGCGATCACGCCGTGAAGCCCGCCGCTCGTCACCACCCGGTTCCCTCGCTGGAGGTTGCGCAGCATCGCTTCGGTCGCCCGCTGCCGCTTGCGCATCGGCCGGAAGACGATGAAGTAGAAGATGCCGAAGATGACGGCGAACAGGACGAGCTGCATCCCGATGGCGGGGCCGGCGGGATCAGCCTGGAGGAGGGTGGGGAGCATTGGGTGGGGGGGGGACTCTTCGGTTCAACGCGCGCTCTGGGCGCGTCGGCAAGACCTGGAACTGCGCCGGGGAATCCGGCGACGGAAGGCTATCATGCTCCCCCTTCCCATCGGCGCCGGTGCATCTTGAGAAAGGTCGGCCAGGTTTCGTCTTTGATGGCGGCGCGCATCCGGGAGGTCAGGTCGGCGTAGAAGGTGAGGTTGTGGGCGGTCAGCAGCGTGGCGGCGATCCGTTCCCCGGAATGGACCAGGTGGCGCAGCCAGCCCCGGCAGTAGCCGGCGCAGGCGGGGCAGGGGCAGGCGGCGTCGATTGGATCGGGATCGTCCCGGTAGCGGGCGCGCCGCAGGTGGATGCGCCCCTCCCAGGTGAAGACCACTCCCCGCCGGGCCAGCCGGGTCGGCACCACGCTGTCGAACAGGTCCACGCCCAGATCGACCGATTCGATCAGATCGGCGGGGAGGCCGGCGCCCATCAGATAGCGCGGGCGCTCCGCCGGCAGCGCCCGGGAGACGAGCCGGGTGATGGCGCGGGTCTGTTCCCTGGGTTCCCCCATGAGCAGTCCGCCGATCCCGAACCCGTCGAAGCCGAGGGCGGCGAGGTCTTCCGCCTGGCGCGCCCGGAGGCTTTCGGAAACGCCGCCCTGGACGATGCCGAAGAGGAGTTGCTCCGGTCCGGCGCCGGCTTCGAGCGTGCGCCGGGCCCAGCAGAGGCTCCGCTCCGCCGCCGCCTCCACCCGGTCCGGGGGCGCCGGGAGGCGGAGGCATTCGTCGAGGGTCATGGCGATGTCCGCGCCGAGATTCCGCTGCACTTCGAGGGCGCGTTCCGGGGTGAGTTCGTGGGCGGAGCCGTCGCGGTGAGAGCGAAACCGCACGCCCTGGTCGGTCACCGTTCGCAGCGATGCGAGGCTTGCGACCTGGTAGCCGCCGCTGTCGGTGAGGATCGGCAGCGGCCAGTCCATGAGCCGGTGCAGCCCCCCCAGGTCGCGGATCAGGGCGTCCCCCGGCGCCAGCATCAGGTGGTAGGCGTTGCCGAGCAGGATCGCGGTTCCGGTTTCCCGCGTCTGCTGGCCGGTCAGGCCGCGGATCGCGCCCCCGGTGGCGACCGGCATGAAGGCGGGCGTCTCCACCGCCCCGTGCGCGGTCTGAAGGCGCCCCCGGCGGGCGGCGCCGCACGCCCCGAGAAGCTGGAAGCTCACCCGTCGAAGACCAGCCGGTCGAGAGCCTTCGCCACCCCGTCGGCGTCGTGCCCGGCGGTTGGTTCGAATCCGAGCCGGTGGAGTTCGGGGGCGGCGTTCGCCATCAGCACCCCGGTTCCCGCCGCCCGGAGCATCGCCAGGTCGTTCCAGTTGTCGCCGATGGCGAGCGCGCGGTCGAGCGGGACGCCGGTGGCGCGGGCGATCCAGGCGAGCGCGCTTCCCTTGTCGGTCGCCGGGGCGAGGATGTCGAGCAGTCCCAGGCCGGTGTCCGGATATTCGGTGCGCTCCAGCCCGGCGGCCC
The DNA here is from genome assembly GCA_965202845.1 of Candidatus Marinacidobacterium sp. Taxonomy (GTDB): domain Bacteria; phylum Acidobacteriota; class Vicinamibacteria; order Marinacidobacterales; family Marinacidobacteraceae; genus CBDATA01. Next base: position 724,797 of record OZ241856.1, read on the forward strand.
CTCCAAGCTCTCGGCGAAGCGCGGCTTCCGCCTCCCGGCATCGATCCGGCGGCCCGGCCAGCACCAGATGCAGGGGGGCTTCGCGAAAGACCGGGCGCGGATCGAGGGTGGGAGCGGGGCGGGCGGTGCGCAGGTAGCGCTGCACCCGGGGCGAGCTCGCCCGCGCGGTCGCGATGCGGAGGCTCCCGTCGCGTTCGCTGATCAGGGCGTGGAGGTTCAGCGCCCCTCCGATCCGGACGGCCGCCTCCGCGCTCGAAACGGGCAGGGGGGACTCGAAGAGGGTGCGCCCGCCTCGGCGGATCAGGGCGCCGCCGTGTCCGACCCGGAAGGCGTTCGGCGAAAGGTTCGGGAGGAGCGCTTCCAGTTCGAGGATGCGGCGGCCGGAGATGACCGCGATTTCGATTCCGCGCTCCTCCGCCCGCCGGAGCGCCGCCCGGTTCCGGACGGAGACCGTCTTGGCCGAGTCGAGGAGCGTTCCGTCGAGGTCCACCGCGATCATGCGGAAACGCCCTTCCGGGCGGGCGGGTTCGGTCAATGCGGCGGGGTGACGCCGTCCCAGATGCGGATGCGGCGGATCCGGTCGCCCGGCCCGATGCGGTCGAGGACCGGGAAGCCGGAGCGAACCTGTCCGAAGACGGTGTAGCGCCCGTTGAGGTGCGGCTGCGGCAGCAGGGTGATGAAGAACTGGCTGTTCCCGGTGTCCTTGCCGTCCAGCGCCATGCCCATCGTGCCTCGGATGTAGCGGCGGTCGTTGATCTCGCAGCGGATCGTGGGCGCCGGGTCGCCGCGGGACTCCCCGGCCTGGACCACGAAGTTGGGAACCACCCGGTGGAACCGGAGGCCGTCGTAGAAGCCGCTGCGCGCCAGCTCCATGAAGTGGAGCGCGGTGCGGGGCGCGTCGGCGACCAGCAGCTCCAGTTCGATCTCCCCGTGGTCGGTCTCGATCCAGGCGAGCGGGGTGAAGGACGCATGGACCGTCGGCGCGTAGGCCACCGGCGCCTGCGCCGGGGCCGGAAGGGGCGGCGCGGGTTCGAACCCCTCCCGCCGCAGGAAGCGGTGCGCTTCGCTTCGCACCGGCCAGGCCGGGTCCTCGAGCGCCGCTTCGGCGAAGGCGCGGCGGTTCGGCCCGGAATCGAGCCGGAGCGCCGCGCGCACTGCGGCCAGCCGGAAGTCGGGGAGCGGATCCCGGTCCTGGTGGTACGCATGCCGCAGCTCGGCGAGGCCGGCGCCGAGGGCGCCGAGCGCCCGGGCCGCCGCCGCCCGCTCGCGGATGTCCTCCGCTTCGAGGCGTCCGAGGATCGCCGTGATCGAGGCTTCGTCCCGCTGGTCCTCCGGCAGGCGGGCTTCCAGCTCCCCGAGGCCGGTGATGGCGGCGCTCCGCACCCGGGAGTCCTCGTCGTCCAGTGCGCCCCGGAGGAAATTCCGAATCCGCGGGTCGCGGATGCCGGCGAGCGCACGGGTCATGGCGAGCCGGGCCTGCGGGTCGCGGTCCGACCAGCCGGAGAGCAGCAGCCAGAACCCTTCGGGGTCCTGGCGGTGGAGGGCGCGCGCCGCCGCCGCCCGGACCTCCGGATTCGGCGGATCCGGCGCGCCGATCCGGTCCACCAAAAGCTCGGCGCTTCCCGGAACCGGGATTTCGGCGAGGACGGCGAGCGCCTCGGCGCGGATCGCCCAGCCGGGATCGTCGAGGGCCTCCAGCAGGCTCGCGGCTTCGGGAAGCGGCCGCCCCGCCGCGGCCGCCGCCCGCATCGCCTCGATCCGAACCATCGGACTCGGGTGGGTGAGGTTCGGGGCGATCTCCTCCGGAAACTCCCGGAGGCCGCGGACGCCGAACGCCCGGGTCAGCGGGTCGGCGGAGCGCGCGTAGGCGCGGGCCAGCGGCGCGAGCTCCGGGTCGCCCAGTCGGGCCACGGTCCACGCCGCCGGCCACCAGGCGGTGCGCGGCGTCCCGCCCTCCCCCAAAAGGGAGAGCAGATCCGCGCTCAGGTCGCCGCCGTCGTCGTGGATGCGGGCGAGGGCGAAGAGCGCCAGCCGGGCGCGGTCCCAGGCGGAGCGGCGGAGCGGGATTTCGATGTTCTCGCGGCGATCGGCGTATCCGGGGCTTTCCACCCGCTCGGCGAGGACTGCGGCGACCAGCTGCGCGGCGCCCGGCCCGCCACGCCTGCCGAGCGCCTCGATCGCTCGTTCCCGCACCCGGTCCGACGGGTCTGCCAGGGCGGCGGCGAGCGCTTCGGCGGCGTCCGCCGGCAGCGGGTCCTCGACGATGCCGAGCGCGAAGGCGGCGCTCGCCCGCACCGCTCCCGCCACGTCGCCCTGGAGGGCGGCGACCAGCGGCGGAACGGTCTCCGGGCGTCCGATCCGGCCCAGCGCGAGCGCCGCCTGCCGGCGGACTTCGTGGTCGGGGTCGGCGAGGTGGGCGGCGAGCCGTCCTTCGCCCAGCGAGCGGGCGTCCTCGAGCGCCACGATTTCGAGGATGTGGCTCTCTTGCGCGGTCGCTGCGGCCGCTGCGAGCAGCAGCGGCGGCAGCGCGGCAGTCAACCGCCGAGCGTCCATGCCACCAGCGTGTGCCGCTCGATTACGTCCTCGCGCAGCGCGAAGCCGATGCCGACGCCCTTCGGGATCGGAAGGGAGCCGTCCGGGGCGACGCGCACCGGGGGATCGATGATCTCCTCGGTGAAGTAGCGCTCGGAAGCCGCCACGTCGCCCGGCAGGCAAAACCCGGCGAGCGACGAAAGGTGGATGTTGTGGGCGCGCCCGACGCCGCTTTCCAGCATCCCGCCGCACCAGACCGGGATGTCCTGGCGCCGCGCCAGATCGGCGATGTCGCGCGCCGCCGAGAGTCCGCCCACCCGCCCGGCCTTGATGTTGAGGATCCGGCCGGCGCCCATTTCGAGCGCGCGCCGGGCGTCGTCCACCGACTTGACCGATTCGTCGAGGCAGATCGGCGTCTTGAGTTCGCGCTGCAACTGGGCGTGATCCCACATGTCGTCGTGCGCCAGCGGCTGCTCGATCATCATCAGGTCGAAGCGGTCCAGCTCGCGCAGCAGTTCGAGGTCGGCGAGGGTGTAGGCGCTGTTCGCGTCCACCATCAGCGGCATGTCCGGGTAGCGTGCGCGCACCCGTCGCACCACGTCCACGTCCCAGCCGGGCTTGATCTTGATTTTGATGCGCTGGTAGCCGCTCGCCAGTTCGGTTCCGATTTTCTCGAGCAGCTGGTCCACGGTGTCCTGGATGCCGATGGAGACCCCGGAGTTGGTGCGCTCGCGGGTTCCGCCGAGCGCCTGGGCGAGCGACTGGCCGCGGCTTCGGGCGAACGCCTCCCAGACCGCCATTTCGACCGCCGCCTTCGCCATGTTGTGGCCGCGGATCCGCCGGAACGAGGGAAGCACCTCGTCGGGATGGGCATAATCCGCCTCCTTCGCGATGGGCCAGAGAAAATCCCGGATCAAGTGTTCGGCGGTGCGCACCGTCTCCGCCGAATACCCGGGGGCGGTGTCGGCGACGCACTCGGCATGCCCGGAAACGCCGTCCACCACCGCCTCGAGCAGCAGGAACCGCTGGTCGTGGACCCGGGCGAAGCTGGTCTCGAAGGGGTATTTCAGGTCGAGACGGAGCTCGCGGACGGTGAGGGATTCGATGCGCATGGGGGAGGTTTCGGGGCGGCGAGTCTACCGGGAGTCCGGAGGCGCCCGGTGAGCGTCGGCGTTTCGATTCTGGGCGCCACCGGCTCCATCGGCGCCAGCGCGCTCGAAGTGGCGCGCCGCTTCGGCGAGCGGTTCCGGGTGGTGGGGCTGGCCGCCGGACGCGCTTCCGAGGCGTTCGCGGCGCTGGTGGAGCGCTGGCGCCCGGAGGCGGCGGCGCTCGGAGAGGAGGGGGAGGCGGAGCGGTTCGCCCGCGACTTCGGCGCTTCGTTCCCCGACGTCGAGATCCTGGGCGGCGTCCGGGGGCTCGAACGGGTGGCGACTTGGCCGGGCGCCGACCGGGTGATTTCGGCGGTGGTCGGCGCCGCCGGCCTTCCGGCGACGCTCGCCGCGCTCGCCGCCGGCCGGGTGGTGGGCCTCGCCAACAAGGAGTCGCTGGTGGCGGCGGGGGGGATCATGACCCGGACCGCGCGCGCCGGCGGCGGCGTCCTGATCCCGGTGGACAGCGAACACGCGGCGATCCACCAGTGCCTCGAGGGAGCGCGCCACCCGTTCCGCCGGCTCTGGCTCACCGCCTCCGGGGGGCCGTTTCGCGCCTGGACCCGGGACGAACTGGAGGCGGCGACCCGGGAGCAGGCGCTCCGCCATCCCACCTGGCGGATGGGGCCCAAGATCACGGTGGATTCGGCGACGATGATGAACAAGGGGCTGGAGATGATTGAGGCCCGCTGGCTCTTCGACGCGCCGCCCGACCGGATTTCGGTGGTCGTGCACCCCGAATCCACGGTGCACTCGATGGTCGAGTTCGAGGATGGAACCCTGCTGGCGCAGCTGGGCGCGACGGACATGCAGGTTCCCATCCAGTACGCGCTCACCTGGCCGGAAAGGCTGGACGGCGACCTGCCCCGCTTCGGATTCGACGCGCCCTTCTCGCTCCGGTTCGAACCGCCGGACCCGGCGCGCTTCCCCTGCCTGCGGCTGGCGGCGGAGGCGCTGCGAGCCGGGGGGGACGCCCCGGCGGCGCTGAACGCCGCCAACGAGGTCGCGGTGGACGCCTTCCTGGAGGGCCGGATCCGGTTCCCGGACATCCCCCGGGTGGTGGAGGAAACCCTGGAGCGGCGGCGCGTTTCCGAACCCGAAGACCTGGAGGCGGTCCTTCGCGCCGACCGGGAGGCGCGCCGGACGGCGGCCGAACGGGTAGCCTTCCGGGCGGCGGAAACTTCCTGAATGCTGACTCTCATCGCCTTCGTGGCCATCGTGGGCACGCTGGTCGTGTGGCACGAGCTGGGGCATTTCCTGGTGGCGCGGTGGCTGGGCGTCCGGGTGGAGACCTTCTCGATCGGGTTTCCGCCGCATATCTACCGCCGGCGTCACGGGGACACCGAGTACACGATCGGGGCGCTGCCCATCGGGGGCTACGTGAAGATGGCCGGCGGGGCGCCGGGGCAGGGGAGCGACGACCCGGCGGAAATCCAGAATCGCACCCGCGGCGAACGGCTGGCGATCCTGTTCGCCGGTCCCGCGATGAACTTCCTGCTGTCGATCCTGATCCTCGCCGGGATGTTCTACGTCGGGATGGAGCGGCGGGTGGGACTCTCGGATCCCCCGGTCGTCTCCCATGTGGCGGAGGATTCCCCGGCGGGGGAGGCCGGGCTGCGTCCCGGCGACCGGATCGTGGCGATCGACGAGACGCCGACGCCCGACTGGCTCGCCGCCCTCGAGCGGATCATCGTTTCCGCCGACCGGGAAGTCGTTTTCGAGGTGGAGCGGGACGGGACGCCGCGCCGATTCCCGGTTCAGGTCCGGGCGGTGGGCGAGGATGCGATCGGGGACGCTGGAATCCGCCCTCCGGCGCCGCCGATCCTCGATTCGCTGGACCCCGGCATGCCGGCGGAGGCGGTCGGGCTGTTGCCCGGCGACCGGATCACCGCGGTGAACGGGCAGCCGGTGGGGAGCACCGACGAGGTGGGGAGTCACATCCGGCGGGGCGGGCTGGCGCCGGTGGCGATCCGGGTCGCCCGCGGCGAATCCGAGCGCGACTTCCGCGTGGTGCCGGTTCCGGTGGAGGACGAGACCACCGGCGAAACGGTTCCCCGGATCGGGGTTCGTTTCCAGATGCCCTTCCGGCTGGTGAAGGCCGAGTCGCTCTCCGACGCCTTCGGGGAGGCGGCCCGGGAGACCGCCCGCTGGGGTTCGGCCACTGTGCGCAGTCTCGGCGGCATCGTGACCGGCGCCGTCCCGGTCCGGCAGCTTTCCGGCCCGATCGGGATCGCCGAGGCGTCCGGCGACGCGGTTCGGCGCGGCCCGCAGGATGTCCTGTTGCTGATGGCGGTTCTGAGCCTCAGTCTCGGCGTGCTCAATCTGCTGCCGATCCCGGTTCTCGACGGCGGGCAGATTGCGGTGCTGCTGGTCGAGTCGGTGGCCCGGCGGGATTTGAGCCTCACGGCGCGCCAGGCGCTCATGTTCGCCGGGGTGGCGCTGATGATCCTGGTCTTTGTCGGGGTGATCTTCCTGGACCTTTCCAAGGCCGGGTGGTTCGGGAGGTAGGGGGAGCGGACGTACGGGCGATGCGGGGCGTGCGGGCGGCGGTTCGGGCAGCCGCGCCCCCGGAGCGGGTGTTCCGGATCGCGACCGACCTGCGGCAGCTCCCGGAAATCATTGAAGGGCTGGATCGCGTCGAAGTTCTCACCGACGGCCCGATGGGGGAGGGGACCCGCTGGCGCGAGACGCGGACGCTCCACGGACGGCAGGCGACCGAGGAGATGCGGGTGACCGCTTTCGACCCGCCCCGTTCGTTCGTGGTGGAGGCCGATTCCCACGGGGTCCACTACCGGACGGCGTTCTCCTTTGAGCCGGAAGGCGCCGGAACCCGGGTGGCGATGGAGTTCACCGGGCGCCCGCGCACCCTCTTCGCCAGGGCGTTCTCGCTCGTCATGGGCCGGTTCATGGAGCGGAGCTTGCGGAAAGTGCTGGAACGGGATTTGGAGGATGTCCGCCGCGCCGCCGAAGCGGGGGACTGACCAGCCCCGCTGGTCATCCTTCTTCGGGCGTGCGGGGCAGGGTCGCGGTAGCGGAGGAGCCACGGGCCGCCCGGGTGCTGGCCGGAGGCGACCGCAAAGGGGTCGGGGTGGCCGGCCGCCGTCCAGTCGCGGCGGTCGTTGCGCGCTTCCGCCAGTTCGACCAGCACCCGCGCCGCTTCCTTCCGGGCGGTCTCCTCGTCGGGATGCCACAGGGACACTGCGGGGAAGTCGGGTTCCTCGCGGTCGCTGCCCTCCGGGTGCCGGAAGTGCACGAGCCAGCGAACTTCCGGCGGAGGGGGCGCCGTGGGCGTCGTTCCGCTTTCGAACCCTTCCAGCACCCCGCTCATCCCGGCGAGCGGCGCGACTTCCACGCCGCGGCGCGCCTGGCGCTGTCCGCCGCCGTGGAGGACCGCCTTTCGTTTGACCTGGGGCAGGAGCGCGGCGACTTGTTCGAGGGCGCGGAAGGAGTCGGAGGCGATCGTCGCTCCCGACTTGATCTCGATGAGGCCCAGGTCCTGGCCGTATTCGCACACCAGGTCGCATTCCAGCCCCCGGGAATCGCGGAAAAACGACAGGTTGGACGGCTGGCCCCGGTTGAAGCGATGCTTGAGCGCCTCGACGACCGCCGCGTTCTCGAACAGCGGCCCCCGGAGCGGATGGGTGGCGAGCTGCCGGGGGCGCTCGATGCCGACGAGGTGGCTCGCCAGCCCCACGTCGTGGAAGTAGAGCTTGGGCGACTTGACGAGGCGCTTGCGGAGGTTCGCGTGGAAGGGCGGAAGCTGGAAAACCACATAACTCGCCTCCAGAATCGTCATCCATTGGCGGGCGGTGGTGTGGGAGATGCCGGCGTCGGCGCCCAGGGACGTCAGGTTGACCAGTTGCCCGACCCGCCCGGCGCACAACCGCACGAACCGCCGAAAACTCGACAAATTGCGGATGGTTCCGATTTGCCGCACGTCGCGCTCCACGTAGGTCTCGAGGTAATCCCGGAGCGCCTCCCGGGGTTCGAGTCGCTGATCGTGGATGCGGGGGTAGCAGCCGGAGTAGAGGATGTCGTCGATGGCGCCGCTCGCCCCCGCCCGGCGCCTTTCGCCCAGGGTGAACGGAAGCAGCCGAAGCAGGGCGGCGCGCCCGGCGAGCGACTGGTCTATCGCGTCGGAAACGGCGAACTGTTCGCTGCCGGTGAGGACGAAGAGGCTGTTCCGCCGCAGTTCGTCGACGAGCGCCTGCAGGTAGGAAAGGAGCGTCGGAACGCGCTGGATCTCGTCGAGGATGGCGCCGCCGGCGAGCGGCATGAGAAATCCCCTGGGGTCGGACTCGGCGAATTCCCGCTGATCCGGGACCTCCAGGTTGACGTACTTGAGACTGGGGAACGCCGTGCGGCAGAGCGTGGTCTTGCCCGACTGCCGCGGCCCCATCACGGTGACCACCGGGTATTCCTTGAACCGCCTGACCAGAACCGGCGTGATTTCGCGCTCGATCATGGCGTCCAGCGTAGGTGCGCCATGCGCAAATCGCAAGTACTACTTTCAATTTGTGCGAAGCCTTGCCCGACTTCGCCTATCGCCGCCCCATGAGCCAGCCGAAGCGCGCGCCGGCGAGGTCGAGGGCGAGCAGGGGGATGCCCACGAAAGAGATCACGAGGAAGGTGATGTCTCCGAGATTCAGAAAACCCAACGCCAAAACTGAAGCCAGGACAACCAGGTCGGTTTTCCATCGGCGGGGAGCGCGGTCGTTTCGCGGGGTTCCGTCGCCCTCAAACGGATCCGTCAAGGGCCGTCGGAACAGCCGGAACCAAGCCTCGGCGCCGCCGACAAGGACGCCGAAAGCCATGATCGCGAGGAAAATCGTGGAATTGAAGGCGGCCGGATCCGCCAACCGCAATGCGAGGCCCGCCGTCCAGAGACCGAGCAACAGCCCCCGCAACCATGGGCGATTCCAGCTCCGCCGGGAGATCACAGGGCGAGGATAGCCCGGAACGCCAGCGCCGCGAACAGCAGGCCGTCCGCCCGATCCAGCGCTCCGCCGTGGCCGGGAATGAGCGATCCGCTGTCCTTCCGCCTGGCGCTCCGCTTCCATCGCGATTCGTAGAGGTCGCCGAGCGCGGCGGCGCCGGAGAGGACGAGGCCGATTCCAGCGAGACCGAGCGCGCCCGGGGCGCCGTCCGGCAGCAGGAAGCCGACGCCCGGCGCGACGGCGGCGCTCAGCGCGAGCTGGCACCCGAATCCCGCCCAGGTCTTCCCGGGGCTCAGGCCGGGAGCGAGCTTCGGTCCGCCGATCCGCCGCCCCCCGTACAGGGCGCCGACTTCCCCGGCGACCACCACCACCACGAGGAAGAGCAGCATCCGTCCGCCGTCGGGACCGGCGCTGATGTCCAGGATGGCGGCGGTGGGCAGGCCGATCCAGAGCGCGCCGGCGAGGACGCCGCCGGCGAGCGACGCCTGGCGGGGGCCCGCGATCGCCAGCGCCCCGACGAGGATCGCGGCGGGAAAAGGCGCGACGTCGGCCCAACCGGCGGGCAGGACGCCGCCCAGCGCCACGATGGCGAAGAGGAGGAACCCGAGCGCCTGCGCGGCCCGGCTTTCGGCGGGGAGGGTGAGCGGGAGGGCTTCGGCGAGGCAGAGCAGCGAGAAGAGGAGCAGCGCCGCCGTCCGCGCGACGGGAGGCGCCGCAAGGCAGATCCAGAGGGTGAGCGCCGCGAGGACCGCTCCGGCGGCGAGCCGCTTCACCGGGGAGGCCGCCGCAACCCGCCGTACCGCCGGTCCCGCCGCTGGAAGTCGAGGATGGCCTGGTAGAGGTGCCGGCGGCGAAAGTCGGGCCACAGCGTCGGGGTCACCCAGAATTCGGTGTAGGCGCTCTGATACAGCAGGAAGTTGGAGACCCGCATCTCACCGCTGGTGCGGATGAGGAGGTCGGGGTCGGGGAGTCCGGCGGTGTACAGGTATTCCGAAAAGCTCTGTTCGTCCACTTCCGGAACGGCGCCGGTCTCGAGCGCGCGAACGGCCAGCGCGCGGGCGGCGTCCACGATTTCGGCGCGTCCGCCGTAGTTCAGGGCGATGCGGAAGTCGAGCCCCTCGCCCGCCGCGGTCGCCTCGACCGCGCTGTCCAGAAGCTCCCGCACATCCGGGGGCAACCCCCCGATCCGCCCGACCGGGCGGAAGCGGATGTCGTTTTCGATCATGCGATCCAGCTCCCGCCTCAAGTACTTCTTGAGCAGGTCCATCAGAACCGCGACCTCTTCCGGCGGCCGCGCCCAGTTCTCGATCGAGAAGGCGAACAGGGTGAGGGCGCGGAGGCCGAGTCCGGCGGCGGCTTCCACGGTGTCCCGGACCGCCTCGATGCCGTGGGCGTGTCCCGCCCGGCGTTCCAGCCCGCGGGCGGCGGCCCAGCGCCCGTTGCCGTCCATGATCGCCGCCACGTGGAGCGGCAGCCCGGTGCGGTCGATTTGCGCCAGCAGTTCGGCGGTCTCCGCCCGAACCGAATCCTCGACGTCCGGGCTTCCTGACACTGGGCTTCCCGACACTGGGTTTTCCGGCACTGGCGAAAAATTTAGCGTTCCGGCGGGTACTCCACCGAGACCAGGCGAAGCCCGCAGGCGGGAGCGCGGAAGCGGGGGCCGGGAATTCCCGGATTCTCGAGCATCGCGCCGACCCTCGAGACCGGAATCCGGCCCTGCCCCACCGCGACCAGCGTCCCGGTCATCCGGCGGACCATATGCCGCAGGAATCCGGTTGCGGTCACCTCGAAGCGAATCCGGTCGCTGTCCACTGCGATCCGCGCCCCGATCACGGTGCGTACCGGGTTTTTCGGCCTCTCGTCGGGCGGCGCGGCGAAGAAGGCGCGGAAGTCGTGGGTCCCCTGGAAGGCGCGCGCCGCCGTCTCCATGGCCGCCGGATCGAGCGCGCCGCCCACCGCCCAGGCGTAGCGGGAGCGCAGCGGCGAGACCGGGCGCCGGTTCACCAGGTCGTAGCGGTAGGTCTTGGCTTGCGCGTCGAAGCGGGCGTGGAAGTCGTCCGCCGCCTTCGCGGCGCGGAGGATCCGGATCGCCGCCGGGAGACGGTTGTTGGCGCCGGCCGCCACGCCTTCCGGGGGGATGGGGCGGGGCGCGTCGAAGTGGGCGACCTGCCCTTCGGCGTGCGCGCCGGCGTCGGTGCGTCCCGCCGCGGTCACCGGGATGCGCCCCTCGCTCCGGTAGAGGCGCCGGAGGGCTTCCTCGACGCGCGACTGGATGGCGTCCCGGTCCGGTTGCGCCTGCCAGCCGGCGAAGTCGGTCCCGTCGTAGCCGAGATCGAGCCGGATGCGGCGGGTTCTTTCGGCGGATTCGTCCATGTATCTAGTATTCCCGGCCCGGGCGGCGCGTTTTGTTCAGGGAACGCAAGGATGCGCGTTTCCGTTTGTCGTCCCAGGAGAGATCATGCGATTCCTTACTCGAACCCTGATTCTGGCGACCTTCGCGGTCGCCGGTTCGGCGAGCGGGCAGCCGGCGCCGATTCCGCTGAGTCTGGACGATGCGATCCAGCAATCGCTCGAGAACAACCTCAACGTCCGCATTTCGCGTCTCGCCCAGCAGTCGCTCGGCCTGGGCCATTCGGCGGCCCGCAGCGTGTATCTGCCGAACCTGGGCCTGGACTACAACCTCCAGGAAAGTGTCAACCCCTCGACCACCCAGCTCGACGGCGCCACGCAGAACGAGAGCGACACCATGAACTACAACTTCAACTTCGGGCAGCTTTTGCCGTTCGGCGCCCGGTACACGGTGTCGTTCAACAACAACCGCTTCGCCACCAACAGCGCGTTTTCGACCTTCAATCCCCGCTACCGGAGCCTGCTGAACGCCCAGGTCTCGCAGCCGCTCCTCCGGGGGTTCCGGCAGAGCGCGGAACGCCGGCAGATATTGGTCACCCGGAACAGCGAACGCCAGGGGGCGATGGACTTCGAGCGAAGCGTCCTCGACGTGCTCCGCGACGTCCAGAACGCCTACTGGGACCTGGTGTTTGCGATCCGCAACCACGAGGTGACGATTCAGTCGCTCGATCTGGCCCGGGATCTGCTCCGGAACAACCAGGTGCAGGTGGAGGTCGGCACCATGGCGCCCATCGACGTGCTGCAAGCGGAGGCCGAGGTGGCGACCCGGGAGCAGGCGGTGATTCTCGCCGAGGCGCAGATTCGCACCACCGAGGACGCGCTCAAGGCGCTGATCCGGGATCCGGACGCCCCCGGTTTCTGGGACGGCGCGATCCAGCCCACCGACGCCCCGGAGGTCGAGGACTACGAAGTGGACCTGGAGGAGGCGATCCGGATCGCCCTGGACCGCCGGCCCGAACTGCGCTCGCAGGAAGTCCAGCTGGACACCAGCGAGAACGACGTGCGGTTTTTCCGCAACCAGACCCTTCCCCAGCTGGATCTGGTGGGGTCGTTCCAGCTCACCGGGGTCGGGGGAACCGAACTGGTGCGGGAGGGCTTCTTCGGCCCGCCGACCAGCACCCGCCCCGGCGGGTACGGCGATGCGCTCAGCGAGCTTTCCGGACTCGACTACCGCGACTGGCAACTCGGCTTGTCGGTCAACGTCCCGCTCGGCAACGACCAGGCGCAGATCAACCACGCCCAGGCGCAGATCGACTTGAACCGGCAGCGCGAGACCATCCGGGTTCAGGAGGTCGCGGTCGCCCAGGAAGTCCGCGCCGCGGTGCGGCAGGTGGAGACCAACCGACGCCGCATCGACGCCAGCCGGGTGGCCCGGGAGCTGGAGGAGCAGCGCCTCGACGCGGAGGAGAAGAAGTTCGAGGTGGGCATGACCACCAGCTACTTCATCGTCCAGTCGCAGCGCGATCTGGCCCAGGCGCGCGCCAACGAGCTCCAGGCGAGGATCGACTACATGAAGGCGATCGTCGCGGCGGAGCGCGCCCAGGGCACTCTCGCCGAACGCTCGCGGGTCACTGTCCGGTAGGATAGGGCGGGAACGCACTTGGGCGAGGGATTCGTTTCGGAGGTTGCCATGGGTTTGCACATCAAGCGCGAAGAGGCCTGCCGGCTCGCCGCCGAGCTGGCGAAGCGGACCGGGGAGAGCAAGACGGAGGCGGTGACCGTGGCGCTCCGCGAGCGGTTGCATCGCGTTCGCGCGCAGCAGAATCGTCGGGAGATGCGATCCATCGCCGAACGATGCGCGAGCCTCATGGCCCCCGGTCCGGGTTCCACCGAACATGGCGACTGGCTCTACGACGAGCGGGGATTGCCCAAGTGATCGTGGACAGTCGCCCCGGCGCTTGAGTCTTCGCCGGACGTCCCGGCGGGTCATCCGGCGTTTCGCAGCAACCGGCAGAGCTCGCAGGGCGCGCTCCGCGCATGGCGGGGGCAGCCCTCCACGATGCCCAGGCGGCTCAGCGGGAAATCGAAGCGAACCGGATCCTTCGGGTCGAGCCGGGCGAGGGCGCGGGTGAGGTCCCGCGCCGCCTCCCAGCCGGAGGTTCGGCGCGCGGTGAGGCGAAGCCGCCGGGCGATGCGAAACATGTGGGTGTCCAGCGGAACCACCAGTTCGCCGGGGGCGAGGCAGTCCCAGAGGCCGAGGTCGAGTCCGTCGTCGGGGCGGACCACCCAGCGGAGGAACATCAGCGGGCGCTTGGCCGCGGAGGTGCGCGGATTCGGGAAGAAGTAGCGGACTCCGGGCATGGCGCGGGAGGGCGGCGCGGCGAGTTCCGCCGGATCGAGCGCCAGCGCGGCGTTCCGGAAGGCTTCGAGGGACGCCCGGAGGCGGGGGATGCGGCGCGCTTTCGGGATGCCGGCGGCGAACAGCGCCTCCAGGCTGCCGTGCCGTTCCCGGATGCGTCCCAGGAGGACCCCCAGCCGGAGCACGTCGAGGGCGTGGATCCAGCGGTGCCGGAACCCCACCGGCCGGGCGTCCGGGTCGGCCCGCAACCCGCTCACGAACCGGGCGGGACGCGGCCCGGTCCAGGCGAAGACCCGCTCGAGCGCGACGCCCACGCTGCGGGCGTTTCCGAACGCGAGCGCCGCCGCGAAATACGCCGCCACTTCCCGGTCCGCCGGATCGGCGAAGCGGCGCGGGAAGCGGAGCGGATCGCTTGCAAGCGCCTCCGGTCCGTAGCGTTCGGCGATCCGCAGGACCGCGCGCCGCCAGCCGCGCGGCGTGGTCACCGGGTCAAACGGATGCGGGCTACTCGCGGGACGGCGGACGCCGGAACAGGGAACGCAGACGGCGCTCCCATTCCGCCTCGTCCACGATCTCGAAGCGCATGCCGATCCCGCTCATCGCCGGCACGAACTCGGCCCAGTCGGTCCGCTTCGCGTGTTCGGAGCAGAGATCGAAGACGGATCGCTTGTAGGCGGTGTCCTCCGCCTGCTTGAGGTGGATCCCCTTGGTCTCGATCACGAAGATACGTTCGAGAACCGGTCCCGGTAGATCGCGTCCTTGAGGAAGAACGCCTTCATCAGCCGCTCGAACAGCTGGCCCTTCCGGGCTTCCGATTCGGAGATGGAGCGGATGTGGTCCAGCGCCCGCTGGAAGCCGCCGCTGGTCGAACTCACGGTCTTTCCCTCGCCGGATGATAGTCGACTCGCAGGCGGACGCCGCCGGCCCGGCAGCGGGAGACCGGGCGACGGGGTAGGCTGACGGCATGCTCCGCGTCCTTCTCGCGCTCCTGCTTCCGGCGGGCGCCGCCGGTCGGGTTCGGGAGAAGCGAGCCGCCGAGGGGGCCTCCGGCGACGGACGTGCGCCTGAACCTACTCCGGATCCGGTTGCTCCGATTCGGGGAAGGGGGGCGGCAGGGCGGAGATGATGCGCACGGTTTCGACGCTGATGTGGACGATGCGGCGGATCGCGGGAATCAGATCGCGGGGATCGGAAAACCAGCCGTTCGGGTCGTTGACCAGGCCGCTGTGCTTGTCGCGGCGGATGCGATAGCGGTCGATAAACCATTCAAGCGGCGACCGCCCATTGACCTTGTACTGGTGCGCTTCGGGGGGAATGCCAACAAGGCGCAGGCGCTCGTTGATGATGAGGGTGTCGCTCCCTTCGTGCAGCCGCATGGCCCTGTCAAGGAGGAAGTGTTCGCGCCGGAGCTCGTCCGATTCGGACTTCAGATCGAGCGGGTATTCGGCGCAGGTTTCGTAGTTCAGGTGCAGGTCGGTCAGCTCGCGGCCGGCGTCGGCGAAGGCGGGGAAGTCGGGCGCCAGGGGGATGCGCGGCAACTCCTTGGCGAGGCTGTTGGCGAAGCGGTCCCGGAACGCCGGCGCATGCAGGATGCCGTAGACGTAGTTGAAGATGGCGTCCTTCGTGATCGAGTTGTCGCCGTAGCGCACCCGGAAGGCGCGGAGCGCGGAATCGGGGATGTTGTCGATGCGTTCGCCCGGAGGCCCCATGCCGGGAAGGCGCCGCCGGCCGTCCCGGTGCTCGAAGCGGTAGCGCGGAAAACACTGGCCGAATGCGACCAGGTGCAGGTCGGGCATCGCATTGACGACCAGCGCGGAGAACGGCTTCGTCGAACCGATTCCGGGGGCGCAGATGGCGCGGTTTTCAGTGTCAGAAGTGGGGAAAATGCTGTCCAGTTGGTACTTCCTGTTGACCAGAACGTAGTCGACGTAACAGTGCTGCTTGATGAAAGGCCGATATTGAGTTGTCCAAATCCTGTTTTCGGAATAGACAACCGGCTTGCGACGTTTCAGGTTGTCTTCCAAGTTTTGATCCCAGCGGACATGCGAGGAATGAGTCTTCATGGCTTCCGCGACTGCCCATCCCATCCGCTCCCGCGCTTCCAGAGCGCCACGATAATCCTCCACCATCCGGCGGGCGTTCTCGGCGCACGCCTTGCGGGAAAAGTTGTAGACATAGGCGTCGCGGCTGGTGGCCAGGCCCCGCGAATACAGCCGAAATACCGCCTCGTCGGTTCGTCCCCGCTTCGCCGTCTTGGATCCCAGCGGCAGCAGCTTCCCGAACTCCGGATCGCGCTGTCCGATCCAGTCGTGGTGTGGATCGGGGGTGATCTCCTCCCACTCCGGGACGCCGGCGATGGATCCCCACTGGCGCAGCAGGCCGAGCTTCTCCTCGCGCGACCGGTAGTCGCCGATGTCCCGGTAGCGGATGCGGCAGCCCGCGTGATCCGCCTTCGGGTTCTTCACCAGGATGGTGATGGCGACCGGGACCCGGGAGCTTTGACCGAAGACCGTCCCGCCTTCCTGGCGGGCGCGTTCGCCCTGTGTCCGCAGATTGCCCCGCAGGTTCACCACGTGGATGGATGAAAACTCATCCGCCAGGCAGGCGCGCACTCCGGAGTCGACAGCGCCGTCGATCCACGAACCGTTGGTCACGAAGGCCACCACGCCCTGCTCGCCGATCCGGTCCGAGGCCCAGCGGATCGCCATCTTGTAGGTGTCGTAGAGGCTGTTCTTCAGCGTTGCGGTGGAGCGGGCGGCGTAGGTGGCGGCGACGCGCTTCTCGAGCTCCGGATAGTCCACGTTCGGGTTCTCGTCCGCCGAGCTTCGCTGCCCCGCTGACCAGGGCGGGTTGCCGACGATGACCTGGATGGGCAGCTTCTGCTGACGCTCGGCGCGTTCGCTGTTGTCCGGCAGCCATTCCTTCGGGAAGCCGCCAGGGCGGTGCTGCATGTTGAAGGTGTCGGTGAACACGATCCCGTCGAACGGCGCCCGCTCCCCGGTCCGCCCCCGAAACGCCTCCTCGATGTGAATCGCCGCGATGTAGTAGGCGAGCAGCACCAGCTCGTTGGCGTGCATCTCCTTGTGGTACTTCCGCCGGAGATCGGCGTCCTCGATCCACTTCGACTGCAGCAGGCGGACCAGGAAGATGCCGGTTCCGGTGAAGGGATCGAGGACGTGCACGTCCTCGTCGCTCAAGCCCCGTCCGAACTCGGCGCGCGCCACATGATCGGCGCTCTTCAGGATGAAGTCCACGACGTCCACCGGCGTGTAGACGATGCCGAGCCGGTCCGCGTCCTTTTTCATCGCGGTGGCGAAGAACTTCTCGTAAAGCTCCATGAGAACCTGCTGGCGCGCTTCCGGGTTGTCGAGTCCCTGCGCCCGCCGCCGCACGCTTTCATAAAACGGCGCCAGGTCGCGGACTTCGTTTTCCAGTCCGAACTCCCCGAAGTCGTTGCGGAGCGCGTCCAGCGCCTTGGCGACCGGGTTGCCGGCGGCGAAGTCGTATCCTTGGAACAGCGCGTCGAACACCGGACGGGTGAGGATGTGCTGCGCCATCATGTCGATGGCGGCCTCCCTCGTGATCGACTCGTTGATGGAGTTCCGGAGTTCGTGGAGGAAGTCTTCGAACCATTGGCGCAGCAGGTCGTTTCCGGGCTTGAGGAGCAGCGAGCTGATGCGGAGCGTCAGACCGCTGAAGATGCCCGCGACATCCTTCGCCCAAGTCTCCCAGTACTTCCGGTCGCCGCAGGTCTCGACGATCTTCGCGTACATCGCGTCCGGCGGGACGTCCAGCGGTGGGAAAGGAAGCTGCCGTCCTCCGGGGTCCTCCTTGTTCCGATCGCCTCGGTGGAAGATGATCCGCTTGGTGGGCTGCTTGTTGAGATCGATCTGGTTGATCTCGACGTCCAGCCGGTCGTCGTGCGAACGAAGCGCCCGCAGGACGCTCCAGACGACGTCGAACTCCTCGCCGCGATCCAGCACCGTCGCCGGATCCTGGCCGGCGGGCACCGCGACCGGAAGCACGATGTAGCCGTATTCCTTACCCTCGCATTTCCGCATCGCCCGCCCCACGGCCTGGACGATGTCGACGACGCTCCGGCGTTCGGTCATGAAGATCACCGCGTCCAGCGCCGGCACGTCGATCCCCTCTCCCAGGCAGCGGGCGTTCGAGAGGATGCGGCAGCCGTCCCCGGTCGCATCGCCCTTCAGCCATTCGATCCGCGCCTTGCGGTCGAGCGCGTGGTGCTTTCCGTCCACGTGCTCCACCTCGCACCGAAGCGCCGTCTTCCGCTCGGCCTCCGGCAGCTGCGCCGCGGCCTGCCGCGCGAGGCTGTCCCAGTAGCGCGCCAGCCGTTTCGACGACTCGATTTGGTTGGTGAACGCGATCGCGCGACGCACCGGCTGGATGGGGCCGTCCCCGGCCTTGCGATCCTCCGGGTTGGAGAGGACGCGCCAGCAGCCGACGATCCGGGCGGCGTCGCTCAGGTTGATGTCGCCGCCGGAAGTGGCCAGGTGGGCTTGCAACTCCCTGTTGATGTGGGCTTCGGAGAGGGTGAGCACGGCGACCTTGTAGTCGGACAGCAGCCCCTGTTCGATGGCGCGGGAGAACGGAAGGCGGTGGAACTCCGGCCCGTAGTCGCTCTCGTCGTCCATCGAAAACACGTCCCGGCGGTGCGTCGCGGCCTTCTTCCGCACGCTCTCGGCATAGAGCCGGGGAGTCGCCGTCATGTAGAGGCGCCGCTTCGCCCGGATGCGCTGGGCGTCATGCACCAGCAGGAACGGCGAGGTCTTGTCGCCGGGGCGCTCGACGCCGGTGGTGCGGTGCGCCTCGTCGCAGAGAACCAGGTCGAACGGCGGCGCCCCCTCGTCCTGCGCCTTGGCGACCAGGGCGAGCGACTGGTAGGTGCAAAACACCGCCGTCATCGCCTCCCCGGAGGACGCTTTCAACCTTTCGACGATCGTCTCGGGGTCGGTGGTGACCGGGATTTCCAGTTCCTCGATGGAGGCGTCCTCGTCGGAGCGTCCGGCGCGGGTGTCGGAGCAGATGCCGAAGTAGCGGTGGGCGAACTGGCGCTGCTCGGCCCATTCGCGCATCGATTGCTGGAAGAGCGAGATGGAGGGAATCAGATAGAGGACGCGCCCGCGCTTGCCGGCGATCTCCTCGGCGATCCGCAGCGCGGTGAAGGTCTTGCCGGAGCCGCACGCCATCACCAGCTTGCCGCGGTCGTGTTCCTGGAACCCGCGCAGCACGTCGTCGAACGCCCGCTGCTGGTGCGGGCGCAAGGCGAACCGCTCCTCGCGCCGGGCGAGGTCTTCGGGGCGCCCGTGCACCAGATCGGGCCAGTCGAAGGGCCGGCCCGCGAGGTCGCCGAACCGCAGCACCGCGCACGCCGGCTTCAGGCCGGTGATCGTCTTTTCGGCGTTTTCGCCCCACTCGTCGCCGGTGTCCACCATGATGCGCGCGGTGAAGGGTTCGCGCGCCGAGGCGGAGATGAAGGAATCGATGTCGCCCTTCGCGATCCGGGCGCCCGGCGCGTAGCACTTGCACTGGATGGCGCAGACGCCGCCGTTCCGCTCCTGGGCGACGAGGTCGATGCCGAAGTCGCGTCGGTCGAAGTCGTCCCGGTTGGCGGCCCATTCGGACCAGAGCTGTACGTTCGAGAACCGGTCCCGGTAGATCGCGTCCTTGAGGAAGAACGCCTTCATCAGCCGCTCGAACAGCTGGCCCTTCCGGGCCTCCGATTCGGAGATGGAGCGGATGTGGTCCAGCGCCCGCTGGAAGCCGCCGCTGGTCGAATTCACGGTCTTTTCCTCGCCGGATGGTAGTCGACTCGCGGGCGGACGCCGCCGGCCCGGCAGCGGGATGCCGGGCGGGGTAGGCTGACGGCATGCTCCGCGCTCTCGGCATCGTCGCGCTCGCGCTCCTGCTTCCGGCGGGCGTCGCCGGCCAGTCGGTGGAGACCCTCACCGAGGACCATCGGGTCTGGCTGGAGGAGGAGGTGGTCTACATCATCACCGAAGCCGAGCGCGAGGTGTTTCTGAGCCTCGAAAGCCACGAGGAGCGCGAGCGCTTCGTCGAGGCTTTCTGGCTGCGCCGGGATCCGGTTCCCGCCACCCGCGAGAACGAGTTCCGGGTCGAGCACTACGAGCGGCTCGACTACGCGAACCGCTACTTCAGCCGCGACGCGCCCCGGCCGGGCTGGGCGACCGACCGCGGCAAGTACTGGATCATCCTCGGCGAGCCGCGCTCCCGCGAAATCTTCGAGGGGCGCAACGAAGTGGTCGGCACCGACCTGTGGATTTACCAGGGCGACACCGACCTGGGGCTGCCGCCGCGCTTCAACCTGCTCTTCTACCGGGAGAACGACATCGGCGAGTTCCAGCTCTACAACCCGCTCGCCGACGGGCCGGATGCGCTGGTCCAGCGGGGCGAGCTGCTGCGGAACCGGCAGAACTTCGCGGTCGACCTGCTGGAGACGGTCTCGATGGACCTCGCCCGCGCCAGCCTCGTGATCGACCTCACCGATCCGAGCGCCAGCTTCCTGAGCGCCACGAACTCGATTGCGCCGCGGCTCGACACCGTGCGCCCGTCGATGAGCGTCGGCAAGAACCTCCTCGATATCGCGAATTCGCCGATGAGGCGGGTGGACATGGAGGAGATCGAGGGGTATCTGCGCTACGGCGACCGGGTCACCGCCGAATACTCCTTCCGGTTCGTCCGCAGCGCCTCGGAGTTCCGGGCGCTTCTCGGCCCCCGCAACACGCCCTTCATCCACTACACGATCCAGCTGGCTCCGGAGGACTTCACCCTGGAGTTCGACGAGGCGTCCCGCAGATACCGCACGACCCTCGACGTCGACCTGGAGCTGCGCACCGCGGAAGGGCATCTCCTCGCCGTCCACCGCAACCAGCCGATCGTGGAGCTGACCGAAAGCCAGCACGCTGCGCTGGCCGGCTCGCCCTTCGCCTACCGGGACAACCTGCCGGTGATCCCCGGCGCCTACGAAGTCAGCGTGATCCTCCGGAACCGCGCCACCACCCAGTACACGGTGGCCACCGAGGAGGTCACGGCGCCGGCGACCGGTCCGGGTTCGGTGGGACTCGCCGATCCCATACTCGCCCACCGCGCCGAAGTCGCCGGAATGGGCAGCGCGCAACTCGACTTCGGAACCTTCCAGTTCGGGGCGCTGGCCTTCGAACCCTCCCTCGACGGTTCATTCGTCCAGTCGGACACCCTGACCCTGGTGGCGCAGGCGGTGAACGCCGGCCCCGAGCATCAGACGCGGGCGCGGTTCTTCCCGGATAACCTGACCGGCGAGCCGCCGTCCGGCTCGACGGTGGTGGAGCAGACGGCCCCGGCGGGAACCGCGAAGGCGCCGGCGACCTTCGAGCTCGACCTCGAGCGGTTTCCGCCCGGCCGGTATCGCGCCGAAGTCCAGCTGCTGGACGCCGGGGGCGCGGTGGCGGCCACCCGGGACGCGCCGTTCCTGGTTTCGCCGCGGGCGGAGGTGGTCCGTCCCGGTCTGGTGATCCGCCGTTCGTTCGCGACCCACGTTCCGGGGCTTCTCGCGCTCGCACTCGGCGAGCAGTTCATGGCGAACGGGCGGATCCGCGAGGCCACGGTGGCGCTCCGGGAGGCGGCCGCCAACCCGGACCTGGTGCAAGCGAAGTGGAAGCTGGCGAGCGCGCTGCTCTTCAATCGGGAGGCCGATGCGGCGCTGGAGCTGCTGCTGCCCATCGAGCAGGACTTCCCGAACCAGATCGAGGTGGTCGAGGGGATCGGCTTCGCCTACTACATCCGCGAGGAGTGCCGGCAGTCGCTGGACCGGCTGGAGCACGCCCTCAACCTGCGAATTCCGGACACCTCGCTGCTGAACGCGCTCGGGGACTGCTACGAGAAGGAGGGGGATGCGGAGCAGGCCCGCGCCATGTTCGAGCGTTCGCTGGGGCTGAATCCGGAGCAGGAGGGCGTCCGGACGCGGCTCGCCGGCTTCGGCGTCTCCTACGAGGAGGAGGAATCCAGGTAGCGCTCGGAGAACCGCTGGATCGCCGGCAGCAGCGGCTGGCGGTCGTGGAGCGCCGGGGCGAACAGGTCTCCCAGCCGGCGGAGGCGGTCGGGCATGGTGCGGATGGTGAACTGGTCGGGGGCGATCCCGGCGTCGAGTTCGTCCCAGTCGAGCGGCGCCGAGACCGAGGCTGCTGGGACCGGGCGCGCCGCATAGGGCGGAACCACCGTCTGGCCGCGCCGGTTCTGGAGGAAGTCCAGATAGACCCGTCCGCCGCGCCGCTCCACCGCCCGCTCCACGGTGGCGATATCCGGGTGATGCGCCGCGACCCAGGTGGAGACCGCCTCGCAGAACTGCCGCACCGCTTCGTAGGGGTAGATGGGCTCCAGCGGGACGTACACGTGGAGTCCGCTGGCGCCCGAGGTCTTGAGGCAGGGACGGAGCCCGATCCCGCGCAGGACCTTGCCGAAGGCGCGCGCCAGCTTGACCACGTCGGAGAAGGGGCTGGCGCCGCCGGGGTCCAGGTCGAAGACCGCCCAGTCGGGGATGTCGCGGCGGCTTCGCACCGAAAGCCACGGATGGATGTCGATGCTCCCCAGATTGGCGGCGAACAGCAGCGCGTCCGGATCGTTCACGATCAGGTAGCGGATCGTCTCCCCGCGCCCGGAGGCGATCGTCTCGGTCTCCAGCCAGTCCGGGGCGTGTTCGGGGAGGTCCTTCTGGTAGAACGCCTTGCCGCCAATCCCGTCGGGAAGGCGAAGCAGGTGCGCCGGGCGCTCGTGCAGGTGGGGGAGCAGGTGCTCGGCCACCTGGTCGTAGTACCGGATCAGATCCCCCTTGGTGTAGCCGAGTTCGGGCCAGAACACCTTGTCGAGGTTGGTGAAATGCGCCGGGCGGGCGCGTTCCCGCTCGGCCCGTCGCGCCGAGAGCCCGGCGAGCAGGTGCTCCGCTTCCGCGCCCTCCGAGCGTGACGGGATGCGCGCGCAGTCGGGAGCGGAGTAGGCGCCTTCGGCCTTGCGCGCGATGGCGCCGGGCAGCCCGGCCGCCTCGCAGGCGCGGTGGAGCTCCTCCCCCCGGCCCCGCACGTGCTCCCCCATGAGGAGGCGCGGGCTTTCGTCGGGGAGCAGGGTGGCGAGCAGCGACTTCCGCTCGATCAGCGGCGTCTCCCGGATGTCCCACTGCTCGTAGCGCAGCAGGTCCAGGGCGTAGAACGAAACCGGGACGCTTGCATCGCCGGCCAGTCGCTCTCGCATCCGCTCCATCGAGGGGCGTTCGCTGCGGTCGGTGGCCACCAGCGTCCCGAAGATCAGGGCTTCCTCGGCGCGGAGTCGGTTCGCGTCCTCCAGGATTTCCGGCGCATCGGGAAGGCGGTCGCCCGGTGCGGCGGGGAGCAGGCGCGCGCCTTCCGGGGCCTGTTCCAGGAACGCCGGGACGCCGGCGAGTTCCGGTTCGAAGAGCCAGCCGGGATCGGAGAAGGGTGGGCGCTCGCCGGAGGGGCGCACCGGTTCCGGCGGCGGGTCGCCGGTCCAGCGGGTCGCTCCGGTCAGATCGAAGAACGGCTGCCGGTCGGTCTCCGCCCGCACGTAGCGATCCCGGCCCTTGAAGAGCAGCCATTCGCTTTCGCCGCGCGCGGTGCGCACCAGATGCCATGCGCCGCGCAGCTTCCGCCCGCGGAGTTCGACCACCAGCTTGCCGTCCCGAACGCCGGCGATCCCGTCCTCCTCCCCGCCTTCGGTGATCCGGAAGGGGCCTCCGTCCCAGATGCCCATGGTTCCGCCGCCGTACTCGCCTTCCGGGATCACCCCGTGGAATTCGGTGTAGGACAGCGGGTGGTCCTCGGTGCGGACCGCCAGCTTCCTGACGGTCGGGTCGTAGGAGAACCCCTTGGGAACCGCCCACGACTTGAGCACGCCGCGCATTTCCAGCCGCAGGTCGTAGTGGAGGCGCCGCGCTTCGTGCCGGTGGACCACGAACTGCGGTTCGGGCGAGGCGGCGGCGGAACCCGGCGGCGGCTCCGGGGTCCGGGTGAAGTCCCGTTTCCGCTCGTACTCGGCGATGTTCCGGATGTCCCGGGTGTTCCGGGGGGCGGAAGGGGGCATGGGACGAACCCGTCTCGTCCTACTTGAGCATGCGCAAGACGCCGAGGCCAAGCAGCGCCAGAATGTGTTCCTGATCGGCGGCCCGGCGATACCAGCGGGCGGCTTCGGCGTGGTCCTCTTCCACTCCCTCGCCGTTGGCGTACAGGACGCCAAGAAGGTACTGCGCGTCAGCGAGTCCCTGTTCGGCCGCCAGACGGAACCAGCGGGCGGCCTCGGCGTGGCTTTGTTCCACTCCCCGCCCCTCCTGGAACAGGATGCCGAGACGGACTTGCGCCTGCATGTGTCCCTGTTCGGCCGCCAGGCGATGCCAGCGAACGGCATCGGCGTGGCTTTGCTCCACTCCCTGCCCCTCCTGGAACAGGATGCCGAGGTTGGCTTGCGCATGGCTGTTTCCCAGCTCGGCTGCCCGGCGGAACCAGCGGACGGCCTCGGCGTGGTCCTGCTCCACCCCGCTTCCTTTCTTGTACATCGCGCCGAGATTGTTCTGCGCCCTGCTGTCTCCCTGTTCGGCGGCCCGGCGGAACCAGCGGACGGCTTCGGCGGGGTCCTTTTCCACCCCTTGGCCGCTCCAGTACATCGCGCCGAGATTGCCCTGCGCGCGGCTGTCCCCCTGTTCGGCGGCCGGGCGGAACCAGCGGACGGCTTCGCCGTGGTCCTGCCTCACCCCCTCGCCTTGAAGATGCATGACGCCAAGATTGTTCTGCGCTTCGGCGTGCTCCTGTTCGGCGGCCAGGCGAAACCAGCGGGCGGCCTCGGCGTGATCCTGCGCGACCCCTTCGCCATCCTGGCACATGCCGCCAAGATGGAATTGCGCTTCGGCGAGTCCCTGTTTGGCGGCCCGGCGGAACCAGCGGGCGGCCTCGGCCTTGTCTTGCGCGACTCCCAGGCCGTCCTCGTACATGACGCCGAGATTGTGCTGCGACTGGGCGAGTCCCTGTTCGGCGGCTCGGCGGTACCAGCGGACGGCTTCGGCTTGATCCTGCGCCGATCCATCTTCGTACATGACGCCAAGATTGTGCTGTGCTTCGGTGAACCCCTGCTCGGCGGCTTGACGGAACCAACGGACGGCTTCGGCGTGGTCCTGCGCGACTCCCAGACCGTCCTCGTACATGACGCCAAGATTGTGCTGCGCTTCGGCGAGTCCCTGTTCGGCCGCCCGGCGGAAGCATCGAGCGGCCTCGGCGTAATTCCGCGCGACGCCTTCGCCGTTGAAGTACTTGACGCCTTGACGGAACTGCAGGTCCCAGTCAAATGTCACGGAGGCTGGGCGCCCCCGACGGACGTCCGCTGGCCGTCTTCGGGGGCGGCGCCGTTCCCGTTTGCGGGGCAAGGTCGGCATCAGGAGAATGGAGGATAGCAATCGGCGACGTGTCTTGGCGGCGTCCCGTAGAATCGGGGGTCATGTGGAAACGTCGCCTGTCGTTCCGAATCGCGCGCGCGGCGGTTCTGGTCGCCGCCGTCGCCGGGTGCGGGGGGGGCGATCCGCCGCCCCGTCGCCTGACGCTCGACGACGTGCTCGCCATCCGCCACCCGTCGGAGCCGGTGTGGAGTCCGGACGGCAGCCGCATCTTCTTCGTCTGGGATCGCAATCAGCAGATGGACCTGTATGCGGTCTCCCCGGACTCGGGCGCTCCGCCCCGGAAGCTGACCAGCTGGGGAGACGACCACGAAGTCATCTCGGGCCTCTTCTTCGGAGCCGACGGGGTCACCCTCTACTTCACCCGGAACGGCCGGCTCTACCGGATGCGCCCCGACGAGGCGGGAACCCTGGAGCCGGTCTTCGCCGCCGAACCGGGCGGGGAAGGGGATTACGCGGTCTCGCCCGACGGCGGGCGGCTCGCCTTCGCGCGCGCCGGGGACCTCCATGTGCGCGACCTGGCGGGCGACGACGAATTCCGGCTCACCCGGACGGACGCCCGCGAGTCGGCGCCGGTATGGTCGCCCGACGGGCGGTTCCTCGCCTACACGGTCGCCGAAACGACGCCGGTGGACACCGTGCGGGACATCGTCGGCGGCAAGGTGCGGTTCCGGAGCGATTCCTCCGGTCCGTCCGACCTGATGACGATCCCGGCGCTTCCCGGCGGCGTGGCCCGGCGGATCGCGGTCGGCCCCGAGTTCGCATCGGCGCCGCGCTGGCTCGACGCCTACCGGCTCCTGTTCCAGGATGTTTCGCCGGATTACCGCACCCGCCGCATCCGGGTCGCCGACCTGCGCGACGGCTCGGTGGCGACCCTCCACGAGGCGCGCGATCCCAGGTGGTGGAGCCTCGCCTACCTGGGGGCGGAGCCCCGGCCCTCGCCGGATGGCCGTTGGGTCGCCTTCGTGGACGATGCGTCCGGCTGGGACCGGCTGATGGTGGTCGCCGCCGACGGCGGGAACCCGCACGCGCTGACCCTGGAGGGACAGGACGCGCGGCGGTACGCCTGGTCGCCCGACGGCCGGTTCCTCGCTTTCGACGCCAACCCGGAGCATCCGGGGCAGCGCTTGCTGTTCCTGCTGGAGACGGGGGATTTGCCGGACGCGGCGACGCCCCGGGAACTCGTTTTCGGGCGGGGCGCCAGCACGCAGACGGCGAACCGGGGCGGGTTCGTCCTGACCGCCGAGCACGGCGGCTTCTCGCCCGACAGCGACCGGCTGGTGTTCCAGCGAACCGGCCCCCGGGACCCGCCCGACCTGTGGTGGATTCCCACCGATTCCCCGGGAGAGTCGCCGGTCCGCCTCACCGATTCGGTTCCCGAAAACGTGGACCGCGCCTGGTTCACCGAAGGCGAATTCCTGCGGTTCCCGGCGCGGGAAGTGGGGCGGGACGTGCCCGGCTATCTGTTCGTTCCGGAGGGACTGGATCGCGCCCAGCGCCATCCGGCGATCGTCTGGGTTCACGGCGACGGCATCGCGCAGAACTACGACGGCTGGCACATCCGCCGGGACTACGCCGTGTACCACTCCTTCCACCAGCTTCTGGTTCAGGAGGGGTACGTGGCGCTGATGCCCGACTACCGGGGAAGCGTCGGATACGGACGGGACTTCCGCCAGGCGTCCTACCGGGACGTCGGCGGCGGGGACTACCAGGACGTGGCCGCCGCCGGGGACTATCTCAAGACGCTCGACTTCGTGGACCCCGAACGCATCGGCGTCTGGGGGCTGAGCTACGGCGGCTTCATGACCATGCAGGCGCTGACCCTGGACCCCACTCTCTTCGCCGCCGGAGTGAACGTCGCGGGAGTCGGGGACTTCGCTCTCTGGCACGCCGACCCGGGCGGCGGCTGGGTGGTGAGCCGGATGGGGCATCCGGACGAGGAGCCGGAGGGGTACGAGCTCGGCGCGCCCGCCCGTCGGGTGGACCGGATCGAGCGCCCGCTGCTGATCCTCCATGGCACCGCCGACGTGAACGTCCCGTACTTCGAGTCGCTCAACCTGGTGGACCGCCTGCTGCGGGAGGGGCATCCGGATTTCGAGTTCGCGACCTACCCCGGCGAATTCCACTATTTCCACCGGGAGCACGTCCTGCGGGACGCCTGGACCCGGACGCATCGCTTCTTCGACCGGCATCTGAAGGAGAATTAGCGCTCCATCCGTCGGCGGAAACCGGGCGGAATCTCCATTCCCAGCGCCTCGGCCCGCTCGAGGTGCGCGAGCGCCTCCGCCCGGCGGCCCCGGCTTCGCTCCACATCGGCGAGCAGGAAGTGGATGCCGGCGCGGGATTCCGGGGACGCGGACGCATCGAGGGAGCGGGTCAGCGCCGCAGCCGCCTCGGCGAAGCGCCCGCTGGTCGCCAGAAGCTGCCCCAGCCCCTGAAGCGCCGCCGGGTGCTCCGGGGTCTGGGCGAGCGCCCGGCGCAGCAGCCGTTCCGCCTCCCGCAGGTCGCCTCGCTGGAATTGAAGACTCGACGCCCCCAGCAGGGTGGGGACGTGGGCGGGATCGGCATGGAGCGAGCGGCGGTAGAGGGCGTCCGCCTCGACGTTCCGCCCGGCCCGCGCCAGCAGGTTCGCCAGGTTGGCGAGGATGGCGCTCGATTCGGGGTCGCGCGCCAGCGCCTCCCGGTAGGCGGTTTCGGCTTCCGGGAGGCGGCCCAGGCGGGCCAGGGCGTTCGCATGGTTGTAGCGGAGATCGGCGCTCTCCGGATGCTCGGCGACGAGGCGTCGGTAGAGGGCCTCGGCGGTCTCGCCGTTCGCCCGGCGCGCCCGCGCCTCGCGTCCCCGGCGGTCCTGGCGGAGGTCCTCGACCGCGAGCAGCAGCGGATCCGGATCCCGTCCATACGGGTCGGTAGCGCGGCGCGCCCGGGAGGCGGCGCGGTTCGCGGCTTCGGCGTCCCCGGTCGCGCTCAGCGCCTGCGCGAGGAACGTCCAGCCGGCGGCGCCGCCGGGGTGGAGGTCAACCAGTTCTTGAAGGAGATCCCGGGCCGCGCCGGGGGCGCCGTCGGTCAGGAGCTTGCGGGCTTCGGCCAGCCGGCCTTCCGCCGAGCGTGGCGCGGCGTCCCGGACCGCCCGCCAGGCCGCGGTCGCGTCCTTTCCCAGGGCTTCCAGGAGGCGCGCCCGGAGCGCGAGCGCGGGAGCGAAGCCCGGATGGCGGTCGAGCGCCTCTTCGGCGAGCGCGAGCGCCCGCGCCGGTTCCTCCGCTTCGAGCATCCGCCCGTGAAGATGCGGCGCCCGGTGGTCCATTTCGTCCAGCCGGGAGGCCCCGGCGTAGGCGATGGCGGCCGGCGCCGGAAGCCGGTGGGCGTGGAGGACCATGCCGAGCCGGAGCCAGCGCGCCGCGTCGCCCGGATCGGCTTCGGCGGCGTCCCGGGCGCTTCGGATCGCGGCGGCGACCGCCGGCTCCATTCCGTCGGTCGCGATCTCCGGAATTTCCGGAGATCCACAAGTCGCCGCGAGAAGGGCGAGCGGCAGGAATCTCACCGGCGCCCCTCGCCGCGCCGCAGCACGATCCCATGCCCGGTCGGTTCGGGAACCACCGGGAAGCGTTCCCGCGTTCCGTCGGACCAGCGCACCGTCAGGCTGCGGATGGCGGTTCCGGCGGGAAGTCCGAAGTGCGCCCGCGGGTCCGAGGAGCCGAGATAGGACACCCCGGGGTTGGCGCGCGCCACCCGGCCGTCCAGCGTCACGACCGCGCCGTGGTCGGGCGTCCCGTTGGTCCCCCGCACATCCACCAGCAGGCTGTTCCCCGCCGCATCGTTGCGGAAGACCCGGGCTGGCCCGCCGACCGCGGTGAAGACCAGATCCGGATCGCCGTCCCCGTCCAGGTCTCCCGCCGCCAGACCGCGGCCCACCGCCCGGAACCCGGTGAGGCCGGGGGAGCCGGCGCCCGCGTCCTCGAACCGCCGCGATCCGGTGTTCCGCAACAGCAGGATGCGTTCCGCGTACTGGTCGAGGAACGGCTCGCGGGGCGGTTCCCCGGCGGGACGGGCGACCCGTCCGTTGGCGATGGCCGCGTCGAGATGGCCGTCGAGGTCGAAGTCGGCCAGGATCGCGCCGAACCCGGTGGCGCGGAGCCCCAGGGCGCCGAAGCCGAACCCGATCGAGCCGTCGGTGAAGCCGCCTCCCGGCCCGGCGAGATAGACGGTGTTGGTTTCGTCCGCGAAGTGGGTCAGCAGGATGTCGAAGTCGGCGTCCCCGTCGAGGTCCCCGATGTCCGCCCCCATGCCCGCTTCCGGGCGTCCGAAGCCGCTGAGCGCCACGCCGCGGAACAGGGCCTCCTCGCCGAACGTTCCGTCGCCCCGGTTCACCCAGAGGTGGTTCGCTTCGGTATCGTTCGCCACATAGAAGTCCAGCCGCCCGTCTCCGTTGAAATCGTGGCAGACCACCCCCAGGCCGCGGGCGGCGAACGCGCTGATGCCGGCCGCATCGCTCACATCCTCGAAACGGCCGCCGCCGATCCCCCGGTAGAGCCGGTCGGACAGGCCCGGGATGTCGGTGGGGCCGCAATAGTCGGCGGGTCCGGTGGCCGACTGGCAGACGAATTCGGGGTCGTAATCCATGTAGCGGGTCACGAAGAGGTCGAGGTCGCCGTCGGCGTCGATGTCGCAGAACGTCGCCGAGGCCGACCAGCCTTCGGGGTTCGGGCCGTCCGGCTGCGCCTGGAAGGCGCCGTTCCCCTGGTTCAGCAGGAGCGCGCCCGCCCCGTAACCGGTCCGGTACGCGTCGGGGCGCCGGTCTCCGTTCACGTCGCCGACCGCGACCCCCATTCCGTAGGCGTTCATGTCCGGAATCGGCTCGCCGCGAAACCGCAGCCCGCCCTCGTTGTGGAAGAGGCGGTCCGATCCCCGTCCCTGGACCAGGTAGAGGTCGAGATCGCCATCGCCGTCATGATCGAGGAGGCCCACGCCGGACCCCATGATCTCCGGCATGAAATATGGGGGCTGGCCGGGGTCGCCCCTGCCGGTGCGGTGGGTGAAGTCGAGCGCTCCCTCCGCTTCGACGAACAGCGGCTGCTGGGCCGGGGCGGCGACGGCGGAAAGCAGCAGGAGGAGGGCGGCCCCGCCGCCGGGGACGCGCCGCATCGGGTTCAGGAGACGGCGCGGGACACCGAACGGGGGCCGATGTCCCCGATGGTCGGCGTGCCGGCGAGCTGCATGGCGAGCCGGAATTCGGCGCGCAGGAGGCGCAGCACCGCTTCCACCCCCGCCTCGCCGAAGGCGGCGAGTCCCCAGAGGTAGGCGCGTCCGACCAGGATGGCGTCGGCGCCGAGCGCCAGCGCCTTGAAGATGTCCACCCCGCGGCGAATTCCGCTGTCGAACAGCACCGGGATGCGCCCGTCGATGGCCTGCGCCACCTCGGGAAGGCTCTCCAGGGCGCCGATCCCGCTTTCCTCGGCCCGGCCGCCGTGGTTCGAGACCACGATCCCGTCCACGCCGTGTTCGAGGCAGAGCGCCGCGTCCTCGGCGGTGACGATCCCCTTGAGCAGGAGCTTCATCGAGGTGAGATCGCGGAGACGCCCGACCACGTCCCAGGTGAGCCGGGGCTGGTTGAGGCCGGCGAACCGGCTTCGCCCGCTGGCGTCCTCCACTTCAATGCCGTCGAACATGCGCTTTCGCGAGACGTAGTTGGCGAATCCGGGTCGGTGGCAGGCGCCGCACTCCCGGTTGTCGAGGCGGGCGGCGAGTTCGGTGGTGATCCGGTTGCTTCCGGCGGGGAGGTCCACCGTCAGCGCCAGCGCCGGGCACCCCGCCGCCTCGGCGCGGACCACCAGCCGCCGGGTCGCGTCGAACGATGTGGTCGGATAGAGCTGATACCAGACCGGCTCGCCCCGCGCTTCGCCCACCTCCTCGATGCCCGCGGTGGCGACGGTGGAGAGCATCTGGAGATGGTCCAGCGTCCGCGCCGCCCGCGCCACCGCGATTTCGCCCTCCGGGTGGAAGGCCCGCTGGCTGCCGCAGGGGGCGATGCCGATGGGAGACGGCCATTCCCGCCCGAACAGGGTGACCCGGGTGTCCGGGTCCGAGACGTCCACCAGCCGCCGCGCCCGGATGCCGGTGTTCTCGAAGGCGCGGCGATTGGCCGCCAGGGTGCCCTCGCCGTCCACTCCGGTGGCGATGTATCCGTAGTGGGCGGGCGGAAGGTTCCTTTCGGCCACCGCCCGGAAGTCGAACACGTCCACCCCGTCCTCCGGGGTTTCGATCCGGCGGCGGGGGAATCGGTTGAACCCGAAGAATTCCCCGGCGTCCCCCAGCTGGGGCTGTTCCTCTCCGCAGCCGGGCGCCAGGAGCAGCGGGCTGCCCGCCAGATAGCGGAGGAAGCGGCGGCGATCGTTCATGGCGGAATTCCCGCCGGAGGGATCAACGCCGCCCTTCGGGCTCCTCTTCTTCGGGTTCGGCGCGGAAGCTGAGCTCCGGCAGGGGGCGCACCACCCACTGTTCGCTCCTGGAGAGGACGCCGGCGAGCTTGGAGGCGACCTCCATCGCGCCTTCCGGGCCGAGCGCCCGCGCCAGCGGCGATCCCTGGTCGAGCGCGGCGAAATTCCCCACGTGGAAGAAGTGGACGTATCCGCTGTCCCCGCCCAGGGTGATGGCGCCGGAGGCGTGGCGCATGTCGGCTTCCTTGAAGTGGGGCAGGACGTCCTCCGCCATGACCCGGATGTAGTCCTGCTCGCGGCCGGGGACGACCGTGACCCGTTGCACCAGCGTCAGCCCCGGCGCCTGGTCGTCGGGGAGCGGGTTGTCGAGGTCGGGGGTCGTCCGAAGCGCGTAGGTGGTGTGGCTGCGCACCGCGCGCTGGATACGGCCCGCGAGGCGGTCGCGCTCCGGGTCGGGTCGGCCCGGGCGGTCCAGGCCGGCGAAGCGGTCGAGCGGCTTCAGGATCAGGAAGCGGTGGGCGTCGCCGAACCCCGCCGTCCGGCTGACCTGCCGCCAGGACACGCCGGCCTCTTGTTCCAGGGCGGCCCACTCGCGTTGCGCCGCCAGAAACTCGTCCACCTGCCCGGGCGCCACCTCGACCAGGCTCATCTCCATCCACGGGGCCGCCTCCTCCTGCGCGTCCTGCCCGGCGACGGCCGCTGGCAGGAGCAGCGCGAGCGGCGCCAGGCGGAGGAAAGTCAACAGGAGACGCAGTTGTTGTTGTTCTTCGATCCGAGACTCTCCAGCAGGGCCACCGTCTCGGGAATCGGGGACACGCGCTGCACCGGCCCGTTGGCCATGTCGGCGGTGGTCTGGCCGAGCCTGCTGACTGCGGTCACATCAACGCCCTTTTCCACCAGATAGAGGATCATCTCGTTGTCGCCGCGCGCCGCCGCGTGGTGCAGCGCGTTGTACCCCTTGAAGTCGCGCTGGTTGACTTCGGCCCCCAGCTCGACCAGGTACTGAACCGAGGCCAGCCAGCCGTCCGGCACATGCCGGTGCGCGTTCCCGGCGAACCCCTCGCCGTAACCCGCCCCCGAAGCGGCGTGGATCGGGTACACGCCGGGGTCCCCCGCCTTGTAGGGCGGGAGACCGGAGGGATCCGGTCCCATGGTGGTCAGGTCGGTGGGGATCCACAGGCCCGGCGCCGCCGGAAGGACCGCGAGGGCGCCCCGCTCCGGATCGTTCACCGCGGTGGTCCCCCGACGCCGTCGCCGAGGTTCCGGGGCCTTGGTGGGGATGTTCGGGTCGGCGCCGTACTCGGCGAGAAGCCGCATCGCCTGGACGTCGGTCGCGTAGGCGGCCCGCCAGAAGGCGGTCGAGCCGCCGGTGTCCACCAGCCCGCAGTTCGCGTTCCCGCATCCGCTGTACACCATGTACCAGGGGTGCTTGGCGATGCGGTGATCCGGGTCGGCGCCGGCGTCCAGAAGCGCCCGCATGAGGTCCAGATAGCTGGTCTCCTGGCGGTCGTGCTCCTGCGGCTGCGGATAGCGGGTCCGCGGCTGCCATTCGGTGTTGACCGCCGCCCAAAGCGGGGTCACGCCGTTTTCCTTCGAAGCGACGTTGGGATCGGCGCCGCGCTCCAGCAGCATCATCGCCAGGTCGAACTGGCCGTTGATGGTCGCCATCAGCAGCGGGCTGGCGCCGTCGCCGGACGCCGTCCGGTTCACATCTGCGTCCCCGTCGAGAAGCGCCGAAGCCGACTCGATAAATCCCTGCCGGGACGCGTGCAGCAGCGGAGTGAGGCCCCCCTTTGCTTCCAGCTGGGGCCGGCGGAAGCGGGCGAACGGATCGTTGTCGTCGCCCTTCTTCTCGGGGGTCTCGCCCGCCAGGTAGAACTCGCGGGCGGCCTGCACCGCCGTCTGCACTTCGGCGGAGGTCGGGTTCCGGCCGGCGGCCGCAAACGCCTCCAGAACCGCCTGCTGGCGCTTTTTGGCCGCTTCGGCGAGCTCGTAGTCGGCGAGCAGGTCCGTCGGGTTCGAGGCGGCGTTCGGGTCGGCGCCGCGGGCGAGCAGCGCCCGGATCGCGTCCACCCGGTTCCGGGCGGCGGCGAAGATCAGCGGAGTCTGCCCCCAGGTCTTCTCGCGGGCGTCCACTTCGGCCCCGTGATCGACCAGCGTCTCGATCGCCGCCACGCTTCCCGCGCTCGCGGCCAGGTGCAGCGGAGTCGCGCCGCTGGTGGTGAGGGCGCTTCCGGCGTCGGATCCGGCGGCGAGAAGCTGCTTGACCACTTCGGCCTGGCCGGCGGCGCTCGCCACGTGGAGCGGCGTGTATCCCCCGATGCGGGTCGCCGCGTCCAGCTTGGCGCCGCCTTCGAGGAGGGTCTGGACCAGCGCCGGATCGCCGTGCTCGGCGGCCCAGTGGAGTGCCGACATGCCGTCGCCGTGGGCGGCGTTCGCATCCTCGCCCCCGGCGAGAAGCGTCCGCACCGCGTCCAGATCCCCGGCGCGCGCCGCGTCGGCGACCGGGGCCGTCGCCGGAGGCGCCGCCGAGAGGGCGACGGCGGCGAGAAACAACGTCATCAGGACGCTGCCGAGGAATCTCGATGCGGTCATTTCGTCAGTCGGTCTCCGCCAGCGGGGAAGCCACCGGGAGCGTTCCGTTGCTGTCGCCGAAGGAGTCCATCTCGAGGCCCAGCGACTGGACCAGCGCCAGCATGGCGTTCGCCATCGGCGTTCCGTCCGGCGCCTTCACGTGGAGGTTGCCGGAGAGATGTCCGTTGGCGTGTCCCAGGAATACCAGCGGGCAGCGGCGGTGGTTGTGGATGTTGGCGTCCGCCATCGGCGAACCCCAGACGATCGCGGTCTTGGCCAGCAGGGAGACGCCGCCCTCGTCGGTGTTCTTGAGCCGCTCGAGGAAGTACGGGAGCTGACCGACGCGGTATTGGCAGATCGTGTTGAAGTCCATGATCCGCTTCTCGTCGTTCCCGTGGTGCGACGCCGGATGGAAGGGCGAACTGGTGCCGCTCTCCGGGAACGAGCGGTTCTGGGCGTCGCGCCCGGTCTTGAACGAGATGACCCGGGTCATGTCGGTCTCCAGGGCGAGCGCCTGAAGGTCGAACATGAGGCGCATGTGCTCCGAGAAGGAGTCCGGCACTCCCGGCGGGGCGTCGGGCAATTCGCGCGTCTCCCCGCTCTGGTTGTGCCCCTCGATCATCTGGATGCGCCGCTCGACTTCGCGCACGTGGTCCAGGTAGCGGTCCATGCGGAGGCGGTCGACGTTCCCCAGTTCGCTCCGCACTTCGGCCACGTCGCTCAGGATCCAGTCGAGGATGCTGCGACGGGTGGCGCGGCGCGCGGCGCGCTCCTCGGGGGTGCTGCCGGCGCCGAACAGCATTTCGAAGGCGACCCGCGGGTCGCGGATCATGGGCAGCGGCTCGTTCGGCGAAGCCCAGCTGATCGAATCGGTGTAGGCGCAGGAGTAGTTGTAGGTGCAGCCGCCCGCCTGGTCGAGGTTCTCGATGCAAAGCTGGAGCGACGGCATCGGCGTGGCCTGGCCGAACTGCTGGGCGTAGGTCTGGTCGATCGAGGTGCCGCACCAGATGTCCGATCCCTGGGTCTGCTTCGGGTGGGACTGCGTCAGGAAGACCGCCGACGACCGGAAATGGTCGCCGCCGATCTCGGGCGGGCTGAACGCCTCGGCCATCCGCACGTCGGTGTTGCTGACGATCGTCAGGTACTCCTGGAACGGCTCCAGCGGTTTGAGCGCGTTCTCGGGCCGCATGCTGAAGTCCCGTCCGGTGGTCTCCGGGGCGTACAGATGCTGGGTGGCGCCCCACTCGTTGCAGCCGGGGAGTCCGTGCACCTCCTCGATGCATACCAGGCGCGTCACGTCGGTGGGCGAGGCGTCGGCAGGCCGGGAGCCGAGGCCGGCCGGCATCATCGCGTCCATGTACGGGAGCGCGACCGCGGCGCCGGCGCCGCGCAGGAAGGTCCGGCGGGAAAGGTGCTTGCGGGTGATGAAGGACATGTTTGCTGATGACCTCTTTATGGTTGAAGCGTGGTTTCGGGGGCGATGGAGTCTCCCCGTTTGCGCTGGAAGGCGTCGCTGCCGATTACGCCCATGATAAAGGAAGACATGCGGTAGTTCTGCTCGGCGGCGTCCCAGGCGATCCGCCGCACGGTGGGCTGATCGGAGGCCTGTGTCGGTCGGCCGACCGCAAACGCCATCAGGTTCTCGGTGAAGGTGCGCGCCAGCGGGATCGGGCGGGTCAGCAGGACATCCACCAGCTCGGACGGATTCGAAACCGGGGTGCCGTCGTAGAAGTCGCCGGACGTGTCGAGCGGGCCGCCGTTCTCGCGAACCCGCCAGATTCCGGTGGTGTCGAAATTGTCGAGGGCGAGGCCGATCGGATCGATCATCCGGTGGCAGGAGTTGCAGCTCGGGTTGGCCGCGTGCATCTCCATGCGCTCCCTGGTGGTGAGCGGACGCCCCTTGTCGGTTTCCGCGATCTCCTCGAGCGCCGGGGTGTCCGGCGGCGGCGGCGGGGGCGGCGTGCCCAGCAGGACTTCCATCACCCATTTCCCGCGCAGCACCGGGGACGTGCGGTTGGCGAGCGAGGTGAGCACCAGCATGCTGCCGTGCCCCAGAACGCCCTGGCGTCGGTCGTCGGGATAGCCGACGCGCCGGAACTGCCGGCCGGCGACGCCGGGGATTCCGTAGTGGCGCGCCAGCCGCTCGTTCAGGAAGCTGTAGTCGGCCTGGAGCAGATCCAGAAAGCTCCTGTCCTCGGCTACCAGGTGGGCGAAGAAGAGCTCGGTTTCGCGCCGCATCGCCGCCGCCAGATTGTCGTCGAAGTTGGGGAAGAAGTTCGGGTCCGGCTTGACCTTGTCCATGTCCTGGAGTCGGAACCACTGCGCGGCGAAGCGCCGGCCGAGCGCCGCCGCGCGCGGGTCGGCGAGCATGCGGAGCGCCTGGCGTTCCAGCTCCTCTCCGGTCAGCAGGCCGAGGTCGGCGAGTCGCTGGAGCTCGTCGTCGGGGGGCGTTCCCCAGAGGAAGAAGGAGAGTCGGGAGGCGAGATCGGTGTCGCCCAGGCGGTATCCGTCGTCCGCCGCCGGCGCGCGTTCCAGCCGCAGCACGAAGTGGGGGCTGGCGAGCATCGCCTCCAGGGCGGTCCGCATGCCTCCCTCAAAGCCGCCTGTCGCATGGCCCGCGTCAAAGAAGCCGAGCAGATCCTCGACCTCTCGATCCGCGACGTCCCGCCGGTACGCCTCCCGGGCCAGCCGCGCGAGGATGCGGGCCGCGCAGGGCCGCGCCTCGTCGGGAGCGGTCGGGCGGCAGGTGAAGATGCGGCGCCGGCTGGGGGTCTCCGACAGACCGGTGGAGGTGAAGGGGCCGGTGATGATGACGTCGCGGACGTGCGGCAGGGTGGTGATCCCGGCGCCCCCGGAACCGCCTCCGGCGTAGGACCAGTCATGGGGCCG
This sequence comes from Candidatus Marinacidobacterium sp., assembly GCA_965202845.1. Lineage (GTDB taxonomy): Bacteria > Acidobacteriota > Vicinamibacteria > Marinacidobacterales > Marinacidobacteraceae > CBDATA01. The sequence goes on from OZ241856.1 coordinate 761,480, forward strand.
AACCAGATCCTCGTAGGGGCCGTGCTGCCGTCGGATGAAGGCGGCGGCGACCCGCCGGGTTCCGGCCCCGATGAAGATGCGCGGGGTCTGGGTGATCACGCCCCCGCGGCCGTCGGCGTCCACCTGGCGGTTCGTGTCGTAGTGGAGCAGGGCGACGCGCTCGCCGTCGATCGAGACGTCCACGTCCTCGATGCGGGTGTTGGCGCCCGATGTGAAGGTCACGCCCAGGGTGTACTCGCCGTCCACCGGGAAGGTGTGCTCCACGACCAGGCCGCCGCGCGTGCCCCAGGGCGCTCCCTCCACGTAGTCCCAGGGATGCTGCGAGATGTACTGCGAGTTGGAATAGGTGTGGTCCACCGGTTTTTCGCTGCGCTCGCCGATGGCGAGGCGGCTGATGGCGCTGGCCGCGTTCAGGTAGGACTCCAGCAGGGTCGGCGAAAGCGTCTGGGCTTCGGCGATGTTGTCGAAGTTGTGGCTCACCTGGTCGAGCGGCAGCCAGTCGCCGGCGCGCACTTCCAGATCCAGCAGGTCCAGGATCGCCTGTTCGTATTCGTGGCGATTGAGGCGCTGGAACGGGCGGCTCCCCGGATCGGGAGCGCGCCGGGCGGCCTCGTCCAGGTTGGATTCGAGCGCCTCGACCAGCGCCAGGACCTCCTCCGGGCTGGAGCGCCGGATGCCCTTGGGCGGCATCATGCCGGCGCGGAGTTTCCGCACCATCTGCTCCGCGTCGTGCGCGCGCTCGGCGGCACGGGTCACGTCGAACCCCTCGAGCGAGAGATTGCCGGTCATCATCCGGGCGTTGTGGCACATTGCGCAGGTGGTGCGCACCACTTCGTTTGCGATCTCGTTGGCCGGCGCGCCGACTGGCGTTCTCGTTGGGCGCGGGTTCGCGGCGGCTGCGCCTCCCGCAGCGAACAGCGCGACCAAGGCGCAAAGCGCCGCCGACCGAGGGGTGCGGAGCCTGTTCAAGAACATGGAAAACCCGGCCGCGGCGCAAGGACGCCGGGACGTGTTCAGTATGCCCTCTGCGGGGGGCCGCGTCAAACGCCGATTCGGGACAAAATCGGGGAGAAACGCCCGCCCCGAACCCTATGCGGGGCGCCTTCCGGAGATGGCTTCGCGCAGCCCTTCCAGCAGCCCCTCCAGCTTCGCCATCCGCTCGCGCAGCTGGCCGATCTGCTCGCTTTGGGCGTCAATGCGCTTGCGGAGCAGCTGCATTTCGCCGCGCAGGCTGCGGAACGCCGTGGAAATTGTGGCCAAGACAACCAGAGTTGAACCGATGATGGTCCACGAGGCTGCGTCCATGGGAAAACCCTCCTTCGAGACGGTTGGTCCGGCCATCATAGCGCCACTCGGTCAACCGGCTCTCACGCGGGGCGCCTTCCAGAGATGGCCTCGCGCAGGCCTTCCAGCAGACCCTCCAGCTTCGCCATCCACTCGCGCAGCTGCCCGATCTGCTCGCTTTGGGCGTCGATGCGCTTGTCGAAATGCTGGCGGAGTTGCTGCATTTCGCCGCGCAGGCTGCGAAACCCCGTGGAAATTGTGGACAGAAGAACAATTGTGGAACCGATGCTGATCCAAGAGGCTGCGTCCATGGGAAAACCCTCTTTCGAGACGACCGGCGCACAATTCAGGGGATATGGATGCGGCGCGTGACCTGTCCGTTATTCTCCCACGGCGTCGCCTTGTAGCGGGACGCCTCCTCCTCGGTGGGCTGGACGCCCCGGTCGTCGTGGGCGCGGGAAACGATCCGGTGTGCGCCGGGGGGCGGCGCCGGCCCGTCCATCCGAAAGCGCCGGAACCCGAACCGGTGGGCGGCCGGCAGGAGCTCCGCATCTCGAAAGGGGGCGTCATCCACTCGGATGTCGATGCGCCGGATCGGGGTCGCGCCGTCGTTCCACGCGAGTCCGTGGATGCGGATTGCGGCGTCCCGGATCCGCTCGACCCGGGTCGCAAGGGACTTGAGTCGCATGCGGCCGATGGCGCTCGCGGTGTGGAGGACGCCCGCCGGGGTCTCCACGCCCCGCACTGTCACGTAGTCCTTGGCCTGATGCCACCCGGCGAACCGTTCCGGCCAGACCTCGATCCGCTGGAGCCACTTGACCTGGGCGACCCCGTAGAAGCCGGGGACGATCAGCCGGAGCGGGCCGCCGTGTTCCCGGGGGAGCGGTTCGCCGTTCATGGCGTCGGCGAGCAGCGCCCCGGGTGCGAGGGCGTCGGCCACCGGAAGACTGCGGGCGAAGCGGCCGGGGTATCTCCGGCCGCGCAACCGCTCGTTGGCGCGGTCGGCGCCGAAGAACACCACCTCCCGGGATTCGGGACCGATGTGCTCCTCCAGCAGCGGCGCCAGCGGGACGCCGCCCCAGCGCGCCGCCCCCACCAGCCCGTGCATCCCGATCCCGCCGTTGCCGCAGCACTCGAAGAGCGCCACCGCTTCCACCCGGGGAAGCCCTGCGAGTTCGGCCAGGGCCAGGGTGCGGGCCGGAGCGTTCCGCGCGCCCACCGAAAGTCGGAACCGGTCGGGCTGGATGCGCGGAACCTCGCCGTGGTGGAGAACGAAGAACTCCGGATTGGGGACCACTTCGCCGCGCACCCGGGACAGGTCGGTGTAGCGGGCCCGGGTTCCGGCGGGGAGAGGCTCCAGGTCGCTCCACGGGAGGACTTCGGCTTGGCGGCGCCCCGCCCGCGCCGGGAGGGAGGGCGCGAGGGCGGCGGCCGCCAAGCCCGCCAGCGCCTCGCGCCGGTTCAAGACCGAAACAGGATCAGAAATGAATTCGGACCGCGAAGCGCGCGATGCGCGGGGAAAGGTAGTTGGAGACGCGGTTGTAGTTCGCGCCGCTGGATGTGTTGATCGCGGTCACGGTGTTCTGGTTCGTGATGTTGAACAGGTTGACTTCCGGGGAGATGCGCACGTCGCCGACCATGAAGTCGCGGAAGAGCGCGAAGTCGAAGGTGGTCACGTTGTCGAGTCGGTCGGTTCCGATGGGCGCCGCCAGGATGGTTGCGCCGCCCTGGTTGAGGCCGCCGGCGAAGAAGGTGCGCGCCACTGGTTGCCCGGTCTGGTAGCGCATGACGCCGGAGACCCGGAAGTCCAGCGGAGCGTGCCACGTGCCGATCATCTTGAACTGGTGGGTCCGGTTGTAGAAGGACTTGCCCCTGGCGTTGATCTGGCTGTTCGGGTTGGTGAAGATGCCCGGGTTGGTGTTCTCCCACTGGCCGCCGCGCGACCAGGCGTCGGTGTCGTTCCAGGTGTAGGACACCAGCGCCTGCCAGTTGTTCGAGAAGCGCTTCTGACCGGTCAGTTCGACGCCGTTGTACGCGGTTTTGTATGTGTCGACGGTCGCGATCTGGCGCTCGCTCTTGCCGACGAATTCCGGGCGCAGGTTGTACACGGTGACCTGGCCTCCCTCGTCGCCGGTGCCGGGCTGGCCGTCCGGTCCCGGATCGGTGATCTGCATCGGATCGTAGGCCGAGTCGGGCGCGGCGAGGTTGATGATGTCGGAGTTGTCATCGCTGGTGCGCCTGGAGAAGGTGGCCTGGACCCAGATGTCCCCCTCGAACTCGCGTTCGAGGCTTGCCGTGATTTCATCGGTGAAGGCGTGCTTCAAGTCGGGCGAGATGGTGTTCACCGCCGCCAGCGCGCCGAACTGGTCCGAAAGCAGCGCCCCCTGCTCGCCGTCCTGGAATTGCTGGTCGCCGTTCAGGTCGTTCCACTCGTAGGTGTTGGTCAGTCCGCCGTTCTGGTTCACGAAGTTGGCGAACCCGGTGGAGAACTGGTGGAAGTACCGCCCCCAGCTCGCCTTGAACGCGCTTTTTCCGCCTTCCTCGAGGCCGACCACGACGCCCAGCCGGGGCGCGAAACTGGAGAGCTCGAGGATGCCGGTTCGCTCCGGGAACTGGCGCGGACACCCGCCCGCCGACGTGCACCACTTCCCGTCCGGGCTGTTCTGCTCCGGCAGCCAGCCGTGGTAGCGGTCCCAGCGCAAGCCGAGTTTCAGGGTGAAACGGCCGCGCGTGATGATGTCGTCGATGTACGCCGAGGTCTGGTCGAGGGTCTGGGCGTCGGTGCGCGGGGTGTTGCGGAACTGGACCTCGAACGGGACGCCGTTGTTGAGACGAATGAAGACGTCGTCGATCGCGGTCGTCTCGTTCCGGATGGGATTGTGCGAGTACTCGACTCCGAACTTGAGTTCGTGATCGGCGCTCGCGACATCCTCCAGAAACCAGGTCAGGTCGCTCTTGTAGGAATAGCGCTTCCGGCGCCGCTCCACGTTGAAGTCGCGCGCGTTGATGAATGTCCCGAGGCCGACATCCTGGCCCGCCTGGCGGCCGGCCGCCTGCGCTTCCTCGGAGTGATAGGTCGGGAACCAGACGTTCAGGTGCGAGAAGCGGGTGTCCAGCAGGGCGTTTTCGCTGAGCGTCGAGGTCCAGGTGGCCTGGATGATGCGGAACGTGTCGTCCTCGATCCAGGTCGCCTCCGGCGGACGGTTCTCGGCGAGACCCCGGCGGGGCTTCCAGTAGGTCATCTCGTGCCATTCGGCGCTGATCTTGTTGCTCTGGTTGATGTCGGTGTCGCTCTTGATGACGAACTGGCGCATGTCGGTGTCCTCGGTCACCGACTCGACGCCGGAGACATACCGATGGACCCGTTCGTCGCGGAACGAGAAATAGAAGGTGGAGCGGTCGCGGATCACCGGCCCGCCGATCTGCCCGTTGAAGTCGCTCAGGTAGTCGAACTCGGAGCGGGTGCCGCCCTGGGACTCCAGCGCGTCGCTGAAGTTGTCGAACTGGGTGGCGTCGTTCTGGTAGAAGGCCCCCACCGAGCCGGCGAACTCGTTGCCGCCGGTCTTGGTCACCATGTTCAGGTACACGCCGGGAGCGTTCACCGAGGCCGGATGGGAGCCGACCTCCACCTGGATTTCCTCGAAGCTGTCGTAGTCGTAGTAGTAGCCGCTGGCGCCCAGGGCGGAGGGGCAGGTCACGTTCACCCCATTCAGGTAGTAGCTGTTCTGCCCCCACGATGTGCCGCGCGCCGAAAAGACCGCCTGGAGGCCGGTCTCGCTGCCGCCCACATCGAGGCGGTTGGTGGTCACGCCGGGCGCCTGGTGCTCCAGCAGCGACCACACGTCCCGGGCGCTCGGAACCTCCTCCAGCAGGCTCTCGTCGAAGGTTGCGCCGATCACGGTGCTCTTGGTGTCCAGCAGCGGCGATTCGCCGACCACGGTGACCGTCTCCTGCACGGTGGAGAGCGCCAGTGTGACGTCCAAGGACGTGGTGCGGGCGATGTCCACCCGGACTTCCTCGTACACCAGGGTCTGGAACCCGCCGAGCTCGTAGCGCAGCGTGTAGATGCCGGGCGATACCGCAAGGAAGCGGTAGCTGCCGGTCCCGGAGCTGACCGCGACCTCGCTGTCCGACTCGCCGTCCAGGGTGACCGATACGCCGGGGAGCACCTGTCCGGTGCCGTCCAGGATCGTGCCCTCGACGGTGCCCGACTGGGTCTGGCCGAAGGCGCCGCCGGCGACCAGAAGCGCGACGATCAGGAAGACAAATGAGTGTCTCATGGGTTCTCCTCCGTGCGGGGAAGGGGGCCCCCGCCGAAGCAAGGAATATGCCCGGTTCGGGAAAGCGCAATCCATTCTCCCGCAAGGACGCCGCCGGGAATGCGTTGCGGATGTTTCAATCTTTTGGACGGGAATTCAGCGAACATGTGAAGATCGCTCGCTGCCGGTCGGTCCAGTCTCCCGAACCGTCACCGTGCTGGATCAGCATGCGACCCTCCCGGTACATGCCCAGGTCGAGCGCGAATTGCTTGCCGTTCGATTGCCTGCCGCTGTGATCCCAGCCTGCCGGGATCGCCGGATCCCGATACCGGTACACGCCGGTCCTTCCGTATGCGATCCGGTTCGCCCAGACGTCCATCCCCGGGATCTGTTCCCGGAGCGCGCCGTCCGGCGTGATGGGAAGGCGGGTCTCCATTTCGAGGACGCCGGGGATGAACGCCCGCCGGAGGACGGCGCCCGCCTCCCGGACCGAGGTGATGGCGAGGGGGACCCGGCGGATCGCCCGGTAGCGCTGGGGAGCGCCGGGCGCCAAGCTGCGGAAGATTCCCAGGACGGCCTGCTCCTGCTCCCGGTCCAGGTCCTGGTTCAGATAGAGGGCGACCCAGGATTCGGGACCCAGGGTGACGAAGGTGACGCCGGCGAGGTCGGTGTCCCCGTAGCGGCCCGATTCCAGCCGGGTGGCGGTGGCGGCGTGGCAGGGCGGATGGGAGGGGGGCGCGTTGGAGCGGCACGGGCAGGGGGTGTCGCAGGGGCAGGCGGTGAAGGCGTGCCCCCGGATTTCCCAGTTCGGGGTTTCCAGGTCCGGGAAAGCGGTTCCGGTCGCCCCGGCGGCCGGCGGCAGCCGCATGCCGAAACCGCCGGCGGGACGCAGCATGAACCGGACCGTTTCCGCGAAGCGAAGCGCCACCGGCGTCCCGTCCACCAGCGTCGGCTCATAGGCCCAGTCTTCGGCGGCCTCCACCGCGGCGGCGGCCAGAACCTCGGGGCCGCGCAGACTGCGGACGGCGGCCACCCCGCCCTCCGGGTCGAGAGTCAGTTCGAGGATGACCAGCGCCTCCTCGCCGCGCGCCGCCGCCGCTTCCGGGTATTCCGGCGGAACGAAGCGCACCCGCGCCGGGCGAGCGATGTCCCCGCCGACTGGCAGGACCGGCGGCTCCCCACAAGCCCCGGCGAGTAGCAGGGGCCAAGCCAGCAGGCGCGAGCGTGGCAACATGGAGGGCGATTCTGACTCATGCGCCTCCTCTTCCCGGTCCTTGCCCTCCTCGCCGGGAATTTCCAGGACGCCTCCTTCCAGCGGGCCGCCGCCGCTCTCGAGGCGCGGGACCTGGCGGGCGCGGAGCAGGCCCTTGCGGAGTATCTGGAGGGACGGGATGCCGATCCCGCCGCGCATCAGCGGGCCGGGGTCTTCTGGCTGGTCGGCGGCCAGCCGGCGCGGGCCGCGCCGCACCTGCGCGCCGCCATCGAACGGGACCCGGAGTTCGTGGACGCCCATCTCGCGCTCGGGCAGGCGCTCGGACAGCTCGGCCAGACGGAGGCGGCGCTTTTCGCCTTCCGGACCGTTTCCCGGCTGGCGCCCGGGCGCATGGAAGCCCGCTATCTGGCCGCGGCGGCGCTCGACGCCGCCGGCAGGCTCTCCGAAGCGATCCCGGAAGCCCGCGCCGCCGTGGAGTTGGCCCCCGTCGATCCGAATCTGCGTCGCTTCCTCGGTCGGCTGCTGCTGCGGGTGGAGCGGTGGCCGGAGGCCCAGGCGGAACTGGAGGAGGCGCTCCGGCTCGGATTCCGCGGGCACCCGGACGTGTTCGCCGATCTCGGCGCCGCGCTTCTGGGGCGGGAGCGCTTCGGGCCGGCGCGGCTCGCCTTCGAGCGGCATCGGGACCTGGCGCCCGGCGATCCCCGGACGCTGCTCCAGCTCGGCTATCTCGCCTGGCGCGACGGCGACCACGAACGCTCGACGGCGCTTCTGGAGGAGGCGATCCGGATCGATCCGCACCTCCGGCGCGCCCATCACTTCCTGGGGCGGACCGCATTGCGGCGCGGCGACCTGGAAGGCGCCGAAGCGGCGTTTCGGCGGGCGCTCGAAGGGGATGGGGGTTTCCCCGAGGCGTGGTTCCATCTCGGCAAGATCGCGCTGCGGCGCGGCGAGGCGGAGACCGCGCTGCGGCATTTCGAGACCGCGATCCGGCTTGCGCCGGAGTATGCGGAGGCGCACTACCAGCTCGCCTTCGCGCAGCGCCGGCTCGGCGACCGGGAGGGGGCGGCGCGCTCGCTCGAAAGGTTTCGCGCGCTCCGGGACGTCGACCCGTGACGGTTCTTTTCGCGCTTCTCGCGCTGGCCCAGCCTCCCGAAGAGCTGCTCGCCGAGGGGCGGCGCTGGCTCGAGGCGGGCAACCCGGCGGCGGCGGCGCGGGTCTTCGAACGGCTGACCGACGCGGCGCCTTCGGACGCCCGGTCGCACTACTACCTCGGGGTGGCGCTTTTGGCCGCCGAACGGCCGCAAGCCGCGCTGGAAGCGCTCGAACGGGCGGAGGCGCTGGACCCCGACGAACCCGGTCCGGCGCTGGCCCATGCGCTCGGAACCGCGCGGATCCGTCTGGGAGACCCCGAGGGCGCGATCCGGGCGCTGGAGCCGGCGGCGCGGCGGCATCCGCAGGCCGTCGCGCTCCTGCTGCAGCTGGGGCACGCGCACTACTTCGGTCTCGACGGCGCCCGGGCACGGGACGTTCTGCTCCGGGCGCGCCGTCTGGCGCCGCAAAACCCCGCCGTCCATTTCCATCTCGGCCTCGCCGAAGCGGCGCTCGGTCTGCTGGCGGAAGCCGCTTCCTCCTTCACCGAGGCCGTCCGACTCCAGCCGGGCGACCCGGAGGCGCGGACAGCGCTCGCCCGGGTCCGGGCGCAGCAGGGCCGACTGGACGAAGCGGAGGCCGTCTACCGGGAGGCGCTGACGCTTGCGCCCGATTCTCCCGCCGCGCTCACCGGCATCGGCGCGCTGCGCCTGCAGCAGGGCGATCCGGAGGCGGCCCGCGTCCGGTTCGAAGCGGCGCTCGAAACCGACCCGCGCCACCGGCAGGCGCTCTACAACCTGGCGACCGCGCTCGCCGCGCTGGGCCTTGACGAGGAGGCGACGCGGGTTCGGGAACGCTTCGCCGAAGTCGCCGCCGAAGGCGACCCGGTCCATCGACCGACGCGCACCCGCCGCCGCTGAGAATGTTCGTCCTGCTCGCCCTCCTGGTCGCCCCCGGCGAGACGCCCTTCGAGGATCGGACCCGGGCCGCCGGAATCCATTTTCACCACGAGGACGGCGGCGGCGGTCGGCGGTTCGTGGTGGAGATCGTGGGGGCGGGGGTGCTGACGCTGGACTACGATCAGGACGGCTGGCCGGACCTTTTCTTCGTGAACGGCAAGCCGCTTCCTGGGGACGCTTCGGAGGCCACCGTCGGCAACCGGCTCTTCCGCAACCGGGGGGACGGAACCTTCGCCGACCGGACGCAAGAGGCGGGATTGCTGGACCCGCCGGATCGGCTGCGGTACGCGATGGGAGGCGTGGCCGGGGACCTCGACAACGACGGCGACCCGGACCTGCTGGTGACCCACTTCGGGGCGGAGCGCCTCTTCGAGAACCGGGGCGACGGAACCTTCCGGGAGATTGCGGGAGCGGGCGGAGCGAGCGATCCCCACTGGACCACCAGCGTCGCGCTGCTGGACGCGAACGGCGACGGCCTGCTGGACGCCTACGCGGCGAATTATCTCGAGTACACCCTGGAGGGGCACCGCGATTGCGTGAGTCCGGTGCGGAACCTCATCGCCTACTGCCACCCGCAGGAGTACCCGGGAGTCGTCGATTCGCTCTTCCTGAACCGGGGCTCGCTGGCGTTCGAGGCTCTTCCGGTCCCCGGCTCGGAGTCGGGGAAGGGACTCGGCGTCTCGGTCGCCGACCTCGGCGCCGACGGATCGCCGGACGTCCACGTCGCCAACGACACCACGCCGAACTTTCTCTTCCGGGTGGAGAAGGGCGGCGATGGCGGGGTTCGTTTCCGGGAGTACGGACTCGCCGCCGGGGTGGCCTACAACGAGGAGGGGCTGCCGGAGGCGGGCATGGGGACCGACTGGGGCGACGCCGACGGGGACGGCCGGTTGGACCTGATCGTCACCAACTTCGACTTCGAGACCAACACCCTCTACCGGAACCTGGGAAGCGGGCTGTTCCTCGACGCCACCGCGGCGATGGGGCTGGGGAGCGTTTCGCTCACCGAACTGGGGTTCGGATGCGACTTCGCCGACTTCGACAACGACGGCGACCTGGACCTGGTGGTCTCGAACGGACACATTCTCGACAACATCGAGGAAATCCAGTCCAACCTGCGCTTCGCCCAGCCGGGGCAGCTCTTCGAGAACCGGGGCGGCGTCTTCTCGGCGATCCCCGCCGGGGACTTCGCACGGGAGCGGGTGGGGCGGGGTCTCGCCACCCTCGATTACGACCGGGACGGCGATCTGGATCTGGCGCTCGCCAACAACCGGGGACCCGCCGAGCTGCTCGCCGGCGCCGGGGGCGGGCGTTCGGTCGGGCTGCTGCTGGTCGGAACCGCCGGGAACCGGGACGGGGTGGGCGCCCGGGTCGTGCTGGAAGCCACCGGGCAGGTGGAGGAGCGTCGGGCCGGCTCCAGCTATCTCTCCCAGCACGATCCGGCGCTCTGGTTCGGCCTGGGAGATCGGCGCGACACCGGGGAGATCGCGATTTTCTGGCCGGGAGGCCGGGAGGAGCGCATCCCGCCGCTCGCCGCCGGCCGGGTGCATGTCCTCCGGGAGGGGCAGGGGGTCGTGGGTTCAACGCCGCTGGGAGCGCCCCGGTGATTCTGGCGTTGATTCTGGCGCTCGCCCAGGAGTCGTCGCCGATCCGCTTCGCCGAAATCGCCGCCGCATCCGGCGTCCGGTTCGCGAACATGTACGGCGGGGTAGGCGCCAAGCGGTACATCCTCGAAACCACCGGCACCGGAGCGGCGCTCTTCGACTACGACGGCGACCGGGATCTGGACCTGTTCCTCGTCAACGGCTCCCGGCTCGGCTACACCGAGACCCAGTCCTTTTCGAACGCGCTTTACCGCAACGACGGCGCCGGGCGCTTCACCGATGTGACCGGGCCGGCCGGCCTGGAAGCCCGGGGATGGGGGCAGGGAGCGGCCGTCGTCGATTACGAAAACGACGGCGACTTTGACCTTTTCGTGACCTACTACGGCGCAAACCGGTTCTACCGCAACCGGGGCGACGGCACGTTTGTCGAATCGGCGGCGGAGCTCGGACTGGACGATCCCCGGTGGGGCGCCGGCGCCGCGTTCGGCGACCTGGATCGCGACGGGACCTCCGACCTGGTGGTTGTCCACTACGTGGATTTCGATCCCGAAACCACTCCCGGCCCCGGGGAGGCTCCCAACTGCTTCTTCCTCGGCATGCCGGTGATGTGCGGCCCCAGGGGGCTGAAGCCGGCGCCCGCGATCCTCTACCGGGGGCGTCCGGAAGGCGGATTCGAAGCGGTCCGGGGCGCCGGGATCGGTGACCGGAGCTTTTACGGGCTGGGCGTGACGATGGGCGACCTGGACCGGGACGGCGACCTCGACGTGTACGTCGCGAACGACCAGACGCCCAACAACCTCTACCGGAACGACACCGCCGACGGCGGCGGCGCGCTTCGCTTCCGCGAAATCGGCCTGGAGGCGGGGATCGCCTTCAACGAGGACGGACGCGCCCAGGCGGGGATGGGCGTCTCGCTGGGGGATTCCGACAACGACGGCTGGCTGGACATCGTGGTCACCAACTTCTCGCACGACCACAACACCCTCTACCGCTCCACCGGGGACGGCTGGTTCGTGGACGATTCCTTCGCCGCCGGCATCGGCGAGCCGAGCTACAGCCTGCTCGGCTGGGGCGCCGGCTTCGCCGACTTCGACCGCGACGGCTGGCTGGACCTGCTGGTCGTCAACGGGCATGTGTATCCCGAAGTTCGGGGGCCGGTGACCGAAAGCGCATACGCCCAGCCGGCCCTCCTCTTCCGCAATCTCGGGACCGGGGAATTCGCGGTGGTTCCCGATCCGGCGCTCGCCGTCCCCCGGGTCTTTCGCGGCGCGGCCTTCGGGGACATCGACGGCGACGGCGATCCCGACGTGGCGGCCGCCGTGATGAATGGCGCCCCGGCGCTCTTTCGCAACGAGACCCAGGATACGAACGGATGGGTCGGTTTCCGGCTGGTGGGGCGGACCAGCTCCCGCGACGGCGTGGGCGCCCGGCTGGAGCTGGTCGCCGGAGGGCCGCGGCAGGTCCGCGAAGTTCGCTCGGCGGGCAGCTATCTCTCCGCAAACGACTTCCGGGTCTTCTTCGGCCTGGGCGCGAACCCGCCGGCGACGGCGCGCGCCCGGATCCGCTGGCTCTCCGGCTGCGAGCACGAGGTCGAGGCGCCGCCGGGCGGCTGGCGGCTGGTGGTGGAGCCCTCCGGGTGTCAGGAGGGAGCTTCCAGCGAGACGCCCTTGAGCAGCGCGAACACCGGGACGCCGGGGCGGAGGCCGAGCTCCGCCACCGCCTCCCGGGTGAGGTGAGCCCGGATCGTCGCGTCGCCCACCCGGACCCGCGCTTCGGCGAGCGCGCCGCCGGCGTCGCGGATTGCGAGCACCCGGCCCTCCACGATGTTGCGGATGCTGATCCTTCGGGGGCGTTCCAGCGCGAGCGCCACATCGCGCGCCCGCACCCGCAGCCGGACTTCCGAGGCCGGACGGGCGGGGGAGGGGACGCGCAACCGGGCGCCGCCGCCGATGTCGAAGTCGGCGATCCCGGTTTCCCGGTTCCAGCCGGTCAACCGGGCGGGGAGCGCCGCGCCGGCCTCGAATCGTTCGCGCGGGGTGGCCGCCTCCAGCGTCAGCGCGACCTCCTCCACCGGTCCGCTGGCGACCACCCGCCCTTTCCGAAGGAGCGCCATCCGGTCGGCGAGCGCGCCCACTTCGTCAAGATCGTGGGTGACGTGCAGCGTCGCGATGGCGCGCTCCGCGATCCGCGCCCGGAGCCAGGGCAGGAGCGCCCCGCGCGCCGGCAGGTCCAGCGCCGAGAAGGGTTCGTCGAGCAGCAGCACCCGGGGGCGGGCGAGGAGCGCCCGGGCGAGCGCGACCCGCTGGCGTTCGCCGCCGGAGAGTCCGGCGGGGCGGCGAGGGAGCTTTTCCTCGAGGCCCAGCCGCTCCACGATCTCCCCGAAATCCGCCGCCGCCGTCCCGGAGCGCCGCGCCGCGTAGCGAAGGTTCGCCTCCACGCTGAGGTGTGCGAAGAGCGTCGGGTGCTGGAACACGAAGCCGAGGCGCCGCCGGTGGGTGCGACGGAAGCGGGTCGCGTCCTGCCAGACCCCGTCGGGCGCCTCCACCGACCCGGCGAGCCGGGTGAGTCCGGCGACTGCGCGGAGCGCCGAGGTCTTGCCGCTGCCCGAAGGGCCGAACAGCGTCGTGACCTTCCCCGCCGGGGCGTCGAACCCGGCTTCGATGCGGAATCCCCCGACCTGCCCGGCGAGCCGGACCCGGAGGCCGGTCATCGCCGCCGCTCCAGCGACATGGTGAGGAAGACCACCACGAACGCGAACATCAGGAGGCCGCCGGAGAGCAGGTGGGCGGCCCCCCATTCGAGCGATTCCACCAGGTCGTAGATGGCGATGGAGAGCACCCGGGTCTCGCCCGGGATGTTCCCGCCGATCATCAGGATGACGCCGAACTCGCCGACCGTGTGGGCGAAGCCGAGAACCGCTCCGGCGAGGACGCCGCGGCGGGCGAGCGGGAGGGCGACCGTCCAGAAGGCGTCCCACGGCGAGGCGCCGAGCGTCGCGGCTGCTTCCAGCGGGGCGTCCCCCACCGCCTCGAAGGCGCTCCGGATCGGCTGCACGGTGAAGGGGAGCGAGTAGATCACCGACCCGATCACGAGGCCGGGGAAGGTGAAGGCGAGCGACGGCTCGCCGACCAGCCGGGCGAGGACGCCGCCGGGTCCGTCCGGTCCCAGGGCGATCAGCAGGTAGAAGCCGAGCACGGTGGGCGGGAGGACGAGCGGCAGGGCGACCACCGCGGCCACCGCCTCCCGGTAGCGCCAGCGGGAGCGGGCGAGCCACCAGGCGAGCGGGCCGCCCAGCAGCAGGAGCAACACGGTGGTGACGCTCGCCAGCTCGAGGGTGAGCCGGATCGCGGACCCGATGGCGTCCATCGGTCAGGGCGTTCGGTAGCCGGAGCGTTCGATGATGCCCCGCGCCTGGTCGCTCGAGAGGAAGCGGAAGAAGGCCTCCGCCGCCGGGTTCCCCCGTCCACGTCGGAGCAGGATCGCGTCCTGGCGGATCGGCGGGTGGAAGCCTTCGGGCGGTTCCCACCGGGAGCCGGTTTCGGGAACCTGGGAGTGCGCGACGAACCCCATCTCGGCGTTGCCGGTCCGGACGAACTGGAAGGCCTGCGCCACGTTCGCGCCGAGGACCCGCCGGGGCGGATCGGGGACGCCGAGGCGCTCCAGCACCGCGAGCGCGGCGGCGCCGTAGGGGGCGGTTTGCGGGTTCGCCAGCGCGATCCGGGTCAGTCCGGGGGCGAGCAAGGCTTCCGGCCCGCGGATGCGTTCCGGGTCCGGGCTCCAGAGAACCAGCCGCCCCAGGGCGTAGGTCACGGGGGCGTCGCCCCGCCCTTCCGCCGCGAGGAGCGCCGGGCGTTCGGCGTCGGCCGCAAGGAAGACGTCGAAGGGCGCTCCCTGGACGATCTGCGCATAGAGCTGGCCGGTGGCGCCGAAGCTGGGGCGCGCCCGGAAACCGGTTTCGGCCTCGAAACGGGCGACCAGCTCCCGCGCCGTGGTCGTGAAATTGGCCGCCGCCGCGACCCGGACCTCGCCGCTCGCCGCAACCAGCAGCAGCAGGGCGGCGACGGACGGGGACACCCTCAGTGGTGCGCGGTCATCATGATCTCGACCTTGATCCCGGGTCCCATCATCCGGGTTCCGACGGTGGCCCGCGCCGGCGGCGAAGCCCCCACGATCTCGCGGTAGGCCTGGTTCATGGCGTCGTAGTCCCGCATGTCCTCGAGATACACCATCGAATCGACCACATCCCCGAATCCGAGGCCGGCGGCGGAAAGCGCCTCCTGGATCCGCAGGAGCGTCGCGCGGGTCTGTTCGCCGGGGTCTTCGCTGCGCGGCGAAGGCGGCACCATGCCGGAAAGGTAGAGGCGGTCTCCGGCGCGGATGCCCGGAGAGATCGGGCTGGTGGAGCGCGGGCCGCCGGGCGTCAGCACGCTCCGCTCGGCGCTGCTGGCGACGCACTGGACTTCGGCCTTGAAGATCGGGTTGGCGAGGCGCGCCTCCACGGTGGCGCGGCTCGGCGGATCGTCGGGGAAGAACCCGCGCCAGGCGCCGTTCATCTCGCCGAAGGCGCGCGAATCGTCGAGGAACACCCGGCAGTTCGCCACGTGGCCGTATTCCATCCCGCCGGCCTCCAGCACCAGGCCGATGTTCCCCATGATGCGCTGCATCTGGGCGGCGACCCCGCCCTCCACCGGCTGGTAGGTGTCCGGATCGCGGGCGGTCGCCCCGGCGACGAACAGGGTGTCCCCGGCCTTGATGCCCCACGAATACGGCAGCTCGGGGCTTTTCATGGCGGCGGGGTTGATGACTTCGCGCTCCACATCGTTCCCCACCGCGACCATTGAGGCTTCGACCAGCGCTCCGGGGATGGCGATGCCGGCCTGCACGGTGGCGCGGGTCGGCGGGTCCGTCGGGAAGTACTCGCGGTAGACCTCGTTCATCGCCTGGAAGTGGCGGATGTCGGAGAGGAAGACGTTCACCGCCGCCACCCGCGAGAAGTCAAGTCCGTTCCGCTCGAGGACGGCGCCCAGGTTGTCCATCATCTGCCGCACCTGGGGTTCGATCCCGCCCGGCACGATGCCCGTTCCGCCGGGGACGTTGCCGATGGCACCCGCGACGTACAGCAGGTCGCCGCTCCAGCGGGCGTCGGAGAACGGAAGACCGAGTTCGTTCACCGAATCGTCAGCGGCTTCCGGCGGTGGAGACGGCGCGCCGCAGGCGGCGAGCAGCGGGATGAGCAGTAGCGGGGAGAGGAGTCGGATCATGGAGGGAGCCTCAGGCCGGGGCGGATGATACATTCGGGGGTTTCCCGGGACGTCATCCTCTCCTTGCGCGCCGCCTTCCGTCCCGGTTCTTCCGGCCGGCTGGAGCTGGATGGATTCCCGGTGGACGAGGCGATCCGGGCGAGCGGAGCGGGGACGCCCGCCTACCTGTATTCGGTTCCCGCCCTGCTCCGCCGCTTCCGGGCGCTGCGGGCGGCTCTCGCCGGAACGCCGCACCGGATTTCGATCCCGTTCAAGGCGAACGTCCAGCCGCTGTTGCTGGAGGCGCTCCGGGACCAAGGCGCCGGCGCGGAGGCTGGCTCGGAAGCCGAGCTCCGCCTCGCCGAAGCGCTCGGATTCGCGCCGGAGGACATCACCCTCACCGGGGTCGGGAAGACCCGTTCCGTGCTGGAACTCGCGGTGGATTTGGGAGTCGGGCTGGTTTCGGTGGAGTCGGCGGCGGAGCTGGACCTGCTGGAGGCGGTGGCGGCGTCCCGCGGTCGGAGGGTTCGGGTTTTGTTGCGGTTGAACCCGGAGCTGCGGCGGGTGGAGACCCATCCGAGCATCGCCACCGGCGTCCCGGCCGCCAAGTTCGGGATGGACGCCGCCCGGCTCCTCGAGCTGTGCCAGGGCGCCGCTCGCCGCCCGTCGCTGGAGATCGTGGGAGTCCACGCCCATATCGGCTCCCAGATTCTGGACCCGGCGACGTTCCGGGACGGCGCCGAACGCCTCGCAGGCGTTTTCGCGGAAGTGCGGGGCATGGGGTTGGACGCCCGGATTCTGGATGTCGGCGGCGGATTCGGCATCCCGTACCACGGCGAACCGGAAGTACCGTTTTCGGAGTTCGTCGGCGCGCTGCGGGCCGGTCTCGCTTCGGCGCTGGGGCCCGACCTGCCCACGATTCTCCTCGAGCCGGGGCGTTCGCTCTTCGGTCCGGTGGGCGCGCTCGTGGTCGAGACGCTCCATCTGAAGTCGGTGGGGGACCGGGAGTTCGTCGTGGTGGACGCCGGGATGAACGACCTGCTGCGTCCGGCGCTCTACGGCGGCCACCATCGCATCGTTCCGGTGGCGCCCCGGCCGGAGCCGCCGCGCCCCTTCGATGTGGTGGGCGGGGTCTGCGAGACCGGCGACGTCTTCGGCAGAGACCGGATGCTCCCGCCTCCGCAGCCTGGCGACCTGCTCGCGCTGCTGGACGCCGGCGCCTACGGGTTCACCATGTCCTCGAACTACAACCTGCGGCCCCGGCCGGCGGAGGCGGCGCTCGACGCGGCGGGGGTTCCGGTTCTCGCCCGGCCCCGGGAGGGGCACCGGGAGCTGGCGCTCCGCCAGATGGGAAGCGTGGCGGTGCGATGACATCTGCCCTTCCCGGACCCCGGATGCCGCTGGTCGCGGGGCTGTTCCTCGCGGCGGGGATCGCGGCCATCCTGGAATACCGGGGCGACCCCCGGGACCTGCTGCTCGCGTTCGCCCTGATCGCGCTGTTCACGCCGCTCAAGGCGCTCATGGTGCGCTGGCTCGGCGGCGCGCGGCCCTGGGCGTCGGCGTTCGTCGCGTCGGCCTTTTCGATGCTGGTCGGGCTCGCCTTCCGCGAGTCGATGAACCTCTGGGCGCTGCTCCTGCGCAGCGTGGCGATCACCGCCGCGCTCGAATGCGTCGCTCTCTACGCGATGCGGACGCTGGAGCGGATTCCCCGGCTGATCGCGCTGGCGGCGTACATGAGTCTGGTGGTGCACCTGCTCTCCGGCGGTTTCGTGCTGGTGGGCGGCAGGCCCGGCGTCGGGATTCTGATGATGGGCGCCGGGGTGCTGGTGATGTGGATGCCGCTGCTGGTCGGCGCCTTCCTCAGCCGCGACCCCTCGTAACCGCGTCCGCCGGGAACCGATCTACCGGAACCCGACCGATCTCCCGAAACGCACCGCATCCGCCGCAAGCTCCGCCCAACCCTTCGCAAGCACCGCAGATTCCACCAAAGCCCCCCCACCTCCAACTCCGTATTCCTCCACCGTTTCCGCCATCCTCGCCACAATTTCCGCTCCCATCGCTGCATTCTCCGCTGCAACCTCCGCGATCTCTTCCCACCCCGCAGACTCCGCCGCCCGGGAAGCACGCTCCTCACGCTCCTCGAGGTACTCGATCTTCTCACCCAGAATTTCCCCGACCTTCACCGAAAGCTCAACGAATCGATACCGAAGAACCGCCAACTCCTCCGCCTGCTCCGCCGCACCCGCCACCGAGCCGGCGAACAGCGAACCGGCGAGCACCAGACCGAAAAGCCGACTCACGCCGGGAACCCTATCAGCCCGCCAGACCCGCGTCAGGGGCGGGGGAGGCGGGGGATGGGGAAGGGACTCTCCCGGAGCACGCGGCCCCAGATGCGGCGGCCGACCGCATCGGCTTCCCGGAGGATCGCGTCCTCGTCCATCGTGAGGACGGCGCGGTCGCGCATCACGAACTCCCCGTCGACCATCACCGACTCGATGTCCCCCGGATGCCCGCTGTGCACCAGCGCCGAGAGGACGCGGCCGGCCGGGGTCAGGTGGGCCCGCAGCGTGTTGACCACCAGCAGGTCCGCCTTCTTGCCCACTTCGAGGGTTCCGATTTCGGCGGACTGCCGGACCGCCCGCGCCCCGCCCTGGGTGGCGTCCGCCAGCGCGTCCTCCGGCTGCGGCAGGAGGCCGGGCACCTCGTCCCCGTCCCGGTTGCGCCGGATGCGCTCGGTCAGCATCGCGATGCGCATCACCTCGAACAGGTCGTTGGTGTTGTTGTCGGTGCCGAGCGCGATGGGGCAGCCGGCCGCCCGCAGTTCCGGAATGGGCGGATTGATCCCCCGGTTCGATGCCATTCCCGCCTGGTGGGCGATGATGGTTCCGGTGCTTCCGAGCCGCGCGATCTCCTCGTGGTTCACATAGCGGGCGTGCGCCGCGAACAGCCGCGGCCCCAGAAAATCGTGCCGGTACAGGTACTCCGCCGGGCGGACGCGGTGGTGGAGCATCATGAACTCGAACTCGGCCCGGCTCTGGTTCAGGTGGATCGTGTAGCCGAGATCGCGCTCCTCGGCGAACTCGCGGACCGCCCGCAGCAGCTCGGGCGATGAGGTCTCGACGAGCGCGGCGGCCGGAAACACCGAGATGCGGCCGTTGCGCGCGCCGTGCCAGGTCTCGAACAGGTCGTGGATGCGCCCCATCCCCTCGTCCCGCAGCCGCTCCGAAAACCGGGGCGCCTCGCTGACCGATTCGGCGATGGACCGGGTGGACACCGGGCCGGGAACGTTCCCGGCGTCGCGAATGCCCTCGGCGAGGACGCAGCGGAGTCCCGAATCGGCGAGCGCGCCCGCCTGCTCCCGGACGTTCCCGGTGTATTCGACGATGGTGGTGGTCCCGGTGCGGATGGCCTCGAGCGCCGCCACCTGCACCATGAGGTTGCCCTCGTCGCCCCGGAGGAGGCTTGCCGGGGAGACGCTCAGGTTCGCAGTGTTCGGAAATCCGAAGTCCTCGTTGAAGCCGCGGGCGATCACCGCCCGCATGTGGGCGTGGCAGTTGATGAGGCCGGGAACCAGCGCGCGGTCGCGACCGTCGTAGCGTTCGGCGTCCGGATAGGCGGCGAGGAGCTCGTCGGTCGTCCCGATGGCGGCGATGCGCCCGCCCTCGACCGCGAGCGCCACGTCGTCGCGCGTCTCGTCGGGATTGGCGACTGTCGTGTTCGTGAAGACGACCGCCCCGGCATCCGTCTGGCGACGGCTCGATGCGCCCGTTCGCCGCGTCGCCAGCGCTCCCAGCGTGGCGGTGGCGCCGGCGAGCGCCTGCCGGCGGGTCAGATGGGGGAGTTTGGCCGTGATGCGCCTCCCGGGGAAAGGAAGGTCCGAAGGATACCGGCCTGCGCTAGCCTTCCGCCACCCATGCGTTTCGGGGCGGTTGCTGGTCTCCTGCTGCTGACGGCGCTTCCTGCCGCCGCCCAGCCGCGGAGCGGCGAGGTGGTGGACGGCGTGACCGGGGAGCCGGTCGCCAGGGCCCAGATCCTGCCGGAGCCGTTCGTGAATGATGGGCCGGAGGCGTCCAGCGGGGAGGACGGGCGTTTTACGATCGCGCTGCCGGAAGGGACGGCCAGCGTCTTCGTGACCGCCGAAGGGTATTTCCCGCTTTCGGTCCCGGTTCCGCCCGCCGGCTCCGCATGGAGCATCCGGATGCTGCCGCGGGAATTCGAGGAGACGGTGGCGGTGACCGCAAGCCCCATCGAGGAAGTGGAGATTTCCGAGACCGCGGTGGCGCCCGCGGAAGTGCTGGAGGTGGCGGGCACCGCCGACAACATCTTCCGCGCGCTCTCGACGCTTCCGGGAGTCGCCGCCACCCAGGACTTCGGCAGCCGGCTGGCGGTGCGCGGGGGAACCCCCGATCAGAACCTGACGCTGATGGACGGCATCGAGGTGCACAACCCCTACCGGCTGTTCGGCCTGGTGAGCGCCTTCAATCCGGAGACGGTTCGGAGCTTCTCGCTCTCCGCCGGCGGATTCGGCGCCCGGTACGGCGACCGGCTTTCCTCGCTTCTGATCGTGGAGAACCGGCCCGGAGCGCGGCGCATCGGGGCGACCGCCTCGCTCAGCATCACCGATGGCAACATGGTGCTGGAAGGGCCGCTGCCCGGCCCGGCCGGGTCGTTCCTGCTCACCGGGCGCCGGACCTACTACGACCTGGTGGTGGGGCGGTTCCTCGACCAGAACTTCCCCTCGTTCGCCGATCTCCAGTTCCAGGGGGCCTGGGATTTCGGTCCCGGCCACCGGCTGACGCTCACCGGGATCCGCTCCCGGGAAGACACCAATTTCTCCTTCGAGGACGACGAGGAGGAGGAGAATGTGGATTTCCTGAGCGACACCAAAACCGACCTGGGGGCGCTGCGCCTCGACGCGGTTCTCGGGAATCGCACCACCTCGACCACCATCCTCGCGGCCTACCGGAACGCGGAGGCGCTCGACTTCGCGGGATCCTTCCGGGACGACGACCGGCGCGCCAACCAGGAGCGGGGCGCCCTCACCGAAATCGCCTTCGACCGGGAGCTTTCGGTCACCGACGTTTCGCTCCGCCAGGAATTCGGCTTCAAGCTGGGGTTCCGATCCCTTCTGGATGCCGGCTTCGAGGCGCATCGGCTTCGCTCCGGGATCGTCCAGAACATCGACGGGGCGCGGAACGCCGGCCAGGCCAATCCGAGCAGCGTCCAGGGCGGCTCGGCGTTGCCCGACGAGCTGGATTCCCGGCTTGCGGGAACCCGGGCGGGTGCCTGGCTCGCCGGAACCCTGGCCATCACCGACCGGTTCAGCGTGGAGCCCGGCGTCCGCTGGGACGCCAGCACGGTCAGCGAACGAAGCACCCTGTCGCCCCGGCTGGCCGCCGAGTGGGACTTCGGAAACGGGATCCGCCTGCGGACCGCCGGAGGGCTCTATACCCAGAGTCCGGGCTACGAGAAGCTGATCCAGTCCGATTACTTCCTGGACCTTTCCGACGCGACCGCACTTTTGCATGAGCGGGCCTGGCACGCGGTCGTGGGAGTGGACAAGCTCTTTGCGAACGGGGTGCGGGTCCGGCTGGAGGGCTACCAGAAGCTCTTCCGCGACCTGCTGGTGGGGCGGCTCGAAACCGAGGCGGAGCGGGCGGCGCGGGTCGCGGAGTACCGGTTCCCCGAGGAGCTGTCCGGGGACGTTCCCGCCGAGCGCCAGATCACCGTCCAGCCCGGGAACGAGGGCGGGGGGGACGCCTGGGGAATGGACCTGTATGTGGAGCGGCTCGATCCGGCGAAGCGGGTGGGCGGCTGGTTCTCCTACGCCTATGGCCAGGCCCATCGCGAGACCTACGGGTTCCGCTATCCCTTCGAATACGACCGCCGCCACGCCGCCAACCTGGTGCTGCAGAGTCGGTGGGGGCGCCGCTGGACCCTCGCCGCCACGCACCGGTTGGCGAGCGGCTTCCCGTACACGCCGGCGGTGGGCGTCCAGGTGGCGGCGACCTCGGAGGGGGTTCCGGAGACCGACGAGGAGGGCCGATATGTCTACCAGCCCGACTTGGGCGGCCTCTCAAACCTCCAGTCGGGGCGGCTGCCCTGGTACTATCGCCTGGACGCCCGCGTCACCTTCCGCCCCGGCGGGACCACCGGGCGCTGGTCGTTCTACCTGGAAGTCATCAACGCGCTGAACCGCAACAACGCGGTCGCCATGGAAATCGCCCTCGTGCCGGATGCGGACGGGGCGCGGCCCACGATCACCGAGTCTCCCTCCCAGGGGTTTCCCCGGGTGCCCACCTTCGGGGTGCGCTACCGGGCGTTCTGATTTGGGGAAGAGGAAGCGCGCCGACCCGGAGCTGGCAGCGGAAATCGCCCGCCAGCTTCCCCCCGACGGCGCTGCGATCCTTCCGGAGCTGCGACGGCTGGCGGAAGAACTGCGCAGCCCCGAACCGGAGCATCCGCTGGTCGGCGGCGTCGCCCTGGCGCTGGGCGTCCGGGACGGCGCCCGCGGTTTCGCCGCTCCGCTGCTTCGGCTTGCCGCCGAGATGCTCGCGGATCAGGTGCGGGATGCGGAGTGGACGGCGGAGGACCTGCACCGGTTCCTCGAGGGCTTGGGGCCCGAGCGGGCCGCCGCTTTTCTCGACGAGGTGGCCGAGGCGGGGAATTCGATGCGGGCGGGTTTCAGAACGGGTTCGCGGCGGGGATGACCAGGCGCAATTCGCCGGGCGCCTCGATCGAGTATTGCGGGAGGCGCCCGCTGAGCGTCCGGGTCTCTTCCCGAATGCGCGGCACGCCGTCGCCACGCTGATCCATCAGCTTCCGCCTGCCGACTGCGACCGGATTGGGGAACCGGGCCAGCAGCGATGCGATCAGCTGGTTCCGGGACGCCTGGCGCAGGTGAAGGGCATCCGGGGTCAACGAGTTGACCAGATCTCCGGGAACCATCAGCTCCAGCCGATCCGGGAACATGTGGAGGCGGATGCGACTGCCGCCCATCGAGTAGTCGCGGTGCGCCACCGCGTTCACCAGCGCCTCGAAGACGGCTCGCTCGCTGTACTGCGGAATGTCGAGGCGCCCCAGGTCCTTGATCGCGGCGACCCGCATGTTGCGGCGGACGAAGTAGCAGGCCTTTTCGACCTGCTGGTCCAGAGTGCCGCCCAGGTCCGCGGCGTCGGTCTGGTATTCACTGTCCAGGCGCTCTCCCGCGTAGAAAACGGCCTGGATGTAGGCGGCGGGGAGCCACCGCTGTGGGTCCCGCGTTCCCATCAGCACGCCCGCCACCGAGAGTCGGTCGCGCCCGTCGCCGTCCTTGACGACCAGGGCCAGCTTGCGCATTCCCAGGTCGAAGTCGGCGTCCTCGCCGAGGAAGCGCTCCGCTGCGGATCGGTCCAGGTCCTCCGGCGTGGTTCCGGGAACCGGTGATTCGTCGAAGGAAATCACGCCGGATTGCGCCCGGAGCATCATCAGTCGCTGGAGCGCCAGCGGTTCGATGGCGCGCTTCGAACTCCCGATCCGCCGCAAGTATCCCCCCTTGCTGGCATGCACGAAGAGACTCCGCGGCACGCCCACTACCAGAATCGGTTGGAGAACGCCCTCCCGATCCGGGAGCTCCATACGCTGGATGTCGGTTGGCAGAGGCGGCTTGATGGAGTCCTGGCAGATCTCGCGGATCCGGTCCTCGACGGCGTCGAGGCCGGACAAGGGGATGCCAATCACTTCGCGGGGCCGGTCTGCGACCCCCAGCACCAGGAAACCCCCTTCCGTATTGGCGAACGCGGCGATCGTGTCGGCGAGCGCATCCCGTTTCGGCGCCGCCATCCGGGTTCCGGCAAGGCGTACCTGCTTGAACTCGATGCGCCCGTCCTCGCCCAAGCGAATCCGGCGAAGCAGTTCGGATTCTTTCATGGGCGCCAGCTTGTCATGCCCCCGGCGAAAGGCCCCCCCAGGCGGTGGACGCCCGGGGGGGGGCTGGAGAGAACCTAGTAGTCCATGCCTCCCATGTCGGGAGCGCCGGGGCCGCCCGGGCCGCCCGGCTTCTCCTTCTCGGGAATCTCCGAAACCAGCGCCTCGGTGGTGAGCAGCAGACTGGCGATGGAGGCCGCATTCTGGAGTCCGTAGCGGACCACCTTGGTCGGGTCGATGACCCCGGCCTTCACCATGTCGACGTACTCGTCGGTCGCGGCGTTGAAGCCCATGTTGCCGTCGAGCTCCTTCACCCGGTTCACGACGATGGACCCCTCGGCGCCGGCGTTCTGGGCGATCCAGCGCAGCGGCTCCTCAATGGCGCGGGCGATGATTTTCACGCCCACTTTCTCGTCGTGGCTGAGGTCGGAGTCGTCGGCGAGCTTGTCGAGCGCGGCGCTCGCCCGCAGGACGGCGATCCCGCCACCGGGGACGATGCCCTCCTCGGCGGCGGCCTTGGTCGCGTGCATCGCGTCCTCGACCCGCGCCTTCTTCTCCTTCATCTCGGTCTCGGTGGCGGCGCCGACCTTGATCAACGCCACGCCGCCGACCAGCTTCGCCAGCCGCTCCTGGAGCTTCTCGCGGTCGTAGTCGGACGTGGTGTCCTCGATCTGGGTGCGGATCTGCTGGATCCGGCCCTCGATGGCGTCGGTGGTGCCGGCGCCTTCGACGATCGTGGTGTCTTCCTTCGAGATGATGACCTTCTTGGCCCGGCCCAGGTCGTCCATCGAGATGTTCTCGAGCTTGATGCCCAGGTCCTCGAAGAGCGCCTTGCCGCCGGTGAGAATCGCGATGTCCTCCATCATGGCCTTCCGGCGATCCCCGAAGCCGGGCGCCTTGACGGCGGCGGCCTTCAGGGTTCCGCGCAGCTTGTTGACCACCAGGGTGGCGAGGGCCTCGCCCTCGACGTCCTCGGCGACCACCAGCAGCGGCTTCCCGGCCTGGGCGACCTTCTCCAGCACCGGGAGCATGTCCTTCATGCTGGAGACCTTCTTCTCGTGAACCAGGATCAGGCAGTCCTCGAGGACCACCTCCATCCGGTCGGAATCGGTCACGAAGTAGGGCGACAGGTAGCCGCGGTCGAACTGCATGCCCTCGACGATGTCGAGCTCGGTTTCGAGGGTCCGGCTCTCCTCCACCTGGATGACGCCGTCCTTGCCGACCTTCTCCATCGCCTTGGCGATGATCTCGCCGATTTCCTTGTCGCCGTTGGCGGAAATCGTCCCGACCTGGGCGATCATCTCGCCGCTGACCCGCTTGGAGCCGGACTGGATACCAGCGACGACCGCCGAAACCGCCTTGTCGATGCCCCGCTTCAACTCCATCGGGTTGGAGCCGGCGGTGACGTTGCGCAGGCCCTCGCGGAAGATGGACTGGGCCAGCACGGTGGCGGTGGTCGTCCCGTCGCCGGCGACGTCCGAGGTCTTGGAGGCGACCTCGCGCACCATCTTGGCGCCGAGGTTCTCCACCGCGTCCTCGAGGTCCACTTCCTTGGCGACGGTCACGCCGTCCTTGGTGACGACCGGCGAGCCGAATTTCTTCTCGAGAACCACGTTCCGTCCCTTGGGACCCAAGGTGACGCGGACCGCGGCGGCCAGTTTGTTGACGCCGCGGGCGAGCGCGTGGCGGGCGTCCTCGTTGTAAACGATGTTCTTTGCCATGGTGTGTTCTGTGTCCTTTCGTGTGGGGAAAAATCGCCTACGCGATGATGCCCAGAATCTCGTCCTCGCGGACGATGAGGAAGTCGTCTCCGTCGAGCTTGACCTCGGAGCCGGAGTACTTGCCAACCAGCACCCGCTGGCCGGCCTCCACTTCCACCGGCTGGCGGCTTCCGTCCTTGAGGACCTTGCCGTTGCCGACGGCGATGACCTCGGCGGTCATCGGTTTCTCCTTGGCGGTGTCGGGGATGATGATCGAGCCGACGCGCTCCTCCTCCGCCTCGAGGCGGCGGAGCACGACGTTGTCCCGCAGTGGTGTGATCTTCATCGAGTGGGAATCTCCTCGCTTTCGCGTGAGTGGTGCGCCGGCGGGTTCGCGCGTGAACGCGCGCCGCCGGCGGTTGGGGTCAAACCGAAATTGCCCGGGAGGAACCCCTCCCCGTCGGGGGAGCGAAGCGCCCCGGCCCTCAAGAAGTGGGAGTTCCCTCCCCGGACGGCGGAACCATAGCGTTGTCCGTGTGCGCGTGTCAAGCTGGATTGCACAATGTGCGCGTCCTTCCTAACGTTGTCTGAGTCTATCCGACGCAGGTTGTAACGGCGGGCGTGGCTTATTCCATCCCCAGGTGGTGGAACAGGAACGCGAAGCGGTCGGCGTCCAGCTCCAGCCGCATGGAGACCGGCATCCCGGCGCCGTGCCCGGCGCTCTTCTGAATCCGGATCAGCACCGGCGCCGGCTTGCCGCCGTGCACCTCCTGGAGCCGCGCCGCGTACTTGAACGAGTGGCCGGGGGCCACCCGGTCGTCGTGGTCGGCGGTGGTGACCAGGGTGGGCGGGAAATCGTCCGACGGCGCGATGTTGTGGTACGGCGAATAGGCGCGGAGCACCGGGAACATCTCCGGGTCGTCGGGGTCGCCGTAGTCGGAGACCCAAGCCCAGCCGATGGTGAACCGGTGGAAGCGGAGCATGTCCATCACCCCGACCGCCGGCAGCGCCGCTCCGAACAGCTCGGGGCGCTGGTTCAGCACCGCTCCCACCAGCAGGCCGCCGTTCGATCCGCCGGCGATGGCCAGCCGCGAGGGCTGGGTCACCGAGTCGTGGATCAGGAACTCGGCGGCGGCGATGAAGTCGTCGAAGACGTTCTGCTTGTTTCCGAGACGGCCCCCGTCGTGCCACTCCTCGCCGTATTCGCCGCCGCCCCGGAGGTTCGCCTGGGCGTACACCCCGCCCCGCTCGAGGAACACCAGGTTCGCCGGGTTGAAGCCGGGAGTGAGGCTGATGTTGAACCCGCCGTAGCCGTAGAGCAGGGTGGGGTTGTCGCCGTCGCGCCGCATGTCGCGCCGGTGGGTCAGGAACATCGGCACCTGGGTTCCGTCGGCGGAGGCGTAGAAGACCTGGTTCGTCTCGTACTGCTCCCGGTCGAAGGGCACATCCGGCTCCCAGGTCAGCGTCGTCTCCCCCGATTCGAGGTCGTGGCGGTACACCGAGGGGGGGAACAGGAAGGACGAGAACACGAAATGCATCACCGTGTCCGACCGCTTGCCGCTGATCTGGCTCACCGAGCCGAGCCCGGGCAGCGGGATGTCCCGCTCGAACGTCCCGTCGAGCGCATGCACCCGGAGCCGGCTGCTGGCGTCGGTCAGCGAGGAGAGCACGAACCGGCCGCCGAGCATCTGCGCGCCCTCCAGGGTGTCCCGGCCTTCGGGGATCAGCTCCCGGAAGCGCTCCGGTTCGGGCCGGCGCAGGTCCACCGCGATCACCCGGTAGCGGGGGGCGTCCAGGTTGGTCAGGAAGTAGAAGACCGGGCCGTCGTTGCCCAGGAAGTCGTAGGCGGCGTCAAAGTCGTCGAGCAGCCGGATGACATCGCCGCCGAAATCCGGGTTCATCGGATCGCGGAGATCCATGACATGGATGCGGCTTCGCTCGTCGGTGCCTTCGCGGATATCGAAAACCGCGTACCGCCCGTCGTCGGAGACTTGGGCGGCGGTGAGCCAGTCCGGCTGGTCGGGCCGGGCGTAGACCACCTGGTCGCTGTCCTGCGACGCGCCGATCCGGTGGTACCAGACGGTCTGATTCCGGTTCACCCCTCCCTGGGCGGCTTCCGGGTCCGGTTCGGGATACCGGCTGTAGAGGAAGCCGCCGTTGTCGCGGGTCCAGGCGGCGCCCGAAAACTTGATCCAGCGGAGGTGGTCGTCCAGCTTCTCCCCGGTCCGGGTGTCCATGACATGGAATTCCCGCCAGTCCGACCCGGAGGTCCCGAGCCCGTAGGCGAGCAGGGTTCCGTTCTCGGTGAAGGAGGCGCTTTCGAGGCTGGTCGTGCCGTCCTCCGAGAGTCGGTTCGGGTCCAGCAGCGTCTCCCACTCGGCCTCCGGCTGGTCCGGGTCGGTCAGCCGGTACAGCACGTCCTGGTCCTGGAGTCCGTCGTTGGCGCGGAGGAACCAGCGATCCCCCCAGCGGAAGGGGGCGCTCTGGCGGGCGTAGTCGCGGAGCTCGGTCAGCCGTTCGAGCAACGCGGCGCGCCCGGGAAGCGCGTCCAGATGCTCCCGGGTGAGCGCGTTCTGGGCGTCCACCCATTCCAGCACCTCGGGGGCGTGGTCGTCCTCCAGCCAGCGGTAGGGATCCTCGATGGCGACTCCGTGCATCTCCTCGGTGACATCTCCCTTCTCGGTGTACGGATAGTCCAGGCCGTCGCCGCCGCACCCGACGAGGAGCGCCAGCAGCGCCCCTGGCGTCCAGCGCAGTTTCGAGACCACCGCGCTATTCGCCGACCGGCTCGAGCGAGAGCGGATCGCGCGCCGGAAGTCGGGTGATCCGGCCGTTGAAGAGCGCGTCGAGGCGGCTGCGCCCCTCCGGATCGCCGGGAGCGATCTCGTCGAACTTCCCGACCACCAGCATGACCATGTCCTCGGGGCGGAGGAATGTCCGCGCCGCCTCCCGGACGTGCTCGGCGGTGACCGCCTCGATCTGCTCGCGCCAGCGGACCCAGTAGGCGTGGTCCCGCTCGAACAGGAGGTCGGTGGCGAAGAGGCTGCTGCGCGCCGAGGCGCTCTCGAAACGGCGGGGGAAACTGTCCACCAGCGCCCGCTTGGCGACCGCGAGTTCGGCGTCGGACACCAGCTCGTCCCGCATCCGATGCACCTCCTCGAGGCAGATCGCGGCGGCGAACGCCACCGTGGGGCTTTGCGACTGGTACCCGATCGAGTATCCGCTCGGTCCCAGGGGGTTGATGGCGTATCGGCCCCCGGCGCCGTAGGCGAGCCCCTCGTCGGAACGCACCCGCTGCATGATGCGGGAGGTGAAGCCGCTGGCGCCCAGGATGTGGTCCATGACCTGGATGGCGGCGCGCTCCGGCGTCTCCCAGTCGGTCCAGCGGGGGCCGAGGTGCCCGATGCGCACCTTGCCCTGCGGGATGTCCTTTTCGACGAAGTAGACGCCGGGCTCCGGCTGGGCCGGGGCGTCCGCCGGGGGCCAGGCGACCGCGGCGGCGTCCTCGGGGGGCGCCGGCCATTCCGCCAGCCGGGCGCCGAGCGTCTCCAGAATCTCCGCGGTGTCCACGTCGCCGGAGACCGCGATCACCATGTGCTCGGGACGCCAGTACTTGCGGTGGAAGGCGCGGAGGTCGCCGGACTCGATGGCGTCCAGGTGCGCGGCGGTCCTCTTGCGGCCCTGGTGGTGCCCGTCGCCGTACAGCAGCATGTCCCATTCGCGGCGGAGGAGCTGATCCCCGTCGTCGTTCCGCTGCTTCATGTCCTCGAGGATGTTGCCCTTGCGGACGGCGAGACGGGCCTCGTCGAACCGGGGGCTCCGCAGGACGTCGAAGAAGAGGTCGAGGCTCTCCCCGAACACCGGGGTGATGGTCCGCAGCGAGGCGCTCGATTCGGCGCCGGAGGAGGAGACGCCGATCGAGGCGGCGAGGAATTCGATCCGCTCGTCCAGTTCGTCGGGGGAGCGCGCGCCCGCGCCGCCGGTCCGCATCATCCCCGCGGTCAGCGAGGCGAGTCCCACCTGGTCCGGCGGGTCCAGGAAGCCGCCGATCCGGAGCGTGACGCCGATGCGGATGAGGGGCAGGGCGTGGTCCTCGACCACCACCACCGGGATGCCGCCGGGGACGCCGGAATACGGGATGCGGTGGACCGCTTCGGCGCCGTCCGGAACCTCGAACGCGAATTCGGGGAAGGTCAGGTCCTCCGGTCGATCCGGGATCCCGTCCTGGGCCATGCCGGAGACGGCGACGGCCAGCAGCAGCAGGCAACCGGCTGCGTTTCGCACCACAATCCTCATTGGAGTCCTCCCGGTTCCAGTTCGGCGAGCCGTTCCCGGATCACCCGAACCACATATTCCAGCGCCGGTCGCATTGGTCCCGGCGCCTGTCCCAGCCCTCCCTCGAACTGGGTCAGCGCTCCCTGGAGCGCCTCCCGGTCGTCGCTTGCCCGGATCTGGCGGATCTGGGCCTGGATCTGGCTGCGAACCTCCGGGGGGAGTCCCTCGAGCTCAGGAGGCGTCGCCTCGGCGACCGAGCCGGCCTTGCGGAAGTAGTGCGCGACCGAGCGGTTTTTCGGGGTCAGATACTGCGCCGCCACCCGCTGGACATCTGCCTCGGTGACCGAAAGCGCGTCCGCCGACCAGGTGTTCAGGTATTCCCAGTCTCCCAGCGAGTCGAAGACCAGCAGCTGGATGAGCAAGAAGAGCGGGTTCTCCAGGCGTTCGTAGGCGGCTGCGGTGATCTGGTTCTTGACCTTCTGGAGCTCCTCGGCGGGGATCGGCTCTTCCTGGAGCTTCCGGATCTCGGCCTCGATGGCCGCCTCCAGCTGGGCGGGAGTCGTGTCCCCGCGCGCCTCCGCGTTGAACTCGAAGAGGCCGGCGAACTTGCGGTTGTCCTGGAAGGCGCCTGCCGAGCTGGCGATCTCGCTGCCCAGCACCATTGAGCGGTAGAGCCGGCCGGTGCGCCCGTTGAGAAGTCCGGCGAGGACATCCAGGGCGTACATGTCCCGGTGGCGGAAGGGAACGGTGTGATGGCGCATCTTCACCTGGGGCTGGCAGTCGCACTCGGCGATCATCCGCTTCTCGGCGTTTTGCTCCATCTCCAGCGTGACCACGTCGGGCGGCGTCGCCCCCGGATCGAGGCGTCCGAAGTAGCGCTCGGCGAGGCTCCGCGCCTCGTCGATGTCGAAGTTGCCCACGAGCGCGGCGGTCAGGTTGCCGGGCGCGTACCATGTGTCGTAGTACTCGTTCGCCTGCGCCAGGCTGTAGGACTGGAGGTCCGAGGGCCAGCCCACCACCGGCCACGAGTACGGGTGGGACTGCCAGAACATGGCGTTGAACGCCTCGTCGAATTCCCCGGTGGGAGTGGATTCGGTCCGCAGCCGTCGCTCCTCGTGCACCACGTCGCGCTCGGTGTAGAACTCGCGGAAGACCGGGCGCAGCAGCCGCTCCGACTCCATCCAGAACCAGAGTTCCAGCCGGTTCTGCGGCACCGTAATGAAGTACACCGTGTTGTCGTGGGAGGTGAAGGCGTTCATGCCGGTTCCGCCCGCCTCGGTGTAGATGCGGTCGAATTCGTCCTTGACGATCAGCTCCCGCTGCTCCTGGGCCAGCCGCTCGAATTCCGCTTCCAGCTCGAGGAGCTCCGCCGGGCGGTCCGCTTCGCCGAACGGATCGTCGATCGCGCCCAGCCGGTACTGCTCGCGCCGTTCGCGGTGGATCGCGCGGATCCGCTCCTGGACAGCCTCCTGCTCCCTGATGACCGCGGCGTCGCGTTCGGGGTCGGAGGTTCCGATGCGCGGCGACCCCTTGAACATCATGTGTTCGAAGAAATGGCTCATGCCGGTGATCCCCGGTCGCTCGTTGGCCGAGCCGACGTGGGCGACCCACCCGGCGCTCACCGTGGTCATGTCCTCGCGGACCACCGCGAGGAAGCGCATGCCGTTGTCCAGCCGGAATTCCTCGACCGGAACGCGGGCCTGGGCGTCGGCCGGCGCCGGAGTGAGGGGCAGGGACGCGAGGATCGCAAGCGCCGCCGCCCGCTTTCCGCCCCTCATCGCTGCTAGCATCCGCGGTTCCCGGAGGATCGATCCCATGCATGTCTCCCTTGCCGGCGTTCGGCGCCGGCTCATCCTGGGCGCGCTCTGCGCGTCGTTTCTGGCAACGCTCGTCCCCGTCGCCGAGGCGAGGAGCGTTGCGGCGCGCGCCCGCCAAGGGATGGTGATCTCGCAGAACGTTATCGCTTCCGAGGTGGGCGCCGCGGTGCTGCGCGAGGGCGGAAACGCCGTCGATGCGGCGGTGGCGACCGCATTCGCCCTCGCGGTGACCCATCCCACCGCCGGGAATATCGGCGGCGGCGGATTTCTGGTGTGGCGGCCTTCGGACGGCGGCGCGCCGCTGGCCTACGACTTCCGGGAGATGGCGCCAGCGGCCGCGACCCCGGACATGTGGCTCGACGAGAATGGCGAGTACAGCTTCGAGATCCACCATCTGAGCCACCGGGCGGTGGGGGTGCCGGGAACGGTGGCCGGCCTTCGACTGGCGTGGGAGCAGCAGGGATCGCTGCCCTGGGAGCGCCTGGTCCGGCCCGCGGTGGATCTGGCGCGCGACGGATTCGAGGTTTCCCACGGGCTTGCCGGCTCGCTGGCGCGGGTTCTGGACCGGATGCAGCCCTATCCGGCCTCCCTGGCGCAGTTTTCGAGGAACGGAACGCCCTACGAGCCCGGGGAAACCCTGCGCCAGCCGGACCTCGCCGCGAGTCTCGAACGGATTCTGGAGGGCGGGGTCGCCGGGTTCTACGAGGGGGAGACCGCCGCAATGCTGGTTCGGGAGATGGAGGAGAACGGCGGCCTCATCACCCTCGAGGACATGAAGAACTACCGGGCGCATGTGCGCGAGCCGATCCGGGGAACCTATCGGGGCTACGAAATCATCTCGATGCCGCCGCCGAGCTCCGGGGGCGTCGCGCTGGTCCAGATGCTGAACATCCTCGAGGCGCGGGACATCGCCGGCGCCGGCTTCGGCTCCGCCGAGAACATCCACCACATGGCGGAGGCGATGCGCCGGGCCTATGCGGACCGGGCGCGTTACCTGGGCGATCCCGACTTCAACCCGGACATGCCGATCGCCCGCCTGACCTCGAAGCAGTATGCGAACGAACTCCGGGCGACGATCCGGGATCGGCGGGCCTCGGTTTCCCTTCCCACCAGTTTCGAATGGACCGGCGAGAGCGAGGAGACCACCCACCTCTCGGTGGTGGACAAGGATCGGAACGCGGTGGCGCTGACCTATACCCTCGAATTCGGGTACGGATCGGGGATCATCGCGCCGGGCACCGGTTTTCTCCTGAACAACGAAATGGGCGACTTCAACGCGGCGCCGGGGCTGACCAACGACCGGGGGCTGATCGGCACCGCCCCGAACCTGGCGGCGCCCGGCAAGCGGATGCTGTCCAGCATGACCCCGACCATCGTCGCGCGGGACGGGGAGCTGTTCATGGTCACCGGCACGCCGGGGGGACGGACGATCATCAACACCGTGATGCAGACGATCCTGAACGTAGTGGATCACGGCATGAACGCCCAGGAGGCGGTGGACGCCGGACGGATCCACCACCAGTGGCTCCCCGACCGGATCACGTACGAGGAGCGGAAGTTCTCGCCGGACACCCTCACCCTGCTGGAGTCCTGGGGGCACGCGCTGACTGGCCGGGAGGCCCAGGGCGCGGCCGAAGTGATTGTCCACCTGCGGGATGAGGGCGTCCTCGAGGGCGGGGTGGATCGGCGGGCGCCCGATGGCGGCGCCGGCCTGCACGACGAGCGGGGGGAGGGTCGGCGATGAGAATGGCGTTCCTCCTGGTCCTGGCGATGGCGGCCGGGACCGCGGCGTTCGCCCAGGATGAGGGGCTGGCGGACGTCCACAACTACGTGCGGATCTCGGACCGGCTGGCGACCTCCGGCCAGATCGACGATGCGGAGATCGCCGCGGTGGGGGCCGCCGGGTTCGACGTGGTGGTGAATCTGGCGCCCGCCCGCCGCGAGCGGAACCTGGAGGAGGGCTTCCGGGTCACCGAGGCGGGGATGGCCTACTTCCAGATTCCGGTGGACTGGGAGGACCCGTCCCTGGACGACCTGGATTTGTTCTTCCAGGTGATGGACATCACCGGGGAGCGTTCGGTGTACGTCCACTGCTTCGCCAACATGCGGGTTTCGGTGTTTGTGTACCTCTACCGCACGCTGCGGCAGGGGGTTCCCGAACCGGAGGCGAGGGAGGATATGCTGAAGGTCTGGGACCCGGCCGCCGATTCGGAGTACGCGCAGTGGCCGCGCTTCATCGCCGCCGCCCGCGAGCGGTTCGGGGGATGAAGATCATGCGGTTGACCGGCATGCGTCGGCTTCCCGGCGCGGTGCTCGCTTGCGTGGTGCTCGCTTTCGGTGGGGCGTGCGCGTCAGAACAATCGACGGAGAGTGCTGCTGCTTGGGCGGAACAATCGGCGGAAGCGGCGGAGAGTGCCGCTGCTTGGGCGGAGCGTGCGACTGCTTGGGCGGAGCGTGCGACTGCTTGGGCGGGAAGTGCGGAGAGGTGGGCGGATGGTGTGCGTCCTACGCAATCGGATGGCGAGGCGCGATGGGTGGCGGGACGGCTCCGATATGTGGGAGAGGCTGCGAGTTCTGCAGAAGTCGCTGCGAGCTCTGCGGGGATGTGGGCGAACGCTGCGGCGGAATGGTCGAAAGCGGCAGAACAATCAGCGGAGCGTGCTGCGGAATCGGCGGTAGAACAATCGACGGCATGGGCGGAGCGCACGGCAGCATGGGCGGCTTGGGCGGAACAATCGGCGGTATGGGCGGAGCGTGCGGCGGATTTGGCGGAACAATCAGCGCTGATGGCGGCGGATATAGGTAAGGGGTTAGGGCGTTGAACCAAGTGTCGGTCGGCTCCCGCTGTTCAATGGATAGATTTTTCTGATGAGTCGGTTTTTCGGTACTGCTCTTCTTTTTGGCGCGGCGCTTGCCGTCAATGGAGCGTGCGTGGCGAAGCAATCGGCGGAACAAAATACGGAGGCGGTGGAGGAATTGGTGGAGGCATTGGGAGATCGGGCGGCATGGGCGGAACGTGCGGCGGAAACCGCGGCGCGATGGTCGGAGCGCACTGCGGAATCGGCGGAGGAAGTGGCGCGGAGTGCGCGATTTTCCGTCCCAGCTGAATATACGGCGGAGCTGGCGGAACAATCAAAGGCATGGGCGGAACAATCGAAGGCGTGGGCGGAACAATCGGAGGCATGGGCGGAACAATCGGAGGCATGGGCGAAGGATGCGGCATGGGTGGCACGGTTCGAAGGTTCGGCGCTGATGGCGGCAACTCGGGCGGAAATTGCGGCGGAAATTGCGGCTACTGCTATGGGGTGGTCGGAATCTGCGAACGAAGCGGCGGGGAGGGCTGCAACGTGGGCGGATCGTGCGGCGGAAATTGCCGCAGAGAAGACTGCGGAAGAACGGGAACGGCAGTACTGAGCCGTTTTGAGTGGGTTCGTAGCGTTTTGCGAAGGTTCCCCGCCGCTCGCGCCCGCTTCGGCGGATGAATATCCGGAATCAGCAGGGTGGGTCGGTGGGTGCGGGTCAGGGGGTTGCGGCGCCGGAGGCGCGGCGGGCGCGCTCGGCGGGGGAGAGGTCGTCCAGCTTCGGCACCACCAGCGTGCCGATCCCCTCCGGGGTGAAGATTTCCAGCAGCAGGCTGTCGGGGACGCCCAGCGGGATCAGATGCGCCCGGGCGACGCCGCCGTCCAGCGCCTCCCGGATGCAGCGAGCCTTCGGGCGCATCCCGCTGCGGATCGCGCCGGCTTCGGTCAGCCGCTCCAGCTCCTCGAGGTCCAGGAAGGAGAGAACGCTCGCCGGATCGTCCGGATCGGCGAGGAGTCCCGGGGTTTCTCCGAGCAGGATCAGTTTCTCGGCCTGGAGCGCCGCCGCCAGCGAAGCCGCCACCGTGTCCGCGTTGATGTTCAGTAGCTGCCCCGAATCATCGGCGGAGAGCGGGCTGATCACCGGAATCACCCCCAGCCGCAGCTGTTCGGCGAGCACGTCCGCCCGCACCCGCAGGATGTCCCCGACCAGCCCGTAGTCGACCTGCGCGCCGTCCACTTCGACCGGCGGACGGCGGCGCGCCTCGACGAGCCCGGCGGAGACCCCGGAGAACCCGACCGCCGGAAGGTCCCAGGCGCGGCAGGCGGCGAGAATCCGGGTGTTGATCGCGCCGTTCATGGCCATCGCCATCACCCGGATGCCGTCCGCGTCGGTGACCCGCCGCCCGGCTACGAACCGGGTCTTGACGCCGAGCGCGGCGGCGAGTTCGGTGCCTTGGGGACCGCCGCCATGGACGAAGACGATGCGGATGCCCAGCCGGTGGAGCAGGGCGACCTGCTCCACGATGCCGGCGATGCCCCGTTCGCTCTCCAGGGTGGCGCCCCCCGCCTTGATCAGCAGGGTGCGCCCCCGGTAGCGCTTCAGATAGGGCGCCGCGTGCTTGAGCGCGCGCACCCGGGTGGCGCGTTCCCCGGCGCTGAGCCGTTGCTCGATCACCGGGTTTTCACCGCCGGGGAGGAGGCGAGCATCCGATGGAGAACCGCCATCTGCGCCCACATTCGATTCTCCGCCTGGCGCACGACCCGGGAGCGCGGCCCCTCCAGCACTCCCCGGGTGACGACCACCCCCCGGCGCACCGGCAGGCAGTGCATGAAGTCGCAGGCGGGGTCCGCGCCATGGAACCACGGCTCGTCGACCGTCCAGCCGCCGCCCAGCGACCGCCGCGCCTCCAGGTCCGCTTCCCGGTCGCCGTAGTGGGCGGTGGAGGCCCAGGACTTCGCGTAGAGCACCCGGGCGCCGTCCATCCCCTCCCGGATGTCCTCCGTCTCCCGGACCGAACCCCCGGAAGTCGCCGCCAGGTCCCGCGCTTCCCCCATGACTGCAGGGGGAAGGGCGTAGCCCTCCGGGCGGAGCACCGTCACCCGCATCCCGCGCATCGCCGCCATCCGCAGGGTGTCGGCGGGCACCGCGAGGGGCAGGGGCGCCGGATGGTTCGCCCATGCCAGGGTGAACTTCGCGCCCGGACGGACTCCGAAGTCGTCCAGCGAAAGCCAGTCGGCGACCGCCTGGCAGGGGTGCCGCATCGAGGATTCCAGGTTCAGGAACGGCTTGTCGGCGAGCGCCCGGATGCGCTCGAAGACCGGATCGACCAGGTCTTCGGCGAGCGCGCGCTGCGAAGCGAAGGCGCGAACCCCGAGCGCATCGGCGTAGCTGGCGAGCACCGGGATGGCTTCGGCGATGTTCTCGGCGGCTTCGCCGTCCATGATCGCGTCGGGGGCCAGCTCGAGGCGGTGGATGAAACGGTCCGGGGCGAGGACGAAGCTCGAGCCGCCGAGGCGGGCCATGGCCGCCTGGCACGACGCCTGGGTGCGGAGCGAAGGGTTCAGGAAGAGCAGCCCCAGCACCCGGCCGCGCAGCGCCTCGGGTTCGGGCCGCTCCCGCAGGCGGCGGGCCCGGGACGCGATCCCGCGAAACCCGTCGGCGCCCAGGTCCTCCAGCCGGTGGAGTTCGGAAAGGCTCACCGCTCGATCTCCCGCAATGCGGCCAGCAGCTGGTCCACGTGCTCGTCCCGAAGCGTGAGCGGCGGCAGCAGCCGCAGCGCCGCCGGATCGGTGGAGGTTCCGGCGAGGATGCCCCGCTCCAGCAGCTGGTCCCGCACTCCGCGCGCCGGGCGCGAGCAGCGCAGACCCAGCAGGAATCCGCGCCCCTGGACAGACTCCACGACTCCGCCCGGAGCTTCGGCGCGGATGCGTTCGGAGAGCCGGACCACTTCCGGGAGCAGATTTTCGCGGCGGATGGTTTCGAGCACCGCGAGGATCAGCGCCGCCGCCACCGGGCCGCCCCCGAAGGTGGTGCCGAGCGCGCCCACCGGAAGGTCGCCGGCGACTGCCTCGGTGGCGAGCACCGCCCCCGCCGGGAACCCGGCGGCGATCGCCTTGGCGGTGGTCAGCAGGTCGGGCCGCACTCCCGGCCAGTCGCAGGCGAAGGGACGCCCGCTCCGTCCCATGCCGCACTGCACCTCGTCGAAGATCAGGAGCGCGCCGCTCCGGTCGCAGGCCCGGCGGGCGGCGCGGAGGACGTCGTCTCCCAGCACGACGGCGCCCGCCATCCCCTGCACCGGCTCCAGCAACACCGCCGCGACCCGCTCGTCCACCGCGGCGGCGAGCGCGTCCGGATCGTCGCGGGCCACTGTCCGGGTCTCGAAGGGAGTCCGCGGGAAGCCGTACCAGCCCGCCGAACCGGCGGTGGCCGCGGCGGCCGCCGCCGTGCGTCCGTGGAATCCGCCGCTCGCCACCACCACCGCGTCGCGTCCGGGGCGCAGCCGGAACGCCAGCCGAAGGGCGTTCTCGTTGGCCTCCGCGCCGCTGTTCACGAAGAAGACCCGGTCCAGTCCGTCGGGCGCGAAATCGGCCAGCGCCTCCGCCGCCGCCGCCCGGCGGGCGCTCGGGACCGCGTTGGTCTGGAAGAGGAGCTCGTCCGCCGACTCCCGGAGCGCGGCCCGCACCGCCGGATGTCCGTATCCCAGGCCGGCGACCGCGTGCCCGCCGTAGAAGTCCAGCAGGGTCCGCCCGGCGTCGGTGGTGAGCGTCACGTCGTCTCCCCGGACGATGCGGATCGGGAGCTGGGCGTAGACCGGAAAAAGGTGCGGGGATTCGGCGGTCATCGGGCGCCCTCCGGAAACGTCATGCCCGGAAGCGATAGCCTTGCCCCATGCCGAATTCCCGCATAGCTCTCTCTCTCGGAATCTGCCTGCTCGCCGCGCCCGCCGTCGGGCAGGACTTCAAGGACAAGGATCCGTTCAGCTTCCTCGGCGTTTCCTACACCTACGCCCGGTTCGACGGGGGTGACGCCGGGGACGGGGTGACCCGGGGGGTGGCGGCGTCCAAAAGCTACGGCATCCCGGATCGGCCCCTGTTCCTCGCCGGTTTCGCCCAATTCAGCCGGGCGGACGACGAGCTGAAGCTGGTCGAGTTCGGCGGGATCAAGAGCCAGATCGAGCAGAACATCCTCCGGATGGGTCTGATGGCGGGCTGGGAATTCGGCGACGACAAGCATCTGACGGCCTATGCGCTGGCCGGGCGCGAGGGGAACGTCCTGACCGCGACGGTGATGGGGTTCGAGAACGAGGACAGCTACAACGGGTGGGTGTACGGGGGCGGCGCCCTGTTCCAGATCACCGAACGAAACCTGGTCGATCTCCGGGTCGTCGACATCAACTACTCGGAGTCCGAAACCGCAAGCTACAACACCTTCTCGTTCACGAACTACTACCTGGCCGGCGATCTCGCCGTCTCGGTGGGAGTTTCCTACAACGGCTCGCCGAGCGTGGACACCACCGCGGTTCATCTGGGACTGACCCTGCTGTTCGACCAGGATTAGAGCCACGAGGCGGCCGGGGCGGTCAGGCCGGTTTCGTCGGGCAGGCCCAGGATGCGGTTCATCCACTGCATCCCGCCGCTGGCGGCGCCCTTTCCCAGATTGTCGAGCGCCGCGAAGGCCACTGCGGTGGCCCCCTCCGCGCATCCCCCCACTACCGCGGAGGCCGAACCCACGACCTCCTTGAGACGCGGCGGGGCGTCGGACACCCGGATCAGCGGCCGATCGCGGTAGCAGGCGGCGAGGGTCGCCTCCACCTCGCCTCCGTTTCGGCGGCTGGCGAACAAGGTGGCGTGGATGCCCCGGGCGAACGGGCCGGAGTGGGGGACGAAGTGGACACGCGTCGGTTCCCCGGCGGCGGCGCCGATCAGGTTCTCCATCTCCGGCGCGTGTCGGTGCGTCAGCGGTTTGTAGGCGAACAGGTTGGCGTGGCGCTCGGGGTGGTGGGTGTTGGGCCTGGGGGCGCCCCCCGACCCGGTGCTGCCGGTGATCGCGGCGACCTGGATTTCGGCGCCGATGACCCCCGCCCGGCGGAGCGGCGCGGCGGCGAGCGCCACCGCGGTCGCAAAGCAGCCCGGGTGGGCGATGCGGAGGGAAGGCGTCCCGGAAATCTGCTCCGGCAGCCCGCAGACGAACCCGGGCAGGAGGTCCGGCGCCGGGTGGGGGACGCCGTAGATGGCCTCGTAGACATCGGGGTCCGGGTGGCGGAAGTCCGCCGAAAGGTCCACCACCGGAACCCGGATCCCCAGCCGTTCGGCGGCTTCCAGCAGGTCCCGGATCTGCGGCGCCGACCGGGTGTGCGGCGCCGCCGAGAACGCCACGACCCGCTCCGCCTCCCCCGCCGCCCTGCGGAGCGCCCGGGGCAGTGCGGCGGGGGCGAGGAACCGCTCGTCGGGAAACGCGGCGCGGAGGTTGGGGAAGGTTTCGGCGAGCGGTTCCCCGGCGTGGCTGGACGACACCGCCGCGCCCAGCTCCATGCCCGGATGCAGCGCGATCCAGCGGAGCAGCTCCCCGGCCACATAGCCGGACGCGCCCAGCGCCACCGCGAGCGCTTTCGGGGGTTCGCGCCGGATCGTCATGCCGTCGGCCCCCCGGCGAGCGCCGCCCGGAGCCGCTCCAGCAGGCGCTCCTGGTCGGCGGCGCTGCG
The DNA here is from genome assembly GCA_965202845.1 of Candidatus Marinacidobacterium sp. Lineage (GTDB taxonomy): Bacteria > Acidobacteriota > Vicinamibacteria > Marinacidobacterales > Marinacidobacteraceae > CBDATA01. The sequence continues at coordinate 801,328 of OZ241856.1, forward strand.
GCTGGCGACGAACACGGTGTCGTCCCCCGCCACTGTCCCGGCGACCTCCCGCCAGGCGGCGCTGTCCAGGGCGTGGCCGGCCCGCTGGGCGCCGCCCGGAGCGGTCCGGATGACCAGGATGTTCGGGCCGGCGGGAACCAGCGCCTCCACCAGCGCGTCCAGACCCGGGAAGGGCGCCGGTCCGGCCGACCCGACCCGGTAGCGTCCCTCCACCTTGCGGGCGCCGATTTCGCGGAGGTCCCGGCTCACCGCCGGTTGCGTCGCCGGGAAGCCGGCGCCCTCAAGCGCTTCGATCACTTCGGCCTGGGTCGCGAGCCGCCGCTCCGCCAGCAGCCGCCGCAGCGCCCGCCGGCGATTCCGGGTTTGCATAATATCCGGCATATTATCACAAGCTGTCGGCGTCCTATGCTTCCCGCCTCTCATGTCGGCCAGGGAATCGGACCGTGCGGTGGTACGCGTCGCCTTCGGGATCAGCGGCGCGGTGTTCGCCGCCCTGATTTGGCTGCTCTACATGCGGACGGCGCCGGAGAACGTTCCGGCGTGGACGGCGTCGCTTCCCGGGGTGAACGCCGCGCTCAACGCCGCCACCCTCACCCTGGTGTCGCTCGGCGTGCTGGCGATTCGCTCCGGGCGGCGGAACGTTCACATCGGCCTGCTGGCGGCGGCGCTGGCCGTCGGAACCGCCTTCCTCCTGAGCTACGTCACCTATCATGTCTTCCAGGGGGACACTCCGTACGCCGGAACCGGTCTCCTGCGTCCGGTCTACTTCACCGTCCTCATCACCCACATCGTCGCTTCGGCGCTGGCGCTGCCGCTGGTGCTGACCGCCGCCCTGCTGGCGGCGCGTCGGCGGTTCGCCGCCCACCGTCGCTGGGCGCGGGTCGCCGCGCCGATCTGGGTCTATGTCTCGCTCAGCGGACTCGTGGTGTACGCCATGCTGTACGGCTGAGCCTCTCTCCAAAAGGAGCCCATCATGATCATCAGACGCATCCTTCCCGTCGCGGCCCTTCTCGGGATTTCCGCCAGCGCCCAGGACGCGCTGCCGCGCGGGAACGCCAGGGCGACCGTGGGGTCGGCGACCGTGAGCGTGGACTATGGCCGCCCCGATCTCGGCGGCCGGAACCTGGACGAACTCTTCGCCATGCTGCCGCCGGAGCGGGTGTGGCGGGCCGGGGAGAACGAGGTGACGATTCTGGAGACCTCGGCGGACCTGATCCTCGGCGGCCGGATGATCCCGGCGGGCCGCTACAGCCTCTACCTCCACATTCCGGAGGACGGGGCGTGGTCGCTTTTGGTCAACCGGAACCAGGGAATCCGGCTCGGGGAGCTCTGGTCGGAAGCGCCCGAGGCGAGGCGCGACGCCATGTGGCCGCGACTCGACGGCTACGCGGCCATCGAATCCGAGGAGGCGGCCCGGATCCCGCTCCGGGAGTCGGGGAACCCGTCCGGCGGGGACGTCTTCGAGATCGGGATGGAGGCGGGCGTCATCCGCTTCTCCTGGGCCGGGATGGCCTACGAGACGACGCTCGGCTCCTGACCCGGCGCCCGGATTCGCTCGTCTTCGGGAACCATCGGCGCGGTGCGGCGTTTTCTTCTGCACCGCCCCCGATGATGGCTTCCGAAGTCGCCTCCGCGATCCCCTTCCGTCTGGAACGGCCGGGCGCTCCCGGCGAGCGTTCCGACGCCGAACTCATGGGTCGGGTGCGCGCTGGCGAGGTGGAGGCGTTCGCGCCGCTGGTCCAGCGGTATGAGCGCCGGCTGTTCGGATTCGTCCTGAGTCGGCTCGCCGAGCCGGACGTCGCCGCCGATCTCGCCCAGGAGACCTTTGTCCGGGCGTTCCGCGCCGCCCCTCGCTACCGGGAATCCGGGCGTTTCGAGTCGTGGCTGTTCCGGATCGCCGACAATCTGGTCCGCAGCGAGTTGCGGCGACGGGCGCGCCGCGGCGTCCTCGCTTCGGTGGACTCGGAAGCGGTTCGGGAGACGGTGCGGGATGACGCCGGCCCGCCGCCCGACGAGGCGGCGTTCCGGCAGGAGCTGCGCCTTGCGCTCCGGGAGGCGCTGCCGCGGCTGCCGCAGGCGTTTCGGGAAGCGGTGATGCTGCGGTACGTCGAAGGCTGGTCGTACCGGGAGATCGCCGCCCGGCTCGGGATCGAGGAAGGCACCGCCAAGTCGCGCGCCCACCGCGGCCTCCAGCGGCTGCGCCTCCATCTCGGCCCGTGTTTCGAGGAGGCTCGCCCATGAAGCTCCGCGACGACGACCTGAAGAAGGCGCTGGCCGGGATGAAGAAGACCGAGTGGGAGCTGCCCGCCGGCTTCGCCGACCGGGTGATGGGGCGGGTGCGGCGCGCGCGCCGTCGTCCCTTCTGGTTTCTGGCCTCGGCGGCCGCCGCCGCGATCGTCGCCGCGGTCGTCTTCCGGGCCGCCTGGCTTCCCGTCGAGGCGCCGCCGCAGCCGCAGTTGGCGCTGCCGAACCACGAGGATCGCCGGGAGCTGGAGGCGCTCCGCGAGGAGTACCAGCGGTTGCTGCTGGACCTCGAACGCGCCCGGATGCTCGCGAACGAGCCGGTGGCGCCCTTCGGGCCCGCCCACGACGATTTCGACCTGTTCCTCGACGTCCGTTCGTTCTGGGAACGCCCCCCCTCTTCCTTTTCCGGGGAGCCGGTGATCCCGGTCTCCCAGCGGGAACGCTGACTCAAGGAGAAAGCGACATGATCCAGGGAATGTTGACGCTCGCAATCATGCTGGCGGCGACCGGCGCCATCGCCCAGCCGCAGCCGGACCGCGCGGTGGAGGTCCGCCCGCGCGTCATGGTCGCGTTCTCCGGGGGGAGCTTCCTCGGGGTGAGCGCGATGAATCTCACCGCCGAACTCCAGGAGTTTTACGGCGCCGGGGAGGATTCGGGGGTGCTCATCGGCCAGGTGACCGGGGATGGGCCCGCCGAGGCGGCCGGGCTGCGGGTCGGCGACGTGGTCACGCGGGTCGGGGAGCGTGCGATCCGCAGCGCCGGCGACCTGCGTCGGGCGGTGATGGCGCTGGATCCGGGCGCGTCGGTCGAGATCGGCTTCGTGCGGGAACGCGCGCCGGCGGTCGTGACCGCGACCATCGGCGAGCGGGAGGGCGCCCAGTGGTTCTCCGACGACGTCGGGCGGGACATCCATGTCCAGATCGATCCCCACGAGCTTCGGGAGAACGTGCGCGAAAGCATGGAGAACCTGGACTTCTCCGGCCTCCGGACCCACTTCGAGGATCTGCGCGAGCGCATGGACGAAGCCGACGTCCGCGCGATCGAGGAGCGGCTGGCCGCGCTCGAAACGAAGCTCCGGGAGATGGAGGAGCGGCTGACGGAACGGCCCGAGTAGATCCTCAGGGGGCGAACAGGAAGTAGTCGTAGGCGGCGCGGGCGGCGTCGGCGATGGCGCGTTCCCGATCCGGAATCGGAAGCTCCGACTCCTTCACGAACGCGACCAGGACCACATGGCCGGCGCCGCCGGGCAGGGTGAGGATCCCCACGTCGTTGGTGGAGCGGCCGATGGTTCCGGTCTTGTGCGCGACCACCGTTCCCTCGGGAAGCCGTCCCTTGATCCTTCCCGCCCCGGTTTCGCAGCGTTCCATGATGTCGATCAGGAGGTCCCGGCTCTTTTGCGAAAGCCCTTCGCCGGCATGGATCTTCGCGAGCAGGTCGGCCATCCCGCGCGGGGTGGCGGTGTCCCGGGCATCCGATTCGAAGCGATCCCGCGCCTGTTCCCGCTCCTCCTCCGGCACCCGGTCGTAGTGATCGGTGTAGGTGGCGCGGGTGCGCTGGTCGCGCGGCGGCAATCCCTCCGCTCCCACGTAGTTGGTGATCAGGTTCGCGGTGGAGCGGTTCACCTGGATGCCCTCCACTCCCAGTTCGGTCATCCGGGAGGTGACCCGCTCTCCGCCGCCGGCGGCGCGGAGGCAGAGATCGGTCGCCGAGTTGTCGCTGATCAGCAGCATCAGCTCCATCAGGTTCCGGATGGAGAGCGAGACCCCCGGATCGTCGAAGAGCCGGCTCAGGATTCCGCTCCCCGGCGAGAGGTCCGAGGGATCCAGCTCGATCATGTGGTCCAGTCCGAACTCGCCCTGGTCCACCCGGCGCAGGAGCTCGACCGCGATCGGAACCTTGTAGGTGCTGGCCATCGGGAACATCTCGTCGGGGTTGCGAAAGGCGGTCCGACCGGTCTCGAGGTGGATGGCGGCGAGTCCCATGCTTCCGCCGGAAAGCGGTTCGATGCGGGCCCACTCGGCTTCGAGGCGGCTCTCGGAGCCGTCCTGCGCCGAAGCCAGGGAGCATGCGGCGAGCAGCAGCAGCGCGATGTGGCGGGGTGTGCGGTCGGTCAGCAACATGGGGCGGAAGGGTAGCCGGATCGCCCTTCTTCGCTCCGGTAGGATTGTCTGCCCGACTTCGCCGTCCGGCGCGGTCGTTCCCCCGAAGCGAAATCCCACTGGGAAAACCACTGGGAGAACTCACGGAGAACCCACCTTGATGCGCAAGCTGCTGTCGTTTTTCATCCTTGTCGCCGTCCCGGCGAGCGCCCAGCCGGAACCGGACCTGCTGGAAGCCATGCGGTACCGCTACGTCGGCCCCTCGCGCGGCGGACGGGTGACCGCGGTCGCCGGCCACCCGGCGCACCCCGGCGTCTTCTACATGGGAGCGACCGGCGGCGGGGTCTTCAAGACCACCGACTACGGGCACAACTGGCGCCCGGTCTCCGACGGGTATTTCGCGAGTCCGTCCATCGGCGCCATCGCGGTCGCCGGGAGCGACCCCGACGTCGTGTACGTCTCCACCGGCTCCGACGGCCTGCGCAGCAACGTGATCATCGGCAAGGGCGTGTACCGCTCTGACGACGCCGGAGCGTCGTGGAGGCATGTCGGCCTCGAGAGAACCGGCAATTCCGGGGCCGTCCTGATCCATCCGGAGGATCCCGACACCGCCTGGGTGGCGGCGATCGGCAACCCCTTCCTCGCGAACCCGGAGCGCGGCGTCTACAAGACCACCGACGGCGGCGCGACCTGGGAGCGGACGCTTTTTGTCTCGGAGCGCACCGGCGCGGTGGACCTCGAGTTCAAGCCGGGCGATCCCGACACCATCTACGCCTCCACCTGGGAGGCTGAACGGAAGCCGTGGACCATCCGCTCGGGCGGCATGGAGGGCGGCGTCCACCGGTCCCGGGACGGCGGCGCGACCTGGGAGAAGCTGGAGAACGGACTGCCCACCGGCCTGCGCGGGAAATCCGACCTGGCGGTTTCGGCGGCGGCGCCCTCCCGGGTCTACGTGCTGATCGAGGCGCCGGGGAGCGACGGCGGGGTGTACCGCTCGGACGACGAGGGGGACAGCTGGCGGCAGGTGAGCGACTTCCAGCCGATCCGGAACCGGCCCTTCTACTACACGAACCTGCACGCTCACCCGACCGATCCGGACACCCTCTGGGGGATGGCCGAGGGCTACTGGAAGTCCCAGGACGGCGGCGCGACCTGGGAGCGGAAGTTCACGCCCCACGGCGACAACCACGACCTGTGGATTAACCCGGACAACCCGGACATCCAGATCCAGGCCAACGACGGCGGCGCCAACGTCACGATCGACGGCGGCGAGACCTGGTCCACCCAGGAGAACCAGCCCACCGCCGAGCTGTACCAGGTGGACGTGAGCGACGACTTCCCGTACCGGCTCTACGCCGGGCAGCAGGACAACTCCACGATCTCGGTGCCGAGCTACCCGCCCCACTACCGACCGGGAGGCCCCACCGCCCACTGGGAGGCCATCGGCGGCTGCGAGACCGGCCCGGTGGTTCCGAAGCCCGGCGATCCGGATGTGGTCTACGCCAACTGCAAGGGGCGCTTCGGCCTCTACAACGTCCGCACCGGGCAGGAGGAGCAGTACTACGTCGGGTTCTGGAATCTCTACGGGCACAACCCGAAGGACCTCCAGTACCGGTTCCAGCGCACCGTCCCGATCCATGTCTCGCCGCACGATCCGAACCGGGTCTACCATGCGTCGCAGTACGTGCACGTGACCGAGAACGGCGGGCGGACCTGGCGGACCATCTCCCCCGATCTCACCGCCTTCACCGAGGAGACCCAGGTGGTCTCGGGCGACCCGATCACGCTCGACGTGACCGGCGAGGAGCACTTCGCGGTGCTCTACGACGTCCAGGAGTCCCCCCACGAGGAGGGCGTCCTGTGGGCCGGCGCCAACGACGGACCGATTCACGTGACCCGGGACGGCGGACAGACCTGGACCGAGGTGACCCCGCCGGGAATCGGCCCCTACGGTCGGGTGCAGAACATCGAGGTCTCGCCGCACGACCCGGCGAAGGTCTATGCGGCGATCCTGCGCTACCAGCTGGGCGACTTCACCCCGCACGCCTACAAGACGACCGATTACGGCGCCACCTGGACCCGGATTACCGACGGGAGCAACGGAGTGCCGAACGACCATCCGGTGCGGGTGGTGCGCGAGGACCCGGACCGGGAGGGGCTGCTCTATCTCGGCTCCGAGTGGGGGATGTTCATCTCCTTCGACGATGGCGCCTCCTGGACTTCGTTCCAGCAGAACCTCCCGGTGACGCCGATCACCGACATCAAGTTGGTCCAGCAGGACCTCGTGCTCTCCACCATGGGGCGGGGCTTCTGGATCCTTGACGATCTCACCCCGCTTCACGAGTCCCCGGCGGCGGCGTCCGCACCCCACCTGTTCGCGGTGCGCGACGCGGTTCGCCTGCGCGTTGCCGGGGGCTTCGGCGGCGGGATGGCGCCTTCCGATCCCGAATATCCGACGCCGGGGGCCCGGTTCACCTACCGCTTGCCGGCGGAGGTGGAGGAGGCCTCGATCGTGGTGCGGGACGAGAGCGGCGCGGTGGTGCGGAGCTTCCAAAGCGCCGGGGGCGGAACCCGCTCCGGTCCCGAACAGGGCATGCGCGCGCCCGGGCGTTTCACCCGGGGGGCGCCCACCGTGCCCACCGGCGCCGGAATCCATCGTTTCACCTGGGACATGCGCCACGAAGGCGTCCAGGATGCAAGCGGCGTCCCGTCGGGGCGCGGCGTCCTGGCGGCGCCCGGTCGCTACACCGTCGAACTCGCCGCCGGCGCCTTCCGCGCGACCCGCGACTTCCGGCTGCGGATGGATCCCCGGGTGATCCGGGAAGGCTGGGTCACCGCCGAACAGGTTCGGGAGCAGGTCGCGCTGGCGCTTCTCGCCCGGGACGCCCTGAGCGAGGCCAACCTTGCGGCGGCCCGGCTGGAGGCGGCGCTCGAGGACGGCGGGGACGCCAGCGTCCGGGCGATGCACGAGGAACTGGTCACCCGGCCCGTCCGCTATTCGCAGCCGATGCTTCGCGACCAGATCCGCTACCTCGCCTCGAACCTGGACACCGCGGACCAGTCTCCCGGAGCGGATGCCCGGACGCGCTATCGGGAACTTCGGGACCAGCTGGACGACCTGCTCGGTCGGATGGCGGCCGCCGGCGTCCCCGCCCGCTGAGCGGCGCGAAGGACGGCCCTCGATGGCGGCGACCAGGCTTCAGGCGGCTCGGGCGCTGGCCGCCCGTTTCAGCGTCAAATTCAACCGGTTTCCGGGTCCCGACATCCGGACCGGCGAGATGACGATCAATGTGGAGACCGCCCGCACCATGGACTCTGCGGTGGGGAGGCTTCGCGGGTATCGCGGGCCGGTCTATATCGCTTGCGCCAACGATCGGGACATTCCGCTCGCCAGGGAGTACGCCGAGGGCAAGACGGTGGGGGTGATGGATTCTTCCGGGACCATTCTCAAGCCGTCCACCCGGGGCCGCTGGCCCTGATGGCCCGGTCCTGACGCTTCCGCCCGTCCGGGAAGTAGCGTCAGGAATTCGGGCGGGGTCTGCGTCGGGAGGAGGAGCTGGGGCGCGAGGAAGGACGGGAGGATGGACGCGACCGGGGTTGGGCGGAACGGGGGGATGAGGAGCGGGGTCGGGACGCGGAGGAGGAGTTGGGCCGGGAGGATGGGCGAGACGACGGACGGGACGACGGGCGGGAGGATGGACGCGACCGGGGTTGGGCGGATCGGGGGGACGAGGAGCGGGGTCGGGACGCGGAGGAGGAGTTGGGCCGGGAGGATGGGCGCGACGACGGACGAGACGACGGGCGGGAGGATGGGCGCGACCGGGGCTGGGCGGACCGGGGGGATGAGGATCGGGGTCGGGACGCGGAGGAGGAGTTGGGTCGGGAAGACGGACGCGAGGACGGACGGGACCGGGGGGCGGCGGAGCGGGGCGTCGCGCCGGAGGGGCGGCGGGGCGGACGGACGGAACTGGGTCGGCGGGTTGCGCTTCCGCGTTCAGCCGGGGCGGCGCGCGGCCGCGGCGGGCGCGAGGCTCTTGGAGGCCGGGACGTTCCCCGGGGCGTCGCCTGGGAGGGTCTGGAGCGGGGGGTGGCGCCGCTGGCGCCGCGTCCCGTCCTGCCGGGCGTGGTCCGGGTCGTGGACCGGGGCGTGGTCCGGGGGGTGGTCCGGCGAGGGGCGGCTTGCCGGGCGCGCGCCGCGCTTCGGCTGCCCCGCGTTCCGCTGGCGGCGGGCCGGCTGGCCGTCTCCCGCCCGGCGGCGCCCGCCCGGCTGCGGGCGCTGCGAGCCGGGACCGCGAGGCGCTGGGCGCCCTGGGTGGCGCGCTCCCCGCGGGGAACGGCGACGCCCCGTCTCGCGTTCGACAGACTCCGGACGGTGGTGGCGGTGGACGTGGTGATTGCGGTCCTGCCGACGGCGCGTTCGCGGAGGTCTCGATTCAGAACGGCGCCACCACTCCGGACCCGGGCCCGATCCGCGTTCCGGAGCGTTGAGACCGCCCGCCGGTTCCGGGAGGCGGCCCGCCCCATCGCGGCCTGGTCGGTGAAGCTCCAGCCGTTACGCGGCCGGGCCCGGCCCCGCCGGGCGTTTCGGGGAACGGCGCGGCCCACGACGGTCCCCGGCCGGACGAAAGAACCGTCTGCGAGCCTTCGCCCGTATCCGTGGAAGGGGTAGACCGCCCGGTTGTAGTAGCCGAGCGGCGCCCAGCCGATCCAGTCGGGTCCCCAGGCCCAGGACACCCAGGCCGGCCCCCACCAGGAGCCGGGGAGCCAGTACCAGCCCCTGGGGCCGTAGCCCCAGCGCCCGTAGTGGTACGGCGCCCAACCCCACGGATCGTAGGAAATCCAGGTGTGCCCGAAGGGGGTGTACGCCCAGCGCCCCAGCTGGTAGGGGGACCATCCCGCCGCCACCCGGGGATACCACGTCCATCCGAGATGCGTGTCGCGCACCCAATGCCCGTGGTGGTGGAGATCATGGGCGTGCTCCCGGACTTCGTCGGGAAGCTCCTCCCAGGGGGCGTCCTCCGCGCGCGTCATCCGCGCTTCCCGGCTGTCCGCCCACTCCAGCAAGTCGTCCCGGTCGAGTCTGCCGATGGCCTCCGGCGCCCTGGGCGCTCCGTCGGCGGTCGCGATCGTCTGCTGACCGCTCGCCAGCACCACCGAACCGGCGTCGCCCCGGACGGTGGCGACCCCCTCCAGCGCGACGAAGCGGACCGCATCGCCCCCGTCCAGAACATCCAGTCGGAACCGGCCGGCGCCCTGGGGGGCGAGCGAGCCTCCCGGACTCTCGACCACCACCTCGGTTTCTTCGGCGATCCGAAGCAGGAGACTCCCGGTCCAGAAGCCGAGCCGGTGGGGTTGGTCCCCTTCCACGTAGTCGAGCTTGGTCCGTTCGTCGAGCCAGGCGATCACCCGTCCGGCGAACCGGACTTCGGCCTGCCCCGGTTCCCGGGTCCAGAGACGGTCGCCGGGGAGGAACGGGCTGTTGGGCTCGGCTTCGTGGGCGCCGAAGTCCTCGGCCCGCTGCAGCCAGACGTCGCCTTCGACCTGACTCAGGTTGCCGTAGGTCCAGGAGCGGCCGGCGTCCTGGCCGGTCGCCAGGGAAACGGAAGCCAGCAGGGCGGCGACCAGAATCAGGAGCGGACGCCGGGTCGCGGATACGGGATGCATGCGGAACATTCGGTCACCTCCGGGGACGGAGAGTTGGTTCCGGATACAAAGCAAGAGGGATGCCAAGCCTCCCCGATCCGCACCGCTCGTCAATCGAGGCCGGCCAGGAACGCGCGCGCCCGGTCCTCCGCCCGACCGGTGCGGAAGAGCCGCCAGGCGTTGCGCGCGTCGCGGTCCTGCACCACGACCTGCGCCATCCTGCTTCCGTCGGGGTCGTCCTCGATCAGGGTTTCGAGGCGGGATTTGAGCGGACCGTCCGGAAGCTGCTCCACGAATTCGTCCTGTTCGCTCAGGGTCTCCTCGAACTTCGGCTTGGGGATCGGAACGAATCGCCCCCGCGTGTCGGACTCGAGATCCCAGACCACCCGCTGGGTGGCCGGATCCTCCTGATCCTCGGAGATGCTCACGATGCGGGACGTGTCCCGGTCGTAGTAGTAGGTCCGCTCCGGGCCGTCGTCGAGGAACGCGGCCACGACGGCCCTGGTCAGTGTCGGGTCGGTCTCCACGGGTGGCTTGCTCGGATCGGACGGCCGCTCCCCGGGTCGCCCGGAGGGGCAAGCATACCGGAAGAAATCGGGAGTGCGGTTTTCGTCGTCAGGAACGCCGGGCGCGCCGCAGCAGGCGCGTTTCCCTGGGGGCGTTCGTGAGAATCAGCGTGGAGGTGTGCGTTTCCGTTGCGGTCTCCTTCACCCCGTCCACCAGGGCGCCGTCGGTGACTCCGGTGGCGCAGACCAGCAGCGCCGGGCCGGGCGCCAGGGCGTCGGTGTCCCGCACCGCGCCGGGATCGCGCACTCCGACGCGCTCCACCCGGTCCCGTTCCCGGGAGTCGCGCACCAGAAGCCTCCCCAGCATCCCGCCTCCCAGACAGCGCAGCGCCGCCGCGGTGATCACCCCTTCCGGCGCGCCGCCGGATCCGATCCCTCCGTGGATTCCGGAACCGGGCGTCACCGCCCGGATGCCGGCGCTCAGGTCGCCGTCCCCGATGAGCAGCACCCGGGCGCCGGCGGCGCGGATCCCGGCGATGACGGCGGCGTGTCGCGGCCGATCCAGCACCGCGATCGTGATGTCTCCGGGCGGCGCATCCTCGGCTTCGGCGATCGCGGCCACTGTCTCCCCGGAGGGCTGGCCCAGATGGATGCGTTCGCCGAGCAGGGGAGCGGCGGCGGGTCCCACCACGATCTTGTCCATGTACACGTCCGGCGCGCGCATCAGGCCGTCGCGCCCGGAGGCGGCCAGCACCGCGATGGCGCCCGGCCCGCCGGTCGCGCAGAGGTTCGTGCCCTCGAGGGGATCCACCGCGATCTCCAATTCCGGGTCCCGGGCGGCGCCCCGCCCGAACGTCTCGCCCGCCCAGAGCATCGGGGCCTGATCCCGCTCGCCCTCCCCGATGACCACGGTTCCCCGAACCGGAATCGCATCCAGCGCCTCCCGCATCGCGGCGACCGCGGCCTCGTCGGATCGGTGGCGGTCGCCCTGACCGATGGTGCGGGCGCTGGCGACGGCCGCGGCCTCGACGGCGCGGATCAGGGGCGGGACGATTCCGTCCGGAAGGCGCTGGAGCGCCACTTCAGGCGCCGAAGGGGGGCAGCGAAACGCGGGCCGGCCGGTCCCGGCGGAATCCGAGCGCGTAGTCGGCCTGCATCAGGGTGTGGATTTCGCGGGTCCCCTCGTAGATGACCGCGCCCTTGGAGTTGCGCCAGAAGCGCCCCACCGGGTACTCGTCCGAGTATCCGTAGCAGCCGTGGATCTGGACGGCGTCCGAGGCGGCGCGTTCGGAAGCGACGGTGGCGACCCATTTGGCCAGGGACGTCTGGCGGGTGTCCCGGACGCCCCGGTTCTTGAGTTCGCCGGAACGCAGCCAGAGGAGGCGGGAGACCTCGTAGTCGCGTTCCATGTGGGCGATCATCTGCTTCACCAGCTGGTGGCGGGCGATTTCCTGGTCGAAGGTCCTGCGCGAGAGCGCCCACTTGACGCTGGCGTCCCGGCACGCCCGGATCAGCCCGGTGGCGCCGGCCGCCACCGTGTAGCGGCCCTGGTCCAACGCCGACATGGCGATGAGGAAGCCCTCGCCCTCCCCGCCCAGGCGATGGGCGGCGGGAACCCGCACGTCGTTCATGCGGAACCAGCCGGTGTTCCCGGCGCGGATGCCCCACTTGTGGGTCATGGCGCCCGACTCGAAGCCATCGGCGGTCCGCTCGACCATGAAGGCCGAGAGTCCGGTGTGATCCCGTCGCTGGCGCTTGTCGGAATCGGTCCAGGCTATCACCAGGAAGTTGTCCGCGATTTCGGCGAGGGAGATCCAGTGCTTCTCCCCGTTCAGGATGTAGCTGTCCCCGTCCCGGCGGGCGGTGGAGCGGATCGAGATCGCGTCGCTCCCGGCGTCGGGTTCGGTGAGTCCGTAGGTTCCGATCTGCCGACCCTCGGCCTGGGGCCGCAGGAAGCGCTCCTTCTGCTCCTCGGCGCCCCAGGTCAGCAGCGAGAGCGAGTTCAGGCCGGCATGCACCGAGAGGATCACCCGGAGCGAGGTGTCCACGTACTCCAGCTCCTCGGACGCGAGCCCCAGGCAGACGTAGTCGAGTCCCGCCCCGCCGTAGCGCTCCGGAATGGAGAGGCCCAGAATCCCGAGCGCCGCCATGCGGTCCAGAATCGTCCGGTCGAAGAACTTGGCCGCGTCGTTCTCCGGGATGCGGGGGGCGACTTCGCGGGCCGCGAAGTCGCGGACCAGGGCCTCGGCGGCGCGCTGGTCCTCGTTGAGTTCGAAGTTGAGTGGATCCAATGCAGTCGGGGCGCGGAAGTATAGGGGGTTCCGGGAGAGCGGTCACCTGGCGGCGGCGAGCGCGGCGGCGGCCGCCTCGGCCTCCGCGCTCCGCTTGCTGGCGCCGCTGCCGCGGGCGAGTCTCCGCCCGTTCACCAGAACCTCGACGTGGAAGGTCTTGTCGTGTTCCGGCCCTTCCTCGGAGAGCACCCGATAGATCGGGAGGGGCTTGTGCGCCTTTGCGAGCCGTTCCTGGAGGGCCCCCTTGGGGTTGGCCGGGCGGGGAGGCGGTTTCGCGCCGCCGCGCGGCGCCGTCGCCTTCGTTCCCGTCTTCGGCTTCGAGCTGGGGCGGAACCAGCCGACGGCCTGGGCCGCCGCGTTCTTTTCCGCGTCCTTGACGCCGCCGCCGGTTCCCCGGAAGATCTTGCCGTCCGGGAGGCGGAGCTCTACCACGACCCGGTCCTTGTGCGGCTTCGTGAGCTCCCGGTACGTGGGGGGAGCTTCCCCGGCCTGGGCGATGCGGTTCAGAAGCAGGGTCTTTGGGTCGAGGAGCTCCAGATCGGGATTGTCGAATTCGTCGAGCGACCGTCCGATTTCCGTCCGCAGCGCCCTTCGCGCGGCGCGGAACCCACCGTCCAGGTACAAGGCGCCCAGCAGCGCTTCGGCCACCCCGGCGCGCGATTCCCCGTCCGGCGCCCGCCAGCGCGCGCCGAGACGCGGCAGGAAGTCGCCTTCCAGCAGCCGCATCCGGGCCAGGGTCATGCGGCCCTCGTCCCAGTCGGGGAAGCGGGCGTGGAGCGCATCCGCGATCAACAGATGCAGGACGTCCCTGCCGAGGAATCGCTGGGCGTGCCAGTCCATGCCTCCGGCGGGCGGTTTCCGGCCCCGGCGGCGCCGCTGGCGTCGCCTTGCGGTCCGCGGCTCGGGGCGGGAGGCGCCGGGTTCGGTCGCGGTCCGCAGCATCGTCCGCTTGTGGAAGGCGTATCCCAGGGCGCGTTCGGTCGGCGTCGTGAGCCGCAGCAGGCGGCGAAGGAGCGCCATCGGCGCCAGCAGGACGCGCTGTCGGGCGATCGAGGGGCGGCGGGTCGCCGGGTTGATGCCCAGGGAGCGGAAACGCCGGGCGAAGGCCCGGCCGACGATGCGGCGCACCGCGTCCAGTTCCCCGTCGAGCCAGGCGGCGCCCAGGATGGCTTCGAATACGTTCGCCAGGATCCGTTTCGAGGATCGGGCGCCCTGTTCGCCTTCCTGACCCCTTCCGACCCGCATGCCTTCCGGAAGCGCCAGGGCGCGTCCGGCCGTCGCCAGCGACTCGTTGTTGACGATGGCGGTCTTGGCCTCCTGGCGGCGGTGGCGGGTCCATCCCGGACAGTCGAAGTGGACGATCTCGGTCACCACCAGCCCCAGCGCCGCGTCGCCCAGGAATTCGAGCCGCTCGTAGTCGGCGACCTTGTAGTCGTTCGCGTAGGAGCCGTGCGTGAGCGCCTGCTCCAGCAGATCGAGGCGACGGAACCGGTATCCCAGCCGCGTGCGGAAATGGGTGATGGGGCGGGGGGCGCGAGGCGCTTCGCTCCCCTTGCGCCGGCGTCGTCTGGGCATCAGAGAACCCGGACCAGGACCATCGTCAGGTCGTCGGCGTGGGTTTTGGCGCCGGTGAATTCGAGCACTGCGTCCTCCACGGTTTGCCGCATTTCTTCCGGCGGTTGCGCCCAGCAGTCCTCCAGCAGACGCGCCAGGCGTTCTTCGCCGAACATTTCGGAACGGCCGTTCATGGCCTCCGAGACGCCGTCGGTGAAGAACACCCAGGTGTCGCTGCTGACCAGCGGGGCGGTGCGCTCCTCGAGAACCCGTTCGAACACCGGACCGGGGTCGAGCGCGACTCCCAGCCCGTGGGGGGCGTACACGTCGGATCGCGGCGTCATGCCGTCGTGCCGGCCCAGCCGCAGGAGCGGGCTGTGTCCGGCGCGGGCCCAGGTCACGGTACCCGCTTCGGAATCGAAGACTGCGTAGGTGATGGTGATGAAGGTGCGGCGGTCCAGGGTTTCGTAAAGCGCGCGGTTGGCCTCGATGAGAACCTGGCGCGGCGATGCGTGCGCCCGGCTGAGGGCGAGCATGAGTCCCTTCAATTCCGCCATGGTGAACGCGGCGCGGGCGCCGGTTCCCGAAACGTCGGCGATGACGACTCCCAGACGGTTCGCGGCGAGGGGAATCAGGTCGTAGTAGTCGCCTCCCACCGCGGCCGCCGGGCGGCAGATGGCGGCCACCCGAAATCCGGGGACGGTCACCGCCCCGTCCCGGGGGAGCAGGCGGGCCTGCGATTCGCGGGCGGTGTCCATCTCCTGCTCGATCTGGGCCGCCCGCCGCAGGCGATCCATGTCGTCCTGGATCTTGGCGGTCATGATGTTGAACGACCGCGCCAGCTCCCCGAGCTGGTCCCGGGACGGCGCCGTCACCTCGTGACCGAAGTTGCCGCTTCGCACCATGCGGGTGCCCCCGCTCAGCGCCTCCACCGAGCGGGTGATCGAGCGGACAATCCGGATCCCGATATACACCGCCAGCAGCTGGAACAGGACGAAGACGAATCCGAGACCGCCCAGGGCGAGGAGCAGGCTGGCGCTGATGTCGAAGTCGTCGAGGGATTCGGGCAGGCCGCCGGTCACGCCCCACAGCAGTTCGATTGGGGCGAAGGCGAACGAAATCAGGACGGTGCCCCCCGAAAGCTCTGGTTCCGCGCCCGCCGCCTCCAGCGCCACCAGCGCGCCGTCGAAGGGGATTTCGAAGCGGTTCGCGGAAGTCGGGGGCGTCGCCAGACCGACCGATTCCTCTCCGACGTACAGGGTCAGGATCGTCCGGATCGAAACGCTTGTCTCGCTCGCGCTTTGCATCAGGACCGGGACCAGCGGCGCCAGGACCACCGCGGTTCCGGTCGGTCCCGGGGACACCGCGCCGAACCATTCCCCGTCCGCGGTGCGCACCACGCCCTCCCAGGGGAGGACCGCCCATTCCGGAACCTCGCGGATCGCTCCGAGCGGGGTTGCCGCGCCCCCGGAGCCCAGCAGGCGCGTCACCCGGCGGTCGTCGTGTTCCAGGTACCAGGCGGTCGCGCCCGGCGCCAGCTCGGAGGCGCGCGTCGCGGTGCGTTCCAGGGAGTCCAGAATGGCGTCGTCGTCGGCGTCGGTCGGCAGCCCGATCAGGATGCGGTCCGCCACCTTGCCCAGGGTGGCGCCGCGCGCTTGCAGATTCGCCTGGAGCGCGTAGTACCCGAAAAGGCCCAGGATCACATAGAACGCCAGCAGGAAGAACGCGCTGAGCAGGAGGAGCGGCAGGAATCCGCCGAAGATGTACGAAACCCACAGCTTTCGCTTTACCGGATACAGCAGCCAGTTCAGGATGTCCCGCGCGTACCAGACCAGGATGGCCGCGGTGGTGACCAGCGCCACCAGGCCGGCGGTTCCGGACCAGGCGACCGGCAGCGCTCCGGCGCGGGACAGCAGCCACAAGGCCCCCACCAGCAGCAGGATGCGAGGCACCCAGGAACCCAGAAGGAGCGTGGCGGCCCTTCGCAGCGCCGCCGGGGCCCTGGGGGCGGAGGGGGTGGTTTCGGTGGAGGAGATGTTCGGGAAGGGGCAGGCGGGGGCTCGGGGCGCCCGATGGGGACGCTCGGATCGGAGGCGTCGCGGAACCGGACCCCCCCTAGGGACCATCTGGGGGTCCCGGGTTCATCCGAGGCGACGCCCATGACTCCGGCTTCAAGCCCACCCACGTCGCCGCGACGGCGCTCCGAACACCCCGCCTGGGTGGCCGGGGCGCCGCGTTCCGGGCGTTCCATGAAGGAGCCCGAAGCCGGATTCGGGCGCCATGTTAGCTTGCCGGGTGCAACCACCGCGCCGGGGGGCGCTTTCGGGAGGCGCCTCATGTCAATCGCTGGATGGTTCCTTCCGATCGCGCTGGCCGTTCCCGCCGCCGCCCAGGAGGTCCGATTCGCCGGGATCGTCCGGCAGGGGGAGCGCGCGATTGTGCTGCTGGAATTCCCGAGCGGCCCGGGTTGCCGACTGGTCGGGGAGGAGGAGTGCCGGGGGGTGCGGCTCGTCGGGATCCAAGGCGAAACGGTGACGCTTCTCGGGATGGAAGGGCGGTTCGAACTGGAACTGGCCGATGTGCGCATGCCGCCGCAGCCGCCCTTGCAGATCGAGACCGAGCCGGCGGCGGAACCGGTCGCTGCGCCGGAACCGCCGCCGGCCGCGGTTGCGGACGCGCCCCGGCGGTTCTCCCGCGACGACGTCCGGCTGCGGCTTCCCGCCGAACTGCCGCGGATCCTGTCCGCATCCACGGTGGTTCCCCGGATCCTGGGAAGCGAGGTGGCGGGGCTGGAGCTGATCGCGTTTCCGATGGATACCGTCCTGGGGGAGACCGGGCTGCTCCCCGGAGACGTCCTGCTGCGCGTCAACGGGCGCGAGGTTCGCGGGATCGAATCGCTGGCGGTTCTGGTGCAGCGGTTCCAGACCGCCGAGGAGCTGGAGTTGCTGGTGGAGCGGCGGGGGGAGCCGGTCCGGCTGGTTCTGAACTTCTACTGATCCGGCGTCGCTTCGGGGAGCAGCACCACGATTTCGTCGGGGGCGGCCAGATGCAGCTCGGACTTCGCCAGCAGCTCCAGCGCGTTCGGGTCTTCCTCGAGACGCCGGATCGCCTCCTCCAGCCGTCGCCGCTCGGCGTCCAGCGAGGCTGCCTGCGCCGCCATCCGCTCCCTCCGGTCGTTCGCCTCCCGCAGGCGCTTGGCGCCCCCGATCCCGCCGGCCAGGATCCAGCCGCCCGCCAGCGCCCCGATCAGCAGGGGCGCGAGCCGCATCCAGCCGCGGGCGCCGAGCCCTGGACTCCACAGGAGCTTGCGGAAGGCGCGGGCCCACCGCTGGCGGAATTGCCTGGATTCGGTTTGGGGAGCTGCGGACGCCATGACCGGGAGCGTTTTCGCTCCGGGCCGGATGCTAGCAGTCCCCGACGCCGCCAGTCCCGGGTCGGGCGGGACCGGTTTCCGCAAGGCTCTCGGCGAGTCGCTGGAGCCGCTGCTCCTGATCGACCAGCGATGCGAGTCGTTCCCGATGCTCTTGCACCACCGCCGGTTCGGCGCGCTCCACGAAGTTCGGGTTTTGGAGCCGGCGACGGCTGCCGCGAATCCGCTCCCGAACCCGATTCCATTCGGTCTCCACCCGGCGCCGCACCGCGCCCCTGTCCACGTCGGGCGGCAGCGAGGCGGCGGCTTCGCAGTCCGGATCCACGATGCCGATCCACCCGGCGGGCGGCCAGCCGGGGTCTCCGGATTGCACGATATCGAGCGATTCGAGGCGCCCCACGGCGCACAGCGGGCCCGCCGCCTGGGCCAAAAGCTCGGCGAGGCGCTCCGAACCCGCCCCGGGGCGCGCCGCCAGCCGAACCGGCAGGTCGGGTCGGACCCCGGCGTCGGCGCGCAGCTTGCGAACCGCCGCCACGATCCGGCGGGCGGCGTCGAACGCAGACTCGAGATCGGGGTCCGCATCCGCCGTTCCCTTCGGGAAGGGCGCCCGCGCCAGCAGCGTCCGCTTTCCGGGGGACTTGAAGCCGTGCGCGACCAGGGCGTCCCCCAGCCGGGCGTGGAGATACTCGGTGACGAAGGGCGCCACCGGATGCAGCAGGCGCAGGGTCTCGCCCAAAACCATCCCCAGGGTGGCGGCGGTGGTTCGCGCCGCGGACCGGTCAAGCCGCATCCGGGCCTTGGCGAGCTCCACGTACCAGTCGCAGAAATCGTTCCACACGAAACGGTACAGGGACGCGCCGAAGGTGGAGAAGTCGTAGGCGTCCAGGGCGCCGGCCGCCTCGTTCGCGCACCCCGCCAGCCGGGAGCGGATCCAGCGATCCTCGGGCGCGGGCGGCGCCGGCTTCCGGTCCGCCCCGGCGTCGGCGAGGGCGAGCAGGGTGAACCGGGAGGCGTTCCACAGCTTGGTGATGAACCGGCGGCCGATTTCGTGGAACTTGGGGAGCGCCAGGCGCATTTCCTGCCCCTCGGAACACAGCCGCACCAGGGTGAAGCGGAGCGCGTCCGCGCCCACTCCGGAGAACCCCTTCGGAAAGCTCCGTTCGAGGCCGCGGGCAATCTCCGCCATGTTGGACGGACGCGCCTCCTCCAGCGGACGTCGGAGTTCGGCGAGGGTCGCGCCGTCCATCACCGCGAGCGGGTCGATGCCGTTTCCCCGGCTCTTGCTCATCACCGCGCCCCGCTCGTCGAGGACGGTCGGGTGGATGTACACGTCCTGGTAGGGCAGGCGTCCGGTCATTTCGAGGGCGGCGAAGTTCATGCGGGCCACCCAGAAGAACAGGATGCCCTTGTCGGTGGAGAGCGTGGCGGTGGGGTAGTAGCGCTTGAAGTCGGGCGTGCGTTCGGGCCAGCCGAGCGTGCTCATCGGCCACAGCCAGGAGCTGAACCAGGTGTCCAGGACGTCCGGTTCGGGGATCCACGCTTCGGGGTCCCGAAGCACCGCCTCCGGGGTGTCCACTCCCACCACCGTCTCCCCGGTCTCCCGGTGGCGCCACGCCGGGATCCGGTGTCCCCACCAGATCTGGCGGCTGATCGTCCAGTCGCGGATTCCGATCAGCCAGCGGGCGTAGACGCGCTCCCACCGCCTGGGATGGAAACGCAACGCGCCTTCCCGCTCCTTGACCCATTCCCCGTCGCGCAGCTCGTACCCGCTCATGCGCAGCGCCCGGTCGGCCAGCGGGCGCATGCGGACGAACCACTGGTTCGACAGTCGGTACTCGATGGGGGCCCCGGAGCGCTGGGCGCGGCCCAGCGGAACCCGGTGCGGAACCACCGCGTCCAGCAAGCCCGCCTCCTTGAGCGCCTCGACGGCGGCGGCGCGGGCCCGGTAGCGGTCCATGCCGCGGAACGGCTCGGGCGCGTTCTCGTTCAGGGAGGCGTCCTCGTGCATCACGTTCAGCGGGACGAGCTGGTGGCGCTCGCCGATCTCGAAGTCGTGCGGGTCGTGGGCCGGAGTGATCTTGAGGCATCCGGTGCCGAAATCCCGATCCACTCCGGCGTCGGCGATCACCGGAATCTCGCGCCCGGTCAGCGGAAGCCGGACGCGCCGGGAGACAAAGCGCTGGTAGCGGGGATCCTCGGGATGGACCGCGACCGCCATGTCCCCGAACATCGTTTCGGGGCGGGTGGTGGCGACGATCAGGCGCTCGCCGGAGTCGTCCGCCAGCGGATAGGCGATGCGCCAGAGCTCGCCCGGCTCGCCGCCGGGGGCGGTTTCGACCTCGTCGTCGGAGAGCGCGGTGCGGTCCACCGGACACCAGTTGACCACCCGCTTGCCGCGGTAGATCAGTCCGCGGTCGAAGAGCGCCTTGAAGACGGTGCGGACCGCCCGGGACAGGCCCTCGTCCATCGTGAAGCGGGTGCGGCGGAAATCGCACGAACAACCCAGCCGCCGGAGCTGATCGAGGATCAGGTCGCCGTACTCCTCGCGCCATTTCCAGACCTCGGCGAGGAAGCGATCGCGGCCCAGCGTTCGGTAGTCCACGCCCTTCGCGTCCAGATGCTTGCGGACCACCGTCTGGGTGGAGATGCCGGCGTGATCGGTTCCCGGAACCCAGAGCGCGTCGCGCCCGTTCATGCGCTGGTAGCGGATGAGCACGTCCTGGATCGTGTTGTTCAGGGCGTGCCCCATGTGGAGCCTTCCGGTGACGTTGGGAGGCGGAATGACGACCGTCCAGGGCGTTTTCGACGGGTCGCCGCCATCCCGGAGCGAGCCGTCCGGATCGAATTCGGTCTCGAAGGCCCGCGCCGACTCCCAGCGCGCCGCGCTTTCGGGTTCGATGACCGCCGGGTCGAAGCGGGTGGGGAGCGCGTCCGGGCCGGTAGCCGAACCGGGCGCCGCCCGATCAGGCGAGTTCTGCGGCAAGGTCGTCCGCGCGGTGGGTGCGCTCCCAGGTGAACTCCGGCTCGGAGCGTCCGAAATGGCCGCCGCTGGCGGTCGCCCGGTAGATAGGCCGGAGCAGGTCCAGCTCGGCGATGATCGCGCGCGGCCGCAGGTCGAAGACCCGCCGCAACGCCGCCTCGATGTCCGCATCGTCGCGGACGCCGCCGCCGAAGGTGTGCACCCGAATGGAGACCGGTTCGGCGCGGCCGATCGCGTAGGCGAGCTGCACTTCGGCGCGGCGCGCCAGCCGGGCGGCGACGATGGTCTTCGCCATGTGGCGCGCCATGTAGGCGGCCGAGCGATCCACCTTGGTCGGGTCCTTGCCGGAGAACGCGCCGCCCCCGTGCCGCGCGACGCCGCCGTAGGTGTCCACGATGATCTTCCGACCGGTGAGTCCGCAGTCGGCGGCCGGCCCGCCCTCCACGAAGGCGCCGGTCGGGTTCACCAGGACCCGGAAGGAGTCGGGCCGGAGGTCGGCGCCGATGACGAAGCGCGCCACGTGCTCCTCGATGTCCCGCGCGACCCGGTCGCCGGCTTCCGCCGCGTGCTGCGAGGAGACCACGACCACCGGCGCCGCGCGGGGCGCGTCGTCCGGGCCGTAGGCCACCGTCACTTGCGATTTTCCGTCCGGTCCCAAGTAGGGCAGGAGTCCGTTCCGCCGGACTTCCGCGAGCCGGCGGGTGATGCGGTGCGCTAGCGTTATCGGGAGCGGCATGAGTTCCGGCGTCTCGTCGCAGGCGAAGCCGAACATGATTCCCTGATCGCCGGCGCCCCCGGTATCCACTCCCATCGCAATGTCCGACGCCTGCCGCCCGAGCCGAATCGTGATGTCCACCGAATCGGCGTCGAACGAGTCGTCGCGTCCGGTGTAGCCGATCTCCCGAATGGTGTCCCGGATGGTGGAGCGCAGGTCCCGGTCGTCGGGCGGCGCCGCCGAGGCGGTCTCGCCGGCGACGATCACCGCGCCCGCCGTGACCAGCGTCTCGCAGGCGACCCGGGCGTGGGGATCGCGGCGCAGATGGAGGTCCAGGATCGCGTCGGAAATCTGGTCGGCGACCTTGTCCGGGTGCCCCTCGGTGACCGATTCCGAGGTGAACAGCCGGGGTTCAAAGGATCGTTTCGGGTTCAACGGAGATTCTCCTGACTCGGGACGCGCCCGATTGCGCTCGGGAGGGCGTCGGGCGACCTTCGGGATGACCCGGAACCGGCGGACTGCCCGGATGTCGGGGCGGAGCATAGCAAGACCCGCCGTTTCGGAAAGCAGGACCCGGTGAGCGCGAAGCCGACGGCGGTCCTCCTGCTCGCCGGAAGGTCCCGCCGAACCTGGCCCCTCACCGGTCGGGTTCCCAAGCCGCTCCTCCCCCTGTGGGGGCGTCCGCTGGCGGAGCGGGTCCTGGACCAGCTCCAGGGGATCGTGGACCAGGCGATCCTGGTGGTCGGCTACCGGAAGGCGGAGATCCTGCGCCACTTCGGGCGCTCCCGGGGAAACATCCGCCTGATTCCGGTCGAGCAGCGGGTGGCGCGCGGCACCGCCGACGCGCTGCGGGCGGCGCGCGACGCGCTTCAAGGCCCGGCGCTGGTGCTGAACGGTGACGACTTCTACCATGCCGACGATCTCGCGCGGCTGGTTCGGGAGCGCCCCGCGATCCTGGTGAAACCGGCCACGGATCCCTGGAACCGGGCTTCGGTGGACCGCACCGAGGACGGATGGCTCCTCGACGTGGTGGAAAAGCCGCCGGACGCCCGTCCGGGGCGCATGTCGAGCATCGGCGCCTATTCCCTCGACCGGGAAGACCTTGAGCATCTCGGCGCAGTGGGCGAGAGCGTCCGCGGCGAGCTGGAGCTGCCCGATCTGATCCGGATTCTGGTCCGGGTCCGCGGGGTCCGGACCGTGGAGTCCCGGATGCCCTGGCTTCCGCTCACCTACGCTTGGGACCTGATTGGGAGGGTCGCTCCGCTCTTCGGCGGGGAGGAGGAGAAGCGGACGGCGCGCGCCCTGGGCTTCGCCTGGGAGGAGGTTGGCGGTTCGGGCGCGCTGATCCGCGGCGCGGGCGCCTCGGCGCATCCGGACGCCAGACTGCTGGGGGCGGTGGCGCTTGGCGCCTCGGCCCGGATCGGTCCGGGGGCGGTGGTCGAACGGGCGGTGCTCCTGGACGGCGCCGAAGTGGGCCGGGGGGCGGTCGTCCGCGACAGCGTTCTCGGCTTCGGCGCCCGCGTCGGGGAAGGCGCTCGGCTTCATTCCGGGCCGGTCGCCCGCATCCGGGTGCTGGATCATCTGGCGCGCCCCGGAGTCGAGCGGATCGGCGCCTGCCTCGGAGACGAGGCGGTGGTGGAGGCCGGGGCGGAAACGCCCCCCGGCGCCCTGTTGGCGCCGTTCAGTCGGACGGCCTGAGAACCAGGAAGAGCGCCGCCAGTCCGAAAAAGAGGTTCGGGGTCCAGGCGGCCAGAGGCGGATCGAGAACGCTGGCCTCGCCCAGGAATCCGAAGAACCGGTTGGTCACCAGGTACAGGATGCTGATCGGGATGGCGAAGCCCACTCCGGCGAGGATGCCCCGGTTGAAGCGGGAGAACGCGAAGGGGAGGCCGATCAGCACGGTGAGGAGCGAGGCCAGGGGCGCCGCCGCCCGTCGGTGGAAATGCACCCACAGCTCGGGGGCGGGGTGTCCGGCGGCCTCGATGACCCCGATGCGCTCGCCGAGTTCGGCGCGGGTCAGCCGGGTGGCCACCAGGTCCGGGCGGAGGAAGGAATCGGGAGGCGGAATTTCGGGGAAGGGCCGCTGCGCGAAGGGGCGGATGGCGGCCTCCGGGCCGAAGTTGCGGGTCCAGCCGCCGATCCCGGTCCAGAACCGGTTCGCCTCCGACCAGTGGGCCGATGCGAGATAGCTCCGGGACCGGAGCGTCGCGCCGTCCTCGCTGGCGGCGAAGACCGTCAGATCCTCCAGATACCCCGATTCGGGATCGAACGCGCCGTAGTGAAGGATCGTTTCCCCCGGCCCCAGCAGCCAGTGGCGCTCCCCGGGATCGGCGGCGCGTCGCGGTCGGCCCTCGATCCGGGCCTCCAGGTTCTCCGCCTCCGCATCCACGGCGGGCGCCGCCCGCTCCTGGAGCGACCAGGCGAGACAGGCCGCCGCCAGCCCCCCGGCGAGCGCCGGGACGGCGAGCCGGGCGCCCGAAATCCCGCCGGCGCGGAACGCCGTCAGCTCCTGGTTGCGTCCCAGCACCCCGAAGGTCACCAGGGTCGCCGCCAGCGTCGCCAGCGGGAGCATGTCCAGCGCGAGACTCGGAAGCGAGAGCATGAGAAACCGGACGAACAGCCCGGGAGCGATCTCGTTCTCGAAGGCGTCGCCGATGTGCCCGCTGATCAGCCCGACGAGCTGCATCGAAAGGAGAATCGCCAGCCCGGCGCCGAAGAAGGTTGCGAAACGGGAAAGCAGATACCGGTCTCCGATCCGGGGGAGCGGAGTCCGGGGGAACCGGCGCCTGCGGCGGGGCCTGCCGGGCTGCGTCCGGACGGTCGCCAGCCGGCCCAGGACGCGCCGGAGGGCGCCCGGTGGATCCATGCCCCACGAACCCAGGGCGAGGAGCAGGACGCCGATGGCGACGGTGGCGATGCTCGCCGCCCACATGGCGATCCACGGCGCGACCTCTCCCGATATGGCGAGTTCCTCGCCGACCAGCTGCGGGATGTAGTACAGGAGCACGATCGCGGCGGCGATGACGAATCCGCCGGCCCGCGCGCCGCCAGCCCGGGGGCGCAGTCCCAGGGCGAGCCCGATGACGCCGAAGGCGACGCAGGCGAACGGAAGGGCGAACTTCTTGTGGATTTCGACCCGGTAGACGGCGGCGCCGGTGCTCTCCCAGCCGGCGACCAGTTCCGGCAGGCGCATGGCGCGCGCGTCCCACCGGGGGCTGGGGTTCTCCGGCCCGAACACCCGATCCGGGTCCAGGGGCAGCCGAATCCGGTCCGCCCGCTGGATCCGGTACGTCCCTGGATCCTGATCCGGCGCGTCGTGCGACTCCACTTCGACGAGTTCCAGGTAGGCGATGCGGTCTTCGGGGGCCACCACCAGGCGCGCGCCTTGCGCCATGTGGATGGTGGGGGCCGCTTCGTCGGTGACATCGGCGAGGAACACCCGCTCCCAGTCCCCGCCGGGGGGCGCCGCGCCCAGCAGCAGAACCTTGTCCTCGAGCAGCTCGTCGTGGAAGACGCGGGGCAGGATCTCGGCCCGGAGCCGCGAGGATGCGAGCTCGGCCGAGAGCGCGACGAAACGCTGGTTGGAGCGGGGAACCACTTCGAGGGTGAGGACGAGGGTGACGCCGAAGCCCAGCAGGGCGGCCACCGCCACCGGCGCGAGGAGCCGCGCCGGGCTCACCCCGCCGGCGCGCATGGCGAGCAGTTCGGAGCCGGCGCTCAACCGCGAAAAGGCGAGCAGCACGCCGAACAGCAGCGCGCTGGGGACCGCGACCGCGAGGAGCGCGGGCACCAGGTAGGCGAGCGCCAGCGCCGCCGTGGTCGGATCGGCGCCCTGGGTGACCAGGAGCCGCAGCCGGACGATGAGTTCGTTCAGCAGCAGGACGAACAGGAAGACTCCGGATCCGAGGGCGGCCCCGGGGGCGACGAGGCGCAGGATGTAGCGGTCGAGGAGTCCCAAGGCGATCCCCCGGATTCTGACAGTCCACGCTCGCTTCGGGGCGGGATGCGGCGGGCCGGTTCCGTAGAATGAACCCAGGATGCGCCCGCGCGACGAACCCCCCAGGAGGAGTCCGCGTGCGGGTTGAGCGCCTCGAAATCGCCGGGTTCAAGAGTTTCGCCGATCCGGTGACGGTCTCCTTTCCCGGAGGCGCGACCGCGGTGGTGGGGCCGAACGGCTGCGGGAAGAGCAACATCGCGGACGCCATCTTCTGGGTGCTCGGCGAACTCGGCGCCCGCACCATCCGCGCCCGCGGGCAGGACCTCATCTTTTCCGGCAATGCGGACCGCAAGCCGCTGGGGATGGCCGAAGTGCGCCTCCATGTGAGCGGCCTCGAGGGAAACGGGGGAGGATCGCCGGAGGGGACGGTGGTGGTCGGCCGGCGGGTGGACCGCAGCGGGCAGTCCCTGTACGAAATCGACGGGCGGCGGACGTCGCGGAAGGAGATCCTCCGCCTGTTTTCCGGCTCCGGGCTGGGGGGGCGTTCCTACGCATTGATCGAGCAGGGGCACATGGGCGAAGTGCTCTCCCGTCCGCCGGAGGAGCTGCGCCGGTTCATCGAGGCGGCGGCCGGGCTCGGAAGGTATCGGCAGAACCGGAAGGAGAGCGAGGAGAACCTGCGCGCCGCCGAGCGGGCGCTCGCCCAGGTCCGGCAGCGGATGGCCGAGCTGGACGCCCGGATTCGTCAGACCCGAAGGGAGTCGCGGCAGGCCCGGAAGGCCCGGGAGGGGAACGCCGCGTTGCGGCGCCTGGAGATCGCCCACCAGGCCAGCCGGCATGCCGAACTGGAGCGGAGACGCCGCGCGAGCGGCGTCGATCGGGTCCGGTTCGGCGATGAACTGGACCGCCGCCGGCGAAGCCTCGAAACCTTCGAGGGGTGGCTGGAGGCGCTCAGGAAGCGGCGGGACGCGCTCGCCGTCGAACTCCGCGAGATCACCCGGCGGATCGGGGAGGCGCGGAAGACGGAAGGCGAGGTGGGGGCGCTGGTGGCGGAGGGCGAACGCGCCCGCCAGGCCCGAAGGGCGCGCCGGGAGCGGCTGGCCGAGGCGGAACGCGAAATCCGGGCCGCCGGGCCCGCCCGCATCGAGGCGCGGGCGGAAGCGGAACGCCGCCTCGCCGTCGCCAACGAGCGCGCCCGGGACGCGGGCGCCGCCGCCGCCGGGCGTCGGGAGGCGCTGGAGGCGGCGCGCCGCGCGGTGGATTCCGCCGAGAAGGCGCTGGAGACCGCGCGGCTCGCGGAGATGGGGCGGCGCGGCGCGGTGCGGGAGCTGGGTTTTCGCGCGGAACAGCACGAACGGCAGGAGGAGCAGCTGCGGGC
This sequence comes from Candidatus Marinacidobacterium sp., assembly GCA_965202845.1. Lineage (GTDB taxonomy): Bacteria > Acidobacteriota > Vicinamibacteria > Marinacidobacterales > Marinacidobacteraceae > CBDATA01. Next base: position 828,045 of record OZ241856.1, read on the forward strand.
CGCCGGACAGCGCCTCGCGGTCGAGCGGCAGGAACTCGAGGCGCGGCGCGCCCGGGCGGAGAAGCAGGCCGGGACGACGGCCCTGGAGGCGGCTGTCCAGGAGGAGCGCGCCGGGGAGTGCGAGGCGCGGCGGCGAGGCGCGGAAGCCGCATGGCGCGACCTGGCGGCGGAGCTTGCGGCGGCGCGGGTTCGGGAGACGGAGGCGATCCGAACCCTGGATCGCGTCCGGGCCCGTCTCGAAAGCGCCGAGTCGCTGGTCGTATCGAGGGAGCAGCTGGGTCCCGCGACCCGCGAGCTGCTCGCCCGGGCGCGCCGTGAGGGGATCGAAGTCCCGGGCGTCGTCGGCGAGGACATCGAGGTGGACGAGGGGTACGAGCGCGCGGCGGAGCGGATGCTCCAGGCGCATCGGCTTCGGGTGCGACGCGCTTCGGATGTCATGGCGCTGGCGCGGCTCGCCGCCGGCGCCGCATTGGGCCCCTGGGAGGTTCTGGTCGGGGAGTTCGTCGAGCTTCGGAGCGAAACGGCCCCGGATATCCCCGGGCGGAAGCTCCGCGCCCATGTGCGAAGCGCGGACCCGCAGCTTGCGGCGGCGATTCCGGATGCGGCGCTGGCGTCCAGCCTCGAGGAGGCGCTCGACGCCTACGCCCGGGCGCCCGGCGCCTACGTGACGCCGGACGGGGATTCGGTGAGCCCGCCGGGGATCGTCCGCATCGGGCGGGGCGGTCCGGGCGAGGGATTTCTGGTGGCGCGACGGGAAGCGCTCCGGTTGCGGCAGGAGGAAGCTGCGGCGTCCCGGACTGCGGAGGCCCGGACCCGGGACGCGCTCGATGCGGCCGAAGCCGAAGCCGAGGCGGGCCGGGAGCGGGAGCGCCTGGTCGAGGCCGCCGCCGAGGCGGGCCGGGAGCGGGAGCGGCTTGCGGGTCGGCTGGACCAGGCGAACCGCTCCCTCGATGAGGTGCGCCGCCAGCTGGCCGTCGGGGAAGCCGCCGCTTCGGACAACGAGAACGACCGGGAGCGGAACCGCGAGGCCCTCGCGCGGGCCCGGGAAGCGGTTGCGGAGGGGCGGAAGGAGCTTGCGGCGCAGGAGAGCGGCCTCGAAGGGGCGCGGGAAGCGGCTGCGGTCTCCCGCCGGAGCGCCCACCAGGCGGAGCAGGCGTGGGAGGAAGCCGAACGGGAGGCGAACCGGCTCGCCTCGGAAGCCGATCGGGCGCAGCGCGAGCGCGCCGTCGCCGAGCGCCGGGAGGACGAAGACGCGAAACGGCTGGAGGAGCTGGCGGCGGAACGCCTGGACCTGTCCCGCGAGGACGGGGAGTGGGAGCGGCGGAGGACGGAGGCGGAGGCGGCGGCCGCCGCGGCGACCGCCGACGGGCGCGACCTGGCGGACCGAGAGGCGGAGTTGACGGTTTCCGAACGCGCGCTCTCCGCGCGTCTGGCGGCGGCCGCCGAACCCCTGCTGAGCCGGCGCGCCGAGCTCCGGCAGGCGGAAACGGCCCGCGCCGCGGCGCAGGCGGCGCTCGACGAGGCGGGGCGTTCGATGCGGGAGATGGAGGACGAGTTCCGGAGGCGCCACGGAGCGCCGCTCGCCGAGATGGCGGCGACCCTTCCGCTGGATGCGCGGGACCGCCCCCCGGCGGAGATGCTGGAGGAGATGGATCGGCTCCGGGAGGCGATCCGGGGAATCGGTCCGGTGAACGAGACCGCGGCGGCGCGGCTCGCCGAACTGGAGGCGGAACGAGCGCGCCCGGCGGCCGAACTCGAGGACATCGAGACCGGGGTGCGGGACGGCATGAAGGCGCTGGCGCGCCACGATCGGGACGCCCGCCAGCGATTCCGCGCCGCCCACGAGGCGGTGGACAGGAACTTCGCCGAAGCGTTCCGGCAGCTGTTCGGCGGCGGCCAGGCGTCGCTGCGGCTGGTCGAACCCGAAGCAGACCGCGAAGAAGGCGCCAACCGGTCGGCGCCGGACGACGGCGTTCCCCCGGAACTGGCCGCCGGAGTGGAGATCCTCGCCGAACCGCCGGGAAAGAAGTTGCGGGGCGTGCGGTTGCTCTCCGGCGGCGAACGGGCGATGACCGCGATCGCCTTCCTGATCGCCCTCTTCCGCCATCGCCCCGCGCCGCTATGCATGCTGGACGAGGCGGACGCGGCGCTCGACGACCAGAACGTGGCGCGCTTCGCCAAGCTGATCAGCGAGCTTCGGGAGACGACCCAACTGGTGGTCATCACCCACAACCGGCACACCATGGAGTCGTGCGACCACCTTTACGGGGTCACGATGGAGGAGCCGGGGGTGTCCCGGGTGGTCTCGTTGCGGCTCGATGATGTCTCCTCCGACTGGCTTTCCGGGGTTCCCGAACCGGTTTCTCCATGATTCCGCGGCGCGCCATGGTGTTCGCCGCCGGGCGGGGAGAACGGATGGGGCCGCTCACCCGGAACCGCGCCAAGCCGGCGCTGCCGCTGGCCGGCGTCCCGATTCTGGAGCGGATTCTCGACCGGCTGCGCTCCTTCGGGGTGCGCGAGGTGGTGGTGAACTTGCATCACGCTCCGGAATCGCTGGAGCCGCTGCTCCGCGCGGCGTCCCGGAAGGGACTCCGGGTGCATCGCTCGCCGGAGCCGGAGCTTTTGGGCACTTCGGGCGGTCTGCGGCGGGCGGTGGAGCGCTTCGGCGCGACCGGGTTCGGACGCTCTCCGTTCCTGGCGTGGAACGCGGACGCCTATCCGGAGGCCGATCTGGCCGCGTTCGCCGCCGCCCACCGGGATCGGGGCGGCATGGCCACCCTGCTGGCCGAGGAGCGGCCGGCGCCCGGATGCGAAGGGGAGCGCCGCCTCCAGACGGACCGCGACGGCCGCCTCACCGGGCTGCTGCCCGCCGGGGAAGAGGGGCCGGTGTTCTGCGGCGTCTGGCTTCTGGAGCCGGCCGCCCTGGAGCTGCTGGCGCCGGACGCCCGCGGCCTGGCGTCGGACCTGCTGCCCGGGCTGATCCGGAAGCGCGCCGGCTTCGTGGTTTCGACCGGTAGGCGGTGGTACGAGATCGGAACGCCGGCCCGTTATCGGGCCGCTTCGCTGGCGTTTCCCACCGATGAAGGATCTCCGCGGCCCAACCGGATCGCCCCGGACGCGACCGTGGATTCCCTCTCCCGGCTGGGCGGGGGTTGTCGGATCGGGAGCGGCGCCGAGGTGTCCCGGTCGGTATTGCTTGAGGACGTGGATGTGGGGCCGGGCGCGGTCGTCCGCGACTCGGTGGTGGCGGCTTGCGAAACCATTCCCGCCGGGACCCGGGTGTCCGGAGCGCTCAGGGCGTCGGGCGCCTCGGTCCCCCTGGACAGCGATGGGACGCCATGACGACCGATGATGCGGGCCGGGCGCGGCTCGACGCCTGGCTGGGGCGCCGCGGGTTCCCGGATGCGGAGCCGGCGCCGCTGGTTCAGGACGCCGGCGAGCGGATGTATTTCCGGATCGAGCGCCCTGGCCAGCCTCCGGCGGTCGTCTGTCTCATGGGGGCGCCTTACGCTCCCGGTTCGCTTCCGTTTGCGAACTCCACCGCGCTCTACCGGGAGATGGGGGTGGCGACGCCCGCGATTCTGGACGAGGCGCCGGACCTGGGAGTGGTGCTGCTGGAGGATCTCGGCGATGACCTGCTGCAGGACCGGGCGCTTTCCCGGGCGTCGGACATCGGGGATCGTTACGGCGATGCGGTGGATATCCTCGCCCGCATCCAGCGGGAGGGGGAGCGCATCCGCGCTTCGGAAACGGCGGAGGGCGCTTGGCGCGCCTTTCGGATGCGCCTCGACGCCCCCCTGTTCCTCCGGGAACTGCGCTTCTTTCGGGAGCGCTTTCTGGAGGGGCGTCTGGATTCCGGGCTGCTTCGACGGAGCGGGGCGTGGCTCGAACGGTTCTTCGCGGATCTGGCCGGGGAGGCGGCGGAGACGCCGAGCGCGCTCTGCCACCGTGACTACCACTCGCGGAATCTCATGCTGGCGGGCGACCCCGGACGGCTGGTGGTCATCGATCACCAGGACACCCGGATCGGTCCGCGCGGGTACGACGTCGTGTCCCTGGCGCGCGACCCCTATGTCCGGATCGGCGGCCGGCCCCCGCCGTTCGACGAAGGCGAGCTGACGGCGCGTTTCGTGGAGGCGGCGTCCCTCCCCGGCGCTTCCTCCGGGGAGATCGCAGCCGAGTTCGACACGGTGGCGCTCCAGCGCCTGCTCAAGGCGCTCGGAACCTACGGCTTCCAGGTGGGCGTCCGGGACAATCCGGTCTACGCCCGATACATCGGCCCCACCCTCGCCCTGGTCCGGGAGATCCTGGATCGGGCGCCTGGGCGCTCGCCCCGTCGGGAGCTTTTGCGGCTGCTCGGGGACGTCGCCCCTTCCTGATCTCCGACCGCTTGCGCGCTGCGCGGGTCCCGGCGAGACTCCCGCCCTTCCCGGTGCCCGATCCGAACCGGCCGGCGTCCTTCGCCGAGCGCATGCCTCCGACCCTTGCCGCCCTGGCGCGGGAGCGCGCCCTCCCCGGCGCCCCGAAGGAGGGAAGCGAGGTTCCGCTCCGCGGCTGGATCGCCGGGCGGCGCTCCAGCGGGAAGATCCTGTTCCTGCGGTTTCGCGACGGGTCCCGGTTCGCCCAGGCGGTGGTGGCGCGGGGGGCGGTTTCCGAGGCGGCGTTCGCCGCCGCCGAGCGGGTTCCGATCGAGAGCGCGGTCGCGATCCGCGGAACGCCCTGCCGGGAGCCGCGCGCTCCCGGAGGGATGGAAATCCGGGTCGCCGATTTTGCGATCCTCCACGAGGCCGAGCCCTGGCCGATCTCCGCGAAGGAGCACGGCGCCTCGTTCCTGCTGGACAACCGGCATCTCTGGCTGCGTTCCCGCAAGCAGCACGCTCTGCTCCGGCTGCGGAACGAAGTGTTGCTGGCGTTTCGCGAGTATCTCGACGGACAGGGTTTCGTGGGCGCCGACACCCCGATCTTCACGCCGAACGCCTGCGAGGGAACGACTACCCTGTTCGAGACCCGCTATTTCGACCAGCATGCCTATCTGAGCCAGAGCGGGCAGCTGTACAACGAGGCGGTGGCCATGTCGGTCGGGCGCACCTACTGCCTGGGGCCCACCTTCCGCGCCGAAAAATCCAAGACCCGCAGGCATCTCATCGAGTTCTGGATGCTCGAGCCGGAAGTCGCCTTCGCGGAGCTCGAGGACGTCGTGGTTCTCGCCGAAGGCCTCATCTGCCACGCGCTGGAGCGGGTTCTGGATCGGCGCCGCGAGGATCTCGAGACCCTGGACCGGGACCCGGCGCCGCTCGCCGCGGTGCGCGCCCCGTTCCCGCGGGCCACCTACGACCAGGCGGCGGCGATCCTCGCGCAAAAAGGCAGCGACTTCGTTCCCGGCAACGACTTCGGGGCCCACCACGAAACGCTGCTCACCGAGGACCGGGATCGCCCCCTGGTGGTGACGCATTTCCCGTCGCAGATCAAGGCCTTCTACATGCAGCCGGATCCGGAGCGCCGGGATCGGGCGCTGTGTCTCGACATCATCGCCCCCGAGGGGTACGGGGAAATCGTCGGGGGCGGGCAGCGGATTCACGAACCGGACCTGCTGCGGGAACGCATCCGCGAACACCAGCTTCCGGAGGAGGCGTTTTCCTGGTACCTGGATCTGCGGCGCTACGGATGTCCGCCCCATTCCGGGTTCGGACTCGGCATCGAGCGGTTCGTGTCGTGGGTCGCCGGTCTCTCCCACTTGCGGGAGGCGATTCCCTTCCCGCGGACCCTGAACCGGCTTTCCCCGTGAGCGGTTCCGCAACGCCCACCCGGGTGGGGCTGGTGAGCCTCGGATGCGCGAAGAACCTGCTGGACAGCGAGGTGATGCTCGGGGTGCTGGCGCGCCGGGGATTCGAGACCACCGGGGATCCGGGCGACGCCGACGTCCTGGTGGTCAACACCTGCGGTTTCATCGGCGCCGCCAAGAAGGAGGGGGTGGACGCCATCCTCGCAATGGCGCGGCACAAGACCCAGGGCCGGTGCCGGCGGCTGGTGGTGGCCGGATGCCTCGCCCAGCGATACGCCGCCGAGCTGGCGCGCGAGATTCCCGAAATCGATGCGGTGGTGGGGCTGGATCAGGTGGAGCGGATCGCCGATGCGTGCGCGTCGGAGTCCCGGTCGGTTCCCCGGCTGGGCGCCGACTACGGGGTCACCTGGCTCTACGACCACACGACGCCCCGGGTGCGCTCCACCCCGCGCCATTCGGCGTACATCAAGGTGGCGGAAGGGTGCGACTATCCGTGCTCCTTCTGCGTGATTCCGCAGATCCGCGGCCGGTTCCGGAGCCGCCTCCCCGAGTCGGTGCTGGCGGAGGCGGAGCGACTCGCCGCCGAAGGCGCGCGCGAGCTGGTGCTGGTGGCGCAGGACACCACCGCCTACGGGACCGACCTGGGATTGCGCCGCGGGCTGGCGTCGCTGTTGCGCCAGCTGGCGGCGGTCTCCGGGATCGACTGGGTGCGTTTCCTGTACGCCTACCCGACGACGCTCGACGAGGCCACGCTGGAGGCGATGGCGGAAGTTCCCGAGGTCTGCCGCTATGTGGACATGCCGCTCCAGCACGCCAGCCGGCGCATCCTCAAGGACATGCGGCGGCCGGGCGGCCGGAAATCCAACGAACGCCTGCTTCGGCGGATTCGGGAGCGGGTGCCGGGCGTGGCGATCCGGAGCACCTTCATCGTCGGCTACCCGGGAGAGACCGGGGAGGACTTCGCCGAACTGGAAGGCTTCGTGGCGGACGCCCGCTTCGACGCCCTGGGCGCTTTCCCGTACTCCAACGAGGAGTCGGCGGCCTCCTGGACGCCGGAGGAAACGGTGTCCGAAGCGGAGAAGACGGAGCGCCGGGAGCGTCTGGAGGCGCTGGCGCAGGACATCGCGCTGGAAAAGCACCGGGCGCGGGTCGGCGAGGTCGTTCCGGTTCTGGTGGACGGCCCCGCCGAGGAGAGCGACCTGCTGCTGTCCGGGCGCACCGAGGGGCAGGCGCCCGAAGTGGACGCCCGGGTGCTCATCGTGGACGGGGAGGCGACGCCGGGGGAATTCGTGTCGGTCCGGATCCAGGAAGCCCACCCCGGCGAGATGATCGGGGAGTCGCTGGGAGCGTTCGAGGGCGCCGGGGCGTCGTCCTGATCTGCTATAGTCCGCGTTTCCCCACCCACTCCCACCACGGGCGTCGTCGCCGGGATCCCGGTGTCTGCGCTCGCTTTTTGTCCTGTCTGAAGGAGGCGCGCCCGCATTCCGAAGCCAACCGAACCCCCGGTTTCCGCCGGCCGGGAACCGGCGGATCTTCTCCATCGGGTGGAGCGGCTGGCCCGGGAGGCGGTGGAGCACGCCGGCGTGCGCCTGGCGTGGGTCGAGATCAAGGGCCCGCGCGCCGGCCGGCGGGTCCGGGTCTTCATCGAACGGTCCGCGGACCGGGTTGGTCTTCAGGATTGCGAACGAGTCCATCATGCCCTTTCCGCGCTGCTGGATGCGGACGACCCGCTGCCCGGCCCCTACACCCTCGAGGTCAGCACGCCGGGTCTGTTCCGCCCGCTCCGCTCGCTGGAGGACTGCCGGCGGTTCGTCGGCCGGCGGGTTCGGGTGCGGTTCCGGGACGCCGAGGGAACGCGCGAGATGACGGCGGCGCTTTCGCGGGTGGCGGACACGACGCTGCGGCTGGATGCTCCCGAAGGCGGCGCGTCCGTCGACGTCGGATGGGCGTCCATCGAGACCGCAAGGCTGGATCCGGACATCGGGGCGCTGCTTCGGAGGCGCGGATGACCGGCAAGCGTTCCGAGCCGAGTCTCATGGCGCTCATCGAGGAAGTGGCGGCGATTTCCGGGGTGTCGGTCGAGGCGATTATCGGAAGCGTCGAGGACGCGGCTGGTCAGGCGGCGTCGGGGAGCGCCGGGGGGCCGCTCGCAGTGCGCCTGGACCGCAAGACCGGGCGGTTCCATCGGCTGGCGCCGGGCGAGTCGGAGGGGGAAGGGGACGCCGATCTGCGCCAGCTCGCGCGCCCGATCCTTCGCGCGGCCCGGCGGGAGCTGGGAACCCGCCTGCAGGCGTCCCGACTCCTCGCCGGCGGCGAGCGGTTTCGCAACCGGATCGGGATGCTGGAGACCGGTCGGGTGGCGGCCCGGGAGGGCGGGGATCTCATCGTGGATCTGGGGGCGTCCCGGGCGCGGTTGCCGGCGGAGGAGCAGAGTCGGCACGAAGTGTTCAATCCGGACGACACGGTGCGGGCGGTGGTGCTTGCCGTCCGCCCCGAAGACCCGCCGGTGATCCTCTCCCGGATCGCCCCGGCCGTCGTCGCCGGCGCCCTGGAGCGGGAAGTCCCGGAAGTGCGTTCGGGCGCGGTTCAGGTCCGGGGGGCGGCCCGGATTCCCGGAGTGCGCGCCAAGGTCGCGGTCGCCTCCGAATCCCGGAATCTGGATCCGGTCGCGTGCTGCCTGGGCCCCGGGGGAAGCCGGATCCGCGCGGTCAGCCGGGAACTGCGGGGCGAGCGGGTGGATGTGGTGCGGTGGCATGCCGACCCGGCGGTGTTCGCCCGCCACGCGCTCGGACCGGCTTCGGCGCTGTCGGTGGGGCCGGATCCGGACGCGCCGCGGGAGGGCGCCCTGCTGGCGCTGGTCACCCACGAGGAGCTTCCCCGGGCGCTCGGAAAACGAGGCCAGAACGTCCGGCTGGCTGCCGAACTGCTGGGGGTGTCGCTGGAGGTGCGCGCCCGGGACGCGGGGAGCGGACCGGATCGGGGACCGCGGGGACGAAGACAGGAGCGGGGCCGGGCGGGTCCGCGCCGCCGCGAAGACAGTTTCAGGCGCGGAAGCGACGGGAAACGGCGGGGGCCGGGGCCGTCGCGGAGACCGGGGAGGGGGGCGCGGGCCGCCGATGCGGCGCGGATCGGGAGGAGGAAGCCGGGCGCAGGCGATAGCCTACGCGCCACCAGCGGTCCGGCAGCGGGCGCCGAGGAGGTCGGCGCGCGCGCATCCGCCGGATCCCAACCTCCAGGAGGCGCCGTCTAGCGACATGCCAGCAAAAGTCCGCGTGAGCGACCTGGCCAAGGATCTGGCCATGGAGCCTGCCGAGCTGCTGGCGGCGCTGCGCGACGATTTCGACCAGCGGGTCCGGAGTGTGTCGGCGTCCATCCCGGACAGCGTGGCGCGGCGCGTCCGAACCCGCCTGCGGCTGCAGAAGCGGAAGGCGACGCGCGGGGATCGTCGGGCGCTCGCCGCCGAGAAGATCCGCCAGAACGAAGCCGAGCGTCTGCGCGAAGCGGAACGGAAGGCGGAGGAGGAAGCCGCCCGGAGGGAGCGCGAGGCGGCGGCCGAGCAGGCGGCGGAAGCCGCCCGGAAGGAAGCCGAGGCCGAACGGCTCGCCGAGGAGGAGCGCCAGGCGGCGGCGCGGGAAGCGGAGATGGAGAAGCGCGCAGAGGCCGAGCGCCAGCGCGAAGCGGAACGGAAGGCGAAGGAGGCCGCCGCCCAAAGGGAGCGCGAGGCGGCCGCCAGCGAGGAATCTCCGAAACGTCCGGCGCCGGCCGTCAGGGAGACTCCGGAGGTTCCGGTGCGCGGCGGGCGTCACCTGGAGACCCGGAGCATCGCCTCGTCCGACGCCGCTGGGGCCTTCCGTCCGGGCGCGACCGAGCGGGTCATCACCGCGCCGCTCACCCGGCCCACTCCGGCGCGTCGGGCGACTCCCCCGCGCATCCGCGCCACGCCGCCCGCGCTTCGCCCGGCGCGGCCCTCCCTGCCGTCGAAACCGGGGCGCCCGGCGCCCGGCAAGCGCGCCCGCTCCCGCCGGCATCAGGTCGGGCCCGAAACCACCGACATCACGACCGAGGGCATCGACAGCCCGCTCCCCCCCGGCCTTCGCCAGGCGGTCGCCCGCGAGTACCGGACGAGCGCCCGGGTCGGGATGGGGGACACGATCACCGTGAAGGGCCTCGCCGAAGCGATGGCGATTCCCGCGGTCGAGGTCATCAAGAGCCTTCTCGTGAAGCACGGCCTGCCCGCCTCGATCAACCAGATGCTCGAACGGGACATCGCCTCGAAGGTGGTTCTTGACTTCGGGGGTTCGGTGGCCGATGCCGCCGACGCCGCCCTCGCCGTGGAGTCGGAGCAGGAGGAACAGCCCGCCAGCGGACTGGTGGAGCGGGCGCCGGTGATCACCGTGATGGGGCATGTGGATCACGGCAAGACCAGTTTGCTGGACGCGATCCGGGAGACGCGGGTGGCGGCCGGCGAGGCCGGGGGCATCACCCAGCACATGAGCGCCTATGTGGTGCAGTCGAACGGCCATCCCATCGTGTTCCTGGACACCCCCGGACACGAGGCGTTCAGCAAGATGCGCGCCCGCGGCGCGCATGTGACCGACGTGGTGATCCTGGTGGTCGCCGCCGACGACGGAGTCAAGGAGCAGACGCTGGAGGCGCTCAGCCACGCCCGGGCGGCGAAGGCGCCCATCGTGGTGGCGGTCAACAAGATGGATCGCCCGGGCGCCGATCCGGAGATGGTCATGCGCCAGCTCGCCGAACGCGGCTTGACTCCCGAGGACTGGGGAGGGGACACCATCTTCTGCCCGGTTTCGGCCCGGACCGGCGACGGCCTGGACGACCTTCTCCAGTCGGTGCTGACGGTGGCCGAGCTGGAGGAGCCGATGGCCAATCCGGAGGGGCTCGCGCACGGCGTGGTCCTGGAGGCGCGCAAGGATCGGGGACGCGGCTCGGTCGCGCAGTTCCTGGTTCAGGGGGGCAGCCTCTCGGTGGGGGATGTGGTCAGCGCCGGCGCGGCGTGGGGCAAGGTGCGGGCGCTCCTCGACGAATCGGGCCGCAAGCTGCCGAAGGCGCCGCCGTCCACCCCGGTGGAGGTGCTCGGCCTCAACGAGGTGCCGGGGGTGGGCGACCGCTTCCGGGTCACCGCCGGACCCGCCGAGGCGCGCCAGATCGCCGAACGCGAGCAGGAAGCCGACCGTCTGCAGCGGATCGAGGGGCGCCAGCGGCTGAATCTCGCCAGCCTCCACGCGCAACTGTCCGGCTCCGGACGCAAGGAGCTCCCCATCGTGGTCAAGGCGGATGTGGGGGGCACGGTGGAGGCGGTCCGCGACACGCTGATGAAGCTGGGCAACGAGGAAGTGAGCGTCCAGGTCGTGCACGCGGCCGCCGGGGCGGTGACCGAGAGCGATGTGAACCTGGCCGCTGCCGCCGACGCCATCGTGGTCGCGTTCGGGGTGCGCCCGGATCCTTCGGCGGGGCGGCTCGCCGAACGGGAGGGCGTCGAGATCCGCGCCCACACCGTGATCTACCACCTGGTCGAGGAGATCGAGAAGGCGATTTCCGGAATGCTCAAGCCCGGGACCGAGGTCATCGAGGTGGGCAGGATCGAGGTGCGGCGGACCTTCCAGGTGCCGCGGGTCGGCGTCGTCGCCGGTTCCTATGTCCTCGAAGGCGCGGTGCCGCGAAGCGCCCGGGTGCGCCTGGTCCGGGACGGCCGGGTGGTGCACGAGGGGCGGATCGGCAGCCTCCGGCGGTTCAAGGAGGATGTGGGGCGGGTGCGCGAAGGCTTCGAGTGCGGCGTCGGTCTCGCCGGTTACAACGACGTGAAGATCGGCGACATCATCGAGGCGTTCGAGGAGGTCCCGGTCGAAAACCGGGCGGCCCGCTGAATCCCGGCCTCCCGAGCCTGATGGCGAAGACTTCGGTGGGCGTCCTGTCGCTGACCCTTTCCCTGCCGGGCGCCCGCTCCCTCAAGGACAGACGCCGGGTGGTTCGTTCGCTCGCCGACCGGCTGCGGGCCCGCTGCCAGGTCGCGGTGGCGGAGACCGGGGATGCGGGAACGCTCCGGGAGACGGAGGTCAGCGTGGTGGCCGTCGGTTCCGGCCGGCCGGTGGTGGACGCCCGTTTGCGGGCGGCGGCGGCGCTCGCGATCCGCGCCTTTCCGGCGGAGGTGCAAAGCGCCGAAATCGAGTGGGCCTCTCTTCCCGGCGGGGAGCGGGAGACGGTCGAAGAGCGGGACGATGGCGGCGCGTGAAGCGGGCGCCTGGGGGCGTCCGGAGCGGGTGGGAGAGCAACTGCGCCGGCAGATCGCGGACTTGCTGCGTTTCGAGTTCGGGGACCCGCGCATCGCCCGCGCCACCGTGACCCGGGTGGAGATGAGCCGCGATCTCTCGGTGGCGAACGTCCGGGTCTCGGTGCTCGGTTCGCCCCGGGAGCGGGAGGAGACCCTGAAGGCGCTCGGCAGGGCGGAGGGCCGGGTGCGCAGCCTGCTGGGATCCCGGATTCGGCTCCGCCTGACCCCCGAAGTGCGGTTCCGCTTCGACCCCTCGGTCGAGTTCTCCATTCGTCTCGAAACGATCCTGGAGAAGGAAGCGTCCCGGCGCCCGGAAGCCGATGCCCATTCCGATTCCCGGTCCGATCCTCCGCCGGAGGAGTCTGATTGACGCCCCGCGTCGGGCTCCTGCTGGTGGACAAGGAGCCCGACATCACCTCGGCCGGGGTTGTCCGGCGGGTGCGGGGCGTCGCCGGGGGTGTCCGGGTCGGGCACGCGGGTTCGCTGGATCCGTTCGCCACCGGATTGCTTCCGCTCTGTCTGGGTCCCGCCACCCGGTTGATTCGGTTCGTGGCCGACGGCGCCAAGCGCTACCGGGCGACCGTCCGTTTCGGGCAGGCCACCGATACCGACGACCGCACCGGGCGTCCGGTCGGGGAACCGGGGAGGACGCCAGCCCGGGAGGAGGTGCTGGAGGCGCTGCCCGGGTTCGTCGGCGTCATCGAGCAGACCCCTCCGCGCTTTTCGGCGAAGCGGATCGCCGGGCGCCGGGCGTATCGACTGGCGCGGGCCGGAAGAGAGGTTCAGCTGGCGCCGGTCCGGGTGCGCGTCCTGTCCCTGGAACTCCTGGAGTACAAGGACGGCGAGGCGGGGATCGCCTGCGAGGTCGGGCCGGGAACCTATGTGCGGGCGCTGGCCCGGGACCTGGGGGAGCGCCTGGGGACCGGCGCGCACCTGGCGGAACTGCGCCGGTTGTCGGTGGGTCGCCACCGGGTGGAGGCGGCGTCGTGCCTCGGAACGCTCCGAACCGGAGCGGATCTGGAGCGGGCGCTCCTGCCCCCGATGCGAATCTTCGACGGGTGGGAGCGGCTGGAGCTGGGCCGGGAGGCGGCGGTTCGCCTGGGACACGGGAATCCGATTCCGGTCGGCGATCCGGTCGAGGCCGGAGCGCGGCGGGTGGCGGTGCGTCCCGGGGACCCGGAGCGGTTGGTGGCGGTGGTGGAGGCGGACGCGTCGCGCTGGCGTCCGGTGGTCGTCTGGCCATCCGGATCCGCATCCTCCGCGCCGGAACCGTAAAGTGTGATAGACTCCCCGCGAAGTCACAACCGTTCGTCGGCGCGCATCGGGCCCCGGGTCGGAGAGTTGACCCCCACCCACCCCCAGCCGGACACACCCAGGACACCAGCCAGATGACACTGACCGCAGGCGCGAGACAGGAAATCGTCGGGCGGCACCGCCGCCACGACTCCGACGTGGGTTCGCCGGAAGTGCAGGTCGCCATGCTGACGGCCCGGATTTCCGGTCTGACCGGCCACTTCGACGCCCACCGGAAGGATCATCACTCCCGGCGGGGGCTGCTGAAGATGGTCAGCCGTCGGCGCCGACTGCTGGATTACCTCCGCCGCAAGGACCCGGATCGCTACCGGAAGCTGATCGCGGAGCTCGGACTGAGAAAGTAGGCGTCCGCCCGTTCCAGGGGCCGCGCCTCCCATACCCCACCCCCCAATCCCTGAAGGAAGACACGCAAGTTGGTTCATACCGTTCAAGCCCGTATCGGGGCGCATGACCTCATCATCGAAACCGGAAAGTTGGCGCGGCAGGCGGCCGGCGCCGTCACCGTCCGCTACGGCGACACCGTGGTGCTGGCGACCGCGGCGGCGTCCTCCCAGCCTCGGCCGGACGCCGATTTCCTTCCGCTCGCGGTGGACTACCGCGAGAGCTTCTACGCCGCCGGCCGCATCCCCGGGGGCTTCTTCAAGCGGGAGGGGCGCCCCAACGAGCGGGAGATTCTCACCTGCCGCCTGATCGACCGTCCGCTTCGGCCGCTGTTCCCCGAGACCTGGCGCGCCGAGACCCAGATCACCTGCCTGCTGCTTTCCGCCGATCGCGAAAACGACTCTGACGTCCACGCGATCACCGGAGCGGCCACCGCGCTTTCGATCTCCGACCTGCCGTTCGACACGCCGGTCGCGGCGGTGCGGGTCGGCATGGTGAACGGCGAGCTCGTCCTGTTCCCGACGCTTTCGCAACTCGCCGATTCGCGCCTGAATCTGGTGGTGGCCGGAACCCGGGACGCCATCGTGATGGTGGAGGCCGGCGCCGAGGAGGTCGCCGAGGAGAAGATGGTGGAGGCGCTGGGGTTCGCCCACGAGCACATTCGCTCCATCGTGGAGCTCCAGGAGCAGCTGGTGGAGCGAATCCAGCCGACCAAGCGCTCCGCGCCGCCGAAGGAGATCGATCCGGCGCTCGAGGAGGAGATTCGCAGCGGGTTCGCCGAACGTCTTTCGGAGGCGATGCGGACTCCGGGCAAGCTCGCCGCCTCTTCGGCGGTCGCCGCGGTGAAGGCGGACCTCCGCGCCAGCCTGGCGGATCGGGAGACCGACGACGCCCGCGCGCTGGCCGGGCAGGCCGATGCGGTCGTCAAGTCCCTCGAGGAGGAGATCCTCAGGCGTTGCGTTCTCGAGGAGGGACGCCGCCTCGACGGACGCGCGTTCGACCAGATCCGGGACATCCACTGCGAGGTCTCGGTGCTGCCCAGGGCGCACGGTTCGGCGCTCTTCACCCGCGGGGAGACCCAGGCGCTCGCGGTCACCACGCTCGCGCCGTCGAGCGAGAGCCAGCGCCTCGACTGGGTGCACGGGGGGGGCGAGAAGCGGTTCATGCTGCACTACAACTTCCCCGCCTTCTCGGTCGGGGAGGCGCGGATGATGCGCGGACCGGGACGGCGCGAAATCGGACACGGAGCGCTCGCGGAGCGCGCCCTGCTTCCCGCCATTCCCGACGAGGAGGCGTTCAACTACGCCATCCGGGTGGTTTCCGACACCCTCGAGTCGAACGGCTCCAGCTCGATGGCGGCGGTCACCGGCGGTTGCCTCGCCCTGATGGACGCCGGAGTTCCGCTGAGGGCGCCCATCGCCGGCATCGCCATGGGACTCGTCACCGACGGAGAGACGAACCGCATCCTCACCGACATCGCCGGAGCGGAGGATCACTACGGCGACATGGACTTCAAGGTGGCGGGCACCCGGAGCGGCATCACCGCCCTCCAGATGGACATCAAGGTGTCGGGGCTTTCGCTCGACCTGGTCGCCGAGGCGCTCGGCAAGGCCAGGGAGGCGCGGGAAGCCATCCTGCAGAAGATGGAGGAGACGCTCCCCGAACCCCGCAAGGAGACATCGGAGCACGCGCCCAGCATCCTCACCATGAAGATTCCGGTTCGCAAGATTCGGGAGGTGATCGGCGCCGGAGGCAAGACGATCCGGGCCATCACCGACGAGACCGGCGCCCGGGTGGACGTCGGGGACGACGGCGTCATCCAGATCGCCGGCCTCGACGCGGCGACCGCCAAGCGCGCCATGGAGCGGATCGACGGCATCGCCAACGGTCCGGTTCCGGAGATCGGCCGCGACTACAACGGGGTCGTCAAGACCATCGTGGACTTCGGCGCCTTCGTCGAGATCCTGCCGGGAACGGATGGGCTGCTCCACATTTCGGAGATCGCGGACCACCACGTCCACAGCGTCCGGGACGAGCTCCAGGAAGGTGACGACGTCGAGGTCCGGGTGATCGAGATGGACCAGAGCGGGAAGGTGCGCCTCTCGGTGAAGGAGATCCTCCGGGAGCGCGCCGGGCTCCCGCCGGGGCCGCCGCGTGGCTCCCGGAAGCGCGGACCCGGCGGACCGCCGCCGCGTCGGGGCCGGGAGCGCGGAGGCGACCGCGAGTATCGGGACCGCCCCTGGCGGGGTCGGGATCGGGATCGCGACCGGGATCGGGATCGCGACCGGGACGACCACCGCCCCTGGCGCGAGCGCCGGGGCCGCTGAATCGCCTTCAGCGGTAGCGCGGTTCTGGCAGGGGAGCGCCGGTGATCCGGCGGTGGATGCTCAAAAAGCGCTCCGTCGTGCCCCGGATCACCTCCTCCGGCAGCGAGGGGGCCGGCGGCGCCTTGTCCCAGTCGAGCGTCTCCAGGTAGTCGCGGACATACTGCTTGTCGAAGCTCTCCTGCAGCTTTCCGGGGGCGTAGTCGTCGGCCGGCCAGAAGCGCGAGGAATCGGGGGTCAGCGCCTCGTCGATCAGATGGAGTTTCCCGTGTTCGTCCTCGCCGAACTCGAACTTGGTGTCGGCGATGATGATGCCCCGGGGACGCGCCCAGTCGACGCCCTGCGCGTAGAGGGCGCGCGAAAGCCGGTGCAGCTCCCGGGTGCGTTCGGCGCCGATGGCGTTCGCCATGAATTCCTCGCTCACGTTCTCGTCGTGACCGCTCTCCGCCTTGGTGGCCGGCGTGAACAGGGGATCCGGAAAGCGCTCGGCGAGCTGCATGCCGGGGGGCAGGGAAATCCCGCAGACGCTGCCCTTCCGCCCGTACTCCTTCCAGCCCGATCCGTAGAGAAAGCCGCGCATGACGCACTCGAAGGGAACCGGGCGCAGCCGCTTCACCAGCATCGAGCGTCCCTCCAGCGCGCCCTTCGCCGAACGGAAGGGCTCCGGATAGTCGTCCACGTCGTCGGAGACCAGGTGGTTCGGGACCAGATTCCGCGTCCGCCGGAGCCACCACGCCGAGAGGCTGTTCAGAACCCGGCCCTTCTCCGGAATGCCCTGGGGCAGCACTACGTCGAACGCCGAAACCCGGTCGGTGGTCACCAGCAGCAGATGCTCGCCGGCCTCGTAGATGTCGCGGACCTTGCCGCGGGAGCGCGGTTCCGCGCCGGGAATGAACGGGTTGAGGGAAGCGTCCGGCATGCGGGGGATTGTAGGCGGATCCCGCCTTGTGCTAGCTTGGGGGCCGCCAGATGAGCATCCGGGCCGGCATGCGCCTCGTTTCCGCCGCCTGAGCGTGGCGGATCCGCAGCCCCGGCAGCGATGCCGATGAACCGCATCCGGATTCCCGGCGACGCCGGGTTGGCGTTCGCCGGAATCCGGGATCGCAATCTGCGGGAGCTCGAGGATCTCCTGGGGCTCAAGCTGGCGAGCCGCGGCGACATCCTCCTCGCCGACGGGCCGGAGGATCGCGTCGCCCTGCTGACGACGGCGCTGAACGGGCTCGCCGCCCTGGGAGGCGAGGCGAAGTCCCGCCGCCGGATGGGCGACCTCTGCGCCGCGATCCGCATCCTGGAACAGGACCCGGGCGCCTCGCTCCGCGAATACTTCCTCGACACCGTCGTCCAGCCCTCGCCGGGCCGGACGGTTCGCCCGCGCAGCTTCGGACAGCTGCAGTACCTGCGCGCCATGCGGGAGAAAGAGCTGGCGCTTTGCGCCGGCCCGGCCGGCACCGGAAAGACCTGGCTGGCGATGGCGGTCGCGGTCGAAGCCCTCGCCAGGCAGGACGTGCGCCGCATCGTCCTGACCCGGCCGGCGGTGGAGGCCGGCGAGAAGCTGGGATTCCTTCCGGGCGATCTCATCGACAAGGTGGACCCCTACCTGCGTCCCCTGTACGACGCCCTCCACGACATGATGGATGCGGAACGGGTGCAGCGACTCCGGGAGCGCGGGGTGATCGAGATCGCTCCCATCGCGTTCATGCGCGGGCGCACCCTCAACGAATCCTTCATCGTCCTCGACGAAGCCCAGAACACCACGCCGGACCAGATGAAGATGTTCCTCACCCGGATCGGGCACGGCGCCCGCGCGGTGGTGACCGGGGACATCACCCAGAACGACCTGCCGCCGGGCCAGGTGAGCGGCCTGGTGGAGTGCCTCGACGTGGTCGGCGGCCTGGAGGGGGTCGGCCTGGTGCATCTGGGAGAGAGCGACGTGGTGCGCCACCGCCTGGTGCAGGCCATCGTCCGCGCGTACTCGACGCATGCCCGATCGCGGTCGCGCCGGGACGTCTCCCCGGGCGCGCGGGCGGCGCTTCATGGCGCGGATTCGCATGGCTGAGGAGTCCCGGGTTCCCTGGTTCGTCGCGCTGGGGAGGGGCGTCCTCCGCGTGCGGGACGGCCTGTTCCGAAGCGCGCTGCTCACCGGGACGCTGCTGGCGCTGGTTCTGGCGGCGCTCATCTGGCCGGGGCTGGGCTTGCGTTCCCCGGTCTACCAGATAGGCGCGATCGCCGCGACGACCGTCCGGGTTCCCGCCGACTTCACCTACGAGGACATCACGGCCACCGAGGAACGCCGTCGGGAGGCGCTGGAACGGGTGCCCGACGTGTACGACTTCGACCCGCAGGTCCGGGAAACGGTGCGCTCCCGGATCGCGCGGGCGTTCGCGTTTGGCCGCGCTTCGATCGAATCGGACGCCACCGGGGAGCCGGCGTTCGCCGAAAGCGTGGCCCGGGAGCTTGCCGTCGAGCTGGCGCCGCAGCATCTCGCCCTGTTGCTGGAGCTCGAATTCTCGGAAGTGGTCGAGCAGAACCTCACCGATGCGGTGGTCAGCGTGCTGGCGCGCGACATCCTCGCCGGGAAGAGCGCGCTGGCGGCGCTGGGACGGCCCATCCAGCGGCGGGATCCCGAAGTCGAGCGGGTGGACGTGCTCCCCGATCTCGCGGACGTGCTGTCCCTGGAGGACGCGGTGCGGGCCGTCCGGCTTCAGATGCTCGCCCTTTCCGAGGGGTCCCGGGCCGAGCGCAGCGCCCTCGCCGATCTGGCGAGCCTGTTCATCGCTCCCACCCTGACCCGGAACGAGGACGTCACCACCCGGCTGCGCTCCGCCGCCCAGGAGGAAGTGGATCCGGTCGTCATCCAGATGCGCCAGGGGCGGATACTGGTGCGCGCCGGGGACGAGGTGACCGAGCGGGACTTCCTGCGGATGGAGGCGATGGGCGCGCTGGCGCCCGTCGCCTCCCCCTGGGCCGGCCTCGGCTCCTTGCTGTTTTCGTCCCTTCTCGTCGGAATCCTGTATCGGCTCTACCAGCCGTCCCGGCCGGGACGGCGCTGGATGGCGCACGGATTCGCGATGGCGGGAACCCTGATCGTCGCGCACCTCGCCATCACCCGGGCGCTCGGCTTCCTCTGGCGCGCGGTGGCCGCGCAGTCGGGGAGCCAGCTGTTCGCCGATCCCTCCACCTACATCTGGGCGGTTCCCTACGCCTCGGTGGCGCTCCTGATGGTGATTCTGGAGAACCGGGCCTCGGCGGTGCTGACGACCGGGGTGTTCGCCGCGCTGGTCACGCTGATGACCGGGAATCTGGCGGTCGGTCCCTTCGCGCTGCTGGCGGGGCTGATCGCCCTTCTGGTCTACTCGCGCATGGAGCGGCGCACCGAAGTGCTGCGCCTGGGGTCGCTGGTCGGGTTCGGCGCCGCGCTGCTGGTCCTGGGCATCGAGCTGGTGCGCGCCGATTCGGACAACCCGATGCGGCTTCTGATCGAGTCGTCTTCCGCCTTCGCCGGCGGCCTGCTGACCGCTCCGCTCCTCATCCTGGCGCTGCCGGTCCTCGAGTCGGTCTTCGAGCGGACCAGCGACCTGCGGCTCATGGATCTCGCCCGGCGGGACAACCCGGTTCTCCGGCGGCTCGCCCTGTACGCCCCCGGCACCTACCAGCACAGCGTTCTGGTGGGTATCCTGTCCGAGTCGGCGGCGTCGGCGGTCGGCGCCAACGCGATTCTCTGTTCGACCGCCGCCCTGTACCACGACATCGGCAAGCTCCGTCGCGCCGAGTACTTCGTCGAGAACGTCCGGGGCGAGAACCCGCATCGGCATCTGCAGCCCAGGGAGAGCGCCCTCATCATCCGCAAGCATGTGGAGGAGGGAGTGCGGGACGCGCAGCGGCTGGGACTCCCCAAGGACATCGTGGATGTGATCCCCCAGCACCACGGGACCCGGAGGATTCGCGTATTCCTCGAAAAGGCGAGGGAGGCCGCCGCCCGCAACGGGGACACGGTGAACGAGGACGATTTCCGGTATCCGGGACCCAAGCCCCAGACCCGGGAGGCGGCCATCGTGATGATGGCGGACAGCATCGAGGCCGCCGCCCGCAGCGTCGCCAAGCCCTCCCGGGAGGAGCTGGAGCGGGTGATCGACCGGATTCTGGATTCGCTCATGGACGACGATCAGTTCGACGAGTGCGATCTCAAGCTCCGGGACATGGGGCGGATCCGCGAGAGCTTCCTCGCCACCCTCGAGGGGATGCATCACCAGCGGATTTCGTATCCCGGTTTCGATTTTCGCAGCGCGGACCATGCCTGAGCCGGCGCCGGCGTTCGCGATCCAGAACCGGCAGCGCCGCTGGCCGGTGGACCGGGACGGGCTTTCCCGGTTCCTCGCCGGCGTGGCGCGGGACGTGGCGCCCGGCGATCCGCGCGGCGCGACCATCCGCATCGTCTCCGACCGGCGGATGCGCCAGCTGAGCCGCCAGTACCGGGGCAAGAACCAGACCACCGACGTGCTGGCGTTCCCGGCGGAACCCCTGCCGGAGGCGGAGGACGCCTACCTGGGGGACATGGTGGTGTCCGCCGACGCCGCGGCGGAGCAGGCTTCGGAGCGCGGATTGCCCCTCGATCAGGAATTCCGGCTTCTGCTGGTGCACGGACTCCTGCATCTGCTCGGCTACGACCACGAGCGGGACGCCGGGGAGATGCGCCGACTCGAGCGGCTGCTGCGCCGTCGGCACCGGCTCGAACCGGGGAACCGCCTGTGACGACGCTGGTGGTTCTCGGCCTCGCGCTTTGCGGGGCGCTGATCGTTCTTCTCGCCCTCTTCGAGATCGCCTTTTTCTCGTCGAGCGAGGTCGCAGTGCGGGTGCTCGCCGAACACACCGACGAATCGGATTCGCTCCGGCAGAGCCTGGGCGATCCGCTGGTCGTTCTGGCGCCGTCCCGTCTGGGGCTGGTGCTGGCCTGCCTCGCCGCCTGGCTCCTGCTGACCCGCATCGCCGGGCCGGTCACAGCCGCCGCCGCTCCCGGCGTGCTGGGGATTTCCTATATCGCGCTTCGGGAGATCATCCCGGCCACCGTCCTGCTCCAGGACCCGGAGCGCGTCCTGGTGCGGGTGCTCCCCTGGTTTCGCCGCTGGGAGCGGCTCACCGACCCGTTCACCGGTCCGCTGCGACGCGGTCTGCGTCACTTCTTCCCGGCGCCGGTCGAGCCGGACGACGATGCCACCGACGAGGAAGTGGAGGCGTACCTGGCGGCCGGCGAGGACGAGGGCATCCTCGAGGAGGAGGAGACCGAGATGGTGCGCGGGGTGCTCGATCTGGACGACACCGTGGTGCGGGAGGTGATGACGCCCCGGGCGCGGGTGGTCTCCTTGTCCGATCGCGCCACCGTGGGGGAAGCCCGCAAGCTGGTCGGGAAAAGCCGCCACCACCGGCTTCCGGTGTTCGACGACAAGGACCGCCCGCTGGGAACCGTCAACGTGGTGGACCTGCTGGCGCCCGATCCGGACGCGGCCGTCCGGTCGTTCGTGCAGAAGGCGCGGGTGGCGCCCGAGACCCAGCCGGTGGACGAACTGTTGCGGGACTTCCGGGAGGATCGTCGGACGTTCGCCATGGTGGTGGACGAGCACGGCTCCGTCTCCGGGATCGTCACCCTGCGGGACATCTCCGAGGAGATCGTCGGGGAGGTGCGCGAAGCGTCGGACGACGACGTGGTGGCGGAGAGCGGGGGGAGCTTCCTGGTGCGGGGCGCCGCCGAACTCGACGAAGTGAACCGGCGCACCGGTCTGATCCTCCCGGATTCCCTGCGGGGGGCGCCACTGGACACCGTCGCCGGCTTCGTGGTGGCGGCGTTCGGACGCATCCCCCAGGCGGGCGAAGCCGCCGAGCACGAGGCCATCCGCATCGAGGTGGTGCGCGCCAGCGAGCGCAGCGTGGACCAGGTCCGGCTCACCCGCCGCCCCGATCCGTCCACGCCGCAGTGACGGAGGCCGATCCGCGCCACCGCGCCGGGTTCGTCGCGCTCCTGGGGCCGCCCAACGTCGGCAAGTCCACCCTGCTGAACCGGTTGGTCGGCGAGCCGCTGGCGATCGTCACTCCGAAGGCGCAGACCACCCGCAGGCGCATCCTGGGCATCGCCCGGCGTCCGGGCGTCGAGATGGCGCTTCAGGACACCCCCGGCATCCACCAGCCGCGCACCCGGCTGGGCGAGGCGATGATGCGTTCGGCGGTCGAGACGCTGGGCGGCGCCGACGTCGCCCTGGGCCTGGTGGACGGAGCGGCGCCGGGGCATGCTGGGGGGGAGCGCGAGCTCGCCCGGCGCCTGCGCCGGTTCCCGGGGCCGCGGGTGGTGGGTGTCAACAAGATCGATGCGGCGACCCCTTCCCGGCTTCGGGATCGCGAGGAACGCTGGCGGGCTTTGGACCTGGGGACGGTGATCCCGTTTTCCGCCCGTACTGGCGAAAATGTCGAGACGCCCGGGGGGATCGTCTCCCTGCTCGAATCGCTCCTGCCGTTTTCCCCGCCCCTGTATGCGGAGGACCAGATCACCGATCTTCCGGAGGCGTTCTTCGCCGGTGAAATCGTCCGCGAACGCATGCTGGCGAACCTGCGCCAGGAGGTGCCGCACGCGGCGGCGGTGCGGATCGACCGGTACGACGAGCGGGTCCAGCCGCTCCGCATCGAGGCTTCGCTGCTCTGCGACCGCGATTCGCAGAAGGGGATCGTGATCGGACGGGGCGGCGCCATGCTCAAGCGGATCGGGAGCGAGGCGCGCGCCCGGATCGAACGCCGGGTCGGACGCCGGGTCCACTTGCAGCTTCAGGTGAAGGTGCGGGTCGGCTGGCGCGACAACCCCGGCATCCTGCGCGATCTGGGCCTCTGAGGGGTCTCCGGGGCGGCGTGGTAGCATCCCGCCTCCCGATGCGCCGCCCCGAGCGATCCGATCCGCCTCCGGAACCCGGATGGTTCCCTGGAACTCCCCATGGCTCTCACCAAGACCCCGCTGCTCGCCGAGACGGTGCGGAAGCTGGTGAGCCGGGGCGCTGAAAAAAGCGCCCAGCGCATCCTCGCGAAGCTGCATCCGGCCGATGTGGCGCAGGTTCTGAGCGACCTGCCCGAAGCGTTCCGGCTGAAGACGTTCCGCATCACCTTCGGCGGGGATCCCGGATTCGCCGCCCAGGCGGTCGGCGAGCCGGGCGCCGAACAGGCCGGACATCTGCTGGGGCAACTGGATCCGCTCGAGATCTCGCAGCTCTTCCAGGAGATGGACCCGGACGACGCGGCGTCCTTCCTGGGCGAACTGCCGGAGGACCTGCGCGACGAGGTCATCGCCGGGATGCGCGGCGAGCAGGCCTCGGACGTCGAGGACCTGCTGCAGTACGCGGAGCAGACCGCCGGGCGCATCATGAACCCCAAGGTCTTCTCGCTCAACGAGAGCACGACGATCGGCGAGGCGATCCAGCGACTCCAGGACTCCCCGGACGTCGAGATGGTCTTCTACATCTATGTGGTGGACGATCACGGCACCCTGGTGGGCGTGATGTCGCTGCGCCATCTTCTGCAGCGTCGCCCGGAGGCGCTGCTCTCGGAGAGCATGGTGACCGACGTGCTCCGGGTTCGCACCGACACGGACCAGGAGGAGGCGGCCCAGCTGGTGGCGAGCTACAACATCCTCGCCACCCCGGTGGTCAACCACCAGGGAAAGCTGGTGGGGGTGATCACGGTGGACGACGTGATCGACATCATCAAGGAGGAAGCCACCGAGGACATGTACCGGCTCGCCGGGCTCGGCGTCGCCGAGACGGTGTTCACCCCGCCGGCGCGTTCGGTCCGGATGCGGATCCCCTGGCTCGGCGTCAACGTCCTCACCGCGCTGCTCGCCGCCTCGGTGGTCAGCCTGTTCGAGGAGTCCATCGCGCGCTTCGCGGTGCTCGCGGTCTTCATGCCGCTCGCTCCGCTGCTCGGGGGGAACGCCGGCAACCAGACGCTCACCGTGATGGTGCGGGGCATCGCGCTCGGCGAGCTGAACTGGAAGAACAGCCGGCGGGCGCTTCTCAAGGAGCTCGCGGTGGGGACGGTGAACGGCGTCCTGGTCGGCGGGGGCGTGGCGCTTTTGGCGTTCGCCTGGAAGGGGGACTGGCGGATCGGGGCGGCGCTCGGCCTCGCGCTCTTCGGGACGATGCTGGTGGCGGCCGTCGTCGGCACCCTGATGCCGCTCACCCTGCGCTGGCTCAAGGTGGACCCGGCGCTCGCCTCCTCGGTGTTCGTCACCACCGCGACCGATGTGGCCGGATTCGTCCTGTTCCTGGGGATCGGCAGCGCCGCGCTCCAGCTCGTCTGACCGGATTCCATGCCCCTCAAGGAGTCCCGTTGCTTCGTGCTCCGGACCTGGCCGGTCGCCGAGGCCGACCGGGTGGCGGTCCTGTTCAGCGGCGAGGAGGGCAAGGTGCGGGGGTGGGCGCGCGGCGCGCGGCGGCCGCGGTCGAAGCTCGGAGGCGCCCTGGATGCCGGAAACGAGGTGGTGGCCGGCTGGTTCGAGCGGGAGGGCCGGGAGCTGGTCCAGGTGGACCGGGCCGAGCTGGTCGCTTCGGCGCTGCCGCTGGCGCGGGACCCGGTGCGAGGCGCGACCCTTGCGTTCTTCGCCGACCTGGTGGACCTGGTCGCGGTCGAGCGGGAGGCGAATCCGCGGCTCTACCGGCTGCTGGCCGTCTGCCGCGACGCCCTGCTCGGCGAGACGCCTCCGGTGGTGACCGCCGCCTACTTCGAGGCGTGGGCGCTCCGCCTGGCCGGGTTCTATCCCCGGCCTTCGGCGTGCGCCTGCGGCGCCGACTTCACCGGAACCGGGGCGCATTTCCTCGCCGCCGGTCCCGCCTGGCGCTGTTCGGCGTGCCTTCCCGTCGGACGCCGGGCGAACGCGAACGTCCCGGGGACCGCGCTCGCGTTGCTGGCCGAGATCTGGCGCCTTCCTCCGGACCGGGTGGCGCGCCGGCCGGTCGACGCGCTCGACCTGTTCCGCTTCCACGGGGTGCTGACCGGTTCGGTCGCCGAACGCCGGGCGCCGCCCCGGGACGCCCTGGGCGCCCTGTTTGTGAACGCCGGTTCCGCATGACCTTCCAGGACCTGATCCGCCGCCTCACCGCCTTCTGGGCGGAGCGCGACGTCGTGGTGGTCCAGCCGTGGGACATGGAGCTGGGCGCCGGAACCATGCACCCGGAGACCTTCTTCCGGGTCCTGGGACCGGACCCCTGGAAGGTCGTCTACGTCCAGCCGTCGCGGCGCCCCGCCGACGGGCGCTACGGCGAGAACCCGAACCGCCTCTACAAGCACCACCAGCTCCAACTCGTCCTGAAGCCGGCGCCCGCCGACATCCAGGATCTCTACCTTCGGAGCCTCGCCGCGGTGGGGGTGGATGCGGCGGTCCACGACGTGCGCTTCGAGGAGGACAACTGGGCGGCGCCGACGCTGGGCGCCTGGGGGGTGGGCTGGCAGGTTCTGGTGGACGGGCTGGAAGTCACCCAGTTCACCTACTTCCAGCAGGCCGGAGGGCTTGATCTCGCGCCGGTTCCGGTGGAAATCACCTACGGACTCGAGCGTCTCGCCATGTTCCTCCAGGACGTGGACGATGTCTACGACCTGACCTGGGCGCCGGGAGTCCGCTACCGCGACGTGCGGTTGCGCGACGAGGTGGAGTCTTCGCGCTATGCGTTCGACGAGGCCGCGGTCGCCGGGCTGGACCGTTCGTTCCACGAGGCGATCGCCGAGGGGACGCGCCTGCTGGAGGCCGGCCTGGCGCTTCCCGGATACGAGCAGTGCCTGCGCGCGTCGCATCTCTTCAACGTGCTGGACGCCCGGGGCGCGGTTTCGGTGAGCGACCGGGCGAAGCGCATCCTCGCGGTGCGCAAGCTGGCCACTGCCGCCGCCGCCAGATACCTGGAGTCCTGAATGTCGCATCCGGAACTGCTGATCGAGATCGGTTGCGAGGAGATTCCCGCCGAATGGCTGGAGTCGCTCACCGGGCAATTCCGGTCGGCGCTGGCCGAGGAGCTGGCCCGTCTCCGGCTCGCCGTTTCGCCGGTCGCGGGCTTGAGCACGCCGCGGCGGCTGGTCGCGGTGACGCGGGCCGCCGAAAAGCAGGAGGACCGGCTGGAAACGGTGTCCGGGCCGCCGGCGCGGATCGCCAGGGACGACCAGGGGTGGACGCCCGCCGCCTTCGGGTTCGCAAGGAAGCAGGGAGTCCTCCCCGAGGACATGGACCGCCTGCTCCGGATTCGCAAGGATTCCAGGGGGGAGCGGGTGGCGCTGGAGCGACGGGTACCCGGCGCCTTCGCCCTCGAGCTTCTGCCCGGCGCGCTCGCCGCCGCGCTCCGGCGGCTTCGCTTCCCGAAGGCGATGCGCTGGGACGCGACCCTGGACGGGACGCCCTTTCCGTTCGGGCGCCCGATCCGCTGGATCGTCGCGCTGTTCGACGGAAAGGTGATTCCCTTCCGGATCGAAGTCGCGGGCCAGGCCCCGGTGGTGGCGGGACATCGCAGCCGGGGACATCGGTTCCGGTCGGCGGCGGGCGCTCCGGGCGCCGAATTCGAGGTGAGTTCGTTCGAGGAGCTCAAGGACGGGCTCCGGGAGCGGTTCGTGCTCCTGGACCCCGCCGAGCGGCTCCAGCAGCTGGAGCGCGCCATCGAGCGGGCCGAAGCGGAGCGGGGCGCGCGCCGGGTGGAGGCGATTCCGCTTTCCCGGCTCGCCGGGCTGGTGGAGTGGCCGGGGGTGGTGACCGGCGCGTACCCGGATGCGTTTCTCGCGCTCCCCGGGGCAATCCGGCGCACGGTGCTGGTGGAGCACCAGAAGTACCTGCCGCTCGCCGACGTCGCCGCCTTCCTCGCGGTCACCGGCGCGCCCGACGATCCGGAGGGGCGGATTCGGCGGGGGAGCGAGCGGGTGACGCTCGCCCGGTTGCGCGACGCTCAGTTCTTCTGGGAGGAGGACCGGAAGACGCCGCTTGCGGCGCGGGCCGACAAGCTGGACCAGGTGGTCTTCCATCGCCGGCTGGGGAGCTTCCGCGAGAAATCGGAGCGGCTCGCGGCGCTCGCCGGCGTCCTCGCCGCATCCACGCCCGCCGACCCGGAGGCGACGGCCCAGGCGGCCCGGCTCGCCAAATGCGACCTCACGACCCTGCTGGTGGGCGAATTCGCCTCGCTCCAGGGGGTGGTGGGCGGCCTGCTGCTCCGGGAGGAGGGCGCGCCGGACGCGGTGTGGAGGGCGGTCCGCGATCACTACCTTCCGGGAGGACTCGAAGGGCGGCTTCCCGAAACCGCAGTCGGCGCGGTGGTGTCGCTGGCGGACAACGCCGACGTCCTGGCGGGCCTCACGCTCGCCGGCGAAACCGCTTCCGGCGCCGGAGATCCCTTCGGCCTGCGCCGGGCGGCGTTTTCGCTGATCCGGATCCTTGCGGAGGCCCCCCGCGCCTACGGCGGGACGTGGCCGGCGCCCGACCGGGTCCTGGACGCGGCGTTCGACCTCTATCCCGAAACGGAGGCGGAGGCGCGCGCCTCCCTCGCATCCTTCTTCGGGGAGCGGCTGCGCCACGCGCTGGAACGCGAGTTTCCGGCGGATGCGGTCCGCGCGGTGCTGGGACCGGCGGGGGCGCGGCTTCCGGTGGACGATCTCCGCCGTCGCGTCGCCGCCCTGGTCCGGGTGCGCCAGACGCCCGACTTCCAGCTGCTGGCGGCCGCCGCCAACCGGGTGCGGCGCATCCTGCCGGAAGCGATGCGGGGCGGCAAGCCCGTCCCTCCCCCGGATTCGGCGCTTCTGGTCGAGCCGGCGGAGCGGGATCTCGCCGCCTGCCTGGAGGCGGCCGGCGCGACGGTGCGTCGGAGGTGCGACGCCGGAGACTACGCGGGGGGACTGCGGGAGCTGGCCACGATCGGCGGCCCGGTGGACCGTTTCTTCGACGACGTTCTGGTCATGGCCGAGGACGCGGCGGTGCGCCGGAACCGGCTGCGCCTGCTCGCCGGACTCGACGCCCTCTTTGCGATGGTGGGCGATCTGGGCGCGCTGGAGACGGGGAGCGCGTGAGATGGGACGGGTGCAGCGGCTGTCCCGCCAGGTCGCCGACCAGATCGCCGCCGGCGAGGTGGTGGAGCGGCCGGCGGCGGTGGTGCGGGAGCTGGTCGAGAACTCCATCGACGCCGGCGCCGGCTGGATCGAGGCGCGCTTCCTGGGCGCCGGCAAGGCGGAGATCCGGGTGCGCGACGACGGAATCGGCATGAGTCCGGAGGACGCGCGCGCCGCGCTGGAGCGTCACGCGACCAGCAAGATCCGCGCGCTCGACGACCTGGACGGGATCGCTTCGCTGGGGTTTCGCGGCGAGGCGCTGCCCGCCATCGCCTCGGTCTCCCGGTTCCGGATGCGCACCCGGGAGCGGGACACCGCAACCGGGCATCAGTGCGTGGTGGAGGGCGGTTCGGCGCCGGTCGAATCCGCGGTCGGGATGGCGCCCGGCACCGAAGTCGAGGTGCGCGACCTGTTCTTCAACACGCCGGCCCGATTCAAGTTTCTGAAGGCGGACCGGACCGAATCCGGACGCCTGGTCGCCGCGATGGAGAATCTGGCGCTCGCCTGGCCCGAAGTGGGCTTCCGCCTTTCCGAGGGAGAGCGCAAGGTGCTGGACGTGGAGCCGGTCGGGGACCTGGCGGCCCGGATCGGCCAGGTGGAGCCGCGCTGGGCGAAGGACGCGATCGCGGTGGACGCCGAAGCCGGAGCGTTCCGGGTGCGCGCCTTCCTCACCCCGCCGGCGGCGCTGCGGGGCGGCGTCGCCCGGCTCCGCATCTTCGTGAACGGCAGGGTGGTCCAGGACCGGGGCCTCCACCGTGCGGTGCTCGACGCCTACCGGCGAATCTCCAGCCGTCCGGGCACGCCCAAGGCGCTCGTCTTCTTCGATCTGCCGCCCGAAGCGGTGGACGTCAACGTGCATCCGGCGAAGGCCGAAGTGCGGTTTCGGGATTCCGGCGCCGCGTTCCGGGCGGTGTTCCAGGCGGTTCAGACGGCGCTCGAAGGGTCCCCGAAACGGGTCACGCTGGCCCCGCCCGAACATCCTCGGTGGGGCGGGCGAACCTTCCGGGAGGGGCAGCTGGCCGGGGAGACGGTGACCGGACTGGACGGAAGAAGCGCGTCCCGGATGCTCTACGGCGATGTCCCTTCCGAACCCCTGGACACCCCGGCGTTTCTCGATTTCGGCAGCCAGCCGCCGCGCTTTCTGGGGCAGTTCCACCGCAGCTTCCTGATCGCCGAAGAGGAAGGCGAGCTGCTCCTGATCGACCAGCACGCCGCCGAGGAGCGCGTCCTGTTCAACCTGCTGATGGAGGGCAGGGACGCCGGCGGGGTCGCGCCGCTGCTGCAGCCGGTTCCCCTCGAGCTTTCGGTTTCCGAACGGGTGTTGCTCGAGCGGGAGCGCGACCGTCTGGAGGCGGCCGGCTTCCGGATCGAGGATTTCGGCGACGGCTGGATTCTGCGCGCGGTTCCGGAGGCGCTCGGCCTCTCCCGGGGGCTGGAGGTCCTGCTCCGCTCGCTCGCCGGGGAGGAGCGGGAGTGCGCGGCGGTCGCCACCCACGACGCCACCGCCCGCCTGATGGCCCGGGTGGCGTGCCATGCGGCGGTCACCGCCCATGTGGAACTGGACGCCGATCGCTGCCGCGACCTGCTCGCAAGGCTCTGGCGGACGCAGAATCCGGGAACCTGTCCGCACGGCCGTCCCACCGTGCTCCGGCTGGCGCTGTCCCTGATCGAGCGGCGCTTCCACCGTCGGTGACGGCGCGCAAAGATTCCCGTCGATCCGCCCCCCCCATGCGAACCAGCAGCAACCCGTCCCCGGACCTCGCTTTTCGGCTGGGGTGGCTTCGCTACTACGCCGGGCGCGCGCTCCAGCTGCTGGGCATGCTGGTGGTGACCGGCGCGATGGCCCTGTTCTTCGGCTCCACCGGAATGCGCCCGATGCTCGCCGCCACCGGCGTCGGCGGCGCGATCTTCATCCTGGGCTGGCTGCTCGCGAAGCGGAAGCCGGAGGGGGCGCGCTGACGCCTTGGCCGATCAGCCGCCGGGGCCGTCGGCGGTGAAGAAACTGATCACCGACTCCAGCTCCTCCTTGCCCTGGTCCAGCTTGTACTTCAGCACCCTCCGGACGCTGGCGATCGCCACCGGGCGGCCGTCCTCGACGATGGGCAGGTGACGGAAATCGTGGCTTACCATGAACTCCAGCGCCTCTTCGAGGGTGGCGCCCTTCGGCATGACCGCCGGCTGCCGGGTCATGACCTCCTCCACCCGGAGGATTTCGGGATCCCGGTGTTTCGCCACCACCCGGGTCATCACGTCGCGTTCGGTGAAGATGCCGACGATGGCGCCGTCGTCCCCCACGACCACCGCCGCGCCGACCCCGTGGCGGATGATCGCCTGGACCGCTTCGCAGACGGTGTCGGAGGGAGACACGGACGTCGGCGGCCGGTCGCTGATCTTGAGCAGTGGATCCATCTGATATCTCTCCCTCGCGATGACGGCGAACGGGCGGTTGCGACCGGCTGGTTCGCCGCAAACCGGACGGCCGGATGGGAAGTGTAAATCCTTCGCCCCCGGACGGCGCCAGCGCCGGGGCGATGCGGATCGCCATCGTGTGCTACCCGACCCACGGCGGGAGCGGCGCGGTCGCTTCAGAACTGGCGATCGGACTGGCCGCTGGCGGTCACGAAGTCCACGTCGTCAGCTACGCGGTTCCGTTCCGGCTCCGGCGGTTCCATCCGGGCATTTCGCTGCACGAGGTGGAGATCGCGTCCTACCCGCTCTTCCGCTATCCGCCCTACACGCTGGGGCTCGCCACCAAGCTGGCCGAAGTCGCCGCCGAGATCGGCGGACTCGACATCATCCACGCCCACTACGCGGTTCCCAACGCGGTGAGCGCCTTCCTGGCGCGCGAGATCATCGGCGGGGAGACAACCCGGCTGATCACCACCCTCCACGGGACCGACATCACGCTGGTGGGCGCCGACCGGTCGTTCCACCGGGTGATCCGTTTCGCGCTGGAGCGCTCGGACGCGGTCACCGCGGTGTCCCGCTACCTGTGCGATCGCACCCGCCGCGACTTCGCGCCCGATCTCCCCATCGAGGTCATTCCGAATTTCGTGAACGGCGACGAGCCGCCCGCCGCCGGGGATCCGCGGGTCCGCGCCCG
Organism: Candidatus Marinacidobacterium sp.; assembly: GCA_965202845.1. Taxonomy (GTDB): domain Bacteria; phylum Acidobacteriota; class Vicinamibacteria; order Marinacidobacterales; family Marinacidobacteraceae; genus CBDATA01. The sequence goes on from OZ241856.1 coordinate 859,331, forward strand.
CTGGGCTCCGGGCGGCGAGCCGATTCTGATGCACATCTCGAACTTCCGCCCGGTGAAGCGGGTGGGGGACGTCGTCCGGGTGTTCCAGAAGGTGCGCGAGCGGCTGCCCGCCAAGCTGGTCCTCATCGGCGAGGGGCCGGAGCGGCTCTTCGTCCAGCAGCTGGTTCGGGAATTCGACCTGTCCCCGGATGTCCACTTCGCCGGGGAGCAGGACGACATCCAGGGGCCGCTGGCGGCCGCCGACCTGCTGCTGCTCCCCAGCGAGCAGGAAAGCTTCGGCCTCACCGCGCTGGAGGCGATGCGCGCCCGGGTTCCGGTGATTTCCACGCAGATCGGCGGCCTGCCCGAAGTGGTGGCCGACGGCGAGACCGGACTCCTCTTCCCGGTCGGCGAGGTCGGCGCGATGGCGGAAGCGGCGGTCTCCCTCCTGACCGACGACGCGGCGCGCCGGCGGATGGGGGAAGCCGGCTTCCAGCGGGCGCGGCGCCTGTTCGCCGCCGAACGGATTCTGCCGCGCTACGAGGCTCTCTACCGGCGGGCGCTCGCCGGCCAGGGCGTCTCCCGGTAGCGGAGCGGCGCCGGCAGCGGGTCCAGGTACGCCTGCCGGGCGAGCCAGGGAAGCCCGGCGCCGAAGCGGGCGATGCGACGGATGGGGTCCCGCAGCGGGCGCCGTCCCCGCTCGAATTCGTGAATCGCCTCGTGAACCCCATGACGTTCGCTGGAGTCCAGATATCCGGCGAGATGTCCGGCAAGATGCTGCAGGGCGTTGCGATGGGCGCCCGGGGTGGACGGGACCGCGAGCGCCTCGAGAAACCCCTCGCGGTAGGCGGCGAACAGCCGCTCCGGATCCTCCCGGAGCGCCAGCATCCGGCCGAGCCGTCGGGTCCGGGATTCGGAGTGAGCCATGAGCTCCATCTTCCAGCGGGCGTGGAATCGCTGGAGATCGGCGATCCGGGGTTCCCTTCCGAGGCGCCGGATCTCCGCGAGGCCGAAGACCCGGGTCAGCCAGTCGTCCCGCCGCGCCGGATCGGCGAGGCCGGCTTCGGTGATGGCGGGCGCCTCCGGCAGCCGCTTCTGGAGCGTGGCGGCGTGGATCCCGGTTCCCGCCGGATCCGGGTCCCGCCCCTCCCGGTGGACCGGGACGTCGCCGATCCCGCAGCTGGGAGAGCGCGCCTTCAGAATCAGACCGCCCACTCGCTGCGCCTGGAACCGGGCGGCCGCCTCCTCCGAGAAGCGCCGCATCGCCTGGGTGAGGTCGGCGCCGTCCGCTCCGACCAGCCGGCTTCCGGTTCCGTCCTCCATCAGCCGGATCGGCGGGCGAGGGACTCCGAGGCCGATTCCGACTTCCGGACATTCGGGGATCAGGGTGAAGACCTGGCCGAAGCCTTCGACGATCCCCGGGTTCAGGGAATGATCCCCGTCGTAGCGCACGCGTTCGCCGAGCAGACAGGCGGAGACCGCGATCCGGATGGGCGACGGGTCGGCGAGCACGATTCGAGTGTAATTCCCGAAGGAATGGAAGAACGGGAAGACCTGGACCGTCGCGTCGCCGCCTGCCGCGCCTGCCCCCGGCTGGTCGCCCACCGGGAGGCGGCGGCCCGCAACCCCCCGAAGCGCTGCCGGGCGGACGCCTACTGGGCGCGGGCGGTCCCCTCCTTCGGCGACCCGAACCCCAGGCTTCTGATCGTGGGACTCGCTCCGGCGGCGCACGGCGCAAACCGCACCGGCCGGATGTTCACCGGCGACCGCTCCGGGGAGTGGCTGTTCGAGGCGCTCCACCGCTTCGGATTCGCCGACCGCCCGTATTCGGCGGACCCGGCCGACGGGCTGCGCCTGCGGGACGCCCGGATCACCGCCGTCTGTCACTGCGCGCCCCCGGACAACCGCCCGCTGCGCGCCGAGATCGAGGCGTGCCGTCCGTTCCTCGTGGAAGAGCTGGCGGCGGCCGCCCGGCTGGAAGTGGCGCTCGCGCTCGGCGGCATCGCCCACGCCGGCCTGCTGCGCGCCCTGGAGGCCGCCGGGCGTCGGCTTCCGAAACCGCTGCCGCGGTTCGGACACGGCGCCGCCGCCGAGCTGCCGGGAGGAATCCTGCTGCTTTCGAGCTACCACCCCAGCCAGCAGAACACCTTCACCGGCCGCTTGACCCGCTCCGCCTTCCACGAGGTCTTCCGAATCGCCCGCGAACGGATTCGTCGGGCATAATCGCGCCCAGTGCTTCCGGCTTCGCCCCATCGCATCCTGGACCTCCGGGTTCCGGCAGGACCGGGGCAGGCGCCGCTTGCGCTTTCCTGGACTCCCGGAACGGCGCCCGATTCCGGCGCCTGGGTGTTCCTCCACGGTTTCGGGTCGGACCGGAAGGGCGGCAAGCCGAACCGGTTCCGCGACTGGCTCCACCGGCGCGGCCCCGGATTCGCCGCCTACGACTGCACCGGGCACGGCGATTCGGGCGGCGACTGCCGGGGACTTTCGCTGTCCCGCAACCTCGAGGATCTCGACAGGGCGCTCGCCTTCCTCGAGGAGCGTTGCGCCGGGCCGTTCACCCTGATCGGCTCCTCGATGGGGGGGATCGCCGCGCTCTGGCGCGCGGCCCGCCATCCCCGCAAGGTGGAGCAGGTGTACGCGATCGCGCCGGCGTTCCTGATGTTCGCGCGCTTTCACGCCAGCCTGCCGCCGGGGGAAGGGGACGCATGGGAGGCGTCGGGGATCCTCTCCGCCGAGGTCGGCGACCGGACGCTGGAAGTGGGCTTCCAGGCGGTGACCGACGAGTCGCGGTATCCGGTCGACGATCTGGCGCGCGAGCTCACGGTCCCCACCCGCATCTTTCACGGAAGCGACGACGAGGTCGTGCCGATTTCCCTGTCGCGCGAATTCGCCGCCGCCTGTCCCGCCGTCGACCTGGTGGAGATCCCGGGGGGCGACCACCGGCTGCACGAGCGCCGGGACTTCCTTTTCGAGTCGATGTGGGACGAACCGCTGGTCTCCCGAAGGGCTGGCGCCCATCCTTGAGGAGGCATTCATGAGCGATTCCGCGAACAACCGCGACATCCGCTACCAGCCGGACGAGAACCCGCCGCCCTTGACCGCCGCCGGTCTCGGCGTCCAGGCCGCCGTCCTCACGTTCGGGGGCATCGCGCTGACTCCCCTGGTCATCGCCCGCGCCGCCGGCGCCTCCGCCTCCTGGGAGGCGTGGGCCGTTTTCGGGGTGCTGCTGATCAGCGGACTCACCACCATCCTGCAAGCGCTCCGGGTGGGGCGCTTCGGCGCCGGGCACATCCTGATGATGGGCACCTCCGGCGCGTTCATCTCGGTGTCGGTGGCGGCGTTGGTGGAGGGCGGCCCCGGCCTGCTCGCCACCCTGGTGCTCGTGTCCTCCTTCTTCCAGTTCCTGCTGGTCCAGCGGATGGCGGCGGTTCGCCGGATCATCACGCCGGCGGTGGCGGGGACCGTCATCATGCTGATCGCGGTGACGGTGATGCCCATCCTCTTCGACATGATGGACAACGCCCCGGAGGACGCTCCGCCCGGCGCGGCGGGGATCGCCTTCCTGGTCACGCTGCTGATCGCGGTGGGGATGGCGCTTCGGGGGCCGGGAATCCTGCGTCTCTGGGGGCCGATCCTGGGCGTTCTGGCCGGCGCGCTGGTCGGGGCGGCGCTGGGTCTGGGAGACTACCGCCCGATCGCCGACGCCTCCTGGGTCGGCTTCCCGTCGCTGGACTGGCCCGGACTGGATATCTCGTTCGGACCCGCCTTCTGGGCGCTGCTGCCAGCGTTCATCCTCGTCACGATGGTGGGCGCCATCGAGACGATCGGGGATGCGGTGGCGATCCAGCAGGTCTCCTGGCGCGAACCCCGGGCGCCCGACTACCGCCTGGTCCAGGGAGCGGTCAGCGCCGACGGAGTGGGCAACCTGCTTTCCGGACTGCTCGGCGTTCCTCCCAACACCACCTACTCGAGCAGCGTTTCGCTGACCGAGCTCACCGGGGTGGCGTCCCGACGGGTCGGCCTGTACATCGGGGCCGTTTTCCTGGCGCTCGCCCTCATGCCCAAGGCGGCGGCGCTGGTGATCGCCATCCCGGAGCCGGTCATCGCCGCATACGCCTTCGTGCTGATCGCCATCCTGTTCGTGGTCGGGCTGCGGATCGCGGCCCGGGACGGCCTGGACTTCCGCGCCGCCACCGTGGTCGGCGTCGCCTACTGGGTGGGCGCCGGTTTCCAGGCGCATGCGATCTTTCCCGGATCGCTCGGCGCCTTCTGGGAAGCCCTGCTCGGCAACGGCATGACCGCGGGCGGCGGCGCAATCCTGCTCCTGATGCTCTTCCTTTCGGTCACCGGCCCGCGTCCGGTCCGCTTCGAAGCGCGCCTCAACCGGGAGGCGATGCCGAAGCTGGACGCGTTCCTCGTCGCCTGGGCCGAACGCCGGAAGTGGAGCGAACGCTCGGTGGAGCGGCTGCGCTCCACCGGCGAGGAGGCGCTGCTGCTGGTGGTGGGCGAAGGCGGGGAGGACGGCGCCTCCGACCGCCATCTCCGGGTGACGGCCCGGGGCGACGCCCGTCGCGTCGAAGTGGAGTTCGTGGCGGCCCCCGCCGGGATGAACATCGAAAACCAGCTCCTGGCGCTGGGGGAATCCGCCGGCGCCGCCGCCGAGCGGGACATTTCGCTGCGCCTGCTCCGCCACCACGCCGCCTCGGTCCGCCACCAGCAGTACAACGAAGTGGATGTGGTGACGGTGGCGGTGGAAGGCCGCCGCTGAAGCGCGCGGCGTTTGTGGTGTACGCTCACTCCATCGCATCCCCTCGAAGAGGAGGTCCCGCTCCATGTCCCGTCTGCTCGACAAGAACCTGAGCCGCGCCGAATTCCTGAAGCTCAGCGGAGCGGCCGCCGCCGCCGGTCTGGGCGCGGCCTGCGGCGCCGGCGGGGGAGCGGCGACCCCGCAGCTGATCGTCCACAACGCCCGCGTGTACACCTCCGAATACAGCGGGGGCGGAACCACGATGGACCGGGCCCAGGCGTTCGCCGTCAACCACGACAAGTTCGTCGCGGTGGGTTCCGATGCGGATGTCAGGAACCTTGCCGGACCGGGAACCGAGGTCGTGGACGCCGGGGGCATGACGGTGGTTCCCGGCTTCATCGACGCCCACTGCCATCCCGGCGGCATGCGGGATCTCTTCGAGGTGAATCTGGACGTCCGCACCATCGACGACATCAAGATGGCCATCCGGGCCGCCGCCGCCGACACCCGGGCCGGCTACTGGGTCGACGGATTCAAGTACGACGACACCAAGGTCACCGGCGAGGACGGCCAGTATCGGCGGATCACCCGGGACGATCTGGATGAGGCGACCCGCGAGGTTCCGGTCCGGGTCTCGCACCGGGGCGGGCACATCGCCTGGTACAACTCGAAGGCGTTCGAGATGGCGGGGGTGACCGACCGGGTCGCCGATCCGCCGGGCGGGCGTTTCGAGAAGGACGAGAGCGGGCGCCTCACCGGCCTGGTCGAGGAGCGCGCCCAGGACGTGTTCGACGGGGTCGGGTCCCGCCGGGTCTATTCGCGGGCCGACTTCCAGGCGGGGGTCGCCCACATGTCCAAGCTGATGACGGCGGCCGGAATCACCAGCGTCCACCAGACCGGCGGAAACGCCAACGGCCTGCGGGCGCTCGAGGACGCCTACGCCGCCGGCGAGCTCCGCTACCGCATGTACTACTTCGCCTCCGGGAATTCGGACCTGTACGCCGGCCTCAAGGCCGCCGGCATCCACCGCGGCTTCGGCAACGAATGGCTCCGGATCGGGGCGGTCAAGTACGGCGCCGACGGATCGGCGTCAGGCCGCACCATGTACATGAGCACCCCCTACGAGGGGACCGACGACCACGGAATCCTCACCATGACTCCCGAAGAGATCATGGAGGCGGTGGAGGACGCCCACGCGCACGATTTCCACATCGGGATCCACGCGAACGGCGACCTGACCATCGGATACGTCCTGGACGCCTACGAGAAGGTACTGCGCGATGCGCCGCGCGACGCCCGTCACCGCCTCGAGCACTGCTCGCTGGTGAACCCCGAGCTGTTGCAGCGCATCCACGACTCCGGCTCGATCCCGACGCCCTTCTGGACCTATGTCCACTACCACGGGAACAAGTGGGTGGAGTACGGCGAGGAGAAGATGAAGTGGATGTTCGCGCACCGCTCGTTCCTCGACTACGACATCAAGGTCGCGGGCGCCTCCGACTACGTTCCGGGTCCCTACGAGCCGATGATGGCGCTCCAGGCGATGATCACCCGCAAGGACACCCAGGGCCGGGTCTGGGGCGAAAACCAGCGGGTCAACATGGACGAGGCGCTGCGGATCGGCACCATCAACGGCGCCTGGGCCTCCTTCGAGGAGAACATCAAGGGCAGCATCCGGGTCGGCAAGCTCGCCGACTTCGTGATGCTGGAGGAGGACCCGCACGATGTCGCCGAGACCGATCCGGACCGCCTGAAGGAGATCGTCGTCCACCGCACGGTGGTGGGCGGCCAGACCATGCACCAAGTCTGACTCCCCCCCGCCCGGCGGGAACGGGCTCCGACGATCGGCGTCTTCCCGTTACTCGGAAGTCACCGTGCACTCGGCGAAGTTGTGGTAATTCTTGCCGATGTCAAAGGTGCGGCTGAGCCTGCCCTTGGTTCGAATCGGGGCGTCCGTCGGATTCCCCTTGTTCTTCTTCGTCTTGAGGACTCCCTGCGCGTCCCATTCGCAGCGCAGGGTCAGCGTGCGCCTGGCCTCGCAACCGAAGGCGCCGTCCTGAAATTCCAGCGTGTAGTCCATCTCGAACTTGGCGTCGCAGCCCTCGCCGTCGTCGTCCGAGCACATCTTCGCGTCATCGCCTTCCGCGTAGTTGTCCGCCTTCCCGTCCGGCTTCCCAGCGGTCGGACCGGTGAGGTCGACCTTCCCGAAATCTCCCATCGTCGGGTCGCCGTCGCCATCCACCAGCGACATCCAGCAGAAGGGGACGGTCCGTTTCCGGATGTTCTCCACCCCGCTGGGAACAGTTTCGGAAGGCGGGGTGTAGTAGTGGTAGACATCGCTTCGGAATCGATCGGTGGTCGCGACTCCGTCCCGTCCGATGGAACCGGATCGAACCACATGAACGCCACTGCGTTCCAGCACGATGGAAGGTCCCTTGTCATAGCCGACGATGCCGTTGAAGTTGTCGTCGAAAAAGATCTTCTTGAAGTGCCGGGGCGTGGGCTTCTCCTTGAAGCCGACCCGCCAGAGGGCCATCTTGGAGGTCAGCCCGGTGCCAAGCGCGTCGAAATCCACGTCGCCCCAGCCCCCGGAAAGGGCATGGTCGACCTCCGCCTCGAACAGTTCGCAGACATCAAACTGGTCGGCAGCCATGAACCTCCGGGGCTCGCACTCCAGGTCCTCGAACGGGTCCTTCTCCCACTTCACCTTGCCCCACGAAACGCCGCCGCCCACCGGCGCCACTTCAATCCCGTAGCCGGGCAGATAGTTGCCGTCCATTTCGGCGCCGTCGAATCTTCGGGTCCTGCCCACCAGCAGCCGGAAACAACTGTCCGGTTTGTGCAAATCGCTGGACGTCGCGCTGTAGTAGGTGTCCCGCAGGCAGACGTCGGCCAGTTTTTCGGCGTCCTTCCCGGTGTCGGAGGTCGCCACGTTGGCGGTTGGCCGCTTGTTGCCGATTCCCGGCGCGTACTTGTTGTTCCCGGCCTTGTCGACCGCCCCGCCCTTCATCATGTCCATCGGAACCGGCTTGTTCGTCCCCTTGACCGCGTTCGGGCCCATGATGGAATAGTTCCTCACGCCCCACCCGGAGAAGAAGTGCTTCACCGTCATGTCCGCGGTGGACGTCGATGCCCAGCCGAGATCGATCCCGTCGTCCCAGGCCCAATGGAATTGGGGGGCCGAGCGGATGAACCCATGATCGTTGTCGATCATGCCGACCTGAAGCTCCATCTTCGGATCCCAGTCGGCGCAGACCGCCGAATCGGCGACCGTGACCTCGGGCGCCGCCGGCTTCTCCATCGACGCTTCCGAACACCGGAACGGCCCGCAGGTGATGTGCATCACTTCGCTCGCCGGGATCGTCTCCTGCCCGGCGCCCACCCGCACCCGCACCGCCCGGAAGGTCACGCCCGCCCCGACCACATCGGACTGCTTCGCCATCCAGTCGATGTTCCGGAACGGCATGGCGTCCATCCCGCCGGTGACGCCGACCCCGTTCGGAGCCGGGTCCATCCACATCGGGGTGAGGATCGCGTCGTGCGAACTCTTCACGACCATCATCTTGTTCATGGACGCCATCGCCTTCGCCGGGTCGGTCAGGGCGTCCGGGCACATCGCATGGCCCTGGCAGTCCCTGTCCTCGTCGGCGGCCGGGGGCGTCATGGAGATCCGGAACGGCTCGGGCTCCGGTTCCGGTTCGGGAGCGGGAGTCGGCTCGGGTTCTGGTTCGGGGGCGGGAGTCGGCGCGGGCGCCGGAGCAGGAACTGGCGCCGGCGCAGACGCCGGCTCCTCGTCGTCGCCGCATCCGGCGAGCGTCAGTCCGACGCCCAGGAGCAGCGCCGGCAGGCGTTCGTGTTTCATGTTGTTGCGTCCTTGGTTCGGCAAGGGGCGGACCCCCCGAGTCGGATTGTATGGGTGACGCCCTTCACCGGCTGGCCGGAGCGCTCGGCGGCGGCTCCTCGTCCCAGAACAGTTCGGGCGCCGGCTTCGCCACCGGCCACAGCGCTTCCAGCGTGTTCGCATCGAAGAGTTCGCCGTTCAGCATCACGTAGCGGACCGAGTTGGTGTTGCGGATGTCCGCCAGCGGGTCGGCGTCGAGGATCTGGATATCGGCGAGCTTCCCGGGAGCGAGGGAGCCCAGATCCTCCGGGAGGCCGATGGCCTCGGCCCCGAAGATCGTCGCCGCCCGCAGGGTTTCGTGCGGGGTGAGCCCGCCGGAGCCCAGGGCCCATATCTCCCAGTGGGCGCCGAGTCCCTGGAGCTGGCCGTGGCTGCCGAGCGCGCAGCGTCCGCCGGCCCGAATGACCTTCGTGCATCCTTCGGCGATGCCGCGATGGACGTATTCCTCCTCGAGGAACCACTGGCCGCGCCGGCGGATCATGGGGTCGAGGATGGACGCCGGGATGAAGCGGGCGAGCTTCTCGTCGTTCGCCACGTCGGTGTTCTGGAAGAAGAAGTTCTCGCTCCAGGGACCGCCGTAGGCGACCAGGATGGTCGGGGTGTAAAAGGTTTCGGTGCGGGCGACGAATTGGGCCACGTCATCGTGAATCGGGATGATCGGGAGGCTGTGCTCGTGTCCGGAGTAGCCGTCGATCATCTGGGTGAGGTTCAGCTTCAGGTCGAGCGCCCCCTCGGTGGTGGGGATCAACCGGTGCTTGCTGGAGGCCATCGCCACCCACTGGCGGACGATGCGGTCGCCTGCCACGTACTGCTTGATGGTGATCGCGTCGTAGGCGTCGGCGTACCGCTTGAGGAACAGGTCGGCGGCCTCCTCGTCGTACACCCCGGAGCGGGAGAAGATCCCCGGTCCGGTGGCGTAGATCCGGGGAGCGAGGATCCGGCCGGTTTCCTGGAGATCGCGATAGGCGAAGACGTCGGCGGTGGAGGTCTGCGGATCGCGGGTGGTGGTCACCCCCCAGGCGAGGTTCGCAAGGTGCTGGAACACCTGGCGCTGGTGGACCCCGCGCGGCGCCCACATGTGGGCATGCGCATCCACATATCCGGGCAGCACCGTCTTGCCGGAGACATCCAGTACCCGTGCGCCCTCGGGAGCGACAAGATCCTCGCCCACCGCCGCGATCCGGTTGTCCCGGACCAGCACGTCCCCGCCGCGGATCACTTCTTCTCCCTCCATCGTAATGACCTGGAAGGCGTTGTCGAGCAGGATGGTTCCCTGTGGAACGGCGCGCGGCATGTCCACCGTTGCCGGGAAGGTCTCCGGCGCGGGTTCGTCGCCGCCGAGCAGCGCCGCAACCGGCTGCCGGTGCACCGTGTCGCCGAGCGACCAGATCACGCTGGAGCCATCGGCCGACCAGTCGAGATGGAAGCCGCCCTCGGGAGCGACTTCGCGCACCGGGACCGGGGTGGTTCCGCCTCCCACCCTGACTTCGAGGGTCCGGTTGCCGGCGTCCGGGAGCTCCACGAGAAAGTGGCGGTTCTGGAGCTCGAAGAAGGCGCGGTCTCCCGCCGGCGAAAGCCGGATTTCGCTCGCTCCCGGCGGGTTCGGCCCGGCGCCCCGGCCGGTGACCTTGAGATGCTCGCGACGGTCGCTCCCGTCGGTGCGCACCGAGTAGAGCAGCCCGCCGCTTCCGGTCAGGAACACCCGATCGGGGAACGCCGCGAAGTGGGGAAACCGTCCGCCCTCCGCCGGGCCGATCACCGTCAGGTCGCCGCCGGAAGCCGGAATCAGCAGCAGCTCGCTCAACTCGGCGGGCCTCATGCCCCCGATTTCCTCTTCGTCGGGCGGCGCCGCGTAGAGCTGCTCCCTGACCGGGGCCCGGCGCAGCACGATGGCGTCGCCCGCCGGATTCCAGGCGGGTTCGGCGTAGAAGGCGGGTTCCGGCGTCAGGGTGGTTCCCGAGCCGCCGGAGGCGGGGACCGTCTTGAGGTGGCCGCCGTCGGTGGACCAGGTGACGTAGGCGATGCGGCGCCCGTCCGGGGACCAGGCGGGCATGAACTCGTCCTCGTCGGAGTCGGTGAGCCGCTCCGGCGCGCCGCCGGGGAGATCCATGCGGTACAGCTGGCTGAAGGCGGAGAACGCCACGGCGCCTCCGTCCGGGGAAATCCGCGGCCAGCGGATGATCCGGGCGGTCACCGACGGTCCGTCGTCCACCCGACGCGGGAAGTGGAGCCGCGGGGCGACTTCGGCCTCGACCTTCGCCGAAAACGGGATTTCGACGGCGGCGCCGGTGGCGATGTCGATCCGGTGGATGCCGCCGTCGATGCTGGCGATCAGCGCGCTCCCGTCCGGGGTGAAGGCGTACCCCGGCATGGTGTCCCGGCTGGCGCGGGATTCCTGGTCGTCCCGGGTCACGCCGGAAAGCAGCCACCGCTCCTCGCCGGTTTCAAGGTCGCGCAACCGGAACGCGGTCTCGGTCCGGTGGCGGGTCGCGTACGCCAGGAGCCGGCCGTCGGGGCTCAGCACGGGCCGCATGGCGCTGCCCGGGGCGTTGGTGATGGTGGTTTCGTCGCCGGTCCAGCGGTCGAACCGGACCACCTGCCAGATCGGGAATTGGGCGTTGTAGTTGAATGTCCCGCGCCGCTCGGAGAAGTACACATGGCGGCCGTCCGGCGACGCCACCGCGCCCAGCCGGTTGAGCGGCTGGGGACCGCCGGGCGTGGGTTCGGGGGGCGCCTCTCCCAGCCGCACCCCCCCGCCGCCGTCCCGGTGGACCAGGAACACGCTGGCGGTACGCTCGGGAGGACGGCTCCGGGAGACCAGGACGTACGCGCCGTCAGCGGTCCAGCTCGGCGAAATCATGAGCTGCGGCCGGTCGTTCGTCGGCCCGTCTTCGGTCAGCGCCCTCGGGTCGCTCCCGTCGGCGTTCGCCACCCACAGGTTTTCGACCCCGCTGCGGTCGCTCAGAAAGGCGATCGTGCCGCCGTCGGGGGAGAAGACCGGTTGGCTCTCGAAGGACATGCCTCCCAGGATTCGGGTCGCCTCGCCTCCGCCGATGGGCAGCGTGTAGATGTCGCCGAGCAGGTCGAACACCAGGGTCCGACCGTCCGGCGCGATATCGAGGGACATCCAGGTGCCCTCGGTCACCGTGAATTCCAGGGTTTTAGCGGCGGCGAGCGGCAGCCCCTTCGCGGATTCCTCGTCGTCGTCCTGCGCCGCCGGGAGGGACGGGACGAGCAGCGCGAAGCCGGCAAGCATCGGAAGCAGACGATGTGACATGGGGCGCACCTCGATCGGGGGACGATTCTACGGCGGGAAGCCGGCGCGCCGGAGACTACCGGTAGAGCAGGAACTGCTCGCGCACCGGGGCGAATGCGGCGGCGTCCTGGTCCCAGGCGGCGGCGAGATCCGACACGCTGGCGTCGGCCTCGATCCCTTCCCGGAGCTCCGGCGATCCGGCGAGGATGTCGATGGGAAGGCGCTCGTATTCGTATTCGTAGGGCGGGTCGCGCCAGCGGAAGGGCGCCGGCCCCAGGCGCCGGGCATGGGCGAGCAGCGCGACCCCGCTGCGCAGGGGGAGGTACGCCGCGCGATCGGTGACGTGCTGCATCACGCCTCCGCACTCCTCGCCGGCGTGCTTGTGGAACGTGGGGCGGAAGCGAATGGGCCGGAAGTGGACTCCGGGCAGGTCCTCCCGGGCGAGCGCTTCGGCGAGGCGGACGCCGTCGATCCAGGGCGCTCCGACGATCTCGAACGGCCGGGTCGTGCCGCGCCCCTCGGAAAGGTTGGTTCCTTCAAGGAGGCACGCCCCCGGATAGACCGCCGCGGTGTCGAGGGTGGGCATGTTCGGGGAAGGGGGCACGAAGGGAAGGCCGGCGTCGTCGAGCCACTGCCCGCGCTTCCAGCCGTCGCAGCCCACCACCACCAGGTCGGCGCCGATCCGGCGGTGGCGGTTGAGAAGCGCCGCGATCTCGCCCGCCGTCATGCCGTGGCGGGTGGGCAGCGGATGGAGGCCGACGAACGAGAGGTGGTCTTCCCGGATCAGGCCGCCTCGACCGCCAGGCCGCCGATCGGGTTGGGACGGTCCAGCACCACCATGCGCCGCCCGGCCTCGGCGCAGGCCTCCATGGCGAGGGCCAGGGTCCAGACGTAGGTGTAGTAGCGGGCGCCGATGTCCTGGATGTCGAAGACCAGCGCGTCGAGCTCTTCCAGCATCGCCGCTGTCGGGCGCCGGACCGGCCCGTAGAGGCTGTGGACGGGGATCTGCTCCGCCGTGTCCGGGATCTCCACCAGATCCTGTTCAACGGCGCCCCAGCCGTGCTCCGGGGCGAAGAGCGCCGCGAGCGTCACGCCCGGCAACCCCGCCACCACGTCCTGGGCGTGCCGGAAGGAAGCGGTGACCGAAGCGGGGTTGGCGATCAGGCCGACCCGAAGTCCGCGCAGCAGGTCGCCGAGATCGGGAAGCCGTTCGAGGCCGGTCTGGACGGGAGGAGGCATGGGGAAGGCGACAAGAGTACGCTTTGGCCAAAGGCCAGGCTGATGTCGACCTGAGACTGCGTTGAAGAAGCTCCTTCCCACCGTCGCGCTCCTCCTGCTGGCGGCGCTTCCCGCCGCAGCCCAGCGGGCCCGCGATCTCGGCGTCCCCTTCGACGGCCAGCCGGGGCCGCTGAACGCCATCACCGACGTCGCCGGCGTCGAGGTGGGACACCACACCCTCATCCGCGGGGAGGGGGAGCTGGTGGTCGGCGAGGGGCCGGTCCGCACCGGCGTGACCGCGGTGCTGCCCCGGGGGCGCGCCAGCCGGAGTCGGGTCTTCGCCGCCTGGTTCACCCTGAACGGCAACGGCGAGATGACCGGAACCACCTGGCTCCGCGACCGCGGCATCCTTGAAGGCGCGGTGATGCTCACCAACACCCACAGCGTCGGCGCGACGCACGAAGCCACCATCGCCTGGGCGCAGGCGAACCTGGACGCCCCCGACTGGAGCCTGCCGGTGGTCGCCGAGACCTGGGACGGGTTCCTGAACGACATCAACGGATTCCACGTGCGAAGGGAGCACGTGTTCGCGGCGCTGGATGCGGCGCGGGGCGGCCCGGTGGCCGAAGGCTCGGTGGGCGGCGGAACCGGGATGCGCACCTTCGGGTTCAAGGCGGGCATCGGCACCTCGTCGCGGATCGTGGAGGCGGCGGGGAGCCGGTACGTCGTCGGGGCGCTGGTCCAGTCCAACTTCGGAACCCGGGACCAGATGCGGATCGCCGGGGTTCCGGTGGGACGCGAGATCCCGGACCTGCTGCCCGAACCGGGACCCTTCGACTCCCCGCCAGGGGATGATTCCCTGGGACGCGACGGCTCGATTCTCATCGTGGCGGCGACCGACGCGCCGCTTCTGCCGCACCAGCTGGACCGGTTCATCCGCCGCGCCTCGCTCGCCCTGGGCCGGGTGGGGAGCATCGCCGCGAACGGCTCCGGGGACATCTTCGTCGCCTTCTCCACCGCGAACCGGGAGGCGGCGCACAACGAGGCCGGCGTCGCCCGCCTGGAAAACCTCGCCAACAACGACATCAACCCGCTCTTCGAGGGACTGGTGCAGGCGACCGAGGAAGCCATCGTCAACGCCCTGGCGGCGGGGCGCGACATGGTGGGAGCGAACGGGCGAAAGGTGTACGGCCTGCCCCACGACCGCCTCCGGGCGATCCTCCGGAAGTACGGCCGACTGCGCGAACCGCCGGAGTAGCCGGGCGTTCAGCGGCGCTTCGGCGGCGTCCCGTAGGGGTAGAGCTCGTCGAGATTCACGTTCTCCCAGGGCAGCGCGTCGAGGAAGGTGGTTCCCACGAATGGTTCGGGCGCCTCCACGATCTGGATCGTGCGGGCGTAGCCGGTCTCGTCGAACCCGCGCCGGAAGTGCACCCGCGACTTGACCACGAAGACGTCGTAGTCGTCGGGGTCGATCGGCCCGATGCGGAACGCCTCCGGGTAGAGGACCTGTTCGTAGGCGGGGACCAGCACCGCCAGGTTGCCGTCCCCGAAGGAGACCGCCGCGATCCGTTCGTAGCCGAACCCCGGTCCGAAGTACTCGAGCGTTCCGACGATGCGGCGGGGCGAGCCGCCCGAGGGGGTGAATCCGCCGATCTCGTGGTCGAAGGGGTCGCCGGCCCCGGCGTCGGCGGCCGCCAGCGCCTCGAGGGTCGCCGGCGACGAGATCGTGCCGTAGAGCGTCTTGCCGATGCCGGCGGCGAGAAAGGCGTTCAGGATGTGGGTCGCGTCGCCCGGTCGGTCGCTGTGGTCCCCCACCGCCACCGGCGTCTCGCCCCGGGCGACGGCCGCCACCACGATCTCCGCCGCCTCCTCCGGCCCCGGATAGCCGCCGCGCGCGAAGCCTTCCCGCACCCGCCAGATGAAGTCGTCCATGTCGTCGGCGATCCGGTCGGCGAGCTCCTGGTCGTCGTTCGTCATCACGTGGACGGTCGCGCCCACGTCGGGGACGTCCGACCAGGGGTAGCCGTAGAAGACGCTCACATACGCATCGTGTTCCCGCGCCTCCCAGCGGCGGGCCCGCTCCATGATGTCCATCGAGGGGGACTGTCCGGTCCACTGCAGCACGGTCGCGGTGATGACGCCCGGCTTGCGGGTGGCGGTGGTGGGCCGGTAGCGGCCCCGGGCGGCGAGCCGGAGCGCCCGCGCCGCCCGCTCCCCCTGGATCCAGGCGTCGTAGTGCGGGTAGCGCTTGGTCACGAAGGCGAAGTCGGCGTGCTCGAGGAACTGGGCGTCCTCGTTGCCGTGCAGGTCGAGGGTCGCGGCGATGGGTACGTCCGGCCCGACGACTTCCCGGAAGCGACGGGCGATCTCGGCTTCGGGGCGCGGAACCTCGCGCACCGCCATCGCTCCGTGGAGCGCCAGGTACACCCCGTCCACCGGCGGCTGCTCCTCCAGCTCGGCGAGCATGACGCCGAGGAAATGCTCGAAGGTCTCCCGGGTGTTCCAGCTGCGCGACGAGCCGCCGAAGACGCCCACCGGCGAAGTCAGCGGCACGAGCTCCACGTCGCCGAACTCCCGGGCGCGCTCGACGAACCCGCCGATGTAGCCGCCGGACTCGAGGAGCGCCTCGCCGGAGAGCGGCTGGCTGGCGCGAAGCCAGTCCTCGATTTCGGTGTCGCCGCCGGGGCAGAAGGTGCAGGTCTCGTGCTGGAAGCGGGCCACCGCGATGCGGAGCGGCTCGGCGTCTGGCGGCGCGGCGCAAGAGGCGGCGAAAAGGGCGGCGGGGAGGAGGAGCGGTCTCATGGTTTGGACAAGGGTATGGGAAGGGGGACCGGCGTATTCTTCCGATGCCTGCAGATACCCGAGGAGGCTCCCCGCATGATCGTGGTCACCACCCCTTCCGTTCCCGGCGCCGAGATCGCCGAGACCCTGGGCGTCGCCCGGGGCGCGACGATCCGCGCCCGTCACATCGGCCGGGACATCCTCGCCGCCCTGAAGTCCATCGTGGGCGGTGAAATCGAGTCCTACACCAAGCTGATGGAGGAGAGCCGGGAGCAGGCGATCTCCCGGATGGTCGAGCACGCCGGGTCGCTGGGCGCCGACGCGGTGGTCTCGGTGCGGATCGTGACCTCGATGGTCATGCAGACCGCCTCGGAAATCCTGGTGTACGGGACCGCCGTCCGGCTGCGCTAACCGTCGTTCCCTCTCGGGGTTTCGCCCCGAAGCTCCCGGAGCATTCGCCCGGTTCCCGGCGGCGGCGAACCGAACCGGCTCACCAGCCAGGCGGTCAGGAAGTTCAGCAGCATGCCGATGCTGCCGATCCCCTCCGGGCTGATCCCGAACCACCAGGACTCGGGGCCGCTCCACTGGAAGACCTTGAACCAGCCGATGTAGACCGCGGTGAACCCGGTGCCCGCGATCATGCCGGAGATCGCCCCCCGCGCGGTGACCCACGAAGTGAAGACCCCGAGCGTCAGCGCCGGGAAGAAGCTGGCGGCGGCCAGCCCGAAGGCGAAGGCGACCACCGCCGCCACGTAGTCCGGCGGATGGATGCCCACCAGGATGGCCACCGCCACCGCGCCGGCGGCGGCGACTCGCGCCCATCCCAGTTCCTCCCGGTCGGTCATGTTCGGACGGAAGAACCCCTTGAGCAGGTCGTGCGAGATCGACGAGGAGATCACCAGCAGCAGCCCCGCCGCGGTGGAGAGCGCCGCCGCGAGCCCCCCGGCCGCCACCAGCCCCACCACCCACGCCGGCAGCTCGGCGATCTCCGGGTTGGCGAGCACCATGATGTCCCGGTCGATCGCCAGTTCGGCGCCCGGCCCCTCGCCGTACTGGATGATCCCGTCGCCGTTGCGATCGGTGAAGGCGATGAGTCCGGTCGCCTCCCAGTTCCGGAACCACGACGGCGCCTCCGCGTAGGCGGTCCCGTGGAGGGTCTGGATCATGTTCACCCGGGCGAAGGCGGCGACCGCGGGGGCGGTGGTGTAGAGGATGGCGATGAAGAAGAGCGCCCACATCACGCTCCAGCGGGCGAGTCGGGCGGTGCGGACGGTGTAGAAGCGGATGAGCACGTGCGGCAGTCCGGCGGTCCCGGTCATCAGCGCGAAGGTGATGGCGAAGACGTCGAGGAGCGTCTTCTTCCCGGCGAGGAAGGCGCCGGTGTAGGCGGGGAGTCCGAGATCGGCGTGGATGGCGTCGATGGCCCGCAGCAGGAACATCCCGGCGCGCTCCCCCTCGACCAGCGGCGACCCGAACCCGATCTGCGGGACTGCCGTCCCGGTCATCATCCACGAGATGGCGCCGGCCGGGATCAGGAACGCCACGATCAGGACGCCGTACTGCGCCACCTGGGTGTAGGTGATCCCGCGCATGCCGCCGAGCGTCGCGTAGATCAGCACGATGACCCCGCCGAGAACCACCCCGTACTCGACCGGCACGGAGAGGAACCGGGAGAAGACCACCCCCACTCCGCGCATCTGCCCCGCCACGTAGGTGATGGATATGAAGATCGCGCAGGCGACCGCCACCAGACGGGCGACCCGGGAGGCGTACCGGTCGCCCACGAACTCGGGAATCGTGAAGCGCCCGAAGCGTCGCAGGTAGGGGGCCACCAGCAGCGCCAGCAGGACATAGCCGCCAGTCCACCCCATGAGATAGATGGCGCCGTCGTAGCCCATGAACGAGATCAGCCCCGCCATCGACAGGAAGGAGGCGGCGCTCATCCAGTCGGCGCCGGTGGCCATCCCGTTGGCGACCGCCGAAACCCCGCGCCCGGCGACATAGAAGCCGGAGGTGGTGCGCACCCGGCTGGCGATGGCGATGGCGGTGTAGAGCGCGAAGCTCCCGACCACGAAGGCGAGCGTCCAGCCGGCGATGCTCAAGACCGGTTCCGGTCGTCCTTCTTCTCGATCCGGTCCATCGCCGCCGCGTAGACCACCAGCAGGACCAGGAAGATCAGGATCGAACCCTGCTGGGCGAACCAGAATCCCAGCGGGAACCCGCCGATCCAGATGCGGTTGAGGGGGGCGGCGAGCAGCACGCCCAGGCCGAGCGAGGCGGCGAACCAGATGGCGAGCAGGATGGCGATGAGCCGGAGGCTCCGCTTCCAGGGGGTCATGGCGGAGGGGGATGGTATGCTCGCCTGCGCTTCGCAAAGGAGACGCGCATGATCCCGGCGCCTTTCGACTACCACTCCCCCGGCACCCTGGAGGAGGCTGCGCGGCTGCTGCGGGCGCATTCCGGCGCCAAGCTCCTCGCCGGCGGCCACAGCCTCATCCCGATGATGCGGTTCCGGCTGGCCGAGCCGGGTGCGCTCATTGACCTGAGCGGGATTCCGGGACTTTCCGGCATCCGTCTCGAGGGGGACTCCCTGGTGCTGGGAGCGATGACCCGCCAGTCCGAGGTCGAGTCCTCGGAACTGGTGCGGACCCACGCTCCGCTTCTGGCCGAAACCGCGGCGGTGGTCGGGGACCCGCTGGTGCGGAACCTCGGCACGATCGGCGGCAACGTGGCGCACGCCGACCCCGGCAACGACCACCCGGCGGCGATGCTCGCCCTCCGGGCCTCCTTCGAGTCGGTCGGACCGGACGGCGTGACGGCCGCCACCGGCGCCGACGACTTCTTCCAGGGCCCCTTCGAGACCAGTCTGGGCGACCACGGCATCCTCACCCGGATCCGCGTCCCGGTCGGCGGGACCGGCAGCGGCGGCGCCTACCGGAAGTTCGAGCGGAAGGTGGGCGACTACGCGGTGGCGGCGGTCGCGGCGCAGGTCCGGGTCACCGAAGGGGAGATCGTCGAGGCCGGGATCGGCCTCACCAACGTCGGCCTCACCGCGATTCGGGCCCGGGCCGCCGAGGCGGCGTTGATCGGGACCGCCGGCTCCGAAGACGATCGGGACCGGGCGGCCGAAGCCGCAGCCGAGGCCGCCGAGCCCACCGACGACCACCGGGGGACCGTCGACTACAAGCGCGCTCTGGTGCGCGCGCTCACCTTCCGGGCGCTTTCCGGCGCCCTCGCCCACGCCGCGGGAGGGCAATCATGAGTTCCCACCATGCGATTCGCGTCGCCATCAACGGCGAAGATGTCCATCGGGCGGTCGAGTCGCGCCTCCTGCTGGTCCACTTCCTCCGGGAGGAGCTGAACCTCACCGGAACCCACATCGGCTGCGACACCACTTCCTGCGGCGCCTGCACGGTGCTGCTCGACGGCGTGCCGGTGAAGAGCTGCACCGTCCTTGCGGTGGCGGCGAACGGGAAGGCGGTCACCACCGTCGAGGGGCTCGGAAACGGGGGGCTGGACCCGATCCAGCAGGGCTTCACCGAAAAGCACGGCCTCCAGTGCGGCTTCTGCACTCCGGGGATGATGCTCACCGCGAAGGCCCTCCTGGAACGAAACCCGAATCCCACCGAAGCGGACATTCGCTGGGGCATTTCCGGCAACCTGTGCCGGTGCACCGGCTACGTGAACATCGTGAAGGCGGTGGAGCGCGCCGCCGAACTGCGGAAGGAGCAGAACTCCCATGACTGAGTGCAGAGGCTTGGGACACTCCGTCCCGCGGAAGGAGGACGCCCGCTTCATCCGGGGGCAGGGGCGCTACATCGACGACATCAAGCTGCCGGGAATGCTCTACCTGGGCATTGCCCGGAGTCCCTACGCCCACGCAAAGATCGAGACGATCCACGAGGACACCGCGATGGCGGTTCCGGGGGTCGCTGCGGTGATCACCGGAAAGACGCTCGAGGGCTACAAGCTCGCCTGGATGCCCACCTTGATGAGCGACCAGCAGATGGTGCTGCCGGTGGACACCGTCAAGTACCAGTCCCAGGAGGTCGCCGGGGTGGTGGCGACTTCGCGCTACGCCGCCGCCGACGGAGCGGCGGCGCTCCAGGTCGACTACGACCCGCTTCCGGTGGTGGTGGATCCCCACGAGGCCCTGAAGCCGGGCGCGGTGAAGGTGCGGAACGACAAGGAAAGCAACCACATCTTCCATTGGGAGCACGGGGACGCCGAAGCCGCCGAACAGACACTCGCCGGGTGCGACACGGTGGTGGAGCAGCGGATGCACATCCCGCGCATCCACGTCGCGTCCATCGAGACCTGCGGTTGCGTCGCCAGCTGGAATCCGGTGGAGGGGCATCTGACCCTCTACCTCACCACCCAGGCGCCTCACGCGATCCGGACGGTGGTGGCGCTGGTGACCGCGCACCTGGGTCTCGCCGAGCACAAGATCCGGGTGATTTCGCCGGACATCGGCGGCGGCTTCGGCGGCAAGGTGCCGGTGTATCCGGGCTACGTGATCGCCACCGCCGCCTCGGTGGTCACCGGCAAGCCGGTCAAGTGGATCGAGGACCGCTCCGAGAACCTCCAGGCGGACTCCTTCGCCCGCGACTATCACATCGACGCGAAGCTGGGATCGAGGAGGGGGAAGATCGTCGCGCTGAAGCTCGACACCGTCGCCGACCACGGCTACGCGGACGCCGCCGCCAATCCCTCCAAGTTCCCGGCGGGCCTCTACCACGTGGCCAGCGGCTCCTACGACATCGAAAGCGCCCACGTCGCGGTGGACGGGGTGTACACCAACAAGCCGCCGGGCGGCATCGCCTACCGGTGCTCCTTCCGGGTCACCGAGGCGGTGCACGCCATCGAGCGGATGGTGGATCTGCTGGCGCGCGAAAACGGCGAGGACCCCGCCGACTTCCGGATGCGGAACTTCATCCGCCCGGAGCAGTTCCCCTACACGTCGGCGCTCGGCTGGGAGTACGACAGCGGGAACTACGGGGCGGCGCTCGAAAAGGCGATGGGCATGATCGGCTACCGGGATCTCCGCAAGGAGCAGGCGGAAAAGCGCGCCCGGGGCGAGCTCATGGGAATCGGCATCTCCTCGTTCACCGAGATCGTCGGCGCCGGCCCGTCGAAGGATTTCGACATCCTGGGGATCAAGATGTTCGATTCGGCCGAGATCCGGATCCACCCCACCGGCAAGGCGATCGCCCGCTTCGGCACCAAGTCGCAGGGGCAGGGGCACGAGACCACCTACGCGCAGATCATCGCCGAGGAGCTCGGGATCCCGCCGGAGGACATCCAGGTCGAGGAGGGCGACACCGACACCGCCCCCTACGGCCTCGGCACCTACGCGAGCCGCTCCACCCCGACCGCCGGCGCGGCCGCTTCGATCGCCTCGCGCAAGATCCGGGAGAAGGCGCGGAAGATCGCCGCCCACCTGCTGGAGGCCGACGAAGCCGACCTCGAATGGGAGCGGGGGAAGTTCTTCGTGAAGGGCTCCCCCGACCGCGCGAAGACGATCCAGGACGTGGCCTTCGCCGCCTACACGAACCACCCCCAGGGGATGGAGGCCGGTCTCGAAGCCATCTCGTACTACGACCCGCCCAACCTGACCTTCCCGTTCGGCTCCTACATCTGCTGCGTGGACATCGACCGGGGCACCGGCCAGGTGTCGATCCGGCGTTTCGTGGCGGTGGACGACTGCGGAGTCCGCATCAACCCGATGATCGTGGACGGCCAGATCCACGGCGGGCTGACGATGGGCATGGCCCCGGCGTTGCTCGAGGAGATTTCCTACGACGCGGGGGGGAACATCACCGGCGGCAACTTCGTGGAGTACCTGGTGCCGACCGCGATGGAGACCCCCAACTGGGAGCTGGGCGAGACGGTGACCCCGTCGCCCCACCATCCGATCGGCGCCAAGGGGGTCGGCGAATCCGCCACCGTCGGGGCGCCTCCCGCCATCGTGAACGCGGTGGTGGACGCGCTCTGGCATCTGGGGGTGCGCCACGTGGAGATCCCGATGACCCCCTCGCGCATCTGGAGCATCCTGAACGAGCGCGGCGCCGCCGCCACTCGCTAGAAGGCGCGCGGTGCGCGAGGACGGACCGGCCGATGTGTTCGCCGCCGCCGCACGCCTCCACCGGGAGGGGACGCCCTTCGTGCTGGCGACGGTGGTTCGCGCCGAACGCCCGACCTCGGCGCGTCCGGGCGCCAAGGCCATCGTCACCGCCGACGGGAGTTTCCTCGGCTTCGTCGGCGGAACCTGCGTCCGCCCGGCGGTGCGCCGGGAGTCGCTCCGGGCGCTCGCCGAGCGGAAGCCGCGCCTGCTCCGCATCACCCCCGACGACCGCGCCGACGGAGAAGCCGAGGAGGGCGTCCGGGAGGAGCGCATGGCCTGCGTGAGCGGCGGCGCGCTGGACATCCACCTGGAGCCGTACCTGCCGTCGCGCCGCCTGCTGCTCGCCGGCGATTCGCCCATCGTGGAGGCGCTTCGGACGCTCGGATCGGCCCTCGGCATGGAAGTTCGCACCGAATGGTCCGATGCCGATGCGTCGTTTGTGGTGGTGGCCGGCCACGGGGAAGGGGAGTGGGAGGCGCTCCGGGCCGGACTCGCCGGAGAGCGGCGGGCCGCCTGGGTCGGTCTGGTCGCCAGCCCCCGGCGGGCGGCGGCGGTGCGCGAGCGGCTGCTCGAAATGGGTCTCTCGGAGGCGGATGTCGCGAGATTGCGTTCGCCCGCCGGACTGGACATCGGCGCCGAAACCCCCGGCGAGATCGCCCTGAGCATCCTCGCCCAAATCATCCAGGATCGGACCGTCCAGGACCGGACAGGCCAGGATCGGGAAGCGCCTCCCGCCCCCGAACCCCCCGTCGCCGAGACCGCAGTGGATCCGATCTGCGGCATGACGGTTTCCCGCGACTCCACGCACCGGGTCGAGGGTGAAGACGGAACGAGCTGGTGGTTCTGCTGCGCCGGCTGCGCCGAAACCTTCCGCGCGCGGATCTGATAGGATGTGATGATGAATAACTTGCCCCCCCCCCCCCCGAATTTATGGGTTTTACGGATGGCTGATTCCGGCCGCGCTGCTTTGCGCGCTGGCGCTCGCCGGATGCGGCGACGACGAGGAGCCCGCCCCCGCGCCGGCTCCTGCGCCCGCGCCGGCCCCGGCCCCCGCGCCTGAGCCGGCCCCGGAACCGACTCCCGAACCCGAACCGGAGCCGGAACCCGAGCCGGAGCCGTTCACGATCTCCATGACGCCGCCGACGGCGACTGCGGACACGGCCTGCATGGGGTACGCGATGTGCCCGGACGCCCTGACCGACGCGAAGAAGGCGATGGCCTCGGTGAACGGGAAGATGGTGGTGAAGAGTTCGCACGACGCGATCCTCGTCCCGCTTTGGCTGGACCCGGTTCCGAACGGGGTCGGGGTCACCGGCGGGCAGGACAACATGCCGTTCCAGAACATCGACTGGAAGGCGATGCAGTCGGAGGTGGTCGGGGTGGGCGTCACCTTCAAGGCGACCCGAGTGAGTGTGGGCGCCGGTCAGGAGGAGGTTCCGGAGAGCGAGGTGATGCACATCACCTGCGGTCCGTTCGCCTGCTCGGAGGCGTCCATGGAGAAGCCGGCGGCGCCGGAGATCACGCTCGCCGACTCGGCGGTCTGCGCCGCCTGGGATCCGGACATGGAGCTGCAAGTCGGGATGATCGACAACGACGCGCATTCCACTGGAAGGAAGCACGAGAGAAGAGGAACGCTTGGCGGGCATCTGGGCGACTGGTTCGAGGACAACGGGGTCGATGTGGGCTGGTTGTCAACCTCCCGGACGCCGATGGCGGTGAAGCACGTGTTCTCCGGAGACGGGAAGAACTACAGCGTCACGGGGCCGGATGCGGCCAAGGGCGCGAGAAAGCCGCTCCCGGTCACCCTCAAGGACATCTTCCTCTACGATCCCGCACTCCAGTGGCGGAAACTCAAGGAGGAGAGCAAGGACGATCTCGTGGCGCTCGACAAATTGTCCGATGCCTGTCTCAGCGCCACCGGAACGGCGACATCGCTTGCGTACACGCCAATCGCATATGGCGGAGTCAAGCGCGGCGACGTCCACCGCCCGGACGAGTGCTTTCGGATCCGGGCCGATGCGGGGCATCATGTTCCGGGCATTGATGGCACCGATCCCGTCATCAATTACCTGGACGGCTACCGCGTGGAAGTCTCCCCCAAGGACCGTATCCTCTGGGGGAAGGTCGGATGGAAGGAAGGGCCGCTCAAGGACTTGAAGTGCGCGCCGGTTTCCTTCGCCGCCGCCGATCAGGTCGATATCTGCGAATTGTTCGAGGAGGAGGTCGATCACGCCCTGGCGACCGGCTGGGGCGATGTGTTGCTGCGCGTCCGGG
Organism: Candidatus Marinacidobacterium sp.; assembly: GCA_965202845.1. GTDB lineage: Bacteria > Acidobacteriota > Vicinamibacteria > Marinacidobacterales > Marinacidobacteraceae > CBDATA01. The sequence continues at coordinate 883,614 of OZ241856.1, forward strand.
ATCGGGCCGGGGCCAGCGTGAGCGATTCGACCGCCACGTCCATAAGCGCGCAGGACGGCGGCCACATCCTCAACACCCTGGAAGTGGGATTCAAGGGCTGGGACAAGGCCACTCCGGAATTCCCGAAGCCCCGCCGTTTCAAGCGGCTCTACTTCGACGACAACCTGAACGGCAAGCTGATCGATGGACCCGACGAACCCCTCTACGGGGTTGTCTCCGGCAGGTTCCCCACCGCCAGCTGGAAAAATCTCGATCAGTACACAACCAGCAATCGGACCCAGCAGAAATCCCGCCATATGCACAACGTGTACGGATACGCCGAGTTCAGGGGCTCGACTTCAACCATTCTGGCGGAATACCTCTTGTTCAACATCCACTTCATCTGGAAGTCGCTGATGGACGGCGACGGGGACCCGACCATGGGGGACTTCGGCAAGGTGGATCTATACAACGCCACCGCGACGACCGATGCGGCCAAGGGGAAGCCGGACGGCAAGGCCGACAACTACCCGTCCACCGACGACGCCCACATGTGTTCGGACGCCGACGGCAAGGGATGCGACGCCGAGTGGGAGATGGACTACGACGTCCTCTTCGGCGACGGCATCTTCGGCTGCGAGACGACCCGGACGGTGACCATCAGCTGCGAGTGGGACGCGCAGGGCCTGCTGCCGGCGAATCCCGACGACACCCCGAACGGCAACCTCGCCGAGACCGACAACCTGGCGAACTTCGCCAAGTGCACGGCGAAGTAGGCTTCTGATTCGTTTCGGAGACCCTGGGGCCGACCCGCCCCGGGGTCTTGTGGTACAGTGCGCGGGCATCCGGGGGCGGCAGCCCGCCCCCGGACGCTCCCTCTTTTTCGCTTTCCTCGCGAGGTCCTTGATATGAAAACCCTTACCCCCCCCCCCCCGAAATTACGGGGTGTTCGGCGTGAGCCGCCTGCTCGCGCTGATGCTCGGCGCCGGATTGACGCTCGCCGGGTGCGGCGACGACGAGGAGCCCGCCCCCGCGCCGGCTCCCGCCCCTGCGCCCGCACCGGCTCCGGCGCCCGCGCCTGAGCCGGCCCCGGAACCCGCTCCCGAACCGGAGCCGACTCCCGAGCCGGAGCCGGAACCCGAACCGGAGCCGTTCACGATCTCCATGACGCCCCCGATGGCGGACGCGGATACGGCCTGCATGGGCTACGCGATGTGTCCGGACGCCATGACCGACGCGACGAAGGCGATGGCATCGGTGAACGGGAAGATGGTGGTGAAGAGCTCCCACGACGCGATCCTCACCCCGCTGTGGCTGGATCCGGTTCCGAACGGGGTCGGGGTCACCGGCGGGCAGGACAACATGCCGTTCATGAATGTCGACTGGAAGGCAATGCAGTCGGAGGTGATCGGCATGGGCGTGACCTTCCGGGCGACCAGAGTGAGCGTGGGCGCCGGTCAGGAGACGGTTCCGGAGAGCGAGGTGATGCACATCACCTGCGGGCCGTTCGCCTGTTCGGAGGCGTCGATGACGAAGCCGGCGGCGCCGGAAATCTCCGCCGCCGACTCGGCGGTCTGCGCCGCCTGGGACCCGGACATGGAGCTTCAGGTCGGGAGGATCGACAACGATGCCTATCAAAGCTCACGGGGTCCGGGTCGAGGTCCTACTGGTTTTGGGTGGGGTATCGATCCGCTCCTTTGGCAGGGAGACAACGGAATGGATGTTGGCTGGGTGTCGAGTTCCCATGTGGAGATGGCCGTGAAACATGTATTCGCCGGGGACGTAAATCCTTACAGCGTCAAGGGGCCGAATGCGGACAAGGGGACGGACAAGCCGCTCGATGTTGGCTTCAAGGACAACAACTCGCCTTGGCACCCCGGCATTCAGATTGAGAAAATAGCGGCCCTTGTCGGCTCGACCGCCTCCGGAACGCGCAGCAGGATCACCGATCTGTCCGAAGCCTGCATGCCCGCAACCGCGTACAGCAAGACGGCGAACGGCGTATTCCGGCCGGACAAGTGTTTCCGGGTCCGGGTTGTTGAAGACGGGGATGCGGCGCTGGGTCCCGGCCTGCCCGGAGGACCAGACAGGATCGTGAACTACCTGGACGCCTACAGCGTGGAAGTCTCCCCCGAGGATTCGATGGTCTGGGGCAAGGTGGCGTGGAAGGATGGGGCGCTCAAGGATCTGGCGTGTCCGTCCATGTCCTTCCCGGTTGCCGATCAGGTTGATGTCTGCGAGTTGTTCGAGGAGGAGGTGGATCAGGCCCTCGCCAAATGGGGCGACGTCACGCTGAAGACCAGGGCGCGCCCCGGCGCGACCGCCAAGGATGTACGGCGCAACTCGATCTCGTCGAGCTCGAACGCCGCCGCGATGGACGGCGGAACCGTGATCGCCCAGTGGGAGGTCGCTCCCAAGGAAGCGAAGTCGCGTCGTTTCAAGCGCCTCTATTTCGACGACAACCTGAACGGCAAGCTGATTGATGGCCCCAATCAGACTCTTTATGGAGTCGCCATGGGCGTGACCCAGGCCAATGCCGGTTCGGGGACCACGCTCGATTTCGTCGTCGGTGATCACTCAGGTGAAAACAAGACCCGCATCATGCACAATTTGTACGGATATGCGGATCTGACAGGATCCAATGGCGTCAGGACAACTTACAGGGCGATCAACATCAACTTCATCTGGATGCCGCTGATGGATGGCGATGGAGATCCGACCATGGGGGACTTCGGCAAGGTGGATCTCTTCGGCGCGGACAGCGACGCCACTGCGAGCGGCAACGACAAGAAGGCGCCGGACGGCAAGGCCGACAACTACCCGTCGCCGGATGACGCCAACATGTGCTCGGACGCCGACGGCAAGGGGTGCGACGCCTCGTGGGAGATGGACTACGACGTCCTCTTCGGCGACGGCATCTTCGGCTGCGAGACGACCCGGACGGTGACCATCAGCTGCGAGTGGGACGCGCAGGGCATGATGAAGCCCAACCCGCCGGACAACCCGAACGGCAACATCCACGCCGGCAGCGGCGCCGACGCGAACATCCATAACTTCGCCAAGTGCACGGCGAAGTAGAAGCTCGTTTGCGCTGATCCGGATCATGGACCCCGGGGCCCATCGGCCCTGGGGTCTTTTGCGTTCGTCGGGAGCTCGGTTCCCGTCTTGCCAATCGGGTCCCGGGCCCTTCCCCCCCGACGGGTCAGGCCGGTCCCCATGCGCCGTCCCGCCGCCGTTCAAGGCGGATCCGGAACACGGCGCCGCCGAGGCGTTCGGGGAGCTTCCCGACGATCCGGGAGCGCAGGCGCAACTCGGCATGATCGCGCTCAACCGCGGCCAGACCGACCAGGCGATCGCCCACCTCGAGCGGGTACTGGAACTCGAGCCGGAGGGGCCGAACGCGGAGCTCGCGCGCAGCGTCCTCGCCGCCCTCCGCCCCTCAGGTTCCCGGCAAGAGTAGGAGCGGCAGTCCCGCGCCCTCCAGTTCCCGGTTGAAGGCGTCCCGCTCCTCGCCGGTGAGCTGTTCGAAGCGCCGGCGGGTCGCCGCCAGCTCCTCCTCGTAGAGCGCGAGGACTTCGAGGTGCTGGTCGGTCGGCAGGTGGTCGCTGCCGCCGATGTACCCGTGGAGGCTTGAGAGCTTGGCGTGGAGGCGACGCGGCCAGCGCAGGGTGTCCTGGGCGGCGTCGCCGCCGGTGAGCCGCAGTTCGAAGAACCGCGCCTCCAGCTCCATCAGCGCGCTCTCGTACTCGGAAGCGGCGGTTCGGATCGCGGATGAGGCGGCGAGCGCCCGGCGTTCGGCGATCTGCTTGCGCAGCCACTCGATCCCCTCGATCATCCGTCCCACGTCCACGACCATCTCCTGAATCCGCAGCAGGGTGGCCGTCTGGGCGCGGAGCGCCTCGTCGGTGGAGGGAGACGCCGGATCCCGGCGGACGACGAGCGGCTGCTCCCGAACCGCGTCTCCGGCGGTGAGCCGCACGGCGTATGTCCCCGGCGGCATCAGGGTGGCGACCGGGCGGGATTCGGTGAGCAGCCGGAAGCCCCGCGCCGGCAGCACCTGTTCCGGGCTGTCCCGGGGCGGAGTGCGGAGCTTCGGCTGTTCGGTGGCTTCGTTGCGAAGGTTCCAGACCACCCGGTGGAGGCCGGCGTTCCCCGGCGCGTCCAGGGTCCGCACCAGCCCGCCGTCCGCATCCAGAATCTCCAGCGTGACATCGGCGGCCTCGGCCAGCCGGTAGTGGAGGGTGGCCCCGTAGGGCGGGTTCTCCCCGGCGCCCGGATCCTCCGGCTGGCTCATCGGCGCGGCGCGAAGCCGGAAGCGCCACGCCTCGCGTGGCGGGAAGAGATGCGCTTCGCTTTCGGGTTCGGCGGTCCACTCCCGCAGTGGCGCGATGTCGTCGAGAATCCAGAAGCCGCGCCCGTAGGTGGCGGCGACCAGATCGCCGAACCGCTCCTGCACGGTCAGCCAGTGCACCGGGGCATGCGGCAGGTTGGACTGGAGCGACTGGAACGTCGCCCCGTCGTCGAACGAGACCCAAACCGCGTTTTCGGTGCCGAGGTAGAGCAACCCGGGGCGAGCCGGATCCTCGCGGAGGGTGTGGGCGTAGCTGTGCGTGGTGTGCGGCAGGTTTTCGCCGAGCCGCGTCCACGACGCGCCGAAGTCGGCGGTGCGAAACGCCCAGGTTTCCGTGTCGCCGAGCTGGTGGAGGTCCACCGTGAGATAGGCGATCCCGGCGCCGTGCCGCGACGGCTCGATGTTGCTGAACGTGCCGAGCGGCGGCAGTCCGGGCAGGTTGTCGGAGACGTCTTCCCAGCTTTCGCCCCCGTCGCGGGAGACGTGGAGCTTCCCGTCGTTGCTCCCCGCCCACAGCGTTCCGGGGGTATGGGGCGATTCGGCGAGCGAGAAGAGCGTCGCCGCGTAGGTCGGGCTCACGTCGTCGAAGGTCAGTCCGCCGGTCTTCAGCTGGAGCGCCGGGTCGTCGGTGGTGAGGTCGGGGCTGATCGCGCTCCAGCTCTGTCCCCCGTTGGTGGTGACGTGGACGCGCTGGCTCCCGGCGTAGACCCGGTTCGGGTCGTGGGGCGAGATGTGAATCGGGAAGGTCCACTGGAAGCGGTCGCGCAGCTCGCCCGCCGCCCAGCCCTCCGGGTTGTCGGGCCAGACGCTCACGTTGCGCGCCTGCCCGCTGCGTTCGTCGAAGAGTTCGAGGATGCCCTCAAAGCAGCCGGACCAGACCCGCCCGGAGTCGCCGGGAACCGGGATGGCGAAGCCGGATTCGCAGCCGCCGACCGGGCTCCAGGCCCCGATGGGGATGCCCCCGCCGGTGAGGCTGTTGGACGGGCCGCGCGACGACGGGCCGTCCTGGCGGTTCCCCATGACCCGGTAGGGAATCTCGTCGTCGACGTACACGTGGTACATCTGGGCGATCGGCAGCCGCGGCCGCATCCAGGTTTCGCCCCGGTTGACCGAGATGCTGACCCCGCCGTCGTGCCCCACGATCATCCGGTCCGGGTCGTCGGGGTCGATCCACATGTCGTGGTGGTCCCCGCCGGAGTCGTTGCGGAAGGTGGTGCGCCCGCCGTCGAGCGTCGTCAGGTGCCGGGTGGCGAGGAAGTGGGCCTCGTCCGGGTCGTCGGGCGCCGCGACCACCCGGGTGTAGTAGTGGGGTCGCTGATTCAGCGCGTGGTTCCGGTTGACCATCTCCCAGCTGGCGCCGAGGTCGTCGGAGCGCCAGAGCACGCCGTCCTGGGGATCGAGCGGCGCGAACTCCTCGTTGGCGCTGGTTTCGATGAGCGCGTAGACGCGCCGGGGGTTCGCCGGGGTCATGGCGAGCGCGATCTTCCCCATCGGCCCCTCAGGAAGGCCGTTGCCCTCAAGCCGCTCCCAGGAGTCCCCGCCGTCCAGGCTGCGGAATATCCCGCTTCCCGGACCGCCGCTCTCCCGCCCCCAGGTCCACATGCGCATCTGCCACATCGCGGCGAACAGGATGCGGGGATTCGCGGGGCTGATGACCACTTCCGAGGCGCCGGTGTTCTCGTCCACGAAGAGCGCCCGCTCCCAGGTGGCGCCGCCGTCGGTGGTGCGGAAGATCCCCCGCTCCTGCTGCGGCCCGTACAGGTGTCCGAGCGCTGCGACCCAGGCGGTGTCGGGGTCGTCGGGGTGGACGGCGATCCGCGAGATGCGCCCGGTGGCTTCAAGGCCGGTGTGCGCCCAGGAGGCGCCGCGGTCGGTGGAGCGGTACACCCCGTTCCCCAGGGAGACGTTGCTGCGGATGTGCGCCTCCCCGGTTCCGGCCCAGACCACGTTCGGGTCGGCGGGCGAGACCGCGAGCGCCCCGATGGAGAGCGCCGTCTGGTCGTCGAACACCGGCGTCCAGTGGACTCCGCCGTCCAGGCTGCGGAAGACGCCGCCCGAAGCCGCGCCGAAGTAGTACACGCGGGGTTCGCCGGGAACCCCGAACACCGCCGAGACCCGGTTTCCCACCGGCCCGATGTGCCGCCAGCGCAGCGCGTCGAAGGGCCCCTCGGCGGCGGCGACCGGAAGGGCGAGGAGCGTGAGGATGAAGAGAAGGAGAGAGCGCATCGGGGCGGATTCTCCCGCATTCCCCGTTCTCCGCGTATCGTTTCCCGCCCGGACGAGTTGATGACAGTATCCAGGAAGAAGCTCACGGCGGCGGTCGAGGCGTACTTCGCCGACCTCGGCCGGGTGTACGCATCGGGCGGCGCGACCGGGGAACGCTCGATATACGGCCCGCTCCACGGGCTGCTGAACGCGGTCGGCGCGATGCTCAAACCGAAGGTCCACTGCGTCCAGGAGCCGGCCGACCTGGGCGCCGGGCATCCCGACTTCGCGCTGTACGCGGCGCGGCAGATGCAGCGGGGCGCCCCCAGGAAAGGCCAGATTCCGGAATGCGGGGTGGTCGAGGCGAAACCGCTCGAGGATGACGCCGGGGAGATCGCCGGGAGCGAACAGGTCGCCCGCTACCGGAAGCGATACGGCATGGCGCTGGTGACGAACGCCCGGGATTTCGTGCTGGTGGGCGGCGACGGAGTGAAACTCGAAACCTGCCGACTGGCGGAAAGCGCCGACGAATTCCGGAACAGGATTCAGAAGCCGCGCGCCTTCGCCCGCGACGTCGGCCCGCGTCTCGGTGAATATCTGGTTCGCACCCTGTCGCACCGGGCGACGCTCGCCGATCCGAAGGATCTGGCGTGGCTGCTCGCCTCCCACGCCCGGGACGGGCTGGCCCGGGTTGAGGCGGCGGGTGAGACGAAGGCACTGGTTGCAGTGCGTTCGGCGCTGGAGGATGCGCTCGGCATCCGTTTCGAGGGCAAAAAAGGCGTCCACTTCTTCCACTCGACGCTGGTGCAGACGCTGTTCTACGGCGTGTTCTCCGCCTGGGTGCTTTGGGCGCGGCATGCGCCGGCGGGGAAGTTCGTCTGGCGCACTGCCGTCTGGGAGCTGCGGGTTCCGGTGTTGCGGGCGCTGTTCCAGCAGCTTGCCGACCCGGGCCGCCTGCAGCCTCTCGGCCTCGTGGAGGTGCTGGACTGGACCGCCGCCGCGCTCGACCGGGTGGACCGGAAGGCGTTTTTCGCCCGTTTCGATGAGGGCGACGCGGTGCCCTACTTCTACGAGCCGTTCCTTGAAGCCTTCGATCCGACGCTCCGGAAGCAGCTCGGCGTCTGGTACACCCCGCCGGAAGTGGTCCGCTACATGGTGGCGCGGGTGGACCGGGCGCTCAAGGACGATCTCGGCATCGCCGAGGGGCTGGCGGCGGAACATGTGTACGTCCTTGACCCGTGCTGCGGGACCGGGGCGTATCTGGCGGAAGTTCTGCGCCGGATCGCCTCCAACCTCGAGGAGCAGGGGATCGGCGCACTCGCCGGAGCGCGGGTGAGGCAGGCCGCCGTCAAGCGTGTTTTCGGGTTCGAAATCATGCCGGCGCCCTTCGTAGTGGCGCATCTGCAGGTCGGCTTGACGATGGAGAAACTCGACGCGCCGTTCGCCGGCGACGAGCGGGCGGGGGTATTCCTGACCAACGCGCTCACTGGATGGGAGCCCCGTCCGCCATCCAAGGGACTGTTGTTTCCCGAGCTTCAGGAGGAGCGGGAGCGGGCGATGGGCGTGAAGCAGCGGACGCCGGTGCTCGCCATTCTCGGCAACCCACCCTGGAACGGCTTCGCCGGGATTGCGGTGGACGAGGAGCGGGAACTCTCGCATGCGTAACGGAGGACGGAGCGCGTGCGCCGCCCCGAGGGGCAGGGGCTGAATGATCTCTACGTGCGCTTCTTCCGCATGGCGGAACGTCGCATCGCGGAAAAGACCGGTCGGGGCGTCGTCTGTTTCATCTCCAACTATTCATGGCTCGACGGACTCTCCTTCACCGGAATGCGGGAACGCTACCTGGAGGCGTTCGACGCGATTCGGATCGACAATTTGCACGGTGACCGCATCATTTCGGAGTATGCGCCGGATGGCAAGACGAGTGAGACGATCTTCGCAGTTCGGGGAAAAACGACCGGGATCAAGGTCGGAACGTCCATCGCCTTGTTGTCCAAATTTGGGAAACAAGACACGACGACGCAAGGTCGGATTCGATACCGTGATTTTCATCAGGCGAAGGCCGACCAAAGGCGGCGATCCCTGTTGGAAAGTCTGAAAGCCGAAACCATCGACGCGGGTTACTCGGACATGGATCCAAATTCTGGATTGGGTCTGCCATTCAAGCCGACTCCGGTAAGCGACGACTGGTTCGACTGGCCGTCGCTGCCGTCGTTGTTTCCGGTGTCGTACCCAGGCGTCAAGACCAGCCGCGACGGATTTCTGGTCGACGTGGATCGGGATCGACTCGTGGAGCGGGTGGCCGAGTACTTTGATCTTGGCCTGAGACATGAGGAAGTCGCCCGGCGCCATCCTCGGGTGATGGAATCCACTCCGGGTTTCGATGCGTGGGCGGTGCGCGACGAGTTGCGGCAACGCGGAGGTCCGGACACGGGTGGCTTCATCCCCTACGCCTACCGGCCTTTCGATGTTCGTTGGCTTTACTGGGAGAAAGACACTGAACTTGTCGACCGAAAGCGCGCCGACTACCGGCCCCACGTGTTTGAAGGAAATCTGTGGCTGTCTGCCGCGCAACACCTGCGACGCGGTCCCGGGGAACCACAAGCGGTTTTTACGGACAAGCTCGGTTCTGGACATCTCATTGAGCGTGGAGCTTCCATGTTTCCCATTCGACTTCGGGTCGGACCGGAGACTCTCCGAACGAATCTTTCCGATGAAGCGCGGCGCTATCTGGAGCGGATGCGCCTCGGCCCGGACGACCTGTTCCATCACGTTCTCGCCGTCCTGCACGACCCCGGCTACCGGGAGACCAACTCGGGTGCGCTGCGCCAGGAGTGGCCGCGCATCCCGCTGCCGGGCTGGCCGGAGGGCGACTCCGACGAGGCGGCGGAGGAACTCGCCCGGTCGGCGGCGCGGGGTCGCGAACTCGCCGCGTTGCTTGACCCCGAAACTTCCGTTCCCGGCGTCACGCAAGGGCCGTTGCGACCGGATCTCGTCGGGGTCGCCGTCCCGGCGACGGTGAGCGGACGCCAGATGGCGGGTGATGACTTTGCGGTGACGGCGGGCTGGGGCTGCTACGGCAAGGATGATGCGGTGATGCCCCGCCGGGGACACGCCGTGGAACGCGCCCTGCGCACGAGCTTCTTGCTCGGCGAAACGACGTTCGATGTCTACATCAACGACAGGGCGTTCTGGCGGAATGTTCCCGCCGCCGTCTGGAACTACCGCCTGGGTGGGTATCAGGTTCTCAAGAAATGGCTTTCCTACAGGGAGCGCACCATCCTGGACCGCCCCCTGCGTCCCGAGGAGGTGCAGTACTTTTCGGACACCGCCCGGCGGATCGCCGCCATCCTCATTCTGACCGGCTCCGGTTCTTCCGAATCATGACCCGGGCGCGCCGTTCACCAGCTGGTCAGGGCCTTCATGTCGCGGTCGAATTGATCGAAGAACCCTTCCGGCCAGCTGTCAATGTTTCCCGACGAGTCCATGGTAGGATTCTCGACCTGGGGCAAGTCCGCCATGGCCGCGGCGTGGCGCGGACGGAAGAAGTAGAGGGCGACGTCGCTGGGTTTCATTACGCCCTCCCGCACTGTCCGCCGGATGCCGTTCAACACATGGTCGCTATGGGATTTGACCAGAATCTGCACGCCGGCGTTCGCCGCCTCGGCCAGAAATGCGCCCATCCGGGATTGGCTGACCGGATGAAGATGCGCTTCCGGATTCTCGATGAGAAACAGGTCGTCCGGTTCCGCCGAGAGGAGCGCAACGACGATGGGAAGCGCCTGGAGCACCCCGAAGCCGGCGTGCGCCGAGCCATGAAAATCCAGTTTGCTTGATGCGCGGAACCCCATCGTGACCGCATTGGCGCGCGGCACCGGCGCCAGATCCATTTCCAAGCCCAGAAAGAACTCAGCCATGCGCGCTTCCACCTGCTGTAGCAGCGCGGGCGAGGTGTTGGACATCAGGAGGGGGAGGTAGACCGAGTCGTCCTGCTTCCAGTACAGCACGCTGGCTGCGCTCTCTCCGTCCCGTCCCACCCGGAACGCGGATTCGGAATCCTCCAGCGGGTGCACATCGCGCGGCCCGATTCGTTCGGCGGACAGCCAGGTCAGACCGCGCAGACGGCTGACCAGTTCGGGCCTTCGCGTCCATCCTTTCGCACCCGGAGCACCTGCATCGAGGTGTCCCATGCTTCGCCGTTGAACTCCCATGAGATCCGTCCCTCTTCATCGTCACCGAGCGCCAGCGAGCATCCGTTCCCATCGCTTCCCTGATCGAGCACATCCCGCACGGCGCCCAGACGGAGCGTACGCCCGTTCAGCATGAGTCGTTCGGACCACTCCTCTTCGCGCATGGTCTGGTGCAGCAACACGAGCGCCTGCATCACCGTCGACTTGCCGGATGCGTTGAACCCCGAAAGCAGCGTCAGCGGGCGCAACTGCAGATTGAGCCTTTCGAAACACTTGAAACGCCGAAGGTCCATGCATGTGATCACTGCGAACCTCCTCCTTCCAGGGCGTCGGGGCCGGCGAAGGTCACCCGGTAGAGAAGCCGCTCCGCCGACTCGTCGAACGGGGAGGCGGCGTGCATCGCCGACCGGTTGTCCCAGACCGCGATGTCGCCGGGCCGCCATTGGTGGCGGACGGCGAACTCGGGACCGGTGGCGTGGGCGACCAGCCGCTTCAGCAGGTCGCGGGCTTCGGCCTCCTTGAGGCCGCTCACGCTTCGGATGTGGCAGTCAGGGACGCAAAGCGCCTCCCGGCCGGTTTCCGGGTGGGGCGCAACCAGCGGACGCACCACCGGCGGGTGGGCGCGGCGCACTTCCGGCGCCAGCGGCGCTCGGTGCGGGTTGGTGCGGCGAAGCAGGTCGTCGAGAAAGGCGTAGTCATGCGCCGCGTAGCGGCCCCGGGCCGCCTCCCGCAGGTCGGCGGGAAGCGCGTCCCATGCGTGCGCCATCCCGGCGAACCAGGTGCCGCCGCCGTTTTCCGGGTGGACCCGGCAGTGAAGGATGGAGCCGGCCGGCTGCGGAACCCGGAAGCTGTCGTCGGTGTGCCACTGGATGTCGCCCGGTTCGGCGCGGACGAACAGCGACCGCAGCCTCCCGCCCTCCCGCAGATTCCCGATCCGCAGAATCTCCGGATGGCCGGGGAGGAGGAAGTCCGGGTCGTACTTCGCGTTGTCCTCCAGCGGCCCGAAGGCGCGGCAGAAGCGCAGGAACTCCCCGGGCGCCAGCAGGTCGCCGCCGGTCAGCGCCAGCAGGCCCCCGGATTCGAGCCAGAGGCGGCGAAGATGCGCCAGATCGGCGTCGGAGCGGTCGCCGAAGCGGAAGTCCGGGAGATGCAGCCCGAACCCGGACGGGGTCAGCGGCGCCGCCCGGAAGCGGTCGCCGCTCACCCGCCGCCGTGCGGGAGGCGGTCCGGCATGTCGGCGAGGATGTAGCCCAGCACGGCGAGCATCCCCACCGCCCGGCGGAAGTGGTCGGGGTCTACCTTGTCAAGGGTGTCCGACTCGGTGTGGTGCCAGTCGAAGTAGTGCTCGCCCACCGTCCGGAACCCGATCCCCGGCACCCCGTCCGCCATCAGCGGGCCGATGTCGGCGCCGCCGCCCCCGCGGGTCATCGCGGAAGCGTCGATTCCGGAGAACAGGCTGCCGATCGGGCGGAGGATCGAGAGCGCCTCCCCGTAGGCGGCGTCCGCCGTCGGACCCTCGCCCGCCCATGGGAGGCCGATGCCGAAGCCCACCGGACGCTCGGCGCCGCCATCCATTTCGATCGCCGCCACATGGTCCCCGATGGCGTCGCCGACGAACTCCCGGTAGGCGGTGCCGCCCCGCAGCCCGTTCTCCTCGTTGGTCCACAGGACGACCCGCAGGGTGCGCCTGGGCCGGAAACCGAGTCGCCGAAGCAGGGTGAGTCCGTGCCAGGCGGCGATGCAGGCCGCGCCGTCATCGTGCGCCCCGTGCCCCACATCCCACGAGTCGTAGTGGCCGCCCATGACGACCACCTCCTCCGGCAGTTCGCTGCCGGTGATCTCGGCCATCACGTTGTGGGAGAGGGCGTCGGGGAGGATCTCGTTCCGCATCTCGAAATGGAGGCGGATCGGCATGCCGAGGTCGTCCATCCGGCGCAGATGCTCGGCGTCCTCCACGGTGAGCGCGGCGGCGGGAATCCGCGGAACGCCCTCCTCGTAGCGCATGTTGCCGGTGTGCGGCGTCGAGAGGCTGCGCCCGGTCGCCGAACGGACGAGGCTCGCCACCGCGCCCATTTCGGCGGCCCGCGCCGCGCCGAGGCGCCGGTAGGCCCCGGTGCCTCCGTACCCCATCCAGGGAACCGCCCAGACCACGATGCGCCCCTCCACCCGGCTGCGGGGCATCGCCGCCAGCTCCTCGAAGGATCGCGCGACCACCGCATCGGCGGTGATGCCGCCCTCCGGAGCGCCGACGCTCCCGCCGAGCGACAGGATGGAAAGCTCGCGCTCCAGGTGCTCTTCGCCTTCGGGCGCCAGCAGCCGCAGCGCGGCCGGGCCGCGCACCCAGTGGGGAACCATGACCTCCTGAAGGCGGACCCGGTCCAGTCCCTCCGCCCGCATCGATTCGGCGGCCCACTGGATCGCCCGCTCCAGTCCTTTCGATCCGCTGAGGCGGTGTCCGATGCGGAGCGAAAGATGCTCCAGCTTGTCCCAGCCGTCCACGTCGGTCAGCGCCGCGCCCAGAATCCGTCCCGCCGTCTCCCGATAGCGGTCCGCCAGTTCGTGGCGATCCCCGGGATGGGCCGGAGGGTCGGGCGGCTGGGCGTGGGCCACGGTGGTTCCCGTCAGGACGGCGATGCTCAGGAAGCGACGCATGGACGCGGAGGGTACGCTATACTGTGTTCGCAGTGGTGGTTCTCGGAATCCGTATCCGCGACCTCGTCCTGGTGGCGTTGCTCTCCGCCGGGCTGCTCGCGGTCGCCGTGCTCCTCCACAACCTCCGCCCCGGCGTCCAGGGGCGCACCCCGGAGCAGATCCGGGCGACCGGCGAGTGCGCCGGATGCCACCGCGCCGAGACCGGCGCCATCGTGACCCAGTTCGAGCGGAGCGCCCACTCGGCCGCCGGCGTCACCTGCCTCGACTGCCACCGTGTCCAGGAGGGGCAGTCGCCGTTCGTGCACTACGGGTTCAACCTGGCCGAGTCCACCACCGCGCTCGCTTGCCAGAGCTGCCACATCGACGAATACCGGCAGTTCGCGCGCAGCCGCCACGCCCTCCCGGCCTACACCGCGGTGATGGGGGTGGAGGGGATTCCGGAGACCTTCCCCGCCGCCCTGGTCGCCGAAGCCGAGGAATACCACCCGGGGGCGGTGGATCGGCCCCCGAACCAGCTCGCCGGGCTGGAAGGCCCGGCGACGATCCGCTCCGGCTGCCTCGGTTGCCACGACATCGGCAGGCCCAACCCGGACGGCTCCATCGGCACCTGCGCGTCCTGCCACAGCCGCCATTCGACTTCAATCGCGCTGGCGCGCGCGCCGGCCACCTGCGGCCAGTGCCACATGGGGCCGGACCACGCCCAGAGGGAGATCTACGCCGAATCCCGGCACGGCGTCCTGTTCGAGGCCCAGAAGCACGAGATGCGCCTCGACGCCGACCCAAGGACGCTCACCACCGCCGACATGCCGGTTCCGACCTGCGCCACCTGCCACATGAGCGGGCTGGAAGGCGCGAACGTGACCCACGACACCACCGAGCGGCTTTCGTGGTGGCTGTTCGCCCCGGTCTCCGCCAAGCGGCCCCACTACGCGCTCGCCCAGGCCGAGATGCAGGGGATCTGCATGAAGTGCCATGCGGCGAGTCACGTGGAGCGGTTCTACGCCGATGCGGAGGCGGTGGTGGAAGCGACCAACGCCCGCATCACGGTGCTGATCGACCGGATGGACGAGGTCCGCGCCAGCGGAATCCTGAGCGAGGACCCCTTCGACGAGCCGCTGGACTTCATGTTCTTCGACGCATGGCACTACGCCGGACGGACGGTCAAGCACGGCGCCTTCATGGACGGGCCCGATTTCGTGCAGTGGCACGGGACCTATGACCTGATGAGCCGGCTGAGCGACATCGAGGAAGCGATCGCGGCCGCCCGCCGCGAGTGACCCCGGCGTTCCTCGAGGCGCTGGCGCTCCGGCGACGGGGCGTGCTGGAGCTGTTCCTCGCCGCCAATCTGACTTTCCTGGCGCTCGACATCCTGTTCGCCCACTCGGTGAACTCGTTCCGGGACCCGGTGGAATGGCTGCCGCTCTGGTTCTCGCTGCTGGGCGGCGGCCTGCTGTTCGGTCTGCTGCCCCTGGGCCGGGAAAGCCGGGCTTCGCGGCTGCTGGGCGGCGGCGTCGGCTTCGCATCCATCGCGGTGGGGCTGGCCGGGGTGGTCTACCACCTGCAAAGTCCCTTCCTGCTGGGGCTGACCCCGGAGTCCTTCGTCTACGCGGCGCCCTTCGCCGCCCCCCTCTCCTATGCGGGCATCGGCGGCCTGCTGCTGCTGAACCGGGCGCGTCGCCTCCCGGACGCGGCCTGGCGCCTCTGGGTGCTCCGGTTCGCCGCCGGAGGCTTCGCGGTGAACTTCATCCTCGCGCTCCTGGACCACGAGCAGAACGGGTTTTCGGAATGGACCGAGTGGATCCCGGTGGCGGCGGCGGCGCTCGCCTTCACCACCCTGACGGCGATCGGCTTCGGAGAGCGTCCCGGACTTGAACGCTTCGCGGCGGCGGTGCTGGCGGTCCAGGCGGGAGTGGGCATCCTCGGCTTCGCCCTCCACCTGCGGGCCGACTTCGGAGGTCCGCCGGATCAGGCATTCGAAGCCCTGGTTCATGGGGCGCCCCCGTTCGCGCCGCTGCTGTTCGCCGACCTGGCGCTGCTGGGCGCCATCGGCCTGCTCCCGATTCCCGTACACTCGCAACCCCCTGCCCGGAGGTAGTCCCCCAATGCGTCGTTTTTTCGGAACCCTTCTCGTCGCCCTTCTCGCCGCATCGGCCTTCGCCCAGGAGGGCGGCAGGCGGCAGCTCGAACTCGCCGACTATCTCGAGTGGGAGGACGCGCGCCGTCCGCAGATCGCCCCCGACGGCAGCCTGGTGGTCTATGAGCGCCGGTTCGTGGATGCGATGCACGACCGGTGGAACACCGAAATCTGGGTGATGGAGCCGGACGGCGGGAACCACCGGCTGCTCACCGAGGGCGCCGGGCCGATCTGGTCGCCCGACAGCGCCCGGATCGCGTTCACCCGCTCGCTGGATCCGGGCGGTTCGCAAATTTTCGTGCTGGGCGTCGCGGGCGGCCAGCGCGCCAGCCAGATCACCCGGATCGAGAACCCGCCCTCCGAAATCCGCTGGTCTCCCGACGGCGCCTCCCTGATGTTCCGCGCGGTCGTGCCTCCCGCTCCGGACGACGCCTGGAGCATCGCCATGCCGAAGGCGCCCCGGGGCGCCGACTGGACCGCTCCGCCGAAGATCGTCACCCGCCTCAACTACCGGCGCGACGGCTCGGGCTACATCCCCGCCGGCTATCGGCACGTCTTCCTCGTGCCGGCGGACGGAGGCGCGCCACGCCAGCTCACCCGCGGGGACTTCCACCACGACGGCGCCCGCTTCCTGGGGGACGGGGGCAGCATCGTGTTCACCTCGCTCCGAACGCCCGACGCCGAGCACGCCTGGCGCGAATCGGAGATCTTCCGGCTGGACCTTGCGACCGGCGCGCTCACCGCGCTGACCGACCGGGTCGGTCCCGACACCGGCCCGGTTCCGAGTCCCGACGGGACGCACATCGCGTACACCGGGATGGACTTCACCACCGACACCTACCGCGAGGAGGCGCTCCAGGTGATGCGCGCCGACGGGAGCGGCGCCAGGGCGCTTGCCACCGAAATGGGGCGGCGCCCCGGCATCGTGGGCTGGGCGGCCGACGGGTCCGGCGTCTACTTCAACGCCCAGCTCAAGGGGACGAGCAACCTGTACTTCGCGCCGCTGGACGGCGAGGCGCGCCCGGTCAGCTCCGGGAACCACATGCTTTCGGTCTCGACGGTGGACGCGAGCGGGACGGCGGTGGGCGTGCGGACGTCGTACCACAATCCCGGTGAAGTGGTGTCCTTCCCGGTGGACGCCCCGGAGCAGACCCGGAGTCTCCACCAGACGAACGCCTCGTTCCTGGCCGAAGTCCGGCTCGGCGAGGTGGAGGAAATCTGGTACCAGTCGCCGGACGGATTGGACATCCACGGCTGGATCGTCAAGCCCCCCGACTTCGATCCGGCGCGGCGGTATCCGCTGATCCTCCGCATCCACGGCGGCCCGCACGCCATGTACAACGCCGGATTCGACTTCAAGAACCACGACCACGCCGCGCACGGGTACGTGGTGCTGTACACGAACCCGCGCGGGAGCAGCGGTTACGGGAGCGCCTTCGGCAACGAGATCAAGAACGCCTATCCCGGCAAGGACTTTGACGACCTGATGGCCGGGGTGGATGCGGTGATCGCCCGCGGGTACATCGACGACCGCAACCTGTTCGTCTACGGCGGCAGCGGGGGAGGGGTGCTCACCTCGTGGCTCGTGGGGCGCACCGACCGGTTCGCCGCGGCGGTCGCCAAGGCGCCGGTGACCAACTGGCTCAGCTTCGTCGGCACCACCGACGGCGCCTCCTGGTATCGGAACTTCGAGAAGATGCCGTGGGACGACCCCGAAGAGCACCTCCGCCGCTCCACCCTGATGGTTGTCGGCAACGTCACGACGCCGACGATGCTGATGACCGGTGAGCGCGACCTTCGCACTCCGATGGAGCAGACCGAGCAGTACTACCGGGCGCTCAAGATGCGGAAGGTGCCGACGGCGATGGTGCGGCTCACCGATGGCTGGCACAGCCGCAGTCTCCCGCCCACCAACTTCCTGCGAGTCCAGCTGCTGCTCCGCAAGTGGTTCGAGCGGTTCCGGGCGCCGGATGACATGACGACCGACCAGATGCAGGAGGAATGACCCACCCGGAAGCCATATTCTGGGCTATAGAATCCGATCCTGTAGCCCATGCGCTGGCTCTGGCGGCTTCCCGACTGGCCTCGGTATCGGTGGAACCGCTCCCGCCTGCAGCCGCTCGAGGAGCGGTTCCTGCATCAGTCGGGGCGGCTGGTCGGAAGCCTGGCGCACCTGGACGAGGAGCGTCGCGAGGACCTGCGGGTCGAGTGGCTGACCGGCGAGGCGGTCGAGAGTTCGGCCATCGAGGGCGAGATTCTGGACCGGGATTCGGTGCGGTCCTCCATCCGCCAGCATCTCGGCCTGGCCGCGGAAGCCCGACGCGCCTCCCCGGCCGAGCGGGGCGTCGCCGCGATGATGGTGGACCTCTTCCGCAGCTTCGACCAGCCCCTCTCCCACCGGATGCTCCAGGACTGGCATCGCGTTCTGATGCGGGGACATCCGGAAATCCAGGCCATCGGCCAGTACCGCGAGCATCCGGAGCCGATGCAGGTCGTGTCCGGTCACGAAGGTCGTCGCCGGGTGGACTACGAGGCGCCGCCGTCCTGCCAGGTTCCGGCGGAGATGCAGGCGTTCCTGGACCGGGATGCGTCCACGCTTCCGGCGCTCACCCGCGCTGGTATCGCGCATCTCCACTTCGTGCACATCCACCCCTTCGAGGATGGCAACGGCAGGATCGCCCGCGCCCTGGCGGAGAAGGCGGTGGCGCAGGCCCTGGGCGCGCCGAGCGCGATCGCTCTCTCCCGCATGATCCGCGAACGTCGCCGCGCCTACTACGACCGCCTGGGCGAAGTCGCGCGCTCTCTCCGGATCACCGACTGGCTCGTCTGGTTCGCCGAAACCATCCTGGACGCGCAAACCTGGAGCGAGCGCCGGATCGTCCGTTCGATCCAGCAAACGCGGCTCTTCGACCGGCTGCGGGACGGGATGAACCCGCGTCAGGCGAAGGCGCTCCTCAGCCTGTTTCGCGCCGAGCCGGACGGCTTCCGGGGCGGCATGAGCGCCGGGAACTACCGTCGCATCACCGGCGCGTCGGCCTCGACCGCGACCCGCGACCTGGCGGACCTGGTCGGAAAGGGCGCCCTGCGCCGCGCCGGGACGCTCCGCCACACCCGCTACTGGCTGAACTTGCCCCCACTACCGTGAACGATCGCGTGTACCGCAGGAGCGAAGCGGTGGTGTTCCGCAGGACGCGGGAGGCATTCGGCGGCCTCTCGAACATGGCCGGCGGCTTCCCCCTCCGGGTGAACGGGGAGGACATTCGCACTTCGGAGGCGCTCTATCAGGCGTGCCGGTTCCCGCATTTGCCGGATGTGCAGCGGGATATCCTGGACCAGCGCAGCCCGATGACGGCGAAGCGGGTGAGCGAGGCGCACCGCGCCGATTCGCGGCCCGACTGGATGCGGGTGCGGGTCCCGGTCATGCGTTGGTGCCTCCGGGTGAAACGGGTTCAGAACCGGGAGGCGTTCGGCGCGTTGCTGGACAGCACCGGCGACCGCCCCATCGTCGAGGAGAGCTGGCGGGACGCCTTCTGGGGCGCGAAGCCGGAAGGCGGGGACAGGCTGGTCGGGAGGAACATCCTGGGGCGGCTGCTCATGGAGTTGCGGGAAGCCAGCGCGGATGGCCGGGACAGCGTTCTGGAAGCGCCGCCGCCCGACCTGCCCGATTTCCTGTTCCTGGGGCGTCCGATCCGGCTCGTCGTCGACAGATAGCGTCGTGGATTTCGAACTCATCGCCATCGGCCTGGGCGACGTCTCGTGGATCGGCCTGGCGTTCGCGCTGGGACTCCTGACGCGCGCCATCGGCCTGCCGCCGCTGGTGGGGTTTCTCGCCGCCGGATTCCTGCTGAACCTCTACGGCGTCACCGGCGGCGCCATGCTGCAAAAGCTCTCCGACCTCGGCATCACGCTGCTTTTGTTCATCGTCGGACTGAAACTCAACCTGGAGAGCTTCGCCCGTCCGCAGGTCTGGGGCGTCGCCGGGCTGCACATGGCGGCCCTGGTTCCGCTGTTCGGAGCGGGGCTTTATGGGCTCGGCGCGCTCGGGACGCCCTTCCTCGCGGAGCTCGACCTGTTCCGGGCGCTCTTGATCGGCTTCGCCTTGAGTTTTTCCAGCACCGTATTCGTCGTCAAGGCGCTGGAGGACAGCGGCCAGACCGCTTCGCTCCACGGGCGGCTCGCGATCGGCATCCTGATCGTCCAGGACCTGGCCGCCGTGGGCTTCGTCGCGGTTTCGGCGGCGCAGTGGCCCAGCGCCTGGGCGCTCCTGATCCTGCTCGCCGTCCCTCTCCGGCCGCTGCTGACCCGCTTGCTCGATCGGGTCGGCCACGGCGAACTCCTCGTCTTGTACGGCTTCCTGCTCGCGCTGGGCGGCGCGCAGCTGTTCGAGCTGGTCGGACTCAAGGGCGACCTGGGCGCGCTGGCGCTGGGGGTGCTGATCGCAAACCACGCGAAGGGCGACGAGATGGCGAAGGCCATGCTCGGCTTCAAGAACCTCTTCCTGCTCGCCTTCTTCCTCTCCGTCGGCCTTTCCGGCCCGCTGACCTGGGCGACCATCGGAATCGGGATCGCCCTCACCCCGTTCGTGATCTTCAAGTCGGGGCTGTTCCTGGTTCTGCTGACGGCGTTCCGTTTGCAAGCCCGCACTTCGTTGCTGGCGTCGCTCCACCTCGGCAACTTCAGCGAATTCGGACTGATCGTCGCCGCCATCGGGGTGGGCGGCGGCTGGATCGACGCCGGCTGGCTGATCGTGATTGCGACCGCCCTGTCGCTGTCCTGCGCCTTCTCCGCCGGAGGCATCGCCGTGAGCCACCGGCTTCACGACCGATACCGGACGCTCTGGAAGCGCTTGGAGCGCAAGGGGCGGCTTCCCGATGACCGGCCTCCCGACATCGGAAAGGCGGAAATCGCGGTGATCGGCATGGGCAGCGTCGGAACCGGCGCCTACGACACCATGCGCGGTTTGCGGGGGAAGCGCGTCGTCGGGATCGACATCGATCCGGTGATCGTCGAGCGTCACCAGGAAGTCGGGCGCCAGGTGGTTCTGGGCGACCCCGGCGACGCCGAATTCTGGCGGCGCGCCGAGGCGGAGCACGCCCTGGAGCTCGTGATGCTGGCGCTACCGAACCTGGAAGCGAACCTCGCCGTTCTGGAGCAGTTGCGGAGCGCCTCGTTCCGGGGGCGGGTCGCCGCCGCCGCCTGGTTCGATGACGAGATCGAGCCGCTGGAACAGGCCGGCGCCGCGACGGTGTTCAACGTCCACCTGGAGGCGGGGTCGGGGTTCGCCGCGCACGTGGCCGGGCAACTGCCGCCGCTCCCGACGGCCTGACTCAGCTGGACCGAAGCCGCTTTTGCGCCAGGTCGTACTGCGCCTGGCGGCGCACCCAGAAGGCGGCGTTGCTCCATCCGATCCGCTCCAGGGCGAGCGCCAAGGCGGGTGAGATGCCCGTCTTCCCGCGCAGCACCCGCGAGAGAGTCTGGCGGGGACAGCCGAGCTTCGCCGCCGTTCCGGTTACCGTCCAGCCCTCCGCCTCCATGGCGTCCCGAAGACTCTCGCCAGGGTGCGCCGGGTCATGCATTGCTTCGATGATAGCGACCGGCCCGGAGTCGCCTTTGCCCGCCGTCGCCGCGTGTCGCACAATCCCCCCATGAGACGAATCCCGCTGGGACTCCTGTCCCTCCTGCTGATCCTTTCGACCGCGGCCCTTGAGGCGCGCCCGCAGAAGCCGGTGCTCCACGGCAGGCACTGGATGGCGATCACCGGCAAGCCGCTGGGCGCGACCGCCGGCGCGATGATCTTCCAGCAGGGCGGCAACGCGGTGGACGCCGCCTGCGCCATGCTGGGCGCGACTGCCACCATGTTCGACGCGCTCAGCTGGGGCGGGGAGACCCAGGCGCTGATCTGGCACCCGGAGCTGAAGAAGGTCATCGGCATCAACGCCCTGGGGGTCGCTCCCACCGGCGCCACCCCCGAATTCTTCACCGGCCAGGGGATGGAATACCCGCCCGCCGTCGGCCCGCTCGCCGCGGTGACGCCGGGCACTCCGGGCGGCCTGGTGACCATGCTCGCCGAGTACGGAAGCATGTCCCTGGCGCAGGTGCTCGCCCCCGCGATCCAGATGGCCGAGGGGTATCCCATCGAGGCGGCGACCGCCCGCGCCATCCAGCGGGGCGCCGACCGGATCGCCGAGTGGCCGTATTCGAGGCGCACCCTGCTTCCGCACCGGGATGAGCGCTCCGCCGCCTCCGGCCCCCGGGACGAGACCGGGAACTACTGGGACCGCGAGGATTCGACCACCCGCGAGTTCACCGCCGGCGGCCCGGTTCCCGGCGAAGTCTTCCGTCAGCCCGAGCTGGCGGCCACCTTGCGGAAGCTGGTGGAGGCGGAGGCCCAGGCGCTCGCCCACGGGAGGAGCCGGAAGGACGCCATCTACGCGGCCTACGACCGGTTCTACAAGGGCGACATCGCGGTCGAATTCGCCCGCGGCGTCCAGGAGCAGGGCGGCCTCATCACCACCGACGACCTGGCCAACTGGAAGGTCCACATCGAGGAGCCGGTCTCCACCACCTACCGCGACATTGAGGTCTACAAGCTGACCCACTGGGTCCAGGGACCGGTGCTGCTCCAGGCGCTCAACATCCTCGAACCGATGGACGTCGGAACCCTGGGCTACAACAGCAGCCGCTACATCCACACCCTCTACCAGGCGATGAACCTGGCGTTCGCCGACCGGGACTTCTACTACGGCGATCCGTACTTCCCGCCCGAAGAGCCGATCCGGGGGTTGCTCTCGAAGGAGTACGCGGCGCAGCGGGCGACGCGGATTCTCCCGGACCGCAACGATCCGGACATCGGCCCCGGCGACCCGTATCCGTTCCAGGGCGGCGAAAACCCGTTCGCCGAGTATCTGAACCGGTTCTCCGGGGACTCCGGGCATCCGACCACCGAGGAGGAGCGCCAGGAATTCCTCGACGGATTCCTCGCCGGCACCACCTCGATCCAGGCCGCCGACGCCGAGGGCTGGGTGGTTTCGGTCACTCCGAGCGGCGGCTGGCTCCCGGCAGTGCTCGCCGGCGAGACCGGCATCGGGCTCAGCCAGCGCATGCAGAGCTTCGTGCTGGATCCGGCCCTGAACCCGTACAACGTCCTCGAGCCGGGCAAGCGTCCGCGCGCCACCCTCACGCCGAGCCTCGCGATCCGGGACGGCGCCCCCTTCCTCTCGTTCGCGGTCCAGGGCGGCGACGGCCAGGACCAGAACCTCCTCCAGTTCTTCCTGAACGTGGTCGAATTCGGGATGAACGTCCAGGAAGCCGCCGAGGCCGCCAACTTCAACAGCTACCAGATGCGGAGCTCCTTCGGGGCGCACGAGTCGGACCCGGGCGCCCTCCTCCTCCACGACTCCACGCCGGCCTGGATCCGCACCGAACTCCAGCGGATGGGCTACCGACTCCGCTTTGCGCCGCGCACCTCCGGGCCGATCAACGCCATCTGGTTCGACTGGAAGCACGGCACGTTCCAGGGCGGCTCCAGCCAGCACGGCGAGGACTACGGGGTGGCCTGGTGATGACGCTTTTCTCTGCGATCCTTGCGCTCGCGGCGCAGGCGCCGGCTTCCCTCGAAGTCGCGCCGGCAGCCCTGGAGCTGCGCGCCGGCGAGACCGCGCAGCTGGTCGCCACCGTCCGGGATGGGGACGGCGCCCCGATCGAGGACGCCGAGGTTCTCTTCCTGCCGCTCTACGGCCAGTACTGGAACCTGGAGCACCGCACCTGGGGATTCAACATCTTCAAGGTGTCCCCGGAGGGCGAAGTCTCGACCCGCTCCCCCGGCGAATTCGAGATCCTGGTCCGGGTAGTGGAGGCGGGACCGGATCCCTCCGCCCGCAACGCCGAAGCCGAGGGCTACCTGGAGCAGCGGGTTCCGGTGACTATCCGCCCGGCCCCGGTCGTCTCCCTCACGATGGCGGCGAACGGCGCGCCCTGGGCCGGAACCGAAATGGAAGTGGAGGTGGACGCCCGGGACGCTCTGGGGGATGCGGTCCAGGGGCTCGCCATCGATCTGCGGATCTCGGATCCCTCGGTGGCGACTCCGGTGTCCCGGCCGCCCACCATCGCCCGGGAGTCCGCCCGCGGCATGGTGCGGCTGCTCCGTCCGGGGACGTTCACCCTGACCGCGAGCGGCGGCGAAGCCACCGCCAGCATGGAGATCGAGGTGCTGCCGAACCCGGTGGCGCGCATGGAAATTCGGGCTGAACGCGATACGGCGCGCACTGGCGACGTGGTGCGTCTGAAAGCGACCGGCTATCACGCATCCGGCGAGGAGGCCGGGGACGCACCCATCGGGTTCAGCGTGTCGGCGGTCACCGACTCGATGGGCGTCGGCGGCCCGTCGGCGGGGCTGGTGACCTCCGACGGCCGGTTCGTGGCCGACCTGCCGGGGGTCTACACGGTGGTGGCGCGCACCGGCGGAGTCTCTGCCTCGACGGTCATCCTGGTCTCCGACCGAAACGTGCGCCGTCCCATCGAGCTGGTGGGGCACGGCCGGGTGAGTGATCGGGCCACTTCCGATCTCTGGGTCTGGGAGGCGCCCAACGGACGCGACTACGCGATCACCGGCACCCACAGCGCCCAGGGGCACGCCTACATCTGGGACGTCACCAACCCGGAGAGCATCGAAATCGCCGATGTGGTGAAGGTGGACGCCCGCACCGTCAACGACGTGAAGATTTCCGAGGACGGAGCGACCGCGGTAATCTCCCGGGAGGGCGCCTCGAACCGGAGGAACGGCCTCGTCATCCTCGACGTCTCCGATCCCTCGGTGGGCGTCCGCATCCTGGCCCGCTACGACGACCAGCTCACCGGCGGCGTCCACAACACCTTCATCCACGAGGGGCACGTGTACGCGCTTTCCGGCGGACGGCGTTTCGACATCGTGAACATCGAGGATCCGGCGGCGCCCCATCGGGTGGGCAGCTTCGCGCTCGATAATCCGGGACGCTCCATCCACGACGTCTGGGTGGTGGAGGGGATCGCCTATTCGGCGAACTGGAAGGACGGGGTCGCGGTGATCGACGTGGGTGGCGGCGACCGGGGCGGCTCGCCGCAGAACCCGGCGCTCATGGGGCAGTTCCCGTTCCCCACCGGCTGGAACCACGCGGTGTATCCGTATCGGAGTCAGTCCACCGGGAAATTCTACATCTTCGCCGGCGACGAGGCGGCCCGCACCGGGCGGTACAGCCCGCTCGCCGAGACCGGGACCGGCACGCCCGGCTACGAGAACGAACCCACCCGCTGGCGCGGCTGGATCCATATCCTCGAATGGGACGAGAACTTCGAGAACCCCGCCCGGCTAGTGGGGCGCTACGAGGTGCCGGAGGCCGGCAGTCACAACATCTGGATCGAGGACGACGTGATGTACGTCGCCTTCTACAACGGCGGTCTCCGGGTGGTGGACGTGTCGGGCGAGCTGCTGGGGAACCTCTACCGCCAGGGCCGGGAAATCGCCCGCTTCCTCCCGCTGGATCCCGAAGGCTTCCTGCCGAACGCCCCCCAGGTGTGGGGCGCCCAGCCGCACAAGGGGCACATCTTCTTTTCCGACCGCAACTCCGGCCTCTGGGCGGTAAGGCTGGTGGACCCGTCGCCCCCGCAGGAAACGACCGACTCGACGCAGCCGTGACGCCCGCCTGACGGGTTTTCCACAATTTCTCCCCAAATTTGGGGGGTGACGCACCGTTTTCGGTTCTGCTGCGTCTTTGTTCATGGAAGGAGTTTTTCCGCCCATGAACCAACCCCACCCCAAATCGGCCACCAGGAAGTCCGGAACGTTCCCGGCCCACCCCCACGACGCCCTCTTCCGCCTGCTGGTCGCCGATCCCGGACGCGCGACGGCGCTGCTTGCCACGTTCCTGCCGCCCGAAGCCAGCGAACGACTGGACCCGGACCACCTGCCCGAACTCATCGAGGGCGCCTCCGTCGACGCCGAAGGCAAGGCCGCTCGGGCCGACGCCATCTTCCGGGCGCGGCTGAAGGACAGCGCCTCCAACCGGATCCACGTCCTGCTGGAGCACAAGGCGCAGCCGGACGCCCGCACCCCGCTCCAGATGATGCGCTACATCCAGCGGATCTGGACCAGGGAGCTGGACAGCGGACTCGGCGCCCCCGGCCGGGTTTCGCTGGTCATCCCGCTGGTGTTCTACAACGGATCCGGCCCCTGGACGACGCCCCTTTCGATCGTGGGCATGATCGACGCTCCGGAGGGACTCGAACATCTGGCGAGTCCATTCGGGACGTACCGCCTGCACGACCTCTCCCGGACGGCCCCGGAGGAACTCCCGAAGCACCCGGAGGCGCGCAGCGCCCTGCTGGCGCTGGGGCGCGTCCACGCCGAGGAGATCACCGATGCGGAAGCGGACATGCTGGTGGCGGGGATCGTTCCCGACACCGATTTCGGAGAATTCCTGCTACAGTACATCGCGACGCTGGTTCTGCCGCTGGACCGCATCAAGGCGGCGATGAGGCGCACCGGCTCCGAACCCGAGGAAGTGGAGGCCCTTATGGAAACCGCAGCTCAGACTTGGATGAAGCAGGGCAGGGCCGCCGGCAAGTCCGAAACGCTCGCCCGGCTGCTCGCGCGCCGCTTCGGCCGCCCGCCGGCCGAGGCCCAGGCGCGCATCGCCGGAGCCGACATCAAGCAACTCGAACGGTGGCTGGACGCCGTTTTGGACGCGCCGACGTTCGAGGCGGTCTTCGGTTCGACTCCGAAACGCTGACGCCGGCTCTATTCGGGATCGGTGGTTCGGGTGAGCGTGAGCGTCGCGAACGGCGTCTCCCGCACGCTCGCCGGTAGCTCCCGGATGAGTCCGATGGGTTCGTGCGGGGTGACGTCGGCGTCCGGAGCGGTGAAGGTCGCGCCGCTGTCGGTGCCGGCGTCGTAGCCGATCAGCGCCCTTTCGATCTGCTCCTTCCAGCACCCGTCTTCCGTGAGGGGGAGCGCGCTCACGCCGACGAACCAGTCGGGGCTGGGCGCGATCATCGAGACCAGGGTGACCACCGGATGCCGCAGCTCGGCGTCGAAGGCGAAGCGGACCGTGCCCGGAGACCGGAACGAGGGCTGGGCGCCCTGCACGCAGGCGCTGCTCCGGTCGCGGTCGGCCTCGGCCCGGACTTCCCGGCAGAGCGCGGCGACGCTCCCGGTCTCGGCCATGCTCTCCATGCCCGGGCTGGCGATCCCGCCCCGTTCCCAGAACGAGATTTCGGGTTCATGGGTGGCGCCGACCACCCGCGAGAAGTGCGGTCCCGGAGGGAAGGGGGGGCGATCCCCGTGCGAGGACGCATCCCAAACCGCCTCGAAGGACACTTCGTAGCGGGCGGTTTCCGCACACTCGGGTTCCGGCGCCGGTTCGGGTTCGGGTGCTGGAGCCGGGGCCGGGGCCGGCGCGGGCGGAGGAGTTGGCGCGGGCGGCGGGGCGGGGGGCGGAGCTGGCGCTGGCGTGGGCGCCGGGTCGTCGGAGGAGCCGCAGGCGCCCGCGAAGAACGCGAGGCCGAGAACCACGAGAACAACGGGAGCTGGGGGAACGGCGGGAAAGGGCATGACGGGTTTCCTCCTCAGTCCTTCGCCTGCGCCGCTTCGATGATCTGCTTGCTCAGGTTTCCGGGAACCGGCTCGTAGTGGGAGAAGTCCATGTGGAACGCGCCCCGGCCGCCGGTGAGCGAAGTCAGGGTCGGTTCGTAGGTCAGCATCTCGGCCATCGGCGCCTGGGCGGTGATGTGGGTCTGGCCGCTTTGCTGGTCCATCCCCTGGGTTCTGCCGCGGCGCGCGTTCAGGTCGCCCAGCACGTCGCCGGTGGCGTCCTCCGGCACCCGGATCTCCACCGCCATGATCGGCTCCAGCAGCACCGGCCCGCACTTGGACATCGCATCCTTGAAGGCGAGCGACGCCGCGATCTTGAAGGCGATTTCGGACGAATCCACCGCATGGAACTTGCCGTCAAAGACGGTGGCCTTGAAGTCCACCACCGGATGCCCGGCGAGCACGCCCTTCCGCCGCGCCTCCTGGAACCCCTTTTCGATGGCCGGGATGTACTGCCGCGGGATCGATCCGCCGACGACCTCGCTGGCGAACTCGAATTCGGATCCCCGATCCAGCGGCTCCACGCGGACGTGGCAATCGGCGAACTGGCCGTGCCCGCCGCTCTGCTTCTTGTGGCGCCCGTGCGCGTCCGCGGTCTTGGTGATCGTCTCCCGGTACGGGACCCTGGGCAGCCGTAGCTCGACCTCGACACCGAAGCGCCGCTTCATCCGCGACACGATGACCTCAATGTGAAGCTGGCCGGTTCCCGAAAGCAGCAGTTCCGCGTCGCGCCGGTACTGGAGCGTCAAATCCTCCTCGGCGAGTCGCTGGAGCGCGCCGGAAATCTTGTCCTCGTCCCCGCGCGACTTGGGGATGATGGCGAAGCTGATCACCGGGCGCGGAATTTCGGGGAGTACGAACCGGACGTCCCTGTCGGCGGCGAGCGTGTCCCCGGTGGCGACGCTCTTGAGCTTGGCGACACAGCCGAGATCGCCGGCGGTCAGCTCGTTCACCGGCTCGGCCGCCTTCCCGTTCATGATGTTCAGGCCGCCGAAACGCTCCGCGACTCCGTTGGACAGGTTGGTGAGGCTGGCGTCGGTGCGGAGACGGCCGCTCATCACCCGGAACAGGCTCAGCCGCCCGGCGAACGGGTCGGCGATGGTTTTGAACACGTAGAGACTGGCGGGAGCGTCCGCATCCACCGGACGCTCGGCCGGCTCGCCGTCGGGGCCCAAGCCCCGGAGCGCGCCGCGGCCGGCGGGATCGGGACACGAGGCGACGATGCAGTCGAGCAGCGCGGAGGTTCCGATGTTCCGCGCCCCGGAAGCGGCGACGATCGGGAAGATCTGGCGGGCGACGACCGCCCGGGCGAGGCCGCGGGCCATCTGCTCCCCGGTCAGCTCTCCCTCGAGAAACTGGTCGAGCAGCTCCTCGTCGGACTCCGCGATCATCTCCATGAGTTCGGCGCGGGCCTCTGCGGCGGCGTCCGCAAGCGAAGCCGGAATGTCCGCGACGGTCGCCTCCCCGCCGTTCGGCCCCGGCCCGAGGATGGCCTTGCCGCTGATCAGGTCCACGACCCCCTCGAACGCTTCCCCCTCTCCAATCGGAAGCTGGATCGGCACCGCAAAGCGCCCGAACATGTCCCGAATCTGCCTCGTCGCTTCGGCAAAGGACGCCCGCTCGCGGTCCATCCGGGTCACCGCCAGCATCGCGCCGAGCCGGTTCGTCTCCGCGAACCGCCAGACCCGCTGGGTGTTCACGGAAACGCCGTCGGCGGCGCACACCGCGGTCAGCATGGCGTCCGCCACCGGCGCAGCCAGCCGCGCCTCGTTGATGAAGTTGCTGTATCCGGGGGTATCCAGCAGGTTGAGCTTGGTCGCCTTCCACTCGCAGTGGGTCAGCGCCGCGCTCAGGCTGATGCCGCGCTCAATTTCGTCCTCGTCGAAATCGGTGACCGTGTTCCCCTCCTCCACCCGTCCCAGGCGGTTCACCGCGCCGGCGGCGTACAGGAGCGCCGAGACCAGCGTTGTCTTTCCGGCCGTTCCATGCCCGGCCACCATCACGTTGCGGATATCGGTAGTCTCGAAAACGCCCATTCTGCTCCTGGTTCCGGACGCGGCCTCCCCCTCTCCGGCCCGAATCCCCGATTCTACCACCGGTCCGCCGCCCGTAGACTTCCGGGGATGGATTCCCTGCTGCCCCTCCACCCCGGCGCGGCCGCCCCCGCCGATGCGGGCCGCGAGCTTCGCGCCCGCCGCGCCCGGATGGTGGAGCGGCTCGGCGAACCGGCTTGGGAGGCGCGCCGCCGCGCGCTCCACGTCGAAGCCGCCGCCGCCTGCCTCGCGCTGACCGGAGCGGCTCCCGGCCCCGACGAACGGGCGGCGGCGGAAGCCGCCTGGAAGGATGGAGGCGCGCCTCCTCCCGCCTTCGCCCCGGTGCTGGGCGCCCTTGAACATGTGAGCCGGGCCGCCCGCGGCGGCGAAGGCATCGGCGCGGACCTGGTCGCCAGCGCCCATGCGCTCTGCATCGGCGAGCCGCCGCCGTCCATGATACGGACAATCCAGATCGAGCCCCAGTTCCCCGGCGGCGGCTTGTCCCCTCCCCAGACGATCGGGCTTCGCCTGGGCGAGCTCTTCGAGTGGATCGGGGCGCCGAGCGGACAGGAACTGGTTCCCGCGCCCCGCGCCGCGCTCTTCTTCGCTCGTTTCCTCGAAATCTCCCCGTTCTTGCGCGCCAACTTCCGGGTGGCGCACATCCTCCTGACCTGGTTCTCGGCGGCGGGCGGGTATCCGCCGATCTGGTTCGACCGCGCCGACGCCGCCGGGATTCGCCAGGACGTGTCGCGGGCGTTCCGCTTCGACACCGCTCCGCTGACCGCCCGGGTCGAGGCGGCGATCCGGCGCTCGCTGGACCGGGTGGAGTCCGTCGGCCCCCCGCTATAATCGGGAACACGCGTGCTCAGCAGCCTTCTCCTCGCCGTGCAGCCGGTTCCGGTCGAGTACTTCACGCTTCCCGACCCCGATCCGCCGCGCGGGATCCTGTTCCTGGTGCTTGAGTCGCTCGCCTTCGCGGGAGCGTTGATCGGCGCCACCGTCGTGCTGGGCGTCGCCTTCGGCATCTTCCGCAGCTGGCTGCTCTCCCGCTACCCGACCAATGCGTTCAACGGCAGCGGCCAGGACCTGCCTCGGCTGGACCTCGACAAGCCGTGAAGCCGCCGGTCCTGATCTACGACGGCGGATGCGGGTTCTGTAATCGGGCGGTTCGGCTGGCGACGCGGCTGGACGCGGCGTCCCGGATTCGCTTTCGCTCCTTCCAGGAGACGCCCGCGTCCGAACTGCGGGCGTTCGGTCTCACGCCGGAGGATTGCGAGCGGCGTCTGCGGTTCGTCGTACCGGGCGGGCGCGTCTGGAGCGGCGCCCTGGCGGTGAACCGGTTTCTGCTGAGCGCCGCTCCCGGCGGGTTCGGCGGCTGGCTGCTGCGCGCCGCCGCGCTGCTTGCGTTCGCGTTGCCCCCGCTCCTGCTCCTCGAGATGCTGGCCTACGAAGCGATCGCCCGGAACCGTCGGCGGTTCGGCTCCCCCGACTGCGGCGCGAGCCAACCGCTTCGCGGCTGATACCCTCCCGCCCCGCCATGCGTACGTTTCTTTCGATTTGCGCCCTTGCGCTCCTTGCCGCCTGCGGCGGCGCTTCCCCTCCGGCCGCCGAAGCTCCCGCGCCGGTCGCGGTGGACGATCAGCCGAACGGCCTCTACGTCCGGGCGGCCGACGCCTCCGGTGCGGAAATGTGGGGACGGATGGACGGCGAAGACGTGGTGGCGCTCGACGCCGCGCCCTGGCATGGCGGCGCTCCGACCGGGGAGCGGGTCCCCGCCGCTTCGGTCCGGATGCTGGCGCCGGCGACTCCCGGAAAGGTGATCGCGATCGGGCTGAACTACGCCTCCCACCTGGGAGGCCGGGAGCCGGCGCCCTACCCGGGAGTGTTCGCCAAGCTCCCCACCAGCATCGTGGGGCCGGGCGACGCCATCGAGATGACCGGGGACGCCGGAAACGTCCACTACGAGGGCGAGATGGTGATCGTGATCGGGAAGGAAGCCCGCGACGTGCCCGAATCGTCCGCGCTCGACCACGTGTTCGGGGTCACCGCCGGCAACGATGTGAGCGAGCGCGACTGGCAGGGCGCCGACCTGCAGTGGTTCCGGGCCAAGGCGGCGGACACCTTCGGCCCGATCGGACCGGTCATTTCGCGGGGCGTCGATTGCGACGACCTGCTGCTCACCACCCGGCTGAACGGCGAGGTGGTGCAAGAGCAGCGGACATCCGATCTCATCTTCGACTGCGCGACCATCGTGAGCTATCTCAGTCGCTATGTGACCCTGGCGCCCGGCGACGTCATCTTCACCGGCACCCCGGGAACCACCCGGGCGATGCAGGCGGGGGACGTCGTTTCGGTGGAGGTCGAGGCGGTCGGCGCGCTCGAAAATCCGGTCGCGCTTCGCTGAATCAGGCGGCGGCGACGGCTTTTCGCAGCCGTCGCTCCAGGTGCTCCCCGATCATGGAGCAGGTGACGAACAGGGGTTTGCCGTCCACCTCGATGCGGACGTCGCAGGCGCCGTCCCGCTCGGTGACCTGGAAAACGCCGTCGAACTCGCCGATCGGCGTGGGGAGCGTGAACGTCCCCTGGCCGCCGGCGGCCTCCGCGCCGACGACGGTCCCGCCGAACCGGGCGAAGTCCCTCCGCATGGCGGCGAGCAGGGTCCCGGCGCTTCCCGGAAGGGTGTAGCGGAATTCGCAGCGGGCCATTTCAGTCGGACTCCGGCTCGAATCCGGCTTCCGCCAGGACCAGCAGCAGCGCCTTCTGGATGCCGAGGTGCCCGTCCCGGTTCGCCCACCATTCGTGGAGCGAGTGGGCGCCGAAGCCCTCGCCGCCGCTGCCGATGGTGGTCGCCGGAATCCCCAGCGCGATGGGCACGTTGGAATCGGTGGATCCCATGCTCAGCTCGGGCTCCCCGCCCACCGCGCGGGTCGCGGCCAGCGCCCGCTGGATGAGCGGCGTGTCGGTCGGAACGATCCCGGAAGGCCGGTTCCCAATCATCTGGATGTCGACCGTCAATTCCTCGCCGTCCCGGCGCAGCTGGTTCTGTTCGGCGAGGGCTTCTTGCATCGCCTCCTGGAAGATGGCGTCGATCTCCTCGAGCCGCTCGGGAACCATGGAGCGCATGTCCACTTCCATCCAGGTCTCGAAGGGGATCGAATTCACCGAAGTGCCCCCGCCGATGCGACCGATGTTGTAGGTGGTCTTGTCGCCGGACGTCACGTACTCGCCGGCCCGGTCGTCGAACAGCTTCACTGCACGGGAGAGGGCGTGCGCCGGGTTGCCGAGGCCGAAGGCGCCCCACGAATGGCCGCCGGGGCCGAGGAAGCTCACCTTGTAGCGGTGCGAGCCGATGGCGTGGTTCAGCACCCGGGTGTTGCTGGTGCCGTCGATGGCGATGAAGGCGTCGATGGAGGGGCCGCCCTCCCGGAAGAGGTGCTTCACCCCGCGCAGATCGCCGATGCCCTCCTCGCCGACCGAACCGACGAAGAGAACGTCGTCCGTCGTTTCGAGCCCGCGCCGCTCCATCAGCTTCATCAGAGTGAGCATGGTCACGAGGCCGCGGGTGTCGTCGGCGATCCCCGGCGCCATCAGCTTGTCGCCGTCCCGCCGGACGGTCACGTCGGTGCCTTCGGGGAACACCGTGTCGAGATGGGCGACCACCGCGACCGTCCGTTCGCCCCCGGATCCGGGAATGCGGGCGACCACGTTGCCGATCCCGTCCAGATCGGCGTCGAGGCCGGCCTCCCGGACCAGGCCGAGGTAGTGCGCGGCCCGTTCCTCCTCCATGAAGGGCGGCGCCGGGATTTCGGTCAACTCGATGAGCAGCGCCTCGTTCTCCGGGTCCATTGCGAGGACGTCGTCGAGCGCGGCGGCGACCCGCGCATCGTCGCGGATGGCCTGGAGCTCGGCGAGGTACTGCGGCTGGATCTCGAAATCCTGCGCCGCCGCCAAGCCGGGGAGCAGCAGGAAGAAGGGGAGTCTCAATCGGAACACGCCGGAATCCTACCCGAGACGCCGCGGTAGATTCCCTCGAAATGGCGCCGCTTCCGCTCTTCCTTGCCGCCCTTTTGCTGGTCGCGGCCCGGGCCGGAGGCGCGGAGGAACGGGTGATGGTGCTGGGGTTCGACGGCGCCGACCCGGACGTCATCGCCCGGATGATCGAGGCCGGGGAGCTGCCGCAGCTGGCCCGGCTCCGGGATCAGGGGACCCTCGCGCCGCTCGAAACCACCAAGCCTTCGGAATCGCCGGTGGCCTGGGCGACGTTCGCCACCGGCATGAATCCCGGTCGCACCCGCATCTTCGACTTTCTCGAACGGGCGCCGGGGGAGTACCGCCCCCGGATCGCGCTGGTGCGGGAATCGCAGCGTGACCTGCCGGGCGCCGGTGCGCGGATCGCGGTTCTCCTGCTGCTGGCGCTCGGGGCCGCGCTGGCGTTTCGCTGGCGCCGCCCGGCGGGAATCGCCCTGCTGGTCCCGGTGGCGGCCGCCGGCGCGCTCGCGTGGTGGGTTCCGGAGAGCGTCCCCGAAGCGGTGCGGAGCCGGCAGGGGGATGCGTTCTGGAAGCTGGCGGGGGCGGCTGGCGTTCCCGCGGTGGCGCTTTCGGCGCCCATGGATTTCCCGGTGGAACCGTCGCCGGGGGCGCGGGTGCTCGCCGGGTTCGGGGTTCCCGACGTGCGGCGCTCCTTCGGGCTGTGGTCGCTCTACACGACCGACCTGGTGGAGGAGGCGAGCACCGAGACCGGCGGAACCCGCTTTCCGCTCCGCTTCCAGGACGGGATAGCTGAAAGCGTCATCCGCGGGCCGCGCGACTTCACCGCCGCCAGCCAGCCCGAGATCGAGATTCCGATTCGATTCCGGCGCACCCCGGACGGAGTCTCGATCGCTGTCCAGGACCGGGAGGTCGCGCTGGGGCCGGGGGAGTGGTCCGACTTCGTCGCCGTCCGCTTCGTCTTCAATCCGCTGGTTCGGCTGGTGGGGACGGTGCGCTTTCGGCTGCTCGAAACCGAGCCGAACCTGGCCGTCTACATGGAGCCGGTCAACTTCGACCCGCGCCGGACGCCGTTGCTGGCGCCGCTTTCCTGGCCGCGCGGATTCATTCGGGAGCTGGCCGAGCGCACCGGCGTGTTCGAGACGATCGGCTGGAAAATCATCACCAACCCGCTGCGGGACGCCGCCGCCCCGTTCGAGGCGTTTCTGGAGGACGCCCGGTTCGCCAGGGAGACGAACGAGCGGTTGCTGATGGATCAGATCGGCGAGCCGGACTGGCGTCTGCTGGTCTCGGTGTTCCTGTTCCCTGACCGGCTCCAGCACATGCTCTACCGCTTCGCCGATCCCGACCATCCCAATCACGATGCGGAGCTCGCGCATCTGGGCGCGCACATCGAGGGCGCCTACCGGGACATGGACCGCATCGTGGGGGAGGCGATGGTGGCGGCGCCGCCCGGAACCCGGGTGATCGTGGTCTCCGACCACGGATTTCATTCCTTCCGCAAGCAGTTCAACGTGAACACCTGGCTCGCCCGGAACGGCTACCTGGCGGCCGAGGACGACGGGGCGGGAGGGGAGCGGCGCCTCGAGGACCTCTTCCGCCCGGACGCGCTGTTCTTCCAGGGGGTGGACTGGTCCCGGACCCGGGCGTTCGGCATCGGGCTTTCGGGCATCTTCTTGAACCAGGAGGGCAGGGAGCCGCTGGGGATCGTGCCGGCGGGCGCCGGGCGGGAGGCGGAGATCGAACGCTTGATCGCCGATTTGTCGGCGTTCCGGGATCCGGAGACCGGCGAACCGGTAGTCCGCGCGGTCTACCGGCGGGAGGACATCTACCGGGGCGCTTTCGTCGAGGAGGCGCCGGACCTCATCCTGGGACTGGAACCGGGATACCGGATCGGCTGGCAGAGCACGCTCGGCGGCATGCCGCCGGCGGCGATCAGCGACAACCTGGACAACTGGAGCGGCGACCACTGCTCGATGGAGGACACCGACGGGGCGCTGCTGGCGAACCTTCCACTGCGCCCCGGCGCGCATCTGCGCGATGTGGCGCCCACGGTGCTGGAACTCCTCGGCGTCCCCGCCCCGGAAGACATGGACGGCCGCTCGCTGCTCACCGCTCCGGCGCGCTGACGGCTCCGATGAGAACCACCCCAATGGAAGAGGAGTCCGCTGTCGCCAGCGAAGCCGCGCTGGCGGCAGGTGAGTTTGCGGGATTCCTCTGCTTACCGCCTGAATTTCCGACCCTTGTTCTCGTTTTCGTCTGGGTCCACATAGACGATCTTGGCGATCATGCCAGCCTCTACGGGTGAGTACTCCGCCAGAATCCGTGCCTTGGAAAAGCGATTTTCTGCGCTGGTAACAGCGATGCGGGCCACGAGTTCTTCTTCGCTACCCAATACTTCCCCTGTAGCAGGATCCGTGAATGACTCACCTTCGGAGTAGACATGAAGGGTGTCACCGTCCACGAGAAGGCCGTCACCGTAGTTCAGGATGATTTCTCCGTCTCCTGTTTTGGTGGCAACCCGGATTGGGTAAACGCTCGATACCACCATGAAGGTGACATCGCGTGCCGCCCTCCGCATGACATTTCCCAAGAGCTGGGCGTCGTCGTCTTTCACGCGAGCACCCACGCCCTCAACGGCGAAGCCACGGGAACCATCAGCATCTACGGACACGCTTTCCGCGATTGTCACAGTACCGTTTTCCGCATCCAGAACCCGAACGTCAACCGCCATGTTTGCCTTCTTCTTGGCGGTTCCGAAGCCTCCGAAACCAGCGACTTCTTCGGTCACGCCATACTGCGTGATTGCACCGATGACCACGTAGTCCAAACCCGTCAGGTGCAGGTTGGAATACCCATCGGTTACGCCAAAGTCCCCCATACTCTGTTCGGCCAGAATTGCCTCCATGCGATCCCTTTCGATAACGTCGAACTTGTCGGTTTTGACAAGTGCCGTAGTCAGCATGTCAATAAAAGCCCTGGTGTCCTCACGGACTCCGCGCCCGTAGGCAGAGTACATTTTGTCCCGGTCGGAAACCGGGGCGCGATACTCAATTTTTCCGACACCGATACGAATACGTTGCGGCGCGGTCTGATCTTGCGCAAAAACCGGGAAGCCGATGGCCAAACAGAGGGCGACCCCAAGGATCGCCTGAGTCTTGCGTTGCGGATGCATATGTCAATTCCTCGCTGAGGGTTGAAAAAGCCCTTCAAGGGCCGCGAAAGGAATCACGAACGCTACCCCCCCCCCCCCCCCCCCATGTCAAGTGTCTTTATAAGTTATTGTAAATCAATAGTTTACGACAAACTGTTCGTTGAGAGCCGTTTGGTGCTGTTCCCCTGGGAAGACAGGCGCCCACTACGTCCTTTCCCAAAAAGGAGTTGCTCCCCCTTACCGCGCGTTCGGGATGCGCCGTCCCCGGGCGATGAACCAGGCGGCGGCGACCGCGATCAGCAGGGCGACCACCGTTCCGGCGTTGAGGAGGCCGCGGCTTCCCGACCAGAGGATCGCGTAGCCGAGCGCGCCGGGCAGCAGCGCGTAGTAGCAGAAGGGGACCAGCGTCCGACGGATCACGGATCCCTCGCGGCCAACCAGGCCGACGACCGCCGAGGCGGCGACCACGTTGTGGACGCAGATCATGTTCCCGGCGGCGCCCCCCACCGCCTGAAGCGCGACCACCCAGCCGGGGTCCACGCCGAGGCGGGTTCCGACCCCGAACTGGAACAGCGAGAACATCATGTTGCTGACCGTGTTGCTCCCGGCGACGAACGCGCCGAGGCCGCCGATGAAGGGGGCGAAGAAGGGCCAGGCGCCTCCGGCGACCGCCGCCGCGCCCTCGGCGAGCGCGATCGGCATCGACGGGATGCCCCCGCTCCCCCCGGCGGTGTTCAGGAACACCTGCACCATCGGCACCGTGAACACCAGCGCCACCGAGGCCAGCGCGGTGCTGCGGAAGGACAGCGCGACCGCCCGTCCCATCTCCCTACCAGTCATGCGGTGCGCCAGGAAGGCGATCCCGGCGGCGGCGATGAACACCGCGCCGGGCAGGAAGAGCGGGGCGACGCTCGCATGGATCCCGCTTCCCAGGATGTCCCGCCATTCGATCACCACCCCGGAAAGCGCGTCCTTGAGGGGCAGCGCCGGCAACCGGGTGAGCACCAGCAGGACGCCGACTGCGGCGTAGGGAACCCAGGCGCGCGCCGCGCCCATGCGCTCCCGGTTCGTCGGAGTCGGCTCCGGCGCCGGAGTCCGGTCGCTCGTCCACTCGGCGTCCCAGTCGGATCGGGGCGGGAAGTCCCACGCTTCGGAGCGCGGCGGCATGAGGAACCCGCGCCGGGCGGCGAGGATCGTGATGCCGAGCCCCGCCAGCCCGCCGATCAGGGCGGGGAATTCGGGACCCAGAAGCCAGGCGGTGAGAAGGTACGGCGTCGTCATCGCGAAGGCGGCGAAGAGGGCGAACCGCCAGACTGCGAGCCCCTCCGCGAAGCTGCGGCGCGCGCCGAAGAAGCGGGTCATGGTGGCGACCACGATCAGCGGAACCAGGGTTCCGGCCGCTGTGTGCAGGATCGCCACCCGGAGTCCGAGAAACGCCATGAGCTCGGTCCATTCGGCGAAACCGAGCTGGCTCTGCCAGGCGGCGACCGCCGCGTCGCCGGCGAGGCCGGTGGAGACCCCGACCAGGATCGGGGTGCCGGCGGCGCCGAAAGAGACCGGCGTGCTCTGGATGAGCATCCCCGCCACCACCCCCGCCAGCGGCGGGAAGCCGAGACCGACCAGCAGCGGCACCGCGACCGCCGCCGGGGTGCCGAACCCCGCCGAACCCTCGATGAACGCCCCGAAGAGCCAGGCGATGAGAATGACCTGGATGCGGCGATCCGGGCTGATGCCGACGAAGCCCTGACGGATGACGCCGAGTGCCCCGCTCTCCTGGAGGGTGTGGAGCAGCAGCAGCGCCCCGAAGATGATGTAGAGCAGCGTCAGCGCGACGATCAGGCCGTTGAGCGACGCGGCGGCGATCCGCACCGCCGGGACGCCCCAGACCGTACCCGCCAGCAGCGCGGCGGCGAGCCAGCTGAGCGGCATCGCCCGGGACGCCGGCCAACGGAGGATAACGAGAAAGACCGCCACCACCAGAATGGGGGTGAGGGCGATGGCCGCGAGTCCGAGCGCGCCCATGCTCACGGTTCCAGCAGGGGGTGGCGCATGAGGGGGTGTTCGTAGAATACCCGGATGCCGCGCGCCGCATTCACCTCCCTGGGCTGCCGGCTGAATCACACCGAAGCGGCGGGGTGGGCGGGGCAGTTCGCCGCCAAGGGCTATCGCATCGTCCCCTTCGGGGAGGACGCCGACCTGGTCGTCATCAACACCTGTTCGGTGACCCACCGCGCCGAGGCGCATTGCCGGAACACCGTCCGCCGCGCGCTCCGCCGGTCCCCCCAGGCCTTCGTGGTGGTGGCCGGTTGCTATGCGCAGTCGGGGCTGGACGCGCTGCGGGAGATCCCCGGAGTGGACATGATCGTGGGCACCGAGTTCAAGGATTCGTTCCCGGAGTACCTGGACCGTCCGCGCAAGCTCCCCGATCCGGTGGTGCTCCATTCGGCGCGGATTTCCCGCGAGGAGTTCGAGGTGCCTTCAACCGGGCGCCACGACTCCACCCGGGCCAACCTGAAGGTGCAGGACGGGTGCGACTTCTTCTGCTCCTTCTGCATCATCCCGTACACCCGCGGTCGGGAACGCAGCCGCCGATTCGGGGATCTGGTGCGGGAGGCGATCGAGCTGGCGGACGCCGGACACCGCGAGCTCGTCCTCACCGGAGTGAACATCGGGCGCTACCGAAGTGAAGACCGGACGCTCGCCGATGTGTCCCGTCGCCTGGAGGAGATTCCCGGTCTCGACCGGATCCGGATCACCTCCATCGAACCCACCACGGTGGAGGAGCGCCTGCTGGCGCAGATGGCGGAGGAGGGCAAGCTGTGCCGCTACCTGCACCTTCCGGCGCAGTCGGGTTCGGATCGGGTGCTCGCCGGGATGGGGCGGCGCTACACCGCCGCCGCGTATCGTGAGTTTGCGGAAGCGGCGTGCGCCAGGGTGGAGGGGATCGGCCTCGGCACCGATGTCATTGTGGGATTTCCGGGGGAGACCGAGGCGGATTTCGAGGAGACCTGCGCCTGGCTCGGCGGCATGCCTTTCGCCTACTACCATGTTTTCAGTTATTCGCGGCGCGCCGGAACCGGCGCGGCGAAGATGGACGGGTTGCCCGCGCCGGAGGCGATTGCGTCGCGGAGCCGGCGGCTGCGCGCGCTCTCGGATCAGCGTCGCGCCGCCTTCGCCCGCAGCCATGTCGGTCGGACGGTCGATGTGCTGTTCGAGAAGCAGGACGACGCCGGACGCTGGACCGGTCTCACCGATTCGTTTCTGCGGGTCGCGGTGGTCTCCGGGGCGCCGCTCCAGAACCGGCTGGAGGCGGTGCGCATCGTCGGAACCGCTACGGAGGAGGATGCGCCCGGTCTCGCGATCGGGAGTCTCCAGAACGGCGTTTCGGCTGCCTGAAGACTTCGGGGACAGCCGCTTCCGCCGCGGGATGTTCCGCTTGCGGCCTATCCCTCGTCGGGAAATTGCTCCCGCAATGTTTGGAGCATCTCACGGGTCTGTTCAAGGACGCCTTCGATGATCTGCTTGACTTCGACAGTTTTGATCGATAAGTCCTTGACTGTCAATAGCCGACATTTCTGGCTAGGCACTACAAACGTAGCCCTCTGAAGGCTACGCCGGCGGAGGTTCGGCCCTCAGGCGAGCTGGTACGGCGTGGTCGGCAGGGGAAGTCTCATCGCGGCGTAGATAGCCTCGGCCTCCAGGGACGGCTTCGAGGGGATGGCGTATCGCTCTCCCGTTTTCTCGCAAAGCAACACCGTGCACTTGCGGTGCGCCAGCGCGTTGCGGATGACTTCGGGAGACATCCGTTCCTTCTGGAGCGCGACCCGATAGGCCAGATGGCGCACGCAGGCGAACGCCATGAAGGCGATCGCGATGTGGGCGCGGATCCGTTGTTCGGTCCAGTGCCAGATCGGCCGGACGCGCAGATCGTGCTTGGTGATGCGGAAGCTCTCCTCGACCCGCCAGAGTCCCCGGTAGTGCGACAGCACCTCGGCGGCCCGCGCGTCGCGCAGGTTGGTGATGACGCCGGCCAGTCCGTCCCAGCGCGCCGCCTCGTCGATCTTCTTCTGATCCAGGACGAGTCGCGCATCCCCTTCAACGGCGATGAAGCGCTTGGCGCCATGCTGGGACAACAGCGCTTTGGGGTTGTCGCTTTGCGACAGCTTGTCGAACGCCCGCTGGATCGCCTTGCGGCGATCGTGGGCGTCCTTGTGCGCTCGCTTGGCGGACCACGTGACGATCAACTGTCGCCCCTGGTGCTCCCATTCGTTCACCCGGCGCTCCGAGGAGCCTTCCAACGGGCCGTAGGAGTCCAGGTTCCAGATCTTCTTGCGTAGCGCGCCGGGGAGCTGGCGCAGCCGGGCGCCCACCACATAGCCGCCGCCCATCGCGTCCAGAGCCTCCAGGTTGGCGGCGCTGAGCATCCCCCGATCCGCCACGCAGACCGCCTGCTGCGCCGGATGACGCCGCAGCAAGCCCTCGAACACCGGAACCAGGCTGTGCCCCTCGTAGGCGGCGCCGGGGAACACCTCGTAGCTCACCGGAAGCCCCTCGCGGGTGACCATCAGCGCCAGCAGCACCTGCGAGTAGCGGTGCTTGCCGTCCTTGCTGTACCCCTTCTGGCGGAGTTCGTCCTCCTCCTCCGTCGCAAAGGCCAGCGTGGTGCAGTCGAAGAACAGCACCGAGACCGGATCGGGCAACACCGAGCGGGTGGCGTCGCCGACCCGGGCGCGAAGCCGTTCGATTGTCCTCGCGTCCAGCCGATCCATCATCCGGTAGACCTTGTGAAGCGGAAGGCTCACCCCGAAGTCGTCTTCAAGATTCCGCACGCTGCCGCGCTTGCTGTCCGGGTTGGCGATCCGCGCCATCACCGTGTGGAAGAGCGCGTCGTGGTACGCCCGATAGCGGGAGCGCGGCAACAGCGCATGCAGCCCCAGATGCCGGTAGACCTCGCCGTAGACCTCATGGATCCCGGTCGTGATCGGTTGCGCTTCCTTCAGTTGCTTGAGATCGACCGGGAGGGACTCCTTGCCGTCCCCCTCGCGCCCAACGCGGATGACCTGCTCGGCGATCTTCTCGGAGGAGAAGAGGAGAGGCGGCTGGCGTTCGTCCTTGAGCTTGTCCTTGATGAACTCGCCGAGCCGCTTCAGGCGTTCGAGCTCCTTGTCGTCCTTTGCGACGCCGACGTGGCGGACGATGCGCTGGCGGACCTTGGTTCCTTTGCGTACGCCTTCGACGAGTTGTACGGAGCGCCGGGGGCTGTTGGGAGTGGACTTGACGCGAACGAACATGGGTGGAGTATAGCACAGAAGTCAAACCAGAAAAATCGCTAGGCACAACAGAGCGAGTAGCGAAAAGCTCCCTTGTTTCAGAACATGTTTGTTTTCAACAGCTTCCCGATCCGACGCTCCGACCGAAATCGGGCTCAAACTGTCAAAGTCGGGAGGGAGGGCCGGGGCAGGGGGAGGGATCCATCGCCGCCTTCGTGCGCGAGGACGCCATCCAGGCGGTGGATTCCGCCCGCCCGCTGGACGAGCTGGCCCAGGTCTTCGCCGCCGGGCGGATCGGGGTGGTGACCGACGGCGAACGCACCCTGGGGCTGCTGACCCCGATCGACCTGCTGGACTACCTCTCGCGGGACGCCGCCTGAGACGGAGCAACGAGATCGAGACCGGGAACGGATTCATGGGGTCTTGGCGGGGGCGGGAGCAGAAACCGGTTGGTTTCGGCGGCGGCGGCGTTTCTTCTTCCTTCCGGCGGCGGCGAGCGGCGTCCGCATCCGCTCATAGAGCAGAAACAGGTATTCGATTCGCTCGCGCTCGGACGCGAACTTCTTGCGAGGGCGGTACAGCCGGTCCACCGCACGGTCGAGCTTCCGGTGGGCGCGGCGGAGGTTTGCGGGCATGGAGT
This sequence comes from Candidatus Marinacidobacterium sp., assembly GCA_965202845.1. Taxonomy (GTDB): domain Bacteria; phylum Acidobacteriota; class Vicinamibacteria; order Marinacidobacterales; family Marinacidobacteraceae; genus CBDATA01. The sequence continues at coordinate 925,832 of OZ241856.1, forward strand.
CCGGGTCGTAGAGGTCGGCCAGGCTTGCCTCGGGGTGGGCGTCGCGGGCGTCGAGAATCGCCTGGGCCAGGGATTTGAGCGGCGTGTAGTCGACGTCCCCGGGCGGGGGCGGGAAGGTGTTGTAGACGAGGCCGCCGGAGTAGCTGTAGCCGCTTCCGAGACGACCGCCGATGTGGCGCAGCCAGGTCATGTGCATGGCCGAGGTCAACAACGCGAAATGCCACAATTCGGCGCCCTGAACCACGAGTAGTTTGTTGCTGGGGATGGCGGGCGGGATCATCCAGCCGATGGGAACATAGGGTCGACTCTGGGAGCTGACTTCGGGAATCACGAGAAACGGAGCCTGCGGAACCACGGAGACGTGCCAGGAAGTGGGTTGGTCCGCTAGCGAGCGGCCCAATTTCCCGGCCTCGTTCGTTCTGTATCGCCGCACCGACCGAATCCGCTCCATGACGTGCGGCAGCGAGCGCAGTTGGGACGGTGAAGCTCCTGAAACGTCAAGAATCCAGCGCTTCTGGTTGTTGATGTATTCGTGCCCACCAATGTACGGCTTCATCAACATGCCCGCACCGGGCTCCGAGACGAGGAAGTCCTGCCGTTCGCGCTGTTTGAAGATGTATCGCCCACCGTCAACCGGCTTGGTTCCCACCCCGATCGTCGGGAATTCGGCGATGGGCAGCCGACGGCGGTACACGACGAGGTGGGGGTTCTGCAATCCGCTCACGTCGAAGAGGTAGGGACTGATGGCTGCAACCCGCATCAGGTGGGCTTCGTCCGAGGGACGCTCGTAGGTGAACAGTTGTCGTTCCCCGGGTGCGGATTGCCGGTCGAACAGGCCGAGAATCACGACATGAACGTGGGCGGCGCCCCGGGCGTCGGATTCCCAGGCGAACGGCTGGTGCGCGAAGGCGATTTCCAAGCCGTACAGATCGAAGAGGGCGGGCCAGACCTGCGCCACCTGTTCGCCCTGGGTGATGGAATTCGTGGCGACGAATGCGATGCGGGCGCGTTTGCCGTGAAGATACGCCCCGGCTTTCAGAAACCAGGCGGCGACATAATCGAGGCGGGACCCCGACGCTCCGAGTTGCTTCAGGAGGTTGTGCGCCTGTTTCTGCTTCTCTTCGATTCGCATCACGAATCCGCTGAACGGCGGGTTCCCGAACACGAACGAGCACTTCTCCGGCGGCAGCAGGTCCGACCAGTCCATCTCCAGCGCGTCGGCGTGAAGGATGCGCGGCGCCTTCTCCAGCGGGATGCGGATGAATACCTGGCCGAACTCCCGGCTCAGCCGGCTGTTCATGATGTGATCCATCATCCACAGCGCGGTCTCGGCGATGCGGGCCGGGAACTCGCCGATCTCGATCCCGTGGAACTGATCCACATCGACCACCGAAGTCCACGCGACATCGAGTGCTTTCGCTTTCCGCATCTCGCGGATCACCTCGATTTCGAGCATCCGCAATTCCCGGTAGGCGATGACGAGAAAGTTGCCGCACCCGCAGGCCGGGTCGAAGAAGGTGAGCGCGCCGAGTTTTTTCTGAAACTCCCGAAGCGCGGCGAGACGGGGACGCCCCCGCCGCCGCTTCACCGCCCCGAACTCCGCACGCAGATCGTCCATGAACAGTGGTTCGATCACCTTGAGGATGTTCTTCTCGGTGGTGTAGTGGGCGCCCTGTTCGCGACGCTCCTTCGGCTCCATCACCGACTGGAAGAGCGCGCCGAAGATCGCCGGCGAGATGTGCGACCAGTCGAACCGGCAGGCGTCCAGCAGCGCCTCGCGCATCGCAGCGTCAAACGAGAAGGTCCGAAGGCGTTCCTTGAAGAGGTCGCCGTTGACGAAGGGAAAATCCCTCAGATCCTTGTCGAGCGTCGCCGGGCGGTTGTCTTCCCGGGTGTTCAGCACTTCGAAGAGTTGCGCGATCCACGGTCCGAGATCGGCGCCGTCCTCGCTGGTGCGGGTTTCGACAAAGTCGAGAAAGATGTCGCGGGAGAACACCCCGGTGTCGTCGGCGAACAGGCAGAAGACGATCCGCACCAGAAAGCGCTCCAGGTCGGGGCCGCCGTGCCCGGCGGCGGCGAGCGCGTCGTGCAGCCGTCCCACCAGCTCGGCGGCCTCGATGTTGGCCGGGTCCTGGTCGCGGAAGGTCCGTCGCTCCACGCCCAGGATGAAGCCGAACGACTCGACGTGGGCGGGCAGGTCAGCGAGCGGGAAGGCAACGGTGGTTCGCTCGTCCAGATCGTGAAGCTCGAAGGTCCGGAAGTCGCTGACCAGGATGTAGCGCGGGCGGTCGCGCTCGTCCAGCGCGTCGAAATACTCCCCGGCCTGCTCCCGGGCCGCCTTCAGGTCACGGCCGGCGCTCTTCTGTTCGACGATCAGCTTGCCCGGCCAGAACAGATCGATGAAACCCGAGCTGTTGTCCAGCTTGGCGACATGCTCCTCATAGCGCGCGACGCTTCGTCTGCGCACGCCGAACACGTGGAAGAAGGCGTTGTAGAAGCTCTGTGTCTCGCTCCGCTCGCGGGTCGCGTCCTTCCATTCTTCGGCGAAGGCGGCGGCGCGGGCGCGCGCCTCGTTCCAGGAAAGTCGCATCAGTCCTGGAACACGCTGGCGCGTTCCAGCGCTTCCAGATGGTCATCGCGGCTTTCCAGGCGGATGATCGTCCACGGGTAGCCGCCTCTGTTCATGAGGCGTTCAGGATGAGCCAAGGGGAACGGCCGGTTTCTCATTGGGAGCGGCCGTGCGAAGGGCATTCGCGTGAGGACGGGTTGGTCGCGACTCGGAATCTGGCGCTACCGCGCTCCGTCACGCGACTCAGGTACGCGCTGAAACTCATATACGTGTACTCCCCCTTCGGTTTCCGCCCGCATCAAGATCCAGAGCTGCTTGTTGCTGTTCCTGGGCTGAATCTGATGATGATTCAGCAAAGCGCGGATTCTATCCGTCCATGTTGGCGCATCGTTGAGGAAAGTGACCGCATTCGAATTTCCCTCCGAAAATGGGTTTTGAGCATGAAGCATGGATCCGCATGCGTCGTACAATTCAACGTAGTCCTTTTTCGTCAGGAATCGGGCATCTATCTTTCTGGTTTCAGTGATTTTTCCCGTATGTGGATCCAGAATTTGCTTCGTTGGCGCCGGATAGAACTCGGGATTCGCCTTCTCCAGAATGTCGAGGATTCGTTTCCCGTTCCAGTCACGCCGGAAATTCCTTCGGTACTTTTTGTACTCCGCCTGGTTGGCAACCATTGACGCCAGCGCGATGAGTTCCAAAATCTTTCTGAGCTGCAGGGCTACGCACTCTGCCGTCGTTTGCAGATACCGAGCCGTCATTTCGCCCTTCAGGAAACCGTCAACTACGGATACTCTCTTTTTGATTTCTTCCATGCAGTTCGCGTACATCATGGGCAAATTGGTCAGATCCCGTTTTTTTTCCGTGTTGGACAAAAAATGTTTTTCTTTCAAGTTGTTCCGTCCTTCCGTCCTTCCGTCCTTGCGATCTCTGAAGGAATCCGCATCCCTCGCCATAAGATCTTTGAACATCGCATCAACGTCGTAGTTGAACCGGGCGGCGTATGCTTGGCGAATGGCTCGGACTTCGGCGATGATGGGATCCGTATGGTCTGGCATGGTCAATAATCCTCCATGAGTTCATAGGGGGTGCATATGACGGGTGGATCGTAGCCAGCCTTTTGGCAAGCATGCTCAATCCGAACCCGTACCGTGGCGTTCGCGATGTGACGAAAATTCCATGTCAACAAATAGTTGACCTGGTTCGCAGCGGCCGAGGCGACGTGCGTCGCATCCGCAGCTGCTTCGCGGGGAAACGCTCCGAGTTCCAGAAGCCTGCGAGTCAAGGACGCAGCGTCCTCGTCACGCTGGAGGCGTTCCACGACTCCCAGCGCCTTCAGGCGGTCTCGGGCAGCATCCGGGTCCCCTGCTGCGGCTTCCGAGAACACCAGCCTCCCCGCAACGAGGACAAACCGCGATGTGGCGTCGCGCCACCATCCCCGCGTAGCGGCCTGATGCGCAGCGACGACAAGATTCTGCGAAAGCCTTGCTGTCAGGTAGCTGACGATCGAAGTTTCGACGTACACGCTGGGCTTGGGCGCGCCCGGCTGCCCGCCAGGATTATCGGCCGAAACTGTCAACTGAAGCCCGCTCCATCGCGGTTGCAGTGTAGCGCAGCGGCGGCGCGGGCGCGCGCCTCGTTCCAGGAAAGTCGCATCAGCCCGAATTCATGTTGTTTTCATGGTCGCCCGGACCCGATCCGCGACGAACCGGGCGAACGGTTCGATGTCCTGGAACACGCTGGCGCGTTCCAGCGCTTCCAGATAGTCATCGCGGCTTTCCAGGCGGATGATCGTCCACGGGTAGCCGCCCGATGCCAGCATGACGTTCATCAAGAAGCGCGCGAGGCGTCCGTTGCCGTCCGGGTACGGGTGGATGTAGCCGAAGAGCCAGTGCCCCAATACGGCCCGAACGGATGCTTCCGGCTCGCCTTCCAGCAGGTCGAAGAGCGCCGGCATGGCGTCGCGCACCGCCTCCCGCCGGGGCGGCGCGTGGCGCGAACCGCGCAGGAACACGGCCTGATCCCGGTAGCCGGCGAGCGATGCAGCGGGCGTCAGTCCGGCGGCGACCCGGGGCTGGAACAGGGCCCGAAACCAGTCCTGATGCGCTTTGCGGACCAGATGGCCGGGGGCTGCGCCGGCGAGCGCCTCGCCGACCGCTTCCCGCACCAACTGGAACGCCAGCCAGTACCCACGCGCCGCCAGCGCGTCAAGACTCTGGCGATCGCTCTGGTTGCGCTGCGGATCCCAGTCGCCCGAACGCACCCGTTCGATCAGGGCGGGCGTCACCCGATACCCCTCGATGGACAACGAGTGCCAGGCGTCATGTCGATACAGGTCGTCGACGGAAGACGGCCAGGCGTCCGGGTCCGGGGGCAAACCCGGCGCCTCCGGGAATACCTTGATGACGTCCGGGCGGAACGTCTGCCAGAGGGTCTCCACCCGGCTGACGATCGGCGACCGGCCCCGAATGGCGCTGGGCGGCGCCTGCGCGAATGGGTTCGTCTCGCGTATGTCGTAACCAGCCCGCCTCATGACGGAACGCACTTCGTCGGCGGCTGCGGCTCGGCCGAGACGGCGCAAGGCGCCGGCGAGGCGCCCGGCGGCGGCTGCATGGCCGCCACGCAGAAGCCGGTTCAGCACATCGTGCGGATCGCGGATTCCGAGGATGGCGACCTGGGCTTCCACTGGATGGCGAGCGAAGAACGTCGCGGGGACCCGGATCAAGGCGGCTTCTGGCAGGAAGAGCCGGAGCCGATTCCGGGTAGTGATGTCCGTGTCCGGCGGCGCGTCCTGTCGCCCGAGGTCGAAAAGGGACATCCCGAACGGCAGTCGGATCGTGTTGTTGCCGCCCTTCGGCGCATGAATGACGACCTGTCGCGGGATGACCGTGTTTTCCGCGTGGAGCAGGAGAGATTGTTCGGGAGAAAGATGCCAGGCTTCGCCGAACCGGGCGGCGCAGTAGGAAGCGCAGAATTCCCAGAAGGAGGCGTACCACTGCGTTGTGTCGCCGGGATCGGTTTCCGGACCGGATGCGATCAGCCAGCCCTTGATGGCCTCGAACAGGAAGCCGTTCCCGACCAAACGCTCCCGATGCGTCCGCGAGAATTCGGCGGAGCGAAAGACCCGCCGTCCCTGTTTCTGAAGGCGCTCAAGATGCGCCAGGGAAGCGGCCAGTTTCTCGTTGGGTGCGGCCATGCGACGGACTTCCTCTTGGTGTTTCGCAAGTATATGGCGCTGTGGATGTGCAAGTATATTGTGCTGTAGCCGGGACGCCTGCCGTTCCGCCCCATGATCCGCTTTCGGAGGGGCGCCGTCCCTTTCCCCATGAGCGCGTTGGCGCGGCCGGGTCCGCTCGCGGAGAGTTCCAAGTGTATGGCGCCGTGGAATCGCAAGTAGATCGTGCTTCGGGCGCGTCGCCAACGCTTGACCGCTGACCCGTTAGGGCCCGCCCCGAAGCCCCTGAGGAGGCTCCCCGATGAACTTTTCCCGCCGCCTGACCCGGAACGTCGGTCGTTCTGGTCGCTTCGCTCCCGTCACTCCCTCCGTCCGGATCAGGCGGCGGGAGGCGGAGACGCTTTCGCTCCGGCTGGCCCGCTTGAACCCCCTCCCCGGCTTCGCGGGCCGCCGTCCCGTGGACGCCTCGCCCCCCCCGAAAGTGTGACATTTTCGGCGCCCATTGACAACCGGGAGAGGGACGAGGCGTTGCGGGAACTGGGAAGAACGTTGGAGGATGTCGCAAGCGGCAGGGTTTCCGATTTCCGGATGATCATTTGAGGACAGCAGCGGACGACCCATTCCGACAGCGAGAGAGTTTCGGGCCGGGCGAAGGAGCTTCCACCTTCCCCTCGGCGAAGGCGTCGGGGAACAGCGCCTTGAGCCGCTCCAGGTTCCCGGCGACCGGATCGGCGGAGCGGGTTTCCGGGTCGCCGGCGGCGATCCGATCCAGGACGGCTGCTGCGGCGTCTCGCTTCGGGGATGTCGGGGCCGGACTCATGGGCGACGCCGCGGGATTGTAGGCGACCTCCCGTGACGGAATGTGTCGTTCTGTTCCGATGCGGGCGTTCCCGGTTCAGTCGTCGGCGCGGGGACTGGCGGACGCCGCGACGGCGGCGATGGCGTCCAGCTTTTCGCCGATTTCGGGATCGATCTCCTCATCGGGAACGTGATCCGCGAGTTCATGGAAGTTCCCTTTGTTCATCAGGTTCGGCAGTCCGAGTTTCCCGGACCAGGCGTGGAACAGCGGCTTGAGAAACGCATCGCTCGCCTTGATGTCCGGACTCCACGGCGAACCCCGTCCCAGGGTCTCCAGCGCCTCGCTCATCTCCCGGGTCGCTTCCCGCATCGCGGTCCGCCGCCGTTCCACTTCGTGCGGCGCATGGAGAGGCCGCGTTTCCGCCTCCCGGGCGGAGGCGCGGGCCCAGGCTTCAAGCGTCGCTTCCGAGCACAGGTAGTTCTCGATTTCCCGCCGCTTCCATGCGAGCAGCGGCAGCGTGGGGCTGGGGGGCGCCTCCCTCTCCAAGCGGTCGAACAGGGCGATCCCCCTGAATTCCGGACACGCTTCCCGAAGGGCGTGGAAGTGACGCAGGGCGACGGTCGGCTGGTTCCCCACGTAGCGCACGAAGGGGCGTTCCAGCGCATCGATGGCGTCCTGCTTGCCGAGTCGTCGGGCGAAGGCCCGGAGAATCGCCAGATCGGTGGACCCCTCGAGATAGAGCGCCCAGCCGGTCTGTTCGGCCTGGACGTACTCTTGACTTCGACAGTTTTGATCGATAAGTCCTTGACAGTCAATAGCCGACATTTCTGGCTAGGCACTACAAACGTAGCCCTCTGAAGGCTACGCCGGCGGAGGTTCGGCCCTCAGGCGAGCTGGTACGGCGTGGTCGGCAGGGGAAGTCTCATCGCGGCGTAGATAGCCTCGGCCTCCAGGGACGGCTTCGAGGGGATGGCGTATCGCTCTCCCGTTTTCTCGCAAAGCAACACCGTGCACTTGCGGTGCGCCAGCGCGTTGCGGATGACTTCGGGAGACATCCGTTCCTTCTGGAGCGCGACCCGATAGGCCAGATGGCGCACGCAGGCGAACGCCATGAAGGCGATCGCGATGTGGGCGCGGATCCGTTGTTCGGTCCAGTGCCAGATCGGCCGGACGCGCAGATCGTGCTTGGTGATGCGGAAGCTCTCCTCGACCCGCCAGAGTCCCCGGTAGTGCGACAGCACCTCGGCGGCCCGCGCGTCGCGCAGGTTGGTGATGACGCCGGCCAGTCCGTCCCAGCGCGCCGCCTCGTCGATCTTCTTCTGATCCAGGACGAGTCGCGCATCCCCTTCAACGGCGATGAAGCGCTTGGCGCCATGCTGGGACAACAGCGCTTTGGGGTTGTCGCTTTGCGACAGCTTGTCGAACGCCCGCTGGATCGCCTTGCGGCGATCGTGGGCGTCCTTGTGCGCTCGCTTGGCGGACCACGTGACGATCAACCGTCGCCCCTGGTGCTCCCATTCGTTCACCCGGCGCTCCGAGGAGCCTTCCAACGGGCCGTAGGAGTCCAGGTTCCAGATCTTCTTGCGTAGCGCGCCGGGGAGCTGGCGCAGCCGGGCGCCCACCACATAGCCGCCGCCCATCGCGTCCAGAGCCTCCAGGTTGGCGGCGCTGAGCATCCCCCGATCCGCCACGCAGACCGCCTGCTGCGCCGGATGACGCCGCAGCAAGCCCTCGAACACCGGAACCAGGCTGTGCCCCTCGTAGGCGGCGCCGGGGAACACCTCGTAGCTCACCGGAAGCCCCTCGCGGGTGACCATCAGCGCCAGCAGCACCTGCGAGTAGCGGTGCTTGCCGTCCTTGCTGTACCCCTTCTGGCGGAGTTCGTCCTCCTCCTCCGTCGCAAAGGCCAGCGTGGTGCAGTCGAAGAACAGCACCGAGACCGGATCGGGCAACACCGAGCGGGTGGCGTCGCCGACCCGGGCGCGAAGCCGTTCGATTGTCCTCGCGTCCAGCCGATCCATCATCCGGTAGACCTTGTGAAGCGGAAGGCTCACCCCGAAGTCGTCTTCAAGATTCCGCACGCTGCCGCGCTTGCTGTCCGGGTTGGCGATCCGCGCCATCACCGTGTGGAAGAGCGCGTCGTGGTACGCCCGATAGCGGGAGCGCGGCAACAGCGCATGCAGCCCCAGATGCCGGTAGACCTCGCCGTAGACCTCATGGATCCCGGTCGTGATCGGTTGCGCTTCCTTCAGTTGCTTGAGATCGACCGGGAGGGACTCCTTGCCGTCCCCCTCGCGCCCAACGCGGATGACCTGCTCGGCGATCTTCTCGGAGGAGAAGAGGAGAGGCGGCTGGCGTTCGTCCTTGAGCTTGTCCTTGATGAACTCGCCGAGCCGCTTCAGGCGTTCGAGCTCCTTGTCGTCCTTTGCGACGCCGACGTGGCGGACGATGCGCTGGCGGACCTTGGTTCCTTTGCGTACGCCTTCGACGAGTTGTACGGAGCGCCGGGGGCTGTTGGGAGTGGACTTGACGCGAACGAACATGGGTGGAGTATAGCACAGAAGTCAAACCAGAAAAATCGCTAGGCACAACAGAGCGAGTAGCGAAAAGCTCCCTTGTTTCAGAACATGTTTGTTTTCAACAGCTTCCCGATCCGACGCTCCGACCGAAATCGGGCTCAAACTGTCAAAGTCGGGGGCGTGGAAGTGACGCAGGGCGACGGTCGGCTGGTTCCCCACGTAGCGCACGAAGGGGCGTTCCAGCGCATCGATGGCGTCCTGCTTGCCGAGTCGTCGGGCGAAGGCCCGGAGAATCGCCAGATCGGTGGACCCCTCGAGATAGAGCGCCCAGCCGGTCTGTTCGGCCTGGACGTACTGTTCGAAGCCGATTTCCGCCAGCGCCTTCTTCACCTGGCCGCCGCTTTCGATCCGGTGCGGCCGCCCGACGAACGCGATCACCGTGTCCTTGCCGGCGGCTTCGTTCAGAAGGACTTCCGAATGGCTGGCGGCGAGGATCTGGCTGCCGCTGTCCCGGGCGACTGCGTTGATCAGGTCATAGATCTGGCGCTGGCGGAGGATTTCGAGATGCGCGTCCGGCTCGTCCAGCAGGATCGTCGCGCCGGGATGGGCATACATCCAGGCGAGAATCAGGAGCGTCTGCTGCAGCCCGCGTCCGCTCGAGGAAAGATCCAGCGTGATACCGCGCTCCCGATACGCCATCTCGATTTCCCCCCGCTGCGTCACGTACCGCGGTTCGTCGAGGGCGGCGCCGAAGAGCTTCTCGATCCGCTCCACCAGGAGCGGCCATGTGTCCGGGCGCTCCCGCACGATGCTGTAGCACAGGTTGCGAAGGACTTCGGCGGTGCGGCCCTCGCCGATCCGCGCATGCACGGCGCCTTGGTCGATCCGGGTTTCGTTGGCGGCGAGACCGGACATGGGAGGCAGGAAGGCGATGTGCGCGGAGGCCGCTTCCGGGGGAACCGGCATCCGTTCCGAGGATGCGGGGTCGCCGGTTCGCAGCGGTCGGCAATACATCGACTCCTCGTTGGCGTAGTCGAATTCCATGCCGCACGCCCACGCCTTGCCGGCGTGGATCCCCTCGACGAGGATCTCGATGCGCACGTTGCTGGTGTTCTGCCTGCCGTCGATCCGCTGGACGTCCCGCACTTTCAGGTCGCGCCACAGGTGCCTGGCTTTGGGATGGGGGGCGGAAAGCAGGTCCCGGCGCCCCACGGTCACGCCGGGACGCTTCTCCGGCGCGCTCCCTCCGGCACGGATTTCGTGCCAGCGCTTCACTCCGGTGTCCCAAAGCGTCAGCGCCTGCATGGCGGAGGTCTTGCCCGAGTTGTTGGGACCGATGAACACGACGGGGTTCCCCAACTCGATTTCGACTTCGTCGAAGCGCTTGAAGTTTCGGATGACGATTCTGGTCAGCATGGAGCGATTCCTCGATGATCCTTCCTCATGCGCCCGATACGTTCAGGAACAACTGCGCCAGTTTGCGATTGACGTAATAGACGTGATTCCCGATCTTTCTTTTTTCGACGAAACTCCGTTCCGTCAATTGGTGGAGATACCTGGTCGCAGTGGGGCGGCTGACGTTCAGGTCGTTCATCACGAATGCGATCCGGGTATAAGGATGACGGAACAGGTTGTTCAGGATGTCCTGGGAATAGACGCCGGGGAGTTCCTTCCGCATGCGATGCTTGGTTTCCAGCATGTGCGCATGGAGTCGCTCCACGACTTCAAGAGTCGTTCCCGCGGTTTCCGTCACAACCTCCAGCATGTACAGAACCCAATCCCGCCATGCCGTTTCCGGGTCGTTGGAATTGCGCACTCCCTGCAGCAGTCGATAGTAGTCCTCCCGGGTTCGGATGATGTGCCGGCTCATGTACAGGATCGGAATGTCCAGCAAGCCGGTGCGGGTCAGGTAGAGCAGGTTCAGGATGCGTCCGACCCTGCCGTTCCCGTCCGGAAATGGATGGATGCTCTCGAATTGGTGGTGTATGAGCGCCATCTTGATCAGGGGATCCAGGTCGCAAATCTCGTCGAGATTGATGAAGCGCTCCAGGGACGTCATCAGCGTGACGATCTCGTTCGCATCCTGGGGAGGCGTGTGGAGGACCTCTCCCGTCTGGACGTTCCGGATCGTCGTCCCCGGAGTCGTCCGAAACCCGTCGCCCCGATCGAGGAGCATCCGGAACATCCTGATGAGCGTGTTGTTGCTCACCAATCCGCCGGTCTTTCGCATTCGGTTGTAGCCGAGCCAGAGAACGGCGCGACAGCGGGCGACCTCCCTGGTGGCCGGAGAATGGATTCCATCCGGGAATCCGTCCGCCCGGAACAGGTCGTCCTGCGTGGTGACGATGTTCTCGATTTCCGACGAAGCCCTGGCTTCCTGGAGCGTCAGGGTGTTGATGAGAATCCCCGGGTTGGGAACAACGGCCGCCCGACCCTTCAATTCCGCGAGGACCCGATGGGCCCGGGCGAGGACCTTGAGGACGGGAACCGTCTCCAGCTGTACCGGTGGCGGCAGATTGGGCAGGTCGCCTGGCGGTGGGGGCGGCATGTTTTTTCTGGAATGTAAAGAATTGGGCATATTCTTTACACGGCGGGCGGGGAATGGAAAGAATTGTGCCGTTTCCGGCCTACATCCGGCGCCAGCGGGGGCCGTTTCCGCCGGCGCGGGGCGTCCAGCGCGGCCCCAGCACGTCGGCGGCGCGGCAGTCCACGCAGTTCGAGGGGTGGACTTCGAGCTTGCCGTCGCGGGATTCGTAGACCCCCGCCGGGCACATCGCCTCCCAGAGCGCCGCCGCCGCTTCCGGAACCTCCTGCTCCGGCATCACCAGATGGGAGGGCATGTCTTCGGGCGAGTTGTTTCCTGACCGGAACACGCCGTCCAGCTTGGAGAGGCCGCCGCCGGGCGCCCTCGCTTCCTCCCCTGCCGGGAGCGGCGCGGCGCGGGGGACCTGGGCGTCGGGAGGCATCCGGATGAGCTTCCGGGGGAGACGTCCGCCGCTCAGGGTGGCGAGACCGGACACCAGGACGCCGCGCAGGAGCCCGCGGGAAAACGCCGGGCGCATGTTGCGGGTGCGGTGGAGATCGCGCTGGATCGGGCTGTCGCGCACCAGGGCGTCGTAGAGCGAAAGCGGCGTCCCGGCGGTCAGGTGGGAGCGGATGGCGTCGGCGGCGAGGACGCCGGAGAGCATCGCGTAGTGGACGCCCTTGAGCGAGGGCACGTCCACGAACGAGGCGGAGTCGCCCACGAAAAGCGCCCCCGGCGCCGAAAGACGCTCGGGGATGGCGCCGAATCCGCCTTCCGGAATGACCTTGGCGCCCCATTCGAGGCACTCGCCCCCCTCGAGGTGCGGCCGCACGAACGGGTGCTCCTTGAGCTCCTGAAGCAGGCGGTGCGCGTTCAGCGCCTCCGCCGGAGCGTCCAGCCCGACCACCATGCCGATGGCGGAAAGCCCCTCGCCCATCGGGTAGAGGAAGCTGCCGCCGAAAGCCGACGAGGGCAGGGGATGCCCCATCGTGTGGGTGACCGCGGGAACCGGGTTCTCCGAACGCCAGAGCTCCTTCACCCCCAGGGCGAAGACCTCGGGCGCCGCCGAGCCGATTCCCAGCCGCTGGCGCACCGCCTGTCCGAGCGGCCCGCGGCCCCCCTCGGCGAGGACGACCACCCGCGCCGCCACCTCGGCGGGCGGCTCCCAGGCGGGGCTCGGACTCCCGTCCCGGCGGAGTCCGGCGGGGACGGTGCGAAGCCCCGCCACCCGCTCCTTGTCCATCAGCAGCTGGCCGACGGCGAAACCGGGAAACAGCTCGACGCCGAGCTCCTCGGCGCGTTCGGCGAGCCAGCGAACCATCTCCGAAAGCGAGCCGATCCGCCCGCCCCGGTTCCGCATGGTCGGCGGAGTGGGGAGCGGCAGCGCCCGGCGCCGGGTCAGGAAGCGGAACCGCTCGCGCCCGACCCGCCCCCGGAAGGGAAGGGCGTCCTCCTCGATGTCGGGAAAGAGCAGGCGGAACCCCACCGGATGCACCACCGCGCCGGAGAGCGAATGCCCCCCGAACTCGGCGGCCTTCTCGAAGACCCCGATCGAAAGCGGCGCCTTCTCCGAGATCTGCGCCAGCCGGATGGCGGCGGAGAGGCCGGCGGGGCCGCCCCCGACGATTGCGACGTCGAGCGGGATGGCGTCCGCCCCCGGGGCGGCGTCCGAAAGCAGGCGCTCCACCGGAAGCGCCGGCTGGAAGTCGGAAAGACGGATGCTCATCCGCCGAACCGGTCCGGGTCCCATTCGAGGCCCAGCTCGGAGGGCGGGCCGATGTAGCCCAGAAGCGCCGACGACGCCACCACCGCCGGGCTGGCGAGCCAGCCCTCGCCGCCCTGCCCCATCCGGTTCTTCCAGTTCCGGTTGAAGGACGCGATGGCGCGCATCCCCGGCTGGAGCGCGTCCTCGCCCTGGCCGAAGCAGGGGCCGCACCACGAAACCCGGATTTCGCCGCCGACCGAACGGAACACCGAGGCGATCGATTCGCCGGCGAGCCGCGAATCGGGGTTCTCGATGCGCCGCCGGACGCCGCCGGAGCCGGGGAAGATCACGAACTTCCGGGCCGCTTCGTCGCGCCCCCGGTCGCGCGCCGCCCGCACCACCTGCGCCGCCGCCAGCAGATCCTCGTAGCTCCCGTTGGTGCAGGATCCGATGTACGCCCGGTCGAACGGAACCCGCTCGGCGGCTACCTCGTCCGCCGGTGCCGCGTTGCCGGGCGCCCAGGGCCGGGCGACCAGCGGCTGGATCGCATCGAGCGCCACCACCTCCTCGGCGGCGAATGCGGCGGCCGCGCCGGCGGCGGGGGGAGTCCAGGGCAGCTCGGCGAAGCCGTTCTCCCGGTACCAGTCGGCGGTGCGGTCGTCGAAGGGGAAGACCCCGTTCAGCGCCTCCGCCTCGGCCATCATGTTGCAGATGGTGTTCCGCCAGGTGACCGGGAGCGCGCCGCCCGGATCGGTGAACTCCACCGACATCCCGGCGGCGGCGCCGTTCCAGTCGGCGATCAGCCGGAGCACGATGTCCTTGCCGGAGGACCAGGGCGGCGGCGTCCCGGTGAGGACCACCCGGCGTCCCGGCGCCGGGGTGATGGGGACGCCGCCGGTGGCCCAGCCGAAGCCGAGCGCGGTGGAGCCGATCCCGATTCCCAGCGCCCCGTAGGCGCCGTAGGCGCGGCTGTGGCTGTCGGCGCCGGCGATCACCGCCCCCGGCATCACCAGCCCCTGTTCGGGGAAGTAGAAGTGGAAGATGCCGTCGCCGGGAGTCGCGAACCAGGGCGGCTCCAGCCCCTCGGCGCGGGCGAACTCCTCGCTGATGGCGGTCTGCTTCCGGTCCGCCTCCCGCCCGGTGAAGACGAAGTGATCGGCGGCGATCGCCGCCTGGCGCGGGCGGATCGAACCGCCGGCGATCTCCCGGAAGGCGTGGATGGCGAAGGGCGCGGTGCCGTCGGACGCCGGCAGCAGGTCCGCCTGGACCAGGATCGTCTCGCCGGGGCGCACCGGAGCCTTGGGGTCCACCCGGTGCGCCGCCAGTATCTGTTCGGTGACGCTCATCCGCCGGGCTGCGGCAGGCTCCGGCCAGACCACTCGGGGCGCGCGCTCCAGCGAAGCCAGGAACTCGCGGCGTCCGAAGCGGAGGATGCCCCCGTCCCGGCGGAGCGCCTCCTCCCTTGCGGTCAGCGGCTCGGGCCGGTAGTCGCGTCCCAGCGTCTCGTTGCGGAGCCCGCGGGTCTCCGGATCGAAGGCGAAGCAGTGGCCGTCTTCGGCGTCCGCCGCCGCCTGGGGGCACTCCAGCACCTCCAGTCCCAGGTTGAGGGCGTTCCGCATGAAGATGCCGCCCGGCGCGGCGCCGACAACCAGCGTCAGGGTGGTTCCGGCGTCCCGCGCGATGCCGAGCAGCCCCGCCGGACTCATCTCCCGGGAGGAGCCGATCCCGAAGCGGTCGCCGGCGATCACGAAGTTCTGCCCTCCGGCGACCCGTTCGGCGAAGTCGGGCATCAGGTGGCGGAAGGCGCCCTCCTTCCAGCGACGGTCCAGGTCGTCCAGACTCTCGGAAACGCACCACGCCGACGGGGTGATCTGGTCGGTGTCGATGGCGTCCTGCTTGCGCCCGGGGTGCGCCGGGTCCCAGAAGATCAGCGCCTCGCCGCGCACCGGAGATTTCCGATCCGCCGTCGTCGCATCCCGGGGCGCCGGGGGCAGGGGGACCCCTTCGTGCCTTCGGACCGGTCGGATGCGCAAACGTCGCCCAGTATAGGCGTCATTGGGCGTCCGCCCCCGTAGAATTCCCCGGCCATGCGTCTCCTCGCGGCCGCGCTCCTGTCCTCCCAGGTCGTCGCCGAACCGCCCGAACCCCTCCTTTCCCGGGAGCCGGCCGAGATCTTCGTGCTGACGATGGGGCCGGATCACACGGTCCTCTTCCGCGAGTGGGGCCATGCGGCGCTCTGCGTGGACCGCACCTGCTTCAACTACGGGTTCACCGATTTCAGCCGGCCGGTCGCGCTCACCTGGGAGGTGCTGAACGGGAGGGCGCGCTTCTGGCTGGGGCTCACCACCTACGAGGAGACGCTGGCTTTCTATGCGTCGCACCGGCGGAGCATCCTCCGTCAGGATCTCGACCTTGAGGACGGGGCGCGGGAGGCGCTTCTCGGCCTGCTGGCGAAGGATCTGGTTCCCGGGGAGTCCGAGTACACCTACAACCACTTCACCGAGAACTGCACCACCCGCTTGCGGGACTACCTGGACCAGGCGACCGGCGGCGCTCTGTCCCGCCGGGTTTCCGATCTGCCGGAGCGGTTCCGGGACCGGGCGACCGGCGTTCCGACCTTCCGGTCGCAGATCCGCCGGGGACTCGGCTCGCGGCCCTTTCTGCTCTGGGTCTCCGACGTGGGGGTGGGTTCGGCGGCGGACGGGCCGATGACCCCGTTTCAGGCGATGTTCGTCCCCGAGGGGCTGCGGCACGGCCTGGAGCAGGCGCTCGGCGCGGCGCCGGTCCGCCTGCGGGACGGCAGGGACGGCGACGTCATGGCGCCCGATCCGGGGAGCGGCCCCTATCTGCCGTGGCTCTTCGGGATCGCCGCCCTGCTTGCGCTCTTGACGTGGAGGCCGCGCGCCCGCCGGCTGGGCCGGGTCGCCACCGGTCTGCTGCTGGGCGTCCTGGGAGCGGCGGGAACCGTGGCGGTTCTGGTGAGTCCGCTGCCCGAGTTCCACACCAGCGCGCTTCCCCTGGCGCTCCTCCCCACCGACTTCCTGCTGGCGTCGCGCTTCGCGTCCCGCTACGCCCCGCTGCGGGCGGCGTTCGGCGTCGTCGTGCTGGCGCTGTGTCTGTTCGGCGTCTGGTCGCAGCCGCTCCACTGGACCGCGCTCGCCGCCCTGATCCCGGTCGGGGCCATCGCCCTGGCCAGCCGAAGCAGGGGATCCGCGGCATGACCGATCCGATCCGGGACGCCCTCCGCGCCCGGAACATGCCGGCGGCCTTCGTCGCCTGCTTCGCGCACATGGCGGCGGCGGCGCGCCGCGGGCCGGGTCACGTCCGCGAGTCGGAGATCGAGCCGGTGGAGCGGGTGCCGTCGCTGGATACGGCCGATGCGCCGGAAGCCAGCGACCGGGACTGCGCGCGCGCCGTAGCGATCACCCTGAACGGGGGGCTCGGCACCACGATGGGGATGCGGGCGCCGAAGTCGCTGCTGCTCGCCGGAAACGGCCTCACCTTCCTCGACATCACCCTGCGGCAGGCGGCGGGCGCCGGAGCGCGCCCGCTGCTGATGAACAGCTTCGCCACCGACCGGGCGGTGCGGGCGGCGGCGCCGGGCACAGTGGCGACCTTCCTCCAGCACGAAGCGCCGAAGTTGCGCCGTTCCGATTTCCTGCCGGTTTCGGACTCCGGGCATCCCGAGCTCGAATGGTGCCCGCCCGGACACGGCGACGTGTACACCGCGCTGGGGACCAGCGGCTGGCTGGAACGCCTGCGGGACCAGGGATACCGGTACGCCTTTGTCTCCAATGTGGACAACGTGGGCGGCTATCCGGATCCGGCGATCCTCGCCCGATTTATCGATTCGGGGGCGCCCCTGCTGGTGGAGGTGGTGCGCCGCGCCGCCGACGACTGGAAGGGAGGGCACCTGGCGCGGCGGCGGAGCGACGGCCGCCTGATCCTGCGCGAGACCGCGCAGTGCCACCCGGAGGACGTCCGGTTCTTCCGGGACGCCGACCGTCACCGCTACTTCAACGCCAACAACCTCTGGCTGCGGCTGGACGCGCTCGCTGACCTGCTGGCGGAGCGCGGCGGATTCCTTCCGCTGCCGACCATCGTGAACCCCAAGACCCTGAACCCCCGGGACCCGGACTCGACGCCGGTGTTCCACCTGGAGCAGGCGGCCGGTTCGGCGCTTGAAGTCTTCGATGGCGCCATCGCGATGGAGGCGCCGCGCCGCCGCTTCGCGCCGGTGAAGACCACCGAAAACCTGCTGGTGCTCCGCTCCGACATCTACCGGATCGGGGAGAACGGGGTGGTGGCGCCGAACCGGGCGCCGCCGCCGGTGCATCTCGACGCCGACCGCTACCGCTTCGTCACCGACCTGGAGGACCGCTTCCCCCACGGGCCGCCGTCGCTCATCGACTGCGACCGGCTGGAGGTGCGTGGCGATGTGCGTTTCGGGCGGAATGTGGCGTGCGAGGGCGACGTGCGGGTGCTGGGGGCGCCGGGGCGCCGGGGGCGGATTCCCGACGACGCCCGCCTGCGGGGGACCGTCCGGGTCTGAATCGCTACAATCCGGCGGCTTCATGCGACGGGAACAGCGCCGGGAAATCCGCAGCGACGAGCTGATCGCGGGGCTCGGCGCCGCGCTCGACTGGAGCCGGAGCAACCTCCGCACGGTCGGCTGGTCCGCAGCCGGCGTCCTCGGCCTCGCCGTGTTGATCGGCGGCCTGCTGGCGATGCGGGCCGGCCAGCGGGACGCGCTCCGCACCGAGCTGACGGCGCTCACCTCCGATCTTCGGGGGACTCCCGGATCGGAGGACGACCCGACCGGGGGCGAAGCCTGCGCCGCGGCGCTTCCTCGGCTGCTTGAAATCGGCGCCGCCGAGGGAGGATCGCGCGAGGGGAGGACGGCGCGGTACTTCGCCGGGGTCTGCCAGCGCGGCGCGGGTGACCACGCCGCCGCCGCCGCGAGTTTCGATTCGGCGCGCCGCGGCTCCGACCTGCTCGCGGCGCTCGCCACGTTCGGGTTCGCCGGGGCGCAGCGGAGCGCGGGCGAGGTCGACGAGGCCGCCGCCGCCTACCGCAGCCTGCTGGGCGACGGGTCCGGCTTCCCGGAGGACGCCGCGCTCTTCGAGCTCGCCACTCTGGAAGAGGAGCGCGGGCGCACCGGGGAGGCGATCCTCCTCTACGAGCGGATCGCGAACGAGCACTCCGGCTCCCGGTATCGGGGGATGGCCGATTCCCGGGTCGCGCGGCTGGGCGAATCCCCGGACGAGTGAACGGGCCTCCGCCGCCGCCGGGGCGTTCGCGCGCCGGGTGCATGACCCTGCTGCTGCTCTTCCTGGGCGCCCTCGGAATCGCGCTTTTGGCGACCGTCGCCTTCGTCGCGTTCCTGGCGTTCGGCGACGATGTGCCCGAAGGCGGGGTGCTGGTGCTGGATGTGGGGGCGGACCTGCCGGAGACGCTGCCCCGGTCCGCCCGCTGGTTCGCTCCGGCGTCCCCGGACTTCCACCAGGCGACCCGCGCCCTGGGGCGCGCCGCCTCGGACGACCGGATTCGCGGCCTCCTGCTGCGGGGCGAGGGCGTCACGCTGGGCTGGGGCCGGCTGACCGAGCTGCGGGACGCGGTGGCCGCATTCGCGGCCAGCGGCAAGCCGGTGGTCGCTTCGTTCGAGGCGCCGGGCATCCGGGACTACCTGCTGGCGACTGCGGCGGACCGCATCGTCCTCCACCCGCGCGGGCGGCTGATGCTCTTCGGAACGCCGGTGGGCGTCCTGTTCTACGGCGAGCTTCTGGAGAAGGCGGGCGTCGGCGCCCAGTTCGAGGCTATCGGGCCGTTCAAGAACGCTCCCGACGTCTACACCCGCGCCGGGATGACCGACGCCCACCGGGAGCAGCTTGCGGTTCTCGCCGGCGATTTCCTGGACCTGGCGGCGGATGCGGTCGCCGGGACGCGCGGACTGCCGCCGGAGCGGGCGCGGGAGCTGCTGTCCGGCGGGCCGTTTCTGGCGGCGGAAGGCCGGGAGCTCGGGCTGGTGGACGCCCTGGGATACCCGGACCAGGCGGAGGAGGAGTTCGAGGACCCGTACTTCCTTTCGCTTCAGGATTACGCAGTTGGCGACGGCGGCTGGGCGCTGCCGCGGATCGCGGTGATTCATGTGGACGGCGCCATCCTCCCGGGGGACAGCACGACCGATCCGGTCGCCGGGCGGGTCGCGGGCGCCCGCACGGTGCGCGAAGCCCTGGAGGAGGTCGGCGGGATGGACTCGGTGGAGGCGGTCGTCCTGCGGATTTCCAGCCCGGGGGGCGCCGACACCGCCGCCGACACGATCTGGCGGGCCGCCGAGCGGGTGCGCGCGGACAAGCCGGTGGTGGCGTCGCTCGGGGACGTGGCCGCTTCCGGCGGCTACTGGGTCGCCGCCGCGGCCCGCCATGTGGTCGCCAGTCCGGTCTCGATCACCGGCTCCATCGGCGTCTACGCCGGGAAGCTCCACCTCGGAGGGCTGTTCGAGAAGGTCGGGATCGGCGCCGAGAGCGTGTTCCCGGAGGGGATTCCGCCCAACAACTGGACGAGCCTCGCCGCGCCGCTCCGGCCTGCCGAGCGCGAGCGCCTCCGGGAAGGCGTCGCGGACACCTACGCGGTGTTCCTCGAGCGGGTCGCCGCCGCCCGCGGCATGACCCCGGAGCAGGTGGACGCGGTGGCCCAGGGGCGGGTCTGGTCGGGCAGGCGGGCGTTGGAGATGGGGCTGGTGGACGAACTGGGCGGCCTCGACGCGGCGCTGCGCCAGGCGCGGATCGAGGCCGGGATTCCGGAGGACGAGGAGATCGGCATCCTGCACCTCCCCGAACCGCCCGGGTTCGCCGAGTCGCTGCTGCGCGATCTGGACGCGGTGGGTCCCCTGGGGCGGATTCCGCTTCTCGGCGCGCTGCTGCGCGGGGGTTGGTTCGCCCTTTTGCCCTTCGTCCCCGATCCCGCCTGATCAGGCCGCCGGCCCCTTCGGCCGCGAGAGGCTGCCGCCGGGGCCGAAGGCCGCCACCGTCTCCTTGAGGGCGGCGGCGTCCGGGGCAGGCGGCTCCGGCGGCGGCTGGCCGGGCATGGATTCGACGTTGAGGCTCCTCGCCGGCACTGCGAAGCGGATGTCCAAGGCGCGGGCCAGCCGCATCACTTCGAGGATGAAGTTGTGGCGTTCGGTCA
Organism: Candidatus Marinacidobacterium sp.; assembly: GCA_965202845.1. Classification (GTDB taxonomy): domain Bacteria; phylum Acidobacteriota; class Vicinamibacteria; order Marinacidobacterales; family Marinacidobacteraceae; genus CBDATA01. The sequence goes on from OZ241856.1 coordinate 946,308, forward strand.
GCTCCTCGTTCCAGTCGTCCACCCGGAAGAAGCAGTAGATCAGCACGTTCACCGAGAACTCGGTGAACTGGTTGACGTGGATCTCGAAGTAGTCGTGCCGCATCTTGTCGTTGGCCCGGATGACGTTCCGGATTCCCTCCACGAAGGCGTGCATGCGGTCGGGGTCGGTGTCGTGGCGGAGCGCCACCATCTGCTTCATGCGCCGGTACTTGCGCTGCCCCATGTTGTCCACCACCGCATTGGCGACCGAGCGGTTGGGGACGCTGATGACCGAGTCGTAGAAGGTGCGGATGCGGGTGGCGCGCAGTCCCACCGTCTCCACCGTGCCCTCGGTGTCCCCCACCAGCACCCAGTCTCCGACCTTGAACGGCTGGTCCACGATGACCGCCGCCCAGCCGAGCAGGTTGGCGAGGGTGTCCTGCGCCGCGAGGGCGACCGCCAGTCCGCCGAGGCCGAGACCCGCCACCAGGGTGGTGATCGAATAGCCGTAGCTTTCCGCGAGGATCAGGACGGCGGCGAGCGTCGCGGCGACCCGGAGCACCGTCCGCGCCGGCCCGACCAGCTGGTCGTCGAAGTCGGTCTCGGTGCGGTCGGCGATCCGCTGGAACACCTTGCTGACCACTTCCACAGCGCGGAGCGCGGCCCAGACCCCGATGAGCGCCAGAGCCACCGTCAGCAGCAGCGCCAGCAGGCGGCTGGCGTCCACCGGGAAACGGAGATCGGGGACGAAGTGGCGGACGAAGGCGACCCCGGCGAACGCGGCGGCCGGCCGGGCCAGCTCGGTGACCCCGTCGCCGAGCCAGAGCGCCCGGCGCTGCACGATCGGCGCGACCACCCGGGTCAGCAGCGAGGCGAGAAGCAGCCGCAGCAGCCAGCCGAGCGCCATCAGGACCAGGAAGCCCAGGGCGCCCCACAGCGTGAAGCCGAGGAAGGAGCGCTCGAAGACCGGCGGGAGCGCGCCCAAGAGGCGGCGGGCGAACCAGGAGAACGTGGCTTCGTAGAGCGCGTCCGCCGCCCGCACCGTGCCTGGGGATATCCGCCACCCGAGGTCGGCGTCCCGGGCCAGCGCGAACTCGGGCAGTCGCACCGGGAAGGGGACGAACCGGGGGAGGTCGGTCTCCGGATCGCGGTATTCGGGATCGGCGGGCACCGATTCCATCACCACCAGCAGGCCGCGCGCGTCCAGCACTGATTTCAGGCGGGCGCCGATCCGTTCGGCGTCCTGGGCGTCGGCGCCTTCGGGGAGCGCCAGCGTCTGGCCGACCCGCGTCCAGTCCGGCTGGGCTTCGAGCTGTTCGGACAGGAAGACGTCCAGGGCGGCGCGGGGGCTGCGGACTTCGGGCGCCTGGCCGGCGGCCGCGCCGACGCCAAGCGCCAGGCAGATCGATGCGAGGGGGAGGGGTTTCGAGAGTCTCATGGGAACCAACCGGAATCGGGCGCTCCGTACGCCTGGCAGGACTCGAACCTGCGACCTACGGATTAGGAATCCGTCGCTCTATCCTCCTGAGCTACAGGCGCAGGGGGGGAGCGCGTATGGTATCCGTCGCCCTTCAGCGGAGGATGCGGAAGTCGTCGGGGAGCGGCGCGGGCAGAGGGACGGGCGCGGTTTCGACGGCGTCCACCCGCCCCGGCATGTCGCGCTGGAGCGCGGCGCGGAACCGATCGAGGTCGCTCCGGGAAGCGACCGCCACAATCTCGACGGCGCCGTCCTCCCGGTTCCGCACCGAACCCAGGGCGCCGAGCGCCCGGGCTGCCCGGAGCGCGGCGTAGCGGAAGCCCACTCCCTGCACCCGGCCGCGCGCCACCATCCGCCAGGCGGCGTCAGCCAAGCGCCTGGTCAAGGTCCGCCAGCAGGTCGTCCGTATCCTCGACGCCCACCGAGAGTCGGATCAGGTTGTCCTTGATGCCGAGCTGCTGGCGGGTCGCCGCCGGGATCGAAGCGTGGGTCATGGCCGCCGGCAGGTTGGCGAGGCTTTCCACGCCGCCCAGACTCTCCGCGATCCGGAACAGCCGGAACGCCTCCATGATCTTCCGGGCGCCGGTCTCCACCTCGAAGGAGACCATGCCCCCGAACCCGGACATCTGCTGGAGGGCGCGCTCATGGCCGGGATGTTCGGGAAGCCCCGGGTAGTAGACCCGCTCCACCCGGGGATGGCGGTTCAGGAACTCGGCTGCCGCCCGCCCATTGGCGTCGTGCTGGCGCATCCGGAGCGCGAGGGTCTTGGCGCTTCGCAGCAGGAGCCACGACTCGAAGGGCGAGAGGATGGCTCCGGCGGCGTTTTGGAGGTAGCGGAGCCGGGCCAGGGGTTCGGCCTCGCGCGGGATGAGCATGCCGCCGACGCCGTCGCTGTGCCCGTTCAGGAACTTGGTGGTGGAATGGACCACGAAGTCGGCGCCGAATTCGAGGGGACGCTGGAACCAGGGGGACATGAAGGTGTTGTCCACCACCACCAGCGCGCCCCGCTCGTGGGCGGCGGCGACCAGCGCGGGCAGGTCGGCGATCCGCAGGAGGGGGTTGCTGGGCGTCTCGAGGAACAGCATGGCGGCGCCGTCGAGCGCCTGGACGGTGGCTTCGGTGTCGCTGGTGTCGAGCCAGGTGAAGTCGATCCCGCGCCGCCGGATCACCTGTTCGAAGACCCGCCAGGTGCCCCCGTAGGCGTCGGCGGTGGCGACCACCCGGGAACCGGGCTCCACCAGCTCCATCACCAGAACGATCGCCGCCATCCCGGAGGCGCATCCGATGCCGCCGGCGCCCCCTTCAAGGGCGGCGAGGTTCGTCTCGGCGGCGTCCCGGGTCGGGTTGCCGCTCCGCGCGTACTCCCAGGGGCCCGGCTCGCCGGGGGATGGCTGGCTGAAGGTCGCCGACTGCTCCAGGGGAACCACCACGCCGCCGGATGACGAATCGGGGCGTTGGCCTGTGTGGATCGCCCGGGTGGCGAACCCCCAGGAATCGTGGGGGGCGGGGTCGCTCATCGGTGGATCGTACCGGGGCATCGTACCGGAGGATCGTACCGGTGGAGGCCGCCCGCCCGACTCCAAAAGCGACGAAAGGCTTACCAGGTGATGCCCTTGAGCTCCTTCGGAAACAGCTTTCGGCTGGAGAATCGGTCTTCGTCGAGCGTGCGAATGAGATACTCACCGGTCTCCCATTGCTCCTCCGCGTCCTCCTCGTCGATCCAGGACTGGAGGAGCGCTGCCGAGGCCGAGGCTCGGGCCTCGCCGGGGACGGGGGGCTCGATCCGCTGCGCGGCGGGCGGCTTCGTATCGGATTTTGTGCGTCGGCTCATCGGATCGGGTCGCCCTCGAACGGCTTCAAGCGATACTAGCCGGCCGCTCGCAGCGCATTTCGATTCGGGCGGACTTTCGCAATTATGACCTCCGACGCCCCGCCGGGCGGCCCTCCTTCCGCCCGGATCGGGAGCCGGGTGTCCCTCCCCGGGCACTTCGATGCGCCCGTCCTGCTGGAGGATGTCCGTCCGCTCGGCGCGAACGGCTCCGCCGGCTACGAGTGCCGGGTTCGCCTGTCCGACGGCGCCCTCGAGGAGGCGGTAATCTCGGCGGAGGAGGCGGCGGAGTTGTTCGGGGCGCCCCCGATCTCCGATGAATCGGCGCAGCCGGCGGACGCCGGTCGGGTGCGGCTTCTCGTTGAATCCGCCCGCATCCGCCTGGCTCACGCCTACGACCGCCAGTTCGCGGTCAGCCTGTCCGGGATCCGCACCCTGCCGCACCAGATCGAGGCGGTCTACCTCAAGATGCTCCCGCAGCCCCGGCTGCGATTCCTCCTCGCCGACGATCCCGGCGCCGGAAAGACGATCATGGCGGGCCTGCTGATCAAGGAGCTCAAGCTGCGCCAGGCCATCGATCGCTGCCTGATCCTGGTTCCGGCGCCGCTGACCATCCAGTGGCAGGACGAGCTGTCGCGCTTCTTCAACGAGTCGTTCCAGATCCTGCATTCGGCGAACGACCGGCAGCAGCTCCTGAACCCCTGGGAGCGGGAGCGGCAGGTGATCGCCTCCATCGATTACGCCAAGAAGGACGACGTCCGCGAGCGGGTCTGGGGGCAGCAGTGGGACCTCGTCATCATCGACGAGGCCCACAAGTGCAGCGCTGCCACCAAGCGCTCCACCGGCCGGGAGGACGAGGTCGAACGCACCAGGCGCTACCAGCTTGCCGAACGGCTCTCGGACCAGTGCGACAACCTGCTGCTGATGACCGCCACGCCGCACCACGGCGACGACGATCGCTTCGCCCACTTCATCCGGTTGCTGGACCGCGACCTGTTCCCCGCGCCGCACCGATTCCGTGATGAGGCGGGCCGCATCCGCCGGGACGTCCTGAAACTCGGCGCCGATTGTCCCTGGTCGCTCCGTCGCCTCAAGGAAGACCTGAAGGACATGCGCGGCCGGCGGCTGTTTCCGGATCGCCACGTGCGCACCGTCCGATTCGCCCTCGGCTCGGACGAGTACACAATCTACAAGTCGGTCACCGCCTACATCAACGAATTCCTGCCGCAGACGACCGGGCGTCGCAGGAACAGCGTCGCATTGGCCCGCACCGTGTTCCAGCGCCGGCTGGCGAGCTCGACGCACGCGATCCTCGAGTCGTTGCGTCGTCGTCACCGGAAGCTCGACGATCTGCTACGCGAGCTTGACGGATTTTCGCCTGCGGAGCGCACTCGACGACTCGCTCGACTGCACGGCTTGCTTTCCGACGCCGAGCGGGACGAGGACGACCTGGACGAGGGCGAGCGCGACGCGCTGCTCGACGAGGCGACCGCGGCCGCCGAGCTGGACCAGATGCGCATGGAACTCGTCGCGTTGAAGGACCTCGTGGCCCGGGTCTGCAGGGTCCGCGAGAGCGGGCGCGACTCCAAGCTGGTCGCCTTGCGCGAATGCCTCCAGCGTTCCGAGTTCGAGGAGCTTCAGGAGGGGCGCGGCAAGCTGCTTCTCTTCACCGAGCATCGGGACACGCTCGACTACCTGCGCGAACACCTCGAAGCGTGGGGGTATTCCACCTGCCGGATTCATGGCGGGATGAATCCGCGCGAGCGCAAGCAAGCCCAGGAGGATTTCCGGACGAACCGCCAGATCTGCGTGGCGACCGAAGCGGCGGGGGAGGGCATCAATCTCCAGTTCTGCCACCTGATGATCAACTACGACCTGCCGTGGAATCCGACGCGCCTCGAACAGCGCCTGGGGCGCATCCACCGGATCGGACAGACCCGGGACGTGTATGCGTTCAACTTCGTGGCGACATCCTCGGAGGGTGGCGAACCGGTCATCGAGGGCCGCATTCTCGAACGGCTGCTGAACAAGCTCGAACTCATGAGGGAGGCGCTTGGCGACCGGGTGTTCGACGTCGTCGGCGAAGTGCTCTCGCTCAACCGGGTCAATCTTCCCGACATGCTCCGCGAAGTGGCTTGGGAGCCGAGGCGGCTGGACGACTATCTCAGCGAGATCGATCACATCGACCCCGCCATCCTGGACCGTCACGAGGAGGCGACCGGGATCGCGCTGGCGAGGGGGCACGTGGACTTCTCGGCGTTCGCCGAAGCCAATCTGGAGGCCGAGGAACGGCGGCTGATGCCCCGCTATGTGGAGGCGCACTTCCTGGCCGCCGCCAAGGAGATCGGCCAGCGGGCCGAGCCCCGCGCGGACGGGCTCTGGCGGGTCGGGCACGTGCGGGCGGACCTGCGTTCCGAGCGCCTTGCAGCGGTGCGGCGCCTGGGGGCGCCGGACCCGGAATACCGCAAGCTGACCTTCTACAAGGAGCGCCTGGAAGCGGACCGGCACATCGATGCGACGCTGCTCGGCCCCGGACATCCGCTCTACGCCGCCGTCGACGAGAAGCTGAACGAGATATTGAAGGATGTCGAGGGGCGGACGGGCGTGTACTTGGACCCGCTGGCTGCTGCGCCGTACCGTCTGCACTTCCATGAAATCTGCATCCGGGGGCAGACGACCCGTGGGGACGCGACGACCATCCTCGGCGAACTGGTGGCGGTGCGCGAAGAGATCGCCGAAGGCGCGCCGTCGACCGAACGGCTTCGACTCGTTCCCGCCGATACGCTCATGGACCTGCCCGAACATCCGAACCCGCCCGAGGCGCTTCCGGCGGTGGATTCCGGTCCCGTCAGTGATTTCGTGAAGGCGACCGCGCAGATGGAGCGTCGCCGAACCGAGAGCGCGGAGCGCGGGCGCTACGCGGACATCGCCCGTCGCTACCTGGAGACATCCTTCGAGGCGCGGGTGCGGGCGGCGCAGAACCGGGTGATGCGGTTGCGGAGTCGGGGGACGGAGCAGCCGGAGCTCGCTCTGGCGCGCCAGCGGGCGGAGCAGGATTTGACCGACTTGAAGCGCACGCAAAAAGAGCGCATCGCCGGGGTGGAGCGGCTTCGGGTCGCGCGCTCCGGGCCGGTGCGCCATGTGGCGAGCTGCCTCGTGCTACCGTCCGAGGATGCGACGGTCGGCGATGCCGGCGAAGCGTCGGCGGAGCGGAATCGTCGCGTCGAACTCGCTGCGGAGGACATCGTCGTCCGCCACGAGGAAGCCGAGGGGCGTTCCTGCCAGCGCGTGGGCCATCTGAAGATCGGCTTCGACGTCCGCAGTCTGGAGAAGCCGGACCCGCAGACCGGCTATCGGGACCCGGTGACCGGGGTGCGGCGCATCGAGGTGAAGGGCCGCCAGAAGGGGCGTCCGGTTCGGCTCACCACCAACGAGTGGCACAAGGCGAACCAGATGGGCGAGACCTACTGGCTCTACGTGGTCTGGGACCCGACCGGGAATCCGGACGCGGTTCCCGATCGGGTGCAAAATCCCGCGAAGCATCTCGGCGGCGATGTTCAGGAGTTCGTCGCCGCCCGCCACTACGACATCCCGGCGAACGCCATCGAGCGGGCGGCGCGGGAACAGCGGGAGGGGGATGCATGATCCCGATTTGTTTGAAAGCCACTCCTCCGGAACGGGGTGTGTCGTGAGCGGGGCGGATCGGCGGTTGATCGAGGATGTCCTGCCGCTCGACGAAATCAACGCCATCGCGTCCAGGGAGAAGCTGCACCCCCGTCGCTATGTGGAGCTGATCCATTACTGGCCGGCGCGTCGTCCTTTATCTGCTTGTAGATCAATGATTTACGCTGCGCTTACCCCCCCCCCCCCCCCCCCGAAACCACCGGGAAGCGTGAAGAAGCCGAAGCCTTCGTAGCGAGGCTGGCGGCCTACGCGCCCGCCCCGGAAACCGTTTCGGAGGCCAGGGCGCGCATCAGGAAGCACCACGACGGGCGGGCGCCCAGGGTGCTCGATCTCTTCGCGGGCGGCGGCGCCATCCCGCTCGAAGCGGCGCGTCTCGGTTGTGAGAGCCACGCGGTCGACTACAACCCGGTCGCGCATCTGATCCAGCTCTGCACGCTGGTCTATCCGCAGACATTCGGCGCGGAGCTTGCGGATGAGTTCCGGCAGTGGAGCGGCAGGATTCTGGAGCGAATGCGGATCGAAATCGGCGATCTTTACGGGGAGACGCCGCCGAGCAAAATCCCCGAAAAGGCGGTCGATGCGTCCAGGACGCGCGCCGATCCGGTGTCCTGGATCTGGGCGCGTACCGTGCCGTGTCGGCATCCCGGCTGCAAGGCGCCCGTTCCGCTGGTGCGGCAGTCGTGGCTGCGGAAGAAGGGCAAGGCCATCGCCGCCGTGCCGCGGATCGAAGACGGCGCCCGCCTGTGCTGGGACATCGTGGAGCGGGACAAGGCCCGCGACATAGCGCAGCAAACCGGCCAGACCGGCTCGGGACAGGCGGCCTGCGTCGCCTGCAACACCCCGGCGCCTGCCGAATACGTCAAGAAGATGGCGGTCGCCGGGCGCATGGGGGAGTCGCTCGCCGCCGTCGTGGCCGCGCTGCCAGCGAAGGAGGGGAAAAAAAAGCGCGAAAAGACGTATCTTTCTCCCGATGTCATTCGGGGAGGATGGAACGACGGAATCGAACTCCGTTTGAGCGAACTTCTGGCGGAAATCGGGTGCGCCCCTCTTGACGAAACGTTGCCGGGCAAGCTCCGCGATCAGCTTCCCGCCTATGGATTCGAGACATTTGGCGATCTGTTCACATCCCGGCAGCTGCTCGTCCTCTTCACGTTCGTCAAGCACACCCGGCAGGCGCATCGGGAGATGATGGAGGAAGGCGTTGCGGAAGAACGCGCCCGGGCGTTGACCACCTTCTTTGCCATGGCGTTCGGCCGCTTCGTGATCAAGTTCAACAAGTTCTCCCGTTGGGAACCCCGAGCCCAGGAAACAAAGGGCGCCATCGGTGACCGCCAAGCGCTCAAAATGGTCTACGACTTTTCTGACGTCAATCCGATGTCGCAAGCGCAAGGGTATCTGAAGCACGCTCTGGAGCGCGAAGAATTTTGTATTCGCAAGCTCGCCGGGATCGGAAAACCCTGCATCGTCTCCCGGGGCAACGCCGAAAAACTCTTTTACGACGATGAAACCTTCGATGCGGTCCTCACCGATCCGCCCTATTACAGCAGCATCTACTACGCCGACCTGTCCGCCTTCTTCTATGTCTGGCTGAAACGGATCGTCGGCGATCTGTATCCCGAGCATTTCACCCTCGCCGCTCCGCCCAAGCGCCGAGAAGCGGTGGCGCAGCCGAGCGAGCACGGCGGCGACGCGGGGAAGGCGAAGGAGCACTACGAACGCCTGATGCGCAACTCGCTGGCCGAGGCCCGGCGGGTCTTGAAACCGGGCGCCCCGCTGGTCTGCGTCTACGCCCACCGCACCACCGAGGGATGGGCGACGCTGATCCGCGCGCTGATCGAGGCGGGCATGACGGTCACCGAGGCCTGGCCGGTGCAGACCGAATCGCGCGGTCGCGTCAACGCGATGGGGGCTGCGGCGCTCTCCGACAGCATTTTCTTTGTCGCCCGCCGCCGGGAGCGGGGCGCCGTCGGCCAGTATGAAACCGAAGTCGAACCCGAGCTCCGCAAGATCGCCGAGGAGCGGGTAGAGACCCTCTGGAACGGCGGCAAGGGCATCGGCGGCGCCGATCTGCTCATGGCCGCCGTCGGGGCCGGACTCCGCGCTTACAGCCGGTTCGATCGGGTGGAGTATGCGAATGGCGAGCCAGTCTCCGCCGAGCGCTACCTCCGCGACGTCCAGGGCGTAGTGCTGGAAGGAATTCTCAAGGAAGTCTTCGGTTTGCCCCCCGAGGAGGCCGGCACGGTGGACCCGGTCACCCGGTTCTACATCCTGTGGCGCTTCACTTGGCGGGATGCGGCCATCGAAGCCGGCGACGCCTACGTCTTCTGCCAGTCGCAGGGCGTCGAGATCGACGGCCCGAAAGGGCTTTCGGGCGCGACGCCCCGGCTCGTCGAAAAAGCCGGCGGCAAGTTCCGCATCCGCGACTTCAGGGAACGCGGCGGGGACGCCTCCCTGGGGATTGCGGTGAAGGACAAGACGTCCCCGCTCATCGACGCGTTGCATCGGCTCCTCCACCTGCTGGAGGAACGGCCCGCCGCGGTCGGCGCCTACCTCAAGAGCGCCCGCCCGAACATCGAACAGCTTCGCCTGGTGGCGACGGCGCTCGCTCCGCCGGCCCTCCAGGGAAGGCAGAAAACCACACCCCTCTCCGATACCGCCGAATACGGCGCCCTGACCCGGCTGAACGCCAACTGGCGATCGGTGGTCGAGGGCGCTGCATCCACCGGCCGGTTTGAACTGCGTCGAGGAAACCAACCATGACGAAATCCGACTGCCGCCCCTGGCTTCAGTGCGTCGAACTGCATCCCGACGTGCTCTCCGACGACTTTTCCGAGGACATCTTCGCGCTCGCTCTCGGCCCGCTGTCCGATTACCTGATAGCCCGAGATATGAGACGCTCAGAAACCGGGTCGAAGCGAGTGCCCACGATCTACCGGGACGCCGCCGCCTTCTTCGCCGCGTCGTACCTGACCAGCGGTCTCAAGTCCCTTCTTGGGGACGTGCTCGGCCGTCTCGCCGGGAAGGCGGGCAACCGGGTGCTCAGGCTGCAGACGCCGTTCGGCGGCGGCAAGTCCCACACGCTCGCCGCCCTGCTGCATGCCGCTCGTTCGCGCGCCGCGCTCGACAATCTGCCGGAGGCGGCGGGACTGCCGCGGCCCGAAGGGGTGCGGACGGCGGTGGTGGATGGCCAGTTTTTCGACGCGACGCAGGGCAAGAAGTCCCCGGACGGGGAGATCGCCGCGAGGACGCTCTGGGGCTGGATCGCATGGAGCATCGGAGGCCGGGAAGGCTACGAGCTGATGCGCACGCAGGATGCAGCCCGGGTGGCGCCCGGCGGCGACGTGATCATCGAACTGCTCAGAGGAGGGCCGAGCCTGATCCTGATCGACGAACTGCTGCTGTACCTCGTCAGTGCTGGCGGACATCACATCGGGGACACCACGCTCCGCGACGAAACGATGTCGTTTCTGCAGCGGTTGACGACGGCGGTCGGGAATGTGGACAACGCGGCGTTCGTCTTTTCCCTTCAATCGAGCGAACGGGAATCCCTTGATTACACCGACCTGCTGAAAAAGGTCGAACATCTTGCGGCACGCACCGATCAGCGTCGGGAGCCGGTCGAGGGCAACGAGATTCTGAACGTCATCCAGCGCCGGCTGCTCGCCGAAATACCCGACGCCGAGGCTGTTGCGGAAGTCTGCAGCCGGGAATTCACGAAGATGCGGCGCGCCTGGGCGCACGATGAGGACGGGCGACGGCAGGCTGCGGACGAGGGGCTGGCGCTGCGCGAGCGGATCGAGGCGTCCTACCCGTTCCACCCGGCGCTCATCGACCTGATGCGCGAGCGCTGGGCCGCGATCCCGGAGTTCCAGCGCACCCGCGGAGCGCTGCGCTTTCTGGCTTCATGCCTGCGCGTCGCCCACCGGGCGGGCCATTCCCGGGCGCTGCTCGGCCCCGGCGACGTTCCCATCCACGACCAGGAAGTCCGCCTCGCCTTCTTCAAGGAGGTTGGTCAGCGCGAGAATTTCCAAGCTTGCCTGGAGCACGATTTTACGGGCGCCAATGCACGGACCCGGCGTATCGACAAGCGCCGCGCCCGGGAATCGACCACGGAAGCCGGCAAACAGCCAGCCGCCCGCATCGCCACCGCGATCCTGCTCCATTCGTTCGGCGGTCTGCGACGCATGGTGGGCGACCGGGAAGAGTCCCTGCCGCCGGGGATCGAAGAGTCGGAGATCATGGCCGCGAGCATCGGGCCGGACCTTGACTCCACCACCATCCAGGCATGCCTCAAAGAACTGAGGGAGCAGTGCCTGTATCTGCACTTCGATGGCGTGCGCTACTGCTTCAAGACGGATCCCAACGTGACCCTGCTCGTCGAGCAGGAAGCCGAAAAAGTCGGAGGCGCTGACGCGCGTATCCGCCAGATGATCGAGGAACGGCTGGCCGGGCAGTCCGCCATTGTCTGGCCCGCCGAACCGGGCGATGTGCCGGACCGTGAACCGCGTTTTCTCCTTGCGTACCTGCCGCTCGATTTCGAATCGAAAGAGAGCGAGCCGCTGGAGTTCTGCGAGCAATACGGGAGCCGCCAGCGCGAATTCCGCAACGGCCTGGGACTGGCGGTTCCCTCAGGGGATCAGGTGCGCAGTCTGCGCCACAGCGTGCGCTACCTTCTCGCAGCCGAGCGCATAAAGCATCGGCAGTTCGAACACAAACTCACGAGAGCGCAACGGAGTCAACTCCAAGAGCGCCTCGCCACCGAGAAGGCGGCGACCGAATCGGCGCTGCTCAAGCTTTATGAAAAGGTCCAGCTCCCGGAGTCCAGCGACGGAAAGTTGACTCTGAGGAGCGTCCGCATCGGCGGATGTCCGCTCGAGGAAAAGGGGATCCACGAACGGCTCATGGAGCTTCTCACCACGGTACGGAGGCGGGTATTCGAAACGCTCGATCCCGGCAAGATCGTCGCGTTGTTCGAGCTGGGCGAGCCGGGCGAGCACGCCGCCGGAATCGCTACGGACAAAGTGTTGCGCGGATTCTACGAGTTCCTCGGATTTCCCCGGCTGCTCTCGGACGAAGCGGTGCGGAAGGCGGTCGCCCGCGGCGTGGAGACCGGACTCTTCGGCTACGTCACCGGCCGGCCGCGACTCGGGGACGATGGGCGCTACCGCATCGACCGAAGCCGGGTCGCCTTCAAGCGGAGCGTGGCCGCCGACGAAATCGACCTGGATGCGGGATGGCTGATCGCCCCGGCGGCGATGCCAGCGGAGGCGCCGCCTTCCCTGCCGAAACCGAAAGACGAAGAGGATCCCGTTCCCGATCCGATTCCACCGGAAGAACCCGATCTCCCCACCGGCAGCCGCGAGATCGCCCTTTCGTTCAAGGCGGACAAGAAAAAGTTCTTCGATGCCTGGAATGCGCTGGGCAACCTCGCGGAGATCGCGGGCGGCATTTCCATCAAGGCGTCGGCCACCGCCCCGGAGGGATACGACGAGGCCAAGCTGGAAAACGGCGTTCTGGAGCCGCTCCGCGAACTCGGCCTCATCAAGGACGACTGACCGATTCAGATTATGCGGGTCCTGTGGGGGGCGGACCAGTTCGTGCTGTCGGCTGGGAGTTGGACGAGTTCGTCGTCGTGACGCGGGCTGGCTCTTTCGTGGCGGACCGATAGGGGAGGAGCCCCCGGTCCTTTTCCTGCCAAACGCCGTAGACAGCCATGGCCTCCCGAACCCCGGGGCGGGCGAGGGCGGCCTTCAGCATCTCGGCGAACTGCTTTTCGCGGTTCGAATCTGCGTGCCGTTTCGTCGTTTTCTTCACGTAATCTCCTTCCGAGCGGGTTATTGGGTGGGGGGGCGCTGGAAGCGCTGGACGGCGCGGTTGTGCTCCCGCAGGGTGCGGGAGAACTGGTGGGTGCCGTCGTTCTTCGAGACGAAGTACAGAAAGTCGGTCTCCTCCGGGTGGAGCGCGGCGTCCAGCGCGGCGATTCCGAAGGAGGAGATGGGGCCGGGGGGGAGTCCGGATGCGTAGTAGGTGTTGTAGGGGGACGCCATGCGGAGGTCCCGCCGGCGGATGTCGTTGCCGAAGTCTCCGGAGGCGCGCATGGCGAACAGCACGGTCGGGTCCGACTGAAGCCGCATCCCCCGGTCCAGCCGGTTCCGGAAGACCCCGGCGATCCGGGGACGCTCGGCGGGCGCGCCGGTCTCCTTCTCGATGATGGAGGCGAGGGTGGCGACCTCCCGCAGCGTCATGCCGAGCGCCGCCGCCCGCTCCGCCCGCTCGCCCTCCCAATGCTCCCGGAATCGGTTCGCCAGCAGGCGGGCGATCTCCTCGGGACGGGCGCCGGGAGGGACGTCGTAGGTGCTCGGAAAGAGGTATCCCTCGAGGTCCTCGGCTTTCGGATCCAGATCGCGGAGGAGTTCCTGGGTTCGCTGCGGGTCCCGGAAGGCGTCCTCCAGTTCGTCGGCGGCGCCCATGCCGGCGCGCGCCAGCCGGACGGCGGAATCGCGGATATCGAGTCCCTCGGGCAGCGTCACCCAGTTCCGGGCGACATCCCCCGCCGCCATCCGGGCGACCACCTGGTTCGGACTCAGGGGGCCGTCGAACCGATAGAGACCCGCCTGGAGGCGGGCGCCGGCATCCTGCCTGCCGACCGCATGCAAGAACACGCGGCGGTCCTCGATGACGCGCGCGGCCTCCAGCCGGTTGGCGATCACGCCGGCGGTCGAACCCGGCCCCACCCGGAACAGCACCTCCCCGCCGGGCCGGCTCCAGAGGCGTTCGGCGGCCCGGTCCAGCTCGCGCAGTTCAAGTCGCTCCGCCACTTCGTACGCAGCGTACAACAAGCCGGGAACCACCACTCCGGCGAGAACCGCCGTCCGAACCCACCGCCCGAAGCGACGGCGGGCAGGGAACGGGTCAGGCGGCTTTTCGCTGCTCGCCCCGCGTTTCGCGGATGTGAATGAGCGCGAAATCCAGTTCCGGATCGTCATCGTCCAGGGTGCTCACGTCGAGTTCCAGGTCCGCCGGGGTCACCGAAGGAACGGCGCCTGCCCCCAGAAGCTCCTCCCCATCCGGATCGAGGAACTGGCGCACGGTGAGCAGGATCGCGTCGCCCTCCGGCAATTCGATCAACTCCGGCGCGCCGGTCCGCCCGGCGGTGCGGCTTCCCACGAAGGAGCCCCGGTCCTGCGCGACGACGGCGGCGGCGAGCAGCTCGCCGGGACCGGCGGTGCTCCGGTTGGCGAGGATGGTCAGCGTCCCCTCCCAGGAGACCAGGTTCGGGATCCCGTCCAGGGGATGCGAGGGGCGCTCGTCCCCGTCCTCGTCCCCGTCCTTATTCTCGTCCGCCCGGCCGCGCAGCTGCGCCACCACCTGGTCGCCCAGGAAGATTCCCGCCACCTCGCGCAGCGGGTCGGCGTAGCTTGAGACGCCCCGGCTGTTGCGCACATCCAGCACCAGGGCGTCCGCCGCCTGCTCCTTGAGCGCGGCGACCGCGGCGGCGACCTGCCCGGCGGTTTCGGGATGGAACTCCCGGATGCCGATCCAGCCGATCCCCGGCTCCAGCATCCGGCGCTCAACCGGCGCCGCCTCCAGCTGGCGGCGGACCAGCCGGATTTCCGTCGGTTCGGTGTCCGCCGCATCCCGCACCATCAGGGAGACATCCGAGTTCGGAGCGCCGGCGAGCAGCAGCCGCCCCACCGGAATCTGCATCTCGCGGGTGCTCTGTCCGGCGATTTCGGTGATCGCCGCGCCCTCCTCGATCCCGGCGTCCCAGGCCGGCGAGCCGGGAAGCGCCCCGTCCACGTGCAGGTAGTACCGCTTTTCGAGAGCGATCCCGACGTCCCCGACCAGTTCGGCGCGTCGGTGGAAGAGCGCCGTCTCCTCGGCGGTCAGGTAGGCGCTGTCGTCGTCCAGGGCGCGGAAAATCCCCCGCACCGCGCCGTCCATGACCCATTCGGGTTCGACTTCGGTGAGGTAGTGCTCGCGGATCAGGTTGAGAGCGCCGAAGAAGACCTCGAGCGTCTCGTAGGTGGACTCCTGCGCGCCGCTTCCCGCCTCGCCGTTCGCGGCGGCGCCCAGCCGGGCCATCAGCCCCGGCGGCGGCAGCCCGCGCGACCAGTCCTGGACGCTGGGGATGAGAATCCCCTGGGTCAGCGCCAGGGCGAGCGCCCCGCACGCCACCGGAAACAGCAGCGCCCGGAGCAGCGCCAGCCGCTCTGGGCGTCGCAGCCGACGCCAGCGGGATGCTTCGGGCCGGGACACCGGTTTAGCGGGCGACCTGGAACGCGATGACCTCGGTGACCGACTGATCGCGCACCTTGTCGTTCACGGTGATTTCCGCGGTGTAGACGCCCTCCTCGAACGCCTCGCTCCGGCCGTCGGAATAGCGCCGGGCCAGCGGAAGGTCGATGATGCCGATGGCGAGCTCGGGCGAAGCGAGGTTGAAACCGGTCGGGTTGTAGCGGATGTAGCGGTCGCCGTCCTTCTTGAACTCGATCTGCCATTCGAGTTGGGTCTGGTCGCCGTCAACCCCGTAGCCGTAGCTGTTGAAGGCGACCCGGAAGTTCTCTCCCGGCGCGTAGACGTCCGACATCTTGGGGATGAAGTGGAACCCGCCGACCAGCAGCGCCCGCCCCGGCACCGGGGTGAAGTCCTCGACCCGCGAGCCGTCGGCGAAGCGGGCCAGCGTGGAGAGGGTGAGCGTGTCCTGGTTGAAGTCGGGGCTGACCACGTCGAGGTTCATCGTTCCGTGCTGCTGGCTTCGCGGATCGAGGATGCCGAGCCGCACCAGATACGGACCGGAGGGCATCTGCATCGGCATCTCCAGCAGCGCGTCGCCTTCGGCGTCCTGGGTCAGCGTCACCTCCTCCTCGGCCTGTCCCACCACGGTGCCGAGCGAATCCTCGATGCTGTAGAACGCCTGGACGGTCGCAAGGCCATCGGACCACTGGATGGCGTCGCCGTCGATCCGGATCATGGCGGCCACGTAGGTGTCGTTGGTGTTCGAGCGGAAGAACATCAGATTTGGATCCAAGGCGATGGCGGCGCTGGTCTCCCCGCCCTCCCGCAGCGCGTTCAGGATCTGCTTCGCCGGGCTGTTGGGGTCGAAGAGATCCTCCAGTTCCCGCAGCCGGCCCTCTTCGTCCCGGGCGTAGTTGATCTCCGGCCAGGCGATCCGCCGCTGGCGGGCGCGCTCCAGGGCGTCCTCCACCTCTTCGCTGCGGACCATCCGCATCCCCATGTTGGTGCGCCGGAATTCGAGCTCCAAGCCCTCCGGGAGTCCGCGGTCCGGGTTCGGAACCCAGGACATCTTCATGCCGCCGCCGCCGGGGCCGCCGAAACCGCCGCCACCGCCACCGCCAGCGCCTCCGGCGCCGGGACCTCCTCCGCCCTCCGAAACCGGGTTGCCGCCCTGGCCGCCGCGGCCTCCCGCGCCGCCCCCGGCGGGACGCCCGCCGCCTCCGCCGGTCGCCTCACGGTTGTCCGGCGGGCCGAACAGGAGCGTCACCAGCGCCATGTCGGTGCGGTAGCCGCGCTGGCCCCGCTGGCCGAACTGGTCGTTCGCCATGTCGCGCCAGGCGTCGTAGGCGTCCTTCGCCTCGTTGTCGCGGTTCGCCGGCGTCGGATCGCGCCGCGCCCAGAACAGGTCCCGGAACAGATCCCGGTCGCCGCGTTCGATCTGCTGGAAGAGCTCGCGCTCCTGGGCGGTCATGATCGGCTCCACTTCCTCCATCCAGCGCCGGTCGCCCCGGCTCAGATCCTGGGCGAGCGACGAGGTGGCGATTCCGGCCGCCGCGAGCAGGATGGGGAAGGCGAAATTGCGTCTGCGCTGGGTCATCGATTCTCCTCGGTGGATCGCGTGGGAGACGGGAGCTTAGGTCCGGGCGCCCGCTCCCGCAACCGCGCTATACTCGCGGCAGGGTTTCTCCGCCTCATGCTGCCTCGATTCGCTGTCCTCATCGCTCTCCTTGCCGCGCTCGCCGCCGGGTGCGGGACCGCCGCCAAGCGCTCCTGGACGCCCGACGAAATCCGCGCCGACCTGAACCATCGGATCACGCCGGAGATGCTCGCCCGGGTCGAGGTGCCCTTCGAGATCAACGACGAGATCCGCGAGCTGGCGTTCCGGGTGACCGAGAACCTGCGCGGCGACAAGGAGAAGATGCGGGCGATCATCCGCGCCATCCGTCAGCACACCGGCGGCACCATCTCCTACGACTGGCTCTCCAACAAGACCGCCGTCGAGGTGTTCGAGCAAGGACGCGGGAATTGCCTCGCCTACACGAACCTGTTCGTCGGGATGTCCAGGGCGGTCGGGGTCGAGGCGGTCTATGTGGACGTGAAGACCATCGAGAAGGTCACCCGGGAGGCGGAGGTCATCGTCAACAGCGGCCACATCACCGGCGGCATCAAGGACGGCCCGGACATCCTCTTCGTGGACTTCACCGCCAACCCGGAGCGCCAGTACGCGGGCGCCGAGATCATCGACGACTTCGAGGCGATCTCGAATTTCTACAACAACCAGGGTTTCCTCTACGGGTACTTCGCCGAGGCGCTGGCCGACCAGGGCGGCTTCGACCCGCTGGCGCGCGAGATCGAGATGTACGAGCTGGCGCTTTCGGTGCGTCCGAATTTCAACCGGGCGCGGAACAACCTGGGCGTCGCGTACAAGCGGCGCGGCCGTTTCGACGAGGCCATCGAGCAGTACAACCTGGCGCTGGCGCTGGAGCCGGACTTCACCGAGGCGCGGGCCAACCTGGCGAGCGCGCACTACGCGCAGGGCGAGGTCGGCGAGGCCATCCGCGAGTTCCAGGCCGCCGAACGGCGGGACGACCGGAACGCCTATGTGCGGTATCACCTGGGGGTGCTCCACTACCAGCAGGGCGATTACGACACGGCGGCGGACTACTTCCGGCGGGCGATCTCGCGGGATTCCCGGATGGCGGACGCCCGCTTCTTCCTCGGCGAAACCATGCTGAAGCTGGGCGACGAGGACCGCGCCATCGAGCAGTACGAGCGCGCCATCGAGATCGATCCGAACTACATGTCGGCGCGCGCCCGCCTGGACCGGATTCGGGATCGCCGGGCGGCGAACGGAGTCCAGTCGCGCTGATCGTCCCGCGGACCGGCGTTTCGGCCGGGTGAAGGTGGAGGGCCGGACCGCCGGCCTCAAGTCGCAGGATCGCAAGCTGCTGGAGCGGCTGATGGACCGCCGGCTGCCTCCGGCGTCGCTGCTGCCGCAGGATTTCGCCCGGCGGCTCGCCGAGGTCTCGCGCCGGATCCGGCGGCAGGTGGGCGTTTTGGTGAACCGCCGTGGCGCGGTGACCTGGGTCGGGGTCGGCGACGCCCACGGGGTCGAGTTCCCGGACCTGAAGCGCCAGCGGGTGGCGGGGGAGCGCTTGCGGGGGCTGCGGGCGGTGCGCACCGAGATCCTGGGTCCCGGGCGCCGGACTCCGGACGTCGCCGTGACGCTCGCCGGCATGGAGTTCCGGCCCGCCGAGCTGGCGCCGCTCACCCTCGAGGACCTGACCGACCTGCTGCTCATGCGGCTGGACCTGATGGCGGTGCTCACCGTCCGCCCGGACGGGCTGCCCGACGTGGTGCGGGTTGCGCATGTGCGTCCTGACGGCGGCGCGGTTCCCTGGGAGCTGCTGGAGGCGACGCCGCCGGGCCGGCTCGATCTCGATTGCGCGGCGCTGGTCGCCGACCTGGAGCGGCGGCTGGCGCGCCGGGTCGCCGGACGCCGGGGACCGCAGGAGCGGGCGATCCTGGCCGGCGTCACCGAGGACGATCTGGCGGCGGAGGAGGACCGGGTCGAGGAACTGGCGGATCTGGCGCGGGACGCCGGACTCGAGGTGCTGGACCGGGTGCTCCAACGCCGGGGACGGCTGGACCCGGGCACCCTGCTCGGCCGCGGCAAGCTGCGCGACCTGGTCATCCGGGCGCTCATGGCGGGCGCCGACGCGATCGTCTTTTCGCGCGACCTGACCCCCTCCCAGGCACGGAACATTTCGGCGGCCACCGATCTCAAGGTGCTGGACCGCACCCAGCTGATCCTCGACGTGTTCGCGCGCCGCGCCCGCAGCCGCGAGGGCAAGCTCCAGGTGGAGCTCGCCCAGCTTCGCTACCGCCTGCCGCGGCTGGCGCAGCGGGACACGTCGCTCTCGCGGCTCGGCGGCGGGATCGGCGGACGCGGCCCCGGCGAAACCCGGCTGGAGGTGGATCGGCGGCGCGCCCGCGAGCGGATCGGCCGGCTGACCCGGGACCTGGAGGCGATTTCGGGGCGCCGGGAGATTCGCCGCAAGCGCCGCGAGACCCGGGGGCTGCCGGTGGTCTCGCTGGTGGGGTACACGAACGCCGGCAAGTCCACCCTGCTGAACCGGCTCACCCGCAGCGAAGTGGCCGCCGGCGACCGGATGTTCGAGACGCTGGACCCCACCGCCCGGCGGCTGCGGATTCCGGTGGAGCGGGAGGTGCTGCTGGCGGACACCGTCGGGTTTATCCACGATTTGCCGGAGGATCTGCGGACGGCGTTTCGCGCCACTCTCGAGGAGATCGCCTCGGCGTCGGTGCTGCTGCACGTCCTGGACGCCGCCGATTCCCGCCGGGATCGCCGGCGCAGGGCGGTGGAGACGCTGCTGGGCGACCTGGGACTCGAGGACATCCCCCGGATCCTCCTCTGCAACAAGGTGGACCGGCTCGATCCCGAAGCGCGCGCGAGGGAGTTTCCGCCGAACGGATCGGCGTTTCCGGTGTCCGCAAGGACCGGCGAGGGATTGGAAGCGGCGCTGACGGCGCTCGCCGAGCTCATTCCGATGCGTCGTCCCCGGGGACCATCGACGCACGAACGAGTCCGGCGGCCTCCGCGCTGAGGCGGGTCAGGCTTTCGAGGCGCGCCTCGGGAACGCGCCCGTCCCGCGCCGCTTCCCGGATCGCGCAGTCCGGTTCGTCGCCGTGCGAGCAGCTGCGGAACCGGCAGGAGGCGGCGAGCGGAGCGAGGTCGGGGTGGGCGGCGAGCGCCCGCTCGGGGGTGAGTCCGTCGAGGCCCAGCGCCCGGAATCCCGGAGTGTCCACCACTTCGCCTCCTCCCGGCAGCGTCAGGAGTTCGGCGGCGGTGGTGGTGTGGCGTCCCCGCCCGAACCGGTCCACCCGGCTCCGCCGTCGGTCGGGGGCGCCGAGCGCGACCAGCAGCTCGCTCTTGCCGACTCCCGAATGTCCCACCAGCGCGGTGCGGCGGTCCCGCAGGAACGCGGCGAGCCGATCCAGTCCGTGGCCCTTCAGGGCCGAGGTCTCGAAGATGTCGAGGTCCAGGGCGCGGTAGGCGTCGAGACGTTTTCGGAGCCGCGCCCGGTCTTCGGGGAGCGCCAGATCGCGCTTGTTGAACGCCAGCGCCGGCGGGATTCCGGCGTCGAAGGCGATCGCCAGCGCGCGGTCCAGCAGGCCGATGCGGTATGGCGGGTCGCGGAAGGCGGAGACCACCAGCAGGCGGTCGGCGTCCACCGCCAGCACCCGCATCTCCCGGCGTTGAGGGGGGCCGAAGGCGCGGCGGAGCGCGTTGCGCCGCGGCAGGATGCGGGCGATCCGCGCCGGGGGCTCCAGCTCGACCCGGTCGCCCACCGCGACGCCCTCGCCAGCGTCGGCGAACAGCCGTCCTCCGAGCGAGCACTGCGCGTGGCGTCCGCTTTCCAGCCGGACGGCGGCTCGTTTTCGGTCCACCCGAACCACCGTTCCGACGTCGCGCACCGGCGCCGATGCTACTCCGAACGCCCCCGTGCCGTTATCATCCGCGCCATGACCATCTTTCGCCGCCGGTTCCGCGCGCTGCGGGCGGGGTGTCTCCTGGCGCTCGTCTGCTTCGGGCTGGTCTCCGTCGCTCCGGCGTCGATCATCCGCTACATGCCGCTGGATCGGATGGCGGTCGAGGCGGATTCGATCCTGGTCGGCCAGGTGATCGGGGTTCGAAGCCGGATGGGAGTCCGGCGCAACCGCATCCACACCTACGTGACGATCCAGGTGGACCGCTATCTCAAGGGCGGGGCGGCGAGCGCGCGCATCACCCTGCGGCTGCTCGGAGGCTCGGCGGAGGGGTATCGGCTGGTGGTTCCCGGCATGCCCGAGTTCGAGCTGCACGAGAATGTGCTGGTGTTCGTCGAGGAGGCGGAGGGGCGGGTTCCCGGCGTGTTCGGCCTCTCGGCGGGGAAGCTCTCGCTCGCGCCGCACCCCGAAACCGGCGAGCTGATGACGCACCGGACGCTCGCTGGTCTGACCGTCCAGGACGCCGACGGGAACCCCGGCGTCCTCCCGCCCGCGGCGACCCGGATTCCGGCGACGCTGGCGGAGGTCGAGACCGTCATCGGCAGGGCGCTGGCGGCCCTGCCCCTGGAATGATGCTTCCCCCGACGCTTGGCGGATTCGCCCGGCCCTGCCTGTTCGCCGGTCTCCTCGCCTTGTCGCTGTCCGGCGCGCAGGACGTCACCGGGTACCAGTTGCGGCGGGGACCCTCCTTCGCGTGGTCGGAGCGCTCCCAGCCGGTTCCGTTCCATGTGGCGAACCGGCCGGACAACCTGCTGACGGTGAACGAACTGGTCGCCGAGGCGCGCGCCTCGATCCAGACCTGGACCGACGAGCCGACGGTGGGGCTGACCGCGGCCTATGCGGGGCTCACCAACCTGCGCCCGTTCGACTTCTTCGACAACACGAACACGGTGGGCTTCACCAGCCGGGAGCACTTCGCCGAGCTGGGAGTGTCCCGGACGACGCTTGCGGTCACTGCATGGCTGGTCCAGGAGAGCACCGGCGCGATCGTCGAATCGGACATTGTGGTGAACCCGGCGTACAACTGGTCGGCGGACCCCGGCGACACGCTCTGGGACATCCGTTCCAACCTGGTGCACGAGTTCGGACATTTCATGGGTCTCGGGCACTCCGGCGTCGGGCGGGAGGACGACCGGATTCTGGTCGGCAGCGCCATCATGTGGCCGTACACCTTCGGCCGGGGCGCCACCACCGGGCGGACGCTCACCTACGACGATGTGCATGGCGCGTCGGTGCTCTATCCGGTCGCCGGCGCTCCGGCGGGCGGGATTCGGGGGACGGTGGTGGATGCGAACCGGATGCGCGTCGCCCACGCCCATGTTTCGGTGTACGAACCGACGCGCGACCTGCTGACCGGGGTCTGGGCGGATCGGAACGGGGACTTCGAAGTCGCCCGGTTGCCGCCCGGGAACTATCTGGTGCGGTTGAACCCGATCCCCGACGAGCACCCGGCGCTGGCGTATGGATTCCGCGTGGACGATGTGGACCGGGATTTCCGGGTGACCATCGCGCCGCGCTTCGTGGCCGTCCATCCGAACCGGCTGACCGAGGTTGTTGTAGAGGTCAAGCGGTGATCCGGCGCCGCCTGGGGGCGACCGGTCTTTGTTTCCTGCTGGCCGCCGTTCCCGGGTGGTCAGCCGCTTTTGCGGACCCGGAGAGGGCGCGTCCGCTTCGGAATGGGGTAGCGGCGCAGACTGGATCCGCCTCGTCGGGTCCCGTTTTCGGCAGCGGCGGGACGTGGTCCCGCGCCGAGGTCGCCTTCCTGCTGGGAAGCCAGCGGGTGCGCGAGAACCTGGGCTTTTCCCGCAACATCTTCGGCACCATCTCCGCCGAAGCGGAGAACGTGGGGTTCGGCGAACACTATGGCGGGCGCGCCACCCTTTTCGTGAACCGCTGGCTCGGCGTGGAGGGATCGTGGTTCCGCACCACCACCGAATTCGAGTTCTCGGTGACCGATCGGGAGGCCGGCGCCGTCGCCTTCGACGACACCCTGACCCAGGAAAGCGACGAATTCGCCGGAGCGCTCATCGTGCAGTGGCCGCTCGCCGCCCTCACGCCCTACGCAGCGGTCGGCTACGGCTCCCGGAGCGCGGAGGTGGGCGCGTCGGACCCCTTCACCAGCGGCTCGATCCATCTCGGCGCCGGGATCAAGGTGCCCTTCGGGAACTTGCCCTTCTCGATGACCTTCGACTACCGCCATGTCCAGTACCGCGAACGCAACGAGGCGATCCGGCTGGCCGAGGGCGGCGGCGCGAATCCGACTGCGTCGGTTCTCACCGTGGGTATCATGTTGCGCACTCCGGACCGCCGCTGAGAGGCCGAAAGGAACCGCATCATGGAAAAGCTGACCGAAGCCATCGCGGACATTCGAGGAAAACTGTGTGAAGGGGTGTTCAAGCACGAAGACGATGTGAAAACGGGCATCGTCAGGCGTTTGCTCCATCATCTTGGCTGGAACGTGTTTGACCCGTCCCAAGTGAGAAGCGAATTTCCCGTTCCCAGCGGTCGGGTGGACTTCGCGCTCCAGCTTCGTGCTGTCGGTCCGGTCTGCTTCGTTGAAGTAAAGCGCGTGGGCAAGGCGACATATGAAGGAGAGGAACAACTCTTCGACTACTGCGTGAAACGGGGAGTTCCGCTTGCGGTGTTCACCGATGGAAGGACATGGAGCTTTTATCTCCCGGCCGGGATGGGAAGCAAGTTCGAACAGCGCCGGTTTGCCACCATGAACCTTGACGAAGATGAGGAGAACCTATCTCGTAATTGAAATTTTGGGATGATCTGTGTACAATCCAAACCATGTCCCGCTTGGCCCACTTGATTCGAATCAGAGAAAAATACTGGGGGAAAATTCAGAAATTCTTCCCGGAAGAAAACATCCCCAAAGGACGTCGGGGACGAAAGCCCGTGCCCGCACGCGAAGTTCTCGAAGCCGTTCTTTGGCTCCTGCATACCGGTGCGCCGTGGAGGTTTCTGCCGCCAGAGTATCCGAATTACAAAACCGTTCATCGCAGGTATCAAGCCTGGTGTCGCGCCGGTGTTTATCCGAAAATCATGGAGAGATTGGTAGCTGAACTTCAAGAGTGCGGTCAGTACGATGGATCGGAAGGTTTTATCGACGGAATGTTCTTACCTGCGAAAGGCGGAGGTCTCGAAATCGGACGGACGAAGCGTGGTAAAGGCATGAGGATCATGGCGATAGTTGAGAAACATGGTTTGCCTTACTCGATCAGCGTACATGCTGCGAATCACCACGAAGTGAAGTTGGTTCAGTTGAATCTGCCATTCCGCATGGTAGAAGAAAAACCGAAAAATCTGATTGGAGACAAAGCCTACGACAGTGATGCGTTGGACGAGGATATGCGCGAGAAAGGAATCAACATGATCGCGCCGCACCGCAAGAACCGAAAGAGGCCGAGGACGCAAGACGGACGTCGGCTACGTCGGTATCAGAGGAGGTGGATGGTAGAACGCTTCTTCGCGTGGATACAGTGGCAGCGACGGATTCTGATTCGATGGGAATTTCATCCAGAAAACTTCTTGGGTTTCGTTCAGCTGGCCTGCATCACAGTCCTTCTCAGGCAATTTTGAGATAGGTTCGAAAGCGAGTGCTCCCGCCTGCTGACGCGGTATCTCGATTTTGCTTCGGTGTCCAGTGGACAGGCAGGTCAGGATGCGCAGCAGGATTATCGACGCCACTACGAGCGTATCGTGGCGCGCCAGCAGTTCCCGGCCGCTCTCGAATCCTTGCACACCGGGGGGCGCAACGGCCTCATTGCGAGTTTCTGCGGGGAGGTGCGGAAGCGATGCGGATTCTCCCCCGAACGGAAAGCTGTCGCCCGCTTCCTCATCGATGCCATTGAACGCGAGACCTTTCCGGAGCCGGAAACGGAACCGATCTCCCTGGTGTTTCGCGGGAAGAAACAGCTCTTCAGGAAGAACAGGGATTGTGTGCGTGCAGTATTTATGGAACTGGCAAGTCGGGATACGGCCTTTCTTGCGAGATGCGCGGCGCGAATCGGGAATTTGAGGCAGCAAAAACAGGGCAAGGCCCCTTTCGAATTGTTGGGAGGCTGGTGGATTGACATGAACGTCGTGACGGCGACGCAATACGACTGGATCAGGACGGCGTGTGAAATTGCGGGGGTTGAGTTCGGCAAGGACCTCGTCGTGACGCTCAAATCCAAATCTCGCCCGGATATTCCAAAGCAGTCGTCGGAATCCGCCTCATTGGTTTTTGGTGGAAGGAAACGGGAATTCAAGTCGAATGCGGATTGCATGTATGCTGTATTTGAGGAACTCGCAAGTCGGGATCCTGCTTTTCTTCCGAAATGCGCGGACAAATTCAAGTATGTGGGGCGGCGGGAACAGGATGTGAAGACTCCGTCGACTGCGGCGGCAGTGCGAAAGTTGTCGGGTGGCTGGTGGATCAATACGCAAGGTAGCGCTGCTTACAAAGATACGCAGATTCGCAATGCGTGCCAGATCGCCGGGGTCGAATTCGGCAAGGATCTCGTCGTGACGCTCAAGTCCAAGAATACGAAATAACCCGACAAGGAGTTCTTCATGTCCCGAATCCAGCTCGCCCTGAACGTGACCAACCTCGAGGAGGCCATCGACTTCTATTCGAGGATGTTCGGCGTTCCGCCCGCCAAGGTGAAGCCGGGGTACGCCAACTTCGCCATCGCCGATCCGCCGCTGAAGCTGGTGCTCTTCGAGGGGTCCGAGGGGGCCACCATCAACCACCTGGGAGTGGAAGTGGAGACCGGCGCCGAAGTGGCGGCCGCCGAGGCGCGGCTGGCCGAGGCCGGGCTGCGGCCCACCGCCGTGGAGGACACCGTCTGCTGCTACGCCGGCAAGACCGAGACCTGGGTCCGGGATCCGGACGGGGCGCGCTGGGAGTGGTACGTGAAGAAATCGGACAGCGCCGCGTTCGGCGAGGGCGCGCCAGTCCCGATCGACGTGGAGATTCCCGCCGGGTAGGACAGGGGTTCGGAGTCAGGCGCCTTCCGGGCGGCTCCGTGCGTCCAGGTCGGCGATCCGATCCAGCTTCTCCCGCACTTCCTCCGGGATCTCCGCCGGGTCCACGAGCTCGATCAGCCGGTCCAAGTCGCCCTTGCGGAGCAGCATCGGGCTTCGAGTGCGGGCGGCCAGCTTCCGGAAGAAGTCCTCGGCGAACTCGCTGAGCTTGATGCGCTGGGTCTGCGCGTTCCAAATCAGGCGCGCGGCTTTTCGGTCGAGCGACTTCCAGGTCTCGAAGTCGCGGGTTTCCCCGCGAAAGACGTGTTCCAGGATCGCCTTGTCAAGGGATTCCCCGATCTCCTGGTGGAAGCCGCCGAAAAGAACCGCGTCGCCGAGTCGGTTGCGTGCGAACCGGGTCAGTAGTTCGGGCGTCACGAAGGTGTTTTCGATCTCGTACCGCCTCCAGAAGGTGGTGCGCAGGTCTCCCTCGTCCCGGTCCTCCCGCTCGACGCCGTCGGAGTCGAGGATGCCCAGCCCCCGAAGCGCCGGTTCGAGGTTTTTCCCGTCGTGGAAATGCTCGCGCGGCTCCCTGCCGAAGCCTCCCTCGACGCGCTGGATTTCGGACTCGAAGGTTCGTTCCGGGTGGATGTTCCGGATGTAATAGGGGTTGACGCGGGTCTCCAGGAACTCGGCCGCCGGATGCGCGAGCCTCCGGGCCAGGGCGAGCAGGATGCGGAGATCGGTGTCTCCTTCGACGTAGAGAACGTGCCGGCGCTGGCGGGCCCGAATCCAGGTTTCGGTTCCGTGAAGGCGGAGCGCGGCGTGCATCCGCTTCCGGCGCGCCAGGTCGTCCGGGACTCCGTCCAGCAGCAGCGTGAGGTTGCGCCCCAGGGCTTCCTCGAGGACGACTTCGGAGTGGGTGGCCAGAATCACCTGGGAGCCGGTCTCGGCGGCGAGTTCGCGCAGCAGGACGTACACCTGTCGCTGGCGCAGGGGTTCCAGGTGCGCGTCGGGTTCATCGACGAGCAGGACGTGGCCCTGGTGGGCGAAGAGCCAGGCGAGGATCAGCAGCATCTGCTGCATGCCCCGACCGGCGAGCGAAATATCGAAGGGGCGCCGGGCGCCCTCCTGCCGGTAGCGGAGATCGATGGCGCCCCGGGAGGTCGGTTCGGGGTCGGTGAGCCGCACCCGGAAGAAGCGATGCATGAGGTCCCGCACCCGCTCCCAGCCTTCGGGAGCGCCCAGCCGCGCCATGAGGCAGAGGTTGCGCAGAACCTGCGCGGTCTGACCCTGGCCCAGCAGCACGTCGATCCGTCCCGGCTGGAGGATCGGCTCCTCGGATTCCAGCCCCGACATGGGCGGGAGGACGCCCACCCGGATCCGCGCGGCGGCGGCGACCCGCTCCGGCTCGGCGAGGGTCTCCTGGTCGGGAGCGCAGTACACCAGGTCGTCGCCCTGGTTGCGGAACTGCATGGTGACCGGCTGGACCCGGTTCCGGTGCAGGATTCCCAGGGTGATGTTCAGGGGGATGGACTGATTGCCCCGCCGGACGGCGGCGTTCGTCCAGAAAAAGCGGGTGCGGGGAACCGGGACCGTCGGGATGTCGAGCCGGTTGAGCGAGGCGGGCGTGCGTTCCGACGGCGGCGCCTGCCCCTTCTTGTCGGCCCAGGTCCGGATCGCCCGGGACCACAGGGCGATGGCCTGGAGGACGCTGCTCTTGCCGCAGTTGTTCGGGCCGGTGAGCGCCGAGGGGTGGTCGAGCTCGATGCGCCGCTTCTCCCCGAAGCGCTTGAATCCCTCGATCTCGAGGTAGTGCAAGGGGCGCATGGGCGGGCGGAGGCTACCCGATGCGGGAGGCTCCGCCCGCGGGCCGGTCAGAACGAGTAGCGGAGCGCCAGCTCGAACTGCCGCGACGGCGCGTTGATGTTCGCAGCCAGCGAGGTCTCGTTGTCGCCGAAGTTGGCGGAGCGCAGGTTGCCGGACGGGGTGTTGAAGTTGGCCCGGTCCAGCAGGTTCAGCGCCTGGGCGACGATTTCGACCCGGTGGATGCCAAGAGCGACGCCCCAGGAGGCGCGGAAGTCCAGGTTCAGGAAGTCGGAACACTGGAAGTCGGCCGCCGCGTCCTGGCCGATGGTCTGGCGGTAGGCGTTCGCCGCCGCAAGATCCAGATTGCGACAGCCGAAGGCGTTCGCCGCGGTGAAGCCGGGAGCGAGGTCGCCGCCGAAGTCGTCACCGTTCAGGTTGGTTCCGGAGTCCACCCGCACCGGAAGCGGAGAGCGGTAGTCGAGAATCGCCGAAAGCCGGATGTCTCCGGGAAGGGTCACGATGCCGCTGCTCACCAGGCGATGGCGGCGGTCGGTGTCGCCGGGACGGGTGATTCGGGTGTATCCGGGGAAGTCGGCGCTCCAGCTCGCCTGGTTGGTGTTCCGGGTCCAGAACTCGGTGGTGTCCGACTTGGCGAGGGTGTAGCTCACCAGGAACTGCCAGTTGTCGGCGTACCGCTTCTCGAACTTGGCGTAGAACGCCGAATAGTCGTGATCCAGAGACGAGTACGTCGCGTTGACTCGCCGGAACTGCGGCCAGGGACGCGCGCCGTTCACCGGGTAGTTGATGTCCATGTTCCGCATCGCGTCGGCGCGGGTGACCACCCGGGTCAGGTCCAGCGAGAGGGCGGCGGTCTCCCCGATCTGGTGCGCCGCCCCCACGTTGAAGTGATGCGCGAAGGGCTGCTCGTAGTCGTTGTCGAGGACCGTGATGTTGGGCGCCGCGCTGGAGAGGTATTCGGCGCGGGAGCGGCCGCCCAGCGGATCCCGGAAGTCCGGGTCGTTGATGATGATCGTCGACGCCTGGTGCCACCAGCGCTCGCCGAAGTTGGTGAGGGTGCGGATGTTCTCGAAGAACTTGCCGTAGCCGCCCTTCACCGTGGTGCGCCCGGTCGCGCCGGGCGACAGGTCGTACACGAATCCGATCCGCGGCCCGAAGTTGTTCAGGTCGCCGCGCCGGTCCGCCCCCTCGTGGAAGGGAACCGGAAGCGGGAACTGGATCTCCCGGATGTCCTCGTTGAACGTCCCCGACTGCAGGTCGTAGCGAAGCCCCAGGTTCAACGTCAGCCGGTCGCTCACCCAGTCGTCCTGGACGTACGCCGAGAAGTGGTGGACCGGGACTTCGTCGTAGCGCGGCTCGGACTGCGAGTACTGGATCGGGTGCGTATCCGGGTTGTTCGGGTCGAACGGGTCGTTGGTGTCGAACGTGAACGTCCCGGAGTAGTTGTTGACGATGTCCGCCGAGAAGTCGATCCAGTTGTAGTCGAAACCGAACTTGATCTGGTGCGTTCCGCCGAAGCCCTGGTGGAAGAGCGTGACGTCGTCCTTGACCTGCCAGCGGTATTCGGGGCCCATCTGGTCGTTGCAGGAGCCGGTGCGGAGATTGGGGCGGCGGATGGCGACGTCGCACAGCGCCAGCCGTTCGGCGTTGAAGTCGCCGGCGTCGAAGGAGCCGGCGCTGAACGCCGGGCTCACCTCGTACTTGGAGAAGGCCCGCTGGAAGCGGAACTCGTTCAGCGCGTTTTCGCCGGCCACCCAGGTCCAGCCCAGCACCTCGGCGTTTCGGGGCACCGCGAAGTCGAACCCCTCGGTGGTGATGCCGCGCGCGTTGAGATTCGGGCGGTATTCGTTCTCCCAGGCGACCCGCAGCCAGACCGAGTGATCCTCGTTCACCTGGTGGTTCAGCCGGGCGAGCCACATGTAGCGCCATTCGTCCTTCGGGAAGGTCCCCTCCTGATCGGGGAACACGCCGCCGGTGTCGATGTCGTAGAAGAGCGCCTCGTTGGTGCGTTCGTAGGCGAAGAAGAAATGGGTGCGGTCCTCGCGGATGGGGCCGCCCAGCGAACCGCCGAACTGATGGCGGCGGTATTCCGGCTTCTCGAAATCCGGGTCGTCCTCCGCGAACTTCCTCTGCTGGTGGGTGAGCTGGGTCAGCGCGCGGTCGCGGAAGAACCAGAAGCCGCTTCCCGAGAAGTCATTGGTTCCGGACTTGGTCACCACCGTCATCAGCCCGCCGGTGGCGAGTCCGTACTCCGCCTTGAAGTTGCTGGTGGTGACCTGGAATTCGCCGATGGAGTCCATCGGGAAGTTCTGGCGCGCCTCGCCCATTTCGGCCCAGGTGTTGTTCACCCCGTCCACGATGAAGCCGTTGGCGTAATACCGCCCGCCGGCGCCCATGTTCACGTTGCCCCGGTAGTAGAAGCCGCGGATGGCGTCCTGACTGACGCCCGGAGTCAGCAGCGCCAGGTCCACCCAGCGCCGGGACGCCACCGGGAGGTCCTGGATCTGGAGGTCCGAGACCGAAGTGGAGACGTCCGAACGGCGGGTGTCGAGGATCGGCGCGGCGCCGGTGACGGTGACCATTTCCTCGACCTGGGCGAGCCCCAGCTCGAAGTCCATGAGGATCGTCTGCTGGATCGTCAGGGGAACTCCGGCGCGAACCACCGTGGAAAAGCCGGAGAGCTCGGCGGTGACCGTCCAGGCGCCGGGGAGCAGCGCCGGAATCCGGTATCGGCCTCCGGCGTCGCTCACCGCCGAACGCGAGACGCCGGTCGCGTCGTTCACCGCGGTCACGGTGACGCCCGGCAGGACCGCCCCGGTGGAGTCCACCACCGCGCCTTCGATCTGCCCGTACTGCGCCAGGGCGGGGGACGCCGCCAGAAGCAGAAGGGCCGCTCCCGAACCGATACGCCTGCGGAGTCTGGAAAGTCTGGTCATGTCGGGTGTCCCTCCGGTGAGGAAATAGGAAGCATCCACGGATCGCCCGGCCTCGCGCAAATGCGAACCCGGGGGGCTCAGAGGACGCCGTGGAGCGGGCCGCCGGGCGCCGCCAGCGCGTCCACCCGCCGGGAGACCGCCGGGTCCTCGACCAGCGGCGGCGCGTGGTGCGGCTTCCGCCGGGCGTCCAGCACCAGCGGCTCCACGCACGACCAGTGCTTGTGCCGGATGGCGGCGCGCCGGCCGTGGACGTCGTGCGAGGGGTTCGAACGGGTGAACGCCACCCAGAGCAGGTTGCGGAGGCTTTCGGACGCCATGTCCGGGTCGTCGCACAGAACCAGAAACGGAATTCCGGCGACATTGGTTCCCTGGGCGACGCGATCCAGCGCCTCGAAGAGCGGCGCCAGCTCCCGCTCCACCCGATCGTGAGTGGAAAAGTGCGGGCCGCCGAGAACCGCGATTCCCGGAATCACCAGCCGCAAGCCGTGGAACCCCTCGGGGATGGCCTCGCCGTACTCCCGGGGGATGGAGTCGGCGAGCGTCCGCCGAGGCGCCCCGGCGCCGGCCACGATCAGCTTGGAGCCGGAGTTCAGGCCGCTCCCCGAATAGTCCAGGGTGTCCATGGTGGTGGAGGTCTGGAAGTGGAGGTCGGCGCCGAAGTCGGCGCGGGCCAGCACGTGGCGGAGGAGGCCCGGAATGTCGGACGCCTGGAGCGTCGGGTCGTCCTCGCGCGCTCCCAGGAACAGGTACTTGGCGAGCGAGCACTGGCCGAACCCCAGGATCGCGTTGGCGATGGTCCACAGCTCCCGGGGGCGCCGCTCGCCGAACGGGACGTAGCGCTCGCTCCCCACCGCCAGCAGTAGCGGATGCACCCCGGCGACGTCCACCGCGTGCACCGAATGCACCCCCGGCAGGCTTTCGGGAACCATCGGCTCGGTGATCTCGTGGATGAGCGACCCGAAGGTGGTGTCCTCCTGGGGCGGGCGGCCCACCACCGTGAACGGCCAGATCGCGTCCGGGCGCCGGTGGATGCCGGCGATGCGGAGCGTCGGGAACGGGTGCTTCAGGCTGTAGTAGCCGAGGTGGTCGCCGAAGGGGCCTTCGGGGAGCGTGCGCTCCGGGTCCACCCAGCCGGTGAGGGTGAAGTCGGCGTCCGCCGAGACGAGGAATCCGTCGGGGTCCCGCGCCCAGCGGAACCGGCGGCCTCCCAGCATCCCGGCGAAGAGCAGCTCGGAGAGTCCCTCCGGCAGCGGCATGATGGCGGCCAGCGTGTGCGCCGGCGGGCCGCCCACGAAGATGCTCACCCGAAGCGGCTCGCCCCGCTCCCGGGCTGCGGTGTGGTGGACGCCGATGCCCCGGTGGATCTGGTAGTGCATTCCGATTTCGGCGTCGGTGTAGTCGTTGCCGGCGAGCTGGATGCGGTACATACCGAGGTTCGACCGGAGCGGCCGGCCGCCCGGCGGGTCCTCGGTGTACACCTGGGGCAGGGTGATGAACGGGCCGCCGTCCTCCGGCCACGAGGTGATCGCCGGGACTTCGGCCAGCGGAATCCGAAGCCGCTGGCTCGCCGGACGCAAGCTCCGCTGGGGGAGCGCGTGCGTCGCCGCCTGCGCCGCCCGCAGCAGCGAGGCGGGCCGACGGGCGAGGTCCCGGGCTATCCGTCCCGGCTCGGCCCGGTAGCGCACCGCCGCCTTCGCGTTTTCGAGGCCGTGGCGGAGGAGGAAGCGGGCGCGCTCCAGCGTTCCGAAGAGATTGGAGACGCACGGGACCGAAGAACCCCGGATTCGCTCGTAAAGGATCGCGGGGCCCTTGGCCGCGTAAGCGCGCCGCTGGATTTCGGCGGCTTCCAGATGGCCGTCCACCTTGTCGGGGATGCGGACCAGCATGCGGTTCCGTTCCAGATCGGCGACCGCCTGGGCGAGCGAGCGATAGGCCATGTCCGGGAAAGGGTACGCCGCGCGGTTCGGGGAGAATCCCGGGGGTTCCCATGGAAGGACGGGAATTCCGCATCGCCGGGGTGGGCGCCTGCGCGCACCGCCCGCCGGACGGCGTCCCCGAAACCGCGGTGGTCGCGCTGACCCACGGCGCCGGGGGCGACAAGGACACGCCGGGGCTGGTGGCGCTGGGCGCGGGGCTGGCGCGGATGGGGTTGCGGGCGGTGCGGTTCAACCTGCCGGGCGCCGAGGCCGGACGGCGCCGACCGGATTCCCCGGCGGTCGCGATCCGGTGCGTCGCCGAAGTCGCCGCCGAGCTGGCTTCCGGCGCGCTGCCGCTCTTTCTCGGCGGCCGGTCCTTCGGAGGGCGGATGGTTTCCGAATTTCTGGCCGGTTCCGGCGGAGTTCCGCCGCAGGTGCGGGGCGCGGTGTTTCTCGCCTATCCGCTCCGGCCTCCCGGCAGGGAGCGGGTTCCGGAGAACCGGGTCGCGCATCTCGCCCGGATCCGGGTTCCGGCGCTCTTCCTGAGCGGCGACCGGGACCCGTTCGCGCCGGCGGGGCTGCTCGAAGCGCTCGCGGACCCGCGGAAGCGGGTGCGGCGGATCGCCGGGGCCGACCACGGCTTCCGGGTGGCGAAGGCGCATCGCGCCGGGCGGGACGACGCGGCGATCCAGGGGGAGATCGTCGGCGAAGTCGCCCGGTTCGTGACCGATGTCCTTACTTCGGACCGAACACCCAGGAGAGCCCGAGGGTGAAGGTGTCCTGCGCCTCGGAGAGGCCGCCCTGGCAGCCCGGACAGTCGAAGAACGGGACGTCCGACCAGTCGCGCCGGTATTCGAGGCGGGTCAGCATCCTGGGGTCGTCGGCGACCGGCTGGAATTCCAGGGTGATCGTGTTCCCCATCAGCAGCTGCTCGACGCCGGTGGAGCGGGCCTCCCGGTCGTTCATGAACTCGAACCGCTCGGCCAGCCGCCAGCGCGGCCCCAGGTGGACGCGCAGGTAGCCGCCCAGCCCCCAGGTGAGCGCGGTTTCGCCCTCCGGGTCCACCGCCTGGATGGCGTCCATGTTCACCATGGCCTCCAGCCGGTCGCTCAGGCCCAGGTATGCGTTCCAGCTCAGGTCGCGCTGCCAGCCGTCGTTGGTTCCGAAGTTCTCCGGGCCGTGGATCCAGGTCAGGGTGGTGTGGAATCGCTCGCTCGGCGCCAGCGATCCCTGGAGCCCGTAGCTCTTGCCGGTGTTCTGGTCGAAGGCGTTGTCGAAGCCGTTGACGAGCAGCAGGGTTCCGGTGAATGTGTCCGAAAGCGGGCGGCTGTACCTGGCGCCCAGGTGCGAGAACGGCTCGTTCCAGGCCCAGAGGAGTCCCCGGCTGTAATTCCAGTTCAGGTGGGATTCGGCGACTTCCAGGCCGGCGATCGTTCCGAAGAGGCCCACATCCAGCTGGCCGCCGCCGGAATCGCGGTAGTAGCCGTAGGCCTGCTGGAGGTAGAGCACGTCCGCCAGCGGGCCGGGCTCCAGGCCCTCCCGGAAGAGGCGGGCGCCCGATCCGTACCAGATGTCGCTGCGGAAGCCGATCGGGCCGTCGCCGACGGTCTCGATCTCCAGCTTCAACTGGTTGAACCCGAACCCGCGGGCGTTCGGGTTCGTGTAGTAGAGGTCGTTGAAGCCGCTGGCCGGATTGTTGGCGTTCATGGTGAAGTAGGTGTCCACCAGGCCGGTGAGGGAAAGCGGGGGGCCGCCGGTGCGCACCGCTCCCGCCTCCGGCTCCTCCTGCGCCGCGCCGGCGACCAGGGCGGTCAGCATCTCCTCCAGCGCGTCGATGCGGTCCCGGAGCGATGCGATCTCGCTGCGGATTTCCTCTTCCAGCGCGACCGCTTCCGGGTCATTGGCGCCTGCGGTCGCCGCGCCCAGAAGCGAAAGCGCCGCGATGCGGATCAGGGTTCGAGTCATGTCCCACCTCCTTGGTGGAATGCGCTATCCGCCGTTTCGGAGCGCGTAGCGGGCGACTTCCTCGTGGGTCCCGTACCAGACGTCGCCGGCTGCGTTCATGTGATCGATGAGCCTCTCCAGCATCACGATGCGGGAGCGGTGGCCGATGACGTGGGGGTGCATGGTCAGGAGGAACATGCCGCCTTCCTGGCGCGCCACGTCGAATTCGGCCCGCCAGATGGAGAACACGTCGTCCGGCGTGCTGTGCGGGCGGATCGCGGTGTACCGGCTGAAGCCGAAGTAGGGGGCGTCATCGTTGATCCACTCCACCGGAAGCTCGACCACCCCGGTGGGCTCGCCGCGCGCCTCGATCTCGTAGGGCCAGTCGTCGGCCATCAGGCTGGAGTCGTAGAGGAACCCCAGGTCGCGGACGATCTGGAGGGTGTTCGGGCTGTAGTCCCAGGAGGGCGTCCGGATCCCCACCGGGCGCCTGCCCGACATCCGGGTCAGGACCTCGACGGAGCGTTCGATGAGTTCGCGCTCCACGTCGCCGGGGATCTGCGAGTTGCGCTCGTGGATCCAGCCGTGCACCCCGATCTCGTGTCCGGCGGCGACGATCTCCGCCACGTCGTCCGGGTAGAGGAGGGCGCTGACCGCCGGAATGAAGAAGCTGGCGCGGATTCCCTTCCGTTCCAGCAGGTCCAGCACCCGGGGGAGGCCGGCCACCGAGCCGTATTGCCCGCGGGAAAGGTTGGACGCGGTGGTGACCCGGTCCCGCAGCGAGGTCGTCTCGTTGTCGAAATCAAAGGAGAGGGTGACCGCGACCCGCGCGCCTCCCGGCCAGGACTCCGGGGCCAGGCGGCGTCCGGCGCGCACCGCCTCGACCGGCGCCCGCCACTCCGCCTCGGTCCACTCCCAGGGTTCCGGCTCGGCCTCCGGAACAGGCTCGGCGCCGCAACTGACAAGGAGGAGGAAGGGGAGGAGAAGGCGCATGGGGGAGTGATTCTATGGGGCGGGCGGTAGACTCGCGCCCGCCATGAACGAAGCGGGCCGCTTCCCGGTGGACCTGACCGCGATTCCGGAGCACGGGCTGGACATCGACCTGCGCGCCTCGGCGGCCGATCTCGATTATGGCGAAGCGGGGTTCGAGCTTCCCGGCGAGCTGCGGCTTT
Organism: Candidatus Marinacidobacterium sp.; assembly: GCA_965202845.1. GTDB lineage: Bacteria > Acidobacteriota > Vicinamibacteria > Marinacidobacterales > Marinacidobacteraceae > CBDATA01. Next base: position 981,836 of record OZ241856.1, read on the forward strand.
CGGGCCGGATCGGAAGGGTCCAGGGGGGCGGGTTCCGGCTGGAAGGACGGCTGGAGGGCGAAGTGCAGATGGAATGCGTCCGCTGCCTCGATGCGTTCCGGTTCCCGCTCGGCGAGTCCCTTGATCTGGTGTTTCTTCCGGCGGGCGCCGATTCCGGCTATCATTGCGCGCCTTCGGGTTCCGCGCGCGGTCGTTCCGGCGGCGAACAGGGGCTGGATTCGGACGACATGAATGTCTCGTTCTTCACCGGGGATCGGCTGCATCTGGCCGAAACCGTCTGGGAGCAGAGTCATCTGGCGCTCCCCCTCCAGCCTGTCTGCGCTTCCGGGTGCCGCGGCCTGTGTCCCGGTTGCGGCGCCAACCGGAATCGGGCTTCCGGCTGCCGGTGCGACGCGGCGGATTCCGGCGGCGGGCCGCTCCTGGACCTTCGGAAGCTGCTCGACGCAAGCTGATCCCCCACTTTCGCATCCAAACGAGGAGTTCCAGGACATGCCCCATCCCAAGCGACGGCATTCCCGTTCCCGGCGCAACATGCGGCGGGCCCATGACGGGCTCGCCCCTCCCGGCATGTCGGTCTGCGTCGAATGCCGGAGCTGGATCCGCCCCCATGTGGTGTGCCCCCACTGCGGCCATTACAAGGGGCGCCAGGTCATCAAGGGCAAGGAATCGTCTTGATCCGGGTCGCCTTCGTCTTTCCCGGCCAGGGTTCGCAGCGGCCGGGGATGGGCCGTCGGCTTCACGACGCCTTTCCCGAGGCGCGGCGGGTCTTCGAGGAGGCCGACGACGTTCTGGGCGAGCCGTTCACCCGCCTGGTGTTCGAGGGGTCCGGGGAGGACCTGACGCGCACCCGGAACAGCCAGCCGGCGCTGCTCACGGTCAGCATCGCGGCGCTGCGGACCTTGGAGGCGCGGGGCGCCGGCGGGTTCGATGCGGTGGCGGGGCACAGCCTGGGCGAGTACAGCGCGGTGGTGGCCGCCGGGGGGCTGCCCTTCGGCGACGCCCTGCGCCTCACCCGGATGCGCGGCGACTTCATGCAGGAGGCGGCGCCGGAGGGAACCGGGGCGATGGCCGCGGTGCTCGGACTGGACGGCGGGACGGTCGCCGCCATCCTGGCGGAGATCGAGTCCGAATCGGGCGAAGTGGTCCAGCCCGCCAACTTCAACGGCGCCGGGCAGGTGGTCATCGGCGGCGCGGTCGGCGCGGTCGAGGCGGCGGAAGCGCGGCTTCGGAAGGCCGGCGCGCGACGCATCGCGCGCCTGCCGGTGAGCGCCCCCTTCCACACCCGGCTGATGGCGCCGGCGGCGGCGAAACTCGCGCCGCATCTGGACGCCGCGCCCTTTTCCGACCTCGCGGCCCCGCTGTGGAGCAACGTGGACGCGGCGCCGGTCCGGACCGCGGAGGCGGTGCGCGACGGGCTGAAGCGGCAGGTGGAGTCCCCGGTGCGCTGGGAGGACATCCAGAAGGGGCTGGCGGACGCCGGCGTGACTTCGGTCGTGGAGGTGGGCGAGGGGAAGGTGCTCACCGGCCTGGCCCGGCGCGCCATGCCCGGAGTGCGTCTCGCGAACGTGTCCAGCCCCGACGACGTGCCGCAGGTCGCGGGAGCGGCGGCATGACGCAGGCGTTCGCCGACCAGGTCGCGCTGGTCACCGGGGGAACCCGCGGCATCGGCCTGGCGATCGCCCAGCGGCTGGCGCGGGCGGGGGCCCGCCTCTGGCTCACCGGAACCGATTCGGAGCGGGCCGCCGAAACGGCGCGGGAGATCGATCCGGGGTCCGGGCAGGTGCACGGCATCGGCATGGACCTGACCGATCCGGCGTCCATCGAGGCCGCGGTCGGGCAGGTGGTCGCCGAAGGCGGCGGCATCGCTGTCCTGGTGAACAACGCCGGGTTGACCCGCGACCGGCTGCTGGTCTCCCAGCCGTCCGAGGAGTGGCGGCTGGTGCTGGGAGCGAACCTGGACGGCCTCCAGACGTGCTGCCGCGCCGCGATCCGCCCGATGATCCGGGCCCGCTACGGTCGCATCGTGAACATGAGTTCGCTGGTGGCGCTGCGGGGGAATTCCGGGCAGACCGCCTACGCCGCCGCCAAGGCCGGGATCCTGGGGTTCACCCGTTCGCTCGCCAGGGAGGTGGCGCGCCGCAACATCACGGTGAACGCCCTGGCGCCCGGGTTCATCGAGACCGCGATGACCGCCGGGCTGCCGGAGGCGGCCCGGGACGAGTCCAGGAAGCGGATCGCGATGCAGCGGTTCGGAACCCCCGACGAAGTGGCGGCGGCCGCCGCATTCCTCGCCTCCCGGGAGGCGAGCTACATCACCGGTTCGGTCCTCGAAATCCACGGAGGACTCGCCCTCTAACCCTGCGGGAGGCTTGCCAGCCTTCCCCGCCATTCCAGGAGAAACCCCTCATGTCCGCTGACAACAACAAGTCCGACCAGCCCGAAGCGGAAGTGCCGATCCGGGAACGGGTGTCCGAGATCATCTGCGAACAGCTTTCGGTCTCGGCCTCCGAAGTCATCGACGAGGCCACCTTCGTGAACGACCTGAACGCCGACTCGCTCGACATGGTCGAGCTGATGATGGCGCTGGAAGAAGAGTTCGGCATCGAAATCTCGGAGGATCAGGCCGAGCAGATCCAGAACGTGGGGGATGCGATCGGGTTCATCGAACAGCGCCTCAAGGGCTGAGGCTCGCGCGTCCATGACCCCGAGACGGGTTGTCGTGACCGGGATCGGACTGGTCTCGCCGCTGGGCGTGGGCGCGGCGCCGACCTGGGAGGGGCTGCTCGCCGGTCGGTCCGGCGCCGGGCCGATCACCCGGTTCGACACCGAGGGGTTTTCGGTCCGCTTCGCCTGCGAGGTCAAGGGGTTCGATCCCGGAGACTGGATCGCGCCCCGGGATGTCCGCAAGATGGACCGGTTCACCCACTTCGCGGTGGCGGCGTCCCTGATGGCCGTCGAGGACGCCGGGTTGTCCCTTCCGGTCCAGGACGCCGATCGGTTCGGCGTCATCATCGCGTCGGGGATCGGCGGGTTCGAGACCTTCGAGAACGAGCACACCCGGCTGCGAGAGCGGGGGCCGCGCCGCATCTCGCCTTTTTTCATCCCGGCGATGGTGGTCAACCTGGCTGCCGGCCAGGTCTCGATCCGCATCGGCGCCACCGGCCCCAGCACCGCCCCGGCGACCGCCTGCGCCGCCGGGGCGCATGCGATCGGCGATGCGTTCCGGCAGATCCGGCACGGGTACGCCGAAGCGATGGTGGCGGGCGGCGCGGAGGCCACCATCACCGCGCTCGGGGTCGGCGGCTTCGCCTCGATGCGCGCGCTCTCGACCCGCAACGACGAGCCGGAACGCGCGTCCCGCCCCTTCGACCTGGGGCGCGACGGGTTCGTGGTCGGGGAGGGCGCCGGCATCCTCGTGCTCGAGGAGCGGGAGCGCGCCCTGGCCCGGGGGGCGGAGCCCATCGCCGAGATCAGGGGATACGGGATGAGCGCCGACGCCTTCCACGCCACCGCCCCGCCGGAGGACGGCGGCGGGGCGATCCGCGCGATGCGGGCCGCGCTCGACGAGAGCGGGCTGGCGCCGTCGGCGATAAGCGCGGTGAACGCGCACGGGACATCCACCAAGCTGAACGACGCCACCGAGACCCGTGCGCTGCGGGCGGTCTTCGGGGAGCATCTGGATCGGATGCCGGTGTCCTCCTCGAAGTCGATGACCGGACACCTGCTGGGCGCGGCGGGCGGGCTGGAGGCCGGAATCTGCTGCCTTTCGCTCCGGGATCAGGTCCTCACGCCCACCATCAACTACGAAGAGCCGGATCCGGACTGCCCGCTGGACGTGGTTCCGAACGCCTCCCGCCCGGCGGCGCTGGACGCGATGCTCTCGAATTCGTTCGGCTTCGGCGGCATGAACGCCACGCTGATCTTCCAAGGGGCTTCGTAGCGGTGGAGGCGCTGTTTCGCCACGTCCGCGAGCTGGTGGACATCCCGTCGGTCAGCGGCGACGAGGCGGCGGCAGCCCGGTGGGTGGGGGCCGACCTGGAGGCGAGCGGCTTCGAGGTCGAATACGACGAGGCGGCGCCGGGGCGCCCGAATGTGATCGCCCGCCTTCCCGGACGCGATCCCGACCTGTGGTTTTGCACCCACCTGGACACCGTTCCCCCGTTTTTCCCGTCCCGGGAGACCGAAACCCACATCGGGGGGCGGGGCTCCTGCGACGCCAAGGGCATTCTCTCCGCGATGCTGTTCGCGGCGCGGGAGCTGGTAGCCGACGGCGCCGCCGGCCTCGGGCTGGTGTTCACGGTGGGCGAGGAGGTGGACAGCGCCGGGGCGATCCACCTGAACCCCCGGGGGAGCGGGAAGGGGCACCTGGTGTGCGGCGAACCCACCGAGGGACTCATGGCGGTGGGGCACAAGGGCACCCTGCGGATGAAGATTCGCGCCCGCGGGAAGGCCGCGCATTCGGCGTATCCGGAGATCGGCGATTCGGCGGTGCACCGGCTGGTCGCGCTGCTGGAGCGGCTGCGCCGCCTCGATTGGGAGCGGAGCGACCTGCTGGGCGAGGTCACCCTGAACGTCGGGGTGATTTCCGGCGGGGTCGCCGGGAACGTGCTCGCGCCCTCCGCCGAGGCCGCCGTGTACTGGCGGCTGGTGGGCGCCGCCGATCCGGCGCGGGAGCGCGTCGAAGCGCTGCTCGCCGCCGATCCGCAGGTCGAGTTCGAGCTGGTGGGGCAGAACGATGCGGTCCACTGCCGCGCGCTCCCCGGATTCCCGACGACCGCGGTCGCCTATTCCACCGACATCCCCTTCATGGACAACTGGGGCGTCCCGCTGCTGATCGGCCCCGGCAGCATCCACGACGCGCACACCGCGAACGAGCAGGTGGCGAAGAGCGATCTGGTGGACGCGGTCCAGTACTACCGCCGGATCGGCGAGGCGCTGCTCGACTGACGCATCCGGAACCGCGCGCGGCCCGGGCGCTCCTCGCCTGGTACGAAGCGCATCGCCGTCCGCTTCCGTTTCGGGACGACCCGGACCCCTGGCGGATCCTGGTGTCCGAATTCATGCTGCAGCAGACCCGGGTGGAGGCGATGCGGGGGCGCTACCGGTCGTTCTTGCAGCGGTTTCCCGACGCCGCCAGCCTCGCCGGGGCGGACGAGGAGGATGCGGTGGCCGCCTGGTCCGGTCTGGGGTACTACCGGCGCGCCCGCTTCCTCCACCGCGCCGCCCGCCGGATCGTCGAGGCCGGCGGGTTCCCGCGGGATGCGAAGCGCCTCCGGGAGCTGCCGGGAGTCGGGGAATACACCGCGGCGGCGGTGGCCTCGATCGCCTTCGGCGAACCGGTTCCGGTGGTGGACGGGAACGTGTCCCGGGTCCTTGCCCGCTGGTTTCGGATTCCCGGACATGGCGCCGAGTTCCGCTCCCGGGTGCGAGACGCCGCCTGGAGGCTCATGGACCGGGGCGGGGGGAGCGGGCCGGGGCGCTGGAATCAGGCGCTCATGGAGCTGGGGGCGCTGGTCTGCGTCCCGAAGGCGCCGCGCTGCCCGGAGTGCCCGGTGCGCGATGGCTGCCGGGCCTTCCGGGAGGGCGGGACGGACCGTTTTCCGGAGCGCCCGGCGCCGCCGGTTCCGGTGCGCGTGCGCTTCGTCCAGGCGGTGATCCGGGACGAACGGGGACGCCTGTTGCTGTTTCGCCGGGAGGCGGCGCCGCTCGCCGGCCTTCTGGAGCTCCCCGGCGGGGAATGCGTCGGGCGGGAGACGCCGGAGGCGGCGCTCCGCCGCGTCGCCTCCGGGTACGGGCTGCGCCTGGGCGGGATCCAGCCGCTGCCCGGTTTCCGCCACGCGATCATGAATCGGCGCTTCCGGGTGCATTCCTTCCGGGCCGCGCTCGCCGGTCCGGTTCCCGGCGCCGGGCACTGGGTCCGCGCCGCCGATCTGGACCGGATTCCGTGCGGGTCGATGCTCACCAAGACCCTCGCCGGGGGCGGCTACACTGCTTCGGCGCCGCCCGCCGCATGAACATGGATCACCAAGCCGTCGAACTGCGCTGGCAGGAGCGCTGGGAGCGGGAGGGGGTCTTCCGCGCTCCCGATCGGCCCGAAGGTCCGCGCTTTTATTGCCTGGAGATGCTGCCCTATCCCTCGGGGCGGATTCACATGGGGCATGTGCGGAATTACTCGATCGGGGACACGGTGGCGCGGTTCCTGCGGCGGCGCGGCTACACGGTGATGCACCCGATCGGCTGGGACGCCCTGGGGCTTCCCGCCGAGAACGCGGCGCTGGAGCGGGGCGCCCATCCGCACGACTGGACCCGGGAGAACATCGACCACATGCGCCGGCAGCTGCGCCGGCTGGGTTTCGGGTACGACTGGGAGCGGGAGTTCGCCACCTGCGAGCCGAGCTACTACCGGTGGAACCAGTGGTTCTTCCTGAAGATGTGGGAGAAGGGTCTCGCGTACCGGAAAAACGGCGAGGTCAACTGGTGCCCCGGCTGCGAGACGGTGCTCGCCAACGAGCAGGTGGTCGCCGAGCGCTGCTGGCGCTGCGACTCCGCAGTCGAGATGCGGGATATGCCCCAGTGGTTCCTCCGGATCACCGACTACGCCGCCGACCTGCTGGACGCGCTGGACGACCTGCCCGGCTGGCCGCAGAAAGTGCGCATCCTCCAGCAGCGCTGGATCGGGCGTTCCCGGGGCGCCGAGGTCCGGTTCCGGGTTCCCGCGCTGGACCGGGAGATCGCGGTCTTCACCACCCGGGTGGACACCATCTACGGGGCGACCGCCCTGGCGCTGGCGCCGCAGCACCCGGCGGCGAAGGAGATCGCCGCTTCCGAGCCGGAGGTGGCCCGGTACATCGCGCGGGCGGAGGCCCAGCGGCCCGGCCACCACCACCTGGAAGTGGAGAAGACCGGGGTGGCGACCGGGGCGCGGGCGGTGAACCCGTTTTCGGGCGAGGAGATCCCGGTCTGGGTCGCCGACTACGTGCTCATGGAGTACGGATCGGGCGCGGTGATGGCGGTCCCGGCTCACGACGAGCGCGACCACGAGTTCGCCCGCCGCTACGGACTGGAAATCCGGACCGTGGTCATCCCGTCCGACGGGAAGGAGGCGGATGAGGGGGCGTTCGTCGAGTACGGGACGGTGGTGGACTCCGGCCCGTTCAGCGGACTGCCCTCCCGGGAGGCCCGGGAGGCGATGGCCGCCCACGCCGAAACGGAGGGGTTCGGAGCGGCGAAGACCACCTGGCGGTTCCGCGACTGGGGGATTTCGCGTCAGCGCTACTGGGGGACCCCGATCCCGATGATCCACTGCGAAGGCTGCGGCGCGGTTCCGGTTCCCGAGGCGGATCTGCCGGTCGAACTGCCGCGCGACATCGAGATCACCGGGAAGGGGGGATCGGCGCTGGCCCGCCACGAGGCGTTTCTCGCGGTGGACTGCCCCGGCTGCGGGAAGAGGGCGCGGCGCGAGACCGACACCATGGACACCTTCGTGGACTCGTCCTGGTACTTCTACCGATACCTCGATCCGAAAAACGACGCGGCGCCCTTCGACCCCGAGCGCGTCCGCGCCTGGTTCCCCGTCGACCTCTACATCGGCGGGGTCGAGCACGCCATCTTGCACCTCATTTACTGCCGGTTCTGGACCCGGATGATGCACGACCTGGGGCTGGTCGACGTCAAGGAGCCGGTGGTTCGCCAGCTCAGCCAGGGGATGGTCATCAAGGACGGGGCCAAGATGTCCAAAAGCCGCGGGAACGTGGTGGACCCCGACGCCGCGGTGGCCGAACACGGCGCCGACGCGATCCGGCTCTATGTCCTTTTCGAGGCGCCTCCGGAGAAGGAGATGGACTGGACCGACGCCCGGCTGGGCGGCCCGGCGCGGTTCCTCCGCAAGCTGGAGCGGATGCTTCCCGGCGAAGCCGAGTGGCTGGCACCGACCCCGCCGCCCGCCGGCGACGAGACCTTCGACGCCGAGGACCTGGTTCTCCGGCGCCGCACCCACCAGACCATCGCGGCGGTGACCCGGGACCTGGGCGAGCGCTTGCATCCGAACACCGCGATCGCCCGCATCATGGAGCTGACCAGCGCGCTCCAGGCGCGGATGCCGAAGGTGACAACCGAGGCGGCCCGCCGGGCGGCGCGGGAGGCGGCGGAGACGATCCTCATGCTGCTGAACCCGATGGCGCCGCACCTGACCGAGGAACTGTGGGAGCGGCTCGGGGGGCAGGGGATGCTGGTGAACGCGCCGTGGCCCGAATGCGACGAGGAGCTGGCCCGGGAGGAGGAGGTGGAGGTGCCGGTCCAGGTGAACGGGAAGCTCCGGGGGCGGATCACCGTTCCGGCGGGATGCGAACGGGAGCGCCTGGCGGAACAGGCGCAGGCGCTTCCCGGAGTCCTGCGGGCGGTCGCCGACGGCGCGATCACCCGGGTGGTGGTGGTTCCCGACCGGCTGGTGAACCTGGTGGTGCGCGCCCGGTGAGCGTTCGGCGCCTCCTCATCCCCGTCGCGCTGCTGATCGCCGGCTGCGGATACCGGCTGGCCGGGGTGGGCGGCGGCCTTCCCGGACACGTCCAGATGCTCGGGATTCCTCCGTTCACCAACGAGAGCGCGTTTCCCGAAATCGAGGACGGGATGACCGATGCGCTGATCGAGGAGTTCCAGCGGCGGGGCAATTTCGAGGTCCAGGACTTCGAGGAGGGGGCGCAGGCGGTGCTCCGGGCGACGATCCGCAGCGTGAATTTCACGCCGGCGCAGCTGGACGCGGCGACCGGAACCGCCTCGACCTACCTGGTCGTGGTGCGCGCCCAGGTGGTGCTGGACGATGTGGTGAACGACGAGGAGCTGTTCGCCGCCGAGGAGTTCACGCTGCGGGACGAATTCTCCGTCGGGGACAACCCCGACGCCGCCTTCGACCGGGAGGGGATGGCCTTCACCCGGATTTCCCAGGCCTTCGCCGACTCGCTGGTGGTGGCCATTCTCGAGGGGTTCTGAACCGCGATGGCCTGGGGCGAACCGAAAGGCTTTGCGGACAAGTTCAAGTACCTGAGGGCGACTCCGGTGTACGACAAGCTGCCGGATTTGCCGGAATCGGGGACGGCCGGCTTCTATCTGGTGGCCGGGGCCGACAGCTGGCTCCGCCAGCGGACCCTGGATCACTGCGTCCGGCATCATCTGGGGGGCGAGGACGGGGAGGGCGCCTCGTTCCGGCTTCGGCGGCTGGACGGCGCCGCCGACTCCGGCGACGAAATCCAGACCGCCGTCCGGGCGGTGAGCTTCACCGGCGGACCGGTGGTGGTCGTCCGGGACGCGCTGCGGCTGGCGCAACCGCTGCGGCGCGAGGCCGAACTGCTGCCGTTCTTCAGGAAGCTGGTCGAGAGTCCGCCGAAGCGGGCGGCGCTGATCTTCGAGTGGGAGAAGGACCCCGACCGCCAGTGGGCGAGATTCCCGAAGGACGCCGAGGAGGACGATCCCCGGCGGCCGTTGCGGGCGGAGTGGGAGGCGCTCGAAAAGGCGCTCGCCGCCGGAGTGGAGGCCGGACGGATTCGGGTGTTCGACTGCGATCCGCCTTCGGAGCGGGCGCTCCCCGGCTGGATTCGACGCGAGGCCAAGGCGCTCCGGCTCGCCTTGCCGCAGGAGGGAGCGGAGTTTCTGGCCCGGCGGTTCGGCCAGGACCTGCGCCGCCAGCGGGGCGAGCTGGAGAAGCTCCAGATCTACTGCGACGACGCCAAACCGACCCGGGACGACCTGGAGAAGGCGGTCGGCGGCGGCTTCGCCGAGCACATCTTCGAGTTCACGAACGCGGTGGAGGCCGGCCAGCCGGAGAAGGCTCTGGGACGTCTCCAGCTGCTCCTGCGGGAGGGGACCGTGGCGCAACAGATTCTGCCGCTCCTCCACAACCTGGCGGTCCGCTGCCAGATCGCCCAGATAGCCGGTTGCAGCGACTCGGAACTCGCCAATCGCCTCCGGGTTCCGCACGGGGTGGCTTCCCGGGTCAACGCCCGGGCTCGGCAGTACGACAAGATGGGCTGGATCGAAGTGGTTTCCCGGATCGCGGAGATGGATTTCCTGATGAAAAGCGCCCAGGCGCCTGCGGAGGCGATCCTTGCGGGCCTCACGATCCGTCTTTCCGGTCGGGGCGGCCGGTAGGCGCCGCCGGATCCCACAGGTGGCGCTCCATGTCCACCCGCCCGTCCGGATCGAACCGGACCCGTTCCTGCTCCAGCAAGGACCGCTGGAGGCCGTCGGGACACATGCCGCGGATCTCCGCCGAAAGCTCCCCCCTGGCGTTCACCACCCGGTGCCAGGGAACCCCCTCCGGACAGTTGCGGAGGGCCCAGCCGGCGGCGCGCGCCGAGAAGGGGACTCCCTGGGCGCGGACGGCCTGCGCCAATCGGCCGTAGGTGGTGACCCGCCCTTCGGGGATCCCGCGCGCCAGCTGGTGTACGCGGTCGAACGCCGCCATCCGGCGACGTAGCATACTGGGGTATGGAGCAGTCCCCCATCCCGAGCCCGTGGGCGCGGATCGGAACCTGGATCCAGGACTGGTCGCCGCGGATCTGCGTGTTCAGCCTGGTGGCGACGGTCGCCGGACTCTTTTTCATCAACCTCTGCGACCTGATCTACCAGTGCGGCTGCGTCTCGCTCTGGTCGGGCGGGGTCGCCTATTGCAACATCCAGACGCCGGGGCCGCCGGACTGCCCCTTCTGCGACCGGCCGGCGCTCGCCCAGGCCAGCCTGTACGCGACCCTGGGCGTCCAGGGACTCGTGGCGTTCGGACCGACCCGGCTGCGGCTCCCCGGACGCCTGCTCGCCGGGCTGATCGCGTTCCCGGTGGTGGTCGGCGGGTTCGGCCTGGCGCTCGGCCTCCATGCGGGGTACTGGTCCTGACGGGAAGGGCCGGTAGGATTCGGCCCGCGTCGCGCCCTTGGCGACGCGAAAGGAGCGCCCGATGAGCGAAGCGCGGAGCCAGGTCCGGCATCTGCGGTGGGACGACATGGAGAAGGAGCGCCTGAGCCCGGTGATCGGGCGGCGCATGATCACCGGGGAGCGGGCGATGCTCACCCACGTCTATCTGGACAAGGGCGCGGTGGTGCCGATGCACGCGCACGACAACGAGCAGATCACCTACGTGCTCAAGGGCGCGCTCCGGTTCTGGATCGAGTCCGAGGACTCGGAGCCCATCGACGTGCGGGAGGGCGAGGTGCTGGTCCTCCCCTCGTGGGTTCCGCACAAGGCGCTCGCGCTGGAGGACACCCTCGACGTGGACATCTTCACGCCGCCCCGCCAGGACTGGCTGGACGGGACGGACGACTACCTGCGCGGAGGCTGATCCGGACGGCGCCCGATGCGGGACGAACGGCCGGCGCGGGCCGGCGGAGCGGCGGCGTGGGTCGCGGCCCTCCTGATGATCCTCGCCGGAGGATTGCTCTACGCGCCGGGGATGCTCTCCCTGGCCAGCGGCTTCGTCGCCCTGGTCGCCGGGATTCTCGCGCTTTCCCTGGCGACGCTTCTGGCGCGCTACCTGCTGCGGGACGCCGAGTGGCTGCGTTCGGACGCGGCGATCCTGACGCTCGCCGCGCTGGCCGGACTGTTCCTGTTCCGGGGCGAATTCGTCCGCTGGCCGTCCCAGCTTTTCCCGTGGATTCTCCTCGCCGGGCTGGGCGGGCCGCTGCTGTTCGGGTGGGGGTTCGGGACGGTCTTCGGACGGGGGAGAGGGCGCGGCGGCTGGCTGCTGATGACCGGCGGACTCGCGCTGCTCGCCGGCGGCGTGTCCTGGCTGCTCTGGAGCGGCCCGCGCCCCTTTCCCCGGGAACCGCTGGATTTCGACGCGGTCTCCACGGCGCTCGACGTCGATCCGGGGGCGCCCGGAGACCATCCGGTCGAGTCGCTCTTCTACGGCAGCGGAACGGATCGGCGCCGACCCGAATTCGGGCCCGAAGTGGACATCGTGACCGAGCCGGCGGACCTGGGGCCGGTGCTCCCGGAATGGACCGGCTTTCGCGCCGCCCACCGGGAGTGGTGGTGGGGGTTCGGCATCTCCGAGGCGCCGATCAACGGCCGGATGCAGCTTCCCCGGGGGGCGCCGGGGGATCGCCGCCCGGTCGCGCTCCTGGTGCACGGCAACCACGGCATGGAGGATTTCTCGGACGACGGCTACGGCTATCTCACCGGGATGCTCGCGAGCCACGGCATCGTCGGCGTCTCGGTGGACGCCAACTTCCTGAACGGAACCTGGTCCGGGGATTTCCGGGGGCGCGAGATGCCGGCGCGCGGCGTTTTGCTGCTGGAGCATCTGGCGGCGCTCCGGGAGATGGACCGGGACCCCGACTCGCCGCTGCACCAGCGTCTCGATCTGGACCGGGTCGCCTTGGTCGGCCACTCCCGCGGGGGCGAGGCGGCCGCGATCGCGGCGGTGTTCAACGATCTGGATCATTTCCCGGACCGGGCCGAAGTGGAGTTCGACTACCGCTTCGGGATCCGCTCGGTCGTCGCCATCGCCCAGATCGACGCCCGCTATCCGAGGCGGATGACGCTCGAGGACACGCACTTCCTCGCGCTCCACGGGTCGCACGACACCGACGAACCCAGCTTCCACGGGTTGCGCCAGTACCACCGCGCCCGCTTCAGCGGGCGTCCGCTGGAGGGCGCGATCCCCTTCGGAATCAAGGCCGGCATCCTCCTCCACGGCGGCAACCACGGGCAGTTCAATTCCACTTGGGGGATGGACTCCGGCCTGCCCGGATCGCTCTGGCTGAACCGGGCGCCGCTGGTTTCCGAGGAGACGCAGCGCCAGGTGGCGCGCTCGTACATCGCGGCGTTCCTGCGCGCCACGCTGCTGGGCGAGACCCGGTGGCTGCCGCTGCTGCGCGACTACCGGGCCGGGGAGCGGTTCCTCCCGGACATCCCGTACCTGAACCAGTACGCGGACGGACGCACCGACCTGTTCGCCACTTTCGAGGAGGACCTGGACGTCGGGACCGGCGCCGCGCCGTGGACCCGGATCCACGCGGAGGGATTCTCCCGCTGGCGCGAGGAGGAGGTGATGTTCCGGGACGGCTCGAGGCAGGCGACATCAGCGGTGCGGTTGCGGATCGGGGCGAACCCGGAAACGCCCCCGGTCTACGAAATCCGCTTCCTCGACCAGCCGAGCGTGGGCGGAGAGGACGAACTGGTGTTCGCGCTGACCTGGATTCCGGATCGCGCGGGCGACGGCGGGGGGCCGCTTTCGCTCGAGGTCGAGCTGGTCCAGAGGCTTTGCCCTCCCGAGGCGGAGTGCGCGGACGCCGCATTCCGGCCGGTGGCGGTCCCCTCGCCGGAACCCGCCTTCGAGGTGCGGTTCCTCAAGTCGGGTCGGATGGATCGGGCGCGGTATCGGAACCCGATCGAGGCGATTCCGCAGGCGCGCGCGATCCCGGTCCGGGAGCTGACCGGAACGACCGCCGCCGCGTCGGTCCGGGCGGTGCGCTTCGCCTTCCAGGGGACGCCCCCGGGAGACGTCCTGCTGGACGACATCGGGTGGCGGCGCGCGCCGCCCCCCGAAAGTCCATGAAATCGGCGGTCGAGGCGCTGGTGGCGGAGCTGGTCGGGTCGCCCCGGCGCCACCGCCCCAGCCGCCCTTCGATCACCGCGACCTACGCGCAGAGTCTCGATGGCTCCATCGCGGCCCATCCGGGAGAACCGCTCCGGTTGAGCGGGAGCGGCTCCCTGGAGCTGACCCACCGGTTGCGCTCGCAGCACGATGCGATCCTGGTGGGCATCGGCACCGTGCTCGCCGACGACCCGCAGCTGAACGTCCGCCTCGCGGTCGGACGCAACCCCGATCCGGTCGTCCTCGACAGCCGGTTGCGGCTGCCGCTCGCCTCCCGGCTCCTCGAGGGGGCGGCGGAGGAGCGGAACCTGCTGGTCGCCACCACCGAAAACGCGCCGCCCGAGGCGGCGGACCGCCTTCGGGAGCGGGGCGTCGCCATCCAGGAGTTCCCGGCTGACGCCGACGGCAGGGTGCCGCTGCCTCCGCTGATGCGCCTGCTCTGGCGGCGGGGCGCGCGGCGGCTGCTGGTGGAGGGGGGAGGCCGGGTGCTCACTTCGCTCTTCGCCGACCGGCTGGTGGACTGCGCGGTGATCACCATCGCCCCCCGGCTGGTCGGCGGGGAGCCGGCGCTCGCCCGGGTCGAAAACGCGGTCGCGCTGCGCCAATGGCGCTGGGAGCGGTTCGAGGACGACCTGGTGCTGGCCGGCGCCCCCGACTTCCGCAGTCGCTGATGCCCCGGGAACGGCTTTCGGTCTGGTTCGAAGGCCCGCGGACAATCGGGGTGCGGGCCGATGCGCTCCCGGATCCTCCCGCTGGCAAGGCGCAGGTACGGACCCGGCTCGCCATGATCAGCGCCGGAACCGAACTGGCGGCGTGGCGCGGGGATCTGGATCCGGACATGGCGCGGGACGAGACGATCCCGGCGCTCGCCGGCGGCGGATTCCGCTTTCCCTTCCGGTACGGGTACGCGACGGTCGGCGAGGTGGAGGCGGTCGGACCGGGAGTCGCGCGCGAGTCGCTTCCTCCGGGGCCGGTGTTCGCCTTCGCGCCGCACCAGACGCGATTTCATGCGGACCCCGCCGAGCTGCTGCCGGTTCCCGACGGGATGCCGGTGGAACGCGGAGTCTCCTTTCCCCATGTCGAGACGGCGGTGAACCTGCTGCTGGACGGCCCCCCCAGGGTCGGCGACCGCGCGCTGGTGATCGGGCAGGGGATGCTGGGACTCACCCTGACCGCGCTGCTGGCGCGCTTCCCGCTGGGCGACCTGGCGGCGGTCGAGCCGCGGCGGGACCGCCGGGCGCTCGCGCTGCGCCTGGGGGCGAAGAGCGCGCTGACGCCCGAAGCGGCCGAATCCCGGTGGACCCGGCGCGCCGATCGGGTCTTCGAGGTTTCGGGAAGCGCGGCCGGGCTGAACATGGGAATCGATCTCGTGGCGCGCGACGGGACGCTGGTCGCCGGCTCGTGGCTCGGGAAAGGCGAAACGGCGCTTCGCCTGGGCGGCTGGTTCCACCGGGGGCGGGTGAAGGTGGTGTCGAGCCAGGTGAGCCATCTGCCGCCGCTCGGCCCCGGCTGGTCGGTGGAGCGCCGCAGGAACGTCGCGTGGGCGCTGCTCGGCGAACTGCCGCTGGAGGAGCTGCCGATGTTCCGCGTCCCCTTCGAGGACGCCGCCGCCGCCTACGCCAGGCTGGACCGGGGCGAGGCGCTGACCGCGACTCTGGCGCCCTCGTCGTAGTCCGGTTCCCCGGGATTGCGGGCGAGCCAGTCCTCGATCTCCGCCTGGGCGCGGCGGGGAGCGCCGGTGCGGGGAACCCGCTCGTTGCGTCCCGCCGAATCGTGCCTGCGCGCCTTGGTGTTGTCGGCCCACTGGATCTCGAAGTACGCGCAAAGCGCCGCCTGGCTGCGCGGGTCCAGGATGGGGCAGGCGACCTCGATGCGGCGTTCGAAGTTGCGGGGCATCCAGTCGGCGGAGGCCATCCAGGTGCGGGGCGCGCCGCCGTTTCCGAAGGTGAAGAAACGGGTGTGCTCCAGATAGCGATCGATGATGCCGACTGCTTGCAATCGGGGAGGGATGTGCGACGGATCGAGCGGCAACGCCAGCGTTCCGCGAATCTGGAGCCGGACCGCGACGCCGGCTTCGGCGGCTTCGAGGAGACGATGGATCGTTCCCGGATCGGTCAGGTGATTCAGCTTGGCGTCGATGCGGGCCGGTTCGCCCCGGCGGGCGCGTTCGGTTTCCGCCTCGATGAACCGCCCGACGGCGGCGCCCAGCGTCCAGGGCGCCACCAGCAGGTGGTGGAAGGTCCGGTCCTCGTAGGGGCGGCGGACGATGCGGAACAGGGTGGCGATGTCCTCGCAGAGGCCGCGGTGCGCGGTGAGCAGGAAGTGGTCGGTGTAGAGCCGCCCGGTGTTTTCGTTCATGTTGCCGGTGCCGAGCAACCCGTAGAGCGCCTTCTTTCCGTGCTCCCGGCGCTCGATCAGGCCGAGCTTGGCGTGCACCTTGAGCTCTTCGGGGCCGAAGACGACGCGCACTCCTTCGCGGATGAGCAGGTCGGTGAACTCGAGGTTGCTGGCTTCGTCGAAGCGGGCGGTGAGCTCCACGACCGCGGTGACCCGCTTGCCGTTCCGCGCCGCGTTGATGAGCGCCCGCACGATGCCCGAGTTGGTCGCCACCCGGTACAGCGTCACCGCGATCCGCGTGACCTTGGGGTCGATGGCGGCTTCCCGGAGCAGGTCGATGAGATACGAGAACCGCTGGTACGGGGTGTGGAGCAGGATGTCCCGGCGTCGGATCGCGCTCAGGATGGCGCCCCCCGCATCGATCCCGGGCGTCGGCAGCGGTTCCCGCGACGGGTAGCGCAGATTGGGGTCCACTTCGGGAAAATCAATGAAATCCTTGAAGTTGTGATGCCTCCCGCCGGGAACCAGCGAGCTCCGCTCGTCCACGTCCAGATTCCGCCGGAGCGCTTCCAGGAGGTCCTCCGGCATCGCCTGGTCGTAGACGAAGCGAACCAGGTCGGCGGTGCGGCGGCGGAGGACGCTCTTCTCCACCTTGGTCAGGTAGCTCTCCTTCGGGTGGCCGTCGAGGTCCAGTTCGGCGTCCCGGGTCAGCTTCACCACGTACCCGTCGGCGCGATGCGCCTGGAAGATGGAGAAGACGTCGGCGAGTCCGAAGCGGATGACGTCCTCGAGGAGGATGAAGGACGCCGTTCCCGGGGAGTCGGGCAGCCGGACGAAGCGGGGCGCGACCCGGGTCGGCACGTCCACGATCGCATGCATCGGGTTCCGGGTCCCCTCCCGTTCGACCCGGACGCCCAGGTAGATGTCCCGTTCGGAGAGGACCAGGCGGCGGGCGCCGCTCTGGAGGAGGATCGGGGTGAGCCAGGGCCGCACGTCCCGCTCGAAGAAGTCGCCGACGAAGCCGCGCTGCTCCTCGTTCAGCTCTCCCTCGGAGCGGATGCGGATGCCGTGCTCCTCGAGCTCTTGGAGCACGTTCCGGTAGGTGGTGAGGAACACCGCCTGGTCCGAGAGGATCCGGCGCTGGATCTGGTCGAGCAATTCCTTCGGCGGGGTCCCCAGCAGGGAGGCGCCGAGCGAACCGAGCCGCTCGAGCCGCTGGATGGTGGCCACCCGGACCCGGTAGTACTCGTCCTGGTTGTTCGAGAAAATCCCGAGGAAGCGAAGGCGTTCGAGGAGCGGAACTTCGGGATCCCCGGCTTCCTGGAGCACCCGCGCGTTGAAGGCGAGCTGCGAGAGCTCCCGGGGCACGAGCGGGGTCTCGCGGGGGGTCTGGGGGAGGGACATGAGGGGCGCGCCTCCCGTACAATGGGGAGGATGCTGGGCGCCCCCGTAGACTACGCGAGCGAGCGGGAGCGGAGTCCGGTGACGCTGGTGACCGGCGCCTCCACCGGGATTGGCCGGGAGCTCGCCGAGCTCGCCGCCCGCGACGGTCGGGAGGTGGCGCTGGTGGCCCGGAACCCGGAAAGGCTGGAGGCGGCGGCCCGGGACATCGAGCGGCGGCACCGGGTGCGGGCGACGGCGATGGCGAGGAACCTGGCGGCGCCCGGCGCAGTGGACGCGCTCATGGCCGATATGGAGGGGAAGGGACTGGAAGTGGACTTTCTCATCAACAACGCCGGCTTCGGGGTCAGCCGGCGCTTCCCGGACGTGGGCATCGCGGCCCAGCAGGACATGATCGCCCTCAACGCGGCGGCGGTCGCCGAGCTCTGCCGGAGGTGTCTTCCGGCGATGTTGAAGCGGGGGCGGGGGCGGATTCTGAACGTGGGTTCGGCGGCGGCTTTCGTCCCCGGACTCGGCTTCACCGTGTATGCGGCGACCAAGGCGTTCGTGCAGCACCTTTCCGAGGGACTCGCCGGGGAGCTGCGCGGGACCGGGGTCACGGTGAGCGTGCTCTGCCCCGGGCCGGTGGACACTCCGTTTCTGGGGACGGCGGGCATCCGTTCGCTTTCGGGAATCCGCGCCCTGGCGCTGGCCCGGCCCGATGCGGTGGCGCGCGCCGGCTACCGGGGAGCGCTCCGCGGCAAGGCGGTGATCCATCCGGGGCTTCTGCCGCGCCTGGTCCCGCTGGTTCCCCGTTTCGTTCCCCGCTTCCTGCTGCGCCGGATCGGCGCGCGGGTCGGCCGGGAACTCGCCCCTTCGGGGGCCGCCCGGTGAGCCGGCTTCCCCCGCACCGCTTCCTCGACGAGCGGGGCATCCCGTGGGAACGCCGCACGTTCCCGCCGGAGACGCCGAAGGGCGCGGCCTCGGTGGCCCGGGCGCTGGGGTTTCGTCCCGGTCAGATGGTCAAGACGCTCATCTTCCGGTCGGGGACCGGCGAGCGGGCGCTGGTCGGGGTCGGCGGCGACCGGAGCGTGATCTCCGGCCGGCTGAAAAAGGCGATGGGGAACCGGAACATCCGTCTGGCGTCGCCCGAAGATGTGCTGGAACACACCGGGTACGCGATCGGCTCCATTCCGCCGGTCGGCTGGCAGCAGCCGGGCGCCCGCACCTTCCTGGATCGGGCCCTGATGCGGGAGCCGGTGCTGGGAGTCGGCGCCGGCGTCTGGGGGGAGGAAATCCTGATCAAGCCGGACGATCTGGCCCGCGCCGCCGACGCCATCGTGGTCAACCTGACCGAGGCGGAGGATTCTTGATGGTTCGTGCGCTTCTGGCGGCGATGCTCCTGGCGGGGCCGGTGGCGGCTCAGGACCTGGTGGATGCCTACACCGTGTGGCTCTGCCCGATGCACCGGGACCATCAGTCCCACGAGCCGGGGGATTGCCCGGTGTGCGGGATGGCGCTCGCGCGGCGCACGCTGGTCACCCGCTACGTGTGCCTGGGCGAGGAGGAGGGGTTCGTCGCCGAGAATCCCGGCGTGTGTCCGGCCACCGGGGACCCGCTGGTTCCGACCACCCGGGAAGTCGTCTGGATCTGCTCCGGGACGGAATCCACCGAGCCCGGGGTCTGCGCCGACGGGTCGACGGCCGGGATCGAGACCCGGGTCGCCGAACACGGGGACCACAACCCCCGGCACGGCGGCATCTTGTTCATGGCCCCCGACGGAGTGAGCCACCTGGAGGGAACCCTCGAGGACGGGATGTTCCGGCTCTACTTCTACGACTCGTTCACCCGTCCGGTGGCGCCGGAACCGTTTGACGCCCAGGTCGTGGAGGCCGACGACCGGGGGAATCCGCTGGGCGAGCCGGTTCCGCTCGTCTCCGGGGGCGATGCGCTCGAAGTTCCGGTGTGGCGGGATCGCAGCGAGCGCTCCTCGTTCACCGCCTTCGTGCGCTTCCCGGAACGGGACGAGAGCGATCGTTTCGACTTCGTGTTCCTTTCGGAGGCGGAACTCGCCGAGCTTGAAGCGACGGTGGGCGCGGCAGGGTTGCCGGAACTGACGATCCCGGACGACGCCGACGAGATTCTGGCCAGGATCCGCGAGCGGGACGCGCGGGTGCAGCGGCTGATCGCCGATGGCCGCTGGGCCGACCTGTTCATCCCCGCGCTCGAGGCCAAGGCGCTGGCGCTGGCCTGGGGGGAGCGGGTTCCCGACCGGCCCTGGCCGGCGCTCAAGAAGATCATCCGCGGGGCGTGGCTGCTGGACCTCTACGGGGACGAGGGAGATCGGTTGCGGGTGCTGGAGGCCTACGAAATCTTCGCCGAGGGGATGCGGGGACTTCCGGGAGGCGGAGCGCCGTGAAGCGTTGCGCCGCCGTCGCGCTGTTGCTGGCGGGGGGCGTCCTTGCGGGCTGCCGGAGTCCCGATGCGCGGGCGCACGAGCCGGAACTCTCCCGGTACGCGTACCACCGGGAAATCCGGCCGCTGCTGGAGCGGCATTGCGCCTCCTGCCATGCGGGCGTCGGCCCGGCGCCGGTGAACCTGATGCGCTACGCCGAAGCGGTGTCCTGGGCGGGCGCGATCGCCCGGCAGACGCTCCACCGGCGGATGCCCCCCTGGCTGCCCGAAGACGGGGTCGGCGACCTGGCCCACGCCCGCACCCTGGACGACCGGGAGACCGACATGCTGGTGGATTGGGCGATCGGGCTGGCGCCCGAAGGCCCCCGACCCGATTCGGAATGGCGCGCTCCGGATATGTCGCCCCCGTCGCCGGATGCGATCCGGGCGGTTACGGCGGCGCCGATCCGGATTTCCGAAGAGATCTCCGAACTGGAGGCGTGCGCGCCGCTGGCTCTGGCGCCGGGAGCGGAGCTTTCGGGCGCCGGCGGCTTCGCGCTGCGTCCGGGCGAGGCGGTCTCCATCCTCCGCCGGGCGGCGCTGTACCGGGGAAGCTGCGAAGGCGAACCGGTGTTCACCTGGGTGGTGGGGCAGGGGGCGCGCCTCCGTCCGCCCGGAACCTTCGATCCGCTGGACCCGGAAGGGGAGCTGTTTCTCTCCCTCGCCTACCGCAAGGGGTTCGAGACCGAGGGGCTCGCCTTTGCGGATCGACCGGAGGTGGACATCCTGCCTGCGCCCGCGGACGCCGATTCCCCGATTGCGATCCTGAAGGCGGAGGGCAAGGTGCTGCGTCCCGGCGCGGGGATGCTGCTGGCGATCCTGCCACCCGGGGAGACCGATTCGGTCTTCTCCGCGGAACTGGCGGCGCCGGACGGATCGGCCCGCGCCCTGCTCCGCATCCGGCGGACCGATCCCGACTGGTTGGAAAAGTACGCGTTCCGCGCGCCGATCCGGATCGGACCCGATTCCGAGATTCGGTTCTCCCACCCGGGCGCCTTCGTGGACGTGGTCCGGGAGGAAGGGGAATCGGCGGCGGCGTCCCGGTAGCGACGGCTACTCCTACTGCTGCGCGTCGGTGGTCTGACTGCCGCTGCGCCGCGCCTCATCAAGGAACGGGACGTCGGCGTCCGCGTCAACCAGGAAGCCCCGGAGGGTGGAGTAGGCGGCTTCGGCCCCGGCGACATCGCCGAGCCCGGTCCGGGCGCGGGCCAGCGCGAGCAGCGAAAGCGACCGGTTGGGGGTTCGGGAGAGACCCTCTTCCAGAACGCGGACCGCTTCCTCGAACTGGCCGGCGGCGAGCAGCAGCTCGCCCCGAAGTTCGTGGGACGGCTTGATCGGGTACGTCGGGCCGGACGGCGGATCCTGGGTCTCCTCGATGTCGGTGGCCATCCTCGCGTGCTCAAGCGCCGACTCCGTGGCGCCGCGCGCGCTGGCGGCCAGGGCTTCGACCTGGTGCTGCATGATGCGCACCGAATCGGCCTGATAGCTCTGGCCTTCCGCATCGCGGGCTTCCGCTAGTTTCTTGAGGCGCCCCGCGGCCGCATCGGCGCCGGCGGCGTCCTTCATGGCTGCGGCCTTCATCCCGGCGGCGAGGAGCAGGTTCGCGGTGGAGTTGTACCGGCTGGTGTCCACCTCGGCCTCCGGCATGCGGATGTCGTCGAACCGCCCGGTCTCGATCGCGTGCCGGGCGGCCATCGAGGACGCGAGACGCTGGAGCCGGAGCTCGCCGGTGGCGGCGGCGGACTCCTCGACCTCGCGGATGGCCTCGGTCGAGGCGCGGTACTGGCCGCGCTGCAGGTCCGCGTAGGCCTTCCACTCGAGGCTGTGGAAGTCGTGCTTGGTGATCGAGAGGCCCTTCTCTTTCGCCCACTTCACCGAGGCGTTGTACGCCACGTCGTTGGAGCGCGAGACCCGGTTCCACATGCCGTGCTGCAAGAAGATGTGGGAGGGCATGTGCTGGGCGTGGTGGGCTTCCGGCGCGATCTCGGCGTACCGGTTGGCGGCGTCCAGCGCCAGCGGAGCGTGCTCCGGATCGTCGAAGGAGTGGATGACGTAGTGGGCCGCGCCCGGATGGTCGGGCTCCTCCTGGAAAAGTCGGCTGGCGATCGCCCCGGCCTTCATCTGCCGGTGGAAACCGGGTTCGCCCCGGCGCACCAGGCCGAGGTAGGAGAGCGCGTAGAACGCCTTGGCCTCGTTGTCATCCGGCCAGGCGTCGACCAGACGGCGGAGCGCCTGGTGGTAGAGCTCGTCCCGTTCGTACTTGTCGCCGGGACCGTAGAGGACTTCGACGACCTCCATGTACATGCGCTCGCGTTCGGTCGGGGTCTTGCTGCGCCGCTCGGCCCGGGTGGCGCCGAACCGGCTGAGCGCCTCGCGGGCGGCGCTGATGTCCTGCTCGGACCAGAGCGGGTGGTTGTGGCTCAGCGCTTCGCCCCAGTACGCCAAGGCGAAGTCCGGGTCGATCTCCTGGGCGTTCCGGAAGGCCTCGGCGGCCTCTTCGTACCAGAAGCTGTGGAGCGCGGCTACGCCTCGCTGGAAGGCCTCCTGCGCCTCCGGGGCGCCCGAGTTGGGGAAGTCGACGACGCCCAAATTCGATTGGGCATGGGATTGCGTGACGACGAAAAGGGCAAGGAGCAAGGCCCCCGCGAGCCGAAACCGGGATACGGACATGGAATTGCCTCCGTATGATGGGGGAAGGGAATTCCTGCAGGGTACGCCATCCCCCCGCCCGGCGCCAATTTCGTCATGGGTTCGGTTAGGCTCCCGGCCCGCGATGAGTCTCACCCGACGCGAGTGGCTCGGCGTCGCGCTGGGCGCCGCTGTCGTTTCCCGGAGTCCCGCGCCCGCCGCAACCGTCCGGGAGTCGCGGATCGCGGACGCGATCGCGTCCCTCGCCCGCTACGGCGCGAATCCGGAGGGCGGCGTCTCGCGCACGGCGGGCAGCGACGCGGACCTCGGAGCGCGCGAGCTCTTCGCCTCGTGGATGCGGGACGCCGGGATGCAGGTTCGCGTTGACCTCGCCGGTAACCTGATCGGGACGCTCGCCGGCTCCGAACCGGGACTTCCTCCCCTGGTCGCCGGCTCGCATCTCGATTCGACGCCCGGCGGCGGGAACTTTGACGGCGTGGTCGGCTCGGTGGGCGCCCTGGAATGCGCCCGCTCGTTCGCCGAGGGGGAGTCCCGCCTGCGCCATCCGCTCCAGGTGATGGTGTTCTTCAACGAGGAGAACGGCAAGACCGGCAGCCGCGCGCTTGCCGGCGAGGTCGCGGCGGAGGAGATGGACCTCGAGGCGTACGGAGGGTTCACGCTCGGCGAGGCTCTCGCCCGGGTCGGCGGCGATCCCGGACGCATCATGGAGGCGGCGCTTCCCCGGGGGGCGTTCGCGGCCTATCTCGAACTCCACATCGAACAGGGGGCGACGCTCCATGAGGCGGGCGTCCCGATCGGGGTCGTGGAGGGGATCGTGGGGATTCGGCGGTTTCTGGTGACGATTTCCGGATTCGCCAACCATGCGGGAACCACCCGCATGGAGAACCGCCGGGATCCGATGGTGACCGCCGGACGCTTCATCGCCGCGGTTCACGACGAGGCGCTCCGCCGGGAAGGGCGGCAGGTCGCCACCGTGGGCAGGTTGGAGGCGCGCCCGGGCGCCGCCAACGTGATCCCCGGCGAGGTGGAGTTGACGCTCGAAATCCGCGACCTGAGCATGGAGACCATCGATCGGCTGGCCGAGCGCTACCAGGAAATCGGCGCGGACCTGGCCAGCCGGAACGGCACGAGCATCCGCTTCGAACCCTACTACCTGAGCCGGGCGGCGCCCTGCGATCCGGGGATCGTCGATCTGCTGGCGGAGGCTTCCGACGATCTCGGATACCGGTTCCTCCGGATGCCCTCCGGGGCCGGCCACGACGCCCAGTCCCTCGTCGGGATCGCGCCCATCGGGATGATCTTCGTCCCGAGCCGGGACGGGATCAGCCATTCGCCGCGCGAGCACACCGACACGGCGGAGATCGCGGACGGCGTCCGGCTGCTGCGGGAGGGGCTTCGTCGACTGGACGACCGCCGGTAGCTCAGATCGAGAGGATGCTTTCGGTCTTCGTTTCAGCCAGCTCGGCGATCCGCTTGCCGTGCCGGTTCGTGGCCTCTTGCACCGCCGCTTCCAGGTCGTGCTCTAGGTCCTCCGACAAGTCCCCGGCCTTGGAGAGTTTCTTCAGTTTCTGGTTGGCGTCCCGGCGGACCTGGCGCAAGGCGTTCTTGTGCTCTTCGGCCATCCGCGCGATGCTCTTGGCCAGCGCCTTCCGCCGCTCCTGACTGAGCGGGGGGATGGGGATCCGCAGCAGGACGCCGTCCGGAACCGGATTCAGATCCAGGTTGGCGGCCCGGATCGCCCGGTCCAGGGCGCCGAGCATGGAGCGTTCCCAAGGCTGGACGGTGATGGTCTGGGCGTCGGGAGTCTTGAGCGTCGCCACCTGGTGGAGCGGCGCCATCTGGCCGTAGTACTCCACCCGCACCGGATCGAGCAGCTGCACCGAGGCCCTGCCGGTCCGGACGGTGGCGAGTTCGCGCTCCAGACTCTGGACGGTGCGATCCATCCGCCGGTTCGCGTCGTCAAGAACTTCGTGCTTCATGGGACGGGGAGTCTACGGGTTTCCGACCCGGGTTCCCACGTCTTCCCCCCGGGCGGCGCGCTCCAGATCGTCCTGGTGGCAGACCACGATCGGCACCCGGTTCTCCATGCAGAGCGAAATCGCGGTGGTGTCCATGAATCGCAGTTTCTGCCGGATGGCTTCCAGGTAGTGGATCCGGCGAATCTGCCGGGCGTCCTCGTCCTGTTCCGGATCGCTGGTGAAGACGCCCCGCACCCGGGTCGCCTTGATGAGCACCGAGGCGCGGATTTCGGCGGCGCGGAGCGCCGCGGCGGTGTCGGTCGAGAAGTAGGGGCTGCCGGTCCCGGCGGCGAAGAGCACGATGCGCCCGCGCGCCAGGTGGCGGAGGGCGCGCCGCCGGATGAAGGGTTCGGCGACCTGCCGCACGGTGACGGCGGACATCAGGCGGGTGTCGCAACCGATCCGCTCCAGCCGTTCCTGGAGGGCGAGCGCGTTGATGAGGGTGGCCAGCATCCCCATCGAATCGGCGGCGACCCGGTCCATGTCCCTGGCGCCCGGCTCGACGCCGCGGAAGATGTTGCCGCCGCCGATGACGCAAGCGGTCTCGACGCCGCTCCGGTGGACGGCGGCGATGCGGCGGGCCATCGCCTCCACCGCGTCCAGCGAGACGCCGGTCGCCTCGCCCTGGAGCGCCTGTCCGCTCAGCTTCAGCAGGACCCGCCGCCGGGGGGGCGACGGGTCGCCTTGCTGCCCGGACATCGCGCGCGCCGTCCGCGGCCTCCTAGCCGTCCAGCTCCTCGCCCCGTTCGAAGCGGACGAATCGACGGACCCGGATGTTCTCCTTGATGGCCTGCGCCGCCTGAACCACCCGGTCCTGGACCGTCATGTCCTTCGAGTCGTCGAGCGCCCAGGGTTGGTCCAGGAGCACCCGCTCGGACAGGAAGCGGTCCAGCTTGCCGGCGAGGATCCGGTCGACCACCGCCGGCGGCTTCCTGGCGTGTTTCGGGTCGTTCGCGATCTGGGTGCGGATGAGCTCCCGCTCCGCATCCAGAACCGCATCGGGAACGTCCTCCCGGCGCACCCAGCGGGCCGGGGCCGGGTAGTTGCTCGCGATGTGGATCGCCAGATCGTTCGCCAGATTCCGGAACGTCTCGTTGCGGGCGACGAAATCGGTCTCGCAGGCGAGCTCCACCATGACGCCGATGCGCCCGTCGTGGATGTAGGAGTGGATCAGCCCCTCGGTCGCCGGCCGGCCCGCCCGCTTCTCCGCCGCCGCCACGCCCTTTTCGCGGAGAAGGCGCACCGCCCGGTCGAAGTCGCCGTCCGCCTTCTGGAGCGCCTGCTTGCAGTCGGCGAATCCGGCGCCGGTCCGGTCCCGGAGGCTCTTGACCTGCTGGGCTGTGATGGCGGTCATGTGGGGGTTCCGTCCTGTCGGGTTCGGGGATGGGGGGAGCGCCGGGGCGGCGTCCGTTCAGTCGGTGGAGGCGGGCGCGGTTTCGGGCGGCGACGGCGGCGCGTCCTCCTGGGCGGCGGCGCCGTTGGTTCCGTTTTCACCCTCCACGTCGTCCGCCGTCCCGGCGAACGTCTCGGCGGCGGCGGAGGAAGACGCTCCGGGCAGGCCGTACAAGCGCCGCCCCTCCTCGAAGGCGCTTGCGACCCGGGAGGCGAACAGGCGGATGGCGCGCAGGGCGTCGTCGTTGCCGGGGATGATGTGGTCGATGAGGTCCGGGTCGCAGTCGGAATCCACGATGGCGATGATCGGGATGCCGAGCTTTCTGGCTTCCCGCACCGCGATCAGCTCGTTCTTCGGATCGACGATGCAGACGGCGTCCGGCAGGCGCTCCATCTTCTCGATTCCGGCCAGCGTCTTCTCCAGCCGCCTCCGGCGCTTCTCGAGCCGGGAGCGCGCCTTGTTGGAGAACCCGCCGAGGTCCGCGTTCTCGGCGTCGTCCCGAAGCTCCTGGAACCGGGCGACGCTCTTGCGGATCGTCTGGAAGTTGGTGAGCAGCCCGCCGAGCCAGCGGTGGTTCACGTAGAAGGCGTCCACCCGGCTCGCCTCGGACGCGATCACTTCCTGGGCCTGGCGCTTGGTGCCGACGAAGAGGATGGTCTTGCCCTCGGCGCCGAGGCGGGAGATGAAGTTGAGGGCGTCCCGGAACATGGGAAGCGTCTGCTTCAGGTCCAGAATGTGGATGCCGCTGCGCGCTCCGTAGATGTAGGGGCGCATCCGCGGATTCCACCACTTGGTCTCGTGGCCGAAGTGAAGACCCGCCTCGAGCAGGTCGCGCATGCTGATGGCGGTTCCCGACACGGGTGGGGCCGATACGGTGGGGGGCGGCGTGGGGCTTTCCGACACGGGGCTTTCCGACACGGGGGGGGCCGACGCGGGGCTTTCCGACACGGGGGTTTCCGACGTGGGGCTTTCCGACACGGGGATTTCCTGCATGGGGGGGACCTAACGCTTCGAGTACTGGAACCGCTTGCGGGCTCCGGGTTGGCCGTACTTCTTGCGTTCCTTGCGGCGGGCGTCCCGGGTCAGGAATCCGCGGCGCTTGAGCTCCGGGCGGAGTCCGGCCTCACTCGCGCTGAGCGCCCGCGCGATGCCGAGCCGCACCGCGGCCGCCTGTCCGGAGAGGCCGCCGCCCCGCACTCGGGCGTCCACATCGAAGCGGGAGGCCCGGTCGGTCGCCTGGAGCGGCTGCTCGACCCACCCCTGGTAGGTCGGGCGGGGGAAGTAGTCCTCGAGCGGACGCTGGTTGACCAGAATCTTTCCGGCGCCCTCGCGCAGAAAGACCCTGGCGACCGAACACTTGCGCTTGCCGGTGCCGTAGGCGACGGGCGCGGGCATCAGGAACGCGCCTCCGGCGCAGCGGGACGGGAATCGAGGAGGGCGGGCAGCGGAACCGGTTGCTGGGCCTGGTGCGGATGCCGATCCCCCGGGTAGACCTTCAATTTCATGAATTGGCGCCGACCCAGCGATCCCTTGGGCAGCATCCCGCGCACCGCGCTTTCGACCAGCCGCTCGGGGCGGGCGGCGCGAACCTGGGCGGCGGTGGCGGACTTCAGCCCTCCGGGGCGTCCGCTCTGTCGGTAGTACATCTTCTGTTCGTCCTTGCGTCCGCTGAGGCGCACCCGGGCCGCGTTCAGCACGACCACGTGATCCCCGCAGTCGAGAAAGGGAGTCCAGGCGGGCTTGTGCTTGCCGATCAGCACCCGGGCGATCCGGGTGGCGAGGCGGCCCAGCGCCTGATCCGCCGCATCCACCACGTACCACCGGCGGGTCACTTCGCTGGCTCGAAGAAAGGTGGTGGATTGGGTTCGGGGCATGAATGGGAGGAAGGGGAGGGGGAAAGAGAGGCGGGATCGGCGACCCGTCGCAAGCGGGATTGCGCCCGCGCCGTCCCTTGAAGGACGCCGAAAGTATAGCAGTACGGCGTCCCAATCGAACGAGTTTTCCACAATTTGGAAAACTGACGCGACAAAAATCGTTCTGCTGCGTGTATATATGTATGTTCCAAGATCGAATCGGCTGGTCCCGCCCCGAATCGGGGTTGGGCGTGGAGTTTGGCGCCTCTGCGGTGAAAGCGGTGGCGCTCGTCCGCGAGCGGGCGGAAATCCGTCTGCTCGCCGCCGACCGGGAGCCGCTCCCGGCCGGCGCGGTGCAAGACGGCGCGGTGCGGGACGTGGACGTCGCCGCCGCCGCGCTCCAGCGTCTGGTTTCGCGGCTGGGCGTCCGCGGCCGCAAGGCGTCGGTGGGCATCGGCGGGCGGTCGTACCTCGTCAAGCATCTGACGCTGGCGGAGAGCGACTTCACCCAGGAGGCGGCGGGGCTCCGCAAGACGGTCGCCGCCGAGGCGGCGCGGCATATCCCGTTTCACATGGAGGACATCCTCTTCGACTTCGAGACGACGTACGAGCACAACGGGGGGCGGGGGCATCGGCTGGTGTTCGGCGCCGCCCGGCGGGAAGTGGTCTTCGCGCACGGGCGGGCGGTCGTCCTGGCCGGCCTGACTCCGCGCCGGGTGGAGATCGAGCCCTTCGCCCTGCGCAACGCGCTCGCCCTGGAAGCCAGACTGGATACGGACAACCAGCCGACGCAGGCGCCGCTTGCGGTCGTGGAAACAGGCGCCTCCCACGTGGCGGTTCACGTGTTTCGCCCGCCGTTTTCTTCCCGCATCTTTCCCCCGTCGTCCGCCGGGGACCGCGACGAGGACGAGTTCACTGCGGAATTGGCCTCGACCGTCCAGACGCCCGGAGGCGGACTCGCCGCCGCCGGCGAAGCGGACCCGGCCGGTCCCGAGGGAGCGGCGTCGGGAGAGAACCGGCTCGGCGCGCGGATCGCCGCGTCCCTCGCCGAGGCGCTCGGCGAAGCGGGAATCCGCCCCCCCTGTCCGGTGCGGCTGAGCGGCGGCGGCGCCGAGCGGAACGAAATCCTTGCGGCGCTCCGCCCGATGGCCAGCGGCGAGCCGACGGCGCTGGATCCGATTCGACTGCTCGGCAGGGCGCACGGCGACCCGTCGCTCACGTTCGCCGCCGGGCTCGCCTTCAACCGGCTGGAGGATCCCTCGTGATCCCTTTCGCCCCTTCTCCCGCAACCCCCAAGCCCCAGGAGGCCCACCGATGAATCTTCTTCCCCCGGACGCCTTTGGCGCCCGCTCCGGCTGGAGGCTGCCGACGCTGTCGGCGGTTCCGATTGCGGCCGGCTGCCTTCTGGTGGCGGGATCCGTCTTCCTCGCGTCTGTCGAGATGCGGCGCCTGGACTCCTTCCGCCGCACCGAAGCGGCCGCCGCCGCCGGCATCGAGGCGCGCATCGTGGAGTTCGAGGAGCTCCGGGAGCGGATCGAAGCGGACCGCAAGCGCCTGGAGCAGCTCCGGGTTCTCGAGGCGCGGCTCGCGCGCTGGGACGAGGAGCGCCATGTGCTGCCCGATCTCCTGCGCGAACTCCCGCTCACTGTCGGCGACGGCGTGGTGCTGGAGAGTTTGCGCCGGCAGGGCGCCGATTTCTGGATCACCGGACGCACCGGCTCCACCGGCGCCGCCCGAACCGCCGCCAGCCGGTTTCGGGACATGGATCGGGTGCGATCGCTGACCCTCCAGTACGTGGAGCGGGGCGGGGAGGATTCCGCGCCGCGATACGAGAATCCTCTGGGGGATCACCGGTTCGCGCTGACCGGGACCCTGCGCTTCAACTCGAGGGAGCCGGCGCCGCCGGAGGCGCTTCTGGCGGCCCTTTCCCTCGACGGAACCGGGCCGTGAGCCGGCGTCCGGCCCCGGCGCTCCGCACGCTGCTCGCCTTCGTGGCGCTGGCGGTCGCGGTCCAGATCGGGTTTCGCCTCTGGGTGCGGCCGGGCAGGGAGGCCGCGATGAACCGGGAGCGGGATCGGGTCGTCCGGCTCACCGCCGATCTGCGCGCCAGGGAGGAGCCGGAAGCCGGCGGCGCGGAACGTCGGGAGGCCGACATCCTGCGGGCGGATCTGGAGCGGACGGTCCAGCGAGTGGAGACGCTCCACCGCATCCTGGGCGCGGGGACGGAGGCGTCCGGCATCCTCGACTCGATCGCCGGAATCGCATCCGAGGAGGGATTGCGACTGCGGCGTTTCGCGCCCGAGCTCTCGTATCCGATGGGGCCGTTCCGCGCCTGGTCGGCGACGGTGGAAGCCGAAGGCCGCTACTTCGATTTCCTGCGGTTTCTCGATCGAATCGCCGGGTTGGAGCAGGCTGTCGTCATCGACGAATTCGACTTGAGCGCCCCCGTCGATCCCGGCGGATTGCTGACCGGCCGCTTTGTCGCGATGGCCATCGCGGCGGAATCCGAACCCGCGGATCCGGCGGCCGAACCCGGAGGCCGGGAGTGATGCTCCTTCTTGCGCTTGCCGGCCTGGCGGTCTTCGCCCAGGAAGGACGGGATCCGTTTCGCCCCCCGGAAGCGCCTCCGGTCGACGAGCGGCCGGCGGGCTTGGCTGGCTGGATGATTTCCGAAGTCCGGATTCGGGGGGTTCTGGTGATGGGCGGCGCTCGCGAGGGGCTGGCGGTGCTGGAATCGCCGCCGGGAGAGGGGTTCGTGGCGCGTCCGGGGGACGCCCTGCTGGACGGCATCCTGTCCGGGGTGGATGCGAACGGGGTGTTCTTTGTGTTGCGCTCGGACCCCGGCGACGAGATGTTCCGGCCGCTGCCGGATTCCCGGGAGGAGTCGCG
Source organism: Candidatus Marinacidobacterium sp. (assembly GCA_965202845.1). Taxonomy (GTDB): domain Bacteria; phylum Acidobacteriota; class Vicinamibacteria; order Marinacidobacterales; family Marinacidobacteraceae; genus CBDATA01. Next base: position 1,012,391 of record OZ241856.1, read on the forward strand.
GTGATTCCGGCCTTGCTGCTGGTCTGGGCGTTCGGCCAGCCCGTCGAACCCGGCCCCCCGCCGGTGACCGGAATCGAAATGCAGCGCGATCGGGAAACGACCCGAATTCGCCTGCGCGCCGAGGGTCCGATGGCGCCGGAACGGCTGGCGCGGGCGGGCGAACGGATGGCGGTCTCCCTGGGGCGCGCCGACGTCGAGGCGGTTCGCGGCGTCTGGGGCGTCGCGACCCCGGAAATCCGCAGCGTGCGGATCGAAACGACCGAAGACGGTCACGCCGAACTCCTGCTTGAAGTCGGCCTGGGCGTGATCTGCGATTTCAACGAGATCGCGGACGGGCTGGAAATCGCCTGCGCGTCGCCGCCGACGCCCGCGCCCGTCGAAGCCCCTCCGCCTCCTCCCTCCGAACCCCCGGTCGTCGAGGACCAACCCCCCGTTCCCGATGCGCCGGAAGCGCCGCCTCCCGAGGCCGTCGAGGAGGCGGAGCGGGTCACCCTGGACTTCCGGGACGCCGACATCCGCGACGTGCTCCGGGCGCTGGGAGAGGTGAGCGGCCTCGACTTCGTCCTCCAGCCCTCGGTCTCGGGGCGGATCGCGCTGCGGCTCTCGGAGACGCCCTGGGACCAGGCGCTGGACGTGATTCTCCGGTCGCGCGGGTACGGCTGGGAGCTGGACGGGACGGTGCTGCGGGTGGGAACGCTCGCCGAGCTGGCCGCCGAGGAGACCGAGCGCGCGCGGCGCGAGGAGGAGCGCGAACTGGCGGGCGCGCTCACCACCCGAATCCGCCGACTCGCCCACATCTCGCCGGTGGAGGCCGGCGCCTTGATCGAGGAGCGGGTCAGCGAACGCGGCTCCGTCATCGCCGACGCCCGCACCGGAACGATCCTGATCCACGAAGTCGAAGGGCGGATGCAGGCGCTGGAAGACATCCTGGTCGCGCTGGACGTTCCGGTTCCCGGAGTCGAAATCGAGGCCCGCATCGTCCTTACCACCAGGAACCGGAGCCGCAGCCTCGGCATCCAGTGGGGCGGGGAGGTGGCGCGCGGCGGCCCCTCGGTCGCCGACCCGGACGAAGTGGACCTGCGGATCAGCGGCGGCGCGCTGGGAGCGTCCGGGGGCGCCGGATTCACCCAGGGGCCGGGCGGCGGGCTGCTGCCGCCGGCCGGAGAGGACGGAAGCCGTCCCGGATACGCGGTGAACCTGCCGACGACCGAGGCGCCGACCGGGGCGCTGGGGATCGCGCTGGGCGCCCTGGTCGGCGTGGATCGGCTGGACTTCGCGCTCACCGCCGCCGAACGCCGGGGCGACCTCCGGATTCTCTCGGCGCCGCGCATCGTCGCCCAGAACGCCCGCCCGGCGACCATCAAGCAGGGCGTCACGTTCCCGGTGCAGGTGGTCGCGAACAACACGGTCACGGTGCAGTTCCAGGACGCGGTGCTGGAACTCACGGTGACCCCCGAAATCGGCCCCGACGGCACGGTCCTGCTGGATCTGAACGTCAACAACGACACCCTGGACTTCGGGCAGTCGGTCGGCGGGATCCCCAGCATCCTGACCCAGCAGGCCACCACCCGGATCCGGGTGGCGGACGGCGAGACCACCGTGCTGGGAGGCGTCTTCGTCAACCAGGATGCGAACAACCAGCGGCGCGTCCCCTTCTTGCACCGCATCCCGCTGCTGGGAAGGCTGTTTCGCTCCTCCGGCGTCCGCGAGCGGGAGGAGGAGCTGCTCATCTTCCTGACTCCGCAGATCCGGAATCCGGATGCGGTCGATCCGGACGCCGACTCGGAGGCCGACCCCGGAGCCAACCCCGAGGAATGATGGCGATCCCCCAGGGGAAACGGCCTTCCGTATGGTACGGTTTCCGCCTGACATGCCTCCGTCGTCTTCGCCCGACCCCACCCTTTCCGAGCTGCTCGAGGCGGTGGACCGTCTCGGTTCGAGCGGCTTCCACGATGTGGAGATTCGCGTCGGACGCGCCCGGGTCCGGGTGTCCCGCGGGGGGACCGCCGCGGCGGCGGCGGCCCCGGCCGTCGTTCCGGCGTCCGCGCCCGCTCCCGCGGCGCCCGACACCGATGCCGACCCCGGGCTCCTGATCGTGAAGGCGCCGATGGTGGGAACCTTCTACCGGCGCCCGCAGCCCGAGGCCGATCCGTTCGTGGAGGTGGGCGACCGGGTTCAGGAGGGGCAGGTTCTTTGCATCATCGAGGCGATGAAACTCATGAACAACATCACCGCCGAGAGCGCCGGCGAGGTCGTCGAGATCGCGCCTTCCGATGCGTCGCCGGTGGAGTTCGGGGATCGTCTTCTCGCCATTCGTCCGACCTGAACCGTTCGGGTTCGGGCGCACTCGTGTTCCACAAGGTCCTGATCGCCAACCGCGGGGAGATCGCGGTCCGCATTCTCGCCGCCTGCCGGGATCTGAACCTGCGCACGGTGATCGCGCACTCGTCGGCGGACTCCGATTCGCTCCCGGCGCGCCTCGCCGACGAACGAATCTGCATCGGCCCCCCGGCGCCCGCCGAGAGCTATCTGGATGTTCCCCGGATCCTCACCGCCGCCCAGATCGCCGGCGCCGACGCCATCCATCCCGGCTACGGATTTCTCGCGGAGAGCGCCGCGCTCGCCGAAGTCTGCGAGAGCTGCCAGGTGACCTTCATCGGCCCCCGGCCGGAAGCCATCCGGACGATGGGGGACAAGGCGCTGGCGCGTCGGGTCATGCGCGACGCCGGGGTTCCGGTGCTCCCCGGCGTGGAGGCGCCGATCGCTGACGCCGGGGAAGCCGCCCGCATCGCCGGGGACGTGGGGTTTCCGGTGCTTCTGAAGGCGTCCTTCGGAGGCGGGGGACGCGGGATGCGGATCGTCCGGGAACCCGCCGAGCTGGAAGCGGCCTTCGCGTCCGCATCCAGCGAAGCGCAAGCCGCCTTCGGGGACGGAACCCTCTATCTCGAGCGGTTTCTCGAGAGCGTCCGGCACGTCGAGGTGCAGGTCTTCGCCGACGCCCACGGCGCCACGATCCACCTGGGTGAAAGGGATTGCTCGGCGCAGCGGCGACACCAGAAGCTGGTGGAGGAGTCGCCCGCTCCCGGCATCTCGGCGCAGACCCGAGAAGCGCTGGGCGAAGCGGCGGTGCGCGCCGCCCAGGCGGTCTCCTACCGGAACGCCGGGACCGTGGAGTTCCTCATGGACCCGGAGGGAAACTTCTACTTCAGCGAGATGAACGTCCGCATCCAGGTCGAGCACCCGGTGACCGAGGCGGTGACCGGCGTCGATCTGGTGCGCGAACAGATTCTGGTGGCGTCCGGGGAACCGCTGTCGTTCGGAAGCGAAGACATCTCCATTTCGGGCGCCGCCATCGAATGCCGGATCAACGCCGAGCACCCGGAGACCTTCCTGCCCAGCCCCGGGCGGATCGGGGACTTCCACAGCCCCGGCGGGCCGGGGATCCGGGTGGACACCGCCTTTCACGCGGGCGCCGACGTGCCTCCCTGGTACGACTCGCTGCTGGCCAAGGTGATCGCGCACGGGAGCGATCGGGCGCAGGCGATCGCCCGCATGCGCCGCGCCCTCCGGGAAATGGTGGTGGAGGGCGTCCACACCACCATCCCGTTCCATCTGCGCATCCTGGAGAACGAGGAATTCGTCGCCGGGGGATTTGACACCGGAATTCTTGGCCGGATGGGTTGACGGACCGTTTTGTGTTCAACGTTCCGCTCTACCCGATTCTGGATGCGGAGGCGCTGGGCGGCGTGGATCCGGGGCCGGCGCTTCGGGCGCTCGCCGGCCTCGGGATTCGGGTCGCCCAGCTGCGGGCCAAGGGAGCGTCCCCGCGGGAGTTCCTCCACTGGGTTCTGGCGGGGGTGCGGGGCGCCGGGGACGCCGGGATCGCGGTGGTGGTGAACGACCGGGTGGACGTCGCCGTCCTGGCGGACGCCGGAGGAGCCCATGTGGGGCAGGACGACCTGTCGCCGATCCGGGCGCGCCGGCTGCTCGGCGAGGGGCGGATTCTGGGGCTGTCCACCCATGCGCTCGACGAAGTCCGGGCCGCCCGGCGCCAGCCCTGCGACTATCTCGCCTTCGGCCCGGTGTATCCGACCAATTCGAAGGCGGATGCCGCGCCGGTGGTCGGGCTGGACGGATTGCGGGCGGCGCGCGCGGCGGCTTCCGGGCGCCCGCTGGTCGCGATCGGCGGCGTCCGCGGACCGCGCGCGGCCGCGGTGCTGGAAGCCGGGGCGGACGCTTTTGCGGCGCTTTCGGCGCTGGACGGGAGCGATCCCGGCAGGGCGACGGAGTCCGCCAGGGAGCTGCTGCGGGCATCCGGAAGGGAGTAGCGAAACGATGCCGGGACGCATTCTGGACGGCAAGCGCATGGCCGCCGCCATCCGATCCGAAGTCGCCGTCGACGCCGCCGCGTTCGCCCGGAGGCGGGGGCGCCCGCCCGGACTCTCGGTGGTGCTGGTGGGGGACGATCCGGCCTCCGCCATCTATGTGCGGGGGAAGGCGCGCGCTTCGACCGAGGCCGGACTCCATGCGGTGACCCACAAGCTGCCGGCGGGCGCCACCGCCCGGGATCTGGGCGAACGCCTCGACGCCCTGAACGAGGACGACGCGGTGGATGGCGTCCTGCTCCAGTTGCCGCTCCCCGGAACGCTCGACGCCGCCGAATTCCTGGCCAGAATCCGCCCCGACAAGGACGTGGACGGATTTCATCCGGAGAACGTGGGGCGGCTGGTCGCGAACCAGCCGGGACCCAGGCCGTGCACGCCGGCAGGGATCCTCGAGATGTGTGACCGGGAGGGGATCGCTCTCAGGGGGCGGCGCGCGGTGGTGGTGGGACGCAGCGACATCGTGGGCAAGCCGCTCGCGCTGCTGCTGCTCCACGCCCATGCGACGGTCACCGTCTGCCATTCCCGCACCGCGGACCTGCCGGGCGTCTGCAGGGAAGCGGATCTGCTGCTGGTCGCAACCGGACGGGCCGGCCTGATCGGGGAAGACTGCATCCGTCCGGGCGCGGTGGTGGTGGATGTGGGAATGAACCGCATCACCGACCCGGAGCTGGCGCGCGACCTGCTCCGTTCGCATCCGAAGCGCCTCCAGCGTTTCCAGCAGATCGGAAGCGCCCTGGTGGGCGATGCGCACCCCCACTTCATGCGGGAGCTCGCCTCCGCCTACACCCCGGTTCCCGGCGGGGTCGGCCCGCTCACCATCGCCATGCTGCTGCGAAACACCGTCCAGCTCGCCGAAGCGCGGCGGGAAGCCGGCGGCTGATCGGGAGGTCCTTCCCCCTGCTTCGGATCGGCCTGACCGGAGGGATCGCGTCGGGCAAGACCGTGGTGCGCCGGGTGTTCGAGCGCGCCGGGATTCCGATGCTGGACGCCGACCGGCTGACCCACGATCTGCTGGCGCCGGGAGGCCGCCTGGTCGAGGTCGTCGCCCGGGAGTTCGGCGGCGGCCGGGACCCGCAGGGGGGAGTGGACCGGAAGCGACTGGGCGCCATCGTGTTCGCCGATCCGGAGGCCCGCAAGCGCCTCAATGGAATCGTCCATCCCGAAGTGCGGCGCGCCATCCACGAGTTCCTGGACGCCCGGGAGGCGGCCGGCGATCCGGCGGCGGGCGTGGAGGCGGCGCTCATGGTGGAGACCGGAAGCGTTCGGATCTACGACCGGCTGGTGGTGGTCCACTGCGCTCCGGAGCAGCAACTGGCCCGTCTGCTGGCGCGCTCCTCGCTGACCGAAGCGGAGGGGCGGGCCCGGATCGCCGCCCAACTTCCGATCGCGGCGAAGGTGGCGGCGGCCGACGATTTGGTGGATGCGTCCGGTTCCCTCGAGGAGACCGAAGCCCGGGCGCGGCGGTTGGCCGAATCGCTGCTACGGCGGGCTACCGGGGGTTCAGGAAGCCCAGCAGGGTAGCTTCGAGTTCCCCCCGGGCGTCCAGGATGCGTTCGGCCACCTCGCGCACCGCGCCCCGTCCGCCGGGGGCCGCCGCCACGTAGTGCGCCCGGCGCCGGACTTCGGGATGGGCGTCCGCCGGGCAGGCCGCGAAGCCGGCCCGCTCGAGGGCGGGCAGGTCCTGCACGTCGTCCCCGACGAAGGCGATCTCTCCGGGCTGCAAGCCCATCTCCTGCGCGGCCTCCAGGAGCGCCTCCCCCTTGGCCCAGCAGTTCTCCCGGTAGAAGGCCAGGTCAAGTTCCCGGGCGCGATCCCGAACCACCCCGGAAGCCCGCCCGGTCACGAATCCGAGCCGGATGCCGCGCCGCTTCAGGAGGATCAGCCCCAGACCGTCGCGCGCATGGAACCGCTTGCGTTCGGGGACGCCTCCAGCCTCATCGCCCGGCTCGAAGGTGCCGTCGGTCAGCACGCCGTCCACATCCATGAGCAGCGCGCGGATCCGGGCCGCCCGGCGGGCGTTCGTCGCGTCCCATTCGGCGGCCCCCTTGGCGGGGCCGGGTTCGGGCAATCAGCCGCCCGCCTTCCGGCGTTTCCGCGACGCCCCCACGAAATCGCGAAAGAGCGGATGGGGGCGAAGCGGGTTGGAGAGGAACTCGGGATGGAACTGGACCCCCACGAACCACGGGTGTCCGGGGATCTCGGCCACCTCGAAGTAGCCGTCCTCGGTGGCGCCGGTGAAATGCATGCCGTGTTCTCCGAGAAGCGACTCGAACCGGGGCACGAATTCGTAGCGATGGCGGTGCCGTTCCCGGATGGTCTCCCGGCCGTAGATCCGGGCGGCGAGCGAGTCCGGCTTCAGGCGGACCGTCTGGGCGCCCACCCGCATGGTGCCCCCCATTTCGGTGACCCCCTCCAGCACCCGGAGCCTGGCGAACAGGATCTCGTCGGAATCCGGGTCCAGCTCCTCGGTGGTGGCGCCGGCGACGCCGCATTCGGTGCGGGCGAACTCCAGCACCGCGAGCTGCATGCCGTAGCAGATGCCGAGGAACGGAGTCCCGGTGCGCCGCGCCCGTCCCGCCGCCGCTTCCATGCCGCTGGTCCCCCGCCGCCCGAACCCGCCCGGAACCAGGATTCCGTGGACGTCCTCGAGCGAAGAGGCGCCGGACTCCTCCATGGTCTCCGCTTCGATCCAGCGAATCCGCACGACGGTGTCGTGGGGCATGCCGCCATGCGCCAGCGCCTCGCCGAGGCTCTTGTACGCATCCTGGTGATCCACATACTTCCCACCACCGCGATCCGGACCTCCTCCCGTCCCCGATGCATGCGCCGCGCGGCGCGATTCCACTGCGTCAACTCGCGCTTCCGGGGGCGCAGTCGGAAATGGTTCAGAATCCGCCGGTCCACCCCCTCGGAAGCCAGATTCAGCGGGACGTCGTAGATGGAGGGGGCGTCGACCGCGGTGAACACCGCCTTCGGGTCCACCGAAGCGTGCAGCCCGATCTTGGCCTTGACGTCGGGGGGGAGCGCCTCTTCCGCGCGGCAGAGCAGGACATCCGGCTGGATGCCGATGGCCCGCAATTCGCGGACGCTGTGCTGGGTGGGCTTGGTCTTGTATTCGCCGGCGGTGCGGACCATCGGCACCAGGGTGAGGTGGAGGAAGCAGGTGCGGGTCGCCCCCGTCTCGATCCGGTACTGGCGGACCGCCTCGAGGAACGGCTGGCTCTCGATGTCCCCCACGGTGCCGCCGATCTCGGCGATCACCACGTCCGGGCCGGATGCGGCGATCCGGGTGATGCGCCGCTTGATCTCGTCGGTGACGTGCGGGATCACCTGGACGGTGGCGCCCAGATAGCCGCCGCGGCGCTCCCGGGCGAGCACCGTCTCGTAGATCTGCCCGCTGGTGACGTTGGAAAGCGCCGAGCACGAGACGTCCGCAAACCGTTCGTAGTGACCCACATCCAGATCGGTTTCGGCGCCATCCCCGGTGACGAAGACTTCGCCGTGCTGGTACGGACTCATGGTGCCCGGATCCACGTTCAGGTAGGGATCGCACTTCAGGAAGGCCACCGTGTAGCCCTGCGACTGAAGCAGCCTGCCGATGGAGGCCGAGGCGAGCCCCTTTCCCAGCGAGGAAATGACTCCTCCGGTGACGAACAGGAAGCGGGTGTGGTCGGGCGCCGCCGAGGAATCCGTCCCCTCCGGGACGGCTCGCTCCGGGGGCCCGTCTGGTTCCATTCCCCCGAACTATAGGCCCCCGAACCCGCCCCCGGGAAAAAAAGTTTTCCACATTTTGCAGATTCCGCGGTTGGTTTTTCGCTCTGGCGCGTTTTAACCATGCATGGCGAATTTTCAGATCACCGCGGGCGACCAGGAGCGGCAGGGCGCCGCCGAGCGGCTCGCCGCGCTGCTGCGCCAACTCAGGGACCTGGGCGGCAGCGATCTCCACCTGAGTCCGGAGACCGCGCCCCGTTTCCGGGTGGACGGCCAGCTGCTGACCGCCGGGAAATCCGCGCTCTCCCCGGAGGAGGTGGAGGCGCTGGTGATCGCCCGGCTTCCCGAACGCCAGCGCGAAATCCTGCTGGAGGACGGAGAGGTGGATTACGCCTTCACCCTGGTGGGAGTCGCCCGCTTCCGGGGAACGGCGTTCCTCCGGCGGGGGCGCCTGGGCGCGGTGTACCGCATGGTGAGCCGCGACGTGCAGTCGCTGGACAGCCTGGGGCTGCCCTCCGGGATCGTGCGCCTCGCCGACCTGGCGAGCGGACTGGTGCTGACATCGGGGCCGGTGGGGTCCGGGAAGTCCACCACCCTCGCGGCCATCGTGGACCGGATCAACCGGAGCCGCCGAGCGCACATCGTGACGGTGGAGGATCCGGTGGAGTACATCCACCAGAACCGCGAGGCGCTGATCACCCAGCGCCAGGTGGGTTCGGACACCGATTCGTTCCACTCCGCGCTCCGTTCCGTGCTGCGGGCGGATCCCGACGTGGTCGTGATCGGCGAAATCCGCGACCGGGAGACCGCCGACGCCGCTCTCCGGGTGACCGAGACCGGACATCTGGCGCTCGCCACCCTGCACGCCCGATCGGTGCTCCACGCCATCACCAGCATTGTGGAGCTGTTTCCTCCCGGACAACACCGGCAGATCCGCAACCGGCTCTCGGCGTCGCTGGAGGCGGTGCTGTGCCAGCGCCTCGTGCGACGGGCGAGCGGGTCGGGCCGGGCGCTCGCCGCCGAACGCCTCCTCCCGACTCCGGCGGCGCGCAATTTGATCCGGGAGGACAAGCTCCACCAGCTGTTTGCGGTGATGCAGGCGGGCGCCGGCAAGGCCGCCTCGGCGCGCCTCGACGATGAGCTGCTGTCGCTGTGGCGGCGGGGGGTCATCAACGGCGAGGAGGCGCTCAAGGCGGCGGGCGACCGCAAGGCGCTCGGCGAACGGATGCGCGCCGATCAGGAGGGGCGGGCATGAAGGGCGGGACGGCGCGACGCGGCGCGTTGTTCCGCATCCGCGCCCTGGGAGGACTCGTCTCCGCCGGCGGGGGCGGCTGGCCCCCGGTCACCCGCCGGCAGGTGGCGTTGGCGGTGCGTCAGCTGGCGATGATGGTGGCCGCCGGCCTCCCGCTGGCGGAGAGCCTCGAGGTGCTTCACAACCAGCAGGAGAACCGCCGGCTGCGCGATGCGGTGCGGGCGATCGGGTCGGATGTGCGGTCCGGGCGGTCGCTCGCCCACGCGATGGCCCGGCATCCCCGGATCTTCGGGAGACTCGCGGTGGCGATGACCTCGATCGGCGAAGCCGGCGGGCATCTGGATCGGAGTCTTCTGCGCCTTTCGGACGAGCTCGACAAGGGCGCCCGGGTGGCGGCGCAAGTCCGCGGCGCCTTCGCCTACCCGCTGGTGGTGGGAGGCATCGGCGCCTTGGTGGTCACCGTGATCCTCTGGCGGGTGGTGCCGGTCTTCGCCGAACTCTACGCCGGTCTGGACGCCGAACTCCCGCTCGCCACCCGCCTGGTGATCGGCGCCTCCGAGTCGTTCGGAAGCCATGCGATCGCAGGCTTGCTGCTCGCCGGGGGACTGCTGCTGCTGGTTCTCCGCCTCCGCCGCACCCGGGTCGGCGGCGCGATCGTGGACCGCGTCCTCCTCCGGGTTCCGCTGCTGGGAACGCTCACCTTCCGCGCCGCGCTGGCGCGATTCTGCCGCACCCTCTCCACCCTGGTGGGCGCCGGCCTGCCGGTGCTGGAAGGCATGGACATCGCCCGCCGGACCATCGGCAACCGGCATCTGGAGCAGGCGATGGAGCGGGTGCGGGCTCGGGTGGAGACCGGCAGCTCGCTCTCGGGACCGCTCCGCCAGGCGGGGATCTTTCCGCTGATGGTGTGCCAGATGGTCGCGGTGGGGGAGCGGACCGGCGATCTCGACTTCGCGCTCGAGAAGGTGGCCGACTTCTACGAGGACGAGGTTCGGCGGGTGAGCGAAACCGTGCTCCCCCTTCTGGAGCCGCTGCTGATCCTGGTTCTCGGGGTGGTGATCGGGGCGATCGTGATCGCCATGTACATGCCGATCTGGACGCTGGTGGGGCGTCTTTCGTGACGCGCCCTCCGATGTCCCGCCTTCTTCCCTTCTTTCCTTCCAACCACGCAACCCCCCGGTCTCCCTGGCCGGAACGGAGGTCCTATCCTTAATGCCCCATTCCATGAACGCGAAGAGCCGTCCCCCGGCGCCCCCGCAGGCGTCCGCCGGGTTCACCCTCATCGAACTCCTGATCGTGATCGCGATCATCGGCGTCATCGCCGGCATCGCCATCCCCCAGCTGCTCCGGGCCCGCCTGTCGGCGAACGAGGCGCAGGCCATCGGGGATTCCAGAGCGGTGATCGCCGCCGAACAGACCTACGCGGCCTCGAATTGCGGGTTCTTTTCCGATCTCGTCAACCTGTGCCGCGACGGGGACGACTGCGAAGGGATCGGGATTCCCGACTATCCGGCCGCCGCGCCCGAGTTCGTGGGCGGGGATCTCGGACGCACCAGCCCGTACGTCAAGTCGGGCTACACCCGCACCCTGGCGGCCAACGGGACGCCCACCTCGATCCCCGACCACTGCGATCCCGACAGCCTGCTGGATTACTGCTACCGCGCGGAGCCCGCCGATGTCGGTCGAACCGGGGTGCGCAGCTTCTCGGCCACCAGCGCCGGCGCCCTCTACACCGATCCCAGCGGAACCGCCATCGCCTGTCCGGTTCCCGGCGGGACCGCCTTCCTCGAGTGAGCGGGGCGTGCCGGCGCCGCCCGCCATCCGCGCCCGCGCCCTGAGCCGGTCCTTTCCGGCGCCGAATCGGTTCGGCCTCCCGCTGGGCCGCCGGAGCGTCGTCGAGGACGTGGACCTCGAGGCGGATTCCGGGGAAGTGCTGGCGCTCGTCGGCCGGAACCAGGCGGGGAAGACCACTCTGCTTCGTCTGCTCGCCGGTCTGCTTCGTCCGGACCGGGGAGCGGCCTTGCTGGGGGGCCGCCCGGCGACCGAGGCGGGCGCGCGCCGGGGACTCGGCTATCTGGGCGAGGAATCTCCGCTCCCCCGGGGGCTGCGCCCGATGGAGGCGGTTCGGCTCGCGTCCCGGCTGGCCGGCGCCGGGCCGGAGGAGGCGGCGCTTGCGGCGGAAGCGGTCGGATTGCCGGATCGGCTGCGCCAGCCGCTCGCCCGCTGTTCCCGGGGAGTCCGCCAGCGCGCCGGCCTGGCTGCCGCCCTGGTCGGCCGCCCCCGCGCCCTGATTCTCGACGAACCCCTTACGGGACTCGATCCGGTGGGTTGGGATCTCGCGGTGCGCGCGATTCGGAAGGCCGCCGAAGCCGGGGCGGCGGTGATTCTCAGCCTGCATTCGCAGCGGGGGGCGGAGCTGCTGGCCGATCGGGTCGTCGTGCTTCGCGCCGGGCGCGTCGCGCGGCAGGGACCCCTTGGGAACTTCGCCGGCGCCGCCGACTGGCTTCTGGCTGCGGTTCGGGGCTGAGATTCGGAAGGTGCGCATGCTTCGGGCCGTCCTGGCGCTCGCCGGGGCGACGTTGGTCGGGCAGCGACGCGATCGGGTCTTCGTCTGCGCGCTCGCGGTGGTGGCGTTCGGCCTGGGAGTCGCGCATCTGGCGTCCCAAGCGACCGTGGATTCGCAAGGCCGGCTGGTGACGCACTTCGGCTGGCTGGCGGCGGGGATGTGCGGCTGGCTGCTCGCCATCGGCTACGGCAGCGGCCTTGCGGACCGGGGAGGGGTGTGCGGACCGCTGGCGCTTGCCGGCCCGACGCCGACCGGCGCCGTCGTTCTCGGGCGCTGGCTCGGCCTCGCGGCCGGCCTGGCCTGGTTCAGCGGCCTTGCGACCGCGCTCCTGCTGCTCGCGCTCGGCTTCGGACACGGGATGGCGCCCGCGCCGGTCCTTGGGGCCGGCTGGTTGCTGTTCCTGCGTCTGGCGGTGGCGCTTTCGCTCGCGCTGCTCTTCGGCGTCCTTCTCCCCCGCGCCCCCGCGGCGCTCCTGAGCGCGGCGGTCGCCGGCGCCGGATGGATTTCGGGAGGCTTCGGAGAATCGGGAGCGTTGTCCCTCGCCGCCGGGCGCCTGCTGGCGCCGCGGCTTCCGCTCCTCGCGCCGCCGTCCGGCGGCCTTCCCGGCGAGGCGGCCGGCGTCGTCCAGGCGCTGCTCGCGCCGACGCTCTACGCCTTGCTCTACTGCGGGGCGCTGCTGCTGCTCGCCTCCCTGGCCGCCGGGCCGGCGCTCCGCCGCCACGGATTGCGGACGTGAGGTCCGTTCGGCTTCGTCCGGTCGCCGGGCTTCTGCTGGCGCTGGCGCTTCTGGCGTTCGCCTCCGCGGTTCCGGCCCCAGTCCCCGAATCGGGACTGCTGGCGCCGCTGTCCGCGCTCCCGCCCGACCGGATTCCCTCCGGGCTTCGCGGCGCGCTGGCCGACCTGCTCTGGCTGGATGCGGTGCAACGCTACGGGACCGAGCGCCGGGCCGGTCGCTCCGAGTTTCCGGCGCTCGAGGATCGCATCCGGCAGGCCGTCCGCATGGACCCGGAATTGCGCGCCCCGGCGGTATTCGGCGCCCTCCTGCTGGCCGAACCCCGTCCGCTCGGGCCGGGCCGCGCGGCGGCGGCGGCGGAGCTTCTCGACGGCTGGGTTTCGCGCCATCCCGACGACCGGCGGGCGGCGCTGACGCTCGGCCTCGTGCGCCTGTGGCATCTCGGAGACCCCGAGGGAGCGGCGCGGGTGTTCGACCGCGCCGCCTCCCGGCCCGGCGCGCCGCCCTGGTTCCAGGCGCTGGCGGCGCGCTCGTTCACCCAGGCGGGAGCGCGGGAGACCGCACGGCCGATCTGGGAGCGCCTGCTGGCGGAAGCCCGGACCGATCGGGAACGGTCCAACGCCCGCACTCATCTGGCGCAGCTGGACGCCTTGGAGGAACAGGATCGGCTGGCTGTCGCGATCCGGGATTTCGAGCGTCGAACCGGGCGGACGGCGGGCGACTGGGAGGAGCTGATCGCCGCCGGAGTCGTCCCCCGGATCCCCCTGGACCCCGCCGGCGTTCCGTATCGGCTGGTCCGGGGAGCGCCCGAAGTGTCCATCGATTCGCCGCTCGCCGGAATCCCCGGACGCTGAATGGGCGTCGTCGCGGCGGCGCTGGCCGGCCTTGCGTTCGGCAGCTTCCTGAACGTGGCGGCGACCCGGATTCCGGCGGGCGAATCGGTCTGGAGTCCCCGTTCGCACTGCCGCGCCTGCAAAAAGCCGGTGCGGATGCGGGACCTGATCCCGATCCTCTCCTTCCTGGCGCTGGGCGGCGCCTGCCGGGACTGTGGCGCCCGGATTCCCTTCCGGTATCCGATCCTGGAAGCGATTGGCGCGGTCATCGTGATGTGGGCGGTGGCGGAAAGCGGGTCCGATCCGCTGGGGCTCGCCCCGCGGGTCCTGTTTCCGGGGATGCTGGCGGCGCTGGCCGCAACCGACGCCGAGGGCATGGTGCTGCCGGATCGGATCACCCTGCCCGGCATCCTGCTGGGGATCGGGTGCGCCGCGGCCGGAGTCGGGCCGACGCTGTTCGAGGCGCTTTTTGGCATCCTGGTCGGGGGCGGACTCCTGCTGGGGCTGCGCGAGCTCTACCTCCGGGCGCGCGGGGTGGAGGCGCTGGGGCTCGGAGACGTCAAGATGGTCGGGATGGCGGGCGCGTTTTTAGGTCCCGTTGGAGTCCTTCAGGTCATCGGCATCGGGTCGGGGCTGGCGCTGCTGGCGGCGGTTCCCCTGCTGCTTGCGGGGCGCATCTCCCGGTCCACCCGAATCCCCTTCGGGGTGTTCCTGGCGGTTGCGGCGGCGATCGTGTTCGGGAGCGGGGTCGGGGTCGGGGGGAGCCGCGGAATCCCCTTCTGAAAAAAGTTTTCCACAATTCGGCTTTTGGACGCACGGAAATCGCCTCTCGTGCGTGTATGTACATATGGGCGAATTCCAAGGGACTCCCGATCCGGGGACGTGCTCCCGCCAGGCGGGTTTCTCGCTCCTCGAAGCGATCTTCGCCGCCGCGTTGCTGGTGATGGCGGGCGGCGCCTTCCTCCGTTCGGTCACGGCGGCTTCGGTCGCCGGCTGGAGCGCGGCCGGCGCCGACCTGGGCGCGCGGGTCGCACGGGCCAAGCTGGACGAGCTGCATGTGGCGCCGATGCATCGCGCGTGGCCGTTTCCCGGCTACCACCGCGCGGTGACGCCGGGAGGCAGCGTCGATACCGTCGGCGCCGGAGTTCCGGGCTATGTGGCCTGGTTCGACGAGGACGGCGCCGCTTCCTCCGAAACCGACGCGCGCTACGAAGTGCGCTGGCGCATCCGGGAGGCGTTCGCCGGGGGAGACGGACGTCTCGCCGGGCTTTCCTTCGAAGTCGTGGCGCTCCCCGCCGGAAACGGGCGCGATCCGGTCGTTCGGCTCTTCTCGCTGCGGGTGGCGAACGGTGAATAGCCGCATGGCGTCGGCCCGAAACGCGGGTTCCGAGTCGGGGCTGGCGCTCGCGGTGGCGCTGATTCTGGCGCTCGCGCTCGCCGTCGTCAGCGCGGCGGTGATTTCCAGTCTCGGCGCCGGCAGCGACGTCAGCCGGAACCGGCTGTGGGCCGAGACCGCGGCGGCCCGAGCCGAAGCGGGCCTTGAATACGCCAAGACGGTGCTGGCGGCGTGGGTGGAGCGGGACGGGAGCCTGAACGGGATGCTCCCCCCGGCCCGCGCGCGGATCCGGGCGCCCGAAGGCGCCCGCTGGGGCGTCGCGCGTCCGGAGGACCCGGGCGCCTGTCGGGACCCGCAACAGGCCGGATGCCGCGACTACCAGATGTTCCGGGACGAACCGGTGGGCGGCGCCAGCTCGCGGATCTATGTCGGCAGGGTGCTCCGCACTCCCGAGGGCCGGGCGCTGTTCTTCGATCCCCGCGATCCGCGCGCCGGCTGGACGCCTTCGGACGCGACGGTGGACCTGAACGGCGTGACGGTGTGGGCGCGCCGCCCGGTGGTCGGAACCCGGGACGCCGGGGATCCCCACGACCGGGTCGTGCTCACCGCCGAAGCCCGCTATCCGCCCCCGGCGGATGCGGACGATCCCCACGCGGTCAGTCGGATCGAGATGGCGATCCGGGTGGCGCCGCGCCCTCCTTCGGAGGAGGGGGGCCTGGACGACTACGGAGGGCCGGGGACGCAATTTCGCCTGGTGGATCGACGCCGGGGCGGCGACGCCCAGGTCGTTGAATGACAACCGGAGGAGATGCCGAATGAGGAAACGAAACGCCGCGATTCTGGTCCTTCTGCTCGCCGCGCTGGCGGAGGGCGGGGAAGGCCCCGAAATCGAACGGGGCCGCGACCCGTTCGAGCTGGCGCGCAGTCAGGTTCGCCAGCGGGTCTGGGTGCTTCTCGACACCTCGCATTCCATGAACTTCGGGAGCAAGAACGATTCGCGTCTGGATGCGGCGCTTCGCGCGATCCGCGGGACGGTGGACGAGTTTCGCTCCCGGTCCGGCGAGCCGCTCGCCGATTGGGCGTTTGCGACGTTCGCCTACCAGGCGTCGCGCGGAGAGGACGTCCAGTGCTCCGACCCTTCCTTCGGCGCCGCACTTCCCACGGGATGGGAGAAGCTGACCTTGGGCGTTCCCAATCCGGGATGCCAGGGAGTCGCCATCCGAACCGTCCCGGACGACTGCGATCCCGAAGCCGGCGCCCGCGCGCTCTTGGGCGGGTTGCCCCGCGTCACGAATTCCGTCGTCACCCCGATCGGAATCGGGATCCAGCAGCTTGCGGCCCACATCAGCGAGAACCGGGCCGCCGATCTCGCTCCCGGCCAGCAGAATGTCATCCTCTTGCTCACCGATGGCGAGGACAACTGTGAATGCAAGGAATTCCCCTGGCTGGATTTTCATGAGGGGCCCGCCGGGATTGGATCGCAGGACAGACTGTCGCTCCGGATCCACGCCGCATCCCCGGATCCGGTTTCCTTGCCCTCGCCGGGCGTCGTTGATGTCATGGCTCACAACGCCGGCCTGCGGGCGCGCACCGCGTTTCGCCTGCTGGGAGGCGGGGATTCGGAAAGCGCCACCGGAGACATCTTCGTGGTGGGTTTCGGGATGTCCGTTCCTGAAATGCGGGAGCGCGTCAACCACATCGCCTGGATGGCCTCCGGTCTCCGGCGTCCGGCGCTCCATGCCCTGGACGGCGCCGCGCTCCGGGATGCGCTGCGGCGCACGATGGATGCGGTCACGTTGCCCCGGGGCCGGGTGGCGCTCTCCGCTCCGGCGCTGGCCTCGATCAAGGAACTGGTCGCCGGTTCGCCTTCCCCCCGCTTTCCGGGAAGCGATCCGGCCCGTTCCCCGACGGAACTGGTCGCCGATCCGTCTCGACCTGCCGACGTCCGGCGCGCGCTTGCGCTCCGGGAGATGTATCGGGACAACGTCCTCATCTCCACCGCCGCCGAATTGCACCGGCTGCGGGGGCATCTTTGGGCCAAGCCGACCCCGGCGCACGCGACTGCCGGACAGCGAATCTGGGACGCCGGCGAGCAGTTGCGCGACCGGGACCCCGACGATCGGATGCTGCTTTTCAACCGACCGGGCGGCCGCGAGCTGATTCCGTTCCGGGTGGGGAAGGTGACGGCGACCGATCTCGGCGTCGCTTCCGGCTATCTCGAGGAGATGGATGGAGCGGGCGCCCGTTCCGCTTCCGACGCCGCCGAGATCGTGGTGCGGATCACGCGGGGCGAGGAACTGGCGATCCACCCGGCGACCGGCCTCATCTACGACCCGGACGGCAGGCTCCACTTCGTCGGCGGGGTGGGGACCTGGAAGCTCCGCGAAACGCTCGCGACGCCGACGCCGGTGGGGAGTCCGCCGAGCCCGCCGGAGCGGGTCGCCCGGCGCCGTCAGGCCTACCGGTCGTTTTTCGCCGACCACGCGAACCGGCGCACCGTGCTCTACCTGCCGACCAGCGGCGGGATGCTGCACGCCTTCGCCGCCGACACCGGCCACGAGATCCTCGCCTACATCCCGGACGATGTGCTGGGGCCGGCGCCCGGCGAAGTCCATCCGGGGCGGACGCTGCTCCGGGATCTGGCGCTCCAGGCGGCGCGCCCGGAACCGGGCTTCGAAGTCAGTCGGGTGAGCCGCTTCACGCTGGCCGGATCGGCGGTGGTCCGGGACATCTGGCTGGACGGCGCGAACCGGTGGGCCACGGTCCTCGCCTTCGGGAGGGATTACGGCGGAAGGTTCGTCACCGCGCTCGACGTGTCCGGGGTGGGAGGCGTCTGGAAGGGCGACTTGAAGCCGCCCGCAGTCCGGCCCGGAGGGCCGGGAATTCCGAAACTGCTGTTCAACGTCGGAAACCGGACGAGCCGGGATTCGTTTTCCGGTTTCGGGCACACGCCGCTGCCGGTGCTGGCCGAGGTTCCGGATCGGGACGCCTCTTCTCGGTCGGTGGTGTTCCAGGCGGCGGGCGCCGGCGCTCCCGGGAACGATTCCGGCGCCTGGTTGTTCGCCCTGTCGCCGGAGGACGGCCGGATCGAGCGGCGCTTCCGGGTGTCCGGTCGTTCCGGAGCGGTGGTTCGCGCCGCCGCCACTCCGGCGCCCCCGGCGGTCTGGCGGCCCGCATTCGCCGGCAAGGGGGGCGGCGATCTGGTGACCCGGGTGTTTCTCGCCGATGTGCAGGGACAGGTGCACCGGCTGGACACCCGGGACCCGGCGGGTTGGCGCTGGGGCGAGGCGTTCCAGCTGGGCGCGGACCAGCCGGTGCTCACTCCGCCGGTGGCCCTCGCGCTGCCGGGTCGCACCGAGCCGCACCTGCTGGTCGTCACCGGCGGCGACCGCCGGGTTCCGAACGGGGTTTCGCGGCTGGTGCTGCTCCGGGAAGCGGGAACCCGCATGGAGGAAGTGTGGAGTCGGGAGCTTGAGCCGGGCGAGACGCCGCAGGGAACTCCGGCGGTTCTTTCGGACGGAGTCGCGGTGGACGTGATCCTCGCCACGCAACTGGCGGTTGAATCCTCCATCGGATGTTCGGGAACCCGCAGCGCGATCCGGTCCCGGTTGCGGGGGTTCAACGGGATCACCGGCCAGCCGGCCGCGGGCATCGTGGCGTCCGAATCCGCGATTCTGGAGATGGGCAGCGGTCCGGCGCGGGGAGTGACGCTCTCCCGGAGCGGCAACATGGCGATCAGCGTCACCGGAGCGGCGGGCGAAGTGGTCGACATGGTTTTCGGAGATTTCCGCTTCCGGGTGCGCGACGGGGCGCTGGAGAACGTGACCCTTTTCGTCGAGGGCTTCCGTCGGTCTCCCTTCTGATTCGTGATGGCCCGCAAGACGAACCCGCAGCCGCGCGCCGCCGCCGGTTTCACGATCGTGGAGGTCGTGGTGGTGGCGGCCGTCACCCTTTTCGTTCTCGCCAGCTTCGTCACGCTCTTCCGGATGGGGCAGGGCGCGTTCCGCAGCGGGCCGGAGACCGCCGCGCTTCGGCTGGATGCGTCCGCCATGCTGGACTTCATCGCCCGCGACCTCGAGCGGGCGGGGTCGGGATTGCCGCCGGAGATCCCGGTGTTCAACAACCTGGACCGCGCCGGAAACCGGAATCCGGACGGCCTCGACTTCCTTGCCGCGCCCGCCCGCCTCGTCGGGATCGGGTTCGAGCCGGTCACGTCCTTCGATGGCGCCACCGCACGCCTCGGAGTCCCCGCAAGCCGCCTCGACGCCTCGGCGCGCCCGTTCGCGGTGGTGTTCAACGACGATGAAATGATGCCGCGCTGGGCGTTCGGCGAGGTGGCTTCGGTCGCTTCGGCGGGCGGCGGGCTCGCGGGAAGCGTGTCCCAGGGCCTCAACCGGGTGGTGGGCGATTCCGCTTCGCCGCCGCCGGAGGGAGCGCGGGTCGGGCTGCGACCGGTTCGGAACGACTGGCACTACCACTTTCGTTCGGTGGACGCGGACACCTTCGCCCCGGGCGGGGGCGGCGGCCTCATGCAGCGCGCCCTCAAGAGCGTGCTCGGCGGGGTGATCGACGCGGCGCTGCCCGGCCTGGGCTCCGGCCCGGCGGCCGCCTTGACCGACCAGGTGGTGTCCTCCATGCTCGAGACGCTCGCCGAGCGGGCGCAGAAGGCAGGGAAGTCACTCGGAAAGAAGGGCGGGCTTCCGGTCGGCGGAATCGGCGACGAGCCGGCGGAACGCTACGGCCTCTTCGGGCTCGGGCAACCCGGCGTCGTTCCGGTTTCGCGCATCCGCTACTGGCTTCGTCCCCCCGGACCCCGGGACGGCGGGCGGCGGACGCTGATGCGCCGGGTCGATGAAGGCCAGCCCCAACCGGTCGGCTTCGCCGACGACCTGCAAATCCGGTACATCACGGGTCGGGACGCCGACCGACTTTTGGATGACCCGCCGACGTTCCTCGGCGACATGCAGACCGCCGCCGCGCTCGGCGATCACATCGTCCGGGCGGTGGAGGTGGAGATTCGGGCGGCGTCCAGCGCGGCCGCCTGGCGCACGCCGGACGGGGACGGGGCGGCGCCGCGGACCACTATTGTCCGGCGTCGCGTCGGATTGCGGATCGCCGCCGCCGGAGTCGGACGCCGCGCCTGGGAGGAGAGCATGCAGCGGAACGCGCTCCCCACCGAGATTCCGCGGATCGGCCCGCTGCGGTTCATCAAGCTCCCCTGGTGAGCGCGGCTGATGGAGTAGACTCGGCGGGAGATCATTTGCCGATTGTGCCCGGAGCGCCGCGGCGCGGTTCGTTCCGGACTGCCGGCAGCTCGCACGCGCATCCTTCCACCGGACGGAGCAAGGGAATCCAGCATGCACCCGACGCAAGAAAGAAGGCGCAATGTGGAGCGCCTCAAGGAGTTGTTGCTGGAGATGCTCCGGCTTGACCGCGGCGACTTGGACTTCGGCCTCTACCGAATCATGCGGATGAAAGCGACGGAAATCAGGAGTTTCCTCGATCGGGATTTGTTTCCGCAGGTTCAGGAAGTGATTGATGGCGCTACCGACGAACAGCGAGCCGCGCTCGAGAAGGAGATCGCGAACATCAGCGATTCGTTGCGAAAATATGGCGCTGTTCCCGATGACGCCCTTGCGGTCCAAAACCTGAAGGCGGAGTTGAAGAGGGCGAATACGGACGTCGCCGCGGAAGCCGACGTGTTCGGCCATCTCGTCAATTTCTTCGCCCGCTACTACGCCGAAGGGGATTTCATGCCGCTTCGCCGTTACTCGTCGGGCGACGCGCCCACCTATCGGATCCCTTGGGACGGCGAGGAGGTGAAACTGCACTGGGCCCATTCGGACCAGTACTACGTCAAGACGACCGAGAACTACGCCTCCTACGCATTCCTCGCCAGTGCGGGCGACGCATCGTTCCGGGCGCGCTTCGAGATTGCGATGGCGGACAACGAGAAGGACGACATCAAGGAGGCGAACGGTCGGCAGCGCCGCTTCGTTCTCGCAAGGCAAGCGGTGGCGCTCAAGGACGGCGAACTGGTCGTCCGCTTCGAGCACCGTCCCCTTCGGGAGAGCGAGAAACAGAAATGGCCCGGCAACGGCGCAAGCCAGCAGGAACGGATCAATGGGGCGGCGGTGGAGCGCATCCGGGCGGCGGTCGAACGGCTGGATCCGGAGCGGCTTTCGGCCCTCGACACGCCCGCCCCGACCGACGTCAAGCAGCAACGAACCCTGCTGGAGAAGCATGTGGGGCGGTACACGGCGAAGAACAGTTTCGATTACTTCATCCACAAAGATCTGGCCGGATTTCTGCGCCGGGAACTGGACCTCTACCTGAAAACCGATGTTCTGGACCTTCAGGACCTCGCGTTCGGCGATGCCGACCGACTGCGTCGCGCCCTGGGGCGGATGCGCGGCGTCCGGGAGATTGGCGGCAAGCTCATCGACTTCCTCGCGCAACTGGAGAATTTTCAGAAACGCCTCTGGCTCAAGAAGAAATTCGTCCTGGAGACCGAGTGGTGCGTGACTCTGGATCGGATTCCGGAACGCTTCTATCCGGAGATCGCCGCAAACGAGGCGCAGCATGCGGAATGGGTGGAGTTGTTCGCCATCGACCGGATCGTGGGCTACGCCAAGCCGCTCCCAGTCGGTTTTTTCAAGGCCAATCCGTTTCTGACGCTGGACACCCGCCATTTCGACCGCAGCTTCAAGGATCGGTTGCTGGCCGCCCTCTCGGAAGCCGCCCCCCTGGACGAACAGACCGATGGACTTCTGATCCAGGGCGAGAACGCCCAGGCATTGCGTCTGTCAAGAAAGCGCTACGCGGGGAAAATCCAATGCATACATATTGATCCTCCGTACAATACGCAAACAAGCGGTTTCATGTACAAGAACGGCTACATGCATTCCAGCTGGATGGCGATGATGCAAGAACGCATGGAATGCTGTATGCCCTTGCTCGAGGAGCGGGGACATTTTCTTTGTCATATTGACGAAAACGAACATGGACGTTTGCATGTCTTGATGGATCAATTCGACCTTCCCGATGCGGGAACCATTGTGTGGGACAAGAGAAATCCCATGACCGCCGGGGGCGGCGTCGCCATACAGCACGAGTATGTACTGTGGCGGACGCATTTTTCTTCGTCCATTGATCTTCATCACGGCAACGAGGATTTGATCCTGGACAATGCGGCCGCCTTGATCGAAAAGCACGGAATGTCTGATTTGGCGAGAAAGGAATTTGCGAAGTGGGTCCGGGGAGAAACTCGACTGAGCAACGGCGACAAGTCCTATGCGTACATTGATTCGAAGGGACAGGTCTATCGATCCGTCAGCTTGCGAGCCCCGGAAATGAGGGAGGACCCGAAATTTCATGAATCCCTGATACACCCCATCACGGGAAAACCCTGCCCGGTTCCGCCGAACGGTTTCTCGCGCACTCCGGAAACGCTTGCAAGCATGATGGAAAGAGGTGAAATCCTGTTCGGCAAGGACGAAACCTCGCAGCCCAGACAAAAGCGCGTCTTGCATCGGGACGCGAGCAAACAGATTTCATCCGTTATCCCGGACGCCAAAAGGGGAAAATCCGAACTGGACGAACTGGGATTGGGCGATTTCCCCTACGCGCACGCAACCTCCCTCTACGACATTCTGGTAGGCGCGGCGGCGAGAAAACATCAAGACACGGTGCTGGACTTCTTTGGCGGATCGGGGACGACCGGCCACGCGGTCCTCAATTTGAGGCTCTTTCAAATACCGAGTGGGTACGCGACATGAGGGTTGAGCTTGGAGAAGTCCAGTTTTCCGGCGATGAGGAAGAACACGGTGCGGATGGTCTGGAAGGTTCCGTAGCCTCTGGCTTTCCGCTTGGCCGCCTGAAACAGGCCGTTGAGCGCCTCGATGAAGCCGTTGGTCTGGCGGGTTCGGGCCCACGCGACGATGCCCTCGAGATGTTTGCGGATCATCCGCGCGACGGCTTTCATGGGTTCGACCTTGGAGCGGTTCACGTTGGCGCACCACTGCCGGAGCATGGCTCTGACGACGTTGACCTGCTTGCGGTTGAGGATGTTCCGGAGTTGCTCGCGGTACATCCAGGCTCGGGCGGTGCGCTTTCCGGGGGCCTGCGCGATGAGAGCGTTGAGTTGGGCGCGCTGTTCGGGGCCGAGTCGTTCGGGATTTTTGAGGAGCGCCCAGCGCATGCCCTTGAGTTGGGGGTTGGCGCGCTGCTCGATGCGCCGGGTCTGGTCGAGGGCCTTGGATGCGTGAGCGATGACGTGGAATTTGTCGAAGGTGATCTGGGCGTTGGGGAGATGCTCTGCGACGCCCTTCATGTAGGCGGGGGACATGTCGATGGAGGCGACTTCGACGGCTTCGGGGTCTCCGCCGTGGGCTTCGAGGCTTCGGGCGAATCGGTCGACGGAGTCGGCGGCGCGGCCTTCTCCGACGAAGATGACCCGGCGTTTTCGGGCGTCTGCGACGACGGTGACGTAGTTGTGGCCGCGCGCGCGGGAGGTTTCGTCGATGGCGACGGCGCGGACGTCGGCTTGGTCGTCGGTTTCGGTGGCGAGTTCCACATAGCGGTTGGAGATGGCCTGGGTTTGGTGCTGGGAGAGTCCGGCGAGCCGTGCGACGGCGGCGAAGGTCATGTCCTGGCACATGGCGAGAATCAAGGCTTCGAAGAGGAGGGAGAACCCGGAGAGCTTGCCGGCCCAGGGCGGCGAGACCAGCGCGACCTTGCCGTTGAGGAGGCGCACCCGGGGGACGCGCGCCACCAGTTCGCACTCGAATTGGAAGAAGTTGAGGTGGCGGAAGCGCTTGGTCTTGGTGTCGTGGACCGGATGGAGGCCGTCGTGGTTCTGGTGGGCGAAGCGGGCGCCCCTGCGGAAATCGACGCGGATGCTCAGCTTTCCTTGGTCCTTGTCGAATTCCACGTTCTCGACGAACCAGGGGTCCGGGATGCCGAGGGCTTGGGCGAAAAGCTCGTGTAGCACTGGATGCGCTCCTTTTTTTCAGGGTCGAAAGCGGGAAAAGTGTTCCATTGGTGTGTGGCGACGCTGGCTGGGGACGGTTGCGGCTTCCCGCTTTCGACCCTTTTTCGAGCGTGCCCGCCGGATTCCGTGAGTCAAGGGTTCGCTACGCCGTGCAAGCCCGCCCTTGACACCCGGAATCCCGGCGGTCTCCATTCTACCCACTCAAATCTCAATTGAGGCCAATTTGAATCGGCTGGACGGGGGCCGGCGGAAGTACATCCTGGTCGAGATGGGGGATCATTTCGACACGGTGATGCTGCCCCGCCTCAAGAAGGTCGCCTACTCCCCGGACTGGAAGGAGGGCGAACCGACCGCGCGCGACAAGGGGATGAGCCAGCTCATCAAAACCGTTCGCATCGAATCCTGGGAGGACACGCTGGACAGCCTGGAAGCCAAACAGCCTCCGGAAGACGTGTTGAAGCGCTATCCGACGGTGGCCGAAGATTACCGGCTGCGGTACGCCCTGAATGAGGAAACCGCCGGCAGCCCCTGCCTGCTTGGCGAGGACTTCCGGAACCCGTTCGCGTACACGCTCTCGGTCGTCCGGGACGGCGTCCGCCAGGAGACGCCGGTGGATTTGGTGGAGACGTTCAACCTGCTTCTCGGCTTCCGGGTGGAGTCGCGCCGCCGCGTTGATGGCGTGCTCGCCATCTTCGGAGTGGATCCGGAGGGACGGACATGTCTGATCCTCTGGCGCGACCGGGACGAGATCGACAATGACGCGCTGGACGACTGGCTCCGACGTCATCGTGCGAACCTCCCCGACGGACTTGAACTGATCTACGCCAACGGGGACCATACGCTGAACGCGGTCCAGGAAAAGGACGAAATCTGGAAGGCGAAGCCCATCGAACCGATCTTCCGAAAACTCATGTTCGCCGGGGATGGAGGATGACTCCGTTCGAAAACCGGCTCGTCCTGAACCGCTTCCTCTGCCGGGAATTCGGTTATCAGGACGTGGCGTCCATGCTGGCGCTGCTCCGCGACGTGGACGCCGGGACCGATGCGAACGGCGAGAGCTTCTATTTCCGCCGGATGTTTCCCGACCCGGGCGCCACGAAGCTGACGCCGGAACGACTCATCGCCTGTGATGCGTCCATCGAGGAAACCGGAAGGCGACTGCGCATGACTCCGGAGCACGGTCGGGGATGGAAGCCGCACCAATGGCTGGCGCTGCTGTTCGCCGAGCACTACCTGCGCCTCTATTTCGAGGACCCGGAGGACCTCCAGGCGAAGCTGGACGCGGAGCGGCGCGCTCACCGGGCCACCAGCTCGATGCCGAAGTACTCGCTGGACGATCTGCGCGCCGTGGCGGTGCAAAGCGCCACCGGCTCCGGCAAAACGCTGGTCATGCACGCCCACATCCTCCAGTACCGGCGCATCGCCCAGGAGGCGGGCCGCCCGCCCCGGAACGTCATTCTGGTGACCCCGAACGAGCAGCTGTCCGGGCAACACGAACGCGAATTCCGCGCCAGCAACCTGCGGGCGCGCATCTTTTCCAGCGCGGCCAGCGCGGGCTTGCCGGGGACGGTCGAGATCATCGACGTGAACAAGCTCGCCGAACGGAAAGGCGTGAAGCGGGTCGCGGTTCGTGATTTCGGCGACAACAACCTCGTCCTGGTGGATGAGGGGCATCTCGGCTCTTCCGGCAAGGTCTGGCGCAAACTGCGGAAGGAATTGGCGGAGGGCGGCTTCACCTTCGAGTATTCGGCCACCTTCAACCAGATCGTCAGCAAGGACGACGCCCTGCGGGACGCCTACGGCAAGAGTCTGCTGTTCGACTATTCCTACCGCGCCTTCCATGCGGACGGTTACGGCAAGGACTTCGAGATCGCCAATCTTCCGGGAGGGGCGGCGGACCAGAACAGCCGTATCTATCTGCTGGGCGCGCTGCTGAGCTTCTACCGGCAGTGCCGCATCTGGCGCGAGGGGCGCGGCCGCTGGGCCGCATACCAGGTAGCCCGACCGCTATGGGTGTTTCTCGGCAAGACGGTCGCCAGGCATTCCAGGTCCCAAGTGGACCGGGAGGCGCGGTCGGATGTCCTGTTGATCCTTGACTTCCTCGGCTGGGTTCTGGCGCATGGTGCCGCGGTCCGCCCCTTGCTCTCCCGCCTTCTGAAAGGCCAGTCGGGGCTGACCGGAGCGGACGATGCGGACTACTTCGCCGGCCGGTTCGACGACCTGAAGGACGTCGACCCCGACGAGCTCCATGATGACATATGCAAGACGCTGTTTCACGGGGCTGGGCGGCTCCATGTGCGCTACCTGACCCAGGGCGAAGGCGAGCTGCATCTGCGCACGGCGGACAACGCGCCTTTCGGAGTGGTGAACATCGGGGACTCGCAGGCGCTCTATCGGCTTCTCGAAAAGGGAGGCAACCCTGATCTCGTCGTCGAACGGGACGCCGGTTTTGTCCGGCGGTTGTTCGCCGATGTGGACCGGGCCGATTCGACGGTGAACATCGTCATCGGCGCGAGACGCTTCATCGCCGGCTGGAATTCCTGGCGGGTGAGCGCGATGGGGCTCATGCACGTCGGCGTCCGCGAAGGGCCGGAGATCATCCAGATGTTCGGACGCGGCGTCCGGCTCAAGGGCCGGAACATGAGTCTCAAGCGTCACCGCGCTCTCGCCGAAGCCGATCCGCCCGCCGACAGCGACGGGCTACGGGAACTGGAGACGCTGCGCATCTTCGGCCTCAAGGCGAACTACATGCAGGCGTTCCGCGAGATTCTGGATGCGGAGGGAGTCACGACGGAAACCATCAAGATGTGCGTCGCCTGGAATTTCGCAAGGGAGGATCTGAAGCTTCTCCGGATCGGGGAAGGAAAGGAGTACGTTCGCTCGGACGACCGTCCGATCCTCCCGGAATCCGGCGCTCCCAGGGCGAAACGGGATTTCCACTCCCGGCTGCAAGCCTTCGACTCCAGGGGGACGGCGACCGAAGCGGAGACTCGGCAGCCGGCGCCGCTGGATCGCGGGCAAACCGCCCTCTTCAACCGCGCCCGCATCCATGACCGGCTGCTGGAGCGCAAGGAACGGGAAGGCTGGAGGAATCTCGCCATGGACCGTGCGACGATCGATGCGTTGCTGGACCGGGACGATTGGTACGACCTGTACCTGCCTCCGGAATGGCTCGAACCGAAGAGTGTCTCCGATCTGCGAAAGCTGGAGGACGTCGCCGTCGAACTGATCGCCGACTACGCTGACCGGTTCTGGCGCAAACGGCGTCGTGCGTGGGAATACGAACGTCTGGAAGTGGGGACGCTCAACGAGTCCGATTCCAACTACATCGGCGCCTACCGGTTTGCGGTAGCTGCCAGCGAGGAGATCCTGATTGACCATATTCTCACGATCAAGAGAAAAGCGAGCAGAAGGGAACTCAAGGAAGGCCCTTACGATCACGCGGGGTTTGGCGTTCTGATGCGCAAAGAGCACGCCTACCAGCCGTTGCTCCACGATCCTGACGAACGCAAAGTCGATATATCCGTTCAACCAGTGCTCCTGAACGACGCCGAGAAGCGGGTGGTCAAGACACTGACCGACCTGAAGAAAGGCGATCCCCCCTTGCGGGGATGGGAGTTGTCCCTGATCCGCAACCAGAGTCGGGGGCGGGGTGTGTCCTTCTTCGACGATCATTCCTATTACCCGGATTTCATCGTCTGGCTGGTGAAGGGAGAGCAGCAGCACATCCTGTTCCTTGACCCGAAGGGGCTGAGTCGATTTGATTCGGACGAAAAAAAGAAAGTAGGGCTGCACGCTGAAATCAAGAACGTCGAAGCGCGCATCCGCCGCAACGACCCGACGATCCGCCTGCATGCATATGTGATCTCGGTTACACCGCCCGGCGAGATCGGGAGCGACGAAAAGCGCAGCAGCAAGAATGAATGGGAGGATCGAGGCGTTTATTTTCTGGAGGACGCCTCCTGGGCCGTCCGCTTGCTTGAGCGGGTCCTCGCGTGAGCCGGAATATGAGACGCCATTCTCCCGACTTTCGGCGGAACGCTACGGCCTCTTCGGACTCGGGCAACCCGGCGTCGTTCCGGTTTCGCGCATCCGCTACTGGCTTCGTCCCCCCGGACCCCGGGACGGCGGGCGGCGGACGCTGATGCGCCGGGTCGATGAAGGCCAGCCCCAACCGGTCGGCTTCGCCGACGACCTGCAAATCCGGTACGTCACGGGTCGGGACGCCGACCGGCTGTTGGATGACCCGCCGACGTTCCTCGGCGACATGCAGACCGCCGCCGCGCTCGGCGATCACATCGTCCGGGCGGTGGAGGTGGAGATTCGGGCGGCGTCCAGCGCGGCCGCCTGGCGCACGCCGGACGGGGACGGGGCGGCGCCGCGGACCACTATTGTCCGGCGTCGCGTCGGATTGCGGATCGCCGCCGCCGGAGTCGGACGCCGCGCCTGGGAGGAGAGCATGCAGCGGAACGCGCTCCCCACCGAGATTCCGCGGATCGGCCCGCTGCGGTTCATCAAGCTCCCCTGGTGAGCGCGGCGCGTGATGCCGACATCCGTCGGGGGGCCGGAACGTTCCCGGCCCAGCCCCACGACGCGCTGTTCCGCCTGCTGGGCGCCGCTCCCAGGCGCGCCGCGACACTGCTCGCCGAATTCCTGCCGCCCGAAGTCCGCGAACGCCTGGACCCGGACCACCCGCCCGAACTCATCGAGGGCGCCTCCATCGACGGCGAGGGAAAGGCCGCCCGGGCCGACGCCATCTTCCGGGCGCGGCTCAAGGATGGCGCCACCGCTCGGATCCACGTCCTGCTGGAGCACAAGTCGCAGCCGGACGCCCGCACCCCGCTCCAGCTGATGCGCTACATCCAGCGGATATGGACCAGGGAACGGGACAGCGGACACGGGGCGCCCGGGCGCGTGCCGCTGGTCATCCCGGTGGTCTTCTACAACGGACCCGGCGCCTGGACCACGCCCCGCTCGATCGTGGACATGATCGATGCTCCGGAGGGACTCAAACATCTGGCGAGCCAATTCGGGACGTACCTTCTGTACGACCTCACCCGGATGGCTCCGGAGGAACTCCCGAAGAATCCGGAGACGCGGAGCGCCCTTTTGGCGATGGGGCGCGTCCACGCCAGGAAGGCCACCGACGCGGAGGCGGACATCATCGTGGAGGGGATCGATTCCGGCACCGACTTCGGGCAGTTCCTGCTACAGTACGTCGCAACGCTGGTTCTGTCGCTGGATCAGATGAAGGCGGCGATGGGGCGCACCGGTGCCGAACCCGAAGAAGTGGAGGCCGTTATGGAAACCGCAGCTCAGACTTGGTTGAAGCAAGGCAAAGCCGAGGGCAGGGCCGAAGGCAAAGCCGAAACGCTCGCCCGGCAGCTCGCGCGCCGCTTCGGACGTCCGCTCGGTGAAGTCCAGGCCCGTATTGCCGGGGCCGATCTCGGGCAACTGAACCGCTGGCTGGACGCGGTGCTGGACGCGCCCACGTTCGAGGCGGTTTTCGGTTCGGCCCCGAAACGCTGACGTCCCCGGGATGGCGTTTGAAGCCTGGCGGGGAAAGTGAGAGCATCCCCAGTTGACGTGAAACCGCCACCCCCTCGAGAACGCTCCTCCCTTTGCCTCCGGCGCGCGCTCCTGCCCGCGCTCCTGCCCGCGTTCCTCATGGTTCCCGGACTGGATATAGCCGCCGCTGACGCGCCGTCCCGGAGCACCGTCTGGCGGGACCTGGTGCGCAGGGGGCATTCGCTGGTGATCGGGCGCTTCGAGGGGAAGTTCGAAAGCCCCGATTTCCGATCCCGGCGGATCGTGCTGCGGCATCGGGACACCGGACGGCGGGAGACGCTGCGGATCGACGACGGACTCGGCCTGATCGCCGAGATCGTGGAGCCCGGGGTGTACGACGTGCTGGCGTTCGAGGCGGTCTACCTGCCGCAGATCCGCCCGATGAATCCCCGTCGCGTCCGGCCCATCCGGCAGCGATTCAAGGTGACTCCGCGCGAGCACGAGATCGGGGAAGCGCTGATCCTGGTGCCCCCCGACCGGCCGGTCTACATCGGAACCATCCGCGCGGCGGCGGAGCGGCGGGGCATGGTGTACGAGGGACAAAAGCTCCGGGTGCTCGACGATTTCGAGGTGGCGATGGAGCGGCTGGCCACCGTCCATCCGACGCTGGCCGCCAGTCTCGAGGAAGAGGCGCTGGCGCCGCAGCGCCACTTCATGCTCCGTCCGACCCGGCAGGAGGACGCGCTGCTCGAGGCGGTGGTCGGACGGGACGATCCGATCGCCCAGGCCCGTCGCTACATCGAGGACGGCAAGTATTCCCAGGCGATCGACTGGCTCTCGACCGACATGCCGGTCTCCGACAACCATCGCAACCAGGCGAGGCTGCTGGTCGGGGAAGCCCATCTCGGCAACCGCAACCTGCCTCTCGCCATCGACGAACTCGGCGAAGTGCTGCTCAGCGAGCCGGGCAACCTGCGCGCCCTGCGACTGCTGGCGCGGGCCCATTCGCTGAACGGGGATCTGGAGGACGCCGGGAACCTGTACCAGGCGCTTTTGGACATGCGCCCCGGAGACGCCGAGGCGCACCTGCAGATCGGGTATCTCCAGGCGCTGCGGAACGAGGAAGCGAATTCGCTGGCCTCCTTCGAGGTGGCCTTCGAGGCCGACATCGACTACCTGATGCACGATCTGGCGCCGTTTCTGCTCGCCGTGCGGGGGAGCGCCGAGCACGGGGCGCTCTACGAACCCGCCACCCTGCTGGCCACCGACGCTCCGATGCGCGATCGCCAGGGCGGGGGGTCCCGGCGGTCGGCGCGCGCCGATGGCATCCTGGTGCTGATCGATCACCGGGGGCAGGTCAAGGCGGCGCGCTTCGCCCCCGACAGTTCCGACCGGGCGCACCTGACCATGATGTCCCTGGTGCGCGGGCGCTACCGGCCCGCCAGGTTGAACGGAGTGGCGGTTCCCTCGATTCTCGCCAGCGGCAACTTCGCCGGGGAACGCTGACAGACGGGCCGCGCCGCCGATCAGGGAATTTCGGGTCGGGGAATTTCGGGTCAGGGAGTTTCGGGCGTTTCGAGGAGGCGTTCGACGGCATCCTCGAGCGCACGGAACGGCTGGTCGGCGCTCGGCGCCGGGTGCAGCAACCCATCCCGGTCGATCAGGAAGTTGGCCGGGTAGCGGGCGGTCTCCAGGAACACCGGCGGCATGACTCCGCCTTCAAGCGGCGCGCCGGGAAGCAGCAGCGGGTAGTCCACCGGAACCGATTCGTCCTGGAAGGCGCGCTGGACGGCTTCGTCCTCGGTGGAGATTCCGAAGACCACCAGCCCCCGGTCGGCCTGCTCGGCCGCCAGCCGGTCCAGTTCCGGCATCTCCGCACGGCAGGGGGGACACCAGGTGGCCCAGACGTTCACCAGCGCCACCGACCCCCGATGCTCCGAGAGCTGGTGGATGTTTCCGTCAAGGTCCAGGGCGCGGAAATCGGGCGCCGGCACGCCGGCGAGCGCCAGATTCGCCGCCTGCCGGGCGCGCCGCATCCCTCCCCGGATCGGGAGGACGGCCAGACCGAGCGCCAGCACGGCGACCAGCGCTCCGATCCAGCCGGGGACGCTGAGGCGCCGCCGGGCGCGCCAGTCCCGAACCGCCATGAGGAGCGCGATCCCCGGAGGGATCAGCATCCCCACCGTGACCACGGTCAGCCGGAACATCCAGTCGCCGTCGGGGTTGTCGCTCAACCGGGTGAGGACGCGGTAGAGGGCGGCGCCGATCCCCGCCGAGAGCAGCGGCGCGAGCAGGCCGGGCAGGAAGGGCGAGCGGGGCGGGGGCTTCATGGCTGTCTCCCCGGCGGGTAGCGCCGCCGGATGTTCGGGATCAGATACTCCGAGAACAGCGCTTCCGCTTCCCGGTCGGGGCGCCAGCCGAAGTCGCGCCGGGCCGCTCCGTCGTCCACCGCTGCGGGCCAGCTGGCGACGATCCGGTCCCGGTCCGGGTCCGGCTCGAAATGGCGCTCCAGGCCGGGGAAATCCCGGCGCACCCGGCGGGCCACCTCCTCCGCCGAGAGGCTGGGCCCGCCGAAGTTGTAGGCGGTGCGGGAGAGGCGCGCCTTGTCGGCGGCGAAGAGCCGCGCCAGCCCCTCCACCGCGGTCGGCATGGCGCAGAAGGGAAGCCGGGCGTCGGGGCGGACGAAGCAGGTGAACGGCTCGCCGCAGGCGGCGGCGTGGATCATTTCCGGCGCCCAGTCGCTGGTGCCTCCCGAGGGGAGGGTGTCGGCGGAGAGGAGGCCGGGGAACCGCACGGCGCGGAAGTCGAGGTTCGGATGCTCGCGCTCCAGGACGGCGCCGAAGTGCTCGATGTAGAGCTTCTGGGCGCCGTAAAGGGTGATCGGACGGAGGAAATCGTCCTCGCCGACCGGCGCCGCCGCGTCCTTGGCGCTCCGGGAGGGCAGGCCGTAGACGGCGATGGAGCTCGGAAACAGGAATTGCACCGGTCCGGCGGCCGCGAGCGCGACCGCCGCCTCCAGCGCCCGCACCGAACCCTCCACGTTCACCCGGTGGGCCGGAACCGGCGCCGATTCGGTCCGGGTCGAGAGCAGGGCGGCGAGGTGGACGATGCGATGCGGCCGGTGGGCGAGCGCCCGTTTCCAGACGTCGCGCTCGAGGATGTCTCCCTGGATGTGCTCCAGCGGCGACGGAAGTCCCGGCGGCAGGGGGCGGATGTCGCTGGTGAGAACCTGCTGGCCGGGGGTTCCAGCGAGCCGCCGGACCAGCGCGGTTCCGATCTCCCCGGACGCCCCGGTGACGAGCGTGACTCCCGGAGGGTTCATCGGAGCAGCGCGCGGAGGAAGCGACCGATGTCGCGGGTTTCGGGCGCCGAAACCTGATGGCCCATGGGATAGCTCCGGAACACGCCGTCCCAGCCGGCCTCGAGGAGGGAGCGGCAGGCGGCTTCCCCGTAGCGAATCGGGATGAGGTCGTCGGCGACGCCGTGCGCGGCGAACAGCCGGGCGCCGGGGAGGCGCGGGGCGACGACCACCTCGTGGCGGGCGATGTAGGTCGAAAGGGCCATGACCCCGCCGACTTCGGCCGGCTCTCCGGGAAAGCCCTGGAGCGCGGCCGCCGCCAGCGCCACCGCGCCGCCCTGGGAAAACCCGGCGAGGACGATCCGCTCCGGTGGGATGCCGGACTCCCGTTCCTCCCGCGCCAGCTTGCGAACCAGGGCGACCGATTCGGCGAGCTGCTCCCTGTCCACCAGCCGCGCCGCGTCGGCCGGGGAGTTGACCAGGAGCGCCCGCATGTCGAACCAGGAACGCATCGGGAGGCCGCCGTTCAGGGTCACCGGGCGCACCGGCGCCTCCGGGAAGCGGAAGCGGACGCCGAGCGGGGCGGGCAGGTCAAGCGCGGGGACGATCGGAACGAAGTCGTGGCCGTCGGCGCCCAGTCCGTGGAGCCAGATCACGGTGGCGCGATGCTCCCCCGCCGGGGGGAGCTCCACCATCCCGAACGCCGCGCTCACGGGAATTGCTCCCCCAGCACGAAGTCCAGGACTTCGAGGTAGCGGTCGGCGTCGGCGTTCGAGAAGGTGAGCGGCGGCTTGAGCTTGATCACGTTGCGGTCGGGGCCGTCGGTACTGTTCAGGATGCGGCAGTCGTGGAGGCGGCGCACCAGTCTATGGGCTTCTTTTCCGGCTGGCGTCGGGGGATCGCCCGGGAACGCGAGCTCGAATCCCAGAAAGAGGCCGCGGCCCCGCGCGTCGGCGAGGATCGGGTGGGAACGCCCGAGCTCCCGGATGCCGTCCAGCAGGCGCTTTCCGACCGCCGCTGCATGCTCGGCCAGCCCCTCGTCCCGGATGACATCCAGCACCGCGATGCCGGCGGCGCAGGAGACCGGATTGCCGCCGAAGGTGTTGAAGTACTCCGGTCCGTTCTCGAAGGCGGCGGCGATGCGGCGGGTGGTGAGAACCGCTCCCAGCGGGTGCCCGTTTCCCGCCGGCTTGCCGACCGTCACGATGTCCGGGACCACCTCCTCGTCGGCCTGCATCTCCCGGAAGGCCCAGAACGCCGGGCCGACGCGCCCGAATCCGGTCTGCACCTCATCGGCGACGATGACGCCGCCGGCCTCCCGGACGGCCCGGTAGAGCGCCCGGAGATAGCCGGGAGGCGGGACGATCTGTCCGCCGCAGCTGAGGATGGCTTCCGCGACCAGAGTCGCCGGGCCGGCTCGCGCCACCCGCTCCGTCATGTCCCGGATCAGCGCCTCCACCCAGTCCGGCCGGTCGCGCCGGAAGCGTCCCCGGAACCCGTCGGGCATCGGAAGCCGATGCAGCTCGGGGAGAGGGCGGGACGCTCCGGCGGCGTCCAGCTTGTAGGGACTGATCTCGATGAGCGAGGTCAGGTTGCCGTGGTAGCCGCCGTCGAAGACGAGCGTGTCCCTCCTTCCCAGGAAGGCGCGCGCCAGGCGGAGCGCCAGGTCGTTCGCCTCGCTTCCCGAGTTGGTGGGGAAAACCACCGAAAGCGGCGCCGGGAAGGTGGCGGCGAGCCGTTCGGCGTAGTCGGTCAGCTGCCGGTAGAGGTAGCGGGTGTTCGTGTTGAGCAGCCGGGACTGGCGGGCGATGGCCTCGGCGACTTTCGGATGGGCGTGCCCGACGTGACAGACGTTGTTCACCATGTCCAGGTAGTCGCGGCCCCGGTTGTCGTAGAGGCGGGTCTTCCGTCCCCGAACCACCGGGATCGGCGGGTCGTGGGTGAGGCTCAGCGCCCGACTGATGCGCTTGCGCCGCGCATCGAGCAGGTCCTCCGGGTCTTCCCGATCCGCCGAGACCCGCTCCGGATCCAGGCCCAGGAAGGCGGCGGGGTTGGGACTCATCGCCTCCAGGACTTCAAGGTCGGCGGGCGCCGCGACGCCCGGCGGGTCTTCGCCGAAGCCGAGATCGACCGCCAGCAGCTGGAAGTGGAGGTGGGGGGGCCATCCGCCGTTCTCCGCCGGTTCGCCGACGACGGCCAGACGCTCCCCGCGTCGCACCGGTTGACCGGGCTGGAGCCTGGCGAGGCAGTCCCGGCCCAGGTGTCCGTAGAGGGTCTGGAAGCCTCCCTCGTGCCGGATCGCGAGACAGGGACCGAACCCGAGCGGCTCGCTGTCTTCGCGGCGCCAGGCGATTTCGCCGTCCAGCGGGGCGACGACCGGCGTGCCGGCGGGGGCGAAGATGTCGATTCCCAGGTGGATGGTGCGCGTCTCCCGGGTCGGGGGATCCCCGACCTTCGGGAAGAATCCGGGGGCGGCGTAGAGCAGGCGGGGCTCGAGGTAGCGCCCGATGGAGACGCCCTCCGCCGGAATCGCGGCGGCGAGCGAGCCGATCGGGTCGGCGGGGTCCACCGCCGGGCTTTCGGGGCCGAGGTCCAGCGCCGGGGCGTCCGGCGGGACGGAGATCGGCGGGAGGGCGTTCCGGGCCGGCCCGTCCAGGGTGGCGGATGGCGGCCCGAAGCCGGCGGCGGCGCGGAAGCGGGCGTCGAGGAATCGCCCCGGAGTCCGGTCCAGTTCGGCGAGAACGCGCCAGACGCCCTCCTCGCTGGTGACCAGGTAGCTGTCGTTCAGGCGGTGACGCCGGGCGCTCACCGCGGCGCTCACCAGGGCCCGGGCCGCCAGCGCGACCCGGAACAGGTCGGCTTCCGGTTCCTGGACCGGATGGAGGGCGGAGTAGGCGCGGAACACCGCTTCGGCGCTTCGGAGCGGCTCCGCCGCCGAAAGCGACAGGTAGAGCGTGGCGCCCGCCGCTTCCATGATCCGCGGGCCGACGAGCGCATCGCCGAAGTCCAGAATCGCGAGAGATTCGACGGTCGCCTCCTCCGGATCGCCTTCCAGAAGCAGATTGTCGTCGTTCAGGTCGTTGTGGAGCGCGGCGGCGGGGAGGGCGAGCAGCGCCGGAAGCTCCGGCAGCACGGCGGCCGCGACCCGGCGGAACCGCTCCGGATCGCGCAGATCGGTCGCGTTCCGGATGACATCCCCGAAGCGCGCCGGATTCCACGGAAGGTCAACCGGCGCCGGCGGGTCTGGCGGATTTCTGGAAAGGGCGAGCTGGAGCCGCGCAGCCAGCTCCCCGACCGCCCGCAGCAGCGCCGGGGGACGGCGGCGAAAGCGGGAGAGCGGGACGCCGGGGAGCCGGGGGAAGAGGCGCGCCAGGTGGTCGCGTCCGCCGAAGGCGCATCGAACGCGGGTCGTTCCGTCGGGAAGGGGAAGCGGCTCGGCGACCCGGAGGCCGGGGTCGGCGGTTTGCGCCGCCCGCGCCATGCCGCCCTCGAAGGCGATCCGCTCCGGGGAGACGCCGCTCGCGCTGATCTTGAGGATGTGGCGGGCGCCGATGGCGAAGTTGGCGTCGCGTTCGCCGGGGAGGCGGGTCGCCGCGGCGTCGGAAATCCTCCAGTGGCGGGCGGCGATCCGACCAGCGGCGTCCGTCGGGACGTCGGGACGCCCCGAAATCGGATCTTCCGGGCGCATCTAGCGGAGCAGGCGCCGGATCAGCCCCAGCTTGCCGGCGTAGGGGGGATAGCGAATCGGCGGGTCGAGCCGGGAGCCGGTGAGCGTCGCCCGGGGCCGGGAGAGCCGGTCGAAGCCGTAGCGCCCGTGGTAGGCGCCGGTTCCGCTTCGTCCCACGCCGCCGAAGGGAAGCCACGGGGTCGCGCAGTGGATCACCGTGTCGCGCACGACCAGCGCCCCGCAGGGGGTCCGCCGCGCCGCCCGTCCCAGCGGACTGCGGAGCGATCCGAAGTGGTAGACGGCGAGCGGTTCCGGATTTTCGGCGATCCGCGCCAGCGCCTCCTCCGGGGAGCGGTACGGGAGCACCGGCAGGATGGGGCCGAAGATCTCCTCGCTTCCGGCGGGATGGCCCGGAGGCCACGGCCCGGTGATCGTCGGCGCCAGGTAACGCTCGTCCCGATCCGCCTCTCCGCCGGCGTGAACCGGAAGGCCGCGCAGCAGGCCGAGGAGGCGCTCCAGGCGCTCTCGATTCACGATACGGGCGTAATCGGGGCTGATCGCCGGGTCGGCCCCGTAGAACCGCTTGATGTTCGCCTTCAAGAAGTGGATGAAGTCGGCGACCCGACGCTCCGGGACCAGCACGTAGTCGGGCGCGACGCAGGTCTGGCCGGCGTTGAGGAACTTTCCCCAGGCGATCCGCCGGGCTGCCTGCTTCAGGTCGGCGGAGTCCTCGAGGATCGCCGGGCACTTGCCGCCGAGTTCCAGGGTCGTCGGGGTGAGGGTCCGGCCGGCCGCTTCCGCCACCCGCGCTCCGGTCCGCCGGCTCCCGGTGAACAGGATGTGGTCGAACCCTCCCTCCCGTACGAGCGTCTCCCCGGTTTTCGGTCCGCCGGGTACGACCGCCGCCAGTCCTTCGGGGAGCGCTTCGGGAAGCAGACGGGCGAGGAGGTCGGCAGTGCGCGGCGCGAACTCGGAAGGCTTGAGGACGACGGCGTTTCCGGCGGCGATCGCCGAAACCAGCGGCGCCAGCGAAAGCTGGACCGGATAATTCCAGGGGGCGATCACCAAAACGACGCCCAGGGGGACCGGCTCGACCCGGCTCCGCGCCGGGAACAGGGCGAGCGGGGACGGGCGGGGAACCGGCCGCATCCAGATCCGGAGATGCTGGCGGGCGTGGCGGATTTCGGCGAGGACGATGCCGATTTCGGTGGCCCAGGACTCGAAGGCGCCCTTGCCGAGATCGGCCATGAGCGCCGTTTCGAAGTCGCTCCGCCGTTCCTGGAGCAGGCGGGCGAGCGCTCCAAGGGCGCGGTTCCGGAATTCATGCGGGAGGGTGGCGCCGCTCGCCGCCAGGGTTCGCGCCCGGCGGATGGCGTCGTCCCGCATCTCGTCCAAGGGGGCGCGAGTATACGGCTGGACCCGCCTTCACGACCAGCGCGCCGGAGATCGGGCGGGCGAACCGGCTGGGCGCGCTCGCTGGCGTTCGAGGGAACGCTCAGCTGGTAGAGCCCGCGCCGCCGGTCGGTCGGCGGCTACAACGTCAGGGTCAGCCTGATGAGGGAGAAGACGAGTCCGCCGCCCAGGATGATCAGCGGTCCGCCAATCCACTTCACGAGGCTGATCTTGGCGGCCTGGATGTTCGCAATCGTGTCCTTCCGCAGCCCTTCGATGTCCTTCTTCGTCTCGTTCCGCAGGGTCTCGATGGCCAGCTCCACTCGTGCGATGTCCTTCTTCGTGTCCTCCCGCAGGGTCTCGATGGCCACCTGCGTCTCCTTGCGCAGGGTCTCGATGGCCAGCTCCACTCGCGCGATGTCGTCCTTCGTCGCCAAGCTGGCGTGGATCGCGCCGGCCTGCGCTTCGGCCAGCGTCTCGGCCTGCTGCTCGGTGAACCCGCCCCCGATCAGCTGCTTGGCGTAGCGGAGGGTGTCGAACGCGGGCGCGACTTCAAGCATGGTCCGATTATAGGTCAGCGGCTGGGGAATTCGCGGCGAGCGGATGCTTGGCGCAGCGGAGGGTGTCGAACGCGGGAACGACGTTCAGGCGTGGTCCGATCCCATTAGACTGCATGCCCGACCATGTCCGCGCGCCATCTCGTCCTCGGCAATCCGCTCGCTCCCCCCTGGCCTGCGGGAACGGAGGAGAGCTTCTTCGGGATGGGGTGTTTCTGGGGCGCCGAACGCCTCTTCTGGGAGACGGACGGCGTCCACGTCACCGCGGTGGGCTACGCCGGGGGAACCGCCGTGAACCCCACGTACCGCGAGGTCTGCTCGGGGCGCACCGGGCACGCGGAGATCGTCCGGGTGGCGTTCGATCCGGGGCGCGTCGCCTACGAGGAGCTGCTCCGGCGGTTCTGGGAGAACCACGATCCCACCCAGGGGATGCGACAGGGGAACGACGTCGGGGCCCAGTACCGGTCGGCGCTCTACACGGTGGGGGCGGCGCAGCGGGAGGCGGCGCTCCTCTCCCGCGATCGCTTCCAGGAGCGGCTGCGCGAAGCGGGGTACGGGGCGATCACCACCGAAATCCGCGAAGCGCCGGACTTCCACTACGCGGAGGAGTACCACCAGCAGTACCTCGTCCGGAATCCCGACGGCTACTGCGGCCTCGCCGGAACCGGGGTCTCCTGTCCGGTGGGCGTCGTCGGCTGACGCGATGCCGTGGGCCCGCGCTGGCGAACGATTCGCCGAGTTGGGCTTCGGCCGGATTCGGCGGCACATCCTGCTCTGCGTGGATCCCGCCAAGCCGAAGTGCTGTTCCCGGGAATGCTCGCTGGAATCCTGGCGCTTCCTCAAGGAGCGGCTGGACGAACTGGGCCTCGCCAGCGGACCGGACGGCGGTCCGGTGGCGCGCACCAAGGCGAACTGCCTGCGCATCTGCGCCGACGGTCCGGTGGCGGTGGTCTGGCCCGATGGCGTCTGGTACGCCGGGATGACCCCGAAGGCGCTGGAACGGGTGATCCGGGAGCATCTGGGGGAGGGGCGCCCGGTTGCGGACTACCGGATTGCGGCGCCGAAGCCCGAGGCAAAAGCCTGAGTCGGGGCTCAGGTCAGAAGGCGCCGCAGGAGCGATTCCGCCCGTTCGACCGGGACGCCGCGCCGGGCGGCGTAGTCCTCGAGCTGATCCCGCCCGATGCGCCCGACGCTGAAGTAGCGGGCTTCGGGACTTCCGAAAATCAGTCCGGCGACCGAGGCGGCCGGGTGGATGGCGAAGTTTCCGGTGAGATGGACGCCGATCCGCGATTCGGCGGACAGCAGGTCGAAGATCTCGCGGAGGATGCCGAGGTCCGGAGTCGCCGGATAGCCGGGCGCCGGACGGATGCCCTGGTAGCCCTCGCGCAGCAGTTCGGCGGGAGCGAGTCGCTCGCCGCGCCCGAAGCCCATCGCGCGGCGGACGTCCCGGTGGGTGGTTTCGGCGAGCGCTTCGGCCAGGCGGTCGCCCAGCGAACGGAGCAGAAGCGCGTCGTAGTCGTCTCCCGCTGCCTCCGCCCGCGCGACCAGTTCGTCGAGGCCGATCCCGACCGTGGTGGCGAAGAGGCCGACCGCGTCCGGACCGCTCTCCGGGAGCGCGCCGTTTGCTTCGGAGCGGTCGAGGAAGTCGGCGGCGGCCAGCCGGGGGCCGGGGCGGTCCTCCTGCTGGCGGAGCGTCGGGATGCGCCGGAGAATCCGGGCGGGGTCCTCCGGGTCCCAGATTTCGATGTCATCTCCCCTGGAGATCGCCGGAAAGAGACCGAAAACCGCCTGGCCGTGGAGGCTTCCCTCATCCGCCAGCCGGGCGAGCCGGGCTTCGGCGTTTTGGCGCAGATCCCGCGCCGCCGGCCCGGCTTCGGGGTGGTCGAGGAGCGCCGGGAACGTTCCGCGGAACTGCCAGGCGTGGAAGAACGGCGTCCAGTCGATGTATGGGAGCAGCTCGGAAATGGGAACGTTGGTTCGCTGGTGGACGCCGAAACATTCCGGCCGCACCGAGTCGGCGCGGGGAAAGCGCGGGGCGCGGGAGCGGGCCTGGGCGAGAGTCAGGAGCTTCCGGGCGGGCCGCTCCCGGCGGGCCGCCTCTTGGGCGCGGCGGTTCTCCTCGAGAAAATCGTCCCGTCCTTCGCCGAGCAGCGCCGCCGCCACTCCCGACGCCCGGGAGGCGTCGGAGACGTGCACCACCGGGTCGCTGCGGTTCGGGGCGATCCGGAGCGCGGTGTGACGGACGGAGGTGGTGGCGCCCCCGACGAGCAGCGGAAGGCGCGCGCCGCAGCGCTCCATTTCGGTGGCGAAGCGCTCCATCTCGTCGAGCGAGGGGGTGATGAGGCCTGAGAGTCCGATGAGCGAGGCGTTGTGTTCCCGGGCCGCCTCCAGGATGCGGTCGGCGGGGACCATGACCCCGAGATCGACGATCCGGTAGCCGTTGCAGGCGAGGACGATGCCCACGATGCTCTTGCCGATGTCGTGGACGTCGCCCTTGACGGTCGCCAGCACGATGGCGCCGCGTCCGGCGTCCGTCTTCTTCTCCTCCTCCATCCAGGGTTCCAGCACGGCGACCGCGCGCTTCATCACGCGGGCGCTCTTGACGACCTGGGGGAGGAACATGCGCCCGGCGCCGAAGCGGTCGCCGACGATGCGCATGCCGTCCATCAGCGGCCCTTCGATGACCGCGAGCGGCTTGCCGCAGACGCCCAGCGCCTCTTCGGTGTCCTTTTCGATGTGGTCGAGGACGCCGTGGAGCACCGCGTGGGCCAGGCGTTCGCCAGCCGGGAGGTCGCGCCATGAAGGGGACTTGCCAGAACGGCGCGGGGAACGCACGGACGCCCGGGTCGCCATCTCCACCAATCGCTCGGTCGCGTCCTGCCGCCGCGCCAGCAGGACGTCCTCGATGCGCTCCCGGAGCGTCTCCGGGATGTCGTCCCAGGGGGGCAACCGGCCGGCGTTCACGATCGCCATGTCGAGTCCGGCCTGGATCGCGTGGCGGAGGAAGACCGAGTTCATCGCCTGCCGCACCGTTTCGTTTCCCCGGAACGCGAAGGAGACATTCGAGATGCCGCCGGAGAGCAGGGCGCCCGGACACGCCTCGCGGATCCGCGGCAGCGCCTCGAGGAACTCCACCGCGTAGCGGTCGTGTTCGGGGATGCCGGTGGCGACCGCCAGGACGTTCGGGTCCAGGATGATGTCCTCGGGCGGGACCCCGGCGCGTTCGACGAGCAGCCGGAACGCCCGCGCCGAGATGGCGGTCTTCCGATCCCGGTCCACCGCCTGCCCCTCCTCGTCGAAGGCCATCACCACCACCGCCGCGCCGAACCGCCGCACCCGCGCCGCGGCGTCGAGGAACGCGGCCTCCCCGTCCTTCAGCGAGAGGGAATTCACCACGCACTTGCCGGGAACCGCGCGGAGTCCGGCCTCCAGCACGGAAAGCCGCGAGCTGTCGAGCATCAGGGGGAGGCGCGCCGCCTCCGGCTCCATGGCGACCAGCCGGAGAAACCGCTCCATCTGCGCTTTCGCGTCAAGGAGCGCGTCGTCCATGTTGACGTCGAGCAGGTTGGCGCCGCTCGCCGCCTGGTCGCGCGCGACGGCGAGCGCCTCCTCCAGCCGGTCTTCGCGGACCAGTCGGGCGAACTTCCGGGACCCGGTGACGTTCGTCCGTTCCCCGATCACGAGGAAGCTGCGATCAGGGCGCACCAGCGGCTCGGCGCCGGCGAGCCGCAGCCGGCGGGCCGGGCGCGGGATGCGTCGGGGTCGGAGGCCGGCGACCGCTTCGCCGATCTCCCGGATATGCTCCGGGCGGGTTCCGCAACAGCCGCCGACCGCGTTGACCAAGCCGTCGGCGGCCAGCTCCCGGAGTTCTCCGGCCATCGCTTCGGGCGTTTCGTCGTACTCCCCGAATTCGTTGGGAAGCCCGCAGTTCGGAACCACGGCGAGCGGAACCGGAGCGTCCCGGGCCAGGTCGCGCACGAAGGGGCGCATCGCGGCGGGTCCCAGGGAGCAGTTGATGCCGACGGCGGCGACCCCGGCGTGCTCCACCGAGATCCAGAAGGCCTCGGCGGTCTGGCCGACCAGGTTGCGGCCGCTCCGGTCCACCGCGGTGAAGGAGACGATGATTCCGGGCCGCCGTCCGGGCGCCGCTTCCAGGGCTTCCTGGGCGGCGTCCAGCGCCGCCTTGGCGTTCAGGGTGTCGAAACAGGTCTCGATCAGCAGCAGGTCGGCGCCGCCGGCCAGCAGCCCGGCCGCCGCCTCCCGGTAGGAGGCGCGCAGCTCGTCGTAGGCGATGGCGCGGTGGGCGGGGTCCGCGACGTCCGGCGAGATGCCGAGCGTCCGGTTGGTGGGGCCCATGGAACCCAGGACGAACACCGTGCGTCCGGCGACGGCGTCCGCCGCCTCGCGCGCCAGCGCGGCGCCGGCCCGGTTGATCTCGAAGGCCAGGTGTTCGACGCCGTAGTCGGCGAGCGAGACCGAAGTCGCGGTGAAGGTGTTGGTGGTGAGCGCCTCGGCGCCCGCCGCCAGGTGCTTGCGGTGCACCGCGGCGACCAGCTCGGGCCG
Source organism: Candidatus Marinacidobacterium sp. (assembly GCA_965202845.1). GTDB lineage: Bacteria > Acidobacteriota > Vicinamibacteria > Marinacidobacterales > Marinacidobacteraceae > CBDATA01. The sequence goes on from OZ241856.1 coordinate 1,055,184, forward strand.
GGTCAGGCAGAGGATGTCGCCGAGTCCCCGGAGCGGGCGCGGATGCTCCCGGAGTCGATCGCCGCGAAAGCCGGCCTCGTCGAGCCGTTCCTGCTGGAGCATGGTTCCCATCGCTCCGTCGATGAGCAGGATCCGCTCGGAGAGGGCGTCGCGGAACGCCTGGCGCGCGTTCATGGCGGAAGTTTAGGAAGGGGGGGCGCCGGGTAGGATTGCCCCCCCTGATCCAGCCATGAGCCGCATCCCGCTCCACGTTCAAGTCCTCGTCGGCGCCGCCGCCGGAATTCTGGTCGGGGTGGTGGTCGGCGAGCCGGCCGCGCTGCTCCAGCCGGTCGCCGACCTGTTCGTGAAGCTGCTGCGGATGATCATCGCGCCGATGGTCTTCTTGACCCTTTCGGTGGCGATCCTGGGCCAGGGAGCGGGCGCGATGTCGGGGATCGGACTGCGGGCGGTCGCCTACAACCTGGCCACGCTCGCGGTCGCGCTGGGGATCGGGATCGGCTTCGGCGTCGCGCTGGCGCCGGGAGCGGGGATGGACGCCGCGACCCGGGAGGCGCTCCAGGCGAGCGGAACGGCCCCGGCGGTCGCCGGCGAGACGCAGTCGGCGTTCGAAATCCTGAGCGGGATCGTCCCCGGCAACGTCTTCTCCGCGTTCGTGGAGGGGAACGTGCTCCAGATCCTGTTCCTTGCGATCCTGTTCGGGGGCGCGGTCCGGGCGGTCGGGCCGGCGCGTCTCCAGGGACTGGTCGACGTGACGCAGGGGCTTCACGACCTGGTGTACCGCGTCGTGCACTGGGTGGTGCGGCTCGCCCCGGTGGGGGTCTTCGCCATCCTCGCCGCGGTGGTGGGCGCGTCCGGACTCGGCATCCTGGGCGCCCTCGCCTGGTATGTGGCGGTGGTCTTCCTGGCGACCTTCGCGCACGTGTCGCTCGTGCACTGCGGCGCGGTGCGGCTTCTCGCCGGCCAGCCGCTCGGCCGGTTCTTCCGGGCGCTCCGGGAGCCGCTTCCCATCGCCTTCGCCTCGGTCTCGACCGCGGCCGCGCTTCCGGTCTCGATGGTTTCGGTCCCGCGGGAAACCGGCATTTCCGAGCGGGCGGCCGGTTTCGTGCTCCCGCTGGGGGCGGCGGTGGGACGCGATTCGAGCGGGATCTACCAGGTGGTCTCGGTGCTGTGCATCGCCCAGCTGGCGTCGCAGCCGCTCGCCGGGCCGGAGCTGCTGATCCTGTGGGGAACCGCGATCCTGACTTCGCTCGCAGTGGCGGGAGCGCCCGGCGCGAGCTTCGTGAATCTGGCCATCCTGCTGGAGGCGGTGGGGCTTCCGGTCCCGCTGGCCGCGCTGATTTTCGCGGTGGAGCGGCCGCTGGACCACCTGCGCACCAGCGGGAATCTGATCGGCCAGTTCGCCAACGCGGTGTTCACCGGAGCGACCGGCGGAGAGATGCGACGCGCCGATGCCGCTTGAACGACGGGCGGCGGCTTTCTGGCTGCTGTTGTGCGCCGTCCTCCAGGCGTGCGGGAACGGCGGACCGGCGGCGGGGCCGGTTCCTTCGCCTCCCGCGCCCGATGCGAGCTTTCGCGGGGTGGTGACCGCCACCGTCGCCGGAACGCCGGTGGCCGGGGCGACGCTGCGCGCCGGGGGGCGGACCGCCCGCACCGCGTCCGACGGGAGTTTCGGGCTGGACCTGCCCGCCGGGGAGCACCGGCTGACCCTTTCCGCTCCCGGATTCGTGGAGCGCGCGACCACAGTTCGCTCCCCGAATCCCGAGGCACGCCTGGACATCATTTCCACCGCCGCTCCCTGGGATTTGGCGTTCTACCGCGAGCTGGTCCGCAACGGAGCGGGAGGGGGCGACCTGGAGCCGTTGCGGCGCTGGACCGTCGAACCGGCGTTCCACATCGACGCCCGCCCCGAACCCACCACCGGCGATCCGGTCCCGGAGGAGGCGATCGCGCTGGTTCAGAGGGCCATCCGGGAGACGGTTCCGCTGCTCACCGGGGGGCGCTTCACCGGCGAGCGCATCCACGTCTCCCGCGACCCGCCGGAGGACATGACTCCGGGAACGGTGGTGCTGCGCTGGAACGCCGCCGAAGTGGAGGATCGGATCGGGGTCGGGGACGCCTTCGCCTACCGGGTGGGCGGGCCGGCGAACGTGGTGGTGTTCCGCCACTTCGAGCAGACGTTCGCCGCCTGGCACGAGATCGGCCATGTGCTGGGCCTCTACCACCCGCTGGGCGGCTTCCGGCCGTCGCACATGTGGTACTCCGGCGAGCTGGCGCCGCCCCATTTCACCGAGTGGGACATCTTCCACTCCCGGGTTCTCTACAGCCGCCCGCCGGGAAATCTCGATGTGGACGTGGACCCCGCCGGCTCCGTGAGGTAGAGATCGTTCAGGTAGAGATCGCTCAGGGAACGATCAGGTTGCGCCGGAGGCGGCTCGCCGCCGGGTCCCCAAGCGCGGCATCCAGCCGTTCGACGAAGCCGGGGCCGTAGCGAGCGAAAAACACCAGCGGTCCGAGTCGGCGCTCCTGGGGGCGGCCGCCCGGAAACAGCGCGTTGCGGGCGCGGAGGAAGCGCTGCCGGCGTTCCCCGTCGCGCCGCTTCGCGGCGCGGAGCGCCTTGCCCTCGAGATCCTGGAGAACCCGAAGCATGCGGCCGCGGGCGCGCGCCACCGCTCCGGCCAGACTGGCGTCCAGGGCGCCGAGCGCCGCCTCCACGTCCTGAAGCCGCTCCACCGTCGCCGCTTGCGCCGCCGCCAGCGCCTCCACCGAAGCGGCGTCCCCGGCGCGCCTGTTCAGCGCCGCCTCGTCGGAAGCGGCCAGCTCGTCGAACGGGATGCCGTCCTCCTGGAGAACCCGCAGGTTCGCGGGCTGGAGGACGGCGACCAGGTGCCGCGGCAGGACCAGCGGACGCGGAATCCGGTGGAGGTCGTAGAGGTCGCCGATCTGGGCGTGGTAGGCCATCTCGGAGGGACCCGCTACGTAGGCCGCGGTGGGCAGCAGGAAGTCCTGGATCAGCGGGCGCAGCAGCACCGCGGCGCTGAGCCGCTCCGGCTGGTCGGCGCTTTCCGGTCCGGGCGGCTCCAGGCGAACCCGGCGCCCGTCGTCCCCGGTGCGAAACACGCCGTATCCGGTGGGGCTGGCCTGGGCGGGAAAGCCGGCGGCGACGCACCCGGCCGTCCGGGCGGCGACCCGCCGGCGCGCCTCCTCCTGGATGTCCAGCGCCTTTTGGTAGACCGGCAGGGCGAGCCGTTTCAGCGCCGGGTCGCTCGGATCCATCACCACCAGGCCGGTTCCCCGGCTGCACCAGGCAAGGAGCCGGCAGAAGGCTTCCGCGAGCGTGCGTCCGGGGGCGTAGGCGTCGCGCGCCGCCGCGAGCGCGTCTGCGGCGAATTCGCTCGGAGGGAGCCGGGCGGCGAATTCGTCCAGCAGGGTCGTGATGTTCCGATCCAGCTTCCGCGCCGAACCGGGAAGTCCGGGCGCTTCTTCGTCCGGCTGGTAGCGCAGCATCGCCGGCTGTCCGTCGGCGTCCAGCAGCCAGGTGGAGCGGACCTCCTCGAAGTCGTGGTCGTCGCCCTCCACCCAGAAGACCGGAATCGCCTCCCGGCCGGTTTGCTCCTGGAACTGGCGCGCCGCCGCCGCCGCCGAAATCGCCTTCGCCAACCCGTAGAGCGGCCCTCCCAGGAGTCCCGGCTGCTGGCCGGTCACGATGGCGACCGAAGCGGGATCCCGGAGGCGGGCGGCGGATGCGAGCGCCTTCCGGTCGGCCCCCCAACGCCGGTTCGCCTCGACGAGCGCCGTCGCCACCGCTTCCCTGGGGCGTTCCAGGCGCAGCGCGCGTTCCGCCGCCTGGATGGCGGCGTCGGGGGGGAACGGGTCGGGGAGGAATTCGGCGAAGCGTTCCGGCTCTTTGGCCCACTTCGGAAAGAACCCTCCGTCGGGCAGGTCCAGCGTGCCGGCCAGCGCCCGGGGGCGTTCGTCGGACGGGCTCACGGGACGCCCCGCCGTTCCCAGGGCAGGTAGCGGAAAAAGACCTTGCCGCGGATGGCGTCTTCGGCGAGGGGGCCGAAGTACCGACTGTCGCGACTCTCCGGACGGTTGTCCCCGACCACGAAGTAGAAGCCCTCCTGGATGCGCACCGGCGCGGGTCCCCCGGCGGGTCTGGCGATGACGTCGACCAGCGCGTCGTCCGACTCGAAGCGCACCGTGTCCCCGGGAACCGCCACCACCCGCTTCACCACCGAAACGCCTGGTTCCAGCGGGGAATGAAAAACCACGATGTCGCCGCGCCGGATGCCGAAGAGGTGGACGGCGAGGGGAGTCGCCAGAATGTGATCGTCCGCCAGCAGGGTCGGCTCCATGCTGGTTCCCGCGACCCGGAAGGAGCGGACCGAGTAGCTGCCGACGATAAAGAAGCCGCCCACCAGAAGCGCGGTGCGGAGCAGGCGCAGCGCGCGGGCGACGGTCACATGCGCTCCGGCGTCGGGATGCCCAGGAGATCGAGGCCCCGGGTGTGCCAGGCGAAAAAGCAGGCCACCGCGTGGGCGCGGAGTTCGCGGGCGTTCCGATCCGGTTCCCCGGCGATGCGATACCGGTGGTAGAAGGCGTTGAACCGCTGGGCGCCCTCCCAGGCCCAACGCGCCAGGACCTGCGGCTCCTCGGCCTCGGCGGCGCGGGTCGCCGCGGCATGAAGGGCGGCGGCCTCCCGCATCAGAATCCAGAGATCGGCGCTTTCCTCCGGGGGCAGGGCGGCGAGGCGGCGATCCAGGTCGGGCAGGGGATCGGGCGCGCGGTCGGACGGCGTCTCGCCGATGCGCAAAAGGATGTTCCGCGCCCGCACCGCCGCGTACTGGAGATACGGGCCGGTCGCTCCGTCGAAGCTCAGCGCCTCGTCGAGATCGAAGACGATGATCTGGTTCTTGGTGACCTTGACCATCAGGTAGCGGAGGGCGCCCACCGCGATGTCCCGGGCGAGCGCGTTCCGGGTCGCCGCGTCCTGATCGGGGTTCCGCTTCGCCACCTCCTCGCCGGCCCTGGCGATGAGGGCGTCCAGGAAGTCATCCGCCTTGACGCCGACGCCCTTGCGTCCGGAGACCTCCACGCTTCCGCCGCCTTCGGCGTCTGCGGCGGCGATCCCCAAGCGCCGGATGGTGGACTGGGTCAGCGAGACCATTTCGTAGGCGAAGTGCCGGGTGCGCGCCCGGTCCGCCTCGGAGGTGAGGCGGGCGACGGCTTCCTGGACGATCTGCTGCGGGTAGGACTGGCGGGTGTCGATCACGTGGTGGACCACCGCTCCGCTCCCGAACCGGGGCGCCTCCCGGTCTCCGGCGCCGTCGGTGGTGATCCACGCGGCGTCGCCGTCCGGATAGGCGTGAAACCGCCGGTAGCGAAACTCGCGGTCCAGCAGGCCGATCTGCCACATCTGGTAGGCGATGTCCTTCCCCACGTAGGTGACCGTGCCGTTCGAGCGGACGATCACCTTCTCTCCGTCCTGGGCGAGCGGGGTGTCCATCACCCAGCACCCCCGGTTCTTTCCGGAATCGCTGCGGCGGATGGCGCCCCGCTCCTTCAGCAACTCGAAGGCGCGCTCCCAGAAACGAAGCCGCAGGATCGTCTTCTCGCAGGGCAGGACGTCGTAGCGCGCCCCGATCCGCTCCGTCGTCTCGAGATGCCGCAGCGCGATCCGGTCCGCCACCAGAGCCCCGATCTCCGCCCACGGGGAATCGCCGTGCTCGAGGCCGAAGAGCGCCTCCCGGCGGAGCGCGGCGCGCCCGGCGTCCTCGGCGAGCCAGCGCGATACCTCGGCGTAGAGATCCCAACAGAGATAGTCGAAGCGCGGCCGGGCGGCGAGATTCCGCACCCCGTCCGCATCGAGCTTGCGGAGCTCCACGAAGCCGAGCGCCACGTCCGCCACCTGCACCCCGGTGTCGTCGATGTAGTTCTGGATTTCCACCCGGTGTCCCAGGAACTTCAGGATGCGGGCGAAGGAGTCGCCGAGCGCGGCGTTCCGCAGGTGGCCGATGTGGGCCGCCTTGTTGGGGTTGATGCAGGTGTGCTCCACGATCCGGAGCCCGTCATCGTCGGGGGCGTTCCGGCTGGCGACGGCGCTCCGCAACCAGCGCTCGCGGTCGAGGAAGACATTCACGTACCCCGGCCCGGCCACTTCGACCGCCCGCGCCTCCGGACGCTCCCGGAGCCTTGCGGCGATGGATTCGGCGATCCGGCGCGGCGGACGACGCAGATCCCGGGCGAGGGCGAGGGCGGTGGGGAAGGCGATATCGCCGCGGTCCGGGGTGGCGGGGGTGTCCGCGACGACCCGCGGCGGATCGGGGACGCCGAGGTCCCGAACCGCTTCCCGGACCACATGAACCAGACTGGCGAGCATGAGGGAACGGCGCGGATTCTAGTGGTTCGGATTCGTAGAATCCCCGCCGTGCGGCGCCGGGAGTTCACCGAGTTTCTTGCGGAGCGCCCGCGGGTGGCGGACGGGGCGCTCGGCGCCGCGCTCCATCTCGGCGGGGTCGCGGCGCGGAGCTGCTTCGACGATCTGAACCGGAGCGACCCCAGCCGAGTGCACGCGATCCACGCCGCCCACCGCGCCGCGGGAGCGGAAATCCTCACCACCAACACCTTCGGCGCCAACCGGTTCAAGCTCCGCCGGCACGGTCTGGCCGCAAAGGCGCGGGCCATCAACGAGGCGGGAGTCGGGGTCGCCCGGCGGGCGGCGGCCGGCCGGGCGCTGGTCTTCGGTTCGGTCGGTCCCACCGGCGAGGAGATCGGGCCGTTTCCACCCGACGCGCTTCGCGACGAGGCGCGGGACGCCTTTCGGGAGCAGATGGAGGCGCTCCTCGCCGCCGGGGTGGACGGACTCCAGATCGAGACCTTCACCAGCCTGGGCGAATGCCTGCTGGCGCTTCGGGCGGCCCGGGACGTCGCCCCCGATCTCGCGGTCATCGCGCTCATGACCTTTTCCGAACAGGGAACCGCCGGCGCTGGCGAACGGGCGGAAGCGGTCGCCGCCGCCCTCGAATCGGCCGGCGCCGACGCGGTCGGCTCCAACTGCGGGCTGGGACCCGCCACCACCTTCAAGGCCATCGAGGGGATGCGGGGCGCCACCGCCCTGCCGCTGGTTGCGCAGCCGAACGCCGGGGTCCCGGAGCGGGTGGACGACCGGTTCCTCTACCCGTCCTCCCCCGACTACATGGCCCACTTCGCCAAGCGCTATCTGCGGGCGGGGGTGCGGCTCCTGGGCGGCTGCTGCGGCACCGATGCGGAGCATCTGGGGGCGATCACCGGCGCGGTGCGCGCCCTTTCGGCCGAGGGGCGCTTCGTCGCTCCGGCCCCGACCGGCGCCGACGCCCGCCCCCGCGGCGAGGAGAAGGAACCGACGCCGGCCCGGGAGCGATCCCGGCTCGGCCGGGCGCTCGCCCAAGGCGAATTCGTGGTCTCGGTGGAGCTGGATCCGCCTCGGGGCGCGAACGCCTCCCGCCTGCTGGAGCGGGCGCAAACCCTCCGGGACGCCGGCATCCGCTTCGTGAACATCGCCGACGGCCCTCGCGCCAGCGCCCGGATGAGCGCGATCGCCTTCGCCGCCCTCCTCGAACGGGAGGACCGGGTCGAGACCATCCTGCATTACCAGTGCCGCGACCGGAACCTAATCGGCATCCAGGCCGATCTGCTGGGCGCTCACGCCCTGGGAATCCGCAACGTGCTGGCGGTCACCGGGGACCCTCCCAAGCTCGGAGACTATCCCCATGCGACCGCGGTGTTCGACCTGGATTCGGTGGGGCTGGTGCGGATTCTTTCCTCGCTGAACCGGGGGCTGGATCTGGCGGGAAACCCGGTCGGCGCGGCGCTTCCGTTCCTGTCCGGGGTCGGCGCCAACCCAGCGGCGGTGGACTTCGAGGCCGAGGTCGCCAAATTCGGACGCAAGGTGGAGGCCGGCGCCAGCTTCGCGCTGACCCAGCCGGTGTACGAGCCGCGCGCGCTGGAACGTTTCCTCGAAGCCATCCGGGAATTCCGGACGCCGGTGCTGGTCGGCGTCCTTCCCCTGGTGAGCTCGAAGAACGCCGAGTTCCTCCACCACGAGGTGCCGGGGATGACGGTGGCGAAGGAAGTGCGGGAGCGGATGGCCGGGGCCGGAAGCGGCGCCGAGGCCCGGGCCATCGGGGTGGAGGTGGCGCGCGACATGGTGGCGGCCGCCCGGGAGGGGGCTCAGGGAGTCTATGTGATGCCGCCCTTCCAGCGGTTCGACCTGGCGGTTCGTTGCGTCGAGGGGTTCGTCTGATTCGCGGAAGCTCGGGAGGATGGGAGAATGCGGGGCGCATGAGGCTTCGCAAACCGGCCGCCATTCTGCTCGCCCTGGCCGCTTCCGGCAGCGGGCAGGAAGCGTCCCGGGAAGTGCCCCGGTTCGAGGCGGGCGTGGAGCTGGTCTCGGTGCCAGTGGCGGTGACCGACCGGGACGGGGATTTCATCACCGGGCTGACGGTCGAGGACTTCCGCATTTTTGAGGACGGCGTCGAACAGGACATCCTCATCTTCGGGGCCGGGCTCGAGGAATCCTGGGTGGACCTGCCGCCGGAGGAGAAGGACGCGGCGTCCGGGCGCCATGTGATCGGGCTGCTGCTCGACTCGTCGGGAAGCATGGAGCGGGACATGGGGCTGCTCCACGAAGCGGCGATCAAGTTCCTGACCAACATTCCCCCGACCGAACACCTCTTCGTGATCAGCTTCGACGAGAACATCCGGATTTCCGAGTTCTCGTCCAACGACCAGCGCATCATCGCCAACCGTATCTACGACATGGAGGCGGACGGCTGGACCGCCCTCCACGACGCGGTGGCTGCTTTCCTCGACCGGGTCTGGGACTACGAGGGGCGCAAGACGCTCGCGGTCTTCAGCGACGGCGCCGACTCCCGCTCGACGCTCGGCTTCGGGGAGGCGCTGGACCTGGTGAAGCTGAGCGACGTCACCATCCACACAATCCAGTTCGGGGACCGGGCGCGGTCGAGCGACCTGTTTCACAACTCCCGGTTCCTGCGGGCGATCTCCGATGCGACCGGCGGCTCCCATGCGGTCGCCTCCTCGCTGGAGCGGCTGGACGAACTCTATGACCGCATCCTCGACGAACTGCATAGCCAGTACGCGCTCGGATACGTCTCGACCAACACCCGGCGCGAAGGGCGCTACCGCGAGATCGAGGTGCGGGTGGTCGGGGACGGCGTCGACGATCCGAACATCCGCGCCCGGCGGGGCTACTATGGCCCCATGGACCCACCGGCGGATCCGCCGCCGTGAACGACCAGGACGCCGACATCCGGCGGACGGCCATGGAATGGCTGTGCGAGCAGACCGCCATCCACGGCCCCGAGTTGCCGTGGTCCCTGTTGCTCCATGGGTTCCGGTTTCAGGGCGAACGCATCCCGCTGGTGAGCCAGCGCGGCATCTGGAAACCCCGACGGATGGAACTCCCGTTGTCCATCCGGACTTCGTGGAAGGATCCCTACGGAGACAGCTACGACCCGGTCCGGGAGTCGTTGCGCTATCGGTACTACGGAACCGACCCCAACCATGCCGACAACTGGGGTTTGCGACGGCTCATCGCGGAACAGCGGAAATTGATCTATTTCCACGGAACGCGCCGGGCCATGTACCACGCGATCTGGCCGGTGATCGTTGTCCACGACGATCCGATCCAATTGACCTTCTGGCTTCAGGCCGAGTCTGCAGCCGGTGCAATCGGGGATCCGGACATCGAACGTCGCTACGCCACCCGGGAAGTCCAACAGCGCCTGCACCAGCGCCTGTTCCGAAGCCGGGTGCTCTCGGCCTATGGGGACGCCTGCGCGATGTGCCGGTTGCGCCGCCTCGAATTCCTCGACGCCGCGCACATCGTCGGGGATCGGAAGCCGGAAGGCGCGCCGGATGTCTCGAACGGCCTCTCCCTCTGCAAAATCCATCACACCGCCTTCGACTCGTTGCTGCTCGGCGTGGACCCGGACCGGGTGATCCACGTGCGCCCGGACCTGTTGACCGAAAGGGACGGCCCGATGCTGCGGCACGGCATCCAGGAGCTCCACCGCCAGCCGATCCAGCTTCCGCGCCGGAAGGAACACCACCCCGACCGGGACAAACTGGCGCTCCGCTACCGGGAATTCCGCGCCGCGTCCTGACCCCGGGCGCCGGAGCGAGGGTCAGGCGATCCCCGACCGGGACTACGGGCGCTGTTCGTACCCGGTCACCCAGCGGTGATCCAGCACGAACCGGAATCCGGAGCTCAGGCGGCGCATCGCCAGCTCGGCGACCAGCGCCTTTCCGAAGGCGGTCGCCAGCCGCGCATCGGAATCGCCGCCCGACGCCGCCTCGATCGCCAGATCGGTCACCAGGAAATGCCCCTCAACCTCGTCTCCGCCCTCCGGGCGCACGACGACCCGGTACGGCTGGTGCTTGTCCGTTTCGCCCTTTTCGGCGATTCCGCCGGTTCCGGTCCAGCGGACGCCCGCTGCGGTGAAGTCCAGGTTCATGGCGGCGCGAAGTCTATTCCGGCAGCTCGGGCATCGCGAAGATGTCCGCGCCGTGTTCGCAGTCCAGCGTATGGAGGAACGCGATCAGGTCGTCGATCTGCCCCGCCTCCAAGTTGCGGTCCCGCAGTTCGTCGGTATCCAGGTACGGATTCGGAATGCCGCCCCCCGCCATGATTTCGACCGCCTCGCGCAGGGTGGCGACGCTGCCGTCGTGGAAGTAGGGGGCGCTCCGGCTGACGTCCCGGAGGGTGGGGGTCTTGAAAGCCCCCTGGCAGGGTTCGTCGGCGGTCGTGCTGCACTCCGCCTCGTCGGTCACCCCGCCGCGCCCCAGGTCGGGGTTCTCGGCGTCCATCCCGATTCCGACGTTGTGAAACAGCATGTCGGTGAACAGCACCCCGCTGTGGCAGGTGGCGCAGCCGGCGCCGGCGGTGAAGAGTTCGGCGCCCCGCATCGCCGCTTCCGACATGCCGCTCCCGTCCCCGCGCCGCCAGCGGTCGTAGGCGGTGTCCCCGCAGTAGATGGAGTCCCGCTCGAAGGCGGCGATCGCCTGGACGACCCGCTCCGGGGTGGCGGGGCCGCCGAACACGGATTCGAAGGCGGCGCGATAGCCCTCGATTTCATTCAACTGCGCCGCCACCGCGTCGGCGTCCGCCCCCATGTTGCCGCCGGTCCAGGCGGCCATCGCCTGCGCCTCCAGCGAGTCGCTGCGGCCGTCCCAGTAGAACTGGGTGTGGTACGCGATGTTCCACAGGGTCGGACTGGACCGGGGAAGCGCGCGCTCGAAGGCGCCCACCGCGGTCGGGAGGCCGTCGGTGAGGCCGTTTTCGACCAGGTGGCAGGAGTAGCAGGAGCGGGAGCCGTCCCCCGAAAGGCGGGCGTCGAAGTAGAGCTGCCTGCCCAGCGCGACCTTTTCCGGGGTCTGCGGGTTGTCGGCGGGGATGACCGGCGCCTGAAAGTCAGCCGGAGGGCCGGGGACGAAGCCCGACGGAGCCGGGGGCTCCGGTTCGGGCGCCGGCGGCTCCGCGCCGCCACAGGCGATGACGCCCAGGCTCAGGCTCCCGACGAGAAGCTGGAAACGCATAGGGGAAAAACTCTCCTTCGGAACAGGCCGGGAATCCTACCAGCGACCCGGAAGAACGCAGCGCGGTACGCTTGCGGGCATGGCCAGCCGGGCGGCGCTTTCCCTCGTGGTCGCCGGCGCCCTCCTGCTCCCGCTCGCCGGCGCGGCGGCGTGGCTTCTGCGCTCCCCGGCCGTCCCGCTCCCGGAACCGTCGGGCGCCGCCGGGGAGCGCCGCGCCCGCACCCAGCAGTTCACCGCCGACCGGCTGCGCCAGATGCTCGCCGAGGCCACCGGGGAGGCGGGAGGGCGGGGGGATTCGCCCCGGGAAGCCCCCTGGCGCGCCGGTCACGATTTCTACTTCACCCGGGCGGTCTATTCCGGGTACGCATGGCGGGGCTGGCACGTGGACTACCCGAAGGCGGACCGGCAGTTCCTGATCGGGGTGCGGCGGCTCACCAACCTGGACGCCTACGCCATGGAAAACCGTGTCCTGCTCACCGACCCCGACATCGGCCGCTTCCCGTTCCTCTACGCGGTGGAAGTGGGGTACATGGCGATGGGCGAAGCCGAAGTCGCCGGTCTGCGGCGCTATCTCCGGTCGGGAGGCTTCCTGGTGGTGGACGATTTCTGGGGAACCGCCGAGTGGGCGAACTTCGCCCACGAGATGAGCCGGGCGCTCCCCGAATACCGCATCGAGGACATCCCGCTCGACCACCCGATCTTCCGCTCCTTCTACCAGGTGGACGAGGTGGTCCAGGTTCCCAACGTGGGGAACGGCATCCGCGGCGGCCCCACCTGGGAACGCGACGGCTATGTCCCGGCGGTGCGGGGCATCTTCGACGAGGAGCGCCGGCTGATGGTGGTCATCAACTGGAACACCGATCTGGGAGACGCCTGGGAATGGGCGGAAAACCCCTGGTATCCGCTCCACTTCTCCAACTACGCGTACGAAATGGGGGTCAACTTCATCATCTACGCGATGACCCACTGACCCGCTTGACATGACGGAGTGGCTGCTCGGGAATCCGTGGGTCGCGTTCGCCGAAGGCCGCCTGGAGCTGCCGATCCCCTGGCTGCTGCTCCCGGTCCTCTTCCTGGCGCTCTGGTGGCTGGGTTGGCGCCAGGTGACGCGCGCCGGATTCCGCGGCGTCGGCAGGCTTCAGCAGCTGGCGCTCGCCGGGATGCGCGGCGCGCTCGGAACCCTGGTGGCGCTCTGTCTGCTCGGCCCGGAGCTGGTGTTCTCCACCGTGCTGCCCCAGGAGAACGCGGTGGCGGTGCTGCTGGACGATTCCGCCAGCATGCGCATCGCCGACGCCGAAGACGGCGAGACGCGCCGCGGCGACTTCCTGCTCTCCCAGTTCCCGGCGGAGGAGGACGCCGACGCCGGACTCGGCGCAAGGCTCTCCGAACTCTTCGTGACCCGGCTCTTTCGTTTCTCGGATCGGATCGAGCGAGTGGAGAACGCCTCCGAACTCGGCTTCGCCGGCCACCGGACCGACATCGGCGCCGCGCTCTCGGCGGTGACCGAAGGCGTTTCCTTCGGACGCCTCGCCGGAATCGTGCTCCTCACCGATGGCGCCGACTCCCTGGCGTCCGCCGACCCCGCCGCCCTGGAGGACACGCTGCTGCGACTCCGGGAGGGAGGCGCGCCGGTGTACCCGGTGATGCTCGGCGCCGCCTCCTTCGATCGCGACCTGGCGGTGGGCGAACCGGATCTGCCGCGCCGGGCGCTTCGCGGCTCCCGGCTGGAAATCCGGATCCCGATCCGCGCCCGGGGGCTGGGCGGCGAGACGGCGCGACTGGAAGTCCTCGACGAGGGCCGGATCGCGGCGACCCGTTCGGTCCCCATCGAGGGGGACGATTTCGAGACCACGGTCACCGTGCTGGCGCCGGTCGAGGAGAGCGGAATCCGCCAGCTGCGGTTCCGGGCGGCGCCGTTCCCGGGCGAGATGCCGACCCGAAACAACGAACGGGAGCGGCTGCTGGAAGTCGAGGAGCGCACGGTGGACATCCTCTACTTCGAGGGCGAGCCGCGCTTCGAATTCAAGTTCCTGCGCCGGGCGGTGCGCCACGATCCCGAACTGCGGGTGGCGGGGATGGTGCGCACCGCCGAGGGCAAGTTCTACCGGGTGGACATGGAAAGCCCGGAGGAGCTCGCCGGCGGGTTTCCGAGTTCCCGGGAGGAGCTCTACGGCTACGACGCGGTGATCCTGGGAAGCGTGGAGGCGGGGTTCTTCACCCGGGAGCAACTGAACATGCTGCGCGACCTGGTGGCGGTCCGGGGCGGGGGGCTGCTCACCCTGGGCGGCAGCTCCTCCTTCGGCGAGGGCGGTTATCGGGGCACCCCCCTGGCCGAGGCGCTGCCGCTGGCCCTTCCCGAAATTCCGGAGGACGCGGCGCGTCCGGGAGGCGGCGCGCCGGTGTTCCGCGAGCTTCAGGCGCTTCCGACCCGCGCCGGGAACATCCATCCGGTGGTCCGGCTGGAATCGGACCCCGCGAGCAACGAGCGTCGCTTCCAGGGCATGCCGCCGCTTTCCGCAGTGAACCGCGCCGGCGTCCCCAAGCCCGGCGCGGTCGTTCTCCTGGAAGGCTTTCCCCCGGGCGGGGGCGGGGCGAGCGAACCGGTGCTGCTCCACCAGCGCTTCGGTCGGGGTCGTTCGGCGAGTCTGACGGTGCAGGATTTCTGGATGTGGCGGATGCACGCTTCGATTCCGCTGGAGGACGACGCCCAGGAAGTCATCTGGCGGCGGCTGCTGCGCTGGCTGGCGGCGGAGACGCCCCGCCGGATCGAGGTCGAAGTCGATCCGTCGGAAGCGCCGCCGGGGGAAGACATCCGGATCACGGCGACGGTGCGCGACCAGCGGTTCCTCGATGTCAACGACGCGGTGGTGGAAGCCGCAGTGCAAACGCCCGACGGCGCGCGCGAACTGATCCCCCTCGCCTGGACCGGAGTGCGGGACGGCGCCTACGCCGGGGTCTTCCGGGGCGCGACGGCGGGGATCCACGAAGTCGAAGTCCGGGCGCTCGAAGCCGGGGAAGGCGAGGCGCCGCCGCCAGGCCGCGCCTGGTTCCGCAGCGGAACGGTGAGCGACGAGTACTTCGACGCGGAGGCGGACCGGGCGCTTCTGGAACGGATCGCCGACGCCACCGGCGGGCGGGTCTTCCTGCCGGGGGAAGCCGACCGGGTGGTGGATCGCCTGCAGCTCGCCGACGCCGGGGTCACCGTCACCGAACGCCGCGAACTGGCCTTCATCCCGGCGTTCTTCCTGCTCATCTTCGGGCTGCTGGGCGGCGAGTGGATCCTGCGGAACCGCTGGGGGCTTCCGTGACGCACTTCCTCGCGCTGGCGCCCATCACGGTGCTCATCGTCGCCGGGGTCGGCGGGGAAGCCGCCTATCGCGACCAGTTCTCCGGCTGGGCGGCCGAGCTCTGTTCCGCGGCGCGGGGCGTCCCGAATCCGCCCCGGGTGCGGGTTCTGACCGAGCGGCTTCCCGAAGGCGGGGAGGGCGGCCCCTGCCAGCCGGTCGGACGCAGCACTGCGGAGACCATCCGGGCCGAGCTGGACGCGGTCCCGGACCCGGAGGCTGGACTGTTCCTGGCGCTCATCGGGCACGGCAGCGCGACGACCGGACGGGGACCCCGCTTCCACCTGCCCGGCCCCGACATCGCGCCCGAAGACCTGGGGGGGATGCTGGAGCGGTTCGCCGGGGCGCCGGTGACGGTGGCCCATCTGGGAAGCGCCGCCGGCGCCTTCGTTCCGGCGCTCTCGGCGCCCGGACGGGTGGTCATCGCCGCCAGTCGCGCGCACGAAATCCACGCCACCCGCTTCGCCGGCCATTTCGTGGCGGCGTTCGCTTCAGTTGAAGATGGCGGCGGCGCCGCCGACCGCGACCGGGACAACCGGATCTCGGCGCTGGAGGCGTTCGAATTCGCCCGAACCGAAACCGAGCGCGCCTATCGGGACGCCGGACTGCTGATGACCGAGCACCCGCTGCTGGACGACGACGGGGACGGCGCCGGAAGCGGCCTTCCGGGAAGCGCGGACGCTTCCGACGGGGCTCTGGCGGCCCGCACCCATCCCTTCGGGGACCCGGATCGCCTCCTCGCCGGGGGAGAGGAGCTTCGCGCCCTGGTCAGGGAACGCGACGATCTGGCGGCGCAAGTGGACGCCTTGCGGGCGCTCCGCGCCGAATTCGAGGACGAGGAGGACTACTTCGCCCAGCTCGAGGAGATTCTGTTGCGGATCGCCGGGATCGAGGAGCGGATCGCCACGATCCGACCGGATTGATGCTCTTCCTGCTCTTCTCCCTGGCGCTGGCGCAGTCGCCGCTTGAAGAGGCGCGAAGCGCCCTCGCCGCCGGGGAGTACGAAGCCGCCGAATCCGGCTTCCGGGCGCTCCTGCCGGCGGAGGAAGCGACGCTGGGGCTCGCCGAGACGCTCCGGATCACCGGTCGCTACGAGGACGCGATCCAGGCCGCCTCCGGCCCCCATGCGCGCCTGGCCCGCGCCCGGATTCACATCGAGATCGGGGAGGACGAGCAAGCGCTCCCGCTCCTCGAGGACATCCTGGCGACGCCCGCTCTCCTCCCCTGGGACGAAACCCGCCTGGCGGCAGAGCTGGAACGCGCCGGAATCGCCGCCCGCCGGGGCGAAAACGCCCGGGAGCGGCTGGAGCAGGTTCTTGACAACTTCAACCGGACGCCGCCCGGCGCGATCGTCGCGCCGGCGCTTCTCGTGGCGGGGCGCGCCCTGGAGCAGCTCGGTCATCTGGGAAGCGGCCTGGTGCGCGAGGCGCTCGACGTCTTCGACCGGGCCGCCGAACAAGCGCCCAAAGCGCGGCTCCCGCGTCTTCTGGCCGCCGAACTGTTCGCCGACAAGGGCAACACCCCCGAGGCGGCGAAGGAGTTCGGGAGCGTTCTGGAGGCCAATCCGAACGACCCCCGGGCGCTTCTCGGAATCGCCCGACTCGGCGGCGCCGAGGGGGCCGGCGCGCTGGACGCGGCGCTGGAAGCGAACCCGCGCCACCCGGCGGCCCGGGCGCTTCGGGTGGTGCGCCTGCTGGAGGAGGACAAGACCCTGGCGGCGCTGGAGGCGGCGGAAGCGGCGGTCCGGGACCTTCCGCAGTCGCCGGACGCGCTGGGGGCCCACGCCGCCGCGCTCTTCCTGAGCGGCGACCCGGCCGGCGCCCGCGCCGTCGAGGAGCGCTTTCATGCCGCCTTCCCCGGCGACCCCCGCCTCGACCTGGGGGTGGGAGCGGCGGCCGAACGCACCCGGCGCTACCGGGAAGCGGCGGAACGCGCCGAGCGGGCGCTGACCCGGGCGCCCGATTCGATCTCCGCCTGGCGGCTGCTCGGCGTCAACCAGCTGCGCCTGGGGGACATGGAGGCCGGGCGGGCTTCGCTCGAAGCCGCCTTCGCCCGGGACCCCTTCGACGTCCTGGTCAAGAACACCCTGGACCTGCTGGACGTGCTGGACGACTTCCGGGTCGTCCGATCGCCGCCCTTCGTCTTCGTGCTGCCCCCGTCGCAGGCGGACCTGCTGCTCCCCTGGCTGGAGCAGGTCTCCCACGAAGCGCTTCGGACGTTCGGCGAGCGGTACGGGTTCGAGCCGGACGGAACCATCCGCATCGAGGTCTACGACCGCTCGGCCGACTTCTCGGTGCGCACCGTGGGCGTGACCGGAATCGGGGCGCACGGCGTCTGCTTCGGGAACACCATCGCCTTGGAGTCGCCTTCGGCGCGCGGGGTGGGCGCCTACCACTGGACCTCGACGCTGTGGCACGAGCTCGCCCACACGGTGACAATGGGGCTGACCGGCAACCGGGTGCCGCGCTGGTTCACCGAGGGGGTGAGCCAGCTGGAGGAGCGGCGCCGCTTCGGAGACGGCGCGTCCCCGGCGTTTTACCGGGCGCTGGGCGAGGGGCGCCTGCTTTCGGTGGGCGACCTGGACGAGGGCTTCCTGCGTCCCTCCTGGCCGGGGCAGGTGGCGGTCTCCTACTACCATTCCTCCCTGGTGCTGGAGCATATGGAGTCGGTTCGCGGCTTTCCCGCCGTCCTTTCCATGCTGGACGGCTTCGCCCGGGGCGAAACCAGCCGGGAGGCGATCCCCGCCGCGCTCGGAATCCCGCTCCAGGCGTTCGACGAGGACATCACCACCGTTCTCGAGTCCCGATTCGGCGCGGCGGCGCGGGGACTGGGCGATTCCCCGGTTCCGAAGACGCTTCCCGAAACGCTCCCGCTGGCGGAGGCCGCGCCGGAGAATTTCCTGCTCCAGCTTCGGGCCGGAACCCTGCTGGAATCGCAAGGCCGGGACGCGGAGGCGCAGCCCTTCCTCGAGCGGGCGCTTCGGCTCGCGCCCGACTACGGGGGACTGGACGGTCCCTCGGGGGCGCTTTCCCGCATCCACGAACGGGCCGGCCGGCTCGACGAGGCGGCCCGGGCGCTCGAAAGGCGACTGGGGCGGGTTCCCGCCGACCATGAGGGCTGGCTGCGGCTCGCCGACCTCCGGGAGCGCGCCTCGAACCTCGAAGGCGCCGCCGAAGCGATGGAGGCGGCGCTTCTCGCCTGGCCGATGGACCGGGGGCCGCACGAGCGGCTGGCCGACCTGTACGCGCGCCTCGGCGACCACGCCGGCGCGATCCGGCAGCGGAACGCGGCGCTCGCCACCGATCCGCCGGACCGGGCGGGCGCCCTCTACCGGCTCGCCCTGGCGCACCACCTCGCCGGCGACGCCCGGGCCGCGCGCCGTCGGGTGCTGGAAGCGCTCGAAATCGCCCCCACGTATTCCGAAGCCCTGGATCTCCTGCTCCGCATGCGGAAGGAGGGGGGATCGTGAACATCCGGACCGGCTTCCTGGCGCTCGCCGGAGCTTCCGCGCTGCTGGCGGCCGCCGCGCTGGCGCTGGGCGACGATCCGCCCCGGGCCGCCTTCCGTCCGGACCCGAACGCGGTCGAACTGCCGCTGGACTACCGGAACACCCCCTATGACCATCGGTTCTCCTTCGTCCGCATCCGCTTCGAGCCGCCGCGCTACCGGCGCGGCCCGTTCTACTGGGGCATGGACCTCAAGTGGAACCACGACTACCCGTGGGGCGAGCAGAACCTGGGGCGCATCCTCGCCGAATACACCTCGCTCTCGCTCCACGAAGAGGGCAGCGACATCTACTCGCTGAACGAGGCGGAGCTCTTTCGCCGGCCGTGGGCGTACCTGTGCGAACCGGGCTTCTGGCATCCGAGCGACCAGGAAGCCGAGAACCTCCGCTCCTGGCTCTTCCGGGGCGGTTTCCTGGTGGTGGACGATTTCGTCCAGAGTCGCCAGCTGGGCAACTTCATCTTCCAGATGGATCGGGTGCTTCCCGGCTACGACCTGGTGGAGCTGGACGCCGCCCACCCGGTTTTCGACTCCTTCTTCCACATCGAGACGCTGGATTTCGAGCACGTCCAGCGCCCCGATCTGAAGCCGGTGTACTACGGCTATTTCGAGAACAACGACCCGCAGGAGCGCCTGATGGTGATCGCCAACTACAACCACGACATCGGCGATTACTGGGAGTGGTCCGGCAGCGGCTACTGGCCGGTGGACCTCACCAACGAGGCGTTCAAGCTGGGCGTCAACTACGTCATCTACGGGATGATCCACTGAAACCAAGGGAGAACCGCTTGATCGAACCGCTTCTCGAGGAAGAAATCGTCGAAACCACCCCCGAAGAGAGCGACCGGGACCTCGCCGTCCGCCTCCAGGACTCGATGGCGGCCGTCACGAAGGAGATCCAGAAGGCGATCATCGGGCAGGAGGCGGCGCTGGAGCAGGTGCTGGTGAGCCTGCTGACCGGCGGCAACAGCATCATCACCGGCGTTCCCGGCCTCGCCAAGACCCTGATCATCCAGACGCTCTCGCAGACGCTCTCGCTGGGATTCAACCGGATCCAGTTCACCCCGGACCTCATGCCGTCCGACATCACCGGCACCGACATCATCCAGGAGAACCCGGAGACCGGGAAGCGCAGCCTGGTCTTCGTCAAGGGGCCGGTGTTCACCAACATCGTGCTCGCCGACGAGATCAACCGGACTCCGCCGAAGACCCAGTCGGCGCTGCTGGAGGCGATGCAAGAGCATCAGGTCACGGTGCAGGGCCGGACCTGGCGGCTGCCCGAGCCGTACTTCGTGTTCGCCACCCAGAACCCCATCGAGCTGGAGGGCACCTATCCGCTCCCCGAGGCGCAGCTGGACCGCTTCCTGTTCAACATCGTGATTGGCTACCTGCCGGTGGAGCAGGAGCGGGACGTGGTGCGGGCGACCACCCGGGACGTCCGCCCGGAGCTCCGGCAGGCGCTCGACGGCGCCGACCTCATCCGGTTCCAGCGTCTCACCCGCCGGGTGCCGGTCACCGAACCGGTCCTCGCCTACGCGGTGGACCTCGCACGCCGCAGCCGGCCGGGCGCCGAAGACGCCCCCGACTTCATCAAGGAGTGGGTCGCCTACGGAGCGAGCGTGCGCGCCGCCCAGAACGTGGTGCTCGCCGGGAAGGCGCGCGCCCTGCTGGAGGGCCGGCGCCACGTCGCCATCGAGGACATCCGGGCGATGACGCCGCCGGTCTTCCGCCACCGGATCCTTCCCAACTTCCACGCCCAGTCGGAGAAGGTGGATGCGGAGGATCTGGTCGAGCGGCTGCTCAAGGCGACCCCGGCCCCGACCTCGAGGATGTGAGGCGGCGTGCCGGGAGTAGTCCAGGCGTCCGACCCGGCTGTCCGGTTCCTCGATCCGGCCACCCTGGCGCGCATCGGCAACTTGCAGCTCATCGCCCGTGCGGTGGTCCAGGGGTTCATCAGCGGCCTCCACCGCTCCACCTTCCTCGGGCGTTCGGTGGACTTCGCCGAGCATCGGCCCTACATGCCCGGCGATGACCTCCGACGGCTGGACTGGCGCCTCTTCGCGCGCTCGGACCGGTTCCACGTCAAGGAGTTCGAGGCGGACACCAACGCCAACTTCGTGGTCGCGGTGGACATTTCGGGATCGATGGACTTCGGGCGCCGGGGCATCCGCAAGCTGGACTACGCCCGCTTCCTCGCCGCCTGCCTCGCGGCGTTCTCCCGCAGCCAGCGGGACCGGGTGGGGCTCGTCACCTTCGACGCCGCGCTCCGCGAGTTCGTGCCCCCCTCGGCGAAACACCTCGACACCGTGCTCCGCCGCCTGGCGGGCGTGAAGCCGGGACCGATGCGGAAGGAGGAGGCCGGCGATGCGGACAGCCTGGGCGGGGTGCTGGCCCGCATGGGCGCCGCCCTCCCCCGGCGCGGTCTGGTGGCGGTGGTTTCCGATTTCTACGAACCGGCCGAACAGGTGATCGCGGCGTTCGACCGGCTGCGGGCGACCGGCCACGACATCATGGCGTTCCATGTGCTCGATCCGGCGGAGCGGGATCTCGACCTCGCCGGGGACGCTGACTTCGACGACCGGAACGCCCGGCTGCGCGACCTCGAAACCGGGGCGATCCTCGAAGTGCAGCCCGGCCGCATCCGGGAGGACTATCGGGCGCTGCTCGAGCGCCACCTCCGGGATCTGGGCGCCGGCCTGGGGCGCCGCGGCGTGGACCATGTGCTGACCGACACCGCGACCCCCCTGGACTTCGCGCTCTTCCGCTACCTGAGCGAACGCGAGGGGCGGGCGCGCGGCCGCTGAGATGGGCTTCCTCGCGCCGCTCTTCCTTTTCGGAGGCTTTCTGGTCGCGCTTCCGATCGTCCTCCACCTCACCCGCAGGAAACGGAAGCCAGTCGCGTTCCCCTCGCTCTTGTTCATGCAGCGGATGGGACTTCCGCTCCGCGTCCGGCGACGGCGGCTCCGGAACCCGCTGCTGCTCCTCCTCCGCGCGGCGGCGCTCCTCCTGCTGGCGCTGGCGTTCGCCCGCCCGCTGCTGGAATCGGAATCGGCCGCCGACTGGATCGATCCGCCCCGGGACGTGGCGCTTCTGATCGACCGCTCGCTCAGCATGCGGATCGGCGACCGTGCGGCCGCCGCCCGTGACGCGGCGCTCGAAATTCTCGCCGGCCTCGGTCCCGCCGACCGGGCGGTGGTGGTGGCCTTCGACGACCGCCCGGAAGCGCGCACCGAGCTCACCCTGGATCGGGAAGCGCTCCGCCGGGCGGTGGAGGCCATCCCCGGCGGGGAAGGGGGCGGCCGGTTCCCCGCCGCCCTGGGATTCGCCGCCCGGCTGCTCCCGGCGACCCCCGGCCGCCGTCGCGAGGTGGCGCTGCTCTCGGACCTGCAGCGCAGCGGATTTGACGACGGGCGCCCCGGGCAGGCGCTCCCGGCGGGAGTGGACGCCCGGGTGGTGGGAGTGGGGGCGGCGCCGGCGTCATGGGGCGCCTGGACGCACTCGGTCTCGCTGGCCCCGGAAGGGCGGAACCAGCTGGCGGCCACCGCCCGGATCGGATTCCTTCCCGGTCCGGATGGCGACTCGGTGGAGGTCGAGGCGGTTCTTGAACTCGCCGGCCGTGCGGTGGAGCGGCGGACAATCCGACTCGAAGGCCCCCGCTCCCACCAGGCGGCGACAGTCCGGTTCGCCCCGTTTGTCCGTCCGGCGGAGCCGCTGGAAGCCGAAGTCCGCATTTCCGGCGCCCTGCCCGACTGGCTTCCGGACGACGACGTCTTCCGATTCGGAGTGTTTCCGGGGAATGCGCTTCGGGTCCGCGCCCTCGGGGGAACGCCGTCGATTCATCTGCGGGAAGCCCTTGCGGTGGGTTCCGCTCCGGCGTTCCTCCTGGAAGGCGTCCCAGCGCGCGGCGACGCCCTCGCCGGGACGGATGTCGCGCTGTCGGTCGATCCCGGACGCCTGAATCAGGGGACGGCGCGGGCGCTGGCGGAGCACGTTGAAGGCGGCGGAGGCTTGGTCCTCGGCATGGGGCCGACGCGCGTCCGCGCCGATCTCGACGCCCTGCTGCCGGTTTCTCTCGGGGACGCGCAGGAACGCTTCCCCCCGACGCGGCTCGCAAGCCTGCTCGAACGCCATCCGGTCTTCGCCCCCTTTGCCGGCGGGGGCGGGGCGACGGCGGCGCTCAGCGGGGCGGCTTTCCACCGGTATCGCCGGGTGTCCGGAGCGCCGCCCGATGGAACGACGCTCGCCCGCTTCGACGACGGGAACCCGGCGATCCTCGCCTTCGAGAAGGGAGCGGGCAGGGTGGCGGCGCTCCTTTCCACCTTCGACCCGTCCTGGAACGACCTGGCGCAGCGTCCGGCGTTCGTTCCGCTGATCCATCAACTGCTGGCATGGACGGCGCGTTTCGAGGAACGCCCGATCGCATGGCGGGTGGGGCAGATCGTGGACCCGGCGCGCGCCTTCCGGCTGGACGGGGATGGAGACGTGGTGATCCGGTCCCCGTCGGGGAGCGCCCGGTCGCTGGAAGCGGGCGCGACCCTCCGGCTGGACGCCACCGGCGCCTGGGGCGCCCGCCATCCGGAGGGTGACGCCTTCCAGATGTTGCTTGCGAACCCGCCTTCCGCCGAGCTGGATCCGACGCTGCTGGATCCGGAGGAGGTGCGGGTGGCGATCCTGGCGCCGGAGCGTCCGTCCCCCGACGCCGGGGCGGAGGGCGCCGACTCCGCGCCGCCGGCGCCCCCTGCGGAAGGCGCGCGGCTGGAATGGCCCTTGCTTCTGGCAGTCGCCATGCTGCTCCTCGCCGAGGGAACGCTCGCCAGCGGCGGCCTGGCCGCGCTCTTCCGGCGCCGCCGGGCGCCCGATTCGGGTACGGTCCCGGCATCCCCTGCCCAATGAGCGTTTTCGACCCTCCCGATCCCTCGGCCGCGCTCCTCGAGACCATCCGCCGGGTTCGCTCCCGCTGGCGGCTGCGGCGGGCGCTCACCGGCCTCGCCTTGGCCTTCGCCGCCTCGGTGGCGATCCTCGGGATTTCGGCATGGGCGATGGACGCCCTCCGGTACGAAATCTGGGTGGTGCGGACCTTCCAGGTTTCCGCGTGGCTGCTGGCGGCCGGCGCCCTGATCCGGTTCCTCTGGTCGCCGCTGCGCTCCCGGGTCTCCGACCGCCAGGTGGCGCTCTATGTGGAGGAGCACGACTCGTCGCTCCAGGAGACGGTGGTGAGCGGCGTCGAACTCGGCCCCGGCCTGGATTCGGGAAAAACGGGCGAGGCGGGCGTCTCGCCGGAGCTTTCGCGCATGGTCGTGGAGGAGGCGATCCGCCGCTGCGAGGAGGGGAACATCGGAACCTCGGTGGAGTCGGCGAGCCTCCGCGGCGCCGCCTCCGCCTTCGGGTCGGCGCTGGCCGCGATCGTCGGTCTGGCGCTGCTCGCCCCCCCGGCGCTCCAGGGCGGGATGTCCCTTCTCTTCACGCCGTGGCGCGACATCGACGACGCGAATCCGTACCGCATCCACGTGCAGCCCGGCGACGCGGTGATCGCCACCGGAAGCGACCGCTGGATCGACGCCCGGCTGGAGGGCTTCACCGCGGAGCGGGTCGTTTTGGTCACCCAGGACGCCGCCGCCCGCCGAACCCGACAAACCTGGCCCATGCTCCCCGACCCGGAAACGGAGGGGTTCCGGCATCTCCTGCTCGGCGTCTCGGTCGCCACCGACTACTTCGTGGAAGCCGACGGAGTGCGCTCGCCGACCTGGCGGATCGAGGTCGAGGACTACCCGCAGGTGTCCCGGCTGGATCTGACCTATCGCTATCCGGCGCACACCGGACTTTCGCCCCGACTGGCGGAGGACGGGGGGGACATCGCCGCCGTCGCCGGGACCGATGTGGACGTGCTGGTCCGCGCCTCGCTCCCGGTGGATTCGGGAGCGATCCGGGTGGAGACCGCCGGAAACGAGGCCCGGGAGGTCCCGCTCCTTCCGGCGGAGGACGCCGGGGAGGGACTCCTGAAGGCGACGCTCCGGCTGGACCAGTCGGGTTCGTACCGGATCGCGCTCGCCGACGACCGGGGCCGGGTTCGCACCGCCTCCCGGGACTACGCCATCGAAGTGCTGGACGATCTCCCGCCGATCGTCCGGTTCGTGAATCCGGGACGCGACATCGAGGCGAGCGCGGTGGAGGAGGTCTTCACCGAAGCGCGCGCCGAGGACGACTACGCGATCCGGAGCCTGGAGCTCCGCTGGTCGGTGAACGGCGGCCCCGAGACGGTGGAGGCGCTCGCGGGCGCCGGCATGCGCCGCGAAATCCAGACCGGCCACACCCTCTTCCTTGAAGAGCACGACCTGGTCCCGGGCGACCTGCTGGCCTACTACGCGGTCGCCCGGGACGGCGCCGGCGCGACCGCCTCCACCGACCTCTACTTCGTCGCCATCCGCAGGCTGGACCAGCGCTACCGCCAGGCCGACTCGATGCCGGGCGGAGGCGGCGGTCAGGATGGGGACGCGCTCGACGGAACCCTGACCCTGCGCCAGAAGCAGGTGGTGGTGGCGACCTTCAAGGCGATCCAGGAGCGTCCGCAGCTGCCGGGAACGGTGTTTTCGGAGACGGTGGCGACGGTGGGGCTGGCCCAGGGGCGCCTCCGCGAGCAGGTCGGCGCCCTGGCCCGGCGTCTGCGGAATCGGGGCATCGCCGACGCTCCCGGATTCCAGGGCATCGTCGAGGAGCTGGAGGCCGCGCTCGGGGAGATGGCGACCGCCGAAGAGCGCCTCATCGCCGGAGAGCCGGAGGCGGCGCTGCCGTCGGAGCAGAAGGCGCTGGCCCACCTGCAGCGGGCCGATTCGACCTTCGCCGAGCGCCAGGTGGGCTTCGGCGGCGGTGGAGGCGGCGGCGGCGGAGCGCCTTCCCCGCAGTCCGAGGACCTGGCACGGCTCTTCGAGCTGGAGATGGACAAGCTGCGCAACCAGTACGAAACGGTGGAGCAGCGCCAGCGCCGCTCCGCGGACGACGAGGTGGACGAGGTGATGGAGCGGCTGGCCGAGCTCGCCCGGCGGCAGGAACAGGAGAACGCCCGCCGCGGCATGGCGACGCCTCCGAACGCGCCCGGCGGGGCGGGGGGGGCGAGCCAGCGCCGGATCGCCGAGGAGACCGAGGAAGTGGCCCGCCGCTTGGAACGGCTGGCCAGGGAGCGCTCCCGCCCCGACTTGGCGGCGGTTTCGCGGCGTCTTCGGGATGCGGCGCAGCGGATGCGTTCGGCGGACGCCGGTTCCGACGGGGTTTCGAGCGGTCTTTCCGCCGCCGAGCAGCTGCGCGGGGCGCGCCGCGATCTGGACAGCCAGCGTCGGGAGCGCCTGGGGCGGGACATGGACCAGCTGGCCGACGAGGCGCGACGCCTCCGTTCGGCGCAGAACCGCATCCGCGACGAGGTGTCGGGACTCGGCGAAACCCCGGATCCGGAAACGGTGGCCGGCCTCCAGCAGCGCAAGGAGGACCTGGCCGGACGGGTCCAGGACGTCGAGCAGGAGCTGGACCGGGTGAGCCGGGAATGGCGCCGGGACGAGCCGGAGGCGGCGGAGGCGGCTGGCGAAGCGGCGCGCGGCATCCGGGACCGGAAGCTCAAGGAGAAGATCCACTACTCGCGGGGCGTGATCGCCGAGCGGACTCCGGAGTACGCCGATCAGTTCGAGGCGATGATCGCGCAGGACCTGGAATCCCTGGAAGCCGACCTGGCGCGGGCGGGAGAGGCGGCGCGGGGTTCGGAGCGGGCGGTGCGCGAAGACACGCTGGACCGGGCCGGCGCGCTGGTGCGCGGCCTCGAGGCGCTTCGGAACCGGCTCGCCGAACCGACCGGAGAGGGCGAGGGACAGCAACCGTCCGACGGCGCCGGCAGGCAGCTGGGGCGCGAGCTGGAGCGACGCCTCGCGGAAGCGGAGGGGCTCCGGCAGGCGCTCGGAAGGGAGGGGAACGGCGGCCCGCTCGGCCCGGAGCGGCTGGACGGAGCGCTTCAGGCGCTGCGGGGACTCTCGCCGGGCGACCTGCTCGGCGACCCGCGCGCGGTGGAGCGCCTGGAATCGGAAGTGCTGGACGCCCTCCGGGAGTTCGAGTTCGACCTGCGCCGGCTGGTCTCGGGCGAGACGGAGACCGACGCGATCGCAACCGGCGCCGAACGCGCCCCCGAAGGCTACGAGGAGATGGTGGAGGCGTACTTCCGGGCGCTCGGCCGGGCCGAACCGGAACCCCGCCCCGAGTGACCAGACCCGCCGCCAAGGTCCACGCTGACGAGACCGGGGTGGAGAGTGCGCTTGATTCCCGCCCTGTCCCCGATCTCGTTCAGGACTTGGACCACCCGAACGGGAAGGAGTCGTTTCGCAAGTTCCTCTTCGAACGGGTCCCGACCGATGGCGCGTCCGGGAAGGGCGAATCGCAATACGACCCGCTCAGCAGCGTGTGGGAGGGGAACGACGCGAACCTGCTCGAGCGGATGTTCGCGTTCTACGCCTCGATCCCGGTCGAGCCGATCCTCGACTCCACCTTCAATCGCGGCCGGTTCTGGAAGGGTTCCAGCCGTCGCGTGGTCTCGATGGATATCAACCCGAAACATCAGCCGATGATCGTGGGCGACAACCGGGTCATGGCGGGCGTCCCGTCCGAAGCGTTCGGCGTGGTCGTCTACGACCCGCCGCACGTCGGTCCCCAGGGCCGGGACAAGAGCCGCAAGCGGTTCGATGAGGATTTCGGTGCGACGATGGAATGCGGCAAGGAGCACGGATGGACTCTCAGCTACCTGTATCCGCCCTTCCTCGAACAGGCGAAGCGGGTGCTCAAGCCGGAAGGTCTGTTGCTGGCGAAGATCACCGACATGGTGAACTGCCACCGCTCCCGGTGGGCGCATTGCGATTTCATGCGGATGGCGGACGAGGCCGGTTTCACGGTCTGCGATCTGATCGTCAAGGTGCGCGCCGGACCGATGGCCTCGAACAAGTGGAGGACCGCGCACCACGCCCGCAAGCGGCACTGCTTCTGGATCGTCTGCCGCAACGGAACGAACTGCGAGCGCTGATTCCCCACGTGAAGGGCGCAGCGCGCCGGGCTATGCGCCGCTGGTGTGGTCGTGGCTGATCTTCCAGCCGTCCCCGGTCCGCTCCACCACCAGGGTGAACAGGCCGGTGGGGGCGTCGTGCTCCCGTTCCAGGTTGTAACGCCCGAACACCACCGCCGCATCCCGGGAGAGGACCCGGATATCCAGGTCGCTGAAGTGGAGCCGCCCCATCGCGGCTTCGTCCGGATAGTTCCGGCGATACCGCTCCAGCAGGTCGTCGATGCCGCGGCGGACGGTTCCGCCGCTCACGAAGCGGGTGCTGGGGGAATCCAGGTAGTCGGAGACGAAGGCGTCGAGATCAAAGGCGTTCCACGCCTCGGTTTGCCGATCCAGCATCGCGCGGATTTCCCGGGCGATGGCGGCCCGTTCCTCCGCATCGGGACCGGAGTCCGCGCATCCGCCGCCGGAGGCCAGGGCGGCGAACGACAGCAGGATTGGCGCGGCGAATCGGCGGAGCATTGCGATACCATACCCGCACGGATCGGGAGGGAACCCCAGGATGCGGCATAGCGAAAACGGCGGCGGATTTTCCGCCTTTCCCGGAGGGCGGGACGGCATCCCTCCCCCGGTGGAGGAGTTGCTGGCGCGCTTCCGGGAACTGCCCCGGCGCCAGCTGGGCTGGATACTGGCGGGCTTGCTCGCCGCGGTCCTGTTCTTCCTCTCGGTGTACCAGGTGGATCCGGACGAAGCCGGAGTCGTGACCCGGTTCGGCCGGTACGCGCGGGTCACCGATCCCGGCCTCCACTTCATCGTCCCGCTCATCGAGGACGTGACCAAGGTGCCGGTGGAGCGCCAGCTCAAGGAGGAGTTCGGGTTCCGCACCCTCGAGGCGGGCGTCCGCACCACCTACGACGAACGGCAGTTCCTCGATGAGTCGGCGATGCTCACCGGCGATCTGAACGTGGCGGTGGTGGAGTGGATCGTCCAGTTCAAGGTGCAGGATCCCCGCGCCTATCTGTTCAACGTGCGGGACATCCGGTCGACGTTCCGCGACATGAGCGAGGCCGCGATGCGGGACGTGGTGGGAGACCACAGCGTGGACGAAGTGCTCACCGTCGGGCGGGAGCGGATCGCGGCCCAGGCGAAGGACCTGCTGCAGGACATCAACGACCGCTACGAAACCGGAATCAGCGTCCAGCAGCTCGTCCTTCAGGACGTGAATCCGCCGGACACCGTGAAGCCCTCGTTCAACGACGTGAACGAGGCGATCCAGGAGAAGGAGCGGCTCACCAACGAGGCGCTCGCCGAATACAACCAGGCGATTCCGCGCGCCCGCGGCGATGCGCAGCGGGTGATCGAGGAGGCGGAGGGGTACGCCGCCGAGCGGGTCAACCGGGCCCGGGGCGAGGCGGCCCGCTTCGCCGCGGTGTACGAGGAATACCGCAACGCCCCCCGCGTGACCCGGGCGCGGATGTACCTCGAGACGATCTCCGAAGTGCTGCCCAGGCTGGGGCAGAAGGTGATCCTCGACGAGGAGGCGGGCAATCTGCTTCCCCTGCTGAACCTGGGCGGGAGCGGCGTCCGACCGCTGCCGACCCCGAACGAACCGAGGGAGGAGCGGCGATGAAACGCGCGGCGGTCGGAATCCTCGGCTCGCTCGCCGGGCTGGTGCTGCTGTTTTCCAGCACCTACACCCTGAACGAGACCGAGCAGGCCATCATCACCCTCTTCGGCGACCCGGTCGGCGGGGCGGTCACTCGTCCCGGCCTCCACTTCAAGGCCCCGTTCGTCCACCGGGTCACCCGCTTCGACAAGCGCTGGCTCCCGTGGGACGGCGACGCCAATCAGATCACCACCCGGGACAAGAAGTTCATCTGGGTGGACACCTACGCCCGCTGGCGAATCGCGGACCCGCTGCTCTTCTTCCAGTCGGTGCGCGACGAACGGGGGGCGCAGAGCCGACTCGACGACATCATCGACGGCGAAACCCGCAACGCGGTGGCGAGCTACGACCTGCTGGAGATCGTGCGCATCAGCAACCGCGAGTTCGAGCTGACCGAAGACCTGATTTCCTTCGCCACCGAGGAGGCGGCCGTCCCCATCGAGCACGGACGCAACGCCATCACCCGCAGCATCCTCGAAAAGGCTTCGGAGGTGACGCCCACCTTCGGCATCGAACTGGTGGACGTGCGCATCAAGCGGGTCAACTACGTGGAGGAGGTGCGGGCCAGCGTGTACGACCGGATGATCTCCGAACGCCATCGGATCGCCGAGCGCAGTCGTTCCGAGGGGCAGGGGAGGGCCGCCGAGGTGCGCGGCCAGCGCGAGCGCGAGCTCAAGTCCATCGAATCGGAGGCGTTCCGTCAGGCGGAGGAAATTCGCGGGCGGGCCGACGCCGAAGCGGCGGCGATCTACTCGGCGGCGTACAACCGGGATCCCGACTTCTACAGCTTCATGAAGTCGCTCGAGACCTACCGGACGGCGCTGGACGACGAGGTCACCATCGTGATCGGGAGCGACAGCGAGTTCCTGCGCTTCCTCCGCGGCTCGCGATAGCGCCCCGGCAGTGGAGGCGCGGATCGGGTCCGGTTGTTCCGGCGCCGCCGGGTTCGGCATCATTGCGACGTTTTGGGCGGATACGCGCCCCTTTTCCGTGAGGAGCTTGCCATGAGAATTCCGTTTCCGTCCCTCCGCCTCGCCGCACTCGCGGCCTTCCTGGCGGTTCCGGTCGCGTCCGCGCAGGAGGAGGCGACGCCGCCCCCCGAAATCGAGGCGAAGGTCGCCGGCATGACGCCGATCGACGGCTTCGTTCCGCTCTTCTGGGACGGGAACACCGGGCGTCTGTTCGCCGAATTCGCCGACCTGGAGGAGGAATTCCTGTATTCGGTCTCGGCGGCGTCCGGCCTCGGCAGCAATCCGATCGGGCTGGACCGGGGGCAACTCAGCCGCCGGGCGGTTCTCAAGCCGCTCCGGGTCGGCCCCCGGCTGCTGCTCATGGAGCCGAATTACCGGTTCCGGGCGATCAGCGACAACCCGGACGAGGTCCGCGCGGTCCGCGACGCCTTCGCCCCTTCGGCGCACTGGGGATTCCAGGTGGCCGCCGAGACCGGGAATCGGGTTCTGGTGGACGCCACCGACTTCTTCCTGCGGGACGCCCACGGCTCGGCGGCGCGGATTCAGCGGGCCGGGCAGGGGAGCTACCAACTGGACCGGGACCGCAGCGTCTTCCATCTCGAAAACACCAAGGGCTTTCCCGACAACACCGAAGTGGAGACGATGCTGACCTTCACCACCGACCAGCCCGGACGGCTGGTTTCCGGCGTCGCCGCCAGCGGAGACGCGGTGACCCTGCGGCAGCATCACTCGCTGGTGCGGCTGCCGGGACCGGGATTCGAGATTCGGGTGGCGGACCCGCGCATCGGCGTGAACGGACCGGAGTACATGGACTACGCCACCCCGATCGACCAGCCGATGACGGTGCGGCTGACCGCGCGCCATCGGCTGCACAAGCAGGACCCGACGGCCGAGCGGTCGCCGCCAGTGGAGCCGATCGTCTACTACCTGGACCGGGGCGTCCCGGAACCGGTGCGCAGCGCGCTTCTGGAGGGCGCGCGCTGGTGGAACGAGGCGTTCGAAGCGGCTGGCTTCATCGACGCCTTCCAGGTGGAGACGCTTCCCGAAGGCGCCGACCCCCAGGACATCCGCTACAACATGATCCACTGGACGCACCGGCGCACCCGCGGCTGGTCCTACGGCGGTTCGGTCCAGGACCCGCGAACCGGCGAGATCATCAAGGGCAACGTCAACCTGGGCAGCTTGCGGCTGCGCCAGGATCACATGATCGGAGTCGGTCTGACCTCGCCCTACGGGGCGTCAGCCATGGGATTGCCGCCCGATCCCGGCGGGCCGCACTCCTGCGGGCTGTCGGCGACCCCCGGCTTCGCCTACCTGGCCCAGGCGGCCGGCGCCTCGCCGGTGGAGATGGCGCTGGCGCGGGTGCGCCAGCTTTCGGCGCACGAAGTGGGGCACACCCTGGGCTTCCCCCACAACTACATGTCATCCACCTACGGCGGGCGCGCCAGCGTGATGGATTATCCGGCGCCGCTCGCGGTCCTCGAGGAGGACGGCCGGATCTCGCTCGACGACGCCTACGGAGTCGGCATCGGCTCCTACGACGTCCTCTCGGTCCGCTGGGCCTACGGCCATTTCCCGCCGGGCGAGACCGCCGCGCGGCTCGACGCCATCATGCGGGAGGGGCTGTCTTCGGAGACCCGCTTCATGGCCCACTCCGACAACTATATCGGCGCCGGAGCGCATCCGCTGGCGTCGGTCTGGGACAACGGGGGCGACCTGGTGCGCCACCTGGAGCGGGAGATCGACATCCGCGCCGCCGGCCTGACTGCGTTTTCCGAAAACGCGATCCGGGAAGGCGAACCGCTGTCGCGGCTCGAACCGATCCTGGTTCCCCTCTACTTGCACCACCGTTTTCAGATGAAGGCGGCCATGAACACCATCGGCGGGCAGGAGTACTACTACGCGGTGCGCGGGGACGGCCAGCTTCCGGTCGCCCCGGTCCCCGGCGACCGCCAGCGCCACGCGCTGGGGGTGGCGTTGCGCACCCTGGACGCCGATTTCCTCGCGTTGCCGGAGCGGATCGTGGACCTGCTCCCGCCGCCCGCCTACCGGGAACGGAGCGGCGAAACATTCGACGGCTACACCGGGCTGGTGTTCGACCCGCTGGCGGTGGCGGAGACCAGCGCCGACTACACGGTGTTGCTGCTGCTGCACCCGGAGCGGATGGCGCGCCTGGTGAACAACCACGCCCGGGATCCGGAGCAGCCCGGCCTGGCCGAGGTGCTGGATCAGCTGATCGCGGCGACCTGGGGCGAAGGGGAACCCGATTCGGGATACCTGCGGGCGGTCCAGGACGCCGCCGAGCGCAGCGTCATCGACGCGGTGATGCGGGAGGCGATGAACCCGGACAACCCGGCGCGGGTCCGCGCGATTCTTGAAGACCGGCTGACCGCGCTCGGCGCCCGGCTCGGCGCGATGGAAGAGCGGACTCCGCACGAGATGCTGGCGACGGCGGACATCCACCGGTTCCTGAACCGGACCGAGAGCCTCGACCCGAACGCCCGCCGGCCCGAGTTGCCGCCCGGTTCGCCGATCGGATCGCCCCGCTGAGCGGCTTCAGGGATCCAATTCAGGGCGCCGGCTTCGGCGCCCTGCCGTGCACCGGGAAGTGGTTCAGGCCGAGCCGGGCGGCGGCCCGGTCGGTCTGATCCACCACCGCTGCGGCGTTGATGCCGATGGCGATGGCGATGGCCTCGCTGATCTGCTCCTTGGACGCCCCCGCCTCGAGCGCCTTCTGGATGTGTCCGTCGAGGCACCCCTCGCACTTCGCCAGCAGCGAGCAGGCGATTGCGATGAGCTCCTTGTTCAGGGTGTCAATCGTGGATTCGGGAGAGAAGTAGCTCTCCTTGTAGAACCGCCCGTAGATGACCTTCAGCCGCGGTTCGATCATCGTGTACGACGAGACCGGCCCCCCCTGCCGCCGGGGCGCTGCCTCCTCCGCCGTCGCCGGGGGCGACTCCTCTTCCGGCTGGAAGTCGATTCCCGGAATGCGGGGTTCCGCTACCGCGTCCTGATGCGCCATTTGAATCTCCTGGATGCCTTTCGCCCGCGGTGGGGCGGGGGGAGGGAATGCTACCATTCGGGGGAACGATGGGAGCGTTCCGAGGTTCCGTGCGGCTCGCCACCCGGCTCGATCCGCTCTTCGCGTTTTTCAGCGATGCGCACAATCTCGAGGCGCTCACGCCGCCCTGGTTGCGCTTCGAGGTTCTGACGCCGGCGCCCATCCCGATGCGGCCGGGAACGCTCATCGACTACCGGCTCCGCATCCGGGGCGTTCCGATTCGCTGGCGCAGCCGGATCACCGCATGGGAGCCGCCGTTCCGCTTCGTGGACGAACAGGTTCGCGGCCCGTACCGGAAATGGGTGCACGAGCACCGCTTCGAACAGCAGACGGACGCCGCCGGCCGCGAGATCGTGATCGCGAGCGACCACGTGGACTATCGGGCGCCGGGCGGCAGGTGGATCGAACGGTTTCTGGTGACGCCCGACGTCGAGCGGATCTTCGCGTTCCGCTCGGCGGAATTGCGAAAACGGTTCGGCGAAGCGCCTCCCGCATGGCTTCCGATAAGCAATCTTATGTAACGTATTGGCGCACAGGGCGCGGTCAGCGGGAAGCCTCCCGGAAGGCGACCACCTCCCGGTGGAAGACGAACAGCGCGTCCAGGTCCCCGGTCGGCGACTCGAAGTTGTACGTCCGTCCGCCGCGCACCTTCAGTCGCAGGTTGTTGTTCATGTAGTCCAGCTCGAACGTCTCGGTCGCCGCGAAGGCGAGCGTGAAGGCGTCCTTGTGATCGGTTTCGTAGCGAAATCCGTCCGGGCTGGCGACCAAGGTCCCGCTGCAGGACCCGAACGCGTGCTTGTGCACCACCGCCGCCGAGACGTCGAGGCTGGGCGCCAGGTCGCCGAACTCGATGCGCACCGGAACCGGCTCCCGCTCGACGGCGACCCGACGACTCGCGACGTCGAACCCTTCGAGCGAGACGGTCAGGCCGTACTCCCCCGGCTGGAGATCGGCGATGGTCACCGGAGTGTTCCCCTTGAAGTTGCGATCCAGGAACACCATCGCGCCCGGATGGTCGCTTTCGACCACCAGCGAACCCAGCCGTTCGGTCAGCACGGCGCTGAGCACGCGGGTCCCGCCGGCCTCGATCCGCACCCGGGTCTCGAAGGGATGGTGGTTCTCCAGTTCGACCCGCACCTCGCGCTCGCCAGGCTCCAGCGCACCCCAGCGGCCGGGAAGCGTCCCCAGCCGCTCGCCGTCCAGGAAAACGGCGGCGCCTTCGCTCCCCTCCACATGAAGCGCCCCGAAGCGCGGCGCTTCGGGCGCCGGCGGAGGCGGAGGAGCGGGTTCCGGTTCTGGCGGCGGGAGTACGGGCGCCGGCTCCGCTTCGGGCGGCGCATCCTCCGGCGGCGCCCCGCCACAGGCGAAGCACCCGAGGACGAACGCCCCCAACCACCGAAGCAGACGGGAACTCACTGGGAAATCGCTCCCACCGTGCGCCAGGCGGCCCGGTGGTAGACCAACGGACGGCTTTCCGGCCGCTCCACCCGGCTCGCCAGCACCGCCCCGACGAAGAGCGTGTGATCCGCTTCCTCGTAGCGGGAGATGACCCGGCAGTCGGCCCAGGCCAGACAATCCGGAATGGAAGGCGGCTCCCCTCCCCCTCCCGTCGCGGGAACATCGGGAAACTGCTCCCGGGAATCCAGTCCCGGCTGGGCGAAGTGGCGTCCCACGAAACCCTGATCCTCGGCGAGAAGGTGAATCCGAAAACGCCCCCGGGCGATGGCGGCATGGGCGCGCGCCCGCTTCTGGATCGAGATGAGGAACGACGGCGGATCCACGCTCAGCGAAAAGAACGCGCTCACCGTGATGCCCCGGGGCCCCTCCTCCCCCGCCGCAGTCACCACGCTCACCGCCTGCGGAGCGTTCCGCATGAAGGCGCGGAGACCGTCAGCGGTTTCCACCACGCGCCGCGACGTTCAGACGGGCGTCGGCGCGTCGACGAAATCGGCCGTGTAGCTCAATTCCACCGCGCCCCGAAGGGTGTTCGCCAGCGGACAGCCGCGCTCATGCGCCGAAAGCGCCCGCTCCGCCTCCGCGCGCTTGCCGGCGGGCAGCGCGATGCGGTAACGGATGCGGATCCGGCGCAGCGCCATCACCCCGTTCTCGTTCACGATGTCCCCCTCCACGTCCGCCGCCAGCCGGTCGGGATGGCTGGGGATCCCGCGTGCCTCGAGCGCCCGCCCGAGCGTCCCCACCATTCAACCCCCGGCGGCCGCCACCACGTAGTCGAGGGTGGCCGGAAGCTCCTCGGCGGGCTGGACTCCGTAGAAGGCGGCGATCCCGCTGTGCACGCCGAAGCGAACCGGCTGTTCGAAATCCTCGAGGAACGCCTGGCGCACCGGCCCGGCCTGCTTGACGATACGAGCGTGGCAGGTGTGGACGGTCTCGTTCAATGGGAAGGGGCTCCGAAAATTTCCGGGTGGGTCGGCTTGACCGGCGCCCCCTTCCCCGCGACCGGCAGGTCGACGGTCAGGGTGGCGCTGGTGGGCGCGCTGCAGGCGTTGTCGGTACAGAGCTGGTAGCGCAGCAGGACTTCCCCGACCACCGGCTCCTCGCCGCGAACTCGCGCGTCCACCGGAATCCGGATGGCGACGCTGCCCTCGTAGAGATCGAACTCGCCCAAGCCGGAGAGATCCCGGCGAATCGGCTCGGGGTACATCGGGTCGCCCGGCGTGAACGCATCCGGCGCGGTCCATTCCGCCACGGTGGCGCTGGGCGGCTTCTCCTCCGGCCCGTAGAGATGGTAGCCGGGAGCGATTTCGGCGAGCACCGCGACCTCGAACCGGTCCCCGTCCCGGACCGCCGACTGGGAGGCGACCAGCTTGAAGTCGGCGGCGTTCTCCCAGTCGGGAATCCCTATCTGCGTCTGGCCGCCGCCGGCGGCCAGAAGCCCCAGCGCGGAAATCAGAAGAGCAATGCGGGTCATGGAGTGACCTCCTCAGGGAGCGCCAAGGCGCTCGATTTCGGCGAGGATGCGATCCGGCGAAGTCCGATCCCGGTAGTTCACCCAGATGTTAACGAAACGAACGATTCCGTCCCGGTCCACGATGATGGTGGCCGGGTGGGGCAGCCCCTCGCGTTCGCTGCCATCGTGATCGGGGTTGCGAACCCCGTAGGCGTCAACCACCGGAGCGCCGTCGGTGAGCAGCGGAAAGGTCCAGCCGTTCTCCTCGATCCACCTGGCGGTCTCCCCGGCGTCGTATATCGAGACGCCCAGCAGGGTGACGCCGGCCGAGGCGAACTCGTTCAGGGACTCTTGCAGCTCGCCGAGCTGCGCCTTGCAAAACGGTCACCAGTCGCCGCTCCGAAAAAACTCGAGCGCCACCGGGCCGTCCTTCACGAGCTCGGAGAGCCGCCAGGCGGTCCCGGAGGCGTCCCTCAACTCAAAGTCGGGAGCGGCGGCGCCCACCTGGATCGTTTCCGTCGCCTCATCCTGCGCGGCGACGGGAGCGGAGCCAAGGAATCCGGCGACCAAGGCCGGCACAGCGAAGCGGGGAACGTGCATGACCAAGATTCTAGCGCAAGCCCGCAAGGATGCCGGAAATCCGAGGCAACCCCTTGCCAGAAAACCAGTTCCGGGTCATGTCGGCGCGCCGACACGACTCCCCCGGACGCCTCAATCGCTGGATTCCTTCTCCAGGTTCGCCAGCAGTTCGCGCAGCGCCTGCACCACCTCCTGCTGCTCGACCTGGGAGCGACGGAACGTCACCTGGAGCCGGAAGGGACTCCCCTTCGGCGCGTACCGGAACACGAAGGGCCGCGCCCGCTTGCCGGAAGTCGGTTTCCGGGGCGGCGCCGGATCGGCGAGCCCCTTCACCATGCGCCGCACCAGCGCGCTCATCGCCTCCGCGTCGGGCTGCCGCGCCACCCGAAGAAGCTGCCGCCGCGACTGGATGCCCGAGCTCCAGCAGAGCTCCCGGATTTCGAAGGGGATGTGCAGCAGGGTGAGGGTTTCGGTGACGGTGGTGCGCGTCTTTCCGATCCGGCGCCCCAGGGTTTCGTGCGTGTACCCGTGTTCGTCGATCAACCCGCGGTAGGCGGTCGCCTCCTCGAATGGGGTCAGGTCGTTCCGCAGCAGGTTCTCCACCAGCGCCAGCTCCAGCGACTTGCCGGCGTCGGCTTCGCGCTCGAAACAGGGAATCTCGCGGATCCCGGCCGAACGCGCCGCGGCGTAGCGCCGCTCCCCGGCGATGATCTGGTACTCCTTGGCCCCCAGCCGGCGCACCACGATCGGCTGCAGGATCCCGTTCTCCTGGATGGACTCGGCCAGCGGCTGGAGGGCGCCGACCCGCTGGCGCGGCTGGTCCGGGTTCGGATGCACCTGCTCCACGGGAATGAGCCGGTAGCGAATCTCCGATGCGCCTCCTTCCACACCCCCGGCCACATAGTGCCGGTCCCGGGAGCGAAGGGCGACCCGGTCAGGCAGTCCGGCGCGCTTGGACACGTTCCAGCACCTCCCCGGAAAGTTTCCGGTAGTCCGCCGCGCCCCGGGAACCAGGCGCGAACGAGAAGATGGATTCGCAGTAGGCCGGACTCTCCTCCAGCCGGACGTTGCGGTGGATGACCGTCTGGAAGACCTTTCCCCCGAAGTGCTCGCGGATGCGGGCTTCGGCCTCCCGGGAGAGGCGGGTGCGCAAGTCGACCATCGTCACCAGAATCCCCAGCAGGTTGATGTCGGGATTGGGGCGGCGGCGCACCTGTTCCAGCGTATCAAGAAGATCGTCCGCCCCCTCCAGCGAAAAGAACGCCGGCTGCATGGGAAGAACAAGGTGGTCGCTGGCCACCAGCGCATTCACGGTCGTCATGCCCAGGGTGGGCGGCGTGTCCACGATCAGGAATTCGTACTGGTCGCTGATGTGCTGGATTCGATCCCGGAGCCGGTAGTAGGCGTCCAGGTCCCCGAGAAGCTGCCGCTCCAGCTTCGCCAGCGCGATGTGCGACGGGGCGACGAACAGTTCGGGAAGCGCGGTGGGCTGGATGATCTCGGCCAGTCGCGCCCCGTCAGCCAGCACGTCGAAAACGGAGGCCTGGACCGGCGTCGGCCCCAGGAACGTCACGGTGGCGTTCGTCTGCGGATCCATGTCCACCAGCAGGGTCCGCTTGCCGGCCCCGGCCAGCGCGGCGGCCAGATTCACCGCGGTGGTGGTCTTCCCCACCCCGCCTTTCTGGTTGGCGATGGTGATCGCGCAGCCCCTCACCGCCAACCCGCCCTCATGCCCTCATTGCGCACCGCCGAGATCCTCCTCGTCCAGCTCCTCGAGCCACTCATCCATCTTGTCCCTGTCCTGCGGGGGCTCCCCTGGCCCCTCGGAAGGGATCATTTCGCCGATCTGGGGCGCCGCGTCCATGACCTGCGACGTCGCGAAAATCGGCGCCCGGGTGCGCAGCGCCAGCGCGATGGCGTCGCTCGGACGGGCGTCGATGGCCATCCGCAGGCGCTTCCGCTCCAGATGGATATGCGCGAGGAAGGTTTTGTCGGAGACGCTGTGGATCACCACCCGCTGCACTCGGGTATCCAGTTCGCGCAGCAGTTCGCGCATCAGGTCGTGGGTCAGCGGCCGCTGCATCTGCAGGTTCTCGAGCTGGTGGCCGATCGCCCGCGCTTCGCAGGGGCCGACCCAGATCGGAAGCTCCCGCTCCCCCGCCTCCTCCCTGAGCACAATCAGGGCGGTCTGGCTGGCCGAGCTCGCAAGGATCCCCTTGATGATCATTTCGATTTCCATAGAGCGTGTCACTTGGTCCCCGGGTGGACCGGAAGCGGGATGGAAGCGCCATCCCCCAGAAGGTCGTACCCCAGCAGGCTGTTGGGGCCGCAGTCGGTAATGCGCACGGTGGTGAATCCTCCGATCCGCGATGCGTCGCCGGGGAAGTTCACCACCCGATGATCCGGCCCCCGTCCCCGAAGCTGACCCGGACGGCGGCCGGTTCCCTCCACCAGGACTTCCACGTCCGTCCCAATCCGCTCCCGGTTCAGGGCGGACTGGATTCCGCGCTGCCGCGCCTGCAGCTCCTGGAGCCGCTCCGTCTTGAGCGCATCCGGGACGTCGTCGGGGAGCGACCGGGACGCGAGCGTGAAGGGGCGCTCCGAATACTTGAAGGAGTAGGCCGACGAGAAGCGGGCTTCGTCGAGCAACGATAGGGTGTCCTCGAATTCGGCGCGGGTCTCGCCGCAGAACCCCACGATCAGATCGGTCGAAATGGCGAGGTCGGGCGTGTATCGGCGCGCCCGGTGCACCAGATCCACGAACGCCTCGCGGCGGTAGCCGCGCCGCATGCGCTCGAGAACGCTGGAGGAACCCGATTGCGCCGGCAGGTGCATGTGCGGCATGAGCGGCCCCGGGTCGGCGAACCGTTCCATCAGATCCTCCCCGAAGTCCTTGGGGTGCGGGCTGGTGAAGCGCAGGCGACGCAGTCCCGGAACCGCGCCCACCGCGTCCACCAGCCGGGTGAAGCTGCGGCCGTCCACCGGATCTCGATACGAGTTCACATTCTGGCCCAGCAGCTGGATCTCCACGAAACCGTCCCCGATCAGCGACTCGGCCTCGCGCGTGATGCTCTCCACGGTGCGACACCTCTCCCGCCCCCGGGTGAAGGGCACGACGCAGAACGAGCAGAAGTTGTCACACCCTTCCATGATGGTGATGTACGCCTTGATTCCGGGAAGCCGCTCGATTTGCTCCGGCGGGATGTCCAGGTTGTCGGGATGCCGCCCGGTCTCGACGATGCCGCGCTCCCCGGAGCGAAGTCGGCGCGCGATGTCGGGAAGCCGCACCAGACTCTGGGTTCCCAGCACGAAGTGCACCGCCGGAGCGCGGGCGAGCAGCGCCGCTCCTTCCTGCTGCGCGACGCACCCGGCGACCCCGATCTTCGGCGCGCCGCGTCCGCCGGCGGCAAGCGCCTCCACCCGCTGAAACACCTTTTCCTGCGCCTTCTCCCGAACCGAACAGGTGTTCAGCAGCACCAGGTCGGGCGTCTCGTCCTCGCGCGCCGGCGCGTATCCGGCGCTCCCGAGCGCCGCCGCCATCTTTTCCGAATCGTGGAGATTCATCTGGCAGCCCCAGGTCTCGATTCGGTAGCGTCCGGCGGGGGGGGCGTTCATGCGGTCTCCTG
The DNA here is from genome assembly GCA_965202845.1 of Candidatus Marinacidobacterium sp. Lineage (GTDB taxonomy): Bacteria > Acidobacteriota > Vicinamibacteria > Marinacidobacterales > Marinacidobacteraceae > CBDATA01. The sequence goes on from OZ241856.1 coordinate 1,095,463, forward strand.
GGCGGCGAGCAGCTGGCAGGCGTGTTCCCGGGCGCTCCCGGTGATTTCCGGGCCAGCCAGCATGCGGGCAATTTCCTCGATCCGTTCGGCTCCGGCGAGACGCCGGACCCGGACCGATCCATCCGATTCTAGTTTCTCCACCACCAGGTGCGTGCTCCCGAGCGCTGCGACCTGGGGCAGATGGGTCACCGAGATGACCTGGCGGCTCTCCGCCAGCTTCCGCAGCCGCGCCCCCACCTGATGCGCGATGCGGCCCGAAGTCCCGGCGTCCGCTTCGTCGAACACCACCGAAGACGGGTCCCCTTCCCCGGCCATCGCCGCCTTGAGCGCGACGAAAAAGCGGGAGGATTCCCCCCCGGAGGCGATCTGGCCGATCGGTCCGGGCGGCGCATCCGGGGCGGCGGCGAAGCGGAATTCCACCCGATCCGTCCCGTGGGGGCGGAAGGGGCTGGTGGGGCGCTCCGGTTCCGGCGGAATCGGGGCTACTTCGACCCGGAAGCGGGCCTTCCCCATGCCGAGTCCGGCCAGCTCGGCCTCCACCCGTCGCCCCACTTCGGCCGCCGAGCGGACGCGCCGGGCCGAAAGCCGCTCCGCGAGGCCGCGGTACTGGTCGATTTCCGCCGCGAGCTGCTGCCGCAACCGATCCCGTTGCTCCTTTCTATCCTTGAACTTGTTGACAGTCAAGGAGTTTTGATTCATTCTCTCCAGGAGCGCATCGGCGCCCCCAGCCCCGCCGACGTGGCGCCGCTCCAGCCCGCGGATGAGCGCCAGCCGATCCTCGATCCAGTCCAGGCGCTCGGGAGCGGCACGAATTCGCGCCTCATGATCGCGGACGTCGAGCGCCAGCTCCTCGGCGACCGCGAGCGCGTCCCGGAACCGGGCGAGCGCCGACTCGAGGCCCGGATCGAGTTCGACGGCCCGCTCCAGCGCCCGGAGCGCCACCGCGATCTGCGTCGTCGCGGACTGTTCCGAATCGTAGAGGGCATGGCGGGCTTCGGCGAGCAGGGAGCGCAGCTGATCCGCGGCGGCCAGCGCCTTGCGCTCCCGGCGAAGCTCCTGGTCCTCTCCGGGAGCGAGCTCCGCCGCTTCGATTTCCTGGGCGACCTGCATCAGAGCCTCGCGCTCGGACGCCTCCCGGGCGAGCGCGGCCTCCAGTCGCTCCAGTTCCTCTTCGCAGGTCCGCAGCCGGTCGTGAACCTCCGCGAGGCGCCGCCGGATATCCGCATTGTCGGCGATCCGGTCCAGGATGTCCCGCGCCGCGTCCGGATTCTGGATCGCCAGATGCTCCCCCTGCCGGAACACTTCGGCCAGCAGCGCGCCGATCCGGCGCAACCCGGCCGCCGCCAGCGGAACGCCGTTCACCCGGACCCGCCCCTGGATCGACCCGCCGTCCCGGACCCGCAGATCCCGCCGAACCACCAGCTCCCCGTCCCCGGCGTCCACGCCGTGCTCCTCGAGCAAGGCGCGCAGCGGCGCGCTCTCCGGAATCCGGAACCCGGCCTCGATCACGCTCCGCTCCGCCGACGTCCCCAGAAGCTGCGCCTGGGCGCGCCCTCCCAGCGCCAGCGCCAGCGATTCCAGCAGGACGCTCTTGCCGGCGCCGGTCTCTCCGGTGACGACGTTCAGCCCCTCGCCGAACTCGAGCGCGGCCTCGCCGATCAGGGCGACGTTCCGCACCCGCAGCCATTCGAGCATGAAGTCCTTCCTTGAGGGCGGCTACCCCAACCGGTAGGGGTTCCGGGGCGGTCAAGGTACAATATGTTGTGGTGTCGCTTCCCCGCTTGTTCGCGCCGCTCTCGTCGGCGGCGCAGGATCCGCCCGCCGCCGAAACGCTGGTGGAGACTACCGAAATCGGCGGCGGCAGCGTTTTCGCCGCCGACAACATGCTCGGCCTCATCATCGAAGCCGGGCCGGTCAGCTGGCTGGTGCTCCTGACCCTGCTCGCCTTCAGCCTGGTGTCGTGGGCGATCCTCTTCGGCAAGTGGAGCGAGCTGGCGCGCGCCGAGCGGGAGTCCCAGTCCTTCCTGATCGCCTTTCGCCGTTCCCAGCAGGTCGGCGAAGTCGCGAAGGCGGCTCGCCAGAACCGGGCCAGCCCGCTCGCCCGGCTCTTCCTCGCCGGGCAGGAGGAGGTGGTGCAGCAGTCCCGCGCCCAGGGAAGCGCCACCCTCGCGGTGCGCAACATGGAAGCGGTGGCCCGCGCCCTGGTCCGCGCCTCCTCGGCGGAAGGCCGGCGCCTCGAGAAACGGCTGGTATTCCTCGCCACCACCGGCGGCGCGACCCCGTTCATCGGGCTCTTCGGCACCGTGTGGGGCATCATGAACGCCTTTCAGGACATCGGATTCACCCAGGCGGCCAACATCAGCGTGGTGGCGCCGGGGGTCTCGGAAGCGCTCATCGCGACCGCCGCCGGGCTCGGAGCGGCGATTCCGGCGGTGATCGCCTACAACGCCTTTCTGGCGCGGCTCCGTCGGATCGAAACCGGGATGGACGAGTTTTCGCTGGAGCTGGTGTCCCGATTCGAACGCTTCGCGGAGAACTGATCCGGTGGGGATGCAGACCGCATCGGGCTCTGGCGGGAGCGGCGGCGGCGGTTCGTCGGCGCTCGCCCGGCTCCAGGCGCGGCGGGCGGCGCGCGGCCCCTCGGCGCTCTCCGAAATCAACGTGACGCCGTTCGTGGATGTGGTCCTCGTCTTGCTGATCATTTTCATGGTGACCGCCCCGCTGCTGGTTCGCTCCCTCGACGTGAGCCTCCCCACCGCCCGGATGAAGTCGGCCGAATCCACCGAGCGAATCATGGTCACGGTGGACTCGGAGGGTCGGACGTACGTCGGGGACGTCGCGGTGAACCCCCTGCTGCTGGAAGAGCGGTTGCGCGAGATGGTGGAGCTTGAAGGCGCCCGGGAGGGATACCTGCAAGGCGACCAGTCGCTACAATACGGCAGGGTCATCGAAGTCATCGACACGATGAAGCGAGCAGGATTCGACCGGGTCGGGCTGGTCTACGCCTACCCCGGGGAGCAGCGTGGGCGCTGAGCGAACGCCGGACCGGTTCCTGCGGAACCTGACCTGGTCGGCCGCCGCCCATTTCGCTGCGCTGGGCGCTGTGACCCTCGCCTACGTCGCCGACTCCGGTCCGGCGCCGCCGCCTCCGGCGGCGACCTTCATCGAGCTGGGCATGTCCGGCCCCTCCCCGACGCCGGGTCTGGGCGCCCCGGCGCCCGCTCCCCCCGCCCCCGAACCGGTCGCCGAGCCCGTCGCCGAGCCCGAGCCCTCCCCGCCCGAACCGCCTCCGGAACCTGCGGAACCCGAAGCCCGCCCGGAGGTGGCGCGTCCCACCACCGAGGAGCGGGACCGGATGCCGATTCCGGAAGCGCGGACCCGGCGCCGGGAACCGCGCCCGGCCCAGCCGGATTCGGGCCTCCGGGGCCAGGACGCCGCCGCAGCCCCCGCCGGCCAGCTGGTCGCCCGTCGTCCGGCGACGGACGCCTCCTCCCGTCCTTCTTCCCGTCGGCGGCCTTCGGACGGCGCGTCCGGATCCGGTTCGGGAGGCATCGGACTGGGCGGAGCGCGAGGCGGCTCCCTCTTCGACCAGGACTTCGAGTACGCCTACTACCAGCGCCAGATGATCGCCCGCATCCAGGCCAACTGGCAGCGGATTCCAGTGCGGGGCGAGGCGCGGGTGGTGGTCCGCTTCACCATCCATCGCGACGGCGCCATCTCGGCGGCCGGAATCGGGACTTCCAGCGGTCAGGACCTGCTGGACCGCGCCGCCCTCCGCGCGGTGATCCTGGGGGCGCCCTACCCGCAGCTCCCGGACAGCTTCCCCCGGGACCAGGTGGGGGTGCATCTGCTTTTCACCTATGAGGGCGGGGGGTCGGGAGCATGAACCGCCGCCGGCTCGTCTCCGCCCTGGCGCCGCTCCTTCTGGTCTCCCTTTTGGGCTGGGCCGTGACCAGCGGAGAGCCGGCGCGGCAGGAACCGGTTTCCGGCGACTGGTATCTGGACATCACCCGGCCGGGAACGCCGGTGCGGCTGGCGATTCCCGAGTTCGCAGCGGGGGAGGAGATCCCGGAGGAGGCCCGGATGATGTCCCGGGTGGTGCGTGACGACATCGCCTTCGCCGGCGTCTACCGGATGCTCCCGGAGCGCTTTTACGAGATCGCCGCCGGGCGGGCTTCCGAAGAGGAGGACGTGGACTACTACCAGTGGGAGTCGGTGGGGGCCGACATCCTGGTCGAGGCGCGGGTGGAAGGCGGGGACGACGGAAAGCTGGTGGCGGAGGTTCGACTGCACGCGGTGCGCGCCCGGGAGCCGGTCTTCGGGCGGCGCTACACCGCCGACGCCGATGCCGCCCGGGACCTGGCGCATCGGATCTCCGATGACATCCTGGCGCAGGCGGGGGGGTATCGGGGGGTCGCCCGCACCCGGCTCGCCTTCTCCACGACCCGCCGCCGGCCGGGAAGCAAGGAAATCTACCTGATGGACTACGACGGGCACGCCCAGCGTCCGGTCACTGTCAACGGCTCGCTCAACCTCACTCCCACCTGGTCGCCGAACGGCCGCGCCCTCGCCTACATCTCCTACCGGGAGGGCGCCCCCGCCCTGTATCTGGCGTTCCTCTACCAGGGCCGCGGCGAGAAGCTGGTGGGGGAAAGCCAGTCCTTCACCCCGGCATGGTCGCCGGACGGCAGCCGGATCGCCTTCACCTCCAGTCGGGACGGACAATCGGAGATATACGTGATCGCCGCCGACGGAAGCGACCTGAGGCGACTGACCAACAACCGGGCGATCGACGTGTCCCCCAGCTGGTCGCCGAACGGCCGGGCGATCGCGTTCACCTCGGACCGAACCGGCGCCCCGCAGATCTACGTCATGGACCGGGACGGCCTGAACCTCCGCCGTATCTCCTTCGAGGGCTCCTACAACGACTCCCCGGCCTGGTCGCCGTCCCGCCAGTCGAGCGAGATTGCCTACGCTTCCCGCATCGAGCGCGGCCCGTTCGATATCGTGGTGCACGACTTGGAAACCCGGCAGACCCGCCAACTCACGACCGGGCGCGGCAGCAACGAAAGCCCGTCATGGGCGCCGAACGGCCTCCATCTTGCGTTCGCCTCGGATCGAACCGGAGAGGTTCAGATTTTCACCATGCGCCGGGACGGATCGGGGCTGCGGCAGCTGACCCGGGACGGCGCCAACACCACGCCGCGCTGGGGCAACCCGCCGGCGCATCCCGAATGAAGTTTCCTTCCCCGAACCCCATGCGCGCCCTGGCGGCGGTCGGCGTCCTGCTCTCCGCCGCCTGCGCGAGCAGCGGCCGCACTCCGGCGACCGCCGAGGCGCCGCTTCCCGACCCCGTCGAGTCGGAGGCGCCCCGTCCGGTCGCCCCTCCGCCTTCCCCCGTCCGGCCTCCCGGCGGGCTGACCGAGGACGAAATCCTGGCCCGGGCTCCCGAAACTTCGGTCACGTCCGAGGCCCTGGATCTGGCCGACATGGATCTCGCCGAACTGAACGCCCTGGCGCCGCTCGAGGATGTCCGCTTCGCCTACGACAGCGCCGACCTTTCCGAGGCGGCGCAGGCGACCCTGACCGAAAACGCCGACTGGCTGCTGGAGCATCCGGGCGTCGAAGTGCAGATCGAAGGGCACTGCGACGAGCGCGGCACGGTGGAATACAACCTCGCGCTCGGCGAAGCCCGCGCCCGGAGCGTCCGGGACTTCCTGACCCGGTTGGGGGTGGCGGCGGATCGCCTGCGCGCCATCAGCTTCGGCAAGGAGCTTCCGCTGGATCCGGGGCGCAATGAGGAGGCGTGGCGGAGGAACCGCCGGGCCCACTTCGTGGTGGTGGCCAAGTGAATTCCGGGCGGCTGCTTCTGGCGTTCGCCATGGCGTTCGGGGCGTCCGCGGTCCCCGCCCAGCGCAATCAGGATCGCCTCCTCGCCGAAGTCCGCCAGATCCAGCTGCAGCTCGCCGAGCTGGTGGAGGCGAACCAGGCGCTCGCGGAGCAGGTCGCGGTGCTGCGCGCCTCCTGGGACGGGGAAATGGAAGCGAACCGGCGGGGCCGCGCCGAATCCGCGAACAGCATCTCCCGGGTGGACCGGAACGTGAACGTGATCCGGGAGTCGCTGGCGCAGACGAACGGGCGGCTGTCCGACCTGATGGCGGAGGTCGAGGGAATCCGGGACGCCCGGAGCGAGGCGATCCTGGCGGCGAGCGCCGCCGAGGAGGAAGCGCCGGATGAAGTCAGCGAAGACGAAGCGGAACCCGCTCCGGCTGCGGAAGCGGAGGTGCTGGAGGCCCCGAACGTCTCGGACCTGTTCCTGGAGGCGCGGGCCGACTACCTGCAAGGGCGCTACGCGCTCGCCATCTCCGGGTTCGAGCAGGTGATCGCCATCGGCGGGGAATTGGCGGACAACGCGGTGTATTTCCTGGGCGAGGCGATGCTCGCCGAAGAGCGGCTGGAGGATGCGCTCGCCCAATTTGATACGCTGATCGACCAGTACCCCGAAAGCGACCAGGTTCCCGACGCCTGGTACAAGAAGGGGTACATCCTGGAGCAGCTGGGAAACTGGAACGACGCCCAGGAGATTTACCAGGACATTTTGGATGTGTTCGCCGGAACACCGGCGGCGCTCGCGGCCGAACGCCAGCTGGCGACGCTGCGGGCCCGCGATCCCGGCTTGTGAATACCGGACGCCCCGAGGCGCCGGAGAGGAGCGACAACCATGCGAGACCTGAGCAAGGTCATCCTGCGCGGAACCATTTCGGACGCGCCGAAGACAAGGACATTCAACGACCGGAAGGTGGCCGGCTTCACGGTGCAGACCACCACCCGGGAGCGGGACGACGGCGACTATGAGCGCGAGCGGACCGCCTACCACCGGATTTCGGCGTGGGGCCGCAACGCCGAGCTGGTGGAGCCGCTCGAGCAGGGCGCCCCGGTCTACGTCGAGGGTCGCCTCCAGACTCGCAAGAGTGAGAGGGAAGGACAGGATGTCTATTTCACCGAGGTGCGCGCCGACATCGTCCGCCCGCTCGAGAGCGCCGAACCCCAGATGAACCGGTCGATTCTGCTCGGCAACCTGGGCCGCAAGAACGACCTGAAGGAGTTCGACTGGGGCGCGGTCCTGAACTTGGCAGTGCCGACCAGCGAAAGCTGGACCAGCCGCTCCGGGGAGGACGGGGAGGAGACCGAATGGCACTCGGTCGTCGCCTTCCGGACGCTGGCGCAGCAGGCGGACAGGGAGATCGACAAGGGGCAGCGGATCTTCGTGATCGGCTATCTCCAGACCCGCAAGTACAAGGACCGCAACGGGCAGGAGCGTCGCTCCACCGAAACGGTCGCCCAGACGATCCAGGGCAGCGGCAAGCGGACGGATTCTCCGGGGAACGCCTGGCGCGGCGAGGACGACTTCACGGATCGGGTGCGGGAGAAGGACCGGGAGACGGTCCGCGAAACGGACCAGGAGACCAGCGGAGTCGACACCAGCTCCGACGACGGCGACGACGTGCCCTTCTGATCCGGGCCGGACGCCGGGAGGCGGCCGCTTGCATGGCAGACATATGTCTGCTATGCTCCGCGCATGCCCAAAACGCCTCCCGGCCAGACCCGGGAACGAATCTTCCGCTTCGTCCGGCAGCGTCTCCTCCGGGGAGACTCCCCTTCCCTGCGTGAAATCCGGGACCATTTCGGGTTCCGGGCGCTGGAGACGGTCCGGTCCCACCTGAACGCGCTGGTTCGGGAAGGGAGGCTGCTCCGGGCGCCGGGCCGGGCGCGGGGCATGCGTCTGCCCGACTCTCCCGGTTTTCATGCGGAGCCGGCGCCCCACCCGGCGTCGCTGATGGTCCCCCTCCTGGGCGAGGTAGCCGCCGGCGGCTTCGAGGAGGCCATCGAATCGCCCGAAGGGTTCGTTGAGGGCTTTGTCCCGTTGGGCCGGAACGGCGGCAGGGACGCCGACCGGTTTCTGGCGCTTCGGGTCCGGGGCGAAAGCATGTCGGGCGCCGGCATCTTCCCCGGCGACACGGTCATCGTGGAGCGCGGGATCGAGCCGGCGAACGGCCAGGTGGTGGTGGCGCTGGTGGAGGGCGAGGCCACGGTGAAGCGCTTTCACCGGAACGCGCACGGCCTGGAACTGCGCCCGGAGAACCCCGCCTTCGAGATCCTCCGGCCCGATCCGGGAACCTGCCGGATTCTGGGCCGGGTCGTCGAACTGCGGCGGAATTTCCGATGAGTTCGTTCTCCCCTCTTCCGAGTTTCGGACTCCGCCCGCTTCTGGGGCGCCTGGTGGAAATTTCCGGCGGCGCGGCTTCCGGGGTGCTGAGCGCGGCGCTCCAACTGGTCGCCGAGGCGCAGCGGGAGGAACGGCGCTACGGGTTCGTCGCCTGGGTCGCTTCCCCCCGCAGCTTGTTCTTCCCTCCGGATGCGGAGCGTTCCGGCGCGCGTCCGGAGCGGCTGGCCCTGGTGCGGGTAGAGGGAAGGGACGCTCAGATCCGCGCCGCGGCCCATCTGGCCCACCGGGGGGCGTTCGGGCTGGTAGTGGTCGACCTTGCGGATGCGGCGCCGCTACCCATCAACGCCGCCCCAGCCGTCGCTTCCTTCCGCAGCGGCCGGCCGGAACGCCCTGCCGATCCAATCGTCCCGCTCTCCCGACTGGCGGCGCTGACGAACAAGCACGGCAACACGGTGATCCTGCTGACCGCCCGAGGGCGTGGCGCGCCTTCGCTGGATCCGCGGATCGCGCGGCGCTACGACGCGAGCCGCCGAGGCGGGGACCTGCGGGTCACCGCGCTCCGGAACCACGGGGGAGATCAGCCATGACGGCCCACGCAGCGAAGCAACGGAGACGGCTGGCCGCCGGCGGCTTGGCCCGGATTCAGTCCGAATTCGGCGAGGGCAGCTTGTTCCGCATCGAGAAGCGGGAGGGCCCCATCCCCGCCGGCCAGTATCGCTGCCGCCCGGTTCCGGCGGACCGGGTCCTGGCCGGAGCGCCGACCGGCGCCGTCCGACCTCCTCCAGGCGCGCCCCCTGCGGTTGTCCGGCGGATCTACGACGAGCCGCAAGCCCTCCGCCGCCGGAAAGGTGGGAATTGGCTGCTCCGGGAGATGGAACGCGGCGCGGTGCGGGTGGCGGCCGGTCCCTGGCGAACCTCCGGGACCTGGTGGCGCCGGCTCGCCGGCAGGCCGACGGGACGCGACTACTACTTCGCCTCGCTCCCGACCGGCGAAGTCCGCTGGGTCTTCCACGACCGGGAGCGGCGGGGCTGGTTTCTGGAGGGCCGGGTGGAGTGACCCCGCAAATCGCGGGCGCCCCAGGCGCGGAATCCCTTCCCCGCAGCCTGTTCCCCGAACGCTGGCCGGAGGGCGGTCCCCCTCATCCCCTGCACCTGCGCAAGACGCGGTTCCTCGCCAGGCTGCGCAGCACCGGCAAATTGGATTACAAGCGCTACTTGAGCTCGCCGCTGCGCTATGCGGGCGGCAAGAGCCTCGCGGTGGGGATGATCGTGGAGCTCGTGCCCGATGGCGTGGAGCGCGTCGCGTCACCCTTCATGGGCGGCGGCGCTGTCGAGATCGCCCTGGCCCGGGAACTCGAACTGCCGGTGGCCGCCTACGACGTCTTCGACATTCTCTGCGCTTACTGGCGGGCGCAGTTGGAGCGCCCGGCGGCGCTGGCGAAACGGCTTCGCGCCTTCCCCCCGGATCGCCCGACCTTCGCCCGGGTCAAGGCGCGACTGGAAGCCCACTGGAAGCGCGGCGAGACGCTGAACGCCGGAGACCTCGCCGCGCACTACTACTTCAACTCGAACACCTCCTACGGGCCGCATTTCCTCGGCTGGCCGTCCGACATCTACTTGAGCGCGGATCGCTACCGGAAGATGGTGGACAAGGTGGAGGCGTTCCGCGCCCCCGGCCTGACAGTGCGCTGCATGGACTTCGAGGAGTCGATCCCGCGCCACCGGGACGACTTTCTCTACTGCGACCCGCCTTACTACCTGGAAGACGGCAAGACCTTCACCGGCATGTATCCGCACCGGAACTTTCCCATCCACCATGACGGATTCCGGCACGAGGCGCTGCGCGATTTGCTCCTCCGTCACCGGGGCGGCTTCATTCTGTCCTACAACGACTGCCCGACGATCCGCGACTGGTACGCGGACTGCGACATGGAAACTCCGGAATGGCAATACACTTTCGGGCAGGGTGACACCCGGATCGGAGAAAACCGCCGCGAACGCAACGGCGGCTCGCACGTGAAAAAGTCGCACGAACTGCTGATCTGGCGGCATCGATGAGCGTCCGATGAGCGCCCGACGCTCCCGGAGATCCCGGGGAAACGACGCCGCGCGCCGGAACTTCCTCGCCTGGTTCTCGGGCGCCGGTCTGGGCGCGACGCTGCTGCCGGGCTGTTTGTGGACCCGCCTCGAGGAAAGCGGCGGGAAATCGGTGAACCTCCGCATGATGCGGGAGGCGGCGGCGCTCGCCGGTCTTGACTTCACCGACGCCGAATTCGAGATGATGGTGGACGAGTTGAACAAGAACCTCGACTTCTACGGGGAAATCCGGGCGGTTCCCCTGGAGAACGCGACGCCTCCACCGCTCTACTTCAACCCGGTCGTCCCCGGCATGCGTTTCGACCGCGAGGAGCGCGGGATGCGCCCGGGCCCGACGCCGGCGGCGGTCGAACGTCCGGCGGACCTCGAGGAAGTCGCCTTCTGGCCGGTGACCCGGCTCGCCCGCCTGATCGAAACCCGCGCCGTCACTTCGCTCGAACTGACCCGGATGTACCTGTCGCGGCTCGAACGGCTGAACCCGGCGCTCAACTGCGTAGTGACCCTGACGACCGAACGGGCCCTCGAGAAGGCGCGGCAGGCGGATGAGGAGATCGCCGCCGGAAGGCGCCGCGGGCCGCTCCACGGCATCCCGTGGGGAGCAAAGGACATCATCGCGGCCCGCGGGTATCCCACGACCTGGGGCGCGAGCCCCTTCGAACATCAGGTCCTTGACCAGGACGCCGCCGTGGTCGAGCGCCTCGACGCCGCCGGCGCGGTTCTGGTTGCGAAGCTCGCCACCGGCGAACTCGCCTTCGGCGACCGGTGGTTCGGCGGGCGCACCAACAACCCCTGGAAGCCGGAGGAGGGCTCCAGCGGGTCTTCCGCCGGTTCCGGCGCGGCGGTCGGCGGCGGGCTGGTCGGATTCGCTCTCGGAACCGACACCGGCGGCTCCATCCTCTCGCCCGCAGTGCGTTGCGGCGTCGTCGGCCTCCGTCCCACCTTCGGAAGGGTCAGCCGCCACGGGGTCATGGCCGCCGGCTTTTCGCTGGACAAGATCGGCCCCATGACCCGAACCGTCGAGGACGCCGCGCTGGCGCTGCACGCCATCGCCGGCCCCGACGACCGGGATCTCGCGGCGGCGCGCGACATCCCCTTCAACTGGGACGGCGCCGCTTCCGCACGGGACCTGCGCCTCGGATACTTCGCATCCGCCTTCGAAACCGCGGAGACGGCGGAGAGCGAAACGGAGCTCGCCCACGCCCGCCGCAGCCTCGAGACCTTCCGCTCGCTCGGCTTCGACCCGGCGCCGGTGGAGCTGCCGCGTAACCGCCTCACTTACTTCATCGAGTACATCGAGCGCGCCGCCGGTTTCGACGAATTTGCGCGGAACCGGCAGGATGCGAACCTGGTCCGGCAGCGTCACCGCGGCGAGCTTCGCGCCTCCCGGTTGGTGCCCGCCGTCGACTACCTGCAAGCCAACCGGATCCGCTACCGAAACATGCAGGAAATCGCCGCGGTGATGGAGAACTTCGACGCCATCCTGACTCCGTGGCGCGCCGTGAACCCGATCACAAGCATGACCGGCCACCCGGTGGTGACGGTTCCCAACGGATTCGATGCGGACGGAACCCCGACCGGCATCGCGCTCCTCGGCCCGATCTACGGGGAGGAGCGGTTGCTGTTGCTGGCGAAGACCCTCCAGGACGCCACCGACTTCCACCGGCGCCGCCCGCAGCCGCTCTGAACCCGCGCGTCGGAGACCCCTACCCGGCGTCGGAGGCGCGGCGCAGGACGCGGGCGCGGATCCGCCGGGAGGTGGGGATGTGGACGATCTCGGAGGCGAGCGTTTCCGCGCTGCCGATGTCCACGTCGCCGATCCGGCTCTTGACCTCCGGGATCGCCTGCGGACTCATCGAAAAGGCGCGCACCCCGAAACCCAGTAGCAGCGGCAGCGCCAGCGGCTCCCTGGCCACTTCGCCGCAGATGGCGATCGGGGTTCCGGCGCCCTGGGCGGCGCGGATGGCGAACCGGATGGTGCGCAAGAAGGCGGGGTGAAACGGATCGTTGAAGTGGGCGACCCGCTCGTTGGCCCGGTCGGCGCCAAACATATATTGCATCAGGTCATTGGTCCCGATGCTGAGGAAGTCGGCCTCCACCGCGAGGAAGTCGGCGGTAGCGGCGGCCGAGGGAACCTCCAGCATCGCCCCCACCGGAACCTCGCGGAACGGGACGTTGCGTTTTTCGAGCGATCGAGCGGCCACCCGGACATGGATCCGCGCCGCCCGGAACTCCTCGAGCCCGCCGACCATCGGGAACATCAACTGGATGCTTCCGTGGCGCGCCGCCCGCAAGGTGGCGCGAATCTGGCTTTCCAGCACCTCGGGGGCCTCCATGAGGAGCCGGGATCCGCGCAGCCCGAGCGCCGGATTCGGCTCCCGCGACCTTCCCAGGGCGGGGGCGTCCAGATCGAAGGCCCGGATGACCAGCGGATGCGGGGCCAGCTCCCGCGCCAGATGGCGGTAGATGCGGAACTGCTCCTCCTCGTCCGGCGGCCGTTGCCCGGCGATCCGCTCGGTGCGGAACAGGCCGACGCCTTCCGCCCCGTTCTGCCGCACCAGATCCAGCTCGCCCGGGTTGTCGATGTTGGCGAGCAGCGACACTCGCTGACCGTCGGCGGTGGTCGCGCGGTTGACGGCGGCGCGAAGCAGGCGCCGGCGCCGCTCCCGTTCCCGGGCGCGCTTCCGCCGAACCCGCCGCAGCGTCGCCTCCGAAGGGTTCACGATCACCGTCCCCTCGAACCCGTCCACCACCACCGGGCGGCCGACCCCGACGCGACGACGCAGATTCCGCACCCCGGTGACGCAGGGCGCCCCGTGCGTTCTGGCCAGGATCGCGCTGTGGTAGGTGGGGCCCCCGACTTCCATGGCGATCGCGGCGACGTGGGGCCAGTCGAGTTCGGCGGCGTCCGAAGGGCCGAGGTCCTCGGCGATCACCACGTGGCTGCGCTCCAGCGCCTGAAGCCCGCTCTTCGCGCTCCCGCCGGCGAGGTTCTTCAGCAGACGTCCGCCGACATCCGCGATGTCGCCCCGCCGCTGGCGGAGATAGTCGTCCGCGAGACCGTCGAAGACCGCCTCCAGTTCGCCCAGGATCGTCCCCAGTGCCCACTCGGCGTTGCTCCGGTCGGAACGGATGACTTCGCGCACCCGCTCGATGAGCACCGGATCCTGAAGCATGAGCTTCTGGGCCTCGAACAGGTAGGCGTGGTCGCTGCCGAGCGCCTCGCGGGTGGACTTCTGGATGGCGTCGAGCTGGCGCGCCGCCTGCTCGCAGGCGCGATCGAAGCGCCGCAGCTCCATGGGGATCTGGCGGCGGCTCACGGTCACCCGGAAGATGGGAACCACGCTCCGCTCGAACAGGGTGGCGGGGGCGACCGCGATCCCGGGCGCGGCGGCCTCTCCCCGGAGCGTGATGTCCTTCGGAGCCGGAGGCGTCTCGGGTCCCGGGGAATCGGCGGCCATCACGAATCGGCGGGGGACGCGAGTTCGCCGAACCCATTCCGAACCAGCCGGGCGAGGGCGTCCAGCGCCGCGTCGCAATCCGGCCCGGTGATCCGGATTCGAATCCGGCTTCCCTTCCGGGCGGACAGGAACAACAGCCCCAGAATGCTCTTGCCGTCGCTGGTGGCGTCGCCGCAGGTCACCGTCACGATCGCATCAAAGCGCGAGGCGGTCTTCACGAAGCGGGCCGCCGCCCGGGCGTGGAGCCCGAGCCGGTTGGAGATCGCGACCTCGCACTCGGCCACCGCTCGGAACCGACGCGGGTTCAACCCGCCGGCGCGCGCCCTTCGTCGTCGCCCTGCCCCAGCAGCTCGGACGCCAGATAGATGTTCTCCTTCCCCTGCGACAGCGCCGCGCGCGCCGCCGCCAGCAGGTCCACCCTGTCCCCGGCGGGAAACGACACCAGGCGAATCAGCATCGGCAGGTTCACCCCGGTGACCACCTCCACCGCCCCCTGCTGCAGGAGGCTCAGCGCCAGGTTCGACGGGGTGCCGCCGAACATGTCGGTCAGGACCACCACCCCGTCGTCCCCGCGCACCTCCTCGAGCGCCGCCACGATGGCCGCCCGCGCCTCCTCCGGGCCGTCGTGCCAGCCGATGGACACCGAAGTGGCGTTCGGAATGTCGTCCCCGGTGATCATCTCGGCGGCGGCGACCAGTTCCCGCGCCAGCTGGCCGTGGGTGACGACCACGATCCCGATCATGCGAAGAGAGTAGCGGAATCCCGCTTCTCCCCGGTCAGCGACTGCCCGGCGGCTGGTTGCGATACCGCGTCCGGCGCTCGGTGGAGGCGGGGATTCGCAGCGTCTTCCGATACTTGGCGACCGTGCGGCGGGCGATCATGACCCCGTCCCGTCCCAGCAGCCGCACGATCTGATCGTCCGCCAGCGGGTGTTCCGGATCCTCGCGGGCGATCACCTGCCGCACCCGCGCCTTCACCGCCTCCGAGGACACCTGCTGGCCGTTCCGCAGCGAGAGGGCGCTGTGGAAGAACCGCCGGAACGGAATGACCCCCCTGGGCGTCGCCAGGTACTTCTCGTTGACGACCCGGGACACGGTGGATTCGGCGCGCCCGATGTCCCGGGCCACGTCGTTGAGCACCAGCGGCCGGATCCGTTCGATCCCCCGGTTCAGGAAGTCCTCCTGCTTCCGGACGATGTCCTCTGCGACCAGCCGGACGGTCTCCTGCCGCTGCCGCACCGAACGCTCGAACCCCTTGGCCCGGGCCCAGGCTTCGCTCACGAAGGTTCGTTCGGCGGCCGACTTCGCCTCGGCGGACTGGAGAAACTCCCGATACATCGGGTTCGCCCGCAGGCGCGGAATCTCGTCGTTCATGTCGACCAGCCACCGCTTGCCCACCCGGTAGGCGCGCGCATCCGGGATGACGCTTTCG
Organism: Candidatus Marinacidobacterium sp.; assembly: GCA_965202845.1. Lineage (GTDB taxonomy): Bacteria > Acidobacteriota > Vicinamibacteria > Marinacidobacterales > Marinacidobacteraceae > CBDATA01. The sequence goes on from OZ241856.1 coordinate 1,110,676, forward strand.
GGTGCGCTTTGCGCGTACCGGCTTCCGGGGCGGAATTCCAGCTCGCCGATCTGGCGCGTCCATCGCATCACCGCCTCGATGTCCGCATCGAGCGCCCGCGCCAAATCCTGGAACCGGGCCCCCATGAGCAATTCCAGATGCTCCCGCACGATCCGGGCGAGCGGCCCCTCCTGCTCGTCGCGCAGCTCCAGCTGTACCAGCAGGCACTCCTCGATGTCGAGACAGGCGCAGCCGGGCGGATCGAACCGCAAAATCCGCTGGCGGAGACGCTCCACTTCGGCGGGATCCGCCGGGAGCGCCTCGGCGATCTCCCCGACGCTGGAATCCAGATAGCCCCGCTCGTCCAGGTTCCCGATGATCTCGCGGCCGATGCGGCGTTCCCGCTCGTCGGCGACCGTCGGGCCGAGCTGCTCCTCGAGCTGCTCGGCGAGCGTCCGCGCCGCCGGGAGCGCCCTCTCGAACCAGGGCGGCTCGTCTTCCGGGTTGGATGCGCCGGACTTGTCCCGGTACTCCTCGAACCATGACTCCGAGTCCAGCTCGGTCACCGCATCGGGCGCCGCCTCCTCCTCCCCCGGCTCCTCCTCGTTCTCGATGTCCTCCTCGGCGGGAACCTCCTCCAGCGCCGGATTCTCCCGAAGCTCCTGCTCCACCCGGCTCCGCAGTTCGGTCAGCGGCATCGAAAGCATCTCGATGGTCTGGCGCACCTGCGGCGTGAGGCGCAGCCGCTGCTGCTGCCGCGGGCCGATCCGCAGCCCCTGGCGGATGCCGACGCGGGGTGTCGTCATTGCCAGTCCTGCCCCAGGTAGGCGCGCCGGACGTCGGGACTCTCCACCAGCTCGTCCGGGTTCCCCTCGAACAGGATGCGCCCCTCCTCGATGATGTAGGCGCGGTCGGTCACCCGCAGCGTCTCCCGGACGCTGTGATCGGTCACCAGCACCCCGATGCCCCGGTCCCGAAGCTGTCCCAGCACCCGCTGCAGCTCGGCGACCGCGATCGGGTCGCAGGCGGCGAAGGGTTCGTCCAGCAGCAGGAAGGCCGGCTCGGTGGCGAGCGCCCGGGCGATCTCCGCCCGCCTCCGCTCGCCGCCGGAAAGCGACTCCCCGAAGGCCCGGGCCCGGGCTTCGAGACCGAATTCCTCGAGCAGATTCCGGGTGCGCCGGAGGCGTTCGGCCCGGCGCACCCCCCGAAGCTCCAGGATCGCCAGCAGGTTCTGCTCCACGGTCAGCCCGCGGAACACCGAGGGCTCCTGGGGGAGGTAGCCGATCCCGCGCCGCGCCCGCCGATGGAGCGGCAGTCCGGTCAAATCGTCGCGATCCAGGGTGACCGAGCCGGCTTCGGCGGGGATCAGCCCCACGATCATCCGAAAGGTCGTCGTCTTGCCGGCCCCGTTGGAGCCCAAAAGCCCCACCACCTCGCCGGTGCGCACCTGGATCGAGACGCGGTCCACCACCCGGCGCCGCCCGTAACTCTTCACCAGGTCCCGACAGGCGAGCATCCGCTCCGCCGGGGGCGTTTCGTTCACCGGGGCCGGACCCGCAGCGTGGTCTCGGTGCGACGGGTCGGCCCCGCGAGGATGTCCCACTGGTCCGCGTCCAACGCGATCGCGACTTCGCCGCCCTCGGAGCGCTTGCCGCCCGATTCCACCACCACCGGCATCCCGAAGGCCCGCAGTTCGTCCGCCTCCGGGTCGAACCGGATCCGGTTGCCCTGGACCCGGCTGGTCCCGCGCTCGAAGCGCGCCTCTCCGCTGCCGACGATGCCGGACAGGTTCCGCTCGGCGTCCACCTCCGCGAGGATGCGCTGGGCTTCCAGGCGGTTTCCGGCGTCCCCCGAACGGTGCTCGAAGACCGGATTCCCGGAGTATGCGAGCCCCCCGGCGCCGTGGCGGAGGGTTTCGGAGCGGATCGAAAAGGAGATCGAGTCTTCGCCGTCGTCGTCCCCGAATCGCAGGGCGCTGTCCACGCCCCCGTCCATGACGAAGGTCTGCGTCTCGGCGTCCAGGCGCAGCGCGCCGCCGTTCAGCCGGCTCTCCCCGAAGGCCATGCGGACGGCGCCGGAGAACCGCGCCCTGCCGGTTCCGGTCTCGATTTCGGCGCGGTCCCCGAGGATCGAGACGCCCTCCGGGCTGCCCGGCAGCCAGTCGGCCTTGCCGGCGAGCAGCCGGCCCGCCACGCCGTCCTCGCCCGCCACCCGGCCCGGCGCGCCTATCTCGATCCGCAGATCCTCGCCCTGCAATTCGAGGAGCGCGCTGTCCTCGATGCGCGGGCCTCCGCTCAGCGAAAACGTCTTGACGCCGTCCCACGAGGCGCCGGCCGCCGTGGCCCGGACGCCTTCGTGGACGATCTCCACCCCGCCCCAGTAGCGGGCGTCCCCCAGACTGGCGTCCTCGTGGAACCCGATGCGCGCCGCCCGCGCCTCGATGCGCATCCAGGCGTCGCTTTCCGGCGCCGCCACCCGGGTGCGGACATCGCCGACCAGGTGGAGCGACTCCGGATCGCCGTCGTCGTCGAAGCGGGTCTCGGCTGTCTCTCCCTGCGCCTCCGCGTTCCCCGGGACGGAGAGCCGGGCGCCGCCGGCGACCCGGATCGCCTGGGGGCGTCGCCCGGAGTCGAGCTCCATCTCCACCTCGTCGCCCAGCACGGTCAGCATCGCTTCCGGTTCGGACGGCTTTCGCACCTCGATCGTGGTGTCGAACCCGCTGGAGAGGCCGACCACCCGTCCGTCGTCCGGATCGCGGCGGATGTCGACCGATCGGGCGGAGAGCAGGCGGAATCCGGGAGAGGACACCTCGACGTCGCCGCCCAGGTTGATGCTCCCGTACCCTTGACGCTTCGGGCGTTCGACCCGGGCGAGATCGGCCGTCGCCGCGATTCCGTCGGGGTCCTCGGCCCGCATCGTCAAGCCCCGAAGGAGCGCCAGGCCGGACGTCAGCGAGAAGTCGAGGCTCGACGCGACGCCGTGGAAGGCGCCGGTGCGGACCAGCATCGGTTCGGAAGCCCACAGGCGGTCAGGATTGCGCCGGAGCTGCAGGTGGGGACCGGCCAACTCCAGGTCGACGCTGGAGAACCGGACATGCCCCAGGAATTGAAAGCTCTCCCGTTCGACGTCGAGGAGAAGCTCTTCGGCTTCCACCAAGGTGTCCTCTTCGCCGTGGGTTCCGATGAAGCGCACCGAAACCCCCCGGAAGCGCTGTTCGGGACCGGACACGGTGACCGATTCCTCGGCGCGGATCTCGGCGATCGGCCGTCCCCGTTCGTCCACCTGGACCATCCGGATCCCGCTCGAGACCACGTTTTCGCTCTCCTCCAGCGGTTCGCCCTCGACGCCCACCTCGTGCGGCGCAAGTCCTTCCCGCACTTCCCGGACCACCATCCACCCGAAGGCGCCGAGCGCCGCCACGGTGACGAGCCGCATCCCCCGCCGCAGCAGGACGCGGAGGCTCATGCCGCGCCCGCCTCGATGCCCAGCCGTCCCATCTCCCGGAATTTGCGGTACCGGGCGCGACGACGCTCCTCGGGCGAAAGGTTCCCGACGCGCCGCAGCGCCTCCCGGAGATGTTCGCCCAGAATCCGGGCCGCGTCGTCGGGATCGGCGTGGGCGCCGCCGGGCGGTTCGGGGACGATCTCGTCCACGATGCCGTTGCGTCGGTGCTCGGCGGCGGTGATCCGCATCCGTTCGGCCGCCTCCGCCGCCGCGGCCTGGGCGCTCTCCGGGTTCTTCCACAGGATGGCCGCGCATCCCTCCGGCGAAATCACCGAATAGATCGCGTTTTCCATCATCAGGATGCGGTCGCCCACCGCGATCCCCAAAGCGCCGCCGCTCCCCCCCTCGCCGATGATGGCGACCACGATCGGCGCCCGCAGCCGGGCCATCTCCCGCAGGTTCACCGCGATCGCCTCGGCCTGCCCCCGCTCCTCCGCCTCGATGCCGGGAAACGCGCCGGGAGTGTCCACCAGGGTGAGCACCGGCCTTTGGAATTTCTCGGCGAGACGCATGAGCCGCAGCGCCTTGCGATACCCCTCGGGCCGAGCCATGCCGTAGTTGCGGTGCAGCCGTTCCGGGATGTCGCGGCCCTTCTGCTGCCCGATGACCATCACCGGCTGCCCGTGGAGCCAGGCCAGCCCTCCGACTACCGCCGGGTCGTCGGCGAAGCGCCGATCCCCGTGCAGCTCGGTGAACCCGGTGAAGATGCGCCGCACATAGTCCAGGAAGTAGGGGCGATCCGGGTGGCGCGCCACCTGCACCCGCTGCCAGGGATTGAGGCTGGCGTAAGTCCGGCGCCGCCTTTCGAGCAGCTCCCGCCGGAGCGCGGCAATCTCGTGCTCGCGCCGGTCGGGGTAGCCGGTCAGCGCGTCGATCCGCTCGACCAGACGCTGGATTTCGGCCTCGAAATCGAGAAACGCGGACTGCACGGGGACCAGTCTAGCGAGACACGGCCGCCGCGGAAGCAAGCGGCGTGCCGCGCCCGTTCCGGTTAGAGCAAGCCGGGACGCCGCTCGCCGGCGGCGGTCGGCGTCGCAGCCGCTTCGCCTTCGGCGTCGGGCGCCAGAAGGCAGAATTCGGGAAGCGGTTCGCCGTCGAGCCGAACCGCGTCCGACCCCAGAAGCGTCGCCGCCTCGGTGACGAAGCGGCGGGTCGGCGCCACCGGACTCGAGGTGCGCAGCAGGATGGCCGCGCCCCGGTCGCGGATTTCCAGCGCGAGCGCGGTCTGTCCGGGATGCCGCTGCAGCAGCGCCTCCAGGGGCGCGCGCTGCGCCTCCGGATTCCGGACCAGCAGGGTGATCCGTCGCGCCAGCTGGATGGGCGCCCGGACCGCCGAGCGAACCGTCTCGGCGCGCATCTCCGGCTTGTCGGGCTCCCGACTCCCGGGCCCCAACTGTCCCTCGACCAGCGCCGGAAACCCCTCGGAGAGTTCGGGGCAGTTCGCCAGGCTGTCGGGGAACACCACCACCGACAGCGATCCGGTCTCGTCCTCGAGGTTGAAATTCGCCATCCGTCGCTGCTGGCGGGTCTGCCGAATCCGTAGCCGGCGCACCAGCCCGGCGAGCCGGGTTCGCCGGGAGTCCCCGTCGGGTTTTTGTTCGGCGAGCGGGCCGTCGGTATGGGATCCGAGCGCGCGGCGGTACTCGGTCGCCGGATGCCCCTTCCAGTAGAACCCGAACGCGCCGTGCTCATGGGCCAGCCGCTCCATCTCGGTCCATTCGGGACATTCCGGCCAGGCGTCCTCGGCCTTGGCGCCGAAGAGCGCCTGCACCCCGGCGTTCTTCCGGCTCCGTTCGCGCTGCGCCCGTTCGAAGATGCCGGCGACGCCGGCGACGATCCGGGAGCGGGGCTGCCCCACGAAATCGAGCGCCCCGGCGCTCCCCAGCGCCTCGAAAACCCCGCGGTTGAGTCCTCCCGCATCCATTCGGGAAACCAGGTCGCTCATCGAGGTGAAGACGCCGTCCCGCCGCGCGGCCACGATGGCGGCCGCCGCCCCCGCCCCCACCTGCTTGATGCCGCCCAGGCCGTAGCGCACCGCGTCGCCCTCGACGACCGCGCCCACTCCGCTTCGCTGCACGTCGGGCGGCAGGACGCGGATGCCGCAATCCTCGGCGCAGCGACGAAACCGGTCGAGCCGGGCGTCCTTGTCGGAGGAGCGCTGCTCCGCGGTGAGCAGCGAGGCGAAGAAATGCAGCGGAAAGTGGGTGCGCAGCCAGCCGGCCACGTAGGCCACCAGCGCGTAGCCGACCGCGTGCGACCGGTTGAAGCCGTAACCGGCGAACTTGGCGATCTGGTCGAAGGTGGCCACCGCCGCCCGCTCGGGCAGCCCGCGCTCCACCGCGCCCTCGACGAATCGCTGCTTCTGCTGCTCCATCACCTCCCGGTTCTTCTTTCCCATCGCCTTCCGCAGGATGTCCGCCTGGCCGAGCTCGTACCCGGCCAGCTCCCGGGCCGCCAGCATGACCTGCTCCTGATAGACGATGAGTCCGCGGGTTTCGGGGAACAGCCGGCGCGCCTTGGCGTGGAGGGTGGTCGAAAGCTCTCCCGACTTCTTCGCGTTCACGAACGCCTCGGTGTTTCCCGACTCCAGCGGTCCGGGCCGGTAGAGCGCGTTCATCGCCGCCAGGTCGTCGAGGGTCTCCGGCTGATAGCTCCGCAGCAGCTCCCGCATGCCCGAACTCTCGAACTGGAAGATGCCGTCGGTCTCGCCCCGGGCGAAGAGGGCGAACGCCTCCGGGTCGGGCGGCACCTTCTCGAATTTCCCGGCGGCGATGGCCTCCACCGATTCCCGCCGTTCGCCGTTCCGCCCCAGTCCGGAGTCGGCGAGGATGCGGTCGGCGCAGTCCTGGATGTGGGTGAGCGAGCGGAGACCCAGAAAGTCCATCTTGAACAGCCCCACCGCCTCGCAATCCTGCATGTCGAACTGGGTGCGGCGGCGCACCGTCGTGTTTCCGTCGGCTTCGGCGCGGGCGCCCCCCTTGGGGTCGGCGTCCTTGTAGAGCGGAAGGATGTCCTCCAGCGGCGCTGGGGCTATGACCACTCCGGCGGCGTGGGTGCCGACGCTCCTGGGCAGCCCCTCGAGACGGGCGGCGATGCGGAACAGCCTGGCGAATTCCGGTTTCCGGGCCGCTTCCTGGAGCGCCGGCGTGTCCCGGATCGCGGTTTCCAGGTCGGCGCCCTCCGGGATCAGCTTGGCGAGCCGATCCACCTGGTGGAGCGGGATCTCCAGCATCCGGCCCACATCCCGCACCACCAGCTTCGACTGCATGGTGCCGAGCGTCATGATCTGCGCCACCCGGTCCTCGCCGTAGCGATCCACCACGTAGTCGAGCACCTCCTCGCGCCGCATGTCGCAAAAGTCCACATCGATGTCGGGAGGGCTGACCCGGGCCGGATTCAGGAAGCGCTCGAAGAGCAGTCCGTGCGCCAGCGGGTCGATGTCGGTGATGCCGAGGCAGTACGCGACCAGGCTGCCGGCGGCCGACCCCCGCCCCGGACCCACCGGAATGCGCTTCCCGCGCGCGAACCGGATGAAGTCCTGGACGATGAGGAAGTACGCCGAGTATCCGGTCGTCCGGATGACGCCGAGCTCCAGTTCCAGGCGATCCCGGTAGTCGCTCTTCGGGGGGCGCTTCCCGTGCCGTTCCGGGGAGCGGAGCCGCTCCTCCAGGCCGCTTTGCACCGCCTCCCCGAAGTGCTCGTCCAGGGTCTTGTCGTCGGGAACGGTGTAGTCGGGAAGCAGGCTCTCGCCGGTCAGCAGGTCGTAGTCCTCGACCGCTTCCGCGATCCGCAGCGTGTTGGCGACCGCCTGGGGGACATCCCGGAAGACCTCGGCCATCATTTCCGATGTCTTGAAGAAGAACTGGTCCGAGCCGAAGCGAAGCCGGGCGGGATCGGAGATCGGCTTGTTGGTGCTGATGCAAAGGCGCAGGTCGTGCGCCTCGGTGTCGCCCGGTTCGGCGTAATGCGAATCGTTGGTGCCGACCAGCGGAATTCCGGTTTTCCGGTGCACCTCGAGGACGCCCTCGCCGATGGCGCGTTCGGTCTGCCGGAGCCCCGGATCGCAGTCCTCGGCGTCGTGGTTCATCAGCTCGAGGAAGTAGTTCTCCTCCCCGAACACCTCGCGGTAGCGGCCGGCGATCCGGACCGGATCCCCCTCGCCGAGAATCCCGCGCGGCACCGCCCCCTTGGGGCAGGCGGAGAGGGCGATCAGTCCCTCGTGGTGGCGTTCCAGCAACGCGAAATCCAGCCGCGGCTTGAAGTAGTACCCCTCGTGGTGGGCGATCGAGCTCAGCCGCATCAGATTCCGGAACCCGGTGCGGTTCTTCGCGAGCAGCACCAGGTGCTGGTTCTCGGAGTCCCGGTTCCGATCCTCGATGCTTCCCGGCGCCACATAGGCTTCGCAACCCAGGATCGGCCGCATCCCGGCGTCCTTGACGGCCTGGTGGAATTTCAGCGCTCCGAAGAGATTGCCATGGTCGGTGATCGCAAGCGCTGGCATCCCGTCCCCGGCGGCGATCCGGGTGATCTCCCCGAGACGGCTCATCCCGTCGAGGAGCGAGTACTCGGTGTGGGTGTGGAGGTGGACGAACGACGGACCGGCCACCTTCAGAATCTCACTCCCATTCGATGGTTCCCGGAGGCTTGGAGGTGATGTCGTACACCACCCGGTTCACCCCCCGGACTTCGCCGGTGATCCGGCTGGAAATGCGGCCGAGCACTTCGGACGCAAGCGGCGTCCAGTCGGCGGTCATCCCGTCCCGGCTCTCGACCACCCGCACCGCCGCCACCCGTTCGTAGGTGCGATCGTCCCCCATGACGCCCACCGCCCGGAGCGGCAAGAGCACCGCGAACGCCTGCCAGACCCGGTCCTGGAGTCCCGCCGCCTCGATCTCCTCCCGCACGACCGCGTCCGCTTCCCGAAGCGTCTCGAGCCCTTCCGGCGTCACCTCTCCCGGCATGCGCACCGCGAGGCCGGGGCCGGGGAACGGATGCCGGTCCAGGAGCGCGGCGGGCGCGCCGAGCTCCCGTCCCAGCACGCGCACCTCGTCCTTGAAGAGTTCGCGCAGCGGCTCCAGGAGCTGGAGCCGCATGACCTCCGGCAGTCCGCCCACGTTGTGGTGGCTCTTGATGACCGCCGACGGCCCCTTCACCGAGACGCTCTCGATGACATCCGGGTAGAGCGTCCCCTGCGCCAGGTGGCTGATTCCGGGAATGTCGCGGGTGGCGTCCTCGAAGACCCGGATGAACTCCTCGCCGATGATCTTCCGTTTCCGCTCCGGGTCGGTGATGCCGCGCAACCGGTCGAGAAACCGCTTGCCCGCGTCCACCACCCGCAGCGGAATGCCGAGTCCCTCCTCGAAGGAGCGCCGCACCGTTTCGGTTTCGTCCTTCCGCAGCAGGCCGTTGTCCACGAACACGCAGTGGAGCCGTTCCCCGATGGCGCGGTGCGCCAGCACTGCGGTCACCGTGGAGTCCACGCCACCGGAGGCGCCGCAAACGACCTGCCCGTCCCCGGTCTGCTCCCGAATCCGGCGGATCGCGTGTTCGGCGTACCCGGTCGGACTCCAGTCGGTGGACGCCCCGCAGACGCCTTCGGCGAAGTTGCGGAGGATCCGGGATCCGTGTTCGGTGTGGGCCACCTCGGGGTGGAACTGGATAGCGAAAAGCCCGCGGTCCGGGTGTTCGAACGCGGCGATCCCGGCGGATTCGGTGCCGCCCAGCGGAAGAAAGCCGGGCGGAAGCTCGTGCACGATGTCGCCGTGGCTCGCCCAGGCCCGGAAATGCGCCGGAAGCCCTTCCAGCAGGCGCCCGCCGTTCGATTCGTCCCGCCGGAAGCGCGCCGGCCCGTAGGAGCGCCGCTTCGCGGGGCGCACATCCCCGCCCGACTCCCGGGCCAGCAGGTGCATGCCGTAGCAGATGCCGAGCACCGGAACGGACGTCGGCAGGAGTCCTTCGGGGAGGGCGGGCGCGCCTTCGGCGAACACGCTCTCCGGCCCGCCGGAGAGCACGACGCCCCTCGGAGCGCGTTCCCGGATGGTTGCGGCGCTTGCGGTGCAGGGGAGGATTTCGGCGTACACGCCCAGTTCCCGGAAGCGACGGGTGATGAGCTGGGTGTACTGGGAGCCGAAATCCAGAACGAGAATTTCGGGGCGCATCCCGCTGCCGCTCACCGGGCTGGACGGGAGGAGGATGCGCGCGGCATGGAGGCGGGGAGTCTATCCGCGCCTTCCGTGGATTCTTCCGCTCCGGAAGCGGCCTGCGGCCCCAGGACCGCGAGGCGGCCGTCGCGCAGCCCCAGATAGAGCCGCCGCGCCTTCCAGTCGCTTTCCGCCTCCCCGGTCGCGACTTGGACCACACCCACGATCTCCGCCCCCATGTCCAGCGGGCCGCTGGCGGCGACCCCGGTGCGGGGATCGAACTCCATCACCAGGCCGTCCCGGGTGGCGACCAGAAGCCGCGCGCCGATTCCGAGCGGCCCGCCGGCCGGGCGTCCGGGGAGCGCGGCCCGCCAGCGCTCCGATCCGCCGCCCGGCTCGAACGCATAGAGGGTGTTGGCTTCGGTCGCCGCGAACAGGAAGCGTTCGCCCAGATGCGGCGGTTGGCGAAACCCCTCCGAGAGCGACCAGGTCCACAGCTCCCCGCCGTCGGCGAGACGGAACGCCGCGAGGGATCCTTCAAGGGTTCCGACGACCAGCATCCCCCGCTCCGGCAGCGCGAGCGCGCTGTCCCGCACGTCGCCGATGTCCGCCTTCCGCCAGCGTTCCCGGAAGCCGGACTCGTCCACCTCCCCGAAGAGGACGCCGCCCGCGCCCAGGGTGGCGACCACCAGGGACGTCGATGATGCGCCGGGCGCGACGACCAGCTTCGAGACCTCCCCTTCCGGCAGCGGCGCGGTGAACCCCGGCTCGCCGGTCGCGGCCCGATAGCCGACGAGGGTTCCGGCGTCGGCGAAGAGCAGGAAGGGGCCGGCCTGCGCCACCGGCCCTTCGGCGGGCGGCGCCGGGGTCAGGCGCCGCTCGGCGGTCCGGACTCCGTCGGAGACCCGTCGCGCCGCGATCCGGCCCGTCTCGTCGAGCAGGAGGACGCACGTCCGCTCCTCGTCCTCCCAGCCCAGGAATCGAACCGCCGGTCCGTCGCCGAGTCCCCAGCGGGCGGCGGCGCCCCGGGCGTCCCAGGCGCCTACCCGTCCGTTCCGGGTGCGCAGGACGAGGGCGTCTTCCCCCTCCAGAACCCGGACCACCGGATCCCGAAAGGCGGGGGTCGGGTCTCCCATCTCGAGCACCGGGAGAATCCCCACCGGAGGCGGCAGCTGGACGTCGATGGAGATGTCCGGCCCTTCCTCGCCCCCCTCCTCTTCATCCTCCCCCCCCTCCTCTTCGACGGCGGGCGGAGGAGGCGGCGGTTCCACCGGGACCGGCTGGCCGACCGCCCCCGCCGGAATCAGCAGGAGCGCCAAGCCTCCGACCGCGGCGAGAGCCAGCATCGTGACGCGGGACAAGGGATTCACCGGTACTGTACCGGGCGCCGTGGCCTTCCCCTTCCGCTCCGGTTGGTTCCTGCGAACGCCGGCGCTCGCGCTCTGCGCCGCCGCCCTGGTCGAAATCGAAACCCGGTTCCAGTGGCTTCCGCCGGCGGGCTGGCTGCTGGCAGCGGGCGGGGCGCTCGCCGCGCTGATCGCGCTGTTGCGCTTCCGGAAACGGCTCTCCCGCCGGGAATCCCTGGCGCCGGGCGTTCTTCTCGCCGCGGTTCTGGTCGCGCTCTCGTTCCGCATCCCGCTGGAACGCAGCGATTTCGGGGAATCAAACGGCGCCGCCCGCGCCACGGACCGGGTGGGACTCTGGCTTTCGGACCTCACCCGGGACATCGGGGACGCGGCCTGGCGGATCGCCCGCACCCCCACCGTCGCCGCCGCCGTCGAGGGATCGGACGCCCTGGACTACCGCGGGCAGGCGTTCGCCGCGCTGGTCGCATGGCGCCTTCCCGAAACCGGAGTCGGGCCGGGCACAGCCGCGCTTTACGACCGCAACCTCACCCCGGTCGCCTGGTCCGGCGGCAATCCGGGGATCGGCGCGGCGCTGCGGGAGCTGTTCCCCGAAGGGGTCCGGGACGCGGATTGCCCCGCCCCCGAGGACCCCCTGTTCTTCTTCAGCGAGGAGGGCGGTCGCGGGACACTGGTGGCGGCGGAGTGCCTTCGCAACCGGATGGGGCTGGTGACCGTGGAGGCCCCGATCTCCGAACAGCCGCTGCCGGCGCTGGGAGAACCGGCGCGCTCGGCGCTGGAGGTCGCCGCCGGCAGGGGCATGACCGTGCAGTTTCTGCGCGGCGCCGAGGACCCGACCGCGCTCGCCCGACTGTTCGATCTGCGCGGCGAACGCTTCCGCGAGGATTCGGGCGGCGCCCCCGAGTCCTTTTTCGCCCTCCGCTCCTATGACGCGCAGCTCCTGGGGGTGGCGAGCACCCTGATCGCGCCGCCCCGGGTCCGGGAGGCGGAACGCCGGGCGGAGGCCCAGCTCCGGGGCGCGCTGGTCCTATTCCTGGGAGCGGCGGTCGCCGCCGCGCTCTGGTGGAGCGCGGGTTTCGCGGGGCGGATGGCGGCGATTCCGCTGCTGCTCTTCAGCGGGGAAACCCTCCTGCGCGCGGGCGCCGACCGCTTCCCGGAAGGAAGCCTGTTCGCCGCCGGAAGCGGAGCGCTCCCGGGTATCCCCGGCGTCCCCGACACCCCGGCGGGAGCGCTGCTCGCCGCGATCGCGTTCCTGGCCGCGATGCGCGTGTTTCAGGCTCGCGGTCCGCGCCGGACGTCCGCGCCCCGTTTCTTCCACGGGATCCCGGGTGATGTCCTGGCCGGAGGGTTTGCGGTGGCCGCGGCGCTGCTGGCGCGCGAAGTCGCCGCCGCCGGAGACCTCCCGCTCACCCCCCGCTGGCGGGTGGAGACCGGCGTCGTCGAGATCGTCGGCTGGCTGGCGTTGCTCGCGCTGTTTGCGGCCCTGCTTCTGGGGTCCCTGCTGGCGCTCCGTCGCGCCGCCTCTGGAGCGCGCTGGGCGGGCTGGGGCGCGATCCTGCTGAGCGGTTTCCTGTTCTCCCCGGCGGTCGCCCTCGCCGCCGTCCCGCCGTTCACCGGCGTCTGGTTCATCCGCAGAACTTCGCGGGGGCGTCTGTGGATGCGGCATCTCCGACAACCGCTGGGCCGGAAGGAGCCGGGACTCGCCTTCCTGCTTGCGCTCGGCCTGTTCGCCATTCCGCCGCTGCTGCTCTTCCCGGCGATGGAGTGGTTCGGGGAGGCGAGCCGGCGGACCCATGCGGAGACCGCGGCTCCGGACGGGATCGCCCGGCATCGGTTCCGCGTATGCCATGCCGCCGTCGAGGCGGCGACCGCATGGGGCGAAACCGGGATTGCGGCGGTGCGCGCCGACACCGCATGGCGGCTCTGGCTCGACTCCGGCCTTCCCCGGCTCAACCTGGCGAGCGCGCTCACGGTGGAGGGATCCGGGGGCGCAGTCTCCCGTTTCGCCGTCGGGTTCCCTCGCCAGGCCGCCGAGACGCCCCGGATCGAACCGAAAGAGACCGATCCGGACGCCATCTTCCGAGCCTGCGCGGCCGGCGGGGACGAAACCGCGCGCATCAGCGGGACGCTGGCTTCGGGCGCCCGTTTCGAGCTGGCGGTGGCGACCCGCGCCGCCGACGTCCCCCTGGCGGGTGGTCCGGGGGGGATCGCGGACCACTTCCTGCTCCGGCGCAACGGAGCGCCCGCGGTCTTCGCCGGGCGCGACCTGCGGCTCGAATCCGCGGACATCCCGCTGGCGGCGAACCGGCGCGCCGTCCCGGTCGCCATCGAGGATCGCTCCTTGCGCATCTCGTGGCGCCGGACCGGGTTCGCCGACCTCCTCGCGGCGCTGCTCGGCTGGCTGTTCCTCGCGGCGGCGGTCGCCCTGATTCCGGCGCTCGCCGTCCGAATCCGCCTGCTGCGCGCCCGAACCCGCCCGCGCCGTCTTCGCCGGAGCTTCCGGATGCAACTCACCGAAGCCTTCGGAGCGGCGGTGCTGGCGGCGGTGGTCAGCCTCTCGGTGTTCGGGGCGCGTCGGATGGAGGCGGTTCTCGCCGCCGCCAGCGATCAGGACGCCGCCCAGCGCGCGCGGACCGCCGAGCGGGTCGCCCGGGACGTCGGCGCCCTGGTTCCCGGACTCGCGCAAGGCGAACTCGAATCCCGACTGGCGCGGGCCGCCGATCAGGTGGACGCCGACCTGGCGCTCTACGAGTCGGGCCGTCTGCTGGGCGCCAGCCGCCCGGCGCTCGCCCTGGCCGGATTCCTTCCTCCGCATCCGGCGGTGGGCGCCATGCAGGCGGCCGGACTCCACCTTGATTTCCTTGAAGCCGGGCCGCTCCGCGCCCGGATCGCCTGGATGCGCCTTCCGGGCGCGCATCCCGAACGGTTCCTGGCGGTTCCCCTTCCGGCGATCCAGGCGGCCCGGGAGTCCGGCGTCCGGGCTCTCCAGCACACCCTGGTGCTGGCCGCCGGCGTCGTGGCGCTGCTCTGCGCGGTGCTGTTGCCGGGCCTCATGGCGCGGCGCCTCGCCGCTCCGGTCCGGAACCTGGCGCGCGCCACCGCCCGGATCGCCGACGGCGCCCCCGACGTCCCGGCGCCGGGCGCAGGCGAGGTGGACGAAATGCGCCTTCTGGCCGCCAGCGTGGAGCGGCTGGCGCGGCGGATTCCCGGCGTCCGCCGTCGCATGCGCGAGGAGGCCACCGCCGACCTGGCGCAGCGGGCCGCCCACGACATCAAGAACGCCCTGGCGCCGATCCAGTTCACCGCCGACTACCTGGGCCGGGTCGCCGGAGAGCCGCGGGGAGAGGACGTGCGCGACGCGGCGCGGGAGGGCAGCCGCGACATCCTCCTCCAGGTGGATCGACTCCGCCGCATCGCATCCGGGTTTTCGGCGGTCGGCGCGCCGCTCGCGCTCGAAGAGGTGGATCTGGAGGCGTGGATCCGCAAGACAGCCGGCCCCTGGCTTCGGACGCCCGGCCCGCCGCGCATCACGATTTCGACCGGGAAGGTTCCTCCGATCCGGGCGGATCCGGAAATCCTTGCCCGGATCGTGGAGAACCTGCTCCAGAACGCGATGGAGGCGCTGGCCGAAAGCGGTCGGGAGGATGGCCGGATTCGGGTGCGGGTGGGGCCGCATCCGGTCGAGGGAAGGGTGCGCATCGAGGTGGAGGACAACGGGCCGGGCGTCCCGGAGGACCTGCGGGAGCGGATGTTCGACGCCGCCTTCTCCACCAGGACCCGGGGGTCGGGACTGGGGCTCGCCAACGCCCGCCGCTTCGCCGAAGCGCACGGCGGCGCGGCGCGCGCCGAAGCCCGTCCCGACGGCGAGTCGGGCTTGCTGGTGGTCGTGGAACTCCCGGTCCGGGGGCCGGCGGCGCCATGAAACGGCTTGGGCTTTCGTTTCTTCTCCTCGCGCTCGGCGCCGGGTGCGGGACGCCCGATGCGCCGGCCGAACGCCTGGAAGAGGCGCTCGCCCGGCTGCGCGACGCCTTCGAGAACGGAGACGCGGACCGGCTGACCGGCCTCTACCCGGAGGGGCGGGCGCTCCTCGCGCTCGCCGGCGAGCCGCAGCGGAGCGTGTCCGGGGATGCGCTTCGACGCCGCCTGGGGGTTCTGTTTCGCCGCCGGGCGTCCATTTCCTGGTCGGAAATCCCGCGTTCGATTCGCCGCTCCGCCGACGGGCGCTTCGTGCTTCTCACCGCCGAATGGAGGAGCATGGAGATCGGAACCGACCGACCGCTTCACGAGCGGGTTCGGATCGCGCTCGAACGGGGCGCCGCGCCGGGATGGCGCATCACCGAAATCACCTTCCAGTCCCGACTCTGATACGCTTCGCGGTGTTTGCGGGCGTATCCCGCGCTTCTTGCAATCCCATTTGGAGGATCATGGACATGAAGCTCTTCCCCCCCCCCCCCCCGAAATTACGGGTTCTACGGGTGGCTGATTCCGGCGCTCGTTTTCGGACTGGCGCTCGCCGGATGCGGCGACGAAGAGGAGACTCCTGCTCCCGCTCCGGCGCCTGCTCCCGCCCCAGCACCGGCCCCCGCGCCTGAGCCGGCTCCCGAACCCGCACCCTCCCCGGAACCGACTCCCGAACCGGAGCCGGAACCCGAGCCGGAGCCGTTCGTCATTTCCATGACGCCCCCGATGGCCGACCTGGACAAGGACTGCATGGGGTACGCCCTGTGCCCGGACGCCATGACCGACGCGACGAAAGCGATGGCCTCGGTGAACGGGAAGATGGTGGTGAAGAGTTCGCACGACGCGATCCTCATTCCGCTGTGGATGGACCCGGCGCCGAACGGGGTCGGGGTCACCGGTGGACAGGACAACATGCCGTTCCAGAACGTCGACTGGAAGGCGATGCAGTCGGAGGTGGTCGGCATGGGCGTCACTTTCAAGGCGACCAGGGTGAGTGTGGGCGCCGGTCAGGAGGCGGTTCCAGAGAGCGAGGTGATGCACATCACCTGCGGGCCGTTCCATTGCTCGGAGGCGTCGATGGAGAAGCCGATGGCGCCGGAGATCACGCTCGCCGATTCGGCGGTCTGCGCCGCCTGGGATCCGGACTTGGAGCTTCAGGTCGGAAGAATCGACAACGACTTCTATGGGATCTTTTCCAGAAATGGGGATCCCTTCGATCCGGAGCTTGAAACTGGCGACGACGGGGTGGATATCGGCTGGATGTCCAGTTCGAGTGTAGCGATGACGGTGAAGCACAAGTTCGACGATGTTGAGTACGGGAAGATCTACAGCGTTTCGGGACCGGACGCGCCCAGGGGTTCGAACAAGGCGCTCCCGATGGACCTGAAGGACAACGCCAATTGGGGCGATGGCATTCGAGTCATGAAGGTGCCGGACGGGGGCGGCGCGGCCAAGAAGCAAGCCAAGCTGGCTGATCTCTGCGAAGGGACGGGCTACTCGGCGGCGGCGGCGGGCGTCCACAAGCCGGCCGGTTGCTTCCGGATCGCCATGGGAGAAACGGCGGCTCCGGGACAAGCTGCTGGTCCCGCTCAGTTTTCCCTGGCGAACTATCTGTATGGCTACAGCGTCGAGGTTTCCGCCAAGGATTCGTCGGTCTCCTGGGGCAAGGTGAAGTGGAAGGAGGATCCGTTCAAGGATCTGAAGTGCGCGCCGATGACCTTCATGGCGACCGACCAGGTGGATGTCTGCGAGTTGCTCGAAGCGGAGGTCGATCAGGCGCTCGCCAAGGGATGGGGCGACGTCATGCTGAAGACGGAGGGGACCGGCGCGACCACCAGCGCGGGCGGCACGACGGACGGAGGCGTCAAGCTGCGCAACTGGGAGGTCAAGGCGAAGAGCGCGACGCCGGCGCGTTTCAAGCGGCTCTTTTTCGATGACAACCTGAACGGCAAGCTTCTGCGGACGGAAGCTGCGGGTCCCCATTACCCGGGCACGACGGCGACAACATTCTCGGATTTCTACAACTTCGCGGGCGACAATATGAAGGGCGCCACGCGAACTGCGATTCGCAACGGCAGGCGCGACTTCATCTGGATGCTCCTGAAGGACGGGGACGGCGATCCGACGATGGGGGACTTCGGGAAGGTGGATCTCTACGGCAAGGACAGCACGCCCGCGACGTCCGCCAACGACAAGATGTTGCCGGACGGCAAGGCGGACAACTACCCGTCGCCGGATGACGCCGAAATGTGTACGAACGACGACAACGACGCGGACGACGAGATCTGCGACGCGAAGTGGGAGATGGACTACGAGGTGAAGTTCGGGATCGGCACCTTTGAGGGTTGCAACGTGACCCGCACGGTGACCATAAGCTGCGAATGGGACGCGCAGGGCCTGATGAAGCCCAATCCCCCGGACACCATCGACGGTGACCTGTCCAAGGACAGCGGCGCCAACGTCGCCAACTTCGCCAAGTGCACAGCGAAGTAGCCGGACTTCGCTTGCGCTGATTCGATCCCCCCCGGAGCGCCCTTCTCCGGGGGGGGCTTCAGGTCGTCTTTTCCGGAACCGGCGCCCGGCGTTTCGCGACCATCCGCCGCACACCGGGGAACAGCGGATGGATGGCGAAACCGACCGCCAGCAGCAGGAACATCACCACCGGCTCCGCGATGCTCGCCACGATGAAGCCGGCCAGAACGGGGAGCAGCCGGTACGATTGGGGGCGCCGGTCGCTGATCCCCTTGAAGCTCAGGTAGCGAACCGGGCTGTTCATGAGAACCGACAGTCCGACCATCGCCGCCAGACAGATCACCGCCGGCAACCCCGCCCCCGGCGGTTCCGGCAGGGCGTACACCACCGCGCCCACCAGCGCCGCAGCCGCCGGCGTCGGCAACCCGACATAGAACCCGCTGTCCTGGTTCAGACGGCCCAGGTTGAAGCGGGCGAGACGGACCGCCGCGCAGACCGCAAAGAGCGCCGCCACCAGCCAGCCGGTCGGGGAAATCCAGTGGAGCGCCCAGGCGTACGCCAGGACCGCGGGAGCGATGCCGAAGGAGCACATGTCGGCGAGCGAATCCAGCTCCCGCCCGAATTCGCTGGCGGCCGAGGCGAACCGGGCCACCCGCCCGTCCACCAGGTCGGCGAGGATGGCGAAGCCGATCATGAGCGCGGCGGTCCCGAAATCGCCGCGCAGGCTCTCCACCATGGAGAAGAACCCGAGGAAGATGTTCCCCACGGTGAATCCGGCCGGAAGCAGGAACACCCCGCGGCGGGTGCGCAGCGTGGAGGGCGGCAGTCTCATCGCAGCCGCGCCACCGGGGTCAGCCCGGCCCGCACCCGGTCGCCGGGGCGAACCAGAATCCGGAAGTCCGCCGGCAGCAGGATGTCGGTGCGGGAGCCGAAGCGAATCATCCCGAACCGCTCCCCGGCCGCCAGCGTGTCGCCGGGAGCGACCCGGCACACGATGCGGCGCGCCACCACCCCCACGATCTGCCGCACCCGCACGTGCATCCCCCGCCCGGTCCGAATCTCGACCTCGTTCTGTTCGTTCCGTTCCGCCGCGTCCTGGCGGAACGCCGCCCGGAACGCGCCGCTCCGCCGCCGAACCGCGACCACCTCCCCGGGCGTCGGAGAG
Source organism: Candidatus Marinacidobacterium sp. (assembly GCA_965202845.1). Classification (GTDB taxonomy): domain Bacteria; phylum Acidobacteriota; class Vicinamibacteria; order Marinacidobacterales; family Marinacidobacteraceae; genus CBDATA01. The sequence continues at coordinate 1,129,260 of OZ241856.1, forward strand.
CGGTTCACGTGCACGCTGAAAAGCGAGAGGAAGACGCTGATGCGGACGGCGCCGTCGCCGGTCGGCGCCACTTCGGTCACCCGTCCGTCAGCGGCGGCGAGGACGGCGTCCCGGGCCGCCTGGACGCGCCGTTCCGGGTCCCGGAAGAAAAAGGCGCAAAAGCCGGCGAGCAGCGTCCCGGCGAGCGCGAGCGCCGGGAGAACCACGCCGTCGCCGCCGAGCAGGCGGTGCGCGACGAACGCGAGGAGCGCCCCGCCCAGCGGCGCCAGCACGAAGACCCGCCCCTCGGGGGCGATCGGGATCCTCATGCGAAGAATGTGGCGCGGGCGCGACCCCGTCTTCCTCAGAGCCGCGCGGAGACGGTCTGGATTTGATCCCGAAGGGCGAGCTTGCGCTTTTTCAGCGTGGCGGTCCGCAGCTGCTCCTCCGGGGTGAGCGCCGGACGCTCCCCCATCGCCGCGATTTCCTCGTCGAGTCGGCGGTGCTGCTGTTTCAGTTCCTCGAGCAGGCGGACATCCGATCCGGCCTCCCCGCCGTTTTGCGTTTCCTGGCTTGCGGATGCTGCTTCCATCGGCGCCTCCCTCCGGGGTTTTGCGGGCCGGCCCTGCGCCGGCGAAAGGGGAAAGCCTACCGCAGTCCCGGCTTGCCGGCCCTGCTTTGGCGGAGGAAGCCGGAGGCTGCGGCGTCGCGTCCGGTTCCCGCAGATAGAGCGGTTCGAGCGCCCCTCCCCCTCCGTGCCGAAAATCGTCGCGGGCGAGCCGGGCCACCGCCTCCGCAAGCGGCCGGACCGTTTCGATCCGTTCGGTTTCCGGGCAGCAGGCGGCCAGTTCGCGCCGATACCGCGCCACTCCGGGGCCGCAGATGCGAACCGCGCGGTGTTCGCGGACCAGATCGGCCGCCGCTTCGGGCCGGATGCGGAACGGACCGGCGACCGGAGGCCCGGCACCGCTTCCGGGATAGACCGCCCCGAACAGCTCGCCGCGCAGCGCATCCACCAGGACCAGCCGGGGACCCGGCGCGGCGGCGTCCGCCAGGGCGGCGGCGTCCAGGGAGGACACCCCCGCCGCCGGAGCGCCGGTGGCGAGCGCAAGCCCCTGGACGGCGGCGAGTCCGACCCGCAGCCCGGTGAACGAGCCGGGACCCCGCGCCGCCGCCAGCAGGACATGTCCGTCCAGGGCGACCCCGGCTTCGGCCAGCGCAGCCTCGAGCGCCGGCAGCAGGTTCGCGGCGTGCCGGTTTCCCGGCGAGAAGGACCGCGCGGTCAGGCCGGACGGCGCCAGCGCCGCCACGCTCCCGAGGCTTCCGGTGGTGTCCAAGCCGACCACCGTCGGAGGCGGGCTTCGTTCCGGCACGGGCCGGGTACGATACAGCCGTCGCTGCTCCGTGACACGCCCCGTTCCCCGCCCGCTCTTCCCGGAACATCCCGCCGGAACCGGGGCGCCCGACGCTCCTGCGCCCCGGAGAGCCCCCGCCGCCTCGCCGGCCATGCAGCAGCACCAGGCGCTCCGGGAAGAGGCCGGCGACGCGATCCTGTTCTTCCGGATGGGCGATTTCTACGAAATGTTCGGCGAAGACGCCCACATCGCCGGGAGGATTCTGGATCTCGCGGTGACCTCGCGGCAGCGGGACCAGGAAGGCCAACCGATTCCGATGGCGGGATTCCCCCACCATGCGCTGGACGGGTATCTCCGCAAGCTGGTGCGCGCCGGCCACCGGGTGGCGGTTTGCGAGCAGGTGGAGCCGGCTGCGACGTCCAAGGGGCTGGTGCGCCGCGAAATCGCGCGGATCGCGACGCCCTCCACCTGCCTGGACGCCGAGGAGGACGAACGCGACAGCGCGTACCTCATGGCGGTCGCCAGGGTGGGCCCGGCCGGAGCGCCTCATCTCGGCGCCGCCTGGGTGGACATTGCGACCGCGCACTTCGTCGCCGCCGACTTCGGAAAGGGCGGCCTCGAACACTGCGCGGAGGCGGTGTCCTCGTTCCGCCCGCGCGAGCTGCTGATCGCCGAAGGGCAGTCGGCGGACCCGCTGGCGCCGGCGTTCGGGGAACTTCCCCTCGTCACGACTCGTCCTGCGTACTGGTTCCAGTCCCGGCATGCCACCGAAGCGCTCACCCGCCAGTTCGGAACGGTCTCGCTGGAGCCCTTCGGGATCGCCGATTCCCCGGCCGCGATCGCCGCCGCCGGAGCGGCGGTGCGCTACCTGGAGGAAACCCAGCGGTCGCGGCTTCGTCACTTGACCTCGATGCAGCGCTTCGACTCGTCCGGGTATCTGTTGCTGGACCCGGTGACCCGGCGGCACCTGGAGCTTTTCGAGTCCCTCTCGGGCGCGGGAAGCAGTCTGGCGCAGGTGGTGGACCGAACCGCCACCAGCATGGGAGGCCGCCTGCTGCGCCGCCGGCTGTCCCAGCCGCTGCGGGACCTGGCGGCGATCGGCGCCCGGCACGAGGCGGTCGAGGAGCTGGCGATGCGGCGCACCTGGCGCGTCGCCGCCCGCGCCGCCCTCCAGAATTGCTCCGACCTCGAGCGGCTCGCCTCCCGGGTGTCCCTCCGCCTCGCCGGGCCGCGCGAATACCTTCGGATCGCGGCCGCATTGGCCACGGTGCGCAAGGTGCGGGACGCCCTCGAGGATCCGGCGGGCCCGCTGCTGCGGGACATCCGCAGCCGGCTTGACTGCCTGCGGGCGATCCGCGACCGGATCGAGCGGACGATCTCCGAGGACGCCCCGGTTCTGGCGCGCGACCCGGGCGTGATCCGCGCCGGCGTCTCGCCGGAGCTGGACTCCCTGCGGGACCTCCGGCGCGAGAGCCGGCAGTCCATCGCCGCCATGGAAGCGCGCGAGCGGCAGCGCACCGGGATCGCCTCGCTGCGCATCCGGCACAGCCAGACCTTCGGCTTCACCATCGAAGTGGGCAAGAGCCATGCGGCGCGGGTGCCGGGCGACTACGTCCGGCGCCAGACCCTGGTGCAGGCCGAACGGTACGTCACCGAGGAGCTCAAGCAATTCGAGTCCCGCCTCGAGGGCGCGAACGACCAGATCGCCGAAGAGGAAGCCCGGCTGTTCGCCGCCCTCGAGACGGACGTGGCGGCGGCGGCGCCGGAGCTCCTCGCGAGCGCCGCCGCCCTCGCCGAAGCCGACGTGGCGCTGGGGCTCGCCGACCTGGCCGCCGCCGGGCGCTACTGCCGTCCGGAGATGCACGAGGGGTTCGAGATGGAGGTGCGGGGCGGGCGGCATCCGGTGGTGGAGGCGCTTTCCGGCGAGAGCTTCGTCCCGAACGATCTCGAGCTGAACCCCGAGGGGTTCCTGATGGTTCTCACCGGCCCCAACATGGGAGGCAAGTCCACCTTCCTCCGCCAAGCGGCGCTCTTCGTCATCCTCGCCCAGATGGGTTCGCTGATCCCGGCGGAGAGCGCCCGCCTCCCGGTGGTGGACCGGGTCTTCGCGCGGGTGGGCGCCACCGACGATCTGGCCCGGGGCCGCTCCACCTTCCTGACCGAGATGGAGGAGACCGCCCACATCCTCCATCACGCGACCGGGCGCAGCCTGGTGCTGCTGGACGAGGTGGGGCGCGGCACCGCGACCTGGGACGGTCTCTCCCTCGCCTGGGCGGTGGTCGAATACATCGCCCGCCACCCCGGCCTCCGCATGAAGACGCTCTTCGCCACCCACTACCACGAGCTCACCGAGCTGGCGGACGCCGAGGCCGGCGTCGTCAACTTCCACATGAAGGCCGAGGAGCAGGAGCACGGGATCGCGTTCTTGCGGCAGGTGGCTTCCGGCGGGACGAACCGCAGCTACGGAATCCAGGTGGCGCGGCTGGCGGGGATGCCGCGCTCGGTGGTGGAGCGCGCCGGAAGCATCCTGACCCGGCTCTCGCGCCACGAGGCGCCGGCCGTCGCCGAGGAACCGCAGCAGCCGCCGCCGCTGCTCGATCCCGGCGCCGAAGAAGCGGCGCGCGCGCTCCGGGACCTGGACCCCGACTCGATTTCGGCGCGGGAAGCGCTGGCGCTCCTCTACCGGCTCGTCGAGACGGTGCGAAAGAAGTCCTGATGATGAGGAAACGCGCCCTTCTCCTGCTGACGCTGGCGGCCGGGGGCTGCAACGGGAGCTGCAACGGGGGCGGCGGCGGGGAGGGCGGATCGCGTCCGCTCGCCGTCGCCACCGGCACCACCGCCGGCGTCTACTACCCGCTGGGCGGCGCGCTCGCCAGCCGCTGGACCGCCGACCTTCCGGGGGTGGTGGTCAAGGCGGAGGTCACCGCCGGATCGGTCACCAACCTGATCCAGGTCGCGCGGAAGGAGAGCGACGTCGGGTTCAGCCAGGCGGACGCGGTGGCGGACGCGGTCGCCGGCCGGGGCCGGTTCCCGGCGCCGCTTCCGGTCCGCGTCCTCGGGCGGCTCTACCCCAACGTGGCGCACCTGCTGAGCGTCCGGGGGCGCGGGGTGGAGCGCGTCCAGGACCTGCGCGGCAAGCGGGTCTCGGTGGGGCCGCCCGGATCGGGCAACCAGGTCACCGCATGGAACATCCTGAAGGCGCTGGGCTTCGACGCCGAGGATTTCCGGGTGCGGCAGCTCAATTACACCCAGGGGATCAACGCGCTCAAGGACGGACGCCTTGACGCGCTCTTCCTCGCCGCCGGACTCGGCGTCTCCTCGGTCGTCGAGCTGGGCCTGACCCGCGATCTGGTCCTCGTCCCCTTCACCGCCGACGAGATGGAGCGGGTGGAGGCGCGGAACCCGGCCTACCAGGGGTTCGAGGTTCCGGTGGGAACCTACCGGGGCGTGGAGCGGCTCACCCTCACGCCGGCGCTCTGGAACATGCTGGTGGCGCACCGGGACATGCCCGATCCGCTCGCCGCCGCCCTGGTGCGCTCGCTGCTGGAAGGACGCCAGGACTTCCTCCGGGTGACGCCGAACGCGGCCTTCATCCGGCGCTCCGATCTGATGGACATCGGCGACCTTCCGGCGCATCCGGGCGCGCTCCGCCTCCTGGCGACTCCCTGAGCGGGATGCGCGAGACGTCGTCGCTGGTTCTGTGGACCGGCGCCGGGCTTTCGCTGTTCCAGCTCTTCCAGGCGTCCCTGGGGTCGCTGGGGGACACCTGGCTGATCCCGATCCACCTCATCTGGATTCTGACGCTCGCCTTCCTCAGCGACGCGACCACCGAGGGCCGCCACTGGGGGAACTGGGTTCCGGTCGGCCTCGCGATCCTCGCCGGTGCGCTGGTCCTCCGCTTCGACCGGCAATCCATCCAGCACATCCTCGAAGGCCTCCGCCCGCTCGACCTGCTGACCGCGGCGGCGCTGCTCGGCCTGACGCTGGAAGCCACCCGGCGCCGGGTGGGGGCGGTGATGGCGGGCATCGTGGTTCTGGCGCTTCTCTACAACGCCTGGGGCGCCGAGCTGCCGGGCGCCCTGTCTCACCGCGGTTTCGAGCTGGAGCGCATCCTGCGCTTCCAGGTCTACACCGGCGCCGGGCTGTTCGGCCTGCCGCTTTCGGTGGCCAGCGGGACGGTGTTCGTCTTCGTCCTGTTCGGAGCGCTCCTTGAGGCCACCGGCGGCGGCCGCTTTTTCATCCACCTGGCCTACGCGGTCGCCGGACGCTTTCGCGGCGGTCCGGCGAAGGCGGCGGTGGTGGCGTCGGCGGCCATGGGGTCGGTTTCCGGATCGGCGATCGCGAACACCGTCACCACCGGGGCGCTGACCATCCCGATGATGAAGCGGATCGGCTATTCCCCCGCCGAAGCCGCCGGCATCGAGGCGGCGGCGTCCACCGGCGGCCAGCTGATGCCGCCGATCATGGGCGCCGGGGCGTTCCTGATGGCGGAGCTCACGAACACCCCCTATCCGCGGATCGTCCTGGTCTCCATCCTCCCGGCGATGCTCTTCTTCGCCGGAACCCTGCTCTTCGTCCACGGGTTCGCCGCAAGGCGCGGCATCCGGGCGATGGCGGAGCGCCCCCGCCTCGGCCCCACCCTCGCCCAGGGCGCGCACTTCCTGCTCGCCATCGCGGTGGTGGTGACGCTCCTCGTTCTCAACTACTCGCCGCCGCTGGTCGGCGCCGCCGGATGCGCCGCGGTGGTGCTCGCCAGCTGGATGCGACCCGGCGCCCGCATCGGCCCGCGCCGACTGCTGGACGGACTGGCGCGCGGCGCCCTCACCGCGGTCCCGGTCTCGCTCGCCTGCGCCGCCGCCGGCATCGTGGTGGGGGTGATGGGGCAGACCGGGGCGGCGCTCCAGTTCGCCGAATTCGTGCTGGGCGCGGCGGAAAGCTCCCTCCTGCCCGCGCTCGGCCTCTCGGCGGCGGCCGCCCTGGTGCTCGGCATGGGACTTCCGGTGACCGCCGCTTACATCGTGGTGGCGGTGGCGGCGGCGCCCGCCCTCACCGGCCTGGGCCTCCCGCTGCTCACCGCCCACCTGATCCTGTTCTGGCTCTCCCAGACCTCGAACGTGACCCCGCCGATCGCGCTCGCGGCCTTCGCCGGCGCCGGAGTGGCGGACGCCCGTCCGATGGCGGCGGCGGCGCAGGCGGTCCGGCTCGCGCTGGGGCTGTTCCTGGTGCCGCTCCTCATGGCATGGACGCCGTTGCTCCCCGAACCGGGCGCGGCAATGGGACCGGGTCAGCTCCTCGCGTTCGGCTCCGGACTTCTCGCCATCGTCTCGGCGGCGCTCGCCCTGTACGGCCACGGCCTCCGCCGGGTGGGGATTCCGGCCCGTCTGCTGCTGCTCCTCGCCGCCGCGCTCCTCGCCTTCCCCGATCCCGCATACCGCCTCGCCGGAGCGATTCTCGCCGTCCCCGGGCTGCTCCCCCAGGTTCTCAGAAGTCGCGGATCCGGTAGAGGTACTGCACCGAAGTGATCCCGACCCCGGCGCCCATTAGCAGGAAGAGGCCGAAGGTGGCGGGGTGCTGGATCGCGAAGTGGTTGGCGACCAGAACCCACAGGATCCCCAGCACGCAGATGGCGGTGGTGGCCTTGCCGAGCCGGCTGGGCTTGAACTCCCTGGGGCCGACCGCGAGGTTCCAGGTCCCCGCCACGATCAGGATGGTGGCGTCCCGCGCCAGCGCCATGATGGCGAGCCACGCCGGAAGCCGCACCGTCAGCCCCTCGATCGGAAGCGCCAGGGTCACCACCGCCGAGACCACCAGCGCCTTGTCCGCCACCGGATCCAGCAGCGCCCCCAGCTGGCTGTTCTCCCGCCGCCAGCGGGCGATCCCGCCGTCCAGCATGTCGGTCAACCCGGCGACCGCGAGCGCGAGGATCGCCCAGCCGAACCGCCCGTAGACGATGCACATCACCACCACCGGCGCCAGCAGCAGCCGGAGGAGGGTGAGCTGGTCGGCGATCGTCATCGCTCTCAGGGGAAGATGCCGAGCTCCTCGTAGCTGCGCCGGATCTTCCCGACCGCTACCAAAAAGGCGGCCTGTCGCAGATCGGCCGATTTCGGCAGTCGAGTCCGGGCTTCCCGAATCTCGTCGTAGGCGCGGAACATCTTCTCCTCGAGTCCGCTGACCACCAGCTCCCGCTCGTCGGAGCGGATCAGCAGGTTCCGGCGGTCCCGTTCGCCCAGCTCCCGCCCGGCCAGGGTTTCGGCGGCGCGCAGCAGCGCGTCGGTGTTGGCCTTTTCGAGGCGTTTCTCGAGGAGTCCGAACCGCATGTGCGAAAGGTTCCGCGCCCACTCGAAGTAGGAGACGACCACGCCGCCGGCGTTCAGGTAGACGTCGGGGATCACCGGAATGCCGCGCTCCGCCAGGATCCGGCTGCCCTCCGGGGTGGTGGGGCCGTTCGCCGCCTCGGCGACCAACCGCGCCTGCACCCCGGGGGCGGTGCGGGAGTTGATGACGTTCTCCACCGCCGCCGGAATCAGCACGTCGCACGGGGTTTCGAGAATGGCGTCCGGCGGCAATTCCTCGTCGGCGTCCGGAAAGCCGCGCACCGTGCCGTGCTCGCGCTTCCATGCGAGGAGATCGGTCGCCGCGATTCCCCGGGGCTTGCGGCTGACCAGCGTCGCGTCCCATTCCCCGATCGCCGTCACCACCGCTCCCCGGTGGGCGGCGAGGTCGGCGGTGTGGAAGCCCACGTTTCCGAACCCCTGAACTGCGATCCGCTTGCCCGAAAGCCCCCGGGTCAGGCCGGTTCCCGGAAAGTCGCCGGGAAACTCCAGCGCCCGGACGATCCCCATGATGACGCCGCGCCCGGTGGCGTCCTCCCGTCCCCGGATGCCCCCCTGGGTGACCGGTTTCCCGGTGACGCAGGCGAAGTTGTCCACCTGTCCGGGATGCATCGCGTCGTAGGTGTCGGCGATCCACGCCATCTCCTGCGCCCCGGTGCCGAGGTCCGGCGCCGGAACGTTCACCCCGGGGCCGATGAAGTTCTTTCGAATCAGCTCGGCGGTGTAGCGCCGGGTGATTTTCTCGATTTGCTCGCGGCTGTACCGGCGCGGGTCGAACGCGATTCCTCCCTTGGAGCCGCCGAAGGGAACATTCACGATCGCGCACTTGTAGGTCATCAGCGCCGCCAGCGCGCTGATCTCCTGCTGGTCCACCAGCGGGCTGTAGCGGATCCCCCCCTTGAGCGGATGCCGGTGGTGGCTGTGCTCCGCCCTCCACCCGGTGAACACCTCCACCCGCTTCCCGAAGCGCACCGGAAACCGGGTCAGGAAGATGCTGTCGGTAACGCAGATCTGCTGGACAAGTCCCCTGGGGAGCTGCAGCGCGGCCGACGCCTCGTGGACCTGGGCGGCCACGTTCGATTCCAGGTTGGTTTCGGGGGAGGGGGTAGTCATCGGGAAACGTCGAGTTCGAGGAAGGAGGCCCAGGCGGGCCGGCAGCGTTCGGGAGCTTCCAGGCAGGGACGCCCGTGGCGCGCGCCCGGAACCAGCAGAAAGCGGCTCCGGGGCGACGAATTGGCGAGGAAGATAGCCTCCTGTTCGGCGGCCGGCGCCGGCTGATCCCGATCTCCGGCGATCACCAGAACCGGGATTCCGCGGGCGCCGAGTTCGGCGGAGAGCGCTTCGACGTCGAGGTCGGCGGGCGCGTAGTTCCCGGCGATTCCCAGCCCCAGGAGCGCGAGGTCGCCGGCCGGGAACGGCGGAAGCCCGAAGAGCACCCGGGCGTACTGGTCCACGACCGCCGGGGCATTGCGGAACGTGCTGTCCAGCACCAGGCCGGAAGGCGGCGGGTCGGCCAGCGCCGCGGCGCCCGCCGAAGCGGCGCCCCCCATCGAGACGCCGAACAGGAAGCGCCTGCTGCTTCCGAACTCCCGAACCAGGAAATCGTAGGCGGCGAGCACATCGAGACGCTCGCGGTAGCCCAGGGTCGTGCGCCCGTTTCCGCTCTCCCCGTGCCCGCGCAGGTCGGGGAGAATCGCATGGCACCCCTGGTCGGCGAGCCAGGCGGCGCCCGCCAGCACCTCCCGGCGGGAGCGGAACAGCCCGTGGGCGAACACCACGGAGCAGTCCCGGGGCTGGCGGGCGGGAAGCAGCCACGCGGAGATGCGGATGCCGTCCCCGGTCTCGAGGAACACCGTGCGGTACGGGCGCCCCAGGTCGAACGGCGTTTCGGTCAGCCGCCGGTCCTGCGGTCGGGTGCCGGAATGGGTGGCCAGCAGCGCGCCGATGGCGGTGGGCGTCAGCAGCGCCAGGAACAGCAGCGCGAGGGCGCCGTATCCCAGAATCCGGAGCAGACGCCGCATCACGCTTCGGGCTCGGGGACGCGGGCGAGCAGGAGCGCGGCGCCGCCCCCGAAGGCCGCCATCGCCCAGCACACCGCCGGAAACCCCAGCGGGTAGAGCAGCCCCCCGACGCCGGTTCCCGCCGCGATCCCGAGCTGCGACGAGGTGTTCGAGAAGGCGAGCCATGCCGCCCGCCGGGAGTCGGGAACCATGCCGGTGCGAAGCGCCGCGAACGCCGCCATCCGGGCGACGCTCACGCAGCCGAACACGAGGAGCATGCCGACCAGAAGGACGCCCCCCCCGGCGACCGGCAGCGCGAGCGTCAGCCCGGCGAGGCCGAGCGAGGCCGCCACCGTGACCCGGCGCTTGCCGAACCGGTCGGTGATCCGCCCGGCCAGCGGCTGGGTGAGCAAGAGCATCACGCCCAGGGCGCCGTAGAGAAGTCCGATGGACGGGAGCGCGAACCCCCGGCTCTCCTGCATCCAGCCGGAAGCGTAGGCCATGACCCCCATGATTCCCCCGGAACCCAGGAAGGCGCTCAGGGCGACCGCCCGGAGGCCGGGATCGAGAACGAACCCGGCGTATCCGGCGAACCGCTCCCGAAGCGACTCGGCGGCCCGGTTCCGGGGCGGTTCCGCCGTCCGCTGGAGGGCGACCAGAACCAGGACCGCGAGGACCGCGATCCCGCCCCACACCACCCGGTGCCCGAATTGCGCCGCCGCCGCCGCTCCCGCCACCTGGCCGATCGCCGCGGTTCCCATCGCCCCGCCGAGCAGGACCGCCATCACCCGCCCCCGCTGGCTCCAGGGCGTGACGTCGGCGACCCACGCCACGGTCAGCGCCGAGAGGACGCCTCCGGCCATCCCGGCCCCGACCCGGGCGAGGAGGAAGCTCCGGTAGCCAGGTCCGAACGCGATGGCGAGGGACGCAAGCAGCATCACCAGCGCCGCGCCCAGCAGCCAGCGGCGTCGCCCGCTGGAATCGGAGAGGGGGCCGACCACCAGCTGGGCGCCCGCCGCCGCCGCCGCGTACGCCGAAATCGCGAACCCGATGTCGGGCACTTCGACGGCGAGCCCCAGCGCCAGCGCCGCGATCAGCGGATTCAGAACCTGCTGGTCCAGAAGGCCCAGCGCGATCAGCGAACCAAGGACCCCATTTCGGAATCGGGACGGGGGCGGATCGGGCACGGGAGGGAAGGCTATAGTCTCCCGCCGCCCCCGCAGCATGCCGCTTCTCGACCGCTTCACGTCGTCGTTGAGGAGCCGGGATCCGGAGATCCGGCTGCGCGCCGTCCAGCGCCATCCGGGGGAGGACGCCGTCGCGCTGGCGCGGGTGGCGCGGGAGGACGTCGATCCCAGGGTGCGCCGGGAGGCGATCCGCCGTATCGAAGCGCCCCGGGCGCTGCTGGAGCTGGCGGAGGACGCCCCCGACGGGGATTTCGCCCGGGAGCGCGCCGAGACGCTGCTGGCGCGGATTGCGGCGGACCGGCGCGACCTGGAGGAATCCCGCCGGGCGCTCGCCCTGCTGACCCCGCCGCCCTGGATCGCCGAGGTCGCGGCCCGCGCCCACTTTCCCGAGCTCCGCATCGAAGCGCTGGAACGCCTGGTCCGGATGCCGCCGGAGGCGCCGGGGCGCGACCAGGCGCTGGCCCGGGTCGCCGGCAAGTCCCGCGATCCCGGCATCCGCCAGCAGGCGCTGGGCGCGTTGCGCTCCGAGGAGTCCCTGGCGCTGGTCGCCTCCGCCCCCGGCGCCAGGGAAGCCGGCCCGGCCGCGGTGCGGCGCATCGAGGATCCGGATCGGCTCCTCGAAATCGCGAACGGCAAGGGCGCGCCCGCAGTCCGGCGGCTGGCCCGGCGGCGCGCCGAAGCCCGGCTTCCCGCCGACCATCCGATCCGGATCGAGGAGCGCAGCCAGAAGATCGCCGCGCTGCTGGGCTCGGGGAGCGGGCGGGACGCGGCGGAGGCGCTGGCCCGGGAGGGGGCGATTTCCGAAGAGGCGGAGCAGCTGCTGCGCGCGCACCGCGAGCAGGCGGCCCGGCCGGTGCGAGTGCGGACGCATCTGGAAGTGGAGGTTCCGGTCGTCCCTCCGAAGACCCCTCCGGCGGCGCCCGCCTTCCCGGACGTCGAACCGCTGCTGGCTGAACTGGAGGAGGAAGCGGAGACCCTCCCGTTCGCCCGGATCGAGGCCATCGAGCGCGACGTCCAGCGGATGATGGAAGGGCGGCGCGGCGCCGGGCGGCACTGGGAGCGATTCCGCGCCGCGGCGACCGCCGCCCGGGACGCCGCCGGGAAACGCAAGCGCAAGCGGGTGGTCGCGTTCGTGTTCGGCGACCTGGCGGAGCAGGCGGAGGCCCTCTCGAAATCCCTGGAGACCGATCCCCGGGCGGGCGGCGCCCGGGACGAACGCGAACTGGAGCGCATCCGGACCCGCTACGCCACCTTCCCCGAAGAGCTGCAGTCCGGCGCGGACGGCGCGCGGATTCGCGCCGCCTGCGACCGCGCTGCGAAGTTGCTGGCCGCTGCCCGGAAACAGCTCGAGGATCTGGAGGCCCGCCTCGCCTCGCTGGAGACCGCCGATCCCTTCCCGATCGGGGAGGCGGTTCGCGCCCTGCGCGACCTCGCCGCGCTCCGCGACGACCCGATTCGCTGGAAACGGATCGAGGCCGAACGCCGGAAGCGTTTTCAGAAGCGCCGGAAGGCGCTCCTGCCGCGCATCCGGGAGGCGCGGGAGCTTCAGGACTGGCATCGTTGGTCCAACCTGGGGTCCCAGGAGGAGATCGTCCGCGCCGCCCAGGGGCTTCTGGAAGTCGAGGATCTGGCGCAGGCGAGTCGGGATCTCGTTCAGCTGGAGCGTTCCTGGCGGGCGGTCCGCCAGACCGACCCGAAGAGGGGGCAGGAGCTTTGGGAAGCCTGGTCGGCGGCGCGGGAGACGCTGCTGGCGCGAGTCCAGCCGATGCGGGACGCGGCCGCCGCCGAGATGGAGACGCTGACCGCGACCGCCGAGGAGATCGCCGCCGCTGGGGACGCCTCGCGGGTGGCGGAGATGCGCGACCTGGCGCCGGCCTGGCGCCGGGCGAGCCAGACCGCCGACCGCCGGCAGACGCGCGAGCTCGTCCGGCGTTTCCGCAAGGCGAACGACAGCTTCTTCGCCGCCTGGAAGGAGGCTCGGAAGGAACGGGAGGCCGCATACGCCGCCGCCATCGAAATCCGGGAGGCGCTGATCGGGGAAGCCGAGGCGCTCGCCGAAACCGACGACGCCCAACAGTCGGTGCGGGGGCTGATGGCTCGCTGGAAGGAGTCCCCGCCGGTTCCCCGGCGGCTGGTCGAACCGCTCTGGGAGCGCTTCCGGGAGGCGTGCGACGCCGCCCGCGCCCGTCCGCCGGAGACAACCGACGAGCCGGATATCTCGACCGCCTTCGCCGATGCGGTGGCGCAGCTCGAAACGACCCCGCTCGAAACATGCGTCCCGGCGGCCGCCGCGATCTGGCAGTCGTACTGCCGCCTGGAGGACGCCGGCGAGCCGGGGGAGCGCCTGCTGGCCCGGCTCGCCGCCGCGTTCGAGGAAAACCCGGACGCCTTCGTCGGAACCCGGTTCGACCAGGACGCGCTCGGGGAGCGACTGGAAGGGATCGAGGCGGCGATCGAAGAACGGACCCCCGCCGAAACGGCGCCCGGAGAGGGCGCGCAGGCGATGGCCGAGCATCTGAGTCGCGTCTTCGCCCGGGGCGGCGCGCAGGACCGGGAAGCCGAGGCGCGGGACGCGGCGCGCGCCGCCCAGCGGTTGCTCCGCCGGGCGCTCGCCGCCGGGCCGGCGCTCGCGCCGCCGGCCCGGGAGGCGCTCTCCCGGATTCGGGAACGGGTCCAGGCGCTGGTCGCCGCCGCCCCCCAGCCGGATCCCGAACCAACCCGGCGCGGGGAGAAGCGGACGAAACGCCGAAGGAAGGCCTGACCGCTACACTCCGTCGCGTCCCGGACCTCCATCCATGCGAGTCGCAGTTCTCGGCGCCGGCCAGATGGGCGGGCACCTGCTCCGCCAGCTGAGCCGGCTGCCCGAACAGCCGGACGTCATCCTGATCGAAAAGGACCCGGCGACCGCGAAGCATTTCGGTCGGAAGTTCGACATCAGCGTCGTGGAGGCGGACGCCTCGATCGCCGCGGTGCTGGAGACCCACGCCCGCGACGCCGACGTCCTCTTCGCCCTCACCGACGACGACGCCGTGAACATCGTGGCGGCGCTGACCGCCACCCACCCGGCGATCGGGGTGGAGCGGGCGGTGGCGCGCATCAGCGACCCGCGTCACCAGGACGGCCCGCTCCTGCGGGATTCCGCCCTCATCGAGACCATCCTGCCCGAGGCGCTGGTCGCCGAGGAGATCCTGGGGCTCATCCGGTTTCCCGGCGCCCGTTCGGTCCGCTCGCTCGGTCGGGGCGGTCTCGTCCTGATCCGCGCGGTTCCGAACCGCGAGGCGGTCTTCGGCGTCCCGCTCGCCAGCATCGATTCCGCGCCCCGCGGCTGGATTCTCACCGGCATCCTGCGCCGCAGCGGTTCTTCGGGCGAACCCCACCTGATCATCCCCCGCGGCTCGACCTGCCTTCGCGAGGGCGACGAGGTGTTCGCGGTGGGCCCGGCCGCCGAGGCCGACAACTACCTGCGCGCCATCGGCATCCAGCGCGAGCCGGCGCGGCGGGTGATCGTCGCCGGATACGGACAGGTGGGGGCGCAACTCCTCCAGCGGCTGCCCTCGAAGATCGACGTGACCATCATCCGCCGCACCGAAGTCGCCGGGGACATCCCCGGCCACCCGGTCATCCTCCGGGGCGATGCGACCGACGAGGACATCCTGCACGAGGCCGACGTCGGGAGCGCCGACTTCTTCATCGCCGCCACCGACGCCGACGAGGTCAACTTCATGGCCGCCTGGATCGCCAGCAAGGCCGGGGCCCGGGACACGATCGCCCTCCACAACCGGGCGGTCTTCGCCGAGCCGATGCGGCGCTCCGGGGTGGATTTCCCGATCTTCCCGGCGAGCGTGGTGGTGGGCGCGCTGCTGAAGCCGCTCCACTCGCGCGCCATGGTCCGGCTCGACTGGATCGAGGGGGGCGGGGAGATCGTGGAGATCGAAGTGGCGGAGGGCAGCCCCGCGACCCGCTTTCCGCTCGCCGCCCTGGGTCTGCCTCCCGACTCGATCGTGGGGGAGCTGGTGCGTCCGGGGGTCGGCGCCTTCGTCCCCGACGGCGGCGCCTGTTTCGAGCCGGGGGACATCGCGCTCATCTTCTTCGCCATCCGGGGAGGCCCCGACCTCAGCGGCCCGGAAGCGACCATCGCGGAACTCGAGCGGCTGTTCGCCGGCGCCTCCTGAGAGCGGTGCAGGCCGGGGAAATCCGCGCCCTGCTCGGCCGGCTGGCCGGGACGCTGGGGGTCGCCATGCTCCCTCCGCTGGCGCTCGCCCTCTGGCTCGGCGAAACGGCGTGGCTCGCCTTCGCGGTCTCCGCCGCCAGCCTGCTGTTCGTCGGCGGGCTGAGCTGGCGCGCCTCGCTCGACTCGGCGGGCATGGAAGTCCAGCGCCAGGGGACCGCGGGCTTTCGCTTCGTGGTGGCGGCGTGGTGCCTCGCCACCCTCGCCGGCGCCCTGCCCTACGCCCTCCACTTCGGGTTCGGCTTCCTGGTGAACGCCATCTTCGAGTCGGCGTCCGGGTTTTCCACCACCGGCGCCAGCATCTTCGCCGACGTGGAATCCCTGCCCCGCTCCATCCTGCTGTGGCGCGCGCTGACCCAGTGGCTCGGCGGGCTCGGCATCGTCATCCTGTTCGTCTGGATTCTGGGCGCCCGGCAGTGGGGCGTGGACGTCCTCTCCGCCGAAGCCCCCGGCCCCACCCCGGAAAAGACCGAACCCCGGCTCACCGAGACCGCCCGGGACATCGTCCTCGTCGGCGTCACGCTCACCGTCGTCCTCGCCTTCATCCTCACCGGCCTGGGGCTTCCCGCCTTCGACGCGATCTGCCACGCGCTGACCACCCTCGCCACCGGGGGCTTTTCCACCCGGAACGCCAGCGTCGGGGCGTTTTCCCCGGCGGTGCAGTGGACCATCGGGGTCTTCATGGTGCTGGGCGGGGTGCGCTTCGCCATCCACATTTATGGGGTGCGCCGACTTTGGTCCCAGGTTCGCAGCCTGTGGTGGAGGATCCTGGACCGGCGGCGACGCCCGGTTCCGGCGAGTCCGCTGGCGAGTTATTTCGGCGACCCGGAGCTCCGCCTCTACGCCGTCGTGCTCGCGGGCGCCACCGGCCTGCTCGCCTGGATGCGCTACGGCAGCGGCGCCGAGGCGGGAACCGCGCTGCGCGAGGCGTTCTTCCAGACCGCCTCCATCGTCACCACCTCCGGCTTCGCCGTCGGCGACTACGGGCAGTGGTCGGACCCGGCGCGCATCCTCATCCTGACCCTGATGTTCGTGGGCGGCTGCGCCGGCTCCACCTCCGGCTCGATCAAGATCATGCGCTGGGTGCTGGTGCTGAAGATGATCCCGGCGACCCTCCGGGTGCTGAACCAGCCGCACGCCGAAATCGGGGTTCGGGTCGGCCACAAACCGGCGCCGCTGGCCATCAGCGCCTCGGTGGCTCCGCTCGTCCTGCTGTTCCTGGGGCTGGCGGTGGTCTCCGGGATCGCGCTCGCCGCCATGGGGCTGGATCCGATGACCGCCTTCAGCGCGGCGGCGGCGGCGGTCACCAACGTGGGCCCCGGCCTGGGCGAAGTCGGACCCGCCTCCACCTACGCCTCGGTTCCGGCGCCGGGGAAGCTGCTGCTGGCGGCGCTGATGGTAGCGGGACGGCTCGAGATCACCACCGTCGCGGTGCTCTTCCTGGCCCCGCTACGCGCCCTCGCCCTGCGTTTGCGCTGACCTGTCCGCTCCGAGCAGTCGCTGCGGCCGGGGGACGCGCTCCTCGAATTCCACCCGCCGCAGCTTTTCGAGCGCCGCGAAGTCGTCCCCCGAAGCCGCCGCCTCACCTTCCAGCTCCTCCCCCCCGAACACACCCGAAACCGGCAACACCTCCAGCGCAGCCTTCAAAGCCGTCCGGAACCCCGCATCCTCACCCAGCCCCATCTCTCCCAACCACTTCCGGCAATCCTCCAGACCCCTGGAACGCGCCCGCCACGCCGCATGGTGCAAAGCGTCGATCATCCCCCTGGAACCATCCTCCGCCCCCAACGCCGACTTCGCCGCACGCTGCCCGCTGTCCCAAAGCGTCACCAGACTCCCACGCTTCCCGCCCAACCGCCCCACCACATCCCCCTCCAAATCCACCCCCACCGCGCGCGCCAGCCGCAACGCCTCGTCGTAGGGGAACGAAGGCGCCTTGAAGGCGTCCCACGCCAGCACGAAGAACGCCGTCGTCCCGTCCAGGTCCGCCCCCGCCTTCATCCGCGTCAGCCGCTCCAGCCGGAACCGCTTCACCTCCCGACGCGCCGCCTCCAGCGCGTCCTCCGCCGTCACCGCATACGCATCCCACCCCTCCTCCAGCAGCCGCCGCCTCGCACTTTGCGGCGCCCGCCGGCGCGGCTTCCCCCGCTCCAGCGGCCAACGCCGCGAAAACTCCCGAAGCGCCGGCCCGAAGCACGCCAGATACAAGTCCACCCCCGAAATCCCCTCCGCCTCGAACTGTTGGACCTTCTCCCCCACCGCCCGCGTGACGTCCCCCTCCACCTCCTCCCAGTACCGGGTCTCCTCTCCCGCCTCCCGCTCCGGGCGCGGACGGCAGACCAAAAAGATCGTGCTGCTCGCCGCCGCCTTGTCCCGGATATGCAAGCTCCCCTCCGCCTCGGTGTGGATCGGCCACGAAGCGGTGATGACGAACCCCGCCTCGATCAGCCCGGCGGTCAAGGCGTCCCACGCCCCGGTCGCCTTGTGCGTGAACATCAGCGTCAGAATCCCGTCCGGCTTCAGAACCCGGCGGCACTCGGCGAAGATCTGCGCCATCCGATCCTGGTACTCCCGCCCGGCCAACTCCTTCGCCCCCTTCTCCCCCCGAAAGCGCGCCGGGTTCGCCACCGCCTCCCCCTCCTTGTCGGTCAGGATGCGCCGAAAAAGGTCCGGGAAGACATGCCCGGCGGTGCGCTTGAGCCAGACGTAGAAGAAGTCCGAAAGCTCGGCGTACATGACGTTGTCGTAGTAGGGCGGGTCCATCACCACCGCGTCCACGCTGGCGTCCTCCAGGTGGTCCAGGGCGTCGCCCGGCTTCGCGGTGATCGAGACCGGCGGCGGGGCGTCCCGCTGCGCCGGAAGCGGGCCTTCGGGGCGGAGCAGCGCGACCAGCTCCTTCACGCACTTGGCGGTCTGGCCGATGGCCCAGTCGTAGCCGACCCCGGCGACCAAGGGCGCCATCTCCGCATAGGACCACTTGAGCGCGAAGTCGTGCCGGTCGAAGATTTGGGCCATGACTTCGCGACCGGAATGCCAGCGGCACATGATGTTGTTGTAGCTGAGCACCTTGTCCAGCGAGAGCGCCAGGTAGCCATACGCCGCCTGCCGCGCATCGGTCAACCTCCCCGCCTCCCGATCTGCCTCCAGCAGCTCCCGAAAGACCTCCACGCTCGTCCCATGGCACAGCAACTGCCGCGGCGAAAACAAGTCCCGCCAGCGCGGCATCCCGTACCGATGCGGCTCGGTGGTCTTGTTGCCGTCCGGGATGCGCTCGTTCGGAACCAGGTCATACGCCTCCCACTCCGGCAGCTTCTCCGCAAGCCGCTCCGCGATCGCTTCCCGGTCGTCGTCCCCCGCCCCCGGCGCCCGGTAGCCCCGCTCCCACCGCGGCTTCCCCGCCTTCCCCGACTTCAGAATCCGCGGAACCCGCCGCTTGTACACCACCGCGTACAGCTGCTCCCCCATCTCCCCCGCCCGCGCCTGCGCCTTGATCGCCGAACCCTCGATCACCCGCCCGCAATCCGGGAACGGACACGCCCCGTCCCCCCGCGCCACCGTCCCCGCCGACTGCTCCGCAGCCGTCCCCACAATCTCGAACGAACAGACCCGACCCGAAGACCCCGGCCCCTCCCCCACTTCCGGCGCCAAACGCACCCCGGTCCCATCCGGCGCCAGCCGCCAGTTCGGCGAAAGCGGAACCAACCCCCCGCAGTACGGACACCCCACCGTCCGCGCCCACAGGTAGCCCTCAACGAGAGTCCCTTCCGGCTCCGGCGGGAAGACGCCCTGGTACTTCGGCGCCGCCCGAC
The DNA here is from genome assembly GCA_965202845.1 of Candidatus Marinacidobacterium sp. Classification (GTDB taxonomy): domain Bacteria; phylum Acidobacteriota; class Vicinamibacteria; order Marinacidobacterales; family Marinacidobacteraceae; genus CBDATA01. The sequence goes on from OZ241856.1 coordinate 1,148,153, forward strand.
TCAGAAACTCGTCGGCCAGTTGCTGGAACTCGGGAAGCAACCGGGCATGATGCTCGGCGGGCCATTCCGCCGTGGCCTTCAGGATCAGGGCGGCCACCGGGTTCAGGTCATTCGCATGCGCCGCGAACCCCAGACGCACCGCCTCGAAGGGGATGCTGCCCCCGCCGGCGGTTGGATCCAGGACTTTGGCTTCTGGCCCGGGACTCCGAAGTTTGTCCCACTCCTCCCCGCTCGGCGAGTACGTGAACGCCCGCCGGTAGCCATAGGGATTGGGGCCGAGGTTCTGCCTGGGCTTGGTCCGCTTGGCTTCGTCCAACCTGCGGCGCACGGCCACCGGGTCGCCGTGGATCCCCAGCGCATGCAAAAACGCCCCCCGATCCGCATCCCCCGGCAACAACGAAGCCAACACCGCCGCACGACTCGCCACCAGCGGGCGACGCGCCCACCACACATGCAGCCGGTTCGGCGCCGGAAACGGCGTCATCGGCGTCCGCTCCCGCACGCTCTCGATCCCGATCTCCCGGATCGGGAGCCACCGCTCGATCAGCCGCTCGTCATTCGACATCAAGTTCAGGATCGGTCGTTCGGGGCAAGGGACGGGAGCGCTCCCGGGGGAGTTTTCCACATTTCCCGCCCAAATTGGCGTCCGACGCAACGTTTTCGCCTCTGCTGCGTGGGTGTTCATGGAGAAAGGAGTTTTTCCGCCCCCCCATGAGCAAAACCAACCCCAAAACCAAACCCGACGCCAAACCGCCCGCCGTGGAACCCGGAGGGTTCCCGGCCCATCCCCACGACGCGCTCTTCCGTCTGCTGGGCGCCGCCCCCAGGCGCGCCGCGACGCTGCTCGCCGAATTCCTGCCGCCCGAAGTCCGCAAACGCCTGGACCCGGACCACCCGCCCGAGCTCATCGAGGGCGCCTCCATCGACGGCGAAGGCAAATCCGCCCGTGCCGACGCCATCTTCCGGGCGCGGCTCAAGGACGGCGCCTCCGCCCGGATCCACGTCCTGCTGGAGCACAAGTCGCAGCCGGACGCCCGCACCCCGCTCCAGATGATGCGCTACATCCAGCGGATCTGGAGCAGGGAGCGGGAACCCGGGGAAGGCCATCCCGGGCGGGTTCCCCTGGTCATCCCGATGGTCTTCTACAACGGACCAAGCGTCTGGACCACGCCCCGCTCGATCGTGGACATGATCGACGCTCCGGAGGGACTCGAACATCTGGCTAGCCAATTCGGGACGTACCTTCTGTACGACCTCACCCGGATGGCTCCGGAGGAACTCCCGAAGAATCCAGAGACGCGCAGCGCCCTGCTGGCGATGGGGCGCGTCCACGCCGAGAGGGTCACCGACGCGGAGGCGGACATCATCGTGGCGGGGATCGACTCCGAAACCGACTTCGGGCAGTTCCTGCTACAGTACGTCGCAACGCTGGTTCTGTCGCTGGATCAGATGAAAGCGGCGATGCGGCGCACCCGCACCGAACCCGAAGAAGTGGAGGCCGTCATGGAAACCGCAGCTCAGACTTGGTTGAAGCAAGGCGAAGCGCGTGGGGAAGCTCGCGGAGAGGCGCGGGGCGAAGTCCGGGGAAAATCCGAAACGCTCGCCCGGTTGCTCGCCCGCCGCTTCGGCCGCCCGCTCGCCGAAGTCCAGGCGCGCATCACCGGAGCCGACCTCGGGCAACTCGAACGGTGGCTGGACGCCGTTCTGGACGCGCCGACGTACGAGGCGGTCTTCGGAAACGCTGACCACTGACGCATCGAACAAGGAGGTTGTGGCATGGCTGGAGGGCGTGATCCCGAATCTCGAGGAATTGGAGGGGGTGTTGAAAGCGGAGGACATCGCGGGCAAGCCCCTCGGTCGGCGATGGGACCCGCCCCCGCCGGGCACATTCCGGATGCGAAGACCGACATGATGGAGGCGGGGAGAGCTTCCGATGCCGAATTCGGAAGTTACTTGCTTCAATACGTCGTGAGATTTGTGAATCTGTCGCCGGAGCGCATCAAGGCGGCGATGAAGCGCACCGGCACCGAACCCGAGAAAGTGGATGCTCTTGTGGGAGCCACTGCTCAAGTCTGGTTGAGGGAAGGCGAAGCGCAAGGGGAGGCGCAGGGCAAAGCCGAAACTCTCGTCCGACAGCTCGTACATCGCTTCGGTCTCCTGTCCGACGATTTCCCAGCCGATATCGGCGACGCCGCAATGGATGTTGTCGACCGATGGCTGGAAGCTGCGCATGATGTGCCGACTCTTGATGGGGGTTCCTTGAAGAAGGGGACCGCAGCCTATGCTTGGTTCCAGGAAGGCAAAGCCAGGGGAATCGTCAAGGGGAAGTCCGCAACGCTCGCCCGGCAGCTTGCGCGGCGTTTCGGACGCCCGCTCGCTGAGATCCGAGCTCGTATCGCGGGCGCCGACCTCGGGCAACTCAACCGGTGGCTGATCGCGGTGCTGGACGCGCCCACGTACGAGGCGGTCTTCAGTTCGACCCCAAAACGCTGACCGCTGCTCCCACGCGGGCGCAGGAAGGCCGCCCATTCGGGCGATCCCGAGGGAGTTTTCCACAATTTCTCCCCAAATTGGAGTCTGACGCAACGTTTTCGCGTCTGCTGCGTGGGTGTTCATGGAGAAAGGAGTTTTTCCGCCCCCCCATGAGCAAAACCAACCCCAAAACCAAACCCGACGCCAAACCGCCCGCCGAGGAACCCGGAGGGTTCCCGGCCCATCCCCACGACGCGCTGTTCCGCCTGCTGGGCGCCGCCCCCCGGCGCGCTGCGACGCTGCTCGCCGAGTTCCTGCCGCCCGAAGTCCGCGAACGCCTGGACCCGGACCGCCTGCCCGAACTCATCGAGGGCGCCTCCGTCGACGCCGAAGGCAAGGCCGCCCGGGCCGACGCCATCTTCCGGGCGCGGCTCAAGGACGGCGCCTCCGCCCGGATCCACGTCCTGCTGGAGCACAAGTCGCAGCCGGACGCCCGCACCCCGCTCCAGATGATGCGCTATATCCAGCGGATCTGGAGCAGGGAGCGGGAACCCGGGGAAAGCCATCCCGGGCGGGTTCCCCTGGTCATCCCGATGGTCTTCTACAACGGACCAAGCGCTTGGACCACGCCCCGCTCGATCGTGGACATGATCGACGCTCCGGAGGGACTGGAACATCTGGCTAGCCAATTCGGGACGTACCTTCTGTACGACCTCACCCGGATGGCTCCGGAGGAACTCCCGAAGAATCCAGAGACGCGGAGCGCCCTGCTGGCGATGGGGCGCGTCCACGCCGAGAAGGTCACCGACGCGGAGGCGGACATCATCGTGGCGGGGATCGATTCCGAAACCGACTTCGGGCAGTTCCTGCTACAGTACGTCGCAACGCTGGTTCTGTCGCTGGATCAGATGAAGGCGGCGATGCGGCGCACCCGCACCGAACCCGAAGAAGTGGAGGCCGTTATGGAAACCGCAGCTCAGACTTGGTTGAAGCAAGGCAAAGCCGCCGGAATCGTCGAAGGCAGGACCGCAGGAATCGCCGAGGGGAAGATTGCAGGAATAGCCGCCGGGAAGTCCGAAACGCTCGCCCGGCTTCTCGCGCATCGCTTCGGCCGCCCGCTCGGTGAAGTCCAGGCCCGTATCGCGGGCGCCGATCTCGGGCAACTCGACCGGTGGCTGATCGCGTCGCTGGACGCGCCGACGTTCGAGGCGGTCTTCGGCGTGACCCCGAAGCGCTGATCCGCTGCGGGCTACTCCAAAAAGCCCTCTGCCCCGAACCGGCGCGCCAGCGCCACCGCTTCCGAAGGGCGTCCGAGCGGCGCCGCCGATTCGGGCCGCCCGCGCGCCAGGAACCGACCGCTTCCGGGTTCGGCGCACGGCTCGAACCCCTCCACCACCACCTCTCCCCGGCGCAGCACCGTCTCCGGGAATCCCCGAATCCGGCGATCCTCCCAGGGCGTATACCCCACGTTGTCGTGGAGATCGGCCCACCGCACCGTCACTTCGCGGTCGGGGTCCCAAAGCGCCAGGTCGGCGGCGCTTCCGGAGCGGATGACCCCCTTCCGGGGATACGCGCCAAAGAGCCGCGCCGGTGTCTCGCAGCCGACCCGGACGAACTGCCGGAGCGAAAGCCTCCCCTTCCCCACCCCCTCGGAAAAGAGCAGCGGCAACCGGAGCTCCACCCCCGGAACCCCGTTGCATATCTTCGGGAACGGCGGCTCCGGCCCGGCGGCCAGCTTGCCCTGGTCGTCAAAGCTGTAGGGAGCGTGGTCGGAACTGACCACATCAAAAACCCCGCTGGCGACCCCCTCCCAGAGCGCGTCCTGACACGCCCGATCCCGGGGCGCCGGGCTGCAGCAGAACTTGGCGCCCTCCATCCCCGGTCGGTCAAGATCCTCGGCGGTGAGCAGCAGGTACTGGGGACAGGTTTCGGCGAACACCTTGAGCCCGCGCCGGCGGGCGTCTCCGATGGTCGCCGCCGCCTCCTTCGAGGAGACGTGCACCACATAGAGCGGGGCGTCCACCAATTCCGCCAGATCGATCGCCCGGGCGGTGGCCTCGCTCTCGGCAAGCTGCGGATGACCGGGAGCATGGAACTTCGGCGCCACATGTCCCCGGTCCACCAGCCGACCGCTCATCCAGCCGATCATGTCGTGGTTTTCCGCGTGCACCATGGTGAGCGCCCGCATCCGGCGCGCCGCCTCCAGCACGTCCAGAAACTGCCGGTCATCAAGACGCACCAGGTCGTAGGTCATGTAGATCTTGAAGGAGGTCACTCCCGCCGCCGCCAGCTCGGGCATCTCCACGCCGAGCGCCTCCGGGGTCGGATCGGAAACGATCAGGTGAAAGCCGTAGTCGGAGACCGCCTTCGGCGCGGCCAGCCGGTGGTAGTCGGCGACCACCCGACGAGGGGACTCCCCGCGCCCCTGCACCGCAAAGGAGATGATGGTTGTGGTTCCGCCGCAGACTGCCGAGACCGTCCCCGAATGGAAGTCATCGGCGCACATCAGCCCCATCGAGGAGCGCTGCTCGATGTGGGTGTGGGCGTCCACCCCGCCCGGCAACACCAACCGATCCCGGGCGGAAATTTCCCGGACGCCGGGGCCCAGGCCGGGGGCGACCGCCCGAATCACGCCGCCCTCGATCCCGATGTCGGCGGCCGCCAGACCGTCTTCGACAAACACCTCGCCGCCCCGCACCACCAAGTCGAATTCGGCCATGAGGGCGTCGATTCTACCGACGGCTGGCATCATGGCCGCCCGTGAACCCTCGTCGCCCCCACCCTTCGATCCTCGAACCGGGCGTCCTGGTCCTCGCCGTCCTGCTGGCGCTGCTGGGCGCGATCGTGGGGATGGAGCTGCTGACCCGGGTCGGCATCACCCCGAACAGCTCGATCCTCGGAGCGGCGCTCGCCATCGGCGTGGGGCGCATTCCGCTCGCCGCCACCCGGCGGTTCGCCTCGGTGGAACGCCAGAACCTGCTCCAGACGGTCATCTCGGCGGCCACCTTCGGAGGCGCCAACGCGGTGCTCCTTCCCGCCGCCGCAATCTGGCTCTTCGGTCGCCCCGACCTGGTTCCGGCGATGCTGCTCGGAGCGGCGCTGGGGGCGCTGATCGACATCGCGCTGCTGGTCCGGCTCTTCGGCTCCCGCATCTTTCCCGAGCGCGGCCTCTGGCCGGTGGGCATCGCGACCGCCGAGTGCCTTCGGGCAGGCGACCAGGGAGGCAAGCGGGCGCGGCTTCTCGGCATCGGCGCGGCCGCCGGCGCCCTGGGACGCTCGCTCGGAATCCCCACCGACGTCATCGGAATCTGCTGGATCGGAAATCCGGTTGCGCTGCTCTGCTTCGGGATCGGCCTGATTCTGCGCGGCCATGCCCCCGCCTGGTTCGGGGTGGACCTGGCCGCCCATCACATCCCCCACGGCGCGATGATCGGGGCCGGGGCCGTCGCCCTGCTCCAGATGGCGCGGGCGCTCGCCGCCGGGCGGGGGAGAGGCGGCGGCGGGGCGCGCCCCCGCGTCTTCGTGGCCGGGTATCTGTCGTTCGCAATCGCAGCGGGAATCCTCGCCATCACCACCGGGATCGCGTCCGCCATGACCCTCCCGGCGCTCGCCGGGTTCGTCGCCTTCGCCGCCGCCGCGGCGCTGGTCTCCGAACTGCTGGTCGGACTCTCGGCGATGCATTGCGGCTGGTTCCCCGCCTTCGCCACCGCCCTCCTCTTCCTGCTGGTCGGGATGCTGCTCGGGTTTCCGCCCCTGGCGCTGGTCCTGCTGGCCGGCTTCATTTCGGCGACCGGACCTGCGTTCGCCGACACCGGCTACGACCTGAAAGCCGGCTGGATCCTGCGCGGCGAGGGGCGCGATCCCGACTACGAGATGGAGGGACGCCGCCGGCAGCGGACCGCCGAAATCCTCGGCCTGCTGGCGGCCGCCGGGCTGGTGTTGCTGACTTGGCGCTCCTACTTCGCCGCCGATCGGATCCCGCCCTTCGCCCGCGTGATCGCAGCGACCATCGAGGCGGGAAGCAGCCCGTCGCTCGCCCGGGATCTGATCCTCTGGGCGGTTCCGGGCGCGCTCCTTCAGTTTCTGGGCGGTTCGTCGCGCCAGATCGGCGTCCTCTTCGCCACCGGGCTCCTCATCAGCAATCCGGCGGCGGGATGGACCGCGCTCGCCGCCCTGGGCGCCCGCTTCGCCGCCGGGCGACGCTTCCAGGCATGGGATGAGGGCGCCCGCAATGTGGTCGCCGGAGGCCTGATCGCCGGAAGCGCGCTGCTTTCGTTCGCCTCCGGAACGGCGGCCGGGTTGTTCCGGGGCAGGTAGGCTTTCCCGGCTTGCCGGACGCCGCCGCCTACCTCGCCGCCGCCGAAGCGGACGCAGTGGCGGTGGAGGGGCGTTCCCCAATCGAACGCATCGGGGTCGTCGGCTTCGGGACGATGGGGCGCGGCATCGCGCTGGCGGCGGCCGGCGCCGGGGTCCCGGTTTCCGTCTTCGAGGCGGACGATGCGGCCTGGGAGCGAAGCGCCGCCGCGCTCGAGGGAACGCTCGAGCGGGCGGTCGCCCGGGGGCGGTTCCCGCCCGACACCGGGAAACGCATCCAGCGGACGTCCCTCGAAACGGCGGCCGGCGCCGGGTTCGTCATCGAAGCGGTCTTCGAGGACCTTGACGCCAAGCTTCGGGTCTTTCGGGATCTGGACCGGCTGGCGCCCGCCGAAACCATCCTCGCGACCAACACCTCGACCCTCGATCCGAACCGGATCGCCGCCGCCACCGGGCGTCCCGACCAGGTCCTCGGCGCTCACTTTTTCGCCCCGGCGCACGTGATGCGGCTCGTGGAGGTGGTGGTGGGCGAGCGGACTTCGGCGAAGACCCTGGAGACCGCCCGCCGGCTCGCGGTCGCGCTCGGCAAGGTTCCGGTGGCGGTGGGCGTCTGCCCCGGCTTCGTCGGAAACCGGATGCTTTACGCCTTCCGCCGGGCGGCGGACGGACTGTTGCTCCAGGGCGCGCTTCCGGAAACGGTGGACGCCGCGCTCCGGGAATTCGGCTTCGCCATGGGGCCGTTCGCGGTTGCGGACCTGGCGGGACTCGACATCGGCTGGTCGGCCCGGAAACGCCTTTCCGATGCGCCCGAAGTGGTCGCCGACCGGCTGGTCGAGGCCGGCCGCCTGGGGCAGAAGACCGGCGCCGGATTCTTCCGCTACGCGCCGGGAGACCGCGCGCCGCGTCCCGATCCCGAGGTGGCGGCGCTTGTCGTCAACGAATCGGCGCGCGCCGGGATCACCCGCCGCGAGGTGTCCGCCGACGAGATCCGCGAGCGCTGCCTGGGCGCGCTGGTGGAGGAGGGCCGTCGGATCGTCGCCCAGGGGATCGTCCGCCGGGAGGCTGATGTGGATCTCATATGGACTCTGGGCTACGGCTTTCCCCGGACGTTGGGCGGTCCGCTTTTCTGGTCCCGATGAAAACCACCCACGCCTTCAGGGAGGTCCCGAAGTCGAGAAAGCGGTGCGGAACTCCGGCGGGCACGAAGAGCAAGTCCCCCGGAGCGAACGGAACAACAGTTGTCTCCCCCAGCTGGAAGCGCCCCTCCCCCTCCACGATCACGTAGCACTCGTCGCGGTCATGGGGCTGCTGCGGATCGGCGTCCTGCGGCGCGTAGAAGCCGACTTCCAGCCCGTCGCGCTTCAATGCGACGAAGTAGCGGTCGTCGGGCAGGCGGGCGGCGCACTCCCCGGGATCGAATCGCTCGCCGTCGTCGCCGCGCAAGGTGGACACCGCACGCGGATCGTAACCGCTCCCGCTATATTCGGCGGATTCGGTCCATGACCCCCATCCCCGACCACGCCGGCGCCCGAAGTCCAGGCATGACCCTCCGGCTCACGGCGGGAATCGCGCTGGCCGCCGCCTTCCTGGGGGGCGCCTGTTCCGGGAGGCCGCCGCCGGCCGGCTACAGCGACGCCACCATCGGCGAGGCGTCGTGGTACGGCATCGAGGAACGCGGACGGCCCACCGCGAACGGCGAACCGATGGACCCGGAGGGGATGACCGCCGCTCATCGCACCCTGCCCTTCCACACGGTGGTCCGGGTCACGGACCTTGCGACCGGGCGCGCCGTCGAGGTCCGCATCAACGACCGGGGGCCGTTCATCCGCGGCCGCATCATCGACCTTTCGCACCGCGCCGCCCGCGAGCTGGGCATCGCGGAAAAGGGCGTCGCCCGCGTCATGCTCACCCAGGTCTCGCTGGGCGAACCCCCTTCCTATGCGGTGCAGGTGGGCTCCTACGGCCGCCGGGCGAGCGCCGAGGAGCAGGCGGCGAAGCTGCGCGCCGCCGGCTGGCGCAGCGCATCGGTGAGGAGACACGGGTCGGTGCATCGGGTCCGGGTGGGCCGCTACTCCGAACGCCGGGAGGCCGACCGGGTCGCCCGGCGGCTGCGCGCCCTGGGATACGAAGTCCTGGTGGTTCAGCTCGATCCCTGATTCTCGACCCCTGATTACGGAAGCATCAGCCGCAGCGACTTCAAGGACACGCTCAAGCGTACCGGCGTGGTTCCCGCCGGGTTCCCGTCCGCCTCGCACGCGACCGGCGCCCCTCGGGACGCAATCCGGACATCCCGCGCCGGAACGGTGACCACCGAGGGCAAACGACGGGAAGCGCCGATCCACGCCGCGCCGGCGGCCAGCAGACAGCCCCAGCGGGTCCGGGATCGGATCAGGGTGAGGGTCAGGCGATCCCCGGTCAGCCGGGCGCCCGGAAAGAACCGCAGCGCGTGCGCGTAGCGGGGCTGCTTCCCGACTCCCGCCCACGTCGCCCGATACCGGACGCCTTCGGCACGGACATCCAGATCCGGCAGAGGCGCGGTCCCGAAGACCCGAAGCCCGGCTGCGAACCAGGGGAGCAGCCCGCGACGGGGGGTCGCCGCTCGAAGGCGAACGGCCTCGGCGTCCAGCCCCGCCGAAGCCATCCCGACGAAGAGCCGCTCCCCGGCGCGGGAGCGCAGGACGCCGGGCCGCGCCTCCACGATCCGGCCTCCGATCAGGACCCGCGCCGCCTCGTCCAGCGCGAACGGAATCCCGGTCTCCCGGGCGAGGACATTCGCGGTTCCCCGGGGGATGACGCCGAGCGCGGTCCCGGTTCCGGCAAGCGCCTGAGCGGTTTCGGCGACCGTGCCGTCTCCGCCCCAGGCAATCACCAGCGGCGCTCCGGCGCGGACGAAATCACCGGCGATCCGGGTCGCGTGCCCCGGTTTCCGGGTGACCGCATCCACCAGCGGGATATGCAGGTCCCCGAATATCCGGCGGAGCCGTCCCGGTTCGCCCCGGTCGCGACCGTCCCCGGCCGCCGGATTCCGCACCAGCGCGGCCCACGCAAAGCGGCCGGGCATCCCCTTGGCGCTCAGTCGCCGAGCGGAGGCGCCACCAGGACTTCGATCGAGGTCTCGACCGGGGTCCAGTTTTCGGTCGCAAGACGCGCCCGCACCAGCCAGAGCGTCCGTCCCTCGAACGAGCGGTAGGAAAAGCGCGCATCGTCGGGCACCGGAAGGTCAAGCTCTCCCTGGAAGCGGGCGCCGCGCGCCAGGGGCGGGATTTCGAGGGTGCGCTCCACCCGGCGGAGTTCGCGCGCCGGTTCGCCCGCGCTCCGGCTCTCGGCGGCGAGCCGGAAACTCAGTTCGCGAAAGGCGACCGGTTTCCGGGCGGTCATCCGGATCGCGCATCGCACCGCGCCGCCGGGAACCGCGCTCTCGCTGAAACCGACATCCACCTGCTCGAAGGGGTGGCGCCGGAAGAACCAGATCGCGGCCCCCGCCGAACGGATCACCAAGGCGGCGGCCGCCGCGAAGCCGGCGATCCAGGGCCAGGTCCAGCCGTGGAAGTTCGCAAGCTGGAAGACCAGCAGGCCGCCGAACAGCGTTCCCAGGGCGGAAATGGCGGTGCGGCGCTTCTGGCTGGCGATGAGGGAAGTCCAGACGAGCATGGTTGGCGATACGGTCCGCGCGGCAATTCTTTCCGATTCCCGATGCGCATGATCCCCGGCGTTCTGATCGTGGGGCATCTGACCGAGGACATGGAGGCTTCGGGGCCCCGTCTCGGCGGCGCCGCCGCCTACGCGGGCGTTCTCGCCAGTCGGTTCGGCGTCCCCGCCACCATCCTCACCGCGGCGGACGCCGATTTTCCGTTCGAGGTGGAAGGATGCCGGGTCATCCGGTTCCCGTCCCCCGACCGGACACGCTTCCAGAACCGCTACCGGGACGGAAGGAGACGGCAGCGGATGCCGAGCGTCGCCGCGCCGATCCCGCAAGCGCGGGTGCGGGAGGCGGTTCGGGAATTGCCGCCCGGCGCCGGAGTCCTGTACGCGCCGGTGGCTTCGGAGCTCGACGGAGCGTGGACGTTCCCCCGGCCCGCCGACGGCCTCGCCGGGCTCCTCCCCCAGGGACTCCTGCGCTCAGTTGGGCCGGACGGCGCGGTGCGGATCGCCTGGCCGCCCGGACTCGCCGCGCGGCTGCGCCCCCTCGACCTGGTCTCGCTGAGCCGCGAGGAGCTTCCCGCCTTCCCGCTCGACGTCCGGCTGCTCGCGATCACCGACGGGAAGCGCGGCGCGGAGCTCCTTCCCAGGGGACGCGCCCCGCTCGCCGTCCCGCCAGTTTCCGCGACCGAACGGGACCCGACCGGCGCCGGCGATGTGTTCGGGGCCGCGCTGTTCCTCGGGATTCTCGAAGGGAAACCACTCGGCGAAGCCGGGCGGTTCGCGGCGGCGGCGGCGGCGCTCGCCGTGGAGGCGCCGGGTCTCTCCGGCGCACCGGACCGGAAGGCCGTCGAAACGCGCCTCAGTTCACGAGCATCGGGAGGGCGCGCGGACTCACCCGGGCGCCGGTGACCCGCCAGGTCCAGATGCCCCGGCGCTCGAAGAGGATGTCCGCCCACAGGTCTTCATCCGGCGGTTCTCCGGCGCGCACTCCGAGCCGGACGCGAAAGTCGTTCCAGCCGTCGTAGGCGGCGTCGACCGACACCCGCCCATTCCCTTCATCGCGCTCCTCGCCAAGGTTGAGGAAGGCGTTCCAGCCGGTGCTGACCGCCTCCGAGCCCCGAAGCGCCCGGTCCACCCCCTCCGGCGTGGCGAAGCGGTCGATCATCGCCTCGCCGACCGCGACCGCCAGCTGCGAGGCGGCGTCGGGCGGTTCGGGCGGGTGCTCCTCCCCTTCCCCGGCCGCTTCCGGCTGCCGTTCGCGCTCCTGGGCTCGGCGGTTGGCTGCGCCGATGGTGCGCCGCAACTCCCCCTTGAGGTTGGCGCGCACCGCTTCAAAGTCCACCCACGCATGGAGGGCGTCGGCGTCCCGGGCCTCGACCGCCTGGCGGATGCGCCACGCCGCGAAGTAGGGACCCAGGTAGATGCTGCCGCCCAGGAACAGCAGAACGGCCCAGATCCCGAGGAGTCGCAGCCGCCGGACGCTCACCCCATCATGGTAGCGGTTGCGCCAGGGTCTACCATTGTCACCCGAACGCAAATGGGAAAACTCGTACCCCCTCCGGTGGAGCCGCTGGACTCGCGGATTCACTTTCCGCTGGGCGGCCGGCGCTTCGGAAGCCTCGGCCAGGAGCATCTGCGCCACATCCCGACCCGGGAGCGGCTCCGCCGTTTCGAACGCGATGGGTTCCTCCACATCCGGAGGGCGCTCACCGGCGACGCGCTGAGGCGGGTCCGGGAAGCGGTGGATCGCCTGGACGACTTCGAGCGCCAGCGGCTGGACTTGGCGCCCGGCGACATGATGTCCCGGTTTTCCGCCGTCCGCTTCGATCCGGCGTTCCTCGAGCTGGTGGATTACGCCCGCACCCTCCCGACCGTCTGGGGCGTGCTGGGCTGGAACATCCAGCTCTACATCTCCCACCTGGTGGTGTATCCGCCGGAAGGCTGGGGCGGGACCCAGTGCCGGGAGCCGGTGTGGCACCAGGACAGCGGACGCCCGGTGCTGGAGCTGGAGCGGCCGGCGCCCCGACTTTCGGTCAAGGTCGCGTTCTGGCTCACCGACACCCGGGATGCGGACCGGGGCGGGATGGAGCTGATTCCGGGAAGCCACCGGCTGGACGCGCCTCCGGCGCGGGCCGACCACCCGGAGTGGGACGGGCGGGTCCGACTGGCGATGCGGCCCGGGGACGTGACCATCTTCGACCGGCGCATCTGGCATCGGCACGGAAGCAACACCTCGGAAACCGTCCGGAAGTCCCTGTTCCTGGGGTACAGCTACCGATGGCTGCGGCCGCTCGACTACCAGCGCATGCCGAAGAAGCTCCTCAAGCGCTGCGATCCGGTGCTCCGTCAGCTTCTGGGGGACGGAAGCACCGAGGTGGGCTGGTATCAGCCCCAGCCGGAGGACGCGCCGCTCCGAAGCTGGTTGCTGCACCGGCTGGGAACCGACAAGCCGCCGTTTCCCGAACCGGAGCCCGTGCCGCAGCCCATCGACGTGCCGGGACCCCCGCACCACGCTTGGCGCCAGCACGATCCGGAGCCCGATCCGGGTCTCATCGACGTGCCGGGACCCCGAATCAACGCCTGGCGCGAGCACGACCCGTCTTCCGACGCCGAATAGGGGAGCGCCATGCGGGCCGGACGCGCTGCCTGCCTCCCGCTTCTGGCGTTCCTGCTCGCCGGACAGCAGGACCCGATCGCGGACCTGCGCAGCCGGGCGCAGGACATCCTTGGGCGGGTGGAGCGCCAGGAACTGGAACTCCCCGAAGCCCGGAAGGAAGTCGAGGAACTCCGACGCTCCCTCATCGAGATCGGGAAACGGGACGGCTGGACGCCGACCCGGCGCGCCCTCGAAATGCCCATCTCCCGACCGGACCGGATGGCGCGCCTCAACTTTGACGACTGCCCGCTGTTCTACGAGGAGGAGCTGGTGGAGCTGTGCCCCCTGGATCTGGGGCGTTCGGAGATATGGGGCAATCGGGTGATCGTCTGCGATTTCCTCTGCGCCCCCCCCCGGAGCTCCAGCGATTGAACGTCCGCCCCCGGCGCGAACTCCCGGCGTTCCAGGGTCCCGAAGAAGGGGCGGCGCCGGAGCGGATCGGAACTCCGGGACGCCCGCCGTTCACCCGCGGCATCCGGGCTTCCGGCTACCGGGAGCGGCTGTGGACCATGCGCCAGTACGCCGGCTACGCCACCGCCGCCGAATCCAACCAGCGCTACCGACGCCTCCTCGCCAGCGGCCAGACCGGGCTCTCGGTGGCGTTCGACCTGCCCACCCAGATCGGCTTCGACTCCGACGATCCCAGGGCGTGCGGCGAAGTCGGCCGGGTCGGCGTCGCCATCGATTCGCTCGAGGACATGGAGACCCTCTTCTCCGGCATCCCGCTGGGACAGGTCTCCACCTCGATGACCATCAACGCCACCGCGGCCATCCTGCTGGCGCTCCTGGTTACGGTTGCGCGCCGCCAGGGAGTGCCGACCGAACAGATCGCCGGGACGGTCCAGAACGACATCCTCAAGGAATACGCCGCCCGCGGAACCTGGATCCATCCGCCCGAACCCTCGATGCGGCTCGCCACCGACGTGATCGAATGGTCAAGGCGTGAACTTCCACGATTCCAGCCAGTGAGCGTGAGCGGCTATCACATGCGGGAAGCGGGATGCACCGCCGCGCAGGAAGTGGGCTTCACCCTCGCCAATGGCCTCGCCTATGTGGAGGCGGCGGTGGCGCGCGGACTCGACGTGGACCGGGTAGCCAGCCGGATTTCGTTCTTCTTCAACGCCCACCGGGATTTCCTCGAGGAAGTGGCCAAGTTCCGGGCGGCGCGGCGGCTCTGGGACCGGCTTCTCGTCGAACGGCTGGGAGCGAAGAGCGAGCGGGCGCGGATGCTGCGATTCCACACCCAGACCGCCGGCTCCACCCTCACCGCGCTGGAGCCGCAGGTGAATGTGGTGCGCACCACCCTGGAGGCGCTGGCGGCGGTGCTGGGCGGCGCCCAGTCGCTCCACACCAACGCCCTGGACGAGGCGCTGGGCCTCCCCACCGAGGAGACCGCCGAGCTGGCGCTTCGCACCCAGCAGGTGATCGCCTTCGAGAGCGGCGTGGCGGCGACCGCCGATCCGCTGGGCGGCTCCTGGACGATCGAGGCGCTCACCGATGCGGTGGAAGCCGAGGCGCTCGACTGGATCCGGCAGGTGGACCGGCTGGGCGGCGCGGTCGAAGCGACGGCCTCCGGGTTCGTGACCGCGCGCATCCAGGACGCGGCGTTCGCCTGGCAGCGCGAGATGGAGGCGGAGCGGGAAGTGGTGGTCGGGGTGAACCGCTTCCGCAAGGAGGACGCCGATGCCGACGTGGAGCCCTTCGTCCTGGACCCGGAGGTGGAGCCGGCCCAGGCGGAGCGGGTCCGGCGGGTGCGCGCCCGGCGGGATGCGGCCCCGGTAGCGGCCGCCCTGTCCGAAGTCCGGCGGGTGGCCGCGGGCGGCGGCAACCTGATGCCGCCCATCCTGGAGGCGGTCTCCCGCTACGCGACGGTGGGCGAAATCGCCGGTGCGCTGCGGGACGTGTTCGGGGAACACCGCGGCGCTTGAAAGACATCCTCGCGGCTTCCGAGTACGCCGCGTTCCAGGAGCGGCTGGCGCGAAGCGACTGCCGACGGTGCCCGCTCGGCGAAACCCGCACCCGCATCGTGGTGGATCGGGGGACGCCGCAAGCGCGCCTGCTGGTGGTGGGCGAGGCGCCGGGCGCCGCCGAGGACGCCTCCGGCGTCGCGTTTTGCGGACGGGCCGGCACGATGCTGGACCGGCTGGTCGCCGACGCCGGACTGTCCCCCGGCGAGGACCTCCTGATCGTGAACGTGGTCAAGTGCCGCCCGCCGGGAAACCGCGCGCCCACTCCGGAGGAAGCCGAAGCCTGCCGCCCCTTCCTCGACAAGCAGCTTGGCTTCTCCCCGGCCCGGATGGTGGCGCTGCTGGGCCGCACCGCGCTGCGGCGCTTCGCGCCCGACCGCGCCCGTCGTCCGATGGGGGAGCAGGCGGGACGCTTCTTCCGGATCGCCGGGCATCCGGGGCGCGAGTTCGCGGTTCTCTACCACCCGGCGGCGATCCTCTACAACCGGCGGCTGGAGCCGACGGCGCGGCGGCACATGGAGGCGGTCGCCGCCCGGCTGTCTACCGGAACAGCGAACGCCGGGGGCTGAGCTCCCGGATCACCGGCCAGTCCCAAGCATGCCGCGTCCCCTGCGGAAGCGCGCCGACGTCCCGGTGGTAGCGCCGCAGGAACGCCTCGGTGCCCTCGTTCGCGTAGCCGGCGCCGTGGACGGGACCGAGCTCCTCGCCGCACCGCTCCCGGTAGTCGCGGCGGATCCGGTTCAGGAGTTCGGCGAACAGCCGATCCCGCCGCACCTTGGCGATGACGCTGGCGGCGGCCACCGCCACGTGGCGGGACTCGGCCCGGTCCCGCGCCTCCATTTCGGGAACCTCGGTGGCGAGACTCCCGAACACCTTCTCTCCGTCGGCGAGGATCCGCCGGGGCTTCCGGTCGGCGGGGATCGCGGCGAGCAGCGAACGCGCCGCCTCGCGCTCCAGCAGGTTCAGTTCGCCGACCAGTGCGCGGCGATCCACTTCCTCCGCCGACAGCGCGCGAACCCCCACCCACTCGGCCAGTCGCTCGACGTGGCGGGCCAGCTGGCCGCGGCGGCCGGCGGCCGGACCGCCCGCTCCGAAATGCTTCGAGTCCCGCACGCCCAAGCGGGTCAGGGCGCCGGCGCGACGGGGATGGAGGAGCACCGCGGCCACCACCAGCGGCCCGAGCGCCGGTCCGCGGCCCGCTTCGTCGATGCCCAGAACCACCCCCGAATCCTAGGTCGGTCGCCTAGAATCCGCTCGAAATTCACATGAAACGGGGCGAAGGGCGGTACAACGCCGTCGTCATCGGCGCCGGAACCGCCGGGCTGGTGACCGCGGCCGGGACCGCCGGACTCGGCGGGCGGACCGCGCTGGTCGAAGCGCGACGGATGGGCGGGGACTGCCTGAACACCGGGTGCGTGCCTTCCAAGTCGCTGGTCTCCACCGCGAAGCAGATCCACCGGATCCGCAACGCGGAAGCCCACGGGCTGGACGCGAACGAACCGAAGTTCCGCTTCGAGCGGGTGTTCGAACACATGCGCGAACGTCGGGCGCACATCGCCCCCCACGACTCGGTGGAGCGATTCGAGGGACTGGGAGTGGACGTATTCCAGGCGCGGGCGCGCTTCACCGGACCGCGCGAAGTGGAGCTGGACGATGGAACCCGGCTGACCGGCGCCCACTTCGTGATCGCCACCGGCGCCAGCCCCCTGATCCCGGACATCCCCGGCCTCCGGGACGTCCCGTACTGGACCAACGAGACGTTCTTCGACGGCCAGGACGGCCCGCCCGATGCGTTGCTGGTGTTGGGAGGCGGTCTCGTCGGCTGCGAGTTGAGCCAGGTGATGCGGCGGCTGGGAGTCCGGGTGACCCTCCTGACCGACGTGGACCGGCTGCTTCCGCACGACGACCGGGAGGCCTCGCAGGTTGTCCTCGAGGCGTTCCAGGCGGAGGGCATCGAGGTTTTCTTCGGCTGCAAGGTTCGGAGGTTCACGCAATCCAGCGGCGCCATCACCGCCGAGGTCGAAACCGGGGGCGCGGTGCGCGAGGTCTCCGGCGACCGGCTTCTGGTGGCCGTCGGACGCTCGCCGAACGTGTCCGATCTCGGACTCGAGAAGGCGGGGGTGCGTTTCGACCCGCAGCAGGGAATCCCGGTGGACCGGAGTCTGCGGACCAACATCCCGCACATCCACGCCTGCGGCGACGTGACGGCCGAACCCTTCCGCTTCACCCACGCCGCCGACCACCAGGCGCGGGTGGCGGTGCGGAACATCCTGCTGCCTCCCCCGTTTCCCCGCGCCCGGGTGGACTACAGATACCTGCCCTGGGTGACGTATGTGGACCCCGAAGTCGCCCATTTCGGCCTCCGGGAAGAGGACGCGGAGGAGCAGGGCGTCCCGGTGGACGTCCATCGGTATCCGATGAGCGACCTGGACCGGGCGATCACCGAAAATGCGACCCGCGGGTTCGTGAAGGTGGTCGCCGCCCGGGGGAAGGACCGCATCCTGGGGGCGACCGTGGTGGCGGATCGGGGCGGCGAAATCCTCCACCAGATCATGGCGGTGGCCCGGCAGGGAGGCGGACTCGGCGCGCTCTCCTCGATGATCCACGCCTATCCTTCCTGGGCGCAGGCGGCGCAGCGGGTCGGTGACGCCTGGAACCGGACCCGGCTGACGCCCCGGACCCGGGCCCTCTTCGAGTGGCTCTACCGGAGGCGGCGATGAAGCGCATCCTGGCGCTGGGAGCGGTCGTCGCGGTCCTCGTCGCCTCGTTCCTCCTGTTTCCCTTGGGAGCGTGGTTCGAGGCGGCGGCCCGCTGGGCGGAGGGACTCGGACCCACCGGTCTCGCCCTCTTCGCCGCCATCTACGCGGTCGCCACCGTCCTCATGATCCCCGTCTCGGCGCTCACCCTGATCGGCGGCGCCGCCTTCGGCTTCGCCCTGGGGACGCTGAGCGTCTGGCTGGGCGCCGTCGTCGGGCTCGGGCTGGCCTTTCTGGTGGCCCGCCGGTTCGCCCGCGAGCGGGTGGCCGCCTGGCTGGAGAACCGTCCCGGCTTTCGGGCCATCGACCGGGCGGTCGCATCCGAGGGCTGGAAGATCGTGCTGCTCACCCGGCTCTCCCCGGCCTTCCCGTTCTCGCTCCAGAATTACGCCTACGGCCTCACCGGGGTCCCGTTTCCCGGATACCTGATCGCGTCGGCGGTCGGCATCCTGCCGGGAACCCTGCTCTACGTCTACATCGCGAGCGGCGTGGCGGGCGCCGTCTCCGGCGCGAGCGGCGCGCTCCAAATCGCGCTGTGGGCGGCGGGGCTGGTCGCCATCGCCCTGGTCACCGTCCGGATCACCCGGACCGCCCGGCGGGCGCTCCGGGAAGCCGGAGTGGACGCCGAATCGACGCCCGCATGACGTGGAAACGGCTCGCCGCCGCCGGAACCGCCCTCCTGCTGGTCAACTCCGGCTACCTGCTGGCCGCCCGGGAAGCCACCCTGCTCCACGCGGCGCAGATCCTGCTGCATCCGCTGCTGGCCCTGGCCGTCCTCAAGGTTCTCGCCTTCGATCACCGGCGGATCCGGGCGGCGCTTCGGGCGGAGCCGCTGCGGGCCGCCTTCCTCGGAACCGGCGCAGTCGTGGTCCTGAGCGGCGTCGGTCTCGTCATCCTGGGCGCCAACCGCCCGCTGCTGATCGCGCATCTCGCCGCCGCCGCCGGATTCGCCCTGCTGCTGGCGCGCCGGCGGGTGTTGCTCGCTCCGCTTCTGGTCGCCGTCTCGATCCCGGTCGGCGGACTGCTCCGGGGCCTTCTTCCCGAAACCGAACCCGCGCTGAACGCCGGCCTGCCTCCCGCCGCCATGGCCGGCGAGGCGATGGGCGGCGCCTCCGGCCCCTTCTACCCGTCGGCGGCGGCCACCGCGGACGGGGAGCTCATCCCGGCGGAGTTCTTCATGGGGAGCGACGCCTGCGGACGCTGCCACCAGGACATCACCCGGCAGTGGGAGGACTCCGCCCACCGGTTCGCCTCGTTCAACAACCCGTGGTACCGCCGCTCCATCGAGTACATGCAAAGCGTGGTCGGCGTCACCCCCTCCAAGTGGTGCGCCGGCTGCCACGACCACGCGGTCCTGTTCTCCGGCCTGATGGACAAACCGATCGAGGAAATCGTGGACTTGCCGGCGGCGAACGCCGGTCTGGGCTGCGTCTCCTGCCATGCGATCACCCGGGTCCGGAACACCATGGGGAACGCCGGCTTCGTGATCGAGTATCCGGAGATGAACGACCTGGCGTCGTCCGAAGACCCGCTTCTCCGAACCCTCCATGACCTGGTGATTCACCTGGACCCGGAGCCGCACCGCCAGGCCTTCCTGAAGCCCATCCACCAGGGGGACAGCTCGGCCTTCTGCTCGACTTGCCACAAGGTGCACCTGGACGAACCGGTGAACCACTACCGCTGGCTGCGCGGGTTCAACAGCTACGACAACTGGCAGGCGAGCGGCGTCTCCGGCCACGGCGCCCGCTCCTTCTACTACCCCGAAGAGACCAGCACGTGCGCCGACTGCCACATGCCGCCGGTTCCCGGCGAGGATCCGGCGGCCCGGGACGGGCTGATCCGCTCGCACCGGTTCGCCGCCGCCAACACCGCGCTTCCGGTCCACTTCGGGCGCGACCAGCAACTCCAGGCGGTGCGCGACTTCCTGGCGGCCGGTCAGGTGACGGTGGACATCTTCGCGCTGACCCGGGGCGGCGGCGCGGCGCCGGACGATGAAGGCCCGGACCGGGAAGCCGCCGATCCCCTCACCCTCGCCTCCACCTTCGCGGTGGGCGAGGAGGCGATGCCGGCGCCCGCCCGCTACCAGGCGGCCGGCCCCGCCGGCGCGCTCACCGCGCCGCTCGACCTGGAACGTCCGGCGCTCCAGCCCGGCGAGTCGGTGCGGGTGGACGTCGTGGTGCGGACCCGGAAGGTGGGGCACTTCTTTCCCAGCGGGACGGTGGACGCCCACGACGTGTGGCTGGAATTCCGGGCGGAGGACGCCTCCGGGCGCGCCTTCTTCTGGAGCGGCTTCACCGAGGGCGAGGACGCTCCGGTGGAGCCTTCGGCCCACTTCTTCCGCTCGCTGATGCTGGACGAGCGCGGAAACCCCATCAACAAGCGAAACGCCTGGGCGGCGCGGAGCGCGCTGTACGTCACCCAGATCCCGCCGGGAGCGGCCCATACGGTCCGCTACCGGGTCCGGATTCCGGAGGACGCCGTCGGGCCGGTGAAGCTGACCGCGCGCCTCAACTACCGGAAATTCGCCTGGTGGCACACCCAGTGGGTCTTCCGGGGGACGCCGCTCAGCGACGGCGAGGTCGCGCCCGGCTTTGACGACCGCACCTGGGTGTTGGATCCCGACCGGGAAGCTCCCGATGTGCCGATCGTCACCATGGCGTCGGCGGAGCTGGAGCTTCCGGTGGGCGAGGCGGTTCCCCCGGCGGAGGGGGACGCCCGGGACGTCGCGCTCCGGTTCAACGACTACGGAATCGGGTTGCTGCTCCAGGGCGACCTGCGGGGAGCGGAGGCGGCCTTCCAGCGGGTGGCCGAGCTGGACCCGTCCTTCCCCGACGCCCCGGTCAACCTGGCGCGGGTCCGAATCCAGGAGGGGGATCCCGAGGGCGCGCGGGACGCCGCCGATGCGGCGCTGGCGCTTTCGCCCCGGCTGCCGCGGGCGCTCTTCTTCCGGGCGATGGCGCTGAAGGCGCTGGGGCGCTACGACGACGCGCTCCGGGATCTCCGGGTGGTCGCGGAGGCCCACCCCGGCGACCGGGTGGTGAACAACCAGATCGGCCGCCTCCTCTTCCTGAAGCGGGAGTACGCGGAGGCGGCGGCCGTCCTCGAGCGGACGCTGCGGATCGACCCGGAGGATCTGGAGGCCCACTACAACCTGATGCTGGCGGCGCGCGGCCTCCGGGACGCCGAAGGCGCCGCCCGGCACCAGGAGCTCTATCTGCGCTTCAAGGCGGACGAGTCGGCGGACGCCACCGGCGGGGACTACCGGCGAACCCACCCCGAGGACAACAACGAGCGGCTTCCGATCCACGAGCACCGGAACGGGCTCGACGGCGCCTCTCCCGGCCCATAGCCCCGCGTCAAGCCCGCTTCCGCAGCCGGAGCGCGTTCAGGACGACGGAAAGCGACGAGAGCGCCATCGCCAGCGCCGCCGCCTCCGGAGCGATCAGCACCCCGGCGAGCGGGTGGAGGACGCCCGCCGCCAGCGGGATCGCCGCCAGGTTGTACCCGAAGGCCCAGCCGAGGTTCTGGCGGATCACCCGCACCGCGCGTCGGGCGGTCCGGATGGCGTCGCCGGCAAGCCGGAGGTCCGCCCGCATCAGCGTGACCCCGGAGGCGGCGCGGGCGATGTCGGCGCCGCTGGCGAGGGCGATGCCCACATCGGCGTGCGCCAGCGCCGGAGCGTCGTTGAGGCCGTCCCCCACCATCGCCACCGGTCCGAAGTGGGCGCGCAGGCGATCCAGCTCGGCGCGCTTCCCTTCCGGACGCAGCTCCCCCATCGACTCGGTGAAGCCGAGATCCCGCCCGACCGCGGCGACCGCTCCCGAGGCGTCGCCGGAAAGGAGCGCCACCGGAAACCCCTCCTCCCGGAGCCGGCGCACCGCCGCCGCCGCCTCCGGGCGCGGCTGGTCGCGGAACCCCACCGAGCCGATCCACTCCCCGTTCCGGAACGCGTGCAGCCGCGCCGAGGCGTCGCCCGCTTCCCCCGGATCCCAGCCCGGCAGGACCCGATGGCTTCCGACCCGCATGGATTCCCCGGTCGGAAGGGTCGCGGAGACCCCGCGTCCGGGAAGGGCCTCGAACCGCTCGGGGCGCACTGGACGAATTCCCTGCGCTTCGGCGAACCGCACCAGCGCCAGCGCCAACGGATGCTCGGAGACCGATTCAGCGGACGCGGCGAGCGTCAAGAACTCGTCTTGCGACACCCCCTGGGCGGTCCGCACCTGGAGCGCTTCGGGTTCGCCCGAAGTGACCGTTCCGGTTTTGTCGAAAGCCACCGCCCGCACCGAAGCCAGCCGTTCGATGGCCTCCCCGTTCCGGAACACGATGCCCCGCCGGGCCGATTCGCCGGTGGCCACCACCACCGCGATCGGGGCCGCCAGCCCGACCGCGCAGGGACAGGCGACCACCACCACCGCGATCGCGCGCGCCAGCGCGAACCCGGCGCCGGCGCCGGCGAGCAGCCAGCCCAGCAGGGTCAGCACGCCGATCGCCATGACCGCGGGCACGAAGACCGACGCCACCCGGTCGGCGATCCGCTGGAGCGGGATTTTCTCGGACTGCGCCTGCCGCACCGCGGCGGCGATGCGGGCGAGCGTGCTCTCCGGCGCGGCGCGAAGCGTCTCGATTTCGATCCAGCCGCTTCGGTTCAGGGCGCCGCCCGCCACCGTCTCGCCCGCGACCCGGTCCACCGGCGCGCTCTCCCCGGTAAGGAGCGACTCGTCGATCGCCGCGCCTCCCTTCAGGATGCGGCCGTCGAGCGGAATCCGTTCTCCCGGACGCACGCCCAGCACGTCTCCCACCCGCACCTCGTCCAGCGGAACCTCCTCGGACTCGCCGTCCTCCCCCCGGATGCGCCGCGCCGTCTCCGGCGCCAGCAGCAGGAGCTTGCGCAGCGCGTCGGACGCCCGCCCGCGCGCCCGGGACTCGAGCCACCGACCGAAGGTCACGATGGCGACCAGCATGGCGGCGACGTCGAAGAACAGGACGTCCGCCGCGCCGAAGCCCAGGAGATGCGCCATCGACGCGCCGTAGGCGGCGCCGGCGCCCAGACCGATCAGGCTGTCCATCCCGTAGGAGCGACGCCGGAAGTCCAGAACCAGCGCCTTCAGGTAGCCCCGACCCAAGCCGAAAAGAACAGCGGTGGCGCACAGGAACTGAAGCAGCATCCCGGACTGGCCGGGAAGCGCCCCGCTCATCCCGGCCGCCATGCCGAAGAGCGCCAGCAGCAGTCCCAGGACGACCCGGGACGTCCGGGGACCGTCGTCCGCCGAAAAGGCGACGCTCCGCTCCGAATCGGACCACTCCAGCCGATACCCGGCGCGTTCCACCGCACTGACCAGCGCCGGACGCATGGCGCCGGAAACGAGACCTTCGTCCAGGGTCACCGCGAGGGCGCCGGTGGCCAGATTGGCGTTCGCCGCAGCCACTCCCGGTGTGTCGAGCACGGCGCGCTCCACCCCGGCCACGCACCCGGCGCAGTGCATGCCGACGACCCGGCCGACGACCCCGCCCACGACACGACTGGCGCGAGTCTCCATCGGCAGGCGGCATCGTACCGCGTCCCGGCGTAGAATCGCCGCGCCGTGCCGGTTCTGCCCATCCTCCGCTACGGGGCGGAGCAGCTCACCACCCCCTCGGCGCCGGTGGAGGACTTCGAGCGGGACTGGACGCCGCTGGTGGAAGACATGATGAGCACCATGTACGCGGCCCCCGGAGTCGGGCTGGCGGCGCCCCAGATCGGCGTCGGCATGCGCCTCATCGTGATCGACATCACGGTCGGGGAGAAGCCGGACAACCGGATCGTGATGGCGAACCCGGAAATCCTGCGATCCGAAGGCGTCCAGCACGAGGAGGAGGGGTGTCTTTCGGTGCCGGACTATTCGGGCGTGACCCGCCGTCCCGCCTGGGTCCGGGTCCGCGGCTTCGACCTCAGGGGGGAACCGTTCGAGATGGAGGGCGAGGGGCTGCTGGCCCGCGCGTTCGCCCACGAAATCGACCACGTGGACGGGCGGCTCTTCCTGGACCGGCTGGGAATGCTCAAGCGCGACCTGATCCAGCGCAAGATTCGTCGCCGGATGCGCCGCGGCGACTGGTAGACCCCCCCCTTCCGGTCATGGCCGGTTCGCCTCTGGACGTCGTGTTCTTCGGGACGTCCGGCTTCGCCGCGCCTTGTCTCCGGGCGCTCCATGCCGAGCACCGGGTGGCGGCGGTGGTCACCCAGCCCGACCGCCGGGCCGGACGCGGGAGGAAGCTCCTGCGCAGCCGGGTCGGAGAGCTGGCGGACGAATTGGGAATCCCGCTGGAGCAACCGGAGCGGCTGCGGCGGAGGGCGGCGGCGGAGCGGATCGCCGCGATCCCCGCCGACTGCCTGGTGGTCGCCGATTATGGGCAGATCCTCCCCGCCTCCCTGCTGCGGGCGCCCCGGCTCGGCGCCGTCAACGTGCACGCCTCGCTGCTCCCGGAGCTCCGGGGCGCGGCGCCGGCCCGCTGGGCGGTGGCGCGGGGATTGCATCGCACCGGGGTGAGCACCATGCTGATGGACGCCGGACTCGACACCGGCCCCGTGCTCTTGCAGCAAGAAGTCGCCATCGATCCCCGCGAGACGGCGGACGAGCTGCTGGCGCGCCTCGCGCCGCTGGGCGCCTCCCTGCTGCTCGAAACCCTCGCCGGACTCCAGGCGGGGACGCTCCAGCCAATTCCCCAGGACGAAACCCGCGCCACCTGGGCGCCGCTGGTCGTCCGGGCGGACACCGTGCTCGACTGGCGCGCCCCGGCCGAAACCCTTGCGAATCGGGTCCGCGCCTTCGCTCCGGCGGTCGCCGTGCTCGCCGGGGGACCGCCGACGCGGGTCCAGGTGCACGAAGCGCTCGCCCTGGAGGGAACCGCCGACGAACCCGGCGCCTTTCGGAACGTCGGCTCGCCCCGCCGCCCGATTCTGGCGGTCGGTTGCGGGGACGGCGCCGCGCTCGGGATCCGGAGCGTTCAGTTCCCCGGCGCGCGGCGGATGACCGCGGCCGAAGCCCTGCGGGGACGGCGGCTGCCCCCGGCGGGGCGCTTCCTCGGCAAGGAGGACGCGGTCGCCCACCTCGGCTGGAACAAGTGAAACGGTTTCTTCTTTTCGCCGTCGGGACGCTCCTCCTGCTGGGGGCCGGACTCGCCCTCTGGTCGGCGTCCCGCCCCCCGCTCCCGCGCCACCCGTTCTTCTCCGAGCCGGCGCGCAATTACGCCCACCGCGGCGGGAACGTCGCGGCTCCCGAAGCCACCCTCCCGGCCTTCGCCGCCGCCATCGAAGCGGGCGCCGACGTTCTCGAGTTCGACGTCCGGCTGACCGCCGACGGAGTCCTCGTGGTGATCCACGACGCCACCGTGGACCGCACCACCGACGGCGCCGGACCGGTCCGCGACATGACGCTCGCCGAGCTCCGGCGCTGGAACGCCAGCAGCGGACGCCCCTCGGATCCCCCGACCCGGATTCCCACCCTCGAGGAGGTCTTCGCGGCGCATCCGGAGCGCCGCATGGCGATCGAGATGAAGACGCCGGAGACGGCGGCGCCGCTCTGCCGGTCCCTGGCCGCAGCAGGACGCCAGACCCGCACGCTGGTCGCCGCCTTCGACGCCGGCGCCCTGGAAGCCTTCCGCACCGCGTGTCCGGACGCGCCGACGGTGGCTTCGATGTCCGAAGTGGCGACCTTCCTCGTCTTCGCCCACCTGCGGATCGAGGGATTGCTGCGCCCGGAGGCGAACGCCCTGATGGTTCCCGAAACCTTCGGGCCGGTCCGGGTGGTCACCGGGCGGATCCTGGAAGCGGCCGCGCGCCTCGGGCTTCCGGTCGCGGTCTGGACGGTGAACGACCCGGACGCCATGGAGCGGCTCCTCGATTTGGGAGTGGACGGCATCCTCACCGACGACCCCGGCGCGCTGGCGCGGATCCTCGCCGATCGGCGTGGCGGGTGACCGGAACCCCTCCGGGGAGTCCGGCCCGCCTGCTCGCCTTCCGGGTTCTGCTCGCACTGGAGTCCGGTTTCGGTCCGGAACGGCGGCGGGCGGCGGGAACCCCGGATTCCCTGCTGGCCCGGTTCGAGGCGGACATGCAGGTCGGGGAGGCGGATCGCGGGCTGGCCCGGGAGCTGGTCTTCGGCGCGCTCAAGGGGAAGCGCCTGCTGGACCACACGCTCGACTGCTTTTCCCGTCGGCCGGTGCGCAAGCTCGAACCCGCGCTCCGCGTTCTGCTTCGGATCGGACTCCACCAGCTCCGGACGCTGACGCGCATCCCCCCGCACGCCGCGCTCTTCGAAACCGTGCGGATCGCGCGGATGCGGATGCGGCCGGGCGCCGCCCGCCTGGTCAACGCGGTTCTGCGCGCCTACCTGCGCGCCGACCATGCGGGGCCCTCCCCGGAGGGCGATCCGGACCTCTGGATGCGGGTGGGTCTGTCCCATCCGGACTGGATGGTGGACCGGCTGGTTCGGCGGCTGGGCGAAGCGGGCGCCCGGGCCCGGATGGAAGCGAACAACTGCCCGCCGCAGACGTTCCTGCGGGTCCGCCGGGACGTCGACCTCCCGTCCGTCCAGGAGCGCCTGCTGGAGGACGGGGTTCCCACCGAAGTCTTCCCGATGGCGCCCCGCTGCCTGCTGGCGCGCGCCGGGAACCCGCTTCGGACGGCGGCGCATCGGGAAGGACGGGTTCACATCCAGGACGCCGGCTCCCAGCTCGTCGGCTGGCTGCTGCCGCTCCACGACGCCCGCCGGGCGCTCGACGGGTGCGCGGCGCCCGGCGGCAAGGCGACGATCCTCGCCGAACGCTTCCATCCGCGCCGGGTGGTGGCGGCGGACCTGCGCCCGGCACGGATGCGGCTTCTGGAGCGGATCGCGTCCCGCCTGCAGGCGGACAATCTGCATCGGGTCGTCGCCGATGCGGCGTCCCCGCCGTTTTCTCCCGGTTCGTTCGACCGGATCCTGCTGGACGTCCCCTGCAGCGGCCTCGGCACCCTGGCGCGCAACCCGGACCTGAAATGGACATCTTCGCCGGAACGGGTGCGTCGCCTGGCGCGAACCGAAGCCCGACTAGCGAGCGCGGCGGTCCGCCTGCTGGCGCCCGGCGGTCTCCTCCTGTACGCCACCTGTTCGCTGGAGCCGGAGGAGACCGAAGACGTGGTCGCCGGCCTCCTCGATGCGGCGCCCGGCCTGGAACGAGTGTCCCTGGGGGCGGAGCTGCCGCCGGAATCCCGGCGTTTTCTCGATCCGGACGGAACCCTCCGCATCCTCCCCGAGTCTTCGGGAACCGACGGCTACTTCGCCGCGCTCCTGCGCCGCCCGGCGCTGTCCTAACATTCCCGCCCCCATGAGACGTCCATACCGGGTTCGCGTCGTCCGCGCCCCCGCCGTCAAGTCGCGGTTGTCCAAGGCGCTCGACGCCATGCTGATCCTGGTCGGACTCGGCGCCACCTTCGTGATGTCCGCCGGGATCACCCTGCTGCTCGCCTCTGAGGGCGCGAACCCGCCGGTCCCCGACGTCGTGGGCCTCGATCCGAATCAGGCGGAGCGGGTTCTGGCCGGCGCCGGACTCCGCATCGCCGAGGCCGGCGCCGAGTTCCACGACGGGATCGCCGCCGGGCGCATCGTCCGCCAGGACCCGGCGGCCGGACTTCCGTTCAAGCGGGGACGCTCGGTGCAAGTCTTCCTGAGTCTGGGGCGCACCCTCCTCATGGTTCCCCGGCTGGAGGGGGACAGCCTGGTCGAGGCGCAGCGGCGGCTGGAGGCCGAGGGATTCCAGCGCGGCCGGGTCTCCGAAATCCCGAACGACGTCCACCCCCAGGGCCGGGTGATCGCGCAGGCGCCGGGTCCCTACGCCGAAGCGCTCCCCGGCGCTCCGGTTTCGTTGCTGCTCTCGGCCGGATCGGGAAGCGAATCCTTCCTGATGCCCGACTTCATCGGGCGGCGGTACGGCGATCTCGCCGATGGCCTCAGCCGCGCTGCGGTCCGGGTCGGCGAGGTGCGCAACGTGGACTATCCGGGGACGCCGCGCGGCACGGTCGTGGACCAGTCTCCCCGCGCCGGCGAGCGCGTGACCCGCGCGAACCGCATCGTGCTCACCCTGAGCCGCTAGTGGTGCGCATCGCTCCCTCCCTGCTCTCCGCCGACTTCACTCGGCTCGCCCAGCAGGTCGAGCTGGTGGAGCGCGCTGGCGCCCACCAACTGCACCTGGATGTGATGGACGGCCACTACGTCCCCAACCTCACCTTCGGGCCGATGGTGGTCCGGGCGGTGCGGAGCGTGACGGCGCTTCCCCTGGACGCGCACCTGATGATCCGGAACCCCGACGCATCCTTTCACGCCTATGTGGAGGCGGGGGCGAACGCCATCGCGGTCCACCCGGAGACCGCGCCCCACCTGCACAAGACCCTGGACGACATCCGGCGGGCCGGCGCCCGCCCCGGCATCGCCGTCAACCCGCTGACCCCGCTCGCGACCCTTCCGGAGGCGATCGCGGCGTCCGACTACGCGATCGTGATGTCGGTGAACCCCGGTTGGGGCGGGCAGTCCTTCATCGAAGGCAGCTTCGACCGGGTCCGGAAGGTGCGCGAGATGGCGGACCGGTTGCGCCCCGGCTACGAAATCATCATCGACGGCGGGATGGACGCCGCCCGGATCCCGGACGCCCGCGCCGCCGGCGCCGACACCGTGGTGGCCGGTTCGGCGATCTTCGGCGCCCCCGACCCGGCGGCGGCGCTTGGGGAGATGCTCGCCGCATGATTTCCCGCGTTTGGGTCTTCGTCGCCCTGCTCGCGTCCCTGGCCGCCTGCGGCGCGCGGGAATTGACCCAGGTTCCCGCCGGCGCCCAGGCCGACCGCCGCCTGCTGGCGCTGGGGCAGGAAGCCCTGGAGGAGCGGGACTGGGAGACCGCGCGCACGTACTTCCGCCAGTTGCTGGACAGCTACCCGCGCAGTCAATTCGCCGGAGACGCCCGTCTCGGGATCGCGGACACCTACTACAACCAGCGGGGCGCCCAGAACGCGCTGCTGGCCACCACCGAATTCCGCGACTACCTGACGTTCTTCCCGAACCACCCGCGCGCCGACTACGCCCAGTACCGCATCGCCTACGGGCACTACCGCCGGCGGCGCGGCGCCGACCGCGACCAGGAGGAGACCCGGCTGGCGGTGGAGGAATTCCAGAAGTTGCTGGACCTGTATCCCAACTCGCGGTACGCGGAGGAGGCGCAGGGGTATCTGACCGAATGTCGGGACGAGCTGGCGAACGCGATGCTGCAAGTGGCCGAGTTCTACCAGGACCAGCGCGGCTGGTGCCGGGGAGCGATCCCCCGCCTCGAGGAGATTCTCGAAAGCTGGCCGGAGTTCACCCGCGCCGACGAGACCCGGATGCGGCTGGGGCGCGCGCTCATCGACTGCGGGCGGAAACCCGAGGCGCTGGTCCATTTCCAGCGGGTCGTCGAGGACACTCCCGACAGCCCGTTTGCGAACGACGCCCGGGAGCGGATCCGCGCCCTGCTCGCCGAACGGGAACCCTGACCGAATCAGGGCTTCCGGCTGCCCGGCCCGATCACCCGGCATCGACGGAGCGCGTCCCCACAGTGCGCCAGCGCCCGCGGCCCCGCCGCCACGACCAGGTCCCCGGCGACCAGCTCCCGGAGGAGCCAGTCCTCCGCTTCCGGCAGATCGCCGCTTGCAATCGCGATGCCCACCACCGGCCAGCCCGACATCAAGCCGCCGTCGAAACGCGCCGCCACCATCTTCCGCAGCCCGCCCTCCACCGGACGCAGGCCGAATACATCGACCTGGCCGCGCCGCTTCTCCCCGTGGAGGAACCCGCGGGTTCCGTCGAGCGCCGCCCGGACCTCAGACCCGAAGAACACTTCGGGCGTCCGGGAGAGCAGACGCCGCCTTCGGTCAACTTGCGGTGGGGAAGATGCGCGCGCGCCGGTAGTAGACAAATCCGGACCAGAGGGTGATGGCGGTGGCGATCCAGAGCCCGAGGATGCCGATCGGCGCGAACGGGGCGTGCCAGGCGCCGAGCAGCACCAGCATGACGGCGTAGACTTGCACGTGCATCTTGGCTTTCCCGAAGGAGTTCACCGGGACGCTCTCCCCGCGCTCCAGGGCGATCATCCGCAGCGCGGTCACCGCGAACTCGCGGCCGACGATGGCGATCGCCACCCAGGTCGGGCTCAGCCCGCGGGCCACCAGGCAGATGAAGATGGTGGAGATCAGGAACTTGTCGGCGATCGGGTCCAGCAGGACGCCGAGCGGGGTGACCTGATTCCTGCGACGCGCGAGATACCCGTCCAGCAGGTCGGTGAGCGCGAGGGCCCCGATCAGCAGGATGCTCGCCAGCTGCCACAGGGGCCATTCCGCGACGAGGAGAACCGCCACCGCCGGCGTGAGTACAATGCGCAGGACGGTGAGCCGGTTCGGAAGGTTCATGCGGTGGGCGTCCGGCCGCTCCCGGCGCCGGGGATAAGAGTGTATCAACGCCGACCGCGCCTCCCGTCCGCTTCCAAATTCCCTGATTTTCCATGAAGGCGGTCCTGCTGATCGGCGGCAAGGCGGAGCGGATGCGTCCGCTCACCAGCGGGCGCCCCAAGGCGATGACGCCGCTGATGGCCCAGCCCTTCCTGCGGACGCAGATCGAGCTGTTGCGGGTCGCCGGAATCACCGACATCGTGCTCTGCCACGCGGCGACGCCCCGGCGGATGGCCGCCGTCTTCGGCGACGGCCAGTCGCTGGGAGCGCGCCTGACCTGGTCCATCGAGAGCCGGCCGCTGGGCACCGGAGGCGCGCTCGGACTCGCCCGTTCCCGGCTCGCCGAACCCTTCGTGTGCCTCAATGGGGACATCCTGACCGACTTGGACATCCGGGGACTCGCGGATGCCCGGGAGGCGGCGGGCCCGATGCTCACCCTCGCCGTCACCCGGGTCCGGGACGCCTCGTCCTACGGAACGGTCCGGACCGGATCCGGATCGACGGTCATCGGATTCGACGAGAAAGCCGCGGCGGCCGGATCTCCGGGAGACATAAGCCTCGGCGCCTACGCGATGACCCCGGAGATCTTCGATCTGATTCCGCCGGACCGGCCGGTCTCGCTCGAAACCGAAGTGTTCCCGGCGGCGGTCGCCTCCGGGCGCCGCCGGGTCACCGCCTTTCGGCACGAGGGGTACTTCACGGACGTCGGCGTCCCTGCCCGCTACCTCCAGGCGCACCGGGACGTGCTCGCCGGGCGCATGCGGATTCCGGGAATGGCCAAGCCGAATCCCGGCGGCCTGATCGTGCATCCGACCGCCGCCGTGCATCCGACCGCCCGACTGATCGGTCCGGGCCTTTTGGGGCCCGGCGCCCGGGTCGCCGCCGCCGCCACCCTGGGGCCGGGAACGGTGCTGGGCCGGAGAGTGCGGGTGGAGAAGGGGGCGGTCGTCGAGGATTCGGTGCTGTGGGCCGACACCCGGGTGGGCGAGGGGGCGGTCGTGCGCCATTCGGTGCTCTGCGCCAACGCCTTCATCGGCCCCGACGCCCGGGTGGAGCGGGCGATCCTCGGCGACAAGAGCACGATCGCCGCCTCGAGCGCGCTGTCGTGTCCCTCCCTGACGTGCCCCACCTGACCGCTGCCGAACGCGGTCTCTTCAAGTCCTACGACATCCGGGGACCGTCTCCCGTTCCCCTCTCGGCGGCGCTCGCCGGGCGGATCGGGGAAGCGTTCGCCCATTGGCTCGGCGGCGGCGTGGTCGGCGTGGGCCGGGACATGCGGAAGACCAGCCCCGCGCTGGCGCGGGAATTCGCCGCCGGGCTGCGGCGCGGCGGCGCATCGGTCGCCGACTGCGGCATGCTCGCCACCGACGCGATGTGGTTCGCGGTGCAAGAGCGCCAGCTCGACGGCGGCGCGATGGTCACCGCATCCCACAACCCGCCGACCGACAACGGGATCAAGCTGGTGGCGCGAAACGCCGCGCCGGTCTTCCAGGGCAATGGTCTCCCGCGCATCCAGGAGCTGGTGGACGCCCCGGAACTCCCCGCCGGAGCGAAACCGGCGGCGGGCGCCGTCCAGCGCCTGGACATCGCAGACGCCTACCTTCGCTTCCTTGAGGAGCAGATCCGAATCCGGCCCTTTCCCTCGCTCCGGGTCGTCCTGGATGCTGGCAACGGCATGGGGGGGCTGATGGCGGAGCGGTTGTTCGCCCGGCTTCCCGGCGCGTGGATCCCCATGCATTTCCGCCCGGACGGCGCCTTTCCGAACCACGGGGGCAACCCGCTGCAACCGGAAAACCGCGCCGAGCTGGCCGCCAGGGTGCGCGCCGAGCGGGCCGACTTCGGGGTTCTCTGGGACGGCGACGCCGACCGCTGCGCCTTCGTTGACGACCGGGGCGCCTTCGTGCCCGGCGACTTCGCCACCGCCCTTCTGGCGCCCGCCGAGATCGCCCGCGCCCCGGGCGGGGCGGTGGTCTTCGATCTCCGCTCCTCCCGCGCGGTCCCGGAGGCGATCCTTGAAGCGGGCGGCCGCCCCTGCCCCAACCGGGTCGGCCACGCCTGGATGAAGCAGCGCATGCGCAAGGAGGACGCCTGCTTCGGCGGCGAACTCAGCGGCCACTTCTACTTTCCGGCTACCGGCCACGCCGACAACGCGCTCCTTCCCGTCCTGCGCATGGGGGAGCGGATCGCCGCCGCCGGACGGCCGCTTTCGGAACTGGCGGACGCGCTCCGGCGCCGCCACTTCACCCTGGACGAGATCAGCATCCGCGTCCCCTCCCCCGCCGCCGCCCTCTTGCGAATCTGCGCCGCCTTCCCGGACGCGAAGCCGGATCGCACCGACGGGGTGACGCTGGATTTCCCCGATTGGCGCTTCACCCTGCGCCCCTCGAACACCGAACCGGTCCTCCGGCTGACCCTGGAAGCCTTCCGGCCCGGCCTCGCCGAGGCCTGCCGGGACCGCATCCTCGAGTTGCTCCGGGAATCCGCCGATGCGGACGGCTACAATCCCGCCCCGGTCGTGCGGGTGTAGCTCAGTCGGTAGAGCACGAGCTTCCCAAGCTCGGGGTCGCGGGTTCGAGCCCCGTCGCCCGCTCGCCCCTCCCCTCCATTTCCCTGCCATTTTTCCTGCCATTTTTCCCTGACAGTCCCGAGAACCGATGCCCCTATTCTCCCGATCCAAGGCGGAAGGCGACGAGCCCGCGCCATCTGCGGAAACCGTTCCGCCTCCCGCCGCCGCCATCCCGTCGGCGGTCCCCACAGTCGCTTCCCCGAACGGCCCCCGCCCCACCTGCTTCGGACCGGAGCTCCGGGTGAAGGGCGAGGTGGTCTCCCGCGAGGACGTCCTGGTCCAGGGGTTCGTCAGCGGCCGGATCGAGTCGGACGCCCAGGTGGTGATCCAGCCTTCCGGGCGCATCCAGGCCGACGTGTCGGCGCGGCGGATTGAAGTCCACGGCTCGGTTGTGGGGGATCTGGTGGCGACCGAAGCGGTGGTGCTGGGCGCCGAAGCCCGTCTCACCGGGAACATCGCCGCTCCCAGCGTGGCGGTGAGCCGGGGCGCCATCTTCCACGGCTTCACCCGGACCGAACAGACGCCCGCCACCGCCGCCGAGGCGCCGGAGGACGATTCGTGATCATCGGGACGGTCCGGGAGATCAAGGACACCGAAAATCGGGTCGGGCTGGTGCCCGGCGGAGTGGGCACGCTGACGGCGGCCGGCCACCAGGCGCTGGTGGAAGCGGGGGCCGGCGTCGGCAGCGGCATCACCGACAAGCAGTTCGAAGCGGCCGGCGCCCGCATCGTGGACACCCGGGAGGAGGTGTTCGCCACTGCGGACATGGTGGTGAAGGTCAAGGAAGTCCTTCCGGAGGAGGTGAATCTGCTGCGGGAGGATCAGATCCTCTTCACCTATCTGCACCTGGCGGCGCTTCCCGAACTCACCGAACAGCTGGTGGGCCGCGGCGTCAACGCGGTGGCCTACGAAACCATCACCGCGCCGGACGGCAGCCTGCCGCTGCTGACGCCGATGAGCGAAATCGCCGGTCGGATGTCCATCCAGGAAGGCGCCCACCACCTGCACCGGGGGTGCGGCGGCTCCGGCATCCTGCTCGGCGGCGTGCCCGGCGTGCCGCGCGGCCGGACGGTGATCATCGGCGGCGGGGTCGTGGGACTGAACGCCGCGAAGATGGCGGTCGGACTCGGTTCCGAGGTCGTCATCATCGAAAAGAGCGTCCCCCGGATGCGCTATCTCGACGACATCTTCGGAAGCCGGGTCTCAACCCTCATGTCGAGCCGGATCACCCTGGAGGAAGCCCTCGCCGAAGCCGACCTGGTGATCGGCGCGGTGCTGGTGCCGGGGGCCTCGGCTCCCCGGGTGATCTCCCGGGACATGCTGGGGGGCATGCGTCCCGGGGCGGTCCTGGTGGATGTGGCGGTGGACCAGGGCGGATGCGCCGAAACCACCCGCCCGACCACCCATTCCCGGCCCACCTACCGGGTGGATCAGGTGGTGCACTACGCCGTCGCCAACATGCCGGGCGCGATGCCGCGCACGTCCACCTTCGCGCTGACCAACGTGACGCTCGACTACGCCCTGCGGATCGCCAGTCTGGGACTGCGCGAAGCGGCGGAACGGGACCCCGGCCTGTATCCCGGCGTCAACACCTGGCGGGGCCATCTGACGTCGGCGCCGGTCGCCAAGTCCCAGGATCGGGAGTGGACCGAACTCCGGACTCTCTTTCGGTAGCGGATGCAGGCGCCGGCCGCCGGTCGGGAGGCGACAGCCCGTCTGGATCCGCCGGCGGACGGCCCCGCCAACATGGGGCGGGACGCGGCGATGCTCACCGCTGCGGTCCAAGGGGCGCCGCCCGCGCTCCGGCTCTACGGCTGGGACCGGCCCGCCCTGACCGTCGGCTGCCGCCAGGATGTCTCCGGCATCCTGGCGTTGGCGTCGCTCCGCCGGAGGCGCATCGCCTGGACGCGCCGCCCCACCGGCGGCCGGGCGCTCCTGCATCTGCCGGACGAACTGACGTACGCGGTGGCCGCGCCGCGCGGAGCCTGCAGCGGCGTGCGGAGCGCCTACGTCCGGGTCATGCGAATCCTCTGGTCGGCCCTCTCCGCGTTCCTTCCCCTCGACCCGCCGCCGACCACCAGCGGCAGCCGCGACCGGGACCCGGCGCGGCTTCCCTGTCTGGCGGTGACGACCGGCCACGAGATCACCGCCGGAGGGCGCAAGCTGGTTTCCGGAGCGCAGCGCTGGTCCCGGGGCGCGTTCCTCCAGCACGGCTCGATCCCGTGGACCCTCCGCAGGGAGCTGGTGAACGAGATGGCCGGACTGCCGCCGGACCACCCCCTGCCGGCGACCGGAGTCGCGGAGCTGACTCCCGATCCCCCTTCGCGCGAGGCGGTCGCCCAGGCCCTCGTCCGCGCCTTCCGCGCCGATTTCGCCCAGGATGATCCGCTTCCGGCGCATCCGCCAGCTCCTCTTCCGAAAGGCCGGGAAGCGGCGTCGCTGTGCTAGCCTCCCGCGCCCACCGAAGCCGATGTCCACCACCGAGGAAGCCGCCGTCGCGCCCGAGGAGGCCGACGAGGAGGCGACGACCGGGGACATCGACGAAGTCAGGGAGGCGCTTGAGCGCGCCGAGCGCGAGGCGGTCGCAGCCAAGGACCTGGCGCGGCGCGCCCAGGCCGACCTTGCGAACGTGAGGCGACGCGCCGAAACCGAGCGGCGCGCCATCCGCTCCCGGCTGCTCGGCGAGATCGGAACCGGGTTCCTCCCGGTTCTGGATGACCTGGAGCGGGCGGTGGCGGAGGTGGAGCGCCATGCAGCCGCCGAAGAGAGCGCCGATTCGGCTTCCGGGGCGGTCGCCACCGGGGTGCGCCTCGTCCTGCGGCGTTTCGAGGAGACGCTGGAGCGGCACGGCTTCACCGAGGTGAGGGCGCTCGGCGAGTCGTTCGATCCGGCGCTCCACGAAGCGGCGCAGCAGACCCCGCTGGAGGACGGACAGCAGGACGGGGAGGTGATCGGGGTCTTCCAGCGCGGCTACCTGCTCGAGGGAAGGCTGGTCCGGCCAGCGACCGTGGTGGTCGCGGTCGCGCCCGACGGCGCGGAATCGCCGCCCGCCGAAAACGGATCGGCGGCGGAAGCCTCCGCCGAGGACTGAAGGCGGCGCCGCCCGGGGAGGCCATGCCCACGGAGACCGCCCGCCGGGACTATTACGAGGTCCTGGGGGTGAACCGCACGGCTTCGCCCGATGAGATCAAGCGGGCGTACCGGAAGCTGGCGGTTCGTTTCCACCCCGACAAGAATCCGGGAGACCGCGCCGCCGAAGAGTCCTTCAAGGAGGCTTCCGAGGCCTACGGGGTGCTGGGCGACCAGGAGAAGCGCGCCCGCTACGACCGCTTCGGACACGCCGGGGTCAGCGGCGCCGGCCAGACGGTGAACCGGGAAATTTTCGAGGATTTCCAGGACATCTTCCGGGGCGGAAGCGGAATCTTCGAGATGTTCGGGGACATGTTCGGCGGATCCGCCGGACGGCGCTCCGGCCCGGCCCGGGGCGGCGACATCCAGGTGCGCCTTTCGATGGACTTCACCGACCCGGTCGAGGAGCGGGAGGAACGCATCCTGGTTCCCCGCCAGGAGGCCTGCGAGGACTGCCGCGGCAGCGGCGGCGCCGAAGGCGCGCAGCCCATCGTCTGCGGACGCTGCGGGGGCAGCGGTCAGGAGACCCTCGCGCGCGGATTCATGGTCCTGCGGCAAACCTGTTCCGGATGCCGGGGCGCGGGGCGAATCAACCGGAACCCCTGCCGCGCCTGCGGCGGAGAGGGCTTGCGTCCCCGGGAACGCGAAGTCACGGTGCGCATCCCGGCGGGAATCGACGACGGCAACCAGCTGCGGATTCCCGGCGCCGGAGAACCGGGACTGCGCGGCGGGCCGCCGGGAGACCTGTACGTCATCGTGCAGATCCGCCCCCATCCCGAACTGCGACGGGACGGCCCGAATGTCCTGGGGGAGCTTTCGGTGAGCTTCCCGGAAGCGGCGCTGGGCGCGGTCAAGGAGGTCGAAACGGTCCGGGGGCGGGAATCGCTCCGCATCCCGGCGGGGAGCCAGCCGGGGAGCCGGCTGCGCCTCCGCAACCGGGGCTTTCCGGTGCTGCGAAGCCGCAGCCACGGCGATCACGTGGTGCGGCTCCACATCCAGGTGCCCCGCCGCCTGAGCCGCGCCGAGCGCAACGCCGTCGAAAGGCTGGCGGACGCGATGCGGGGGGACTCCGGGAAGGCCGAAGACGGGGACTCCGACTTCGCGGGTTCCGAATCCGCCGCGCCGGAAAAGAAAGCGGAGCGACCATCGTTCCTGAATCGACTGTTCTCGTGAGCCGTCGCCCCAGCGTTCCCGCGTGAAACTTCGGACGGGGGGACGCGCGCACCGGTTTTTTGTTCCCTCCGCCGCGCCCGGGGCGTCCTGCGTGCTGGATGCGACCGAGTCGGCGCGCGCCCGGCGGGTGCTGCGGCTGTCCGAAGGGGCGGCGATCCAGGTGTTCGACGGGAGGGGCGGCGCATTCCGCGCCACCCTGAGCGGCTCGGCGCCCGGAGGCCGGGTGCGGATCGCCTGCGCGGACCCGCTGCCCGCTCCGGAACCCATCGTCCGGCTGACCGTCGGCGTCGCCATCCTGAAGGGCGACGGCATGACGGCGATCGTGCGCCAGCTTGCCGAACTCGGGGTGGATCGGGTGAGGCCGCTGCTCACCGAACGCTCGGAGGGGCGGACCTCCGCCTCCCGCCAAAGACGCTGGCAGAGCGCCGCGCTCGCCGGAACCCGGCAGTGCGGCGGCGCCCTGGTTCCGGACGTGGAGGCCCCCGTCCGCCTGACCGACTGGATGACGGAGCCGCTGCCGGAGGCGCGCTTCATCGCCCTGCCCGGCGACGCCGCCGCGTCCGGGACGGCATCCGGGCGCTGGCGATACGCAGGGAACCGGGTCGCGCTGGCGGTCGGTCCGGAAGGCGGATTCAGCCCGGCGGAGGCGGAGGCGGCCCGCACCCGCGGATGGCGCCCGCTGCGCCTGGGAAACCGGGTGCTCCGCACCGGCACCGCTGCGGCGACTGCCGCCGCGCGCATCCTGATTCCGGTCTCCCTTCCGGGCCGGTAGCATCGTTTCCGGATGTTCCTTCTCGGCCAGCAGATCGGCAAATACGAAGTCCGCCGCCACCTGGGAAAAGGAACCTTCGGGTCGGTGTATCTGGTGCGGGACGTCATGCTGGGAGCGCCCCGGGCGATCAAGGTGCCGCACGATCAGAGCGCCGAGGGTCGGGAGGCGCTGCTGGAGGAATCCCGCCTGCTGACCCGGCTGGAGCACGCGAACATCGTCCGCCTGCTCAGCTGCGACGAACACGAGGGAGTGCTCTTCGTGGTCATGGAATGGGTGGATGGCGCTTCGCTGGCGCGACGCATCGGCGTGGAAGGCCCCCTGCCCCTCCGGTCGGTCATCGGGATCGGGATCCAGATCGCCGCCGGCCTGGGGCACGCGCACCAGCAGGAGGTGCTGCACGGCGATCTCAACTCCGGCAACGTTCTGCTGTCGGGCGACACCGCCAAGATTTGCGACTTCGGGCTGGCGCGGACCCTCACGATCGCCGAGGAGGTTTCCGGGGCGATGGGGAATCCGCTCTACATGGCGCCCGAACAGCTTGCCGGAAGAGCCTGCCTGTCCTCGGATATCTACTCGACCGGAATCGTGCTCTACGAGGCGCTCACCGCCGGGTTCCCCTACGAGGACGCCGACCCGAATCGCCAGCGGGAGCGGATCCTCGAGGGGGGCGAGGCGAGTCCCCGGAAACGGAATCCGCGTGTGCCGGAGGATCTGGATCGGGTTGTGGTCCGCGCGCTCGCCCCCGAAACCGCGGACCGGTATCAGGACATCCTCGAACTCCGGAGCGACCTGGAGATGCTCTCCGAGGTGGGCGCCGACGCCTCCGACTGGGCCACCGTGCAGGGGCGCATCCGGTCCGCCGCGCCCCAGCGCCCCCGACTCTGCTGGCGCTGCCAGCGTCCTCTTCATCCGGCGGCCCCGGTCTGCGCCCATTGCGGCGGAGCCGCAAACTGACAGCATCCAAACGATACGCTCACCGGGTGCCCCAAAACCCCTCCGTTTCGCCGCCCCGCTCCGCATGGGTGGTCTCCCTCTCCCTTCTCGCCCGGCGGGATCTGAGCGAAGGGGAAGTGCGCGCCCGGCTGCTGGACCGCGAGTATCCGAACGGGGAAGTCGAAGAGACGATCGGCAAACTGCGGCAGCATCGCTACCTGGACGACCGGACGCTCGCCGTGGAAGTCGCAGGGAGCAGGGCGCGCCGGAAACTCCACGGGCCGGCGAAGGTCACCGCGCACCTCCGACGCCGCCGGTTCCCCGCGGAGCTGGTCGAGGAGGCGGTGCGCGCCGCCTTCCCCGGGGAGACCGAATTGGCGCGCGCCCGGGACGCGCTCCAGCGGATGCGGGAAACCCGCACGCCGCCTGACCGGCCGGGAGCGTACCGGCGGCTGGCGAACCGCGGCTTCTCCCCGGAAGCGATCCGGGAAGCGGTCGCCGACTACCCCGGAGGCGCCCCGTCATGACCCCGGCGTCCAGCGACGACCTGCGGAAGGCGTTCGTCGATTTCTTCCGGGAGCGGGATCACCGGGTCACGCGCAGTTCGCCGCTGGTTCCGGCGGACGATCCGACGCTGCTGTTCGCCAACGCCGGGATGAACCAGTTCAAGGACATCTTCCTGGGGCGCGAGCCGCCGGGTTCGCCCCCGCGCGCGGTGAGCGTGCAGAAGTGCGTCCGGGCCGGCGGCAAGCACAACGATCTGGAGAACGTCGGGTTCACCCCCCGGCACCACACCTTTTTCGAGATGCTCGGCAACTTCTCCTTCGGGGACTACTTCAAGGAGGAGGCCATCGATTTCGCCTGGGATTTCCTGACCCGGGACCTGGGACTGGCGCCGGAGCGCCTCTCGGCCTCCGTCTTCGCCGGCGACCGGGGGACCCCGCGCGACGAGGAGGCGGAGCGCTTCTGGCGGCGCCACCTTCCGGCGGATCGGATCGAGGCGCTTCCCGCCTCCGAGAATTTCTGGGCGATGGGTGAAACCGGTCCCTGCGGCCCCTGTTCGGAAATCCACTACGACCAGGGGCCCGATTTCCCGGGACCGGACCGCCGCCTTGAAATCTGGAACTTGGTGTTCATGCAGTTCGACCGGGACGAATCGGGCGCGCTGCGTCCGCTTCCTGCCCCGTCGGTGGACACCGGCATGGGGCTGGAGCGCCTCGCGGCGGTGATGCAAGGAGCCGCCTCCAACTACGACACCGACCTCTTCTCCGACCTGATCGGATGGGTGCGGGAGCGGGCGGGCGTTTCGCCGGGCGGGACGCTCGAATCCGCCGCCCGGGTGCTCGCCGACCACGCCCGGGCCGCCGCCTTCCTGATCGCCGACGGCGTGCTCCCGGCGAACGACGGGCGGGGCTATGTGCTCCGCAAGATACTGCGCCGCGCCCTTCGCTACGGGCGCAAGGCGGAGATCGCCGGGCCGTTCCTCGCGGACCTGACCGGGCTCGCGATCCGGCGCATGCGGAACGGCTATCCGGAGCTCGAGGACGCGCGCGATCTGGCGCTCCGCGTGGCCGGCTTCGAGGAGGAGCGCTTTTCCGGCGCGCTCCGCACCGCGATGGTCCAGCTGGACCGGATCCTGGCCTCCGACCAGACCCGGATCGCGGGCCGGATCGCGGGCGCCGACGCCTTTCGGCTTCACGACACCTTCGGGCTGTCGCTGGATCTGGTCAGCGAGGTCGCGCGGGAGCAGGGACTCGACGTGGACACCGCCGGTTTCGACCGGGAGATGCAGTCCCAGCGCGAACGCGCCCGGCAGTCCTGGAAGGGCAAGCCCGCCGCTGCCGGCCGGACCCGCTACCAGGAGTTCGTCGGCGACAAACCGACCGAATTCACTGGCTACGAAGCCACCGAAACATCCGGCGCGGTCACCCTGGCGGCGCTGCTCCCCGACGAAAACGGCGCGCTCCAGTCGGCGCCGGCGCTCCGGGAGGGGGAGCAGGGCGAACTG
This sequence comes from Candidatus Marinacidobacterium sp., assembly GCA_965202845.1. Taxonomy (GTDB): domain Bacteria; phylum Acidobacteriota; class Vicinamibacteria; order Marinacidobacterales; family Marinacidobacteraceae; genus CBDATA01. The sequence continues at coordinate 1,189,019 of OZ241856.1, forward strand.
ATTCTGAACCGCACTCCCTTCTATCCGGAAGGCGGCGGACAGGTGGGCGACCGCGGAAGCCTCCGCGGTCCGGGCGGGATCGCCGAGGTTCTGGACACCCGGATGCGCGACGGGCTGGTGATCCACGCGGTCCGGCTCCGCAGCGGTTCGATCGGCGTGGGCGACGCGCTGGAGGCGCGGGTGCACGGCGCCCGCCGGGACGGCGCCCGCCAGCACCACACGGTCACCCACCTGCTCCACGCCGCCCTCCGCGACACCCTGGGGCCGCACGTGAAGCAGGCCGGATCCCTGGTCGCCCCCGATCGGCTGCGGTTCGACTTCACCCACTTCGCCGCCCTCACTCCCGGCGAACTGGAGACCATCGAGGGGCGGGTGAACGAACAGATCCGGTCCAGCCGCGAGGTCACGGCCCGGGTCATGCCGCTGGACGCCGCCCTCGACCGGGGGGCGCTCGCCTTCTTCGGCGACAAGTACGGAACCGAGGTCCGGGTGATCGAGATTCCCGAATACAGCATCGAGCTTTGCGGCGGGACCCACCTGGCGAGCACCGGGGAAGCGGGTCTCTTCGTGATTGTTTCGGAGGAGTCGGTCGCCGCCGGCGTCCGCCGCATCGAAGCCCTGAGCGGTTCGGCGGCGCTCGCCCACATGCGCGGCGCCCGGCGTCTGCTCCACGAGATCGGGCAGGTCGTCCGCAGCCGTCCCGAAGAGGCGCCGGCGCGTTTCGGAAAGCTCGAGGCCGAACTCGCGGCGGCGCGCCGGGAAATTTCCCGATTGACCGATCAGCTGGCCAGCCGGACGCTGGGCGATGCGGCTTCCGAAGGCGACGGCACCGAACGCATCGGCCCGGTGCTCCTCTGGGCGCCGCCGCCCTTCGAGGGAATCCCCAAAAACGAACACCGACGCCTGATGGACGGCTTTCGCGACCGCCAGTCGCCGGACAGCTCATGGGTCGCGCTGGTCTCCACCGTCCGCAACGGCCGGGCGGCGGTGATTCTGGCGGTCTCCGACGATCTGGCGTCCCGCCTCCCCGCGCACCAGCTGCTGGCGGACGCGGCGGCGGAGATCGGCGGCCGGGCCGGAGGGCGCGCCCAGCGCGCCGAGGGCGGCGGACCCAACCCCGAAGGGCTGCCGACGCTGGCCGCCCGGGTGCGCGACGCCGTCAGCGGGCTCGCCGGAATCAGCCGAACTCGATCCCTTGCGCCAGCGGGAGGTCCTTCGACCAGTTGACGGTGTTCGTCTGGCGGCGCATGTAGGCCTTCCAGGCGTCCGAGCCGGACTCCCGGCCGCCGCCGGTGTCCTTTTCGCCGCCGAAAGCGCCGCCGATCTCCGCGCCGGAAGTGCCGATGTTCACGTTGGCGATGCCGCAGTCGGAGCCCCGCGCCGAGAGGAAGGTCTCGGCCTCGCGCAGGCTGTCGGTGAAAATCGCCGAGGAAAGCCCCTGCGGAACGTCGTTGTGGAGCGCGATGGCCTGCTCCAGCGAATCGGTCTCGAGGATGTAGAGGATGGGGGCGAAGGTCTCCTCGCGCACCAGATCGGTCTGGGCCGGCATCCGGACGATGGCCGGCTCCACGTGCCAGGGGCCGATGTCCGGGCGGCGCCGCCCGCCCTGGACCAGCGTCCCGCCGGCGAGAATCGCGTGCTCCAGCGCCTGCTGCATCCGAACCACCGCCGATCCGGAGACCAGCGGCCCCATGAGGGTCGCCGCATCCAGCGGGTCGCCGATCCGGATCTGCCGGTAGGCGTCCGCCAGCCGCTCGACCAGCCGGTCCGCGATCCTCCGGTCGACGAGGACGCGACGGGTGGTGGTGCACCGCTGCCCGGTGGTTCCCACCGCGCCGAAGACCAGCGCCCGCACCGCGAGGTCGAGATCGGCGTTCGCGCTGACCACGATGGCGTTGTTGCCGCCGAGCTCCAGCAGGCAGCGTCCCAGGCGTTCGGCGACCACTGCGGCGACCTTGCGCCCGACCGCGGTCGAGCCGGTGAACGAGATCAGCGGAAGCCGGCGGTCGGCTGCCAGCCGGGCGCCGACCCCGCCGTCGCCGATCAGCAGGTTGAAGACCCCGGAGACCCCGTGATCGGCGGCCACCCGGTTCGCGATCCGCTGGACCGCGACCGAGCAGAGCGGGGTCAGGTCGGACGGCTTCCAGATTACCGGATCCCCGCAAACGACGGCGATCGCCGCGTTCCAGGACCAGACCGCGGTCGGGAAGTTGAAGGCGGTGATCACCCCGACCGGACCCAGCGGATGCCACTGTTCGAACATCCGGTGGCCGGGGCGCTCGGAAGCCATCGTGAGGCCGTAGAGCTGGCGCGAGAGGCCGACCGCGAAGTCGCAGATGTCGATCATCTCCTGGACCTCGCCGTGGCCTTCGGCGCGGATCTTCCCCATCTCCAGCGCGATCAGGTCGCCCAGCGGCTCCTTGTCCTCGCGAAGCGCCTCGCCCAGGTCCCGGACCAGCGCGCCGCGCTTCGGCGCCGGGGTCTCCCGGAACCAGCGGAAGCTCTCCCCGGCGGCGACGATCACGCTCTCGACCGCCTCCGCGTTTGCGGGGACCACGCTGGCGATGGGTTCGCCGGTCGTCGGATTCGTCGAGACCAGCGGCGCCTCGGCGGTCAGGATCCAGGAATCGGGGCCGTGGCAGGCGCCGGGGATCCCGTCCCCGAGGCCCAGCCGGTCCAATAGCGAGTCGGTTGGGGAGTCGGTTGGGGAGTCAGTTGGGGAGTCGGTTGGGGCGTCGGACATCGCCGGGAATGTTAGGAGGACGCGATAATCCCCGCTCCCGTGTTCCGACGTTCCGGTCTCTGCATCCTCCTCCTCGCCGCCGCCTGCGGCGGAGGCGTCGATCCGATCCGGCCGCTGAACGTGGTGGTGGTGACCCTGGACACCCTCTCCGCCCGGCACCTGAGCCCCTACGGCAGCGAGCGGATCCGCACTCCGGCCTTTGAGCGGGTCGCCGCCGAGGGCGTCCTCTTCGAGCAGGCCACCGCGAGCGTTCCGCTCACCCTGCCCTCGCACGCCACCATGTTCACCGGAACCCACCCGATGTTCCACGGAGTCCGGGACAACGGCGGCTACCCGGTCCCGGACTCGGCGGAGACGCTGGCCGAAACGCTCGCCGCCGCCGGGTATCGCACCGGCGGGTTCATCGGCGCCTTCGTCCTGGATTCGCGCTGGGGGCTGGACCAGGGCTTCGAGCGCTATTTCGACGACTTCGACTTCGGGGAATTCGAATCCTTCGGGCTGGACACCGTCCAGCGCCCCGGCAACGAGGTGCTGGACGCCGCCCTCGACTGGATGGGGCAGGTGCGGGAGGAGCGGTTCTTCGCCTGGATTCATTTCTACGACCCGCACTGGCCCTACGAGCCGCCGGAGCCTTGGCGCTCCCGGGTCGGCGACTACCGGGAAGCCCGCTACGACAGCGAGGTGCTGTTCACCGACTTTCTGGTGGGGCGGCTGCTCGACTGGCTGGACGCGAACGCCCTCGTTCGGGACACCCTGCTGGTTCTGATCGCCGACCACGGGGAGAGTCTGGGGCGGCACCAGGAGACCGCCCACGGGTTCTTCATCTACGACGCCTCGATGCAGGTGCCCTTCCTGGTGCGCGCCCCCTACCGCCAGATCGCCGGCGGCCGGCGGGTGGCCGCCCAGGTGCGGGGCGTGGACCTGACGCCCACCGTCCTGGACCTGGTGGGGGTGGGCATCCCGGAGGCGGTCCAGGGCGAGAGCCTGCTGCCGCTGCTGGACGGGTCGGTGGAGGACCTGGGGCTTTGGGCCTACAGCGAGAGCTTCTATCCCCGGAACCACTACGGCTGGGCGCCGCTCCACGCGCTGCGTAACGGGTTGCTGCACTTCATCTCCGCCCCCCGCCCGGAGATCTACGAGATCGCGGCCGACCCCGGGCAGCGGCGGAATCTGGCCGGCGAACGCCCCGGACAGCTGGAGCAGCTGGAGGCGCGGCTGCGTCGCATGATGGCCGGATACGCATCGGGAGTGGAACGCCCGGCGCAGATGGTGGACGAGGAGACGCGCGCCCGGCTGGCGGCGCTCGGCTACCTGGGCGGAACCGCGCCGGTTCCGGTCCGGGACGAATCCGACCTCGCCGACCCCAAGGACAAGGTGCATCTCTACAACCTGCTGAAGCTGGCGGGAACCGATTCGAGCGAGGGCCGGATCGACGAGGCGATGGCTTCGGTGCGCCGGGCGCTCGCCGAGGATGCGGGCATCCTGGAAGCCCACCTGATCCTCGGCAACCTGCACCGGAAGCGACGGGCTTGGGACGAGGCCATCGCCGCCTACCGGGACGCGCTGGCGCTGGACGAGAACTACAAATCGGCGGTGCTGGGGCTCGCCGACGCCTACCGGCTGGCCGGGCGCTCCGCCGAAGCGGAGGCCGGCTACCGACGGCTGCTGGAGCTGGACCCGAACGACAACATCGGCGCCTTCCACCTCGCCGGCATCCTTGCCGGGCGGGAGAATTGCGACGGCGCGCTCGAAACGCTGGCCCGGCTGGAGGGCGCCGGAGAGATGCAGGCGCCGGCCCGGAACCTGAAGGGCGAGTGCCTGCTCAGCCTGGAGCGCCTCGACGAGGCCGAAATCGAATTTCGGCTAGCGCTCGAACGGGACGAACGGCTTTCCGAAGCCTGGTACAACCTCGCGCTGCTCCACGAGGAGCGGGGCGAAGCCGATGCGGCCCTCCGCGCCTACGAGGCCCGCCTGGAGCAGGCGCCCCGGGACTTCCGCTCGCACTTCAACCTCGCCCGGCTGTTCGGCGCCCTGGGGGACCGGGAGCGCATGGAGGCCGGCTTCCGCGACGCCATCGCCTACAACCCCGAATTCGCAGTCGGGCATCTCCATCTCGCCAAGGCGCTTCTCGACCGGGGCGCCCTCGAGGAGGCGGAGGACATGGCGCGCCGGGGAAACGCGCTCGACCCGCCGCCCGACATGGCGCCCTTCGGCTACTTCGTCCTCGCCGACATCTACAGCCGCCTGGGGAGGCGCGCCGACGCCGAGCGCGCGTTCCGCCGAGGCGAAACCCTGCGCCGCCAAGGAGAACAACCATGAACATCCACCGCTTCGCCCCCATCCTGCTCGCTGTCGCGCTCGGTTGCGGCGGCTCGAACAACCCCACCACGGAGTCCATGTCGGAAAACCCTCTCCTCACCGAAAGCGCGCTGTTGCATCGCCTGCCGCCGTTCGACCGGATCCGGGACGAGCACTACCTCCCGGCGTTCGAGCGGGGCATGGCCGAGGACCTCGCCGAAGCGGAGCGGATCGCCGCGCTCGACGAGCCGCCCACCTTCGAGAACACGATCACGCCGATGGAGAGCGGTTCGCCGCTGCTGTCCCGGGTCTCGCGGGTGTTCTTCGGCCTTTCGTCGGCGCACACCAACGACGCCATGAACGCGATCCGGGAGGAGATCTCGCCGAAGCTCGCCGCCCACGCCGACCGCATCCTGCTGAACCCGGACCTGTTCGCACGGGTCCGGGCCCTCCACGACGCCCGGCATGACAGCGGCCTCGACGCCGAGCAGGTCCGGCTGGTCGAGGAATACCACCGGAACTTCATCCGCGCGGGCGCCAATCTCTCCGAGGAGCAGAAGGAGCGGATGCGCGCAATCAACTCCCGCCTCGCCTCGCTCGGCGCTTCCTTCACCCGGAATGTTCTGGATGAAGTGAACGCCTCGGCGGTGGTGGTGGACACCGAGGCGGAACTTGACGGACTGGACGAAGGCGAAATCGCCGCCGCCGCCGAAGCCGCCAGGGCCCGGGATCTGGAAGGCAAGTTCGTGATTCCGTTGCTGAACACCAGCGGCCAACCGGCGCTTGCGAGCCTCACCGACCGGGACCTTCGCGAGCGGATCCTGCGCGCCTCGCTCGCCCGCGGCAGCAGCGGCGGCGAGTATGACAACCGGGAGATCATCACCGAAATCGCCCGACTCCGGGCGGAGCGGGCGGCCCTGCTCGGCTATCCGCATCACGCGGCGTTCGTTCTGGAGGAGCAGACGGCCGGCACGGTGGAGGCGGTTCACGAGCGGCTGGCGGCGCTCACCCCGGCGGCGGTCCGGAACGCCCGCCGGGAGGCGGCCGCATTGGAACGGGCAGCCCGCGCCGAGGGAGCGGACATCGAGATCGCCGCCTGGGACTGGCAGTTCTACACCGAGAAGCTGCGCGCCGAGCTCTACGACTTCGACGCCGCGGCGCTCCGCCCCTACTTCGAGCTGCACAGCGTGCTGGAAAACGGCGTGTTCCACGCGGCGAACCTGCTTTTCGGGCTGACCTTCGAGGAGCGGCCGGAGCTGCCGACCTACCAGGAGGACGTGCGGATCTGGGAAGTCTTCGACCACGACGGCTCTTCGCTCGGGCTTTTTCTCGGCGACTTCCACGCCCGCCCGTCCAAGCGCGGCGGCGCCTGGATGAACGCCTACGTTCCGCAGTCGGGGCTTTTGGGGACTCGTCCGGTGGTGGCGAACCATCTCAACATTCCCGAGCCGCCGGAGGGCGAGCCGACCCTGATGACCTTCGACGAGGTCATCACCCTGTTCCACGAGTTCGGGCACGCCCTGCACGGGCTGTTTTCGGATGTGCGCTACCCGACCTTCGCCGGCACTTCGGTTCCCCGCGACTTCGTGGAGTTCCCCTCCCAGGTGAACGAGATGTGGGCGACCTGGCCGGAAGTGCTCCGCAACTACGCAGTGCACTACCAGACCGGCGAGCCGATCCCCGGCGACCTGCTGGAGCGGGTGCTGGAGAGCCAGACCTTCAACCAGGGGTTCGCCACCACCGAATACCTGGCCGCCACCCTGCTGGACCTGGCGTGGCACGAACGGGCGGTCTCCGAAATCCCGACCGCCGAGCAGGCGATCGCCTTCGAGGAGAACGCGCTGGAAGCCGCCGGAGTCGCGTTTCCGCCGACGCCTCCCCGCTACCGCAGCACGTACTTCTCCCACATCTGGGGAAGCGGCTATTCCGCCGGGTACTACTCGTACATCTGGAGCGAGGTGCTGGACGCCGACAGCGTGGAGTGGTTCCGCGAGAACGGCGGCCCCACCCGCGAAAACGGGGACCACTTCCGGGCGACCCTGCTCTCCAGGGGCGGATCGGTGGATGCGATGGAGCTGTTCCGCGCCTTCCGCGGCCGCGACGCCGACATCGCCCCGCTGCTGAAGCGCCGGGGACTGGAGTAGTCGTACGATTCATGCACGCCCAACCGATAGAATTCCTGAAGCTGCTGAAAGGCGAGCTTCAGTACGTTGTGCCGCGCTGGCAGCGTCGCTATTGCTGGCGGCATACGGAAATCGAACGGCTGGTCGAGGACCTGCTGGCGATTGCTGACGCAGGTCCGGAAGCCGTACACTACGCAGGCAATCTCCTGACGTTCGAGGAAACGGGCGCCGCCGGTGTGCTCAGCACGATCCGCGTCGTCGATGGCCAGCAGCGGCTCACCACGGTAAGCATTCTGATCGAATGTATCGCTCAAAAACTCGGTGAGAATGGGCAATGTGGCGATTGGACTCCGAGGATTCTTCGCAATCGTCTTGTCAACCCTGATTGGGAGGATTACAAACGCATCAAGATTCGACTCCAGGACGGCGATGATGCGGAATACCGTAGCGGCATGGAAGGAAGAAATCCTTCCGGAACCGGAGCCGTCGTCCAAGCATGGAAGAAAGTGCGAAGCATGGTGGAGCGTACTGACACAACCCGCCTGCTACGGGGACTCGAGCGGCTCCGGGTAGTCAGCATCGGCCTTGACCACACCGACGATCCGCAGCAGGTTTTCGAGAGTCTGAACGCCACCGGACGCCCGCTCACCGAGAGTGAAAAGGTCAAGAACTGGCTGTTGATGGGTCTCCCGGAGGAGAAGCAACAGCAGCTCCACGATGGTCATTGGCGCACAATCGTAGAGGCGCTTGGCGCCGAACACACGACCGAACCCATAGACCATTTTCTCCGGGATGTGATGCGCTGGCGGACTGGAGAAATGCGCGGCGGCGACAAGACCTACGAACAGCTTCGGCGCTGGGCGCTGAAAGAGAAGCAAGAAGATCGTCCGGCGCTTCTGGCCGATTTGGCCCGACTCGCCAAACTCTATGGAATTCTGACCGGGCCACAAAAACACTCCCAAAAGAAAGTGGAAAGGGAAATCCGGCATCTTCGGTATCTCGGCCTGAATGTCCACCGTCCGTTGAGCTTGCGAATCCTTCACGATGCGAAAACAAATGCATCGGGGATATCCAGCCAGGAATTAGCGAAAATCTTCGCGGGAATCGGAACCTGGATCACGCGCCTCTGGCTGGCGGACCGACCGACGACGGGCATGAACAAGGCTGCCGCCGAGCTCGCGCACAGCGAAGGACTGGGCGTCGGAGAGGACCCCGTGGAGCACTGGTTGCATCGAATCCGCCGACTCCGCAATCAGCATACCGGCGTTCCGAACGACGAAGAGGTTCGGGAAGGCGTTCGCACGCGGAACGCCTACGGAGGCGGCGCCAACAGGCCCGCCTTCGCTGTTCTGTGCGCATTGATGGACGCGCAAAACCTGGGTGACGAAATGCTGGATCGCGATCCACTCCAGATTGAACACGTGATGCCGCAGAAGTTGACGGAAACATGGAGGCATGATCTCGGTGAAAATGCGGATGAAGTCCATGCGCAACTTCGCAACCGGCTCGCGAATCTGACTCTGATCGGAGAAGGCGAAAATCCCGGCTTGGGAGCAAGACCGTTTTCGGACAAAAAGAAGGTTTACAAAGAGAGTTCCATCAAGATGACGCAGCAGCTCGCAAATGAAGAAAAATGGGACGAAGCGACAATCTTGCGACGCGCGGATTCTCTAGCCGACCAGGCGCTTGCGCTGTGGCCCTGGACCGACCAACGAACTCCGCCCGCCGAGAAGCAGGACGCTTCCGGATTCCGATGGAAAATTGAGGCTCTTTCAAATACCGAGTGGGTACGCGACATGAGGGTTGAGCTTGGAGAAGTCCAGTTTTCCGGCGATGAGGAAGAACACGGTGCGGATGGTCTGGAAGGTTCCGTAGCCTCTGGCTTTCCGCTTGGCCGCCTGAAACAGGCCGTTGAGCGCCTCGATGAAGCCGTTGGTCTGGCGGGTTCGGGCCCACGCGACGATGCCCTCGAGATGTTTGCGGATCATCCGCGCGACGGCTTTCATGGGTTCGACCTTGGAGCGGTTCACGTTGGCGCACCACTGCCGGAGCATGGCTCTGACGACGTTGACCTGCTTGCGGTTGAGGATGTTCCGGAGTTGCTCGCGGTACATCCAGGCTCGGGCGGTGCGCTTTCCGGGGGCCTGCGCGATGAGAGCGTTGAGTTGGGCGCGCTGTTCGGGGCCGAGTCGTTCGGGATTTTTGAGGAGCGCCCAGCGCATGCCCTTGAGTTGGGGGTTGGCGCGCTGCTCGATGCGCCGGGTCTGGTCGAGGGCCTTGGATGCGTGAGCGATGACGTGGAATTTGTCGAAGGTGATCTGGGCGTTGGGGAGATGCTCTGCGACGCCCTTCATGTAGGCGGGGGACATGTCGATGGAGGCGACTTCGACGGCTTCGGGGTCTCCGCCGTGGGCTTCGAGGCTTCGGGCGAATCGGTCGACGGAGTCGGCGGCGCGGCCTTCTCCGACGAAGATGACCCGGCGTTTTCGGGCGTCTGCGACGACGGTGACGTAGTTGTGGCCGCGCGCGCGGGAGGTTTCGTCGATGGCGACGGCGCGGACGTCGGCTTGGTCGTCGGTTTCGGTGGCGAGTTCCACATAGCGGTTGGAGATGGCCTGGGTTTGGTGCTGGGAGAGTCCGGCGAGCCGTGCGACGGCGGCGAAGGTCATGTCCTGGCACATGGCGAGAATCAAGGCTTCGAAGAGGAGGGAGAACCCGGAGAGCTTGCCGGCCCAGGGCGGCGAGACCAGCGCGACCTTGCCGTTGGGGAGGCGCACCCGGGGGACGCGCGCCACCAGTTCGCACTCGAATTGGAAGAAGTTGAGGTGGCGGAAGCGCTTGGTCTTGGTGTCGTGGACCGGATGGAGGCCGTCGTGGTTCTGGTGGGCGAAGCGGGCGCCCCTGCGGAAATCGACGCGGATGCTCAGCTTTCCTTGGTCCTTGTCGAATTCCACGTTCTCGACGAACCAGGGGTCCGGGATGCCGAGGGCTTGGGCGAAAAGCTCGTGTAGCACTGGATGCGCTCCTTTTTTTCAGGGTCGAAAGCGGGAAAAGTGTTCCATTGGTGTGTGGCGACGCTGGCTGGGGACGGTTGCGGCTTCCCGCTTTCGACCCTTTTTCGAGCGTGCCCGCCGGATTCCGTGAGTCAAGGGTTCGCTACGCCGTGCAAGCCCGCCCTTGACACCCGGAATCCCGGCGGTCTCCATTCTACCCACTCAAATCTCAATTGAGGCAAAATTGAAGACGGTCCATGGAATTCCGAAAAAGAAGGAAGCAAGATGGTTCTCAATGTGACCGGTGCGCTCCTGGATCTGAATTCTGAAAATTTCAAGCATTTGCGCGGCGATGCGATCAGCGCCAACATTCACCCAACAAGCACCTATTCTTCTGGAAGCACAGTTCAGTCCCTGAAAATGTTCGCCGTCCCAAGACACACTGATTGGGTAATGTATCCGTACGAAAGAAACTATCCGGCCTATGCGAAACGATGCCACAGTCTGGGTGAACGATGCGGAATCAATCTCCAAGTCGAAATCATTTCGGACCGGGCCGAGATCACCGAAGCCTTCTGGAAACACCTCATGGAAGTTCATGGCGGCGTCCCCGGACAGCAGGCGCAATGGCGAGGCAGAAGCCAGAAGACGAAACCTTGCAATTCCCATGGAGACCGCGTTGGAATTGGACTCGGCGAAGACCATATTCTGATCTACATTCGTGGACGTTCGAAAAATCACGTGACACGAAAAAGAGTTTTCCGTTTTTCACAGATCATGCATGAGGAAATGACGGATCAGTCCATATTGGGAAATTTGGAAAAAGAGAGCGAAGCTGGCAGGAGTGTTTGGGTCCAGCACGACTGGACACGAGAAGACAGGGACGGTTGGGATGAGGCATGTCGGTGGATTCTGGATCAATATGAAAGACTGTGGATGATCTCGCGACGCCCCGATCATGGAGATGGGGAAACGTCTGATCCGGATCGAGAGGTTTGAAGTCCTTGATTCAAGGGGCATCAAGGCACCCGGGAAACTACGTGGGGGGATTGCGATTCCCTATCGCGGTCACGAGCCGGGGAATGGCGGCGACTCCGATACCACCGGCGAGAATCCCCGCCACAGTCGTATGGCCAATCCAGGCGAGGAAAACAACAGCCACCAGGATGCCAAACCACACGACGACGCCCAGGCTGGTCTCGCGCATTTCGAGCCGGGAAGCGTGCGCCTCGATCTCATGTCTCGCCGCCTGTTCCGATTCGCCCGTTGCGAAAATCCGCTCGGCGGCGCCGGGGAGCATGCGTTCGTAATGCTCGAAATGGGACGGCGGAGGAAGCGGCCCGCTGCGCATGGACAGTCGAGGCGGCGGGAGCCCCATCGATTCCTGAATCGCGCGTTCGTGTTCCATCCCCTTCCAGAGATCCTGCCCGACGCGCTCCCAGTCCCCCCCTGAGGGCTTCCGTCGCCGAGATTCGCTTCCTCGGTTTCGTCAGGGGAACCATGAGCGGATCCACCCGGAGCCTCGCCAGTCCCGCAAGAAGGGCCGCCCATCTCCCTCTCATGCCCACGAAACGTAAGGGATTTCAGAAGGTCCAGCGCCAGCCGGAGAGCAGCGCGGTCTGCGCGCCGAGCGCCCGGCGGTGGCCGTACCGGAAGCTCCGCACCGCGCCCAGCCGGAACTCCCCCCGCCCCAGCCGCCGGTTCCACTGCGCGGTCAGATCGATCTGCCGCGCTCCCGGCGCCAGGTCGGTCCGGAGCGGAAGGTGGTTCACCATCCCCTGCCGGGTGCGGGCTGACGGCACCAGGAGCGTCGCCTGGCCGCTCTCGACCCGCAGCGGCTGCGACACCGAGAATTCCAGCGAACTCTCGGCCAGCGCGGCGCCGATGTGCGCCGAGAACGCGCTGGTGCGAAGCGGCGCAATGTCCTGGATGATGCCGCCATGCGCTTCGGGACGCGCCATCCCGTATTCGCCGCTCCCCCCAATCCGCCAGCGGCCCAGCTGCGTCCCGCCGTCCACCCCGACGAAGCCGGTGGTGGCCGAGAGGCTGCCGAACGCCCCCAGCCCCATGCTGCCGAGCAGCGTCTCCCGCTCCTCGATCCAGCCGGCGCGAAAGCCGACCGGGAGGCTTCCCGGGCGCCAGCCAAAGGCGGCCCCGGACGCCGGCATCCCGGCGCGCCAGGTTCCGGTGGTGAATGCGGTCGCGGAGAGGCCGCTCCGCCCGAAGGCGCTGAACTGCACCGCGCCCTCGGCGAGCGCCAGGTGTCCGCTGCCGGTGGCGGTCGGCATCCGCAGGACGTCCGCCCGGAGTCCGGGCGCTTGTGGATTGTGGAACGCGGAGCCCGATTCGGTCCCCAGGAAGCTGCGGAGCCGGGCGCCCATCGAGGGGCCGTCGGTGGTGACCGCGAATCCGTCGAGGCGATGCCAGAAGGGAGCGCCCAGGCCGTCGAGGGACATGATTTCCTTGCCGTCGAGCGTCTCTCGGACGCCGTCGCCGAAGGCCGCTCCCAGCCGCAACCGGGTCGACTGGAGGGAGGCGGCGAACCCGGTGGTCTCGATGGGAACGCCGAGCACCCCGACCGGGGAGGTGGCGGCGCCCAGGTCCATCCGGCCGTTGCCGTAGACCTGCCGGTCGGCGTAGACGCCGGTGTTGTCGGCGGTGGCGAAGAGCCGGGAGACCAGCTCCTCGTTGGAAAGCGAGTCCCGGAAGAGCTGCTTCATCACCGCGAGTCCCCCGGCGACCATCGGAGCGGCGAAGGAGGTCCCGCCCGCTTTCCCGTAGTCCCGGACTCCGCTCTCCCCGTCCCGGGGGCCGAACCGCGCGACCTGGATTTCCTCGCCGGGAGCGGCGATGCAGAAATCGGCGGCGAGACCGCAGCGGTTCGAGAAGAAGGTGATCCGGCCTCCGTTCGGGCTCAGGGCGACCACCGCGATGGAGTGCCCCCGAAGCTCCTCGATGCGCGCCATCAGCCCGCTGAGGACATTGGGCGAGACCGCCTCGAGCTGGTCGTCCTCGCAATGCAGATCCCCCGTCGCGCAGCCGGCGTGGCTGTTGCCGGCAGCCCACACCAGGATCGTCTTGTCGGGCGCATTCGCCTGCGCCAGGGCCGCGATCGTCTTCGGGATGTGAGCGCGCAGGTCCTCCTCGCTGTATGCGTCGATCAGACCGTCAAAACCGAAGCTCAGGTTCAGGATGTCGATCCTCCGTCCCTTCGCGTCGCGCCAGGCGAGGGCCGGCGAAAAAAGCCCGGCCACATCCGAGTCCGCCTTGGCGAGTTCCTCCAGCGTGACCGGTCCATCCACTTCGTGGACATCGCTGATCGGGGGGCTGGCCCAGACGGCGAGATCCGCGCCCCACGCGACTCCCAGCGGCGCCTTCGGGTCGTCGACGCGGCCGCCCGCCGCAACGCTCGCCACCGCAGTGCCGTGGGAAAGCTCTTCCCCGTTTTCGTCGACGGCCCCCTGCAGGAACGCTTCGTGGACCGTCTTGCCGGCGAAGATCGGATGCTCGACATCGATGCCGGAATCGATCACCCCGATGGTGACCCCTTCGCCCGGCTTCGCGTCGGAACCCTCCAGCAGGTTCACGTGGGCGTAGGCGAGGTGGGCGTTGATGGATTCGAGACCCCACTGCGCCTTGAAATTCGCGTCCGCGGCGTAGTCCGGCGCCCGCTTCGTCGCCATCTCGTTGAACTCGGGGGCGGGGACGCAGCCGTTCGCGGGGGTCGGGATGCAGACGTCCTCCGGGGCGTCCGGGAGTCCGCGCGGCGGGGGAGGCGGCTCCGGGGGCGCTGGGGGTGGCGCCGGAGGGGGCGCTGGCGCCGGTGGCGTCGCCGGGGGAGCGGCGACCGGCGTCCCGGAACGCGAGGAGCAACCGCCCAGCGCCATCCCCAGCGTCACCACCGCAGCGAGCAGGGCAAGGACGGGAATATTCCGCGTCATGGCGCCTGGAGCATAGCTTCGCAGCGCGGACGCAACCTTTCCGGCGCCTGGATTCCCGATCCACCGGATTCCAATTCCCAATGATCATGCCGTTGACTTCCAATTGCCAGGGCGCAAACTTCCAATTATCATGTCTCTGGATTCCATCTCATGTACAAACGATTCGCGGAGCGGCTGATGCGGGAAGCTCTTGCCGACACCCCGGTTGTTCTGATCGTCGGGCCGCGCCGGGCGGGCAAGACCACGCTGGTCCGGAAGATGGAGGAGGCGGATCGACGCTTTCTCACCTTCGACGACCCGATCGTCCTCGACGCCGCCCGAACCGACCCGGTCGGGTTTGTTCGCGGATTGGACCGGGTGATCCTCGATGAGGTCCAGCGCGTGCCGGAACTGCTGCTGGCGATCAAGCGTTCGGTGGACGAGGACTACCGACCGGGGCGTTTCCTGCTGACCGGGTCCGCCAACGTCATGACCCTCCCCCGCGTCGCCGACAGCCTCGCGGGCCGGATCGAAACCCTGCGGATGCTGCCGCTGGCGCGCGCCGAAATCGAGGGCGTGACGCCGACCTTCCTCGATCGTCTCTTCGCCGGAGAAAGAGAACTTGAAGGCAGTCAAGATGCGATCGTGGGGGATGAATTGGTCCGGCTGACCCTGACCGGGGGCTTTCCCGAAGCGGTCGCCCGCGAGACCGAGCGGCGCCGGCAGGCATGGGCGCGGTCCTGGCTGGCGTCGGCGCTCAGCCGGGATCTGCGGGAGATCACCGAAATCGGGAGACAAGCCGAGTTGCCGAAGTTCGTCCGCATGCTGGCGGAGCACTCGGGACAACTGGTCAACTATTCGCAGCTCGGCGCGCGAATCGGCGTCAGCCACAAGACCGGACAGCGCTATCTCGCACTGCTGGAGCAGGTCTTCCTGGTCACGACTTTGCCGTCTTGGCACACCAATGCGTTGAAGCGGCTTGTCAAAACGCCCAAGCTGCACTTCCTTGACTCGGGGCTCCTCGCCGCGGCGCGCGGCATGACCCTCGCCCGGGTCCGGGCCCGGCGTGACGCCTTCGGTCCGCTGCTCGAGAGTTTCGTGTTTTCGGAAATCTTGAAACTCATCGCGGCGTCGGACATGCAAGTGACGCCCTGGCACTTCCGGGATCAGCAGATGCGCGAAGTGGACATCGTCCTGGAGCGGGATGACGGCAGGATCGCGGGGATCGAAATCAAGGCGAACGCGACCGTGCGATCCCGCGACTTCGCCGGGCTGCGCACCCTGGCCGAAGCCTGCGGGGAGCGTTTCGCCTTCGGAGTGGTTCTCCATGACGGCGACGGGCTGACGCCGTTCGCCGACCGGCTGGCGGCGGCGCCCCTGTCGGGCCTCTGGGCTTGAGGCGCGCCTACCGGAGTTCCCTGCGAAGCTCCACACACAGACCGGCGGCGATGAGGACAGAGGCGGCGGCGAGGGGGAGGCCGGTGAGCGACGCCGCCGCCTGCACCGATTCGAGGCTGCCGCCCAGCAGCAGCGCTGCCGCGACCGCGCCCTCGGTGAGGCACCAGAACACCCGCTGCGCCGTCGGCGCGTCCAGCTTGCCGCCGGCGGTGATCGAATCCACCACCAGCGATCCCGAATCGGACGAGGTCACGAAGAAGATGACGGTGAGCACGATGGCGACGATCGAAAGCGGAAGGGTCAGCGGGCGCGCCTCGAACATCCGAAAGAGCGCCAGCTCCGGGCGGAACGCCCGCACCGCGTCCGCCACCCCGGAATGCCCTCCCACGATCAGCTGGTGGAGGGCGGAACCGCCGAAGACGCTCATCCAGAGCAGCGTGAACAGGGTCGGGATCACGAGCAGGAAGCCGAGCATCTCCCGGACGGTGCGCCCCCGGGAGATGCGGGCGATGAAGATGCCGACCACCGGAGTCCAGGCGAACCACCACGCGAAGTAGAAGGCGCTCCATTCGTGGAGGTAGGCGGTGTCGGTGCGCCCCACCCAGTTGCTGAGCGGCACGAGGCGCAGGGCGTAGGCGCCGAGACCTTCGAGGAATGCGCCCGCCACTGCGCCGAAGGGGCCGAGAACGACCACCGCCAGCATCAGGGCCACCGCCAGCAGGATGTTCGCCTCGCTCAGCCGGCGGACTCCGGCGTCGAGCCCGGAAAGCACCGAAAGGGTGGCGATCAGGGTGATCGTCGCGACGATGAGCGTCCCGGTCAGGTCGGTGGCGGGAATGCCGAAGAGATGCTCCAGACCGCCGGAAATCTGGCGGGCGCCGAGTCCGAGCGAGGTCGCCAGCCCGAACACGGTGGCGCACACGGTCGCGAAGTCGATGAAATGGCCGGAGGCGCCCCACACCCGGTCCCCCAGCACCGGGTGGAAGACCGAGCGGAGCGCCAGCGGGTAGCCCCGGTTGTAGGCGAAAAACGCCAGCGCGAGCGCGGCGACCCCGTAGATGCCCCAGCCGTGCAGCCCCCAGTGGAACAAGGTGGCGGCGACCGCGTCCCCGACGCTGGGACGCTCGATGCCGAGCGGCGGGTGGAGGAAGTGCTGCATCGGCTCCGCGACTCCGAAAAAGAGGAGTCCGATGCCGATGCCGGCGGCGAAGAGCATCGCGCCCCAGGTGAGCCGGGAATACCGGGGCTTGGCGTCCGGTCCGCCGAGCCGCACCCGGCCGAGCGGCGAAACGATCAGGAACAGGCAGGTCAGTACCGCGAGGTTGGCGCTTCCGAGGTAGAGCCAGTCGAAACGGGACGTGAGGGAGGCGTGTACGTCCGCGAACACCGCTCCTGCCTGACCGCGAAACACGATCGCCAGCGCGACGAACAGCAGGATCACCGTCGCCGAAGCGACGAAGACCGGCGCATGGATGTCGAGCCCGAACCGCCGGATGTTCCCCCTTCCGGGGGCGTGCGGGGGAAGTCGGATACGCGCGGCCCCGGCCTACTGCTCCCGCAGCGCTCCCACCACGCTGCGGCGCGCCGCTCCGATGGCCGGGGCGATCCCGCCGAGCGCGCCGATCCACAGCGCCAGCGTGATGCCCTGGGCGATCAGGTCCGGGGTGACCCGGAAGGCGAAGGCGACCTGGCTGAACGAGGCGAAGTTGATGGTCGCGGCGCGGAACCCGTCGAAGAGGAGCCACGACGCCACCCCGCCGAGCGCCGCCCCGATCAGGGCGAAGAGGAGCGACTCCGCCATCACCGAGACCACCACCGGAGTCCGGGCGAAGCCGAACGCCCGAAGCGTCGCGATCTCGCGGGCGCGGCTCGAAACCGCGGCGTACATGGTGTTGAGCGCCGCGAAGACCGCCCCCACCGCCATCATCGCCACGACGATCCAGCCCAGGGTGGTGATGACGGCGTCCATCGCCTCGGACTGCTCGGCGAGGTATTCGGTTTCGCGCATCGTGGTGACGTTCACGCGCGGGTCGTCCTCGAGGAAACCCTGAAAGTCGTCGTAGGCATCCGCATCGCTGAGCCGCACCAGAACCGAGTTCGACGAGTTCCCCCGCTGGTAGGCGTCGGCGAGGATGCGGCTGTCGGCCCAGATCTCCGATTCGGAAATCCCGCCGCCGGCGGTGAAATGCCCCACGACCTCCCAGTCCACGGTTCCGACGTCGATCCGGTCGCCGATCCGGAGCCCCTCGAAGGACTCGACGGCGGCTATTCCGACGATCACCTCGTTCCGTCCCGGCTCGAACATCCGCCCGTCCCGAATCTCGATCGTGTCCCGCACCGCCATCACGCCGGGCGCCACACCCCGCAGGGGCACGTTCGCATCGGTGCCGGTCCCCAGCTTTTGCCGGTCGATGATCACGAAAATTTCCGGGGACACCAGCGGACCCGAGGCGCCGCGGGCCACCCCGGGCGCCTCCTCGATGACCTGGACTTCCGGGCGCGAAAGAACGCTCATGGATTCGGAGACCGAGCCGCTCCGCATCACGATGGCGAAATCGTCGCGCGCCTGTCCCTGGACCATCAGGCGGAATCCGGTCGCCATCGAAAGCACCGCCACCAGCACCCCGACGACGCCGGCGACCCCGAAGATCGCCACCACCGAGGAGCTCCGGCGCTGCCAGATGGTCTGCAGGTTGTAGGCGGAAACCGCCCCGATCTGCCTGAGGAAGGAGATGAGTCGCATTTACAGCCGCCTCAGTGCGAACGCGGTCTGGAGGCGCATCGCGCGTCGCGCCGGGAAGACGCCGACGACGAACCCGGTGAGGATCGCGAGCGCCATGCCGAGGACCGCATCCTGGGGACGCAGATAGAAGACGGGAAGGAACTGGGCGAGGGCCTCCCGGAGTCCGACGGAGGCGCCGACCGCGAACAGCAACCCGACGAAACCGGCGGTGGTCACCAGAACCACCGATTCCAGCAGCACCAGCCGCATCACCTGGGCGCTGTTGAAGCCGAGCGCCTTCAGCAGCCCGATCTCGCCGACCCGCTCGCGCACCGACTGCGCCATGGTGTTGCCGGCGACCAGCAGGATGGTGAAGAAGACCGCGCCCAGAATCGAGGTCACGATGAGGCCGATGTTCCCGACCTGGTTGACGAAGCCAGCGGCGAACGCGCCCTCCGGCTCCGACTTGGTCTCCGCCGGGGAGTTGCGGAAGAGCGCGTCGATCTCCGCCGCCACCTCGGGCGCCCGGTCCGGGTCGGCGACCCGAACCATGTACCAGCCCACCGTCCCGCGCCCGAAGGCGCGGGTCTCGTCAAACATGTCGTAGCGGAACAGGAACTGGTTGCGGTCGAAGCCCTCCACGACGACGTCGTAGACCCCGACCACTTCGAACTCCCACGCCTCGTCCTGCCGTCCCTGCTGCTGCCAGATGGTGGGCTGGATGGGAACGCGGTCGCCGACTTCCCATCCGAAGCGCTCCACCAGCCCGCGCCCGACGACCGCGCCGCTCCGGGTCTCCACCCACCGCCGGCGCGCCGCCTCCGGAAGCGAGAGCTCCGGGTACATGTCCAGGTATTCGAGCGGGCGCACCGGGGACTGCATGAAGAAGTTGGACGGATCCTGGTAGACGCCGCCGAACCAGGTCATGTGCATGGCGTCGATGACGCCCGGAATGTCCTCGATCCGACTCTCGTAGGACTCGGGGAGCACCTGGAAGAGCGACACCCGGTGGCGCACCACCAGCCGCTGCTCGTCGGCGAGCTCCACCCCGGCGCCGAAGGCGGTCCGCAGCATCGAGAGCAACCCGAACATGAAGAACGCCACCACCACCGAGAGGAACGTGAGAACGGTGCGGGTCTTCTTGCGGCGGAGCGCGGCGACGATCAGCGAAAGCCCCTTCATGGCGCCGATTTCCCGTTGTCGAGCCGCCCGTCGTCGAGGTGGAGCACCCGGCTGGCCCGCTCGGCGGCGTGCGGGTCATGGGTGACCATCAGGATCGTCTTGCCCTGCTCGCGGTTCAGGATCCCCAGCAGGTCCAGGATCTCGTCGGTGTTCTTCCGGTCGAGGTCGCCGGTGGGCTCGTCGCAAACCAGCAGCGCCGGATCGTTCACCAGCGCCCGGGCGATGCCGACCCGCTGCTGCTCGCCTCCCGAGAGCTGGCGCGGGTAGTGGCGCCCGCGGTCGGCGAGCCCCACGATGTCGAGCGCGATCCCCACCCGGCGGCGGCGCTCGCTGGCGGAGAGCGCGGTCAGAAGCAGCGGCACCGCGACGTTGCCGCGCGCATGGAGCGCGCCCAGCAGGTTGGCGAACTGGAAGACGAACCCGATGTAGCGCGCCCGGAACGCCGCCAGCCGCCGCTCGGACATGGCGTGGACCGGCTGGCCGGCGACCACCACCTCCCCGCTGCCCGGCCGGTCGAGACCGGCGATCAGATTGAGCAGGGTGGACTTCCCGGACCCCGAAGGGCCCATCAGCGCCAGGAATTCGCCCTGGGGGATGTCCAGCGACAGGTCGCGCAGCACCGGAACCGACCGCTTTCCCTGGCGGAAGCTGCGGGTCACCGAACGGACCGAAACCATTGTCCCGTTGTCGCTCTCCGTCATGCCGTTGCGTCCTTTCTTCGGAAAATCAGGGTGTGGCGGCGCCCATCTCCGCCACCTCGTCGCCGTCCGAGAGGCCTTCGCGCCCCTCAACCACCACCCGGTCGCCCTCGGCGAGCCCGGAGAGCACGAACACGTCCGCGCCCTGCGCGTCGCCGACCCGGATCGCGCGCCGCTGGACCCGGCCGTCGCGCACCAGCAGCACCAGGTCGCGTCCGGTGTCCTGGAAGACCGCGGCGGCGGGCGCCAAGAGACCCTCCGGCGCCGCCGAGGGCTCGGCCTCGGCGGAGCGGAAGCTCACCTTCACCCCCATGTCGGGGAGAATCCGGTCGTCGAGCTCCTCGAATCCGATGCGCACCCGAACGGTCGCCCGATCCCGGTCGGCGGTGGGAATGATGGCGATCACCCGCGCCGGGATCGTCCAGTCCTCGTAGGAATCGAGGACGGCGTCCACCGGCTGCCCGGGAGCGACCCGGTTGATGAACGCCTCGTTCACGTCCACCTCGATCTCGCGCGAATCCATGTCCACGATGGTTCCGACTCCGGTGCGGGTGAACCCGGCGCCGCCGGCGATCGGCGACATCATTTCGCCGGGCTGGGCGTTCTTGGCGGTGATGACCCCGGCGAACGGCGCCCGCACCACGGTGTCCTCGATCTGCTGGCGGATCACGTCGAGCTGCCGCTCCGCCACCCGGATGTCCTCCCGCTGCCGCTCGATGCGCGCCTCGAAGGTCGCGACCTCGCCGTCGACCCGGTCCAGATCGGCCTGGCCGGACACCCCCTCGGCGACCAGCTGGCGGAGCCGCGCCTGCCGGGTTCGGGCCTCGCCCAGCTGGGCCTCCACTTCGGCGACCATCTTCCGCGCCGATTCGGCCTGCGCCTCGGCGAGCCGCAGGCTGCGTTCGAGGTTCGAGGCGTCCAGCCGGGCGAGCACCTGGCCGGGCGCGACTTCCATCCCCTCCTCGATGAGGATCTCGGTAATCTGCCCCGCCGCCTTGGAGGAGACGGTGGCCTGGCGCCGGGCGGTCACGTAGCCGCTCGCGTTCAGGACGGTAGTTCCCGCCGAGACCGCGGTGGCGCGGACCCGGGCGGTGCGCACCTCCGGGAGCTCGGGTTCGGATCCCAGCAGTCGGAACGCGGCGAAGCCGCCGCCCAGAACCAGAACCACCCCAAGCACCGCGGTCCAGACCGCAACCGCGCGGCTCCCGCTGCGCGCCTCCTCGTGGATGCGAAGCTCCGCCAGCCGGCTGGCCGGTTTCACCCCGGAGTCGGTTTCGCTCATCGCCGCCCTCCCCTACGACCGGGGAGTCGAAAAAGTTGCATCGGACTTCATGCGGGATCGTACCACCGCCGCCAACGGACGAACGGGAGATACGCCAGCAGGAACATACCGAGCCCAACCATTTCGAGGAACAGCAGATACCAGGGCCAGGGCGCGAAGAAGAAGGGGGAGACGCTGCCGCCGGGCGGGCTGGAGAGGAACATGTAGTTCGATCCCAGCAGCAGGTTCGCGATCGCGACCGGAACCGCCAACAGGTTCATGTACAGGAAGGCCCGGAACAGTCCTCCGAGCGACGGGCGCATCCCGAGTCCCCAGGTGGCGACCGCGACTCCGGCGACGATGCCGCCGTGGGCGATGAAGTACTGGAAGAAGCGGTACGCGGGAAACCCGACGTCGATGTTGCCGGGCGTGAGCACCGCGCTCCCCGCGCCCACCATCCCCCAGAACCAGGCGATCTCGTAGGCGCGCTTACGCCGAAAGATCAGGGTGACGGCGGTCAGGAAGACGGCCACGCCGCACAGGTGCAGCGGGAGGTGGTTCCGCAGGAATCCGTCGAACCCGATCTGGACGACGCGGATCGTCCACCAGGCGAACTCGTTCAGAAGCAGCGTGGCGGCCAACCCGTAACGGACCGCGTTTCCGACCGCCGGCGACCCGCGCCGGACGGCGAGGCAGAGCGCGACCGGAACGGCGACCGTGAGTCCGATCGCCGCCAGGTGGGGGACGCCGAAGGTCGGGAATCCGCCGTTCAAGCGACCTCCGCATCCGCCGGCAGTACCAGCAGCGCGCCGTATCCGGCGCAGACCGGATCGGACACGTAGTCCGGGATCAACCCCCGCGGGCGGAATCCGATCCGCAGCTGGACGGAAATCGTCGGATCGGAACGCTCCCCGGCCAGCAGCTCCCGGTAGTAAGTTTCCGCGTCCATCCGGTCGGCGAGCGCCCCGTACCCGGCGAGCAGCCCCACCGTGGCCTGGCCGGCCAGATGGAGACGACGGACGGCCCGCTGGCGCGCCGCGTAGAGCGCCCGGGCGACCCCCCGCCCCCGCCATTCGGGAATCACGCCGAGGTCGGCGCCGTAGAGCCAGGCGCCCTCCGGATGGTGGGCGGAAAGCCAGCCGCCGCCGAAGATCCGGGAGAACGAGTGCGGCTCGAACGCCAGACGCTCCTCCACCCGGAGGGTGGTGGTGGCGCCGATGACGTCCCCTTCGTCGGCGACCGCGACGAACTGACCTTCGGGAAACATCTCCACGTGATGCCGGTAGTGTTCGGCCAGGAAGCGCTGGTCGGGCGCCAGCGTCGGGAAGATCACCGCCTGGAGCGCCGCCAGCGCCTCGGCGCGCTCCGCCGCCGTTGGCAGGACCCGGAACCCGCTCACGACCGGGGACGACGGAGCGCCAGCAGTCCCAGCCGGTCCCGGGGCGCGACCGGACGCCCGGCGGCGTCCACGATGGGGCGCGGCGGATGCGTCTTGCCGGTCAGGAGCGAAACCAGAACCGTCGCCGCCAGCGAGGCGGCGGTCGCGACCAGCGCGCCGGGGAACTCCGCGTCGCTTCCGGTCCCCCACGAGATGAGGAGCGTGGCCAGCCAGACGCCGATGCCGGCGAGGATGCCGGCCACCGCGCCGGGGCCGTTGGTCCGCTTCCAGTACATCCCCAGGGTCAGGGGCGCGAAGAGCCCCACCATGATGACCGTCCAGGACTCGACCATCAGCGAGTAGACGCTCTGGAACAGCAGCGCGACGCACAGCGCGAGGCCGCAGAAGAACACCACCCCCAGCCGCACCGCGATGAGGACTTCGCGGGACGAGAGGTCGGGCGCCAGGTTCCGCACGATGTTCTGACCGAAGACGCTCGCCGGCCCCAGCAGGCCGCTGTCCGCCGAGCTCATCAGGGCGGCGAAGAGCGCGCCCAGGAAGAGGGCGAAGCCGAGCGGGGGCAGGTACTCCATCGCCAGCACCGGCACGATGTGCTCCGGGTTCTCGAGCGCCGGGAAGAGCTGGGCGCCGATCAGCCCGAGTCCGACCGGGATCAGGCCCACCAGCCAGTACATCGCCCCGGCGCCGTAGGCGCTCCACTGCGCCACCCATTCGTTCTTCGAGCTCAGCGCCCGCTGCATGAGATCCTGGGCCGGCAGGTTGCCGAGTCCGATCACGAGCCACGCCTGGACGAACAGGCACCATTCGAGGATGCCCCCGGTGGGGAAAAAGCGCGTGGCTTCGGCGGAGAGGTTGGCGAAGGCGGCCTGGGCCCCTCCGGCGGCCGCCAAAACGAGCGGCGCCAGGATCAGGAGCGCCGCGATCAGCACGATCGACTGGAAGAAGTCGGTGAGGGTGACGCTCCACATGCCGCCCAGCACCGTGTAGAGCAGCACGACTCCGGCGGCGATGAGGATCGCGGTGGTGGAGTCCAGGTCGGTCATCGCGGTCAGGATGGTTCCCACCGCGACCAGCTGGGAGCCGACCCAGCCGATGTACGCCGGGAAGATGGCGACCGCCGAGAGGATTTCGGCGGCCCTTCCGAAACGGCTGCCGAAGAAGTCGGAGACGGTGGTCAGCCGGAGCCGGCGCAGGAATCGGACGTAGAACGCTCCGGCGAGAAAGAGGCAGAGCCCAGCGCCGAAGGGGTCCGCGACCACCGCCGAGAGCCCGCCGGCGTAGGCGGCGCCGGCGGCGCCGATGAGGGTGCCCCCGCCGAACCAGGTGGCGAAGAGGGTGCAGGTGCAAAGGAGGACGCCGAGCCGGCGCCCGGCCACCACGAAGTCGGCGGCGTTGCGGACCCGCCGGGCGCTGACCGCCCCGATGACCAAAAGCGCCGCCAGGTAGACGACCGCGACTCCCAGAACCAGCGCCGTCGCGGACACGGAGCGGTCAGCTTCCGGCGCGCCGTCGGTACGCCTGGGTCCCGTACACCTCCGGGTTCACGCAGTTGGGGGCCGGTTTCCGGTTCAGGTGGGCGATCGCGTTTTCGGCGCACATGGTGGCCATCCGGTCCCGGGTGGCGAAGCTCGCACTCGCGATGTGGGGGAGGATCACCACCTGGGGCAGCTCGGCGAGGCCGGGCGCCATCGCCGGCTCGTGCTCGAAGACGTCCAGCCCCGCGCCCCCGATGGCGCCGGAGCGGAGCGCCTCCACCAGCGCCGCCTCGTCCACCACCGGCCCGCGGGCGGTGTTGATCAGGATGGCGGTCGGTTTCATCAGCGCGAACGCCCGGGCGTCGAAGAGATGGCGGGTCGAGGCGTTCAAGTCGGTGTGGATGCTCACGAAATCGCTGCGCCGCAGCAGGTCGTCGAACTCGGCGTACTCCACGTCGTCGCGGGCTTTGAGGATGTCCCGCATCGGCGGGTCGAACGCGAGCACATCCATGTCGAAGCCCTGGGCGCGGCGGCGCATCGCCTGTCCGATGCGTCCGAAGCCGACCACGCCGAGCGTCTTGCGCCGTCCGTCGCCGCCGGGACTCACATCGGCGCCCAGCATGAGCGCCGGCCCCCAGATGCGGTAGCGCCCGCCGCGCATCCAGGCGTCGGCCTCCACCACCCGGCGGGCGGTCGCCATCAGCAGCGCCCAGGCCAGGTCGGCGGTGGTGTCGGTGAGGACTCCGGGGGTGTTGCTGACCGGAACCCCGAGCTCGGTGGCGGCCGGGATGTCCACGTTGTTGAAGCCGACCGCGTAATTCGCCACCCCGAGCAGCGTCGGGATCGAGAGCAGCTCCCGGTCCACCGCCTCGGTGAGCAGCGAGACGTGCACCTGGGCGGAGCGGGCGCCTTCGAGCACCCGGTCCCGGGGGACGGCGGCATCGTCGGCCATCCCGGCGATTTCGACCTCGCCCGCCGCGCGGAGCATGGCGAGCCCGGCGTCGGGGATCTTGCGGGTCACGAAGAAACGGCTCATGCGGCGACTCCCAGGGCGGTTTCGTCTTCGAGGAAGCGTTGGAATCCGGCGGCGTCGGCGACTCCGGCGGCGATTCGGGCGATCCCCTCCCGGAGGGAATCCATGTCGGCGGCGTAGGAAAGCCGCAGGAAGTCCTGCCCCTCGCTGCCGATGACGCCGAAGCTGCGCCGGTCCACCAGCGCCACTCCGTGGAAATAGAGGAGGAAGCGGGACACCAGGGTGGCGGGGCTGGTGCGGCGGCGCACCGATTCGGGCTGCGCCCGGAACCAGGCGGCGGCGCCCAGCGACTCGCAGGCGCCGGCGATGTTCGGGAAGACGTAGAACGCCCCCAGCGGGTTGGCGCAGCGGACGCCGGGAATCGCGTTCAGCGCCGGAACCACGAAGTCCCGGCGGCGGCGGAATTCCTCCACCATGCCCCGCACCACTCCGGCGGTCTCCGGGCTTTCGAGCGCCTCCCGGGCCGCCTCCTGGATGAACGGCGGGGTGCAGCTCACCGTGTTGATGTTGATCTGCTTGAAGCGAAGCGCCTCCTCGGCGGTCGGCAGCACCGTCCAGCCGAGCCGCCAGCCGGTCATCGCGAACCCCTTGGAATGGCCGCTGGCGATGATGGTGCGCTCGCGCATCCCCGGAATCGAGGCCATCGAAACGTGCTGGAACCCGTCGAAGGTGATGTGCTCGTAGATCTCGTCGGAGTAGATGCGGATGTCGGGGTTCGCCCGGCGCCGCACCAGGTCGGCGACCTCCTCCAGCAGCTCGCGCGACAGCACGCCGCCGGTGGGGTTCGAGGGCGAGCAGAGCATCAGCACCTTGGTGCGTTCGGTCAGCAGCCGGTCCAGATCGGAGGCGTCGAACGAAAAGCCGCGATCCTCCCGGAGCAGGAGCGGCTTCGGGACGCCGCCCAGGTAGGTGACCCAGGACTCGTAGATCGGGAAGCCGGGGCTCGGATAGATGACCTCGTCGCCGGGGTCCACGTAGGCCATCATCGTGTAGCCGATCGCCGGCTTCGCCCCGGAGAGGACGATCACCTGCTCCGGCGCCACCGGAATCCGGCGTGTCCGCTCTACGTGGGCGGCCACCGCCTTGCGGAGCGGCGGGACTCCGGCCGGGTCGGTGTAGTGGGTGTCCCCGCGCCGGATGGCGGCGATTCCGGCCTCGTTGATGTGGGGGGCGCTGTCGAAGTCGGGCTCCCCGATGGTGAAGGGGATGACGTCCACGCCCCGGGCGCGGGCGCGGGCCATGTCCTCCCCGATCTTGAAGGCGTTCTCCGTGCCCATCTGGCCGAAGCGCCTGGCGAACAATGACATTCCGAAGTCCCCTGGTGGTTCTGATACGTCCGGTGGGGGGCGGATGATACAATGCGCCGGCAGAGGGACACCATGCTCGGCCTCGCGTTTCTCCTGACGCTCGCCCTGCCGGGGGACGCCGACCAGCCGACGTCGCCGCTGCTGGAGGCGGCGCTCCAAAAGCGCGCCG
This sequence comes from Candidatus Marinacidobacterium sp., assembly GCA_965202845.1. Classification (GTDB taxonomy): domain Bacteria; phylum Acidobacteriota; class Vicinamibacteria; order Marinacidobacterales; family Marinacidobacteraceae; genus CBDATA01. The sequence goes on from OZ241856.1 coordinate 1,215,740, forward strand.
AGGTCGAGCGCGTCCGCGCCGCGTTCGGTCCCGCGCCCCGGCTCACCGACCACGACCTCGCCCCGGACCCGCACCGGCCGGGTCCCGACGAGGCGCTGGCGCCCTCCGGCGCGCGGGAGGCGCCCCTGCCGCCGGTGGAATCGGCGCCTCCCCCCAAACCCGCGGAGTCCGAGAGCGACCTCCGGGAGCGCCTCGCCGATCTGGAGGCGGCGCTGGTCGGGATCGGCGCGAGCGGCCTGCCGCTGGCGCCCCGGGACCCCAACCGGTTCCGAAGCGCCCTGGACGCCGCCCGCATCCGCGCCGAGATGGAGGACATCCGGCGCGAACTGGCGAAATTCCCCGAGAGATAGCCCCAAGGGGACCGAAAGGGCGCGCCGGGAACACCCCCCAAGCGTCCAGCGCCCCCTCCCGGAACCAGAATCCTTCTCCGCCCGATCCGCTAAATCCCGGATAAAACACGGGATACTCACGAATTCCGCAAACTGGATCTCTGCGCTATTTGGGGCAACTTGACATTGGATAAAACTGGGTAGACTGCATAGACTGATCAGACTGGGTAGACCACAACCAGTAGTGGTTCCCCTTGGGAGAGACCACTACATCTAGTGGTCGCCCGACACCATTCCAAATTTTTACAGATAATGAAAATTCAGTTTCCCGAAGCTCCGAATACCTTCCTCTCTGGCGTCGGTCTCCGCTCCCGGCCCCGTTTGGCGCCTTTGTCGCGATCTGTTACGGAAATCAGGCATGCCGAGACTCGGATGCTTGCTTCCTCACCCGCTACCGGTTCCGAAGCCACTGCGGATGCCGACTCCACTCGGAGCCTCCGGCCCTTACTATGGAAATCCGGACTCCCGATCTTCAGACCCCTTCGTCCCCGCCCCTGGCCGTCCCCGATCCCGCCCCCGCCGGGGGGCTCCGGTTCGAGCGCGTCTTCACCCCCGCCGGCGTCTCCCCGTTCGACACCGTCGAGTGGGAGTCCCGGGACGCGGTGATCACCGACGAGCGCGGCGACACGATCTTCGCCCAGCGCGGCGTCGAATTCCCGAAGTCGTGGTCGCTGATGGCCACCTCGATCGTGGCCTCCAAGTACTTCCACGGGTCGCTGGAGAAGGGCGAGCGCGAGTCCAGCGTCCGGCAGCTGATCGGCCGGGTGGCCGGCCAGATCGCCAGCTGGGGGCGCGAAGGGGGCTACTTCGCCGACGACGCCTCGGCGGACGCCTTCGAGGACGACCTCGCCTGGCTGCTGCTCCACCAGCGGGCGGCGTTCAACTCGCCGGTCTGGTTCAACTGCGGCGTCGAGAAGCGCCCGCAGTGCTCGGCCTGCTTCATCAATTCGGTCGACGACACCATGGACTCGATCCTGACCCTGGCCCGGACCGAGGGGATGCTGTTCAAGTGGGGGTCGGGAACCGGCTCCAACCTCTCGGCGATCCGCAGCTCCCGGGAGCGGCTGTCCGGAGGCGGGATCGCCAGCGGGCCGGTCTCGTTCATGCGGGGCTACGACTCCTTCGCGGGCGTCATCCGGAGCGGGGGCAAGACCCGCCGCGCCGCCAAGATGGTGATCCTCAACGTGGATCACCCCGACATCCTCGACTTCATCGACTGCAAGTCGCGCGAGGAGCAGAAGGCCTGGGCGCTGATCGGCGCCGGCTACGACGCTTCCCTGAACGGCGAGGCGTACGCGTCCATCCAGTACCAGAACGCGAACCACAGCGTGCGGGTCAGCGACGCCTTCATGGAGGCGCTGGAAAACGACGCCCTGTGGGAGACCCGGGCGATCACCAGCGGCGACGTCATGGACACCATCCGCGCCCGCGACGTGATGCGGCGGATCGCCGAATCCACCCACCTTTGCGGCGATCCCGGCATGCAGTTCGACGACACCATCAACCGCTGGCACACCTCGCCGAACAGCGGCCGGATCAACGCCTCGAACCCCTGCTCGGAGTACATGTACCTGGACGACTCGGCGTGCAACCTGGCCTCGCTGAACCTGATGCAGTTCCTCGACGGCGCCGGGGAGTTCGACACCCCGGCGTTCGAGCAGGCGGTGCAGGTGCTGATCACCGGCATGGAGATCATCGTGGGGAACGCGAGCTACCCGACTCCCCGGATCGAGGAGAACTCGCATCGGTTCCGCCCGCTGGGTCTCGGCTACGCCAACCTGGGCGCGCTCTTGATGCACTACGGGCTGCCCTACGACAGCGATTCGGGACGGGCGGTCGCCGCGTCGATCACCTCGCTGATGACCGGCGCAGCCTACGCCCAGTCCGCCCGGATCGCGGGCGCGGTCGGCGTGTTCGAGGGCTATCCGGAGAACCAGGAGTCCTTCGGGAAGGTGATGCGGATGCACCAGGGCGCGGCGCAGGACATCCCCGGGGACGGGGCGCCCGCCGACCTCCACCAGCGCAGCCAGGACGTCTGGGCCGAGGCCATCGCCCTGGGCGAGGCGCACGGCTACCGGAACGGGCAGGCTTCGGTGCTGGCGCCGACCGGCACCATCGGCCTGATGATGGACTGCGACACCACCGGCGTGGAGCCGGACCTGGCGCTGGTGAAGCACAAGAAGCTCATCGGCGGGGGGATCATCCGCATCGTCAACCACACGGTGCCGGCCGCGCTCGAGCGGCTGGGCTACAACCCGGCCGAGGTGGAGACCATCTGCAGCCACGTGGACGAGCACGGCCACGTGGAGGGAGCGCCCGGGCTCGATCCCGACCATTTGGCGGTGTTCGACTGCGCCCTCAAGCCGGCGGACGGCGAGCGCGCCATCCACCACATGGGGCACGTCCGGATGATGGCGGCGGTCCAGCCCTTCCTCTCCGGCGCGATCTCGAAGACGGTGAACATGCCCGAGGACAGCACCGTCGAGGACATCGAGAAGACCTACGACGCCGCCTGGAAGCTGGGCGTCAAGGCGATCGCCATCTACCGCGACGGCAGCAAGCGGTCCCAGCCCCTGAACATGGGCAAGGAGACCGCCGATGGAGACGCGGCGCCCGCCGCCCCCGCCCCGTCGTTCGAGGGGGAGACCCTCCCCGCCGAACGGGAGGCGATCATCCACAAGTTCGACATCGCCGGGCACAAGGGGTATCTGACCGTGGGGCTCCGGCCCGACGGCACGCCCTGCGAAATCTTCCTGCGCATGGCGAAGGAGGGATCCTTCGTCTCCGGGCTGATGGACGCCTTCGCCCGCGCCATCTCGTACAACCTGCAGTACGGGGTTCCCCTCCGGGTCCTGGTGGACAAGTTCTCCCACACCCGCTTCGAGCCCTCCGGCTACACCGGAAACCCGGAAATCCCGCACGCCGAATCGATCACCGACTACATCTTCCGCTGGCTGGAGCGGCGCTTCCTCGATGAGGAGGACGGCGAGGGAGCAAGCGCCCGGCCCGACGAGCCGGAGGGATCGGTGGGCGGCGGCAACGGCGGCGGATCGAACGGATCGCTCCGCCCCCGGACCGACCGGATCCTGCAGCCGGCGGCGGTCTTCGCCGATGCCCCCCCCTGCTCGACTTGCGGCGCGCTCATGGTTCGCAGCGGCACCTGCTTCAAGTGCCTGAACTGCGGCGCGACGTCCGGCTGCTCCTGACAAGCCCCGAAACCGGAGATCTCGGCGGGAAGGCGTCGTGAGCCATTCGGGCGAACAACGCTGGCGCCAGCGATTCGACAATTTCGGAAAGGCCCTCGCACAGCTGTCCGAAGCCTGCCAGCGTGCGAAGTTGAGCAACCCGGAGCGCGCCGGCTTGATCAAGATCTGCGAACTCTGTTTCGAGTTGTCATGGAGCGTCCTGAAAGACTTTCTCGCTTGCGATGGATACGAAGAAGAAACGCCGCGCGCGGTAATCCGAAAGAGCTTCGAAGCCGGCCACATCAACGAGAAGGACTGCGAGACCCTTCTTCGCGTGCTGGACAAGAGAAATCTATTGAGCCGCGCGTATCGGGATGAAATCGCCCGCGAGGCGGAAATTCTGATCAAGGACGACTTTCATCCGGCTCTTCTTCGACTCCCCGAACCCTGGACGCCAGGATCAGGCAAACGTCATGAAACATCTCCCGGAACGATCCCGGCCCGAGGCCGAACTCGAAACATGGCGTAGCATGATGTTCAGCGAAGCCGTGCGAATCAATCCAGACGTTCGGTTGGAGCGAGGCACAGAGTATCCGTTCATCGATATAGCGGCCTTGGATCCATCATCACGATCCGTGCGAACGGAGGAAATGTGTCCGTTCAAGGGAAGCGGTTCACGCTTCCGCAATGGCGATACGCTCGTGGCTCGCATTACGCCATGTCTGGAAATCGGCGGGCGGGGCGCCGCCCGATGTGCGGAGGCGTCATAATCCCGGAAGGGCGCTCCCCCGCCCCGGAACATGATCAAGTCGATCCGCCTGCGGAATTTCAAGAATTTCGAGGACACGACGGTGCATCTGGGCCCGTTCAGCGTGCTTGCCGGAGAGAACGTCACCGGCAAGAGCAACGTCGGCGACGCCCTGCGCATCTTTCACGAGTTCTTCGTCGTTGATTTGGACAGCATGTTCCAGCAGATGGGTCAGCCGGTTCGGGACGGCGCCGAATCCGCCTCGATCGAGATCGAGGTTCCGGGACCGGACGGGGAAGACCTGCGCTACCGGATCGCATTCGCCGCATCCGGCGCCACCCCGCAGTCATTCCAGATCGTCAAGGAAGAATTGCTGGCGGCGCGGAAGGCCGGAATGCCCCTTGAAACCGTGCCGCTGAAACAGGCGAGCGACAACACGGCGCCCGAAGCGCCGGCGTTGATCCGGACGATGTATGCGGACGGCTTTGGCGCATGGTCGAAACCTGTCCTGCATCTTCTGGGGGCGTTGACGTGCCAGCGTCTCGTGCCGGTTCCCGAAAATCTCCGAAGGCCAGGATGGAAAAAAGCCACGAAGGTGGGGGAGTCGGGCCAGGATTTCCCGACAGTGCTGGAAAGGCTCTGCCGGGACCCCGACAAGAAGGCGACCATCATCGAGTGGCTGCGCGAGCTGACGCCGAACGACATCTGCGACATGGATTTCGTCCCGGATCCGAACGGGGACGTCCACCTGCAGGTGAAACAGCAGGATGGGGCGACATTCGGCGCCCGCAGCGTCTCGGACGGCACGTTGCGCTTCATGGCGGTGCTGACCGCCCTGCTCGGCGCCTCGGAGAACACAACGCTTTTTCTTGACGAACTTGAAGCCGGTTTGCACCCGAGCCGCATCCAGCTTCTGATTCGCCTGATTGAGAAACAGACAGCGGAAACCGGAGTCCAGGTGATTGCGACGACCCATTCGCCCGAAGTCCTGGACCGGATCGGGGAGCGCGCGTTCGAGGATTCGACGGCGCTCGCCAGGATCCGCGGCCATGAGGCTGTATCCGCGCACCGTATGGCGGAACTTCCCCAGGCGCGCGCGTTGCGGGAGACCCGGGGGATGGGAGCGCTCCTGCGCGATGGATGGATGGAGAACGTGCTGTACCTGGAGGACGACGACCAGAAGACCGAAGCCGCACATCCGGAACCCGCCATCTCCTGAAAGTCCTGCTCATCCCGGAGGATTTCACCTACGACCAGTACATCCTGACTCCGCTTTTCTCCAGTTTGTTCGCATCGCTTGGAAAGCCCCGCGCCAGGGTGACCGTGTGCCGCGCACCGAACCTCGGCGGCGTCCGGACGGCTCTCAAGACCGAGCGGACGGTCGCTACTCGTCGAGGGTAAACAGCACCGTCGCCACCACCGCCCGCCCCGGCGCCAGCACCGCGCGGGAGTCGGCGCTGATCGGGTAGGCGGCGTTCAGCAGGTTTCTCCCGGAGACCCGAATCGCGGCGCTTTCGGCGAGCGGAGCGCCGAAGGCGGCGTCCACCCGGGCGTAGGCGCCGGTCTCGATTTCGGTCGGCCCGGGCGCGCGATGGCTGGCGAAGCCCATGAACACCGCTTCCAGAAAGACGTCTTCCCGGATGCGGCGTCGGATCGCGGCCCGCACGGTGGCCGGGGAAATTCCGTCGAGCGCCCCCCCCTCCCCGGTCCGCCCGCGCGCAATCGAGGCGGCGACATCCAGCAAGAAGGGGGAGTCGTCCCCGAATCGCACCTCCAGCTCCAGGCCGGAAAGCGTCGCCTCGCCGCGATTGCGGAAACGGAAGACCTCGGGCCGGGTCTCGTAGCGCTCCACCAGGTCGGCGATCCGGTAGGAGTAGGCGAAGACGCCGCCGTGCGCCCGCTCCTTGTCGAAGCGGAGCGAGAGATCGAACTGCAGCGCCCGCTCCGGGCGCAACCGGGGATTCCCGTAGACGACTCCGCGTCCGGAAAGTCCGGTGAAATACCGGTCGGAAAGGGTCGGATCCCGGAAGCCGCGGGACACCTGCCCGGTCAGCGCCCAGCCGGGAAGCAGATCGGCGCGAAGCGCGAGGAAGCCGGACAACGCGGCGGTGGCGTGCGCCATGCGTCCGCCGAGCGAAGGACCCGCAGAGGCGCGGACGGTCGCCAGCCGGGTTCCGGCGCTTCCGCTGGCGCGGGCGCCGAGCGGCGTTTCCGCGAACCCGAAGACCGCGGCCTCGCGCCGCCGGGCGCCGGCGAGCCGCGACGGCTCCTCGATGCTGGCGAGCAGCCCGTGCGCGGCGATACCGCTGATCCACACATCGGTGTCCAGCCCGAACCGGTCGAGCCATTCGCCGCCCAGCTCCAGGCGCCCCCTGCCGAACGGACGAACCCCGCGTCCGCGCAGCATGAAGTCCCTGGCGCCCACCAGCGAATCGCTGCTCGTCGCGCCCGAGTCCCGGCGGGTGATCACCCGGTGGCCGCCGAGGAAGCCGGTCGCCTCCAGCCGGCCGAACCCCCAGCGGGGCGCGAACTCGTAATGCGCGAGGAGCCGGTTGGAGTCCTCCTCCGGGTACGAAATGAGCGACGTCGCCCGGCGGGGTCGGCCGATGTCCCGACCGGCGTCCACCTGAACCGAGACGGCGAGACGACCGCCGCCCACCCGGGAGACGCTGCGGAGCAGCGCGCCGTAGTCCCTGGCCCCGGACTCCGCCACCCGTCCCTCCGGACTCGCGTAGTCGCCGAATTCACGGCGGCGCGCCTGGACGAGCCACCCGGTGTTCCCCAGGCTGCCGGTCGCTTCGGCGCCGAAACTCGCTTCGGGAAGTCCCAGTCCGCCGCTGGCCCGCGCCCGGACTTGAAACGGGTCGCCGGGGGACGGACTCCGGGTGCGGGCATGGATCACCCCGCCGAAGGCGTCGGAGCCGTAGGCGACCGACGAGGGGCCGCGGACGATCTCCACCGCCTCGAGAAAGAAGGGGTCCAGAAAGGTCGCGCTGGGGCCGGCCCGGCGTTCGGTGGTGATCCGGGCGCCGTCCAGCAGCAGCACGGTGCGCCCCCGGGACAATCCGCGGATCGACGGCACGCCGGCGTGCAGATCGCTGCTCCGCGCCGTTCCCGGCGCCGCCTCCAGCACGTCCACCAGTCGGGGCGCCTGCCGGGCGCGGATCGCCTCCCCGGAAACCACCGCCGGAGCGTTCCCGGGGGCGGCGTCGGTCCGGGAAACCGCCCCGCTGGTGATGGTCACGCTCTCGATCAGCGACAGCGGGCGGACCCGAAGCTCCACCGGCGAGGTCAGTTCGGAGACCAGGATCGGCGCGGTGTACCGGTCTCCGGGAAGCACGACCAGAACATGAAAGGGACCGACCGGGTCCGGCTGCCAGGTGAATCGCCCATTCGAATCGGTGGTGACGCTGCCCGGATGCCCGAGCACCTGAACCAGTGCTCCTTCGACCGGTCGCCCCTCCGGATCGAGGACGCGGCCCTCGAAGGCCAGTCCGGCGGACGCTTGCAGCAAAAGAGCGAGCGCAAGGGGAATCCTCATGAACGTTCCCGTCGCGCCCAGCCGAACGCCCCGACCAGAAGGCCGGAAACAAGCGCAAGAGTCAGGATGCCGAGAAGCTGGATCACGTCGGGAACGCTTCCGGGGTGCAGAACCCGTACCAGACCGGCGGCCAGCGAAAATTCCGCATCCGGATACTCCCTGAGCGTTCGGAGCGCGGTGAGCGCGGCGGCGATCAGCAGGCTCAGCGCCCCGCCGAACGCCGCCCCCAGGGCGATGCGGGGCCAGAGCTCCCTGGCCCCGGCTCCCGGACTGGAGGGCGCCGCGCCGCCGGTGTGGAACTGCGGATCGCGGATTCCCAGCGGGGAGAAGCGGTGCAGCAGGAGCAGCCCGGGGATGCCCATCGCCATGGTGGAGAGGAAGAAGGTTCGCCAGCCGAGCGCATCCACCGCGTACCCGGTGACCGGGCCGGCGAGGATGCGGGGCAGCGCGAACAGGCTCGAAAAGAGGGCGTACTGCGTCGCCGAGAATCGCCGGTCGGTGATCCGCAGCAGCAGCACCGAGAACGCGCCGGTGCCGAGGCCGGAGGAGAGCAGCTCGAAGGCGGTGGCGCCGTACATCCAGGCGAGGCTTCCCCCGGCGCCGGCCACGAAGAAGTAGCCCAGGTTGGAGACGATCTGGAGCAGGCCGAAGAGCCAGAGCGCCGGGCCGAGTCCGATCAGGGTGGTCACGATCCCGCCCGCGAAGGTGGACCCCACCGCGGCGATCAGGCCGATGGTGGACAGCGCGACCCCCCGGTGGAACCCGCTGTAGCCCATGTCCACCAGGAAGGGGCGGGTGAGCGACTGCGCCAGGTTGTCGGCGAACTTGTAGAAGAAGACGAACGCCAGGATTTCGAGGGCGCGGGGCCGGGCGAGCGCCTCGAGGAAGGGTTTCCAGACGGCGTCCTTCAGGGTGGTCGGCGCCGCCTCGTCGGCGTCGGTGTCGGGCGCCCGCCAGGTGACGAGGAGCATCGGCAGAAACAGCAGCGCCAGCAGCGCGTTCACCGTCCCGAAGCCGAATGAGGCGGCGAGGCTGATCGCCCCCCCGCCCGAAACCAGCATCGCCGCCCGGTAGAGCGCATGCCGGGCGCCCACCGCGACCCCCTGCTCCTCCGGCGCCAGCGCCTCCACCGCCCAGGCGTCGAGCGCGATGTCCTGGGACGCCGACGCCACCGCGATGGCGAGCGCCAGGGCGAACACCACCAGAATCGCCTCCGCCGCGCCGGTCACTCCGGCGAGCCCCAGGAACGTCCCCAGCAGGACGCACTGCGCGACCGCCATCCAGCCGCGTCGCCGCCCCCAGAATCCGGGGACATAACGATCCATGAACGGCGCCCAGAGGAACTTGAAGGTCCAGGGCGCCTGGGTCAGGGTGAACAGCCCCACCAGCCGGATGTCCACTCCCTGGTCGCGGAGCCAGTCGGGGATGGCGATCCAGACCAGCCCCAGCGGCAGCCCCGAGGAGAAGGAGAGGAGAACGACCGAGGCGATCCGCCAGCGGAACACCGGAGAGATCGCCCGGACGAAGCGGTTCAAAGGAGGCGCAGCCGGGAAAGCAGCAGACCGACCGCCGCGGTGGCGAGCGAGCCGACCAGAACGTCCCATGTCCAGGCGAGCGGGTAGCCGCCGAGGCGGATCAGCGCCGGGACGGCGAATCCGGCGCCCATCCCGGCCAGCGTCGCGTTGGGAGTCGCGCTCCGGGAGAGAACGGCTAGCAGGAAGGCGCCGACGGTGGGGCCGGAGGCGTAGGAAAGGATGGAAAGCCCGGCTTCGAGCGCCGACGGCGCGCGTTGGGCGATCAGCGCCACCGCCGTCTGCACGATCCCCCAGAGCACCACCAGCTGCCGCCCCGTCCGGACCTGACGCCGGTCCCGTTCGGCGGGCGGCAGCGCGCCGCGGCGATCCTGCCACGGCAGCCAGAAGTCGCGCACCGCGGTGGAGGCGAGGCTCACCAGCGAGGGCGAGAGCGCCGCCGCCACCACCCCGGCGAGGGCGATTCCGGCGCCGACGCCCCCCAGGTTCTCGGCCACAAAGGTCGGGAGCACCTCGTCGGGACGCGCGAATTCGCGGCCGCCGTAGTAGTCCCAGAGCCAGCTTCCGATGCCGAGGAACAGGACGAACTGCGCCAGGGCGCCGACTCCGGAGAGCACGATGCCGGCCTGGGCGTGGCGAAGCGAACGCGCCGCCAGCAACCGCTGGGCAAGGTACTGGTCGGCGCCGTGGGTGGCGAGGGTGAGGAACATCCCGCCCAGCACCCCGGCCCAGATGGTGTAGGGCGCGGTCAGGTCGAATTCGGGGGAGACGATCCGGAATTTGCCGGCATCCGCCGCCGCGCCGATCCAGGCGAAGGGATCTCCGCCGCTCCCCTCCATCAGGGCGAACACGACCACTCCGGCGCCGAGCAGGTAGACCCCGAGCTGGATCGTGTCGGTCCAGATCGTCGCGGTGACCCCGCCCTCCTCGGAGAAGATCACCATCGCCCCGGCGAGGGCGAGGATGCACCACCATTCGGGGACGCCGGCGACGATGGCCACCATGAGGGCGGCGGCGTGGAGCCGCACCCCGTCGGCCAGGTTCCGGTACACGAGGAAGATGGCGGCGGCGGCGCTCCGCACCCTGGCGCCGAACCGCTTAAGCAGCAATTCGTAGGTGGTGACCACTTCGCCCCGGAAGTAGGCGGGCAGCAGCGTGAACGCGATGACCACGCGCCCCAGCAGGAAGCCGAACGCCAGCTGCAAGAAGCCGAAATCGCCCTCGTAGGCGAACCCAGGAATCGAGGTGAAGGTGAGGACGCTGGTCTCGGTGGCGACGATGCAGGCGGCGACTGCCCAGAAGGGGGCGGAGCGACCGGCAAGGAAATACCCGGAAACCGAACGGTCCCGACGCCCCACCAGGATGCCGAAGAGGGTGATCCCGGCAAGATAGCCGGCGACTATCAAAATTGCGGACAAGGGCGTATTCAGAATTTCACGCTTCGCTCATCGAAGCGGCGCTCGTGATGCGGCGCGCCAGGTCCCGAAAGTCCCGGTAGCAGCCGGAGACGGCGCTCGCGTGCCCTCCCAGGGCCCCATCCGCCGCCTTGAGCGAGAACATCGGTTTGCGGGCTTCCTGGGCGAGCGGCATCAGACTGTGGAGATGCTTCAGGGTTCCGAGGCGATGCGGGTCCTCTGCGACCGGGGGCGTATCCTCGCCGGACTCTTCGAGCACGAATTCCCGGTAGGCGCCGGGAATGCGATCCATCCATCGTTCGTACGCATGCACCGGACGATCCAGCCGCATCGCGTGCTGCAGGACCACATACCCGATCGGTCGCATCGCGCCCTCCGGCAACCCGAGTCCCTTCACCGGATTGCGTCCTCGACGGTCGGCCCATTCCTCCCGCCACTTGCGGAGCGTGGGGCCGAGATTCCGCAACCCCTCGATGGAGTAGAGGTCCGGGGCCAGCGGAACCATCACGTGCGTCGCCGCAAGAAGCGCGGCGCGATTGAGGGCGCCCGGATTGGGTCCCACATCCACCAGGGCCAGATCGGCTTCCATTTCGCGGGCGGCATGGTCGATCACCCGGGACAAGGCGGTCAGCGCCCGGAACGCCCGCGGCTTGCGGTCCAGGCAGTCCGCCCACTGGCCGGAGAGTTCGTCCTCCGCTCCCGAGAGGCGCATGTCCCCGGCGACCAGGCCGATGCCCACCGTCGGCTGGATCGGGGACAGCGCGGCTACATCGTCCGTTCCTTCCAGTAGCGGCAAAAGCGCCTGATGGATCGTCCGGGAAGAGTCCGTTCCGGTCCAGAGCGCTTCCACCGCTTCGTCGTCCAGAAACATCCTGGTGAGATTCGCCTGGGGATCCAGATCCGCAAGCAGAACATTGCGACCCAGGCCCGCGTACATCCACGCGAGGTGGTACGCGAGCGAGGTCTTCCCCACCCCTCCCTTGTTGTTGCAAACGGCGATGGTGTTCATTGGGTTGACCTCACCGCAACGGCGACCAGGGAAGGTTCGAAACGAAATTCGGGGTCGGATTCAAGGTCAGCGCAAAGCGCCTCCAACTCCCCGTCCGGGTAGCGGAGACGGTCCGGGGGCGGATTCGCGGGGTTCATTCGGCTGTTCCGCCGCGGACGATCCGCCCCCGGGAGGTCACCCGGAAGCCCGAAGGGAGGTTCTCCTCCACCGCCGACCGGTAGCCCCGCACCTCCCATTCGCTTTCCACGAACAGCTCGGCGATGGCGATGCGCACCCGCGCCGAGTCCTCCTCCTGGGCGACGAACCGCCGGAGCAACGCCTCCCGGGCATCGGCGTCGCGATGCCGCCGGAGCGCGTCCACCGCCGCCAGCCGGACGGTGTCATCCAGACTCTCGAGGCAACGCGCCAGGCCGGCGGCCGCCTTGTCGCTCTCGATCCCGGCCAGGAACCCGAGAATCTGGACTGCCTTGCCGCCGCGGATGGCGACCGGATCGCCATCCTGGAGAACCTCGAGCAACTGTTCCGCCAGTTCGTCCGGGGAGAGCAGCTCGCCCAGCGCATCCATCGCCCAGGTGACTTCGTCGTGCGTCCGAAGGTAGCGCTGGATCGGCGCCGCCGCCCGCTCCCCGATCTCCACCAGCATGTCCCGGACCCGGCGTTTCTCCTGGTCGTCCTGCTCCAGGTTGCCGGCGGTCATGGTGAACCGGCGGGCGAGCTGGTAGATGGCTTCCGGGGTGCCGATCGCGCGCAGCCGTTCGGCGGCGTCCTGGCGCACTTCGGGCTGCGCGTAGCGCTCGGTGACCGATCGCGCCGCCCGGCGGATTCGGGCGGCTTCGCGGCCCTCGGCGGTCAGGAGATCGAACAGCACCATTTCAGGGGCGCCAGGGGGGCGCGGTGAGATCGCGCGGCGGCGGGTCGGAGAGTTCCCTTCCCTCGGGGCGGCCGCCGAGGCCGGAGTCGAGGAAGTCGGCGACCCGGTTCCAGAACACCCCGCGGGGCGGATAGTTGTCGAACCCATGCTCGCCGCCGGGGAGGACCCAGCGGATCGAGGGGAGGCCGGCGGCGCGCCGCGCCTCGTGCATCGTTTCGCTGTGCTCCGGCGGGATCTGCCGGTCCTGGTCTCCGTGGATGAACAGCACCGGGCCGGGAATCCGGGTGATTTCGTCCAGCGGACGCACGCTTCGGAGATGGAGTCCGGTGCGGATCCGGACGAGAAGCGCCAGCGGACCGCGGAGCAGGAGGGATCCGCCCCGCGAGACCAGCATGCTTCCGGCGGCGTCCCAGAGGTCCCGGTAGGGGGCGTCCAGGGCGAGCGCCGGCAGGTCGCCCAGTTCCGCCGCCGCGTAGATCGCCGCCGCCGCGCCGTTGGACGTCCCGAAGACGGTCACCCGCCCGGCGTCCACCTCGGGACGGTCGCGGAGCCATTCCACCATCGCCCGGACGTCGTGCCGTTCGTTCAGGGTGTAGGTGATGTAGCGCCCCTCGCTGGTGCCCCGCCCGGAGAGGTCCATCGTCAGCAGCCCGTAGCCGCGATGGTGGAGGAAATCCCCCGCCTGTTCCAGCGCCTGGAAGCGGGAGGAATGGGCGCCGTGCACCCAGACCACCGCCCGTCCGTCGGCGTCCTCGGGCGGCGGCAGCCACCAGCCGCGCAGCCGGAAGCCGCTCTCCGACTCCATCTCCACATCCTCCCAGGGAAGGCCCAGGTCGCCGGGGTGCCGAATCCAGGGGTCCAGGCGAAGCCGGAGCCGAAGCTCACGCCCGTCGCGCACCACGTCGAGCGGCACTTCGTCCCCGGCGAGCCGGGTGCGGACCAGCCCCCCGGTCGCGTCCCGGGAGTTGTCGTAGGCGACCCCGTCCACCGCAGTCACCAGGTCGCCGGCGGCGAGGCCGGCGTCGCGCCCCTTGCCCGACACCCGGCGCATGATGAAGCCGCCGCCCCCGTCCTCCCGGGGAACCGAAAATCCGAGGAAGGCGACGCCGGGGGTGGGACCCTCGCGCGGCGGGACGGCGCCGGCGAAGCCGGCCGAATCCGGGGTGCGGCGCAGCCCGGTGGTGTAGGCGAGCGCCATCCGGTCGAGCATCCGGACCGCAACCGCCAGCAGCAGGACGAGGACGGCGGCGAGCGCGCCGGCGAGCAGGCGGCGGGGGCGGCGGGAGGCGAGCCTCGGCATCGTCCGCCAATTCTAGGGAGTGCACGTAATGTTTCCGCCGGGCCGGGCGTATGGAAGGATAGGGAGAGGCATGCCGAGTGCTGAGGAAATCCGCCGACTGGTCGCCATCTGCCAGGAATCCGACCTGGCGCCGGGCAGCGAGGCGGACGCCGCGGAGGCGTGGGGAACCCTGTTCGCATGGTTCCACCCGCGGGTGCTCGGGATCTGCGGGCGTCTCGCGCCCGGCAAGGGCGAGGACATGGCGAGCGACGTGATGATGAAGGCGCGATTCCGGCTCGAAACCTTCGACCGCAGCCGGGATTTCGGTTCCTGGCTCTACCGGATCGCCGCCAACCGCTGCTGGGACGAGGTTCGCGCGTCCCGCCGCGACGAACCGCTGGACGATGCGCGGATGGACGCCATGGAGTCGACGGCGCCGACTCCGCTGGACCGGCTCCTCGCCGCCGAGCGGCGGAATCGAATCACGGGGGCGATCCAGGCGCTTCCGCTCCGCCAGCGGTTCGCGGTCACCCTCCGCTACGGGGCGGACCTGGGCTACGAGCGAATCGCGGAAACCCTGGGCGTCTCGAAGAACCACGTGGGGGTGCTGCTGCTCCGCGCCCGGCGGCGACTCCGGGACATCCTCCGGGAAGAGACGGCATGAAGGCCCATCCCGCCGAACTCGAATTCCTGGCGCTCGAGGACGGCGAACTGGAAGCGACGGCGGCGGCCCGGATGCGGGAGCATCTGAAGGCGTGCGCCCGCTGCCGGGCGTTCGAGGAGGGACTGGCGCACGAGACGGCGGCGCTCCGGGAGGAGCTCGCCGCTCCCGCACCGGCGCCCCGGGAGGGCGCCGCGCGCCGCGAATTCGGCTGGGTGGTCGCCGCCGGGCTCACCCTTTCGGTCGGCGTGCTGGCGATCCGCCGGCTGTTTTTCACCGCCCGTGAACTCACCGATGCGGTTCCGGTGTCCGACCCCATTCCCTTCGCTTCCTGGCTCCTCACGTCCCTGCTGGATCCAGTCGCGCTGCTCCAAACCATCGCCCAGGGAGGCATTGTCTTGCTCAGTCTCATCGGAATCGGGGTGCTGTCCTCGGTCCTGCGCCGCTCCCGGAAGGCTCTGGCCCCGGCGCTCGTCGTCTTCGCGCTCCTTGATGCGCCCGCCGCCGAAGCCCTGCGGATCCTTCGATCCGGCGACTCCGAGGATTGCCGGATCGCCGCCGGCGAGGTCATCCGGGACGACGTGCTCCTCCTGTGCGGAAACACGACCATCGCCGGCACGGTGGAGGGGGATGTCTTTGCGCTCGGCCAGACCATCGAAGTCTCCGGACGAGTGGCGGGGGACCTGATCGGCGCCGCCGAGCTGGTGGAGATTCCGGGAACGGTGGATTTCAGCGTCCGCGTCGCGGCGCAGCGGATTTCGGTGTCGGGCGCCATCGGTCGCTCGCTGATGGTCGTGGGACAGCGGATCACGGTGCGCCCCGGCGCGACGATCGGCGGCGGCGCGACGCTGTTCGGCGACGAGGTGCGGATCGAGGGGGAGATCGGGGGCAACCTGCGCGCCGGCGGCGACGAGGTGCGTCTGGACGCCAGCGTGGGTGGGGACGCGCGCACCAGCGGCGGCGCGCTGGAATTCGGCCCTCGCGCCCGCGTCAACGGATCGGCGACCCACACCGGAGACCGGGAACCGAACCGGCCGCCGGAGGGACTTCGAGTGGAATGGGACCCCTCCGACCAGGAAGCGGGTGAAGACGAGGAGGGGGCGACCGACGTGGCGCAGCGGGTGGCCGTCCGCTGGGCGGCGGGGGCGCTCCTGGGGCTTGTGCTGGCGCTCCTCGCCGGAGGTCCGCTCTCCCGGGTCGCCGCCGCGGCAAGGTGCCCGCTGGCGCCGATCCTGATCGGCGCGGTTCTGGCGGTGGCGGTCCCGATCCTTGCAGTGCTGACCGCGATCACGGTGATCGGAATCCCCATCGCGGTCCTCGCCGTCCTGGGGTGGGCGTTCGCGCTCTACGCCGCCCGCATCGTGCTCGGGCTGGCGCTGGGCGAGTGGATTCTCGGCCCCGGCGCCACCCGGCTCGACCGGTTCTGGCGCATCGCGCTCGGTCTTCTGATCCTGTGCGTCGCGGTCGAGATCCCGGTGCTGGGAACCGTGGTGGCGATTCTGACCGCCCTGCTCGGCTTGGGCGCGTTCGCCGTCCAGGCGTACCGGACGGTCAGCCGCCGTCCCGCCGGGGCGCCGGAGACAATCGCCCCATCGTGAACCCGCTCCCCGCGCCCGTCCGCTCCCCCCATGCGGGGCCGACCGCGGCGCGCCGCCAGCTGAACGACCGGTTCGCCGAGCGCTTCGCCTTCAACCCGGCGTTCACCCGGAAGACGGTTTCGTACCAGGGGAACCGGGATGTTCCCGGACTCCGCTGGATGAAGTACAAGGAGGGGTTTTCCAGGCCGCTGGTGGACTACCTGCTCGACCGGTACGAACCGACCCGCGTTCTGGACCCGTTCGCCGGTCTCGGCACGACCGCGCTGCTCGCCGCCGGGCGCGGCGTCCCGGCCACCGGCATCGAAATCATGCCAGTGGGCGCGCTCACCGGTTCCGGGATTGCGGCTGCCGCGGGCGGAATCTCCCGAGCTGCGTTTGATGCTGCCGCCGAGGCGCTCCGCGCCCGGATCCGGATGCCGCGAACCGCCGGCCCCGAACACGCCTTTCCCCATGTCCCGATCACCCGGGGCGCCTTCTCCCCTGCAACCGAAACCGACTTGGGGAGGGCCCGTGAATTCCTCGCCGGCATGGACCAGGGCGCCGTCAGAACCCTGCTGCATTTCGCGTGCATGTCGGTGCTGGAAGATGCGAGCTTCACCCGCAAGGACGGGCAGTACCTTCGATGGGACGAGCGGTCTGGCCGGACGCTCCGCGCGAAGATGGACAAGGGCCACGTCCCCCCGTTCCCCGATGCGCTCGATGCCCGTCTCGCCGAAATCACCGGCGACCTGGACGCCCTGAAACGCATCTTTGGCGGCGGCGAACCGGAAATCCTCTCCGGCTCGTCGCTCGTTCTGCTCAAGGACTTGCCGGAAGCCGCATACGATCTTGTGATCACCTCGCCTCCCTACGCGAATCGATACGACTACACGCGCACCTACGCCTTGGAGCTCGCGTGGCTTGGATTCGGTCCGGAGGATTTCCGGCGGCTTCGCCAGGACCTGCTTTCGGCCACCGTCGAGAACCGGAGCAAACGGGATGCGTTGCGGAAGGCGTACCGCGTCCAGCCGGAGACCCTCGAGCGGGCGTTTGCCATGTACGAGGGACAGCATGCGCTCCATGAAGTCCTGGGCATCCTGCGAGCGCATGCAAAGGATCTCGGCAATCCGCACGTGATCCGGCTCCTGGAAGGGTACTTCCTGGAGATGGCGCTCATCGTCGCCGAGCTCGGGCGCGTCGTGAAGCCCGGCGGCCATGTCATCATGGTGAATGACAACGTGCAGTACCACGGCGAGGAAGTGCCGGTAGACCTGATTCTCGCGGACTTCGCCGAACGCGCCGGATTCGCCTGCAACACGATCTGGATGCTGGCGCGGGGCAAGGGAAACGCGAGCCAGCAGATGGGGCGCTTCGGTCGGCGCGAGATTCGGAAGTGCGTCTACGAGTGGGAGCGCACGGGAATGACGCGGACATGAACTGGCTGCAGCGGATGGTCGCCCGCCGAGACTCCCCGGAACCCCCTCCCCCGCCGCCCGGCCCCCGGGACCTTCAGATCGCGACGGCGGCGTTGCTGCTGGAGGTTTCGGGGGCGGACGACCGGGTGGACGAGGCGGAACGCGCGGAGATTCGGCGGGCGCTCGGCGCCGCGTTCGGGCTCGCCCCCGAAGATCTCGCCGGCGTCCTGGAATCCGCCGGACAGCGCGCCGGGGAGGCGGTCTCGCTCCACGAGATCACCCGGCTGCTGGACCGCGCCTTCACCGCCGAGCAGAAGGGCGCCGTGATCGAACTCCTCTTCCGGGTGGCGTTCGCCGACGCCTTCCTGGACGGCGAGGAGGAACTCCTGATCCGCAAGGCGGCCACCCTGCTCCATGTGGAGCATCCGGAATTCGTCGCGGTGCGGAAGCGGGCGCAGTCCTGACCCGCGCCCCGGTCAGAAATCGCCAATCAGGAATCGCCGATCCGGTCCAGGTGCGCGAGCGTCGCGTCGGTCACTTCGGCGGAACCCGCCGTCCCGCCCAGGTCGGGAGTGAGAACCGCGCCCCGCAGACACCCGGACACCGCCTCCCGGACAGCCGCCGCCTCCCGGCGCAGCCCGAAGCCCAGATCCAGCATCATCGCCGCCGAGGAGATCGCCGCCAGCGGGTTCGCCGTTCCCTTCCCCGCGATGTCGGGCGCCGATCCGTGCACCGGCTCGTAGAGGCCGGCGCCGTCCCCGATGCTGGCGGAGGGGAGCAGTCCCAGCGATCCGGCCAGCACCGAGGCCTCGTCGCTCAGGATGTCGCCGAACAGGTTGCCGGTGAGAATCACGTCGAACGCCCGCGGATCGCGGATGATCTCCATCGCCGCCCGGTCCACGTACATGTGCTCCAGCTCCACCTTCGGGTAGTCCCCGGCCACTCGGATCACCGTTTCGCGCCAGAGCGCGGAGGACTCCAGCACATTCGCCTTGTCCACCGAAAGCGCCCGCCCCCGACGACGTTCGGCGGCGCGGAACGCGACCCGCGCGATGCGCTCGATCTCGCGAACCTCGTAGCGCAGGGTGTTCACTCCCGCCCGCCCGGGGCCGGTTCCGCTCACCCCGCGCGGCTCGCCGTAGTAGATCCCGCCGGTCAGCTCCCGAACGATGAGCAAGTCGGCGCCCTCGATGGCGGCGGGGCGGAACGGGGAATGGTCGAACACCCGCTCCACCCGCACCGGACGCAGGTTGGCGTAGGCCCCCAGCATCCGGCGAAGCGTCAGCAGCGCCCGTTCCGGCCGTTCCGCCTGGGGAAGCCGGTCGTGACGCGGATCGCCGACCGCGCCCAGCAGGATCGCCCGCGCCCCGGCGCAGGCTTCCCGCGTATCCTCCGGGAACCCGACTCCGAACCGGTCCCACGCCTCTCCGGCGAACGGGAACCGCCGCATCTCCAGGCGGTGGCCGAAGCGTTGGGCGACCCGCTCCAGAACCCGCGCCGCCTCGCGCGTCACTTCCGGCCCGATTCCGTCGCCGGGCAGACAGACCACCGGGATGTCCATGACGCGCATGGTAAGGGGCGCCTCCGCACATAGACTCCGCGCCCGTGTCCGAAGCGAAACGAACCTGGGGGGAGGCGTTCCGGCGCTACCTGCTGCGCGGCCTGCTGATCTGGATTCCGCTCGGCGCGGTGGCGCTCGCCGCCCGGCTGCTGTATTCCATCTTCTCCGCCTGGCTCTTCCCCTCGTTCACCTGGGAAGCCCGGCTGATGGCGCTGCTTTCGGTGGTTGCGGCGCTGATCGCCACCGGCTGGCTGGTATCCCACTTCGGGGTCGCCCGCTACCTGTTCCGGGCGCTGGTGGACCGCCCGCTGCGCGGCATTCCCGGCATCCGCTGGGTCTATTCGGGCGCCCGCAGCCTGCTCGACGCCCTGCTGACCCCCGGAAACGCGCTCGGCCGGGTGGTGCTGGTGGAGTACCCCCGGCGCGGCCTCCACTCGATCGCGTTCCGCATGTCGGGGAACCTGGGCGAGGTTCAGGAGCGGGTCCGCGCCAAGATGGCCCAGGGCGACGGCAACCGGGAAATCATCGCGCTCTTCGTCCCCACTACCCCGAACCCCACTTCCGGGGTGGTCATCACCACCCCCCGGGACGAGGTCATCGAGCTGGACATGTCGCGGGAGCAGGCGCTCCAGATGATCATCTCGCTGGGCGTGGTGGTGCCGGACTGGAAGGCGGCGGTCGCCTCGAAACCCCCGGACGAAGGCGCGGATTGAAGCGCGAGCCGCTCATCGCCGCCGACTTCCCCGGCGCCGCGTTTCCCCCCGGCAGCCGGGTCCGGTTCGCCCATCAGGGCGCCCCGGTCGTCGGCATGGTCGCCGAGCTCCGGGCCTTCCGCGCCGTCGTCCTGACCAGCGACCGGGAACGATGGCGGGTCCCCTACCCCCTGCTCGAAGTGGTCGAACCGGTTCCGGCGCCGGAATGCGCGCTTCCGGACGTCGAGGCGCTGGCCGGCCGCCTGTTCGCGCGCCACAAGGCGCAGAGCGGCCTGGACGCCCGGTGGACGTTCGGGTTCGATCTCTCCACCTCCCGCGCCGGGATCTGCCGCCAACGGGCCCAGCGCATCACCCTGTCGGTGAGCTATTGCCTGCGGGCGACCCGCGCCGAGATCGAGGACACCCTGCTGCACGAGATCGCCCACGCGATCGTCGGGGGCGAGCACGGCCACGACGCCGTCTGGCGCGCCAAGGCGCGGGAGATCGGCTGCACCGCCAAACGCTGCCACGAAGTCGTTCACACCGTGGCCCGCTGGGTCGGCGCCTGCGGCTGCCCGGAGCCGTGGTTCCGACAGCGCATGAGCGTCAAGCTGCGCTACGGCGGGCGCTGCAAGAAGTGCCGACGCCCCATCGAGTGGCGCTGGAACAGCGACGGAGCGGAAGGCGCTACACGACCCCCTGATCCATCATCGCGTCAGCGACCTTGAGGAAGCCGGCGATGTTGGCGCCCACCACGTAGTTGCCCGGCGAGCCGAAGCGCTCGGCGGCCGAGAGGCACGCAAGGTGGATCTCCACCATGATGTCGCGGAGCCGGTGGTCCACCACTTCCCGGGTCCACTGGATGACGGTGGCGTTTTGCGCCATCTCCAGCCCGGAGACCGCCACCCCTCCGGCGTTCGCCGCCTTGCCGGGGCCGTAGAGGATGCCGGCCTCGGTGAACTGCTTCACCGCGTCCGGGACCGAAGGCATGTTGGCGCCCTCGGAGATCACGAAGCAGCCGTTCTTGAGCAGGTTCGCGGCGTCGCCGCCGGAGACCTCGTTCTCGGTCGCGCTCGGGAAGGCGGAGTCGGCGGGAATCGCCCACATCGGGTTGTCGGGCTGGGTGGGGTCGGCGGGCTGGAAGGTCGCCCGGGGGAACTGCGCCACGTACTCGTGGATGCGCCCGCGCCGGACGTTCTTGAGATCCATGACCCACTGGAGCTTCTCCTTGTCGATTCCGTCGGGGTCGTGGATGAACCCGCCCGAATCGGAGAGAGTGAGGGGCTTCGCGCCCAGATCGAGGAGTTTCTCGATGGTGAACTGCGCCACGTTGCCGCTGCCGGAGACCAGCGCGGTCTTCCCCTCCAAATCGTCGTTCCGGGTGGAGAGCATCTCGGCGGCGAAGTACACCGCCCCGTAGCCGGTGGCCTCCGGGCGGATCCGGGAGCCGCCCCAGTTCATCCCCTTGCCGGTGAGCACGCCGGTGAACTTGTTGGCGATCCGCTTGTACTGCCCGAACAGGAAGCCGATCTCCCGCCCGCCCACGCCGATGTCCCCGGCCGGCACGTCGGTGTCGGCGCCGATGTGCCGGTACAGCTCGGTCATGAACGACTGGCAGAAGCGCATCACCTCGGCGTCGCTCTTTCCCTTGGGATCGAAGTCCGAGCCGCCCTTGCCGCCGCCCAGCGGCAGGGTGGTGAGCGCGTTCTTGAACACCTGCTCAAAGGCGAGGAACTTCAGGATGCCGGCGTACACCGAGGGGTGGAGGCGCAGGCCGCCCTTGTACGGCCCGAGCGCGCTGTTCATCTCGACCCGGAAGCCCCGGTTGACCTCGACCTTCCCCCGATCGTTCAGCCAGGGAACCCGGAAGCTGATCGTCCGCTCCGGCTCCACCAGCCGTTCGAGGATGCGCGCCGAGCGGTACTCGGGGTGGCGTTCGATGACCTCCTCGACCGACGTGAGCACCTCGTGGACGGCCTGGTGGAACTCCGGTTCCGCCGGATTCCGCGCGACGACGGCGTTCATGACGGATTCGATGGTTTTCATGCGTGGGGCCTCCCGGCGGTTTGCGGCGCGGATTGTAGGCGGGAACTCCCGGAAAACGATGCGCCGCCGCCGGGAATGGCACACTCCGGGCGCATGCCCCTCCCCGGCGCGTTGTCCCCGGCCTTCGCCGATCTGCTCGGTTTCCGCATCCAGGAAGCGCTCCTCGTCCTGAACCAGTACGACGCATTCATCCTGGCCGAGGACAGCCAGCTGAGCGAGCGGGGGTCCGCCGATTTCCTGCCCCTCCACCTCCGGCTGCCGCCCAGCGTCACCCAGGTGACCAGCGGCGCCGAAGCCCTGAAGCGGCTCGCCGACCACCCGAACCGCTACGAGCTGGTGATCGCGTCACCCCACTTGGGGGACATGGACATCGGCGCGTTCGCAAGCCGGCTTCGCCGGCAGGGGCGCGCCACTCCCATCACGCCCTTCGGCTACGACACCCGGACGGTGCGCGAAGCGATCCGCCGGCATCCGGCGGCCGACTTCGAGACGCCGTTCGTCTGGCAGGGGGACGTGAACATCCTCCTCGCCATCGTCAAGCAGGTGGAGGACCGGCGGAACGCCCCTCACGACACCGGGGTGAGCGGGGTGCCGGCGATCCTGCTGGTCGAGGACAGCATCCGCTACTACTCGTCGTTCCTCCCGCAGGTCTACCAGGCGGTCTTCGAGCAGGTGGCGAGCCTGGTCCGGGAGGGCGTCAGCCTCACCGAGAAGACCCACCGCATCCGGTCCCGCCCCAAGATCCTGCTCTCGGACAACTACGAATCGGCGTGGGAGTCCTTCACCGCGTACCCCGACGAAGTGCTCGGCATCATTTCGGACATCGAGTTCCCGAGGGAGGGAGCGCCCGATCCCAGGGCCGGCGAGCGGTTCGCCCGCGCGGTGAAGGCGGCGCGCCCCGACATCCCGGTCATCCTCCACTCGCAGCAACCCGAAAACGAGGACATCGCCCGCGGCGTCGGCGCCGACTTCCTGCTGAAGGGGTCCACCAATCTGCTCCGACAGGTCCGGAGTCTGATCCGCCAGCGATTCCACCTGGGCGATTTCGTCTTCCGCCTCCCCGACGGCAGCGAGGTGGGTCGCGCCACCGATCTGGACTCCTTCGAGCAGCAGATCGCCCGGGTTCCCAGGGAATCGGTGCTCCACCACGCGCGGAGCAACGAAATCTCGCACTGGCTGATGGCCAGGGGCGAACTGGATCTGGCGCGACGGCTGCGGGCGGTGCGGATCGCCGACTACCGCGCCGACGAGGACATCGGGGAGGACGTGGCGCGGCGGCTGCGACGGCGGCGGCGGGAGCGCAGCCTCCGGGTGGTCGCCGATTTCCCCGCCGAGCGCTTCGAACCCACCGAGGCGTTCTACCGGATCGGGAGCGGTTCGGTCGGGGGCAAGGGGCGCGGCCTCGCCTTCACGAATTCGCTGCTGGAACGGTCGGGGATCGCCGAGCGCCATCCGGACATCCGGATCGCGGTTCCCCAGGCGGTGGTCCTCGCCACCGGCGTCTTCGAGCAATTCGTCGAGGAGAACGATCTGCTGGACCTTGCGCTGGAATCCGGGGACGAGGCGGAGCTGCTCCGGCGCTTCGAGGCGGGGCGGTTCCCGGAGGACGCCGCCAGCGATCTGGCCCGGTACGCGGAAGCGGTCCGCTACCCGATCGCGGTGCGCTCCTCGAGCCTGCTCGAGGACTCCCCCTTCCAGCCCTTCAGCGGCGTCTACGAGACCTACCTGCTGGCGAACGAGGGGGAGACCGCGTCCGAGCGCCGCGACCGGCTGCTCCGCGCGGTCAAGCGGGTGTACGCCTCGCTGTTCGCGCCGCGCGTGAAGCGCTTCCTCGCCCGCACCCCCTACCGGCTCGAGGAGGAGCGGATGGCGGTCATCCTGCAGCGGGTGGTCGGCCTCCCCCACCGGGACCGCTTCTATCCGGACATCGCCGGAACCGCCCGTTCGCGAAACGCCTACCCGGTGGCGCCGCTCCGGGCCGGCGACGGAGTGGCGACGGTGGCGCTGGGGCTCGGCGCCCACGTCACCGACGGCGGGGCGGCGGTGTCCTTCGCGCCCGGAAACCCCCTGACGCCCTTCGGATTCCGGGATACGAGGAATCCGGCGGCGAACACCCAGACCGATTTCCTGGCGCTGGACCTGACCGGCGCCGGAACCGGATTCCCGCTGGTCCGGGAGCCGCTGGCCCGCGCCGAGGCGGACGGGGTGCTGGGACGGCTGGCCTCCACCTGGTCCCCGGAGGACGACGCGCTCCGGGAGGGCATCGCGCGACCGGGCGCGCGCGTCATCACCCTGGCGCCGCTGCTGGGCGATCCGGAGTCCTTCCCGCTGGCCGCCATCCTTTCCGAGCTTCTGGACCTGGGGGTGGAAGCCTGCCGCTCCCCGGTGGAGCTGGAATTCGCGGCGAACCTGTCCGTGCCGGAATTCGGTTTCGTGCAGCTGCGCCGCCTGGAGACCACCGAAACCGGATCGGCGACCGACCAGGCGCCGTCGCCCCCGGAGGCGGCCCTCCTCTGTCGCAGCTCCCGGGTGCTGGGCCGCGGGCGGATTGAGGGCGTCTCCCGCATCGTGGCGGTGGACCGGGAGTCCTTCGTTCGCAGCCGGAGCCGGGAGACGGCGGCGGAGATCGGCAGGCTGAACGCCCGGCTGAACCGAGCGGGCCACGGGTATCTGCTCATCGGAGTGGGCCGCTGGGGGTCCAGCGACCCGCACCTGGGGATCCCGGTGTCGTGGGATCAGGTCAGCGGCGCCCGGGTCATCGTGGAGACCGGCTTCCGCGACCTGGTGGTGGATCCGTCGCAGGGCGCCCACTTCTTCGACAACCTGGTGTCCCACGGAGTCGGGTACTTCACGGTGAACCCGGACCGCGGCGACGGCCAGCTGGACTGGGGTTGGATCGGGGCGCAGCCGGCCGAGGAGCGGCCGGGCGCGGTTCGTCTGATCCGGCTAGCCGCTCCGCTGGAAATCCGCCTTCCGGGCGGGGAAGGCGACGGCTTCATCCTGAAACCCGGCGATCACCAGAACACCGCATAGATCGCCGCGATCGTCAGCAACACCGCCCCGCCCTTCCAGTGAACGCCGGGCAGCGGCGTCAGATCCACCCCCGCCGGCGGTTCGGGAGCGGGGCGCGCCGCCGTCTCCGGCCAGCGCCAGGCGGCGAACGCCAACCCGGCGACCAGCGCAAGGAAGCTAATCCCCATGTGGTGGAGAAATGCGGTCTCCGGCCACCCGAACCGGAGCGCCCCGTAGAGGGGGATGCCCAACACCAGCGCCCAGCGGGCCGCCGACGCCGGAACCCGGGTAGTGAGAACCCCGGCGAAGAAGACCGCGACGATCCCCGGAGTGACGAATCCCCAGACCGTCTGGATGTAGCGGAAGACGCCGGGAAAGCCCCCGATCAGCGGCGCCCAGAGGCAGGAGGCCGCCACGAAGGCGACCGAAGCCCGGCGCGCGATCCGCACCGTGTTCGCCGTTCCCCCCGGAAAGAGGCGCGGATGCAAGTCCAGCGCGTACATGGTGGACGCCGAGTTCAGCATCGAGTTGAAGGAGCTCATGATCGCGCCCGCCAGCGCCGCCAGCAGGACGCCCCGAAGCGCCGGGGGCAGCAGCTCGCGCACCAGCACCGGATACGCCTGATCCGGATGGGAAATCTGGTCGCCGTAGAGCTGGACGGCGAGGATGCCGGGCAGGCAGATCAGGAAGGGAACCAGAATCTTGAGCCAGGCGCCGAAGAGAACGCCCCGCTGTCCTTCGGCGAGGCTGCGGGCCGCCAGGGCGCGCTGCACCACGAACTGGTTGACCCCCCAATAGAAGAACTGGGCGATCCAGAGGCCGCCGACGAACACCGCGGTCCAGGGGACTTCCGGATGGTCGGCGGGGAGCGCGGTGTGGAGCCGGTCCCGGTTCGCCTCCAGGAACCGGGCGGCGCCTTCCAGAACCCCCTGCCCTCCGCCGACCGCGTCGAACCCGATGCCGAGCATCATCGCGCCCCCCAGCAGAATCGCCACCCCCTGGATGAAGTCGGACCAGACCACCGCTCGCAGCCCGCCGTAGATGGTGTAGGCGCTGGCGAAGAGGCCGATGCCCCAGACCCCGATCAGGGTGGCGGCGAGCGCTCCCCCCTCCGGGGAGAGTCCCAGGAACGAGGACGCCGCTTCCGGGAGCAGGAAGATCGCGTTCAGCGCCACCGCCCCGGCGTAGAGCACGGTGGCCATCGCCACGAAGACGGTGGCGGCGGTCAAAAGCGCGGCGAGGATGGTTCGGGTTCCCCGGTCGTAGCGCCGCTCGAGGAACTCCGGCATGGTGGTGATGCCGCTTCGCAGGTAGCGGGGCAGCAGGAACCAGCCGATGACGATGAGCGCGGCGGCGGCGGTCCACTCGTAGCTGGCGATGGCGAGTCCGATGTCGGTGGCGGCCGCTCCCGACATCCCCACGAAGTGCTCGGTGGAGACGTTGGTCGCCACCAGCGACATCCCGATCGCCCAGCCGCCCAGGTTGCGCCCGGCGAGGAAGTACTGCTTCGCGTCCCGCTTCCCGCGGGCGGCGCGCAGGGAGACGAACAGCACCGCCCCCAGGAAAAGGACGAAGGTCAGCAGATCGGTGGGCGAAAGCGGCATGACGGCGGGGGATTGTGCAGCACTGCGACCCCGCTTCGGTCACAGCCTGCGCCTCCTGCTTTCCCGCTCCGGCCGGCTGGACTCCAGAAACGCCCGGAGATCCTCAAGTCGGTGGCTCCAGAAGATCGCCAACCCCAGGTTTTGCGCTGCTTCCAGGTTGGCGGGATGAAAGACGCCCCCGATCACGGCGGCGGGCGCGATCTGGCGGTTTCCGAAACTCGTGATCCAGCTGCGCGCCTTGCCGGCCGCCTCATGGTTGATGCGTTTGTAGGAGTTGACTGCGCTGTTGGAGACTTTGCATTCCATGGGCATCGTCCGACCGTCGCGCAACCCGACGACGATGTCGGCGCGGCTTTCGCCGAACCGGGACTCGCCACAGAACGCTCCGGGTTCCGGCGCGGCTTCCAGCATCGGGATATTCCGCGACGCGACTTCGGCGAATCCGACGCTCCGCAACACGGTTTTCACCGCGTCCTCCTGGGCGAGCCGAGCATCCAGGCGGCGCGTGGTCTCCACCTTTCTCGCCGCCACAAGCACGGTGGAAGCGACAACCGCACTGGCGCGTTCCTGCCCGGTTGGGGACCGGTTCCCGGATATCCAGGGAAAGCGATGCGGATCCAGGATCCGAAGGATGACGTCCCGGACTCTTCGCGCCTGTTCGGGATCGGTTCGTATCGCGTTCCGGGTCAGCGTCGCTCCGGCCAGAGTCTTCAGATCATCATCGGATATGGGCGGCGCCGTCAGATAGCGCAGCGCCGTTCGCCTGTCCGCGTCACCCACGAGCTCCGCGATCGCATCGGCGTCCACCGGTTCTCTGGACAGCGAAGGGATCCGGTCGATAACGTCGCCGAGGACCGGTGCGAAGGCCTTGTAGAAGCGCGAGTAGAGCGCGAGGGGTTCCCGAAGCCGCTCCCGCCGGAACACGGCCGCGCCTTCCGCTGCGTCGCGCGCCAGCTCAGCCGCGGTCCAGCGTCGTGGCGGCCTCATGCAACCATTCCAGCGGGGGGATGGCGATCCGCTCGATTTCCCCCGGTTCGTACTTGGTCAGGCCGCCCGCGTAGGTTCGTCCGCCCGATACCCCGACGTTCCGCCGAAGCCACTGCGCCAGGGCATCCAGAACGCGCCCCTCCATGGACTGACGCGGATACAGGCCGTGGGCGATGTTCAGGTGCCGCGCGCCACAAGCGTTCCTGACGAACGTTGGCGGGCGACGCGCCATGTAGGTGCAAAGCAGCGGGGCCGGGCGGCGCAACCCCACCGCCCACCAAGCGCGCCGGGTTGAGGCGACGCTCGAGCGGTGAGCGGACATGCTCCTGGCCCAACGCAGGAATTCGTGAACCTGTAGCCGGGCGCCTTCTTCGAGATCGTCAAGGTTCACCGGCAGGTCGACCACCCGCCGAAGCGGCTGCGCGGATGAAAGAGTGGGCGCGGCGGCGAAGAGTTCTCGCGCCCGGGTCACCGAGGGGATCAGGACTGATTGCGGCAACACGCCCGAATAGTTGCCAGCGATCCAGACGGCGTTGCAGCCCGTGACCTGCCCTCGATGGACCCTGCAGAGCTCGCCGAGCTCGATGAACTCGCCTGGCGTCCGCCTGACGGGGCGCAGCAGCGACGACCATCGCCGCATGGCGGCGAGTCGAGCGCGGGAAACCGGCCGGCCGCCTTCAAGCGTCCCCAGTGATTCGGGGGTCCCGACCGCACGAAACCGTACGCTCGCCCTCGTGCTCCCCACGCGGAAGCACGAGATCGCTCCCGTCGCTTCGGCGCCGGGAAACGGCGTTGTGGTCGGGTCCAGAACGTGGATCGCCATTCCTCCGAGCACGTGCACGAACGCCTTGCGAAGCACATCGCCGTAGTTGACGTCGAGCCATTCCGCCGAAGTGATGAAAGCGCCGAAGTCATCGGGCCTGGCGAGACGGCACGTCTTCAGCAGGAAATGCACGTGCAGCCCCGCAAGGCGACTCGCTTTCAGGCCGAGGGCGCGGGCGGTCCCGACCAGCCAGTCCTTGTCCGAAGGCGGAATGTCATGGTGCCTCACCCAGGGCGGGTTGCCGACAAAAAGAGTCCGCCCGGGGATATCGGGCAAGTCAATGGTCCGGTAGTCGCAGCGCAGAACGGTCAAGCGGCCCGCCATGCCGAGCGCCGCAGCGTTCGCCCGCAGCAGCAGCGCCGCTAGTGGGTCCGACTCGACCGCAATCAGTTCAGCGTTCGGGAATGTGCGGCCGGCTGCGAGCAGAAACCGGCCGGAACCGGCGCCTGGATCCACGATTCGGGAAGGAACGCCCTCGGTTGCCGCCCACGCGGTCATGGATCGCACGATCTGCATGGGTGTGTAGACCGCCCCCATGCGCCTGCGGATTCGCGCCGGCCTCAGTCGGCAGAAGCAATCCCCCAGAGGGTCGCCGCCGCCAGCGATCTCCCGAACCGTCTCGTGCACAAAATCGACGGTCGGGAAAAGACGCCGCCGCGGATCCGCCGACCCGCCGCGCTCGGAGACCGACGACTCTCCGGCGATGGCGACGGCAAGGGCGGCCAGCTCGGCTTCGGTCGAAAGGGGCGCTGCCGGGTCCAAGACAGGGGACATTATGCGGCAGAGCCGCAATCGGTGGGTTATGGTTCCCGGGGGAAACACATGAGTCAACTTCGGGACGCCCTCGCCGGGCGCCGCCTTTTCGCGCTGGCGCTGCCGCTGGCGTTGCTGTTCGGCGCCGAAGCTGTCGCGGGGCACGAATCGCACCTCGGCGAATCGGAATGCGTCCTCTGCCACACGGCGAACCAGGCCGCGGTCGTCGCGCCGTCTCCCGAAATCGCTCCTGCTCGGGCTCCCGAATCGGTCCGTCCGGCGATCGAGACGCCCCGGACTCCGGTCCGGCGCGGCCTCCGCCGTCCCGCCCGCGCTCCTCCCGCGTAGTTCCCGCACACGCGAAGGCCCGCCCGCGCTCCTCCGCCCTCGGACTGCGCGAAGCGCCGCCCCGTGACGCGGGGATGCTCCACTCTCTTTTTTCGAGGGCGACGCGAGCTCGGGAGGACAACCATGTACCGACTCAAAACCATTCTTCTGGCGGCCGCCCTGGCCGCCTTCGCAACCGCGCCGGCGACGGCGCAAGACGACGGATCCATTCAGGGCGTCGTCACTTTCGAGGGCAGCGGCGCCCCGGTCGCCGGAGCCGCCGTCCGCATCCCCGCAACCGGAGCGTCCACCACCACCGACGCCCGGGGGCGCTTCGAGATTTCCGGCCTCGCGCCCGGAAGCTACGAGCTGCTGGTCGAGCAGGGCGTGCTGGTGAACGCCCGGCGCACCGTGGAGGTGGCTTCCGGCGTGGCCGCGACCGCCGACTTCCAGATCCGCGCAGGGGTGGAGGAGCAAGTGCAGGTGACCGCCGAGGCGCCGAGCTACCGCCGCGAGAGCGCGGTGGTCGGCAGGACATCGGTGGCGCTTTTGGACACCCCGGCATCCATCCAGGTGGTGAGCCGCGAGCTGATCGAGGATCAGGCCATCGAGGAGGCCGACGATGTGTACCGCAACATCGCCGGCCTCACCAGCTCTCCCTACGCGAGCGTCGTCGCCCGGGGGTTCACCCAGCGGGACTTCGTGTTCAACGGAACGCGCGGCAACCCCTACGGCAGCCTCGGCGGCGACGTGAACGCCTCCGGTTTCAGCGTCAGCCAGCTGTTGCTCAGCAACATCGAGCGCGTCGAAATCCTCAAGGGGCCGGCGTCGGTGCTCTACGGCTCCACCGAGCCGGGCGGCGTGGTGAACTTCGTGACCGCAAAGCCCCGCGAAGAATTCGGAGTCCGGGGATCGGTCCGCTTCGGGCAGTACGAGCAGATGTACGGTTCGGCGGAAGTGACCGGGCCGCTCGGCGACGACGACCGCCTGCTCTACCGCTTCGCCGCCTACGGAAACGACCGCAACAGCTTCCGGACGAACGCCTCGATGCGCAACCTCCACCTGGTGGGCAACCTGCTGTGGAAGGTCGCCGACCGCAGCAACCTCTCCTTCGAATACGAGTACGTCGACCAGATGCTGGCCGGGCATCGCCTGCGCGGCGTTCCGGTGAACTCCGAAGGGGAATTCCAGACCGACATCTCCTGGACCGCCACCGAACCCAGCGACTTCACTTCGCTGGAGGCCAACGTGTTCCAGGCGCGCTGGGATTCGGTCTTCGCCAACGACTGGGCGATGGACGCCACCGTGCGCTACCTGGATTACGACCGCGAGCAGGAGTACCACGAACCTCGCCGGATCACCCCGGAAAACACCATGCGGCGGCATTTCCGGGATCAGACCCGCACCAACGCCGACATCGCCGCGGTGCTGAACGTGAACAAGATCGTCCGCACCGGGCCGGTGACGCACCGGTTCCTCGCCGGCGCCGAACTGTTCCAGCAGGACCACACCTTCCAGTACGGCAGGGCGCGCGAGGTCGCAGCCGGAGGCCCGGTCCCCGATCTCTCCCTCACCAACCCGCAGTACGGCGCGTCCTCCGGGAGCGAATACGGCCTTGATCCGAGCTCGTTCCCCACCGACACCGCCGAGGCGCGGCAATACGGCTTCTATCTCCAGAACCACATGGACATCGGCAGCGACGTCCACTTCGTGGCGGGCGGTCGCTACAACACCTACGACGACACCGGCCTCTCGGCGGGAGACGACCTGGCGAGCGAGGACAGCGGACTCACCGGCAAGATCGGCGTGGTCTACAAGCCGCTGGCCGCCTGGTCGCTCTACGGCAGCTTCTCCAACAGCTTCAACCGGCCGGGCATCCTGGCCCAGACCGCGAACGCGAACGGACCGTTCGACCCCGAAACCGCCATCCAGTACGAAGTGGGCGCCAAGACCGACATCCGCCGCGACCTTTCGCTTTCGGCGGCGGCCTTCACCATCACCAAGTCGAACGTGCTGCGTCCGGACCCCGACCTGGGCCCCAACGGAGACAACTACAACGCTGCGCTCCAGGTCGGCGAGGCGCGCAACCGCGGCTTCGAGCTGGAGCTGATGGGATCGCTCACCGACCGTCTCCAGGCGGCGGTGAACTACACCTGGCTCGATTCGGAAATCCTGGAGGACACCAACGCGGACGCGGTGGGGCAGCCGATGCCGAACGCCGCGCCGCACGCCCTGGGCGTCTTCGCCCGGATGGAGCTGTTCCAGGACACCGCGATCGGCGCCGGCCTGACCCACCTGGGCGAACGGATCGAACCCTACGCCGGGATCAAGGCGCCCGCCTACACGGTGATGGACCTCTTCGCCTATCGGCGGATCGGGCCGCACATCCGGATCCCCTAGATCGGCGAGCAAAAAGGGGTTGTACCCGGCTGGACCATTGACGTACAATGGGTTATGCAGAAAAAACGCCCCAAGAGGCATCACCAGCCGGGTGAAGTCATATTCCCACGTTTCCGCTCTCCGATCAAGCTCGAGGTCGCGCCCGACGGTCCGGCCTTCACCGCGCGCGGCGGCATCGTGTTGCTGCTCGAACTGCTGGCGCGGGGGCGCATCCTCGTCGGCCTCGGGCACACGAAAGGCGGCCCGTCGCAAGGTTGGACCGACGGACAGATGATCCTGGCGGTGATGTCCTTGAACGTCGCCGGCCTCGACCGGGCGGCCGACATCAACCAACTGGAGGCCGACCGGGGACTGCGCCAGCTGGTGCGGCGTTTCGAGCCGCAGCTGTTCGGGATGCCGCGGCGAGTGCTCCGCGCCCGCTTCCGGGGCGGGCGGGATCGCTGCTTTCCTTCGGCGCGCTCGATCCGGGACTGGCTGGATCGCTTCCATGTGGAGGGGGCGCACGATGGGGAGCGGGAGCGGGGAACCGCCTATCTCGCGCCCCACACCGAGCGCCACGAACTGTTCCGGAAGGTGAACCGGCGTCTGATGAACTTCGGACCTTGGAAGAAGATCCCGAAGGCGTTGACGCTGGACTTGGACGCCACGATCATCGCTTCGGGGAAGCGGGAGTGCTGGCCCACCTACCGGGCGGCGACGGGCGAGGTTCCGGGAGAGCGGGGCTACCAGCCGCTGATCGCGTTCTGCCGCGAGCTCGGGATGACGCCGTGGCTGGAGTTCCGCGACGGGAACGTTCCGGCTTCGCTGGACAACGCGCGCGCCCTGGACGAGACGCTGGCGCAGTTGCCCGCCGTGGTGGAGCGGGTCACGCTTCGAACCGATGGGGCGGGCCACCAGGAGGCTGTGATCCGGGCGTGCAACAATCCGGCGCGGCGCAGCGAAAGGACGCGGCGTTTCAGGGTCGTGGGGTTGATCGCCGGCGCCACCCTTTCCAAGGCGCTTCTGGAGGAAGTGAAGCGACTTCCCGAGGATGCTTGGAGCCCGGTAGCGTCGGGAATCGAGCCGGCGTCGGGTGATGAAGCAGGCGACCTGGAATGCGCCGAGTTGCCCTTCGTCTCGAACATGGACGCCCGTTCGAGGCCGGAGGACGTGATCCGTTATGTGGCGACTCGGCGCCCGATTCCCTGGAATCTGGGCTTTGGGGAAAGCGAACGCCCGGCGGCGGACGGCAAGCCGTCTTACCGTTTCCGCGCCTACCTGACCAACTTCCCGGCGCCGGACGCGCTGCCGCTGGAGCGGGCGAACGGGCTTGAGGTCATGGAGGCCGGTGAGGTGGTTCGGGCGGCGCATGAACGCTGTGGTCGGGGGGAGCAGGTTCACTCGGCGCTCAAGTCGGACCTTGCGGGCGGGATGATGCCGTCGGGTCGGTTCGGGGCGAATGCGGCCTGGCTTTGGCTGGCGGCGTTGACGATGAATGTGATGGCGCTGGCGTGCCGCACAGCCTATGGCCCCGAATGGCTCTGGGCGCGAATGAAGCGGTTGCGCGCGGTGTGGCTCCATCTGGCGGCTCGCTTGGTGCGGCATGGTCGCCGGTTCAAGCTGGTGTTCGACGCGGACGGGGCGCGGCTGTTGGCGGCGTTCCAGCGCTTGAAACGCGCCACGTCGCCCCCGACGCCCGTCCCCGGCTGACCCGGGGCTTCGGCAGGACGTTTCCCCCGGTTTTTGAGGGGAAGGTGCGCCCGCAGGTCACAAAACCCGTCCAACCAGCGCCCAATTGCGGCAGATCCGCCTCCCGACCCGCCTCAAAAGGCGGTTCTTGGCGCCCGCGGAGGCCGGAAACGGCCGGCTCGCCCTCCCGAAAGACGATTTTCAGTCCGAAAAAAGATTAGCTCGCCGATTTGGGGATCCAGGCGAAGCTGGAGAACGTGTTCGACGCCGTGTACGCCACCAGCTCGCTCTTCTCGTCGCGGGCCGGGAATTTCCCAGGGCAGCCCCGCACCCTCTCGGTGCTCCTGACCTTCGACGGGCTGCGATGAGACACCCCGCCGGAATGCGGCGCGCCCTCGTGGTCGCGCTCCTCTGCCTGCTTCCCGGGGCGCACGCCCCGGGACAGGAAGAAGCGTTCCGGCTGGGGGACATCACCGCGCCGCCGGGGAGCATCGTCTCCGGTCGCCTTGAAGTCCCCGCCGCCGGCGGCGATGCGGGGACCTTCTTCCCCATCACCGTCGCGCACGGCGCCCGTCCGGGCCCGGTGCTCACCCTGGTGGCGGGGATTCACGGTTCGGAGTACGCCCCCATCCTCGCGCTCCAGCGTCTTCGGCCCCAGCTGCGCCCCGAAGACATGAGCGGCACGGTCGTCCTGGTCCACATGGCCAACCTGCCCGCCTTCCTGGGGCGCACCATCTACTTCGGCCCGGAGGACCGCCTGAACCTGAACCGGGAATTCCCCGGCAGACCGGATGGTTCCCTCACCGAACGGATCGCCCACGTCCTCACCCGGGAGGTCATCGCCCGCTCGGACTTCCTGATGGACATCCATTCCGGCGACGGCAACGAATGGCTCCGCCCGTCGTACACCGGCTACTACGCCGAGGCGGGCGGAAGCGAGGTCATCGAGCGGTCGCGGCGGATGGCGGTCGCCTTCGGCCTTGACGTCATCGTCGAATTCCGGGGCGACCTGACCCCGGAGAGCGCCATCTGGTGCGGTTCGGCTGCGGTGGCGCTGGGCATCCCGGCCATCGACGTGGAGTCGGGAGAGATGGGACTGATTGAAGATCGCCGGATCGACCCGATCGTGGACGGCGCGCTGAGCGTGATGCGGGATTTGGGCATGGCGGAGGGCGAGCCGACCCCGACCACCAGCCCGCTCTTCATCCGGGAGCGCGCCTACGCCGAAAGCGACCACGACGGCGTATGGACGCCGGATCCCCGGATTCGCGCCGGGCAGTACGTCCCCGAGGGCGCCCGGCTGGGAGCGATCCGTGATTTCCACGGCGCCCCGCTCGCCGAGATCCGGGCGCCGGCCGCCGGGATGCTGCTGATCCTGCTCGGCGCGCCTCCGGTGAACCGCGGCGAGACCATCGCGGTGATCGCCCGGGTCGAATGACCGCCGCCACGATCCGGAAGCGGGTCGCCAGCATCGACGCCCTCCGGGGTCTGGTCATGCTGCTGATGCTGGTGGACCACGTGCGGGAAACGGTGTTCCTCCACGTGCAGGTCGCCGATCCGGTGGACGTGAACCAGGTCACGCCCGGTCTCTTCTTCACCCGCTCGCTGAGCCACATCTGCGCCCCGGTATTCATCGCGCTCACCGGCCTGGGCGCCTGGTTCCATCGCCAGACGCACCGCCCGAAGGAGACCGCCCGCTTCCTGCTGGGGCGCGGCGCCTTCCTGATCCTGCTCGAAGTCACCGTGGTGGGCTTCGCCTGGACGGCCGAGTTTCCCCCCTCGATGCTCTTCTTGCAGGTGATCTGGTGCATCGGCATCTGCATGATCGCGCTCGCCGGGCTGATGATGCTGCCCCGGCTCTGGCAGGTAGCCATCGGAACGCTGCTGGTCGCCGGCCACAACCTCCTTGACGGCGTCGTCCTGACCGAAGCATCCCCGTTCTTCGCCCCCTGGGCCATCCTGCACCAGCGCGACCTGATCGAGTTCGCGGGCATCACCGCCCGCACCAGCTATCCGGCGCTTCCGTGGATCGGGGTCATCCTGCTCGGATACGCCTTCGGCCCGTGGTTCGCCGGGCGACGCGCCGCTGGAACCATCCGCCGGGATCTGATGGGGATGGGCGCTGCGCTGCTGGCCGCCTTCGTCGCCATCCGCTGGCTGAACGTTTACGGCGACGCCCCCTGGTTCGTCGCGGCGGAGCCGATGACGACGCTGATGAGCTTCCTCTCGCTCACCAAGTACCCGCCTTCGCTGCTGTTCCTGCTCGCGACCCTGGGGTTCGGCGCCCTCCTGCTCGCGCTGTTCGAAGCCCTCGAGGATCGATGGATCACGACCACGATCGCGGTCTTCGGAGCGGCGCCGATGTTCTTCTACATCCTCCACCTGTACGTGCTGAAGGCTGGCTACCTGGTCGCGCTGGCCGTCTGGGGGCCGAACCAGGGGGAGCTTTTCGGGGTGGACACCCTGGGAACGATGTGGCTCGTGGCGCTCGCGCTGGCCGCGCCGCTCATCCTGCCGACCCGCTGGTTCGCCGCCTGGAAGCGACGCCGCCCCGATCTGCGCTGGCTCCGCTACTTCTGAATCCGCCCCCGCGCGCGGACCATGAAGTAGCATCGCGCCATGCGCACCATCAACGGATGGCTGTTGGCTGCCTTCGCCATCGGCAGCCTGCTGCCGGCCACGCCCGCCGATTCGCAGCAGTGGCCGTATTCCTTCGTGGAGGAACCCTTCATACATCCCCGAATCATCAATGATTTTTCGACGTGGTTGAGCGACACTGGCGATCAGATCGTCGCGATCAATCTCCTTGACGCTCAGGGAAGCAATCGCTACTTCGGCGATGTTGAGATTCGTGCAATCGACGGGGAGTGCCCTTGGGTGTCTTGGGAACGCGGAGGAAGAAATGGTTCGTTTGGTTATCAGTACATCGGCATGACGGAATCGAACGTGCATCTTCTCTTCACTTCCAATTGGGGAGGCGGCTCCGGCCAGTTCCGTGATGTCATGCTGCTGACCATCGAACCCGATACCGGAATAGACTGGGAAGGAAAAGAACGGGAGCGCCTGCTCCTCCGAAAGATCGGGGAGATCGGTCTCGGCGACCGATGGGCCGGGGAGTTGCGCGTAACTCGGAACACCCTGTGGATCGGGCCGGACGAGGGCTGGTTCTCGGTGAGCGGAGGATCGGGAAGCGGAGACCGTCCCGAACGCACGCTGCGGATCGACGCCCAACGGCCCGACGCTCTGGATTTCGGCGCATCGGAGTACGCCTGCGCGGCCGCTGCCACTGGCGAGTAAGGCGTCGTCCGGGAGTCAGGAGAGCGCGCCGCCGAGCAACCAGGAGCCGCCCACGAAGGTTCCAATCGCGCTTCCGATAGTCGGGAGGATCAGCGCCAGCGCGATGCGAAGCGCCCGGTTCCGATACCAGGCCCGGGGCCGGAGCGCGTCCTCCCGGAGCGAGCGGAGTTCGAAGACCCGGGGCGGACGCACCCACGCCTGCACGAACGCAGTCACGTAGCCAGCGCCCATCACCGGCGTCAGGCTGGTAAAGGGCGCCGCCAGCAGCGCGGCGAGGATCGTGAGCGGATGGGCGAGCGCCAGGATCGCGCCCAGCGCCGCCGGAATGCTGTTCACCAAAATCCAGAACTGCACGCCTTCGGCCGCCGCCTCCGCTCCCCGGGTCGCCCAGGTCGAGAGCAGCAGGAGCACGATGACCGCCGGGATCGCGATCCCGATCACCCGTCCGGGAACGCCCCGCGGCGGAATCTCCGCGAGCGGCGCGGTGTCCCGGGGTTCCGAGCGCAGCAGGTTCCGCTCAACCCCTTCCAGATGCCCGGCGCCGATCACCACCACCAGCCGGTCTCCGGGCGCCTCCCGCACCCGCTCGGCGATCCAGATGTCCCGCTCGTCGATCACCACCTCCTTCAACATCGGGAGGATCTCGCCGAGCTCCGCCACCAGTCGGGTGATCACATCCCGGGAGAGAAGCCGCCGCAGGTCGTCCTCGTCGGGGTCCCCCTCCCCGACTGGCTCGAACCCCCGGGAGATCGCCCGCATCTTCTGCCATAACCCGGCCCGCCGCCAGCTGCGAAGCAGCGTAACCCGGATGTTCCGGTCCACCAGATGCACCGGGATTCCGGCGGCCTCCGCAGTCCGCGCCGCCTCCCGAAGCTCGGCGCCCGGCTCCACCCCCAGCCGCAAGCCGAGCCGCGCCTGGTACGCGCCCAGCACGATCCCGACCAGCAGCGGCATGAGCCGCCGTCGCCGAATCACTTCCCGAAGATCCAGCTTCTCGATGGCCTCCGGGCGCATCAGGGTCTCGTAGCGCGCCTCGTCGAGCTCGATGCAGACCCCGTCCGGGCGCAGTCGGTCGATGGTTTCCCGCACCAGCCGCACCGATTCGGGGGAGATGTGGGCGGTTCCGACCAGAACCACCTCCCGCTCCCCGCCGGAGCCCCCCGGCAGGCGGAGCGAGCGCACCAGTTCCGCGCCGGAAACCTCGCGGGGAGCGTCAGACATCCGGGGGAGTCTAGTGACGGGAATTCCGGAGAGGGGATAGCCTCTCCCTCCATGACCGCGCCCACTCCCCCGATGAAGCTGGTGGTGGCCGGGGATGCGTTCGAGGACATCATCTTCGCCGGCCTGCCGCGGATGCCGCGTCCGGGCGAGGAAATCCGCACCCCGAACTTTGCGCGCACCTTCGGGGGCGGCGCGCTGATCACCGCCGCCTGGGCCCGCTGCGAGGGCGCCGAAGTCTCGCTGTTCTCGGCGCTGCCTCCCCGGGTTCCGACCACCCTCCGCGCCGAGGGCATTGCGTTCCAGAACCTCCGCCGCACCGGCGAGCCGCACGCCATCACCGCCTGTCTTTCGTGCGGCGACGACCGCGCGTTCGCAACCTATGGCGGCGCGAACGACGCCCTGGAGCAGCGGCTGATTCCGGAGCTGTTGCGTCCCGGCGCCCTGGGCGGACGGGACATCCTGCACCTGGCGATCGCGCCCAGCTCGCCAGAAATCTGGCTGGACGCATTGCGCGCCCTGGCGCAACGCGGGGTCCCCGGCGAGATCTTCTGGGACTTCGGCCACGACGAGGATCTTCCCCGCCGCCGGGGCTTCGCGTCCCTGGTCGGAGCGCTGAACGGCGTGTTCGTGAACGACCTGGAGCGCGAGATCTACGACTCCCAGGGGGCCCTGCGCCGGGCCGCCCGGGGCGGGACCCTGGTGGTGGTCAAGCGCGGCGAGGCCGGAGCCGACATTCTGGGCGACGGCGAGAGCCGGGTTCCGGCGCCGACGCCGATGCTGGGGGTCCGGGACACCACCGGGGCCGGAGACGCCTTCGCCGCCGGATTCCTCACCCAGCGCCTCGCCGGCGCCCCGCTGCGCGAGCAGCTTCTGCACGGAAACGCCCTGGGCGCCGCGTGCGTGCAGCGCCTCGGCGGCCTGCCGACCCGGCCGTGGCGTCCCGCCGGGGAAACTCCTTCCCCGTGAACCGGTGAAGATCGCGCTCCTGGGCGGCGGCGGGTTCCGGGCGCCGCTGCTGGCCCGGGCTTGCGACCGCAGCGGCCTCGGCTTCCGGGAGCTCGCGCTCTTCGACACCGACCCCGCCCGTCTCGAAA
Source organism: Candidatus Marinacidobacterium sp. (assembly GCA_965202845.1). Taxonomy (GTDB): domain Bacteria; phylum Acidobacteriota; class Vicinamibacteria; order Marinacidobacterales; family Marinacidobacteraceae; genus CBDATA01. The sequence continues at coordinate 1,254,847 of OZ241856.1, forward strand.
CCATCGCCGAAGTCGCGCGCGTCTTCGCCCCCGGCCTCGAAGTGCGGACGACCGGGGACGCCGTCGCCGCGATCCGCGGAAGCCGTTTCGTGATCGGGGCGATCCGGGCCGGCGGGCAGGAAGCGCGGGCGCACGACGAGCGGCGCTGCCTCGAAGCCGGGGCGCTGGGGCAGGAGACGGTGGGCGCCGCCGGGGCTGCGCTCGCCATGCGAAACATCCCGGCGATGCTGGATCTCGCTCAAGTGATGGAGCGGGAGGCGCCGGATGCGCTGCTCGTCAACTACGCGAACCCCGCCGGCCTGGTCGCCGAAGCCGTCCTCCGGGAAACCGGCGTCCGCGCGGTGGGCGTTTGCGACACGCCGATGGAGCTCGCCGACCGGATCGTCCGCCTTCTTTGCCTCGACCCGGAGCGGGCGGTCTTCGGATGGTCGGGGGTCAACCACTGCGGCTTCCTCACCGAACTGCGCGAGGAGACGCGAAACCCGTCTCCGGAATTTCTCCACGCCGGCATCCCCGATCCACGGGATGCGCCGCCCGAGGACCAACTCCCGGAGCTGTTCCGGGATCCGGAGCGCCTGGCGCGGGCGCACCGAACGCCCCTTTTCGACCTCGAGGACATGGCGGGCGTCATCCCCTCGGAGTACGTTTTCCTCCACCAGCACCCCGATCGGGCGGCGGCGCGGGCGCGGCGCGCCGGTACGACCCGGGGAGAGGCGATCCTGGATTTCGAGCGACCGTTCTTCGAAGCCCCGCCGGGGGAGCGCGTCGCCCGCTACCGGGAGGCGCTGGACGCCCGGGAGCGGTCCTACTTCCGGATCGAAGGCGAGGGCGACGCGACCCCGCGGGAGGAGCGCGATCCCGAAGGACCCTCCGGGTACGACCGGATCGGCCTGATGGTGATCCGGGGGGTGCTGGAGCGCCCGGGCCGGGTGGTGGTGAACACGACCAACCGGACCGCGTTCGGCGGCCCGGCGGCGCCGGAGCTCGAGCCCGCCGACGTGGCGGAGGTTCCGGCGGTGGTGGGATCGGACGACGCGGGCCGCGCGGTGATCCAGCCGCTCCCGCAGCCGCCGCTCCCCGCCGCCCGGGGACGCCTGGTGCGACGAGTGCGCGCCGCCGAGCGCGGATTCCTGGAGGCGGCGCTCCAGCGAAACCCCAGGCGGGCCCAGGAGGCGCTCCGCGAACATCCCGCGGGAGGACCGAAAGCCGCCGCCATCTTCCCCGCGCTCCGACTCGCCGGCTGCAGTCTTGCGTTCGCGGCGCTCGTCTGCGCGCAGTCGGCGTTCGCCCAGCCATTTCCGCGCGAGCCGGGCGGCGATCCCTTCGGGGAGAACCCCTTCGCCGAACGCTTCGCCCCCACCGACCCCCGCGAGGTGGAGCAGCTGGTCCGCGCCGCGCTCTTCGGACGCCCGGGTCCCGGGCGCGCCCGCGCGCTCGCCACGCTGATCGAACGCGACCAGCGGGACGTCATCCCCGCCTTCATCGCCGTCCTCCGGGTCCTCCCCGACGAGGACGGGCAGCTGTTGCGCGCGCTCCGGCGGCTGGCCCGGACGAACATCGGACGAGACTGGAAGGCGTGGACCGAATGGCAGGAGACCCACTCCGAAATCCGGCCCTTCCGCGGCTTCGACGCCTTCAAGGCCGACATCCTCGCCGGCATCGACCCGGGGTTCCGCGACTTCGTGCACCGGGGCGTCAAGCACGAAATCCGCATCGAGGAGATCGTCTGGGGAGGGGTGAAGCGGGACGGCATCCCCGCCCTCACCGACCCGCCCCATATCCCGGCGGCGCAGGCGGACTACCTCGCTCCCGGCGAGCTGGTCTTCGGGGTGGAGATCGGCGGCGACGCCCGGGCCTGGCCGCTCCGCATCCTCGACTGGCACGAGATGCTCAACGACACGGTGGGCGGCGTCCCGGTTTCGCTCGCCTACTGCACCCTCTGCGGCGCCGGCATCCTCTTCGACACCCGGGTTCCCGGACGCCGGAAGCCCCTCGTCTTCGGCTCGTCCGGCCTGCTCTACCGGTCGAACAAGCTCATGTACGACAGCGAAACCCGTTCGCTCTGGAACCAGTTCACCGGGCGCCCGGTGGTGGGCGAACTCACTGGCTCCGACATCAGGCTGAAGGTTCTCCCGGTGGTGATCGCCAGCTGGGACGCCTGGCGGAACGCGCATCCCTACACCAGAGTCCTCTCGCTGGACACCGGCCACGAACGCGACTACCGCCCCGGACAGCCCTACGGGAGCTACTTCGCCAGCCCGGACCTCATGTTCCCGGTGGTGGTGCGCGATCGCCGCCTCGACCCCAAGGACCGCATCTTCGTGCTGCGGGACGGGGACCGGGACATGGCGTGGGCGCTCTCGCTGTTCGAGGACAACCCGATCCTCCACGACCGGGTGGGGCGGGTTCCGGTGGCGCTGCTGGGCGACGCCGCCACCGAAACGGTGCGCGCCTACGAGTCCGGCGGGCGCATCTTCGCCCCGACCGACGACCCCCGCCGGATCGAAACCGGCGGGGAATCGTGGACGGTGAGCGAGGACGCCCTGATCGGGCCCGGCGGAGAGCGTCTCCAGCGGCTGCCGGGACACATGGCGTACTGGTTCGCCTGGCAGAGCTACCTGGGGGACCGCCCGGCCCGGGTGGAGTAGGTGAGCCGAACCGCGCCGCCGCTCGAGCGGCGGATGGGGCTTCTGGGCGCCACCGCCACCAACATCATCGGAATGGTGGGGATTGGCCCCTTCCTGACCATCCCGCTGATGGTGGCCGCGATGGGCGGCCCCCACATCATCTGGGCGTGGCTTCTCGGCGCAATCCTGTCGCTCGCCGACGGCCTGGTGTACGCCCAGCTCGGCGCCGCGCTCCCCGGGAGCGGGGGCCCCTACCTGTATCTGCGAGAGGCCTTCCGCCCCTTCGGCCTGGGCCGGCTCATGGCCTTCCTCTTCCTGTTCCACATCCTGCTGGTGGCGCCGCTTTCGCTCGCCGGCGGCGCGGTCGGATTCGCCGACTACCTGGGCTACTACCTTCCGGACATGGGCCGGCTGCAGCACGACCTCGCCGCCGCCTCGGTATGCCTGCTGGTCGGCTTCCTCCTCTACCGCAGCATCGACTCGGTGGAGCGACTCACCAAGGCGATGCTGGCGCTGGTGCTCGCCACCACCGGCTGGGTGATCCTCGCCGGCCTGCTGCACGGCGCCGGCTTCCCCGAATTCACCCCGCCGAACGGCGCCTGGGACGTCGGTTTCTGGCCCACTCTCGGCGCCGCCGCGGTGATCGCCATGTACAGCTTCGGAGGCTACAACCAGGTCTGCAACATCGCCGGCGAGGTGCGCGATCCGGCGCGCGTCATCCCGCGTTCGATCCTGCTTTCGATCGCGGTGGTCGCGGCGATCTACATCGCCATGACGACCGTGATGCTGAGCGCGATCCCCTGGGAGGAGGCCGGCCGCAGCACGACCCTCGCCTCCACCTTCATCGCGCGCACCGTTTCGGACCCCGGACGGGCCGCCCTCGCCGGATCCATGATCACCGCCCTCATCCTGGTGGTGGCGGTCGCGTCGGTGTTCGCCTTCGCGCTCGGCTACTCGCGGATGCCGTGGGCGGCGGCCCGCGACGGGCAGTTCTTCGCGGTCTTCGGAAGGCTCCACCCCACCCGGGGGTTCCCGCACGTCTCGCTGATCTGCCTGATCGCCGCCTCGATCCCCTTCTGCTTCTTCACCCTGGGCCAGCTCGTGAACTGGCTGATGCAGGTCCAGATCCTGCTGCGGTTCGCCTGGCAGTGCGTCGCGGTGATGCTGCTGGCCCGCTACCGCCAGGACATCGACCAGCCGTTCCGGATGTGGCTGTATCCGCTGCCGGCGCTGGTCTCGCTCGGCCTGTGGATCGCGCTCTTCTTGACCGGGCCGCGGAGCGGAGTCCTGTTCTCGTTCGGGTTCCTTGCGCTCGGATGCCTGGCGTACCTCGCATTCCGCCGCAGCCGCACGGAGCCCGCCTCCGGAGGAACCCCACATGGACCTTGAAGCCTTGCGCCGGGAGCTCGCGGAAGTGGACCGGCAGATCCTTGATTGCTGGGCCCGGCGCGACGCCATCACCGCCTCCATCGGTCGGACGAAGCAGGCGGCGGGGCTGCCGATTCACAACCCGGACCAGGAGCGGGAGGTGCTGGAGCGCGCCCGCAAGCACGCCCGCAAGCGGGGCCTCTCCCCGGACATCGCGGCGGACATCCTCCGCCTGCTCATGCGGTCGTCGCTGGGACGCCAGGAGACCCTCCGGGTGCGAAGCGCCTGGCTGGGGGACGATCGCCCGGCGCTGGTGATCGGCGGCGGCGGACGCATGGGGCGCTGGTTCTGCCGCTTTCTCGCCGCCCAGGGCTACCGGGTCACCGTCGCCGACCCGGCGGCGAGCCTTCCGGGAATCCCTCGGGTGGACGACTGGCGGAACACCCGCGACGAGTTCGCCCTGACCGTGGTGGCGGCCCCGCTCCGGGCGAGCGGCCCGATCCTCGAGGAGATCGCCGCCTCCGGGCGGAAGGGGCTGGTCTTTGACATCGGATCGGTGAAGAAGCCGCTGGAGCGGGGGCACGAAGCGCTGCGAAAAAGTGCCTGCCGCGCCGCGTCGGTCCACCCGATGTTCGGCCCGGACGCCCACGTTCTCCACGGCTGCCACGTGCTGGTGATGGACCTGGACGACCCGGACGCCGCCGAGGAGGCCGCGCGGGTGTTCGGGGGGACGATGGCGGAGATCCTGCGTCTGCCGCTCGCCGACCACGACCCGCTGATCGCCTACGTCCTGGGACTCTCCCACGCCCTCAACCTCGCCTTCCTGCGGGCGCTCACCGAAAGCGGCGCCCAGGCGCCCACGCTCGCCCGCATATCGAGCGTCACCTTCAACCGCCAGATCGAGGTCGCCGCCGCTGTCGCCCGCGAAAACCCCCATCTCTACTACGAGATCCAGAACGCCAACCCGCACGGCGACCGCGCCCTCGCCGGACTCCTGGAAGCGGTCGCCCAGGTGCGCGAGGCCGCCGGCGGCGACGAATCGGCCTTCGTCAAGCTCATGCGGGACGGACGGGAATACCTGGCCGCCCGTCCCTCCGGCGGCGCCCATCCTTGATCCCCGAACCGCGGTCAGGGTTCCAACAGGGTCTCCACCGCACGCCAGAGCAGAGCATGCGATGGAGGCAGTGCGTGAACACCCGATCCCGGCGGACGGTAGTTCGGTCAGGAATGGCATCCTGCCGGATGGACTGCACCCCGAAGCATGCAGGGATGGAGCATCATTCCCGCGTGGAGAACCAGGGAAAACCGACGGTCAGCGGCCTCCTGCTGGCGGGCGTCGTTTTTCTGGCGTCCGCGACCGCCGCCGCGACGGCGCAGCCGGAGTTCGTCGAGATCACCAAGGAGGCGGGCATCGCGTTCGTCCACGAGAACGGCGCGTTCGGCGAAAAGTACCTGCCCGAGACGATGGGGAGCGGGGTCGCCTTCTTCGACATGGACGGAGATCGGGATCAGGACCTGCTCTTCGTGAACAGCCGCCGCTGGCCGGGACATCGGGAAGGGCCGCCGTCGGTGGCCGGCCTCTACCGCAACCTCGGCGACGGACGCTTCGAGGACGCGACCGCAAGTTCCGGGCTGGACGAGCCGCTCTACGGCATCGGGGTCGCGATCGCCGACTACGACGCCGACGGGGACCAGGACATCTACCTCGCGGCGCTCGGCCCCAACCGCCTCCTCGCCAACCGGGGCGACGGGGTGTTCGCGCCGGCTCCGGAGGCCGATCAGGTGGCCCATCCCGGCTTCGCCGCCGCCGCCGTCTGGTTCGACCCGGACCAGGACGGCGACCTCGACCTGTTCGTCGTGAACTATGTGGAGTGGAGCATCGAGACCGACATCTTCTGCGCCCTGGACGGCGCCAACAAGAGCTACTGCACCCCGGAGTCCTACGACGGCGCGAGCGCGGTTCTCTACCGGAACGAGGGCGGGCGCTTCCATGACGCCACCGCCGAAGCCGGCCTTTTCAACCCGCGCGGCAAGGGGCTGGGCGTGGCGCTCCTCGACATCGAGGACGACGGCTGGCTGGATCTGGCGGTGGCGAACGACACCCAGCCCAACTACCTGTACCGGAATCTCGGCGACGGCCGGTTCGAGGACGTGGGCGTGCTGGCCGGGATCGCCTTCGCCGAAAACGGCGCGGCCCGGGGAGCGATGGGGATCGACGCCTCGGACTACGACGGTGACGGCCTGCCCGATCTCGTGATCGGGAACTTCTCGAACGAAATGGTTTCGCTGTACCACAACGAGGGCGTCGGGTTCTTCATCGACCAGGCCCCGGTTTCCGAAATCGGGCGCAACAGCCTGCTGACGCTGGCCTTCGGCGCGTTCTTCTTCGACTACGACCTCGACGGCCGGGAGGACATCTTTCTCGCCAACGGGCACGTGGAGACCGACATCGCCGAGGTCCAGCAGCGGGTGACCTGGCGCCAGCCGCCCCACCTGTTCCGGAACGACGGCGCCGGCGGATTCGAGGAGATGACGGCCGCCTCCCCCGACCTCGCCCGCCCGATGGTGGGGCGCGGCGCCGCCTTCGGCGACATCGACGGCGACGGGGATCCCGACCTGGCGGTGAACGAAAACGGCGGGCCGGCGCGGCTCTTCCGAAACGACGCCGGTGACGGAAAGCGCTTCGTGGAAGTGCGCCTGCGGGGGCGCGGCGCGAATCCGGACGCCATCGGCGCCAAAATCACTGTTAACGTTGCGAACGGCGGGGCGACCCGCATCGAGAGCCGCATCGTGAAAAGCGCCACCGGATACGCCTCCCAGAACCAGCTCCCGGTGGTGGTCGGCCTGGGCGGGACCGGGCGGGCATCCCGGATCACCGTGCGCTGGCCGACGGGCGGGGAAAGCAGCATCGAGCCGCCGCCGGAGGGCGGACCGGTCGAGATCGAGGAGCCCGAAACATGAGAGGTCGGCTCCTCGCCGCGGCGTTCGGCATCCTCCCCGGGGCGGCCTTCGGAAGCCAGCCGCCGCTTTCCGAACAGCCGGTCGTGATGGTCGGAAACGAAGTCTGCCGGAGCTGTCACGAATCGGCGCACGCGGTGTGGTCGTCCTCCCGTCATTCGAAGATGGTCCAGCCGGCGGTTCCGGATGCGGTGCGCGGCGACTTCGAAGCCGGCGCCGTCACCCTGCGAAACCAGGAATACCGCTTCCGCCGCCAGGGGTCCCGCTTCTTCATCACCGAATCCTTCCTGACCGGCGCTCCCATGGAGCATCGGGTGGACTACACGCTGGGGAACCGGCGCATCCAGCACTACCTCGCCACGCTCGAGGACGGGCGGGTGGTGGTGCTGCCGCCGAGCTGGGACATCCTCCGGGAGGAGTGGTTCCACAACCTGGAGATCGCGGCGCCCGACCAGAAGGAGGAGGCGGGGACCGTTCCCGTCCAGCTCTGGAACAAGAACTGTTTCGGCTGTCATGTGAGCGACCAGGTCAAGGGGTTCCGACCGGCGGAGGGCGCCTACGAGACCAGCTGGCTGGACTTCGGCACCACCTGCGAGCGCTGCCATGGCCTGGGCAGCCGCCACGTTGACCGCTACACCCACCTTGCCGCCTACGCCGACGATCCGCAGACCCATATCGTGGTCCAGACCCGGCTGGACCCGAAGCGGAACAGCATGGTCTGCGCCCAGTGCCATTCCTTCCGGGATCAGATGGCCTTCGGGTTTTCCGCCGGGGACGACTACTTCGACTTCTTCTTCCCCCTCCTCGAATACAGCGAGGAGACGTCCAGCGACCCCACCTGGTACGTGGACGGCAAGACGCGGCGGTTTTCGACCAACGCGCTCGGGGTCTGGCAGAGCGAGTGCTTCGTGGTCGGCGGCGCCACCTGCACCGGGTGTCACACCAGCGCGCACCGGCCCGAAATCGAGAACAGCCCGCAGCTTCGCCCGGAGAACAACGCCCTGTGCGCCGGCTGCCACGAGGCGATCGCAGCCGACGCGTCCGCCCACTCCTTCCACCCGGAGGGAACCAGCGGAACTCGTTGCGTGGAGTGCCACATGCCGCGGTCGGTGACCAGCATCCGGGCGACCATGCGCGACCACAGCATTTCGGTCCCGTCTCCGGAGAACACGATGCGCCACGGGGTTCCCAACGCCTGCAATCTCTGCCACACCACCGAGACGCCAGCCTGGGCGAAGGCCCGGATGGATGACTGGTGGGGCGACACCCCGCGTCGCCGGAAGGTCGCCCGCCGGGCGATGGCGTATTCGGGCGCCCGGGACCTCTCGCGGGAGGCGCTCGACGCGCTTCTCTCCATGTCCGCCGACGCGGCGGAGGGGCCGCTGAACCGCGCCAATTCGACCGGTCACCTGGCCCGCTACATCGGCGACGCCGAAACCCAGGAAGTCGCCGTGGGGGCGATTCTCCGCGCCGCCGAGGACGAGCATCCGCTAGTGCGGGCGGTCGCGGCGTTGAAGCTCGGCGAGGTGCGCCGGGCCGACGCCCCGGGCATCCGGGAGGTTCTGATTCGGCAGATCACCGACGAAACGCGGTCGGTGCGCATGAACGCCGCGATCTCGCTCCTGAATCTCGGCGTCCGGCGTCTTGACGGGGAGGCGGGCGAGGCGTTCGAGCAGGCGAAGCGTCGCCACGCGGTGCGCGGCGCCTTCTTCGCCGACGACGCCCCCCAGCAGCTCAACCTGGGACGGCTCCACGTCCTGGACGGCAACACGGTGGCAGCCGCGCGGGCGTTCGAGCAGAGCTACCGGCTCGACCCGTCCCAGCCCGGGATCCATTTCTTCATGGCGGTCACCCGGCTCTCCCAGAGCCGCGTCGAGGACGCGCTCCGACACCTGGAATCGGTGCCGCCGCAGGACCCCTTCGCCGCCGAAGCCGCCGACCTGCTGCGCCGCATCACCGGCGGATAACCGGACGCCAGCCAAGAACCAGCCCGCTGAGCAGCCTACTTACCCCGTGGAAATGCTGACCGTGGACGAGACCGCAAGCGAGCGCGTCGGCCCGATGCGGAACCCGCCGCATCTGGGCGAACTGATCCGCGAGAGCATGGACGACGTGGGCTGGAGCGTGACCGAAACGGTGGCTCGTCTCGGCTGCGAGCGGAGCGCCCTGTCGCGCCTGTTGAACAGCAAGTCGGGAGTGTCGGCGAACATGGCGCTGGCTCTCGAGCGTATCGGCTGGGGAACCGCCGATCACTGGATGCGGATGCAGGCGAGCTACGAGCTTGCACAGGCGCGACGTCAAGCCGGATAGCGCATGAGTGGCGTGTTCGCGATCCTTCTGCTGGCGCTTGCCGGACCTCCCGTCGTCAAGGGAGTCCCGCTGGAAGCGGTGGCGGAGACCACCGCCAACGCGAGCCTCGGAGATCTTGACGGCGACGGGGACCCGGACATCGTGCTCGCCAAGGGCCGCCACTGGCCGCTCCCGAACCTGATTCTCCGGAATGGCGGCGCAGGGAGATTCAACCATCGCTACCCGGTGGGGCTGCCGGCGGACCGCAGCTACACCGCGGCGCTCGCCGATCTGGACGGCGACGGCGACTTGGACCTGGTGGTGGGAAACGACCGCCCCGACGAGAAACGGGCGCTCTTCGGGGATGGGAACGGCGGATTCCTGCTGGCCGGAACCTGGGGCGAGCCTTCGTGGTCCACCCGCAACATCACGCTCGCCGATCTGGACGGCGATCAGCGCCCGGAAATCGTGGCCGCGAACCGGGGCGCGGATACCCCCAATTTCATCTGCCGGAACGACGGAGCGGGGGCGTTCCCGACGTGCGAGGAACTCTCGCGCGCTTCGGCCACCACCATCGCCGCCGGCGATCTCACCGGCGACGGAGCGATCGACCTCTTCGTTCCCCACCGGGACGGCGGGCAGAGCCGGCTTTTCGTGAACGACGGGGACGGACGGTTCTCCCAATCGCTGGCGGTGGGTCCGGCTGTTTCCGCAACCCGCGCAATCGCGCTCGCCGACTGGAACGGCGACGGACGGCTGGACATCCTCGCCGGGGACCAACGGGAAACGTCAATGGACGGCGGAGTCTGGCTGCACTTGAATCGGGGCGGCGGCCGCTTCGAAACGCCCGTCCCGATGGGCCGACCGGAGGACAACGCCTATGCGCTGGCGACCGCGGACCTGGACGGCGACGGGGACATCGACGCGGTGGTCGGCAACCGGCAGACGCCGGGCGCCATTCTGCTGAACGAGGGCGATGGAGAAATCGTCCGGATTCCCTTCGGCGACGGCGAGGGGGCGGTGTACGGGCTGGCGATCGGCGACGTGGACGCCGACGGGACGCCCGACATCGTGGCGGCCCGTTCGGGCGCCCCCAGCATGCTCTACCGCATCCGCTTTCGATAGCCGGAAGTCAGATACCGGACGGGGAGACCATCTGCTTTGCCAACTCGCAATTTGCTCGGGGCAGATTCGCGCTGTTTGACCTTGAAGATGGCGATCAAGTCACGGCCGTATGCAACGCCCGCCACTTCGCACGCCTTGGCAATCCGGTTCTCCTGATTCCACCGGTTCCCCCACACATTGACCCACCAGCCTCCGGGCAGCTGGCGCGGAACCACACTGGAATTACGGAAATCCTCCTTGTTCTGCCTCAAGTGGCTGACGTAGGGCGCACACTTTTCGCAAAATTGCGGATCCCGGAGAGCCAGCTGTTCGAAGGCAGCGGCGGCCAAGTCCTGATTCGTTTCGAACGTATGGCGCTGCCCCTGAAAATCAAGAATGGCGATGTCGCTGGAAGCCATGCCTCAATTTGAATCGGTGGCGGCGGTGGGCGCCACCACCGCCGGGACGCCGAGCGCCGCCACCCGCTCGTTGAACGGGGTCATGTGTTCGTTCAGCGCGCTTTCGATGGAGGCGTGGATGGCTTCGAGGTCCGGCTTCAGGTCGTCGAACCGCTCGTAGGCGCCAAGGGTCGGCTGGTCGTTGCCCTGGACGATGTAGCCGTAAAGAGTCACCAGCTGGTTGTCGATCTGCGGCGGGAAGTTGATCGGGTCCTGCGAGGACTTGCTCCTGGTCTGGGTGATCGTCTCCTCGATTTCGGTGAGACGGTCGGTCAACGCCTTTCCGAGGGTCTCCAGCTCTTCATCGCCGCGTTCCGCCTTCTTCAGCCGCGCCACGATGTCATTCGCCTGCGACCTCACATCGCGCACCCGGATGAGGGCGTCGAAGAGCCTGGTGACCTCGCCGGCCACCTGCTCCCCCAGGTCGTACTGCTTCCGCAGGTCCTCGGCATCGATCGAGAGATTCGGACGGATGCCCACTTCCAGCATCCGGGAATGGGTCTCCTCGCCGACGGTGAGCCGAACCTCGTAGGTTCCGGGAACCACGCTGAGGCCGGGAGTGCCGCCCCAATGCACCACGCCGGCGGGACGTTCGATGCCCTCCTCCCGGAGATTCCAGCGGAAGGAGTTCAGACCGGCGGTCGCCGGGAGGCGGGCGCGGGCGCCGCCCCCGAAGAAGAACGCAAAGGGAGAGACCGGGCCGGTGGGGGCAGCGTCGCCCGGCTGGCCGGTCATCCGGCGTACCGTATTGCCCTCCGAGTCCAGAATCTCCAGGGTGATTTCCTCCTCCGGCTCCTCCTTCAGGTGATAGCGGATGTCGGCGCCGGCCAGGAACCCGCCCCGGTGCGCCATCCGCGGCGCATACAACCACGAATCGGCGGCCATCACCTCGTCGGTGAGCTGGTGCAGCGGAGTCAGATCGTCCAGCACCCAGAAGGAGCGCCCCTGGGTGGAGATCACCAAATCCTGGCGATGCACCTGCATGTCGGTGATCGGACTCACCGGAAGGTTGTTCTGGAGACGCTGCCAGTGGGCGCCGTCATCGAACGAGACATAGAGTCCGAATTCGGTTCCGGCGTACAGCAGCCCCCGTCGATCCGGATCCTCGCGGATCGCCCGGACCGGGTGCGTCGGCGGAATCCCGTTGGTTCCGTCGGTGAGCAAATCCCAATCCTCCCCGGAGTTGTTGGTCCGGAAGACATAGGGCCGGAAGTCGTTCTCCCGGTAGCGGTACACCGCGATGAAAACCCGCGCCGGATCGTGCGCGGACATCTCGATCGCGTTGACCGTGCCGCCTTCGGGCATTCCCTCCGGGGTGATTTCGGTCCAGGATTCGCCCCGGTCACGCGAGATGTGCATCCGGCCGTCGTCGCTTCCGGCCCAGAGTTCGCGGGGCGTGTGGGGCGACTCCTCAAAGGAGAAGATAGTGTTGTAGACCTCGACTCCGGTGCCGTCCTGGGTGATCGGCCCGCCGGCGTAATCCTGCTGTTCCGGGTTGTTGGTGGTCAGGTCGGGGCTGATGATCCGCCAACTCTGCCCCTCGTCCCCAGACATGTGCACCACCTGCGAGGCGTGGTAGAGGATGTCCGGATCGTGGGGCGAAAGCCGGATCGGCGCGTTCCACTGGAAGCGGTAGTCGAGATCGCGCGCCGCCTGGCCGAGCTGGAGCTGCGGATAATGGAGAATCTGGCGTGATTCGCCGGTCTTCCGGTTGTAGCGGGTGATGGAGCCGCCGTAGCAGCCGGCGTAGGTGATGTCGGGATCGCGGGGATCCACCGCGATGTGGCCGCTCTCGCAGCCGCCGACCTGATACCAGTCGGGAACCACTCCGAAACCGGCTCGCGACGGCACCGAAATGGTGCTGTTGTCCTGCTGCGACCCGTAGATGCGATAGGGCCACTGATCGTCCACATACACCCGATACATCTCGGATGTCTCCTGCCCCATCAGGTCGGTCCAGCTCGCGCCGCCGTCGAAACTCACATTCGCGCCACCGTCGTTGGCGTTGACCATGTTCATCGGGTTGTCGGGATTGATCCAGAGGTCGTGGTTGTCACCGTGGGGCACCCGGATGCGCTCGGGGAAAGTGCGCCCGCCGTCGATGGACTTGTGGAAGCCCACGTTCAGTCCGTAGATGGTGTTCTCGTCGTGCGGATCGGCGTAGATGTGGATGTAGTACCAGGGGCGCTGGCGCAGGTTGGCGTCCCCGTTGATGCGGGTGAAGGAGTCGCCGCCGTCATCCGACCGATAGAGGCCGCCCCGCTCGCCCTCGGCCTCCGCCAGAACCCAGATGCGGTCCGAGTTGGCCGGCGAAATCGCGATCGCGGTCTTCCCGACCATGCCGGTGGGCAGTCCGTTCTCGACCTTCTCCCAGGTATCGCCGCCGTCCCGGCTGCGGTACACCCCGCCGTCCTCGCTCCCGGAGATCATCGTCCACGGCTTCCGCTCGGCGCGCCAGGCGCCCGCGTAGAGGATCCGCGGATTGTTGGGATCCATCTGGATGTCCACGAAACCGGTGCGGTCGGAAAGGTGGAACACCTGCTCCCAGGTTCCGCCGCCGTCCTTCGTCCGGTAAATCCCGCGCTCCTCGTTGGGGCCGAAGATGTGCCCGAGCGCCGCCGCGTAGGCGAGGTCGGGATCATCCGGATGCACCGCGATCGCGCCGATTTGCCCGGCGTGCCGGAGTCCGACATGGGTCCAGGTCTTGCCGGCGTCCTGGGAGCGATACATCCCGTCCCCGACCGAAATGTTCCCCCGGGGACACGCCGAGCCGGTGCCGACGTAGATGACGTTGACGTCCGAACGCGCCACCTCGATGGCGCCCACCGAACCCACGCCGAAGAACCCGTCGCTCACGTTGGTCCAGCTGTGGCCGGCGTCCGTGGTCTTGAACACCCCGCCGCCGGTGCCCCCGAAGTAGTACGTGAGCGGATCGCCCGGAACCCCGGTGGCGGCGGTGGAGCGCCCGCCGCGGGTGAACCCGACCGCGCGGAACGAAAGCCCGTCGGTGTACGCGGTGGGGACCGTGACGTTCGCTTCGTCGAAATGCTCGTCGTAGTCGTGGTGGCTGCCCTGGGCGGCGACCAGCGGAGCGATCAGCAAAAGCGCGGGAACAAGCAGGGCGCGAAGTTTCATGGATGTCTCCCTTGGGATTGGATGGGGGATTCTACGGGGGCGGCGCTCGTTTCCCGAAACGCCATGACGTCGTCGAGGCGCCGGGCGCCGGTCGCGACCATCGCCAGCCGGTCCACGCCCAGGGCGATTCCGGCGGAGCGGGGGAACGTTCCCGCCTCCAGCGCGGCGAGGAAGCGGGGGTCCGGTTCGGAGGCGGCGCGGCCGGCGGCGCGCCGAGCTGCGGCCTCGATCCGGAAGCGGCGCCGGTGCTCCTCCGGGTCCCGGAGCTCGTCGTAGCCGTTCGCGATCTCGATGCCGTCCACGAAGACCTCGAACCGCCCGGAGAACCGTGGGTCCTCCTCCGAGAGGCGGGAGAGCGCGGCCAGCGGCGCCGGATACCCGGTGACGATGGTCGGCGCCGGCCGGCCGAGTCCGGGCTCCACCAGCCGGGAGAACAGGAAGTCGAGCGCGCTTCCCCGGTCGTCCAGCAGCGGCGCCGGATGTCCGTGGGCGCGGAGCAGATTGGCGAGCGCCGCGTTCCCGGCCTCCAGCGGGTCCACCCCGACGCCCGCCCGGAAGAGATCCCGATAGCTCCGGGTCTCGGCGGGCGGGCGCCCCGCAACGTGCTGGAGCAGCAGGTCGGTCTCGGCGATCAGCGCCGCTGCCGTTCCCGGCCGATACCACTCGGCGATGGTGAACTCGACGTTGTGGAGTCTCCCCCGCTCCCCCCCCCGGAACGCCTTGACGATCTGGAAGATTGGGCCGCTTCCGGCGGCCAGCAGCCGCTTCATGGCGAATTCCGGCGAGGTGTGGAGGAACCCGTCGCCGGCGGCGGGAACGCTCTCCAGGTGGCGGTCGGGAACCGGCCAGGGGCCCAGGATGGGGGTCTCCACCTCCAGGTATCCCCGCGCCTCGAAGAACCCGCGCATCCGGCGGATCAACCGGGCGCGCTCCCGGAGGCGCTTGAGGGAAGCCGAAGGCGCCCAGGCGGGGCGGGAGACCGTCAGCTCTTGAGGCGACCCACGTACTCGCCGGTGCGAGTGTCCAGCCGGAGCGTCTCGCCGGTATCGATGAACAAGGGCACCCGCACCACCGCCCCGGTCTCCAGGGTCGCGTTCTTGGATCCCCCGGTCACCGTGTCGCCCCGGATGCCGGGCTCGGTCTCCACCACCTTGAGCTCCACGAACTGCGGCGGCGTGACCATCAGGATGGCGTTGTTGTAGAGCGTGATCGCGCAGTCGGTCCCCTGGAGGAGCCACTTGCCGGCGTCCCCCATGACCTCCCGGCTGGCGGCGAACTGCTCGTAGCTGTTCGGGTCCATGAAGTGCCATTCCTCGGCGTCGGCGTAGAGGAACTGCATCTCGGTCGAGATCACGTCCGCCGCCGGAACCTTCTCGCCCGATTTGAGCGTCTTGTCCAGCACCCGACCGGTCTTGAGATTGCGATACCGGATCCGGGTGAACGCCTGCCCCTTGCCGGGCTTCACGAATTCGCAGTTGAGGAGGACCGCCGGATCGCCGTCCAGCATGACCTTCAGCCCGTTGCGGAACTCGTTCGTCGCGTAGGTGTCGGCCATGCGGGCGGCTAGACCTCGGTCAGGAAATGGCCCATCCGTTCCTTCTTGGTACGAAGGTAGTCCCGCGAGTGTTCGTTCGCCGGCACCTCGATGGGAACGCGATCCTCGATGGCGAGACCGTGGGCCTCGAGGGCGACGAACTTCCGGGGGTTGTTGGTCAAAAGGCGGATGCGCTGGACGCCGAGATCCCGGAGGATCTGCGCCCCCACCCCGTACTCGCGCTGATCGGCGCGGAACCCCAGATGGGTGTTCGCGTCCACCGTGTCGAGACCGCCGTCCTGCGCCGCGTAGGCCCGCAGCTTGTTCACCAGCCCGATGCCCCTGCCCTCCTGGTTGAGATAGAGGAGCACGCCGCTCCCGGCGCGTTCGATGGCGGCGAGCGCGGCCTCCAGCTGGGGGCCGCAGTCGCAACGGAGCGAACCGAACACCTCGCCGGTCAGGCACTGGCTGTGCACCCGGGTCAGCACCGGCTCGTCGGATTGCACGTCGCCCAGCTGGAGCACCAGGTGCTTCGTTCCGTCCAGGGTGTTCTCGTAGGCCAGGGTGCGGAAGGCTCCGAACCGGGTGGGGAGCACGGTCTCGGCCAGCCGCCGCACCAGCGTCTCGGTGCGCAGCCGATGACGGATCAGGGAGGCGACGCTGACCACGCCGACGCCGTGCCGCTCGCCGAACCGCAAAAGGTCCGGCAGGCGCGCCATCGCCCCGTCCTCCTTCATCACCTCGCAGATGACCGCCGCCGGATGGAGGCCGGCGAGACGCGCCAGATCCACTCCGGCCTCGGTCTGTCCGGCGCGCTGGAGCACGCCGCCGGGCCGGGCGCGCAGCGGGAACACATGGCCGGGGCGGCGCAAATCCTCCGGCCGGGTGTCCGGGTGGATCGCGGCCCGCACCGTCCGGGCGCGGTCGGCGGCGGAAATCCCGGTGGAGACGCCGTCCTGCGCCTCGATGGAGACGCAGAACGCGGTCTCGAGGAGCGAGGTGTTGTCCTTGACCATCAACGGGATGTCGAGTTCGTCCAGCCGCTCGCCGGTCATCGCCAGGCAGATCAGGCCGCGGCCGTGGGTCGCCATGAAGTTGATGGCGTCCGGCGTGATGTGCGAGGCGGCCACCGTGAGGTCGCCCTCGTTCTCGCGGTCCGCATCGTCCACCACGATCACCATCCGCCCCTCGGCGATGGCGGAGATCGCCTGTTCGGGGGTCAGAAGTTGCAAGGAGTCCGGCTGGGGTTCGTCGGCGGGGGAAGTCAAGATCGGCTTTCCGTGCCCGGAACTCTATCTTGGGAGCAACGCCGCCACGTACTTTCCGAGGATGTCGTATTCGATGTGGAGCGGATCGCCCGGCGCCAGCAAGCCGAGCGTGGTGACCGCAAGGGTGTGGGGGAGGATCGCCACCTCGAAGGCCCGCTCCCCCGGTTCCGAGCGGGCGACGGTCAGGCTCACGCCGTCAAGCGCCACCGATCCCTTCTCGACGATCCAGCGCGGTTCCGCATGACCGACCCGAATCCGGTAGTCGTCCGCGCTCCCGCCGGCTGCCCGAACCGTCCCGACCGCATCGACGTGCCCCTGGACGAAGTGGCCGCCGAGCCGGTCGGACGCCCGAAGCGGCAGCTCCAGGTTGACTTCCCTTCCGGCGACGATGCGATCGAACGTCGTCCGGCGCCGGGTCTCCTCCGCCAGGTCGAAGCCAAGACGGCCGGGGCCCACCGCAACCGCAGTGAGGCACACCCCGGAAACCGCGACGCTGGCGCCCACTTCCACCTGATGGAGCGCGGCGGCGGCGCCGGTCGCCGGAGGCAGGTCCACCTCGAGCCCCGGGCCGCCGCGGACGACGCCCTTTCCCAGAACCAGGCCGGTGAACATGCCGGGAAGGGTCGCCGGATCGCCCGGGCCGCGCAACCCGGGTGCTGGTAGCATGGGCTGCGGACAACGACATGGCGCAAAGGAGGACCGTCCTTCCCGAAACCGAAGAGCGGTGGATGCGGCGGGCGCTCGAACTTGCCGCGCTGGGCCGGAGCAGCGCCCTCCCCAATCCGGCGGTGGGCGCGTTGCTGGTCTGCCGGAACGGCCGTATCGCCGCCGAGGCGTGGCACACCCGCGTCGGCGCGCCGCACGCCGAAAGTCGGGTTCTGGCGGTGGGAGAGGCCGCGCGGGGCGCCACCCTGGTCGTGAACCTCGAACCCTGCTGTCATGTGGGACGAACCCCGCCCTGCGTCGAGCGCATCGTGGCCTCCGGCGTGCGCCGGGTGGTCGCCGCCCACCCGGATCCGGATCCGCGCGTCTCCGGGGGCGGATTCGCCTTCCTGCGCTCCCGCGGAGTCGAAGTGCGCTCCGGGGTGCTGGAGGCCGAAGCCCGGGAGTTGAACCGGGCCTACCTGAAAGTCCTGTCCACCGGGTTGCCCTGGGTCACGGTCAAGGCCGCCGTCTCCATCGACGGCGCGATGGCGCCGCCGGGAACCCGGTGGATCACCCGCCCCTCGACCCGGCGCCACGGGCGGGTGCTGCGCCGGGAGCACCAGGCCCTTCTTACCGGAATCGCCACCGTGCTGGCCGACGATCCGCGCCTGACTCCGCGGTCCGGGCGGAGCGCCCCCTGCAGCCCGCTGCGGGTGGTGCTCGATCCGGCGCTTCGCATCCCCGAAACCGCGCGCATCCTGCGCGAAATCGACGCGTCGCCGGTGTTGGTGTTCGCCGGCCCCGATGCGCCGGAATCCGAGGCGCGGCGCGTCCTGCGGACCGGCGCCGAGGTGTTGCGAACCCCGACCGCAGCCGACGCGAAACGCGAACTCGCCCTGGAACCGGTGCTGCGCGAGCTGGGTCGGCGCAGCATCCGCACCGTGCTGGTGGAAGCCGGCCCCCGGATCACCTCCGCCTTCCTGCGCGAGGGGCTCGCCGACCAGCTGACGCTCTACATCGCTCCCCGGTTTCTGGGACGGGGGGAGGGCGCCGGCCTCTTCGACGCCCCGCGCCGCGCCGGCGGGACGGGAAGCCGCCAGCTCCCGACGACGCAACCCGCCGGCGGCAGACCGCGCTACGCCCGGCTCGGCCCCGACCTGCTGGCCGACTTCCGGCTGGAGACCGGGAACGCCCTCACCAGCGTGTAAGCCGCGCCCTGCGCCGCCAGAACACTCCGTAAAAGCTCGAGACGCTCGACCGAAAATTCCAGGGAAAACGCGGGCAACCCGGCCAGAAACCCCTCCGGGAGCCGCGCCGGACGGCCGAAGCGGGCCACCGTGACGTGGGGACGGAAGGGACGCGACTCCGGGGGAAGCCCGGCGGCCCGCGCCCCCGCCTCGCAGACCCGCCGCAATGCGCCGAGCAGCGTCCCGCCGCCGTCCAGCGCGGCGAAGATCCCGCGCGTCCGTCCCGGCGACGGAAACGATGCGTACCGCGCCACCCGGAGGCGTTGCGACGACGGCGGCAACGGAAGGGCGGCCTCCAGCGCCTCGCGCACCGGCGCCGCGTCCACCTTGCCGTAGAAGCGGACGGTGCAGTGCAGGTTGGCTTCCGGCGTCGGCCGGACCGGAACATCGGGAAGGCGGGCGGCGATCTCCCTTCCGACCGCCGCCAGTTCGCTCCGCAGCGGATCGGACAGCGGGATCGCGGCGAACAGCCGGAGCTTCACCCGGAGAGGAGCGCCCGGCGCAGCATGTCCAGAGCGGCGGTCGCGGTTCGCTGCCGCACCCGGTTGCGGTCGCCGGGAAACAGGAAGCGCGCCGCGCGGGTGGTCGCGCGCCCGGCGAGCGCCATCCAGACGAGACCCACCGGCTTGTCGGGGGTCGCGCCGCCCGGCCCGGCGATCCCGGTCACCGCGAGTCCCCAGGTCGGCGGCCCGCCTTCCGCCAGGGCCCGCGCCCGCGCGCCTTCGGCCATCGCCCGCGCCGTCTCCTCGCTCACCGCCCCGAAGGACGCGAGGGTGTCCTCCGGGACGCCCAGCAGGTCGCGCTTCGCTCGGTTGGCGTAGGCGACCACTCCGAGATCGAACCAGCCCGACGCCCCCGGCGCAGCGGTGATCCGGTCCGCGATCCGCCCGCCGGTCAGCGATTCGGCCACCGCCACCCGCTCCCCGCGGTCGGCAAGCAACCGTCCCACCGCGGCTTCAAGCGCAATTTCGGAATCCCGGCCGTACACCGCTTCGCCGAGCCGGGACGCGATTGCATCCGCCAGGCGCTTGACGGCATCCCGGTCCGCCGCCGACCGCCCGACGACCCGCACTTCGATCTCTCCCCGGGACCCCAGGATCGCGAGGGAAAGCGGCCCGTCGCGGGGAGGCGCAAGGTCCCCGATCCGCTCCTCGATATGCGATTCGGTGACGCCGGCGAGCCGGAGCGCGCTCTCCGGCGGACCGGACGCCGGAGCGCCCGCCTCCCGCAGTCTGGACGCCACTTCGGCGTCGAACATCCGCACGAGCTCGTGGGGAGGACCGGGCAGCAGAACCAGCCGCTTTCCGTTCGCCGCGCGCGCCAGCACGCCGGGCGCCGTCCCGGCCCGGTTCGGGAGCGCCTCCGCGCCTTCGGGAAGCAGCGCCTGGCGCAGGTTCACCTCCGGCATCGCCCTTCCCATCCGGCGAAACCGCTCGCGGATGCGCTCCGCCGAGGCGGCGTCCGGAACCAGCGACTTCCCGAGGGCCAAGGCCGCCGCCTGCCGGGTTCGATCGTCGCTGGTGGGGCCGAGTCCGCCGCAGACCAGCGCCCAGTCGCTTCGCTCCCAGGCTAGGCCGATCGCATCCTCGATCGCCCGTTCGTCGTCGGGCAGGACTGCGGTGAACCCGACCGGGACGCCGAGCGCGCTCAGGCGCTCCTTCAGCAGCGGGGTGTTCCGGTCCTTCCGGCGAGGGCGCAGGAGCTCGCTCCCGACCGCGAGGATCGCGGCGACCGGGACGCCCGCCTCACATCGCAAGGAAAACAAACACCAACAGCCGCACGACGAGTCCGGCGCCCAGGTCGTCGGCCATGATGCCGAGCCCGCCGGGAAGCCGCTCCAGCCAGCGGATCGGCGGCGGCTTGAGGATGTCCAGCGCGCGGAAGAGGAGGAACGCGGCGGCGATGGCCATCCAGCCGGGCGTCGCCAGCGCCAGCGCCAGCCACATGCCGCAGAATTCGTCCACGACCACCTCGTTCGGATCCGGGCGACCCACCGCCTCCGCATGGCGCCCCGCCGCCCACCATCCGAGCAGGATCGAGGCTCCGAGCAATCCCAGCTGCCAAGCGGGCGGCAGGCCGCCGGCGAGCAGAAAGGCGCCCAGGCCGGCGAGCGAACCGAACGTTCCGGGCGCGACCGGAATCCTCCCGATCCCGAAGCAGGTAGCGACCAGGGACGCGAACGACCAGCCGCCGCCTTCCGCCGCCGGTTCCTCGTCCCCGGATTCGGGCATCTCCACCAGCTCCCCCGGCTCACGGGCCGGCGCCGCCTCCGGTTCGGGGGCGAGGATCGGGCGGCTCACCGGCGGCGGGGGGGCGTTCTCCCGCTCCCGCCGCTCGGCCCGCTCCCGTTCCGCTTCGCGCAGCCGCTTCTCCACCCGGGCCCGGATGGAGTCCTTGTCGCCGCCGCCTCCGGCGGATCGGCTGCCGTCCTCACTCATGGTTCCCGGAGCGCCGGTGCGATCCCGGACCCGCTTCCGCACCTCGCGGCTCCAGTGGGCCGGGTCGCGGCGCTCCGAACCGCGCGAGGAGATGGGATCGGTCATGGACAGGGCCGGGTATTATCGTTTCCCGGTTGTGCCTGCGCCGGATGCGCTGCTGGAAGCGGCGCCGAACGCGAGCGAGGGACGGGACCCGGAACGGATCGCCCGGCTCGTCGCCGCCATCGGCCCCCCGCTCGCCGACACCCACTCCGATGCGGCGCACAACCGCAGCGTCTTCACCCTGTTCGGAACCGAAGCCGAGCTCTTCGCCGCCGCCTGCCGACTCTTCCAGGCGACGCTCGCCTCGGTGCGCCTGAATCGCCACCGGGGAGAGCATCCGCGGATTGGCGCCCTCGACGTGCTGCCCTTCATCCCGATCGGCCCCGAGTCCCGCATGGAGGACGCGGCGCGCCTCGCCCGGCGAACCGGCGCCGCGCTGGCCGACCGCTGGGACGTCCCGGTCTTCCTCTACGGCGATGCGGCGCGGGGCCGGCCCTTGCGGGAGATCCGCCGGGGCGGCCTGGAGGGACTCGGGCGCCGGCTGGCCGCGGGGACGGCGCGTCCCGACTACGGTCCGCCCCGGCTGCACCCGACCGCCGGGGCGGTGGCGGTGGGCGCCCGGCGGCCGCTGGTCGCCTTCAACGTGAACCTCGACAGCGGGGACGTTCGCGCCGCCCGGAGCATCGCCGGCGCGGTCCGGGAAACCGGAGGCGGGCTCCTGGGAGTGCGGGCGCTGGGCGTCCGGGTTCGGACGGGAGCCCAGGTCACCATGAATGTGGAGCGGGTGGAGGAAACCCCGCTTTCCCTGGTTTTCGAGCGGGTCCGGGAGGCGGCGCGCCAGCAGGGGCTGGAGGTTCTCGGCTCGGAGATCGTGGGGCTGGTTCCGGAGGCTGCGACCTGGCCGGGGATGGCGGAGGAGCTGCGGCTTCCGGCGCCGCCCCGGACGATCGAGGGGGTCCTTCGGACGCGGTAGCCTTGCCCCTCCCATGAAGTGTCCCTTCTGCGCCCACGGCGACGATCGGGTGGTGGACTCCCGCGAAAGCCGGGGGGGCGAGATCATCCGCCGTCGCCGCGAATGCGCCGGGTGCGGCAAGCGCTTCACCAGCTACGAAACCGTCGAGGAAGTGCCCCTGATGGTCATCAAGAAGAACGGCGCGCGCGAACCCTACGAGCCGGACAAGGTGCTGGCCGGGCTCCAGAAGGCGTGCGACAAGCGGGTCGCCGGCGAGCGGATGGACCAAATCGTGGAACGGGTGACCGAATCCCTGGGGCAGAGTCCGGACCGCGAGCTGGAAACCCGGGAGATCGGCGAAATCGTGATGCGCGCCCTGAAACAGGAGGACGACATCGCGTACGTCCGCTTCGCGTCGGTGTATCGGGATTTCCGTGACACCCAGGACTTTGTCCAGGCGATCGACGGCCTGATCCGACGGCCGGGGCCCCGCTCCTGAGCGCCGCCGGGAACCGCTCCGAACCGGACGCCCGCAAAATCCGTTAGGAATGTGCACCGGGAGAACGCCGGAACAACCAAAACCTTGGACGCGCCGGCCCCGATCTCAGATGCTCGACTCGTACACGAATGCCTGGCCGGAAGCGAAGACTGCTGGCGGGAGTTCGTCAACCGCTTCCGCAAGCCGATCTGGCAGGTGGCGTACCGGTTCACCGCGGGCGGGGACGACGCCGAGGAGCTAGTCCAGGACATCTACATGCGACTGCTGACCGCGCTTCCGCAATACCGCCCCTCGGGCGCTCTGGGCGGCTGGGTGCGCCAGGTGGCCACCCATGTCGGGATCGACAGCTGGCGGCGGCGAAAGCGCATCCCGATCCCCGTGGAGGGCATCGAGGTTCCCGAACTCCCCGGACCGGCGCCGGAGCGCCCGGACCGGGTCGCGGAGCGCCACGACCGCGCCGCGGTGGTTCGCCGCATGGTGGAGGAGCTGCCCGAGGAACTCGCCGAACCGGTCATGCTGCGCGACCTGATGGAGATGGGGTATCCCGAAATCGCCGCCAGGCTCGACATCCCGGTCGGCACCGTGAAGTCGCGGATTCACCGGGGGCGCATCCAGCTGGCGGCGTCCCTGAAAAAACTCCGCGAGGAGAACCTGCTGTGAAGCCCCGTCCCGAAGACATCCGCACCGCGGCGCTGGCCGCCGGCGAGCTGGACGCCGAGGCCGCCGCCGAAGCGCGAGCGGCGCTGGCCGATTCGCCGAGGCTCGGCGCGCTCTACGACGGCGTCCGCAACGCGCTCCGCGCGATCGCGGCGTTCCGGGAGGACGCCGGCGGCCCGCCCGCAGGGATCGGGGATCGGGTTCTCGGAAGAACCCTCCCGGTGTTCCGGCGGCTTTACGGGCGGCGTTCGCTGTGGCCCGTCTGGCTTTCCGCGGCGGCGGCCGCCGCTGCCCTGGTCGCTTTCCAGCCGCCTCCGGTTCCCGCGGCGCTGGACGAGCTGGAGCGGGTCGGTCAGCAGGTCGTCTCCTTCGCCTCCGCCGCCGGAAACCGGGCCGACCAGGTGCTGGCCGAGTGGAATGTGGTGCGCGCCTCGATGGGGGTGGCGCTGGAGGACGGCGCTGACGAGGTGGGCGAACGGATTCAGGAACTCGAAGAGGCGGCGCGCCACCGGAACCGGATTCGCGACCGCGAGCAGGAGGAGGCATCGCCATGAACCGCTCTCCCGGCTGGGCCGGCGCCCTTTCGATCTTCTTTCCGGGATTGGGGCACTTCTATGCCCGGGCGACGCACCGGGCGCTCGCCCTGGCGGCGTCCTGGGTCGCTCTCCTCGTCAGCATCGGACACCATGAGGGGCTGGCCCTTCTGGTCGCGGCGGTCTGGGTCTTCGGCATCGTGGACGCGATCCGCACCGCCGAGGAGGGGATTCGGGCGTCCGCCGAAGGGCGCGAACCCGCCATCGGACTGGATCGACGCTGGGCCTGGGGACTGGTCGCCATCGGCGTCCTCGCGGTGCTGGCGGCGACCCCGGCGCTGCGCTGGCTGATCCGGCTCTGGCCGGCGATCCTGATCGGGATCGGAATCCGCATTCTGCGCGACCGCCCCTCCGATGCGGTCGCGAGCAAGGAGTAGGAACCATGGCGAAAGAAACCCCCTGGGGAGGCGTGATCCTCATCGTGCTCGGCGCGATCCTGCTGCTTTCCACCCTCGACATCGTGCCCATCGACGACGTCCTCCGGTTCTGGCCGGTCCTGCTGATCCTGGTGGGGCTGAAGCTGGTCATGCAGCAGCGGGACCGGAATCGGCCGCCGGACGCGCCTCCGGCGGCGCCGGATGAGGAACCCCCGCCTCCCCCGCCGCAGTGACCCCGACTCCCGGATCCCGCTCGCCGAACGGCTGCGTTCCGGCGTTCGGGGTTCTCCTGATCGGGGCCGGGCTGGTCGGCATCGCCGCCATGTTCGGCGGAGCGGCGATCCTGGGCGCGCTGACGGCGGCGCTCCCGACCGCAGCCCGCTGGTGGCCGGCGTTTCTCATCGTCTACGGGATCCTGCGGCTGACCGGAAAGCTCGGTTCCGACCGTCCGGGCTGCGTCGAAATCCTGCTGCTCGCGCTGTTCTTGGCGCTGGGCGTCTCGCTGTCCCTGGTCCACCGGATGGCGGGAGACGATCTCGGCGTCTTCCGCGAATGGATCGAGCGGCGGAACGCCTCGTTTCCGGGAAGAACGCACCGGCACGAAATCACGGTGCCGGTTTCCCCGGAGGCGAGCCGTCTGATCCTGCGCCTGCCGTGGGGCGGCGTCCAGGTCCGAAGCAACGCCGAAGACGAGGTCCGCCTCGCGCTGGAGGCAAGAGCTTGGACGGACGCCGAACCCGCCTGGCCGCGCCTGCTCGCCGCATCCGGTGAGGACGGCATCGAAGTGGGCGTCGAAACCCCGGAGGGCTGGGAATCGGGGCTGCACCTGACCGTGGACGCGCCGCCCCGGCTGGCGCTCGAAGTGGAGACCGGCGAGGGCGGCGTCCGGGTGGAGGGGCCGTTTGCGGGGGTCGTCGCACGGGGCGGCGCGGGGCCGGTCGGGGTGTTCGGGGCGCGGGGCCCGGTGCGGGCCGGGACGGATGGGGATTCGATCCTCGTCCGGGAAGTCGAGGGATCGGTCCAGGTGCGGGGAGCGGACGCCGCCGTCGAAGTGGAGAGCATCTCCGGTTCGGTCGGGGTGGAGGTTCGGGAAGGGTCGGTCCGGATCGGGACGGTGCGCGGCGAAGTCCGGGTGGACGCCCGGGATGCGCCGGTCCGGGTCGCCGGGATCGCCGGTTCGGTGCGCGTCCGCACTGCGGACGGGCCGGTCGCGCTCGCTCGGATTGACGGGGACGCCGCCGTCGAGGGCGTCGGAGATGTCCTGGCGTCCGGGGTCGCGGGCGCTCTCGAGGTCTCGCTGGGCGACGACAGCCCGGTGGTCGTCCAGGATGCCGGAGGGCGGGTCCGTATCCTCGGAGATCACGCGCTGGCGCGAGCCGTCGGCATCGGCGGACCGCTGGACATCCGTACTGCGGATGCGCCGGTCTTCGCTTCCGAACTCGCCGTCGGCGCCTCCATTCGGGGCGGCGCGGGCGCCATCCGAATCCGGCAGGCGGCCGGCCCGGTCGCCATCACCACCGGCGAGGGCGCCATTGACATCGCCGCCGAAGCGGCGCCCGCCCGCATGACGCTTTTCTCGGAAGCGGGCGGCATCCGCCTCGCCCTTCCCCGGGATGCGGCGTTCCGAATTTCTGCAACCAGCGGAACCGGAAGCCCCGAAAGCGACTTTCCGCTGACCGAAGGCGGGGACGGCGTCTGGACCCTGGAGCGCGGGGGCGGCGGACCGGAGCTGGATTTGGCGGCGCCCGCCGGAGCCATCCGCATCGTCCGCCTGCCCGAAGGGGGCCCCGAATGAGGCGTCTCACGCAGACCGCCGGGCTGCTGCTAGCCCTCTTCGGCTGCGCCGGCGAACGGGTCGAACGACAGGCGGTGGAGACGATCCGGCTGCCGGAGACGCTCCTCCGGCTGGAGACCGACATCCACGACGGGGACGTTCGGCTCCGGGGCAGCGAGGGACCGGCGGAGCTCGTCATCGAACGCCGCGCCTGGGCCGGCTCGGCGGAGGCTGCGGAAGCGGCGCTCGACCGGCTGGCGGTGCGGGCCGACCTGGACCCGACCACCGGAGCGTTCCAGGCGACGAGTCACGACCTCGTCGCCGGAGTCCCGGCGTTCCTGTTCGGGGAGTCGGTCTCCCTGACCCTCACCTTCCGCATCCCGCCCGGAACCCCGGTCCGGATTCGGGTCCGGGACGGGAACCTGAATCTGGAAGGTCTGACCGGGCCGGTGGACGCCTGGACCGCCGACGGAAGGGTGCTCGCCCGGCGGGTCGGCGCAGCGGATACGCCGGTGCGCCTCGGATCCGGCGACGGGCGGATCGACGGACGGGACCTGCGCGGCAGGATCGATGCGGAGACCGCGGACGGGAGCATCCGGCTCGAAGGCCGGCTCGAAGAGGTGACCGCGTTCACCGCCGACGGCCGGGTGGAAGTGGACGGACGCCGGACGGAGCGCATCACCGGCGACTGGCGGATCCGGAACGCGGACGGCGGCGTGACTCTGATGCTTCCGGAGGGACTCCCGGCGCATCTCGACGTCACCGCCGGAGAGGGCGTCCGCGGCGACGCGGCGGCGGACCGGGACGCCTTGTTCTTCCAACGGAGCGGGCCGGCGGGGGCGCCCCATATCCTCATCGTCGCCCCCGACGGCCCCGTCCGGCTCTCCGCCGGCGACCCGGACTCCTGACCCCGTTTCAGGGGGAGTGGCGGGAGGCGGCGATCAGGTTGGCGAGCAGGCGGAAGGCGCCGGGAACCGCTTCCCCGAGCTGGCGGTGGAGCGCGAAGGCGAAGTAGGTGTACCGCCCCCGCCCCGCCTCGGCGGTCAGCGCCCCGCCCCGCTGCGGCGCCTGCCCCTCGTCCGCCGTCTCGAAGAGCGGCGTCCAGGCCGGGTCCCACTCGCTCCAGAACTTGGAGCCGCGCTGCTCCACCCAGCCCTCGAAGTCGGCGGAGCCGATCCGGTTCGGCCAGGTCAGCAGCGGATGCTCC
Source organism: Candidatus Marinacidobacterium sp. (assembly GCA_965202845.1). Lineage (GTDB taxonomy): Bacteria > Acidobacteriota > Vicinamibacteria > Marinacidobacterales > Marinacidobacteraceae > CBDATA01. Next base: position 1,282,019 of record OZ241856.1, read on the forward strand.
GGCGCGAGAAGGATCACCTCGCTGTCCTCCTCGGAGACCTCCTCGGCGTTCGGTGGAAGGACGCCGGGAAAGGGAGCGTGCTCCGCCGGGTTCAGTTCGGCGGTGTTGTAGAGAACGACCAGGTGCCCGCCGGCCTCGACGTACTCCAGCAGGCGCCGGTTCGCCCGCGCCAGGTCGGGGCGCACCGCATAGGCGCGGGTTCCGGTGAGGATCGCGTCGTACTGCCCCAGATCGCCGGCGTCCAGCGCCGCGGCGTCCAGCAGGTCCACCGTCGCTCCCAGCGCCTCGATCCCGGCCGGCACATCGTCCCCGACGCCCACCACATAGCCCACCCGCAGCCCGGCGGGGACCGCTGCCGGAACCGACGCCACCCGGAGTTCGGCGGGGCGCATCAGGTAGCGGAGCGGCAGGTCCCGGTGCGCGATCCGTTCGTGGCTGGCGGCTGGCCGGAACGCGCCGTCCGCATCCGCAGCAAGGGTCGCCCGAACCCGGTGCGTTCCCTGCTCGCCCGCCGGGCGGAGACGGAAGGAAATCCGCACGCTCTCTCCAGCGCGTTCGAACCGGACCTCGCGTTCCGCCGGCTCGAAGCTCCAGCCCGCCGGCGTTTCGAGGGAAATCCGAAACGCGCCGGGCGCGCGCCCGGCAGCCAGCAGGCGCGCCTCGATCTCCGGCTCGCCGGCGCGGACCGCCGCGAACCCCGGAGTGAAGGCGAGCGAGACCGGGGGCAGGATCTCGAGCTCGCGCCGCTCGTTCCCGAAGGGGAGGTTGGACTCGACCCGCTCGACCGGGACGGAGTACGCCGCCTCCACCGTCTCGCTCTCGCCGGCGGGAATGCGGAAGGTCGCCGACGCAAGGAAGGCGGGCGGCGGGGCCGCCAGCGTCCCGTCGCCGCGGGTCTGGTAGCGGGACTCGCCGATCCCGGAGCGCGTCACGTGGGGTTCCAGCGCCGGCGCATCCTCCGGCAAGCCGACCCGGAAGCGGCGCGTCAGCCCGGCTCGAACCGCCACCGCCGCATCCCCGTCCAGGTCGGTCCCCTCCGGGACGGTCAGATCGAGCGCGAGCGCCGCAGCCGGAGGCAGGGCGCGTCCTTGCGCCTCGACCTCGAACCGCTGGCCGGGAACGACCGGCGGCAGGAAGGCGCCGCCGCCGTCGGGCAGGCGGGCGGTCGCTTCCAGCTCCACGCCGGCGGCGTGACGGATCGCCTCCAGAAGCTGCGCCTCCTTCACTTCCAGTTCGTGCCGGACGTCGAAGAATCCGGACGGCGACCGCTCGCCCAGCAGCGAACGCACCGCGGCGAGCGCGGCGCCGAGCGCCGGGACGCTCGCCTCCGGCTGCAGCCAGTCAAACCCGGCGGCGATCTCCCGGAAGCGCTCGTCGATCCCTTTGAGGAGCGTCCGGAGCCGCTCCGGAACCAGCCCGACGAACCGTGCGCCGAGCGACGCCCGCTCCGGTCCCAACAGCTCCAGCAGGTCGTCCGTTCCCCCATCAGCGGGGAAGGCCCGACGGAGGGACACGCTTTCGCGGCCGCTTTCGCGCACCACGCCTCCGGTCTGGGACCGCTGGAGCGAGAGGCCGATGGCCCCGAGCTCGTGGAACGAATGGTCGAGCCAAGGGCGGGACCCGGTCAGATCCACCGAAACGCCCGCCTCCCCTTCCCGCGCCGGAAGGAAGAGCGCGGCGGGCAGGAAGGCGCGCCGTCCCTCGCGCGGCGGAAACGCGGTCGGGTCCGGTGCCCCGTCCCAGGCCCGCATCGTCAGCCGCCCGGCGAACTGGTGCTGGCCGTGCCCGTCCCGGGGATCGCCGGTGAAGCGGGCGAGGATCGCCATCGGCCGCTCGCGGCGCACCACCTCCACCACGTCCCGAAGCGCCTCCTCCTCGTCCCAGGCGCGGAGCGCCTCGGCGAGGCTTTTGGAATAGCCGTAATCGGCGAGCGGCGTGAAGTAGATGCGGTCCAGTCCGTACCACTCCCCGGCGACCGTCAGCTCCGCCGCTCGGATCCAGCCGAGGCCGTCGAAAAGCTCCGGTCCGATCGCGTTCGCGCCCGCCTCTCCCCGGGTCAGGCTCAAAAGCGCGACGCGCGCGCCGAGTCCGCGGCTCAAGAGCGCCAGCAGCCCCGCCTGCTCGTCGTCCGGGTGCGCGGTGATCTGGAGCGCCGAACCGGTGGTCTGGAGTTTCTGGATCCAATGCCAGGCCTCCCCGGCCCGTCCGCCGCTCCCGGCGGCCGGCGCGGCCAGCAGCAGGAGCGGCAGAAGGAGGCGAAAAGACGTCATCCGGAGCGCGGAACCGCGACCGTGATGCCCAGTTCGGCGAGCTGCGCCGGGTCCACCGCGGCCGGGGAGCCGGTCATCAGATCGGCGGCGGAGGTGGTCTTGGGGAAGGCGATCACATCCCGCAGGCTGCTGCTTCCGGACGCCAGCATCGCGATCCGGTCGAAGCCGAGCGCGATCCCGCCGTGGGGGGGCGTCCCGTACTGAAGCGCCTCGAGGAAAAAGCCGAAACGCTCGGCGGCTTCCTCCCGGGGGATGGAGAGCGCGTCGAAGATGCGCTGCTGGACCTTCGGATCGTGGATCCGGATGCTGCCGCCGCCCAGTTCGTAGCCGTTCGCGATCACGTCGTAGGCGACCGACCGCGCCTCGAGCGGATCGGACTCCAGCTTGTCGAGATCTTCGGGGCGCGGGCTGGTGAATGGATGGTGCACCGAGGTCAGCCGCCCCTCCTGCTCCGAGAACGCAAAGAGCGGAAAGTCGGTCACCCACGCCATCCGGAAGGCGCCGTCCGGAATCCAGCCTTCGGAAGCCGCCAGCTGGCGTCGCAGCGCGCCCAGGGCCGTACAGGCTTCGGTGGAGTCCCCGCCGACCATCAGCAGCAGGTCGCCCGGCCCCCCGCCGGCCGCCTCCAGCAGGGCGGTGAGGCGATCGGCGCCCAGCGCCTTCAGCAGCGGCGAACGGATCGTCCCCCCGTCCACGAACCCCGCCCGGAAGAGACCGGCGGCGCCTTCGGCGCGGGCCGAAGCTTCCAGGACGTCCAGCCGCTTACGGGAAAACCCGCCGCAGCCGGGCGCCGCGAAGCCGTGGATCCGCCCGCCGGATTCGAGGATGGAATCGAGGATCGGATGCCCGCCGGAGGCGAGCGCGGTCAGGTCGCGAATCTCCGCGCCGTAGCGAAGATCGGGCCGGTCCACTCCGTACCGGGACATCGCTTGGGCGTGGGTGAACCGGGGAAACGGGGTCTGGACCTCGATGTCCACCGCCTGGAGCGCCCGCGCGAAGAGCCCTTCGGTGATCTCGAAAATCTGCTCCTGGTCGGGGAAGGACATCTCGATGTCCACCTGGGTGAACTCCGGCTGGCGGTCGGCGCGCAAATCTTCGTCCCGGAAACAGCGCACGATCTGGTAGTAGCGGTCCAGCCCGCCCACCATGAGCAGCTGCTTGAAGAGCTGGGGCGACTGCGGCAGCGCGTAGTGCTCACCCCGGCGCACCCGGGAGGGCACCAGGTAGTCGCGGGCGCCCTCCGGGGTGGAGCGGGTCAGGAAGGGGGTCTCCACCTCCACGAAATCGTGGGCGTCCAGGTGGGCGCGGATTTCCCTGGCGAGCCGGGCGCGGATGCGGAGATTGCGCTGCAGTCGGGGATGCCGGATGTCCAGGTAGCGGTAGCGCAGCCGCAGGTCCTCCCCCACCCCGTCGGTGGAGAGCGGGGGAAAGGGCGGGGTGCGGGATTCGTTGAGGACGTGGATGGCCCGGGCCTCGACTTCGATGGCGCCGGTGGCGATGCCCGGGTTGCGGTTCTCCGGGGCGCGACGGATCACGGTTCCCTGGACCGCGAGCACCCACCAGGCGCCAGCGCGCGCCGCCTCGCCCGCCGCCGGGGAGTCGGGGCGCACCACGATCTGGGTGTGTCCGTGGTGGTCGCGGAGATCGAGAAAGAGAAGGCCGCCGAGATCGCGCACCTTTTCCACCCAACCCATCAGCGTCACCCGGGCGCCGGCGTGCTCCTCCCGGAGCTCGGCGCAGTGGTGCGTCCGCCGGGACGGGACGCCGCTCATCGGGCTTCGCGCCGGTAGCGGTTCTTGAGGTCCACGTAGCGCGCCGCCGAGCGGGCCAGATGCTCGATCTCCTGGTCGGTCAGCGGCCGGACCACCCGCCCCGGCGTCCCCCGAACCAGCATCCGCGGCGGAACCGAAAGGCCGGGAGGCACGACCGCGCCGGCGGCGACCATCGCCTCGTCGCCGATCGAGGCCCGATCCAGCACCACCGCCCCCATGCCGATGAGGCAGCGCCGTCCGATTCGACAGGCGTGCGCGATGGCGCGGTGGCCGACCGTCACTTCGTCGCCGATTTCGGTCCATTCCTCGCCGGAGTTGACGTGAACCACCACCCCGTCCTGGAGGTTGGAGCGCGCTCCCACCCGGATCCGGTTGGTGTCCCCGCGCAACACCGCGCCGAACCAGACCGAGACGTCCTCCCCGAGCGCCACGTCCCCGATCAGGGCGGCGCCGGGGGCCAGGAAGGCGGAGGGCGGAACGACGGGCGCATGGTTCCCGAACGGCAGGATCATGGGAGGATCGGAGGGGAGGAGGTCGGGAAGCGCGGGGTCCCGGGAAAAGCGCGGCGAGCGTAGCACGACGCGCCGCTGGCTAGAATCCGGTTCCGGTGGCCAGGCAGCACATCAATCTTCGCGCCCGCATGCGCAATCTGAAGGGCGGTCTTCTCGAAATCCTGCGGCCGCCCGAGCCGGAGGTCAGCCCGATCACCGGCCAGCCCCGGGAGCATCTGCACGCCGGAGCGCACGGAAGGCGGAACGGGTCCGCGGTGGCGTTTCTGGCCCACGCGGCGATCCTGGGCTTGATCCTTTCCGGCTGGTTCGCCTCGGCGCCGCCCCCGGAAGACGACTCCTTCGATCTCCCCGACCTGGTCTTCGTGGTCACCCCGGGGCCGGGAGGCGGCGGAGGCGGCGGCGGGGACGAATCGGAGGAGGAGCCGCCGGCGCCCCTCCAGCTCGCCGGGGAGGATCTGGCCCGGCTGGCGGTCGCCGCCCTGCCCCAGCCCGACGAGCTGATCTTCGACGATCCCGATATTCCCAACGAGGAGCCCGAGCCGGACCTCGAGGACGCGGTGATCGCGCCCTTCGTTTCGGCGCTGCCGGACCCGGAGGATCTGGCCGGGTTGATCCGGGATGCGAACGAAGTCCTCGCCAACCGGCGGGCCGGAAGCGGACGCGGCGGGGGAGGCGGAACCGGCGAGGGCGGCGGCATCGGCGAGGGCTCCGGGGACGGGATCGGCAAGGGCTTCGGCGGCGGCTTCGGCGGCGGGGCCTACCGGATCGGAAGCGGGGTGGAGCCGCCGCAACTCCGCCGGCAGATCACCCCCGAATACACCGACGACGCGCTGGCGCGGAAAATCGAGGGCACGGTGATCCTCGAAGTGGTCATCCTGAAGAACGGCCGCATCGGTCCGGCCCGGGTGCTGAAAAGCCTCGATCCCGGCCTCGACCACAAGGCCATCGTCGCGGTCCGCGAGTGGACCTTCCTGCCCGGCCGGTTCCAGGGCGATCCGGTGGATGTGATCGCCGAGATCGAGGTGGAATTCCGGCTGCTGTAGGCCGCTACTCGTTCTGGAAGATGCCGGCGTAGAGGCGCTCGGCCGGCCGGGAGAGCTGGAAGAACAGAAGCTGCATGACCCGGGCGTCCGGCGCCAGCTCCAGCCCGGCCGGGTGGTGGACGGTCAGCAGCGAGCCGCTCCGCCCCGAATAGCCGGAATCCCAGACAGCGGTGCCGACCTGGGCGCCGCCGCGCAACAGCGAGGAGCGGGTGCGGCCGATCGCAAAGACGTCGGGCGGAATGTGCACCACCTCCCGGTAGCGGATCCACCAGGCGCCAGGCGCCAGCCGCCAGCCACCTTCCCGGCGCTCCTCCAGCGGGACGGTTTCCGGCAGCCGCCGGGCGCTGTTGTCGAAGTCCACCCGCACCGGCGGCCCGTCGCTCCCGAAGGCATGCACCTCGGCCAGGGTCAGGTCCACCCCGTTCATCTGGATCTGAACCTCGGGATCGCGAAGGTCCTCGATGAGCGGCGGCTGGTTCCGCAAGCGGCGGCGAAGCGCGGTGCCGGTGAGCAGCTCCACCGTTTCAGCCGCCAGGCAGGATGGTGGGCAGGGTGATGCGCTCCTGCCCCTGGTATTTCCCCTTCTTGTCCCGGTAGCTGGTCTCGCAGGTCTCGTCGCTCTCGAAGAACAGCACCTGGGCGATGCCCTCGCCGGCGTAGATGCGGCAGGGGAGCGGGGTGGTGTTCGAAATCTCCAGCGTGGCGTTGCCTTCCCACTCGGCGTCGAAACCAGTCACGTTGATGATGATGCCGCACCGGGCGTAGGTGGACTTCCCGATGCACACGCCGTAGACGTTCCGGGGCATCCGGAAGTTCTCGATGGTGTTGGAGAGAGCGAAGGAGTTGGGGGGGATCACGCAGACCTCGCCCTTGTAGTCCACGAAGCTCCGCTCGTCGAAGTTCTTGGGGTCCACCACCGTGGTGTGGACGTTGGTGAAGATCTTGAACTCGTCCGAAACCCGGATGTCGTACCCGAACGCCGAGAGTCCGTAGGAGATCACGCCGCGGCCGACCTGCCCGTCCACGAACGGGTCGATCAGCCGGTGTTCCCGCGCCATCCGGCGGATCCAGGAATCCGGCTTGATTCCGGGCACGGAATCAGCGAGCGCCGCGGGCGGCGAAATCGGGAAAGAAGAAGTTGATTTCGACGTCCGCATTGGACGGCGAGTCGGAGCCGTGGACGGCGTTCCGCTCGATGCTGGAAGCGAATCGGGCGCGCAGCGTGCCCGGCGCCGCCTCTTCGGGATTGGTGGCGCCCATGAGCTGGCGCAGCCGGTTCACGGCATCCTCGCGCTCCAGCGCCGCGGCCACCAGCGGGCCGGAGGACATGAACCCGGTGAGGCTCTCGAAGAACGGACGCTCGGCGTGCACCGAGTAAAACGCCTCGGCTTCCTGTTTCGACAAGTGCGTCATCCGGAGCGCCCGGATGCGGAAGCCGTCCTCCTCCATGGCGGAAAGGATCGCGCCGGCGCTTCCGGCGGCCACCGCGTCCGGCTTGATGATGGTGAGAGTACAAGTCGCCATGATGGAAAAACCCCTCAGCGGCCGGTGAGGACCGCCTGTACGCCGGCGCCGATGTCGGCGGGACTGTCGACCACCGCGGCGCCCGCCGAGCGGAGCGCCTCCACCTTGTCGGCGGCGGTCCCCTTCCCGCCCATGACGATGGCGCCGGCGTGCCCCATGCGACGTCCAGGGGGCGCGGTCTGGCCGGCGATGAACGCCACCACCGGCTTCGGAAAGTCGCGGCGGATGCGCTCGGCGGCCTCTTCCTCGGCGCCGCCGCCGATCTCGCCGATGAGAACCACCGCTTCGGTCTCCTCGTCGGCGGCGAACTCTTCGAGCGCGTCCACGAACGAGGTCCCCACCACCGGGTCGCCCCCGATGCCGACGCAGGTGCTCTGACCGATGCCGCGTTCCGTCAGCTGGTGGACCGCCTCGTAGGTCAGGGTTCCGCTGCGGGAGACCACCCCCACCGGCCCCTCGCGATGGATGGCGCCCGGCATGATCCCGACCTTGGCGCGGCCGGGGGAGATGACGCCGGGACAGTTGGGGCCGATGAGGCGGGTTCCGCCTTCCCGGAGGGTTCGCATGAGCCGCACCATGTCCCGGGCCGGCGCCCCCTCGGTGATGGTGACCACCAGCGGGATTCCGGCGTCGGCCGCCTCGGCGATCGCGTCGGCGGCGAAGGGAGGCGGCACGAAGACCAGCGAGACGTTCGCCCCGGTGGCCGCCGCCGCCTCGCGCACGGTGTCGAAGACCGGCGCTCCCAGGGCCTCCTGCCCTCCCTTGCCGGGGACCACCCCGGCGACCAGGTTCGTGCCGTAGTCCCGGCAGGCCGCCGCATGGAAGCTGCCCTCGCGGCCGGTGATGCCCTGGACCAGCAGTCTGGTTTCCTTGTCGACGAGGATGCTCAAGACGACGCCTCCTCCAGCAGGGCGACCACCTTCTCCGCCGCGTCCCGCATCCCGTCGGCGGCGGTGAAGGGAAGCCCGGATTCGCCGAGCATTCGGCGGGCGATCCCGACGTTGGTGCCCTCCATCCGGACCACGATGGGAAGCCGGACGCCCAGACTTCCGACCGCCGCGATCAGTCCCTGGGCCAACCGGTCGCAGCGGAGGATGCCGCCGAAGATGTTGATCAGCACCACCCGCACGTCGGCGTCGGAGGTCAGGATGCGAAAGGCGTTTTCGATCTGTTCGGCGCTCGCCCCGCCCCCCACGTCGAGGAAGTTGGCGGGCGCCGCTCCCGCGAGCTGCACGATGTCCATGGTGGCCATGGCGAGTCCGGCGCCGTTCACCATGCACCCCACCGAACCTTCGAGCTTGATGTAGTTCAGCCGATACCGGCTCGCCTCCACCTCCAGCGGCGACTCCTCGTGGATGTCCCGGAGCGCGGCGGCCCGCTTTTGCCGGTACAGCGCGCTGTCGTCCACCGAAACCTTGGCGTCGAGCGCCAGCAACTTGCCGTCCACGGTGACCAGCATCGGGTTGATCTCCACCTGGCTGGCGTCGAGCTGGTCGTGCGCCCGATACAGCGCGGTGAGGAAATCCACCGCCGGACGCAGCAGCGGTCCGTCGAGTCCCAGGCCGAACGCGAGCGCCCGCGCCTGAAACGGCTGCAACCCCATCGCCGGGTCGATCCCGACGCTGAGAATCTTCTCCGGGGAGGCGGCGGCGACCTCCTCGATGTCCATCCCGCCGGAGGCGCTGGCGAGGCACATCATGCGCCCGCTCGCCCGGTCCAGGGTGAAGCTCGCGTACAGCTCGCGGGCGATGTCCACCCCCTCCTCGATCAGCAGCCGCCGCACCTTCCGCCCCTCGGGGCCGGTCTGATGGGTGACCAGGGTGGAGCCCAGGAGCGCTTCGGCGGCTTCCCGGACCGCGTCCTCGGTGCGGGCCAGGCGCACCCCGCCCGCCTTCCCCCGGCCGCCGGCGTGGATCTGCGCCTTCACCACCACCGGAAAACCCAGTTCGCGGGCCGCCTCCAGGGCCGCCGGGACCGTCTCCACCGGACGCCCGCGGGGCACGGGCACGCCGTGGTCGGCGAGGAGCGCCTTGGCCTGGAACTCGTGGAGATTCACGGATCAGACGCCGATGGTGTCCACCAGCTCGCGGACCGAGGCGGCCGAGCGGTCCAGCGCCGCCCGTTCGTCGGGATTCAGGGTGATTTCGACCACTTCCTCCATCCCGTTGCGCCCCAGCTTGATCGGAACGCCCATGCAGAGGCCGTCCACCCCGTACTCGCCCTCGAGGAACACCGTGCAGGGGAGGATCTTCATCCGGTTTCCCAGGATCGCGTCCACCATCTCGGCGATCGCCGCCGAAGGGGCGTAGTAGGCCGAACCCGCCTTCAGGTACGCGACGATCTCGCCGCCGCCCTTGCGGGTGCGCTGGACGATCCGGTCGATGGCCGGGGCATCGAGCAGGTCCGGGAGGGGGATGCCGGCCACCGTGGTGTAGCGGGGCAACGGCACCATGTCGTCACCGTGCCCACCCAGCACGAATGCGTGGACGTTGGTGACGGACACCTTGAGCTCGGCGGCGATGAAGGAGCGCATCCGCGCCGAATCGAGGATGCCGGCCATGCCGATCACCCGGCGGCGGGGGAGCTTGCTGGCGCGGTAGGCGGTCTGCACCATGGCGTCCAGCGGGTTCGAGACCACGATCAGGATGGCGTCGGGCGAGACCGCGACGGCGCTCTCGGTGACGTGTTTCACGATCGCATGGTTCTTGCGCAGCAGGTCGTCGCGGCTCATCCCCGCCTTGCGGGGGAGCCCGGCGGTGATCACCACGATGTCGGAGCCGGCGGTGTCCTGGTAGTCGTTGGTCCCGAAGACGAAGCTGTCGCTGCCGCTCACCGGGGCGGCCTCCAGCATGTCGAGGCCCTTCCCCTGCGGGATGCCGTCGAGGATGTCGATCAGGACCACGTCCGCCGCTCCGTCGTCGGTCAGTCGCTGCGCTGTGGTCGCGCCGACGTTGCCGGCGCCCACGATGGTCACCTTGGGACGCATGATTCCTCCTCGGGGGGGTCAACCCACGTTGGCCATGTTGGCGATGACCTCGGAGGCGAACTCCGAAGTCTTCAGCCGGGTCGCGCCCGGCATCAACCGGTGGAAATCGTAGGTCACCCGCCTGGCGGCGATGCTGGCCTCCAGCCCCTTCTCGATCCGGTCGGCGGCCTCGCCCCAGCCGAGATGCCGGAACATCATCACGCCGGACAGGATCACCGAACCCGGGTTCACCATGTCCCGGTCCGCATACTTGGGCGCGGTCCCGTGGGTGGCCTCGAAGATGGCGTGCCCGGTCACGTAGTTGATGTTGCCGCCGGGGGCGATGCCGATGCCGCCGATCTGGGCGGCGAGGGCGTCCGAAAGGTAGTCACCGTTCAGGTTCATGGTGGCGATGACGTCGAAGTTGCGCGCCCGGGTCAGCACCTGCTGCAAGGTGATGTCGGCGATGGTGTCCTTGACCATCAGCTTCCGCTTCCAGCGACCCTCGCCGTGCGACGCCCACAGCGCGTCGAGGCAGGCGGCGACCTCGGCGCGGAGCGCCGCCTGCTGCTCCGGAGTCATCAGGTCGTACCCCGGATCCACCGCGCGGGCGTTGTCCTCGGCGCTCCATTCAGGATGCTCTTCGCGGTTGGCGAGAATCCAGCTCTCCCGCTCGGTCACCGTCTCATCCCGGAATTCGCGGACCGCGAGCGCGTACCCCCAGTCGCGGAACGCGCCCTCGGTGAATTTCATGATGTTGCCCTTGTGCACCAGGGTGACGCTGCGGCGCCCCTCCTTCAGGGCGTAGCGAATCGCCGCCCGCGCCAGCCGCTCGGTGCCCTCGCGGCTCACCGGCTTGATCCCGATCCCGGAGGAGTCCGGGAAGCGGATTTTGGTGGCGCCCATCTGGTCGCGCAGGAAGGCGACGACCCGCTTCGCCTCTTCGGTTTCGGCGCGGAATTCGATGCCGGCGTAGATGTCCTCGCTGTTCTCCCGGAAGATCACCATGTCCACCTGCTCCGGATCCCGCACCGGGCTGGGGACGCCCGCGTACCACTTCACCGGCCGCAGGCAAACGTACAGGTCGAGAAGCTGGCGAAGCGCCACGTTCAGCGAGCGGATGCCGCCGCCGACCGGAGTGGTCAGCGGCCCCTTGATGCCGACCAGGTACTCCTTGAAGACCCGCACCGTCTCGTCGGGCAGCCAGTCCCCGGTCCGGTTGAAAGCCTTTTCCCCGGCGAGCGCCTCCAGCCAGACGACCCGGCGCTTGCCTCCGTAGGCGCGCTCGACCGCCGCATCGAACACCCGGACGCTGGCGCGCCAGATGTCCCGTCCGGTGCCGTCGCCCTCGATGAAGGGAATGATCGGATGGTCGGGAACGTTCAGGATTCCGTTCTCGACACGGATGCGGCCGCCCTCGGGCGGCGGAAGTACCGGTTCGGTGCTCATGAACTCCTCTGTAAACAACAGCGCTGGATGCCATCCCCGGACGGCGGCGACCCGGGAAACGAACACCCGGCGCGAGCCGGCGCGGATTCTATATCAGGCGGAGGCGGCGCGACGCTCGAAGAACGTTCGCACCCGCTCCATCCCCTTCGCGATGTCCTCCTCGCTGGTCGCGAAACTCATGCGAAGGTGGGCGTCGCACCCGAAGGCGCCGCCGGGAACCGTCGCGACCCGCTCCCGGAGCAGCGCCGCGGCGAGCTCCTGCGAGGTCTCGCCGGGAAGCATCCGCTCCCCGAAATCGGGGAACAGGTAGAAGCCGCCGTCGGGAGTCCAGCACCGGACGCCGGGTATGGCGCGGAGCTCCTCGCGCATGATCCGCATGCGCCGTTCGAAGGTACTGGTCATCCAGGCGAAGTCAGCCGGATCGGCCCGGAGGGCGGCGAGCGCCGCCTTCTGCGAGATCGAGCAGGCGTTCGAGGTCATCTGGCTCTGGAGGGAGGCGGCGGCGGCGATCACCGGCGCCGGACCGAGCGCCCAGCCGAGCCGCCAGCCGGTCATCGCATACGACTTGGACGCCGACCCGGCGATCAGCAGGCGGTGTCCCAGGATGTCCGCCGCCGCCCGCCACATGCCTTCGGGGACCGGCTCGAAGGTCAGCCGAGCGTAGGTGTCGTCCCAAAGCAGATACGCATCCGCATCGGCGGCCAGCCGCGCCACCTCCAGCAGCTCCTCCGGCGCCAGCACGACCCCGAAGGGGTTCCCGGGAATGTTCAGGATGATCAGCCGGGTGCGTTCGCCGACGTGCGGCTCGATCACCGCGCGGGTGGGGCGGAAGGCATCGTCCGCGGAAGCGGGCGCCAGCCGCGGGGTCGCCTCCGCGATCCGGACCTGCTCCGGAAAGGTCGGCCAGTACGGAACCGGGATCACCACATCGTCTCCCGCCTCGCAGGTGGCGAGGAGCAATCCGGTGAGCGCGTGCTTGCCGCCGCTGGTGAGCAAAACCCCGGAAGCTCCGAAATCCAGCCCGTAGTCGAGGCGGTAGCGCTCGGCCGCCGCCTCCCGCGCCTCGGGCGCTCCGGCGTTCGGGGTGTAGCGGGTGTAGCCGGAACGGATGGCCTCCATCCCGGCGTCTTTCGCCACGTCCGGCGTCGGAAAATCCGGCTGGCCGGCGGAGAAATCCACCACGTCCTCGCCCGCCGCCTTGAGCCGCATCGCTTCGGCCATGACCGCCATGGTCGGGGAGGGCGCGATCCGGGAGACCCGGGACGCGAGACGAGGCGCGGATTCGGTCACCGGGATCCTCCATGCAATTTGCGGATCAGCCGCTCCCGGACGCATTCCGGAACCAGTCCGGCGACGTCCCCGGACAGGGCGGCGATCTCCTTGACCAGCCGGGAGCTCACATAGGAGTACTCCTCCGCCGGGGTGAGAAAGACGGTCTCCACTTCGGGAGCGAGGCGCCGGTTCATCAGCGCCATCTGGAACTCGTACTCGAAGTCGGAAAGCGCCCGGATGCCCCGGACGATCGCGGTCGCGTTCCGCTTGCGCGCATAGGCCACCAGCAGTCCGGAGAAGGAGTCGGTCTCGACGCCGGAGTCCTCCCGGAAGGTGGCGGCGATGATCTCCTTCCGCTCCGCCAGCGAGAACAGCGGCGCCTTTTCCGGGTTCTGGAGGATCGCCACCACCACCCGCTCGAACAGGCGGGAAGCCCGGCGGATGATGTCCACGTGGCCCAACGTCAGGGGGTCGAACGAACCCGGGCAGATCGCAATTCGGGGTCTCATCGGAGTCTCAATTGGGGAACGTAGCAGCGAATTCGGGGAGTTTTCCACAATTTGGGCCTCAAATTCGGGGCTGACGCGACAAAAAGCGTTCTGCTGCGTGTCTATTCCCTATGCGCTTTTTCCGTTTCGGGGCGAAAGAGCGTGAAGCCACCGTCCCCCGCTGCGAATTTTCGGACCGATCGGTAGCCCGGCGGCGGCGCCGGAGTCAGCGAGGCGGGATGCTCCACGGCGAGGAGCGCCGGCGCCAGCTCCCCGGCCCGCCGCGCCAGCTTCCCGGCGCTTCCGTCCCGCCAGTCGGACCACGGCGGGTCCAGCAGAACGACCTGGAATCGCTCCCCGGCCGCCAGCAGTTTCGGAAGGACGCGGGCGGCGTCCCCGGTATGCAGCCGGTAGCGCGCCCGGCCCAGACCGAGACGGCGGGCGTTCCGCTCAATCAGGGCGGACCCGGCGCGGGACCGCTCAATGAAGGTGCAAGAAACCGCTCCTCGGGAGAGCGCCTCGAATCCCAGGGCGCCGATCCCGGCGCATACGTCGAGCGCCTGCGCGTCCAACAGGTCGTCGCGCATCACCTCGAACACGCTCTTCCGCAGCCGGATGGCCGTCGGACGCAGCCCGGTCGATCTCGCCGACCGCGGCGGTCCGACCAGCATCCGCCCCGCAAACACCCCACCAGCAAGGCGCGCGCTCATCGCGATCCCGCGCCTTCCCACCCAACCAAGGAGATCCCATGCCTTTGGCGCTTCCCCAACCCCGGCCCGTCCTCCCCGCACCGATCCGGCGCCCCGCCCTCCGGGCCGTTCCCCGTCCGCAACCGGCGGTTCCCCGCCCTGCTTCGGATCTGACGCCGATCGCCGCCGTCTCGGCGGCGCTCCAGCCTGCCTCTTCCGGCGGCGCGCTCGCCGCCGCCCGCGAGCAGATCCGGATGTGGATCGAGAACCACACCGGTCGGCTCCGCCCCGACTTCGACGACCGCTGGGAGGAGGCGGAGGAGGGAATCCTGCGGATGCGGTTCGCGTCGCGCCGGAGCGAGATCGAGGCTGTTTCCCGGTCCACCGGAAACGCTCGCTACTTCGCGGTGGCGCTGACCCTGCGGAGCCCGAACCGCCGGGTGCTCACCCGCACCATCATCTCGATTTTCGGGACCGGCGGCGTCTCCCGGATGCGGCTCACCCTGTTCGTTCCCGCCCACTCGTCGTGGCGTCCGGAGCACACCCCCTGGAGTCCGGCCCTGATCGGAAGGCTGGCGCGCCACCCCGGACTCGCCGACTACGGCTTCCCGGTCCGGGCCGAACCGTGGATCGTGAGCAGCCAGGAGGAGGTGGACGAGTTCATCCGGCTCGTGACCCTTCCCGGCCGCACCCGGCCCGTCTTTGCGACCGGCCTCGACGCCGGCGAGACCGACCCCCGGAGGGCGATTCTCGATCCCGACGAATTGCAGCAGCGCACCGTCGGGCTGTCCCACGTGGTGGTGCTGACCGGCCCGATGACCTTCGTGCTGACCGACCTGGTGGGACGCCGGTTCAGCGTGTTCGGCAATGCGTTCCGCACCTATCGCCCCGGCTGCATCCTCGACCGGGACGCCGACCAGCATCCGATGGCGCTCGGGGAAACGATGGCGACATGGGCGGCCGGGGGCAACCGCCGGTTCCTCGACACCCTCCAGAACGAGAGCTTCCGCACCAGCGTGCGTCTCCAGGCGCTCCCCGGACACCGCCTTCCCTTCCGGGAGCGGGATCTCTTCGGCGCCGCGCTCGGCGTCGGGGCCCAACACCACTCCCTCAGCCGGCGGCGGTGAGGCCGAACCGCCCCCCCCAGGTGGAACGGACGTATTCGAGGATGCGCTTGCCTTCGGGACGCTTCACGTCCCCGGAGGCGAGGAAGCGGCGCGCCTCCTCGTGCGCTTCGCGCAGCAGGTCCGCATCCCGCACCAGGTCGGCGACCCGGAAGGGAGGCAGTCCCGACTGCCGGAAGCCCATCACGTCCCCCGGCCCCCGGATCGCCAGGTCCTCCTCGGCGATCCGGAACCCGTCGGTGGTCTCCTGCATCACCTTGAGGCGGCGGAGCGCGGCCTCCCCGAGTTCGCTGCTTTCGGTGAGCAGCACCGCGGTCGAGGGCGCGGATCCGCGGCCCACCCGCCCCCGCAGCTGATGCAGCTGCGCCAGCCCGAAGCGCTCGGCGCCCTCGATGACCATCACGGTCGCGTTCGGCACGTCCACCCCCACTTCGATCACGGTGGTGGCGACCAGCACGTCGAGGCGGCCGGCGGCGAACCGCTCCATCGTCGCCTGGCGCTCCGGCGCCGACACCCGGCCGTGGACCAGGCCGACCCGCAGGTTCCGGAACGGCCCGTCCACCAACTCGCGGAAGCGGACCTCGACGGCGCTCCCCGGAAGGACTTCCGAGTCCTCGATGAAGGGGCACACGTAGTAGGCCTGACGCCCTTCGCGCGCCGCCGCCCGAACCAGATCCTCCACTTCGGGGCGGTCCCCGCGCCCGCGCAGCAGGGTCTGGATGGGCTGGCGTCCGGGAGGCATGTCCCGCAGCTCGGAAACCGCCAGATCGCCATACAGCGCCAAGGTCAGGGTGCGCGGGATCGGAGTCGCGGTCATCACCAGCAGGTCGACGCCCTCCCCGTTCCGGGCCAGCAGATCGCGCCGCTGGACGACCCCGAAGCGGTGCTGTTCGTCCACGATGGCGAAGCCCAGGTCGTGGAAGCGGGCGCCTTCCTGGATGAGCGCGTGGGTGCCCACCACGAACTGCGACCGGCCTTCCGCGACTGCTCGCAGGGTCGCCTCCCGATCCCGCTTCGAGAGGCCGGAAGTGAGCAGCGACACCAGAACGCCGTGGGGCTCCAGAAGGCGGCGGATCGTTCCGAAGTGCTGTTCGGCCAGAAGCTCGGTGGGGGCCATCAGCGCTGTCTGGGCGCGATTGCCCATGACGATCAGGGCGGCGATCACCGCGACGATCGTCTTGCCCGAACCCACATCCCCTTGAAGCAGCCGCCGCATCGGTTGTTTCTCCCGGAAGTCCTCGGCGATGGTTCGGAGCGCCTCCCGTTGGGAGCCGGTGAGCCGGAACGGAAGCGCCCGCCGCGCGGTCTCCCGGATTTCGTCGTTCGCGGCGAAGCGGCGCGCTTGAGGCCGTTCGTTCCGGTCGCCGCGGCGACGGAGCCGCAACCCGGCGGCGAAGGCGAAGAACTCCTCGAGGATCAGTCGTCGGTGTCCGGGCGACCGGCGCGTTTCCCATTCGGAAAGCGTGGCGTCGGCGGGCGGCAGGTGCACGGCGACCAGCGCCTCCTTCCGGGACGGGAGTCCCAGGCGCGCCGCCGCCTCCTCCGGCAGATGTCCGGTCCCCACCGCCTTGCCGGCCTTCTCGTCGTCATGCAGCAGCCGGTGGATCAGCTCGCGGAAGCGGCGGGGGCTGACCGCTCCCACCCGCTCGTAGACCGGAACCACCCGCCCGGCGTGGGGGGAGTCGTCCCCGTCTGTCGGCGCGTCGTCGGGTCGATCCCGGCTGTCCACCAGCTCCCAGGCCGGGTTCTGGAAATCCAGGGCGCCGCCGGGCGGGGTGTCTCCGAACAAGAGAACCCGCCGTCCCGGCTGGAGCGCCCGGCGGAGATGCACCTGGTTGAACCAGAGCGCCCGGACCGGTCCTTCGTCGGCGTCTCCCCGCAATTCCACCAGCTTGAGGTTGCGGCGGCGAGTCGGGCGCACGCTCACCGAGCGGACCACGACTTCCACCGCCCGCCGCCCGCCCGCCGCTTGCGGCGGCGTTTTCGCCATCGTGCGGTCCTCGTAGCGGTAGGGAAGGTGCAGCAGCAGATCGCAGACTCGGTGGATGCCCACCTCGGCCAGCGCCTTCGCGCGTCGATCCCCGACCCCCTTGAGAACCTGGACCTCGGTCTCGGGGGTGATTCCGGGCACGATGTCCGGCGGCGGCCTCAGCGGGGGGGA
Organism: Candidatus Marinacidobacterium sp.; assembly: GCA_965202845.1. Lineage (GTDB taxonomy): Bacteria > Acidobacteriota > Vicinamibacteria > Marinacidobacterales > Marinacidobacteraceae > CBDATA01. Next base: position 1,299,288 of record OZ241856.1, read on the forward strand.
TGCGCGCGCAGGCTCAGGGCGCCGTCCCGCACCTCCACCGATTCGATGCCGCCGGGAAGCGGAAACGGCTCGCCGGAAGCCGGCGGCGCCCCGGCGGCCCCGGCTTCCTGGAATGGGGCGAGCAGCGCCGGAACCAGCGCGTTCTCGACGGCGGCGGGCGGAAGCTCCATCCCGGCGATCACCGAGCGGCGCAGGGAGACCACTCCCATGCCGCCGGCGCCACGCACGGCGAAAGCCAACTCTACCGGCCGGGGGGCGCCCCCGCCCATGCCCGCCAGCGGGCCGAGGCGCGCCGGGTCCAGGCGGCCGGTGAGATGCACCTCGCCGGGGCGAAACCCCACCCGCAGTCCGGCGACCCCGGTCCGGGCGGCCAGCGAAGGCGCGAATACCGGCGATTCCAGAAGGGCGTTCACCTCGGATTCGGTGAACGTCGCCGACGGCGACTCCCCGGCGAGCAGCCCCAGCAGCTTGACCATGGCCTCGCCGCCGGACGGCGCCTGCGCCGCCGATGCGGCGAGCAGGAGAACAAGCAGGGCGGACACCTTCCTGAAGAGCATGGGAGTGAGCTTATCCGGCGGCCGCAGCGCGTTCCGTCGCCAAGTGTTTTTTTGGCGCTGTTGCGCCCGTTCCCGCCCAAGGAGGCATCGCATCATGGATTCCCATCCCCCCCAGCCCCCCCACGCCCGCGCCGTGCGGTATACTCCCGACCATGATGGGACGGGCGAAGCGATGAAGGTCGCGCGCGCCGAGGCGCCGAAGCCGCGCTCGGAGAAGCGGAACGCGGGCCTGATCGGGGTCATGTTCGCTGCGCTTCTGGGCGCCCAGGCGGCCAGCTTCGCGGCGCTCAACAGCAGGATGGACGATCTGCAGCAGCAGATCGGGGACAATCGGGCCGAAATGCATCGGGAGATCGGGGAACTCCGGTCGGAGATGCATCGGGAATTCGGGAAGCTCCGGTCGGAGATGCATCGCGAAATCCGAGCGCTCGCCGAGCGGATGACCCGCGTCGAACAGGAAGTGCAGAGCCTCAAGCAGGAAGTGCAGGCGCTCACCGAGCGGGTCACCCGTCTCGAATCCGCCATCCTGGGACCGCTCCCGGCCCCGGAAAACGGCGAGGCCGAAGCGCCCGGTCCCCCCGAAGAGGGCCGGGAGGTGGCGTCGGCGCGTCGGCCGGGTTATACTGCTCCCGCCCTTGGCGCTTGGACGCGGGGTGGAGCAGTGGTTAGCTCATCGGGCTCATAACCCGAAGGTCGGGGGTTCGAATCCCCCCCCCGCAACCAGCGTCCGCCTGTCGGGCGCTCGCCTCAAGGAAACCGCAGAAACCATGAGCGCTATTGTTCGGGCTCGCGTTGACGAGAAGGTCAGACAGGAAGCGGCCGCCGTACTGGATGCGGTTGGTCTCACCTTCTCTGAAGCGTTTCGTCTGATGATGGTGCGGACCGCGACCGAAAAGCGCTTGCCTTTCGATCCCTTGCCCTTGATACCGAACGCGGAGACCGTCGCGGCCATGGAAGAAGCGCGTCGCGGCGAATTGGTCACAGTCGGCGACGTCGACGGCCTGACGGCCGATCTCAATGCGGACGATTAGGCGAGCCACAATCTTCAAGCGGGACTACAAGCGCGAGAAACGGGGCAGCCTCGCCAAAACCGTCGAGAAAGAGCTTTCGCGAGTCGTGGCCAGCCTTGCGGAAGATCGTCCGCTGATGCTCCGCCACCGCGATCATCCGCTTGGCGGGCAGTGAGGGGCCACCGAAATTGCCACGTCAGGCCGGACTTGGTTCTGATCTACCGCAAGCCCGACGCGAGACATCTGGACCTTTTGCGCCTCGGCTCGCATAGTCAGCTCGGCCTCTGACCAGACGCGCTGCTCCACAACCACAGAGATTCCTGGCGCCCGATATCCGGCGGAAGGCCGGGTATCCTTCGGCCTGTCCCGGACGGCCGAGCGACCGGAAGCGCGGGACCGAAACCATCCCCGCCAGCCTGCCGAAGGAGCAAGGGTCCGCGTGCCTCATGTCCCGGTGATCCACGAACGCCGGCCGGCGCGCGCCGTGATCGCCGCTGGCGTAGTCGTCCTCGCCTCCGGCACCTTCGGCTACATGGGAATCGAGGGCTGGACGCTGGTGGAATCCGCCTACATGACGGTCATCACCCTCTCCACCGTCGGCTTCGGCGAAGTCCGGTCGCTCTCTCCCGCCGGTCGGGTGTTCACCATCGGCCTGATCCTGGGCGGAGTCGCCACCCTGAGCTACGCCATCACCGCGCTCGGCGAGCAGATTCCGCGACGCCGCGAACGCCGCCTCGAGCGGAGGGCCCATCACATGCAGAACCACGTCATCATCTGCGGATACGCACGTATGTCGCAGGCGCTGGTGGACGGCTTCATCCGCCGCCGCGAAGCGTTCTGCGTGATCGAGCGCGACGCCGACCAGGTGCGCCGGCTTCAGGACCGCGGCATCCCGGTGATCGAGGGAGACGCCACCCTGGAATCCGTGCTGCAGAGCGCGCAACTCACCCACGCCCGGGCGATCGCCGCGCTCCTCTCATCCGACGCTGACAACTTGTCGATCGCGATGACCGCCACCGGATTGAAGCCGGGAATCCGCATCCTGGCGCGCTCCGAGCGGGAGCGCTCCCGCGCCAACTTGGTCCGCGCCGGCGCCCGGGACGAGGACGTGATCTCCCCGCACGGCGCCGCCGGCGTCCGCCTGCTCCAGAACCTGATTCATCCGAAGGGTGCGCAGGTCCTCGGCGTCCTCCACGGCCTGATGCCGCTCGGTCTCGAAGTGGATCGGCTGGTCGTGGATCCCGGAGACCCGATCGCCGGAAAGACGCTCGCCGAAGCCGCCATCGCGCCCGGCCAGCGGGTCCTCGTGATGGCGATCGAGCGGGACGGCGCGGATCCGATCTTCGCCCCGCGCGGCGACGAGCGGCTCCTCGCCGGGGACACCCTCTTGCTGCTCTGCCACAACACTCCCGGAGACCCGCCGCAGTGATGCGCGACCTGCTGGAGTCGTGGCGCGGCGGACTCGCCTTCAGCGGCGTCTTCCTGGCGGTCGCCCTCATCCGCCTGGCGCTCATGGACCGGACGCCCGGTTTTTTCCCAGCCGGGCTGCTCCTGGCGCTCCCGCAGCTCGCCCTCGTCTTCGGGGTCGGCTGCCTGCTCACCGTGCCGCTGCTGCGCCTGGTGCGGCGCCACCCGGAGCGCCACCGCCTCTTCATCGGGTTCTGGGCCGGCGCCCTCCCGCTCTCCGCGTTCCTCGCGGTGGTCGGCGGCCTTCTCGGCCCGATCGGCATCGTCGTCGGCTCGGCGGCGCCGGTCTTCATCGCGCTGGGCGTCGCCCGGCTGGTTCTCGCGCTGACCGCCGCATGACCGCGCCCCCACCGAGCCGGCGAGTGGAATCGAACCACCGACCTGCTGATTACGAATCAGCTGCTCTGCCGCTGAGCTACACCGGCGCGCGGAACCGTCGCAAACCCGGCATTCTACCCACTCCGCAAAGCCACCGATGAGCCCCAAATCGGCGAGCTAATCTTTTTTCGGACTGAAAATCGTCTTTCGGGAGGGCGAGCCGGCCGTTTCCGGCCTCCGCGGGCGCCAAGAACCGCCTTTTGAGGCGGGTCGGGAGGCGGATCTGCCGCAATTGGGCGCTGGTTGGACGGGTTTTGTGACCTGCGGGCGCACCTTCCCCTCAAAAACCGGGGGAAACGTCCTGCCGAAGCCCCGGGTCAGCCGGGGACGGGCGTCGGGGGCGACGTGGCGCGTTTCAAGCGCTGGAACGCCGCCAACAGCCGCGCCCCGTCCGCGTCGAACACCAGCTTGAACCGGCGACCATGCCGCACCAAGCGAGCCGCCAGATGGAGCCACACCGCGCGCAACCGCTTCATTCGCGCCCAGAGCCATTCGGGGCCATAGGCTGTGCGGCACGCCAGCGCCATCACATTCATCGTCAACGCCGCCAGCCAAAGCCAGGCCGCATTCGCCCCGAACCGACCCGACGGCATCATCCCGCCCGCAAGGTCCGACTTGAGCGCCGAGTGAACCTGCTCCCCCCGACCACAGCGTTCATGCGCCGCCCGAACCACCTCACCGGCCTCCATGACCTCAAGCCCGTTCGCCCGCTCCAGCGGCAGCGCGTCCGGCGCCGGGAAGTTGGTCAGGTAGGCGCGGAAACGGTAAGACGGCTTGCCGTCCGCCGCCGGGCGTTCGCTTTCCCCAAAGCCCAGATTCCAGGGAATCGGGCGCCGAGTCGCCACATAACGGATCACGTCCTCCGGCCTCGAACGGGCGTCCATGTTCGAGACGAAGGGCAACTCGGCGCATTCCAGGTCGCCTGCTTCATCACCCGACGCCGGCTCGATTCCCGACGCTACCGGGCTCCAAGCATCCTCGGGAAGTCGCTTCACTTCCTCCAGAAGCGCCTTGGAAAGGGTGGCGCCGGCGATCAACCCCACGACCCTGAAACGCCGCGTCCTTTCGCTGCGCCGCGCCGGATTGTTGCACGCCCGGATCACAGCCTCCTGGTGGCCCGCCCCATCGGTTCGAAGCGTGACCCGCTCCACCACGGCGGGCAACTGCGCCAGCGTCTCGTCCAGGGCGCGCGCGTTGTCCAGCGAAGCCGGAACGTTCCCGTCGCGGAACTCCAGCCACGGCGTCATCCCGAGCTCGCGGCAGAACGCGATCAGCGGCTGGTAGCCCCGCTCTCCCGGAACCTCGCCCGTCGCCGCCCGGTAGGTGGGCCAGCACTCCCGCTTCCCCGAAGCGATGATCGTGGCGTCCAAGTCCAGCGTCAACGCCTTCGGGATCTTCTTCCAAGGTCCGAAGTTCATCAGACGCCGGTTCACCTTCCGGAACAGTTCGTGGCGCTCGGTGTGGGGCGCGAGATAGGCGGTTCCCCGCTCCCGCTCCCCATCGTGCGCCCCCTCCACATGGAAGCGATCCAGCCAGTCCCGGATCGAGCGCGCCGAAGGAAAGCAGCGATCCCGCCCGCCCCGGAAGCGGGCGCGGAGCACTCGCCGCGGCATCCCGAACAGCTGCGGCTCGAAACGCCGCACCAGCTGGCGCAGTCCCCGGTCGGCCTCCAGTTGGTTGATGTCGGCCGCCCGGTCGAGGCCGGCGACGTTCAAGGACATCACCGCCAGGATCATCTGTCCGTCGGTCCAACCTTGCGACGGGCCGCCTTTCGTGTGCCCGAGGCCGACGAGGATGCGCCCCCGCGCCAGCAGTTCGAGCAGCAACACGATGCCGCCGCGCGCGGTGAAGGCCGGACCGTCGGGCGCGACCTCGAGCTTGATCGGAGAGCGGAAACGTGGGAATATGACTTCACCCGGCTGGTGATGCCTCTTGGGGCGTTTTTTTCTGCATAACCCATTGTACGTCAATGGTCCAGCCGGGTACAACCCCTTTTTGCTCGCCGATCTAGGTGAGCCGCAACGACCTGCGCTGGATCGCCAATTACATATGGGGCATCGCGGACGACGTGCTGCGGGACCTCTACGTCCGCGGCAAGTACCGCGACGTCATCCTGCCGATGACGGTGCTCCGCCGCCTCGACGCGGTGCTGGAGGGCAGTACGCAAGCGGTGTTCGACACGAAGGCGCTGCTGGACCGGCAGGGCGTCATCACGCAGGACGCGGCGCTGCGGCAGGCGGCGGGTCAGGCGTTCTACAACGCTTCCAGGTTCTCGCTCCGGGACCTGCGGGCGCGCGCCAGCCGCCAGCAGCTCGAAGCCGATTTCCGCGCCTGGCTCGACGGCTTCTCCCCGAACGTGCAGGACATCCTCGACAACTTCGAGTTCCGCAACCAGATTCCCCGGCTTTCGAAGGCCGACGCCCTGGGGACGCTGATCGAAAAACTGACCTCGCCCGACGTCAACCTGGGGCCGCACCCGGTGAAGAACGCCGACGGCTCAATCCGGCATCCCGGACTTGACAACCACGGCATGGGATCGATTTTCGAGGAGCTGGTGCGCCGCTTCAACGAGGAGAACAACGAGGAGGCGGGAGAGCACTGGACGCCGCGCGACGCCGTCCGGCTGATGGCGAAACTCATCTTCCTGCCGGTCGCCGACGCGATCCGCTCCGGGACCTACCTGCTCTACGACGGCGCCTGCGGCACCGGCGGCATGCTGACGGTGGCCGAGGAAACCCTGCAGGAGCTCGCGAACGAACGCGGCAAGCAGGTCTCCACCCATCTCTACGGGCAGGAGATCAACGCCGAGACCTACGCCATCTGCAAGGCCGACCTGCTGCTGAAGGGCGAGGGCGAAGCGGCCGACAACATCGTCGGCGGCCCGGAGCACTCCACCCTCGCGAGCGACGCTTTCCCGTCGAGCGAATTCGATTTCATGCTCTCGAATCCGCCCTACGGCAAGAGCTGGAAGACCGATCTGGAGCGAATGGGCGGCAAGCGGGACATGCGCGACCCGCGCTTCGTCATCGAGCACGCCGATGACCCGGAGTATTCCCTGGTCACCCGGGTGAGCGACGGCCAGCTTCTGTTCCTGGCCAACAAGGTTTCCAAGATGAAGCGAAACACCCCGCTCGGCAGCCGCATCGCCGAGGTGCACAACGGAAGCTCGCTGTTCACCGGCGACGCCGGCCAGGGCGAGAGCAACATCCGCCGCTGGATCATCGAGAACGACTGGCTGGAGGCCATCGTCGCCCTGCCCCTGAACCTGTTCTACAACACCGGCATCGCCACCTACGTGTGGGTGCTGGCCAACCGCAAGCCCGAGCATCGGCGCGGCAAGGTGCAACTCATCGATGCGACGAACTGGCATCGCCCGCTGCGCAAGAACCTCGGCAAGAAGAACTGCGAGCTCGGCGAGGACGACATCGCCCGCATCTGCGAAACCTTCCTCGCCTTCGAGGAAAGCGAACAGAGCCGGATTCTCGACAACCAGGCCCTCGGCTACTGGAAGGTGGTGGTCGAACGCCCCCTGCGGATCGCGAGCGCCGACCCGAACCGCGTCTACAAGCCGGCCGAAATCAGGCTGCTGACCGGAAACGGCCAGCGGAGCGGGGACGCGCCGCCGGTCATCCGCAAGGCGCACAAGCGGGGAACGGCGCCCGACCCGCTGCGCGGCCTCTTCGAGACCACGATCCAGGGCAAGCCGGCCGTGGTCGAGTACGAGCCGGACAGCAAGCTGCGCGACACCGAGCAGATCCCGCTGACCGAGAAGGGCGGGATCGAGTCCTTCCTGCGGCGCGAAGTGCTGCCGCACGCCCCGGACGCCTGGTTCCGCCCCGAAAGCGTGAAGATCGGCTACGAGATCAGCTTCAACCGCTACTTCTACAAGCCGAAGCCGATGCGGACGCTGGCGGAAATCCGGTCCGATATTCTGGCCCTGGAACGGGAGAACGAGGGCTTGCTGGACGAAATCCTGAATCCGGGCGCACAGCCCGATGCCGACGAACACGGAGGAAACGACGCCATGACCGAAATCGTCTTTGAAGTGACCGAGGATGAAGAGGACGGCGGGTATTCGGCCAGAGCCATCGGATACAGCATCCACACCCAAGGCGATTCCGTCGAAGAGCTTCGCTGCAACGAACCTATCTCGTAATTGAAATTTTGGGATGATCTGTGTACAATCCAAACCATGTCCCGCTTGGCCCACTTGATTCGAATCAGAGAAAAATACTGGGGGAAAATTCAGAAATTCTTCCCGGAAGAAAACATCCCCAAAGGACGTCGGGGACGAAAGCCCGTGCCCGCACGCGAAGTTCTCGAAGCCGTTCTTTGGCTCCTGCATACCGGTGCGCCGTGGAGGTTTCTGCCGCCAGAGTATCCGAATTACAAAACCGTTCATCGCAGGTATCAAGCCTGGTGTCGCGCCGGTGTTTATCCGAAAATCATGGAGAGATTGGTAGCTGAACTTCAAGAGTGCGGTCAGTACGATGGATCGGAAGGTTTTATCGACGGAATGTTCTTACCTGCGAAAGGCGGAGGTCTCGAAATCGGACGGACGAAGCGTGGTAAAGGCATGAGGATCATGGCGATAGTTGAGAAACATGGTTTGCCTTACTCGATCAGCGTACATGCTGCGAATCACCACGAAGTGAAGTTGGTTCAGTTGAATCTGCCATTCCGCATGGTAGAAGAAAAACCGAAAAATCTGATTGGAGACAAAGCCTACGACAGTGATGCGTTGGACGAGGATATGCGCGAGAAAGGAATCAACATCTTGACTTCGACAGTTTTGATCGATAAGTCCTTGACTGTCAATAGCCGACATTTCTGGCTAGGCACTACAAACGTAGCCCTCTGAAGGCTACGCCGGCGGAGGTTCGGCCCTCAGGCGAGCTGGTACGGCGTGGTCGGCAGGGGAAGTCTCATCGCGGCGTAGATAGCCTCGGCCTCCAGGGACGGCTTCGAGGGGATGGCGTATCGCTCTCCCGTTTTCTCGCAAAGCAACACCGTGCACTTGCGGTGCGCCAGCGCGTTGCGGATGACTTCGGGAGACATCCGTTCCTTCTGGAGCGCGACCCGATAGGCCAGATGGCGCACGCAGGCGAACGCCATGAAGGCGATCGCGATGTGGGCGCGGATCCGTTGTTCGGTCCAGTGCCAGATCGGCCGGACGCGCAGATCGTGCTTGGTGATGCGGAAGCTCTCCTCGACCCGCCAGAGTCCCCGGTAGTGCGACAGCACCTCGGCGGCCCGCGCGTCGCGCAGGTTGGTGATGACGCCGGCCAGTCCGTCCCAGCGCGCCGCCTCGTCGATCTTCTTCTGATCCAGGACGAGTCGCGCATCCCCTTCAACGGCGATGAAGCGCTTGGCGCCATGCTGGGACAACAGCGCTTTGGGGTTGTCGCTTTGCGACAGCTTGTCGAACGCCCGCTGGATCGCCTTGCGGCGATCGTGGGCGTCCTTGTGCGCTCGCTTGGCGGACCACGTGACGATCAACTGTCGCCCCTGGTGCTCCCATTCGTTCACCCGGCGCTCCGAGGAGCCTTCCAACGGGCCGTAGGAGTCCAGGTTCCAGATCTTCTTGCGTAGCGCGCCGGGGAGCTGGCGCAGCCGGGCGCCCACCACATAGCCGCCGCCCATCGCGTCCAGAGCCTCCAGGTTGGCGGCGCTGAGCATCCCCCGATCCGCCACGCAGACCGCCTGCTGCGCCGGATGACGCCGCAGCAAGCCCTCGAACACCGGAACCAGGCTGTGCCCCTCGTAGGCGGCGCCGGGGAACACCTCGTAGCTCACCGGAAGCCCCTCGCGGGTGACCATCAGCGCCAGCAGCACCTGCGAGTAGCGGTGCTTGCCGTCCTTGCTGTACCCCTTCTGGCGGAGTTCGTCCTCCTCCTCCGTCGCAAAGGCCAGCGTGGTGCAGTCGAAGAACAGCACCGAGACCGGATCGGGCAACACCGAGCGGGTGGCGTCGCCGACCCGGGCGCGAAGCCGTTCGATTGTCCTCGCGTCCAGCCGATCCATCATCCGGTAGACCTTGTGAAGCGGAAGGCTCACCCCGAAGTCGTCTTCAAGATTCCGCACGCTGCCGCGCTTGCTGTCCGGGTTGGCGATCCGCGCCATCACCGTGTGGAAGAGCGCGTCGTGGTACGCCCGATAGCGGGAGCGCGGCAACAGCGCATGCAGCCCCAGATGCCGGTAGACCTCGCCGTAGACCTCATGGATCCCGGTCGTGATCGGTTGCGCTTCCTTCAGTTGCTTGAGATCGACCGGGAGGGACTCCTTGCCGTCCCCCTCGCGCCCAACGCGGATGACCTGCTCGGCGATCTTCTCGGAGGAGAAGAGGAGAGGCGGCTGGCGTTCGTCCTTGAGCTTGTCCTTGATGAACTCGCCGAGCCGCTTCAGGCGTTCGAGCTCCTTGTCGTCCTTTGCGACGCCGACGTGGCGGACGATGCGCTGGCGGACCTTGGTTCCTTTGCGTACGCCTTCGACGAGTTGTACGGAGCGCCGGGGGCTGTTGGGAGTGGACTTGACGCGAACGAACATGGGTGGAGTATAGCACAGAAGTCAAACCAGAAAAATCGCTAGGCACAACAGAGCGAGTAGCGAAAAGCTCCCTTGTTTCAGAACATGTTTGTTTTCAACAGCTTCCCGATCCGACGCTCCGACCGAAATCGGGCTCAAACTGTCAAAGTCGGGAGTTGAATCTGCCATTCCGCATGGTAGAAGAAAAACCGAAAAATCTGATTGGAGACAAAGCCTACGACAGTGATGCGTTGGACGAGGATATGCGCGAGAAAGGAATCAACATGATCGCGCCGCACCGCAAGAACCGAAAGAGGCCGAGGACGCAAGACGGACGTCGGCTACGTCGGTATCAGAGGAGGTGGATGGTAGAACGCTTCTTCGCGTGGATACAGTGGCAGCGACGGATTCTGATTCGATGGGAATTTCATCCAGAAAACTTCTTGGGTTTCGTTCAGCTGGCCTGCATCACAGTCCTTCTCAGGCAATTTTGAGATAGGTTCGGATCACTTCCACGGGCAAGCCCACAAAATCGGCGGCGACGCTTCCTGGTCGTCGCCGACAAATTCCAGACCGGCTACGACGAACCGCTCCTGCACACCATGTACGTCGACAAGCATCTTTCCGGCGTCAAGGCGGTGCAGACGCTCTCGCGCCTCAACCGGGCGCACCCGAAGAAGAAGGACGTCTTCGTGCTCGACTTCATGAACGACGCCGAGACCATCCGCGACGCTTTCGCCGACTACTACCGGACGACGATCCTCGCCGACGAAACCGACCCCGACAAGCTGCACGACCTCTCGGCGGCGCTCGATGGGGCGGATGTCTACACACCCCGACAGGTGGATGACATCGTGGAGCGCTTCCTGGGCGGAGCGGCGCGCGATCAACTCGATCCGATTCTGGATGCCTGCACGGTCCGCTACCTGCGCGATCTCGACGAGGACGGACAGGTCGATTTCAAGGGGAAGGCCAAGGCGTTCACGCGGACGTACGACTTTCTGGGGTGCCTGCTGCCCTGGGCGAACCCGGCGTGGGAAAAGCGGTCGATCTTCCTGAACCTGCTGATTCCGAAGCTGCCCGCACCGCAGGAAACCGACCTGTCCAGGGGCATCCTCGACGTCATCGATCTGGACGGCTACCGGGTCGAAAAGCGGGCCGCCCGGAAGCTCCTGCTGCCCGATGAGGATGTGGAGATCGACCCGACGCCCGCCGGGGGCGGCGGCGGCGCGCCGGAGCCGGAAATGGGCAGCATCTCGGAGATCCTCATGGGGTTCAACAAATGGGAGGACCCCGAGCACGTGGAGACCATGATCACCGTGACGCTCCCGGCCCGCGTCGCGAAGGACCCCGCCTTCCGGAACGCGCTCCGGAACTCCGACGCGACCAACACCCGCATCGAGCTCGAACGGGCGCTGACGCGCACCATGAACGACGTGATGAAGGACGATGTCGAACTCTACAAGCAGTACTTCGACAACGACGGCTTCCGGCGCTGGCTGATCGCCAAGGTGGGCGAACTCACCGAGAAGACGCCGGCGGCGTGACCGCCGGCGCCGGGGGCGTTCAGGGGGAAGTCAGCCGATCGCGCCCTCGAGGTGCATGTGACCGAAGTGGATGACCAGCACCGGCTTGCCGGCGAAGTCGCCGCTCCCGGCAGTGATGTCGATGCGCATGTGCTCGGCGGTCCCCATGTCCTCGGAGTAGCGCGAGTCCAGCTTCGTCACCTTGCTCATGTCGGGGCCGGTCTCGCGGTTGACCATGCCCTCGTGGAGCGCCATCGTCCAGCTTCCGTCGTCCCCCTTGATGACGCCGATGACGTACTCACCGGCGCCGATGGACGCGCTGCCGGACATCACGCCGGCGGACAGGTTCAGGCGCGGGTTGCGCGGCGCCACGAAGGTCCCGGCCTCAACCGCCGCGACCCGCTCCATGTTGGCGTCGGTGGAGTTGTAGCGGATGCTCACCTCGGTCTCGCCGACCGTGGTGGAGACCGTCTTGTTGAAATGCGGATGCGCCGCCGCGGCCGCGACGGTCGCAAGGGCGACGAGCAGGAAGGAAAATGCGCGCATGGGGAAACATCTCTCTTGATGGGGGCGCCCAAACCGGGCGCGGAAAGTCGGGAAGCCCGGTATCCTACAGGGAACGCGCCATCGCGCGCGCGACCTGGAGCACCCGGTCGATGTCCTCCGCGTCGTTGTAGAGGTGGGGCGAGAGGCGGACCACCCCGCTGCGGATCGAAAACACCACGCCGGCCGCCTCGAGGCGCCGCGCGAAGTCCCGCGTCCGCGAATCGTCGGCGGTGTCGTGGCCGCCCTCTCCGGGCGAGCCGACCGCGACGATGTGGCCGAGATGGGGGCCGGGCGCCCCGCCCGCCACCGGAAATCCGAGGTCCCCCAACCCCTCGGCGAGGGCGGCGGCCAGGCCCCGGACATGCCGCTCGATCGCACGGTCCCCGAAGCGGCCCAGCAGGGCGAGCGCCGCGTCGGCGGCGACCGCCCCGACGAAGTTGTAGTTTCCGAGATCGAAGCGCCGCGCCGCCGGAGCGTAGGCGAGGCCGTCTTCCGGGATCAATGTCTCGCCGCCCGCCGCCTCCACTCCGAAGCGCCCCAGGGCGCGCGGCAGGAGCGATTCCGCCACGTCGCGCCGACAGTAGAGAAACCCGGTTCCATAGAGGGCGGCGAGCGCCTTCTGGGTCGCCACCGCCAGCACGTCGGCGCCCAGTTCCGCCACGTCGGTGCGCAGCGCCCCCACCGACTGGGCGGCGTCCAGCGCCAGCAAGGCGTCCCGGCCCCGACAGGCCTCCCGGAGCGGCGCCAGATCGGTCACGAAACCGGGGCTGAAGGACACGGTGGCCACCGCGACCACCCGGGTGCGGGGACCCACCGCCTCCGCCATCCGCTCCACCGGCATCCGTCCCCCCTGGCCTCCGGGAATTTCGCGGAGCCGGACGCCCGGTCGCCGGTGCGCCAGATTCCGCCACGGGAGGACATTCGCCGGGTGTTCGAGGCTCGGACAGAGCACCACCTCGTCGCCCGGCCTCCAGTCGAGCGATCCCAGGAACAGGTTCAGTCCGTCGGTGACGTTCCGGGTCCATGCCACTTCGTCGGCATCGGCGCCGATCCAGCGGGCGAAGGCGGCGCGCCCGCGCTCCGCCGTTTCGAAAAGCTCCCGCTTGCTCGGTTCCCCGACCATGGCGCCGTCGAGAAACGCATCCACCGCGGCGCGCACCGGGGCGGCCAGCAGGCTCCGCACCGCGACGTTCAGGTACGGAAAACGGCTCGCGCCCGGGAAAAGCGGGCGCGCCGCCGCGATCGGCTCACCCACGGCGTTCCGCGCGCGCCGCCAGCACCGTCGATCCCACCAGGTCGCCCAGGATGTTGAGGGTGGTGGTGGGCATGTCCACCAGGCGGTAGACCCCGGCCACCAGCACCGCAATATCCAGCGGCAGGCCCAGCACCTGGAGAAGCAGGAGCTGGTTCACCACGCCGCCGTTCGGAACGCCCGGCGCCGAAGCCGAGAGCAGGACGCCGATCCCCACCACCGCGACGAGCTGCGAAAGGTCAAGGGAGACCCCGGATGCCTGCGCGGTGAAGAGCACGATGCCTCCCAGCAGGATGGAGCTTCCATCCTTGTTGAGCTGGGCGCCGAGCGGCAGGGTGAACGCGGGGATCGCCGGCGGCAACCGCATGCGCTCGGCCGCCTGGAACGAGGCGCCGAGGCTCGCCAGGCTGCTGCAGGTCGAGATGGTGGTGGTCCAGACGGTTGCGGTCCAGCGCAGGAACCGGACCGGCGCGACGTTCGAAAACACCCGGAGAATCCCCAGATAGCTCCCCAGAACCACGGTCTGGGCCGCCCACACCGCCAGCAGGTAGAGGCCGAGCGGCCCGAACACCGCCTGCCCGTATGCGCCCAGCGCCGCCGCCGAAAGCGCCGCCACTCCCACCGGTCCGTACCACATGACTCCGGTGGTCAGCTTGCGGAAGAGCGCGGCGCCGGTGCGGAAGAAGGAGATCGCCCGGTCCCGGTGCTCCGGTTCGAGAACCCGGGTCGCGGCGCCCAGCATGAGTCCGAGCGCCAGGATGCCGGTGATCCGCCCGTCCACGAAAACGCCCAGGACGTTGCCGGGAACGAGCGCCGCCAGGAACTCGGCGCCGGCCGGCACGGACGGCGGCGCGGCGGCGACCGGAACCGGGAATCCGGCGCCGGGCCGCAGCAGCCCCACCACCGCGAGCGCGACCAGGTGGGCGAGAACCGAAGTGGCGGCGAAAAACGCCAGCGCGCCGACGGCGAGACGCCCCAGTCCCCCGGCGGGGCGGGCGGCGGCGAGCGCCAGCGCAATGTTGCAAAAAACGAGTGGAACCGCCGCCAGCATCAGCAGCCGGATGAATACGTCGCCCAGGAACGCGACCGAAACGGCGGCTTCGCCGAACAGCAGCCCGGCGGCGCCTCCGAGGAGCATGCCGCAAAGCATCAGCGTTCCGAGCGAGGGGATGCGGAACCCGCGAACCGTCGTCATGGGGAGGGGCGCGAAGGTATCAGCGTCCGGCGGTCCGGTAGGATCGGCATCCCTCCAAAGGAAGTGACGCATGATCCGACTTTGCGCCCTCGGGGCCCTGACGTTGCTGGCGACGACGGGTTTCGCGCAGGACGAAACCCGCGCGGTCGCCGGGCTGGACCAACCGGTCGAGGTGCTGGTGGACCGCTGGGGGATCGACCACATCTACGCCGAAACCGAGGAGGATCTGTTCTTCGCCCAGGGATACCGGGCGGCGGAGAACCGGCTGTTCCAGTTCGAGATGTGGCGCCGCCAGGCCACCGGCACGGTCGCGGAGATTCTCGGACCGGGCGAGCTGGAGCGCGACATCGGAACGCGGCTCCACATGTTCCGCAAGGACATGGGCGAGGAGATGCGCTGGTACCACCCGCGCGGGGACTCGATCCTCCCGGCCTTCGTCCGGGGCGTCAACGCCGCCATCGAACGGGCTCGCCGCAATCCGGACGCCCTGCCGCTGGAGTTCCGAATGCTCGGCGTCCTCCCCGAGCCGTGGACCGAGGAAGTGGTCATCTCCCGGCACCAGGGACTGCTTTCCAACGCGACCAGCGAACTGAACATCGGCATGGCGGTGGCCGCGATCGGGCCGGAGGCGATGATGGACATTGACTGGTATCGCCCCGGAGTCCCGCAGCTTGCGCTGGACCCGGCGATCGACGGATCGCTGCTGAAGCCGGAAATCCTGGACGTCTACCGCGCCTTCCGCGGTCCGATCGTCTTCCGCCCGGAGCAGATCGCGCCCGAATTTCGGAACCCGGACGCCGAGCGGCGCGCGCTGCTCGACGAGTTCCCCTCCGAGCTGCGGCTGGTGGACCTGGGCGAGCACATCGGCAGCAACAACTGGGTGGTCGGCGGCGAACGCACCTGGACCGGGTTGCCGCTGATCGTGAACGACCCTCACCGGACCATCGTCGCTCCCTCGCTGCGCTACTTCGTCCACATCCAGGGGCCGGGGTGGAACGTGATCGGCGGCGGCGAACCGGTGCTTCCGGGGCTTTCCATCGGCCACAACGAATACGGAGGCTGGGGCCTCACCGTGTTCGGGCAGGACAACGAGGACCTGATGGTCTACGACACGAACCCCGACGACCCCGACCAGTACCGGTATCTCGGCGGATGGGAGGCGATGACCGTCCGCACCGAAACCATCCCGGTCAAGGGGCAGGCGGACCACGTCGCCACCCTCAAGCACACCCGCCACGGCCCGGTGGTGTACGAGGATCCGGAGCGCCACAAGGCGTATGCGCTGCGCGCCGCCTGGCTCGAAATCGGCAACGCGCCCTACCTCGCCAGCCTGCGGATGGACCAGGCCCGGACCTGGGAGGAGTTCGTCGAGGCGTGCAACTACAGCGGCATCCCCGCCGAGAACATGATCTGGGGGGATGTGGACGGCGTCATCGGCTACCAGGCGGTGGGGGTGTCCCCGATCCGCAACGCCAACTGGAGCGGGCTGGTCCCGGTTCCCGGCGACGGGCGCTACGAATGGTCGGGCTACCTTCCGATCAAGGCGCTGCCCTCGGTCAAGAACCCGGAAAAAAGCTTCTGGGGGACGGCGAACAACCTGATGGCCCCGGCGGTGCAGTCCGAGTATCCGCACCCCGAGGCGCTGCACTTCACCTGGGGCGACGAGATGCGCGGCCTCCGGGTGGACGAACTCATGCGCAGCGGACGGCGGATGACGGTCCAGGACATGATGGCCTTCCAGCACGACGAACTGAGCGTGGTGGCGCGCAACCTGGTTCCCCTGCTGCTGCTGGCGGAGCCGCCCGCAAGCGCGGAGCGGACGCTTCTGGAGGACTGGGACTTCGTGATGGATCGCCACTCGGTGGAGGCGACGATCTATATCCACTTCGAGCGGCGGGTCTCCCAGGCGATCGCGGATCTCCTCATCCCGGAGGCGGCGCGCGATTTCGTCTCCCGGGTGAACAAGAAGCGCATGCTGGATCACCTGATGGCCCCCGACGGGCGCTTCGGAACCGATCCGATCGCCGGGCGCGACGCGCTGCTGCTCGAGGCGTTCGAGAACGGGGTCCGGGACGTGGAGACGCGGCTCGGCCCGAACCGGGCGAACTGGGTCTACGGGCAGGAGGCCATGAAGCACGTCCACATCACCCACTCCATGGCCGATGCGGTGAACGAGGAGACCCGACGGCTTCTGGAGGTCGGCCCCTGGCCCCGGGGCGGCTACGAGTCCACGGTCAACAACACCGGCGGCGGCGACAACCAGCGTTCCGGCGGCAGCTTCCGGATCATCCTCGACCCGTCCGACTGGGACAACTCGGTGGCCACCAGCGCGCCCGGCCAGTCCGGCGATCCGATGAACCCGCACTACCGGGACCTCTTCGAGCTGTGGGTGCGTCACCAGTACTTCCCGCTGGCGTACACCCGGGACCGGGTGGAGTCGGTGACCGGGCGTCGGCTGCTTCTGGAGCCCGCCGCCCGATAATCGACCGGACACCGAAATTTGAACTCGTCGGTTCAGATACTCACTGTAGAGCGACTACCTGATTGAAACAGTCACTCCTCTCCAAGAGGTATTCGTCATAGCAACTTTGCATACAGACTGGAGGACCTACAAAGTCATCTGGAGTAGTTTCCAGACAGACTATCATACATGCCTGATATCGAAGACCAGCCATAAAACGGCACCATTCCAAGTCAGGATCAATCTGCGTTTCCGCAACGTCACCAGTGGCAAAAAACGCAAAGAAGACCAAGGACGCGATAACTCGTTTCATTTTGCAATTTGAGATCGGACAAAGCGGCAAGCAGAACTTCCCGCAAAATTGAGGAGATCAGATTTTTTCAACGTCGCTTCCTTTCTTCCAAAGCTCTCTCATGCGCTTCAATTTTCGGTAGGAATTCCATCCGATAGGCTTCCAGCTCCTTCTCCGAAATGCCGCTTTCGCGACCGAGCTGGATACCTCGTTCCAATATCTCAAGCGGGGAAGCCGCCGGCTCATTCGCCAATTGTTCCAATCGCAGCCTCACCTTGTTCCGGATGCCGCTGACGCGCCGCTCAATTTCCTCAGGCGACATGCCACTCGCGGCCGCCCGTTCACGGAACGCGACGAATTGCGGTTCTTGCGAAGCCAGAATCGCCTCGATGTCCACTTCCCGTCCGGGGAACGGAGCATCCCGCCCTTCGGGGACATCGACCGAATTCGGCATCGGGACCGAAACCGCCGGCGCACCGCTGTTGGCGCAGGCGGCCCACAACAACAATCCGGCAATCAGGCAGGCAAGGCGTTGGGGCATCGGACTTCTCCCTCCGTCGGCTAAGCGGCCGAACGATCTCGTTATAGCACATCGACAACGGTTCGGCATCCGAGCCTTGGCGCACCCCAATCGGGGGTTGGCCTGTCGGTTTCGGCCCCTGCTCGTAGGGAAGAACGGACCGGCAGCTACACGAAGAGCAGCGCCGGGTTCGCCGGCTCGCCGGTGGCCCGCTCCACCGCCCGGGCGTAGAGGGCGACCTGGACGCGGTAGGCGTCCCCCTTGACCTGGGCTTCGGGATCGCCGGTCTTGAAGTCCACCACCGTCCACGCGCCGCCCGGCGTCTCCTGAAACACCAGATCGGCGACCCCGTCCACCACCGCCGGACCGGCGCCGGCTTCCTCGAGCTCCTCGTCGGCCTCCGGGAGCGCCGAAGCGGTCCCGGGTTCGGACGGCCGCGACGGGGGAAGCGACGGGGCGTCCTCCTCCACATGGAGCAGCGGCGCCTCGCGGTAGCAGATCGCCGCCTTCCGCGCCGCCTCCATCACCGGATGCCGGAGCGCCGCCGCCGCCGCCCGGCCGGCCGGCGCGGCCAGCTCTTCCGGCAACCCGAGTTCGGCCGCCGCATCCTGCGCCGCCCGGGACGCATCCGGGGCGTCCAGCGCGATCGTCTCCAGAATCCGGTGCACCAGGATTCCGAAGTCCTCGCCGCGGGGCCGGTCGGGCTCCCGCGCCACCGAGTGGATCGCTACCGATTCGACGGGGATCGCGCCCTCTCCGTACTTCGCAGCCCGCACGACCCGACGGCTGGGCGTCTTCCCGGACGCGAGCGTCCGCTCCCGCTCCCGCAGGAATTCGGCTTCCCGATCCCGGCCCTCCTGGGCGGCGGCGCTCCCGGCGTCCTGAAGCAGCAGGTTCCAGAGGCCGAGGTCGCCCTTCGGCAACCGGTCGTCCCGCGCCGGAACCCTCCAGGGAGGCAGCGCGGCGAGGACGCGCGCCACCGGAGCGAGATGGCTGTCCTCCGGGTAGCTCCGGCCCGAAGCCGGCGCCACCAGCAGGTCCCGGGCGCGGGTGACCGCCACGTAGAGCAGCCGATCCATCTCGGCCAAGGCCTCGGCCGACTCGACTTCGCGCTCTTCGATGAGATCCCAGGGGACGAGGCCGCCTCCCAGGTCGCACGCATGGAGATTCCGCTCCGGGCGCACCACCCGGTTCACCCAGGGAGTGCGCCCCTGCGCCCCGTCGCAGAGGATCACCACCGGGAATTCGAGTCCCTTCACCGCGTGCGTCGTCATCATCCGCACGCCGCCGACTTCGTCGTCGATGGCGTGCGACGATCCGGGGTCGGGGTTCTCGGCGTCGGCGGCCAGCTTCTCCACGAACGCCCGGAACGAAATCCCGCCGCCGGCCTCGAAGGCGCGCGCCGACTCGACCAGCCGCCGGAGGTTGGCGAGCACCTGATCCGGCGACTTCCAGAACGCAAATCCGGTCTCCGCCCGATTCGCCCCCAGAAGCTCCTGGATGGTCATGGAGATCGGCCGGTGGTTCCGCTTCCGGTGGAGGCGGTCGAGGGCCGCCAGGGCGTCCCGGATGTCCCGCTCGATGGGCGGCGCGTCCTTCTCCTTCGCTCCCTCCGCCTGCGCCGCCCGGGACGGCGAGAGGCTACCCCGGCCCCGCCGCTCGCGGAACAGAAAGAGATACTGATCCGCAATCCCGAAAAGCGGACCGCGCAGGGTGGCGTACACCGCCACTTCGTCCCCGGGAAACTCGACGGCGGTCAGCGCGGCGCGCAGGAACGCGATCTCCGGACTCCCCATGTAGCTCTCGACGGCGGCGAGCGAGTGGGGGATTTCCCGATCCCGCAGCGCATCCGCCCAAGGCTGCGGCACCAGCTTCCCATAGTGGCGAAAGCGCCGGAACAGGAGACAGATGTCCTCCGGGCGCGCCGGACGCTGCTCGCCGCTCTCCGGGTCGGACACCGGAAATCCGCTGTCCAGCAACTCCTGGACGAAATGCGCCACCGCCTCCGGTTCGAACCGGGAGATGCGCGACCGGTAGCGCTCCGGCGGCACCCGGACGGCGGCGAGCGCCCCTGGTCCGGACAGCGCCTCGCGATGCGGGAGCAGCGGCAGGTACTGCACCTGGCGCGCCGACGCGGTTCGGGCGGGATTTCGGAAGATCGGCGCCATGACCTCGTTCACGAAGGCGCAGATTTCCGGGACCGAGCGGAAGTTGGTGGAAAGCCGGACCTCAACGGCCCCGGCGGCGAGCAGTCGATCCTTGACCTGGAGATAGTGGCGGACGTCCGCCCGGCGGAAGCGGTAGATCGACTGCTTCGGATCGCCGACCAGACAGAGCCGTCCGGGAACCGGAACCGCCTTGCGCCAGTCGCCGTCGGGCGGGTCCTCGGCGGTGAGCAGCAACGCGATTTCGGTCTGAAGCGGATCGGTGTCCTGGTATTCGTCCACCAGAATCTGGCGGAACCGCGACCGGAGTTCGGAGCGAACCCCGGCGTTCGAGGCCAGCAGGTCCCGGGTGCGGATCAGCAGGTCGTCGAAGTCAAGCTTCCCGGCCTTCCGCTTGGCTTCCTCCCAGCCCCGGACGAATTCCCGAAGGTCCTCGCGCAGCAGCGCGGCGAGGGCGGCGTTGCTCGCCTGCTGGAACTTGCCGAGCCTCTCCCGGAACTGATCGCGCCATTCCATGGCGAAGGGCCGGTTCGCCGGCCCCCAACCCGACCACGTCTGCACCCGGAGCGCCGCGAGCGCCTGCTCCCTCCACTCCGGGTCCGCGATCCCGGCCTCCTCGCGCACCCGAATTTCGCGGAGGAGCTCCGCCGCCGTCTCCATCGATTTCCGCAACCAGTTCGGCTTGCTGCCGGGAGACTCCGGGGGAAACGCGCGGTAGAGCCGCTCGATCTCGACCAGGGTGGGAGCTTCGGGGGGCGACGCCGCTCCCGGTTTCGGATCGCCCGGCGCTTCCAGCCCCACCAGCCGGCGCATCGCCCTTTCGGCGTCCCAGGGACGGCGTTCCCAGGCGGCGTCGAGCTGGCGGTAGTCGAGCAGCCGCCATGCCGCTTCCCGCAGGAT
This sequence comes from Candidatus Marinacidobacterium sp., assembly GCA_965202845.1. Lineage (GTDB taxonomy): Bacteria > Acidobacteriota > Vicinamibacteria > Marinacidobacterales > Marinacidobacteraceae > CBDATA01. Next base: position 1,320,082 of record OZ241856.1, read on the forward strand.
GTCGATGGGACTTTGCCGCGGGTCGCGGTTGCGGCGGAGCAGGCGGGCGACGCCCGGACCGGGCTGTTCGATCTGCCTCCGCGCGAAGCCCGCGAAGATCCGCTCGAAAAGCGCCTTCTGGTCGCCCATCGAAAGAACCTCGAAGCCGGGGTCCACGCCCGCCTCGATGGGGCGCTCCCGCAGGATTTCGCCGCAGAACGCGTGGATGGTGCCGATCGAGGCCTCCTCGAGCTGCGCCAGGGCGGTCTCCAGCCGCTCCCGAACGGCGGCGTCGGATTCCTCGTCGAGGCGGGTCTCGATCCCCTGGCGAATCCGAAGCCGCAGCTCTCCCGCCGCCTTCTGGGTGAAGGTGATGGCCGCGATGCCGCTCATCCGCGCCGTCCCGGCGGCGACCATGGCCACCACCCGCCCGGTCACCGCGGTGGTCTTGCCGGTGCCGGCCGCCGCTTCCACGATCAGGGTGGAGTCGTGGTCGGAACGGATCCGCTCCCGATCGGCGGCGTCGTCCAGCGGCGGCTGCCCTCCGGGAATGCTCATGGCAGGCTCCGAATGACGCCGAGCTCCGCGAGCTGCCCGTCCTCTTCGGGCGGCCGCTTGGTTCGCCCGTGCCCCGCCGGACGCGGACCGCAGACCGGCTGGTAGTCGCAGTAGTCGCACATCGAAAAGAAGCCGTCGGCGCGCGGCGCCGCCGGAAAGTGGCCGGCGCCGATGGCGCGATCCAGCGCCTTCAGGAACCGGTCGAACGTCTCCCGGGATTCCGGCGCCGCGGTGTCCACCACCGTTTCCGAATAGACGCCGCGGATGGTCGGGTAATAGAGCCGGGCGGACGCGACCTCCCCGCCGGTGAGCGCCTCGTAAGCGCGCGCGTAGACCATCGGCTGGAGCGTCTTCCCGCCGAAGAGGACCCCGTCCGCATCCGACGGGGCGGGCGCCCTGCCGGTCTTGTAGTCGGTGACCTGGATCCGCCCGTCGGCAAGTTCCTCCACCGCGTCGATGGAGCCGTGGGCGCGGAGCCCGCCGGAGAGAACCGGCGGTTCGGGCGCGCTTTGCGGGTCGGCGAACTTGCCCGCCGGCATGCCGAACGCCAATTCGTTGGCGAGGAGCGCCCGCCCGCTCCCGGCGTGGCGTTCGAGGAAGCCCCGCAGATCGCCGAGCAGTCCGTCCATCTCGTCCTTCCATATCCGGCGGACCGGCGGCGCCAGCCGTTCGCGGTACGCCGCCTCCACCTTCCAGAAGATCGCTTCCAGCCGTCGGAAGGCGTCGCCCAGGCGCTCCCTGGGGAGCGGCTTCCGCAGCGCCTTGCCCATGTGGAAGAACACCTCGTGGAGCAGGCTCCCCCGGGTGAGCGGGTCCAACGGCAGGACGGACTCCGGCGCCCGTCTCGAGGAAAGCCGCGCGATGTTCTTCAGGAAGAACTGGTAGGGGCACGCCGCGAACGCCTCGAGGCCGGTCGGCGAGAAGGATCGGTTCGCCGGCCGATGCGCTTCGAGCGCGGCGCGCGCTTCCGGCCCCGGATTCAGGAACCCGTCGGGCGACTGCCACTTGCGTCCCTGGCGCATGTACTCCTGGCGGAGGGCGCGGGCCAGCGTCGGTTCCCCGAGCAGGTAGGCCGCCGAGCCCGGAGTGGCGGCGCCGTCGCTGCGGCCGAGCTCCAGGGCGACCCGGGAGAGGTCGAACTCGCGGCGGTCGATCGCCGACGCGGAGTCCAGCGGCGCGCGGACGCCGCGGACCACCCGGCTCGCCCGGGCGGCGGTTTCCCGGATTCCGGCGAGCGAGGGGATCCTCCCGAAACCGGCGCGGAAGGTCTCGGCGAGGTAGTAGGAGGGCACCTGGGGGCGGCTTTCCGCCGGGTCGAGCGAGGGAAACCCGAGCAACAGGCGGCGGCTCGCCGCCCCCACCGCGATCCGGAGCCGTAGCCGTTCGCCTTCGCCGAGATCGGCGCGGAGCCGGAGATCGGAGGACACGTCCCGGCGCTTCCGGTCCAGGAGCAGCGGATCTTCGCGGACGACCCTGGGAAAGGCCCGCTCGGAAAGTCCGGGCAACGCGACCACCTCGAAGGACAGCCCGCGCGCCGCCTCGATGGCGCCGATCCAGACGCGCCCCTGGCGGCTTTCGGCGGATCGGTACACCAGTTCGGCGAGTCGGGGCGCGAGAACGCGCCGCATCTGGTCGAGGGTCGTTTCGCCGGCGCCCGGCGCCGCCTCGTCGAGACACGCGAGCACTCCCTCGGGGTTCCGGAGGGTCATCCGGGCCAGGGCGGCGAGACGCTTCGTCCACTCCCCGAACCCGGCGCGCTCCGGCAGCGCATCCAGCGCCCGCAAGATGGGAAACACCGCAGCGGAGAGTCGGCGGACCTCGTCGGCGCGCCGCCGGATGTCCTCGCTCCCCGGCCCCGCCTCCCCTTCCCCGTCCTCGCGCAACCGCTCCTCGAGCTGCCCCCGGCGCTGTTTCCAGCGGAGCAGTCCGCCCACCACGTCGGCGTCCCGGATGAGCCGCTCCCAGCGCCGCGGCGCCGCGAATGCGTCGTCCCCGCCGGCGGGCGTCTCGCCCAGCGAAAGATATTCGGCGAACCGGGTGGAGGGCAGCCCTTCCAGGGCGCAATCCAGCAGCAACAAGAACGCCCGCCCCGCCGGATGCGGCCGGCGGGCGCCCCTTTCGAAGAAAGCGGGGATTCCGGCGCGGTCGAACGCTTCCCGGAACGCCGGCGCCTGGCTCGCCGGTCGGGGAAGCAGAACCGCCATCCGATCGAAACGGGCGCCTCCCCTGGCTTCTGCGAGCAGGGCGCTTGCGATCTCCACCGCCTCGGCGAACGCTCCGGGGGCCGCCAGCACCGAAAGTCCGGCGCGGGACGTCTCCGGGTCCGGTCGGCTGGTCCGGAACAGGTGGCGACGCGCCGCTTCCAGCGCATCCCCGGCGGCGGCTTCCGGTTCGGGAACGGCGGCGACCGGCGTGGCGCCGCATGCGCGGGCGGCGACTTCGGTCCAGCGATCCCCTTCCGGGACGATGAGGAGCGCCTCCGACGCCGCCTCGACGAGGGCCTCGGCAAAACGCCGGGAGGCGCGGTTCCCCAGGGGGACATCCAGAAACACAGTCGGCGCCCCGACCGGCAGGCGGGGCGTCTCCCGCACCGCATCGACCGCCGCCTCCAGCACCCGGGCGCGGTCCGCCAGGCCGGCGTCCTCCAGAGTCTTCGAAAAGGAGCGGTACAGGGCGCCGAGCATCGGATCGGCCGTCTCAATCCGGTCGGCGTCCAACCCCGCAAGGCGCAACTCCCGGAACGTCGCAGCCAGCCGGATCGGGAGTCCGGGGCTTTCGGCGACCCGCGCCAGCGCTCCCAGGCGTCCCTTTTCGTCGAAGCGGCGCACCAGACGCACCAGAATCGCCTGTTCCGCGGCCGGCTCGAGCGGGCGGAGTCCGGCGGCGGCGAGCTTCGGCGCCGCGAGAGCGGAAGCGAGCCCGCCAAAGGCGTGGCGGAAGGCCCCCAACGAAGCCGCTCCTGGCCCGCGCGCCTCGAGGGCCTCCATCGCCAGCCGATCCGCCGCGGCGCGGGTGGCGCCGATGGCCAGGAAGGGTTCGCTCGTCGGCCGGGCCAGAAGGAAATCGCGCGCGGCGGCGATGCGCCGGGCGGCATCCGGCGCCTCGAAATAACGAACGCTCACGATTCCACTATAGGCCCCCTCGGAGGGCTTCGGGCGTCAGAAAACGTCCAGATGTCCACTACACTTCGCGCCTCCTCGCATGCCCGCTCCCAAGGCCCCCCGTCGTCCGGGCGCCCGCGCCGAACACGGGATCCCCCGCACCGATCCGTGGGCCTGGATCCGGGAGCGGGACGACCCCGAAGTCCTCGAGCTGCTCCGGGCGGAAAACGCCTGGACCGAGCATTGCCTCGCCCCGTTCCGGGGAATCCGGGACCGGGTTCTCGGCGAGATGCGCGGCCGCGTCGCGCCGAACCAGTCCACCGCCCCGGTCCGCGACGGACCGTTCGTCTATTCCTGGCGCTACCGGCGGGGTCAGGAGTATCCGGTGTTCCGGAGGCGGCCGCTCTCCACCGCCGAAGCTCCGCGTCCCCGGGAAGTCACGCTTCTGGATGGAAACCGGCTCGCCGAGCAGGCGCACGGGAGCGCGGCGACCGAGGGCTACTTCCACATCGGGGCGCTGGAGATGACCCCGGCGCACGACCGGTTCGCCTTCGCGGTGGACACGGTGGGACGCCGCATCTACGAGATCCGGTTCCGGGAGGCCGTCACCGGCGAGGAGCTTCCCGACCGCATTCCGGGCGCCGCCCCCGACTTCGCCTGGGCCGCCGACGGAAAGACCCTGCTGTACACCGAGATCCACCCGGAGACCCTCCGCTGGCGCCGCATCCGCCGCCACCGCCTGGGCGCCCCGGTGGAGCAGGACGAGACGGTGTACGAGGAAACCGACGAGGCGTTCCAGGTCTCGGTCTTCGAGAGCCGCTCCCGCGCATTCCTCCTCATCCACAGCGCGCAGACCGAGCGGGCGGAAACCCGGGCGGTTCCCGCCCTGGCGCCCGATGCGCCGCCGCGCCTGATCCTCCCGCGGGAGGACGGCCACGAGTTCGAGCTGGACCATTTCCGGGGGCGCTTCCTCATCCGCACCAACCGGAACGCCCCCGACTTCCGGCTGGTGGCGGCGAGCGAGGACAACCCCGGCGACGGGTGGCGGGACATCGTCCCGGCGCAGACCGGCGCGCACCTGGAACACTTCCAGCTGTTCGACACCCACCTCGCGCTCTTCGAACGCGCTGGTGGGCGTCAGGAGCTGCGGCTGGTGGAATGGGAGTCGGGGGCGTCCCGCCGCGTTCCGCTCCCCGGCGCGATCCGCGCGCTCGACGAGGACTCCAACCCGATGCCCGAAAGCCGGAGCGTCCGGGTGGTGGTGAGCAACCCGAAGACCCCGCCCACCACCTTCGCGGTGGATCTCGCCAGCGGGCGCCGCCGACGCCTGAAGCGGGAGCGGGTTCCGAACTTTGACTCCCGCCAGTACCGACTGGGTCGGCTGACCGCGCGGGCGAAGGACGGGACGCGGATTCCGATCTCGCTGGCGCACCGCCGCGACCATCCGCCCGGACCGGACCGCCCGCTGCTGCTCTACGGATACGGCGCCTACGGCATCTCGATGGACCCGGCGTTCTCGCTCACCCGCCCTTCGCTGCTGGATCGCGGGTTCGTGGTCGCCACCGCCCACGTCCGCGGCGGCCAGGAGATGGGACGCCAGTGGTACGAAGAGGGGCGCCTCCGACACAAACCGAACTCGTTCCACGACTTCATCGCCTGCGCCGAGCGCCTCCGGGACGCCGGGAAGTGCGATCCGGGGCGGATGTACGCGATGGGCGGGAGCGCCGGCGGCCTGCTGGTGGGGGCGGCGCTGAACGAGGCGCCGGAGCTGTTCCACGGCGTCGTGGCGATGGTTCCGTTCGTGGACGTTCTGAACACCATGCTCGATCCCGAACTGCCGCTCACCACCGGCGAATACGACGAGTGGGGGAATCCCGCCGATCCCGAATTCTTCCGGCTCATGCTGGCTTGGGCGCCCTACGAGAATGTTCCCCGGAGGGCGCTGCCCCACGTGCTGGCGACCAGCGGGCTTCACGATTCCCAGGTCCAGTTCCACGAGCCGACCAAGTGGGTCCAGCGGCTGCGCGAACAAAACCGGGCGCCGGACCGACTGATCCTGCTGCGCACCAGCATGGACGCCGGACACGGCGGGCGTTCGGGGCGCTACCGCGGGCTGGAGGAGATCGCCGCCATCCACTCGTTTCTGATCGGACTGGCCGGCGTCGACGGCGTCACACCGTCTCCAGCTTCCAGCGTCCGCGCCGGAACATGAGGGTGCTCACGATCGCCGAGAGCGAGTAGGCGAGCGCCACCGCCCAGAACACCCCCTCGACACCAAGCGGGGTGCGGGAGAGCTGCCAGGCGACCGGAATCTCGAACAGCCAGAAGCAGACGATGTCGATCCAGGTCGGGGTTCGGGTGTCCCCCGCTCCGTTGAACGCCTGCCGCGTCACCATGCCCCAGGCGTAGAGCACGTAGCCGTAGCTGACGACCCGGAGCGCCGTGGAGGCGACCCCGAGCACTTCCGGGTCGTCGGTGAAGATTCCGGCGATCTGCGGGGCGAACGCAACGAAGGCGGCGGTGACCAGCCCCATGAAGGCCACGTTCCAGAATCCGGTGATCCACACCCCGCGCTCGGCGCGGTCCGGTCGCCCGGCGCCGAGGTTCTGGCCCACGATGGTGGAGGCGGCGTTCGAGAGTCCCCAGCACGGGAGAAGGACGAAGAGCGCCACCCGGATGGCGATGACCCACCCCGCCACCGCCACCGTCCCGAAGCTGGCGATGATCCGGATGAGCAGGATCCAGGGGAGCATGTCGGCGAGCATCTGGGCGATTCCGCCCACCGAGACCCGACAGAGATTCCTGAGCGTCGCCCCGTGGAACCGGATGTCCTCGCGGCGGATGCGAAGCCGCTTGCCCCGGGCGAGCGCCCGGAACTGGTAGAGCACTCCGACGCCGCGGCCGATGGTGGTGGCGATCGCCGCCCCCGGAAGCCCGAACTCGGGAAACGGGCCGAGTCCGAAGATGAGGCAGGGATCCAGCACGATGTTGATCCCGTTCGCGAGCCAGAGCGCCCGCATCGCCGCCTGGGCGTCCCCCGCTCCCCGGAGGATGGCGTTGTTCAGGAACAGCAGGAGGATCGTCGCCATCCCCGCGTACAGGATCCGGGCGTGCGGAGTCCCGACCGCGACCGTCTCGGCGTCGGCGCCCATGAACTCGAGAATCCGTGCGGCGTACAGGAATCCCAGCGCGCCGAGAACCAGCGAGCCCGCGAGCCCGAGACCGATGGCCTGGACGCCAGCGCGCGCCGCGCCCCGCCGGTCCCCCTCCCCGTAGCGCCGGGAGACCACCGCGGTCACCGCGAAGGAGAACCCGATGGCGATCGCGTACACCAGGTCCAGCGCGGTTTCGGTGATCCCGGAGCCGGCGAGCGCCGCCGGTCCCAGCCGGGCCACGAAGAACGCATCTACCACCGCGAAGATGGACTCCCCCACCATCTCGAGCGCCATCGGGACCGCAAGGACAAAAACCGCGGGCGCCAGGGGCCCCTTCGTCAGATCGCGGTCGGAGCCGCGGATAGCCTCCCGGAGCAGGCCGAGCAGCCCCCTCAGCCGGGAGGTTTCGGGCACGAAGCCGGGACCCTATCGCCCCGTTCGCCGGCTCCGGCGGGCGGCGCTCGGACGCGCGTGGTATGCTTCCCGAAGAAGCGGACCTTCCGTGACGCGAAAGCGTTCCTGTCCGTAGCGGGTGCGATTCCCGCCTACCAGGTTGCTGTTCCCTTTTCCTTCCTGGAGGACAGGCCATGGGAACTCAAAATGAGGCCGCAAGTCGGGTGGGCGACGCCATCCGGTACTGGGCCGTCCCTGCCGGCGCCCTGGTCGGCATCCTGCTCGCAATGGGCACGTTCTTGCACATGTCCATCGAGTATGTCGTCTCGCGTACCGTCGAGGATTCGTTTCGCGCGGTGCACGGCCGCATTGACGAAGTGCACGAACGCATCGACGAAGTCGAACGGAATGTTCATGAGCGCATCGACGCGCTGGAACGGCGCATCGACAAGGTCGAACAACGCCTCGAAGTGGTCGAGCGCCGGCTCGAAATCGTCGAACACCGGATCGACGACCTGGAACGCCGGTTCGAGACCCGCATGGACGAAATGGCGGAGACCCTCGCCCGCATCGAGGGCATCGTCATCGGCATGCGGGATGCGCGGGAAGCCGACGAGGCAACGCAAGCGCCGCCCTGACGCGACGGGCCGGGTTCCGGTCGCGGATCCGGGCTAGTCGGGGCGCGCGGAGTCTGTTTCCGCCGTCGCCGGAGCGTGCCTGCGGAACCAGGACAGGATCCGGTCGGTCACGTCCATCAGGAACTTGGGTTCGCGCGGGCCGTGCGGCGTCCGCGGATACACGACCATTTCGGTCGGAACCCCCAGCCGGTCGAGCGCCCGGTAGAACTCCTGCCCCTGGGTGAACGGCACCCGGAGATCCTGGGCGCCGTGGATGACTTGAGTCGGAGTGGTCACTTCGGCGATCCGGTAGATCGCCGAATGGGCCTCGTAGACCTCGTAGTCCTCCCAGAAATCGCCCCCCATGTGGGCCGCGAGATAGTCCTGGATGTCGGTGGTGGTGACCATGCTCACCAGGTTCGGGAGTCCGGCGCCCATGCTGGCGGCCACGAAGCGGTCGGTGCGGGTCACCGCGAACGAGGTCATGTATCCGCCGTAGCTCCATCCCATCAGAAACAGCCGGTCGGGGTCGGCGATTCCCCGCTCGATCGCCAGATCCACGCCCGCCATCAGGTCGTCCATGTCCCCGAAGCCCCAATCCATGAAGTTGGCGTACCGGAAGTCCTTGCCGTACCCGGTGGATCCCCTGGGGTTCGGGCGCAGGATCGCATAGCCCTCCTGGGCGAAAGTCTGGAGCATGTAGATCGACGGGGCGCCGGTGAAGGTCTCCGAATAGACGCCCGCCGGGCCGCCGTGAACGTTCAGGACCAGCGGAACCCGCATCCCTTCGCGGTAGCCCACCGGAAGGGTCAGGAGTCCCTCGATCTCAAGGCCGTCCTCGGACATCCAGCTAAGCGTCGACGTCGCCCCCATCGCCGGTCGGGGCGCATCGCCGTGGATGTCGGTGAGGCGGCGCGGTTCGAACGCGGCGGCCGGCCCGCCGCCGGCGCCCAGATCGGCGACGAAAACGTCCCACGGAGTGTCCGGCGTCTCATGGGTGAACGCCATGACGTCGGCGTCCGCCGCGATGGCCGGCGCCCGATAGACGCCCGCCCCCGGCGTCAGGTTCACGATCTCCCCGCCGTCCGCCGGCAATCCGAAAAGCCGCCTCGAAGTGCGGTCCGCTTCGCTCGCGTAGACCAGCGTTCCGTCGCGCGACCAGCCGAGGATTCCGGGGCTGCGGTCCCGGGTCGTCGCGAGGCGCGCCCGGTCGCCCCCGTTCACCGGCATGACGTACACATCCCCCAGCCCGATCGGCTCCGGCTGGTCTCCGGTGGAGCGGAACGCCACCATGGCGCCGTCGGGCGAGACCCGCGGGCTGCTCTCGATCCCGTCCCCCCCGTGCAGCAGGGTGACCCGCTCCTCGAAAACGTGGACCACCGAGAGATCGCCGGAACGCCGGGAGGTGTTGATGCGCGGGTCGTCCTGATGAGCGAACACGATCCGATCGTTGCTGGACCAGTCCCAGCCGGTGACATGAAAATCGCCTTCGGTGAGGCGGCGATCCGCGCCATCCGGGTCGGGATGGTCGGCGACCAGCGCCAGATACAGGTGGCCGTACTTGAAGTCCCGGTCCACCAGTTCGACGTCCCGCTTCTCCTTCCGGCGCTCCTTCTCTTCGGCGGTCTCCGGATCGCGCATGACGTACCCCACGCTCCGGGCGTCCGGCGAGAAGCGGAAGGAGCTCGCGCCGTTCTCCGCACGGGTGACCGGGAACGCTTCGCCGCCGCCCAGCGGCAGGAGCCAGACCTGCTGTTTGCCTCCCGAACCCTCCCGGAGGAAGCCGAGATAGCGCCCGTCGGGGGAGAACGCCGGAGAGGTCGCCGAGTTATCCCCGGTGGTGTACGCGATCGCTTCGCCTCCCGCCGCCGGAACCACATGGATCTGCGTCCGGTACTCCGACTGCTCGCCCTCCATCAGCGGGACGGTCACCGTGAAGGCCACCGTGGCGCCGTCGGGCGAGAGCGCCACCGAGGAAACCCGGTGGTACTCCATCTGGAGCGCCGGCGTCCACCGGTCGTCCTGCGCGGTCGCCCCATCGGGAGCGAGCAGCGCCAGCAGAGCAAAAGCGACCAAAACGCGAAACGTCGTGCGAATCATCGGGAAACCTCCCGGGCGCCCGGAATCCTCATCGGCCGCCCGGGCCGAAGTATCCCACCAACCCATGGGCGGCGCCACGCCAGGGTCCGTACGGTCCGCCTGGACGTCAATCAGCCGGCGGCGCCCTCCTCCAGCCGGCGGAGCCGGCGCGCCGCCAGCTTGGCCCGAGCCGCGACCCGGTCATCGGAATCGTTCGCTCCGCGCTCCTCGAGCGCGGGAATCGCGGCTACCGCGCCGATCCGCTCCAGCAACACCACCAGCTGGAACCGGATGTCGCGGTCCCGGTCGTCGAGATAGCGGATGAACTCCGGGGTCAGCGGTTCGCCCAGCTCCAGCGCGTAGGCGCGCGCCTGGTCGCCGAGCCGGGGATCGGTCATTTCGAGGATCAGCCGATCCACGAAGGACGTCTCGCCCAGCAGCGCCAGGGCGAAGCAGTAGGCAAGCTGGACGCGCCGGTCGTTCTCCCGGAGAAAATCGCGGATCATCGAGTCCGCCATCGCCGGGTTCCCGATGCGGCCCAGCCCGGCGGCGGCGAAGGCGCGCCGGTCGCTGTCGCCGCTCGCAAGTTCGGCGATGAAGGTTCCCATCGCGCCCCGGTGCCCGATCCGGGCGAGCGCCCCCAGCGCCGTCTTGCCGAGAGCGCCGCCAGCGTCCTCGTCGTAAAGCTGCAAAAGCCGCCCACCGGCGCTCGCAAACGCCATCGCCCCAATCGCCTCCACCGCCCGGATCGCAAGCGGAGGCTCCTCGTCCAGCAACCGCATCAGCGCCGTCCCGGCGGGGTCGGGAGCGACAAGCCCCACCTCGCCGAGCGCTCCCACAGCGGTCGCCGCAACCCGCTCATCGGCGTCAAACGCCGCCGCCTCCAGCGCCGGAACCGCCGCCTCCGCCCGCAACAGGCCGAGTCCCTCGGCGGCCAGCCGGCGCACGTCCTCCTCCGGATCCTGAAGCCGCCCGACCAGCCCGTCCACGACGAGGGGCGCCGCCGGACGAAGCGGATCCAGCACGAAGTCGTCCTCCCGGCGCAGCAGCCAGTTGACCGCCCGCCCGCCGGCGCCCGGCGGCGCGGTCGTCGCGTGGATGCCCACAAGCCCCCGGACCGCCTTCTCCCGGTCGGCCTCCCGCTCGCTTTCGAGGAAGCGCAGCAGACCGGGAGCAGTCGCCGGAGTCCGGGCGTCCACCAAGGCGTCCAGAACCGCCTCCCGCACCCGCCGGTCCGGATCGTCAGCCGCCCCGATCAGCCCCTCCACCGCCTCGTCCGAACCCAGCCGGCCCAGATCGCGCGCCGCCTGGCGCCGGGACAGCGCGTCCTGACTCTCCAGCCGGACCAGCAGCTCGTCGATCCCCTGGCCGAACGCCGGCCCGGCCAGAACAAGCAGCAAGCCGCCAGCGGCCCACCGGCACCGCGGGGTCACGGCTGATTCGCAGCGGCGCCGGCCACCGTGGTCAGATAGGCGTCCGGGTCCCGGAGGAGCAGCTCCGCCTCAGGCAGGACCTCGAGGCCGGCGCGCACCTGGGGGTCCCGGTCGATGACGGCGCGCCGCGCCGCGCCCGGACCCCAGAGGAGGCTGAACACCTCGCTCTCGATGCGAAGGGCGATCCGCTCCCCGTGCTCCGCCAGCGCCTCCCGGTCGTGGCTGATGCGCTCCTCCCGAAGGAACTCGAGGAACTCGGCGCGCGTCTCCGGCCCGACGCGGAAGCTCCGGTCCACCGCCCGGATGTGTTCGCCCCGCGCCCGGAGCTCGTCGGGACGCTCCCCGGCGCCATCCACCGCTCCCCGGCCGTCCTTCGGCACGAAGCGGGTGGCGAAGCGGAAGAACGCCCCCTGCTGCTCCAGCTCCAGAACCGCCGTCGGCAGCTCGGGGGTCGGCGCCAGGCGGTCGGGAGCGATCCCGCCCCCGCCGAAGAGCTCGCGGCCGATCCCGGTCTTCACCACGGTGCCGGCCTCGTCGTTCGAGTCGCGTTCCCCCCGCCCCTGGTAGTACGCGAGAAAGTCGCCCGATTCGTAGTCGCGCTGGAGCCGGCGGCCGCTGGGAGTGAAGTACTGCGCCGAGGTAAGCCCCAGCGCATAGCCGTGCGCCAGCTGGTACACCGACTGGACCAGCCCCTTGCCGTAGGTGTTCTCGCCGACGATGAGGCCTCGGTCATGGTCCTGGATCGCTCCGGCGACGATCTCCGATGCGGACGCGCTCTCCCGGGACACCAGAATGACCAGCGGCAGATCCGTATGGGGGCTCGCCTCCCTGGCGAAGAATTCCTGGTCCATCGCGGCATGCCGCCCGCGGATCGAAACCACTTCCTGTCCCTGCTCGAGGAACACGTTGGACACCGAAACCGCCTGGTTCAGCAGGCCTCCGGGGTTCTGCCGCAGGTCCACCATGAGCCGGGCGGCGCCCTCCGCGCGCAACTCCTCGATGGCGTCCCGGAGCTCCTGATCGGTGTTCTCGTTGAAGTCGGAAACCCGGACATACCCGGTGTTCCCGTCCAGCATGAAGAAATAGGGGACGCTCCGGAGCGCGATCCGATCCCGGATCACCGTGAAGTCCAGCGGGGCGTCGTAGCCGGGCCGGGTGATCGTGATCGACACCGCAGTGCCCTGCGGCCCCCGCAGCAGCGAGACCGCCTGGTCCATGTCGTACTCGGTGGCGTCCACCCCCTCGATCCGGGAGATCACGTCGCCGGCGCGGATCCCCAGCCGATACGCCGGGGTGCCCTCGAACGGGGAGACCACGGTGAGCAGCCCGTTCCGCTCCTGGACCCGGATTCCCAAACCGACATAGCCGCCCTGCTGCCGCTCCCGCATCTGGCGGTAGTTCTGCGGCGGCATCAGGCTCGAATGGGGATCGAGATGGGCCAGCATCCCGGACACGGTGGCGCGGGTGAGCGTCTCGGGATCGATCTCGCGGACGTACAGCGTCTCCACCTTGCGGATCACTTCGGAGTGCCGCTGGAGAAGGTCGCGGTACTCATCCGGGGCGGCGGCCACCGCGAACGCGATGGGAGCAGCGACTAGGAGGGGGAGGAAACCTGCCCGGCCGATCCGTCGAATCGTCTTCAGCATCGTCCCCCAATCCTAAACAATTCGCGCGCCCGCGTCAGGATTCGGTGTCGGCGGATCGCTTCGCCCGGAGGCGCATCCCGATCCAGGCGATCCCGATCGAGAACAGGTAGAGGGTGATGATCGGGCCGGCGAGGATGATCTGGGTCGTCGGATCGGGGGGCGTGAGCAGCGCCGCCAGGACAAAGGCCCCCAGCACCGCAAAGCGGAATTTGCGCCACAGCAACCCCGGCGTCACCAGACCGACCCGGGACAGCATGAGCGCCAGCGTCGGGATCTGGAACACGATCGCCGAGCCGAGCACCACCCTCGCATAGAAGCGGAAGGCTTCGGAAACCGTGTAGCGCAGCTCGATCCCCTCGCCCCCGCCGCCGAAGCCGCTGAGAAAGTCCGTCGCCGCCGGGAACAGGATGGTGTGGCCGAACACCGCTCCCAGCAGGAAAAAGACGGAGCCGAGCGCCGCCAGCGGCGTCACCAGGCGACGCTCGTGCTTGTAGAGGCCGGGGGCCACGAACCCCCAGACCTGGCCGAGCCACGCCGGAGTGGAGATCAGAATCGCCACCAGCAGGCTCATCTTCATGCCGAGGTAGAAGATTTCGGTCGGCGCGGTCGCGATCAGTTCGCCCCCGCGAGGCGCCAGCACATCCCGCAGCGGCTGCATCAGGAAGTTGAAAATCTCTTCGTAGAAGAAAAAGCTCCCCACAAACGCCACCGCCACCGCGATGACCGCCCGGATCAGGCGAACCCGGAGCTCGTCCAGGTGCTGCAGGAAGGTCATCCGGTCGGCGGCCGACTCCTCCGCCTTCGGTTCCGGATCGGCCACCGACGCCTCTCAGTCGGAACGCTTGGGCGGCGCTTCGGCGGCTTCGGGTTCCGCTGGTTCCCGCTTTTCGGCTTCGGCGGCGGATTTCTCCGGCTGCGTCGCGCCGGCGATGCCGTCCCGCAGATCGTTTCCGAACCCCTTGACATCGGCGCGGGCCTCCCGGAATTCCTCCATCTGCACCTCGCGCTCCAGGGTGTTTCGGAGCTCGTTGCCGGTGCGGCGGAATTCGCCGATGGTCTTCCCCAGGGTCTTGCCGATCTGCGGCAGCTTCCGCGGCCCGAAGAGCATCAGCGCCAGGAGCATGATGACCAGCATCTCCTGGAACCCGAGCGGGCCGATCATCAGGGGAAGGAGAGACAGCATGGGCGCCCGGGAGCGGAACATTATCGCCGCCCGGCCCGTGCCAGAATCCGCGCCCCATGGATTCCGAACCGCCGGACGCATTCCGGCGGCGCCCCGGCGCGATTCGCGGGATGTTCGAGGCGGTGGCGCCCGGCTACGACCGGATGAACCGGCTGCTGAGCCTGGGACTGGACCGCGGCTGGCGGCGGGCCGCTTGCGATCAGCTTTTGGCGGGCCTTCCCGGGAACCGGATCCTGGACCTGTGCTGCGGCACCGGGGACCTGGCCCTCCAGCTCCCGCCCGGCAAACAGGTCGTGGGGTGCGACTTCACCCCGGCGATGCTCCGCCGGGCGCAGATCAAGGAGGAAACGGCGCGGCGCGTACTCTGGGTCGCTGGCGACGCGATGCGCCTCCCCTTCCCGGACCGGAGCTTTGACGGGGCGATCGTCGGCTTCGGCGTGCGGAACCTGCCGAACCTCCCCGACGGACTCGGCGAAATCCGCCGGGCGCTGGCGCCCGCCGGGCGGCTGGTGATCCTCGAATTCTCCCGACCGGAGCGACCCGGCGTCCGCCTCCTGCACCGGGCGTGGCTGCGCCTGGCGGTTCCGGCGCTCGCCGGTTTGGCCGCCGCGTCGGGACGGGCGCCCTACGCCTATCTGAAGGAATCCATCCTCGACTTCCCGGACGCCGGCGAACTCGCCGGGACGATCCGCTCCGCCGGATTCACCGACGTGGCGTGGCGGACCCGGGCGTTCGGCACGGTGGCGATCCACTCCGGGATCCGCCCCGGCGACTAGCGATACGAATCCATCGCCTCATCAAACGCGGCGCGCGACGGACGGAGCTCCGGCTCGCCCAGCGAAGCCAGCGGCTCGTCGACCATCTCGAGGACATCCAGGAGCGTCGGCTTGTCCGGGTCCACGTGGAGGAGGCCGGTCAGGAACAGGTTCCGCTCGGCCGCCTCGAGCAGCAGCTCTTGGGCCGCACGGCGGTTCGTCGGGTCGTAGTCCCGGCCCAGCTTGCGCAGCTTCACCCACGAGCCGTCGTGAAGCTGCACCTCCTGATCCGCACCCTCCTCGTACTCCACCTCGATCTGCTCGAAGGCGGGAACGAAGTCCAGCATGTGGATGGGCTCCTCGTTGTCCTTGCCCCAGGTGTAACTCTTGGTGGAGCCGGCATGGTTGTTGAAGGTCACGCACGGACTCAGGATGTCGATCACCGCCGTGCCGTTGTGGGCCAGCGCCCCGCGGAGCAGGGTGACCAGCTGCTTCGGGTCGCCGGCGAACGACCGCGCCACGTAGGAGGCGCCGAGCTCGACCGCCATGCCGCAAAGGTCCACGTTCGGGAAGCGATTCACCTCGCCGGAGCGCAGCGTCGCGTCCTCGTCGGCGGTCGCCGAGAACTGCCCCTTCGTCAGACCGTACACCCCGTTGTTCTCGACGATGTACACGATCGGCAGGTTGCGGCGCACCAGGTGCACGAACTGGCCGATCCCGATGGAGGCGGTGTCGCCGTCCCCGGAGACCCCGACCGCGATCAGCTTGCGGTTGGCGAGCACCGTGCCGGTGGCGATGGAGGGCATGCGTCCGTGCACCGCGTTGAAGCCGTGGCTGCGGTTCAGGAAGTACGCCGGGGTCTTCGAGGAGCACCCGATGCCCGACAATTTCACGACCTGGTGCGGGCGGACGTCCGACTCGAAAAACGCCCGAATCAGCTGGCTCGAGATCGCGTCGTGCCCGCAGCCCTTGCAAAGGGTGGACGGCTTCCCCCGGTAATCGCTGACGCTCAATCCGATCCGGTTGACCCGGGGGGGCCGCTTCGCGGCGGTTGCGGTTGCTGGCATGAGTGCGGTTTCCTCGATCAGGAGGCGGGGATCGCGCCCCCCACTTCGGCTTCTTGCAGATGGTCGACGATGGTTTGCGCGTCCAGCGGCAGCCCGTTGTAGTGGAGCAGGCTGCGGAGAACGCCTTCGGGGATTCGGTCGCCGTACTCGGCGCGGAGCAGCTGGAGCAGCTGGCCGTCCCGATTCTGCTCCACCACGTGCACCCGCTTGCGCTCGACGATGAAGTCCAGCACCGACCGCTGCAGGGGAAGCGCGCGAATCCGCAAATAGTCGCATTCGATCCCGGCCTGCTCCCGCAGGATCACCCGGGCCTCCTCGATCGCCGGATCCGAGCTCCCGAACCCGATCAACCCGATGCGGCTCGGCGGGTCGGTCGCCGAGAGCACCGGTTCCGGAACCATCTCCCGGGCCGTCTCGAACTTCCGGGCGAGACGATCCATCACCCGGACGTAGGCCGCTTCGCTCTCGGTGTATTCCGCACTCTCGTCGTGCCCGCTGCCGCGGGTGAAGTAGGCGGCCAGCGGATGGTTCTCTCCGGGGAGGGTTCGCCAGGGGATGCCGTCCCCGTCCACGTCCTGGTATCGCTGGAAGACTCCGAGCCGCTCCAGATCTTCCCGGCGCAGCACCTTGCCCCGGTCCAGGGGCTTCTCCGGATACGCGAACACTTCGGTGCTCCAGATATTCATCCCGATGTCCAGGTCGGAGAGGACGAAGATCGGGGTCTGCAGCCGTTCCGCCAGGTCGAAGGCGAGGCCGGCGAACTCGAAACATTCGGCGGTGGAGCCGGGCAGCAGGCAGACGTGCCGGGTGTCGCCATGGGAGAGGGTGTACGTCGCAAGCAGATCGCCCTGCGAGGTGCGGGTGGGCAGCCCGGTGGAGGGGCCGACCCGCTGGATGTCCCAGATCACCGTCGGAATTTCGGCGTAGTAGCCAAGCCCCACGAACTCGGACATGAGGGAAATCCCCGGACCGGAGGTCGCGGTCAGCGATCGCGCGCCGGCCCATCCGGCGGCGAGCGCCATCCCGACCGCCGCCAGCTCGTCCTCGGCCTGGACGACCGCGTAGGTGGCCTTGCCGTCCGCGGTTCGGCGGTGCTTCTTCAGAAATCCCTCGAGCTGCTCGACCAGGCTCGAGGAAGGCGTGATCGGGTACCAGGTCGCCACGCTCACCCCGGCGAACAGCGAACCCAAAGCGGCCGCCGCGTTGCCGTCGATCAGGATTTTGCCGCGGTTCCGGTCCATCGGGCGAACCGCCCAGGGGTCCCGCTTGACGAGATGCTCGCGGGCGTAGGCGTACCCGGCGGCCACCGACTGCCGGTTCAGCCCCACCGCCGTCTTCTTCCGTCCGAACTGCTTGCCGATCGCCGCGTCCACTTTTTCCTGGTCGATGCCGAGCAGCTGCCCGAGCACCCCCACGTAGACCATGTTGGCGAGCAATTTCCGCAGCCGGGTCTCGCGGGTCACCTCTCCGGCCAGCTCGTGGAAGGGCGCCGGATAGAAGATCAGGTCGTCGCGGAGCCGCTCCAGGTGCAGCGAGGACTCGTAGACCACCGCGCTTCCCGGGCGCAGCCCCTCCACGTCCGGCTTTGCGGTCTGCGGATTCAGCGCCACCAGGAAATCCACATCGCGCTTGCGCGCCACCCAGCCGTCGCGGTTCGCCCGGATGGTGAACCAGGTCGGCAGCCCGGCGATGTTGGACGGGAAGAGGTTCTTCGCCCCCACCGGGATTCCCATGAGGAACAGGGCGCGAAGCAGCACCAGGTTGGAGGACTGGCTGCCGGAGCCGTTGATGGTCGCGACCTGGATCGCCAGGTCGTTCACGATTTCCGGAGGCTTCGCTTCGTCCTCGTGGGCGGTTTCTTCGGCGAGGGCCGTTTCGGTGGGCATAGTTCGGGAAGGGACGAAAAATCAGGATTGGAGGGGCGAGCCTTGTTCTATCGCCTGTTCCATCGACGGTCCCATCGGTGACGAACGGGCGGACTCCAGTCGCCTGGCTCGGCCGCGGCGAAGTGTACTCCAACGGCGCAGGATCCCGACGTGTCAGGATTCCCTCCACCATGCGACCGACTTGGCAGGGCAACCTGAAACTCGCGCTGGTCCTGGTTCCGGTCAAGGCGTACCCCGCCGCCCGCGAGAAACGGGTCGCCATGAACCAGCTCCACCAGGAGTGCAAGTCGCGGGTGCGCCAGCAGCGCCACTGCCCGAACTGCGATCGGCAGGTCGAGCGCGACGAGATCGTCAGCGGCTACGAGTATGCGAAGGGGCAGTACGTCCTGATGTCCGACGAGGACCTGAGCGCCTTGCGCCTTCCCTCGGAGCGCACCCTGGACATCGTGCAATTCGTGGACGCCGGCGCGATCAGCCCGCTCTACTACCACGGCTCCTACTACCTGGCGCCCGCGAATCCGGTGGCGGCGAGGCCCTTCCACACCATCCTCGAGGCGATGCGGGGCGCCGACCGGGTGGCGGTCGCCCAGGTGGTGCTGGGCGGCAAGGAGCGGGTGGTCGCGATCCGCCCCGGCGACCGGGTGTTCCTGATGTCCTACCTGCACTACGCCGACGAGGTGCGGCCGGTCGAGGACATCGAGGACCTCGCGCCTCCGACCGAGTCCGATCCCGCCGAGAAGCTCATGGCGCGGCAGCTGCTGGACTCCTACGCCCAGGAGTTCGACGTGGGCGTCTTCGAGGACAAGCACCGCGCCCGTTTCCTCGAAATCGTGGGCGCCAAGACCCGCGGCGAGGAGGTGGTCACGCCGCCCAGCGTCGAGCCGCGCCGGGTGATCAATTTGATGGACGCGCTGAAGGCCAGCCTCGCCCGGATCGAGCAAGAGCAGACCGAGGATGAGGAATCCCGGGATCTCGGTCAGACCGGCTGACCCCCATGACGTCCGTCCCGCCCGGCTGGCTCCGGGATGGGATCCGACCCATGCTCGCCGGGACCGGGACGCCGTTCGACTCGGACGCCCACCACTTCGACGCCAAGTGGGACGGGCTGCGGTCGGTCGCCTTCTTCGGGCCGGAAATCCGCATCCAGGCGCGCAGCCTGCGGAATCGGACGCCGCAATTCCCCGAAATCGCCGCCGCGCTCGCCAAACTCCCCGGAGCGGGAGTGCTCGACGGGGAAATCGTGGTGCTGGAGGGCGACCGGGCCCGTTTCGATCTGGCGATGGAGCGGAACCGGTTGCGCTCGGACCTGCACATTCAGCGCGCCGCCCGGCGGATTCCCGCCTGGTTCGCCGTCTTCGACCTTTTGTGGCTGGATGGCGACCGGCTCACCGGCCTGCCGTTCGAGGAGCGAAGGCGTCGCCTGGAGAACCTCCTGCCCGACGACGCGGGGCGCGTGTTCGCCAACGCGCTGCTCCCCGGAGCGGGGTTGCGGTTCTTCGACGCGATGCGCGAGCGGGGGATGGAGGGCATGGTGGCGAAACGCCGGGACAGCCCCTACCGGATCGGGGAGCGGAGCGACGACTGGCTGAAAATCAAGGTGCGTCCGAGGCGTTCCTGCGTCGTGTTCGGCGTCCTGCTGCGGAGCGAAACCGGCCCGCTGCGTTCGCTGGTGGTGGGCGCCTACGGGCCGGACGGCGCCCCGGTCTGGCTCGGCAACGTGGGCAGCGGACTCGACGAGGAGACCCGGCGGCTGCTGGAAACGCAGTCGCAAACGCTCGCGGCGCCCGGTCCGCCTCCGGGGTTCGACGCCCGCGGCGAAGGCGTGATCCGCTACCTGCGCCCGCTGCTGGTCGCTGTCGTGGAGTACCTGGAAATCACCCCCGCCGGACATCTGCGACACCCATCGCTGGTGGGCTTTTCCGACCTGGATCCCCGCTCCTGCCGACTCTGAGGGGGGCTATACTCGCCCCCCCATGACTCGCTCCACGCTGGCCCGCGCCCTGCTCACGGCTCTCTTCCTGTTGGCGGCGTCCGCCGCGAGCGCCCAGCCGTTCGTGCAACTCGGCTCCGGCAGCGACCCCTCCTCCTCTTCATCGAACTGGATCGCCGGGGCCGGCATCGACGCGCGGCTCCCGTTCGCGCCGGTCTCGCTCGGCATCCTCGCCCAGACGACCATCGGCTCCCAGGAGAACGAGGTGTGGCCGGCGCGGGCGCTGGGCGTGGTCCGCAGCGAATTCCTCCCCACTCCGGGGGTGCGCGCCTACGCCGGCGTTGGAGGCGGCTTCTCCTGGCTGTCCGGGGGCGACGACGTTCTGAACGTCGCCGGGACCGGCGTCCTCCTCGGCGGGATCGGCGTCGGCCGCTTGCACATCGAACTGCAGTACCATCGGGACTGGCTGGAGGAGGACCGGCAGGAGAACCGCTGGAACACGGTCATCGGAGTGACTTTCTGATTCCCGGGGAGTCCATCTGGTCCGCCCCCACCCGGGTGGACCTGGCCGGCGGGACTCTTGACATCTGGCCGGTCAACCTGCTGACGCCGCGGGCGCTGACCGTGAACGTGGCGATCGACTTGCGGGCCCGGGCCCGGGTGCGCCCGGCGGCCGCCTGGCGGGTGGTGAGCGACGGGCGGGTGGACGTCGAGAGCGACTCGCTGGAATCCCTCTACCAGCGCCCGCTCGCGGCGCTTTCGGCCCGGCTGCTCCACCACTTCGATCCCGGAACGCCCCGCGAGGTGCGCTTTCGGACGTCCGCGCCGCCCGGCTCCGGTCTCGGCGGCTCCTCGGCGCTCGGCATCGCGGTCGCCGGGGCGCTGAACGAGGCCACCGGCGCCCGCTGGGGCGTCCCCGACCTGGTGCGGATCGTCATGGACGCCGAAGTCCGCATCCTCCGCACCGCGACCGGCGCCCAGGACCAGTTCGCCGCCGCGCTGGGCGGCGCCCACGCCCTCCACTGGGAGAGTCCGCAGCCCCGGCCCGAACCCCTGCCCTGGGGACAACCGGGCGGCGCCGATCCGCTGGCCGAACGGTTCGTCCTGGTGTTCACCGGCGAGGCCCATTCCTCCGGCTTCTCGAACGCCCGGGTGCTGCGCCGCATCTTCGCCGGCAAGCGAAGCGCGACCGCCGGCATGGAGCGGATCGCGGAGGCCGCGCTCGCTATGCGCGAAGCCCTGGTCGCCGGGGACTGGAACGGCGCAGCGCGCGCCCTGAACCAGGAATGGGCGGGCCGCAAGGCGCTCGCCAGGCGGGTCACCAACCCGACGATGGACCGTCTGGAGGCGGCGCTCCGGGAAGCGGGCGCGCTCGCGGTGAAGGCCTGCGGGGCGGGCGCCGGCGGAACCATGCTCGCCCTGACCGAACCCGGACACCGCGCCGCAGTAGCGGAGGCGGCGGCCCGGGCCGGCGGAGAAGCGCTGGACGTCCGCACCGACTCCGAAGGCCTCCGAAAGGAGTCCAACTGGTGACCGGGGACCCGCCTATGCTTCCAGCGAATCGGATCGTCCCATGAGACCGCTTGCGTTTCCGGCGCCCCCAGCGGAAAGCGCTCCCGCGGTTCCGGTGCGCCGCAAGTCCCCGGCCGGGGCGCCGACCAGCGACCTGATTTGCAGCGCCCACATCGGCACGAACGAGCAACTGTTCCCGCGCATCCTGGATTTGCACGTCCCGCGCGGTTCGACGGTCGCCGATGTGACCTGGGGCAAGGGCGTCTTCTGGAAGCGGGTTCCAGAGGACGCCTACCGGGTGCTGGCGACGGACCTGGAAACCGGCGTCGACTGCCGCGACCTGCCCTATGAAGACGATTCTCTGGATTGCGTCGTTCTGGACCCTCCCTACATGGAGGGGTTCTACCGAAAGCAGCGCGGCTCGCTCGCCGGCCAGGGCAGCCACGCGGCGTTTCGGAACGCCTACTCGAACGGATTGGAAACAAACGGGGGACCGCGATACCACGAAGCGGTTCTCGACATGTATGCGAAGGCTGGCATGGAGGCCTTCCGGGTGCTGCGGCCTTACGGCGTGTTCATCGTCAAGTGTCAGGACGAAGTGAGCGCGAACCTTCAGAACCTCACGCACGTCGAGCTCATCAACTCGTACACCGAACGGGGCTTCCACGCCAAGGACCTGTTCGTTCTGGTTCGGCCGAACCGACCGGCGGTGAGCCGCTTGCTGCGCCAGGAGCATGCGCGCAAGAACCACTCCTATTTCCTCGTCTTCATCAAGACCAACGGGAAAAGCCCGCGCCGGAGGCGCTGAAACCGTGGGGATCATCGAGGACTGGGGCCTGACCGTTGATGACCTCAACGCCATCCTCTCCGAGCGTCCGAGCGCGCGCGGGCCGCTGCTCGGATACGTCGCCGAATACAAGCTCCAACGCGGCGTCTTCTCCGATTCCCGCATCCACAAGCTGCGGCGATATGACGACCATGACCGGCAGCGCCCGGCGGATTTCAGCTTTGAGTTCCAAGGCGAAGAGATCACCGTCGAAGTCAAGTCCCTGCAAACAAAATCGGTGCGGCGGACGAACGGCGGTTTCCGCGGCCGTTGCCAGGTGGACGCCAGCGATCGGCGACCGGTTGTTCTTCCAGACGGGAGCGAAATCGAAACCACCTGCCTGCTTCCGGGAACATTCGATCTTCTCGCCGTCAACCTGTTCGAGTTTGGACAGCGATGGCGCTTCGGCTTTGTACGAAACCGCCACTTGCCACGCTCACGGCATCGGAGATACACCGAATATCAGCGGGAGAACCTGCTGGCCACCACCGTTGCGCTGACCTGGCCGCTCGCGGCGCCTTTCGTCAAAGACCCATTTCCCCTGCTGGAAGCCATCGCAAGGGAACGTCGCCAAGCGGGAAAGCGGTGACCGGGGAGCATCGCGCCTGCCGGCTCGACGAGCTCGCGAAAGCCGGCGCCCTCCCGGTGGACATCGGCGAGGTGCGGGTGGCGCTTTTCCATGTGGACGGAAACGTGTTCGCCCTGAACGAAACCTGCCCCCACCGCGGCGGCCCGCTCCACCGCGGCGAGATTGTGGAGGGCGTCGTCCGCTGTCCCTGGCACTTCTGGCAGTTCGACCTGCGCACCGGCGAATCCCCGGTGAACCCGAACTCCTGCGTCCCCGCCTACCCGGTCTCGGTGCGGGACGGCGAGGTCTGGGTCCGCCTGTCGCCGGACGGACCCGGCGGCGGCGCGGCTACCGGTCGTTACTCGCAGCCGCTCCGATCGCCGCCCGGATCGCCGGAACCGTGACCGAGCTGCGGTAGCGGAAGAGCCGCAGCCCCCAGGCGATGGTCTCGTCCAGCGGATCCAGATCCACCCCGTTGATCCGGAAGAGCCCGGCCTGGCGCCGTTCGGCGGTCCGGATCGAATCCGGGTCCACCGCCGCCATCATCGCGGACATCGCGAACTCGTCGTGGATGCCCTCCGGCTCCTCCTGGATTCCGTTCTCCCGGAGCCAGGTCCGCAGCCCCATGACGTCGTAGAACTCGGGGATGAAGTGGACGCCGGGAGCGCCGCCGAACGCGGCATGCATCTCCTTTGCGACCGCCTCCATTCCGGCCTGGTTGCCGCCGCTGTCCCCCAGGAACACGATGTGCGAGAAGCCGCTCGCCCGCAGGCTGCGGGCGACGTCCCGGAGCACCGCCCGGAACGTCTCCTCGCTGAGCCCGACCGTTCCCGGATAGCGCATGTGTCCGGTGGGAGGGTCGAAATCCCCTTCGGGCACCAGCTTCAGGATGGGCGCCACCAGCGCGTCGCCCAGATCGCGGGCGATCGCCTCGGTCGTCCCCCGCAGCAGCACGTTGTGCTTGCCGGTGACCAGATACGGGCCGTTCTGCTCGACCCCGCCGCTCGCCACCAGCGCGGTGGTCTTCCCGGCGGCGATCTGGTCCCGGACCTCCATCCAGGTCAGATCCTCGATGAACACCGAGTCCCGGATCGGAATCGGACGCGGCTTGTCGGGCGCCGGCGACTGGGCCGCCGCCAGAAACGGAGACAGGCTCGCCATGAAAAAGACACAAGCGAGGGTGCGCATGATGGGAACTCCTCCCGGAAAGATGGACGTGCGGCTCAGAGGCCGGTTCCGTGTCGGATGACGGTATCGCGGTAGTCCTCGCCGCGCACCTCCACGAAGTGGCACGCCTCGCGGAGCATGGAGACCCCGCGCGCCGTGATCCGATCCCCGAGGGAGTCCACCGCGGCGCTTCGCGATGTGGCAGGAAAGACGCTGGTGCCGACCAGGATGCCGCAGTCGTTGTAGCGACGGGTCAGGAAGCCGAGCATCCACTCGACCACCCAACCCTGCATGTTCTCGCCGAGCCCGTCGAGAACGAGGATGTCGGCGGCGAAGAGCGGCGCCACCAGCTCGTCCTCGGTGGTCTCCCCGTCCCGGACCACCCCGCGGATCCGCCCGACGAGCTCCGGCGCGTACACGAAACGCACCCGGGCGTCGATACTCCGCTCCAGCACCACCCGACGCAGCGCGGCGACCACCAGGTGCGTCTTGCCGACGCCGGAGGGGCCGGTGAGGAACAGCCCCTCGCGCACATCCGGATAGGCCTCCGCCCAGTGCTCGACCTTCCGCCGGGCGGCGATCAATTCGGGAGTGAGTTCGTCGAAGGAGGCGAAGGAAGCCGCCCGGGACAGCCGCCGCGGCACCCCGAAACCCTCGAGCCGGACATCGCCGGAGACGCTCTGCTCCTCGCATCCGCATGGCGTCACCGGGGACGAGGGGTCTTCCAGGTCGCGGGCGCGCCAACCGGTGCCGCCGCAGCGGAGGCACGGCGCGGGCCGCGCGCGGCTCCGCCTGGCGGAAGTCACCCCCGGTTTCCCGTTCCGATCGAACCGGGAGGCGCCGCCGGAACCAGATCCCGCCGGGGAAGCCGGACCAGCGACTTCTTCGCCTTCTCGCTCAGGTTGCCCTCCTCCCGCGCCATCTCGCGGTGGATGAACTCGGTGAACGCCGCGATCTCCTTCTGCATCCGCTCCATCCGGCTGCGCATCTCCAGGATGATGTCCACCCCGGCAAGGTTCACGCCCATCTCGCGCAGGTTCAGGATGGCCCGCAGCCGATCCAGGTCCGCCTCGCCGTAAAGGCGGGTGTTGCCCTCGGTCCGGGACGGGCGGAGCAGCCCCTCGCGCTCGTACAGGCGCAGCGTCTGCGGATGAATCTTGAACATCTCGGAGACCGCGCTGATCATGTAGAGGCCCTTCCGATCCTCGCTCATCCCGAACCTCCGCCGAACTGTTCGGCCAGTCCCGCGCGCGGCGCCGAGGGGTTCCGCCGCTCCAGCTCCTCCACCAGGGCCCGGGACCGATCATCCCGCACTTCGGGAATCCGCACCCGCGCCTCGAAGAACAGGTCGCCCCGTTCTCCGCCCCCCCGGGAGGAGCGCGCTCCCTTCCCGGACACCCGGAACCGGTCTCCCGGCTGCACGCCGGGCGGCAGGCGCAGGGTCACCGGGCCGGTGGGGGTGGGCGCCTGGATGCGACCGCCGAGCGCCGCTTCCGCGAGCGTCAGCGGAAGGGGGCAGACGAGATTGTCGCCGCGCCGCTCCAGCAGCGGGTGGGACTCCACCTGAACATGCAAACGCAAATCTCCGGGCGGAGCGTCGCCCGGCCGGGCGTGCCCCTTCCCGGCGACCACCAAGGTGGCGCCGTCGGCGACGCCGGCGGGAACCCGCACCAGCTCCTGGCCCATCCGAATCCGGCTGCCGCGGCCTTCGCAGGCATCGCACGACGCATGCGCCAGCAGCCCCTGCCCCTCGCACCGCTCGCAGGACCGGGAAAACACCATGTGGCCGACCCGGCGGAAGCGCTTCCCCCTTCCCTCGCAGGCCGGACAGGGAACGCTTTCGTCCCGGGATATCCGGCCCTGGCCGGCGCAAGCCGGACACGCCCGCCGGCGGGCGACCCGAAGGCGCACCGAACGACCCTCGAGCGCCTCCCGGAACGACAGGCGCACCCGGCTGTGGATGTCCGCCGGGGTTTCCTCGTCGGCCGGGCGCTCCGGCTGCGTCCCCAGGATCTCCTTCAGGTCGGCGACCCGGTGCGACGGCGCCGCCGCGAAGTCGAATCCCGCGAACCCGTAGCCCTCCGCCGGCTCGGCACCCCTGGGCCGGGATTCGGAACCGCCGGCCCGGTCGTACTCCGAGCGCTTGACCGGATCGCCCAGCACCAGCCAGGCGCGGTGGATTTCCCGGTAGCGCAGCGCCGCCACCGGATCGCCCGGATTCAGATCCGGGTGAAACCGGCGGACCAGCCTCCGGTAGGCGTGCCGAATCCGGGGAGCGCCAGCGGCCCGGTCCACGCCGAGCACGTGGTAATGGTCGGTTCCGCTCGCCATGCCCGTCGGGCTCTCCCGCGCACTCAGTCGCGCACGACCTCCGCGTCAATGATGTCGTCATCGGCGGCCCCGTTGCCGCCGGTCGCCTTCCCGTGTGGCGGCGGAGGCGGCGGCGCACCGTCCGCCTTCCCGTCGGCGGTCTTGCGATACATCGCTTCCGCCAGCTTGTGGCTCGCCTTTTCCAGATCGGCGCGCGCCGCGCCGATCCGCTCGATGTCGTCGCCGTCGAGCGCCGCCCGGGCGTCCGCCACCGCCTTCTCGATGCTCTCGACGTCCCCGGCGTCCAGCTTGTCCCGGTTCTCGCCCAGCATCTTTTCAACCTGGTGGGCCAGGGAATCGGTCTCGTTCCGTTTTTCGACATCCTCCCGGCGCTTCTTGTCGCTCTCCTCGTTGGCCGCCGCTTCCGCCTTCATCGATTCGATCTCGCCCTTGTCGAGACCGCTCGACGCGGTGATGGTGATCGCCTGCTCCTTCCCGGTGCCCTGGTCCTTGGCCGACACGTTCACGATGCCGTTGGCGTCGATATCGAAGGTGACCTCGATCTGCGGGACGCCGCGCGGCGCCGGCGGAATCCCCACGAGGTTGAACTTGCCGAGCGTCCGGTTGTCGCCGGCCATCGACCGCTCTCCCTGAAGGACGTGGATCTCGACCTGCGTCTGGCTGTCGCTGGCGGTGGAGAAGGTCTCGCTCTTGCGGAACGGAATCGTCTGGTTCCGCTCGATGAGCCGGGTGAACACCCCGCCCAGCGTCTCGATGCCGAGCGAGAGCGGCGTGACGTCGAGCAACAGCAGGTCCTTGACGTCGCCGCCCAGCACGCCGGCCTGAACCGCCGCTCCCAGGGCGACCACCTCGTCGGGGTTGACTCCCTGGTGCGGCTCGCAGTCGAAGATGTCGCGCACGATCTTCTGCACCGCGGGCATGCGGGTCGTCCCTCCCACCAGCACCACCTCGTCGATCGCCGAAGCGTCGAGTTCGGCGTCCTCGATCGCCTGCAGGCAGGGCTTGCGGGTCCGCTCGATCAGATCGCCCACCAGCGACTCCAGCTTGGAGCGGGAGAGGGTGAGCGCCAGATGCTTGGGACCCGAAGCGTCGGCGGTGATGAACGGCAGGTTGATCTCGCTCTGCATGGTGGTGGAGAGCTCGATCTTGGCCTTTTCGGCCGCATCCTTGAGGCGCTGGAGCGCCATCCGGTCGCCGCTCAGGTCCACGCCGTCGGACTTGCGGAAGGAGTCCACGATCCAGTCGATGATCCGCTGATCCAGGTCGTCGCCGCCGAGATGGGTGTCGCCATTGGTGGACCGCACCTCCACCACCCCTTCGCCAACCTCGAGGATCGAGATGTCGAAGGTTCCGCCCCCGAAGTCGTAGACGGCGATCTTTTCGGACTTCTTTTTGTCCAGTCCGTAGGCCAGGGCGGCGGCGGTGGGCTCGTTCACGATCCGGACCACCTCGAGGCCGGCGATCTCGCCGGCGTCCTTGGTGGCCTGCCGCTGGGAGTCGTTGAAGTACGCGGGGACGGTGATGACCGCCCGACTCACGTCCCCGCCCAGATGCTGCTCGGCGGCGCCCTTCATCTTCTGCAGCACCATCGCCGAAATCTCCGGCGGCGAGTAGCGCTTGCCGTTGAGATCGACCTCGACCCCGCCGTCGCTCCGGCGGAGCACCGAGTAGGGCGCCGAGTCGCGTTCGTCCGCCACCTCCTCGTAGCGGCGCCCCATGAAGCGCTTGATGGAGAAGACGGTGTTGGTCGGATTGGTGATTGCCTGGCGCTTGGCCACTTCGCCTACCAGGCGCTCCCCGGACCGGGAAATCCCGGCCACCGAGGCGGTGGTGCGCCCGCCCTCGGTGTTGGGAATGATGGTGGGCTGCCCGCCCTCCATGACGGCCACCACCGAGTTGGTCGTGCCCAGGTCAATGCCGATGATCTTGCTCATGTGCGGTCCGAGTCTCCAGTAGAAAAGGGGTGGCCGATGTTTCCGCCCGCTCGCTGCGGAGGCGGGCTTAGCTACCGGGTACTATATCTTGTGAGTCGCTTGTTATCAAGTGCAAGCCGATCTTCAGCGGAGCAGCTCCCGAATTGCCGGTTCCAGCGCCTCCCGGGACTGGAAATTCACGAAATGGCTGGTGATCCTCCCCTCCCGGTCGGCGAGGAACAGGGTCGGAAAGATATTCACGTTGCCGAGCGCCGCCCGGTCCTCCTCCCGCAGATGCAGGTTTTCGAACGTGACGCCCCCCCGCTCGAGGTGGTTGCTGCGGTCCTCGTCCCGGTAGGGCAGTTTCAGCACCCGGTCCGCATTCAGGCCGACGACGGTCAGCCCGGAATCCCCCAGGTCCTCGTGGAGCGCCTGGAGCACCGAGGAGATCTGGACGCACGGCGGACAGTCGGTGAACCAGACGTAGACGAGGGTGGCGTCGTTCATCATGCTGGCGACCGAGGTCTCGCCGCCGGCGAAGCGCTCGCCGGAGATCGGGGGGAGGTCCCGGCCCTCCCAGCCGGTCAGGCTGCGGGTCACCGCCTGGGCGAAGCGCGCATCGGCGCGGATTCTCTCCTCGTCAATGTCCACCAGCTCCCCTTCGGAATTGCGGGTCAGGAAGGCGGGAACCCGGGGATCGGACTCCATGATCCGAAGCACGGTGTCCGCCGCCTCCTCGCCGGGGAGCGAAAACTGGCCGGCGATCTCGGCGAGGGTGGGCAGCCGGTTCTCCCGCCCCTCGAACTCGGCGATGAAGAGCGGCACCCGGAAGAAGACGTCGTTCAGCCGGTCGAGCGCCCGCTGCTCGTCCGGCGCGGCGAACCGCTCCACGAGCGCCGAGAGAAGCAGGCGCTCGCCGGGAACCAAGGTGTCCCGGACGTGTTCGAGGATGCGGCGCTCGGCGTCGGCGGGCGACTGGAGCGTCGCCCCGGCGGGGAGCGGCAACAAGAACGACAGGGAGGCGGGAAGAACGAGGAGGAGGGCGAATCGGCGCATGACCCCGTCATTCTATGGAGTCGGCGCCCGTCACGCTCGTCGCCTCATACGGTGTTAGGATGCGCGGGCATTCGGGGCGGCGCTCCGCCCCTCTTCCTTCTCTTTTTCGCTTCTTCGCGGAGGTCCCTGAAATGAAAACCCTTACCCCCCCCCCGAAATTACGGAATTACGGGAAATTGGCTGATTCCGGCTCTGGTTCTCGGGCTGGCGCTCGCTGGGTGCGGCGACGACGAGGATCCCGCGCCGGCCCCCGCTCCTGCGCCCGCACCGGCCCCGGCCCCCGCGCCTGAGCCGGAACCGGAGCCCGCTCCCGAACCGGCGCCGACTCCGGAGCCGGAGCCGGAACCCGAGCCGGAGCCGTTCACGATTTCCATGACGCCCCCGATGGCCGACATGGACAAGGACTGCATGGGGTACGCCCTGTGCCCGGACGCCCTCACCGACGCGAAGAAAGCGATGGCCTCGGTGAACGGGAAGATGGTGGTGAAGAGTTCGCACGACGCGATCCTCGTCCCGATGTGGCTGGATCCGGCGCCGAACGGGGTCGGCGTCACCGGCGGCATGGACAACATGCCGTTTGCGAACGTCGACTGGAAGGCGATGCAGTCGGATGTGGTCGGCATGGGCGTCACCTTCAAGGCGACCCGAGTGAGTGTGGGCGCCGGCCAGGAGGCGGTTCCGGAGAGCGAGGTGATGCACATCACCTGCGGGCCATTCCGGTGCTCGGAGGCGTCCATGACGAAGCCGATGGCGCCGGAGATTTCCGCCGCCGACTCGGCGGTCTGCGCCGCCTGGGACCCGGACATGGAGCTTCAGGTCGGGATGATCGACAACGACGCCTATCAACAAAACGCGCGTTTCGCAGGTCCGCCCCTGGCATTCAAGGCTAACAATCCGCAACACTGGTACGAAGACAACGGAGTGGATGTCGGCTGGGTGTCCAGTTCCCAGGCGGCGATGACCGTGAAACACGTGTTCTCCGGTAACACGCCTTACAGCGTCAAGGGACCGAATTCGGCCAAGGGGACGGACAAGCCGCTCGAGGTCGGCATGAAGGACAACCAGTCCTACTCCCCTGGCTTGCAGATCGAGAAAATCACGGGCATAACCAGAACCGCGGTCCGCAGCACAATCACCGATCTGTCCGAGGCCTGCAGACCCGCAACCGCGTACAGTTCGACGGCGAGCGGGGTATTCCGGCCGGACAAGTGTTTCCGGGTTCGGGTTGCTGAGGATGCGGAAGTTGCCCTGGGGCCCGGCATGCCCGGAGGAGCGCGCAGAATCATGAACTACCTGGACGCCTACAGCGTGGAAGTCTCTCCCGAGGATTCACTGGTCTGGGGCAAGGTGGCATGGAAGGATGGGGCGCTCAAGGATCTGGCGTGTCCGTCCATGTCCTTCCCGGCTGCCGATCAGGTTGATGTCTGCGAGTTGTTCGAGGAGGAAGTGGATCAGGCCCTTGCGTCGGGTTGGGGCGACGTCACGCTGAAAACCAGGACGAGACCGGGCGCGACCGCCAAGGATGTGTTGCGCAATTCGATCTCGTCGAGCTCGAATGCCGCCGCGATGGACGCCGGAACCGTGATCGCCCAATGGGAGGCGCTCCCCAAGGAGGCGAAGTCACGTCGGTTCAAGCGCCTTTATTTCGACGACAACCTGAACGGCAAGCTGATCGACGGCCCCAACCAGACTCTCTATGGAGTCGTTCTGGGCACGTCCAATCCCGGAGCAACCAGCACGCTTGATGCCGTCCTGAGTGATCTCTATGGTCGAGCCAAAACCCGCGCCATGCACAATTTGTACGGATATGAGACATTGCTCAACAGGCTCAACATCAACTTCATCTGGATGCCGCTGATGGATGGCGATGGGGATCCGACCATGGGGGACTTCGGCAAGGTGGATCTCTTCGGCGCGGACAGCGACGCCACTGCGAGCGGCAACGACAAGAAGGCGCCGGACGGCAAGGCGGACAACTATCCGTCGCCGGATGACGCCAACATGTGTTCGGATGCCGACGGCAAGGGATGCGACGCCTCGTGGGAGATGGACTACGACGTCCTCTTCGGCGACGGCATCTTCGGCTGCGAGACGACCCGGACGGTGACCATCAGTTGCGAGTGGGACGCGCAGGGAATGATGAAGGCCAACCCGCCGGACAACCTGAACGGCAACCTCGCTGCGACCGGCAATCTGGCGAACTTCGCCAAGTGCACGGCGAAGTAGCCGGACTTCCCTTGCGCTGACTCGGGATCGGGGGACTTCGGTACCCCGATCCCGCCCCGGCGGAGTTGTAGACTGGCCGCCGTGTCCGAACCCCACTCCGCCGCCCGGCTCGCCGCGCCGCTGGCGGTGCTCGCGATCCTCGCCGGGTGCGCCGCCCGCCCCCTCCCGGACATCCCGGTCGCCCCCTTTTCGCACTGGTTCTACGCCGACGGAACCGACCCGGGGGATTTCGGCGCCCTCCCGACTTTGACAGTTTGAGCCCGATTTCGGTCGGAGCGTCGGATCGGGAAGCTGTTGAAAACAAACATGTTCTGAAACAAGGGAGCTTTTCGCTACTCGCTCTGTTGTGCCTAGCGATTTTTCTGGTTTGACTTCTGTGCTATACTCCACCCATGTTCGTTCGCGTCAAGTCCACTCCCAACAGCCCCCGGCGCTCCGTACAACTCGTCGAAGGCGTACGCAACGGAACCAAGGTCCGCCAACGCATCGTCCGACACATCGGCATCGCAAAGGACGACAAGGAGCTCGAACGCCTGAAGCGGCTCGGCGAGTTCATCAAGACCAAGCTCAAGACCGAACGCCAGCCTCTCCTCTTCTCCTCCGAAAAGCTCGCCGAGCAGGTCATCCGCGTCGGGCGCGAGGGCGACGGCAAGGCGACCCTACCCGTCGATCTCAAGCAACTGAAGGAAGCCCAACGGATCACGACCGGCATCCATGAGGTCTACGGCGAGGTCTACCGGCATCTGGGTCTGAACGCGCTGTTGCCGCGCTCCCGCTATCGGGCGTACCACGACGCCCTGTTCCACACGGTGATGGCGCGGATCGCCAACCCCGACAGCAAGCGCGGCAGCGTGCGGAGTCTTGAAAACGACTTCGGGGTGAGCCTGCCGCTTCACAAGGTCTACCGGATGATGGATCGGCTGGACGCGAGGACAATCGAACGGCTTCGCGCCCGGGTCGGCGACGCCACCCGCTCGGTGTTGCCCGATCCGGTCTCGGTGTTGTTCTTCGACTGCACCACGCTGGCCTTTGCGACAGAGGAGGAGGATGAACTCCGCCAGAAGGGGTACAGCAAGGACGGCAAGCACCGCTACTCGCAGGTGCTGCTGGCGCTGATGGTCACCCGCGAGGGGCTTCCGGTGAGCTACGAGGTGTTCCCCGGCGCCGCCTACGAGGGGCACAGCCTGGTTCCGGTGTTCGAGGGCTTGCTGCGCCGTCACCCGGCGCAGCAGGCGGTCTGCGTAGCGGATCGGGGGATGCTCAGCGCCGCCAACCTGGAAGCCCTGGACGCGATGGGCGGCGGCTATGTGGTGGGCGCCCGGCTGCGCCAGCTCCCCGGCGCGCTACGCAGGAAGATTTGGAATCTCGACTCCTACGTCCCGCTGGAACACTCCTCGGAGCGCCTGGTGAACGAATGGGATCACCAGGGGCGACGCTTGATCGTCACGTGGTCCGCCAAGCGGGCGCGCAAGGACGCCCGTGATCGCCACCAGGCGATCCAGCGGGCGTTCGACAAGCTGTCGCAAAGCGACAACCCCAAAGCGCTGTTGTCCCAGCATGGCGCCAAGCGCTTCATCGCCGTTGAGGGGGATGCGCGGCTCGTCGTGGATCAGAAGAAGATCGACGAGGCGGCGCGCTGGGACGGACTGGCCGGCGTCATCACCAACCTGCGCGACGCGCGGGCCGCCGAAGTGCTGTCGCACTATCGGGGACTCTGGCGGGTCGAGGAGAGCTTCCGCATCACCAAGCACGATCTGCGCGTCCGGCCGATCTGGCACTGGACCGAACAACGGATCCGCGCCCACATCGCGATCGCCTTCATGGCGTTCGCCTGCGTGCGCCATCTGGCCTATCGGGTCGCGCTCCAGAAGGAGCGGATGTCTCCCGAAGTCATCCGCAATGCGCTGGCGCACCGCAAGTGTTCGGTGTTGCTCTGCGAGAAAACGGGAGAGCGATACGCCATCCCCGCGAAGCCGTCCCTGGAGGCCGAGAGCATCTATGCCGCGATGAGACTGCCCCTGCCAACCACGCCGTACCAGCTCGCCTGAGAGGACCCAAGCCCCGCCGGCGCAACCTTCAGAGGGCTACGTTTGTAGTGCCTAGCCAGAAATGTCGGCTATTGACTGTCAAGGACTTATCGATCAAAACTGTCGAAGTCAAGAGTGCACGGCGAAGTAGCCGGACTTCCCTTGCGCTGACTCGGGATCGGGGGACTTCGGTACCCCGATCCCGCCCCGGCGGAGTTGTAGACTGGCCGCCGTGTCCGAACCCCACTCCGCCGCCCGGCTCGCCGCGCCGCTGGCGGTGCTCGCGATCCTCGCCGGGTGCGCCGCCCGCCCCCTCCCGGACATCCCGGTCGCCCCCTTTTCGCACTGGTTCTACGCCGACGGAACCGACCCGGGGGATTTCGGCGCCCTTCCCGACGCAGACGCCCGCGCGGACGCCCTGGCGCTCTGGCAGGACATCCGGACCGGACGGCTGGGCGCCGCCGCCCGGCTCCTCGCCGACCTGGAAGCGCAAACGCCGAAAAGCGCGGAAAACGTCGCACTGCTCGCCCTGGCCGGCTACCTTGACATCCGCAGGGGGCGCCTGGGCGAAGCCGAAACCCATTTCGCGCGCGCCGTCCAGCTGGACGCCGCCGACCCGTTCGCTCTGCTCGGCCCCAGCCTGCTGGCGCTGGAACAAAACGACCACGAAGCGGCCCTGGTCCGGCTACGACGGCTCGAAGCGGCGGCGCCGGACGCCCCGGTCGTCGTGGAGCGCCTCCCCGGTCTGACCCTCGACGTGGCCGAATCCCGGCTGGGAGAGGCGCGCCGCCTCGCCCGGGAGGGGAATGCGACCGGAGACCAGGTCGTCGAGGCGTATCGCAACGCCCTGGAACTGATCCCGGAGGCCGGGGATCTCCACCTGGAAGCGGCCGACGCCGCACGGGCCGCCGGAGCGCCGGGCGCAGCCCGGGACTGGTACGACCTGGCGGCCAGCGGCAGCAGCGCCGCCGGGGAAACGCTCGGCATCCGGGTCGCCGCCGCCGAGGCGGCGCTCGCCGCCGGAGACGCGGAGGGAGCGGCGAACCGCCTGCGCCGGCTGGAATCGCACCCGGAGATCGACCGGTTCCCGGACATCCGGGAACGCACGGCGGAGCTTTCGAGCCGCATCGAACGCGCCCGGCTGCCCGCCGCCTACCGGCGGATCCGGGAGTCCGAGCGGGTGAGCCGCGAGGAGCTCGCCGCCCTGCTGGCGGGCGAACTCGGAAGCCGCGAAGCGTCCGCGCCGGTGATCGCCATCGACATCGAGCGGAGCTGGGCCGCCGGGTTGATTCGGGACGCGGTCGCCGCCGGATACCTGAGCCTCTTCCCCGACCACACCTTCCAGCCCCGGGGGCTGGTGCACCGGACGGCGCTCGCCGAGTCGCTGGCCCGGGCGCTTCGCGTCCACGACCCGCAAGCCTTCCGGGAAGCCGCCCGCGCCAGCCGGGATCGGCGCTTCTCCGATCTCGCCGAAACCCACCCCCAGCGCGACGCCGCCGCCATCGCCGTCGAACTCGGGCTGCTCGAGGTCGAGGGAGGGGATCGCTTCGCCGCCCGGGAATTCGCATCCGGCGCCGAGGCGGTCCGGGCGGTCTTCGCGCTCCGGGACTTGCTGGGGCGTTCGCCCTGAACCGGAACCCGCCCGCCGTGCCCACCCCCTCGCTCCGGGAGTTCACCGCGCTCGCCCGCTCCCACAACCTGATCCCGGTGCGCCGGGAGGTTCTGGCCGACTGCGCGACCCCGGTCTCGACGTTCCGGCGGATCGCCGGGAACGGCCCCTCGTTCCTCATGGAATCGGTCGAGGGCGGCGAGCAGGTGGCCCGCTACACCTTCCTGGGAACCGCGCCGCGGAAAATCGTCGAAAGCCGCGGCGACCGGATCACCCATCGCGCGCCGGGGGGCGAAGTCCTCCGGACCTTCCGCCATCCGGACCCGCTGGCGGCGATGCGCGAGGAAATCAGCGGCATCCGGGCCGCGAAGCCGCCGGGACTGCCGCCCTTCTCCGGCGGCTATGTCGGCTATCTCGGATATGACGCGGCCCGGCGATACGAGACGCTGCCGGACCGCCACGCCGCCGCTGCCCCCGAGGACGACATCCCGGACTCGATGTTCCTCCTCGCCGACACCGTGCTGGCCTTCGACCAGGCCCGCCACGTCATCCAGATCATCGTGAACGCCCACGTGCCCGACCCGTCGGCGGCCCAAAACGCCTGGGAGGAGGCTTCCTCCCGCATCGCCGCGATCGAGGAAACCCTGGAACGCCCGGAAGCGCCCGGCGGCTGGGGCGCCTCTCCGGCGTCGAAGGCGCCCTTTCCCGACGTCGCATCCAACATGGACAAGGCCGAGTACATCAAGGCGGTGCGTCGCGCCAAGGCGCACATCGCCGACGGCGAAATCATCCAGGTCGTCCCCTCGCAGCGGTTCCGCGTGAACCTGACGGTGCATCCGTTCGCGTTCTACCGGGCGCTGCGGGTGGTCAACCCGTCTCCCTACATGTACTACCTGGACCTCGGCAATCTGGTGATCGCCGGGGCGTCGCCGGAGATGATGACCCGAACCACCGGCGACGAAGTGGAGACCAGACCGATCGCCGGGACCCGGCCCCGGGGCGCGACGCCCGCCGAGGACCGGGAGCTGGCGCAGGACCTGCTGGGCGACGAGAAGGAGCGGGCCGAACACGTCATGCTGGTCGACCTGGCGCGCAACGACATTGGGCGGGTGGCGCGCTTCGGGGACGTTCAGGTCGAAGATTTCATGACCATCGAGCGCTACTCGCACGTCATGCACATCGTGTCCCGGGTGCGGGGGCGGCTGCGTCCCGAACACGACGCCTACGACGCGCTCCGCGCCACCTTTCCGGCCGGCACCCTCTCCGGCGCTCCCAAGATCCGGGCGATGGAGATCATCGACGAACTGGAAGCCGAGCGGCGGGGGGTCTACGGGGGAGCGGTCGGCTACTTCTCCTACAGTGGCGACTC
Organism: Candidatus Marinacidobacterium sp.; assembly: GCA_965202845.1. Taxonomy (GTDB): domain Bacteria; phylum Acidobacteriota; class Vicinamibacteria; order Marinacidobacterales; family Marinacidobacteraceae; genus CBDATA01. Next base: position 1,356,468 of record OZ241856.1, read on the forward strand.
CGACACCGCGATCGCCATCCGCACCCTGGTCGCAAGGGACGGGATCGGCGCGTTCCAGGCGGGCGGCGGGGTGGTTGCGGATTCCGACCCGGAAGCCGAATATGACGAGAGCAGGAACAAGGCCGGCGCCGTTCTTGCCGCCCTGCGCATGGCCCACGACCGGGATTTCCGATGACGCTCGTTCTCGACAACTTCGACTCGTTCACCTGGAACCTGGCGCAGGCGCTCGGAACCCTCGGCGCCGAGCCGCTGGTGATCCGGAACAACGCGCGCACGGTCGACGCCATCCGGGAACTCGAACCGGAACGGATCGTCCTCTCCCCCGGCCCCGGACGCCCGGAAGGCGCCGGAGTCTCGCTGGACCTCATCCACCGGATGGGAGAGGCCACTCCCATCCTCGGCGTCTGTCTGGGACTCCAGTGCGTCGTCCAGGCGTTCGGCGGTTCGATTCGCCGGGCGCGCAACCTGATGCACGGGAAGACCTCGCTGATCCGCCATTCCGGCGCCGAAATCTTCGGCGGCCTGGACGACCCGTTTCCCGCCATGCGCTATCACTCCCTGGTGGCCGAAGAACCGCTCCCGAAGGAGCTCGAAGTGACCGCCCGCTCCAGCGACGACGGGGAGGTCATGGGCGTCCGGCACCGCAAACTTCCCATCCAGGGCGTGCAGTTCCACCCCGAATCGATCCTGACCCCTTCGGGCGTGGACATCCTCGCCAACTTCCTGAGTCTTCCCGCGGACATGCAATGACCGAGCACGAACCGGAAACCATGGTCCTGATCCTGACTCCCTGGGCCGGGGAGTCGGAACTGGAGCACCTCATCGGCGTCATCGAGGAGAAATCGCTCGACCGCGCCATCTACCGCAGCCCGGTGCGCACCCGGGTGCACGTCCTGGGCGATCTCTCGCGCGAGAACGAGGCCCACTGGCGGACCCTGCCCGGCGTCGAACAGGTCTTCGGGCTGAACAAGCCGTACCGACTGGCGAACCGCACCCACCGGAAGTCGCGCACCCGCATCCCCATCGGAAGCCAGGAGCTGGGGGGGGACGACCTGGTCATCATCGCCGGTCCGTGCGCGCTGGAAAGCGAGGAGCAGGGACTCGAAGCCGCCCGGATGATCTCCCATCTCGGGCTCGAAATCATGCGGGCCTCGGCGTTCAAGCCGCGCACCTCCCCCTATTCCTTCCAGGGACTGGGCCTCGAGGGGCTGCGCATCCTGAACCGGATCGGCAAGGAGACGGGCATCCTGGTGGAGACCGAGGTGATGGACGTCCGCGATGTGGAAGTCGCCGCCGACCTGGTGGACGTCCTGCGCATCGGCGCCCGGAACATGCAGAATTTCGACCTGCTGCGCGAGATGGCGCAGGTACGGAACCCGGTGATCCTCAAGCGCGGCATGGCCAACACCATCCGTGAGTTCCTGCTGGCCGCCGAATACATCCTGCGGGGCAACAGCCAGGTCATCCTCTGCGAGCGCGGCATCCGGTCGTTCGAGACGGCCTACCGCAACACCCTCGACGTGGGGGCGATCGCGTTCCTGAAGCAGGAGACCCACCTGCCGGTGCTCGCCGATCCGAGCCATGCCGCCGGGAACAAGACGCTGGTTCCGGCGCTCTCACTGGCTTCGGTGGTCGCCGGCGCCGACGGACTGCTGATCGAGGTGCACCCGAATCCGGCGGTCGCGCTCAGCGACGGCGACCAGTCGCTCTACCCGGATCAGTTCGAACAGCTGATGACCGAGCTCCGGTCGGTCGGCCGGGCGGTGGGGAAACGGACGCTGGAACCGCAGACGGCAGCCGCCGGTTGACGGCCCCGCGGGTGGAGACGACCGGAGCGACGGTCCGGGTCTCCCCCCGGGACGGGGAGGACTACCGCATCCGGATCGGCGACGGCGCCCTGTCCCGGCTTCCCGGCATCCTCCGGGAGCTGGGGTCGGAACGGCGCGTCGCGGTGGTGGGGGACTCCCGCGCGCTCCGCCTCCACCGGGAGCGGCTCGCCGCCCGCCTTCCCGAATCCGCCCTCTTCCTCGAGCTTCCGGAGGGGGAGGCGAACAAGACCCGCGCCGAAAAGGAGCGGATCGAGGACGAATTGCTCCGGCGCCGCTTCGGGCGCGACAGCGTCCTGGTCGGGTTCGGCGGGGGCGTCGCCACCGACCTCGCCGGATTCCTGGCGGCGACCTTCCTGCGCGGGATTCCCTTCGTGGGGGTTCCCACCACCCTGCTCGCCGCGGTGGACGCCTCGGTGGGGGGCAAGACCGGAGTGAACACCCCGCTCGGCAAGAACCTGATCGGGGCGTTCAAGCAGCCCGCCGCGGTGGTGGTGGACACCGCGCTTCTCGGCACCCTCCCCGACGCCGAGTTCCGGAACGGACTCGCGGAGTCGGTGAAGATGGCCGCGACCAGCGACCCGGACTTCTTCGGCGATCTGGAGCGCGCCGGGGAGGCGCTGCTCCGCCGCGACCCGGCCGATCTGGTTCCGCTGATCCGCCGCAGCGTCTCGATCAAGGCGCGGGTCGTGGAGGAGGACGCCCGGGAGTCGGGCCCGCGCGAGGTCCTCAACTTCGGCCACACCGTCGGTCATGCGATCGAGCACGCGACCGGATACCGGATGCGTCACGGCTTCGCAGTGGCGGTGGGCATGGCGGCCGAAAGCCACATGGCCGAGCGGGCCGGATGGCTCGACCCGCCGGAGGGCGGCCGGCTGCGCGCGCTGCTGGAAGTTCTGGGACTTCCGGCGCATTTCCCGGAACCCTCGCTTCGGAATGACGTCCTCGCGGCGTTCGGGAGTGACAAGAAGACCCGCCAGGGCGTCGCCCGCTTCGTCCTCCTGACCGGGATCGGCGGCGTCCGTCGGGAAGGCCCCCGCTGCGCGTTCCCGCTGGACGACGAAACAATCCGGCACGGACTGGACCGGATCGGTCTGGCGCGCTCCGGATGACGATCTCCGTCGCTCCCCCCGCCCGTCCGCCGGACCGGACGGCGCAGGCGCCGGGCAGCAAGTACGTGGCGAACCGCCTGCTGCTGCTGGCGGCCCTGGCGCCCGGCGCAAGCCGCATCGAGGGCGCGCCCCGGAACGAGGACATCGAGGCGGCGACCGCCGGACTGCGCGCCCTGGGCGTCGATATCCGGGAGCGCCCCGGCGGCGTTCTCATCGTCGGCGGAACCCCGGACGCCTGGAACGAAAGACGCGAACCGGCGACGGTGGACGTCCGGGAGTCGGGGACGCTCCTCCGCTTCCTCGCCGCTCTCGCCGCCACCCTGCCCTTCCCGGTGCGGCTGACCGGGCGCGGACGCATCGGGGAACGCCCGATGGAAGAACTGCTCCGCGCCCTCGAACAGCTCGGCGCCCGGATCGACAGGTACCCGCTGACCGTCCTCTCGCCGGCGCTGCGGGGCGGGCGGGTCGCGGTCGCAACCGGCGAGAGCAGCCAGTTCGCAAGCGCCCTGCTGCTCGCCAGCCCGCGCATCAAAGGCGGGCTCGACCTCGAGCTTTCCGGGACTCCCGTTTCCGCCAGCTACCTGGAGCTGACCGCGAGCCTCCTCGAACAGTCCGGGGCTCGGGTGGAGCGAACCCAGGGCGGCTACCGAACCTTCGGGGACCGCCCCCGGCCCGGCGTCCACAGGGTCCCGGCTGACTGGACCGCTGCCTCGGCGCTCTTCGGAGCGGCGGCGGTGACCGGGGGAACGATCCGGGTTCCGAACCTCGATCCGCAGGCGGTCGAGGGCGAACGGCGGTTCCCCGAAACGCTCCAGCGGATGGGTTGCCGGGTCGAGGCCCGGGGAACCACCGTCTCGGTGACCGGATCCCGCCCCCTGCGGGGCGTCCGGACGAACATGGCGACGATGCCGGACGCCGCGCCCACCCTCGCGGTGGTCGCCGCCCTGGCCGCCGAAGGCGAGACCCGCATCTCCGGCGTCGCCCACCTGCGGCACAAGGAAAGCGACCGGATCGCGGCGCTCGCCGACGGGTTGCGCCGGCTCGGCGCCGGGGTGGAGGTCGGAGAGGACAGCCTCGCCATCCGCCCCGGAGATGCGCTGCGAACGCCGCCGGAGCGCCTCGACTCCCGGCGGGACCACCGGATCGCCATGGCCTTCGCGCTGGCCGGGCTCGTCGTCCCCGGCGGCGTCCGCATCACCCACCCGGACGCGGTGCGGAAGTCCTTCCCCGGCTTCTGGGACGCCCTCCGGGACCTGGGCGCCCAGGCGTCCTGAAACATGGAGTTCCCGAACATCGTCCTGGTGGGCGCCCGCGGATCGGGAAAGAGCCGGGCGGCGCGCAAGCTGGCGGCCGCCATCGGCTGGAAACGCATCCAAACCGACGGGATCTTTGAGGCGCGGCACGGACCGATCCCGGAGTTCGTCGCCGCCTCCGGCTGGGACGCCTTCCGCCAGCGGGAAGCGGACATCCTGCAAGAACTCGCCGAAGCGCCGCCCGAGCGCAGCATCGTGGACTGCGGCGGGGGCGTCGTGGAACTCCCGGAAACCCGCGCCCGGCTGCGCCGTCTGGGAACGGTCTACTGGATGCGGGCGCCGCTCGCCCGGCTCCGGGAACGGGTGGCGCGCAAGTCCAGCCGCCCTTCGCTCACCGGGCGCGATCCGGTGGAGGAAATCGGGGAGGTGCTCGTCCGGCGGACGCCCCTCTACCGCGCGGTCGCCGACGCCGACGTCTGGAGCGAAAGCGGAACCGAAGCCGCGAAGGCGCTCCGGCGCGCCCACTTCGGTCCGGGAATCGCGCTTTCGGCGCAGGCGGGCGACGCGGAGGACGCGATCCGGGCGATCCGGGACGCGGCGGAGCGCGCCGGCCCCGCCGACCTGCTGGAACTGCGGGCCGACCGCATGGAAGAGGCCGCGCTCGAAACGACGCTCCAGGCGTTGCCCGAAGCGGTGCGGGAGCACCTCATCCTCACCGTGCGCACCGCCGAAGAGGGCGGCGCCTTCCGGGGAAGCCCGGAGGAATGGGCCCGCATGCTCCTCGCCGGCGCCCGCGCCGGCGTCCGCTTCGTGGACGCCGAAGCCGCGGCGTCCCGAATCCGGATCGAAGCCCCGAACGCCGGCATCCTGGCATCGCATCACCACCTGAAGGGGCCGCTTCCCGATCTGGAGGCGCTGGCCCGGCGCCTGGAACGGAACGCCGACGCGATCAAGGTCGCGGCGACCGCGACAGGGTTCGCCGACGTCCGGAAGGTCTCCCGCTTCCTCGCCGAACCCGGTCCGGTCCCCCGGATCGGCGTCGCGATGGGCGCCGCCGGAACCGCGCTCCGGGTCCTCGGAGGCGAAGGAGACATCGTCGCCACCTTCGCGCCGCCGCCCGAAAGCCCTCCGACCGCCCCCGGCCAGCTGGATGCGGACGCCATCCGCGACCGCCACCGGCGCTGGGGCAGGAAGCTCAGGGCGCCGGTTCCGGTCTACGGGGTCGTCGGCTGGCCGGTGGCGGACAGCCTGAGCCCGCCGCTTCACGAAGCGGCGCTCGCCCACGCCGGACGGGAAGCTTCCTACCAGCGGTTCGAGGTCCCGCCGGACGAGCTCGACGACTTCCTGACCGCGGCGCGCCTTTGCGACGAAGTCGCCGGGCTGAACGTGACCATCCCGCTCAAGGAACGGGTCGTCCCGCTGCTGGACTCCCTCGACGAGGCCGCGCACCGGATCGGCGCGGTGAATACGATCCTGCGGGTGCGGGATCAACTCATCGGCGCGAACACCGACTGGCTGGGGGCGGCCCGCGCCCTGCTCGAGGTCGCCCCGCTTTCCGGGAAGCGGGCGACCGTCCTGGGCGCCGGGGGTTCGGCGCGCGCCGTCCTCCACGGACTCCGGGAACACGGCGCCTTGCCCACCGTGATCGCGCGGAACGACCGGAAGGCGGCGCAGGTCGCCGCCCGCTTCGACGCGGACTGGACGCCCGCCGGAAGAATCGGCGAGGCGGCGGGCGACATCCTGATCAACACCACGCCGGTGGGCATGGACGACGACCGATCTCCGGCGCCGCCGGAAACGGTGCGTCGACACCGGGTGGTCTTCGACCTGGTGTACCGCCCCAGACGCACCCGCCTGCTGGCCGAAGCCGAAGTCGCCGGGGCGCTCCCGCTGCCCGGACTCCCGATGCTCATCCACCAGGCCGCCGCGTCCCTTTCGATGTGGACCGGAGTTCCAGCAGAGGAAGCAGCGGACATCATGCGGAAAACCGCGAGCGAGCTGGATGCCGGGTAACTCGCTGGGACAGGCGTTCCGGATCTCCACCTGGGGGGAGTCGCACGGCCCCGCCATCGGGGTGGTGGTGGACGGCTGCCCCCCCGGTCTGGAACTGGACGAAGCCGCGATCCAGGCCGACCTGGACCGCCGCCGCCCCGGACAGAGCGACCTCACGACCCCCCGCAGCGAGGCGGACCGCATCCACGTCCGCTCCGGGGTCTTCCAGGGACGCACCACCGGAACGCCGATCTCGATGTGGGTCGAAAACCGGGACGCGCGCCCCGGGGACTACGCCCCCCTCCGGCAGGTGTTCCGGCCGAGCCACGCCGACTTCACCTACGAAAAGCGCTACGGCGTCCGGGACCCCAGGGGCGGCGGGCGCTCCTCGGCCCGCGCCACTGCCGCGCAGGTGGCGGCGGGCGCCATCGCCCGGCGGCTTCTCCGGGTGCTCCACGGCGTTGAGTGCGTCGCCTGGGTGCGCCAGGTCGGGGAGGTGGAGGCCCCCCCGATACCGGGAGATGCGGTCACCCGCGAGCAGGTGGAGCGCCATCCGACGCGCTGTCCCGACCCGGAGGCGGCGGAAGCGATGCGCCGGCGCATCGAAGCGGCCCGAGGAGCCGCCGACTCGGTCGGCGGGATCGTCGAGTGCGTCTGCCGGTCGGTTCCGCCCGGACTCGGCGACCCGGTGTTCGACAAGCTGGAGGCCGATCTCGCCGGGGCGATGCTCTCCATCCCGGCGACCCGCGGATTCGAGTTGGGTTCCGGGTTCGCCGGAGCCCGCCTCGCCGGAAGCGAGCACAACGACGCATTCCGGATGCGCGACGGCGCGGTGCGGACCAGCACCAACCACTCCGGCGGCATCCAGGGGGGCATCTCCAACGGCATGCCGATCCTCTTCCGGGTGGCGTTCAAGCCCACCTCCACCATCGGCAAGCCGCAACCGACGGTGGATCGCGCCGGAAACGAAGTGGTGCTGGAAGCCTCCGGACGGCACGACCCCTGCGTCCTCCCCCGCGCCGTTCCCATCGTGGAGGCGATGGCCTGCCTGGTGCTGGCCGACCACGCCCTGCGGTTGCGCGGCGCCGGCCCGCTGACCGGTTAAACTAGTTTCCCACCCCTTCGGCGGGCGGCTAGCTCAGCTGGGAGAGCGCGGCGTTCGCAATGCCGAGGTCACGGGTTCGATCCCCGTGCCGTCCACCGAATCACGTCCCTCCCCACACTCCCCATGCTCGGCGCTCTGCTCCTTCTTCTTCTCGCGCCCGGCGCGGGCGCCCAGGGGGAATCCGCCGACGCCCTGATCCGCCGGATCGAAGCCCACCACCGCGGGATGCCGCACTTCGAGTCCGCGTTCGAGCAGCGGTTCGCGCCGCGGATCTTCGGTCGGGAACGGGTGGAGAGCGGCTGGCTCACCGTCCGCCAGCCGGGGCGGATGCGCTGGGAGTACCGGGATCCCGAACCCAAGCTGTTCGTCAGCGACGGAACCAACACCTGGTTCCACGTCCCGGCCGACCGGCAGGTGGTGGTCGGCAGCCTGGCGCCGGCCGAGGGCGAAACCGAGCGGCATGCGCCGAACCCGCTCGCCTTCCTGACCGGCGAGGCCGCGATCCTCGATCACTTCGACGCGGAGCTGGTCCGGGACGACTCCACCCCCGGGGATCGGCGCCGGGTGCTCCTGACCCCGCGCGCCGGAACCGCCGAAGTCGAGCGGGGGATGCTGGAGGTGGACGCCGCAACCGGTCGCATCCGGGCGCTGGAGCTGCGGGACGCCGAGGGCAACCGCACCACCTTCCGCTTCCACTCCTTCCGGATCGGCGCCCCGCCCGCCGACGCCCTCTTCGAATTCCGCATCCCGCCGGGAACCGACGTCGTGACCGCGCGGGAGCTTGCCGGGGGAACCGGATGACGCCCCTCCGCGCCGGATTCGCCCTTCTGCTCGTCGCCGGCGGGTGCGCCGCCGGGGCGCGCCTCCAGCCGGGCGAGCAGGCGGAGCGCATGGGGCGCTACGACGAGGCGGTCGCCCACTACGCCCGGGCGCTCGCCGAACATCCGGACAGCGTGGAGGCGAATCTCGCGCTGGCCCGCGCCAAGCGGCGCGCCGCCGAGGACCACGCCAGTCGGGCCGAGGCGCTCATGGCGACCGGGGAGTACCGCGCCGCCGAGGACGCGCTCCGCGCCGCGATCCTCTTCGCCCCCGACGAGAGCGGCTACCAGGACCGGCTGCCGGAAATCCAGGCGGCGGCGGAAGCCCTGGAAGCCGAACGGCGGGTCGAGACCCTCGCCTCGCTGAAGGAGGACGTCCTCGCCGCCCCCTGGGGACTTGACCTTCTCGGCGGCGCCGACGCCCCGGTCCGCTTCGTGTTCCGGGACGCCAGCCTCCGGGAGGTGCTGCTCACCCTGGGGGAACTCGCCGGCGTCAACGTGGTATTCGACGAGGACTTCGCCGACCAGACCCTCTCCATCGAGTCCGGGGACGTGACCTTCGAGGACGCGCTCACCGGAATCACCGCCAGCACCGGGCACTTCTTCCGGGTGGAGTCGCCCGAATTGCTGACCATCATCCCGGACACTCCGGGCAAGCGCGCCCGCTACGAACAGGAGGTCGCCCAGACCTTCTACCTGTCCTCCGCCGATCTCACCGAGACGGTGGACGCGCTCCGGGTGACGCTCCAGCTGCGGAACGTGGCGCAGCACGCCGGCACCAACTCGATCACCATGGTGGACACTTGGGAGCGGGTGCGTTCGGCGGCGCGGATCATCCGGGCGCTCGACCGCAGCCCCGGCGAAGTGGTTGTGGAGGTCGAGCTGATGGAGGTCAACCGCACCCAGCTGGAGCGCTTCGGCCTGCCGCTGGTCTCGCCCGAATCCGACGGCATCGCCGCCGCCCTGGCCCCCCGGCTCGACACGGTGCTGGAAAACCCCTACACCCGCGCCAACCTGCGGGTCACCGGGCTGCCGGGCGCGATCCTCGACCTGGTGCGAAGCGACACCGACACCCACGTGCTGGCCAGCCCGCAGCTGCGGGCCTCGGACGGCAAGTCGGCGACCGCCGACTTCGGCGAGCGGGTTCCGGTCCCGGTCACCACCTTCTCCCCGATCGCCACCGGCGGCCTCGCCCAGCAACCCACCACCACCTTCGAATACGAGAACGTCGGAGTCAGCATCGAAATCCTGCCCCGCATCCACCACGACGACAGCGTCACGCTCGACGTGAGCGTCCGGCTCGACAACGTCTCGGGAACCGGCTATTCGGGGCTGCCCACCTTCGGGAACCGCAGCGTCGAGACCACCCTCCGCCTCCGCAACGGCGAGACCAGCATGATCGCCGGACTCATCCGCCAAGAGGAGCGTTCGAGCCTCAAGGGGCTTCCCGGCGTCGCCGACATCCCGGTCCTCGGACGCCTCTTCAGCGCGAACCGCGAGGAGTCGATGGACTCCGACATCATCCTGACGCTCACCCCGCGGATCACCCGTCGCGCCGACATCGACAAGGACGCGCTCACCCCCCACGTCATCCGGGGCGGGCCGGGGACTTCCCCGGTCCCCCGCCGCTGAGCGCCTCGGCGGCCTCCTCCGGAATCCCGTCGAACCACCCGTTCGACAGGAACAGGAACACCATCGGCCCCGGTTCCGAAGCCAGGTCGAGAACCCGGCGCAGCAGCCGGGCGCGATCCGGCGGCGCTTCGGCGGGAATGCCCCGCGCCTCGATGTCAGAAAGGAGCCGCTCCCGGTCCAGGGCGTCGGTCGGACGACGGCCGCGGGCGTCCCCGGCGGCGGCCAGCAGGACGCGCAGGGCCCCGGCGAAGGCGGCGCCGAAGTCCTTCTGGAAGACGGCGCTCCGGGCGGTGAAGGAGCGCGGCTCGAACACCGCCGTGATCCCGGCGCCGGGCCACCGGGCGCGGGCGCTCTCGATGGCGGCCCGCACCGCGGTGGGATGGTGGGCGAAATCGCGCGCCAGCAGCGGCCCGCCGTCCGCGCCGCCCAGCGCTTCCAGACGACGCTTGACCCCGCGGAATCCGGCCACCGCCTCGCGGATCCGCTCCCATTCCACTCCCACCCAGGAAGCGGCGGCGACGGCGGCCAGCGCGTTCCGGGCGCCGGCGCTCCCCCAGAACGCCCCCTCCAGCGGGGGCCGCTCCTCCCCGCGGAAGCAGACCGCCAGCCGGGACCCGTCGGGACCGGAACCGGCGATCCGCGCCGTCCAGTCGGCGGCGTCCCGATCTTCGGTCAGCGAGAACGACTGGACATGCGTGTGCGCGTGCTCGCGCAGCGCGAGCGCCGCCGGGGAATCGGCGCCCAGCAGCAAAAGCCCCCGGCGGGGCGGCAGGCGCGCCAGGAACGAGAAGGCCCGGCGCACCGCCGCGAAGTCGGGATAGATGTCCGCGTGGTCGAATTCGACGTTGGCGATGATCGCGGCTTCCGGAAGGTAGTGGAGGAACTTGGGCCCCTTGTCCCAGTACGCCGAGTCGTATTCGTCGCCTTCCAGGACGAACGGCGCCCCCTCCGCCCCCGGGCGGAAGCTGCTCCCCGAATCCTCCGGGACCCCGCCGATCAGATACCCGGCGTCCACCCCGGAACGGACCAGAATCGTCGCCAGCAGCGAGGCGGTGGTGGTCTTGCCGTGGGTTCCCGCCACCACCAGGGGAACCCGCTTCCGGAGCACCAGCTCCCGCAGCGCCTCCGGGAAGGAGACCAGGGCGAGACGCCGGTCGAGCGCCGCCTCCAGCTCCGGGTTGCCCCGGGAGATCGCGTTGCCGACGACCACCAGCCGGACGTCGGGGGGCAGATTTCCGGCGGCCCAGGGACTGGAGACCGGAATCCCCTCGCGCTCCAGCAGGGTGGACATCGGCGGGTAGACGCCCTGGTCGGAGCCGCTGACCCGATAGCCCAGGCGGCGCAAGATGCCGGCGAACGACGCCATCGCAGTCCCGGCGATGCCCAGCAGGTGCATCCGCTCCCCCGGAGCGGGGAGGCCGATCACCGCGCCACGACCGGATCCAGCAGGGTGATCCCCTCTTCGTCCATCCGCGCCCGGACCCCGAGCGGAACCGTGCGGCACGCCCCCCGCTCCCCATGTCCGGTGGCGAAGCCGAACGCCACCGGAACGCCCAGCGGCGCGGTCAGCCGGGCCAGCAGATCGGGAAGGGCGTACCCCTGATCCGGGTGCTGCATGCAGCCGGGCATCTGCCCGAAGACGATCCCGCGGACGCCTTCGAGCGCGCCGGAGAGCCGCAGCTGGGTCAGCATCCGCTCGATCTGGAAGGGCTTGACGCCGATGTCCTCGAACACCGCGATGGCGCCCTGGAAACGCTGTTCCCAGGGAGCGCCGACCAGGGCGGTCAGCAGGGAGAGACATCCGCCCCGCAGGACGCCCTCGACGGCGCCGGGGTGGAGCGGTTCCGCGCCGCGCCACGGCAACCGGAAGCCGGGCGCGGCGGCGTCCAGCAGCCCCAGCAACTCGTCGGCGTCCCAGGCTTCCGGGCCGCGGGCGATCTGCTGGGCGACCATCGGGCCGTGGAAGGCGGGGATTCCGGCGCCCACGCAGTGAGCGAGCAGCGCGGTCAGGTCGCTCGCTCCCAGCACCACCCGGGGCCGCTCCCGGAGCGCCGCCGCCGGAATTCCGGGAAGCAGGTCGAGGCTGCCGTAGCCGCCCCGAGCGCCGAAGAGGGCGTCCACCCGGTCGTCATGGAGCAACTCGAGGAAGTCCGCGACGCGCTCCTCGGCGGTCCCAGCGGTGTACTCCCGGCGCGCCAGCAGGCGCGGGGCGCGCCGGACCCGGAAGCCCAGCCGCTCCAGCTCGCGCTCCCCCGCCTCCAGGAAGGGAAGCCGCACCGGGCTTGCGGGCGCGAAGACGCCGATGGTCGCCCCCGGACGGACCGCCTTCGGCAGGACCCTCATCGGAACAGCAGAACCGCCAGCACCGCCGCGACCAGGGCGACCCCGCCCAGAACGAGGAGGCGGAAGCGCCGGGGTTCTCCGGGAAAGGGCCCCGCCCGGTGGACCGCCGGAAGCGGGATCGGTTCGGGCGCCGGAAGCGCCTCCGCTTCCGGGAGCGGCGGAAGCGGAGCATCGGAACCCCCGACCAGCGACTCCACCTGACACACCGCGTCGGCGAACTGGAGCGCGTCGCCCGGACGCAGCGCGATCCGGGTCGTGACCGGGCTGCCGTTCACCAGCGTGTGGTTCGTGCTCTTCATGTCCTCGACGTGCAGGTTGGCGTCCCGGAGCATCAACCGCGCGTGCTCCTTGCTGACAAAAGGGTTTTCCAGCCGGATGTGCGCGTGCGCGGCGCTTCCGATCAGGGTGTCGCGGAGCGAGATCGGATGTCGGCGCGGAGGCTGGGCGGCGGTTTCGCCGAGCGGCGCGGACGGGACATTGCGGACCAGCAGGGCGTAGCGCGGCAGCACCGGGCGCTCGCCGTCGCCGTTCCTCACCGGAGGCGCCTCAGCCTCCGCCGGACCAGCGGCGCCAGGGGCGGCCCTTCGGCTGGCGAGACCAGGAAGGCGCCCGGGACCGAAAGCGCCGCTTCGAACGACTGGATCGCCCGTTCGCGCTCGCCGATTTCCAGAAGCGCGAGTCCCCGGTAGTAGTGGCGGACTCCGTCCAGCGCCCCGGCGTCCCCGGCGAGCCCCTCCGCCAGCGCCGCTTCCGGATCGCCCAGAAGGAACCGGCAGATTCCGGTCTCCAGTCTGCTGGCCGGATCCTCCCGGCCGGCGGCGGCGAGCGCCAGGAGGTCCACCAGTCGCCGGTTGCATCGATGTCCGGCGGCGGACGGCAGAACCGGCGCCTCGGCCAGCACGATGCGGAGCGGGCGGGCGGCGCCATCCCGCTCGACCAGCGCATCCACCGCGGCCGATGCGCCGAGAATCCGGGCCAGATGCGCCTCGTCCACCACCGCCTCCCGGTTCGCCTCCAGGAGCCGGTCGCCGACTTCCATCCCGGCCAGCACCGCGGGGCCCTCCGGATGCACCGCAATCACTTCGAGCGTCCGTTCCGGAATGCCGTCCTCCCCCCGAATCCGGCGCGCGCCGACGGAGAAGCCGGCCCACCCGGTCCGGCGGGGCGCCGGGCGCAGCAACCGCTCGGCGGCCTCGTGCGCCGACTCCGGATCGAATCGATCGAAGGAAACCGCATCCGGCGTCGAGGACCCCGGCGCCCGCAACTCGACCCGCCCCTGCCCCCGACCGGGGCCCGCCGCCACCCGCGCCTCGGAGACCATCCCGTCCGCGCCCGCATCGTCGGGAGGCAGCAGGTAGTGGCGTTCGTCGGCCTCGAGCGCCCGAAGCGCCGCCGCTTCGGCGTCGGGGAGCGGCCCCCCGGCGACGAATCGCAGGAGCGGCGCCGGGTCGCAGGCGACCGAGGCGCGGGCGTCGCGCACGATGTCCACGCGCCGTCGGCAGCGCCCGGCCGCATGCCGGAGCTCGATTTCGTGACGCCCGGCGCAAAGCGCCGAAAAGGCGAGCGGCGTGACGCCCCGATCCGCGCCGTCCAGCAGCACCCGCGCCCCCGAAGGCTCGCTCTCCACCAGCAGCGCGCCGGTCGACGGCCGGAGGCGGACGAATCGGGGCAGGTAATCCCGCGCCTCGTCGGCATGGAAGGTGAACCGGGACTGCTGGCGGCAGGGCGCGGAGAGGGTGATCTCGTGCGCGCCGATACGAAGGCCGCCCAGCAGAATCGGCGCAGAAAACTCCTCGCCGGCGAAGCGGGGCGGCGCCAGCGGCTTCCACTCCTCCGGCAGCGTCCCCCCGGTGGTTCCGACGACCCGGCCGTCCACCCGCACGGTGACCCCGCGGGTCGCGGTGACGATGGGCAGCACCGGACCGCTGCGCTCCATCTCCCGCTCCAGCTGGACCACTTCGCCCGCCAGCACGTCCCGCCTCGGGAACTGGACGGGCGCGTACCCGGGCCGTTCGAGCCGGACACGGACGGCGCCGCTGACCACCGGGTACGCCCGGAGCGGCGTCTCGCCGGCCGGGGCGTTGTCCACGAAGACCGTCGCGCCGGGGGGCGTGGAGTCCACCTGGAGCCACGCCACCAGCCGCACCCGCTCCTGCTCGAAGACGTCCACGAAAGCGGGGGTGAGGTCGGCCCGGTCGAGCTCCCAGCCGGGCGCCAGCAGCAGCAGCGCGCGCGCATCCTGGATCGCCGCCTCCCGATCTTCCCGAACCAGATGGGCGCGCGCCCGGTATTCCCGGGCCCTGCCGGAAAGCTCCGCCTCGAGGGCGGCGAATCGGGAATCCGGATCTTCTTCCCGCTCGAGGCGGTCCAGGATTTCGGAAAGGGCGGTCTCCGCTTCGGCGGCGCGATCCGGGTCCGACGCCCGCTGGCGCAGTTCCGGCAGTTCGTCGGAAATCCGCCGACGCCAGTCGTCCCCCTCCCCCTGCGGGAGCGCGGCGGCGCAACAGCCCAGAACGAAGGCCGCGATCCCGATCACCGGAACACTCCCACGGTTCCGCTGCGGGCGTCCAGGACAAAAAGCGACCCGTCGAAGCCGACGTCCAGCGAGACCGGCGTCCGCATCCCGGCGGCGCCGAGCTCGGAGGACGGGATGGTCGCCGCCAGCCGGAACTCCCGGTCGTACACCAGGATCTGCGGTCCGGCGGCGTCCAGGACATAAAGCCGCCCCAGGGCGTCGAAAGCCGCATCCATCGGCGCCGCCACCGGGAGGCGCAGCACCGAATTGCCGGCGGCGTCGTACCCGCTGACCCCGCCTTCCTCGGCCAGAACCAGCAGATGGCCGGCGGGATGCCGCTCGATCCGATGCACGTCCTCGAGCCGGGGAGTCGGGAAAACGTCGGTGAATATCGCCGAAAACGCGAACCGGAAGACCTGCTTCCGCCGCTCGTCCCAGACCCAGAATCCTTCGGGCGCTGTCGCCACCGACCGGATCCGGTCGAGCGCCTCCATCCGCCCCGCTTCGTCGGGAACCAGCAGCCGCACCGGGCGGCCGTCCAGGACCAGCGCCCGTTCGGCGGCGATCCCCACCCTCCCGTCCGGCAACACCGAAACATCCCGCGCATCCTCCACCGGAACGAACCCGGCGGAAACCCCGTCAAGCGTGAGCCGCTGCATCTCCCGGGCATCCCGGTCCAGGATCATGAGTTCGTCGCCGGCCACCCGGAGGCGCAGCGGCCGATCCAGACTGCGGGGCGCCCGGAACCCGCCCAGGAACCTCCAGGAGGCATCGACGTCGTGGAGCAGACTCGCAAGGTCGAGCGCCCGCTCCGCCAGCTCGGAGTCCTCGGCGCCCCCGGAAGCGAGCAGGTCCCGGCGCAGGCGGGTCAGGGCGTCGAGCGCAGCAGCCGCATCCCCGGAGCGCGCCAGCGCATGCGCCAGAAGAAACCGCGCCTCGAAGCGCTCCCGGTCGGAAGTCAGGGGGGCATCGCTCCCGTACAGCGCCTCGATCAGGGCGCCCGCCGCCTGATCATCGCGCAGGAAGTCCATGTGCAGACGGGCGATGCCGAGGAGCGCCTCCCAGGCCCAGCGGGAGCCGCGCCCGTCCAGCACCGCGCGTTCCCAATCGGCCTCCGCGTCGGCGAGGCGCGGCGGCGTCGCTTCCCGGGCCAGCCGGGCGCGCAAAAGCAAGGCGCCGGGCACGACGTCGCCGGTCGGGAACTCGGCGAGCAAGCGTTCCAGCATCGCCTCGGCGGCCGGCGCGTCGCCCTCGATCTCGAAGCGGTAGCGCGCGATTCGGAGCGCGGCGTCGTCGGCGAGGCTGCTCGCCCCCATCGACTCCAGCACCGCCTGGAAGTCGCGGAGCGCCTGCTCGTGCCTGCCGCCGTTCAGAAACTGTTCGCCGCTCTCGTACCGGTTGCGGGCCGCCCGCTCCAGTTCGGGGTCCGCGGCCGCCGGCGGCTGCGCGGAAACGAATCCGGCCGAAAGGCCCAAAAAAGATGGACAAACAAACGGGGCAAGAAGGAGGACGGCGCCCGGGGCCATGCTGGGTGTGCTACGCATCGTAGCAGCGGCCTCGGAGCGCCCGGACGCTTTCCGGGTCGCGAAGCGAGCGGATGGCCGCGATCCCGGCGACCCCCGATGCGACCACCTGGGCCACGTTGTCGGGGGCGATGCCGCCGATCGCCCAGACCGGAACCCCGACCTCCCGCGCCGCCGCGCCCAGGACGCCGGGCGCCAGCGGATTCCGCTTGGCGCCGGTCGGAAAGGCCGGCCCCAGAATCACCAGATCGGCGCCCAGGTCGGCGGACTCCCGCGCCGAACGCAGGCTGTGCGCCGAGCGCCCGATGCGAAGATCCGGGAACTCCCGGCGGACCCGATCCACCGGAAGCCCGGCTTCCGGCAGATGCAGTCCCGCCACCGGGAAGGTCGCCGCCAGCGGGAGCCGGTCGTTCAGAAACAACCGGGGCAGCGCCTGCGGCGCCGCCTCTTCGATCCGCAGCAGGAAGGTCTCCATCGCGCGGTCGGAAGCCCGCCGGTCGCGCAGCTGGATCCAGTCCACCCCGGCGTCCAGCAGCCGGACGAGCCGCTCCGGGGCGCCCGCCGTCGCCAGATCGGCGACCGCGCAGCAGACCGGACGCCCGGCGCTCCCGAGGCCGGCGGTCAGCGCCGCTTCTCGCGCAGCCGCGCCGCCTTGCCCTTCCGCTGGCGCAGGAAGTAGAGCTTGGCGCGCCGGACGTGGTGGGAGCGGACCACTTCCACCTTGGCCACCAGCGGCGAGTGCAGCGGGAAGATCCGCTCCACCGGAACCCCGAAGGAGGTCTTGCGGACGGTGATGGTGCGCCGGTTCCCCCCGTGCTTCATCGCGATCAGGATGCCCTCGAACACCTGGATGCGCTCCCGCTCGCCTTCCCGGATGGTGGCGTGGACCCGGATGGCGTCTCCCGGTCGGAGATCGGGTCGGTCGGAGCGGAGCTCCGCCGTTTCGAGGGAGCGGATGACCTCCACCGCTGGCGGGGGCGGGGGCGCGCCTCCCTCGTTGGGGGCGCGGGCTTCGGTGGGTTCCAGGCTGGTGTTCATGACGCTTCGCGTTCCTTTCGTTGCGCCGGGGCGGGGATGACGCCGGCGGCGACTGCCTTCTGATAGAGATCGGGACGGCGGGCGCGAGTCAGTCGCGCCGACTGCTCCAGGCGGTAGCGGCGCACCGCGGCGTGGTCCCCGGAGCGGAGCACCGCCGGAACCTCCGCGCCGCGCCAGACGGCGGGCCGGGTGTACTGCGGGTATTCGAGCAACCCGCTGGAAAAGGAGTCTTCGCGCGCCGAGGCGTCGTCTCCGAGCGCCCCGGGCAGCAGGCGGGTCACCGCCTCGACGACCACCATCGCGGGAATCTCGCCGCCCGACAGCACGTAGTCGCCGATGGAAACCTCCTCGGTGCCGGTGAGCGTGAGAAACCGCTCGTCCACCCCCTCGTACCGACCGGCGACCAGCAGGATTCTCGGCTCCCGGGCGAGACCGGCCACCACTTCCTGGTTCAACGGCGTCCCCCGGGGAGACAAGAACACCAGCCGGGGCGGGACGTCGGGGTCCATCGCGGCGATCGCGTCCACCGCCCGCACCAGCGGCGCCACCCGCATGACCATCCCCGGACCCCCGCCGTAGGGAGCGTCGTCGGCGCGCTGGAAGCGCCCGTCGCTCCAGTCGGTGAGCTGGTGGAGACGCACGTCGAGGAGGCCCGCCTCCCGGGCCCGGCGGGTGATCCCGTGCCCGAAGACCTCGCCGAACATGTCCGGAAACAGGGTCAGGATGTCCACCCGCATGTCAGCCGTTCACCTCCAGCAGTCCGTCCGGAGGGTCCATGACGATGCGCCGGGCGGCGGGGTCCACCACCGGACAGATGCGCTCGACGAACGGAACCAGGGCGTCCCCCCCGCCGCCAGCGAGCCGCACCACCAGCAAAATCCCGCCCCCCGCCTCCTCGACCCCGGCGACCTCCCCGATCGTCGCGCCGGCGGGCGATTCGGCGCGGCAGCCGATCAGCTCGTCGAAGTAGAAGACGCCCTCCGGGAGCGATGCGCGTTCCGACTCGGCGATGCGCAGTTCGTATCCGCGCAGCGACTCGGCGGTCCCGATGTCCTCCACCCCCTCGAGACCGAGCACCGGCCGCCCCCTCAGAATCCGGGCGGAGCGGATCTCCCGCCGGATCGTCGCGCCGCTTCCCGGCCGCCCCACCCGGACGGACCGGATTCCGTCAAAGCGATCCGGGGCGCCGTTCCGCGGCTCGACAAAAACCTCTCCCCGCCGCCCGAAGGTTCGTCCGACGACGCCCACCACCACTTCGGCGGCGGGCGGGAGATCAGCGGCTCCCGCGTCCTCCTGCTGCACTCTCCCGGCGTCCATGATCGAAGTACCTCGGGAGCATGCTTTTGACAGGAATTCCGTCAGGCCGCCGGTTGTTCGGCGGAGAGCTTCCTCAGCAGGTTCCGCACCGTTTCGCTCGGCTGGGCGCCGCGGTCCAGCCAGAACCGGGCGCGCTCCTGGTCCACCTGAATCCGGCCTTCCGCGTCGTTCGGGAGGCGCGGGTGGTAGTGCCCCACCGTCTCCACGATGCGCCCCACCTTGCCGTGGAGGGAGTCGGCGACGACGACCCGGAAGTGGGCGTCCCGCTTGCGGCCGGTGCGCGCGAGCCTGATGTTCAGCATGGCCGGGATGGTAGCAGGAAACGGCCGCCCAGCAGGAGCGCGAGCGCCGAGGCGCCGATTCCGAGCAGCGGCGGCGAGAAAAATCCCGCCGCATCGCCGACAAGGTATCCCGCCACCCCGATTCCGACGGCGGGAAGCACCGCCGCCCGGCGCACCGGAATCCGGTGGATTCCGAACGCGATCGGAACCAGCAGCGAGACGCCGAGCAGCGAGTAGAAGACGGTGAGGGAGTCCACCACGCTCTGGCCGAAGATCGCGAGCAGCGTCCCGGCGGCGCCGCCGGCGACCGCGCCCAGCCGGGCCATCCGAAGCACGCTCGCGGGCGGGGCGTCCGGCCTCAGGAAGCGGCCGTAGACATCGCGCCCGATCGAGGTGGAGAGCATGAAGAGCACCGCGTCGGCGCTCGACACCTCGGCGGAAAAGAGCGCCGCCACCCCGAGGCACCCGAGCCACAGCGGAAGCGACGCCGCCAGCAACGTCGGCAGCGCGGCGTCGGGGCGTTCGAGCCCGGGATGGAGCGCGGCGGCGGCGATCCCGAGCAGCGGGGGGATGGAGGCGAAGAGCAGCATCGCCGCGCCCGCTCCCAGCAGCCCGCGCCGGACCGCGCGCTCGTCGCGCCCGCCGAACACCTTTTGCAGGATGCCCGGCGACGCCAGAAAGGCCGGGATCAGAAGCGCCATGTACTGGAGCGCGCGCGTCGGTTCGGCCAGCGGGTCGAGCGCCGCCGGACCCAGCGCGCCCCGGATTCCGGAGGTCCCGCCGGCCGCCTGGAGCGCCCAGGGAACGGCGAGCAGCAGCCCGGCGAGCAGCACGCCGAGCTGGATCAGGTTCACCACCGCGGCGCCTCGGAGGCCGCCGGCTGCGAAGTAGAGGGTCATCACCAGCGCCGAGGCGCCGACCGCCGCCGGATAGGGGATGCCGGCCACCGCCTCCACCAGCACCCCGGCGGCGATCAGCTGGGCGGCGAGGACGAACAGGGTCGCGACCAGCAAAAGCGCGGTGAGCGCGACCCGGACGGCGACCCCGTAGCGGAGTTCGAGGAAGTCCCCGACCGTATGCAGCTGGCGCTCCTTCGCCACCCGCCAGATCCGGGGACCCAGCCAGACGGCGAGGATCAGGGTGCCGACGCCGCCGGCCCCCACCCACCAGGCGGCGGCGAGGCCGTGCTGGTAGCCGAGCGCGGCGGCGCCGACCGTCGATCCGGCGCCGATGTTGGCCGCCAGCACGGTGGCGAACACCAGCCGGGCGGGGAGCTGGCGACCGGCCACGAAGAATGCGGACGCCGAACGCACGCCGCGCGCGACCCGGAATCCGATCGCCACCAGCAGGATCGAGTACCCGGCGAGAACGAACAGATGCGGGGAAGGCATGGGGAGCGTGCGGGGCGATTAGACTACGCATCCTCCCCTCCCGTGAACCTTCGACTGCTCCTTTTGGCGGCGCTCGTCGCCCCCCTGCCGGCGCGGGCGCAGCCCCCGACCCCCTTCGCTCCCCATACTCCATGGATCGGCGACGCGGGAGCCGGCTCGGTCTCCATCGCCTTCGAACGGCGGACGGCCGACGATTTCTTCCGCGCCGAAGACATCCCCGAAGAACGGGGGGCGATTCCCGGCGGCGGCGCCGAGCTTTCGCAGAACACCGGCTGGCTGGGAATCCGCTACGCGATCTCCGACGCGGTTTCGCTGGACCTCCGTTCCGGCTGGGGGCGAAGTTCCCTTCCCGGAAGGCTCGACGAGACGTTCGCGGAGAGCTTCAGCGACCTGGTCGACACCCACCTGGGCGCCACCTGGCGGGTCGCCGACGAGCGGAAGACCGGCATGCCGAGCGTGGCGCTGCGCGCCGGGGTGATAGTCGCCGGCCGCTATCCGTCCGGCTTCGTCAACTCGCTGGGCGACGGCGGCCACGGCTTCGAGGCCTCGGCGCTGGTGGGCCAGTTCGTGGAGCGGGTGGGGTTTTCGGCGGAAGCCGGCTACCGCGCCCGCACCGGGGACATCCCCTCGGACGTCTTCGTGAACCTCGCCGGCTTCCTCCAGCTGGGCGACCGGGCGACGCTGGCCGCCGACTACCGGATCGTGAACGGCAACGAATCGGGGCTCGACATCGGCGATTTCGAGTTCGCCTCCCATCGCTTCCCCGAGCTCCAGGAGGACATCCACTTCGCCGGCGGACGGCTCGACGTGGAGATCACTGACGCAATCGGGATCGAAGCATTCTTCGGCCAGGTCGTGCACGGGCGCAACACCCCGGCGTCATGGAGCTTCGGCGGGGGCGTCGTCTGGAGTTTCGGCCCCAGGTGAAACCCGAGTGAACCCGGGGCTTTGGGGTGGGTTCCTGCTGGCGGCGGGTCTCGCCTGCTCCCCGTCGTCGCAGGCGGACATCTCCTTCGCCGACCACGACGAGACGAACGCCGCCTCCATCCCCCACGACGAGTGGCAGGGCATCCTCGACCGCTACCTCGACGCCGGCGACCCATCCGGAATCCACCGTTTCGACTACGCGGCGCTCCAGGCGAACGCCCCGGACCGGGCCCGGCTCCAGGGCTATCTGGCGTCGCTCCAGAAGGTGGATCCGCGGCGCTATCGCCGGGACGAGCAGATGGCCTACTGGATCAACTTCTACAACGCGCTGACCGTGGAGGTGGTCCTCACCGAATATCCGGTGGACTCCATCCGGGACATCTCCCGAAGCCTGATCCCCTTCCGGGGGCCGTGGGGCGACGTCCACGCCGCATTGCTGGGCCGGGAGATCACCCTGGACACCATCGAGCACGACATCCTCCGCTCCATCTGGCGCGACCCCCGCATCCACTACGCGGTGCACTGCGCGAGCCTCGGATGCCCCAACCTGGCGCCGGAGGCGTACACCGCCGACCGGCTGGAAGCGATGCTGGAGCAGGGCGCCCGGGACTACATCAACCATCCGCGCGGCGTGGAAATCCGCAATCCGGCCTCCGGAACGGCGTCCCGCATCTACGACTGGTTCGCGGAGGACTTCGGCGGGAGCGAGGCGGGCGTGATCGAGCACCTGCTGCGGTACGCGGAACCGGAGCTCGCCGGGCGAATCCGAAGTTTCGAGGGCGGATTCGAGTACGAATACGACTGGGCGCTCAACGACGCGGCGCGGTAGGCGGCGCGAGGTCGGCGACCGCCGGGAATCCGGGAAGCGATTCGGCCGAGCGCACCGCATCCAGCACCGCGCGGGCGACCGCTTCGGCGGCGAGCGCCCCCAGCCGTCCCACCGGCGTCCCGGCGGCGCCGGTTCCGGTGGAGAGCACGAACAGGGTGTCCCCGTCCGCCGGGGTGTGCGCCGGGTAGATCGCGCGGGCCAAGCCGTCGTGCGCCATCTGCGCCACCTTGGTGGCCTGCGCCTGGGTGAGCGGGGCGTCCACCGCGACCACCCCGATGGTGGTGTTCGCCCCCACCGGCGGCGCATCTTCACCGGAAGGCGGCGCTTCGAGCAGCAGGCGGCGGGCGTCGGCCAGCCCGCCTGCCCCGTCGCGCGCCCCGGCCACCAGCTCCCCGGTCGCCGGATCCACGATGTCGCCCACCGCGTTCACCGCGACCAGCGCGCCAACCGTGAACGCCGCCTCCCCCCGCCCCACCCGGATCGAGGCGCTTCCGATCCCGCCCTTCATCGCGAACCGCATCCCCCGGCTCTTGCCGACCGTCGCTCCGGCTCCGGCCCCGGCGTTCCCCCTCCGGACCGGCCCCGGCCCGGCGGCCGCCGCCGCGAGGTAGCCGCATTCGGGCCCCGGACGCGCCGCCGGAAGCCCCGGCTGGACGCCCAGATCGAAGAGAATCGCCGCCGGGACGATCGGCACCCGGTGGGGACCGACCGGAAACCCGATTCCCGCCTCCTCCAGCCAGCGCATGACCCCGTCCGCGACCGAGAGACCGAAGGCGCTGCCGCCGGAGAGCACGATCGCGTGCGCCTCCTGGATGGAGTGAACCGGATGCAGCAGATCGGTTTCGCGGGTTCCCGGCGCCGAGCCGCGCACGTCCACCCCGGCGACCGCCCCCTCCCGAACCAGCGCCACCGTGCATCCGGTGGGCGCTCCCTCCAGTTCGTGGTGCCCCACCTCCACCCCGGCCACCGCGGTGAGTCCCGGATCCGCCGCCGGGGGCTGCGCCAGCGCGCCGAGCAGAAGGAGGACCAAGGGGCGTCAAGGGTACCCTCACCGCCCGTGAGACGCCCCGCCGCCGACTGAAGATGCACGAATCCGGAACGCTCGTCATCATCGGCATCGCCGCCTTCCTGCTGCCCCCGGTGGCGAGCGCGATCCGGGCGCCGGCGGTAGTGGTCGAAATCCTGTTCGGCGTCCTGGTGGGGCCGGTGCTGGGACTCATGGAAGGGAGCGCCAGCCTGGACCAGATCGCCGAGCTGGGGCTGCTCATGCTCATGTTCCTCGCCGGATTCGAAATCGACTTCGAGGCGCTCCGGCGGGGCGGCGCCAAGCCGATCTACCGGGCGCTCCTCGTCTTCGCCGGCACCCTGGGCCTCTCCTTCGCCGCCACCCTCTGGCTGGACCTCAAGCTCTTCTACGCCCCGGTGCTCGCCACCACATCGGCGGCGCTGGTGCTCCCCGGCATGCGAAGCGCCGGCATCACCAGCACCAGCCTGGGGCAGGCGATCCTGGTCTCCGCCGTCATCGCCGACTTGGTGACGCTGCTGCTGGTGGCCGAGATCACCATCTGGACCCGCGACGGCTGGGGGCCGGAGCTCATCGGCGGACCGGCGCTCCTGATCCTGGTGGTGCTCGCGCTCCGGGCGCTGAAGCTGCTGCTCTGGTGGCGTCCGACGGTCGCCAACCGGCTCTTCCGGCAGGACGACCCCGACGAAATGGGCATCCGCGGCGCCCTGGCGCTACTGCTGGTCTTCGTGGGACTCTCGGCGGCGCTCGAGGTGGAGCCGATCCTCGCCGCCTTCCTCGCCGGCGGGGTGTTCGCGCTCCTCTTCCGGCCTCCGGAGGGACTCCGGCATCAGCTGTCCGGCATCGGTTGGGGCTTCCTGATCCCGATCTTCTTCATCAACGTGGGGTTGCGCTTCGATGTGGCGGCGCTCGCCGACCCGGACCTGCTGGCCCGGGCCGGCGTCATCATCCTGGTCGCCTTCCTGGTGAAGTTCCTCCCGGCGATGCTCTATGTGCTCTGGGGGTTCTCCTTCCGGGCGGCGGCCGCCGCCGGCTTCCTGCTCTCCGCCCGCCTCAGCATCGTGGTCGCGGTGGCCACCGTGGGCATGGAGATCGGCCTGCTGGACCAGCAGGACCGGGCCATCGCGGTTCTCATCGCCGCCGTCACTTCGATGACCTGCCCGGTGCTCTTCCACCGGGTGCTCCGGGGCAGCGGATCGCAACCGGCTAGACTCGAGACCCCATGAACGCCACCACCCGCCGCCGCTTCCTCGGAACCGCGCTGACCCTCCCGCCGGCGCTCGCCGCCCGCGCCGCCGCTCCGCCGGACGAGGAGGGGTACTTCCGGCTGGTGCGCCGCGAGTTCCCCTTCACCGAGGCGAAGGTTCCGATGAACGCCGCCAACCTCTGCCCCTCCCCCCGGGGAGTCGCGGACCGGGTGAGCGAGCTGACCCGGGACGTGGACCGGGACTGCTCCTTCCAGAACCGCGGGAAGTTCGGCGACCTGCGGGAAGCGGCCCGCGAGGCGCTGGCCGCCATGCTGGGCGCGGACCCCGACGAAGTGGCCATCGTGCGGAACACCAGCGAGGCCAACAACATCGTGAACGCCGGCGTCGAGTTCGGCCCCGGCGACGAAGTCGTGCTCTGGGATCAGAACCACCCGACCAACAACGTGGCCTGGGACGTCCGGGCGGCCCGGGACGGCTTCTCGGTGCGGCGGGTGGCGACGCCCCTTGCGCCGACCAGTCCCGACGATCTGGCGGCGCCCTTCGTGGAGGCGATGAACCCGCGAACCCGGCTCATCGCCATCACCCACGTGTCCAACGTCTCCGGCATCCGGCTCCCGGTGCGGAGGATCGCCGACGCGGCGCACGAGCGCGACGTCCACGTCCACGTGGACGGGGCCCAGAGTTTCGGCGGCCTGCGGATCGACACCCGCGCGCTCGGCGCCGACACCTTCTCCTCCAGCTCGCACAAATGGTTCTGCGGTCCCAAGGAATGCGGGGTGCTGGTGGTGCGTTCCGAACGGATCCCCACGCTCTGGCCCTCGGTGGTGGCCCCCGGTTGGGGCGACGACGCCGACCCCGACCCGCGCGGCGCCCGGAAGTTCGAGTCGCTGGGGCAGCGGGACGACGCCTGCATCGCCGCTATGGCCACCACCGCCGCATTCCACCGGGAAATCGGCGTGGAGCAGGTGGAGTCCCGGATGATGGCGCTGGCGCGACGGCTCCGGGAGGGCGCGCGGGAGATGGGCCTTTCGCTGGTGACTCCGGATGACGACGCGCTCTCCGCCGGAGTGGCCATCGTCGCCGTCCCCCCGGAGCGCGCCCGGGAGGTCTTCGAGCGGATGTACGACGAGCACGGCATCGCCGGCGCCACCTCCGGGGGGTTCCGGCTCTCGCCCCACATCTACAACACGAGGGAGCACGTGGAGCGGGCGCTGGAAGGCCTCCGATCCCTCCGTCATCTGATAGCCTGAAACAATCAAACGTTCAGATTTTCGAAGAGCGCCGCGACCCCCATTCCGCCGCTCACGCAGAGCGTCGCGATCCCGTAGCGCGCCGCCCGGCGCTCCATCTCGGCGAGCAGGGTCGCCACAATCCGCGCCCCGCTCGCTCCGATGGGATGTCCCAGCGCGATCGCGCCGCCGTTCACGTTGAGCCGCTCCGGGTCCAGCTCGAGTTCCCGCGAGCAGGCGAGCACTTGCGGGGCGAACGCCTCGTTCAGCTCCACGAGCGCCACCTCGGACAGCGGAACGCCGCTCCGTTCGCACAGCCGCCGCACCGCCGGAACCGGGCCGATCCCCATCACCTGCGGATCCACCCCCGCCGTCGCATGGGCGACCAGCCGCGCCGAGGGACGCACGCCATGCCGTCGCGCCGCCTCGCCGGAGAGCGCCACCACCGCCGCCGCGCCGTCAGTGATCCCGGAGGAATTCCCGGCGTGCACGACGCCGTCCCTGCGAAAGACCGGCGGGAGCGTCGCGAGCTTCTCCACCGAGACGCCGTCGCGCGGATGTTCGTCGCCCAGCAACTCCACCTTGCCGGAGCGCACCGGCGCCAGCTCGGCCTCGAACCGGCCCGCCTTGCGCGCCGCCTCCGCCCGCCGCTGACTGAGGGCCGCGTACCAATCGCACGCCTCCCGTCCCAGGGCGTACCGGTCGGCGAGGGTTTCGGCGGTTTCGCCCATCAGCTCCTTGGCGAGCGGACAACGGAATCCGTCGCGGAACATCCCGTCGAGCAGCTTCCGGTTCCCGAAGCCGCCCTCCCCGAAGCGGACCTGGGGCAACAGGTAGGGGGTGTTGCTCATGCTCTCCGTCCCGCCGGCGAGCGCCACCTCCGCTTCCCCCAGCCGGATGGCGGAGGCGGCGTCGAGGATGGCCCGAAGCCCCGAAGCGCACGCCTGGTTGACGGTGCGCGCTGGCGCCTCGTCGGGAATTCCGGCGAGCCGGCCGACCTGGCGGGCCGGATTCGGGCCGACTCCCGCCTGGCGGGCGTTCCCGAAGACGACCTCGTCCACCTGCCCGGGAGCGATCCCGGCGGCTTCCAGCACCGCCCGTCCGGCGATCCCGCCGAGTTCGGGCGCGGTCAGCGGCGCGAGCGCTCCTCCGAAGCGGCCGATGGGAGTGCGCCGGGCGCCGGCGAGGACGACTTCAGGCAACGACATCAGGCAACGACATCAGGCGCGGCGGACATATTCGTAGTCCACCGGCTTGCCGTGGACGCCCCGATCGGGAGCGGCGATCCAGTTCGCCATCTCGCCCGGCCCGGTCGCCGGAACCATGAGACGCCGCACGTAGTCCCGGTCGGCCTCGGTGGGCAGCCACTCGTCCTTCTTCCGCTCCCACTCGGCGGCGGTCAGCATCCGCCCCGAGGGATCGAAACAGTGGCTCGCGTACACCCCGATCCGGCGATGGAAGCGGCGGCTCGGCAGCGCCAGGCGATCCGGCAGCCCGGCCTTCTCCAGTATCCGGTTCCAGCGCGCCACCCCGCGCTCGCAGTCCTCGATGTAGTCGTCCCGGAGCGCTTCGTTCATGGCGTTCCACAGCGGCGTCTCGCGCTCCACCAGCCGGTCTCCTTCGGGAACCGGAACCAGCCGGACCCCGTCGGCCGCCGCCGGATCGCTGCGGGCGGCCTCCCGCGCCCGCCCCTTCAGGCCGTTTGCGTAGTAGTTCGCGGCGTTCGAAGAAATCTCGGCCCCGAAGAGGTCCAGCGAGGCGCTGAACCAGAAGTTGATGTGCCGCTGCACGAGCGCCAGATCGAAGGCGCCCGCATCCCGCGGATCCCTGCCCTCCGCCAGCAGATCCACGATCCGCTGGACGATCCGGGCGACGCCCCGCTCGCCGACCGACATGTGGAACGCCTCCTCGGTCAGCATGAACCGGGTCGTGCGGGAGAGCGGGTCGAAGGCGCTTTCGGCCAGCGCCAGCAGCTGGTACTTCCCGTCCCGGTCGGTGAACATGGTGAACAGGAAGAAGTTGAGCCAGTCGTCGCAGGGTTCGTTGAAAGCTTGCAGGATGCGGGGGCGGTCCGGATCGCCGCTGGTCCGCTCGAGCAGCGCCTCGGCCTCCTCGCGCCCGTCCCGCCCGAAGTGGGAATGGAGCAAGTACACCATCGCCCACAGGTGCCGCCCCTCCTCCACATTCACCTGAAAGAGGTTGCGGAGGTCGTACTGGCTGGGCGCGGTCTTGCCGAGCTGCCGTTGCTGCTCCACGCTGGCCGGCTCGGTGTCCCCCTGGGTCACGATCAGCCGGCGCAGGCTGGTCCGGAACTCCCCGGGCACGTCCTGCCACGCCGGTTCGCCGGCGAAGTCGCCGAAACCGATCCGGCGGTCCGGTTCGGGGGGCGCGAGGAAGATGCCCCAGCGGTATTCGGGCATCCGCACGAAATCGAAATGCGCCCAGCCGGAAGGCTCGACCGAGACCGCGGTGCGCAAGAACACGTCGTCGGAGGCGAAGCCGTCCGGCCCCATCGTTTTCCACCAGTCGAGGAAGGCGGGACGCCAGTGCATCAGGGCGCGCTGGAGGCGGCGGTCGGCGGACAGCGCCACGTTGTTGGGAATGCGTTCGTCGAGTTCGGACACCGGAAGGGACTCCTCTCTCTCAGGTTCGGTTCCAGTCGAAGCGCGCCGACGCCGGTTTCCCGTAAGCGGTCAGGGCGCCGCGCTCCCCGGTGGCGTTCGGGCGCTGGAAGATCCAGTTCTGCCACGCCGAGAGCCGCCCGAAAATTTTGGTTTCGAGGGTCTCCGGCCCGGCGAACCGGAGCGACGCCTCCAGCCCGGTCAGCGCGTCGGGAGACAGCGCGGCGCGTTCCTCGACCGCCACCCGGATCTCCTCCTCCCAGTCGAGATCGTCGGGCGCGAAGGTGGCGAGTCCCTCCCGTTCCGCCGCGCCGGCTTCGAGTCGTCCCCTGCCCCGAAGCGCCTGAACCCGATCCGGCGCGCCGAGGAACCGGCTTTCGATCCGGCTCAGGCCGTTCCCCATCGGATAGGCGCCGAAGTTGGCTTCGGTCAGCTCCACTCCCGCCGGAGCGTCCGGGTCGTCGCACAGGTAGCTCCGGTCGGCGGCCAGCGCCAGTTCGGCGAGCGTGCCGCAAAAAACCGCGCCGGGGCCACCGATCGCAAAGAAACTCCGGGCGGTCTGGTCCAGCCGGCGGAAGACGCGCGCCAGCTTCCAGCGGGCCTCGTCGGCGAGCCACTGGCCTCGGAGCGCGGCCAGCCGCGCATCAGCCTCCCGCACCGCATCCGGGTCCCCGGCGACGCCGACCCGGATCACGCCGATCTCCGGCGCGTGGAACCGCAAGCGCAGCAGGGCGTCATCCAGCTCGCGCGCCATGCGAACCTGCCAGAGCGCGGACCCGGCGGCGCGGAGCGCTTCGGAGGAGTCGGGCGACGGGTCCGCCGGCGCCCGGACAGTGAGGTCGGCGACGCGCGCGCTCCGATCCATTTCCAGGAGCACATGGTGGTAGCGGACGCTATCCCCCGCCTCCTCGGGCTCCAGCGGCTCCAGCCGGACTCCGATTGCGGCGCGCGCCGGGGATGCGGCGGCCCGCTTCGCCGCCCGCTCGCCGACGAACTGTTCGAAGGAGCTGCGCGGCGCCAAGCCGTCCACCAGCCCCCACTGCTGGGCGCGGCGCCCCCGCACCCCTTCCGCCAGGGTCGAGAACACGTCGGCCAGGTCGCGCCGCACCTTCCGCTTGTCCACCAGCCGGGTCAGCCCGCCGGTTCCGGGGAGCACGCCGAGCAGCGGCGCCTCGGGGAGCGAAACCGCCGAGCTTCCATCATCCACCAGCAGAATTTCGTCGGCGGCCAGCGCCAGCTCGTATCCGCCGCCGGCGGCGATCCCGGAGAGGGCGGCGAGATACCGCTGGCCGCTCTTCGCGCTCGCGTCCTCGATGCCGAGCCGGGTCTCGTTGGTGAACTTGCAGAAGTTGACCTTGAACCGATGCGAGGACCCGGCGAGCATGAAGATGTTGGCGCCCGAAGAGAAGACGCGCGGCAGGCGGCTCGCGAGCACCACCGCCCGGACTTCCGGATGCTCGAAGCGCAGCCGTTCCACTGCGTCCGCAAGCTCGATGTCCACGCCCAGGTCGTAGCTGTTCAGCTTCAGCTGGTAGCCGGGGCGGATTCCGCCGTCCTCGTCGGTGAGGAGTCCGAGTTCGGCCACCGCCCCCCGGGTCTCCAGGGTCCAATGTCGATAGCGGTCGGGTTCCGTCTCGAAGCGAATCGGAGGCGGCGCGGACATGCAAGGGGAATTATGGCCGCGCCGGTGGAATAATCGCGGCGATGCCGGTCGCGACGGCGCTTTCCCTCGCCGCACTCCTGCTCGGGGCGCAATCGGGCCAACGGATCGAACCCGATGCGCGGCTGGAGCTCGGCACGGCGCTCGCGCTGCCGCGGACCCTTGACTACGACATCGCGCCGGACGGCCGGCGGGCGGCGCTCTCCGTCGCACTTCGGGACCGGGCGCTCCTGTTCCTGACCGCTCCGGGCGCCGCTCCCGGACGGCTGACCGAGGGGCGGCGCTGGGACACCGCGCCCCGCTTCCTGCCCGACGGCGCGACCCTGATCTTCGTCGCCGGGCGGCGCCCCCGGGGAGACGATCTCGAAGCGGGAACCCTCCAGCGGATGCCGCTCGGCGGAACCCCCACCCGACTGACGCCGGAAGGACTGGAAGTCCGGGACCCGGCGGTCTCCCCGGATGGGGAGCGCATCGCCTTCCTGGGGCGGGAGGCGGGCGCCGGATTCGACGTCTGGATCGTCGAGGGGGAGGAGGCATGGCGGCTGACCGGGGCGCCGGGGGACGAGGGCGCGCCGGTCTGGTCGCCGGACGGAACCCGGATCGCCGCCGCAATGGACTCCGAAGCGGGTGGGCGGGTGCTCGCGGCGTTCCCGGCGGCGGGCGGCGCGCCGGTGCTCCTCGCCGAGGATCCCCGGGGACCGGCCGCCTGGACTCCGGACGGGGAGGGTCTGGTCTGGGCCGGCGTCTGGGAGGGGTTCGACGCCCTGCTGTACCGGGACGCCCAGGCCGCCGGCCCGGTCCGGCCGCTGGTCGCCAGGGAGCGCGATCTGGGGCAGCCGGCCTTTCGCCCAGGGAGCGCAGAACCCGAACTCGCCTGGATCGAAGCGGACCGCGGCGACTGGCGGCTCTGGCGCTCCCCGGTCGAACCGGCGCCCGACGGCGGCTGGCGGCTCGCCGGACGCGCCCGCCCGATGCAGCGCGGAGGCGGCGTGCACGACCGCATCCGCTGGGCCGGCGACGGCGAAGCGGTGGCGGCGCTCTTCGAGTCCGCCGCCTTCCCCCGGGACGTCTGGCTGTTTCCCCGAACCGGCGGACGCGAACGGATGAGCGACACCATCTTCCCGGAGCTGGACGTGCGCGCCTTTTCGCGCCCCGAACGGATCGGAGAGGGGGGCGATGGATTTCTCTATCGGCCGACCGGGGACGCCCCTGGAGATTCCACCGGGGGGGCGCCGCTCGTCGTGCTCCTGACCGGAACCGACGGCGTGGAGTCCCGGAACGGGTTTTCCCCGCTGATCCAGCTTCTGACGGCGGAGGGCTACGCGGTTCTCGCGCCCACCCTTCCCGGCGGCGGCGGGCGCGGGCAGCGGTTCCGGGACCGCAACGACCGGGACTGGGGCGGCGCCGACCTGGAGGCGCTGGCGGACGTGACCCGGCTCGCCCGAGGGCAGCCGGGCGTCGCCGACCGGGCGTGCGTCCTCGGAGTGCGCTACGGAGGGTTCCTCGCGCTCGCGGCGCTCTCCCGCCGACCGGAGCTTTTCGTCTGCGGCATCGAGGCGATGGGCTTCGCCGACCTGCCCGAGCTGTACCGCAGCCTGGATCCGAAGCGGCGGAAGCTCCTGGCCCGGGAGCTGGGGCCGCTCCGGGGGAACCTGGACCTCTATCGGAGGCTTTCCCTTCGGGGCGCCGGAGAATCGGTCGTCGCGCCGCTGCTCTCCTTCCACGGGGAGGACGTCCCGGAGGCGCCGCTCGCCGCCAAGCAGGATTTCCTCGACGAGCTCCGGCGGAGGCCGCAATACCCGCTGCTCGCCATGGTCTTTCGGCACGACTTCGGGCGCGCGCTCTTCCGCTTCGAGACCGACCGGAGCGCCTACCGCGCCTTCCTGGACCGCTCGCTGGAGTTCCTCTCCCTCCACCTCCCCCCGTGACGCAATCCTCCAGATTAGAATAGGCGCCAGCCTCGTCCCCGATCCATAAGTCCAACTCATGCCCCCGCAACGCATCGTCGTTCTCCGCGACGGGAATCGAATTCGCTTCGTCGGCAGAGTCAACGCCTTGGCTCATCGGCAGTTCATGTGGTGTCTCCACGAGTGTCGAGAACGCGGCTACCAGGATATTATCCTGGACTTCTCGACATGCGAGCGAGCATTACCCATTGGAATGATCCCACTGCTGACAAGCGCAGATGCACTCCGGCGGGCGACTGTCGATATTTCTGTTGTGCTCCCCGAAGATGAATGGCTTGAGCGTCTTTTCCACAACACGAATTGGGCTCATTTTTTGGAGCCGGAACGCTTTGCCGAGAGCGACACATCCCATGAGCGACACTTGGCCGCCCAACGCTTTGGGGATTCCGAACAGCAGCAGCGCCTCGTAAGCACGTTCATGGACGTTGTGATGCGCAGCATGACGTTGGACCGCCACGTCATCGCTGGACTGGAATGGTCCATCAACGAAATTACCGACAACGTGCTGAACCACGCAGATTGCAAGGAAGGCGGGATCATTCAAGTCATTACTTTCGGGGAGAGAAAGAGAGTGGCGTTCGGAGTAGCTGATTCCGGAAGAGGAATTCTGTCGTCCCTTCGCGAGGGACATCCGAATCTGCAAAAAGACGATCAGGCCATCAGGCAAGCCATGAATGCCGGAATCACGAGGAATTCAGAGGTGGGACAAGGTAATGGCATCGCGGGAACCCTTCAAATCGCCACCCTGTCAAAAGGATCGTTTGGGATTACGTCAGGGCAGGCCCAAGTCCAAGTTCAGACACGGGATGGACGTCCGGAATCAAGTTCTTACAACAGGGGAAAACGGCAACGGTTTCAGGGTACGTTCGTCTACGCTGAACTCGGCCTTGATACGGAATTCCGCCTTTCCGAGGCGCTCGGCTTCGGCGATGAGCCGCACGAACCGGTGGACATCATCGAGTCGTTATACGAGACGGAATCCGGGGACGCTGTTGTTCTCAAGCTACGCAACGAATCCACCGGTTTCGGTTCCCGGTTTTCCGGTCGGCAACTCCGCACGAAGTGTCTGAATTTGCTCAACGCGGAACCGGGAAAACCATTACTTCTGGACTGGGCGGGCATTCCCCTTGTGTCCAGCAGTTTTGCCGACGAGCTCGTTGGCAAGCTCTTCGCCTCTCTCGGTCCGCTTGCATTTTCAGCTCGGGTGAGGAACATCAGCATGGAACCCACCGTTCGCGGACTGGTCGACAAGGCCATCATGCAGCGCGTCGCCCAGGAAGCAGGCGGTGCCTTTGGATGAACGCTATTCCCCGTTGACTTCCGGTTGTTGAACCTTTTCGGTCAGGAATCGCTCGATCTCGTCGAGCAGGGCATCAAGCGTTTCGCCGCCCACGCACTTTCCATCCAGCCCGCCCAGGGCGTCGATCGCTTCCCGTTCCTCGACGTGGGGAAAGAACTCCGCAAACCGCTTGGGACCAACATGGATGCGCAACTCGCCGCCGCTGACGCCGGCATGCGGTTGCGCGTACATCAGAAACCGGGTTCGGTTGGACGGCGGCGCGATTCGGATCGACGCCCGCTGGGGCTGCACCGCAAGACCGGCGGCCTGCGCGATGCGCACGAAGCGGTCGAACTGCCCGCCCACGCCCACATCCACGGCCCAGCTGCGGATCGCCTCGACCGTAAGCCGTCGCCGGGAACGTTGTTGCGGCTCGGTTGCTTCGTCCTCCACTTCACGAACCAGCAACCGCTGTCCGCTGTCCGTCTCGAATACATCGAAGCTGACAACGCTGATGGGGACGCCGAAGCGACCGAGAAACTCCTTCATGCGCTCCAGCCCGGAGTGGATGCCGACGCCGACGAGCATCACGGCGACCTGGCGCTCCTCCCCCTCGTCCGCCAGTTGTTGTTTCACGCGCTCTGACAACTGGTTCGCGTCGCCGAGGCGGGATGCAATCTTTCCTTGGAGTTCCTCGGCGTCGAGGCGCGCGATGGACGAGGCGTAGTAGAGCGCCTGCGAAAGCGCGCCGGAATTGAGAACTCCGGGCTTCACCTCGATCACCACCCAGCGATCCCGGGCATCGATGGCCAACAGGTCGAGCCGCCCGTCGTCGACGGTGATCTGGCGGCCGACCAGCGTCAACCCCTCCCCGATCAGCGTGACGTCCTCCACGATCCAGTCTTCAAGATGCTTTTCCAGATCGATGGGAGCGCGTTTGACTCGCTTGAGTCCCGTCCTCTGCCGTCGATCGAGGCTCCAGGCCGCCAGCTTGGTCATCGTTCCCTCCCGTCCGAACGGGCCTCCCGCGTTCCGGTGTCTCCCTTCCGGATCACGAAGTCCCGGCGATCCCGGTAGAGGGGGGCGCGGTTCAGTACGTACTCGTCGGCATCCAGATCGATGTCCGGGCAAGCGGTCATCGTCCAGTACTTGTAGCCGCCCAGGAAGAGGTGCTGACGCCGCTGATGGAAGAACCGACATTCCACCCCCTCGCCGCGCCCGATGCGTTCGCAGAACGCGGCCAGCAGGGCGTGCTGGCCGTCCTCGTGAATCAGTACGTACTCGTGCGGCCAGGACTCCCGGTAGGTGACCGCTTCGCGCCACGGGGCGCGGGCGATCAACTCCATGATGTGCGCTGGATCGCCCGTCATGGCTTCATGCGGGAATCTGGTTCGCGGCGTGGTACGAGCTGCGAACCAGCGGGCCGGCCTCCACGTGCCGCAGCCCCATCGCCCGCCCGCGACGCGCCAGCGCGTCGAACTCGGGAGGCGGGACGAACCGCTCCACCGGCAGGTGGTTGCGGGTGGGCTGGAGATACTGCCCGGCGGTCAGGATGTCCACCCGGATGTCCACCAGGTCGCGAATCACCTCGTCCAGTTCGCCCGCGGTCTCCCCGAGTCCGAGCATGACTCCGGTCTTGGTGAGGACGCCGGGCGAGCGCTCCTTGGCGCGCGCCAGCAAGTCGAGCGAACGGCGGTAGCGCGCGCCGGGGCGGACGCTCCGATAGAGCCGCGGGACGGTCTCGATGTTGTGGTTCAGGATTTCCGGCGCTTCGTCCAGCACCCGGTCCAGGGCGTCGCCGTTGCCCTGGAAGTCGGGGATCAGCACCTCGATGCGGGTGTCCGGGCACCGCTCCCGCACCGCCCGGATGGTGGACGCGAAGATCCCGGCGCCGCCGTCGGGAAGATCGTCGCGGTTCACCGAAGTGATCACCGCATGGCGGAGGCCCATGACCTCCACCGCCCGGGCGACCCGCTCCGGCTCCTCCCGATCCAGCCCGTCCGGGAGGCCGGTGGCCACCGCGCAGAAACCGCACGCCCGGGTGCAGACGGCGCCCAGGATCATGAAGGTGGCGGTCCCCTGCCCCCAGCACTCCGCCAGGTTGGGACAGCGGGCCTCCTCGCAGACGGTGTGCAGCTCCTGCTCCCGGAGCAGCCGCCGCAACCGCGACCAGGTTCCCCCGGAGGGGAGCCGCACCCGCAACCAGGACGGACGGCGACCGGTCAAGGACGATTCCCCGGCCGGCAGGACCGGAAGCGGAACCGCGCTCAAGAATCCCCGGCCGCCGGCCAATTCTCGAGGCGCTCCTTCACCCGGCCCATGAACCGGTCGGCGACCGCCCCGTCGATCAGGCGGTGATCGAAGGAAAGCGCCAGGAAGACCATCGAACGCACCGCGATGGCGTCGGAATCCAGCACCACCGCCCGCTTGTGGACTCCGCCGATGCCGAGAATCGCCGACTGCGGCTGGGCGATGATCGGCGTCCCGAAGAGGGCGCCGTAGGGACCGGGGTTGGTGATGGTGAAGGTGCCGCCCTCCAGGTCGGAAAGTTCCAGCTCCCCCTTCCGGGCGCGCCCCGAAAGCTCGGCGATGCCGCGCGCGATCCCGACAAAGTTGCGCTCGTCGGCGCGGCGCAGCACCGGAACCACCAGGCCGTCCGGCAGCGCGACCGCGATGCCCAGATGCACCGCCGAGTGGTGCACGATCCGGTCGTCCTGGAGCGAGGCGTTCAGAATCGGGAACTCGGCGAGCGCCTCCAGGGCCGCGGTGGCGAAGTACGGCATCAGGGTGAGCCGGATGCCGTAGCGGCGCTCCATCTCCTCGCGCTGCGCGGCGCGCGCCAGCACCACCCGCGACATGTCCGCCTCGAACACCGTGGTCACGTGGGCGGCGGTGCGCCGGGAACGCACCATGTGTTCGGCGATGGCGCGGCGCATCGGGGTGAGCGGTTCGCCGCGGGCGCCATCGACCTCCGGTTCGTCCACCGGCAGGGGATCCGGCTCGGGCGCCGGGGCCGGCTCGTCGCCCGACTTCCCAATGCTCTTCCCGGTTCGCTTGAGGAAGTCCTGGATGTCCTGCTTCGTCACCCGTCCCCCCTCGCCGGTCGCCGGGACGTCGGCCAGGTCCAGGCCGTGCTCGCGCGCCATCCGCCGGACCAGCGGCGAGCTCCGGGGGCGGCTGCGCTCCTGCGTCGGCGCGGGCGGCGCGGTTTCGACCGCCTCCCCGGAAGATGCCGCAACGGCCTCGCCCTCGGCGGCGATCCGCCCGACCACCGTGTTCACCTCCACGGTCTCCCCTTCGGGAACGAGGATCTCCGCCAGCCGGCCGGAAAGCGCCGCCGGGACCTCGGTATCCACCTTGTCGGTGGCGATGTCGAAAAGGGGATCGTCGCGGGCGACCGCATCGCCGACCGCGACCCGCCACTTGGTGATGGTTCCCTCGGTGATGCTCTCGCCCATCTGCGGCATGATGACGTCGGTGGGCACGGGGCGGGAATGGTAGCCGGTGCGCCCCCGGTTTCGCTCACGCGCCAGCTCGCGCGCCGCCTCCACCACCGAAGCGAGCGACGGCAGGTGCTCCGCCTCCAGCTCGGGAGCGTAGGGGGTCGGCGCGTCCCGGGCCGCGACCCGCCGCGCCATCAGGGAGTCCCCGGCGCGCTCCACCGCCTGCGCCACGATTTCGCCCCCGAATCCCCCGGTCCGGTTCGCCTCGTGGACCACCAGCAACCGGCCGGTGCGCTCCGCCGAAGCGAGGATCGCCTCCAGGTCAAGAGGGACGAGACTGCGAAGATCCAGCACATCCGCCTCGATGCCCTCGCCGGCGAGGGCGGCGGCCGCCTGTTCGACGAGCGGCGTCGCGCCGCCATACGCCACCAGCGAGACATCGCCGCCGCTCCGTGCCCGCCGCGCCTTCCCCAGCGGGACGCAGGCGGACGCCGCCGCCTCCCAGCCCGCATCGGACAGGCGCAAGCTGCGGTAGAGGCGCTTGTGCTCCAGGTAGAGCGTCGGATCGTCGTCGCGGATCGCGGCGCGCAGCAGGCCGGCGGCGTCCGCCACCGTCGCCGGCGCCACCACCTTGATCCCGGGCGCATGCGCGAACCAGGCTTCGGGGTTCGCCGAATGGAACGGCCCGGCGCCCACCCCGCCCCCCGCCGGACCGCGCAGCACCAGCGGAACCGGGACGCCGGCGCGATAGCGGCTCTTGGCGGCGAAGTTCACGATCATGTTGAAGGCGCTGGCGATGAAGTCCATGAACTGGAACTCCACCACCGGGCGGAACCCCTCGAAGGCCAGCCCCACCGCCATGCCGGTGAACCCTTCCTCGCTGATCGGGGTGTCCATCACCCGGGACGGACCGAAATCGTCCAGCAACCCCTCGGTGAGCCGGAAGGCGCCGCCGTAGGCGCCGATGTCCTCGCCCAGCAGCAGCACCCGCTCATCCCGCTCCATCTCCGATCGGAGCGTCCGCCGGATCGCCTCCAGGTAGGTCACGCCCCCGGATTCAGGCAACGCGCCGAACCCTCCCTTCCGGCGCGGCGCGCAGCCGGCGCCCGAAAACCCCGGCGAGCGAGTCGGCGAGAAGGTCGGCGAACCGGTCCAGGGAGACGCCGCGCCCGAGTTCCGCCTCCAGCGAGGTGACCCGGCAGCCGCGAATGCCGCAGGGCACGATCCGGTCGAACCAGCGGAGATCGCCCCCCACGTTCACCGCGACGCCGTGGCTGGTGACCCAGCGCGCCACCCGCACCCCGATCGCCGCCAGCTTGCGGGATTCGGCTTCCGCGTCGCCGCACCAGACCCCGGTGAGCCCGGGCCGGCGCCCGGCAACGACCCCGCATCCGGACGCCGCCTCGATCACCGCGTCCTCAAGGGACCGCAGATAGGCGCGGACGTCCTTCTTCCAGCCGCGAAGGTCCAGGATCGGCCAAGCCACCAGCTGGCCGGGACCGTGGAAGGTCACATCGCCGCCCCGGTCGGTCTCGATGACTTCGGCGCCCAACCGCTCCGGGGACGCCAGAAGGTGGCGGGGATCCGCCGTCGTGCCCAGGGTGTACACCGGCGGGTGTTCGGTGAGCAGCAGGACGTCGGGAATCTCGTCCCGCTGCCGCCGGGCGACCAGCTCGCGCTGCATCTCGACCGCGTCCCGGTAGGCGAGCGGCCGACGGTCCAGCCGCCAGAGCGCCGGCAGCATCGCGGGGATTCTCAGGCGTGGAGCGGCTCGCCCAGCGCGTCGAGCGCCGCTTCGGCGAGCGCCTCGGAAAGGGTCGGATGGGGGTGGACGCTTCGCGCCAGCGACTCCAGCGTGGCCTCGTGGGTGAGCGCGACGACCGCCTCGGCGATGAGGTCGGTGGCGTGCGGACCGACGATGTGCACTCCCAGGATCTCCCCGTAGCGCGCCTCCGCCACGATCTTCACGAAGCCGGTCAGGTCTCCCAGGATGTTGGCCTTGCTGTTCGCCGCGAACGGGAATCTCCCCACCTTGATCTCCTGCCCGGTCTCCCGGGCGGCCGCCTCGGTCAGACCGACCGAACCGACTTCGGGGAAGCAGTAGGTGGCGGCGGGAACCCGCTCCCGGGGGAGCGGCTCGCCGGGGTCGCCGGCCAGACAGCGCACCGCCGCCTCCGCCTCGGCGGAGGCCATGTGGGCGAGCTGGGCGGTCGCCACCACGTCGCCGATGGCGAAGACGCCGGGGGCGGACGTCCGCCCGAAGCCGTCCACCGGGAGGAAACCGCCCTTCCCCGGCGCGATCCCGACGGTTTCGAGTCCGATGTCCGAAGTCCGGGGCGCCCGGCCCACCGCCACCAGCAGCCGGTCGTAGCGCGCCGTCCCGGTATCGCCCCCCGCGCGATAGCGCACCTCGACTCCGGTTTCGGTCGCCTCGGCGGCTTCCACCGTCGCGCCGACGTGGACTCCGATCCCCTGCTTGCGGAGGGACTTCCCGACGACTTCGGAGACCTCCTCGTCCTCCAGCGGGAGCGCCCGGGGCATCACCTCAAACAGGTCCACCTCGCTGCCGTAGCTGCGGAACATGGAGGCGAACTCGGTTCCCACCGCCCCGGCGCCGATGATTCCGAGCCGCTTCGGACATTCGGGCAGCCGGAACATTCCGACGTTGGTCAGGATGCGCTCCTCGTCGACGGGAAGGAACGGGAGGGTGCGCGCCGACGATCCGGTCGCGATGAGGACGTGCCGCGCCTCGAGCGTTCGCTCCCCGTCCGGTCCGGCGACCGCCACCCGCCCCGGACCGGCAAGCCGTCCGTACCCCTTGAAGGCGACCACGCCGCTTCGCTTCAGAAGCATCCCGACGCCGCCCGCCAGCTTGCGGATGATGCGGTCGGCGCGCCGGTTGAGCGCCTTCCAGTCGAGGGTCGGCTCGCCGACCTGGACGCCGTGCGCCTTCGCGGCGCGGATGTCGTTGAGCAGGGCGGCGGTCTGCAGGTACGCCTTGCTGGGGATGCATCCGACGTGCAGGCAGGTTCCGCCGAAACGCTCGTCCTTTTCGACGATCGCGGCGCAAAGCCCCCGGGAGGCCGCCTTGATCGCCGCCACGTATCCGCCGGGGCCGCTCCCGATCACGACGACGTCGAATGCGGAGGTTTCCGGCGATCTGGACATGGGGGGACGCGGAATGGTACGTCGCTCCGGAGCGTCTGCGAACGTGCTAGACTGGGGGATCACCCTTCCATGACCGAGTCGGAGAAGCCCGAGGCGACCAGACCGGCACGTCGCGCCGCGCGCAACGAACCGTTCCTGGCGCACAAGCGGGGCGGTCAGCCGGCGTCCCCCAGCCCCGAACCCGAGCCGGGGCACGAGTTCGAGGGCGTCCCCCTGAAGGATCGGGGCAATCCACCAGCGACCAGGGCCACCGAGCGCGAGGGGCGGCGGGAGCGGCAGCAGCGGGAGCTGGACTCCTTCCCGGTCGCCCGCATGCTGGGGCTGCGCCTTGACTACGCCGACAACGGCGTCTCGCGCATCCACCTGCCGGCGGGCCGCCAGGACACCACCCACGGCCCGATGGAGGGAAGCGTGGTGGGCACGATGGTGGTCGCCGCCGGGCACTTCGCAGCTTCGTCGGTGGCGCCGAACGCCGCGCTGCCGCTGGTCGAATACAAGCTGAACCTGCTTTCGGTGGTCCAGGGCGAACTGCTGGCGATCGCCGAAGTGGTCCGCAAGGGACGCACGCTCATCAGCTGCCGCATCGAGATCGTGGAGGACAACGACCGCACCATCGCGGTCGGCCTCGCCACCTATCTCATCCAGATTCCCTGAGATCGGCGCGCCACCAGTCGTCGCCCGGAGTCACTGGCCCGCGGCGCTTGTGTTCGGTCTGGCGGTGGAGCGTTTCGATCCGCCGCCCGACTTCATCCGAGACCATACTGCCTTCCAGATAGGCGTCGATATCCGCGTAGCTCACGCCGAGGGCTTCCTCGTCGGGCAGGCCGGGGCGGGAATCCTCGAGATCGGCGGTGGGCGCCTTTTCGACGAGCCACGGGGGAGCGCCCAGACGGGCGGCCAGCGACCGCACCCGGCGTTTGGTGAGTCCGAAGAGCGGGATCACATCGGCGGCCCCGTCCCCGAACTTGGTGAAAAAGCCCACCAGCGCCTCCGCCGCATGGTCGGTTCCGACCACCAGCCCGCCGCCCAGGCCGGCGAGGTGGTACTGCGCCGCCATCCGCATCCGCGCCTTGGTGTTGCCGCGCACGAAGTCGCGCTCGGCTTCGCTCGCCGCCGGCCCGTTTTCCAGCGCGGCGATCGCGTCGTCCAGCAGCCGCACCGCCGGTTCGATGTCCACCGTCACCACTGCGGTCGGGCGGATCCAGTCGAGCGCCAGCCGGGCCTCCTCCTCGTCCTGCTGGACGCCGCAGGGCAACCGGACCGCGACCGCGGCGTAGTCGCTCCCCAGGCGCTCCACCGCCAGCGTCGCCAGGCGGGCGGCGAGCGCGGAGTCCACCCCGCCGGACACCCCGACGAGCAGCCGCCGCTGGCCGCTGGCCGCCAGGTAGTCGGCGAGGAACCCGATCCGGCGCTCGATCTCGGCGTCCGGATGGAATACGAACTGCACCTCCAGACGGGCGAGAAGCTCGGGACTGGCTGTCCGCAGAGTCAGGATTCGTCGAGCAGACATCCCGTTTCGTATTCGCCGTCGGCGAACCAGAGGGGGTAGCACCAGGGCGCGAACGGAGCGGTGCGCCCGCCGCTGACCTGCACCCGGTAGCTCCGGTCCGGGTTGCGGGACACCCGCAGGCGAATCCCGCCCTCCAAGGTGCGGCTCTCGCCATCCTGGATCACCGAATAATCGTCGTTCCCCCAACCCACGTCCTTGGAGAACTCCGGGTTGGCCGCATTGTGGAGAGCCGGGCCGAAACGGGACTGGGCGCCGGTTCCGGCGGTCTGGTCGTACCGGCTCACCAGCACGCCCTGGTAGCGGAAGGGACGCAAATCGCCGGGCGCGGACGGGTCGTACACCCGGGGCTCGTCCTCGTTGTAGGCGGCGTTCCGCTGGTCCAGCACCTCCACCGTCGTGAAGGCGCGCGGCCTCCCGGAGGCGATCACCAGAAACTGATGGCCCCGTTTCCGCGGCGGCTGCAGGGTGTACGTTCCGGCGTCCTCCAGGTGCAGCGCGACTTCCGACGGAGGAATCCACCCGGCGGCGTACCGGTTCACCGCCATCGTGGACGGCAAATCCTGACGCCAGCCCAGCACCGGCGTCGTCGTGAGCTCGGACATGAAGTCCAGGTTGTTGCTGTAGGGGTTGGGAGGCTCCACCGGGCTCCCCGTAGTGCCGGGCAGCCAGCGGAGTTCGGTGAAGGAGTGGGGCCAGGCCATCCAGGTATGGCCGATTTCATGGACGATCACCCCCATGTTGGCCTCGCGCAGGCTCACCAGTCCGAAGCGGACCATGCCGTTGTCTCCCGATCCGCCCGTGTCGGTGGCGACGTCGCTCAGCAGGAGGCGATTGAGACCGCGGGGTTCCAGCAGGTAGCAGGGCCAGCCCCCCGCCTGGTCGCCGCATTCGTTCACCCCGGCCAACCGCAGCTGCTGCGCTCTCGCATCATCGGGAGAGCCCTGCCCCTCCGCCGCAAAGTCGAATCCGGCCTGGAACCGCATCCGGAGCTTGCCTTCGGAAATCTTCTGGAACCAGGACGTCACATGGGTGTTCAGGATGCGCACCGCCTCCTGCATGCCCATGGTTTCGCGCCTCCCGTCGTCCTCGAACCAGCCGGGGGCGCCCTGGGGGATCCGGGCGATGTCGACGGCGATCTCCAGATCCCCGACGGAGAAGTAGGAGGGATCCGCCGGCGGGTCCAGATGGGTCTGCTCCGGATACTTCCGGGTGGGGGTGCACCCCTGGAAGACCATGGCGAAGTAGCGCAGGTAGCTGCCGTTGCCGAAGTATCGAATCAGCGACAGCGAATCGTCCCCGCCCGGGTCGGTGATCCCCGCCTCCATCCAGGGCGACGTGGACTTGGCCGGAGGCTCGCACGAGTAGGGCTCGGACTCCCGCCACCAGGGCTGCGGCGTCAGCGCGTTGAACCGGGTGGCGAAGGAGGTGTCCTCCGGCGGCGCCGGCGCCGGATCGGGAGTCGGCGCGGGCGCGGGAGTCGGGGTTGGCGCGGGAGTCGGCGCCGGGGCGGGCGCAGGGGTCGGCGCAGGGGGCGCGCTGTCGCCGCCGCCGCACCCGGCGAGCAGTCCAAGCCAGAGGATTTTGCAGAACGATCGCTTCATTGCGCGCCAAAGTCTCGCACGCCCTCCCATTCGGGACAACCTGCGCCTTCCCGAGCGGGTTCATTCGGGAGGCCGCCCGGCTTCGTAGAGGGCGATCCGCCCGGAAATCTCCTCGGCAAGCGCATGGGAATGCGCGTCGAGCGCGAGCGCCCGGGCGGCGCGGGCGGCCGCCAGCGCCCCCTCGAAATCCCCGGCGGCGGCGAGCGCCGCGCCCAGGGTGTCCGCCACCGACGGATCGCGATGGCCGGCAAGCTCGGAAGCCCGGCGCGCGTAGACGACCGCCCGCTCCGGATCGCGCGCCGCCGGCGAGACCGCCAGAATCCAGGCGGCGGTGTCGAGCGCCTGCACGTCGTCGGGCGCCGACGCCAGCGCAACCTCGAAGTGGGCGATCGCCGCCCGATGTTCGCCCCGCTGCGCCCGGATCATGCCGAGATTGCGGTGCGCCTCCGCTTCGGCGGGCGAAACCGCGAGGGCGCCCTCGAGCGCCTGCTCCGCCTCCGGGATGTTGTCCTCCATGAGGAGGATGCGGGCAAGCCCCAGCCGCGGCGCCGCCAGCAGCGGATCCGCTTCGATGGCCTGGCGGTAGAGCCGCTCCGCGTCCAGTCGGGCGCCGAGTCGTTCGCGGAGGAATCCGAGGTTGTGGAGCGCCGCCGCGTAGTCCCCATCCAGGCGCACCGCCGCCTCCAGATGGATCGCCGCCTCTTCCCACGCTCCCCGCGCCAGCAGGGAAATCCCCAGGTGGGCGCGCGCCCGGGGAGATTCGGGATCGAGTTCCACCGCGCGCCGGAAGCGTTCCTCGGCAGCCGCCGGATTCCCCTCGTTCCGGTAGGCGACCCCCAGCTCGCGCTGCGACTCGGCGTCCTCCGGGAGCAGCGCGGTCAGGTTCCGGTAGCGCTCTCCCGGCGGGACGCCCCCGCCGCTCCCGGATTCGAGCAAGAGCAGGACGACGACCGGCAGGACGAAGAGGTCGGCCCAGCGCAGCAGATGTGGCTTCGGAATCCCGGTGGACGCCGCCGGTTCCCGGGCGCGCCGGAGGAACCCGTCGAAATAAAGGTGGAGCATGGTGGAGGCCGCGACCAGGGCGAGCGCGCCGCGCTCCGCCGCCGCGCCGGAGACCGCATCGGGCAGGAACCGGAAGATTCCGTAGCCGAACGCCAGCCCCAGATAGACGAGCAGCATCGTCCGACCGCTCTGGAAAAGCGCTCGGGAGATCGCAAGGCGCTGCGCGTCGAGGAATATCCCGAAGAGGGCCACGCCGAGAACCGCCCA
Organism: Candidatus Marinacidobacterium sp.; assembly: GCA_965202845.1. Classification (GTDB taxonomy): domain Bacteria; phylum Acidobacteriota; class Vicinamibacteria; order Marinacidobacterales; family Marinacidobacteraceae; genus CBDATA01. The sequence goes on from OZ241856.1 coordinate 1,400,349, forward strand.
GGGCGCCTGAACCGAGCACCACCACCAGAACCCGAAGGACATCGCGGCCGCCAGCAACCGGGCCGGGTGTTGGGCCGGGCGCCGCCCCCGCCCCGCCAGCAGGTCCCGCCCCGTCCGGAACACGAAGACCAGGGTGCCCCCGAACAGCAGGACGTCGAAGGCGTTGCGGAATCCGAAGAACAGGCCGGGATCGAGCAGCGGGCCGCCCAAGTCGTACCAGATTCCGAGCATCTCGGCGAGTCGGGCGGGCGCATGCAGCACGCCGAAGACGAACCAGCCAACGCAGAGAAACCAATCGAGCCGGGCGGCGAAGCGACCGGCGGCGCCCGACCGCGCATCCTCGACGCGGAGGAGTCCGTACACCCGGAGCGCGCCCCACCAGACGCCCCACAGCAGGACGATGAGCGAGATGCCGTTCAGCCCCTGGGAGGCGAACCCGAACGCCGCCGCGCCGAAGACCAGCGGCGCGACCAGGAGGCGAGCGCGGAAACGCCGGAAGAGCGCCCGGTCGCCGTAGACGCGCATCACCCCCGGCAGGTGGTGGCCCAACGCGCCGAACCCGGCGACCAGCAGCCCCGCCGCGTGCGCGGCCTCCCGACTCGCGAACCCGAACGCCAGCGGAAGGATGAGAACCGCCGCGACGATCAGGCTTCGCATCAACGCCCCCTATCCTTTCGACTGCCGAGCGGAAACGCAATTCCGCCCACGCCAGGTGCTACCCTAGGGGAGCATGCTCTCCCTTCTCCCCAAGCTCCGCCGGCCGTGACCTCAACGCACCAACTCAATCCGAAAATTCTGACATGGATGGACTCAGCCATTGCTTCGGTTGCGGACGAAGAATACACGCGACTCTCCCAGGGCCTGACAAACGAAGAAGTCGCCCAGCACGTCGCAAACGCCATGAGAGAGTTGAAGAAATTGAACGAAGGGGAAACGCCGGACTACGATGACGAATGGGTCGCTCTCTTCTATTTGACTTGGTATTTCCCAAGACAAGTCCATTTGATCAGTCGATGTTTTCTGGATGGAAAATTTCCAATTCGAGAACAGGCGCTGGTGATTGATCTGGGGTGCGGCGCCTTGTCCACTCTATTTGCGATGGTCATTGTTTCAGCAAGTCTCCGCGTTGGAAGTAGAATATTTTTTATTGGCATCGACCAAAGCCAATCCATGAGACGAATCGGAACAACCCTGTGGAACTATTGCCGAAGATCGTGCCATAAAAAAAATACGAGTTTCTGTGAAATGAACCTATCTCGTAATTGAAATTTTGGGATGATCTGTGTACAATCCAAACCATGTCCCGCTTGGCCCACTTGATTCGAATCAGAGAAAAATACTGGGGGAAAATTCAGAAATTCTTCCCGGAAGAAAACATCCCCAAAGGACGTCGGGGACGAAAGCCCGTGCCCGCACGCGAAGTTCTCGAAGCCGTTCTTTGGCTCCTGCATACCGGTGCGCCGTGGAGGTTTCTGCCGCCAGAGTATCCGAATTACAAAACCGTTCATGAACCTATCTCGTAATTGAAATTTTGGGATGATCTGTGTACAATCCAAACCATGTCCCGCTTGGCCCACTTGATTCGAATCAGAGAAAAATACTGGGGGAAAATTCAGAAATTCTTCCCGGAAGAAAACATCCCCAAAGGACGTCGGGGACGAAAGCCCGTGCCCGCACGCGAAGTTCTCGAAGCCGTTCTTTGGCTCCTGCATACCGGTGCGCCGTGGAGGTTTCTGCCGCCAGAGTATCCGAATTACAAAACCGTTCATCGCAGGTATCAAGCCTGGTGTCGCGCCGGTGTTTATCCGAAAATCATGGAGAGATTGGTAGCTGAACTTCAAGAGTGCGGTCAGTACGATGGATCGGAAGGTTTTATCGACGGAATGTTCTTACCTGCGAAAGGCGGAGGTCTCGAAATCGGACGGACGAAGCGTGGTAAAGGCATGAGGATCATGGCGATAGTTGAGAAACATGGTTTGCCTTACTCGATCAGCGTACATGCTGCGAATCACCACGAAGTGAAGTTGGTTCAGTTGAATCTGCCATTCCGCATGGTAGAAGAAAAACCGAAAAATCTGATTGGAGACAAAGCCTACGACAGTGATGCGTTGGACGAGGATATGCGCGAGAAAGGAATCAACATGATCGCGCCGCACCGCAAGAACCGAAAGAGGCCGAGGACGCAAGACGGACGTCGGCTACGTCGGTATCAGAGGAGGTGGATGGTAGAACGCTTCTTCGCGTGGATACAGTGGCAGCGACGGATTCTGATTCGATGGGAATTTCATCCAGAAAACTTCTGGCTCTTTCAAATACCGAGTGGGTACGCGACATGAGGGTTGAGCTTGGAGAAGTCCAGTTTTCCGGCGATGAGGAAGAACACGGTGCGGATGGTCTGGAAGGTTCCGTAGCCTCTGGCTTTCCGCTTGGCCGCCTGAAACAGGCCGTTGAGCGCCTCGATGAAGCCGTTGGTCTGGCGGGTTCGGGCCCACGCGACGATGCCCTCGAGATGTTTGCGGATCATCCGCGCGACGGCTTTCATGGGTTCGACCTTGGAGCGGTTCACGTTGGCGCACCACTGCCGGAGCATGGCTCTGACGACGTTGACCTGCTTGCGGTTGAGGATGTTCCGGAGTTGCTCGCGGTACATCCAGGCTCGGGCGGTGCGCTTTCCGGGGGCCTGCGCGATGAGAGCGTTGAGTTGGGCGCGCTGTTCGGGGCCGAGTCGTTCGGGATTTTTGAGGAGCGCCCAGCGCATGCCCTTGAGTTGGGGGTTGGCGCGCTGCTCGATGCGCCGGGTCTGGTCGAGGGCCTTGGATGCGTGAGCGATGACGTGGAATTTGTCGAAGGTGATCTGGGCGTTGGGGAGATGCTCTGCGACGCCCTTCATGTAGGCGGGGGACATGTCGATGGAGGCGACTTCGACGGCTTCGGGGTCTCCGCCGTGGGCTTCGAGGCTTCGGGCGAATCGGTCGACGGAGTCGGCGGCGCGGCCTTCTCCGACGAAGATGACCCGGCGTTTTCGGGCGTCTGCGACGACGGTGACGTAGTTGTGGCCGCGCGCGCGGGAGGTTTCGTCGATGGCGACGGCGCGGACGTCGGCTTGGTCGTCGGTTTCGGTGGCGAGTTCCACATAGCGGTTGGAGATGGCCTGGGTTTGGTGCTGGGAGAGTCCGGCGAGCCGTGCGACGGCGGCGAAGGTCATGTCCTGGCACATGGCGAGAATCAAGGCTTCGAAGAGGAGGGAGAACCCGGAGAGCTTGCCGGCCCAGGGCGGCGAGACCAGCGCGACCTTGCCGTTGGGGAGGCGCACCCGGGGGACGCGCGCCACCAGTTCGCACTCGAATTGGAAGAAGTTGAGGTGGCGGAAGCGCTTGGTCTTGGTGTCGTGGACCGGATGGAGGCCGTCGTGGTTCTGGTGGGCGAAGCGGGCGCCCCTGCGGAAATCGACGCGGATGCTCAGCTTTCCTTGGTCCTTGTCGAATTCCACGTTCTCGACGAACCAGGGGTCCGGGATGCCGAGGGCTTGGGCGAAAAGCTCGTGTAGCACTGGATGCGCTCCTTTTTTTCAGGGTCGAAAGCGGGAAAAGTGTTCCATTGGTGTGTGGCGACGCTGGCTGGGGACGGTTGCGGCTTCCCGCTTTCGACCCTTTTTCGAGCGTGCCCGCCGGATTCCGTGAGTCAAGGGTTCGCTACGCCGTGCAAGCCCGCCCTTGACACCCGGAATCCCGGCGGTCTCCATTCTACCCACTCAAATCTCAATTGAGGCAAACTTCTTGGGTTTCGTTCAGCTGGCCTGCATCACAGTCCTTCTCAGGCAATTTTGAGATAGGTTCATCGCAGGTATCAAGCCTGGTGTCGCGCCGGTGTTTATCCGAAAATCATGGAAAGATTGGTAGCTGAACTTCAAGAGTGCGGTCAGTACGATGGATCGGAAGGTTTTATCGACGGAATGTTCTTACCTGCGAAAGGCGGAGGTCTCGAAATCGGACGGACGAAGCGTGGTAAAGGCATGAGGGTCATGGCGATAGTTGAGAAACATGGTTTGCCTTACTCGATCAGCGTACATGCTGCGAATCACCACGAAGTGAAGTTGGTTCAGTTGAATCTGCCATTCCGCATGGTAGAAGAAAAACCGAAAAATCTGATTGGAGACAAAGCCTACGACAGTGATGCGTTGGACGAGGATATGCGCGAGAAAGGAATCAACATGATCGCGCCGCACCGCAAGAACCGAAAGAGGCCGAGGACGCAAGACGGACGTCGGCTACGTCGGTATCAGAGGAGGTGGATGGTAGAACGCTTCTTCGCGTGGATACAGTGGCAGCGACGGATTCTGATTCGATGGGAATTTCATCCGGAAAACTTCTTGGGTTTCGTTCAGCTGGCCTGCATCACAGTCCTTCTCAGGCAATTTTGAGATAGGTTCATCGTAAATTCAGCGCAGACATTTATATGGGATTCTTTCCAAAATTTTATGCAATCCGAGAACGGAGGATATTCATGGATGTTTGATCCCATACAAATTCCTAAATCCAATGAATACTACAAAATGCACGAAGCGTATAGAAATGCCACCTATCTGACTTCATTCCACGCAGCTTATCACTTTCCAAAAGATCTGCGCGCCGCTGTAAAAACCTTTTCCCCATCGGATATTTTGGTAAGCAGCGCCAAATCGAAGAGCAAAATTTTGCCTCAATTGAGATTTGAGTGGGTAGAATGGAGACCGCCGGGATTCCGGGTGTCAAGGGCGGGCTTGCACGGCGTAGCGAACCCTTGACTCACGGAATCCGGCGGGCACGCTCGAAAAAGGGTCGAAAGCGGGAAGCCGCAACCGTCCCCAGCCAGCGTCGCCACACACCAATGGAACACTTTTCCCGCTTTCGACCCTGAAAAAAAGGAGCGCATCCAGTGCTACACGAGCTTTTCGCCCAAGCCCTCGGCATCCCGGACCCCTGGTTCGTCGAGAACGTGGAATTCGACAAGGACCAAGGAAAGCTGAGCATCCGCGTCGATTTCCGCAGGGGCGCCCGCTTCGCCCACCAGAACCACGACGGCCTCCATCCGGTCCACGACACCAAGACCAAGCGCTTCCGCCACCTCAACTTCTTCCAATTCGAGTGCGAACTGGTGGCGCGCGTCCCCCGGGTGCGCCTCCCCAACGGCAAGGTCGCGCTGGTCTCGCCGCCCTGGGCCGGCAAGCTCTCCGGGTTCTCCCTCCTCTTCGAAGCCTTGATTCTCGCCATGTGCCAGGACATGACCTTCGCCGCCGTCGCACGGCTCGCCGGACTCTCCCAGCACCAAACCCAGGCCATCTCCAACCGCTATGTGGAACTCGCCACCGAAACCGACGACCAAGCCGACGTCCGCGCCGTCGCCATCGACGAAACCTCCCGCGCGCGCGGCCACAACTACGTCACCGTCGTCGCAGACGCCCGAAAACGCCGGGTCATCTTCGTCGGAGAAGGCCGCGCCGCCGACTCCGTCGACCGATTCGCCCGAAGCCTCGAAGCCCACGGCGGAGACCCCGAAGCCGTCGAAGTCGCCTCCATCGACATGTCCCCCGCCTACATGAAGGGCGTCGCAGAGCATCTCCCCAACGCCCAGATCACCTTCGACAAATTCCACGTCATCGCTCACGCATCCAAGGCCCTCGACCAGACCCGGCGCATCGAGCAGCGCGCCAACCCCCAACTCAAGGGCATGCGCTGGGCGCTCCTCAAAAATCCCGAACGACTCGGCCCCGAACAGCGCGCCCAACTCAACGCTCTCATCGCGCAGGCCCCCGGAAAGCGCACCGCCCGAGCCTGGATGTACCGCGAGCAACTCCGGAACATCCTCAACCGCAAGCAGGTCAACGTCGTCCGAGCCATGCTCCGGCAGTGGTGCGCCAACGTGAACCGCTCCAAGGTCGAACCCATGAAAGCCGTCGCGCGGATGATCCGCAAACATCTCGAGGGCATCGTCGCGTGGGCCCGAACCCGCCAGACCAACGGCTTCATCGAGGCGCTCAACGGCCTGTTTCAGGCGGCCAAGCGGAAAGCCAGAGGCTACGGAACCTTCCAGACCATCCGCACCGTGTTCTTCCTCATCGCCGGAAAACTGGACTTCTCCAAGCTCAACCCTCATGTCGCGTACCCACTCGGTATTTGAAAGAGCCAAAATTTTGGACGAAATCTTGAGTTCAACGAAACGGGACTTCAAATCAATCAAGATACAGTCATCTGATACAGGAATCCTCCCAATGACATCCGATTGGAGACAAACAATTTCCCAAGTCGCTTTTTTGATCCATCATATGCCCAAAGATAGTTCGTTTGCCAAGCCCTACCTGTGGAACCACGTGGAATGGAATCCGAAACACAACCCTATTCAGAGGGACGCGGTTCGGATATGGAGGCGTGAGTGATTGCAGGCGGGGCGCCGTCGCTTTTCGGGGCGTCCGAAGCGGCGGTTCCTCCGCGTGGCGGGTTGGAGCGGGCGCGTCCCGAACGTTTTGGCGGCGCCTCCGTGGAGTACAACCCGGCGCGGGCCATCCTCACGCGGGCAACCGGCTTCATGGACGCCTACGACTTCACGCTGAACCCCTATTCCGGCTGCGCGTTCGGCTGCACGTACTGCTACGCCGCGTTCTTCTCGCGCGGATCGGCTTCCATGACCGGCGAGCAGCGGCGCGATGCCTGGGGGCGGTGGGTGGAGGTCAAGGAGAACGCGGGCGAATTGATCCGAAGGCTGCGGAAGAGCCTGGACGGGAAGTTGATCTACATGAGCAGCGTGACCGATCCCTATCAGCCCATCGAACGCAAACTCGGAATCACCCGCGATCTGCTGGAAGTCCTCGCCGAACGGCACCGGCCCAAGCTGGTGGTGCAGACCCGAAGCCCGGACGTGGTGCGGGACGCCGACCTGTTCCGCAAGATTGTCGCGCGGGGCGGACGGGTGCAGGTCAACCTGACCGTGACCACCGACGATGAGGATGTGCGACGGGCGTTCGAGCCTTCCTGTCCGAGCAATGCGAAGCGCCTGGAGGCGGCGGCGGAACTGACCGAAAGCGGCGTCGCCGCCTGCGTGACGATGACGCCGCTCCTGCTGGTTCGGGACGCCCGGCGGTTCGCCGATGCGCTCATCGGGACCGGCGTCAAGGACTTCATCGTTCAGCCGTTCCACCTGCAACGCGGCAAGTTCGTAGCCGGAACCCGGGACGCGGCGCTCGACATCATGGCCGAAAAACTGTCCTGCGACCGGCGGAATGTCGCGGAGCGCTACGACCGGCACTACCGCGAGGCGCGAGCCGTCCTGCGCGACACCCTGCCCCGGCTCGGCGAAGGCAAGGAAGGCTTCAACCCGCCTTTCTGACCGGGATATCCAGTCCCTCCAGGCGAGGGCGGAACCCGGATTTCATCTGATCCAGGGAGGCGGCGATGATGTGCCGGGCGAGGGCGTAGTCGAGCCGACGCCGTCTGCTCCCCTGCTTGTTGTTGCCCTTGAACGGGGAGAGGATCAGGTCGTTCGTGCTTTCCCGCAGTCGGGCGAGCGCGTCGTTCGCCAGCGCCAGGAAGTCATCCACGCGGGCGCTGTCCAGCCCTTCGACCCGAATCCAGGTCAGGAGCCGGCTGGACGCCTTGATTCTCGAGGACCCGTAGTAGAAAGCGTCCGGTCGTTCGAACCGGATCCGGTCGTCGGGGTCCGTGCCGTCGATGGCCTTCAACGCGACGTTCCCTCCCGGATCGTTGAACTGAATCCTTCGACTTGCGCCAACCCGGTACCGGGCGCGGTCGATTTCAGAGATGCGACAGGCGTATTCATCTCCGACGTATATCTTCCCATCGGATGCGGGGGATGCGTCGCGTCCGTCGAAACATGCCACGCAGACCGGATTTTCGGTGTCGGTGAACGGGTTGTCCAGAATGACGGAAGCGAGTCGCAAGCAGCGCTTCGGGAAGGAGGAGTGCAGGAATGTTTCCGGAACGATGAAGATCCCGGCCGGCGCGTTCTCCATGCTCTTCTCGATGGCCAGCTCGTAGAGATCGTAGTGGCGTTCGTAATACTGGCGGACGTCATCCCAAAGGCCCTTGCGCCGGGCGCTGTGTTTCGCAAGGTAGGGAGGGTTCGTGCAGATCACGGCCCGGTTCGGGTTGGGCACGTTCCGCAGGCTGTCGTTGACCGGCCAGGCAGCCCCGTTCCGGTCGTGTCCGTTCAAGTCGTATCCATGAAGCTCCAGGTCGTAGCGGGCGCCGAGGCAGTCCAGGATGGCGCCGTCCCCGGCGAAGGGGTCCAGGACGCGCCTGTGCGCCCTGGTGTGCTCCTCCAGGAAGGCCCGGACGGGCGCGGTGAGCCAGGACGCTCCCCGGGTGAAGAAGGCGCCCGCCGCCGCTTTGGCGCCGTCGATGACCTTGTATCTCTGCCGCTCCCTCGAGATGAGCATGCGACGGTCCTTCATGCGACGCCTTGGGGCGACCTTCCCCGTCATTCCAGGAGGCGGCGGAATACCGGATCCGAAGGGCGCCGCCAGACCGCTTGGCTGCCGGTAGCCTCCCTGGTGACCGAAAGGATGTGGTCGATCCGCTCGGCCACCATCCGGACGTGGGAAATGACCGCCACCATACGGGTCGCGGCGGCGGTTTCCAGCGCGTCGATGGCGGCTTCCAGGTTGCCAGCGTCAAGCGAGCCGAACCCCTCGTCGAGGAAGAGGGACTCCAGCCTGCCTCCGGTGCGCTCCATCATCTCGACCATGCCGAGCGCGAGCGCGAGCGAAGCCAGGAATTTTTCGCCGCCGGAAAGGCTCCGGGGCGAACGCGGCTGCCCGGACTCCTGGTCGAGAATCCGCCATTCCACCTCGCCGTCACCCGGATCGGCGAAGGCGTACCGACCGCCGCTGATCTCCTCCAGCTTCCGCGATGCGTGGACGAGAAGCTCCCTGGATCGGCGGAGTGTCAGCCACTTGAGGAACGCCCCCGGCTTGAGCGCGTCCTTCAGGTCGCCGAGCGCCCGCTCCCTGGCCTCGGCCTGCTCCAGCAGCGCGCGCAGGCGCCGCACTTCGTCCTTGACCGCGACGAACCGCTCCTCCTCCCGCCGGGCGGCGCGCTCGACGTGGCGGGCGTCCTCCGCCCGTTCGCGGGCCGCTTCCCACACCGCTTCGGGATCGAATTCCGCCAACCCCAGCCGCTCTCCGACCGCGCGGGCGCGCTTGCGGGCGGCGTCCTCGCCGGCAAGGGCCCGCTTTCCGAGCGCCTCGGCGGCGTCCCCGATTTCGCCAGCAGCCGCCTCCAGATCGCGGGCGTGCGCTTCCAGCGTCCCGGCGGCGGCGGCCCCATCGGGAAGCGCGATGTCCCGTTCAAGCTGCAGGCGATCCGCCGCCTTGAGGAGGGCGTCGCGGTCCCTGCCGAGGCCGCGCTCGATCTCCCGCAGCGGTTCCTCCAGTTCGACCTTCCGGCGCTCCGCAAGCGCCGTCGCGCGCCGGCCGGCTTCGCGCAATTCCCCCTCGATGCGTTCGGTCTCCCGCCGCCGAGCCTTCAGGACCGCCTCCCGCGCCCGCACCGACTCCGCCATCGCCGCAATCGGACGCAAGTCCACCTCGTGGAAGCCGTCCACGTCCTCGGGCAGCGAGAGCTTCGGGCGGAAGGGTTCGGGAACCGCCCGGAGCGCCTCCAGGGATTCGTCGATCCGCCCGGATGCTGTTTGTCGCGCCGCCGTGGCCGCCTCCTCGGCGCCCCCGGCTTCCGACGTCCCGATCCCGGCCTGCTTGTCCCGCTCGACCGCTTCCTCGCGCAAGCCACCGGCTTCGCGGTCGTGTTCGCCCAGCGCCGCATCCGCCCGCTCGCAGGCCGCATCGAACGGCGCCAGCAGGGCGTCCCGGTCAGGCAGCGCCGCATCGTCGGCGTCCAGCGACGCGACTTCGGCGAGCTCCCGCCGGGCGTCCGCCCACCGCGCCTCGGCCTTCCCCATCGCGGTTTCGGCTTCGGCGACCCGCTTCCCCGCGCTGCGAAGTTCGGCGTCCAGCCGGCTGATCTGACGCTCCGCTTCGGTCGCCGCCGCCCGCGTCTCCTGCATCCGTCGCGTCGCCGCTTCCAGTCCTGCGCCCTCCGGGGCTTCCCATCCCTCCGGGAGCTCGCGCCGGCACACCGGGCAGTCGTCCCCCGCGTGGAGACCGGCGGCGGCGTGGGCGGCGGAGTTCGAACGGCGCGCGGCGGCCAGGCGCTCCTCGGCTTCCGCCGCCTCCCGCCCGGTCCGGGACTGCTGTTCCCTCGCCTCGGCGAGACGCGCCGCGAAACCGGCCTCCGTCTCCCGGAGTTGCCCGAGATGCTTCCCGGCTTCCCGACGCTCGGCCCCGAGGGCTTCGGCGGCCTGATGGCGCGTTTCGACCTCGGCACGTCGCGCCCGGGCCGCAGCCGCCGCTTCCTCCAGCGGAGGACGCCGGGAGGCGCGCTCTTCGCTCCGCCGCTTCGCTTCGGCGGCGCGTTTTCCGAGCCGCTCCGCCTCGGCGCGCTTTTCCGACGCCGCCTTCACGCCAGAACGCCATGCGGCGACCGAATTCCCGGCGGCGGCGATGCGGGCTTCCAGCGCCGGGAGCGTGGTCCGCGCCGCCGCCGCTTCTTCGCTCGACGGGCCGTCGCCGGAGGGAATCCGCGTCCGTTCCGCCTCCAGCGCCTCCCGGCGACGCTCCCCTTCCCGCGCCTGCCGCTCGAAGTCCCGTTCGCGCTCGGAGAGCGGCGCCAGACGCTCCAGCGCCACGGACATCCGGATCGCGCCGAGCCGCTGCCGGACTTCGCCGGCCCGCTCCGCATCGGCCTGAACCGCCTGCATCGCGCCTCGCGCCTTCTCCGCTTCCGATGCGTCCTTGCCGGCGGAGGACGCCGAACGCTGCGCTTCGGCGATGCGGGTCCGGAGTCCCTCGAGATGCGCTTCCGGATCTTCCGGCCAGTGTTCCGCCCGCGCCTCGAGGCGGGTCCGCAGTTCCTGGGACTCCCGCCAGGCGATTTCGGCCCGGCGTCCCGCCGCCTCCAGTTCGTCGGTGCGCCAGACCTGACGCAGGACTTCGCTCCGCTCCTTGGCGGGGTCCACCAGCAGACGCTCGAAACGCCCCTGGGGCAGGATCACCGTGCGCAGGAAGGCGCCGCCATCCAGCCCCAGCAGCTGCGTCACCCGTTCGTTCACCCGGGCGACCTGCTCCACCCGATCCAGCTCTTCGCCGCGGTCGTCGATCTGGATGAGTTCCGCGAAGGACTGGTCGCCGCCGGGCCGGCGCTTCACCCCCCGCGTCGCCTGCCAGGTCTCCTCCGAAACCCGGAAGCGGAAAACCACCCGCATCCCGGTCGAGGTGTCGTTCAGCAGCTCCCCGCCGCCGCGTCCCTTGAAGGACGGCTGCCCGTAGAGCGCCCAGGTCATCGCCTCCAGGATGGAGGACTTGCCGGCGCCGGTGTCGCCGATGATGGCGATGCGGTCCCGGTCGGTGAAGTCGATCTCCACCGGCGCGCGGAAGGAGCGCAGCCCCTCGATTTCAAGATGGAGCGGACGCATGGCGGGATCAGTCCTCCTTGAGCGCGAGGCGGTTTTCCTCGTCGGCGGCGCGAAGCGCGTCCAGCCCGAAGTCGGAATCCTCTCCGCCCAGGGCTTCCCGGAAGAGCGCGGCGACCGCATCGTGGGGCGCCTGGACGCGGGTCGCCCGATTCGTCCTCCACTCGAGGAAGAGCTCCTTGAGGGACGGCTCCGGCTGGCCGGCGGCTTCGGTGTCCACCGGCTTGACCGGCTGGTCGGTGAGCGGGTTGCGGATGTCGAACACCTCGCACTTCGGCGACCGCTCCCGCAGACGCTCCGCAAGATCCGGAACCGGCTCCTGGGACTGGACGCGCGCCCGCAGGATGCATCCGTCCAGTCCGCCGTCGGCGGCGCGGGCCTCGAATTCCTCGAGGCTTCCGGAGAAGTCCACCAGCGGCCGGCCGCCCGGCAGCGCCCGCTCCTCCACCTGAACGTCGTTCCCGATGCTGACCAGAACCGCCTGTTTGGTCTGTTGGGTTTCGCCGAAATCGAGCGGAATCAGCGAGCCGGCGTAGCGCCCCCGGGCGACGCCGCCGGGGAGCAGCTGCGGATCGTGGATGTGGCCGAAGGCGCAGTAGAGCGCGCGATCCAGCCCTTCCAGGTGGGTCGCATGGTCCTCGCCGACGGTGATGCGCCGCTCCGACTTGCCCGGCTTGGCGCCGTGGACGTGGAGGTGGGCGGCGTAGAGGACGACGCCCCGGGCGCCGGCTTTCTTCCCCGCCTCGCCCAGCAACCGCTGGTTCAGCATCCGGACGCCGTCGGCGTAGTCCCCTTCGAAGCGCGCCAGGTCGCCGCTCGCGTAGTCGGCGATCGCCCCCGGGCGGATGAACGGGACGCAGACCACCTGCGCGCCGCCCGGCTCCGGCATTGACCAGACTTGCGGTTCGCTCACGAACCAGAGCCGGCGGGGTTCGGCGGCGGCGGCCATCACGTCGAGCGCCCGGAAGAACCCCGGGGAATCGTGGTTTCCCGCCAGCGCGACGGTCGGGGCCGTCCTCGCGAGGCGGGCCAGCGCCCGCACGCCGAGGTGGAGCGCGTCGTGGGGCGGCCGGTACTGGTCAAAGAGGTCCCCGGTGTGGAGGATCAGGTCGGGGCGCTCCGCTTCGGCGATCTCATGGAGGCCCGCCAGCGCCGCTTCGTGGTCGGGAGCGCGATCCACCCGGCCGAGCCGCGCCCCCAGGTGCCAGTCGGAAGTGTGGAGCAGTTTCATGAGGACGCCGCCATGCGCTTCCGGATCCGGTCCGTCGCTTCGCGCTCGGCGTCCTCGTCCCGGGCCGCCTCGTCCGGGTTGGTCGCGTAGGGCGGGAACGGGAACCGGACCGGGATGGGTTCGGGGACGATCGGCTGCGAGACCACCATGGTGCCCGGCATGAAGCGGGTGGCCCGGTCCCGGAGCGCGGAGGTCAGGAACCGGTAGGCGTCCGATTCGCTGGCGTCCAGCCGCCCCGCCACCTTCAGCGAGGCGTTTCGGGGGAGCGCCGGCGCCACCGCCGAAGCGGTCTGCTGCGCCCCGATCAACAGCACGCCGAGCGACCGGCCGCGTTCGGCGATGTCCACCAGCAGGTCCTTGAGCGGCGAGAAGCCGGCAGCCGGGGCGTACTTGTTGAGCTCGTCGAGCGCCACGAAACGCAGCGGAACGCGGCCGCTGCCCTGCTTCTCGCGCCACACCCGGTCCAGCAGCGCGCCCACCACGAAGCGCTGCGCGTCGTCGTGGAGCGTCGAGATGTCCACCACATGGAGCCGGGCGTTCTCGGCGGAGACCGGAGCGAGGCCGCAGCCGATCAGCGCGCCCAGCCGGTTCCGGAGCTTCCCCAGCCGCCGCAGGAACGCCTGCCGGGTGCCGGCCACCGCGCGTCCGAACCACGCCTCCACCCGCTCCTCGTCCGCCTCCGCCGCTTCCAGAACGCCGACCAGATCCCCGAAGTCGCGCACCTCCCGTCCCTTGCCGGCGGGCGCGGCCTCCGGCTCCCGAGCCGCCAGCCGGTCGGGGTTGAACCCGGTCCCGGACGGCGGTTCGTCCAGGAGGACCACCGCTCCCGAGTCGTCCCCCCGAAGCCGCCGGAGTCGGCGCAGCAGCTGGATGCGGACGTGCTGCTCCACGAAGCCCACCTGGGTGGAGCGTTCGTCGTCGGAGGTGAAGCAGAACTGGAGAAGCTGATCGCGGATGAACCGCTCCGGAGTCCAGCCGTAGGCATGCACGTCGGCGGTGTTCCGGGAGCGCACCTGCGCCACCAGCGACTCGGAGGCGCGCGGGGCGTAAAGCCGCACCGAACGGAACGGTCCCGGCTCCGCCACCCCCAGGGCGCGCCAGCGGTCGGCCGCCTCCGGCTTGCCCGCGAACTCCCGGTTGGGGCGATCCAGGTGCAGCAGGTCCTCGCCCTTGGTGTTGAAGACCAGCGCCCGCGTCGCTTCGCGCTGGGCGCGTCCGCCCAGAAGCTCCATTCCTCTATCAGTCTCCAGAAGTTGATAGAGCAAAAAGAGCGCGTAGGAGGTCTTGGTGGCGACTCCGGAGATTCCCGAAATCGAGACGTGCCCGCCCGAACGACCGTCCACGAACCGCATGTCGGCGTGGACCGGACGCCCGCCGAGGTCCAGACCCACCGGGAGCATCCCCTTTTCCATTTCGTCCTCGAAGAGGGCCTTCCGGCGGTGCTCCCCGGCGGCGCGAACCACCAGGGCGCCGGCGTGGGGCGCTACAAAGAGCTCGGGAACCACCCGCAGCGCCCGGACTTCGGCCCGCCGGACGTGCTCCGCGGGCAGCGTGTTCCCGGCCACCCGGGCGGTGTCCGAAGGCAGGTCCGCTCCCTCGAAGCGCGACCGGAGCTCGGTCACGATGCCGTAGTGGGTCACCCGGTCGCCGCTCGGCAGCTCGGTGTCCACCGCGACCAGTTCGTCGAGCTGGACCAGCGCGTCCGCGTCCAGCACCACGTGGAACGAGCGCGAATCGCTCTCGACCGAGCCGTCGACCAGCCCGATGCGACCGCCGCTTTCCGTTGGGTTCATGGGGACATCTCCTGGTTTCGCCGGACGGCGGCCTCGCGCACCGCCCGGAGCGCAAGGCGCCGGTCGCCTTGCAAGTGATGCAGATGCCGCTCCAGGCCGGAGATCGGGGAAAGGTTGACCGGGGCCCGGGGATCCCGATGGAAGGGCGAGGCGAAGCGGGGAAGCCAGCCGGCGGCCCGGTCGACGATTCCGATCGCCTCGTCGAGGCCGATCCGGGCCGGCGTCTCGATGCGCGCGATGCCGGACCAGCCGCTCGCCCAGGGACCGGGATCGCCGACCCGCAGGTAGCAGGCGTGAACCTCGCCCAGCGCGAAGAGTCCGGATCGCTCCCCGACCCGGAGGCCGGGGACCTGCGCCCAGGCTTCGGGCGCGAGCGTCCGGCGATGGTGGGTCTTGACGTAGCCGAGGAGCGGAAACTGCCGATGGCGCCGGATGCCGTAGAGCGGGCCGTCGAGGACGGTGAGCCATCCGTCGTCGCAAAGCGCTTCGGCGACGTTCGCCTCGGCGTCGCGCATCAGGCGCTGCAAGTAATCCCGGGTATCGGGGAACTCGCCGCCGGGCACCGAAAACGCCTCCCAGCGCCAGCCTCCCGGCTGCTCCGGCAGGCGCGCCGGCCGTCCCCCGGCGAACACCGTGACCCGGCCGACGGCGATCCGATCGATGCGCGCCGGACGGTCGCCGTCCACCAGCGCCGCTCCCGCCGCCCAGCTCCCGGCGAGGCCGGGGTTCATTTCGCCGTCGGCGGCGGTGAGGGTCAGCCGCGCCTCGGTGCGCATCACCCCGTCCACGAACGCGAGACGCCCCGGACGCTCCGCCGCCGCTTCCGGACGATGACGCCGGAAGACGCCGCCATCCTCCACCAACTCGGACGCTTGCGCGCGTTCCGGGGCGTCCCCGGCTTCAAACCCGGCGCCGTAAGCGGGGTCGAAGGCGTCGACGCCGAGGCGCCCCGAAGCAAGTTCCGTCATGGCGCGGGATCGTATGGGGGAGCGCTCAACGGCACGCGCGCCGCCAAAGCACCCCCTGGATGTCGAACTTGAACTGCGCCGATCCGTGACCGGCGATGGGAACCAGGATTTCGAACGTGCTCCCGCGCAAATGCTCGTCCCGCAGGTAGAGGCTCGCCTGCCGCTTGCTGTCGTTGCGCTCGGAACCGCCCACCCGCTGCGACGCCCCGCCATCCACCCGGACAGTGAAATTGGCGACGCCCAGGAAGCCCGTATCCAGATACACGTCTTCGTTGAACGAAAGGAACACGTCCTCGCCGCATCCGATGACCAGCCGGGCCTGCAAGCCGCTATACGGCCAGGCGACGGGGCGCTCCGGCCTCCGGAAGGCGCTGGCGAGCACCTCATCGCCGGTGGGCTCCCCCCATTCGTCGACGATGGGGAGGGACGTCCAACCCTGCCGCGCCGACGCAGAACCGCCCAGCGCGAGCGCCAGGAAAACAAACCCGATGTGCTTCATTCCAAACCTCCTGTGCCCGGCAAAACGTCCGGGCTGTTGTGCGTTGGGGAGTTTGCACCCGATGCCCGACAAATTCGGTCACCCTTTTCCCGGATACACTCGCGCCCGCCCCTTTACGGAGGACTCCCCCGCATGACCCGACGCCTCGCCTGCCTGCTGCTCCTTGCCGCCTCCCCCGCCCTCGCCCAGCCCGGCGCCTGGGACGCGCGCATCCAGGTGGCGGTCGCCGAACACGAGGAGGAAACGGTCGCCTTCCGCCAGCACATCCACCAGTACCCCGAGCTGGGGAACCGCGAGTTCGAGACCGCGCGGATGGTGGCCGAGCATCTCCGGGCGCTCGGTTTCGACGAGGTCCGCACCGAAATCGCCCACACCGGCGTGGTGGGGGTCCTCCGGGGCGGCAAGCCGGGGCCGGTGGTCGCGGTCCGCGCCGACATGGACGCCCTGCCGGTGACCGAGGACACCGATCTCCCCTTCGCCTCGACGGTGCGGACCACCTACAACGGCCAGGACGTCGGGGTCATGCACGCCTGCGGGCACGACGTCCACACCGCGGTCCAGTACGGAGTCGCCAGCGTGCTCGCCTCGATGCGCGCGGACATCCCCGGAACGATCCTCTTCCTGTTCCAGCCGGCGGAGGAGGGGCCGCCGCCGGGCGAGGAGGGCGGCGCCGAACTCATGCTCCGGGAGGGCGCCTTCGCCGACCCGGAGCCGCAGGCGATCTTCGGACTCCACACCCTCTCCGGCCTCCCGCTCGGAACCATCGGCTTCACCTCGGGCCCGGCGCTCGCCGCGGTGGACCACTTCAAGGCGACGATCACCGGGATCCAGACCCACGGCGCCCAGCCGCAGGCGGGCGTGGACCCGGTGGTGATGGCGGCGCAGGCGATCCTCTCGCTCCAGACCATCGCCTCCCGGAACGTGCATCCGCTGGAGCCGGTGGTGGTCACCGTCGGCATGGTGCACGGCGGCGAGCGCTTCAACATCATCCCCGAATCGGTGGACATCGAAGGCACCGTCCGCACCTACAACCCCGAAGTCCGGGATATGGTGGAAGCGCGGATGGCGGAGGTGCTGGACGGCATCACCGGTTCGGGGGGCGGCTCCTACACCTTGGACTACGCGCGCGGCAGCCCCGCCACCATCAACAACCCGGAGCTCACCGCCGAGAGCCTGCCCACCGTCCACGCCATCGTGGGCGCGGAGAACACCGAGGAGCTGGACCCGACCATGGGCGGGGAGGATTTCTCCTACTTCGCCAACGAGGTTCCCGGATTCTTCTACCGGCTGGGCATCCACCGGGAGGGCACCCGCACCGGGCCGCACCACTCGCCGTTCTTCCGCGCCGATGACGCCTCGGTGGCCATCGGGATGCGGGTCATGGCGAACCTGCTGGTGGACTACCTGCTCCGGAACGCCGACTGAATGGCGGACAGGGCGGCCATCCGGGTGGCGTTCGCCGAACGCCCGCCGGAGTTGGTGCAAGCGGCCGCCCGGGCCGCACTCGGAGCATTCGACCTCCGGATGGAGGACGATCTCGCCGAGACCGACGTCCTGCTCGCCCGGCGGCGCCGGGTGGGCGCCCGGGAACTGGACGCCGCCCGACCGTCGCTCCTGATCGTCCTGGGGCGCCATCCGATCCCGGTGGACATGCGCGCCGCGAACGCCCGGGGCGTCCCGGTCCGCGCCATCCCCCACCCGGGAGCGATCGCGGTCGCCGACCACGCGATGGCGCTGCTGCTGGCGGTCGCGCGGCGGATCGTCGAAGGCGACGCCGGCGCGCGCTCCGGCGCCTACCGGGAACGGGGACTGACCCCGGCGCCCACCACCGAACGCGCCTTCGCGTTCAACTGGCTGGGACGCAAGGACATCCGCACCCTCGACGGTCTCCGGCTCGGACTCGTCGGCTTCGGCGCCATCGGCCAGGAAACGGCCCGTCGCGCCAGCGGATTCGGGATGCGGACGCGCTACTTCCAGCGCCATCCCCTGCCCGCCGCCTGGAACCGGCGCCTCGGCGCGACCCCGCTCCCGTTCGAGCAGCTGCTCGCCGAATCCGACGTCCTGAGCCTCCACCTCCCGCACACCGAAGCCACCGAGAACCTGCTGGACGCCCGGGCGCTGGACCGGATGCCCGAAGGCGCGATCCTGGTGAACACCGCGCGCGGCGGATTGGTGGACGAGGCCGCGCTCGCCGAACGGCTGCGGAGCGGCCGGCTGGGCGGCGCCGGGCTGGACGTGTTCCGGGAGGAGCCGCTCCCCGCCGACCATCCCCTCCTCGACGCCCCGAACCTGGCGCTCGCGCCCCACGCCGGAGGCGCCGGGACCGGGGGGCAGCGCCAACTCTTCGCCCGGGTCGCGGAAACGATCGCGGGCCATTTCGGAGACCCGACCCCATGAACGAACTCGCCATCGGACCGGTGCGTTGCGCGCCTGGACAGCGCGCCGCCGGCTTCGTCCCCGCCTTCGACCGGGTGGACGGCGCCCCCCTGGGGTTTCCGGCGCTCCTCGCGAACGGAGCGCGCCCCGGACCGACGCTGCTGCTGGACGGCGGCATCCACGGCGACGAGCAGGAGGGGACGCTGGCGGTCGCCGAATTCGTCCGGGAACTCGACCCGGCGGCGCTTTCGGGGGCGGTGGTCGGGGTGCCAGTGATGAACGTGGGCGCCTTCGAGGCGATGGCCCGGGGGAATCCCCGCGACACCCACACCCACGACATGAACCGGATCTATCCGGGCCGCCCGAACGGCTATCTCACCGACCGGATCGCGGCGGTCCACGCCGAGACGGCGGCGGCGGTCGCCGACATCGAAATCACGATCCACTCCGGCGGCAACATCTGCTACCTGGGCGAGACCATCTTCACCACTTCGGGCGACCCCCTGGGGCTGGAGCTGGCGCAGGCGATGGGTCCCGAATGGAGCATCGTGCTTGACACCCCGCACCCGCAGGGGTCCCCGATGGCGGCCATGACTCCCAGGGGGAAGGCGGCGATCACCGTCGAGCTCGGCGGCGCCGCCGCGACCATGCCGACGCGCTTGCGCGAAAACGTGGACATCCTGAAGCGCGCCATCGGGAACGTCTGCCGTCACTACGGACTCCTCGAAGGCGAGGCCGCCTACGCGCCGAAGCTCTGGCGCGGGCGGCAGAGCGTGGTGATGGCCTCCCGCAGCGGCATCTTGAGTCCGGGCGCCGGCCTCGCCGAGGAGCGCCTGAAGAAGCCGATCCGCGCCGGCGAGCGGCTGCTCCAGATCCACGACCTGCTGGGGAACCCCGTCGAGGACCTGAACGCGCCCTGCGACGGCGTCCTCTTCGGCTTCCGCACCTACCCGTCCACCACCGCCGGAGACTGGACCCTCTTCTGCGGCGACGCCGAGTTCGTGGAGGTCTCCCCCCCGTGATCGCCAGTCCGCTGCTGCTCCTCGCCTTCCTGCTGTTGCTGGTCGCCGGGGCGCGCGAGTTCGAGGAGCGGGTTCCGGTCATCCAGAAGATCAGCTCGGCGGTCGTCTGCACCCTGGTCGGCATCCTGCTCGCCAACATCGGGGTCATCCCCCGGGGCGGGGAGTTCATGGACCAGCTCTCCCGCTACGCGATCCCCTACGCGATCGTGCTCTTCGTCCTCTCCACCCACCTCGCCGACCTGAAAAAGGCCGGCCCCCGGATGGTGTTCGGGTTCCTGCTCGCCGGGTTCGGCACCTTCGTGGGCGCGTTCACCGCGAGCCTGCTCTTCGCCGGAGCGCTGGGGCCGGAGACCTGGAAGCTCGGCGGCACCTTCGCCGGCGCCTTCTTCGGCGGCGGCCTCAACTTCGCGGCGGTGGGCCGGGGGCTCGAAATGACCGAGAGCCTCTTCGCCGGCGCCTTCGTGGTGGACAACCTCTCGACCGTCCCCTGGATGCTCGGCCAGGTGGCGCTGGCTTCGGCGCTGGGCGCGACGTTCGCCCGCCGGGCGGTCGCCAGAGCCGCGGCCGGGGACGGCGACGGAACGATGGATGCCGGGGCGCTCCGCCGCACGTGGACCGAGGGGAACCTCTCGATCACCCACCTCGCGACGCTTTCGGCGCTTCCGCTGCTGGCGCTGGTCGCCGCCGGGCTGCTGGGCCGGGTGTTCCCCGGAGTGCCGGAAGTGCTCTGGCTCACCACCATCGCGCTGGCGCTGGGGCAGATCCCCGCCATCCAGCGACTTCGGGGAGCGGGGATGCTCTCCTACTTCGCGCTCCACGTGTTCTTCATCGTGATCGGCGCCGCCTCCGACGTCCGCGAGGTGCTGGCGGCCGGCCCCTGGCTCTTCCTCTACATGATCCTGATCATCGCGATCCATGCGGTGGTGGTCTACGGAATTGGCTGGCTCGCCCGCTTCGATCTCGCCACCGTGACGCTGGCGAGTCAGGCGGCGGTCGGCGGGCCGGGGTCGGCGCTGGCGCTCGGAATGGCGCTCCAGTGGAAGAACCGGATCGCTCCGGCGGTGATCGTGGGGATCTTCGGGTACGGCATCGGGAACTACCTGGGATTTTCGACCGCATGGCTGCTGCGGAGCGTCCTCTGATCCTCCAAGGAACGCGCGCTTTGGTGACCGGCGCCGCCCGCGGTCTCGGCCGCTCCGCCGCCCAAGCGCTCCACGAGGCCGGCGCCGCGCTGACGCTTCTCGACTGCGAAGAGGAAGAGCTCCGGTCGGGGGCGCCGCCGGGAGCGGAGATCATCCCCTGCGACCTCGCCGACCGGACGAGCGTGCGCAAAGTGTCGGGAGACTTCGACTTCCTCCTGCACTGCGCCGCGGCGCTGCCACGCAAGCCAATCGAGGAGACCACCGAGGCCGAATGGGACCGGACTCTCGCGGTGAACCTGACGGCGGCGTTCCTGTTGCTGCGGCAGTCGCGCGCTCGCTCGGCGCTGCTCGTCAGCTCCCGCGCCGGCGTCTCCGGGTTCGCCGGGGAGACCGCCTACTGCGCCAGCAAGTTCGGGATCGAGGGGCTGGCGAAGGCGCTCGCCGCCGAACGGCCCGGCGTTCCGACGAACACGATCACGCCGGGGGCGCGCATCAAGCCCACCGGACTCTCCCCGGCGGCGGAGGCGGCGCTTCCGGAAGCCGAACGGCCGTGGGGATCTTCGGAGACGCTGGGACCAGCCTTCGTGGCGTTTGCGCTGCTCGCCGGAAGGCGCACTCCCACCGGGCGGCGGTTCCGCGCCGATCGGGTAGCCGAACGCGCCCGCCGCGACGGACTGCCGTTGACCCCGGCGGCGTGGGAGGATCTCGCCGCATGACCCTTTCGCCGGAACACCGCGCGGCGCTCCGGGAGGCGCTGCTCGGCGGGGAGACCCATTACACCCCGCGCCCCGGACTCCCCGAGCTGCGGGAGGAGGTGGGGCGGCGCCTGGTGGCGGCGGGCGCCCCTCCCGGCGGGGAAGTGCTCATCACCGGCGGAAGGCGGGAGGCGCGTTTCGTCGCGGAATCCGGCGCCTGCGATCCGATAGTGGACCTTGGGGATCGATTCCCCGCCGCCGATCTCTCCGGAACCCCGGAGGACGCAGTGTTGGTGGGTTCGCTCGACGGCTTCCCGGAACTGGCCTCCTTCCGGCTCGGTTTTCTTCGCGCCCCGAACGCGCTGTTCGGCAAGCTCCGGGGGATCAAGCAAGCCATTTCCATCTGCACCGCCGCCCCCTCGCAGCGGGCGGCGGCCCTCGTGCTCGGAGCCCGCCGGAAGCCGCCGCCGAAAGACGACCGGGCGCGGAAGGATGACGCCCGCTACTCGCTGATGGAGCTGGCCGCCCGGCTCCCCGACGTGGTGAGTCTGGGGCGGGGCGACCCCGACGCCGCCGCTCCGACCGCGGCGATCGAGGAGGCCTGCGCCCGGCTCGGCGAGACCGAGGCGCTCGATCCGCGCGGGCAGCGTGGGCTCCGGGAGCGGATCGCCGACCGGGAGGAGGCGCGCATCGGCGTCCGTCCCGACCCGGAGACCGAGGTGCTGGTGACCGGCGGCGCCCAGGAGGGGATCGTCCTCGCGATGCTCGGCCTTCTGGAGGAGGGCGAGGACGCGCTGCTCCCCGACCCGTACTACTCGTCATACATCCAGGCCATCGCGCTAGCGAAGGGTCGCCCGGCGCTCGTCCCGGCCGCGGACGGCAGCGCAGATTTTGGAATGCGCGCCGACGCCGCCGCCGAAGCGTTCCGCCGCGCCGAGCGTCCGCGCCTGCTGGTCATCGTGAACTTCTCGAACCCGACCGGCGCCCGCACCCACGCGGCGGAGGTGGAGGGACTCGCCCGGCTCGCCGAGCGCGGCGATCTCCGGATTCTCTCCGACGAGGTGTACGCGGACATGACCCTCGACGGAAAAGGGCCGATTCTCTCGCCGGCGACCCTGCCGGGGATGCGGAACCGGACGCTGACGCTCGGCAGCGTGTCCAAGAGCTACGCGATGACCGGATTTCGGATCGGCTACCTGACCGGCCCCGCCGACGCGATCGCCGCCTGCGCCCGGGTGAAGGCGGAAATTTCCGGCCCCGCCCCGCTCTTCTCGCAGCGGGCGGCGGCCGCCGCGCTCGCCGGCGGCGAGGCATTTCCGGAGCGGATGCGACAGATCTACGCCCCCCGGCGCAAGCTGCTGCTGGACGGCCTCCACGACCTGGGGATTCCCGTCGCCGACCACGGGGGCGGCTTTTTCATCTGGGCGGACATCTCCCGCTTCGGTCTCCCGGCGGAGGCGTTCTGCCGCAGGCTGCTCACCGAGGCGCGGGTGCTCATGTTCCCCGGAACCGCCTTCGGCGCCCGCTGGAACCGCTACGCTCGGGTCTCCATGCTCCAGAGCGAAGCGCGCATCGCCGAAGCCCTCCACCGCCTCCGCAATTTCGGAGAAGGACGATGAAGCGGTTGGACGGGCGGTGCGCGGTGGTCACCGGCGCGGCGGCCGGGATCGGGCGGGCCACCGCCGAACTCTTCGCCGAGGAGGGCGCCCGGGTGGCGCTCGCCGACATCGCCGGGGACGCGGTGGAAATGGTCGCCGCCGGCATCCGGGACGCGGGCGGCGCGGCGATCCCGGTGGTCGCCGATGTCTCCACCGAAGCCGGCGTTGAGGATGTGGTCGGGACCGCCGAGCGGGACTTCGGGCCGGTGGATGTCCTGGTGAACAATGCCGGGGTCGAACTCAAGAAGCTGGTCGAGGACACCAGCCTCGCCGAATGGGAGCGGGTGCTCCGCATCAACCTCACTTCGGCGTTCCTGATGTCCCGCCGGGTGATTCCGGGAATGAAGGAACGGCGGCGCGGTGCCATCGTCATGAATTCCTCGGTCGGCAATTTCATCGCCGCGACCCGGAGCTCCGCCTACGGCGCCTCCAAGGCGGGAATGATGGCCCTCGCCCGGGGACTGGCGCTCGAAGGCGCCCCCTGGGGCATCCGGGTGAACGCGGTCTGTCCGGGCGTCATCGACACCCCGATGAACGAGCGCAATCTTGCCCGCGCCGACGACCCGGAAGCGATGCGCCGCTCCTGGTACGAGGTCACCCCGCTGGGACGCCTGGGAACGCCCCGCGACGTGGCGCAGGCGATCCTGTTCCTCGCCTCCGACGAATCCTCCTTCGTCACCGGCCTCCCGCTGATCATCGACGGCGGCCGCCTGATCCAGTAGGCGCGCGTTCGGCTACCATGCCACCCTCTTCCGGGGGGTCCCGCACGGTGAAATACATCCCGATCTACTTTCGGTTCCGGCAGATTGTCTGCGGACGCGGCTTCATCGCCTACGTCGGTTTCCTCGGTCGGGCGACCTGCACCCGCGAATCCGATGCGATCTGGATGGGCGGCGTGAACCCCGGAGCCCTCGCCGACGCGGGCGAGACTCTGGAGACCGCCTATGTCAATTTCCGGCATACGCTGGTGTCCGCCTTCTTCGCGTTCGCCGAAACGGCGGTCGACTTCCAGGAGTTCCGGGAAGACGCGCAGTCCTTCTTTGAGGCCACCGACGACGTCAGCGTGAACGAGTGGAAGGTCGTGCGGGAGGCCATCCGGGCCGGCGCGAGGCTGGACGAGGATTCCGCCGGGCTTCAGAGGGAGACCGGCGATCCCGACCCCAACTTCACGGTGGTGGAACTGCAGCCCGACAAGGCCCTGCCCGAAATGAACTATTTCGAGCCGCACCAGCCCGCCTGGCTCGCCGCATAGATCGCCGGATCAGGTCGCGTCCCCCACCACCCGCATCCGAACCCGCCGCGCATCGCCCGGCAGGTAGGCGAGCGGCAGGTCCTCCCGTTCCACTACTTCGAGGCTCGGCGGATCGGCGCCGGCGGCCGTCGCCTCCTCGCTCCCCATCCGGAGGAACACCCGGCCCACCTCGCCGCCGACCTTGGCTCTCCCCACGCCCAGCACTGATGGAGTATACTCTGGAAGAGATGTCCGACGCAGTCTGTCCCCGTCCTGCGGGAAAATCGCGCCGGTCGGCGATTTGGAGGCGCCGACCAGCGTCTACCAAGGGGAAGGGCCGCTCGTGCGCAGGCTGCCATGGCTAACGAATCTGGCGTTCGACTGCATAATGTCAGCGTTGTGGTGACGGCCGAAAACCACAACCCTTCGATTCTCAACCCTGATTTTCTGGTGTCGTGCGAAATCGTGCCAGCGGACTGGAGCGTCGCCGAGACCCTCACAACGCCTGCCCTGTCCGTGGTGAAATACAGGAACGGAATCACATGGACCGTGGATCCATTTCGCCTGACGATCACAGAAAATTGCGGGCCAGCGTTTGAGGATCACTATGAGATTCATAGCCTCGCTACGATTTACTTGGAGAAAATCTCTCAAGTTCCATACCGTGGACTGGGACTCAATTGCCAAGTTTCCATTTTGCAGGATGATCCCAAGCGATGGCTTGTTGATCGGTTTGCCGTGGGTTGGCTCCGCAATAACCTTGATGTCCTCGGACTAACTCCAACTCTTACCTTGAATGCGAAAAGAGTCGAGTGCAATATCACCTTCAAAGAAAGCAAATGGAATGACATTTCGTGTGTTGTAGCCGAGTGCAATTTTCATCATGCATTACTTTTGAACGTCGATGATTTCCGAGAGGCCATTACGCGCTGGCCGGAGCACAAGAGTTTCCTTTTTTCCATGCTTGACAAACTTTTGCTAACTCAAAACACATAATGCACTCTGTCGATACAACCGTAAGCCCAGAGGTTGGACATATTCAACAAGTCAACATCTTGACAAACATTGCCCGATCTCCACATGTGAAACCTGACAATTTTTTCACATCTTCATCATTCTTCGCGACGCATTTGGACACAGCTGACCATCGGCTGACTAATTTCACAGAGATTCAAAAATTCATTCAGCAATGGCCGAACGCATACGTTCAAAGCGACGACACGAGCATCGCTGCGGAATACATTCTCACGGCAAAGGATCCCAACGGGATCGCCGCGGCTTTGGCCATCGGGGGCTACCAAGCCGCTGCAAATCGCATCAGAAGGCTCCACGAGATGACGACGGATGCAGATACGGATGACCCGGCTATCGTGCTTGACTCCCTGCGCGAGTTGGCGCTTTTTTTTCTCGGCCAACGCTGGATCGTCAAGATCATGCCCGAAATCGCACTGAGTCCGGACGGGTTGCTCTTGGTGGAATGGGCATCAGCTGAACAGGGCGTTCTGGCAATGAAATTCCTTCCTGACGGGATCATTCAATTCGCGGGAGTTTCGGCAGATAGAGGTGCCGGGCCGCGGCTCCGCGTCCACGGCAAACTGCCGAAGGATCGCGCCTTGGAGGCCGTGCGGATATTCATCCCATCCGCAAAAGGTCCAAATACGCCACGTGCCGCTGCCTGACGAGGATCACTTCTCGCGGTACTGCAAACCAACCGCCATGGGCTGTGATGGTATTCCGACGGCGGCGGCGTTTGAGATGAGACAAGACGAAAAGTACCTTTCCGTCAACTGGATCGAGTACTTTGACACGCCGGACCTTGACGCTGCGGTTGAGCGTGTCCGAGAGATGTTCCGTCGCAAGCAATATCGTGTCAGGCGGAGCGGCAGGTTTGCCGTGGTCAACGTGGGCGCAGCTCTCACAGCAGCAACAGACGCAATTGGCCGGCGCGGTCGTGTCGACCATATGCCTTTTGATGATGACCCATCGCACTCCGGTCTCGTTGGCTACACTGCCGACGAGCTTGCCATGGCCGTAGCGGTTGAGCTTCGGGCCTTGATTCGACCGGAGCATGTCCATCCGGCAGTCCTTGAGCCATGACTGCAGTGGGCTGAAACGATCGCCGGATCAGGTCGCGTCCCCCACCACCCGCACCCGAACCCGCCGCGCATCCCCCGGCAGGTAGGCGAGCGGCAGGTCCTCCCGTTCCACCACTTCGAGGCTCGCCGGATCGGCGCCGGCGGCCGTCGCCCGCCGTTCCGCCTCGCTGGTCGCCCGCCGGAACGCCTCCTCGCGGCCCATGCCGTGGAACACCCGGTCCACTTCGCCGCCGACCCTCGCGATCGCGGCGCCCACCGCGTTCGCCACCTCGCCGTGAGGGACCCGGAGGGTCTCCGAGACGCCCTCCAGCCGGTCGGGAACCAGGAACGCGCCGCCTCCCACCGCGAGCAGCGGGCAGGCGCGGGCGTCCGGCTTCATCCGGTCCACCGCCTCCCCAATCCGCTCCCGCAGGAGCGCGGCGAAGCGCTTGATGAGAGCCGAGGGCAGATCGCGCGCCCGTTCCGGGTCCCCGACCCGGATCCATCCGGCCGCGACCCCGCAGTCGGTCGCGGTCCGCGCATCCCCGCCGAACACCAGCGCGCGCTCCGGGAGGCGGAAACCGACGCTCGCCGGTCCCGCCCGGCGCCCGTCCTCCGTCACCAGACTGCCGCCGCCGAGCGCGATCGAGAGCAAGTCCGGCATCCGGAAGAGCGTCCGCACCCCGCCCACCTCGACCTCGCGCGGCGCCTCCCGGGGGAATCCGGCCCGGAGCGCCCCCACATCGGTGGTCGTCCCGCCCACGTCCACCACCACCGCATCGGCGGCGCCCGACAGGAAGGACGCGCCGGTCATGCTGTTGACCGGGCCGGAGGAGATACTCAGCGCCGGCGCCCCCACCGCCGCCGCCACGCTGGCGATGGTCCCGTCGTTCCGGGTCAGGAAAAGCGGCGCCCCGCTGACCTCGGCGAGCGCTCCCACCACCCGGCGGGCCAGCGGGCGGAGCGCCGCGTTCAGGAGTCCGGCGTTCTCGCGCCCCAGCAGGCCGATCCGCCCCAGCGTCCGGGATTCGGTGATGGAGGCGTCCGGATGCTCCTGCCGGAGGATTTCCGCCGCCCGCGCCTCGCCACTCCCATCAAGCGGCGAGAACACCGCGCTGACCGCGATTTCGCCGATCCCCGCCTTCCGGATCGCCCGCCCGGCGCGAGCCACCGCCCGCTCGTCGAGCGGAACGAGAGGCCGCCCGTCGCATTCGTGCCCGCCCTCCACCATGTGGACCGGCCCCCGCACCCGCTCGGCGAGCCCGGACGGCCAGTCGCAAAACGGCGGCAGCGAGGCGCTCGCCGGCAGCCCGACCCGGAGCGCCGCCACCCGCGCCAGCCCCTCCCCGGTCAGCGCCGCGTTCGTGAAATGCGTGGTTCCGATGACCACCCGCGACGCCGCCGGCGCCTCCCCGATCCCGGCGAGCGCCGCCCGCACCCCGCCCAGCACGTCCGCAGTCGTTCCGGTCTTGAAACTCCGGATGACCTTGCCGTCGCGCATCCGCACCGCGTCGGTGTGGGTGCCGCCGACGTCCACCCCGATCCGGTCCGCAGCCATCACCGGAACAGCGGCTGGAAGTCCAGATCGAAGCCGAAGGCCCGCGGTCCGACCCGGCGCAGCGCAGCTTCGGTCTTGAGCGCCGCCGGGACGTCGAGGGCGAGAACCCGCACCCGCTGGCCGTAGGCGATCACCTCGGTTCCGAGCGCTTCGCCGGTGTGCGAGTCCACCACGCAGAGGATTTCGGGCGTCATCCCGCAGGGTTCGCCATCCCGGAACGCCACCGCGAATTCGTTGCGGAAGTGGAGTTCCAGCGCACTGCCCCGGTCCGGGCCGAGTCCGTCGATCCGCGCCGAACCCTTGAGAAAGCCGCGGGTGGCGCGTCGCTCGATGTCCGCCACCTTCCCGGTGAACAGAAGGACGCCGGGCTCGCAGCCGAGGATGGCCTCCACCGGATCCTCCCCCGCCCGGGGCGCCCGCCGCACCGCGGCGCCGATGCGGATCGCCCGGGTCGCCGAACCGAGCACCGCGTGCTCCCGGACTTCGCGTCCGGTGCGGGGCGCCTTCGCGGTCGCCGCGATCGAACCGACCTCGGTGACCGCCGCCCGCCCAAGCCGCTCCTGCCACTCCCAGCTCGCCGCCCGGTCGACAAGCACCACGTTGTCCCGGACATCGACGAGGCAGAACGGGAAATTCCGGAGTTCGGCGATCGCGAAGGTGGTCATCTGGGCTTCGGGAAACGCCCGCCCCATGCAATCGGCGTCCACTACCGGAAGCCCGGTCTCGGAGGCGACCAGAAAACTCTGAAGCGCGTTGGAACCGCCGATCTCGAGCGACATCACCGCAGCGAACCGCCTCCGGAGCCGCTCCTCCAGCGCCCGCACCGGCCTGGCGGCGAGCTTCGGATCGGGCAACCGCTCCTCCCCCACCAGCGGCGCCCCCATCGTGGAGACCACCGCCACCAGGTCGTCGTCATCCAGCGCCGACGCCGGGATCAGCCGCGGACGGAACCCGCGGGCGCCGGCGAGCCGCAGGTTCAGCAGCGAATGAGCCGGATTTCCGCCGCCGCCGGCGCCGAGGATCCAGGCGCCGACCGCGAGATCCTCGATCTCTTCGGGGCCGAGTTCGCGCATCCGGGGGGCCATGCTACCTTCCGTCCTCGTGCTCCACTTCCTCACCATCGGCCAGGCGCCGCGGCCGGATGTGACGCCGGAAATCCTCCGATTCCTGGGCAGGGAAAGCGAACCGGCGACCGAGGCGGGAGTGCTCGACGGACTGCATCGCGACGCCATCCCGCCCCCCGAACCGGGAGAGACGCCGCTGGTCTCCCGGCTCGCCACCGGGGAAGAAGCGCTTGTCAGCGAGCGGTTCGTGGAGCGCCGGATGCGGGAACTGGTGGATCGGGCGCCCGACGGCGCGGGGATCGCCATCCTCTGCACCGGGCCGCTCCGGGGGATTCCGGAGCGTCCCCGCCTGGTCAAGGCCGGACCCGCATTCGACCGGGCGCTCCGGAAAGCGTCTCCCCCGGGAACCACCGTCGGCGTCCTGATCCCCAATCCGGGACAGGAGGCGGACGCCCGGCGACGAGTTCCGGAGGACTGCCGCGCCATCGTGGGAGTGGCCTCGCCCTACACGGAAACCAATGCTGTGGAAAGGCTTCGGGAACAATTCGGCGACACCGACCGGATCGCGCTCCACTGCATCGGATACAGCGGCGCGTTCGCCCGCGCCCTGGAAGCCGCCACCGGGAAGCCGGTGCTGCTGGCCCGTCGCGCGCTCGCCGAACGGATCGCCGAAATCGCCGCATAGGATGTCCCGCGCCGGAAGTTTCTTCCTCCTCGCCGCTCTCGCCGCCTGCGCGGCGCCCGCCCCGCCCAACTTCCTGGTGCTCATCGCCGACGACCTGGGCTATACCGACCTGGGGGCCTTCGGCGGGGAGATCCGCACGCCGAACCTGGACCGGCTCGCCGCCGCCGGAACCCGGTTCACCAGCTTCTACACCGCCGCCACCTGCTCCCCGACCCGCGCCATGCTCCTCTCCGGCGTGGACCACCACCGGGCCGGACTCGGCGGGATGGCCTCGCTGATGGGCGACGACCTGGAAGGGCGGATCGGCTACGAGGGCTACCTGAACGAGCATGTGCTCCACCTTCCGGCGCTGATGCGGAACGCCGGGTACCACACCTCGATCGCCGGCAAGTGGCACCTGGGACAGGCGGAGGATCAGAGTCCCCCGGCGCGCGGCTTCGACCGCTCCTTCGTCCTGCTCACCGGAGCGGCGAGCCACTTCGAGGACGCGGCCCCGGTGGACTCCTTCGACCCCATCCGCTACCGCCGGGACGGCGCACTGGTCGCGGGGCTTCCGTCGGGTTTCTACTCCACCCGCGCCTACGCCGACGAATTGATCGGATACATCCGGGAGGCGACCGAAGCGGGCAAGCCCTTCTTCGCGCTCGGAACCTGGACCGCCCCGCACTGGCCGCTCCAGGTTCCGGACGAATTCCTCGATCTCTACGCCGGCGCCTACGACGAGGGCTGGGAGGCGCTCGTCGAGCGGCGGATCGCGGGCGCCAAGCGCATGGGGGTGATCCCGGAAACCGCCGAAGCCCCGCCGCTTCCCGACTACGCGCGGCGGTGGGACGACCTTGACCCCGACGAACGGCGGGTGGAGGCCCGCAAGATGGAGTTGTATGCGGCGATGGTGGATCGGCTGGATCACCATGTGGGGCGGCTAATCCGGGCGCTCCGGGAGATGGGCGTCCTCGACAACACCGTCGTTCTGTTCTTTTCCGACAACGGCGCTTCGGGAGCGGACGTGACCGGTCTCGCCGACAACGCGACGTTCCTGCCCGCCAACTTCGACCTCTCCTACGAACAGATGGGGCGGATCGGCTCCTTCGTGTACACCGGCCCCGAATGGGCGCACGCCTCCACCGCTCCCTTCCGCTACTTCAAGCAGTTCGTCCACGAGGGCGGGATTCGGGTTCCGGCCTTCGCGGCGCTGCCGGAAGGGATGTCAAGCCGCCTGCCGGGCGCGACCAGCGGCGCGTTTCTCCAAGTGACCGACCTCTTCCCCACGTTCCTCGAAATGGCGGGCATCTCCCCGCCCGAACCCGGGGCCGCCGCCGTCATGCCCACCGGCCGCTCGCTCGCGGGGTTCCTGCGCGGCGAAACCGAACAGGTTCACGAGGAAGTGATAGCCGGATGGGAGATCTTCGGGCGCCGGGCGATCCGCCGGGGCCCCTGGAAGGCTGTCTGGCTGGCGCCGCCGATGGGGGAGAGCCGCTGGCGTCTCCACAACCTGGACGCGGATCCGGGGGAACTCCGCGACCTTGCGGCCCAGCATCCGGACGTGCTCGAGGAGGCGCTGGCCGCCTGGGAGCGCTACGTCGAGGCCAACGGGGTCATCGTGACCGACGAGGATCGCGGGTTCGGGCCTCCGCTTCCGATCCGCTGACCCATGAGCGTACTTGCGGAAATCGTTCTGAAGGGCGGGTTGCAGAGCGAGCCGGCCGCGACGTTGGCGCTCGCCCACATCCTGAAGGCGGACCCGGAAATCGCCAGGGCGTTCGTCCGGCTGCTGCGCCCCGCCGGGATCGAATGGACGCCCGGTCGCATCGATGCGGAGCTGGGCGGCGAAGGCGGGCGTCCGGACCTGACGATCCACGAGAATGGAGGCGAGAGGCTGCTCTTTGTCGAGAACAAGTTCTGGGCCGGGCTGACCGACGCGCAACCAGTCGCCTACCTGGACGCCTTGCCGCCTGGGGGCGCCCTCATGTTCATCACTCCCGATCCGAGGGTGAACACGGTCTGGGATGCGCTCAAGGCACGATGTCTTCAGGCGGAACGGGAATGGGAAACTGGCGATGATGGCGTTTTCCGGTGGTCCCGCGTCGGGGGAAAGACCTTGTGCATCACGAGTTGGCGCCACGTCCTGGAATCCTTGCTGTTTGAATCGCCCGACAAGCACAAAGCTGACATCCTCCAGCTGCGGGGGCTGACCGAAAAGGCAGACTCGGAAGCGTTCCTCCCGATCCGGGCCGAAGAACTGACCGATCAGGCCGCTGTGCGCCGACTCGTCAACTACATCGACTTGGTCCAAACCATCACGGATGAACTCAAGTCCGAAGGGATCGCCGACAAACTCGGGAATCTCACTGACGGGAGGCACTTTCACGCCCGCCGGGCACGGATGCTCGATAGCGACATGTGGTTCGGAATCTTTTATCGGGCATGGCGCAAAACCGGCATCACCCCCATGTTCTGGCAAGTTGGCGCGGACAAATCCCGGTTCGGGAAATATCTCTACGGGATCCGGGAACGTTTCCCCGCCGCCCTGTCCCTCAAGGGCCATGGCGGGCTGTTCATTCCCATCCACCTCCGGACCGGCGTGGAAAAGGAGCAGATCATCGAAGGCGTCCTTGAACAGACCCGTGAGATGCTCCAAACATTGCGGGAGCAATTTCCCGACGAGGGATAGGCCGCAAGCGGAACATCCCGCGGCGGAAGCGGCTGTCCCCGAAGTCTTCAGGCAGCCGAAACGCCGTTCTGGAGACTCCCGATCGCGAGACCGGGCGCATCCTCCTCCGTAGCGGTTCCGACGATGCGCCCGACTTTGACAGTTTGAGCCCGATTTCGGTCGGAGCGTCGGATCGGGAAGCTGTTGAAAACAAACATGTTCTGAAACAAGGGAGCTTTTCGCTACTCGCTCTGTTGTGCCTAGCGATTTTTCTGGTTTGACTTCTGTGCTATACTCCACCCATGTTCGTTCGCGTCAAGTCCACTCCCAACAGCCCCCGGCGCTCCGTACAACTCGTCGAAGGCGTACGCAAAGGAACCAAGGTCCGCCAGCGCATCGTCCGCCACGTCGGCGTCGCAAAGGACGACAAGGAGCTCGAACGCCTGAAGCGGCTCGGCGAGTTCATCAAGGACAAGCTCAAGGACGAACGCCAGCCGCCTCTCCTCTTCTCCTCCGAGAAGATCGCCGAGCAGGTCATCCGCGTTGGGCGCGAGGGGGACGGCAAGGAGTCCCTCCCGGTCGATCTCAAGCAACTGAAGGAAGCGCAACCGATCACGACCGGGATCCATGAGGTCTACGGCGAGGTCTACCGGCATCTGGGGCTGCATGCGCTGTTGCCGCGCTCCCGCTATCGGGCGTACCACGACGCGCTCTTCCACACGGTGATGGCGCGGATCGCCAACCCGGACAGCAAGCGCGGCAGCGTGCGGAATCTTGAAGACGACTTCGGGGTGAGCCTTCCGCTTCACAAGGTCTACCGGATGATGGATCGGCTGGACGCGAGGACAATCGAACGGCTTCGCGCCCGGGTCGGCGACGCCACCCGCTCGGTGTTGCCCGATCCGGTCTCGGTGCTGTTCTTCGACTGCACCACGCTGGCCTTTGCGACGGAGGAGGAGGACGAACTCCGCCAGAAGGGGTACAGCAAGGACGGCAAGCACCGCTACTCGCAGGTGCTGCTGGCGCTGATGGTCACCCGCGAGGGGCTTCCGGTGAGCTACGAGGTGTTCCCCGGCGCCGCCTACGAGGGGCACAGCCTGGTTCCGGTGTTCGAGGGCTTGCTGCGGCGTCATCCGGCGCAGCAGGCGGTCTGCGTGGCGGATCGGGGGATGCTCAGCGCCGCCAACCTGGAGGCTCTGGACGCGATGGGCGGCGGCTATGTGGTGGGCGCCCGGCTGCGCCAGCTCCCCGGCGCGCTACGCAAGAAGATCTGGAACCTGGACTCCTACGGCCCGTTGGAAGGCTCCTCGGAGCGCCGGGTGAACGAATGGGAGCACCAGGGGCGACAGTTGATCGTCACGTGGTCCGCCAAGCGAGCGCACAAGGACGCCCACGATCGCCGCAAGGCGATCCAGCGGGCGTTCGACAAGCTGTCGCAAAGCGACAACCCCAAAGCGCTGTTGTCCCAGCATGGCGCCAAGCGCTTCATCGCCGTTGAAGGGGATGCGCGACTCGTCCTGGATCAGAAGAAGATCGACGAGGCGGCGCGCTGGGACGGACTGGCCGGCGTCATCACCAACCTGCGCGACGCGCGGGCCGCCGAGGTGCTGTCGCACTACCGGGGACTCTGGCGGGTCGAGGAGAGCTTCCGCATCACCAAGCACGATCTGCGCGTCCGGCCGATCTGGCACTGGACCGAACAACGGATCCGCGCCCACATCGCGATCGCCTTCATGGCGTTCGCCTGCGTGCGCCATCTGGCCTATCGGGTCGCGCTCCAGAAGGAACGGATGTCTCCCGAAGTCATCCGCAACGCGCTGGCGCACCGCAAGTGCACGGTGTTGCTTTGCGAGAAAACGGGAGAGCGATACGCCATCCCCTCGAAGCCGTCCCTGGAGGCCGAGGCTATCTACGCCGCGATGAGACTTCCCCTGCCGACCACGCCGTACCAGCTCGCCTGAGGGCCGAACCTCCGCCGGCGTAGCCTTCAGAGGGCTACGTTTGTAGTGCCTAGCCAGAAATGTCGGCTATTGACAGTCAAGGACTTATCGATCAAAACTGTCGAAGTCAAGAGAAGTTCGCGTCCGAGCGCGAGCGAATCGAATACCTGTTTCTGCTCTATGAGCGGATGCGGACGCCGCTCGCCGCCGCCGGAAGGAAGAAGAAACGCCGCCGCCGCCGAAACCAACCGGTTTCTGCTCCCGCCCCCGCCAAGACCCCATGAATCCGTTCCCGGTCTCGATCTCGTTGCTCCGTCTCAGGCGGCGTCCCGCGAGAGGTAGTCCAGCAGGTCGATCGGGGTCAGCAGCCCCAGGGTGCGTTCGCCGTCGGTCACCACCCCGATCCGCCCGGCGGCGAAGACCTGGGCCAGCTCGTCCAGCGGGCGGGCGGAATCCACCGCCTGGATGGCGTCCTCGCGCACGAAGGCGGCGATGGATCCCTCCCCCTGCCCCGGCCCTCCCTGGAGAAGCCCGCCCAGCAGCGTCGCCTCGCTGACCACCCCGATGAAGGAGTCCCCGTCCTGCACCGGAAGCTGGGACACGTCGTGCTTTCGCATCAGGTCGACCACCTCGCGCAGGCGGGCGACGCGGGGCACGCTCACGATCTCGGCGCCGCCCTTCGCCGCCAGCACATCGGCGACGCACCCCTCGCCGAACGAGGAGTCCAGGAACCCGTTCTGCCGCATCCAGTCGTCGCTGAACACCTTGGAGAGATAGCGGTTGCCCGAATCGGGCATCAGAACCACCACCAGGGCGCCCTCCGGGGTCCGGGCGGCGACCCGGACCGCCGCCGCCATCGCAGTGCCGGCGGAGCCGCCGACGAACAGCCCCTCCTCCCGGGCCAGCCGCCGGGCCATCTGGAAGGACTCCCGGTCCGAGACCGGAATCACCTCGTCCACCACGCTGAAATCGATGGTCGAGGGGATGAAGTCCTCGCCGATCCCCTCCACCTTGTACGTCCGGGCCTCGCCGATGTGGCCGGTGCGGAAGTATTCGTCGTAGAGCGAGCCGATCGGATCGGCGCCCACCACCCGGACCGCCGGATTCCGCTCCTTGAGATACCGCCCGGTTCCGGAGATCGTGCCCCCGGTCCCCAGGCCGCAAACCAGGGTGTGGAGGCGGTCGCCGAGCTGCTCCCACAGCTCCGGGCCGGTGCTCCGGTAGTGGGTCTCGGGGTTCACCGGGTTGTGGTACTGGTTGGCGTACACCGCGCCCGGGGTCTCCTTCACCAGCCGCTTGGCGACGCTGTAGTAGCTGCGCGGATCGTCCGGCTCCACCGCGGTGGGGGTGATGACCACCTCGGCGCCCAGCGCCCGCAGCGCGCGGATCTTCTCGTCGCTCATCTTGTCGGGCATCACGAAGATGGCCTTGTACCCCTTGACCGCCGCCACCAGCGCCAGCCCCATGCCGGTGTTCCCGGAAGTGCCCTCGACGATGACCCCGCCGGGGCGCAGGGCGCCGGAGCGCTCGGCGTCCTCGACGATGGTGATCGCGATCCGGTCCTTCACCGAACCGCCGGGGTTGAAGGACTCCATCTTGGCCGCCAGGCGGCCGGGGAGCGCGTTTCCGATCCGCCGGAGTCCGACGATCGGGGTGTCGCCGACCGTCTCCAGGATCGATTCGGCGATCGGAAGGGGTGCGTTCATGGTCTCTCCCGGGTCCAGGACGGCCAGAGAACCTCCCCGGCCAGGGCTTCGGTGGGCTGATCGTCGCGGATGGCGAAGACCCCGGCGACCAGCGCGTGCTCCACCCCCTCCGCCAGCTGGTGCGGATCCTCGTAGGTGGCCCGGTCGGTGAAGCGGTCCAGGTCCACCACCAGCAGGTCCGCGATCCGTCCCGTCGCCACCAGGCCGCGGTCCTGCATGCGGAAGACGGCGGCCGGCAGGCTGGTCATCCCGCGCACCGCCTGCGCGACGCTCAGCGCGCCCCGCTCGCGCGCATAGCGGGCGATCCGCCGGGGGAACGCTCCGTAGAAGCGGGGGTGGGGCCGCCCCTCCCCCATCGGAACCAGCCCGCCGTCCGACGATCCCATCGTCCACTCCCGCCGCATGATCCAGGCGATGTCGTCCTCCGCCATGTTGAACGAGACGAGACCGGCGCCGCCGTTCTCCAGCAGCCGGAGGGCGGCGTCGACCGGCGCCACGCCCCACTCGGCGGCCAGATCGTGAAGGTACCGTCCCTCGAGGCTCTCGTCCGCCCGATGCCGGGAGACGAGGAGCGTTTCGGCGCCGCCCCGACGCTCCAGCGCCGCCAGCATGTCGCTGCGAAGCCGCTCCCGCTCCGCGCCGCGAAGCCGCTCCTCCAGCGGGGACGGCATCCCCGGCATCGTCTCGCCGGCCAGCGCCCACCGGGGAACCAGCGCGCCGACGATGCTGGTGCCGGAAGCCTCGTAGGGGTACTGATCGGCGAACACCTCCACCCCCCGGTCCCGGGCCGCCTCGATGCGGGCGGTCGCCGCCCGGCTCAGCCCCCACACCGAGGGCCCCAGCGCCTTGAAATGGGTCACCACCCCGCGTATCCGATGGGTTTCCGCCACCTCGATGACCTCGTCCACGGCGGCGACCAGGCCGATGTTGTAGTCGCTCTCGTCCCGGATGTGGCTGACGAAGGCGCCCCAGGGCGCGACTTCACCGGCGAGACGCACCACTTCCGCGTTCTCCGCGTAGCTGCCGGGGGCGTAGTAGAGGCCGGCGGTCAGCCCGAAGGCGCCGGCGTCCATGCCGGCCCGGATCAGCCCGGCCATCCGCTCCATCTCGGCCTCATCGGGAGGCCGGGCCTCCATCCCCAGCGCCTCCCGCCGCACCGAGCCGTGCCCGATCATCAGGGCGACGTGCACCCCGGTTCCCCCCGCCTCGAGGTCCTGGCGCAAGCCGGCAAGGTCGGTCGCGCCGCCGCCATCCGGGTTCACCATCACGGTCGTGATCCCCTGGCGCAGGAGCGGAACGGCGGCGCGCAGGTCCGGGTTCAGCAGCCCGCCGACCGCGTGGGAGTGGGGGTCGATGAAACCGGGCATTACGGTATGGCCGGCGACGTCCAGGACATCGGTTCCGGCGGGGAGTGCCTCGACGGGAATCGCCCCGACCCGTTCGATCCGGTCGCCCCGGATCAGCACGTCGGCGCGGAACCAGGGGTTTCCGCTGCCGTCCAGCACCTGCCCGCCGCGCAGCAGGACGGAGGAGGAGGGCGCCGCCGGTTCGGAGCAGGCGGCCAGCCCGACGCCGGCGAGCGCCAGGAGGCCGTGAAGGGCGAACCGCACGGGGCGAATGGTAAGGGAAGGCGCCGCGTCCCCTCCCTATACTTCGCGCCCCCTGGAGGGCAAGCGCCGTGCGCACCGCAGTGGTCATCCCGGCCCGCAACGAGGAGACCGGCATCGCCCGGGTGCTGGAAGAGCTGCCGCGCGACTTCGTGGACCGGATCGTGGTGGTGGACAACGGCTCCACCGACGGGACCGACCGGGTCGCCCGGGCGCACCGGGTCCTGCTGGTCGAGGAGTCCCGGCCTGGCTACGGGCGGTGCTGCCTTCGGGGCCTCGCCGCGCTTTCCGAGGACCCGCCCGATGCGGTGCTCTTCCTCGATGCGGACGCCAGCGACGCCCCCGACGAGGCGCCCGCCTTGCTGGCCCCGCTGCGCAGCGGGGAGGCGGACCTGGTGATCGGCTCCCGAACCCGGGGGCGGCGGGAACCGGGCGCCCATCCGGCGCACGCCCGGCTCGGAAACCGGATCGCCGCCTTCCTGATCCGCTGGCGAACCGGCTACCGCTTCACCGACCTGGGGCCGTTCCGGGCGGTGCGCTGGCGGACGCTGACGGAGCTCGGCATGCGGGACCCGGACTTCGGCTGGACCGCCGAAATGCAGATCCGGGCGGCGCTCGCCGGAGTCCCTTCCGCCGAAGTGCCGGTATCCTCACGCAAGCGCATCGGTCGCTCCAAGATTTCCGGCACGTTCGGGGGCTCCCTCCTCGCCGGAATCAAGATCATCCTGACCGTGCTGGAACCGGGCCGAAAAGCGGCCTGATCGGAGGCTTTCGCCGCCTTGGTTCGCAAGACGAAGATCGTCGCCACCCTGGGTCCGGCATGCCGGGAACCCGCCACCATCGAAGCCATGGTGGAGGCCGGGCTGGACGTCGCCCGCCTGAACTGCGCCCACGAGGACGCCGGGGACCTGCCGAAGCGGGTGGCGGAAGTGCGCGCCGCCTCGGAAAAGGCGGGGCGGGCGGTGGCCGCGCTGGCCGACCTGGCCGGCCCCAAGATGCGCACCGGAGCGGTTCCCGAAGGCGGGATCCAGCTGGTTCCGGGGGCGAAGTTCACCCTCACCAGCCGGACGGTTCCGGCGAGCGCCGACGTCGTTTCGGTGAGCTACCCCCGCCTGGCCCAGGACGTGCGCAAGGGCGATGCGATCCTGCTCGACGACGGCCTGCTGCGGGTTCGGGTGCTCCGGAGCGCCGACACCGACGTGGAGACCGAGGTCGAGGTGGGCGGGCTGCTGCTGGCCCGCAAGGGACTCAACCTGCCCGGGGTGCCCCTTTCCGGCCCCACCCTGACCGTCAAGGACCGGACCGACCTGAAGGCCGCGGTGCTCGCCGACGTGGACTACCTGGCGGTCTCCTTCGTCCGGCGCCCGGAGGATGTGGAGGCCGTGCGGCGGATGCTCGCCCAGGCGGGCCGCGAGGACATCCCGGTGATCGCCAAGATCGAACGCCCGGAGGCGCTCCGCAGCCTCCGCGCCATCGTCCAGGCGGCCGACGGGGTCATGGTGGCCCGGGGGGACCTGGGGGTCGAGATCGGCGCCGAGCGGGTGCCCATCATCCAGAAGGAGGTGATCCGGGAGGCGAACCGGCACGGACGGATCGCGATCACGGCGACCCAGCTGCTGGATTCGATGATGACCCACCCGATGCCCACCCGGGCCGAAGCCTCCGACGTGGCCAACGCGATTCTCGACGGCTCCGACGCGGTGATGCTCTCCGGCGAATCCTCGGTGGGGCAGTTTCCGGTCGAGTCGGTGCGCACCCTCGAGCGGCTCGCGACCTACACCGAGGAGCACGCCGACCTGGGGGAGCAGCGGCACCACTACTCGCTCATCGACCGCAGCCGGGTGGATCACGCCATCGCCGCCGCCGCCCGGGAAGCGGCGGTGGCGATCGATGCTGTCTGCATCGTCGCGTTCACCGACTCGGGGGCGACCGTGCGCCAGGTGAGCCGCATGCGGCCGCAGTGCGGCATCCTCGGCTTCACCACTTCGGACCGCGTCCACCGGCGGCTGGCGCTCCGCTGGGGGGTGCGCCCGATGCGGAACCGGCGTTTCGGCTCCACCGACGAAATGCTGACCAAGGCGCTCGACACCATCCGCCAGGAGCGACTGGTCGCGCCCGGCGATCGGGTGGTGCTGGTCTGCGGCGCCACCCAGCTCAGCGGCGCCACCAACATGATGAAGGTGGAGACCTGCTGACTCCCCCCTATGCGCCCAGGTTCTCCTGGAGCAGGCTGCGGGCGATGAACATGAAGTCGTGCTCGGTCACGATCCCGACCAGGCGTCCGTCGCCCTGGACGACCGGCAGCGCGCCCACCCCCTTTTCGTTCATCAGCTGGATGGCCTCCACCGAGGTGGTCTGCGGCCCGATCGTGACCACGTCGGTCTTCATCGCGTCCCGCACCGACAGCAGTTCGTTCTCCTCGAGGCCGCTCTCGGCGACCAGCTTGATGATCGTCCGGTAGGAGACCAGCCCCACCAGCTTGTCGTCCTCCTCCACCGGGATCTGCCGGACCCGGCCCCAGTCCATGAGGATGGCGGCGCGGCGGACCGATTCGTCGGGGTGCACGGTGCTCAGTTCGGTGGCCATGAACTGCTCGACCCGCATGTAGTGGTGCTTCCAGCTTCCCGCGTCGTCGGAAACCGGCGGCGTCCAGCGGGCCACCGGAATCCCCTGGCGCTGCTGGCGGAGCGCGGCGCCGGTGATCGCGCTCATCCGCTCCGACTGCGACGCCTGCCGCTCGAGATGGCTGTAGCCCTCGAGCATCCAGAACGCGCCCGTCCTTCCGGTGGCGACCCGCTCTTCGAGGATGCCGACGTAGTGATCCACGTCCCCGGCGTCCACCTCCTTGCGCGCCAGTCCGTCGCGCACCCTGGGCAGCAGCTCCTGCTTCAACAGGTCGGCGATGCGCCAGTGGCGGCCATCGATCCAGTTCATCTCCGCCTTGATCCCCAGCCGGCCGGCGGCGATGAAGTTCTCGAGGGCGTGGGCGAACGGCATCGAGTCCGCCGGATTCACCCCCTCGCCGGAAAGCCCGCTCATCAGGCCGAGCCAGAGGGCCGCGTTCGCCACCTCGTCGGGAAGGCTGGGGCCGCTCGGCAGGTAGCGGTTTTCGATGCGCAGATGCGGCTTGCCGTCGGTGATCCCGTAGCAGGGCCGGTTCCAGCGCCAGACGGTGCCGTTGTGGAGGCAGAGCGCGGCGAGCGCCGGCGGATCGGTTTCCGGCGTTTCGTCCTCGGCGCCGCCCTCGTCCAGCAGCACCGGATGGTGGGTGATGTTGTCCCGGTGGATTTCGATGACCCCCTCCCGAATCCAGTCGCGGCCGAAGGCGCCGCGCCCGACCCGCTGCCGGTCGTGGGGGCCGGCGGTGCGGGTGTCGATGGCCTGCTGGAAAAGCGCGATCCGGGTCTCCCGCCAGAGGCGGCGTCCGAAGAGCAGCGGCGAGTTGGCGGCCAGCGCCAGCACCGGCCCGGCAACCAGCTGCGCCAGGTTGTACACCCGGCTGAACTCGTCCGCCCCCACCTGGAGGTGCACCTGGAAGCTGGCGTTGCAGCTCTCCAGCATCACGTTGTCGTGCGTCGCCTGGATTTCGTCCACTCCGGTGATGCGCAGCAGGTACGGCGACCCGCCGCGCGCCCGGGTCAGGGTGTCGTTGAGCGTGCGGTAGCGGGAGAGCGGCGTCATGTTCTCCAAGGTGAGATCGGAGAGTCGCAGCGTGGGGAGGATGCCGGTGAGGCAGACGTCCACCCCGACCGCCCGCGCCGCGGTCGAGGCGCGGGTCATCACCGCTTCCAGCTCCCGCTCCATCCGCCGCAGGAAGTCCCCCTCCATCCGCACCGGATCGAGATTCGCCTCCAGGTTGAAGCGGGCGATCTCGGTGGTGAACCGCGGATCTTCGACTTCGGCCAGAACCTCCATCGCCATCGGCGCCGGGCGATA
Organism: Candidatus Marinacidobacterium sp.; assembly: GCA_965202845.1. Taxonomy (GTDB): domain Bacteria; phylum Acidobacteriota; class Vicinamibacteria; order Marinacidobacterales; family Marinacidobacteraceae; genus CBDATA01. The sequence goes on from OZ241856.1 coordinate 1,441,702, forward strand.
CGCCTCGCCCACGAGGAACATCTCCTGCTCCACCCCCACCCGGTAGACCCCCTCCTCGATCCGCCCGGAGCGGATCATCCGGTCCAGCGTGCGGAGGTCCCGGAACAGTCGGCGCTCGAAGCGGCGCAGGTCCTCCCCGGTCGCCGGGCGCGCGTCCAGCCTTCCCATGACCCGGTTTCGCGCTACCCGTCGTCCGCTTCGGGCACGATCCGCCCGTCGAACAGCTGGACCGTCCGGTCGGCGCGGTCGGCGTAGCGGGGATCGTGGGTGACGATGCAGATGGTGGTTCCGGCGGCGTGGAGACCGTCCAGCAGGTCCATCACCTCGGCGCCGTTTTTCGAGTCCAGATTACCGGTCGGCTCGTCGGCCATCAGGATCGCCGGCTCGCCGACCACCGCCCGCGCCACCGCGACCCGTTGCTGCTGGCCGCCCGAAAGCTGGGACGGGTGATGCCCGGCCCGGTGGGACATGTCCACCCGCTCCAGCGCTTCGGCGGTGCGGCGCTTGCGCTCCTTCGACGGGGCGCCGCGGTAGACGAGCGGCAGCTCCACGTTTTCGGCGACGGTCAGGTCGCCGATCAGGTTGAACGCCTGGAACACGAAGCCCACTTCCCGGTTCCGGATGCGCGCCCGCTCGGCGACGCCGAGACCGGCGACCGACCGCCCCTTCAGGAAGTACTCCCCGGAATCGGGAGTGTCAAGCAGCCCCAGAATCGACAGCAGGGTGGACTTGCCGCACCCCGAGGGTCCGGCGATGGCCACGTACTCCCCCTGGCCGATCGCGAGGCTGACCTCCGAAAGGGCGTGGGTCTCCACCTCGTCGGTGGTGAAGATGCGGCTCACCCGCTCGAGCCGGAGGATCGGTTCCTTCATGGGATCGAAAGGCTCCCTTCGCCGCGCGTCAACGCAGCCGGATGCGTTCGCGCCCGCTCCAGGCGGACGTGTCGGAAAGGATGACGGTATCGCCTTCCTCGAGGCCGGAAAGCACCTCGACCGCGCCCACCGAAGTCCGCCCCAGCCGTACCGGACGGCGCACCGCGGTCTCCCCGTCCGCCTCCAGTCGGAACAGGACGATGCTCTCGCCCGCCTGGCCGAGCGCCGGTCGATCCATGTGGAGGGCGTCGGGGATGCGCTCCACTTCAATGAGGGCGTCCACCGCAAGGTCGGCGCGGATTCCGGGAGGCGGGTCGGCCAGCAGGTCCGCGTCCACCACCACCGTCCCCTCGCGCACCGCGGGGTCCACCCGGCTCACCCGGCCGGGGAGCACGCCGTTCCGGGTGTCCACCTGGACCGGCTGCCCCAATTCGACGTCCCCGGCCCGCGCTTCCGCGACCCGGAGCTCCGCCTTCAACCGCGCCGGGTCCGCCACCCGCGCCAGCCGGGCGCCCGGTTCGACCCATTCCCCCACTTCCACCGCCACCTCCTGGAGCACGCCGGACACCCCGGCGCGCACGGTGAGGGCGGCCCGCTTGCCGCCGCTCCCGGAAAGGAGGGAGCGCGCCTGATCGATCTGCGCCTGCTGGGCGTCGATCCGGGCCTCCGCCCGGGCTTCGGAAAGCCGGAGCCGCTCCTCGGCGAGCCGCGCGCGTTCGCGCAGCTCCTCGGCGGTGAGACGGCTGGTCTCGAATTCGATGCGTCCGATGATCCCTTCCCGGAGAATTTCGGCGTCGGCTTCGGCATCCAGTTCCGCCTGGCGCGCCTCCGACCGCAGGGTGGCGAGCCGGGACTGCTCCTGAAGCAGCTCCCGGCGGAGCCGGACCCGGAGATCGTCCAGGTCGGCCTCCATCGAGGCCACCCGGAGCTCGTTGTCGGTGTGGAGTTGTTCGATGGCGGGGTCCGCAAGCTCCAGAATCACGCTGTCCGGTTCGACCCGGGCGCCGGGGAGCAGGAGCGCGCGGCGCACCTCCCCCCGGGTCCCGGCGCTCACCCAGCGCGCCTCCACCGGCGCGAGCGCGCCAGGCGCCCGGACGGTGCGGATCATCTCCCCCCGCCGCACCGCGCCCAGGAACACCGAGTCCCGGTCCACCACCGGCGCCGCCGGGTCCAGCCGCAGCAACAGCGCGAAACCGAGCAGCAGTCCCGCCCCGCTCAGGGCGCCCAGCAGGATGCGGCGGCGCCGGCGGGATGCGGCGACCCCCTCCCTCGCTACGTCCATCGTTATGGGGCGCCCGACCTGCCGGTCGGGCCGATCAGCGGCGCGTCTTCCAGCCGGGAGCGCCCCGGCAACGCCGGATCCGCCGGCAGCCCCAGGATGTCCAGGGCGGTCGGAACCACGTCCAGCGCGCTGGTCAGGGGCCAGCGGACGCCGGCGGGGATGCGCGGCCCCCAAGCCGCGAAGACCGCCCGCATGTCCGGGCGGGTGGGCAGGAATCCGTGATTCCCGGACGGACGCGCCGGCATCACGACGGCTTCCGCCGGGCGCGGCGAAGCGAGGAAGCCGGGACGGAGCAGCGGAAAGATGGAGCCGGTCGAATCCCCGCCCGCCCGCACGAACCCGCTCTCCGCCTCCGCCGGATCGAGAAAGCCGGTCACCACCGGCGCCCCCTCGTGCCGGATCGCGAGCAACGCCGCCTCCACCGCCCGCCGCACTTCGGCTTCCTCCTCCGGGGGCACGATCCCGGCGGGACGCGCCTCCCGGTTCAGCGCGATGCTCCCGTCGTCGGTGGAAAGCAGCATCGCCCGGGTCCGCGAAAGGTCAGGCCGCCCGTCCCCGTCAAAGGCGAGCAGGCCGGCTCGACGAAGCGCCTCGTTCAGATGCGCCCGACGATCGATCCCTGCCATCCCGTGATCGCCGACCACCAGCAGGTGGGCGCCCTGCGCCTCGGCGATTTCGAGCATCCGCCCCAGCACCCGATCCACATCAACGAACGCCGCTTCCAGAATGGGGGCCGCCACCGCCGCGATGTCCGGGTCCGGTTCGAGGCGCTCGTCGAGGAATCCGTGGAACAGATGCCCCGCCTCGTCGGCCACCGGCAGGTAGAGCGCGAGGAAATCCCAGTCGGGAATCGAGGCCGCCGCCTCCAGGTGCTCGACCGCGTCCGCGACGACCCGTCCCATGACCTCCCGCAGACGGGGGGCGGCGATCTCCCGGTCGCCGAGCGTCCGCGACCAGGCCGGTTCGCCCAGGCGCCGCCGAAACGCCCCGTCGGGATGCATGGCCACCGCGCTGGCGCCGGTCCGGAACACGACCCAGGTTCCGGCGGCGGCGTCGGCCGCAAACGCCCGCACCCGGAACTCCAGCCGGGCCTCGCCGGCGAGCGCCCCGATCCGGGAGGAGAACCCGCCCTCCGGCCCTGCCCGGACCCGGGCCAGCCACGGCCCGTCGCCGCCGGCGCGGATGCCGAGCGTGTCCCAGCCGCTCGCCGGGTCCGCCGGGTCGTCGAAGAACCGCCCCTCGAACCCGGAATCCCCCACCTGGAACCGGAAGGCGTCGCCCGACCCGCGCAGGGTTTCGGGGGCGAGACGTTCGTCGGTGTAGCCGGTCAGCAGATGCAGCCGCTCGCGCGCCTCCTCCGGCAGACCCTGAAGCGCCGCCGCAAGCGGCCAGGTGTGCGTAGTGTGGAGCGCGATCGCCCGCAGCCCACGCCGCGCCAGCCGCGTCCAGAGCGGGTCCACCCGCAGCGTTTCGGCGGAGAATCCGTCCGCGGTCTCCAGGAGCGTGTGTCCGGTCGCCGGAGTGCGGAGCGCCCTGTTCCCGGTGACGCCGTTGACCCGGGGCGGCTGCCCGGTCCAGATCATGGCGAAGGAGGGCGCCGTCTTCGACGGAAACGCGGTCACCAACCCGTCGGAAAAGGCGCCTTCGGCCCGCAGGCGGGCAAAGGCGGGGAGCTTCCCCTGCCGGAGGTATTCCGAAATCAGCTGGTGGCCGCCGCCGTCCACCGCGAGCGCCATGAGTTTCTCCCCGGCGACGGCTGGCGCCGGAAGGAGCGACACGAAGAGCGCGACGCGGGCGAAAACGCTCATGGGAACCCCTTCATTGTCGCCGATTCACTCTCCGGACGCCGTGCTACGATGCCGGGCGGTGCTTCGGGATACCTTCACATCCACGGCCACCACCCGGCACATCCGGGTGGAGGTGGCGGCACGCTACCGGGAGATGCATCCCAGGCCGGAGCCGACCTGGTTGTTCCAGTACAACATCGGGATCACCAACGAATCCGCCGACATGGTCCAGCTGTTGAGCCGCCACTGGATCATCGAGCACGGCAACGACCGGGTCGAGGAAGTCCGGGGCGAAGGCGTGGTCGGAACCCAGCCGTGTCTGGAGCCGGGAGCGCGCTTCGAGTACTCCTCGTGGTGCCCGCTCAAGGCCCCCTTCGGCCTGATGCGCGGCTTCTACCTCATGGAGCGCGTGGGCGGGGAACGCTTCCGGGTCAAGATCGCTCCGTTCACCCTGAGCCCGCCGACGCAGCTCCACTAGTCGGGAGGAAGGCCGTGCCGCCCAACGCCGCCCGCCGGGGCGGGAGGAGCATGGCGGAGCGCGCCGACCGCTACGACCTCTACCAGCGTTCGGTACAGGACGCCCCCGCCGACGCCCGCTTCCTGGGCGAGCAGTTCCAGCGCATCCGGGGTCGCCCGGCCCGGTCGCTCCGCGAGGATTTCTGCGGGACCGCCGCGCTCGCCTGCGAGTTCGTGGCCCAGGACCCGGACCGGAGCGCCGTCGGGGTGGACCAGGACCCGGCGCCGCTGGCGTGGGGACGCGAGCACAACCTGGCAGCCCTGCCCCCCCACGCCCGGGAGCGGGTCCGCCTGATCGAGTCGGACGTGCTGGAAATTGCGGAATCGGCCGACGTGATCGCCGCCACCAACTTCAGCTACTGGATCTTCGAAACCCGGGACCGGATGCGTCGCTACTTCCGGCAGGTTCGGGAGGCGCTCCCCCCGGACGGGCTGTTCTTCCTCGACGCCTACGGAGGCTCCGACTGCCACGAGGAAAAGGAGTACGTCCGGGACGAGGACGGCTTCCAGTTCATCTGGGACCAGGCGGCCTACGACCCGATCACCGGCCACATGGACTGCGCCATCCACTACCAGTTCCCGGACCGGAGCCGGATCCGCAACGCCTTCCGGTACTCGTGGCGCTTTTGGACCCTGCCCGAAATCCGCGAGCTGCTGGCCGAGGCCGGGTTCCCGCGCAGCCGGGTGCTCTGGGAGGGTTCCGACGAGAACGGGGACGGCAACGGCCTCTTCGAGGAGGTGGACGTGGGCTCGGCGGACGAAACCTGGATCGCCTATCTCATCTGCGAACCGTGACCCCTCTCCGGCCCACGGCGGCCCTCCTGGTCATCGGCAACGAAATCCTTTCCGGCAAGATCGCGGACACCAACACCCAGCGGCTCGCCGCGCTGCTGCGGAGGAAGGGCGTCCACCTTCGCCGCGCGGTGACCGTCCCCGACGACCCGGCCGGGATCGCGGCGGAAGTCCGCGCCCTGAGCGCCGCCCACGACCATATATTCACGTCGGGCGGCGTGGGAGGCACCCACGACGACGTCACCATGGAGGGAGTGGCTGCGGCCTTCGGCGCCGAAGTCCACCATGCGCCGGAAATCCTCGCCGCGCTGGCTGCCCGCGGCTTCGGGGACAGCCATCGCGATCTGGCCCGCGCTCCCAGGGGCGCCCGGATGGTGGGGAGGCCGGGCGCCTGGCCGGTGGTGGTCATGCGCAACGTGTGGGTGCTCCCCGGCCTTCCCGCCGCCTTCCGGCGGAAGCTCGGGATCATCGAGGAGTTCCTGCCCTCCGGTCCGCGCTACTTCTCGGACGCAGTGGAGGTTCCGGCGCCGGAGGAGCGGCTCATCCCGATCCTGAACGCGGTGGTGGGCGCCTGGCCCGACGTGGAGATCGGCTCCTACCCCCAGGAGCGGGACAGCACCCGGATCACCCTGGACGCCGACCGGGAGGATGCGCTCCGGGAGGCGGTTCGGGATCTCCGCGCCCGGCTACGGGACGCGGAATCCGATGTCCACTCCCACCAGGAAGAGGAACGGTCGAATCTCGTCGCGGAGGAAAACCCCAACTGAAGGCGCTTCGGAGATCGGCAACGGAACGGCGAATTCGTATTCCAGCCAGAGCGGACGGACATACAGCGCATCGAGGCGCGGCCGCAGCACGAGCGAACCGAAGCGGAACCCGAACCCGGCGGACGCTCCGACCACAAGCGGGCGCTGCTGCGCCTCCAGTCGGGAGGAGATTCCCGGCAGGGGGTTGTCTGCGAGGAAGCCTCCGCCGAGCAGGCGGTCCGTTTCCGGGTCGCTCACCAGCAGCACCCCGGCGCCGGCGCCAATGGACAATTCTCCCCGCTTCCAGAACGCCTGCCCAAACACCAGCTGGGCGGTGGCGTACTCGACGTTGTCCCGATCGAATTCCAGCCCCTCGGGCGCCCGGTCCCGGGATGCGAGCGCCAGCGGAACCAGGTCCGTAGAACGAAAGGCGGTCCAGCTTCCCTCCAGCCCGAAGGAGCCCCGGCTGACCCGCGCGCCGACCCCGACCGCCGGCGGAAAGGTGAAGCGAGACCCGGTGAAGTCCTCTCCCTCGGAGAGCGTCCCCAACCTGGCCCCAAACCGGAGATCGGCGGCGGCGGCGAGTCCGGCGAGCGCCGGCCGCGCGAAGAGCTCCAGCGAAACGTCCTGCGCCGCGGCCGGCCCCGACGAAACCAGAAGGACAAGCAGTCCGATCCGCGCATTCCCGACCACGCGGGGAGGGTATCGCAAAACCGGGGCCGCACGGGTACACTCGCTCCAACCATCCGGGAGTAGCGCCATGCGCCGAATCGCCACAATCGCCTTCGTGCTCGCCGTCGCCGGAAGCGCTTCGGCGCAAGACGGAGACGAAATCACCGACGCCTTCCTGAGCGCCCAGCGCGCCGACTTCAACGAAGTGGCCATGCGCATCTGGGAATGGGCCGAGGTGGGCTACCAGGAGGAGCGGAGCTCCACCCTCCTGCAGGAGCAACTGGCGGCCGGAGGATTCCGGGTGGAGGCCGGGGTCGCCGGGATGCCGACCGCCTTCGTGGCCGAATGGGGCGCGGACGGCCCGGTGATCGGCATCCTCGCCGAGTACGACGCCCTGCCCGGCGTGAGCCAGACGGCGGCGCCGGAGCCGATGGCGCGCGAAGGCGTCCTGGCGGGTCACGCCTGCGGACACCATCTCTTCGGAACCGCCTCGGTGGCCGCCGGTCTCGCCGTCCGGGAATGGCTGGAGCAAACCGGGATTCCGGGCCGGATCCGGGTGTTCGGAACCCCGGCGGAGGAGGGCGGCGCCGGCAAGGTCTACATGGTGCGCGAGGGCATGTTCGAGAACGTGGACGCCGTCCTCGCCTGGCATCCGGGCGACCGCAACGACGCGAGTCCCGGCGATTCGCTCGCCAACCTGTCCGCCAAGTTCCGCTTCCACGGGGTCTCGGCGCACGCCGCCGGCGCTCCCGACCAGGGCCGCTCGGCGCTCGACGCCGTCGAGTCCATGAACTTCATGGTGAACCTGATGCGGGAGCACGTCCACGAGCGGAGCCGCATCCACTACGTCATCACCCGCGGCGGCGAGGCGCCCAACGTGGTTCCGAACTTCGCCGAGGCCTACTACTACAACCGCCACCCGTCGGTCGAAGTCGCCCGCGACAACTGGCGTCGCATCCTGCGGATCGCGGACGCGGCGGCGATGGGAACCGGAACCCGGGTCGAGCACGAGATGATCCACGGCATCTACAACCTGCTCCCCAACGAGCGCATCGGCCGGATCATGCACAAGCACATGACCGCCATCGGCGGGTTCGCCTACACCGAAGAGGAGCGGGCGTTCGCCGAAGCGATCCAGCAGCATCTCCAGAGGCCCAAACCGATCGGCTCCCAGGAGGCGGTGATGCCGTGGGCGCGGACTCCGGCGGGCGGCTCCACCGACGTGGCGGACGTGAGCTGGGTCACCCCCACCGCGCAATTCCGCACCGCGACCTGGGTTCCCGGAACCCCGGCCCACAGCTGGATGGCGGTGGCCGCCGGGGGAACCAGCATCGGGATGAAGGGCATGCATCTCGCGGCCCGAATCCTCGCCCGCACCGCCGCCGACCTCTTCGAGGACCCCTCGCACCTGGCGGCGGCGCAGGCGGAGCTGGAGGCGGCGCGCGGTCCCGACTTCCAGTACGAGCCGCTGCTGGGCGACCGCCCCCCGCCCCTCGACTACCGGAGATGACAACATGAGAAACAAGACGTTCGCCCTGCTTGCGGTCGCCGGCGCGCTGGCTGCCGCGTCGCCCGCCCAGGACCGCTTCACGCTGGCGCTCACCGGCGATTCCATCATCACCCGCAAGCTGAGCGTCTACGAGGAGCCGCAGTTCCTCCGGATGATCGACCTGCTGCGGGAGGCCGATCTGGCGTTCACCAACGTGGAGGTGCTGTTCCACGACTGGGAGTCCTACCCGATGAGCTCCAGCGGCGGCACCTACATGCGGGCGCAGCCGGAGCTCGTCCGGGAGTTCGTCTGGGCCGGGATCGATCTGGGATCGCTCGCCAACAACCATTCGGGGGACTACGGCCCGCCCGCCATGCTCCTCACCGAGAACTACATCCGGGAGGCCGGCATCGTCGCCGCCGGCGTCGGCCGCAGCCTCGCCGAAGCCCGGGAGGCCAAGTTCATCGAGACCAGGGACGGCCGGGCGGCGCTGATCTCGCTGGCGTCCACCTACCCGGACCACTCGGTAGCCGGCAAGTCGCGCGACGACATCCCGCCGCGGCCGGGGCTGAATCCGCTCCGCTACCGCACCACCTACCAAGTCACCCGGGAGCAGCTCGAGGAAATCCGCGCCACCATGCGCGAGCTGAAGATGCGGCCTCCCGAATCGGGCGACCGCCTGACCTTCCTGCGCAACCGGTTCGAAGTGGCGGAAACGCCCGGAATGCGCACCGAACCGCACCCGGAGGACCTGGCGGAGATCGCCATGGTCGTGCGGAACGCCAGCCGCCAGGCCGACTACGTGATCGTGACCATCCACGCCCACGAGGGCGCCCCCGGCCCCAACAGCCGGATGCTCCCCGCCGAGTTCCTGGTGACCTTCGCCCGCGCCATGGTGGACGCCGGCGCCTCGGTCTTCGTGGGGCACGGCCCGCACGCGCTGCGCGCCATCGAGATCTACAAGGGCGCGCCGATTCTCTACAGCCTGGGCGACTTCATCTTCCAGAACGAAACGCTCCAGCGGCTGCCCCACGAGAACTACCACCGGCTGGGACTGGACGAGACCGACGGCCTCGCCGACTTCAACGACGCCCGCTACAACAACGATGCGACCGGCTTCCCCGCGATCCCCGAGATCTGGGAGGCGGTGATCGCGGTACCCGAATGGAGCGGCGCGCAGCTGGTCGAGCTGACGCTCCACCCGATCACCCTGGGATACGGCCAGCCCCGCCACGTCCGGGGCCGGCCGATGTTCGCCGAGGGCGCGCTCGCCGACAAGATTCTGGACGACCTGGTTCGGCTTTCGGAGCCCTACGGCACCCGGTTCGCCATCGAGGACGGCGTGGCCCGGGTCGTCCTGGAGGACGCGACCACCGACGCGCAGCGGTAGGCAGTCCGTGGAACGCGTACGCATCTCCGACTTCAGGTCCACCTGTTCGGCGGTGCTGGACCGGGTCGCGCGGACCGGGAAGCCGGTGCTGGTGACGCGCCGCGGCCGCCCGATCGCGGATATCCGCGCCGTCGCCCGCCCCAGGCAAAACCAGCGGCCGTTCGGACTCTCCAGGGGGCGCTTTTCCGTTCCGGATTCGTTCCACGAACCTCTGACCGAGGAGGAGCTGGCCAGATTCGAGGGAGGCTCGCTCCTGCCCGGGTCAGAATGACGGCAGCCATGCGCCTTCCCGTCCTGCTGCTCGCCGCCCTGCTCCTGCCGTCGCTCCTCCCCGCTTCGGGAGGGCAGGAGGCGCTCCCCCTCTCCGACAAGCACCGGAAATGGCTCGAAGAGGAGGTGATCTACATCATCAGCGAACGCGAGCGGGACGCCTTCCGGAACCTGATCTCGGAAGCCGAGCGCGAGGCCTTCATCCAGTCGTTCTGGGATCGGCGGGACCCGGAGCCGCTGACCCCGGAAAACGAGTACCGCACCGAGCACTACGAGCGGATCGAGTACGCCAACACCCACCTGGGACGCGAAACCGCGATGCCCGGCTGGCTGACCGACCGCGGCAGGATGTACATCCAGCTGGGCGAACCGGACGAACGCACCACGTTCGCGGCGATCCCCGGCCTCTACCCGGCGGAGCTGTGGTTCTACCTGGCGCGCGAGGAGATGCTGCTCCCGCCGCTCTACATCCTCTTCTTCCGCGAGTACAACGCCGGCCCCTACATCCAGTTCAACCACGTCATCCACCAGCCGGAGGAGCTGCTCCCCGCGCAGTCGTTCCCCGACGAGTCGCGGATGGAGGCGTACACCCAGCTCTCGGAGATTGCGCCCGACCTGGCGCACGCCAGCATCACCATGCGCGCCGACCGCGGGGTGACCGCGAGTCTGGTGCAGCCGGACATGGAGATTCTCCAGACCCAGACCCTCCTCTCCGACATCAACCGGGCGCCGTACCGCCTGCTGGACACCAGCTGGGTTTCGGGCGCCGAGGCGCGCGGGCTGGTCGAAAGCGACTACCTGTTCAACTTCGTGCCGAGCAGCGGCATCGCCCGCGTCTTCGCCGGCCCCACTTCGGACGCCCGCTTCGTCCACTATGCGATCGAGATCGAGCCGCAGCACTTCACGGTGGCCCGGGAGGAGGGCGGCATCGAGTACTTCACCCGCTTCGAGGTCACCGGCGAAGTCGTGGACACCGAAGACCGGGTGATCCACGACTTCGCGGTGGAGCCGTTCCTGCGACTCACCGAGAGCCAGTTCCAGGACGTGGGGGCGCGACCCTTCACCTACCGCGGCGCCTTCCCGCTGATCGAGGGCAGCTACCGGCTGCGGGTGATCCTCAAGAACGACGCCCGCACCGAGTACACGCTGTTCGAGGACGACATCCTGGCGCCGGGCGCCGACGGCGTCCTCTCCCGCCCCCTCCTGCTCCACGGCCCGCCGACCGAAGCGGCGGAGGAGGATGCTTCCGGGGCCTGGACGACCGGCGGGACGCAGCTGATCCCCAATGCGCGGGCGGTGCTCGCAGCTGGCGGCCGGCTCCGGGCGGCGGCGGCGGTCGCCGGCCACGACGCCGTGACCTTCCGGGTCGCGCCCTGGCGGGCGGACGGCGAACCGGCGGAACCGATTCTCGAGGAACAAGCGGCGGTCGTGGACGGGATCGCCTTTTGGTCTCCGGACGCCGCCGCCTGGGAGACCGGCCGCTACCTGCTGTCGCTGCGCGCCGGAAGCGGGGAGCGGAGCATGACGTTCGACATCACCGCCCGGCGCGCCGTCGCGCCGCCGTGGGGACTCGGCGACTCGTTCGGCGTTGAGATGCCGGGAAGCCTCGCCGCCACCCTCGCCGAGCAGTGGCTCCGGGCGGAGGACCACGAACGCGCCCGGCGAGCCTTCCGACAGGCGCTTTCCGAGAACCCCAACCTCGGCCGGGCGCGGCGGGCGCTCGGCCGCTTCGCGCTGGACGACGGCGAACCGCGCGAGGCGGTCCGCCTTCTCGAACCGGCGCTCGCCCAGGCCCCGGAGGATGTGGGGTTGCTGCGGCTGCTGGGGGACGCCCACCGGGAGTCCGGCAACCATCCGCGGGCGATCGATCTCTACCAGCGTTCGCTCCCGCTCCGGGCCGCCGACCCGCCGCTGCTGAACGCGCTGGCGCTCTCGCTCGCCGCCTCCGGCGACCGGGGGCAGGCCATCACCCGTCTGGAGGAGTCCCTGCGACTCGCTCCCGACCAGCCGGAAGTCCGCCAGCTGCTCGCCTCCTTCCGCGCCGCGCCGCCCGGCCCCTGATCCAACAAACCGGTCCGGGGCTTCGGTCCGTTGGAACTCCGGGGGAGCGCACTGCAGCGTCCCGCAAACCCAAACCCATGAAAACAGGGAACTTGGATTGGATTTTGGGTTTTCCCGCGAAGCGTGGCATAATCGTTGCCCCTGACAGTTTCCCCGGCCCTCGCGGCCCGGCTTTTCCAACCTTCCCATCCAAGGAGAAATCATGCGGAAGTCCACTTTCGCGCCGCTGCTTGCGGCGCTCGCCCTCCCGGCGCTCGCGCTCGGACAGGGCGGCGACTCCAGCATCCGCGGCACGGTCACCGATGACACCGGCGCGGTGCTGCCCGGCGTCACCGTCACCGCCACCAGCCCGGCGCTCATCAGCCCGGCGACCACCGTCACCGACGGCCAGGGCGGCTACCGGCTGCTGAACCTGCCGGTGGGCGAATTCGTCGTCGAGGCGTCGCTCTCCGGGTTCGCCACCTACCGCCAGGAAGGCATCCTGGTGCGGGCCAGCACCAACATCGGGGTGGACCCGGTGATGTCGATCAGCAGCGTCCAGGAGACAGTCACGGTGACCGCCGAGACGCCGATGCTCGAGATCTCCCGCCCCGGCAACATCCTGACCATCGAGGGCGACCTGCAGCGCGACCTCCCGATCCAGGCCCGCGGCAACTGGAGCGACTTCCTCGAGATGACTCCTGGCGTGAACGCCCGCCCCTTCGACGACGGCTCCGGTCGGATGGTCTACTTCGGCCACGCCACCGAGCACTTCGCGCATGTGATCCAGCTGGAGGGCATGGCGGCGGCCGGCTACACCGACTCCCAGGTCACCTACGTGGGCATGAACGCCGACATGATGGAGGACATGTCGGTGAAGACCGGCGGCGCCGAGGCCAAGGACCCGATGGGCACCGGCCTGATCATGAACGTGGTCACCCGGAGCGGAGGCAACGATCTGACCGCGTCCGCCGCCTACGACTACCAGTCCTTTGATTGGGGGACGGGCAACGAGAACCAGCTCGAAGGGTTCCTCGGCGACAACGAGATCCCCGAGGGTTGGGATCCGTTCACCGAGGAGCGGCAGAAATTCCAGTCGCTCGGCGTCTACAATCCGCCCGAGGGACGCGCCGCCACGGCGGGGACCCCTACCGCGCACCTCGTGAAACAGGCGGACTTCTCGGTCGGCGGCCCGATCATCCGCGACAAGGCATGGTTCTTCGGGGCGTACCGGAACGCCGATCTGGCCTCCCGCATCAGTCGCCTCCCCAGGGACCTTGAACGACTGAACGCCCTCTCCGGGCTCAGCATGGGGAGCACCGGAACCGCGCCCACCTACACCGAGTTCAACAACACGACCAAGAGCCACCAGCCGTACCTCAAGATCAGCGCGCAGCTCAACCCGAGCCACGAGCTGAACCTCTACTACCAGGGCGACGCGGTCGAGAACACCTCGAACCGCGAATACGATCTCGCGTCGCGGTTGACGGTGCGGACCGGCGGGAACCTCGCCGGCGCCAAGCTGACCTCGGTGTTCGGCGCCGCCACCACCGGGCAGTTCACCGCTTCGTGGAACAACAAGGCGTCCCAGGTTCCCGCGGACATCCAGCCGCAGCGCGACAGCCTGCCGCTCTACATCGAAATCCACAGCGGGTACTCGGTGAACGACAGCGGCACCATCGGCCGGGGCGGCCGGATCGGCGCCGCTGGAACCCCCAACGGCTCCGATCGGCCGGCGCGGCTCATCCTGATGCGCGCCGACATGACCCACTACGTGGACAACTTCGGCGGCTCCCACGAATTCGGGTTCGGCGTCTACGCCGCTCCGTGGAGCACCTATCCGAGCACCACGGTCTACGCCACCAGCAACGGCTGGGGCACCGAGTACCACACGCCGGTGAACGCCGCCGGAGAGCCGACGACGAATCTCGCCGACGCGGTGGGCACCCGGTGGTTCGAGCGGCGTCGCACCGGCGACCAGAACGGCCCGATCGATCAGCTCCTGACCCGCGACGCGCAGGATCGCAACATCGCGTTCTACGTCCAGGACGCCTGGAAGCCGGTGGACCGGCTCACCCTGAACCTCGGAATCCGTGCCGACTACGTCCGGCGCTACGACGCCCTTCTGGACTTCGAGCGGATGAACACCTGGGCGATCGGTCCGCGCCTGGGCTTCGCCTACCAGCTGACCGGCGACGGGCGGACGATCCTGCGAGGGAACGCCGGCCGCGTCCACGAGCAGATGAACGGACGCGACAACATCACCTCGGTGCACGGCGGAACCAGCGTCGGCAGCTATGTGGAATACGACCACGACGGCGACGGCATGCCCGATCACAGTCGTTATACCCCGCCCGCCGACCGGCTGCCGATCTCGGCGCTGTTCGATCCCGCGGGCATCACCCAGCCGTTCGTGGACGAGGCCATCCTCGGTCTGCGCCGTCAGTTCGCCGGTCAGTTCGCCATGGACGTGGCCTTCGTGCACCGTCGCTACACCGACAACTACGCGCTTCGCGAGGTCAACGGCTACTACCCGGCGGAGTCGCCGGCCTCGGTTCCCCGGGGTGAATTCCAGTACGGCGCGGTGGATATCGACTACGGCGATCTGCTGCAGCAGACGAACAACGCGTGGAGCAAGCTGGTGTACTCCGCCATTGAGATCACCACCACCCGTCGCACCGAGCGGATGTCCGCAACGTTCAACATCAGCCGTCAGTGGCAGCACTTCGCCGGCGACTGGAACCCGACCGACCCGGCGCGCTTCATCTCGCCCGAGAAGTTCGCCTCCACCAAGGCGCTGTACATGCCGCGCGGCAACAACGAGCACGACACGCTCCGCGCATCCACCGCTCTTTCCTACGCGCCGACGTGGCGGCAGTACTCGATCCGGGGCGGCATGAGCTACCTGATGCCGTGGGACATCACGGTCGCGGCCAGCTACACGGCGAACGCCGGTCCTTGGACCGGCCCGCCCCTCTCGCGGCTCGCCGCCGACGATCCGCAGGTGACCCAGTACGGTCCGGGAAGCGCGAACAACGACTTCTCGAACCCGCTGGCGACCCGCTACCGCATCGTCGGGGCCGACCGGGGCGAGCTGCAGGTGCAGGCGCCGACCGTGCACACGCTCGGCCTCTCGCTCGGCAAGATCATCGATCTCGGTCCGGCGCAGTTCGAGACCTCGGTCCAGATGTTCAACCTGCTGGATGCGCACGACCACAACCAGTTCACGTATTCCGGCGCCAACCGGACCTGGGTTCCCGCCTTCATGGAGCTCCGGAGCCGGCAGAACGCCCGGACCATGCTCGTCCGGGGCACCCTCCGCTTCTAGTTTGACAAAGGACCCGGAGCGGGGCATTGGGCTTCCGCTCCGGGTTCCCGGAGGGAAACACCATGTTCCGCACTTGGCGTCCCTCCCGCGCCGTCTGCGTTCTTTCCCTGCTCGCCGCGTGTGGCGGCGAGCCGGCGTCCGGACCGGCTGACCCGTATCAGGACATCGTCAGCGAAGCCCGGGAGACCGCCGGCAGTCCGGGACTCTCGGCGGCGGTCGCGGTGGACGGCGCGATCCTCTGGACCGGGGCGTCCGGCCTCGCCGACGTCGAGAACCAGGTCCCGGCCACCGCCGAAAGCGTCTACCGGATCGCCTCCATCTCCAAACCGATCGCCGCCACCGCGATCCTGCAGCTGGTGGAGCAGGGGCAGATTGGCTTGGACGATCCGATCCAGACCTGGTTTCCGGCCTATCCGGAGAAGGAGCGCCCGGTCTCCATCCGCCACCTGCTGACCCACACCTCCGGCATCCGGCACTACCGGCCGGGTGAGATGGACATGCGGGAGCACTTCGACACGGTGGAGGCGGGCATCGCCATCTTCGCCGACGATCCTCTGCTCTTCGAGCCGGGGACCGAGTACCGCTACTCCACCTACGCCTACAACATGCTCGCTGGAGTGGTGGAGACCGCCTCCGGCCTGTCCTTCGACGAGTACATGCGCGCCTTCATCCGGGAACCGGCGGGGATGCGCGCCACCTATCTGGAGCACCAGGGGCCGCTCGTCCCCCACCGCGTGCGGCAGTACGTCAAGGCCGAGACTCCCGACCTGGTGGCGAACGCGCCGTTCGCCGACCTGTCGATCAAGTGGGCCGGCGGCGGCATGATCGCGACCGCCCCCGACCTGGTCCGCTTCGCGCTGGCGCTGGACGCCGAGACCCTGCTCGAGGCCGAAACCCACGAGGAGATGGTCACCCCCTACAGACTCGCCGACGAAAGCCTCAGCGACTACGCGCTCGGCTGGCGCATCAGCGAGGACGAGGCCGGAACCTGGGTCGCCCACTCCGGCGGCGCGACCGGCGGCACCACCCACCTGCTGCGGCTGCCGGAGCGGGGACTCGCGGTCGCCCTGACCGCGAACGTGCAAAACGGCGCCGGGCTGCCCGACGCGGCGCGCCGACTCGCCGACCTCGCCCTCGCGGGCGTCCGCCCATCCATGCCGAACCCATGAACCCCAATTTCCCTCTCTACACGATTTTTCGTGCTACGCTGACTCCGTGTTGAGCCGGACTGTAAACCTGACAATCAACGCAGATCGGGATGCGCTCCAGCGGGCCCGGGTGCGCGCCTCTCAGGCAGGCACTTCGGTGAACGCAGTGCTACGGGAACAGTTGCGCCGTCATGCGGCTGGCGACTTGTTGCCGGCAGCCCCAAACAAGGAAGTCAACGCAAAAATCAAGGCGCAGCGGCAGCAGGCCGTCCGCGATCTGCTCCGCATTGCGCAGGAACCCCGTCCACTGGCCGAACCGGCCCAGAGCACCCTTGACGCAAACGGGAACCGATCCTGGACGCGGGACGAATTGTATGAACGATGAGCGGTTTTTTCTGGACACCAATGTTCTTGTGTACCTGTTTGATGAAGAAAACCCAAACAAGCAATCCGCTGCATCGAATCTGATCAACCAACCGGATCGCCAGATCGTCCTCAGCGTTCAAGTTCTGGGCGAATTCTTTCACGTCGTCACCCGCAAGCTCAAGCAGCCGCTCTCCTCCTCCCAAGCGTTCCATGTCGCCAACAGCTTCCATCGTTACGAAGTCAGACCAATCGATTCCCTGCTGATTCGCAAGGCCATGGAAAGACAGATCGCTTCCGAGCTGTCTTATTGGGACTCCTTGATCGTTGAGAGCGCCATTGACGCCGAAGCGACCTTCCCGGTCACGGAAGACCTTCATCATGGCCAACGATTCGGCGCCCTGGAAATCAGAAATCCTTTTCGGGATTCGTCCTGAAACCTCGTTCAATTCCATATCATGTCAAGCATGGTGAAACTGACGATCCGCGTGGACCGGGGCGTGCTCCAGTGCGCCCGGGCACGGGCGCAGCGAGAGGGGACTTCGGTGCAGGAAGTGCTGCGGGAGCAGTTGCGCCGCTATGCGGCCGGCGACCTGCTGCCGAAAACGGCCCGTCCGTTCCAAGCGGAGTGGCTGGAAGAGGTCGCCAAGCGGGTGAAGGCCTCAGGCGCCAGCGTCCCCGTGTCCGCCATTCTGCAGGCCCGGGATGCCGACCGGCGCTGAAGGACTGCCGGCTACTCCCCCGACGCGCCGGGGTGGACGCGCTCGCCCTCGTACTCCCGCAACCCGCAAAACCCCACCACCTCGTATCCGTTGGCTGTCAGCAACTCCGCGGCACGCGCGGCTCTTCCGCCGCCCTGTCAAGCGGTGAGGATGGAGACGTCCTTCGGCAACTCGTCGAGCCGCCCCTCCAATTCGTCAATGGGGATGTGCACGAACCCCTCGATCGTCCCGTGCTCGGCCAGTTCCGCGGCGGTGCGGACGTCCAGCAGCAGCGCCCCGTCCGCCAGCGCGCCGTCGATGTCCGCGGCCTCCACCCGGGGCGTCGCCCCCTCCTCCCCTGCCCCGCAAGCCGAAAGGATCAAAAACAAAAACGCCGGAACAGCAAGTTTGCGAAGCATCAGGAAACCTCCCCGCTTTCTTCGTCTCCGTTGAGCGGACGGTACTCCCGTTCGCCCTGGTAGTCCTTGAGGCCGGAGAAGCCGATCACGTCCCGGCCCGATCGTTCAAGGATAGCCGCGGCACGCGCGGCCCGGGGGCCGACCATTCAGGTGGTCAGGATCGGACGGTCGGCGGGCACTTCGTCCATGCGCTCCGCCAGCTCGCCGAGATGGATGTGGAGCGCCCCCGGGATCGTGCCCGCTTCGGCCAGCTCCTGGGCGGTGCGGACGTCCAGCAGAACCGCCCGCCGCTCCCGCAGCACCCGGTCGATCCGGTCGGCGGCGACGTGAGGGGCGCGGGTTCCGAGAACCCGTCCGACGAAACTCATGCTCCGCCCATCGTATCAGAGCGAAGACGGGAATCGCGCTTCAGACGGACAGGTTGCGGGCGGGAGCGCGGGGCGGTAGCACGTCCTTGAGCCGAAGCCCCTGCCCCTTCACGAACGCAAGCAGCCCCTTCTTGTCAATCGTCCGCAGGGCGCGCGCCGAAAGCCGCAGCCGCACCGAGCGCCCCAGCTCGGGCACCCAGACCGACTTCCACTGCAGGTTGGGAAGCTGCCGCCGCTTGTTGTGGTTGTTGGCGTGGCTGACGGAGTTCCCCGACAGGGGACGCTTGCCGGTCAGCGAGCAGGTACGAGCCATGACGATGGGGGATTCTATCGCATCGACGTCGGCGGCGGGGCCAGGTCCTCAACCGCCGCGCCGTTGAGCGCATTCAGGAACAGCTTGTAGGTGCCGCGCGGCTGCCCGCGGAACTGGGGGCGGAAGCCGAACAGGATGACCTCGCCGGTTCCCCGGGGAACCCGGGCTATCGCGATCTTGCCGCCGATGGCGCTCTCCTCGCCGAGCGCCCAGCCGCTCATCAGCAGGTCGTCCTCCGCATAGCGCGCCACCACCTCCACATTGGGCGGCGGCTGCTCCACCGTGGTCTCGGCGCCGCCCTCGCGGGTACGGGGCAGCGTCACCAGCTCGAAGGCGCGGCTCCGCACGAACTGGGTGGCCGCCTCCTCCCGCATCCCGAAGGCGAGCGGGTGGCTTGTGTCCACCTCCGCGCGGATCAGGGAGCCGGGGATGAAGAACCGGTCGGGCGGGAGATTCGCCGTCGCGTTGCGCAGCGGAAGGCCGAACTGGCTGATGACGAAGTCGGAGGCGTGGTCCAGCGCGATGAGGGTTCCGCCGTCCTCCACAAAACGGGCGAGCGCCAGCGTCCCCCGGAGGCCGATCCCGCCGGTGTACTCCTCGGGCATCGATCCCGGCGGATGCCCGTTCAGGATCGGACCGGGCGCCTGGTGCGGCAGGATGATCGCGTCCAGCCGGGACAGGTCGCCGTCGCGGATGTCGTCATCGTGAAGGCTCACCAAGTCGTATTCATAGGTTTCCAGCAGCCAGCGGGTCCAGCCCTCGTCCATGCTCGCCACCCACGACTTGTAAAGCCCCACCCGCACCGGGGCAAGCGGGAGCAGCGGGATTTCCGGGGCTGATTCCAGTCCGATGACGTCCAGACCGAGTTCGGAGGCGATCCCCTCCACCGACGCCTCGGCGGCGTCCGAGCGGCGGACCACCAGGGTTCCCGCCTCGTGCTCCCGGTCCCCGTCCCGGAACGACTCCCGCGCCCAGGCCACTTCGGCGCCGGCGGCGAGCAGCCGGTTCTGCGCCAACACCGCGGCGTTCGGGCGATGCGAAATCGCGTATCCGAACCCGGGATCGCCCGAAACCGCTCCCGCCGGGGCGCGCGCCGGCCCCGACAGCGGCTCGACCGGGACGTCGGGGACGCCGGGAACCCGCTCCACGTCCACGCCCATCTGCATCGGCAGGGTCCAGCCGGCAAGGTCGTAGGGCGGATCGGGCGGACCGTCGGGCGTGCGGCGCCGATCCGGGTAGGACTGGGCCTCCAGCAGGTCCTCGGCGTAGGCGCGAAACGCCTGGACGCCGGAAATCACATGGGAGCCGGCGCCGAATTCCCGGTCGCCTGCGACGAACGACTCGGTGGCGCGTCCGATTTCGATCCCGCCGTCCAGCAGGACGTTGAGAAGCGCCGCCGTCTCTCCCGGATCCCACTGCTCCGCCGGAATCACCCAGCTGGCGTCGCTCTCCAGGATGGCGTCGCGCCCCATCCGCCAGATGTCGAACAGCCACTTTTCGCGGAGGTCGGCGGCGACGTCCAGCACTGCCATCGAGGCGGTGAGGGTGTAGCGGATCGGGTCGGAGAAATGCGACGGGCCGCCCGGCCACGGGTAGGGATGGAAGACGTCGGTGCCGTCGGTGGGCGCCGCCTGGCCGCGCCGGGGGTTGCCGACGAACTCCGGACGCTCCTCCGGGTCGTACATCCGGGGGGTCGCCGAGGCGTGCGAGGTTTCGGTCAAAAGCCCGATCATGTTGTGGAAGTAGGGCACGGTGCGCATCCCGCCGTTCCACCACATCGAATAGATCATGTCGGAGACCACGCCCGGCATCCGCTTCATGGCGAAGCGGTTCGCCATCGCCGAGCCGATCAGGTTGACCGAAGTGGTCACGCCCGGATGGATGCGCGGGTTCACCGGGTCGGCGAACGGCGGCAGGAAGATGCGCGCCCACGCCGGGCCGGTCTGGTGGTGGTTGTAGACGATCTGCGGAAACCACTCCCGGTACAACACCCGGCTCACCGCGGCGGTCTCCGGCATGTTGTTCATGAACCAGTCGCGGTTGTTGTCGTGCCCGACGTAGTGGTGGTAGAGCTCGGGCGGACGGGTGGTCTCCCACTGGGTCTCCCGGTTCCGGTGGTACCACGACGCCACGATGTCGAGGCCGTCCGGATTCATGCACGGCATGAGGATGAGCAGCACGTTCTCGCGGATCTTCCGCATCTCCGCCGATTCCTCGGTGGCGACCCGGTGCGCCAGTAGCGGCGCCATCTGCGCCGGGGCGACTTCGGTGGCGTGGAGGCCGGCGTCGATCCAGACAACCGCCTTGCCGTTCGCCGCCAGCCGCCGCGCCTCCTCCTCCCCGATCCGGGCGTTCGCCAGCCGGGAGGCGGTCTCCCGATGCTCGTCCAGCGCGGCCAGGTTCGACTCGGAGGAGAGGAAGAGGACGATCAGCGGCTTCCCCAGAACCGACCGGCCAATCTCACGCAGTTCCACCCGGGGGGATGCCTCCGCCAGCCGCCGGTAGTACTCGTGCAGATCGTCCCAGAGCGCCAGCTGGTAGTCGTCGCCCGGCTCGAAGCCGAGAACCTCCGCTGGCGTCGGAACGTCCTGGGCGACGGCGGGAGCGCCGAGCGCCAGCGCCAGAACGAATGCAACGAATTTCATGTCGACTCCTTGAGATCCACCGCATCGAGGAACGGCATCAGCTTGCGGAGGCGCGCGCCCACCTCCTCGATCGGGTGCCCCTGCTCCTCCTTCCGGCGGGCGAGGAACCTGGGACGGCCGGCGGCGTCCTCGGCGATCCAGTCCCGGGCGTAGCTGCCGTCCTGGACCCGCTTCAGGATCGCCCGCATCGCCGCCCGGGTCTCGTCGGTGACGATCTGGCGCCCCCCGGTGTAGTCGCCGTGCTCGGCGGTGTCGCTCACCGAGTAGCGCATGTAGTTGAGGCCGCCCCGATAGAAGAGGTCCACGATCAGCTTGAGCTCGTGGAGGCACTCGAAGTAGGCGATCTCCGGCTGGTAGCCGGCTTCCACCAGGGTGTCGAACCCGGCCTTGACCAGCTCGCTGACCCCGCCGCAGAGAACGCTCTGCTCCCCGAAGAGATCGGTCTCGGTCTCCTCGGCGAAGGTGGTTTCGATGACCCCGGCCCGGGTGAGGCCGACGGCCTTTGCGTAGGAGAGCGCGAGCGCCATCGCCCCGCCGGAAGCGTCCTGCTCCACCGCCACCAGCGCCGGCGTCCCCGCCCCTTCGAGGAACAGCTCGCGCACCCGGTGCCCGGGCGCCTTGGGAGCGATCAGCGAAACGTCCACATCGGCGGGGGGCTTGATGGCGCCGAAGCGGATGTTGAACCCGTGGGCGAACAGCAGCGTCTTTCCGGCGCCCAGGTGGGGGGCGATCTGCTCCCGGTAGACGCCCGGCTGGGTTGTGTCCGGGGTCAGGACGACCACCACGTCCGCCCACGCGGCCGCCTCCGGGCCTTCGGCGACGACCAGCCCGGCCTGCTCCGCCCGCTTCCGGGAACGGCTCCCCGGATGCAGCGCGACCCGGACCGGAACGCCGCTGTCCTTCAGGTTCAGCGCATGGGCGTGCCCCTGCGAGCCGTACCCGAACACCGCGACCCGCCTGCCCCGGATGATGCCGATGTCAGCCGCATCGTCATAGTGAATCGTCGCCATACGTCGCCTCCCCGAAAGGGAAAATGGGACGGCGATCCTACCAGTCGTTCACGAATCGGCTTCGTCCTCAACCGGCGCCGGCGCCAGCCGGGCCCGGGGATCGGTCATCGCGCTCGCCTTGCCGCGGGTCATGCCGACCAGCCCGGTGCGGACGATCTCGAGGACGCCGTAGCTCCGCAGCACCTCGAAAAGGCCGTCGATCTTCTCCGGCGAGGCGGCGGCCTCGATGACCAGCGACTCCGGCGCCACGTCCACCAGGCGCGCCCCGGTGGCGCTCGCCAACTGGATCAGGCCGCTGCGGTTCTCTTCGGTGGCCGCCACCTTGAACATCGCCAGCTCCTTGCGGATCATCGGACCGTCGTGGAGCGCCTCCACCCGCAGCACGTTCACCAGCTTGTAGAGCTGGGCCGCCAGCCGCACCGCGCCGCCGCGGTCGGTGCGCACCACGATCGTCATCCGCGAGATGCCGGCGGTGCGGGCCGGACCGACGGTCAGCGACTCGATGTTGAACCCCCGGCGGCGGAAGAGCGAGGTGACCCGGTTCAGCACCCCGGGACGGTCCTCGACCCACAGCGCGAAGACCCGGGGCGCCACCGGGTCGCTCACCACTCCCGCTCCCCGTGGATCGCGGCCTCCGGACGGCGGATCATCTCGCCCAGGTCCTTTCCGGTGGGAACCATCGGGTACACGGTGTCCTCCGGCTCGACCTGGAAGTCCAGCACCACCGTCCGGTCCTCGGCGCGCGCCCGCGCAAGCGCCGGCCCGGTCGCCTTCCGGGAGGTCACGGTCTCGGCCGCCAGCCCGAAGCTCTCCGCCAGCCTGGCGAAATCCGGACTCAGCAGCGGCGTGCCGGAATAGCGTCCCCGGTAGAAGAACTCCTGCCACTGCCGAACCATCCCCAGGTACCCGTTGTTGATGATGGCGATGTGGAGCTTCAGCCGCTCCTGGGCGACGGTGGCGAGCTCGCACATGGTCATCTGGAAGCCGCCGTCGCCCACCACCACCCAGACATCGTCATCCGGACGGGCCGTCTTGGCCCCGATCGCCGCCGGCAACGCGAACCCCATCGTTCCCAGTCCGCCGGAGGTGATCAGGCTGCGCCGGTGGTCGTGGCGGTAGTACTGCGCCTCCCACATCTGGTGCTGCCCGACGTCGGTGACCACGATCGCCCGGCCCTCGGTCGCCTTCCAGATGTCGTGGATCACGTGCGCGGCGTGGAAGTGCCCGGTGTCGGGGAGGTTCTGGATGTCCCGGACGGCGCTGTCGCCCCGCATGGCGCGGATCCGTTCGTTCCAGGGGGCGCGCCCGCCCGCCGCCACCGACGGGAGCAGCCGGTCCAGCACCGCGGCCAAGTCCCCTTCGAGCGCCACGTCCACCTTCACGTTCTTGTTGAACTCGGAACGATCGATGTCGATGTGGATTTTCCGGGCGCTGGTCGCGTAGCTCGCCGGGTCGCCGGTCACCCGGTCGTCGAACCGCATGCCGAGCGCGATGAGCAGGTCCGCCTCCTGGATCGCCTGGTTCACCCACGCCTCTCCGTGCATGCCCATCATGCCCAGGTTGAGCGGGTGCGAGGCCGGAACCGCGCCGATGCCGAGCAGCGTCATCGCTATCGGGATGTGCGCCCGCTCCGCCAGCTCCAGCACCTGCCGCTGCGCGCCGGAAAGCTCGATCCCGCGCCCGGCGAGCAGCACCGGACGCTCGGAGGCGGCGATCCGCTTCGCGGCCTCCCGGTAGGCGGCGTCCGAGGGGCTGGGCTCCGGGCTGTATCCGGGAAGCTCGATGGTTCCCGGATCCCAGCGCCCGCTGGTGGAGGCCTCCTGCGCGTCCTTGGTGATGTCCACCAGCACCGGCCCCGGACGCCCGGAGCGCGCCACGTAGAACGCCTCGTGGAGCGTCGGAGCGATGTCGTTCACGTCGGTGACCAGGTAGTTGTGCTTGGTGATCGGGAGCGTGACCCCGGTCACGTCCACCTCCTGGAACGCATCGGTGCCGATCACCCGGCTCCCGACCTGGCCGGTGATGCAGACCACCGGGGACGAATCCAGCATCGCGGTGGCGATCCCGGTGACCATGTTGGTGGCGCCCGGCCCGGAAGTGGCCACCGCGACCCCGACCCCGCCGCCGGCGCGGGCGAAGCCGTCGGCCATGTGCACCGCGCCCTGCTCGTGGCGCACCAGCACGTGCCGGATCGGGTATTCCAAAAGCGCGTCGTAGGCGGGGAGGATCGCGCCCCCCGGATAGCCGAAGACGGTCTCCACCCCCTCGGCCAGCAGGGTCTCCCAGAGGATCCGGGCGCCGGTGCGGGAAGACGCGCCGCTCATCGCCCGGCGTCTCCGTCGAGGGCGTCCCGGATGGAGGCCGCCAGCCGCTCCCCCTCCCCCTTCCCCAGCGAACCGGGGCGCCAGCGCAGCGCGAGCCCTTCCCGGGGACCATGATGCGGGATCACGTGGAAGTGCACGTGCGGCACCGACTGGCCGGCGGGAGCGCCGTTGTTCTGCAAGATGTTGCAGTGGGGGGTTCCGCTAGCGGCCGCCACCGCCCGGCAGATGCGGGGGAGCGCCCGTCCGAGGGCCGCCGCCGATTCGTCGGAGAGTTCGCCGAGCGTCGCCCGGCTCTCGCGGGGCACGACCAGCACGTGGCCGGGACTCTGCGGGGCGATGTCGAGGAACGCGAAGACCAGGTCGTCCTCATAGACGCGATGGCTCGGAATCTCCCCGGCCCCGATGCGGTCGAAGAGGGTGGGAGCGTTCACGTGGCGGGGCCTACTTTACACTTCGCGCCCACACGATGAAGCACTGGATCTTCCCCCGGTTCGGAGCGGAGCATCTGCGTTTCGAGGACGCGGAACGCCCGGTCTGCGGCCCCCGGGACGTGCTGGTGGAGTTGCGAGCGGCGTCGCTGAATTACCGCGACATCCTGGTGCTGGACGGGCGCTACAACCCGCGGATGCCGCTCCCGCAGGTGCCGGTCAGCGACGGCGCCGGGGTGGTCGCCGCAATCGGCGATGAGGTCCGGGAGTTCCAGCCGGGCGACCGGGTGCTCACCCACCCGGTGGTCGGCTGGGAGGACGGGCGCTTCCGGCGGGAGTACGCGCGCGCCACCCTGGGCGGACCGGGGCCGGGCATGGGGCAGGAAGCCGTCGTTCTGCCGGAAGCGGCGCTCTGCCGGACGCCCGCCGGCTGGACCCACGAGGAGGCGTCCACCCTGCCGATCGCGGGTCTCACCGCGTGGAGCGCGCTGGTGACCGAGGGGCCGGTGGCGCCCGGCCAGACGGCGCTCACCCTGGGAACCGGCGGCGTGTCGATCTTCGCGCTCCAGATCGCCAAGGCGATGGGGGCGCGGGTGCTCATCACCTCCGGCTCCGCCGCCAAACTGGAGCGCGCTCTGGCGCTCGGCGCCGACCACGGCGTCCACCGGCTGGAAACCCCCGGCTGGGACGCCAAGGTCCGCGAACTCACCGACGGGGAGGGCGCCGACTTCGTGGTCGAAAACGGAGGCGCCGGAACCCTGGAGCAGTCGCTCCGGGCCGCCGCTTCCGGCGGGACCGTCGCCCTGCTGGGCGCGCTCACCGGCCTCTCGGCGCCGGTCGATCTCGCTCCCGCCATCATGCGCCGCATCCGGATCGCCGGGATCATGACCGACTGCCGCCGCGCGCTTCGGGACCTGGTCGCCTTCGTGGAGGAGCGGGACATCCGTCCCGTGGTGGATCGGGTGTTTCCGCTCGCCGAGCTCCCGGAGGCGCTCGCCTTCATGCGCCGGGGCGCCCACTTCGGCAAAATCGTGCTGAAGGTCTGAGGGGCGGGCGTGGGCGAGACCTTCCTGGTCACCGGGGCCGCCGGCTTCATCGGCAGCCGCTTCGTCGAGCGGGCGCTCGCGCGGCGACCCGACTGCCGGGCGCTCTCGGTGGACAAGCTCACCTACGCCGGATCGCTCGAGAACCTCGAATCCGTCCTCGACAGCCCCCGGCATCGCTTCGTCCATGCCGACATCTGCGACCGGGAGGCGATGGCGCCGCTGGTCGCCGAGGCCGACGTCGTGATCAACTTCGCCGCCGAGACCCACGTGGACCGCGCCATCGGGGACGGGGTCGCCTTCGCGCGCACCGACAGCCTGGGAACCGCCGTCCTGCTGGAGTGCTTCCGGCGGGCCGGGAGGGGGCGCCTCTTCCTCCAGGTGTCCACCGACGAGGTCTACGGGCCGATTCCGGAGGGGGCGGTCGCCGAGGACGCGCCGCTCGCCCCCGGGAACCCCTATGCGGCGAGCAAGGCGGGGGCCGACCTGCTGGCGCTCGCGTGGGCTTCGACCCACGGCGTCCCGGTTCTCGTCAGCCGCGGCGCGAACACCTACGGCCCTCGGCAACACCCGGAGAAGATGATCCCGGCGTTCATCCGGGCCGCGCTCGAGGACCGTCCGCTGCCGGTCTACGGGGACGGGCTGCAAGTGCGGAACTGGCTGCACGTGGATGACCACTGCGCGGCGCTGGAGCTGCTGGCGGACCGGGGGGCGCCGGGCCGGATCTACAACATCGGCAGTTCGGAGGAATCCACCAATCTGGCGATGGCGCGCCGCATCCTCGACCTGGTGGAGTGCCACGCCAGGGTCCGCGGCCGGATCGCGCACGTCGCCGACCGGCCGGGGCACGACCGCCGCTACGGGATCGACAGCAGCCTTTTGAAAACCCTCGGCTGGAAGCCCCGCGTCCGGCTCGATCAGGGGCTGGACGCCACCGTCCGGTGGGGCGTCGAGCGGGTTCCCGCGCCGGCGCCGGTCTGACCGCTTTCCGGGGTGTGGGGCTCCAGCCCCAGGCGGTTCCGGATGAACCAGACCGCCAGGTAGATGAGCGGGGTGTCGGCGACCGCCACCATCCACTTGAAGACGACTCCGTTGGCGATCAGCGCGGGCAGCCGCTCCCAGGTCAGCTCCGGGGCGCCGAAGAGAGCGAGCAGGACGCTGACCAGGGCGGTGTCCACCAGTTGGGACACGAAGGTGGAGGCGTTGTTGCGGAGCCAGAGGTGGCGGCCCCGGGTGACCCGCTTCCAGAAGTGGAACATGCGGATGTCGAGATACTGGGCGCCCAGGTAGGCGCCCATCGAGGCGATCAGCGCGACCGCCTGGAGTCCGAACACCTCGGTGAACATGGCGTCGTCCACCCGGCTCCAGGAGGCCGCCGGAACCGCGTCCGCAACCGCCACCAGCGCGCCGACGAACACGCTGGCCGCGAGGCCGGCGGTCACCAGCTGGCTCACCCGCCGCCGCCCGAAGAACTCGGACAGCACGTCGGTGCAGATAAAGGTCACCGGGTACGCCAGAATCCCCACCGAAAGCTCCATCCGGGGCGCGAGCCCCAAGTGTTCCAGGGCGGGGATTTCCCAGACGAAGAACTTCCGGAAGATGAGATTGCAGGCGACCAGCGCCGCGAGGAAGATCGCCCCCAGGTACAGGAACACCCGATCCGGATGCGCGGAAGGACCCGTTTTATCGCGAAGCAAGACCCGACTCGATCACGACGTCCTCGATCAGACTCTTCCGCAGATTCACCGCGCTGTTGGTGGACGGGAAACACGTCTTCCGCCAGTCATGCCCCATGAGCAGTCGCTTGATTTCCGGCTTCCGCTTGTGAATCACGACGCCGTAGCCGCGCCGGTTCGGCAGGTCCTCGAATCGCTCGTAGGCTTTCATCCCGCTGTAGGTGGTGGACGGCAGATAGACGTCGCAATGGCCGATCCACGCCTTGTTGCGGGTGCTCGCCGGAGTCCCGCCGTTGGAAAGCGACTTGACGGAGACGAACCCGCTGCAATCGGGGCGCGCCGACGCGGCGATCCGCTCCACTCCCACCCGGGTCCACACCTGGAAGATCGTGTTGATTCGGATGAGGCTCCCATCGGGACGGGAGAAATGCTCCCCGCTCAGGTCGGCCTCGGCGGCGAGCGCGTATCCCCGCACCCGCTTGCCGGGAGCGCCCTTGCCGTCGCTTCCGAAATTCTGCGGGAGGATGAAGGCGACGGCGTCCGCAAAGGCGGCGGAATGGTTGATGAACTGGAGCGCCAGGTGCCCGCGCAGACCGAACGGCGGGTTGCCGACCACGACGAAGGGCCCCGGCCCTTCCGGCTTCCAGCGGAGGTAGTCGGAGCGGATGCAGTCCGGGTGGGCGGATGCGATGTCGATCCCGAGGCGGCGCCCGGCGGGAAGAACCTGGTAGAAACAACCCTCCCCCATCGAGGGTTCGATGAAGGTGTGTCCGGCGAGGTCCACGCCCAGCGCATCCATCGTTTCCCGGAATCGCGCAAGGCAGCGGGCGGCGGTCTCCGGCATGGTGAAGTACCGATCCGCCGCGTCGTCCTGCCGCTCCGGCTCCTCCAGCAGGCGGCGGAGGTCCGCAAGGTAGTGCGCCGGGACGCGCCGGACATCGACCCAGCGACGCACCGTGTTCGCATGCAGCCCGATCTGGGCGGCGACTCCGGGAACGCCCCATGCGTGGATGGCGCGGAGGAAAGTCTCGCCGGGTTCGCCGGGCGGCCAACCCCGAAGCAGGACAGCCTCGTCTCCGAACGGAAGCGCGCGTTGTCTCATCTCTCCCCGGCGCCCCGCCTCGCCGGAGGGCATGGTATCACGGAGCGGCGGGCGCGACCTCCCGCAGCCGGCCGTAGGTGTCCGCCCGCCGGTCGCGCAGGAACTGGAGCAGCCGCCGGGCGTCGGCGATCCGGTTCCGGTCCAGGGCGGCGATGACCAGCCCGGGGCGGTCGTCCCCCTGGGCCAGCACCTCTCCCAGCGGGTCGACGACGAAGCTGCCCCCGTAGAACGTCCCCTCCCCCTCGCGCCCGACCCGGTTGGCGGCGCCGACGAAAACCCCGTTGGCGATCGCGTGGGAGCGCATGACCGTCCGCCACGCATCCTCCGAGGAATAGCCGGGGCGGTCGGGTTCGGAGCCGATGGCGGTCGGAAAGAGAAGGATTTCGGCGCCGCCCAGCGCGAAGGCGCGCGCCGCTTCCGGGAACCACTGATCCCAGCAGACGCCCACCCCGATCCGTCCGTGCGCGGTGTCCCAGACCGGATACCCCAGGTCGCCGGGGGTGAAGTAGTACTTCTCGTGGTAGCCGGGGCCGTCCGGGATGTGGTTCTTCCGGTAGCGGCCCAGGAGCGTCCCGTCCGCATCGAAGACCAGTGCGGTGTTGAACGCCACTCCGGGCGCCGCCTCCTCGAACACCGGAACCACCAGAACCAGCCCCAGCTCCCCGGCGAGGCGTCCGAGCTCCCGGGCGCGAGGCGAAGGCTGGGGTTCGGCGAGATCGCAAAGGCGCACATCCACTCGCGCCGGGAAGTAGGGAAGGTCGTAGAGCTCGGGCAGGCAGACGATGCGGGCGCCGGCGTCGGCGGCCTCCCGGACCGCCTCCAGCGCGGCGCGGTGGGCGGCGTCCCGGTCGTCCGCTTCAACCGCCCGCTGCGCCAGCGCGAGACGGACCGGGCCCAAGGCGACCATCCCCCGAGTATAGGGTTCAGGTGGGCGGGCCCGGTTCGTGCTGGATCATGCAGTGGACGCCGCCGCCGCCGAAGTTCGCCGCCCGCGGATCGAAGCCGAGCACATGCCGGCCGGGGAACGCCGACTCCAGCATCCGCCGCGCCCGTTCGTCCTTCGCCCGAACCGACTCGGGGAGGCCCGGTCGCCAGTAGCGGGGGGCGAGCGTCAGCCCATTGGTCGTCTGGAAGTTCAGGTAGCTGGTCGCCCCGATCACCCGGAGCAGGCCTTCCGCCGGCGCCCCAGCGAAGTCGCGGAGCGCGTCGAAGACGCCGTCCCCCGGCCCCACGTCCGCGAACAGCGGATCGGGGACCGGGAGGCGCAGAATCCGGAAGGGCCTGCCGTGCGCGTCGCGGGCCAGGAGCAGTCGTCGATGGTTCTCCTCCAGACGCTCGTGGGCGGCGGCCGCGAGCCGGTCGCGCTCCCGCTCCTCCGGGGCGACTTCGGCGAGCAGGATCGTTTCGGGGTCGGCGAAGCGGGCGAATTCGTCCACGTGGCCTCCGGTGCCCATCGCCGTCCAGGCGCCGCTGCCGGGAAGCGGCCCGCCGAGCGCGTGGTCGTCCTCGGGCATGCCCCGGTCCAGCCACACGATCTTCTCCGCGCCCAGAACCCGCCGGTATTCGGCCTCGATTTCGGCGCGGGTCCAGTCCGGGTTGCGCTGACGCTCGACCGCCTCCACCAGCAGCAGCGCGCCCTCCCCGTTGCACTCGCGGGCGCCTCCCTCGCTGACCAGCGGCGACCGCACCACCGGAATTCCGAGCCGCTCCGCCGCCAGGCGGGGGATCGCGCCTTCCAGCCGGGAGGCCGGGGCGTCCCGACCCGCGTACCCCCACATCGTGAACGCGAACTCCGCCACCCGGCGTCCGCCGCGGTCCCCCTCAAGGAAGATCGGGCCCGTGTCGCGCAGCCAGACGTCCCCGTGGGGAATCGGATGCATCCGAACCCGCCCTGCCGGAATCCCGGCTTCCCGGAGCCGGGCGGCGACCCGCTCCGCTTCCGCGTCGTCCTGGACGAGCAGCTCGATCCGCA
Source organism: Candidatus Marinacidobacterium sp. (assembly GCA_965202845.1). GTDB lineage: Bacteria > Acidobacteriota > Vicinamibacteria > Marinacidobacterales > Marinacidobacteraceae > CBDATA01. The sequence goes on from OZ241856.1 coordinate 1,472,398, forward strand.
CCCGATCCTGCGCCGCCGCGAGGATCCGGAGGGTCAGCGGTTCGGTGGGAAGCTCCCGCCGGTTCGGATACGTCGGCCACGCCAGCCACAGCGTCCGCTGCGGTTCGAACTCGGCGGGAAGCCGGAACCGCTCGCCGCTCATGGAACCATGCCCCGCCCAATATACTCCGGGGGAGCGCGTGCGGCGGATGCAACCGGGGGACATGGAAGAGCTGGCAGGGGTGCGCCTCGCATCCGGCGCGGCCGCCTGGAAGCGTCTCGCGGCCTTCGCCGAACGGGTGAGCCGGAATCCACCCGAAGTCCTGTCCGGGACGCCGGCCGCCACCGGCGACTGCCCGCTCCGCGCCGACCGGGAGGGAGGGGAGCGGGCTCTGCCGCCGATCGATCTGGAGCGGGTCGCCCCGGAGCACCGGAACGGCCTGCTGCTCGTTCCCCGCGTCCTTTGAGTCCGCCGCCGCCGAAGACGGTGGCCGGAGGCGACCTGCGGCGCCTCGGCGCCCGGCTGCGGAACCGGGAGATCGACGCGACGGAAGCCGTCCGGCTCGCGCTGGATCGCATCCGGAGCGTCGAGAACGAGGTGCGCGCCTTCCTGCATCTGGACTCGGAGGGGGCGCGCGCCCGGGCGCGAGAGCTGGACCGTGCGCCCGCCGAGCAACGGGGGGCGCTCCACGGCCTGCCGATTTCCGTCAAGGACAACATCGCCATCCGGGGGATGCCGCTCACCTGCGCCTCGGCCCTCCTCGACGGGTTCGTCTCTCCCTACGACGCCACCGTCGTCGCCCGGCTGCGCGACGCCGGAGCGGTCCTCCTCGGCAAGACCAACCTCGACGAGTTCGCCATGGGGTCCAGCACGTCCAGCGGCTACCGGGGCGCCACCCGCAACCCCTGGGACACCGCCCGGGTTCCCGGAGGCTCTTCCGGCGGAGCGGCCGCGTCGGTGGCGGCCGGGATGGCGGCGGCGGGCATCGGCACCGACACCGGCGGCTCGCTGCGGCATCCGGGAGCGCACTGCGGCCTCCATGCGATCCGCCCGACCTGGGGGCGGGTCTCCCGCTTCGGAGTCACCGCCTATGCGTCGTCGCTGGATCAGGTGGGTTGTCTCGCCTGGGACCTGCCGGACCTCGCCGCCGTCCTCTCGGTCCTTTCCGGCTCCGATCCCAGGGACGCCACCTGCAGCCGGCGACCGGTTCCCGACTTCCTGACGGCCGCCGCGTCGCCTGCGTTGCCGGAAAGCGTCGCGATTCCCGCGGACGCCGACCGCCCCGGGCTCGACCCGGAAGGCGAGCGGGCCTACGCCCGCTGCGTCGCCCGCCTCGAAGAGGCCGGCGTCCGGATTCGGGAGGCGGCGCTGCCCGACTGGGGACTGGCGGTCGCCACCTACTACGTGCTGGCCTGCGCCGAGGCGAGCTCCAATCTGGCGCGTTTCGACGGCGTTCGCTACGGCAGAAGGCGTCCGCCCGATCTCGTCGAAAGCCGCACCGCCGGATTCGGCCCCGAAGTGCGGGAGCGGATTCTCCTCGGCGCCGGGTGCCTTTCGAGCGGCTACGAGGACGAGGTCTACCAGGCGGCCAAACGGCGGCGCGCCGCATTCCGCGCCGAGCTGCTGGAGATTCTGGAAGCTTCGGACGCGATCCTGCTTCCGGTGGCGGTGGCCCCGCCCCGGCGTTCCGACGACCGGGAGGCGGCCCGGCGGGAGTACGAGGACGACCGCTGCAACATCCTCGCCTCGCTGGCCGGCCTGCCCGCCCTCGCGGTTCCCGCCGGGAGCTGGCGGGGCCTTCCGTTCGGCGTCCAGTTCGTGGGGGCGCCGTGGCGCGAGGATCAGCTCATCCGGTTCGCCGGTGCGTTCGGGGACCTCGCCTGAGCGCGTCCCAGCCCCGCCGGGGGAGCGGCGATACGCCGTCCGGCCCGACCAGCCGGACGCCCTCTTCGGGAGGCGTGATCGCGCCGATCCGACGGACCGGAACGCCGGCCTGCTCCGCTGCCGCCCGGACCGCCGACGCATCGCCGGAGGCGAACAGGAGTTCGTAGTCCTCTCCGCCGCCGAGCGCCGCCTGGAGTCCCTGGTCGCCGGTTCCGGCCAGCGGCAGCCGCGCGCTCTCGATCCGGGCGCCGACCCCGCTCGTTTCGGCGAGGCGGCGCAGGTCCAGGGCGAGTCCGTCCGAAATGTCCATCGCCGCGCGGGCGGCGCCCCGGGCCGCCAGCTGCTCCCCCAGGGCGATGCGCGGTTCGGGGTTCAGGTGCGTTTCGATCCGCCGCTTCTCCTCCGGCGTCGACTCCCGACCGGCGCGCAGCAGCTCCAGGCCGAGCGCCGAACCGCCCAGGGCGCCGCTCACCCAGAGCGAATCCCCCGGGCGGGCGCCGGAGCGGGTGAGCGGACGGCGACCGGGCGCCAGGGCGCCCAGAACCGTCACGTGGACCGCGAGCCGGTCTCCCGTCGTGAGGTTGCCGCCGGCGACCCGCGCGCCGAGTTCGACGGCGCGCTGACCAGCGGCCGCCGCCAGATCCCGGGCGCGCTCCTCGTCGCCGGGCGGCACGACCTGGGAAAGGAGAACCACCAGCGGCGAGCCGCCCATCGCGGCGATGTCGCTGACCGCGGCGGCCACCGCCCGCCGTCCCACCGCCCGGATCGGGTGCAGGCGCCGGTCGAAGTGGACGCCCTCTTCGGCGGCGTCGGTGGTGAGCAGCGCCAGCGCCCCGTCGGGCAGCCGGACGCCCGCCGCGTCATCCCCCGGTCCGGGGAAGCCCCGGGATCCGCCGGGGAGTCCGTCCAGAATCCGCCGGAGGAGTTCCCCTTCCCGGTTCAGGCGGACGCCCGCCGTTCGATCTCCCGGAGGCGCTCGCGCACCGTGTCCACCGCCCGGGCGACCGCCTCCCGCTCGCGCAGCAGCTCGTCGCCCACGTTCAAGGCGGCCAGGATGGCGGCCCGCTCGGTGGAGATGCCGGGAACCGCCTTCCGAACCTCCTCGATCCGTTCGTTCACGAATGCGGCGACCCGGGACAGGTCGGCGCCCTCGTCGTCGGCGCGGAGCCGGTAGGACCGCCCCGCAACCTGGACTTCGACCTGCTCCCTCATGCCGGTTCCGTTCCCTCAAGCTCCGCGATCCGGCGCAGGGCGTCCCGAATCTCCCCGCGCTCGCGCTGCAGCAGCCGCACCGCCTCCCGGGCGCGATCCAGTTGCTCCTTCCGCTCCCCCGCCTTTTCGCGCGACGACGCCCTGGACTGCACCGCCCGCTCCAGGCGCTCCAGGTCGTCGCCCAGGCCGAGCACCAGATCGGAGGGGCGCACCCCGGGAAGCCTCAGTCCGCGGCCAAACGGGTTTCGAGCGCCTGCCTCGAAGTGGCGACCAGCTGATCGAAGGCGCCCGGATCGTGGATCGCCAGTTCGGCGAGCTGCTTGCGGTTCAACGCGACTCCGGCGAGCGAAAGCCCGTGGGCGAACTGACCGTAGGGCAGCCCGCGCTCCCGGGACGCCGCCGAAATGCGGGTGATCCAGAGGCGCCGGAAGTCGCGCTTCCGGTTCCTTCGGTCCCGGTAGGCGTAGCTCAGCGCCCGATCCACCGCCTGCTTGGCGTGGCGGTAGAGCTTCCCGCGCATCCCCCGGTAGCCCCGGGTCAGCTTGAGGATGCGTCGCCGCCGGTCGCGCCGGTGGGTTCCCCGCTTGACTCTGGCCATGCTCCCGATCTCCCTTCCCGGCTATCCGAGGATCCGCGCGATCCGCTTCGCGTCGCCGGCCGCGACCCACGCCCCGCTCCGCAGCCGACGGAGGCGCTTGGGGGACTTCTTGGTGAGGATGTGGTTGTGGTTGGCGCGACGACGGCGGATTCGTCCGCTCGCGGTGGTCCGGAAGCGCTTGGCGGCGCCCCGGTGCGTCCTGGTCTTGCGGTTCATGATGGATTCCTCATTGAGTCTTCAAGTCTTCCTCCTCCAGCTCGCTGGCGGATTGCATCGGCCGGGGCGGGCGGCGCATCCGGGGCGCGGGAGCGTCCCCTTTGGGACCCTGCGCCCGCGCCGCCCGCCGCTCCTCGGAGAGGCGACGGTTCGGGGCGAGGATCATGCTCATCTGGTTCCCGACGATGTTGGACCGGGATTCTACCGTAGCCATGTCCTTCAGCGCCTCGGAGACCGAATCGAGAATCTGATCCCCGATCTCCCGGTGGCTGCGCTCGCGGGCCCGCTTGAACCAGATCGTCGCCTTCACCTTGTGCCCCTCCCGAAGGAAGCGCTGGATGTTCCTCATCTTCGTTTCGCGGTCGTGCTTGTCGATGATGATCCGGAACTTGACTTCCTTGACCTGGTTCTGCCGATGGTGGCGCCGGGCTTCCTGCGACCGCTTGCTCTGCTGGTAGACGAACTTGCCGTAGTCCATGATCCGGCAGACCGGCGGGATCTGGTTGGGACGGATCTCGACGAGGTCCACGCCCCGGTCCCGGGCGATCCGTCGAGCCTCCATCACCGAATACTCGCCGAGCCGCGTCCCCCGTTCGTCGATCAGGAGAACCACCGGGGCGCGGATGCGCTCGTTGATTCGGAGGGAACTGTCGATACATCACCTCCCGGGTGATGGGTTGGAGGGGCGGATTATCACCGCTCCCGCACGGCGGCGCCAGTGGCGCGCCCGGAAATCTACGGGGTCACCGCCCTGGAGTCCACCAGCTCGCGGAGTTCGGCGGCGAACGAGTCGGGCGTCAGGGTCCGCTGCCCCTTCGCGCCGCGGGTCCGCACCGACAGGGCGCCGGACTCCTGCTCGCGGTCGCCGATCACGACCATGAACGGGATCCGGCCCAGCTCCGCCTGGCGGATCTTGTAGCCGACCTTCTCGCGCCGGTCATCGAGCTCGACGCGGAATCCCTGCCCGCGAAGGTCCCGGGCCACCCCGGCCGCGTGGTCGCGGTGCGCCTCGGTGATCGGAATCACCGTCGCCTGGACCGGCGCGATCCAGACCGGAAAGGCGCCCGCGGTGTGCTCGGTCAGCATGGCGAAGAACCGCTCCACCGAACCGAGGATGGCGCGGTGGATCACCACCGGGCGCGCCCGGTCGCCGGCGTCGGTCGCGTAGTGGAGGTCGAAGGCCTCCGCCTGCGAGAAGTCGACCTGGATCGTGGCGCACTGGTGGCTGCGCCCCAGCGCGTCCCGCACATGGAAGTCGATCTTGGGGCCGTAGAAGGCGCCGTCGCCCTGGTTGAGAACCCAGCGAACCCCGGAGCGATCCAGAGCCTTGCGGAGCGCCTCTTCGGCGGCGTTCCAGGTCGCCTCGGTCCCGACTGACTTCTCCGGCCGGGTCGAAAGCTCCACCATGAGATCCCCGAAGCCGAACTCCCCGTAGACCTCCGCCACCAGCTCCATGAGTTCGAGAATCTCCCCCTCCAGCTGATCCAGCGCGCAGTAGATGTGGGCGTCGTCCTGGGTGAAGGCGCGCACCCGGGTGAGTCCCGAAAGCACCCCGGAGGGTTCGTTCCGATGGCAGTGGCCGAACTCGGACAGCCGGAGCGGCAGGTCGCGGAAGGAGCGGATCGCCGATCGGTACACGAGCGCGGCGCCCGGACAGTTCATCGGCTTGATGCCGGCGCGCTTCTCCTCCGACTCGACGAAGAACATGTTCTCGCGGTAGTGGTCCAGGTGCCCGCTCCGGACCCAGACCCGTTCGTCCAGGAGTAGCGGGGTGCGAATCTCCTGATACCCGCGGGCGTCGAGCTTCTCCCGCATCGCGCCCAGCAGCAGGTTCACGATCCGCATCCCGGCCGGAAGCCAGAAGACCTGGCCGGGCGCCTCGCCCAGAATCAGGAAGAGACGCTGGTCGCGCCCGATCCGGCGGTGATCCCGCTTCCGGGCCTCCTCGATCCGGGCGAGGTGCGCCGCCAGCTCCTTCCGGTCGGGGAAGCTGGTGGCGTAGATCCGCTGCATCGGAATCCCGGCGCTGTCCCCCTTCCAGTACGCCTGGGAGCTGGACATCACCTTGAGCGCGCGAATCACCCCGGTGTGGGGCACGTGCGGCCCCTCGCAGAAATCGAGGAAATCCCCGACCCGGTAGCAGGAAACCTGGTCGTCGCCCTTCTCGCGGATCAACTCCACCTTGAACGGCTCGTTCTGCTCCTCGAAGATCCGAATCGCCTCGTCCTTGTCGAGGATTTCGCGGGTAAAGGGCTGGCGCTCCCGCACCAGCTCGCGCATCCGCTTCTCGATCCGCTCGAGGTCCTCGGGGGCGAACGGCTCGTCGACCCGGAAGTCGTAGTAGAACCCGCCCTCGATCGGCGGGCCGATCCCGTACTGGGCCTTCGGAAAGAGGTCCTTGACCGCCGCCGCCAGCAAGTGGGCCGAGCTGTGCCGAAACACGTGGAGGCCGTCCGCGTCCCCGGGGGTCAGGAAGCGGACTTCGCCGTCGGCCTCCGGGCAGGCGGCGAGATCCACTTCGCGCCCGTCGAGGACCGCCACGATGGCCCCCGGCGGCGCCACCGAAGCCAGGGGCGCCCCCCTTTCGACTTCGAGGGCGCGTTCACCGGCGGTGAGGCGGATGGGAGAAGTCATGCAATTGGGGACCAAGTGGGGGCCAAGTGGTAGGCGCGGGCGGATTTGAACCGCCGACTTCTACCGCGTCAAGGTAGCGCTCTCCCCCTGAGCTACGCGCCTTCCGATTCGGGAATCGCCCAATTCTAGCAGGCGACGGCGCCCGATTCGGGGAGTTTTTCCCCATTTCCCCGGCAATTTCGGGTTCCGGCGCACGGAATTGCGCTCCCGTGCGTGTATGTCTTGCATGAGCCCGCGATCCGCCCACCCGCACCCCCATCCGATCCTCGACATCGTCGCCATCCTGCGTCGCCACCGGCGCCTTCCCGCCGGCCCGGCGACCAGGCGGGTCGAGTCCCTTCCGCCAGAACAGCAAGAAGCCGCGCTGGTCGCCCAGGGCGTCGTCTCCGAGGAGGACATCGCCCAGACGGTCGCCCTGGACGCCGGTCTTCCGCACCGCGCCATCAACGCCGCCGAAATCAGCCCGGAGATGGTCACCGGGATCCTTCCGGCGCCCTACGCCCGCCGCAACGCGATGTGCGCCCTCTCCCGGGAGGGCGACACCCTGACCGTGGCGATGGCGAACCCGTACCGCCGCAACGCCATCGTCGAGCTCGAGCGCTACCTGGGCATCCGGGTGCTGGTGGTGGTCGCCACCCGGTCGGACATCAGCGGCATCAACGGCAGCCTCTACAACCTGCGGACCTCGCTGGTGGCGGCCGCCACCGAACTCGAGGACGAAAGCGCCGGGGGACCCGACGAGTCGGTCGCATCCTCGGAGCTGGTCTCCGGCGCCGACGAGATGACCGATCTGGCGCCCACCACCCGGCCGGTGGTCTCGGCGCTCGACAGCATCCTGCAGCAGGCCTTCGAGCAACGGGCTTCGGACATCCACATGGAGCCGAAACGGGACAAGGCGCTGGTGCGCTTCCGGGTGGACGGGGTGCTCCAGGACATGCACAGCTTCCCCCGCATCGTGTACCGGGCGGTGGTCAGCCGGCTCAAGATGCTGAGCGGCCTCGACATCGCGGAAAAGCGCCGCCCCCAGGACGGGCGCTTCAAGCGCATCGAAGCGGACAAGGAGATCGAACTCCGGGTGTCCACCATGCCCACCGTGTTCGGCGAAAAGGCGGTGCTGCGGGTCTTCGATCCGGCGGCGCTGGTCTCGAACATCGAGCAGATGCGCCTCGCGCCCGACGAACAGGAGCGGCTGGAGACCATCCTGGGCCGCCGGGAGGGGCTGGCGCTCGTGACCGGCCCCACCGGAAGCGGCAAGACCACCACCCTCTACTCGGTGCTGCGCCACCTGGCGACCCCAGAGGTGAACGTGATCAGCATCGAGGATCCGGTGGAGCTGGTGCACCCGCAGTTGACCCAAGTGCAGGTGAATCCCCGGATCGATCTCAACTTCGCCGCCGCCATCCGCAGCGTCCTGCGACAGGACCCGGACATCGTCATGGTCGGGGAGATCCGCGACGGCGAAACCGCCGAAATGGCGGTTCAGGCCGCCCTGACCGGCCACTTGGTGCTCTCCACCCTCCACACCAACGACGCCGCCTCCACCGTGACCCGGCTGGCGGACCTGGGCGTTCCTCCCTTCCTGATCGCCTCCACCCTGGTCGGCGTGATCGCGCAACGGCTGGTGCGCACCCTCTGCGAACGCTGCGCCGCTCCCGTCCGCATCTCCGGGGCCGAAGCGCGTCATCTGGGCGACCGGTCGCTGGCCGGACGCCCGGTTCGGCGCGGCAGGGGCTGCGCCCGCTGCCGACAGAGCGGCTATCGGGGCCGGCGCGGCGTCTTCGAGATCCTCCCGGTGGAGGCGGAAACCGCGGCGGCGATCTCCCGGGGCGCGACCGCGGCGGACATCGCCGGGGAGGCGCGGCGGCGGGGCTGGCCCAGCCTCCGGCAAGCCGCGCTCCGGCGCCTGCTCGCCGGCGAAACCACGGTGCGCGAGGTGTTCCGGGTCACCGGCGTCGGCGACGCCGTCCGGTCGTCAGACGGCGCGGCTGACCATGAGGATGAGTCCGGGAACGGCGTAGAAGACGAACCCCACGTAGCCGATGGCGAGCCACCGGCTGCGAACCGCGATCCGGGCGAGCCAACGGGCGGCGGCCAGCGGAATCCGGCGCACCGACGGGATCGGATAGACGATGAGGATCGCGATCAGGTTGAACAGCAGGTGGACGACCGCGATCTGGAACCCCCAGTGGGCGTTGGGGCCGGAAACCGCGAGCGCGGCGAGGAAGGCGGTGAAGGTGGTGCCGATGTTGGCGCCGAGCGTGACCGGGAAGGCGTCCTCGAGCAGGAGCAGGCCGGCGCCGGCCAGCGGCACCAGGGTCGAGGTGGTGACCGAGCTGGACTGCACCATGACGGTGGCGAGGGCGCCCAGCCCCATCGCGAGGATGGCGCTTCTGCCGAGCACCCGATGGAGCGACCTGCCCACTCCGGCGCCGGCGAGCCCCTTGAGCGCGCGCACCAGCAGCATGAGGCTCAGGACCAGCAGGGCGGCGGAAAGGAACACGAGCAGGCCGGCGGCGCCGGAGCCGGTTCCGGCGAGCTGGCGGGAGACCCAGGCGAGCGGCCCGGAGACCAGCTCGATCAGGTCCCCCAGGGGATTGGCGACCAGGACGCCGGAACCGACGAACCCGGCCAGCCCCCCGGCGATTCCGGCGGCCAGTCTGCCGAGCAACCCGGTGAGGATTTCGAGCGGGAGCAGGATCGCCACCGCCAGCAGGTTGAACATGTCGTGGCAGGTCGCCACCTCGAAAGCCCGCCGTACCGAGGCGGAGTCGGCGATGTCGGCCAGCGCGACCAGGCTGTTGGTGACGGTGGTTCCGACGTTCGCCCCCATCACCATCGGGATCGTGCTCTCGAAGGGCAGCGGGGATTCGGGCGCCGCGACCAGCGCCACGATGAGGGAGCTGGTCACCGAGGAGCTTTGCACCAGGGTGGTGGCGAGGACGCCGGCCAGAAACCCGGCGAACGGATTCTCGAAGGCGGTGAAGAAGGCGTCCAGCAGGCCGCTTCCGAGTCCCCGGAAGCCCTCGCCCAGGCCGTCGATCCCTCCCAGAAAGAGCAGGAACAGCCCGGCGACCGCAAGCGCCCGGAGGCCGTGGTTGCCGGCGACGGAGTTCGGCTGGGGCACAAGAACCCCCCCGGGTCGACGGTCTTCGAGTTCGAGGACTAGCCGCCCGGGGGCGGGCGGGATGCTAACAGGCGCCCGCCCGGACTACGGGCCGGACTCCGATTCGGGCATCTCCACGATCGCGAACGTGCGCCGCCACTCCCCGGGAGACAGCGGAACCGCGAACCAGATCGGGAACGTCGTCCCGGCGGGGATCGCATCGAGCGCGGAACGCAAGTCGGCGACGCTTCGCACCGGCGTTCCGCTCACTTCGGTGATGACATGGCCGGGCTCGATCCCGACCCGCGCCGCCAGTCCGTTCCCGGCTACCCGCCGCACCAGGACCCCTTCGAAATCGATTTCGAGTTCCCGGGCGCGTTCGGGCGTCAGGGCCTCGCCGGCGATGCCGAGCCGGTCGGCGGCGTCCGGTTCGGACGCGGGCGGCGGCGGCTCCTGGGCGCGGCGCAACGGAGCGGCCGCCTCGAGGTCGCGGCGCGCCAGCACCACATCCATGTCCACCAATTCGCCGTCGCGCAGGATTTCGACGTTCGAGACCTCGCCGGGGCGCGCGTCCGCGACCGCGAACTGGAGGTCCACGCTGCTGGCGATGGGGCGGCCGTTGAAGCGAACGATCACGTCGCCGCGCAGCAAGCCCGACTTCCGGGCCGGGGAATCGGGTCCCGAATAGTCCTCGATGATGGCGCCCCGGACATCCTCGTCCAGACCGAACGCGAGCGCCGTCCCGGCGTCCAGCGGGCGCACCGCGACGCCCAGCCAGCCCCGGGTGACCTCGCCGTCCCGCGCCAGCTCGTCGTAGACCCGACGGGCCAGATGGGACGGAATGGCGAACCCGATCCCGATGTTCCCCGAGGGCGCGCCCATCTGCGCCACCACCTGGATCATCGTGTTGATCCCGACCAGCTGCCCGTCGAGATTGACCAGGGGTCCTCCCGAATTGCCCCGGTTGATGGCGGCGTCGGTCTGGATGTAGTCCTGGTAGTCGCCCCCCAGAACCCGCCCCTTGGCGCTGACGATTCCAGCGGTGACCGAGTGGCTGTTGCCGAGCGGATTGCCGATCGCCAGCACCCAGTCGCCGACCCGCACCTCGTCCGAGTTGCCGATGGCGAGCCAGGGGAACTCCTCCCCGTCATCGGCCTCCAGGCGCAGCACCGCCAGGTCGGTGGGGGGATCGGTTCCCACCACCGTCGCGGTCCGTTGCCGGTCGTCGGCGAATGTGGCTCGGATCTGCTCGGCGCCCTGGATCACGTGGTAGTTGGTCAGAATCAGCCCTTCGGGGGAAACGATCGCCCCCGAACCGCGGCCGATCGGCGGGTCCTGCGGAACGCCGCCCCGGAACATGTCCGGCAGATCGAACGTCGGGCGCGAACGCTGCTCCACCTCGAGGCTCACGACCGCCGGAGTGGCGACCCGCGCCACCTCGGCGAAGGCGTCGGAGAGGGTCCGCGCCGCAACCGTTTCGTCCGGGTCCGGGGATGCGGCGCCGACAGAGCGCTGCGCTGGCGCCAAACCCGCGAGCCGGGGGCGGCCGGCTTCGGACGAGTCGGCGCCGGGGCGGTCCTGCGCCGGGAACGGCTCGACCAGACACCCGAGGACGGCGGCGGCGAGCAGGAGCGACGCAACCTGGTTGCGGATCATGGAACGGAACACCTCCCCCATTGGGAATCGACGGTTGGGAAGACGGATGAGAATGGGGAACGCGAATATAACGCGGAGCGGCGCCGGACGTTCCCCCGACCGGGGCGAAACATGGAACGGGTGGCACACCCATTGCGGGTCGCCTCCGCGAAAGGAACCCCACCATCATGATCCGAATCGTTCTCGCAGGCCTGCTGGCAAGCGCCCTTCCCCTCCTCCCGGCGGACGCGACCGAACAGCCTCCCTGGCGCGGGGAGCGGAGCCGCCCGCCGGAGGGCGACGAGATGGCGTCGCGACGCGCCGGCTTCTCGATGCATCTGGGAGCGAGCGCCTTCCTCCCGGAGGGCGAGCTCTGGGAGGACAACGAGTTCGACTTCGGCACCGAAACCGGGGATCTGGCGGCCCTGCGCTGGGGCGCCGAATTCCACTACGCGGTCCACCCCCGCGTGGATCTCTTCGCCGGCGTCGATCTCGGGAAGCGGAATTTCCCGAGCGTCTACATCGACTACGTCTTCGAGGACGGAAGCGAAATCCAGCACTCCACCGAGTACTCCTTCACCGACCTCATCCTGGGCGTCCGGGTGCGGCCAGGGCCTCCCCGGAGCCGGTTTTCCCCCTGGCTGCAGGGCGGCTTCTCCGGCAGCTTCTACCGGTACGACGAATACGGGGACTTCGTGGACTTCGGAACCCCGAACCAGGACATCGTGTACGACGCGTACCAGGAGTCCAGCTTCCTTTACGGCTTCTTCACCGGCGTCGGCGCCGACTACCGCTTCGCCCCCAACTGGAGCCTGTACGGCGAGTGGCGCCTGAACTACGCCGGGGCCCGCCACCAGGACGACTTTGCCGACTACGGCGATTTCAAGGCCTGGCGCACCGGCGGGGTCATGGGGTTGCGGCTCCTGTTCTGACCTCGGCGAACCCCGTCATCTCCCCCGTCATTTCCCGGTTGCGCGCGATCATCTCCAGCAAAACGGGGTGCAGCGCGCCGTTCGAGGCGACGATGTTCGGCCCTCCGTTGACGAACGCTCCGCCCTCGTAGTCGGTCACCCTGCCGCCCGCCTCCCGGACGACCAGCTCGCCGGCGGCGGTGTCCCAGGCGCGCAGCGTCTCCTCCCAGAACCCGTCGAAGCGCCCGGACGCCACCGCGCACAGGTCGAGCGCCGCGGAGCCGGCCCGGCGCACCGCGCGCGCCTCGCGCATGATCCCGACGAAGAGCCGGAGCGCCCGGTCCATGGCGTCCCGGGCGTACGGAAACCCGGTCGCCAGCAGCGCCCGCTCGAAGCGGGACGTGGAGGACACCCGGATGGGAGCCCCGTTGAGCGCCGCGCCCTCTCCCTCCCCGGCGGTGAACAGCTCGTCGCGGGTCGGGTCCAGCACCGCGCCGGCGCGCACCCGCCCCTCCTCCTCGTACGCCACCGAAACCGCGAACACCGGAAACCCGTGGGCGAAATTCGTGGTGCCGTCCAGCGGGTCCACGACGAACCGGCACCCGGCGCGGGCGCCCCCCACCTCGCCCCGCTCCTCGGCCAGGATGGGGACGTCGGGGCACCGCGCCCGAAGCGCCTCGATCACCCGCTCCTCGGCGGCCCGGTCCACTTCGGTCACGATGTCGATGCGGTCCTTGTAGTCCACCGCGAACCGCCGCGAAGCCCGCTCGCCGTGCGCCTTGCGGATGATCGCCGCCCCCGCCCGGGCCGCCGCGACGCACGCCGCCGCCTCCCGGGATCTCACCCGGCTTCCTTCCGGGGAGCGCGCTTGCGCAGGATCACCCGGGTTCCGCCGCCCGGCGTCGGCGCCCAGTCCACCTCATCCATGAACTGACGCATGAAAAAAATGCCCCGGCCGCTCTCCTTGAGCAGGTTCTCCTCCCGGAGCGGATCGGGCACCGATTCGGCGTCGAACCCCTCGCCCTCGTCCTCGACCGAGACCTCGAGCGCCTGGCCGCCGGCGAGCGTCTCGATCCGGATGCGGAGTCGGCGGGAACGCTCCATCCGGTTGCCATGCCGCATGCCGTTGGTGACCGCCTCGCGCACCGCCGCTCCCATCCAGTGCGCGGTTTCGGCGTCGAATCCGGAGTCCTCGCACGCCCTGGCGAAGATCGACATCACCATCTCCACCCATTCGATGCGGGTCTCCAGATCGAGATACGCCCTCAATCCGCCGGTCCCCCGACAACGGCCGGTTCCTCGACAGCCTCTTCCGGGGACGACGCCGAGCCGCTCTCCAGCCGTTCCAGCGCGTACGGCAGCCCCCCGGCGACATCGAACGACTCCTCGATTCCGACCTCCCCGCCCACCGTCGACCGGATCTCGTTGAGCGCCGGCGAGGCGCGCAGCGTGGCCGCCAGGGTGGGAATCGCCCGGATGCGAAGACCGCCGTCCGCTCCGGAAGCGAAGTCCTTCCGAACCTTGTTCACGATGTCCTGACACACCGCGTGCAGCGAGCGGATCCGGCCGGTTCCCTTGCATTCGGGACACCGCGCCAGCAACGCGAAGTCGAGCGACGCCCGTTCCCGCTTCCGGGTGATGATCACCAGCCCGGCGCGGGACTCGGGCGGCGAGGCGCGGGTGAAGGCGGGGTCCTTGCGGAGGCGACTCTGGAGCGCCTGGAAGACCCGCTCCCGGTTGCGATGGCTCCGCATGTCGATGAAGTCGACCACGATGATCCCGCCCAAGTCGCGCAGCCGGAGCTGCCGGGCCACCTCGGCCGCCGCCTCGATGTTGGTCGCGGTGTTGGTGTCCTCGCGGTCCGAGCCTTCCCCGTGGAAGCTGCCGGTGTTCACATCCACCGCGACCAGCGCTTCCGTCTGGTCGATCACGATCGAGCCGCCGGAGGGGAGCTTGACCCGCCTGCGGGTGGCGTTCGCGAAGGCGGTCTCCACCCCGTACTCGTCGAAAATCGGGTAATTCCGCGAGTAGAGGCGGACGTTGTGCTCCATGCCGGGCAGGAATTGGCGGATGAAGTTGAGCAGCCGGCCGTAGAGTTCCTCCGAATCCACCCGGATCACGCTGAATCCGGAGAACAGAACGTCCCGAACGTAGCGGAACACCATCGGCACCTCGGCCCGGAGGCAGGCGGGAGGGCCGGAAGCTCCCAGACGCTGGATTTCGGCGAAGTCGGCTTCCAGGCGGAGGATGTCGGCGCGCAGCGCCTCCTCGTCGCGCTGCTCCGACGACGCGCGGGCCGACCACTCCCCGGGAAGCGTGGCGACCCGGCGTATCAGCGCCTTGAGGCGCACCCGCTCGCGCTCGCCCTCGATCTTCGGGGACACCAGCGCGCCGTTCGGCGAGAACGGCCGGAAGTCGAAGTACCGCCCGGGAACCCGGAGCATGCCGCTCACCTTGTACCCCTTGGCGCCCAGCGGCTCCCGCGTCACCTGGACCAGAACCGACTGCCCGACCCGCACCAGATCCTCGATCCGTCCGTTCCCGGACCCGCCGCCGCCCGGCATGTTCCCCGCCTGCAGGAACCCGTTCTGGGCGAGCCCCAGATCCACGAAGGCGGACTGGGTTCCGGGAATCACCCGCTGCACCCGGCCCCGGTACACCCCGTGCAGGATGTTCTGCTCCGCCCGCGGCTCGACCCCGAGCTCCACGACCTCGCCGTCCTCGAGGAGCGCCACCCGCGTCTCCTCGGGTAGACGGGTGACGATCAGCTCACGCAACACGGGCGAACGGCCCCTTCAAGCATCCATGATCCTGCCCTGAACGCTAGCACGCCGACGGGTTTCGCCCGCGGGTTTCAGGACAGGAAGGTGTGACGCCGCACCGCCGCCACCAGCCCGACGGCGGCGCCGGTCACGAGGAGCGAATTGCCCCCGTAGCTCAGGAACGGAAGCGGAAATCCCTTCACCGGAACCAGCCCCGCCACCATCGCGATGTTGTAGAGCGCCTGCAAGAACAGCATGAGGAACAGGCCGCCGCAGATCAGCCCGCCGAGCGAATCCCGGGCCTGCGCCGCCGCCGCCCCGATGGTGAGAATCGTGTGTCCGAGCCAGACGTACAGTCCCAGAACCACCAGCACCCCGACGAACCCGAACTCCTCGGCGAGCACCGCGAAGACGAAGTCGGTATGCGGCGCCGGAAGGAATTCGTAGCCGGTCTGCGACCCCTGGAGCCAGCCGGTTCCGGTGAGCTGCCCCGATCCCACCGCGATCGCCGCCTGCCGGGACTGGTAGGACGCGCCCAGCGGATCGCTCTCCGGGTTCAGGAAGGAGAGGATTCGCTGCTTCTGGTACTCGCGCAGGCCGAAGAACCACATGAGCGGGAGCGAGAGCGCGGCGACGCCCGCCACCGGGAGGATGCGCCTCCAGGGCGCGCCGCCGATGACCACCATTCCGCAGGCGACGCCGGCCAGCACCGCCGCGCTTCCCAGATCGGGCTGGGTCGCCACCGCCAGCACCAGCCCCACCGTGCAGGCGAACCAGGCGACCGCGGCCCGGGGATCCAGCCGGTCCCGGATCGCTGCGGAGATCAGGTGGGCGAGCAGGAGCACCAGCGCCAGCTTGGCGAGCTCCCCGGGCTGGATCGTCGCCAGTCCGATGTCCAGCCAGCGACGGGTGCCGGCGCGGAGTCCGGCGGCCGCGGTGGCGTACACGCTGAGCAACAGGGTGAACAGGAACAGGACGGCGGAAAACCGGGACAGCCTCCGGTAATCCACCCGGGACGCCGCGAGGCACACTGCGGCGGCGATTCCGAGCCGGATCAGGTGGTCCCCAATCGAGACCCCGCCCACGCCGCGCAGCGCGCTGACCAGCACCGGCAGGGCGATGAGACACAGCAGGGTGACGCTGGCGAGGAGGCCGCCGTCAATCCCGCGAAGCCATCGGGCGAACATCGCCGGCCCCTCCTCCTTCCTCCCGGCGGCCCTGGAACCAGGCGTCGAACACCGCCCGCGCCACCGGCGCCGCGAACACACCGCCCCCGCCGGAATGCTCCACGATGGCGGCCACCGCGATCTCCGGATCGTCGTGGGGCGCAAACCCCACGAACCACGCATGGGTGCGGAGTTCGCGGGGGCGATCGGCGTTGTCCCGCGCGATCCGGGACAGGCCGGCGACCTGGGCCGTCCCCGTCTTCCCGCTCACCTGGACCCCTTCCAGCGCGGCGCGCCGGGCGGTTCCGTCCTCCACCGCCGCCCGCATCCCCTCCCGGATCAGGGCGAAGCGCTCCGGCGCCAGCCCGGTCACCCGCCCGGACGGGGCGACGCCGACCAGCCGGGGCTGAAACAGCGTTCCCGAAGTCGCCACCGCCGCCGCCAGCCGCGCCATCTGCATCGGAGTCACTTCGAGCGGCCCCTGCCCCACCGAGAGGGACGCCGTCTCGCTCGCATACCAGGGTTCGTCGTGGACCCGCCGTTTCCAGTCGCGGCTCGGCACCAGGCCGGTCGTCTCGTTGGTCAGGTCCACGCCGGTGGCGGCGCCCAGCCCGAACGCCCGCGCGTAGCGGGCCAGCACATCCACGTCCAGCCGCTGCGACAGGCGGTAGAAGAAGACGTTGCACGACTCCTTGAGCGCCTCCACCAAGGAGACGCTCCCGTGCCCGGACTCCCGGTGGCAGGCGAACGTCCGCCCCGCCACCCGCGCCCGCCCGCGGCAGGTGAATCGGGTGCTCGCATCGGCCACTCCCTCGCCCAGGGCGGCCGCCGCCGTGATCAGCTTGAACGTGGACCCCGGCGGGTACTTCCCCTGGGTGGCGCGGTTCAGCAGCGGGTTCATGGGGTTGTTCAAGAGCGCGCGCCAGACTCCCGGCGCCCGCTCGGGGCCGGCGTCGAACGCCGGAAAGCTCCCCAGGCCGAGGACGCCCCCGGTCTTCAGGTCAAGCGCGACGAACGCGCCGCTCTCGCTTCCGAACGCCTCGTGCCCGGCCCGCTGGATCGCGGCCTCCGCCGACAGCGTGAGGCGCCGTCCCCGCACCGGCTCGACCCGGCTGATCCCCCCGGGAACCAGCACCCGCTGGCGGCTGTCCACCACGCTCTGGATCCGGCCGTCCTGTCCGGCCAGCACCTCGTTGTACATCCGCTCGACGCCGTCCTGCCCCACCTGATCCCCGGCTCGGGACCCCGCGAACTCCTCGAGCAGCAGCTGGGCGCCGGTCACTTCGCCCACATGACCCAGCAGATGCGCGGTCGCCGCTCCCATCGGATAGACGCGCACCGGCACGAAATCCACCCGCACGTCGGGAAGCTCCCGACGCCGCGCCATGTACCAGGACGCCGCTTCGAAGGTGAGGGGCCGCACCACCGCCGGCTGGCGCGCCGCCTGCCGACGCAGCGCGGCCCGCTCTTCGGGGGAGACGTCCAGGTGGCCGATCGCCTCGAGTTGGTCGAGTCCCTCCGTACCGGCGGTCAGCCGGAAGAACGGCCGGCTCTCCGCAAGCACGACGCCGCGCCGATCCACCACCAGCCCCCGCGGGGCCCGGGTGCGTTCGGTCGCCACGTAGTTGCTGCGCGCCCGCTCGACGAACTCCTCGCCGCGCGCCACCTGAAGGCTCCAGAAGCGGACCACCAGGAGCACCATCGCCACCCAGAAGACCCCGCGGGCGAACAGGAGACGGGAGGCGATCCGTCCGCCGGCGTCCCCGTCGAGGAACCCGAAGCCGCCCCTCGAGGCGGGGCGGGAGGAGGGACGGGAACGGCTAAGGCGCGGCATCGGGAAGGCGGAGACGGGAAGGCGGAGACGGGGCGGGAGGCTACCAGAGCGGCAGGCCGTTTTCGCCGGGAACCGGGAACCGGGACACCGCGCGCAGCCGACGGCAGAGTATGTAGAGAAGAACGGCGTAGATCGCGGTCACCGGAACCCCGAGCAGGAACGGCGCCATCGCGCCGGCGAGCGCCGGAGCGCCGCCGGTGACCGCCCGCATGATGATGAGCAAGACGCCGTCGGCGAGCGCGGCGAACACCGAAACCAGCAAGAACGCCAGCGGCGGAATCGCCGGCCACGGCTCGGAAAGGCGCTGGAGCGCGTAGCACGCCAGCAACTTGGACAGGCCGTTCAGACCGACGTACCCGGAGGACATCGCATCCTGCAGCAGTCCCCCGGCCGCCGACGCCCCGAGCGCCGCCATCGGCCGGCCGGCCACGCCGAGCGCCGCCACCGTGGCCAGCACGAAGTCCGGCGCGAGGATCTCCGGGGTCACGATCCGGGCGAACAGCGCCTGAAACAGGAACGCGGCGAACAGGAAAACCGGGATCGCCAGGATCCGCACGGCGCGCAACCTATCGGGAGGCCCAAGGGCCGGCGTCGGGAACCGGCGGCAGGATGAACACCCGCTCGAGGGTCTTGAAGTCGGCGAGCGGAACGATCCACACCCCGGCCAACATGCCGCTTCCCGAACGCACCGCGCTCACCTCGCCGATGGGAAGCCCCTTGGGGAACAGCCGGTCCACGCCGCTGGAAATCACCTTCTCACCCACCGCGATGCGGTGGCCGACCGACACGAAATCAAGCGCAAGGACCGCCATCGGCTCTTCGGAGTCGCCGAGCGCCGGGCGAACGACGCCCGGGGTGCGGCTCTGCGCGGTCAACGCCGCCGCCGAGCTCGAGGGATCGGTGAGCAGCGCCACCTGGCTGGAGGCGCGGGCCACCCGGATCACCCGCCCCACCAGTCCCTGGGCGGCCATGACTGGAGCGCCCCCGAACACTCCGTGCTCCGAGCCGCGGTTCACCGTCAGCGAACGGTCGAAGGGATCGGCGCCGAAGCCGACCACTTCCGCCTCCAACGGTTCCCCGACGTCGAACATCTCCCGGTCCAGCACCGTGAACCCGCGCGCCCGGTCCAGCAGACCGCGCTGCACGGTGAGCTCCCACTCGAGCCGGGCCAGCCGGTCCCGGGCGCGGTTCCGCTCGGCGCGCAATCCCGCCGGATCGAACGCCGCGTCGAACCGTTCCCCGAGGGAGCGGAGCGCGACGGCGAGGCCGCCCCGGCTCACCGCGACGACAGCCGCCAACCGGTCGCCGCCCGGAAACCGGCTCTCGCCGATCCGTACCTGCCAGGTGAGCAGGGCGAGGTTGCCGAGCAGCAAAGCGGCGAAGAGGCTCCGCGCCGGGCGCCCGCCGGGGATGGGACTCACGGGAAATTCAGGAGCGCCCCCTCGTCAGTCGGCGAGCGTCACCCGCCGGAGCAGCGGGATGTCATCCAGAACCTGGCCGGCGCCCAGCACCACGCAGTCGAGCGGGTCCTCGGCCAGCCGCACTTCAAGTCCGGTGCTTTCGCCCAGGACGCTGCCGAGGCTTCGCAGCAAGGAGCCGCCGCCGGTGAGCACGATGCCGTTCGGGATCAGATCGGCAGCCAGCTCCGGCGGAGTGCGCTCCAGCACATGGTGCACCTCCTGGACGAGCTTCGCCACCGGGGCTTCGAGGCCGGCATAGACATCCCGGTCCGAAAGGGTGATGGAGGTCGGCGTCCCCCGGGTCAGGTGCCGGCCGCTGATCACCATCGTCGTGCCGCTGGCTTCGTCGGTGGGCTTGGCGGTGCCGATCTGCATCTTCACCCGCTCGGCGGTGCGCTCCCCGACCAGCAGGCTGAAGTTCCGATGCAGGTGCGCCCGGATGGCGTCGGTGAATTCATCGCCGGCGGTGGTGACCGAGGCGCCGGCCGCGATGCCGGCGAGGGCGATGACGGCGATGTCGGTGGTGCCGCCGCCGACGTCCACGATGCAGCAGCCCTGGGGGCTCTTGACGTCCATCCCGGCGCCGATCGCCGCCGCCATCGGCTGGTCGATCAGGAACACCTCGCTCGCCCGCGCCCGGAGGATGCTGTCCCGCACCGCCCGCTTCTCGACCGGCGTCACGCTCAGCGGCACCCCGACGACCATCTTGGGCGCCGCCCAGCGCCGCTTCAGCGCCTTCACCGCGAAGTAGTTGATCATCCGCTCGGCCACCTCGAAGTCGGCGATGACTCCGTTCTTCATCGGACGGACGGCGGTGATGTGCGCCGGGGTCTTCCCGATCATGTCGTAGGCTTCCTGCCCCACCGCCTCCACCCGCCGGTTCATGGTGTTCATCGCCACCACCGACGGTTCGCGCAGCACCACCCCCTCCTCCTTCGTGTAGACCAGGGTGTTCGCAGTGCCGACGTCCACCGCCAGGTCGGCGGAGAACAGGCTCAGGAGAGCTCGAAACATGGGGGGCGGGACCGGGGTTCGGGAGCGTGCCGGACGGCGAGCTCGGACATGGTGTCGGGAGTCTGCGAATCATACCCGCCAGCGGGCCGCCCGCGGTTTGTTTGCGGGGAAGCGGCGGGTCGGAGTACGATCCCCGGTTTCATGATTCTGGAGTACTTCCGCAACCGCAGGTCCGTCGGCTGGTTCGCCGGGGCCGGACTGCTGGTGCTGGTCATCCTCGCGTTCATCGCCCTCTACATCCCCGATTTCATGGGCGACCCGACGCAGGCGCTCTACAACCAGGAGGTGGCGTCGGTGGACGGGGAGCCGATCCGGGCCAGCGAGTTCCTGGCCCGCTACCAGCAGGTCTCCCGGCAGTACCAGGAGCAGATGGGCGAGGGCTTCACCCCGACCTTCGCCCGGCGCATGGGGCTGCCGCTCTCGGTGGTGAACGACCTGGCCCAGCGGCGCATGCTCGTCGCCGAAGCCGAGCGTCACGGGATCGAAGTCACCGACGATGCCGTGGGCGAGGCCATCCGCGCCCTGCCGGTGTTCCAGCAAGGCGACGGTTTCATGGGGCGCGAGGCGTATCTGGCGCTGCTCGCGTCCAACCGGCTGACCCCCAGGGATTTCGAGAATTCGATGCGCGAGGATCTGCTGGTGGAGCGCCTGCAGGCGATGGTCACGGGCCCCGCCGGCGTCGCGGAGACCGAGCTGCGCGAGGAATACCGGCGCCGCAACGAACATCTCTCGCTGGATCTCTGGCATCTGACCGAATCCGCGTTCCGGGACGAGGTGGGGGACATCACCGGGGAAGAGGCGCAAGAGCGCTATGAGAGCGACCCGTCGGCCTACGAGGTTCCGGCGCGGCGGCGCATCCGCTTCGTGACCGTCTCCGAGCAGTCGCTCGCCGAGGAGGTGAGCGTGCTCCCGCGCGAAATCCGGCGGTACTACAACCGCAATCTCTTCCAGTACCAGACCGAGGCGGAGGCGACCGCCAGCCACATCCTGTTCACCCCGGATCCCGGGGAGGACGAGGAGGCGGTCCGGGCCGAGGCGCTGGAAATCGCGGAGCGGGCCCGCTCCGGGGAGGACTTCGCCGAACTCGCCCGGGCGCATTCCGACGATTCGGTGACCGCCGAAACCGGGGGGAGCCTCGGGACCTTCAGCCCCGCGGCGCTGTTGCCCGAGCTGGCCGAGGCGATCCCGGCGATGGCGCCGGGCGAGGTGAGCGATCCCATCCGCACCAGCGACGGCTTCCACATCGTGCTGCTGGAGTCCCAGGTTCCGGGCGAGACCACCGAACTCGCCGACGTCGAGGCGGAGATCGAATCCATCCTGCGGGAAGAGAAGGCGCAGGAGCTGCTGGCCGACCGGATTCCCGAACTCACCCGGCTGGCCGCCGATGCGGACGGCCTGGACGCCATCGCGGCGCGCTATCCGCTGATGATCCCCCAGGAAAGCAGCGCCTTCGCGGCCGGCGAGGCGGTTCCCGAACTCGGTTCCGCCGCCCTGGGCGATCTCGCGTTCGAGCTTGACGCCGGAGAGGTCGGGGGGCCGGCGCGGCTCCCGAACGGCTTCGCCCTCATCGAACGGATCGAGGAGGAGCCGGCTCACATCCCCGACTTCGAGGACGTGGAGGAGCAGGTCAAGGAGGACATCCGGTCCGAGCGGGCGCTCGCGCTCGCCCGGGAAGCCGCCGACGAGCTGTTCCAGACGCTCGAGAGCGGCGCGACGCCGGACACCGACCCGACCCCGCTGGCCGCCTGGTACCGGGGGCGGCCGCTCGATGCGGCCGGCGCGATCCCCCTGGACGAGGATCGGCTGTTCGCGGCGGAACCCGGATCGATCCCGCCGCCGATCGCCGCCGAAAACGGCTTCGCGGTGGTTCGGGTGCTGGAGCGGAACGGCTTTTCGGACGAGGAGTTCGAGGCGGCGCAGGAGTCCTTCCGCGAGGAGCTCCTTTTCGAGCGGCGGAACCTCCTCTGGGCCGCCTTCGTGGAAGCGGCCGCCGAAAGACACGAAGTCCGCATCGACGAACAGGCGCTCAACGACCTCATCGGCTAAGGCCCCCCAATCATGCAACTCGACATCCGGCAACGGCGCGACGTCACCATCCTGGTCTTGGAAGGACGCCTGGTGGAGGGACCCGGAAGCCAGCAGCTTCGGGAGGCGGTGGAAGTGCTTCTGGAGTCCAGGCGGCTCCATCTGGTCGTGGATCTGAGTTCGGTGACCAGCATCGACAGCGGCGGCGTGGGGGAGCTGGTGGCTTCGGCGCAGCGGCTGAAGGAGGCGGGCGGGCAGCTGAAGGTGATCAATCCGCTGGACCGGGTGGTCCGGGTCCTGGACGTCGCCCGGGTGCTGCCGATGTTCGAGGTCTTCGAGACCGAAGAAGAAGCGGTGGACAGCTTCGCCGACGCCGTCGGCCCGGCGCCGTCGACGAACTCGCATCCGGCGTGATCCCGGTCGGGGAGGCGCGCGCCACCGTCCTCGAGCGGACGCCGGATCTGGGAATCGAGACCGTCGGTCTGGGCGCGGCGTGCGGCCGGGCGCTGCGCGAGACGATTCGAGCCGACCGGGACCAGCCGCCCTTCGACCGGTCGCTGGTGGACGGATACGCGGTCCGCGCCGCCGACCTGGGCGACGCCGGCCCGCCGCTGCGCCTTGTAGGCACGGTTCCGGCAGGCCGGGCGGCCGACTTCGCGATCGGTGCGGGAGAGGCGGCGGCCATCATGACCGGGGCGCCGATGCCGAAAGGCGCCGACGCCGTCATCCTGGTCGAACACGCCGATGCGGACGGAGACGCCGTCTCCTGGCCCACCCCCCGGTTCGCCTCGCTCCCGCCGGTCGCGCCCGGAGACCAGGTGGCGCGCCGGGGACGGGACGCCCGCTCCGGGTCGCCGCTGCTCCTTCCCGGAACCCGCCTCTCCCCCGCCGGGATCGGCGTGCTGGCGACGGTGGGACGGACCCGGGTTCAGGTCGGACGCCGCCCGCGCATCGCGGTTCTCTCCACCGGCGACGAACTCGCGCACCCCCGCAAGCGAAGGCTTCGCGCCGGCGCGATCCGCGATGCGAACAGCCACATGCTGGCGGCCCGTTGCCGCGCCCTGGGCCTTCGGGTCCGCCGTCTCGGCTTCGTGCGCGACCAGCCGGACGCGCTCTTCCGGGCGATCCGGGAGGGACTCCGCGCGGACGTCCTGCTGGTCTCCGGCGGCGTCTCGATGGGGCGGTTCGATCTGGTGGAGGACGTGCTGACGGAACTCGGCGCCGCGCTCCACATCACCTCGGTGGCCATCCGCCCCGGCAAGCCCTTCGTTTTCGCTACGATAGACGCTCCGGGGACGCCCCGGCTGATCTTCGGACTCCCCGGAAACCCGGTCTCGGCGCTCACCACCCTCGAAGTTCTGGTGCGCCCGGCGTTGGACCGGGCGGAAGGCATGGCCGACCCGACGCGCCCGCGGATGCGGGTCCGCTTGGAAGCCCCGGTCTCCAACCCCGGTCCCCGCCAGGCGTTTCTTCCGGTGCGGGTGCATTGCGACGAGAACGGCGCCCTCGCCGCCCGCCCCATCCCGATCCGGGGATCGGGCGACATCGCGGCGATCTCCCTCGCCAACGGCCTGCTGACGCTCCCCGGAACCGAAAGCGCCTCCGCCGGGGCGTCGGCGCTGGTCGAGCCGCTTCCCGGATGTCCCGATCCGGGCGCCGCAGCCTGGAGCGACCCCCGCCCCGGGAGTCCCCCATGCTGAGTCATCTGGACGCCCAGGGGCGGGCCCGCATGGTGGACGTCGGCGAAAAGCCGGTCACCGGGCGGGAGGCGGTCGCCGAGGCCTTCGTGACGGCGCGCCCGGAAGCCCTCGCGCTGGCGCGGGAGGGGAAGAACCCCAAGGGCGGGGTGGTTGAGACCGCCCGGCTGGCCGGCATCCAGGCGGCCAAGGTCTGCGCCTCCCTCATCCCGCTCTGCCACCCGCTGCCGCTCGACCACGCCGACGTCGAAGCGACCATCGAGGACGACGGCGTCCGTCTGCGCAGCCGGGTCCGCTGCCGGGCCTCCACCGGCGCCGAGATGGAGGCGCTGACCGCGGTCTCGGTGGCGGCGCTCACCGTGTACGACATGCTGAAGGCCGCCGACCGGGGCATGACCATCGGCGGCGTCCGCCTGCTGGAAAAGCGCGGCGGGCGCTCCGGCGACTGGAGGGCGGCGGAATGAACGCATCCGGGACGAAGGAGTCGGCCCTCCGGGAGGCGCTCCGCGGCCTCGGATCGGTCGTGGTGGCGTTGAGCGGCGGGGTGGACAGCGCGACGCTCGCGGTCCTGGCGCACCGCGTCCTCGGCGCCAGGAGCCTCGCGGTGACCGGGGTCAGCCCCAGCCTCTCGGCGCATCAGCGGGAGCTGGTGCGGCGGACGCTCGAGGTCGAGCCGATGCCGCATCGGTGGATTCCCACCGCCGAGATGGAGGACGTCCGCTACCGGCGCAACGAGCGGGACCGGTGTTTTTTCTGCAAGAACGAGCTCTACGGAACGCTTCGGGCGTTCGCCGACCGGAACGGATTCCGCGCGGTGGCGGACGGAACCAACCGGGACGATGAGGGAGACGAACGGCCGGGCCGGCGGGCGGCGGCCCGGTTCGGGGTGCGCGCCCCGCTGCTGGAGGCCGGGTTCGGCAAGGCGGACGTCCGGGACCTCGCCCAAAGGCTCGGCATCCCGGTCTGGGAGGAGCCGGCTTCGGCCTGCCTCGCCTCCCGGATCCCCCACCGGATCCCCATCGACGCCAACCTGCTGGAACAGGTGGAGGCGGGAGAGGCGGCGCTCCGGGACATGGGGTTCGGCGATTCGCGGGTGCGCCACCACGGCGATCTGGCCCGGATCGAGCTGCCGCCGGACGCGATGGAGCGCCTCCTCCAGCCCGAGGTCTCCGGCCGGATCGCCCGGCGACTCCAGGCGCTCGGATTCCGGAGGGTCGCGGTGGACCGGCGCGGCTACCAGCCCGCCGGAACCCAGGCGCCGTTCCGCCCGGAGCGCGACCTGATCGAACTCCAGCCCGTCGCCGGAACCCGCTGATTGTCGCTCGAAGTCAGCATCCTCGCCCATCCGGACTCGGACGACGGCGACGGGCGCGTCGTCGAGGTCCGCAGCCTGGCGCAGCGGTTCGGGGACGAGGACCCGATCGAGGACTCCCGCCAGTTCGCCGCCGGCGAGCCGGACGCGATCCTCGCCTTTGTCGCCCAGCTGCTCGAGCGGCGCAAGGACGCGCTTCCCCTCGCCAGCCACCGGGAGTGCCGACGGTGCGGCGCGGCGCGGGACGCCGCCGGGGACGGACGCTCGCCCTTCGTCTGCGTCGACTGCCTTTCCGCAGCGGCCCGGTCCGTGCGACCGGCGCCCGAACCCGGAGACGGCGTCGAGGCGCTCTTTCTGGGGACCGGCGACGCCTTCGGATCAGGCGGACGCCGCGCCGCCTCCCTCTTCGTGCGGGCGCTGGGGGCGGAGCAGGGCGTCCTGCTGGACGCCGGCCCCGGTTGCCTCGCCGCGCTGCATGCGGAGGGCCTCGGCGGCGAGGACGTGGGCGCGCTGATCCTGAGCCATTTCCACGGTGACCACTTCGGCGGCGCGACCTTCCTCGAACTGGATCGGCGCGTGCGGAATCGGAAGGCGGAGCCTCTTCCCGCCTTGACTCCTCCGGGCGGCGCCGACCGCATCCGGGACCTGCGCAAGGCGCTCTACCCCGATTTCCGTTCGGAGTCCGGCTTCGACGTCCGGGAGCTGCTGCCGGGCGAGACCGCCCCCCTGCCCTCCCGTACCGGCGGCGGCTGGGCGACCGCGTTCGCCGCCGACCACCAGCCGCGCGCCTGGGCCTTCGGCTGGCGGGTTCGGCTGGGCGGACGCACCCTGGTGTACTCCGGCGACACCGCGTGGAATCCACGCATCCTCCGGGAGTCGGACGGGGCGGACCTCCTGATCCACGAATGCACGTCCGGCGCCGCTCCCCTTCCCGGCCACACCAGCCACGTCGATCTCCAGCGGGCGGCGCCGGACATCACCGCGCGCCGGGCGCTGCTGGTCCACGCGGGACCGGAGACGCTGGCGCTATCCGATCCGGTGTTTCCGCTCGCCCACGACGGCTTGCGCGTCGTGATCTGAAGCGAAGCTCAGTCGTCCTTCGTCCGGGATCCGGAAGCCTCGCCGCCGTCCGAGCCGCCGGTGAGGCTCCGCATGGACTTGCGGAAGTTCCGGATGCCCTCCCCGAGTCCGGCGCCGAGCTGGGGCAGCTTGCCGGCGCCGAACACCAGAATCACGATGAACAGGGTGATGAGCAGTTCCGTGGTTCCCAGCCCGCCAATCAACAGGAGGGGAACCGCCGGGGGGATCGCCAGAGGAATCACTTGCGGCGCGAGGAGTGCGGAGATCATGCCCCCCATTCTACCCCCTTCCCCGAAAATCCGGATGGCGCGGCTTCCCCTGCGCTTTCGGGAAACCGGCGCCGGCAAACCCCGCCGGAAACGAGTGGTACCCTGATTCGCGGTGCTTTTCTCCTCCCGCCCGGTCCGTCTCGGCGTCTTCGGGCTGCTCCTGGCCGGCTTGGTCGCTCTGGTCGCGGCGGCGCTCGGCGCCTGGCGAACCGACGAAATCAGCAATGGGGCCGCCGCGAGAGTGCCGACGATTTCCGTCAACGTGCGGAGCGAACCGCGGCAGCGGGAAGAGGACGCCACCCCGGTTGGCCGACTGGTCTCCGCTTCGTCGCATGCCGACGCCGAAACTGTCCGCGCGCTTCTCGCGCAAGGCGCGAGTCCGAACACCCAGGACATCAATGGCGAGCTGCCGCTCCATCGCGCCGCGGGCGCCGGAAGCCTCGAGGTCGTGGAGTTGCTGCTGGACGCTGGCGCGGACGTGGACACGGCCTGTGGACTCGGCTGGTTCCCGCTTGCCCATGCGGCCGATTCGGGTTCTCCCGAGGTAACTGCACGACTGCTGGAGGCCGGCGCTTCCCCCCGGGACTCCACATCGGGAGAATCGCCGATTTTCCAAGTGGTATACGGCGCGATGTCCTCCAGGCACGGACTATCGGACGCCACCAGCGCGACCGAAGAACAACGAGTGGAGGTCCTGCAAACGCTCCTTGAAGCCGGAGCGAGCACATCCGGGATGGACGTTCTGCTGTTCCATGCGATTTTCATGACCCAAAGCGCGGACATCCTGTCGGTCCTGCTGGGGCACGGCGCTCGGCTTGACCTTGCATCGAGAGAGGGGCGCGCGCTCCTGAACCTTCCTGGCGCCCTCGGGGAACGCCTCCGGGAAGCGCATGAGAATTCCGAAGCGGCATCCACGCCGTGAATACCCTGTTTTTGTTCCGTCCCATCCCATCCATAGCCCCCTTGAAGGGAGGGCCAACAGACCCAAAGGAGATTTGTGACATGACGAGGAAGTTCGGAAAGCTCTCCATCGCCGTCGCTGTTGTCGGCGCGATTCTCATTCCCAGCGCGTTCGCTCTGGCGCAGGATTGCCACTACCATGTGGTCTGCGTGGTCAAACCGCATGGTTCGATTTGCGTTGACCTCTGGCTTTGCTTCTGATTCTTTGACCGCTGACTGAGCGGCATGGACGGGATCGTCCAGAGGATCCGTAGCCGCATTCCGTTTCCCGTTCGGCTCGCGTGGAAATCGCTCGCCGGGCGGCCGGGGAACACTCTCGCGGTATTGCTGGCGCTGTCGTGCGCCCTGGGCGCCCACGGCGCGGTGGCCGCCCTGTGGTCCACCGTGATGCGCCCGGACTTGCCCTGGTCGGAGCCGGAGCGTCTGATCCGCCTGGAGGCGGTCGGCGCGGCTCCCCTGCGTCCGGGAAGCGAGCACCTCTTCGGCGCCGAAGTCGAAGCGCTCCAGGAGGAAGCGGAGTCCTTCGAGTGGGTGGGGCACTATGTGCGGGCGGACATGCCCATGGGCGAACGCGGCGAGCGCCTGATCCGAACCGCCGTCGTGGATCCCGGCCTCCTGAAGACGCTTGGCGTCCCGCCCGCCTTCGGAAGACTGTTCCGGGACGACGACCACACGCCGAGCGGAACTGGGGCGTCTTTCGACCTGTTCCGCCCCGATTACGGGGAACCAGCCGCGATCCTCGCGCACCGGCTCGCGTCGCGCCTGGCGCCGGACCCCGAGGCGATGCAGGACGCGGACATCGTCCTCAACGGGACCCGGTTCCGCGTCGTCGGGATCATGCCCGATTCGTTCTTCTTCCCCGACCGGGAGACCGAAGCCTGGCTCCCGAAGGCCGACCGGCCGCTCCCGCCGCCCACCCGCTCCCGCAGCAACGCTCCCACCTTCGGACGCCTGCGGATCGGAGTTTCCCCGGCGGCAGCCGGGGAGGAAGCCACCGGCATCGTCCGCCGCATGCATCTGCGCTCGGAGGATCAGCGGGTGCAGGCGACCCCCATCCGGGAAATCGGGATCCGCCCGATTCGAACGACCGCCGTCGCGCTGCGCCTGGGCGCGTGGCTGCTGGTGTTCGCCGCCGCCGGGAGCGTGGTGGGGCTGGGCCTCTCGCGCCGCGCCGCCGAAGCGCGAAACGCCGCAGTACGCCGATGGGTGGGCGCCACGCCGGCAGACGAAGCCCGGATCGCCCTCGTCCGTTGGGGGCTGCTCGCGGCGGGCGCCGGAGGAGGCGCATGGATCGTCGGTTCGCTGGCGACGCCTTTCCTGCGTCCGGTCGTCGGCTTGCACGGTCCGGAGTTGGCGCTCGCCTGGCCCGAAACCGGGGAGGTAGCGCTCGGAACCCTGCTCGCCGCCGGGATCGCCGAGTTCCTGGGCGCCCTGCGTGGACCGGGGCGCTCCGGGCGGCAGACGGGGACGCTGGCGTTTCTCGGCGGAGGCGTCGCGGTAGCCACCGTCACCCTGATCATCACCGTCGCCCTGGGGGGCGCGGCGTGGCGACTTCTCGAAGGAAGCGGAAGCTACCCCGGGAGACGCCTCGCGCAACTGACGGTCCGCTTCGACGGCGCCGCCCTTGCCGTACCGGAGCAGACCCGCCTGCTGGACCGGCTCGTCCGGCGCATCGAGTCGCTCCCCGAAGTCGAAGCGGCCGGGTGGGCCGACGAGATGCCGGACGCGATGGGCGGCCGGAGCATCAGCTACGACCCCCGCGCCGAAAAGTCCGCTTCGCAGATCCGGTCCCGCTCCATCGGACCGGGCTTTCTGAACGTCCTCGGCATTCCGGTGGTGGCCGGACGCGGCACCCTTCCCACCGACGATCCGCCCGCCGAACCGGTCGTCCTGGTGGATCGGACGCTCGCCGCCGACCTGGAGATCGGCGATCTGGCGCGGCTGGGGTCGATTTCCCCCCAAGTGGTGGGCGTGGTTCCCGACATCGGCGCGTTTCCCTCCACCCGCCCGGTTCCCACCGTGTACCAGCCCTTCGCGACGGCGAGCGCCGCCTTTGCATTCCTTCCGCGCACCCGGGCGGTGGTCGCCGTCCGGTTCCGGGACCGGGTGGACGCGGCCGCCCTCAGCCAGCTTGCGGCGCTGCCGGCCGAAACCGACCCGCTGCTGAGCGCGCTCCGAGTGGAATCGGTGCTGGAGCGACGACGGCGTTCGCTGGGCGCGCCCCTGCTCGGCGCGATGGTCATCGGGGTGTTCGCCGCCTGCGGGATTCTCCTCGCCCTCGCCGGAGCGATCGGTCAGGTGGCCGACCTCGCCCGGCGATCGGTTCGCCCGGTGGCCATCCGCCAGGCGCTCGGCGCGCCTCCCGACCTCGTGGTGTGGGAACTGACCCGCCGGGCGCTGTTCGCGACGGTCCTCGGCGTGCTGACCGGCGGGTTCGGCGGCTGGATCGTGACGCGGTGGATCGCGGAGCGGGTCGTCTGGGCGCCGGAGGCCGGGCCGGCAGCCTACTTCGGCCCGATGGCGCTGCTGACGCTGCTCGTCGGCGTCGCCAGCCTGGTCGCCGGGTATCGCGCCTCCCGCGCCGAACCCTGGCCGCGGCTTACGGTCTGACCGCGCTCCGGGTCCGGGTCCAATCGAGCGGATTCGGCCGGTACCGCGGCTCGGCCCACGGCGTCTCCGGGCCCCCCTCCCCTTCGCCTTCGCTCTCCGGCCCCTGCGTCGCCTCCAGGTAGTCCAGCACCTTCTCCCGACTCTCGTCGTCCAGCGGCTCCATCCCCATCCCCACCATGACGTCGAGCATCTCGTCCCAGGTCTCCCGGTCGAACTCCGCCGACGTGATGTAGCTGTCCTCGTGGCAGGCCAGGCACTGCTCCCGGACCAGCTCCACGTGCGGGCCGTCCTTCAGGTTGTCGGTCTGCCCAAGCGCCGGGGCGGCGAAGGCCAGCAGCAGCGCTGCGCGCAAAACTCTCATGTTCAGATCACCGTGACCGCGATGCGGTGCATCGCGTTGTTGAGATACCCCCGGGGGTTCCAGCCCGGAGTCACCATCGGTTGCATGCGACCGGAATCATCGGTCGCCCGCGCCCACACTTCGTAGTGGCCGGGAATGTCGAAAACGAGACGCCCCTCCCAACGCTGCCAGGCGAACCGGTTCTCCGGCGCCTCGAGTCGGCAGTCGACCCAGGTCGCGCCGAAGTCGGCGCTCAGATGCATCGCCGCCACCCGCCCGGCGCCCGACCAGGCATGCCCGCGCAGCGCGAGCGACCCCACCACCGAGCGCCGCACGCCCGACGCCGGTGCGGTGATGATCGACTTCACCGGCATCGTCTCGATGATCCGCATGTCTGCTTCCGGAACTTCGGTTCCGGGCGCCACCGGCTCGCGCGGCATCCGGTAGGAATGACCGGTCATCTTCGGGCCGTCGTGCACCCGGTCCCGGATCCAAAGACGCCGCAGCCACTTGCCGCTGGCGGACGCCGGATAGCCGGGCGCGACCAGCCGCAGCGGAAATCCGTGGATCGGCGGCAGCGGCTCGCCATTCATTTCGAACGCCAGGATCGTGTCCGGATCGAGCGCCTTCGAGACCGGAATCCCCCGGGAGATCGGAACGGCGTCCGCATCGCCGCCGCCCAGCGGCGGGTCCTCCCCGTACCAGGCCACGTACACCGCGCTCGAACGCAAGCCGGCGGACTCGAGGACATCGCGCAGCCGCACCCCGGCGTACCTGGCGCAGCCCACCGCTCCCAGCCACCAGGGGTTGCCCGCCGCCGCCGGACGAAACGCCGCCCGGCCGTTGCCGGCGCACTCCAGCACCAGCGACAGCGAGACGGTCTCGAACGCGGTCGCCAGATCATCGAACGACAGTTCCAGTTCGGCCTCGACTTCGCCGTCCACCTTCAGGGTCCAGCCATCCAGGTCCCCGGCGAGCGCCCGCTCCGGGATGCCCCCGTTGTTCCGCACGAAGTGCCGGTCGTTGGGGGTGTAGCGCGGGTCGAGGTCGGTGACCCAGGTTTCGGCGTTCACCGGGCGGTCGCTCAGCACCCGGAGATCGGTCTTCCCGGCGATCGCCGCCGACGGGGGGCGCTGCCGCCCCTCTCCGGCTGCGGAGGCGGCGATCCCGGGCAGGAGCGCGCTGGCGCCGAGGAACCGGCGACGGGAGAGCGGAGAGGCGGGCACTGCGCGGATCGTACCGGATTGGGAGGTCATTCCGTCTCGTTCAGGAAGTCGCCGGGCGGCGCGCGGAAGCCACGATCCATTCCGTGAGCAAATGCACGGTCGTGGACGGGTTCCCGCCCGGGCGTCCCGCCTCCTCCCTGCGTCGCGCCGCCCGGGAAGCCCTTCGGACGGCCGCGGGATAGCGGCGCGCGATGGCTTCCCGATCCTCGAAACGCTTGTTGCTCCTGACGCCGTATGGAAAGTGCAACGTTTCCAGCATGCGCTGGCATTCCCGACTCCCGAGGGGCGCGTTCTGTTCCCGGTAGTGGAGAATCCCCCAGAGTTCGAAACACGGATTCGAAATGGCCGTGCGGATACCCTTGCGGCGCGCCAGATCCCTCGCCTCGTCGAATCTCGAATGGCTATCCCGGTCAAACAGCGCCCAGAAGGAATCCCCGGCGGCGAGCCGATCCCGCTTCGATTTCTCCGATTCCTCGATCGCCCGTTCCACCACGGCTCGGGGATCGCCTCCAACCGGAATCGGAACCACTCTCGCTGCGGATCGATCTCCATGGATGTCGCTGAATACCTTGAGATACCCCGGTTCGGTCACCACCCCTTCGGTAGCGACCACGATGCGCGAGGCCGGCTGGCGGATGGCCGGGCGTCGCGCGATGCGCCTGACTCGACTCATGGCGCTCGCAAATCGATGAAAAAATCATCCCCCGCCGGAACGCCTCCAAACCGTCCCAGGCGGTACGCCTTCTCGATGTCATCGCGGGAGCGCAATTGGAAATCCATCAATGGCGTGAACCGGGACTCTCCCTCGCCAGTCTTGTCGATCAGCCAGATTGCATCCGAATCCAGGACGCCACTTCCGAGCAGCGCGACATCATGCGTGGAAAAAACAAGTTGCGCGCCGCGCGGGTTGGATTCCTTCCTTGCGAAAAGCGAGACGAACGCCCGCGCCAGATTCGGATGAAGGCTGGTATCCAGTTCGTCGATCACGAGCAGCGACCCGCGTTCGAGCGCTTCCAGCGCCGGAACGAGCAAGCAGACAAGAACCTGTGTTCCCCTGCTTTCCGTGGCGTATCCGAAAGCCGCCGCGCGATCCCCGGCCGCCGCATGCATGAAACGAAGCCGCTTCCGGCGCCGGATAGCCTCCACCAAGGAAGTCTCGTCGCTATCCTTGACTTCCTCATCTTCCACATGCATGCCGATGATTCCCACATCGGCCTGGCGCAGGATGGCGAGAAGACGTTCCCGGCGCTCATGTTCGGCCAAGCGCTTCGCAACATCATGGGCATGCATGCCATTCATGGCCTCCGAACTCAAGACAGTCGTCCATTTCCCGGCGAAATGCCGGTACAAATCCGCCAGCAATGGGTGATTGTTCTGGGCGGCGGCGGAAAGAAACAGACTGTTCGGACGAGTCCAATTGACGATCGCGCGGTTCGATCCCCGCAGATGGCTGCCGAATTGCACCTGAATCCTTCCGTCCCCGGTCGCGCGCTCGAAAAGCAATTGGGTGCTTTGTCGTTTCTTTCGCACGATGCGAAACAACCATTCGCGTTGAAACTGCGCGTCCACGTACTCGAACCCATATTCGTACACGGTTCCGGCCGTCCCTTCTCCGGCGACGAACGTGCAATCGAACCGCGTCGGTTTCGCGCTGGACGCATCGTCCAGCCGAAACGGGTCCCGGGGAATGGGATCGGCGGCGCCCAGGGACGTGTGGGACCGAACAATCAATCTCCGAAACGCATCCATCGCATCGATGAGATTCGATTTTCCCGCCGCATTGCCGCCGTAGAGCGCGACAACCGGAACCGCACTCTCCCCGAGCGTCGGCGCCGGGATCGACTGCCCGCTTCGCCGGACGCGTCTGGACGCGCTCAAGTGAAGCTCCTGGTAATCGCGAATGGAGCGGTGGTTGGCGACTCCGAAACGCAGCAGCATGGGAACGTTTCATTCTAGCGGACGGATTCCGTCTCGTTCAGGAAGTCGCCGAGGGTCCACCAGTTGGCGGGTCCCCTGCCCCCCGCCTCGCCGTACACCAGAACGAGGTCGTAGGCCGCCTCCCCCTCCCCGGCGATTTCCGCCGAGAGGAACAGCGCCTCGCGTTTCGCGCCCAGCAGCGCGCACGCACCAAGCGGGACCTGGGCCAGGAACAGGCTTTCGGCGCGGGCCGGTTCGCCGCCCAGGGCGGCTTCCACGATCGGGGTCATCGCCTCCCGGGTGGCGCAGCCGGGAGCGCCTTCCAGCTCGAAGTCCACCCCGGGGCGTTCCAGGGTCGCATCGAGAAGCACCGTTTCCCCCGGACGGAAACGCGCGAAGACCCGGTGGTTCGGGTCGGCGGGCAACTCCGGCACCCGCCGATCCAGATCGACGCCGTCGAGGCGCAGCGAGGCGCCCGATGCCAGACCGATGCTCCCGGCCGGCACGCCGACCCCGTCCCGGTCGTGATCGCCCCGGCGAATCCGGTAGGCGAACTCCAGCCGGTCCCCTTCGACCGGCCGGATTTCCGCCGGCTGGCGGGCGCGTCCGAGATCGAACTCCAGCCACGCCGAGCCGTCCGCCCGGATCGCCCCGCCGCGGGTCAAGGTGAGCGCGAAGACCAGGGTCTCCCCCGCCAGATAGGTGGCGCCGCGCTCCGGCTTCGAGACCCATTCCACCCGGTCCACCCGCGCCGCCCCCGTCGGGGCGGGAACGGTCGGGCCGTCCCCGTCCGAGGCGCCGTCGCAGGCCGCAAACCCCAGAAGGCCGGCGAGAAGGAGCCGTTTCACCGGGAGCGGGCCCAGGCGGCGGCGCGGTCGATTTCGCGTGTTCCCCGCGCCTCCGCCGGAGTGAGCAGGCTGACCACGATCGCGGCGCCAAAGCCGGCCGCGAACCCGACGACCATCTCGTACAGATCGTGGAACACCGGTTTTCCGTAGAGGTACCACAGTACCGAGGCCGCGAATCCGACGACCATCCCGGCCACCGCCCCCGGCAGGGTCATGCGCTTCCAGAACACGCCCAGAATCGCCACCGGCGCGAAGGCGCAACCGAGCCCCGACCACGAGAACAGGACGAAGAAGAACACCACCCGCACTTCGGGAAGCGCGACCAGCACCCCGACGACGCCGAGTCCGAAGGTCACGAACTTCCCCAGTCGAACCACCCGCGCCTCGTCCGAGACGAACCGGCCGAGCCGGCCGCCGCGCTCCCCGACAATCTTCTGGAGCACATCCCGCACCGCGGTGGAGGACGCGAGCAGCAGCACCGAGTCGGCGGTGGACATGATCGCGGCCAGCACCGCCACCAGGAACAGCCCGGTCACGACCGGGGGCATGAGTTCGGAGGAAAGCAGCGGAAGGATGCCCTCCGGGTCGGCGATCCCGGGATGCAGCACGCGGCCGGCCATCCCGGTCAAGACCGCCCCCAGGTCGAACAGGATGATGACGAAGGTGGCCATCAGCCCGCCGTCGGAAAGCGCGCGGCGGTCGCGCGAAGCCATGAACCGCACCAGAAGCTGGGGCGCGCCCAGGAAGGCGAGTCCGACTCCCAGGTGGCTCGCCACGTCGGCGATCCCCCCGGCCGACCAGCCGTCCGAACCCAGCGGGCGCAGGAGTCCCGGGTCGGCGGCGCCGAGCGCCTGCCCCAGCGCCGCCAGCCCGCCGACCTCGGCGATGGCGACCAGCGGGAGGGCGACCAACGCCGCCGCCATCAGGGAAGCCTGCATCAGGTCGCTCCAGGCGACCGCCTTGAGCCCCCCGAGGCTCGTGTAGAACAGGATCACCACCGCCCCGATGAGAACCCCGGCCTCGTAGGAGATCCCGGTGAACGACTCGAAGGTCTTGCCCGACGCGGTGAGCTGGGCCGCCATGTAGGTGCCCGCCATCACCAGAATCACCACCGAACCGATCCTCCGCAGGATCCGGCGACGGTCGGCGAAACGCTCCTCCATCCAGTCGGCGACGGTGATCGCCGCGTAGCGGTCGGCCAGCGCCTTGAACCGGGGGCCGATCACCATCCAGGCGATCGCGGTGGCGAGCACTTCCCCGAACACGATCCACAGCGCGTTCACCCCCAGCAGGTAGCCCATCCCGGTGAGTCCCAGGAGCAGCCACGCGCTTTCGCCGGTGCTCGCCGCCGAAAACCCCACCACCGCCGCCGGGAGCTTGCGGCCGGCGAGGTAATAGCCGGCGAGGTCGCCGGAGCTCCGGGCGCTCCAGAGGGCGAGGCCGAACAGAACCGCTAGGTAGGCCCCGAAAACGATCCAGAGGGCCAAATCAGTGGCTGCGGCGCATCCGCCAGGCGTTCCAGACCGCGATTCCGAGTCCGGGGAGCACAGCGGCGGCGGCGAGGAGCCAGGCGCTCGCCGGAAAGCCGCTCATCGGTCGCGTCCGGGAGAAGCCCGGAGGGCGTCGATCCTCATGCGGATCGCATAATAGCCGGGCGTGTCCGCGCCCGAACTCCGGGGAAGCCCGGTCCAGCCTCCCGGGTGGACGGAAGCGGAGGCCGCCGCCCGCCGTCTTCGTCGGGTCTTTCCGCCGAGTCCGCTGGTGGAGGCGCCCGGCCTGGCGGAGGGGTTGTTTCTCAAATTGGAAAGCCTGCTGCCCACCGGCTCCTTCAAGGTGCGGGGGATATGGGACGCGGTCTCGCAGCTCCCGGAGAAGGCGGTCGCGCCCGGACTTTCGACGGTGAGCGCCGGGAACACCGCGCTCGCGCTCGCCTGGGCGGCGCGACGGCGGGGCGTCTCCGCCCGTTCGCTGCTGCCGGAAACCGCTCCGGCGGCCAAGGTGGACGCCTTCCGGGCGGCGGGCGGCGAACCGCGGATGGTCCCGGTTCCCGAACTCTTCCGGTTCTTGCGGGAGCGGTTATGGGAACACGAGCCGCAGGCGTTCCTCCATCCCTGGATCGAGCCGGCGGTGCATCGGGGGCACGCCAGCCTGGCGGTGGAGCTGCTGGAGACGGCGCCGGCGGACCTGGAGTCGGTGTTCATTCCGGTGGGCGGCGGCGGCCTGCTGACCGGCGTGGCCGGCGCCCTGAAGGACCGGCGCCCGGACATCCGGATCGTCGCGGTGGAGCCCGCCGGGTGCTGCGCCCTGGATGCGAGCCTCCGGGCCGGGCGCGCGGTCGCGGCCCCCTGCCGGACCGTTTGCGACGGCGTCGCGGTCCCGTACCTGACCGACGAGCTCTTCCCCGCCCTCGCCCGCCTGGTGGACCGAACCGTCCTGGTCCCGGACGGGGACGCCCTGGACGCCGCGCGGGATCTGTTGCTCGGCGCGAAGGCGCTCGCCGAACCCTCCGGGGCGCTCGCGGTGGCCGGCGCCCGCTCCGTTCCCTTCGCCGAACGCGGCCCCAGCGCCGCAATCGTGACCGGCGCGGGCATCGGAGGCGAAGAAATCCGGAGACTTCTGGATCGATAGTGTTATCCTTCCCCGCTGGGGGGGTGGAACGCCCCTTGAGCCGGGGCCCCAAGGGAAAGGAACGCAACGTGGATCGGGTCGCGGTGTTCGTGGACGCCGGATATCTCATCGCCCGGGGCGGCGAGGCGAAGTGGGGACCCGGGATGCGCCGCGAGGACTTGCGGCTGGATGTTCCGGCGGTCTGCGAAGTGCTGAGCCGGTTCGCCCGGCGCACATCGGGCTTGCCGCTTCTTCGCATCTACTGGTATGACGCGGCCCGGCAGGGACACCTGAGCATCGAACAGCTCGCCCTGGCGTCGCAGAACGACGTCAAGCTGCGGCTGGGGGAGCTCGGCTTCGACGGCAAGCAGAAAGGCGTGGACTCGCTGCTGGTCACCGACATGATCACGCTGGCGCGCAACGGGGCGATGGCGGAGTGCGTCCTGGTCGCCGGGGACGCGGACATCCGCGAGGGAGTGCACCAGGCGCAGGAGCACGGCGTCCGCATCCACCTGCTCGTCATCGCGACCGACGACGGATCGATGGCGCAGTCGAACCTGCTTTTCCGGGAGGTAGACCAGACCAGCGCATGGACATCGGAGGACATCGGCCCCTTCATCGAGCGGCTGGAATTCACTCCGTCCACCGACGGGGACGAGGACGCCCTGGACCGGATCGCCCGGGAGGAGGCCCGCTTCGTGCCCGAAGCGGCCATGCGGGAGATCGTGAATCAATTCGACCGCACCGGCTGGATCGACCGGGACTGGAACAACTCGCTGCTGGGAAGGGCCAAGCGAACCTACGAACGGTTCCTCGACCACTCCGAGACCGACCGCATCCGATCCGCCTTCGTCGAGGCGCTGCGGACGCGCCTCGAGCCGGACGCCGAGCGCGAAACCAACGACGACTGAATCGGCCCCGCGCATTTTTGTTGACGCGGGGGCATCCGTTTGTGCTATAGTTCTCCCACTGCGCCCTCCCACCAACAAACCCACTCCCGGGAGGGCAAGAACTCTGGGGGCCTCCGGTAGGGCCCCCCCCAATACAATGGGTCGCCGAGCCGTGGGGCGCTCGGCAATCAAGGAGGGACGAGCACGTGGATCGAGTCGCGGTGTTCGTGGACGCCGGATACCTCATCGCCCGGGGAGGCGAGGCGCAGTGGGGGCCCGGGGTTCGCCGCAAGGACTTGCTTCTGGATGTTCCGGCGATCTGCGGGGCGCTGATCCGGTTCGCCGAGCGCGTCTCGGGCCTGCCGCTTCTGCGCATCTACTGGTACGACGCGGCCCGGAGAGGGTGGCTGAACCCCGAACAGCTCGCGTTGGCCAACCAGCGCCGAGTGAAGCTGCGCTTGGGGGTGCTCGGCTACGACGGCAAACAGAAGGGCGTGGATTCGCTGCTGGTGACCGACCTGATCACCTTGGCGCGCAACCGGGCCATGGCCGAGTGCGTTCTGGTCGCGGGGGATGAGGACCTCCGGGTGGGGGTGCAGCAGGCGCAGGAACACGGCGTCCCCACCCACCTGCTTGGCATCGCAGCAAGTGACGGTTTCGTAGCCCAGTCAATCCTTTTGCGCCAGGAAGCGGACGAGATCAGCGCGTGGACCGTCAACGACATCGGGCCTTTTCTCGAGCGCGTGGAACTCACTCCTGCTGCGAACGGCGATGAGGACACCTTGGGCAGGCTCGCGAAGGCGGAGGCCCATTCCGTGCCCGAAACCTCGATTCGGAGGATCCTCAACCAGTTCGAAAAAACCTGACTCAAAGGGGCGCGCCGGCTATCTGGATCCCCTTTGGAACAAACGGCTTTTGGGCAGGGCTCGCAAAGAACTGGAACGGGACCTCGAGGAACCCGCCGAGACCGACCGCATCCGATCCGCCTTCGTCGAGGCGCTGCGGGCGTGCCTCCCGCCGGAAACCGACGACTGACCGGCGGCGACGCGAGCCACCCCGTACCATTCCCCCCGGCATGAGCATCTGGGGCGCCCTCATCGGCGGCGCGTTGGGATTCACCCTGGGCGGACCGCTCGGCGCCATGCTGGGCGCGGCGATGGGGTCCGGCCTCAGCGGCGGAGGGCGATCCCGGCAAGCCCGGTACGAGCCGGGCGCCGGAGGCGGGGCAGCGGGGCAGGACCCGAACGAGGTCCGCCGGGTCACCTTCTTCGTGGCCACCTTCGGGGTGATGGGGCACATCGCCAAGGCCGACGGGCGGGTGAGCGAGGAGGAAGCCGAGCTGGCGCGTCAGGTCATGCGGGGACTCGGACTCGACGCCGAGGACCGCCGGCTGGCGGGCCACCTGTTCGACCAGGGAAAGTCTCCCGACTTCGACCTGAACGACGCCCTCCACCAGCTGCGCGCGACGGTGGGGCGGCGGCGGAACCTGCTGCGCGCCTTCGTGGAAATCCAGCTCAAGGCGGCCTGGGCCGACGGCCGCGTCCACCCGGAGGAGCAGCGCATTCTGGACCATGTGGCGCGCTTCCTCGGCTTCTCGCGCGCCGAGATGGCCCAGATGGAGCGGCTGGCGGCGGGCGCGATGCGGCAGCCGGCGCCGTCCCCGGAAGCGAAGCTGGTCGCCGCCTACGAGTCGCTGGGGATCGAACGGGACGCGAGCGACGAGGAGCTGCGCTCCGCCTATCGACGCCTGATGCGCCAGCACCATCCCGACCGACTGGCGGCGCAGGGCCTCCCCGAGGCGATGAAGGCGGAGGCCACCCGCCGCACCCAGGAAATCCAGCAGTCCTACCGGGTCATCCGCGACGCCCGGCAGTAGGCGCCGTCTCCCCGGCCGCGGCGTCCTCCGGGGAGGCGTGCAGGATGTGGGGAAGGTTCCGCTCCCTCCGTCGCTTCCCGGCCTCCCGCCACTGGAGAATCGCCACCGGAACCACGATCATCGCCAGCGCGGCGAGCGCCCGGGCAGAGACCTCCTCGCCCGCCGCCAGCCAGCCGAGGAACACCGCCACCAGCGGGTTCACGAAGGCGTAGGTGCCGACCAGCGCCGGATCCACCCGGCTCAGCAGCCAGACGTACGACAAGAACGCGATCATGGATCCGAAGACGATCAGGTAGAGGAACAGGAGCAGGACCGGCCCGCCGAGGCCGCCCCAGTCCACCCGCTGCCAGTCGCCGGAGGCGGTGGCGAGGCCGAGCAGCGCCCCGCCGCCGACAATCTTCTGGGCGCCCACCGAGAGCGGCAAGCAGCGCGGCATGGAGGAGCGCCGCGCCCAGAGGCTGCCGATGGCCCAAGCGAGCGGCGCGAACAGCAGGGCGACGACCCCGGCGGGATCGAGCGCCAGGTTCGCCCGCCAGGGAGCGACCAGAACCACCACCCCGAGAAAGCCGCAGAGGACGCACAGGATCGAGGTTCCGGAGGGCGCCCGCCGGCGCACGAAGGCGGCGTCAAGACCGACGAGCCAGAACGCGACCGTCGCCACGATCACCGCCGCCGCTCCCGAGGGAACCCGCACCTGCGCCCAGTGCCCCAGTCCGTGGGTGGCGGCGAAGAAGAAAAGGCCCGCCACCGCGGTCTCGCCCCACTCGCGGCGGGTCAGCGGCGCCTCGTTGCGGCGGGCGTACAGGAAGAGCAGCAGCCCGGCGGTGAAGAAGCGGCCCCCGGCCAGCACGAACGGCGGGAGCTCCTGGACCCCGAACCGGATCGCCAGGTAGGTGGAGCCCCAGATCAGGTAGATGGCGGCGAACGCAAGGACCTTCTGCATCCGCCCGGCGCGGGGAAAACGCGGCGATCAGCGGATCAGCGGAGCGATCACCAGCGCCACCACCGACATCAGCTTGATCAGGATGTTGATGGCGGGGCCGGCGGTGTCCTTGAACGGATCGCCCACCGTGTCCCCGACGACCGCGGCCTTGTGGGCGTCGCTGCCCTTGCCGCCGTGGGCGCCGCCCTCGATGTATTTCTTGGCGTTGTCCCACGCCCCGCCGGCGTTCGCCATGAAGATGGCGAGCAGCACGCCGGACACCAGCGCCCCCGCCAGCAGCCCGGCGAGGAAGTTCTTGTCCACCAGGCCGGCGATCACCGGAATGAGCACCGCCAGCAGGCCGGGCGCCACCATCCGGCGAAGCGCCGCCGCGGTGGCGATGTCCACGCAGCGGGCGTTGTCCGCCTTGACCCCGGGCTCGCCCTCCAGCAGGCCGGGAATCTCGCGGAACTGGCGCCGCACCTCCCGGATCATGGCGAAGGCCGCCTGCCCCACCGCCTCCATGGCGATGGACGAGAACAGGAAGGGCACCATGCCGCCGATGAGCAGCCCGGCGAGCACCACCGGCTCGCCGAGCGAGAGGCCGAGCGCATCCACTCCGGCCTGCTGCTGGAACGCGGACATCAGCGCCATGGCGGCGAGCGCCGCCGAACCGATGGCGAAGCCCTTGCCGATGGCGGCGGTGGTGTTGCCCACCGCATCCAGCTTGTCGGTGCGGCCGCGCACCTCGGCGGGAAGCTCCGCCATCTCCGCGATCCCGCCGGCGTTGTCGGCGATCGGCCCGTAGGCGTCCACCGCCAGCTGGATGCCGACCGTCGCCAGCATCCCGAGTCCGGCGATGGCGATTCCGTAGAGGCCGGCGAGCTGGAAGCCGATGACGATGGCGCCGGCGATCAGCAGCAGCGGCGCGGCGGTCGAGCGCATCCCGAGCGCCAGCCCGGCGATGATGTTGGTCGCCGAACCGGTGCCCGACGCCTGGGCCACCGCCTGCGCCGGCTTGCGGGCGTCCGAGGTGTAGTACTCGGTGATGAGGCCGATCGCGGCGCCCACCGCAAGGCCGGTGACCAAGCAGAGGTAGATCGGGGTCTGGACCTCCGGCGTCACCATCCCGATAACCGGCCAGGCGAGGATGAGCATGAGCGCCGCGGCGCCGAGCGTCCCCATGTTGAGCGCGGTCTGCGGGTTCGAGCCCTCGCCCGCGCGCACCGCGAAGGTTCCGAGGATGCTCGCCGCGATCCCGAATCCGGCGAGAACCATCGGCAGGATGACGAACCGGAACGGGTCGCCCCCGACCGTCTCCGCGTAGGCGACGCCCAGCACCATCCCGCCGAGGATCGCCCCCACGTAGGACTCGAAGAGGTCGGCGCCCATCCCGCAGACATCCCCCACGTTGTCGCCCACGTTGTCGGCGATGACCGCCGGGTTCCTGGGGTCGTCCTCCGGGATTCCCGCCTCCACCTTCCCCACCAGGTCCGCCCCCACATCGGCGGACTTGGTGTAGATGCCGCCGCCCACCCGCGCGAAGAGCGCAATCGAGGAAGCCCCCAGGCTGAAGCCGGAGAGCGCCTGGAGCACCTGGTTTCGGAGCGCCTCCCCGGTCACGCCGTACATCCCGGTGTACAGGAGGAAGAGGCCGGAAAGGCCCAGGATGCCCAGGCCGACCACCGACATCCCCATGACCGACCCGCCGGCGAACGCCACCCGGAGCGCCGGCGCGATGGACCGGCGCGCCGCGTTCGCAGTCCGCACGTTGGCGGAGGTGGCGACCCGCATCCCGAAGAAGCCGGCGACCGCCGAGCAGAAGGCGCCCACCAGGAAGGAGAGGCTCACCAGCTGCATGCCGCCGGCGAGATTGGCGACGAAGAGGAGGACCGCCACCGCCAGCGCAAACACCGCGAGCGCCGAATACTCCCGGCGCAGGAACGCCATCGCCCCCTCGCGGATCGCGGCGGCGATCTCGAGCATCCGGCCGGTTCCGCCGTCCTGGCGCCCCACGAAACGGGCGCGGCTGACGGCGAACAGGAGCGCCACCGCGCCGAAGGCGGGGGTCATGTACAGCAACGTTTCCAAGATGAAGCCTCCCGGAAGGAATGGATGCCCGATCCGCGCGCCGGGCCACCCGCCCGCGCCATGCGGGGAGGATTCTACCCGAATCGCAACGGACTGATACAGTCCCGGATCGGCCGACGGCCAGAAGAACCCTTTTGCTCTCCGCGATCGCCGCTCGGACAGTCCTCTCCTCCGCGATTCTCGTCGCCTCGCTGGAGTACCCGGTGGACGTGGCGGTCGCCCCCGACGGCGCGATCCTGGTGGCGGACCTGGAGGCGGCGGCCGTCCTCCGCTGGAACGGCGCCGGTTTCGATGTGGTGGCGCAGGGCGAGGGCCTCCCCCGGACGCCGCTCTTCGGCATCCGCCACATCGCCCCCGACGCCGACGGCGCGCTGGTGGCGAGCGACCCGGCCACCATGGCGCTCTACCGCATCGACGCCCGGGGCGGCATCCAGCCGATCCCGGACGACCAGCAATTCGTGACCCCGTGGGGGGTCGCCCTGCTCCCTTCGGGCGGGGTGCTCGCGGTGGACCGGGTCACCCGGCGGCTCCGTCACGTCGCGGACGACGGAATCCGCGACCTCGCGGAGATCGAGGCGGGGCGCGCCATCCTTCCGGGGGACGACGGCGAACTGTTCGTCCTCACCGACCGGAACATCCTCCGGGTGGCTGAGGACGGCGCCGCCGAACCGCTGATCCAGTCCTCCCCCTTCGAATTTCCCCATGACCTGGCCCGGGGCGATAACGGGACCTTCTTCGTGACCGACGGATACGCCCGCTGCATCTGGGCGGTGACTCCCGAAGGGCGGGTCTCGAAATTCGTCGACGGACCTCCGCTGGCGAGTCCCCAGGGGATCGCCAGAACCAGCGACGGCGCGCTGCTGGTCGCCGACGCCCACGCGAAGGCCATCTTCCGGGTGTCCCCGGACGGCGCGGTCGCCCCGCTCCAGTAGCAAAAGGAACACGCCATGGATCAGGAACGCGGAAACTGGGGCTCGCGCCTCGGGTTCATCCTCGCCGCTACCGGCTCGGCGGTGGGTCTCGGCAACATCTGGGGATTCCCCACCCAGGCGGGAGCGGGCGGCGGCGCCGCCTTCGTGCTGGTGTACCTGATCTGCGTGGTGCTGATCTGCGCGCCGATCGTCCTCGCCGAAGTGCTCCTGGGGAGCTACGCCCAGCTGGGGCCGGCGGGGGCGGTGCGGCGCATCACCCCGAATCGGTTCTGGTGGACGCTCGGCGCCCTCGCAGTCTCCGCCGGCGTCTTCATCCTCTCCTTCTACTCGGTCATCGCCGGCTGGACGCTGCGCTACCTGTGGCTCGCCGTCAGCGGCGGGCTGGTCGCCGACGCCGAGGGATCGGCGGAACTCTTCGGCGCCATCGCCCGCGACGGCTGGACCAGCGTCGCCTTCACCGCAGTGTTCCTGCTCGTCACCGCCTGGTGCGTGAACCACGGCATCCGGAAGGGCATCGAAGCGGCGGCGAAGGCCATGATGCCGGTGCTGCTGAGTCTGCTGGTCATCCTCGCCGTCCGGGCGGTGACCCTCCCCGGCGCGGCGGAGGGCCTCGCGTACTACCTGAGCCCCGACCTCTCCAAATTGCGCGATCCGTCGATCCTGGGGGCGGCGCTCGGCCAGGCGTTCTTCTCGCTGAGCCTCGGCATGGGC
Organism: Candidatus Marinacidobacterium sp.; assembly: GCA_965202845.1. GTDB lineage: Bacteria > Acidobacteriota > Vicinamibacteria > Marinacidobacterales > Marinacidobacteraceae > CBDATA01. Next base: position 1,517,120 of record OZ241856.1, read on the forward strand.
GCGCTCATCACCTACGGGAGCTACCTCCACCGGAGCAGCCCGATCAAGTCGGCGGCGCTCACCATCGTCGGCATCGACACCGGCATCGCGCTGCTCGCCGGGTTCATCATCTTCCCGGCGGGGTTCTCGATCGCCGGGTTCGACCCCTCCGCCAGCGGCCCCGGCCTCATCTTCGCGGTGCTGCCCCAGCTGTTCGCCACCCTCCCCGGCGGTCTGGTGTTCGGCGCCGCCTTCTTCGTGCTGCTCGCGGTGGCCGCCTTCACCTCCACGATTTCCCTCCTGGAAGTCCCGGTTTCCCACGCCATCGACCGCTGGAACTGGACCCGCCGGAAGGCGGTCACGCGGATCGGGCTGTTCACCTTCGCCGCCTCGATCCCGTCGGCGCTCGCCTTCGGCGCCGTCGACTTCCTGACCGAGTTGCCGAGAATCGGCGTCAGTTTCTTCGACCTGATGGTGAACGTATGGAACGAGAACGCGCTGCCGATCGGCGGCGTGCTCATCTGCCTGTTCGTGGGCTGGCAGTGGGGCATCCACTCCGCCGGCCGCGAATTCGACCGCGGCGGGGAGGGCTTCCCCAGCGCGGCGCTGTGGGGCTTCCTGATCCGCTTCCTCTCTCCCGCCGCGATCCTGCTGATCGTGATCCAGCACGTACTGGGCTGGTTCTGATTCCCCCCGTGAGGTCCTGATTGATGTCCGAATTGTCCGATTTTTTCGCCGCAGCGTCGAACGCCATCTACCAGTGGTACGCCCTGCCGCTGCTGCTCGTCGTCTGCGGCCTCTACCTGACGATTCGCACCGGGTTCATCCAAATCCGCGGCTTCTTCGCCGGCTTCCGGCAGGTCGTCCGCGGCATGTCCCACGACCAGCACGGCGCCGAGGGGGAGATCACGCCGTTCCAGGCGCTCTCCACCGCGCTCGCCTCGACGGTCGGCAACGGAAACATCGGCGGCGTAGCCACCGCGATCCTGGTCGGCGGCCCCGGCGCCATCTTCTGGATGTGGGTCACCGCGATCTTCGGGATGGCCACCAAGTACGCCGAGGCGGTGGCGGGCGTCAGCACCCGGGTCAAAAAGGAGAGCGGCCACTACGCCAGCGGCCCGATGTACTACATCATGGCGGCCGTTCCCTGGCCGGGGGTCGCCAGGGCGCTCGCCATCATGTTCTGCGTGTTCGGCGCCGCGACCGCGCTGCTCGGCACCGGAAACATGGCGCAGTCCAACACCATCGTCCGCACCGCGGTGGAGGCCTTCGCCGGGTTCAACATCATCCTGAACCCGTGGATTCCCGGCATCGTGATCACCACCCTGGTCGCCGCGGTGCTGCTGGGCGGCATCAGCCGGATCGCCTCGGTGGCGGAGAAGCTGGTGCCGACCATGCTGGTGATCTACCTGGGCATGGCGCTCACCTACCTCGTCATCAACTACACCCATCTCCCCGGCGTCTTCGTCACCATCTTCGAGCACGCCTTCACCCCGCACGCCGCGGCGGGCGGGTTCCTCGGGGTCACCGTCCGCCAGGCGATCGCCGCCGGCATCAGCCGGGGCGTCCTCTCCAACGAGGCCGGTCTCGGCAGCGCCCCCATCGCCCACGGGATCGCCCAGGTGAAGCACCCGGCCCAGCAGGGGCTGGTGGGGGTCTTCGAGGTGTTCGTGGACACCATCGTGGTCTGCAGCATGACCGCGTTCGCCATCCTCTCCTCCGGGCTCTGGACGGCGGCCGAATACCAGGCGGCCAGCGGCGATCTCACCGCCGCCGCCTACAGCACGACCTTCCCCTTCGCCCCGGTGGTGGTCGCCATCTGCTCGCTGCTGTTCGGGTTTTCCACGATCATCGGCTGGTACTACTACGGCGAAACCTGCTGGGAGTACATGTTCGGACCCAAGGGCATCTTCCCCTACCGGATCGTCTATGTGGCGCTGCTGCTGATCGGCGGACTGGTCACCGTCGAGACGGTCTGGAACGTCGGCACCCTGCTGAATGGCTTCATGGCGTTCCCGAACCTGATCGGCCTGCTCTTCCTGGGCGGCATGGTGGCCCGGAAGACCCGCGAATACGACATCCACGGCTGATGCTCCCCGCGCTGTTCCTGACCGCCGCCCTGCTGGCGGCGGGGCAATCGCCGCTCGCCGAAAACGTCGCCGGAAGCTACCCGGCGGCGCGTCACGGCGGGAACTACATGCACAACTACTACTTCCCGCCGGCGCCCAGCAGCACCCCGTGGGCGCCGGCGTGGTCTCCGGACGGCGAACGCATCGCGGTGGCGATGTCGGGCTCCATCTGGAGCGTGGACCCCGAAACCGGAATCGCCGACGAACTCACCGCCGGCCCCGGCTACCACTCGCTGCCCACCTGGTCTCCGGACGGCCGGTTCCTCGTCTACACCGACGACGACAACGGCCGGAACATCGCGCTCCGGATCCTGGATATGGAGACCGGCGAGGATCGGGCGCTGCTGGACGACGAATTCCTCCACACCGACCCGGCCTTCTCTCCGGACGGGACTCGGCTCGCCTACGTCTCCACCAAGCCGTCGGGCTACTTCAACGTCTTCGTGCGGGAGTTCCGTGACGGGGCGTTGCGCGGCCCGGAGATCGCGCTCACCCGGGATGAAACCTACGGCAGGAACCGGCTCTATTTCGGCCCCTGGGACATGCACATCACTCCGGCATGGATGCCAGATTCGCGCGAGCTGCTGCTGGTCTCGAACCACGAGGTTCCGCTCGGCTCCGGGAACGTCGTGCGGGTTCCGCTGGCCGCCCAGGGATTCGACGAGGCGGTGACCGTCCTGAGCGAGCAGTCGCTCTACCGCACCCGCCCGGACGTCTCCATCGACGGCAAGCGTTTCGTGTATTCCTCGACCGCCGGCGCCGCCGACCAGTTCTCGAATCTCTACGTGCAGCCCACCGACGGCGGCGCTCCCTACAAGCTCACCTTCTTCCAGCACGACGCCTTCCATCCGCGCTGGTCGCCCGACGGCGAATGGATCGCGTACATCGACAACGCCGGGGGGCTGCCCCGGCTCGCGCTGCTCGAGACTTACGGGGGCAAGCGCCGGATCGTGGAGATCACCCGGCGCAACTGGCGCCGCCCGGTGGGCGCGCTGCGCGTCCGCACCGTCGACGACGCCACCGGGGAGGAGATGGCGACGCGGATTCACCTGCGCGCCAGCGACGGCCGGTTCTACGCGCCCCCCGACGCCTACGCCCGGATCGGCGGCGCCGGCGAACATTCCTTTCATCAGGCCGGGAGCTTCCGGATGGAGGTTCCGGTGGGCGATCTCGACATCGAGGCGGTGCGGGGCCTCGAATACGAACCGGCGGGCGCCAGCGTGCGGGTCTCCCAGGGGGATGGCGCCGAGCTGACGCTGCGGCTGTCCCGCATCGCCGACATGGAGGCAAAGGGCTGGATCAGCGGCTCCACCCACGTCCACATGAACTACGCCGGCAACCTCCACAACACCTTGGAGAATCTCATGTTCATGTCCGACGCCGAGGATCAGGACGTGGTGCTGGAGCAGGTCGCCAACAAGGACAACCGCATCCTCGACTACCAGCACTTCGTTCCCGGCGGCGGCGCGCATCCGCTCTCGACCGACGAGCGGCTTCTGGTCGTCGGGCAGGAATACCGGCCGCCGTTCTACGGCCACGTCTTCTTCTTCGGACTCGAGGAGCATTTGATCTCGCCGTATGTCACCGGGTACGAGGGCACCGGCATCGAGAGCCTGTATCCCTCGAACACCGACATGTTCCGCAAGGCGCGGGAGCAGGGTGCGACCGTCGGCTACGTGCACGCCTTCTTCGGCGAGAACGACCCGCTGACCGCCCCCGACGGCGGCCCGGGATCGCTCGGCGGCGCCAAGGGCTACATGGTGGATGCGGCTCTTGGAACCACCGATGCGGTCGAATGGTCGGACGCCTCGCGCGCCGGATTCTTCCCCTGGTACGCCACCTTGAACAACGGCCTCCGGGTGACCGCGGTGGGCGGCGAGGACTCGATCAGCAACATGCAGCGGTCGAAGCTGGTGGGTTCGGTGCGCACCTATGTGCACACCGGCGAGCAGGGGCTCGACCTCGACGCCTTCCTCGGCGGGCTGCGCGAGGGACGCGCCTTCGTGAGCTGCGGGCCGCTGCTGGACTTCCGAGTGGACGGACGGCTGCCGGGGGACGAAATCCGGCTCCCCGATTCCGGCGGCGACGTCGCGTGGAGCGCCTGGGTGCGGTCGTCCACCCCGCTCGAACGGGTCTGGGTGGTCGCAAACGGGGAGGATGTCGCCGACGTGGCGCTCTCCGAGGACCGGCGCGCCGCGCTCGCGACCGGAACCCTGCGGATGGACGCGAGCAGCTGGCTGCTTCTCCGCGCCGAAGGATCGCCCGAAGAGCGGCGCCCGCTCGACTGCGACTACGCCCAAGCGTTCAGCAACCCGGTGTGGGCGCTGGCGGGCGATCAACCGGTCCGCAGCGCGGCGGCCGCCGCCTACTCGATCCGCTGGATCGACCGGCTCCGCGAGATGGCGGAGGCGTGGGAGTACTGGCGGTCGGACGCCGAGAAGGCGAGGGTCTTCGCCCAGTTCGACGAAGCCCGGGCGGTCTACGAGGGCTTTCTCGCCGAAGCCCGGGCGCTGGGCCGGGAATAAATCCGCCTCGCCGTCAGGGATCGGCTCACCGCCCGGAACTGGGCGACGATACGCAGACGTCCAGCAGAAACTTCACGATGCCTCGCGCAACGTGACGCGATCCGGAATCCCTTCCCCGTCCAGGGCGAGATACGCATGGAGGAAACAGGCTTGGATGTCTTCCGGCTCGAGAAACGGAAAGTTGCGAAGGATGGTCTCCACGCTGTCTCCCGCGGCCATTTTCCCAAGGACATGTTCCACCGCCATGCGCATGTCCCGGATGATCGGTTTGCCGCCCAGAACATCCGAGCGCGCCGTGATGCGTTTCAGAAGCTCATCCCTTTCGGTCAAGATCTTCGCCGGTTTCCCGGTCAGGACGAGATACGCATGGAGCAGGCAGGCTTGGATGTCTTCCGGCTCGAGGAACGGGAAATTGCGGAGAATGCTCTCCACGCTGTCCCCGGCGGCAAGGTATCCCAGAACGTGCTCCACCGCCATGCGCATGTCCCGGATGATCGGCTTGCCGCCGCAGACTCCGGGGCGCACCGTGATGCGCTTCAGAAGTTCTTCCCTTTCGGCCATGGTCCCTCCCTCACCGAACGGCATTCGATTCGCGGCGGATGCTACCGGTCCGGCGCCGGCAGCGGGCGGTCGCGGTCGTGGTCCACGACGCAGAAGAAGCCGAACGGTTCGGCGGTCTCGTTCCGCAGCTGGTGGGATTCCAGCGGACGGACGCAGGCGACGTCGAGACGGCGGAGCGGCAGCCGCCGGCCGTCGAGCGCCAGAACCCCCTCGCCCCGGGCGCCGATCACGATGTGGGTGTGGACGTGCCGTTCGAGGCTGGTGTGGCCGCCCGGCGCCACCTCGAAGTACCGCAGGTCGCAGCGGGTGCGCTCGCCGAATTTGCCGACCAGCTCCACCCGGCGGACTCCCTGGAAACCGCCGTCTAGGGCATCCTTGTAAGGCGAGCTGGCGCGTCCCTCCCAGTTCCACTCACGGAAGGTCAGCCGGCGCGGTTCCGGGGTATCCGTTTCCGCTGTTCGCTCCGGCGGGATCGCGACTTCGGCGAAGTCCTCCCGCAGCCGGTCGAGCAGGGCGCGGGTCGCGTCCTCGACGCCTTCGGGATGCGCGAGAAGCGAGCCGCCGATGAGCAGCGCCGAGTCGGCGCCGTAGCGCCCGGCGACGTCCGCGACTTCGCCGAACGCCATACCGCCGGCGGGGGCCGGCCATGCCGGGAGCAGGCCGCCGAGCGGTTCGCGGAGTCGGCGGGTGATTGATTCGCAGGCGGACGCCGGGTAGCCGAAGCGCCCGCCGGCGTCCGGGAACACCGAGATGTCGGCGCCGGCGAGCCGGAAGAGGGTGCCGAGCAGGACGCCGTGGTCGATGCCCTGGCCGTCGCCGTGGGTCAGGGCGCCGGTCAGCGAGGGGTGCGCCATGAAGATCAGCGGCCAAGTCGCGGCGAGGCGGCGGACGGCGTCGAGGCCGATCAGCATCGGGCAGACCAGCGCGCCGGGGATTCCCGACTCAGCGACGAACTCCACCCGCCGCTCCAGCTCTTCCACCGGCCCCCCGATGTGGGGAAGGTAGAGGCAGGCGTCGCCGGTCTCCTGGTTCGCCCGGTCCACCGCTTCCGAAGAGATGCGCACCCGCTCCCGGAAGGTCTCGAAGGAGTCCACCAGGTTCTGGTCGTCCTTCACCAGGTCGCCGCCGCCTCGAGCGAAGGCGTAGCCGATCCGGGCCAGGTCTTCGTGGCTGGCGCCGCGCGGTTTCAGCGCGGTGGCGAGCAGCGGCCGACCCAGCACGCCGCGCCGCCGCCGGACTCCGGCGATCCCGTGTCCGGGACCCCGGAGCGCACCCAAGAGCGTGGCGGGAGGCCGAAGGTCCACGAGCCGCGCGCCGGGGTACATCGAGGCGTTGCCGAAGGCGACGCTCTGGAGCGAAAAGAGATCGCCCGCCAGTTCGGGGGCGTAGCTAACGGTGGCGAGGCAAACGGCGCCGCCGTCCCCGTCCCCGCTTTCCACTTCCTCCACCCGCTCCACCACCCCGACGACGCGCTCCCGGATGTCCGGCGGGATGATGGCGTCCGGGATTTCGACCGTCTGCTCGATCGCGAGGGCGCGGGCGAGGTCCTCAGCCTCGGCGAGGGGGCGTTCCAGCCGGTAGACCGCCCGCACACGGTCCGCAGGGCCCGTCGGAGCGCTCATCCGGGAGCGTCCGGTTTCCTCAGTGGTGGGTGCAGATGATGACCCGGGGTTCCCGTTCGGGCGGCTCCTCTTCGTCCGGCCCCCTTCGCATCGTCGCGGTGCGTTCCCCGTCCGTGTAGGGATGCCCCCGTCCGAACTGGTAGGCGAGTTGGGCGTGGTATCTCTCCCGGCTCGAAAACGATCCGGCGTTGGTGACGGACGGATACATCAAGCCCGATTGATCCGGGGTATGAAAAAAGCCCATCGCATGTCCGATTTCGTGGGCGATCAGTTGGCGGAAGGGGCAAGTGGAGTCTGCGGCGATCTGGATACGGCCGGTGGAAGCGCCGACCCGGGCTCGCCCGCAAACGTTATCGCCCAGGGAGGACGTCTGGGTGATCGTGACCCACCCGTTGCGTTCGAAGGCGGACGCCTCCGAGACGATTTGCCCCCGGAAGGGAACGCCGGTCAGGGCTTCGACGGCGCGCGGAATTTCACGTCGCATTGTTGCGATTTCCGAACTGGAGAAGGTCTGGTTGCCGGCGGAGTCATGAGTGCGGATAGCGAAGTCCGGGCTGGTCGTGCTCAGAACGAAGATGACTCGATCCTCGACCTCGGGGTAGAAGGAGGAGCCTTCCTTGCATCTTCCCGAACGGGGACATTCGTGGGCGTCGAAGACCATCGCCCGCCAGAAGGAGAGCCGAAAGCGCGCATCGGTGGGAATCGGGTCGGGGGCGGGCGGCGGCGCGGCGCGGGGACCGACGGTGACAGAGAAGCTGGTTTCCGCGGTCTGGTAGCCCGGGGCGGTGGCGGTGAGCCGGACGGTGTCCTGCCCGACCGAGAGCCCCCGGAGGACTGCGGTGAATCTGCCGCCGGACATGCGGGCGTCGCTGATGCTGATCCGGGAATTCTCGGGCTGGATCTGAACGCGGGCGCTGATCGTCGCCGTCAGGTTCATGCGGATCGAGCGGGTGCCGCCGACCTGGAGGGAGAGACTCCCCGGGGTGTTCGCCCAATCGAGGAAGATGAGCGGCGCCGGCTGGGAGGGCGCCTTCGGAGTCGTTGAAGGGCCAGAATTGCCGCCGCACGATACTGCAATCAGTGCTGCGATGAGTGCGGATGCGCAGCCCCGCAGCAATCTACTGAATGGGATGCGTAGCAGGCGGCGCACTGCCCTGCGTTGGGGGAGTCAGTTCGGCGGTCTGATTGCATTGACGCGACCAGTAGTCCCTCCAGCGTGGAGCGCCAGGGTTGGAAATGCTGTGAACCTATCTCGTAATTGAAATTTTGGGATGATCTGTGTACAATCCAAACCATGTCCCGCTTGGCCCACTTGATTCGAATCAGAGAAAAATACTGGGGGAAAATTCAGAAATTCTTCCCGGAAGAAAACATCCCCAAAGGACGTCGGGGACGAAAGCCCGTGCCCGCACGCGAAGTTCTCGAAGCCGTTCTTTGGCTCCTGCATACCGGTGCGCCGTGGAGGTTTCTGCCGCCAGAGTATCCGAATTACAAAACCGTTCATCGCAGGTATCAAGCCTGGTGTCGCGCCGGTGTTTATCCGAAAATCATGGAGAGATTGGTAGCTGAACTTCAAGAGTGCGGTCAGTACGATGGATCGGAAGGTTTTATCGACGGAATGTTCTTACCTGCGAAAGGCGGAGGTCTCGAAATCGGACGGACGAAGCGTGGTAAAGGCATGAGGATCATGGCGATAGTTGAGAAACATGGTTTGCCTTACTCGATCAGCGTACATGCTGCGAATCACCACGAAGTGAAGTTGGTTCAGTTGAATCTGCCATTCCGCATGGTAGAAGAAAAACCGAAAAATCTGATTGGAGACAAAGCCTACGACAGTGATGCGTTGGACGAGGATATGCGCGAGAAAGGAATCAACATGATCGCGCCGCACCGCAAGAACCGAAAGAGGCCGAGGACGCAAGACGGACGTCGGCTACGTCGGTATCAGAGGAGGTGGATGGTAGAACGCTTCTTCGCGTGGATACAGTGGCAGCGACGGATTCTGATTCGATGGGAATTTCATCCAGAAAACTTCTTGGGTTTCGTTCAGCTGGCCTGCATCACAGTCCTTCTCAGGCAATTTTGAGATAGGTTCGTAAACAACACCTGGCCAGAGTTCCTCGGCTTCAACACAACGAAACGGCAGGGAAAGGCCGGCGGCGCTCCGGGCACGGACGTCGATGCGGAAACTGAAGTCCTCCCCCCGTGACCGCAACTCGCAAAGCGGAAAGGCAAATTCACTTTCATAGGAGTGCAGGTCATTCGTTGTGGCGGCCTTGGCCGGGACGGTTACTTTGACAGTTGGAAAAGATCGCCTTGAATCAGCCTGATAAGGGTCTGAGGGACCGGAACCGGATCTGCCCTTGAGGGCTTCTCGCGCAATATCAAGTTCATAGGAAGTTACGGGATTGGTTCCGGCTTGTTCCGGCGGGAACCAGCGAACGTCGTAGTGAATGTGGGCTGCACGAGCTTCATAATGGATATCGGACCCACGAAAAGTGCAACTTGTGGGCGCCTGGGGCGCGACTCTGGGCGGGGAAGGCGTTGTGGGGCTGCTGCCGCTGCTGTCGCAGGAAAGCGACGCGAAGATGAAAAGGAATGTCAGCCCAATCGGAATTAGCCGATTACGCGAATGGGGGGGGGGTAAGATCTTTCATGTCAACGACATCGGTGAGCGGGCGGGCAAGGGAGGAGTCGTGGCGGCGGCACCGCGTTGTCCGTCCCGTGGCTCGGAGTATATGCGATTGATCGGGTAGTCAAGGGTTTTTTTTCGGTGGGAGTTGTGAGGCGGTGGTGGGGGCGGCGGCGAGTTGGAAGGCTTCGATGATTCGGTTCTGACGGAGGAGGCCCAGTCCGACGATCGTGAGGGCGGCGAGGAGGAAGGCGAGGCCGAGCCATGCGGCGCCAGCGTGAACCCACGGGGGGAAGAAGCGGGTGTGGGCGGCGCCGCCCAGGATGAACGGGATCATCGGCAGGAACATGCCGCCGAGCGCCCAGGGGGCGACGCCGGCCTTGAGGGCGCGGCTGCGGGCGAGGAGCTCCGGGCCGCGCGGATCGTCTACCAGGACCGGAGGGCCGGTCTCGCCGGCGAGCGCCTTTCGCATCACGCTAGTCATGGCCACCAGATAGAAGTAGCTCATCACGTGGGCGAAGACCACCAGCATCACCGAGACCAGCCCGATCCAGATGTGGGCGGCCAGGGCGTTCGGATCGCGCAGGCAGGCCCAGGCGAAGAACCCGACCCCCAGCAGGTGGACGGTCAGCAGACCGAGAACCACCTTGCCGCCTTTCCTGGATCCGGGTTCCGGCGCTCAGGCGTCGGCCGGTTCTTCGGGATCGAAGTCGGGAACGATCAGCTCGCTGCGCCGCCGCACCAGGTCCATGAAGTCGTGGATCAGCGAAACCACTTCCTCGTGCGAGAGCCCGTGGGATTGCGCGAGCCCCTCCAGGTCGTCCGCGTCCAGTTCGGCGCGGTGCGCCGAGATGCCGCCCTCCATGCCGAGCTTGCCGGCGAGCGCCGCCATCAGCGGCTCGGCGAGTCCGACCGGGAGAGCGCCGATGATGGCCCGGGGCGGCGGAGTCGACTGCCGGCGTTCGCGCTCGCCCTCTTCGTCTTCGGACGCAGGCTGATGCTTTCGGAGAGACGGCGCCGCCGCCTGGCGTTCGGCGGGAACGCCGCCGGCGAAGGGGCCCGGACTCTTCGGATTCAGGAGCAGCTGCACCACGTCCCAGCGGCTGTAGTGCCCCATGCAGTCGAAGACGTTCTTGGCGACGATCCGGTCCGCCAGATCGAGGTCGGCGATCACCAGCCCCTCCTTGCCGAACATGGGTCTGGCGGCGTAGGCGCCGAAAGGGTTGGCGATGGCGCTGCCGCCGCAGGCCCAGGCCCAGTTGGTGCTCTCCTTCCAGGGGAAGTCGTCCGGCACCTGCTCCTCCGGCAAGTACATCGAGGCGGAGACGACGAAGCTCTGGGTCTCGAAGGCGTATTCCCGCACCGCCGCGTCCTGGTCGGAATGGTGGAGCGGCCCGATCTTGCCGCGCATGTCCCGCACCGCGTTGCCCGGCCCCCGGTGGGACCAGTATCCGGGCCAGCTGGCGGCGTGCACCTCCTCGCCGAGCGACGCCAGGACCGCCTTGAGCATCGTCATGTGGTTCTCGAAGCAGATGAGGCCGCCCACCTTGCCGAAGGGCGCGTCGAAGACCCGGAGGTCGGAGGCGTCGCCCCGACCCCAGAAGATGCGCTCCTGGTGGGTGGGCATGAGCTTCCGGTGGCGGCCCAGGATGTCCCCGTCGGGGCCGATGAAGAGCATCGTGTTGTAGAGGGTGCCGGAACCAGGGCGGTCGTCCTGCTCGTTCACGCCGACCGCCACCGTCATCTTCGCGGCGCGGGCGGCCCGCCCCAGATGCTCGGTCTCCGGGCCGGGAATCCGCACCGCCTGGTCGTAGAAGGCGTACACCGTGTCCTTCCAGATCCTGGCGGTCTGGGAGTCGGTGTAGCCGAAGTTGTTACGCCAGTAGGGGTAGGTGGGGATGCCGGTCTCCGGGGTCACCATGAATTCGACGCCCTGTTTTCCGGCCTCGACGATGGCCTCCGCGTACTTTTCGGTGCTCGCCCGCTTGTCGAAGAAGACCGGGGAAATCTGCGCCGCGCAGGCGCGAAGGGTGCGTTTTTGGTGGTTCACGGGCTCGCCTGATGGGGGTGGGGATGATGGTGTTCGTGGTGGGATCGCTCGCCGGTCCGCCAGCTGTCCGGGCAGCTGCAGACCAGATTCCGGTCGCCGCTGGCATTGTCCACCCGGGCGACCGGCGGCCAGTACTTGTGGACGCGGGTCCAGGAGGCCGGGAAGGCGCCGTCGGCGCGAGAGTAAGGCCGCTCCCAGGAATCCGCCGTGACCGCGGCGGCGGTGTGGGGCGCCATCCGCAGCGGATTCACGTCCTTGTCCAGGCGGCCCTCCTCGATGGCGGCGATCTCGGCGCGAATCCGGATGAGCGCGCCGCAGAACCGGTCCATCTCCTCGCGGGATTCGCTCTCGGTCGGCTCGATCATCAAGGTGCCGGCCACCGGGAACGACATGGTGGGCGCGTGAAACCCGTAATCCATCAGCCGCTTGGCGATGTCGTTCACATCGATGCCGGCCGACTGCTTGAACGGGCGGCAGTCGATGATGAACTCGTGCGCCACCCGGCCGCGGCCGCCGACGTAGAGCAGCGGGTAGTGGCCGGACAGCCGATGCGCCATGTAGTTGGCCGAAAGGATCGCGACTTCGCTCGCCTCCCGCAGCCCCGCCGCGCCCATCATGCGGATGTAGGACCACGAAATGGGGAGGATGGCGGGACTGCCGTACGGCGCCGCCGAAATGGCGCCGATGCGGTCGGGCTGGTCGCGCCAAGCCTTGGGGCCCAGCGGGTGGCCGGGGAGGAAGGGGGCGAGTTCCCGGGTGGCCGCCACCGGGCCCATGCCGGGGCCGCCGCCCCCGTGGGGGATGCAGAAGGTCTTGTGCAGGTTGATGTGACAGACGTCGGCGCCGATTTGCGCCGGGCTGGTCAGCCCCACCTGGGCGTTCAGGTTCGCGCCGTCCATGTAGACCAGCCCGCCCGCCTCGTGGGTCATCCGGCAGACCCGCGTCACGCCCTCCTCGAACACGCCGTGAGTCGAGGGGTAGGTGATCATCAGCGCCGCCACTCGGCCGGCGTGCTCGGCGAGCCGGAGCGCCAGGTCGTCCTCGTCGATGTCGCCGGCGTCGGTGGTGCGCACCGGAACCACCCGGAGGCCGGCCATCGTGGCGCTCGCCGGGTTCGTGCCGTGCGCCGAGACCGGGATCAGGCAGACGTCCCGGTCGGCGTCGCCGCGGCTTCGGTGCCACTTGCGGATCATCAGCAGTCCGGCGAACTCCCCCTGGGAGCCGGCGTTCGGCTGCAGACTGACCGCCGGGAAGCCGGTGATCTCCGCCAGGAACGCCTCGAGGTCGGCGTGGATGCGGACGTAGCCCTGCTGCTGCTCTTCGGGAGCGAATGGGTGGATGGCGGCGAACTCCCGCCAGGTCATCGGGATCATCTCGGCGGTCGCGTTCAGCTTCATGGTGCACGAGCCGAGCGGAATCATCGAGGTGGTGAGCGAGAGGTCGCGCTCCTTCAGGCGGTGCAGGTAGCGGAGCATCTCGTGCTCGGAGCGGTTCGCGTGGAACACCTGGTGGTCCAGGAACACGCTCGACCGCGCCAGTTGCGCCGGAAGCGGCTGGTCGTCTTCGTCGGCATCGGCGGAGAACGGGAACGGGCCGCCGGCGAAGGCCTCGAGGATGTCGTCCACGTCCTCGATGCGGACGGTCTCGTCCAGCGCGACGCATATGCCCTCCGGATCGGAACCCAGATTGACGCCGCGCTCCCGGGCCGCCTCCAGGATGCGGTCGCGCTCCGCCTCCGGAAGCTCCACGAAGAGGGTGTCGAACACCGGATGGTCGCCGGTCGAAAAACCCAGGCGGGCCAGACCCCGGCGGAGTGCCAGGGTCAGGTCGCGGCAGTGGCGCGCGATCCGGATCAGCCCCTCCGGGCCGTGCCAGGCGGCGTAGGTCGCCGCCACCAGCGCCGGGAGCGCCTGCGCGGTGCAGATGTTGCTGGTGGCCTTGTCGCGCCGGATGTGCTGCTCCCGGGTCTGGAGCGCCAGACGGAAGGCGACCTGCCCCTCGGCGTCCCGGGAGGCGCCGACCACCCGGCCGGGGATGCGGCGCGCGTAGCGGTCCCGGGTCGCCAGGAATCCGGCGTGCGGGCCGCCGCCGCCCATCGGCATGCCGAAGCGCTGGCTGGATCCGACCGCGATGTCGGCGCCCGATTCGCCGGGCGGAACCAGCAGGGTGAGCGCCAGCAGGTCGGTCGCCGCCGCCAGCATGCCGCCGGCGGCGTGGACCGCTTCGGCCAGCTCCCGGAGCGGACGGATGCGCCCCCGGGTGTCCGGGTACTGAACCAGAACCCCGGCGACGTCCTTCCCGAACGTCGCTGTCTCCAGGTCGCGCGCTTCCAGGTCGATCCCGATCGCTTCGGCGCGGGTGCGCATGACCGCAAGCGTCTGCGGATGCGCGCGTTCGTCCGCCACGAACCGGTTCCGCCCGCGGCCCGAACGGCAGCACATCGCCATCGCCTCGGCGGCGGCGGTCCCCTCGTCCAGAAGCGAAGCCCCGGCGACCGGAAGGCCGGTGAGATCGGCGACCAGGGTCTGGAAGTTCAGCAGAATCTCCAGCCGCCCCTGGGAAATCTCCGACTGGTAGGGGGTGTACTGGGTGTACCAGCCCGGATCCTCGAGGATGTTGCGGAGCAGCACCGGCGGCGGGATCGTGCCGTAGTACCCCCGGCCGATGAAGCTGCGGAAGACCTGGTTGTCGCTGGCGATCCGGCGCAGAGTCTCGAGGAGCTCGGCCTCGGAGAGCGGCGGCGGGAGATCCAGCGCCCGGTCGTCGCTCCGGATCGCGGCGGGGATGGTCTCCTCGATCAGCTGCCCGCGGCTCGCAAGGCCGAGCTCGTGGAGCATGTCGAGCTGCTGGGTGAGGCTCGGACCGACGTGCCGACTCACGAAGGGAGCGCTGCCCCTGGGAGTGGCGCCCACCCGCGCCGACGGGGAGGAGGCGGAGCGAAGCGCGGCGGCGGCGGTTGCGGGCACGGGGGTTCCTCAGGCGGCGGGCGGCTCGGTGAACGCCTGGTACTCCTCCGGCCCCAGCAGGCCGTCGCGGGCGCCCTCCGGATCGCTCAGCCGGACGCGGATCATCCAGCCGTCGCCGTAGGGGTCCTCGTTCACCTTTTCGGGGGCGGACTCCAGGTCCACGTTCACCTCGATCACGGCGCCGGCGACCGGCGAGAAGAGCTCGGAGACCGCCTTGACCGACTCCACGCTCCCGATGACGTCCTGGGCGTCGCATTCGTCGCCTTCGTTCGGAAGCTCGACGTAGACGATGTCGCCCAGCTCCATCTGCGCGTGGTCGGTGATCCCGACGCAGGCGACGCCGTCGTCCTCGAAGCGCACCCACTCGTGCTGCTCGCTGTAAAAGAGATCTTCGGGAATCATGGGGAAATCACCGGTGGGGCCGGGCGTTTGCGGCGACCCGGACGAACGTAGAAGGGAGTCTCGACCACTTCGGCGGGAACCGGACGGTCCCGGATCCGCACCTCGAAGGACTGCCCCGGCTGGTCGGCGCCGGCGGGAAGATAGGCGAGACCGATCCGCTTCTTCAGGAAGGGGGCGAACCCGCCGCTGGTGACCGTACCGAACGATTCGCCGCCCACGCGGATCGGGTAGCCGTGCCGGGGGATCGCCCGATCCCGGAGCTCGAAGCCGACCAGCCGCCGGGAGACGCCCTGCTCCCGCTGGCGGAGCAGCGCCTCCCGGCCGATGAAGTCTCCCTTGTCGGGCTTCACGATCCAGCCGAGGTCGGCCTCCTCCACCGTGTGCTCCTCGTCGATGTCCTGACCGTGGAGCGCCATCCGGGCTTCGAGGCGGAGGCTGTCCCGGGCGCCGAGCCCGGCGGGGAGGAGTCCGTCATCGGCGCCGGCCTCCAGCAGGCGGCGGGCGACGGCGGCGCCTTCCTCCGCCGGAACCAGGATCTCGAAACCGTCCTCGCCGGTGTAGCCCATCCGCGCCACCGTAGCCGGAACGCCGGCTACCGCGCCGTCCCGAAAGCGGTAGTAGCGGATGGCCTCCAGGTCCAGGTCAGTGAGCCGGGCGAGGATCGTCGGGGCGCGGGGCCCCTGGAGCGCGAGGAGCGCATAGTCGTCGCTGCGGTCCCGCGCCAGGCGGCGAGCGTCCGGGCCGCCCCGGTCCAGGATCCATTCCATATCCCGGGCGGTGTTGGCGGCGTTCGCGATCACGAGGAAAGAGTCCTCGCCCCGGCGGTAGACCACCAGGTCGTCAAGGAATCCGCCGCGATCGTTGGTGAGCGCCGAGTAGTGCGCCCGGCCCGGGCGGAGTTTCTCGACGTCGTTCGGGGTCAGGCGCTGGAGGAGCGCGGCGGCGCCCGGCCCCTCCACCGCGATCTGGCCCATGTGGCTCACGTCAAAGAGGCCGCACGCCTGCCGGACGGCGAGGTGTTCGGCGACCACCCCCGAATACTGCACCGGCATCTCCCACCCCGCGAAGGGAACCAGGCGGGCGCCGAGCTCCCGGTGCAGGGAGTGGAGAGGAGTCTTCCGGATCAAGGAAAGCGAAGGAACAGCGGAGGGCGCCTACTCCTTGGCCTGGATCGAGGTGACCTTGATGGTGTTGGTGGCCTCGTCGAGGACGCCCTTGACCACGACTTCGGTGGCCGCGTACTGGAGCGCGGTCTCGGCGTCGATGTCGAGAAGGCGCAGGCTGTCCTCCAGGGCGAGCGCCACGTTGTCACCCCGGTTCAGGCAGCCGGTGGCGCAGCCCTTGTGGTCGGCGGTTCCGGCGCGGGCGAAGTCCTTGGCGCAGGCTTCGTCGGCGACCCAGCCGGTGAGGGTGATCTCCTCGTCGGCGGCAGTAGCGACGAACGCGAACCCGACGAGCAGGATGGTGAGGAGTGCGAGTGCTTTCTTCATGGCAGGGAGATTCTACTTCACGCGCTGCGATCCATCAGCCGGTAGACCGCCGGAATCACCAGCAGCGTGAGCAGGGTGGAAAGCAGCAGCCCGCCGATCACCGCGATCGCCATCGGGGAGCGGAGCTCGCTGCCCTCTCCCAGCCCCAGCGCCATCGGGAAGAGCCCCAGGACGGTGGTGGCGGTGGTCATCAGGATGGGGCGGAGGCGGATGCGGCCGGCGCGCTGCAGCGCCTCCAGCTTGGCGACCCCGGCGCGGCGCATGCGGTTGGTGGCGTCCAGCAGCAGGATCGCGTTGTTCACCACGATGCCGGCGAGCATGATGACCCCGATCAGCACCACCACGCTCACCGTGACGTCGAAGAGCCAGAGCGCCAGCACCACGCCGACCAGCGAGAACGGGACCGAGAAGAGGATCACGAACGGGTGGAGCAGCGACTCGAACTGCGACGCCATCACCAGATAGACCATGAAGATGGCCAGCAGGATGGCGAAGCGCATGCTGGCGAACGAGGTGTCCATCTCCTCCTGCTGGCCTCCCAGACGCCAGTCGAACCCGGCCGGGAGCGTCAGACCGGCCATCGCCGCCTCGATGTCGGCGCCCACCGACGCCATGTCGCGGCCGGCGATGTTGGCGGTGATGTGGGCGACCCGCTCCCCGTCCGAGCGCCGGATTTCGGCGGGGCCGTTCACTTCCCGGACGTCCGCCACCGCCGCCAGCGGGATGGCTTCCGGCGCGCCCTCCGCGATGTTCAGGTTGCGGAGGTCGGCGACGCTGTCCCGGAAGGACTCGCTGGCGCGCAGGCGGATGTCGATGGAGCGGTCCTCACGCTGGATTTCGGTGGCCACGTCGCCCAGCACCTTGGAGCGGATGAGGTTGCCAAGCTGCCCGACGTTGAACCCCAGATTCGCGATCCGGTCGCGGTCAAAGCGCACCTGGAGCTCGGGGTTGCCGCCCTCGGTGGAGGACTCGATGTCGGTGAGCCCGGGGATGTCCCGGAGCATCTCCACCGTCTGGTCCGCGATCCGGTTCAGCAGCGTCAGGTTGAAGCCCCGGATTTCCAGCTCCACCGGGGTGCGGAAGCTGAACCAGGACGGGCGTCCGAAGAGGAACTGGCGGTCCTCCTCGGCTTCCAGCACCGGGCGGAGCGCGTCCATCGCGGCGTCCTCCCGGGCGCGGTCGGTGGGCGGATCCAGCGCCACCATCAGCTGACCGATGTTCTCGCGCAGCTCGCCGGCGATGCCTCCCTGCTGACCGCTGGCGCCGATGGAGGCGTAGACCGTGCGGACGCCGGGAAGCGCCAGGGCCGCCGCCTCGAGGCGCTCCATCCGGCGGGAGTTCAGGTCCAGGTGGGAGCCGGGCGGCAGCTCGGTGTCCACGAAGAACTCGCCCTGGACAAGCTCCGGCACCAGCTCGGCGCCCAGCGTGGGGTAGAGCAGGACCGCGCCCCCGAAGAACGAGGCGGCGAGAACCGAAACCCGGATCGGGTGGCGGAGCGCCGCGCCCAGCGCGCCCGGATAGGCGCGCTCCGCCCCGTTGTAGCCCAGCTTGAAGAGCTTGTCGGGCGCCCAGAGGAGGATGCGGACCGCGAACTGGAGGCCGCGCACCGTGGCGCCCAGCGCCGTCCAGAAGCCGCTGGCGACGAACCGCGCGATGCGTCCGATCCGACGGCCCAGTCCGGTCTGCAGCGGTTCGGTCTCCGCTTCGGTGCGCCGCCGGAATTCGCGGGAGGCGAGCATCGGAATCAGGGTCAGCGCCACCAGCAGCGAAACCGCGAGCGAGAAGGTCACGGTGAGCGCCTGGTCCCCGAAGAGCTGGCCGGCGATCCCCTCGACGAAGACGATGGGCAAGAACACCGAGACGGTGGTCATGGTGCTGGCGATGACCGCCTGGCCGACCTCGGCGGCGCCGGCGCGGGAGGCCTCCAGGATCTCCATCCCCTCCTGGCGCTTTCGCTTGATCGCCTCCAGCACCACGATCGAGTTGTCGACCAGCAGGCCGATGCCCAAGGTGATGCCGCCCAGCGACATGATGTTCAGGGAAACCCCGAACAGGTACATCAGGAAGAAGGTGCCGACCACCGAAATCGGAATCGAGACCCCGATGATCACCGTCGAGCGGAGCTCGCCGAGAAAGAGGATCAGCACCAGGATGGCGAGGATGCCGCCGTACATCGCGGTGGTCAGGACCTCCGAGACCGACTGACGGATGTAGCGGGACTGGTCGGTGACCAGCGTCAGCTCCAGCCCCTCGCCGACCTGGGCCAAGCGCTCCTCCAGCTCCTCGACCCGGCGGTGGACCTCGTCGGCGACGGTCACCGTGTTGGCGCCGCCCTCCTTGTAGATGGCGATCTCGACCGCTTCCCGGCCGTCGATGCGGGTGATGATCTCCCGCTCCCTGGCGCCCCGGCGGATGGTCGCCACGTCCTTCAGCCGGATGGAGGCGCGCTCGGCGTCCACCACGATGTCGCGCATGTCCTCGGGGCGCTCGAATTCGTTGATGGTGCGCACCAGGTATTCGGTGCCACCGTCCAGCAGCTGCCCGGCGGTCAGGTTGACGTTCTCCTGCCCCAGGCGACTCACCACCGAGGCGGTGGAAAGTCCCAGGCTGGCGATCTTCCGCTCGTCCAGCTCGACGTGGATTTCCTCCTCGAGGCCGCCGCTGGTGAGGGCGGCCGCCACTCCCTCGGCGCGTTCCAGGTTGCGCTGGATCTCCTGTTCGGCGATCAGGCGGAGGCGCACCAGGTCCTCGTCGCCGGTGAGTCCGTAGCGCAGGATCGGATCCAGCGAGGGATCGAAGCGCAGCAGCGTCGGGCGGGGGGCGTCCAGCGGGAGGCGCACCACGTCGAGGCGCTCGCGCACGTCCAGCGCCGCGATGTCCATGTCGGTTCCCCAGCCGAATTCGAGGGTGACCTCGCTGCGGTCCGGGCGGGAGGAGGACACCACCCGCACCACGTTGTTCACCACCCCCACCGCGTTCTCGATCGGCTTGGTGATCAGGTTCTCGATTTCGCTGGGCGCGGCGCCCTCGTAGTCGGTGCGGACGTTCAGCGAGGGGTAGGTGATGTCGGGGAGCAGATCCACGGCGAGGCGCCCGAACCCCACGTAGCCGAAGACGATGATGGCGATGAACAGCACCAGCACCGTGACCGGCCGGCGGATCGAGAAATCGATGATGCGCACAGGATGGGGTCAGCGGGGGGACTGGCGCCGCTGCATCCTGTCCATGAACTCCTCGATCTGCTCGTCGCTGAGGCCGCGCTCCCGCAGCCGTTCGCGCGCCTGCCGGAGCTCCTCTTCGGTGGCGCCCTCGAGCGATTCCGGCGTGATGGCGGCGCTGGCGTCAAGGAAAGCGAGGCGGCGGCGAATCTGCTCCTCGGTCATGCCCCGGTCGCGGAGGCGCTGGATTTCGGCGATGCGCTCGTCCGGGGACATCGGCGCCCTGGCGGTATCGGTCGTCGCTCGCCGCCGGGGGCGCTCCGGCGGCGGAGGCGGGGGCGGTTCGGCTGCGGCTGTTTCCCCGGAGCCCGGGCCCGCCAGGATCTGAACCGGGGTGGCGTCGGTGAGGCCGTCCTGCCCGATCACGATGACCCGGTCGCCGGCGCGCAGTCCTTCGGTCACCTCCACCAGATCCTCGTCGTCGTAGCCCAGGGTCACCTGGCGGCGGACCGCGAGACCGTTCTCGACCACGAAGACGGTGTCGGCGAGGCTTTCCAGCGAGAGAGCGCGGCGCGGCATGAGCAGCGCGTTCTCGCGGACGTCGGTCACCAGCCGCACGTTCGCGAACATGCCGGGGCTGAGCCGCCGCTCGCGGTCCACCTCCAGGGTCACCCGGACCGTCCCGGTCGCCGGGTCCACCACCGGGCTGACCCGGAGCACCCGGCCCCGGAATTCCTCGTCGGGGTACGCCTCCACTTCGATGCGGGCGGCCTGCCCCGGCGCCACCCGGGTCATGTCGCGTTCGGGCACCGCGATGTGGCAGAGCAGCGGGTCGAAGTCGGAGATGCGGAAGAGGCGCTGGCCGGCGGTGACCGTCTCGCCGAACTTGATGGCGCGCTCGATGATGAGGCCGTCGAAGGGCGCCTCGATCTGCGTCCAGGAGTACTGGATCTGGTTGCCCTGGAGCTGGGCGCGGGCGGACTCGAACGCCGAGAGCGCGCTGTCGTACACCTCCTGGCTCACCACCTGCTGCTCGAACGAGGCCTCGGCCCGTTTCCAGGCGACCTCCGCCTGCTCCAGGGCGACCCGGGCGATCTCCACCTGGGCGCGCGCCTCGGTGTCGTCGATCCGGGCGATCGGCTCGCCAGCCCGAACCATCTCCCCCTCCTCGGTGAGGATTTCGGTGATCGGGCCGCCGATGCGCGCCACGATGTCCACCTCGCGCTCCGCCTCCAGAGCGCCGTTGGTCTCGATGAAGGCGGCGATCGGGCCGGTGGCGATTTCGACGACCTCCACCGGGACCGCGGCGCTGCGGCCTCCTCCGGGGGGGCCTCCTCCCGGGCGGCCTTTCGCCGGCGGGGCGTCGCCGCCGCCGCATCCGGCCAGCGCGACGAGGAGGGGAAGGAAGCGAAGGGGATGGGACATGCGAGTCATCGGGCCTCGGCGGCGACGGCGGCGGGTTCCGGCGCGGCCTGCTGGGAGGCGAACGGCCAGAACATGTTCTTGAAGTCATCCGCCACCGCGTAGATCGTCGGGACGAGCAGCAGGGTCAGGAAGGTGGAGGTCGGGAGTCCGCCGGCCAGCACCAGGCCGATGGGCGCCCAGTTGCCGGCGCGGCCGTCGGCGCTTCCGAACAGACCGGGCAGGAAGTAGGGCGCCGCCAGCGGGAGCAGGCCGCAGAAGGTGGTGAGCGCGGTCATCAGCACCGGGCGCAATCGGTGCTCGCTGCCGGCCACCAGCGCCTCGTTCCGGGACATCCCGCGTTTTCGCAGCGCGTTCACGTGGGCGATGAGCACGATCGCGTTGTTGACCACGATTCCGGCGAGCAGCACCAGCCCCAGCATCGCGGTGTTTCCCAAGGTCTGGCCGGTCAGCTTGAGGGTCAGTCCCACCCCGATGAAGGAGAACGGCACCGCGAACATGATCACCGCCGGGTGCAGGAAGCTCTCGAAGAGGGCGACCATGATCAGGTAGATCAGCAGCAGGGCGAAGGCGAAGGCGAATCCGACCGCGGAGAAGTCGGATTGACCCATCCGGCTGAAGCGGTCGAAGCTCCACTCGTAGCCCGGCGGCAGCGGGACGTCGGCCAGAATCTCCCGCACGTCGTCCATGAGCCGGAAGGACGCCCCCGGCGTCGAGGTGTTGGCCGAAATGGAGAGCTTGGGACGGCGATCCTCGCGCTCGATGCTGCGGGCGCCGCGGGCCAGGTCGAAATCGGCCATCGCCCCGATCGGGATCTCGAGGCCGGCGGCGAAGACCGGCATCGAGTCGAGCTGGGTCATCCGCTCCCGCTCCGATTCGGGGTACTGCACCACGACGTCGACTTCGCGTTCGTCGCTTTCGATGTACCCGACCGGACGTGAGGTGAGCGCGCTGCGGACGCTCTGCGCCACCGCGTCCGTGGAGATACCGGTCTGGAGCGCCCGCACCGGGTCCACCCGGACGTGAACCTCCTCGGAGCCGCTCTCCAGCGAGGTGTCCACATCCTGAACGAAGGGCAGCCGCCGCAGTCGCTCCACCACCCGGCCGGAGACCAGCTCCAGCACCTTGATGTCGTCGCCCTTCAAGTCGATGTTGATCCCGGTGCCGCGTCCGGGGCCGCGCCCCCGGCTCTGCGCGATCCGGAACGTCACGCCGGGGACGACCGGCAGCATGGCGCGGATGTCGGCGGTGATCTCCTGGACGGTGCGGGTGGATTCCGCCTCGTCCTTCAGGTACAACTCGAAGCGGCGACCTCCCCGGCCGAAGCCGCCCCGGGAGCGTCCGCCGCTGCGGCCGTATTCGTGGAGCACGTCGGCGATCTCGAGCTCCTCGCGCCGCTCGTCGATCCGGTCCGCGAGGTCCTCCATGACCGTCCGGGTCTCGTCGAGCGTGTAGTTCCGGGGGACGTCCACGTTGATGGTGACCTCGCGCTCGGGGGTGTCGGTGAAGCCGGAGCGCTCGATGCCCTGGTACAGCCAGAAGGCGACGCCCATCAGCGCGCTCGCCACCAGCAGCGAGACCATCCGGTGGCGGAGGGTGGCGCGGATGACCCGGCCGTGGAGGCGCGCCAGCAGCCGCATCGTCGGCGAGTAGGCGCGCTTTTCGTTCCGGAGCACCACACCGGCGGTCATCGGCACCACGGTCAGCGCGACCAGCAGCGACGCCACGATCACCACGGTGAGGGTGAAGCCGAAGTCGGTGAAGAGCCGGAAGAATCCGCCCAGGGTGGAGCCCAGGAAGATGAGCGGGACGAAGACGCACATGGTGGTGGCTGCGCCCGCGACGATGGGCATCGTCACCTCCGAGGCGCCGTGGATGGCCGCCTCGCGGGCCGACGCCTTGTGCTCGGTGTAATGCCGGGAGATGGCGTCGATGACCACGATCGCCGGGTCGGCGAGCATCCCCACCGCCACCATCAACCCGAACAGGCTCATCACATTGAGCGTGGTGTCCACCAGCCCGGCCTCCCGGGACAGGTAGATGATCACGAAGGTGGTGATGATGGAGAGCGGGATCGCCACCGCGACCAGCGCGGTGGTGCGCGGCTTCTGGAGGAACAGCAACAGGATCAGCACCGCGAGGCCGCCGCCGAAGATTCCGGCGAAGGCGAGCTGGGAAAGCCCGTCCCGCACGTCCACCGAGGAATCCATGATGAAGCGCACCGAAATGCCCTCGTGGCGCGGGATCGCGGCGATGGCGTCCAGCTCCGACTTCACCGCGTCGGCCACCTGGAGCACGTTGGCGGTGGACGCCTTGTAGATGCTGAAGGTCACCGTCTCCTCGCCGTTGAGGAAGTCGAAGGAGGTGCGGGTGGGGTAGTCGAACGTCACGTCGGCCACGTCCTCCACCCGGAGGCCGGCGCTCCCGATCGGCGTCTTGCGGATGTCCTCGGGACGCCGGAACTCGCCCACCGTGCGCACCAGCAGCTCGCGCGGGCCCTCGGGGATCGGCCCGCCGGAGACGTTCACGTTGTCACGGGTCAACGCCTGCGCCACGTCGCGGACGTCGACGCCGAGCGCCGCCATCCGCTGCGGATCGAGGCTCACCTGGAGCTCGCGGCGGCGGACGCCGCGCACGTCGGCGCTCGCCACTCCCTCCAGCCGCTCGAGGCGCCGCTGGACCACGTCCTCGCTGAACGCGAAGAGGCGGTCGCGCTCCCAGGGCGCGCCGATCACGAACCGCAGGATCGGGATGTCGGTGCTCTGGAAGCGGCGAATCCGAATCCGCTCCACGTCCGCCGGAAGCAGATGGCGGACCCGGTCCACCCGGTCCCGGGCCTCCACCATCATCATGTCCATGTCGGCGGTTTCCTCGAACTCGACGCTGACGTTGCCGCCGCTGGCGCGGGCGGTGGCGGTGAGGGTGGTGATGCCGGGGATCGTTCCCAGGCTCTCCTCGAGCGGCCGGACGATGAGCCGTTCGGTCTCCTCCGGCGAGCTGGATTCGTAGTTCGCCTCCACCCAGAGACTGTTGGACCCGAAGGACGGGAGGAATTCGAGCGGGAGCCGGGTCAGCGAGACGTAGCCCAGCACCACCACGCCGATGGCGACCATGCTGATGGTCACCCGCCGGTCCACCGCGAAGCGGGCGAGCGGGCTCCCCTTGTGAAGTGGCGACTTCATGTTCTTTCCTCCCGGCGGTGGACGTTGGCGAAATCGGCACCGAGGATCGGACGCATCACGAAAGACAATGGCTTGTGAGTGGTTCGCCCCTATTATGACTTGCGGGCGCGTCGGGCGCGTTTCCGCGCATCCCGGGTACAGTGCCCCCCGTCATGCCGGACCGCCGCATCGAGACCCGGAGCATCCACCAGGGGCCCCGGGACCCCGCCGGATCGGTCGCGCCGCCGATCCATCTCTCCACCACGTTCGAGCGCGACGAACAGGGCGCGCTCCGTTCGGAATACATCTACAGCCGCACCGGCAATCCGGACCGGAGCGCCCTGGAGGCGGTGCTCGCCGATCTGGAGGGCGGCGCCGCCGCCTGCTGCTTCGCCTCCGGGCTCGCCGCCCTCCATGCGCTCTTCCTGACGCTGAAGCCGGGCGACCTGGCGCTCGCTCCCGGCGACGCCTACCACGGGACCCGGCAGCTCCTGGCCGGTTCGCTGCGCCGGTGGGGACTCCGGGTGCGCTGGACCGACTTCCTGGACCCGGAGGATCGTCAAGAAGCGTTCGCCGCCCGCCCGGCGCTGGCGCTCCTGGAGACGCCCTCCAACCCGTCGCTTCGCATCACCCCGATCGCCGAAGTCGCCGAAGAAGCCCGGGCCGTCGGGGCGCTGGTCGCAGTGGACAACACCTGGATGACCCCGATTCTCCAGCGGCCGCTGGAGCACGGCGCCGACGTCGTGGCGCATGCCTCCACCAAGTACTTCGGCGGCCACAGCGACGTGACCGGAGGCGCGCTGATCCTGAGGGAGGACGGGGAACTCGCCCGGCGGCTGCGGGACATCCGCAACGAGACCGGGCCGGTTCCGTCCCCGTTCGACTGCTGGCTGCTCCGGCGCGGAATCCGGACGCTGCCGGTGCGGGTGCGCGCCCAGACCGAAAACGCCGGGCGGGTGGCCCGCTTCCTCGATAGCCATCCCGAAGTGCTCCGAACCTTCTATCCGGGGCTTCCCGGCGATCCGGGGCACGAGACCCAGCGCCAGCAGGCCGACGGGTTCGGCGCCATGCTGTCCTTCCGGGTGCGGGGCGGCGAAGCGAAGGCGCGCCGGACGCTCGCCCGGGTGCGGCTGCTGATCCGCGCCACCAGCCTGGGCGGGGTGGAGTCGCTGATCGAACACCGGGCGCCGGTGGAGGGGCCGGAGACCAGTACCCCGCCCGACCTCATCCGCCTGTCGGTCGGCCTGGAGCACCCCCGGGACATCATCGCGGACCTGGACCAGGCCCTGAAAGGGGGGTGAACCCGGCGGAGGGGATTTTCCGTCCTACGCAGGTGCAGGTGGGCGTCCCGTATCCGGCTCGGGCTTCCCGCACGGTCGCGGGCTTGCGCGTCCCGCCGGTCAGCGGGGACTCCCTTTCGGATCCATAAGCCGGAAAACCGTCTTGAACCCGCCGGAGTTCACCCCCATCCTACTACGAAGGCTCGGGGGAGGCGCCGGGGGGTGCCGGGAGCGGGACTCGAACCCGCACGCCCGTAAAGCGGGCAGGAGGGTTTAAGCCTCCCGCGTCTGCCTTTTCGCCATCCCGGCACGGATCCGACCCGGGAGGCGGCGGGCGGATTCGAACCGCCGAATAGAGGTTTTGCAGACCTCCGCCTTGGCCACTTGGCTACGCCGCCTGGAGGCCGCCAACTGGTGGAGCGGGACACGGGATTCGAACCCGCGACTTCAACCTTGGCAAGGTTGCACTCTACCACTGAGTTAGTCCCGCCCTTCGGGGCGCACATGATAGCCGTCTCAAAAGGCCCCCCGGTGGATGCGCACCCGGGGAGCGGCGAAAAGCCGACCGGCGCGGGCGGGGAATTGGACCTCCACCACATCGATGCGGAGCGCGGCGCCCGGCGGGATGCGGCGGCGCGCCGTCTCGCGTCCCCGGAGGCGGCGCGCCGCCTGCCGGATGCGCTTCCGCTTGGCGCCGTCCACCCGCTCCATCGGCCTTCCGAAGCCGCCCCGCCGGGTCTTGACCTCGATCACCGCCAGGGTGTCCCCCTCCCAGGCGACGATGTCCAGCTCGGCGTCGGCGCGTCCCGGCCCGCCGCGGTAATTCCGCGCCACGATCCGGTATCCGGCGCGCCGGAGGGCGCGAGCCGCGATGCGCTCGCCGCGGGCGCCCAGGCGCAGATGGGGCGCGGTCGCCCGCCGCCATCGGAAGCGGCGGACGAAGCGCCTCAGCGCCGGGAAACGCGCCGCCACGAGGCGCCGGACGGGGAGTCCTCGATGACGATGCCCCGCTCGGCCAGCTGGTCGCGGATCCGGTCGGCGGCGGCGAAGTCGCGGCGTCCGCGCGCCTCCGCCCGCTGGGCGACCAGCCGCTCGATGTCGGCGGCGTCCGGGTCGGCGCCCGCCTGCCCGCTCCCGAGGCCGAAGACGCCCAGAACCCGGTTCATGGCGTGGATGGACCCCGCCCAGGCCGGCGCTTCACCGGTTCCGGCGGCGAGCGCCCGGTTCCCCTCCCGGAGCGCGTGGAAGACCTCGGCGAGGGCGCGGGAGATGTTCAGGTCGTCGTCCAGTGCCGCCTCGAAGCGGCAAAGCGTCGCGCGCGTTTCGGGGGTTTCGCCCCCCGGCGCCCCTGCCCGGCGCAGGAAGTCCTCGACCCGGCGGATGGCGACCGCCGCCTGCCGGAGTCCGGCGGTGGTGAAGTTGAGCTGCTGGCGGTAGTGGACCGAGAGCAGCAGGTAGCGGATCGCCGCCGGCGAGTGCCCGTCTTCGAGGAGCTCGCGCACCGTGAACTGGTTGCCGAGCGACTTGGACATCTTGCGGCCCTCCACCAGCAGGTGCTCGGAGTGGAACCAGTGGCGCACGAAGGGCGCTCCGGTGGCGGCTTCGCTCTGGGCGATCTCGTTTTCGTGGTGGGGGAAGATCAGGTCCACGCCGCCGCAGTGGAGGTCGAAGCTCTCGCCCAGCAGCTCCATGCCCATCGCCGAACACTCGAGGTGCCAGCCGGGGCGGCCCCTCCCGAAGGGGGCGTCCCACGCCGGCTCGTCCGGCTTCGCCGCCTTCCAGAGCACGAAGTCGTGGGCGTCCTCCTTGTCGTACTCATCGGCGTCGATCCGCGCTCCGGCGGCCGCCCGGTCGGACGCCGCCGCCCCGGAGAGGCGCCCGTAGCCGGGGAAGGCCGCCACCCGGAAATAGACGGAGCCGTCGGCCTGGTAGGCGTGTCCTCGTTCGAGCAGCCGGGAGACCAGCCGCGTCATCGCCTCGATGTAGCGGTCGTCGGTGGCGCGCGGGTAGTGCTCCACCCGCTCGATCCCCAGCGCGTCGGCGTCCTCGAAAAACTGCGCGATGAAGCGGTCGGTGTACTGGCGCAGCGGAACGCCGGCCTCCCGAGCCCCCCGCATCGTCTTGTCGTCCACGTCGGTGAAGTTCATCGCCTGGACGATGCGGAAGCCCCGATAGCGAAGGTAGCGGCGCAGCAGGTCCTGCGCCACGAAGGTGCGGAAGTTGCCGATGTGCCCGCGGGCGTAGACGGTGAGGCCGCAGGTGTACATCCGCACTTCGCCGGGGCGGGCGGGCGCGAACTCCTCGATCCGCCCGCCGAGCGAGTTCCGCAGCCGGAGTCCGGTCATGCCCCCTCCCGGCGGATCACCAGCACCGTCAGGTCGTCGGCGAGCCGGTTCGGACCGGCGAACCCCCGCGCCTGAGCCACCAGCTCGCCGCAGATTTCACGGGAGCTGCGCGAGCGCGAGGCGCAAAGCGCCGGAAGGATGCGTTCCTCG
Source organism: Candidatus Marinacidobacterium sp. (assembly GCA_965202845.1). GTDB lineage: Bacteria > Acidobacteriota > Vicinamibacteria > Marinacidobacterales > Marinacidobacteraceae > CBDATA01. Next base: position 1,544,992 of record OZ241856.1, read on the forward strand.
AATTGGCGGCCTCCGGGGTCCTCGGCCTCGCTGAGGCCGTCGGTGAACAGCGCCAGCACGTCCCCGGGGGCGACTTCGAGGCTTTCGGTCTCCACCCGGATTTCGGGGAACAGTCCGAGGACGGTAGAGCCGCTCGCCAGCTCGTCCACCGAATCGTCGTTCCGGACCAGAATCGGCCGAACGTGGCCGGCGTTCACGTAGTGGAGCGCCCCCGAATCCGGCTCCAGCAGCGCGAACACTCCGGTCATGTAGCGGTTGTCCTCGGTGTTGTCGTGGAGGAAGCGGTTCAGTTCGAGGGCGGCGTCCCGGAGGTCCCGGCCGCCGTGGGTGAAGAAGGCGCGCAGCGAAGCGGTCACCGACGCCATGATGATGGCCGGACCGGTTCCCTTGCCGGAGACGTCGGAGATGGACAGAAACAGCCCGCCGGGAAGCTCCAGGTAATCGTAGTGGTCGCCGCCGACGGCGAGACACGGGATGTTGACGCCCCAGACGTCCCAGCCGGGGAGCCTGGGCGGTTCTCCGGGGAGGAAGCGGGCGTGGATGCTCCGCGCCAGCTTCTGCTCCTTCTCCTTCTCAATCGCCGAGCGGGTCAGGCGAAGCGCCTCCACGACCGCGACCGCCTGTTCGGCGAGCGAGCCGAGCAGGGCGCGGTCGTCGTCGGAGAGGCTCCGCCCCAGTCCCGGATCCCCCACCAGGAGCACGCCGCGCATCCCGGAGCCGGCGAACGGCGCCACCGCCCCGAAGCGAAGGCGCTCCAGCGCCTTCACGATTTCGGGTTCTCCCGCGTCCTCCGCCGCGATGACGTCCGGGAGGTCCTCGAGCGCCGCGGCGGTCCGCAGGAGCAGCGCCCCCTCGCCCTCCGACCGGCGGGGCCCCTTGCTCGCCAGCACCCGCCCGCCGGCCGCCACCACCGCGCGGCTGGCGAGGACGTGCCCCATCGCCCCGTGGAGCAGCAGGTCCCAGACCTGCGCCTCGCCGGTCGCCCGGTGCAGCCCGGCGGTCAGGTCCATCAGCGACTGGAGCTGGTACACGTTGAGCGCCAGCCGGCGGTTCCGGGCGCGGAGTTCGTCGTCCTTGCGCCGGTGCGCGAGTTCGGCGGCGGCGGCCGCTGCGAGTCCCTTCAGGAAGGGCCCCGGCGTCTCCGGATGCCGGCTTCCGAGAACCAGGGTTCCGAGCTGCTCGCCGCGGTCCCGGAGCGGGACGGCGATCCGGGCGGCGCCCGCCTCCTCCCAATCGGGCGGCGGGGTTCCGCTGCGCTCCGCTTCCCCTGCTTCCTCGAGCTGCAGGACCGCCCACCGGGCGCCGGTGCGTTCCCGCGCGCATTCCAGCACCGCCGCCGCCACTTCGCCGACCCCTTCGCAGGTCCGCAGGTTGTTGCGCAGTCCGTCCAGCGCCACCAGCTCGGCGATCCGCTCCCGGATGTCCGGATCGGCGATCCCGCGGAGTTTCGGGGAGAGGAAGTCGTGATACCCGGCGTTTCCGGAAGCGGTGAACGTCGTCACTCGGCGCCGTCCGGGAGGGTCGCGGTTCGGCGGCTGCGGCTCCGCTCCAGCACCCACTGGCAGGCGCCTCCGGGGGTCCGCTCGTGCGCCACCAAGTCCATCAGCCGCCGCATCAGGTGGATTCCGAGTCCGCCGCGCCGCCCTTCCGCCGCCAGTCGCTGCAGGTCGGGTTCGGGCGGCATGGCGTCCGGCGCCCGGCCCCGGTGTTCGATTTCGAAGCGGACCCGCGCCGGGCCCGGTCGGAAGCGGAACACCACATCGTGCCCCCGTTCCCCACGGTAGGCGTGCTCCACCACGTTGGCGAGCGCCTCCCCGACCGAAATCGCCATTTCGTCGGCGGCCTTCGGTTCGAATCCGTCGCGAATCGCCAGCTGGCGCACCGTCGCATGCACCAGTCCGAGCGATTCGCTGGCGGCGGGCAGCGAAATCTCGAAGGGGCGGGCGGGGAGTTTTTCCCGACGGGGGGGCGGCGCAGCCACCTTTCAGTCCCCGTCGAAGCTGGCGACCGCCTCGCTCTCCGAATCGAAGGTGCGGCAGAGAAGGTCGAAGCCGAGCACCCGGTAGATGTGCGCGACCGAGCCGTTCAGGTCGGCGACCCGCATGTCGCCGCCGCGCGCCCGCGCCTCCTCGATGAGTCCCATGATCGCGCCGAACCCGGCGCTCGCCACGTAGGACAGGTGGGCGCCGCTGATCACGATCCGCACCTCGCCGGTCTCGACCAGGCGGTTCAATTCGCTTTCGAACGCCGGGACGGTGTGGGCGTTGATGAAGCCGCGCGGCTCCACCACCGTCACGTTTCCGGCGCGGCGGCAGGTGACTTCAAGATCGGCCATGGGGATTCCTCAGGAGGAGGCGAGCGCCGGCTCGGCGACCGGGAGCCGTTCGCGGGCCGCCGCAATATCCTGACCGATCCGCCGGGCCAGCGCTTCGGGATTCGGGAAGGCGCGGACTTCGCGCAGGAAGGCCGCCAGTCGGAGCTGGAGGCGGTCCACGGTTCCGGCGTAGTCGATGAGGTGCGCCTCGAGGGTGGCCCCGTCCCCGAAGGTGGGGCGGCGCCCCTTGTGGACAACCGCCGGGAAGGCCCGGCCGGGCGCCGCATCCCCGATCCCGGCCTCGGCCGCGTACACCCCGTCCGGGATGAGCACGTCCCCCTCGGGCTCGAGGTTCGCGGTCGGGAAGCCGAGATCGCGTCCGCGTCCGGAGCCGGGCGCGACCCGGCCCCGGATTTCGTAGGGACGTCCGAGCATCCGGCGGGCCGCCTCCAGGTCGGCGGCGACCAGCGCCCCGCGGATCCGGGTGGACGAGATGATGCGCCCTTCGAACGTGGCGTCGGCGGCCTCGAGGACCTGGATGCCGCGCTCGGCGCCGAGCCGCCGCAACCGGGTCAGATCTCCCGAACGATCCCGCCCGAACCGGAAGTTGGCGCCCTGGACGACGACCCGGGCGCCGAGTCGTCCCGCCAGCAGCCGGTCCACGAAGCGCTCCGGGGTCAGCGCCGCGAATTCGCGGGTGAAGGCGATGATGTCGAGCGTCTCCACTCCGGCTTGCCGGAGGAGCTCCGCCTTCAGCGGCAGCGGGGTGATGGCGGCCGGCGCCTGGTCGGGGCGCAGCAGCCGGGCCGGATGCGGATCAAAGGTGAGCGCCCGGAAGGCGAGGCCGCGCCGCCGGGCTTCTTCGCCGGCGAGCGCGAGGCCGCGCTGGTGCCCCAGGTGGACGCCGTCGAAGTTGCCGACCGCGACCACCGAGGGGGGCGCGCTTCCCGGTGGGGGAAGCGGCGCCGGTTCGTGGTGGCGGACCAGCCTCAAGGCGCCGGCGCCGGGGGCTGGCGGCGCGCCATGAACTCCATGCGCAGCTGGTAGAGCGCCCGGTCGAGCAACCGTCCGTCGCCCGGGCCGAGCCGGCCGCGGGTCTTCTCCTGGAAGACTTCCAGCATGTCGATCAGCTCCTGAAGCACCGCCAGGGCGTCCTGCGCCGCCTTGCCTCCCTCGCCGCCCGCCGGGGTCTGCTGCAGGACCAGGACCGCCTGCTGGTACAGCAGGCCGACGAGCTGCTGCGCCCGCTGGTCGTCCTGCGGCGCCGACGCCTGGTCGCCCCGGTTCTTCTTTTTCTTGTTCTTCGGTTTCCGACCTTCGGAGCGCGCCGGTTGCTGCCCGACCACCGGCGGCGGGCTGGAGGCGGTCCGGCGGTCGTCGGGCGGCGGAGCATCGCTGCGGCGCTCCCCCTCCTGGGTGAAGGCGCGACGGTCGCGCACCACGATTTTGGGGGATGGTTCCTCGTTGCTCACGTTCCGGTCTCGCAAGGATGGGGGGGAGGGGGGGCGCATTGTAGCCCGGACGCCCCGCGGACGGATGCGGGAGCGCTCGCCCCGGAGGCGAGCGTCAGGTCCTTCCCCCGGCGGCGCTGTCCGTGTCAACCAGAAACAGGAACTCGTAATTCGGAGATTCTGTTTCGCGCGACCATTCCCTTGTCCACTTCATTCCAGCCATTACATTCCGCTTGTGATCCAACTTGATCATGTCCACGATCCTGCCATTCCGGGAAAGCAGCTTCCCGATTTCATCCACGGCGCCACGCCCTCCCGAACTGCAGGACAGGATGATCCACCGGGCGGCGGTCGACTGGATCAGGCGTTCCAGCGCCTCCACCGCGAGGAATCTTCCAGTGCGGACATTCTTTCTGAATTCCTCGAACACGGAGCTGGCCACTCTGTCCGACGAGTCCCTTCTCCGTTTCGCCTTTCCGAACAGAGCAGGAGCATCATTCAGGCAAACGGTCGTCCACAAATGATAATAAGAGGCGTATCGGACGCGGGATGGCGGCATCTTGTCGTTATTGGAGCCGTATGGCGGATCGAAGTAGGCCAGGTCGACTGCAGCATTGCAGACGTCAAATACATCGCCTCGAATCACTTCATTCTTCCGGCCCGAATCAAATACTCCTGGCACTTCAAGAACCAAGTCGTTGTAGGACCTGGCTGACCATGCGTTCAGATAGGAAGCGAAATGCCCGATCGTGTTGTCAACCCGGTCCAGGGCCAACATGAGACTGGTCAGCGCGACGGCCCTTTCCACCGGAGAAAGCGAAAGTTCATCGATGGTTTCCCGGATGCCATCCAGCTTTCTCGTATTGTGAATTTGCCACGGTTTCTTGAGCCCGTCGGATTGAACAGAGTTGCCGCCATTTCTTTCTCCGCCGTAGTGCTCGGTGAACCAGCCGTCCCTGGGGCGAACCTGATTCAGACATCGGATCAGTTTGGCGTAATGACTTGCGGGCCGCCGATTCTGGAGATAGCACCTTGCGAGCGCTTCGGACCATACGGCGATATCATTGCAGACGACGCTGTATCCGGATTTGCAAAACGCCTGGGACACCCGTGTGGAACCGGAGAAGCCGTCAAGCACTCTCTTCGCTCCGGTGGTTCTTGCCAGTTCAAGGATGTAGGGCAGGAGCTTCCGTTTCGATCCTGCGTACTTGATTCCCTGGGTTGGAGGCGCAACGGGAATTCGATCCGGGAAAAGAGACGACGGGTTTTCAGCCATTCATCCGATCCCAGCCTCTTGTTTTTGGCCTCAATTGAGATTTGAGTGGGTAGAATGGAGACCGCCGGGATTCCGGGTGTCAAGGGCGGGCTTGCACGGCGTAGCGAACCCTTGACTCACGGAATCCGGCGGGCACGCTCGAAAAAGGGTCGAAAGCGGGGAGCCGCAACCGTCCCCAGCCAGCGTCGCCACACACCAATGGAACACTTTTCCCGCTTTCGACCCTGAAAAAAAGGAGCGCATCCAGTGCTACACGAGCTTTTCGCCCAAGCCCTCGGCATCCCGGACCCCTGGTTCGTCGAGAACGTGGAATTCGACAAGGACCAAGGAAAGCTGAGCATCCGCGTCGATTTCCGCAGGGGCGCCCGCTTCGCCCACCAGAACCACGACGGCCTCCATCCGGTCCACGACACCAAGACCAAGCGCTTCCGCCACCTCAACTTCTTCCAATTCGAGTGCGAACTGGTGGCGCGCGTCCCCCGGGTGCGCCTCCCCAACGGCAAGGTCGCGCTGGTCTCGCCGCCCTGGGCCGGCAAGCTCTCCGGGTTCTCCCTCCTCTTCGAAGCCTTGATTCTCGCCATGTGCCAGGACATGACCTTCGCCGCCGTCGCACGGCTCGCCGGACTCTCCCAGCACCAAACCCAGGCCATCTCCAACCGCTATGTGGAACTCGCCACCGAAACCGACGACCAAGCCGACGTCCGCGCCGTCGCCATCGACGAAACCTCCCGCGCGCGCGGCCACAACTACGTCACCGTCGTCGCAGACGCCCGAAAACGCCGGGTCATCTTCGTCGGAGAAGGCCGCGCCGCCGACTCCGTCGACCGATTCGCCCGAAGCCTCGAAGCCCACGGCGGAGACCCCGAAGCCGTCGAAGTCGCCTCCAGCGACATGTCCCCCGCCTACATCAAGGGCGTCGCAGAGCATCTCCCCAACGCCCAAATCACCTTCGACAAATTCCACGTCATCGCCCACGCGTCCAAGGCCCTCGACCAGACCCGGCGCATCGAGCAGCGCGCCAACCCGCAACTCAAGGGCATGCGCTGGGCGCTCCTCAAGAGCCCCGAACGACTCGGCGCCGAACAACGCGCCCAACTCAACGCCCTCATCGCGCAGGCCCCCGGCAAGCGCACCGCCCGAGCCTGGATGTACCGCGAACAACTCCGGAACATCCTCAACCGCAAGCAGGTCAACGTCGTCCGAGCCATGCTCCGGCAGTGGTGCGCCAACGTGAACCGCTCCAAGGTCGAACCCATGAAAGCCGTCGCGCGGATGATCCGCAAACATCTCGAGGGCATCGTCGCGTGGGCCCGAACCCGCCAGACCAACGGCTTCATCGAGGCGCTCAACGGCCTGTTTCAGGCGGCCAAGCGGAAAGCCAGAGGCTACGGAACCTTCCAGACCATCCGCACCGTGTTCTTCCTCATCGCCGGAAAACTGGACTTCTCCAAGCTCAACCCTCATGTCGCGTACCCACTCGGTATTTGAAAGAGCCTGTTTTTGCAGCACAATGTCTTCCTTTATCCTTTCCAGGGCGGCGGAGTGGCCTCTCCCGGAGGACACGAGAGCCTTGGAAAACAGGGACACCAGGAATTCGTTGTGCGAGTAATCCAGCCATCCATTGGTTATGCTGTCGAAGAATTTACGCCCCTTCCTGGTGTGAGTCCAGAGTCCACGCTGCAGCGCATTCGCCGCAGCGTCGCCGCAGCGCACTTCGCAAATGTATTCGTCGTATACATCATAAAATCTGTAAACCGGGTGCTTTCTCCCCCTGCCTGTTTCTTCATGCGAAATTCGGGACACGGCGTCGCTTGCGAGACCATAATTGAACACCATGATGTTGCATTTTTGGGCTCTTTCAAATACCGAGTGGGTACGCGACATGAGGGTTGAGCTTGGAGAAGTCCAGTTTTCCGGCGATGAGGAAGAACACGGTGCGGATGGTCTGGAAGGTTCCGTAGCCTCTGGCTTTCCGCTTGGCCGCCTGAAACAGGCCGTTGAGCGCCTCGATGAAGCCGTTGGTCTGGCGGGTTCGGGCCCACGCGACGATGCCCTCGAGATGTTTGCGGATCATCCGCGCGACGGCTTTCATGGGTTCGACCTTGGAGCGGTTCACGTTGGCGCACCACTGCCGGAGCATGGCTCTGACGACGTTGACCTGCTTGCGGTTGAGGATGTTCCGGAGTTGCTCGCGGTACATCCAGGCTCGGGCGGTGCGCTTTCCGGGGGCCTGCGCGATGAGAGCGTTGAGTTGGGCGCGCTGTTCGGGGCCGAGTCGTTCGGGATTTTTGAGGAGCGCCCAGCGCATGCCCTTGAGTTGGGGGTTGGCGCGCTGCTCGATGCGCCGGGTCTGGTCGAGGGCCTTGGATGCGTGAGCGATGACGTGGAATTTGTCGAAGGTGATCTGGGCGTTGGGGAGATGCTCTGCGACGCCCTTCATGTAGGCGGGGGACATGTCGATGGAGGCGACTTCGACGGCTTCGGGGTCTCCGCCGTGGGCTTCGAGGCTTCGGGCGAATCGGTCGACGGAGTCGGCGGCGCGGCCTTCTCCGACGAAGATGACCCGGCGTTTTCGGGCGTCTGCGACGACGGTGACGTAGTTGTGGCCGCGCGCGCGGGAGGTTTCGTCGATGGCGACGGCGCGGACGTCGGCTTGGTCGTCGGTTTCGGTGGCGAGTTCCACATAGCGGTTGGAGATGGCCTGGGTTTGGTGCTGGGAGAGTCCGGCGAGCCGTGCGACGGCGGCGAAGGTCATGTCCTGGCACATGGCGAGAATCAAGGCTTCGAAGAGGAGGGAGAACCCGGAGAGCTTGCCGGCCCAGGGCGGCGAGACCAGCGCGACCTTGCCGTTGGGGAGGCGCACCCGGGGGACGCGCGCCACCAGTTCGCACTCGAATTGGAAGAAGTTGAGGTGGCGGAAGCGCTTGGTCTTGGTGTCGTGGACCGGATGGAGGCCGTCGTGGTTCTGGTGGGCGAAGCGGGCGCCCCTGCGGAAATCGACGCGGATGCTCAGCTTTCCTTGGTCCTTGTCGAATTCCACGTTCTCGACGAACCAGGGGTCCGGGATGCCGAGGGCTTGGGCGAAAAGCTCGTGTAGCACTGGATGCGCTCCTTTTTTTCAGGGTCGAAAGCGGGAAAAGTGTTCCATTGGTGTGTGGCGACGCTGGCTGGGGACGGTTGCGGCTTCCCGCTTTCGACCCTTTTTCGAGCGTGCCCGCCGGATTCCGTGAGTCAAGGGTTCGCTACGCCGTGCAAGCCCGCCCTTGACACCCGGAATCCCGGCGGTCTCCATTCTACCCACTCAAATCTCAATTGAGGCCATTTTTGGGATTTTTCATCGTAAATCAAAGGCAGGATATTCATCTTTCCAAAGTCCGAAAACGCCTGATTTCCGAGAATTGCGCTTATTTTCCCGGACTCGACGATTTGTCCCTTCGTTTTTTCTTCCCTCTCCAGCAAGGGGAACATGGAAAAGGACTTGTTCGTTGACAATTGCAGGGGGCCGTCGCCATAAGCCTTCAGGCTGACTGGAAATTCAGTCCCCGTCATTTCATTCGTGATCTTGATGTCTTCTTCCCTGGACTTGGATCGATACAAGTCTCTGCCGACATGAATCGAACGAAAATCGTACATGTACTGATTGATGAACTCCGACATGGCGATTTCCGCCAGGTCCCCGTGCGTCTTGTTCCCAATCAGTCGCATTGTGAATATGTTGCTCAGGGTTGTCGTGATCAGGACGGGGTGTTTGCTGATGAGAAGTTTCAGGCGGGCTGTAAAGTCGTTGTACGCCGTCGATGTGCTCATCAGATAGCCTGCAAGCGGGAGAAGACCGGGCGGCCGGCGACCCAGGTCGCCGCGACCTGCCCCTTGAGGGCGAGCCCGCCGAAGGGGGTGTTGCGCCCCCGCGTCCGGAATTCCTCCGGGCGCACCGTGAAGACGGCCTCCAGGTCCAGCAGGGTGACGTCCGCCGGGCTTCCGGGCGCGAGCGAGCCGCCGGGGAGACCCAGGATGCGGTTCGGTCCGGTCGAGAGCAGGCGCACCGCGTCCTGGAGCGCAATCACCCCCGGCCGCACCAGCCGGTCGAGAACCAGCGGGACGGCGGTTTCGAGTCCCACGATTCCAAAGGGCGCGCTCTCGAAGCACTGACGCTTCTCGTCCTCGTGGTGCGGGGCGTGATCGGTGGCGATCGCATCGATGAACCCGTCCCGGAGCGCGGCGCGAAGCGCGTCCCGGTCGGCGGCGGAGGCGAGCGGCGGCTTCATCTTGGCGCCGGTGTCCCCGCCGGCCTCCTCCGCCACCGCGTCCTCCGTCAAAAGCAGGTGGTGCGGCGTGACTTCGCAGGTGACCGGGAAGCCGGCGCGCTTGGCCCGGATCACCGCCGCCAGCGAGTCGGCGGTGGAAAGATGCGCGATGTGGAGCCTCCCCCCGGTGAGTCCGGCGAGCGCCACGTTCCGCTCCACCGCGATGGATTCGGAGGCGCCGGGAATGCCGGGAATCCCGATGGAGGTGGAGAGCGCGCCCTCGCGCATCGCGCCCTCGCCGGTGAGTTCGAGCGTCTCGCAGTGCTCGATCACCGGCAGATCGAAGAGGCGGGAGTATTCGAGCGCCCGCCGCATCACCGCCGGATTGCCGATGGGGAGGCCGTCGTCCGAGACCGCGACCGCGCCGGCCCGCTTCAGCCGCCCGAACTCGGAGAGCCGCTCGCCGCGCATCCCCTCGGTGGCGGCGGCGATCGGATGCACCCGCGCCAGCCCGACCGCGTCGGCCAGCCGGCGGATGTGGGCGGTGACCGAGGGGGTGTCGTTCACCGGATCGGTGTTCGCCATGCAGGCGACCGCAGCGAATCCGCCGGCCACCGCGGCGGCGGACCCGGTGGCGACCGTCTCCTTGAACTCGAAGCCCGGCTCCCGGAGATGGACATGCATGTCGCAAAGGCCGGGAACCGCCACCAGTCCGCCGGCGTCCACCAGGCGGGCGCCGGCCGGGTCGAGCCGTTCGCCGACGCTCTCCACCCGCCCCGCCTGCAGGCGGAGGTCGAAGACGCCGTCCCGTCCCGCTTCCGGGTCCACGACCCGCGCCCCCCGGATCAGGACCGCTCGCTCAGGCATCGCTCCGCCTCCCTCCGCCCCGGGGCCGGGAGCGGGCGAGCTCGGCGAGCACCGCCATCCGAATGGCCACCCCGTTCCGCACCTGTTCGAGGATCACCGACCGGGCGCCGTCGGCGACCACGGACTCGATTTCCACGCCCCGGTTCATGGGTCCGGGATGGAGGACGATGGCGTCGTTGGTGCGGCGGAGCCGCTCCCCAGTGATGGCGAACTCGTCGTAGTACTCGCGAAGCGACGGCACGAAGGCGGCGCGCATCCGCTCGCGCTGGAGCCGGAGCGCCATGACCGCGTCGGCGCCCTCGAGCGCGTCCTCCACCTTCAGAAGCCAGCGAACGCCCAAGTCGTCCAGTCCCGGCGGGATCAGCGTCGGCGGCCCCGAAACCCGGACCTCGGCGCCCAGCAGGGTCAGCAGGCGCGCGTTGGAGCGGAAGACCCGGCTGTGGCGAATGTCCCCGATGATGGCGATCCGGAGTCCGGCGAGATCCCCCCGGTGCTCGCGGATCGTGAAGGCGTCCAGAAGCGCCTGGGTCGGGTGTTCGTTGACGCCGTCCCCGGCGTTCACCACCTGCGCGGTCGGAATCTCCCGCAACAGCGCCGCCGGAGCGCCGGCCTCCGGGCTGCGCACCACGATGATGTCGGGCGCCATCGCGGCGAGCGTCCGGGCGGTGTCGAGGAAGCTCTCCCCCTTCGCCAGCGAGGAAGCCCTGGGAACGAAGGCGATCGGCTCGGCGGAGAGCCGCCGGGCGGCGAGCTGGAACGAGGCCAGGGTGCGGGTCGAGGGTTCGATGAAGAGATGGGTGACCGTGCGTCCCTGGAGCGCCGGCACCCGCGGTACCGGTTGGTCGGCCACGTCCCGGTAGCGCGGCGCCTCGTCGAGGATCGAAAGCACGTCCGCCGCCGAAAGCCCGCGGATGCCGAGCAGATCCCTCACCCGCCGTCCCCCCGCGGCAGAATCCGGATGCCGTCCTCCCCGTCCTCCTCCCGGACCAGCACCCGCACCAGCTCCTGGGGGGACGCATCCACTTCGAGGCCGGTGAAATCGGCGGCGATGGGGAGTTCCCGCCCTCCCCGGTCGACCAGCGCCGCCAGCATCACGCTGCGCGGGCGCCCGAAGGATGAGAGCGCGGTCAGCGCCGCCCGGATCGTCCGCCCGGTGTGCAGCACGTCGTCCACCAGTAGGACGTGGCGGGATTCGAGCGGAAGGGGGATGCGCGTCTCGCGGACCCGGGGCACCCCGCGGTCGTGGATGTCGTCGCGGTAGAGGTTGATGTCCAGCTCCCCCATCGGGATGTCGGCGAACCCCTTGTGCGCCAGCTGATCCCGGAGGCGGGCGGCGAGCGGAACGCCCCGGCGGCGGATGCCGAGGATGGCCAGCGGGACACGTCCGGAAGCCGCGATCCGGTCTCCGATCTCCCGGAGCGCGGCGCCGATGTCCGCGCTTCCGATGTCCGGCCTCTCCATCGGGCGCGAATCCTATGCGGAACCGGCGCGGCGGAGTTCTTCGAGAGCCGCCGCGAAGTCGTCGGGGAGCGGCGCCTCCGCCTGGACGGCGGCGCCGGTGATGGGGTGCGCGAAGCCGATGCGGAGCGCATGGAGGGCCGGTCGGGGCAACCGCCGCAGGATCGCCCCGGCGCGCCCGCCCCCGCGGCGCGGCGCCCCGGGGCCGTACATGATGTCTCCCGCCACTGGGAAACCGGCGCCCGCCAGATGGACCCGCGCCTGGTGGGTGCGTCCGGTGTGGAGTTCCAGCTCCACCAGCGTCGCAAGCGGGAAGGACTCCCGCTCGCGCGCGGTGGTGCGCGCCTCGCGGGCGTTCCGTCCGTCGCAGCGGAAGAGCTGCCGATGCTGTGGGTCGCGCCCGATCGGGCGGTCGAAGACCTGCGCGCCCTGGAATCGACCCAGAACCAGCGCGAGGTAGGTCTTTCGCACGTCCCGCCGGGCGAAGGCGGCGGTCAGCGCCGCGTGGGCCTCCCGGGTGCGCGCCGCCGCCAGCGCTCCGGAGGTGCCCCGGTCGAGCCGGTGGACGATCCCCGGGCGAGCGGGCGGGCCGACCGCGCCTATCTCCGGATACCGATGGAGCAGCGCGTTCACCAGCGTGCCGCGCCGGTGCCCGGCGCCCGGGTGGGTCACCAGCCCGGGCGGCTTGTCCACAATCGCCAGGTGGGGGTCCTCGTGGAGGATGCGGAGCGGGATGGGCTCGGGTTCCGGCGGCTGGTGTTCGGAGACCGGGCCGAAGACGTCGGGAATCTCGATCCGGATCGTCTGGCCGGGGCGGCAGCGATGACTCGCCCGTTTCGGCTCGCCGTCCACCAGCACCCGGCGCTCGGCGATCCAGCGGGCCAGCTCGCTGCGGCTGACCGAGGCGCCCAGCCGCCGGAGCGCCGCCCGGTCCAGCCGTTCCCCGTCGTCTTCGGAATGCGCCCGGAACTCGAGTTCCGCGTCGTCAGGCGTGGCGCCGCCTCAGTACCAGAAGCGCGATCGCCGCCGCCGGCAGGAGCAGCAGCCCCAGGAACTGGGAGGTGGAGAGGAGTCCGTCGAAGAGGAATCCGCGCGGATCGTCCCGAAGGAATTCGACGAGGAAGCGGAATACCGAATACAGCCCCAGCCAGGTGAAGAACACCTGCCCCCGGAACGTGCGGCGGGGGGCGAACCAGAGCAGGAAGAGGCAGAGGGCGAACTCCGCCCCCGCTTCGTAGAGCTGGGTCGGGTGAATCGGGACGCCCAGCGGAACCCCGGTGAAGGCGTTCGCCTGGATGTCGCTGAAGGTCACCGCCAGCGGGCCGTCGGTCGGGGCGCCGTAGCAGCAGCCGGCGGCGAAGCAGCCGAGCCGGCCGATCCCGTGGCCCAGGGCGATCGAGGGGGCGAGCAGGTCGCCGCCGTCGAACACGTTGATGCGACGGCGGGAGAAGAACCAGATGGCGGCGACCACCGCGCCGAGGAACCCGCCGAAGAAGACCCCGAAGGAGCGGATGATGCCGGCGGGGTTCCGCAGGAACGCCTCCGGGTCCACCAGGATGAGCAGAACCTTGGCGCCCAGGAAGGCGCCCACGATGAGCCAGATGCCCAGGTCGTAGACGGACTGGGTCGGGATCCGGTAGCGGTGGGCGCGGCGTCCGGCGAGGTACAGCCCAGCGAGGAATCCCAGCGCGACCAGGATTCCGTAGGTGTTGAGCGCCGGGTTGAAGCTCCGACCGAAGATCTCGATGGGACCGAAGTCCACGATCCGGGGAAACACCGGGGATCAGGCGCTCCCGCTCGCCGTCGCCCGCTTCGCTTCCCGGAAGAAGCCGAAGAGCATGCACAGGATCCCGACGGTGATCGCCGAGTCCGCGATGTTGAAGGTGGGCCAGTGCCAGGTCCCGGCGTACACGTCGATGAAGTCCACGACGCTCCCGAAGCGCAAGCGGTCCACCACGTTGCCGACTCCGCCGGCCACGATCCCGGCGAGCGGAATCGTGGTCCAGGGGCCGACGTCGCCCTCGCGGATCACCAGCCAGCAGATGAGGAGGAGCGAGCCGAGCGCGACCCCGGCCAGCGCCCATTCCTTGCCCGGAAAGTCCACGCCGGCGAGAAAGCCGAACACCATGCCCCGGTTCCGCGACAGGGTGAATTGCAAGAAGCCGGGGATGATCTCGAAGGGGATTCCGGGAACGAGGCGGGAGACCGCAAGCGCCTTGGTGACCTGATCGAAAAGCAGCGTTCCGAGGAACAGCAGGAGGAGATGGGGGCGGAGAAGCGGCACCGGATCGGGGCGGATTCTAGCGACGGAGGGATTCGGGGCGAGCCTGTCCTCTATAGAATCCGCCCCCGCGCCATGACTTCCGCGGGCTTCGTGATCCGGGACCTCGAGGGCATGTCCGACATGCGGATGTGCGAGGAAATTCAGCGGGAGGTGTGGGGCTTCATCGAGCTGGACATCGTCCCGGCGGGACTGATGGCGGTCATGGTCCACTACGGGGCGGTGGCTTCGGGCGCGTTCGTGGACGGCCGGATGGCGGGTTTCGTGAACGGCTTCCCCGGCTTCGTGGCGGGAAAGCCGCTCCACCATTCGCACATGCTGGCGGTGCGCCCCGAGTACCGGGGGCGGAACATCGGGATCGCCCTCAAGTGGGCGCAGGCCGACCGGGCGCTGGCCCAGGGGCTGGACCACATCAACTGGACCTTCGATCCGCTCCAGGCGCGGAACGCCAACCTGAACCTCAACCATCTCGGCGCGCTGGCTTCGGTGTACCGCGAGAACGTCTACGGCGAGAGCCAGAGTCCGCTTCACGGGGGGATTCCCACCGACCGGCTGGAGCCCGACTGGTTCCTCCGTTCGGCGCGGGTGGCGCAGGCGCGGCGGGGCGCGCTCAAGCCGCCGCCGGGGATCCCCGATCTGCCGAGGGCGAACCGGTTGCGGCCCCGCCGCAACGGCCTGCCGGAGTGTTCCGAAATGAGGGACGTTCCCGACGCCGCCGAAGTGCTGCTGGCGATTCCGGGGGATTTCACCGCGATGATCGGCGAGGACGTGGAGCTCGCCCTCGACTGGCGCCTCAAGACGAGGAACGCCTTCCAGCGGCTGCTGGCTTCGGGCTACGACATCCGGGGGTTCCACCAGGGAGGCGGCGAGGCCTGCTACCGGCTGGCGCGCCACGCCTGAAGGCTATTCCGGCCAGTCCGGCTTCCGCTTCTCGAGGAAGGCGCGCATCCCCTCCCGGGCGTCGGGAGAGACGGCGTTCCGGCTCATCACCTCGGACATCGCCAGCGAAGCCTCGGCGACCGGAAGCTCGCGCTGGCGCCGGAAGGCGGCCTTGCCGAGCGCGACCACCGCCGGACTCGCCTCCGCGATCCGGGCCGCCAGCTGGTCGGTGGTCCGCTCCAGCTCGGATTCCGGGACCACCCGGTTCACCAGACCCAGGCGCAGCGCGGTTTCGGCGTCCACCAGGTCGCCGGTGAGGAGCATCTCCATCGCCTGCTTCGGGCCGACGACCCGGCTCAGGGCGACCATCGGCGTGGAGCAGAAGAGACCGATGCGCACTCCCGGCGTGGCGAAGCGGGCGTCCTCCGAAGCCACCGCCAGGTCGGCGGTCGCGACCAGCTGGCAGCCGGCGGCGGTGGCCACTCCCCGGACCTCGGCGATCACCGGCGCAGCCGCTTCGCGGATCGCGGCCATCAGGTCGTGACAGACGCCAAAGACCCGACGCGCCCCGGCAAGGTCCTGGTCAAGCAGCTCCCGCAGGTCGTGGCCGGCGGAGAAGGCGGGGCCGCGGGCCGCCAGAATCAGGACCCGCGTCTCCGGGTCCCGGTCCGCCTCCCGGATCGCCTGGATGAGCCGCTCCATCATGGTGGTCGAGAGCGCGTTCCGCTTCTCCGGCCCGTCCATTTCGATGCGCGTCGCCGGCCCCCGGCGCCGCGTCCGGACCGCCGCCTCAGGCATGACGGGAGGGCAGGAAGGGCGCGACCCGCTTGGGATCGGGCGGCGGGGTGAGCAGGCTGCCGACGACCAGCCCGATCAGCGATGCGAGCGCCGCCGGGTAGATCACATAGTCGTAGTCGGTGGGGAGGAACCAGACCCGCTCCCATCCGAGGGTGGCGAGGACGCCGAAGAGGAGGGTGGTTCCTATGCCGGCGGCGATGGAGGCGACCCCGCCGGTCGGGGTGGCGCGCCGCCAGAGGAACGCCGCGAGCAGCGTCGGAGTCACCGCCGCGCCCACCATGGTGTAGGCGTAGAGCGCCATGTCGAGGATGCTCTCGAACCAGGCGGTGATCACGAAGGCGGCGCCGGCGAGGGCGATCATCGCCAGCCGCTGGAAGCGGATCAGCCGGGCGTCGTCGGCGTCCGGGTTCACGAACCGTTGGTAGATGTCGCGGGCGAGGCTGGTCGAGGGCGCCAGCAGGAAGGTGGTGGCGGTGGAGAAGATGATGGCCACCGCTCCGGCCAGCAGCAGGGAACCGGCGAACACCGGAAGCTGGTCGCGGGCGAAGACGAGGAGCGCCGTTTCGGTCGCCCCGACGACGAACCCGTCGGCGCCCCGGAACGCCGGGTCGTTCCAGTAGCCGGCGGCGGCGAAGACCGCGGTGGCGTCGATGAGCGTTTCGATCAGGATGACTCCGACGATCATCCCCAGCACCGCCTTCCGGGCCGCCGATTCGTCGCGGGCGGCGAAGAACTTCTGGTACATGCCGCTCTCGCCCAGGAGCAGCAGCATGGTCGGGAGGAAGAGGCCGAGCGCGGCGGTGATGCCGAGCCGCCCGGTGAGGGTGAAGTGGGTCTCGGGGAGCGCCGCCGCCACCCCGGCGAAACCGCCCGCCTGCGAAAGCGCGAGCGGCGCCGCCACCAGGACGCTCACGATGATGAGGACGCCGTTGACCACGTCGAGACGGAGGACCGAGACCATCCCGGCGGTGACCGCAAACAGCGTCACCAGCGCGGCGACCCCCAGCTTGCCGACGTCGGGGTCCAGGCCGGGAAACAGGATGGCGAGCAGCCGTCCGCCGCCGACGAACTGGTAGCCCACGATGGTGAGGTAGGCGATGGCGATGGCGACGGCGCCGAGCGCCCGGGCCGCCGGGTGGTAGCGCCGCTCCAGCAGGTCGGGGACGGTGTAGTCGGCGATGCGGCGGACCCGGGCGGCGAGGAAGAAGACGACCGCGATGCCCACCCACGCCCCGGCGCTCATCCAAAGCGCCGAAAACCCCTCGCGGAAGGCGCGCCCGGCGCCCCCGAACAGGCTGCCGGAGCCGATCCAGGTGCAGACCAGTGTTCCCACCAGAACCTGCCAGGGCGCGGCGCGGCCGGCGACCATGAACTGCTCCTGGGTGCGGACGCCCCGGGAGCGCGAAAGCGCCACCCCCAGCAGCAGTGCGAGGGTCGCGGCGACCGCCGCCACGTGGATCACGGCGCAATCCTATTCGGGTAGTGCATAATGCGTGGCTGGCTGACAGCCGGGAGGATTCTCATGTACAGATTCCTGTTGCTCGCCACGACGGCGTCGCTGATCGTCGCCTGTTCCGGTCCGCCCCGCGAGGACCTGCTCGCCTTCCTCGGACCCCGCATCATCGTGGGGGACGGAAGCGACCCCATCGAGGTCGGGGTCCTCATCGTCGAACAGGACCGGATCGTGGAGGTGGGCGCCATCGGCGAGGTGTCGATCCCCGGGGACGCCACCCAGGTGGATCTCGCCGGGCGCACCCTGATCCCCATGCTGATCGACGCCCACGTGCATCTCTCGCAGACCCGGGAGGAGCGCATCGAGGACATGCGGCGGCGCGCCTACTACGGGGTCAGCGCCGCGCTCAGCCTGGGGCACGACGAGGACCCGTCGGCGTTCGCGCTTCGGGACGAAGTGATTCCCGGCGTGGGGCGCTCCTTCACCGCCGGCCGGGGGATCACCCGGCCGGAGCCGGGACGCAGCGAGGCGCCCTACTGGATCGATTCCGCCGAGGAGGGCCGGGAGGCGGTCCGCGAACTCGCCGAGGCCGGAGTGGACATCGTCAAGATCTGGGTGGACGACCGGAACGGCCAGTACGAGAAGCTGACTCCGGAACTCTACGGGCCGATCATCGAGGAGGCGCACCAGCACGGCCTCCGGGTCGCGGCGCACATCTTTGACCTGGAGGACGCCAAGGGGCTGCTCGAGGCGGGAGTGGACGCCTTCGCCCACGGCGTGCGGGACATGGACGTGGACGAGGAGTTCATCGGGATGGTGCAGGCGCGGCCCGATGTCTGGCTCATCCCGAACCTGGGGCCGCGCGGGGTGCTGGACGACGTGGACTGGCTCGACGGGACGATTCCGCCCGACGAACTGGACGAGTTGCGGTACAGCTATGCGCGGAACGTGGAACGCCACGAACCCTTCGAGATCGAAGCCCGGAATCTTCGGGCGCTCCACCGCGCCGGGATGAAGATCGCGATGGGAACCGACGGGAACGGCGCCTACCGGCCGCACTTCGAGATGACCGACATGACCTATTCGGGCCTCGACCCGCACGAGGTGCTGGTCGCCTCCACCAGCGCCGCCGCCGCGTTCCTGGGGATCGAGGACGCCGGGAGCATCGAGGTCGGGAAGAGCGCCGACTTCATCGTCCTGCGCGGGAACCCGCTGGACAACATCAAGAACACCCGGCGGATCGAGGCGGTGTACCTGCGGGGCGCGCAGCTCGACCGGGAGGGGCTCAGCGCCGGCTGGCGCCCGTAACCACCCGCGGGATCCCGGCGAGGTCGGGCCGGGTCCGGATGTCCTGGAATCCGGCGTCGGCCAAAAGGGCCGCCGCCCGGCCGGCCTGCCCGGCGCCGATCTCGGCGACCAGTCGGCGGTTCGGCTTCAGCGCCCGGAAGGCCGCCGGGACCAGCCGCCGCAGCGGCTCCAGGCCGTCCGGCCCGCCGTCCAGGGCGTCCCGGGGTTCGTGGTCCCGGATTTCGACCGGAAGCTCGGCGATCTCGGACGTCGGCACATAGGGCAGGTTGGCGGCGATCAGGTCGCAGGTCGCAAAGCGCAGCGCGGTCAGCAGGTCGGCGGCGACCAGGTGGATGCGTCCGGCCAGCTTGCCGCGGGCCTGAACGTTCTCCCGCGCCAGCCGGAGGGCGCGGGGCGCCCGCTCCACCGCGACGATCCGGGCGGCGGGAACCGCTTCGGCAAGCGCCGCCGCGATCGCGCCGCCGCCGCACCCCGCATCCACCGCAAGCGGCGGCCGTCGCGCTTCGGCGAGCGCCTCCACCGCCGCCTCCACCAGCGTTTCGGTGTCCTGCCGGGGGATGAGCGCCTCCGGGCTGGCGGCGAGCGGGACGCCGTAGAACTCCACCCGCCCGGTGAGGTGCTGGAGGGGCGCCCCGGCAGCCCGGGCCCGGACCAGGCGGCGGAGGGCGCGGCGGGTCGGCAGGGGCAGCAGGTCGCCGCGCCGGGCGATCCCCTCCGCAACCGACCAACCGGTGATCGTCCGCAGCAGGAGTTCGGCGTCCGCCGCCGGGACGCCCGCATTGCGGAGGGCTTCCTGGACCGTCAAGCGCCGCGCAGCTGCTCCGCCTGCTCGTGGCGCCGGAGGGGGGCGATCAGCGCGTCGAGGCCGCCGGCGAGAACCGCCGGGAGGGCGTGCAGGGTCAGCGGAATCCGGTGGTCGGTGATCCGGTTCTCCTTGAAGTTGTAGGTACGTATCTTTTCGCTGCGATCCCCCTGGCCCACCTGTCCGCGCCGGACTTCGGCGATCGCCTCCTGCTGCTCCCGGTTGGCGAGGTCCAGCAGGCGCGCCTTCAGCACCCGGAGCGCCTTCGTCTTGTTCTTGATCTGCGACTTCTCGTCCTGGCAGCTCACCACCAGGCCGGTGGGAAGGTGGGTGATCCGCACCGCCGAATACGTGGTGTTCACGCTCTGGCCTCCCGGCCCCGAAGAGCAGAAGGTGTCGATGCGCAGGTCCTTCGGTTCGATGCGGATTTCGACGTCCTCGGCTTCCGGCAGCACCGCCACCGTCACCGCCGAGGTATGGATGCGCCCGGAGGACTCGGTGGCGGGAACCCGCTGCACCCGGTGCACCCCGCTCTCGTACTTGAGCCGGCTGAAGGCGCCGCGCCCCTCCACCACCGCGACGATCTCCTTGAGTCCGCCGACCTGGGAATCCCGCCGGGAGACCACGTCCACCCGGTAGCCGAGACCCCGGCTGTATTGCTCGTACATCCGGAACATCTCGCGGGCGAAGAGCGCGGCCTCCTCGCCGCCGGTTCCGGCGCGGACTTCGAGCAGGACGTTGCGCTCGTCGTTCGGATCCCGGGGCAGCAGCAGGCGGCGGATCTCCTCCTCGGTCCGGCGCAGCTCGGCGTCCGCCTCGGCGATCTCCTGTTCGGCCATCTCGCGGAGTTCGGGGTCCGGGTCCTCCCGCATCGAGCGCGCGTCGGCGAGGCGCTCCTCGAGCCGCCGCCGCCGCGCCCCGGCCTCCATCAGCGGCGCCAGGGCGGAGTGGGACGACGAAACTTCGCGCAGCCGGGCCGGGTCCTGGTGCACTGCGGGGTCCTGGAGCGCCTCGGTGAGCTTCCGGAACCGCTCCTCCGCCTCTTCAAGCGAGACGAAGGATTGCGCGCGCTCGCTCATGGTGGGACTCCCGCGGGATGGGCCGCGGGGGTTATCCCTGGGCGGCGCGTTTCGAACGGACCTGACCGTACTTCTGCCGGAACCGCTCCACCCGTCCGGTGGAATCCAGAATCCGCTGCTTGCCGGTGAAGAAGGGGTGGCACTGCGAGCAGATTTCGAGGCGGAGGTCGCCGCCGCGGGTCGAACGGGTCTCGAAGCTGGCGCCGCAGGCGCAGGTCACCCGGATTTCGCTGTATTCGGGATGGATTCCGGTGCGCACGGCGTCCGTATTCTAGCAGGACGTTTTCAGTCCGGCCCCTCTTCCCGCATCGATTCGAGGAAATGGGCGTTGGATTCGGTGGCCCGCATCCGGTCGATCACCAGCGCCATCGCCTCCACCGGCTCCATCTCCGCAAGCACCCGGCGCAACACCGTCATGCGGCTGTGCTCCTCCGGGGAGAGCAGGAGCTCCTCCCGGCGGGTGCCGCTCTGATGAAGGTCGATTGCAGGGAAGAGCCGTCTTTCCAGCAGCTCCTGGTTCAGGTGGATCTCGAGGTTTCCGGTGCCCTTGAACTCCTCGTAGACCAGGTCGTCCAGCCGACTGCCGGTGTCCACCAGCGCGGTGGCGAGGATGGTCAGCGAGCCTCCGTTTTCGATGTTCCGCGCGGCGCCGAAGAAGCGCTTGGGGTGCTGGATGGCGTTCGCATCCATGCCGCCGGAGAGCAGGCGTCCCTGGGAAGCCGCCATGCTGTGGTTGTAAGCGCGGGCCAGCCGGGTCAGCGAGTCCAGCAGGATGACCACGTCCTTGCCGATCTCCACCAGCCGCTTGGCGCGGGCGAGCAGGGACTCGGCGACCTGGATGTGCCGAATGCCCCGCTCGTCGAACGTGGAGCTCAGCACCTCCGCCCCCACCTGGCGCCGCATGTCGGTCACCTCCTCCGGGCGCTCGTCCACCAGCAGCACGAACAGCGCCATGTCCGGGTGGTTGCGCTCGATGGCGTTGGCGAGCGACTGGAGCAGGACCGTCTTGCCGGCGCGCGGCGGCGCGACGATCAAGCCGCGCTGCCCCACCCCGATCGGCGCCGTCAGATCCACGATCCGGGCCGCCAGGTCGTCGCGGTCGTTTTCCAGCCGGATCCTCCGGTCCGGGTGCAGGGCGACCAGGCTCTCGAAATCCACCCGCTCCGGGCAGGGGGTCGCCGGTCCTCCGTTGACCTCGAGCAGGTCGGCGAGCCCGAAGTAGCGCTCGCCCGGCCGCGGCCGCCGAATCCGGCCGCGCAGCATGTCTCCGTCGCGCAGGTCGAACCGCCGGATCTGGGCCGCCGAGACGTACACGTCGTTCGGTCCCGGCAGGTAGGACCGGATGGGCGGACGCAGGAAGCCGAAGCCCTCCTCCAGCTTGTAGAAGGCGCCCCGGGCGAAGGCCTTGCCGCCGCGGGAGGCGTGCGCGCTCAGGATGTGGTGGATGAGCTCCGCCCGGGACAGGGCGTCCGGCGCTTCGATGTCGAGCTTCCGCGCGACCTCGCAGAGCGCCGCCGGCGCGCGCCCGGCGAGTTCGGCGGTGTCCAGGTCTTCCGGGATGGGAGGCGCCGCCTTCTCCAGCACCCGCGGTCCGGAGCGGAAGACGCGGCGCCGACGCCAGCGGGGGCGTCCGGTTCCGGCGTTCATGGTCTTCGCGCCACCCGTTCGGCGATCAGCTTGCGGAGCGCCGCGAGACCGTCGCCGCAAACCGGATGCCGGGCCGGCGCGACGGCGGACCAGGCGACCACCGGACGCGCTCCGTCCTCACCGTAGGCGCCGCGCAGCGTCCGCAGCCGGGCGGAGGCTTCCCCGACGCCCAGTTTGTCCGTCTTGGTGGCGACGACCGCCACCGGATGGCCGCTGTCGGCGAGGAGCGCCAGCGCCTTTCGGTCCAGGTCCGCCGGATCGCGCCGGATGTCCACCAGCAGCAGGCTGAGCGCCAGCCCGTCGCGCCCGATCAGATAGGAGAGGACCAGCTTCTCCCATCCGGCGCGCACCGATTCGGGAACCGCCGCAAAGCCGTATCCCGGCAGGTCCACCAGCCGGTGCGAACCGGGCACCTCGAAGAAGTGCACGAGGCGGGTGCGGCCGGGCGTCCGGGAGACCCGCGCCAACCGCCGCACTCCCGCCAGCCGGTTCAGCAGGGTGGATTTGCCGACGTTGGAGCGACCGACGAAGGCCACCTCGGGGAGCGTGGGACGGGGGAACCCTCGCGGCCCGGCGGCGCTCCCGAGAAGATGGGCGTCCTGCCGCACGGAGGACGGCCGCCTAGCCCGCCTTCTTCAGCACCAGGACCGGATCCTGGGCGCCGCGCACCGACTCCGGCGTGATCACCACCTCGCGCACCTGCTTGTTGGAAGGCAGGTCGTACATCAGGTCGAGCATCAGCTCCTCCACGATCATCCGCAGTCCGCGGGCGCCGATCTTCCGTTCCCGGGCCAGCCGCGCGATCTCTTCCAGCGCCTCCCCGGCGAAGGTGCACTGCACGCCCTCCTCGAGCAGCAGCGTCTGGTATTGCCGGACGATGGCGTTTTTCGGCTCGATCATCACCCGCACCAGCTCCTCGCTGGTCAGTTCGTCCAGCCCGGCGATCACCGGCAGCCGACCCACGAATTCGGGGATCAGCCCGTAGCGGATCAGATCCTCCGGCTGCATGTTCCGGAGGATGGCCTGCCGGCGCACTTCCGCGGTTTCCGGCACGTCGGCCCCGAACCCCAGGGTTTTCCTGCCGACCCGCTGCTCGACGATCTGCTCCAGCCCCACGAAGGCGCCGCCGCACAGGAACAGGATATTGGTGGTGTCCACCTGGTGGAATTCCTGGTGCGGATGCTTCCGGCCGCCCTGGGGCGGAACATTCGCCACCGTCCCCTCGACGATCTTCAGCAGCGCCTGCTGGACGCCTTCCCCGGAGACGTCCCGGGTGATCGAGGGGTTTTCGCTCTTGCGGCAGATCTTGTCGATCTCGTCCACGTAGATGATGCCCTTTTGGGCGCGGGCGATGTCGCCGTCGGCGGCCTGGAGGAGCTTGAGGATGATGTTCTCCACGTCCTCGCCGACGTAGCCGGCCTCGGTGAGGGTGGTGGCGTCCACGATGGTGAAGGGGACGTCGAGGATGCGCGCCAGCGTCTGCGCCAGCAGGGTCTTCCCGGTTCCGGTGGCGCCCACCAGCAGCACGTTGCTCTTGCCGAGCTCCACGTCCTCGTTCGGGTCGGTCTTCCCCGATTCGGCGCGACGGATGCGCTTGCGGTGGTTGTGGACCGCGACCGCCAGCTTGCGCTTGGCCTCGTCCTGGCCGATGACGTACTCGTCGAGCCGCCCCTTGAGGTCCCTGGGCGTCGGCGCCGGGCGGGGCGGCGCCTTCTTCTTCGGCCCGGGGGCGTCGGCGAGGATGACGTTGCAGACCGCGATGCACTCGTTGCAGATGAAGATCCGCTCGGGGCCGGCGATGAGCTTGGCGACCTCGTTCTGCGCCTTGCGGCAGAACGAACAGGCGAGGGTGTCGCCACGCCTGCCCTTTCCCTTGACTGGCAAACAGGTGCTCCTTGAAGCGGGGGGCGGACGCGGCCGCCCGGAAAAGGCTTCTCCCCTCCCGCGATTCTATCCCCCCGGAATCACTCGGAACGGAGCGCCGTCCACGGATCCTGCCGGGCGGCGAGCACCGCCGGGTAGATCCCGAAGACCACCCGGTGAGGGCGGTGTCCAGCTTCGGGTAAGGCTACCCGCCGGCGTCGAGCCGCGCCTCCCGGTGGTATTCGATGTCGGTCGCCAGGCTGTGGAGCACGCTGCAGTAGGTCTCGAAGGAGAGCGCCACCGCCCGCTGCAGCCGCTCTTCGGTCACCCCGTCGCCGCCGCCCCGGAACTGGAGAGTGATGGAGCGGAAGCGGCGCGGGTGCTCGTCGGCCCGCTCGCCGGAGACCCGCGCCCGCAGCCGGGCGGGTTCGGCCCGCATCCGCTTCAGGATGTGGACGACGTCGATGGCCATGCAGCCGGCGACCGCCGCCAGCAGCGTCTCCATCGGCGACGCCCCCGGGCGCCCTCCGAGTCAAGCGCGAGCCGGGCGCCGGTCGGGGTCGAGGCCGGATAGCCGGTCGCGCCGTCCCATTCGAGTTCGATATGCAAGAAGAGCCTCCTCAGCCGTCCCTTGCCAGGACGAGCGAAACGTTGGTTCCCCCGAATCCGAAGGAGTTGGAGATCGCCCGCTCGGCGTCGGTCGCCTGCGGGCGGAGCACCGGCGGATAGTCCCGGAGCGCCTCGTCCAGCGGTTCGGCGTTGACCGAGGGCGCGAGCCACCCCTCGCGCAGCATCATCAGCGTGAACGCCGCCTCGAGGGCGCCGGCGGCGCCGACGGTGTGCGCGGTGTACCCCTTGGTCGAGCTGTAGGGGATCACCCGGTCGGGGAAGATGCGGCGGATCGCACGCACCTCGGAGACATCGCCCAGCGGGGTGGACGTGCCGTGGGTGTTGATGTAGCCGACCGCGTCCGGCGAAACCCCGGCATGGGCGAGGGCGCGGCGCATGGCGAGCTCGGCGCCCTGGTCGTCGGGCGCGACCATCTGGCCGGCGCCGTCGGAGGACATGCCGTACCCCTCGATCACTCCCAGGATTTCCGCCCCCCGGCGTTCGGCGGCGGCGCGGGATTCGAGCGTCATCAGGCCGGCGCCCTCGCCGAAGATGAATCCGGCGCGGTCCGCCGCGTAGGGGCGGGAGGCCCGCTCCGGCCGGTGGTTGTCCACCCGGGTGTAGGCGCGCATCGAATCGAAGCCCAGGTGGAAGTGGACGTCCGCCGATTCGACCCCGCCGGCGAGCGCCGCGTCCACGATCCCCTCCCGGATCCACGATGCGGCGATGAGCAGGTTGAAGGCGCCGCCGGCGCAGGCGGCGGTCGCGGAGACCGAGGGCCCCCGGGTTCGGAAGAGGGTGGAGAGGTTGGCGGAGACGGTGGACGCCATGATCCGGGGCACCGTGGTCGGCGAAACCCGCACCCGTCCTTCCGCCTGGCTGAGCCGCGCGACCTCCCGGTGGGTCTCGGTCTCGCCGCCCTTGCCGCTCCCCACCACCACCGCCATCTCGCGGGTCGGCATGCCGCCGGACTGGTCGAGCGCGAGCCGCGCGGCGCGCAGCGCCAGCCGGGACAGGCGTCCCATGAACCGGGCTTCCGACCGGCCGATGCCGAGATCGTCGGGCTCCAGCGCATCGGGGTAGCGCCCGAAGAGCTGGTTGCCGGTGCGGGCGCGGATTCCCGGTTCGTAGGGGGAGCAGGGACAGGGGCGTCCCGGCCGGAGAAACGCCCGATGGGCCTCGGCGCCGGTTCCCATCTGCGAGAGAACGCCGAATCCGGTCACCACCGCGTCGCGCGAACTCGTCATCGGCGGCTACGATACTTCGGCGATGGTTCGCCACATTCTTCTTGGGGCGCTTTTGGGGGCTGCCGCCGGCCTGGCGGCCGCCCAGCCGCGGATCGACGCCGAGCAGTATCGCACGCTGGTCGAGGAGACTGCCGGCGGCCTCTTCATGAGCGGCGGGCGCGAGCTCACCACCTACCGCGAGGATTCGGTCGAGGCGGCGGCGCGGGATTTCCTCCGGAGCGAACCGGGGGCGCTGCGTCTCAAGGCGGCGGCGATGCTCCACACCGAGGGCGCGCTGAACGTGGGGGCGCCCCGGCATCTCGACTTCGCCGAGGAGCTGCTCCGCGCGATTCCGGATCCGGCGGAGCGGGCCGAGTGGCTGCGCCGCTGGTGGCTGGCGGTCGGGTACTCGTACCACCTCTCGCTGAACACCGCGGGGGCGGTCGCCCACTTCGAGAGGGGGGTGGAGGCGCTCGAGGGAGACCCGGAGATCCGGCTGGCCCTGGCGCGGGTGACGCAGATGGCGGGGCGCCAGCGGGAGGAGCAGCCGTACTCCCGGCGGGCGGTGGAGCTTTTGATCGGACTCGCCGAGGAGGATCCCGAGAACCCGGAGCTCCGGGTGCGGCTAGCGGGCGCCTTCTTCGACATCGGCGACCGCTACCAGGCCGAATTCCAGCTGGAATGGCTGGAATCCGCCCGGGTGCCGCCCTACCCGCGGCTGGCGCTGCTGCTTCTCAAGGGAGAGATGGCGATGGACGCCGGCGACTACCCGGCCGCCGAGGCCGCCTTCGCCGAGGCGACAGCGCGCGCCCGGCGGTCGCCCGGCGCGGTCTCCGGCCTGGTGGCCGCCCGGCTCGCCCAGGGGAAGACGGCGGACGCCTTTGCGGCGGCGAATGCGCTGTTGGCCCGCCCGCCGACCGGCTGGGAGCCGGAATGGCGCTTCTGGCTGGGTCCGGCCGCCGACATGCAGGAGATCTTCAACGAGATGAAGACCGAAATCCGGACCGGATTCCCCGAAGGGGGCGGTCCGTGAGACGGGTCGCGCTGGCGCTGTTGTTCGCCGCGGTTGGGGCGCCGGGTTTCGGGCAGGAGACGGTGCGGGTGGAGGCGCTGCTCCACGAGGACGGCAGGTCGTCCCGGTTGCGGAACCCCGCCGGTCTCCAGCTGCTGGTAGGCGAGGCGCCCCACGCCTTCGAGGTGGCGCCCGGCGACGAACCGCTGGCGGTGGCGGTGGTGGTCGATCTGAGCGCGAGCGTCCAGGGGCCGCTGCTCGCCGCGGTGACCTCGGGTGTCGGGAGCTTCCTCTCCGGCCTCGCCGAGACCGATCGCTGCGCGTTGCTCACCTTCCGGCGGTCGGTGGAGCTCCTCGCCGGCTGGGAGGACTCCTGCGCTGACGCCGCCGCTGCGGCCCTTGAGCTTCGGGGCGGCGGCCCCTCGGCGCTCAACAACGCGCTCATGCTGGCGCTGGGGCTGCTCGCTGACGCCCCCGGCCGGCCGGTGCTCGCGGTGTTCACCGACGGCGTGGACGGAGCGAGCTGGACCCGCGACCTCTGGCCGATGGTCGGGATCGCCGGCGCCGCCCCGCTGACCCTCTCGGTGACCGCGCCCGCCACGCTCTCCCGGGGCGGCCGGGTGGCGGGGGTGTACGGGACGGTGAGCGCCGAGGACTTCGCCCAGCGGATTGAGTTCCAGGGGCGCCACGTGCATAGCGGCGACGTGGACCTCCGGGGGCTTCGCAACGTGGACCCCTTCTGGGCGCTGGAGGAGCTCGCCCGGCGGAGCGGCGGCGGCCTGATCCGCACTTCGGGCGAACCCGGGGACGTGGAGGCGGCGCTCGCCGGCCTCGCCGACGAAATCGCGCTCCGGACCTCGCTCCTCTTCCAGCCGCCCCCCGGCCTGCCCCCCGGAATCCATCCGATCCAGGTGCAGAGTCCGGAAGGGGACGTCCGGCACCGGACCGCGTTCGTCCGTCCTCCCCCCGGATAGGCATGCCGGCGACCGGGGACGCCGGCAGGGGCGCGATTTCGAATCCCGCCGGGCGCTTCGAGAAGTACCGGGAGGAGGCGTTCGACGACGGCTGGGGGGAAGTTGCGGAGGAGGACGCCCCGCCGCCGCTTCCGCAAACCGAGCTGATCCCCGACCGCACCCGGACGATCATCGCCACCAACGATTCCCCCGACATCCCGTTCAACCGGTCGGTGAATCCCTACCGGGGTTGCGAGCACGGCTGCATCTACTGCTTCGCCCGCCCCACCCATTCGTACCTGGGGTTTTCCGCCGGTCTCGACTTCGAGACCCGCATCGTCTTCAAGCCGGAGGCGGCGAAGCTCCTCCGGGAGGAGCTGGGACGCCGCCGCTACCAGCCGGCGCCGCTGGCGCTGGGTTCCAACACCGACCCCTGGCAGCCGGTGGAGGCCGATCTTCGCATCACCCGCTCGGTGCTGGAGGTCCTGCGCGAGACCGGGCATCCGGTGGGCATCGTCACCAAGTCGGCGATGATCCTGCGCGACCTGGACATCATCGCCCCGATGGCGGAACAGGGGCTGGCTCAGGCGATGATCTCGATCACCACCCTGCGCCCCGACCTGGCTCGTTCCATGGAGCCCCGGGCGGCCGCTCCCGGCCGCCGCCTCGCCGCGATCCGGACGCTCGCCGCCGAGGGGGTGCCGGTCGGGGCGCTGGCTTCGCCGATGATTCCGGGGCTGAACGACGCCGAGCTGGACCGGATTCTGGAGGCGGCGAAGGACGCCGGCGCCCGCTTCGCCGGAACGATCCTGCTGCGGCTGCCCCACGAGGTCAAGGAGCTGTTCACCGAGTGGCTGGAAGCCCGGTTTCCCTCCCGGGCATCGCACGTGCTGCGGCTGATCCGGGAGACGCGCGACGGGAACCTGACTTCGCCGAAGTTCGGCGAGCGGATGCGCGGAACCGGCCCCTATGCGGACATGCTGATGAAGCGCTTCCGGGCCGCCGTCCGGCGGCTGGGCTTCGAGCGGTCGGCGCCGCCGCTTCGCACCGACCGCTTCCGGCGTCCCGGCGCCCCGGCCTCCCTCTTCTGACCAGGAGCATGCCGTCAGCCTGCCCCCGCCCTTGCGCTACACTTTCCGCATGAATTCTGACAAACCGACCCGTCGCGGCCTGTCACGTCGCATCATGGAGCACGCCGAGGCGCTGCCGGAGGCCACCCCGATCTGCCCCGGGACCCTGCTCCAATTCGGCAGCCGGACGGCGATCAACCAGGCGCTGTCGCGCCTCGCCCGTTCCGGCGACCTGATGCGGATTTGCCATGGCGTCTATATGCGCCGCGTCCCGACCCGCTTCGGCATGCGCGGTCCCAGCATCTCCAAGGCGCTCGCCAACCTTTCGAAGATGTGGGGCGAGACCTGGGCGCCTGCCGGCGCTGCCGCCGCCAACTGCCTGGGCCTGATGACCCAGAACCCGATGCGCAGCATCTATCTCTCTACCGGCCCTGACCGGTGGTTGCATTTCGGACGCATCAAGGTTGAATTGCGCCATGCGCCGCGCTGGCAGCTCACCGCCCCCTACCGCAAGGCCGGAGAGCTCATCCGCGCCCTCGCCTGGCTCGGCCCCAGGGAGGTTGAGGACAGCCTCGAAACCGTACTGCCGACGCTCTCCGAAGAGGACCTGGCCGAACTGTCGGCGGCCCGGGCGGTGCTCCCCAGCTGGATCGCGGCGCCGCTGAGCGCCAAGCTCGCCCATGCCTGAGACGCGCTTCCAGGATCTCTCGCCCGATGACCGACGCGAAGCGTTGGAGACGGCTGAGGAGCAGAGCCGGTACAGGGCAAACCTTCTGGAAAAGGACATCTGGGTGGTCGCCACGCTCCGCGCCCTGTTCGACGCTCCGTTCGCCGAACACCTGATCTTCAAGGGCGGCACCTCGCTCTCAAAGGCTTGGGGCGCAATCCGCCGGTTCTCCGAGGACGTCGACGTCACCCATGACATCCGCGCCATCGCGCCCGACTTCGTCTCCGGCGGCGACGACGAGGCGCTGCCGCCCACCCGCAGTCAGGAGAAACGCTGGACGCAGGCCATCCGTCCCCGGCTCGCCGAATGGGTCCGCGACGAAGCCTGCCCCGTCCTCCAGGACGGACTCGCCCGCGCCGGCTTCACGGCGCGTTTCCGCGTGGACGACTACCGACTCCACGTCGAATACGACCCGCTGTTTGAGGAGACCGGCAACGTGCGCCCGGATGTTCTGGTCGAATTCGGCGCCCGCTCCACCGGCGAACCCCACGCGAAGCGCCCGGTAGCGTGCGATGCAGCGGCGCTGCTTCCCGACCTGGCGTTCCCCGAGGCGACCCCGACAGTGATGCTGGCGGAGCGCACCTTCTGGGAGAAGGCGACCTTGATGCACGTATTCTGCCACCGGGGGCGCAGACGGGGCGACCGCCTGTCGCGGCACTGGCACGACGTCGCGCGCCTCGACGAGGCGGGCATCGCCGACCGGGCGATCGCCGACCGGGAGATCGGGCTCGCGGTCGCCCGCCACCAGCGAATCTTCTTCGCGGAAAAGGACGCCCACAACGAACGCATCGACTACGTCGCGGCGGTTTCCGGCAATCTCCAGCTGGTTCCCATCGGCGCGGCGCGGACGACGCTCGAGGAGGACTACGAGAAAACACGGGACGGCGGCCTGTTCCTCGACGAAGAGGAGCCGTTCGAGGAACTGATGGACAAGTGCGCCTCGGTCCAGTCCCGGGCCAACGAAACGGCCCGGAACGACTGATAGACGTCTTCGCGCTCACCCTTCGGGCGGGCTGCGGGGGAGTGGGGCGAAGTCGGTGAGGGCGCGGGCCACCGCGTCGTGGAAGGCGGGGCGCAGTCGGAAGATGCCGTCGTTCTCGCGGGTGGGGTGCACCCGGTTGGTAAGCAGCACTGCGAACAGCTCCCGCTCCGGGTCCACCCAGATCGAAGTTCCGGTGAAACCGGTGTGGCCGAAGGAGGACGCCGAGAAGAAGTCGCCCGCCGAGGACGGGCCGCCGGACGCGCTCCGGGACGGGGTGTCCCAGCCAAGCGCCCGGCTGCTCCCCGGAACCAGCCGGGCGCGGCGGGTGAACCGGGCGATGGTGTCCCCCCGGAGCAGGCGCCGCCCCTCCATCGAACCGCCGTTCAGCAGCATCTGCAAGAACACCGCGAGATCGCCGGTGGCGCTGAAAAGCCCGGCGTGGGCCGCCACTTCGCCCAGCAGCACGGTGTTCTCATCGTGGACCTGCCCGTGGACCAGCCGCCCCCGCCACGGATTGTCCTCGGTGGGAGCGATCCGGGGCAGCAGTCCCGGATCGGGGCGGTAGCCGGTGTCCTCCATGCCGAGCGGGCGGAAGATGCGGTCCCGGACCAGGGTTTCGAGACCGGCGCCCGATACCCGCTCGATGATCTCGCCCAGCAGCAGCAGGCCGTTGTCCGAGTACACCGCGTCCGTGCGCGGCTCGTAGTCCGAAGTCACGGCGAAGATGCGGTCGAGAACCCGCCGGCGCGCCTCGTCCCTCGGAAGCCCCCTGGCGTCCGGGTCGAACTCCAGGTAGAACTGGATCCAGGCCGGCAGCCCGGAGGAGTGGGCGAGCAGGTCCGCCACCGTGACCGGCTGGCGGCGCTCGCGCTCCTCCGCCGAGGGCGCCTGTTCGAGGAATTCGGGAAGGTAGGCGCTCACCGGCAACCCGATGTCCAGCAGCCCGTCCTCGACCAGCATCATCACCAGCGTGGTGGTCCCCACCACCTTGGTGAGCGACGCCAGGTCGTAGATGGTGTCCGGCGTCACGGCGGGCGAACCCTCGTCCCAGGTCTGGCGTCCGAACCCCTCGTGGAGCGCGATCCGGCCGCGCCGGACCACGATGGCGCTCGCGCCCGGGGTCGTCCCGGCCGCGATGGCGTCCCGGATGACCTGCCGGACCGCCTCGATCCCTTCCGCGCTCATGCCGGCCTCCCCGGGCGTCGTCGCCCGCTGCAATCGCTGCCGCGCCGCGGGCTGATCCATGCCCGCCCCCTGCGGATGGGGGCCCAGGGGAATCGGAAGGCGGCCGCTCACCTCCACTTCGCCGAAGAGCGCCTGGGCGGCGGCCCGCTGGCTCGCTTCGGCGCCGTCCCAGGCGAGCAGCGCCGTCGCCTCCCCGTGGACATCCCGGAGGGTAACCGGATTCCCGAAGGACACCGCGACCAGGCGCTCCCGGTACGGATCGAGCGCCCGCCGGAGCTCTTCCGGCAGCCCGGCGCCGTACCTCCGGTAGTCGGCCAGCAGCACCAGATCGGCGTCCGCGGCCCGCTCCTCCAGGGTTTCCAGCGGGAGCGCGCCGTGGGCGCCGGTGGAAAGCCGACCGGCCCAGGCGCCGCGCCGCCGCAACTCGGCGCGGAAGGCGCGCCGATCCGGCTCGTGGGGGCCCTCCCGCGAGATCTCGACGAGGAACACCGCGGGCGTCCGGCCTCCGGCAGTGGTCAGCGGCAGCCAGTCGCCCGGATCCCGCACCAGGGTGAGTCCCTCGCGGAACCGGGAGTCCGCCCACTCCCGGTCCGCCGGGTCGGCGAAAGAGCGGCGCAGGTCCGCTGCGGCAGGCGGCGTCCCTCCCAGAAGCCCCAGCCGCTCCTTGGCGCGGAGCACCCGGAGCGCCGCCTCCGCGATCCGCTCCTCGGAAAGCCGCCCCTGGCGCGCCGCCCGCGCCAGCGCCTGATGCGCCACCAGCGGGTCCTTCGGCACCAGCACCACGTCCACGCCCGCCGCCACCGCCGCCACCGCGACCTCGCCGTCGAACCGCCCGTCCCGGGCGCCCTCCATCTCCAGCGCGTCGCTCACCACCAGCCCCCGGAAACCCATCTCCCCGCGCAGCAGTCCGCCCAGGATTTCCGGGGAGAGAACCGCCGGGCGGTCGGCGCGTCCGTCCAGCGCCGGAACCGCCAGATGTCCGGGCATGACCGCCGCAACTCCGGCCCGGATCGCCTCTCGAAACGGCGCCAGGTCCACCCGGTCCAGATGCTCCCGGGACGCCAGCACCTGCGCCAGCCGGTGGTGGCTGTCGGTCGCAGTGCCGCCGTGCCCCGGAAAATGCTTCGCGGTGGCGAGCGCCCCGTTCTCCTCGATCCCCCGGATCAAGGCCGCGCCCAGCTCCCCCACGACGGCCGGGTCGGCGCCGAACGAACGGATGCCGATCACCGCGCTCTCCGGCGTCTGGAGCACGTCCAGCACCGGCGCCAGCACCAGATGCACCCCGACGGCGCGCGCCTCCCGGGCGAGGATCGCCCCCTGACGGTAGAGCGCCTCCGGGTCCGGCGACGCTCCCGCCTGGAGCGCGGGCGGGAACCGCACGCCGCCCTCGGTGCGCATCGCCGTCCCCCACTCGTAGTCGGCGGCGATCAGCGGCGGAACCGCCGACGCCTCCCGGAGCGCTTCGGTCGCGTTCCGGGTGCCCTCCGGGGTTCCGGCGAAGACCACCGCTCCGCCGATCCGGCCGGCGGCGGCGAGATCCAGCAGGCGCCGCCATTCGGGGTCCTGGTCGTTGCGAAAGCGGGCGGGCGCCCGGGGCATCACCAGCTGCCCCACCCGCTCCTCCAGGTCCATGCGCTCCAGAATCCGGCGGGCGGCGTCCGGCTCGCCGCAAGCGGCCAAGGCTGCAAAGAGCGGAGCGAAACGGCGGGCGGAGCGCATCGCCGGGGAGACTAGCGGAGTACCCTCTCCGCGCCTCCATGCCGCCGCGCGTCCGCATCACCCGCTTCCCGAACTGGCGGGCGCTCCGGGAGCAGGTCGCGGAGGAAGCGCGCAAGTCCCCCGGATCGCTGCTCGTCCTGGCTCCCACCCCCGGCGCCCGCGCCGCGCTGGAGGACGCGCTTCGCGGCCTGCTGCTGGAACCGGGGCGCCAGGCGGCCGAACTGCCGGAAGTCCGCACGCCCGCCCAGGCGATCGGCGACCTGCTGCTGCGGACGGAACCGCCGGCCCGGCTGGCCAGCCCGCTCGAACGCTCGCTCTTGATGGAGAGCGCGCTGCTCGACGCCGCCCGGGGAGCGCCCCGGGGCAACCCGCTGCGGCTCGCCGGCCCGCTCCTGCGGCTGTTCGACGAGCAGTCCCGGGACCGCGCGGCAGATCCCGGGAAACCGGCGTTTCCGGCGCTGCTGCGCCGCGCCCGGCGGGTCTTCGGCGAAGCCCGGGAGACCGACGAGGGCGCCGAACGCCTGCTGCGGCTCACCGAGTGGCTGGAGCGGGTTCATGCGAACTACGCCCGCAGGCTCGCGGCCTCCGAACGGCTGGACCTCGAGGGAGCGCGGCGGCGGCTTCTCAAGGAGCGCCCGACTCCCGCCTGGGCGGAAATCCGGATCCTCGGCGACGCTGCGACCGGCATCGCCGACAACCAGGTCTTCGACGCCGTCGCCCCGCCGGGCGGACTCCGGTTCCTCCTGACCGAAGGCGACTCCGCTCCGGCGCTGCCCGCCGGATGGACGAGCGAGGAGCAGCTCGCGGAAGCGCAAACGCACCCCGCGCCCCGGGTCTTCGTCCCGCCCCTGGGCGAAACGCCGCTGATCCGCACGACCGACCGCGCCGGCGAGGCGCGCGCCGCTGTCGCGATGCTCGCCCGCTACCGCGAGGAAGCCGGAGACGGGGCGTTCGATCGGTGCGCCGTCGCCGCCCGAAACCCGGACGCGTACGTAGACACCCTCGCCGCCAGCTTCGAGGAGGCCGGAATTCCGTTCCGTACCGATTTCCAGCCGTCGCTCGCCGAGACGCCGTGGCCCGCCGGACTCGACGACACGCTCCGTTTCGCCGAGCGGCCCGGACGCCTTTCCTGCGGATTCGCCCTGCTGCGGAGTCCGTTCTTCCGGGACGACCAGCTGGGCGACGTCCCCGGACGACTCGCCGACATCGCCGCATCCGCTCTCGCCGACATCGACATCCGGGACACCCACGAACCGGAAGCGCTGGAAGAGCTGGCGGAGCGGACGCAGCGGCTCGGCGACTCCATCCTCGGGAAGGCGACCGGAACCCTCGACGAGCGGCGGGGGCGGGAGCTCGGGGTCGCCGCCCGGGTGATCGCCCGGCTCGCCGCCCACGCCCGCGCCCTTGCGCCGATCCGGGACCAGGAGACCGGCTTCCGGGAAGCGGTGGAATGTCTGCTCCGCTTCGCCCGCTCCCACTTCCCCGACGCGCCCCCGGCGGCCCGCGAGGCGCTGCTCCAGGCGGCGGACCCTTCGCTGCCGGAGACCCCTTCGGGGGGCGCGACGCGGTTCCGGGACCGCATCCGCCGCCAGCTTCGGCGGCACCCGACCGTCCGCCATCCGGGGCGCAGCGGGGTCCGCCTGATCGCCGCCGAGGACGCCCCCTTCGGGGACTACGACTGTCTGATCCTGCTCGGAGTCGGGGACGCCGACTGGCCCGGCCCGCGCCCGGGGACCATCTTCCTGCCCACCCGGGTGCTGGAGGACGCCACCCGCAAGCGCTTCGCCGAAGCCCGCGAACGGGAAATCCGACTACTGCGGAGCTTCGCCGATCTCCCCGGCAAGGCCGCCGGGTTCGCCCGCGCCGAGCTGGAGGACGGCTTTCCCGCCGGGGAATCGCCGCTCTTCGTCCACCTCGAGGAACGGCTCGTCGGCAGGGAACGCATCCCGGTGGCCGTCCCCGAACCGGAGCCCGGCGACGATGTCGCTCCCCTGCCCCGCAGTCTGGACCGCAGCGTCCCGGATGCGGTGGACCTCGCCGAGCGGACGCTCTCCCCCTCCGCGCTGGTCCTCTACTCCCGGAATCCGGCGCAGTTCTTCCTCGAGCGGGTCCTGCGGCTCCGGCGGGAGGAATCCCTCTCCGACACCGCCTCGAGGACGGCGCGCGGTTCGCGGCTCCACCGGCTGATGGAGGAGACCGCCCCGGCCTTCTTCCGACTGCACGGCCCGGTCACCGAAGCGAATCTCGGCGATGCGCTCGCCATGTTCCGCGAGAACTACCAGCGGATGGAGGACCCGGGGCTGACCGCCGAGGATCGCGCCGCCGAGGAGCTCTGGCTTTTCGGCGGCCCCTTCCACCCCTCGGCGCTCGAATGGTTCCTGCGCGAGGAGGCGGACCGGGGGCCGGTCGAGCCGCTGTGGATCGAAGCCGAACTGGCGGGCGTCGTGGAGCCGGCGACCGATTCCCTTCCCCCGCTCCGGGTGCGCGGGATCGCCGACCGGGTGGATCGAACCCCGAAGGGCGTCCGCATCCTCGAACTCAAATCGGGGTCTTCGGCGGGCAAGGACTCGGCGCTGCTGCAGGCGCGCCTCTACGCCCGGCTGGCCGGGGCGGAGACCCTCGCCGTGCCCTTCTTCCGGGACCGGGAGTGGGTGGACGGGGAGAAGAAGCGGGAGGAGCTCGACGCGCGGATCGCCGCGGTCCGGGACGGACTGGCCGTCGGGGACTTTCCGGCGCCCGCCGACCCCAGGGACATCCTGCCCTTCGACTGGCCGCTCGCCATCCGGCCCGACCTGCCGAAAACTCCCCCGGAGGCGCTTCCGGTCGCCTCCGCGACGGTCCCGCCGAAACCGGTCGCCCC
This sequence comes from Candidatus Marinacidobacterium sp., assembly GCA_965202845.1. Taxonomy (GTDB): domain Bacteria; phylum Acidobacteriota; class Vicinamibacteria; order Marinacidobacterales; family Marinacidobacteraceae; genus CBDATA01. Next base: position 1,581,055 of record OZ241856.1, read on the forward strand.
CGCCGCGGCGCGACGACGCCTGCCGCTGTTCCGCCCCAGCGACCACGAGGCGCGGGAGGCCGCCGCCGACCCGACCCGGCACGTCGTGCTCCGCGCCTCGGCGGGGACCGGCAAGACGACCGTCCTGACCGAGCGCTACCTGAACCTGATCCGGGCTGGAGTCCCCCCGCGGAACATCCTGGCGCTCACCTTCACCCGCAAGGCGGCGGCGGAGATGAAGGACCGGATCGTCCAGCGCCTCGCCCGGCCCGATTTCGGCGACGTCCGCGCCGAGCGCCCCGACCTCGGCGAGGTCGCGGTCTCGACCCTCGACGCCTTCAACCTGGGACTCGTCCGCGAGTTTCCGCTCGACGCCGGAGTCGCGCCCGGCGTGGAGGTGCTGGACGAACGCGAGATGCCGGCGCTCCAGCAGGAGGCGATCCGCCGGGTGGTGAGCGGGGCGTCCGGCTTCGACCGGAAGACGCTGGCGGAACTGCCGCTCCTCGGCAGGAGCCTCGGAAGCCTCGAAAACGTCGCCGTCTCCTGGCTCCAGAACCGGCTGACCTGGCGCTCCACCTTCGAAGACCGGGATCGGCGCGTCGCCGACAAGCCGCTTCCGGCTCCGCCGACGCTCCGGGAGCGGCTCCTGCCTGCGCAGGACGCGGCGCGGCAGTTTCTCGCCGGCTACCAGGGGCCGGTTCCGGTTCCGGCGCGGCTCGCGCTCCGCCTCGAGCCGCAGGCCGGATCCCGGGACGCGCTCGACCGGGAATTCCTGGTCGAGTGGCTCAAGCCCCGGGTGGCGACCGCGCCCCGGCACGTGACCCAGCACGCCAGATCGGTGAAGCCGCAGTACCTGCGCGTCAAGGAGGCGTTCGCCGGATTCAGCCGCGACTGGCTGGACGCCCTCAACGAACGCGCATTCCCGCCAGTCTGGCGCTTTCTCCAGGCAGTGGAATCGGAGTACCAGGCTCTCAAGGAGGAGCGCGGCGTGATGGACTTCGACGACCTCACGCTGGCGGCGACCCGCATGCTGCGAAACGCCGGCGAGTTCGCCGAGAGCCGCTTCCGGCTGGAGGCGCGCTACCACCACCTTCTCCTCGACGAGTTCCAGGACACCAGCGACCCCCAGTGGGAGCTGCTGCGGAGCATCGCCGAGCCATGGACCAGCGGCGAGGGGCTGGCCGCCGAGGAGGTCCGGCGCGTCACCGGCGGCCGGCTGGAGACCCCCACCCTGTTCGTGGTCGGCGACCACAAGCAGTCCATCTACCGCTTCCGCAACGCGCGGGTCGAAATCCTCGGCAACACGGAAACCTGGATCGGCGCGCGGTTCCGGTCGGCCCGCCGGCCCCGGGTGGCGCTCCGCTGGAACTTCCGCTCCACCGCGCCGCTCCGCGCCTTCGTGAACGACGTGGCGACGGCGGTGGCGCACGCGGATCGGCAGGATGTCAACTGGCGCTTCCGCTACGACGAGGAGGATCGGATTCCCGAGGACCCCGGCCCGGTGGACGAGAGCAGCGACGAGAACGCGCCGCTTTCGGTGGCGAGCGCCGAGGAGCACCCGGAGGCCGCCCGCCGCATCGCCCGGCGGATCCAGGAGATCGCAGCGTCCGGCGCGCCGCTCGACGAAATCGCCATCCTGTCGCGGCGGGGCAACGAACTCGAAACCTACCGCCAGGCGGTGGAGGCGCTCGGCATCCCGACCTGCCTCATCAAGGGGGCGGGGTTCTTCGAGACGTCGGAGGTCCGCGACCTGACCGCGCTCTGCCGTTTCCTCGCCCGGCCGCATTCCGATCTGCGCGCCGTGGAGCTGCTGCGCTCGCGCTTCTTCGCGGTCCCGTCCCGGGCGCTCCAGGCGCTTCGCGCCCTCGACAAGGACGCGGAAACCCCCTTCAGCGACGTCCTGACGAGCGGCGGGGACATCCCGCTGGAACTCCCGAAGGCGGACGCCGACCCGCTCCGGGAGGCCGGCGTCCGGGTGGCGGCATGGATCGGCTGGTCGCGGGAGCTGCCGCCCTCGCTCGCCGTCCAGCGCATCCTGAAAGAGACCGGATATCTGGAGCGGGCGCGCCGCAGCGGGGCCGGCAGTCCCTTCGCCGGCGCCCAGCAGGCCGCCAACGTCGAGAAGGCGCTTCAGCGCCTGCGCCGCGCCGAGCGCGACGGCTTCGCCACCTTCGAGATCGCGGCGCGCTGCCTGGAGACCGCCGGAAGCGACGGGCAGGATGCGACCCAGGCGCCGCTGCGTGCGGCGGGAGCAGTGCAGGTTCTCACCATCCACGCCGCCAAGGGGCTGGAATACGAACACGTCCACCTGGTGGATCTGAACGGGAGGACTCCCGGCGCCGGCGGAGGCGTCCGGGTTCAGGAGGGCGACGACGGCCGCTGGAGCATCTCCACCATCAGCAATTCGAGCGACTGGGACATCCGGGACGACGGGCGCAGCAGTGCCGAGGAGCGCCGGTGCCTCTATGTGGCCTTGACCCGCGCCAAGCGCAGCCTGACCCTCTCCGGCGTCGCCAGGTTCCTCAAGTCCGGGGCGCTCGGCAAGCCGCAGGGGCTCGCCCGCTTCCTTCCCCCGGATCTCTGGGAGGCGATGGCGGGCGCCGCCCGCGACCCCCGGTCGGAGATCCAGTGGGCGCGCCACCAGCTGCGGGTGCTGGCCGATTGACCGAGCGGACCGCCTCCGCCGCCCGGCGGCTCGCCCACCTGCTGCTGGAGCGCGCCCGGGACGGCGCGAAGGTGGACGCCGAAACGGCGGCCCGGATGCTGGACAACCGCCTGGCCCCCACCGGGGCGGACCACGCCGAAGCCGTCAAGACGGCGCTCGCTCTCTTCCAGGCGGCGTCCCGCTGGCTGGAAGCCAACCCCGGCGCGCTCCGCGCCAACCTCCGCATCGCGCTACGGGCCTTTTCGGTCACCGTTCCGAGCGTCCTGATGCGCCCGGACGGCTCGGCGGCGGCGCTGGTCATGGCGCCCGAAGGCGACCGGGGAGCGGAGGCCCGCGCCCGCCGCTACCGCTTCGCGGCGCGCGCGCTGCTGAAGCGCCCGACCGAGGCGTTCCTCGTGCGTTCCGACGGGACGGTCACCCGGCTCGGCGGCTCACTCGCAAGAGACGGAGAGCGGCGGGGCGTCGAGGCAGAGGATGTTCTGGGTGCGCCCGCTGGCGATCCGGGCGCAGGCGCCGGTGATCGCGGCGCGGGTGGCGTCCGCCGGCGTCGCGCCCCGGGCGGCGACCGTCGCGGAGCGCCCGTCCAGGACCATGGTGACTTCGCAACGGGCGCGGCCCATCCGCAGGGTGGAGCGCACGATGAACCCGGCCAGCACGACCAGCGCGAGAACGGTCAGCAGACCGGCCAGCCGGCGGCGCTTCACCTCAAGCCCTCCGGGTGATCGGGCGGGTGAGGCAGGTGGGGCCTCCGGCGCCGTTCTGGCTGATCTCCGATCCCTCGTAGACGCGCACCCGGAAGCCGGCTTCGACGAGGCGCCGGTTCGTCTTCCGGTTGGCGGCGATGGCGAGGAGCTCCCCGTCGCCCAGCGCCAGGACGTTCGCCGCCATCGTGTCCCGCTCCGCCTCGACGATGGGGATCAGGCGGAAGCCGCGCGCCTCCAGCAGCTGCAGGGTGGGAACCGCGAGCAGGCGCGGGTCCGCCAGCAGCGTCCGCTCGTCCAGCACGCTGATGAGGGACATCAGGTGGAGGCAGGCGGCGGGGCCGTCGCCGTGGGGGAGCGGCGACCGGATCACTTCGACCCCGTCGGGGGCGAGCAGCGCGGCGAGCTGGGCGATCCCGGCGGCGTCGGTGCGGTAGCCCTCGCCCGCCAGCAGCGTGCGTTCGTCCAGCCAGACCAGGTCGCCGCCCTCGGCGAGGCCGGGAGCTTCGACGGCGCCGAGTGTCGGGACGCCGAGATCCCGGTAGATCTCCCGGTGCGCCTCCGGTTCGGCGGCCCGCGCCGGCTTCCCCATCCGCATGAGAATCATCCCGCGCGACGACGGAAAGGAGGCGTCGTGGCAGTAGACGGCGTCCGCCGAGAGGCCGCGCGGCGCCGCCTCCACCACCTCCGCGCCGAAATCGGCCAGCTCGGCGACCAACGCCCGGTGCTGGCGCGCCGCGAGCTCCGGGTCCGGCGGACGCGGATAGCCGAGCTCCCGGTAGTCGGCCGGGTGCTCCAGCATTTCGAGCTGCGGACCGATCACCAGCACCCGCTCCAGCCGCCCACACATGCTGGGACGCCCCAGGACGGCGGGTTCGGCGGCGACGGAAGCGGGCACGGGGCGGGTGGGGAGCGTATCGCGGGTATGCTCGCCGCCATGAAGAAGAAGCTGCTCCCCCTGTCCGCTCTCATTCTTTTCTTCGGGTGCGGTTCCGAACCGCCGCCTCCGCTTGAGGGGGTGACCGCCTGGACCGGCATCACGCTGTGGGACGGCACCGGGGTGCCCGCCGTAGCGGACGCGGTTCTGGTGGCGCGGGACGGCCGGGTGGAGGCTGCGGGCGCGGCGGCGGACGTGGAAATCCCCGCCGGCGCCGAAGTCGTGGACCTTTCCGGCAAGACGGTGATCCCCGGCCTCATCAACGCCCACGGTCACGTGAGCGACGTGCTGGGACTCGAAACCGGCCGCTACACCCGCGAAAACCTGCTGCGGCAGCTCGCCCTCTACGCCCGCTACGGCGTCACCAGCGTCGCCTCGCTGGGGGGCGACGGGCCGGAGGCCGCCGCGCTCCGGGACGAGGAGGACGCGACCCTGGACCGCGCCCGGATCCGGATCGCCGGCGAGGTCATCTCGAGCGGAACCCCGGACGAGGCGGCGGAATCGGCGGCGCGGAGCCTCGCGCTCCCCGCCGACTTCCTCAAGATGCGGGTGGACACCAACCTGGGGGCGAACGAGCGGGTCTCGTCGGAGACCATCCAGCGGGTGATGGAGATCGGCGCCGAAGCCGGAAAGCCGGTCACCACCCACATCTTCTACCTGGAGGACGCCAAGGAGGTTCTGCGCGCCGGGTCCGGCCTCATCGCCCACAGCGTGCGGGATCAGCCGGTGGACCAGGAGTTCCTCGACCTGATGCTCGAACGGGAGGTCTGCTACGTCCCGACGCTGGTTCGGGAAATCTCCACCTTCGTCTACGCCGACGTCCCGGACTTCTTCGACGACCCGTTCTTCCTGAAGGACGCCGACCCGGCGGTTCTGGAGCAGTTGAAGGACCCCGAGCGGATGGCCCGGGTCCGGGAAAGCCCGACGGCCCGGGGATATCGGGAGCACTACCCGATCGCGATGGCCAACCTGAAGGCGGTGGCCGATGCTGGCGTTCCGATCGCGTTCGGCACCGACACCGGCCCGGCCGGCCGCTTCCAGGGCTACTTCGAGCACATCGAGACCGGCGAGATGGCGGAAGCCGGACTCTCCGCCGAGGCGATCCTGCGCTCGGCGACCGGCGACGCGGCGCGCTGCCTCGGTTTCGGGGAGGTCGGCGAGCTGGTTCCCGGCAAGTGGGCGGACTTCATCGTGCTCGACGAGAACCCGCTCGAGGACATCGCCGCGCTGCGCACCATCGAACGGGTGGTGATCGCCGGCAACACGGTCCCCGGAAGCACGAGGGAGTGACCGCGCGCGACGCTACCATGCAGTCCAGGGTTCGATGATGGCGAGGGCGCGGCGATGATGCGGGTCATCCATGGCGATTGCCGGTCGGCCCTGCGCGAACTGGAGCCGGCGTCGATCCAGTGCTGCGTCACGTCGCCGCCCTATTGGGGACTTCGCGACTACGATCATGCAGAGCAGATCGGCGCCGAAGCGTCGCCGGTGGAATACATCGAAAATCTGGTGACGGTCTTTCGTGAAGTGCGCCGCGTCCTGCGTCCCGATGGCGTCGTCTGGCTCAACCTGGGAGATGGATACGCCCGAAACGGAGGGACCGGCGGACATGGCCCCAACGCCGTTGTCGGAAACACGCGGAAACTCATTCAGCATCGAAACTGCAAGGTGCCGCCGTGCTGGGGACTGAAGGCGCTGGACCTGATGGGCATCCCGTGGCGCGTGGCGTTCGCCCTGCAGGAGGACGGCTGGTTCCTGCGGTCGCACGTAACCTGGATCAAGACAGCGGGGATGCCGGAGAGCGTGCGGAACCGCCCGACGCGCGCAACGGAAGACATCTTCATGTTGTCCGCCTCTCCGAAGTACTTCTACGATCCCGACGGGGTGCGCCAGGAAACAGGCGCCAATCTCCGCGACTACTGGTTCCTGGGGCCGGACCCGAACCGGAAGGGACATCCCGCCGCGTTTCCACGCGAGCTCGCCCGGCGTTGCATCCTGCTCGGATCGCAGACGGGCGACACGGTGCTCGATCCATTTGGCGGTTGCGGCACGACCGGAGTCGTGGCCCGGAGCCTGGGGCGCGATTCGGTTCTGGTGGAATTGAGCCCGAAATGGAGCCGGGTCATCGAAGAGAGATCCCATGAAGAACGCATCCCGCTCTTCCAAAGCTAAAATACTCGCGTTCTTCCGGAAGAATCTCGGGGTCGTTCTTCACTCGCAACAGATTCAGGACGCCAGCGGCGGCGCGGTGGAATGGGCGCGTCGGGTGCGTGAGTTGCGTTCCGAAGGATGGCCGATCCTCACGAACAACGATCGAGCCGACCTCAAACCCGGCGAATACATCCTTGAAAAAGACGGGAAACTCTCGCCGGAAACCTATCGTTTCCGGGGAAGTATTTCGGGGCGGCTTCGCGCCCAGGTTCTGGAACGCAATGGATACACGTGTCAGATGTGCGGGATTGGAGCGGGTGAAAAAACGGATGACGGCCGCCAAGCGAGATTGCACATTGGACATATCGTGGATCACGATCATGGCGGCAAACAGGAGTTGTCCAATCTGCGCGCCCTGTGCAGCACATGCAACCAGGGGGCCAAGAATCTGGTGCAGGAACCCCCAAGTTGGACTTGGCTTCTGGGGCAGTTGCGAAGAGCCGCCTTGAACGATCAAAAAGCCGCCTTCGAGTGGCTCAAGCGCAAATTCGGAGAGGACTGAATCCCGGAGGAAAAACAGGGCCGCCATTCAACCGGAGCGGAGCGACCAGTCTCCTCCGGGCGTCTTCCGGGCCCGGCCCTCGCGTTCCAGCTTGGCGAGTCCCGAGGCGAGCGCGGTTTCCGCCAGCCGCCGGATCGGCCCCTCGCCGGGAATCTCGCCCACCGGATAGACCCGGCGCCCGATCGCGCCAAGGCTCCGGGGACGCGCTTCTTCCAGCGCTTCCAGCAGGGCGGCCTCCCGCGCCTCCCGATGCCGAATCTGCCCCAGGAGCAGGTCGCGTCCCGCCGCCACCGGCGCCCCGTGCGCCGGGTGGACGACGCCGCGGCATTCCCCGGCGAGGCGGCGGAGCGAGTCCATGTACCGCCCCAGGTCGCCGTCCTCCGGGGAAATCAGGATCGAGGAGAGCGACGAGACCATGTCCCCGGCCAGCATCGCGCCGTAGCGACTGTCCACGAAGACGAGATGCCCCGGCGCGTGCCCGGGAGTGAACCGGACTTCGAGCTTCCAGTCGGGGCTGCCGTCGGGAGCGGCGCCCAAGTTAAGGCGGTCGCCGTCGCCCAGCGCCATCGTCTCTCCGGGAAGCGCCGGCATCCGCGCGAAAGTCTCCGGGTGCGCCCCCACCGGAACCCGGTAGCGGGCGGCGGCGGCGGCCACCGATCCGATGTGATCCCGGTGGTGGTGGGTCACCAGCACTCCCTCCAGACGATCGGTTCCGAGCAGCCGGTCCACCATCCCGAACAGCATCCGACGCTCGGCGGGGTCCTCCGGCGCCGGGTCCACCAGGTAGCGGCGGGAGGTTCCGACCAGGATCGCGTTGGTGTGGGTGGCGGGCGGCAGCGTCGGCGTCCGGCAGGGGATGACGGCGATTCCCGGCGCGTAGCGGACCGCCGGCCGGTGCCGCCCCGCCCTCCGGTTCCGCGCCCGGAACTCCGCCGCGTCGTCCGACCAGCGCTCCAGCAGGCCGATGATGGGCGGCGCCAGCGCCAGCGTTCCCGCGCGCCAGTCGGAGAGCGCCGCCTCCGGCGTGAAAAACGCCGAGTCCACGATCTCGCCCGGCCAGACCGTCACCCGTTCCCCCGCAGGCAGCGGCAGCCGGTAGAAGCGCGTATCGAAGCGGTACGGCGCCGACTCCGGGGTGGTGAGCGACTCCACCTCGGCGAAGTCCTCCGCCCGGATCGCGGCGCCGGTTCGGGAAAGAACGTTGGCGAACCCGATCCGGCCTTCCAGCAGCGCCCGCCGGAGCGGGTCCAGCGCCACGCCGGAGTCCCGGCCGCTCGCGAGCAGGACCCCGGTCTCCTCGAACACCTCCCGGACGGCGGCGACGATCCGCGCCGGCGTCCCTTCGGCGGTCCTCGAGTCCTCCGGCGCCACCGTCCCGCCGGGAAAGGCCCAGAGCCCCGGAAACGCCCGGAGTTTCGGCGAGCGTCGCACCAGCAGCACCCGCTCCCCGGCGGTGAGCATCACGGCGACCGCCGGACGCGGCGACGATCCGCGCGCCATCCCGCCTATCGGGTTCTTCGCAGACGCGGATCGGTTTCCAGCCTCTTCAGCGTGGCGATCACCGTGGCCAGCCGCTTCGCATCCGGCGGATGCGTTCCCCAGAACGACAGCCTCCCGTCCCGCATCCTCGCCGCTTCCGGCCGGGCGAAAAAGCGAGCGCCCCGAACCGGGTCGTAGCCCGCCTCCTTCGCGATCCAGGTTCCGATGACATCGGCCTCCAGCTCGAACTTCGAGGAAAAGGCCCTTCGCCCCGCCCGATCGCCCATCGCCATGAAATTCCGCATCTCCGCAGCTTCGTACCAGTAGTTCCGGTCCTCCTCCGCGCGCCCCGCCTGCGCGAGGCCGATCAACGCCCCCGCGATCGCCGCGCCGAACCTGCCCCGCTTCTCCTCTTTCTGAAGATGCTTTCCGATGTGGTGCCCCATCTCGTGGCCGAGGATGAATGCGATCTCGTCCTCATTCCTCGCATCGAAGATCATCGGCACGGTGAATCCGACGACCGGTTTTCCGCCGCGGTAGAAGAAATAGGCGTTCCGCTCCAGCGTTTCGCTGTTGTAGAGCACCAGGATGTCGCAGTCAAAACCGGGATCGCCCCGGGTTTCCTCCCGGCACACCCGCTCGGCGACCGGCTCCACCCGCGCAACAGTGTCAAGGAATCGCTTCGCCGCCGCTTCCCGGTCCGCGGCGGGACGGACGAACCGGCGCCGCTCCTCGGCGAACATGTTCCGGGCCTTCGCTTCCTCGAGGGCGGAGACCCTGGGGATGCGGTAGGTCGCCGCGCACGCGCCCGACCCGACGAGGACCAGCAGCAAGAGAAAACCGCGCGCGACGCCCGCCATCCCGCCGAACGTATCACGACGCCGGATAGGCTCCCCGGAATCATGCCCCGATATCATGATTGACGCGCCCCCCATCCCGTTTGCCGGCTTGCTCGCCAGCAAGGACGCCGACGTCCCCGCCTCGCTGCTGGGCGTCCGGGACGCCAGCCAGTCCACCCACCGGAACGCCTGCGCGGCGGCGCCGCCGGCGATCCGGCTGGCCTACGACGGCAACTGCTACAACGCCTTCAGCGAGCGGATGGCGGACTGCGAAGGCAAGCTGGCCGACCTGGGCGACCTCCTGCCCTCCGGGGACGGGTTCGATGCGGACGCGGTCCGCTACCGGGACGCCGTCGCCGCCGAACGGGACCGGAGGCGCGTCCCATTCGTCCTGGGAGGCGATCACGCCATCACCCCGCCGCTGGTCCAAGGGTTCCAGGGGGACGGCGCGCTCCACGTGGTCCAGTGGGACGCGCACCCGGACATGAACCCCGAGTTCGAGGGAAGCCGCACCTCGCACGCCTGCGTCGCGGCGCGCCTCCTCGAATTCCCGCACGTGGCGAGCCTCACCCAGATCGGCATCCGCACCGACACCCCGGTCCAGCGCGCGGCGCGGGAGGCGCACCCGGGCCGGGTCCACGCGATCTCCGCCCGGGAGGGGGCGCGGCGGAGCGCCTTCCTCGACCACCTCTCGGACGGCGCCCGCATCTATCTCACGGTGGACATGGACGGGTTCGACCCCGCCTTCGCCCCGGCGGTGGCCCATCCGGTCCCGGGCGGACTCTCGGCCCGGGCCGGACTCGACCTCATCCACGAAATCGGAACCCGCTTCCGGCTGGTCGGGATGGACGTGGTGGAGGCGTGTCCCGGCGGCGACCGGGAACAGCGCACCCTGCTGCTCGCCGCCCGCCTCATCCACGAGGGGGTGGGACTGGTGGTCGGGGACTGATCAGCCCTCGGCGGCGATCACCGCTTCGATCTCCGCGTCGGTCAGCACCCGGTCGGTGTTCTTGGCGGCGCGGAAGACGCGGTGCGTCAGCTCGTCGGTCGGCTGGTGGCCGTGCTGGCGCAGCCAGTAGATGACGTTGGCGAGGCCGCTCATCGGCCCCACCTCCACCTTCTGGCGGAAGCCGTAGTCGCCGGCCGCCACCCCGGAATACACCCGGTCGGCGAGCCAGTCGTCGCCCTTCGCCTTCGCCTTGATGATCGCCGCCGCATGGACTCCGGTCCCGGTGCGGAAGGCGTCCCGCCCCACCACCGGATAGCCGGCCGGAATCGGCACCCCGGTGGCGTCCGCGACCGCCTCGCAATACTCGCGGAGCGCCGCCAGGTCGTTCGGAATCCAGCCGAGCAGTTTCAGGTTCACCAGCAGCTGGTCCATCGGGGTGTTGCCGCAGCGCTCGCCGATGCCGATGGCGGTGCCGTGGACGCAGTCGGCCCCCGCCTCGATGGCGGTGAGGCTGTTGGGCACCGAGAGCCCCCGGTCGCGGTGGCCGTGCCAGTCGAGCTGGACGTCGGCGCCGCTCTCCTCGATCACCCCGCGGACGAACCGGATCAGCCGGGTCACGCCGTCCGGCGTGGCGTGCCCCACGGTGTCGCAGACCACGATGCGCCGGGCGCCGCAGCGGATAGCGGCGAGGTAGAGCTTCCGCACGTTCTCCGGACGGGCGCGGGTGGTGTCCTCGGTGACGTACTCGACCGGCAGGCCGTGCTCCACCGCCCAGGTCACCGACGTTTCGGTCTGCCGCACCAGAAAATCGAGATCCCACTCCTCGGCGTACTGGCGGATCGGACTGGAGCCGATGAAGGCCGCGACCTCGATCGGGACGCCCGCCTTCTCCGAGACCCGGTGGATCGGCTCGATGTCGGACACCAGGGTGCGGGCGGCGCAGTTGGGGCGCACCCGCAGCTTCGCGTCCACGATCTCCCGCGCCAGCCGCAGCACCTGGGTCTCCACGTGCGGCCCGGCGGCCGGCAGCCCGATGTCGGCGCACTGGATGCCGAGCCGCTCGATCAGATGGAGCACCGCGACCTTCCGCTCGAGCGGCGGCGACACCACCGAGGGGCTCTGGAGGCCGTCCCGCAGCGTCTCGTCGTTCAGGACGACCGGCTTCGGGGGCAGCCACGCCTGGTCCGGATCGGGCCGGTTCCAGTCGTAGACGAGCGCCGCCTCGGAGGCGTTCCGGTCAGGCATCTTCGGGAAGCGTCGCTCCGATGGCGTGGAAGCCGCTGTCCACGTGGAGGGTCTCCCCGGTCACTCCGCGGGCGAGCGGCGAAAGCAGGAACGCCGCCGCATCGCCCACTTCGGCGGCGGTGGTGGCGCGGCGGAGCGGGGCATGGGCGCGGTAGTGCTCCACGATCCGCGAAATCCCCCCCACCGCCGAAGAGGCCAGCGTCTTCGCCGGACCGGCGGAGATCGCGTTCACCCGGACGCCCTCGGGACCCAGGTCGCTCGCCAGGTAGCGCACCGAGGATTCGAGCGCCGACTTGGCCACTCCCATCACGTTGTAGTTGGGGAACGCCCGCTCGGCGCCGAGATAGGTGAGGGTGACCACCGCCCCTCCCTCCCCGGCGGCGAGCGCCTCCCGGAAGCGGGCGGTCAGCGCGACCAGCGAATAGGCCGAGATGTCATGGGCGATGCGGAACCCGTCGCGCGAGGTCTGGACGAAGCTCCCGACCAGCTCCTCGCGCGGCGCGAAGGCCACCGAGTGCACGAGGAAGTCCAGCCCGCTGAGCTGGTCCAGCGCGAGGCCGACCGCAGCGTCCATCTGGGCGTCCTCCGCCACGTCCAGCGGCAGCGTCCCGGTTCCGGGGATTTCGGCGGCGAGCGCCTTGACGTTCCGACCCAGCCGCTCGTTCTGGTAGCTGAGCGCGAGCGTCGCCCCCTCCCGGGCCGCCGCCTGGGCGACGCCCCAGGCGAAGGAGCGTCGGTTTCCGACCCCGACGATCAGGCCGCGCTTTCCTTCCAGCAGCTTCATGCCCGCCAATTTACCCCGGCGCGGATTCCAGCCAGCGGGCGAGCAGCAGGAGGGTGTCCTCCCCGCCGTGCTTTCCCACGATCTGCGCGCCGAGCGGCAGCCCCCGGGCGTCCTCCCCCATCGGAAGCTGGAGCGCCGGGTGCCCGGTCAGGTTGAAGGGGGCGGTCAGGCGCATCAGCCCGGAGCGGGTCGGTTCGCCGTTTTCGAGCGTCGGGGCGCCGATCTCCGGGGCGCCGGCGGGCGTCGACGGCACGACCAGCGCGTCCACCGCGCCCAGAACCTGCGAAAACCCGTCGGTCACCAGCCGTCGCGCCGAACACGCGAGCAGGAAATCCTCGGTCGCTATCCGGCTTCCCGCTTCGAGGTTGCTCCGCACGTCGGCGCCGAAGTCGCCGGGGCGTTCGGCCATCCGCTCCCGGTGGAACGCGGCGGCCTCGGCGAACGCGATCAGGTTGCGGGCGGGCGCCGCCAGGTGGGCTTCGGGGATTTCGACCGAGACGATCTCAGCGCCCAGCCGGGAAAGCCGGTCGTACGCGGCGCGGATCGCCTGGTCCGCCTCCGGAATCAGGTTCGTGAAGAAGAATCGCTCGGGGACGCCGACCCGGAAGCCCTCCAGGGGACGCGGGGAAGCCGGCGCCGGCAGGCGTTCGGGGACGCCGGCGAGAACGGACCAGATGATGTCCAGGTCGGCGGCGCTTCGGGCCATCGGCCCCACATGGTCGAGACTCCAGGAAAGCGGGGTCACGCCCTCGGCGGAGATGCGGCCGAAGGAGGGCTTCAACCCCACGATTCCGGTGAGCGCCGCCGGAATGCGGATCGAACCCCCGGTGTCGCTGCCGATCGAGCCGTAGCCGATCCCGGCGGCGAGCGCCGCCGCCGATCCGGAGGAGGAGCCGCCCGCGATCCGGGAGGGGTCCCGCGGGTTGCGGACGGTTCCGAAGTGCGGGTTCTCGCCGGTCACCCCGAACGCCCATTCGTGGAGATTCGTCTTGCCGATGAGCGTCGCGCCCGCTTCTTCGAGCGCCCTCCATGCCGGGGCGCTGCGGGCAGGCGTGCGCGCAAAGCGCGACCCGAAGGTGGCGGGCATCCCCGCGACGTCCACGATGTCCTTGACGGTGAACGGGATCCCGGAGAGCGACCCCAGCGGTTCCCCGCTCCGGGGCTGTCGGCAGACCCGGATGAAGGCGCCGTGCTCATCCTGGTCGGCCCGCTCCCGGGCTTCTTCCACCGCGGCCCGACCGGCCCCCCGCAACCGGGTGATGCTTCCCGGTTCCGGGGAGCCGGGAATCCGTCTCGGCGGCGTCTCCCGCCAGCGGACGGCGAGCTCCCCGGCGGTGAGCGGCGGGATTTCGAAGCCGGCCAGCTCGCGCCGCAGCGTCTTTGCGTCCTCGCGAAGGGAATCCACTACTTGCGCAGCGCCCGCGCCGGCAGGGTCAGAAGCGCCCGGAGGAACGAGAACACCCCGTCCACCGCGACGCCCAGGAGGCGGAAGGGCAGCAGCAGGAGCCAGACGATCGGCCAGAGCAGGAGCGCGAGCAGCGCCACCGGCCAGCAGAGGACGAAGAGGAGAACCCAGAGGAGAAACGAAGCCATGGTCTCAGGAGAGGGATTCGAGCGTAGCGTCCCCGGCGGCCAGCCGTAGCAGCCCCTCCTCGTCCACCACCGGAATGCCGAGTTCGCGCGCTTTCGCCAGCTTGCTCCCCGCCTGGGCGCCGGCCACCACCGCCGACGTGCGGCGGCTCACCGAGGCCACCACTCGCCCCCCGTGGCGCTGGATCCGATCGGTGGCCTCGTCCCGCGAAAGGTTGGGAAGCGCGCCGGTGAGAACCAGCCGCAGCCCGGCGAGGGTCTCCGCGCCGGTCTCCGCCTGGACCGGGCGCGCGCCGAGCCGGGCGAGCGCCTCCAGCCAGGCGCGGTTCGAGGCGTCGGAGAAGAAGCCGATCACCGAATCCTTGACCTCCTCGCCGATTTCGTGCACCGAGAGCAACTCCTCCGGGGACGCGGCGGCGATCCGCTCCAGCGAGCCGAACCGGGAGGCCAGCACCCGCGCCACGTGCGCTCCCACGTTCGGAATCCCGAGCGCGAAGACGAACCGCGGAAGCTCCGCCGCGCGGCTCCGGTCGATTTCGCGCAGCAGGTTGTTCGCCGACTTTTCGGCGAACGGACGGCGTTCCCGGGGCGGAAGCCCGGCGAGATCCGCTGCGGTCAGCGCGAACACGTCGGAAGGGCTGCGCGCGAGGCCGGCGTCGAAGAGCTCGCCGGCGGTCTGCTCGCTGAGCCGGTCGAGCCGGAAGGCGTCCCGTCCCGCCATCCGCCCCACTGCGGTCATCAGATGCTCCCGGCTCCAGGCGGGTTCGAGCGGAAGTCCGAGCCGGTCCAGGAGGCCGTCCTCCCGGAACACGCCGATGCGGAGCAGATGCTGGAGGAGCGACCGGGGGCCGGCCTCCCGGAGTCCCGCCTGCGCCAGCTTCTCCAGGCGGCCCTGGCCGTCGAGGATGGCGCCGAGCGTCCGATGCGCTTCGGCGAGCTTCGCGGCGGTTCCGGGGCCCAATCCCGACACCCCCAGGGCGACCAGAACCCGCGCGAGCGGCTGGTCCCTGGTTTCGCGCAGGCGCGTCGCCAGCTGTTCGGCGCGTTTTCGGTCGAAGGGCGGCGCGGTCGGGCGCGGCGGAACGGCGAGCAGCTGCTCCCGGGTGAGCCGGTAGAGGTCCGCCGGCGTCCGCACCAGTCCCTCCTCCAGGAGCGCCCGCACCAGCTCCCCGCCGAGCGATTCGATCTCCATCGCCCCCCTGCCGATGAAGTGGGCGAGCCGGGCGGTCCGCTGGGCCGGACACTCCCAGCCGCCGGAGCAGCGGTGGTGCGCCCCCTCGGCCCGCACCGGGTTCCCGCATTCGGGGCAGGTCTCCGGCATGCTCCAGGGGGTGGCTTCCGCGTCCGGCTCGGAGCGCGCGACGCCCACCACCTGCGGGATCACGTCCCCGGCGCGCTGAATCCGGACCCGGTCGCCGGGCCGCAGACCCAGCGACCGGACGATCTCCTCGTTGTGGAGGGAGGCGTTGCGGACCGTGACCCCGGCGACCCGCACCGGGGCGAGCCGCGCCACCGGGGTCAGCTTGCCGGTGCGCCCCACCTGGACGCCGATGTCCAGTAGGGTGGTTTCCGCCTGCTGCGGGGGAAACTTGAAGGCGACCGCCCAGCGCGGGGTGCGCGAGCGCTCGCCGAGCTCCCGCTGTTCGGAGCGGCGATCCAGCTTGACGACCACGCCGTCCAGCTCCACCGGGAACCGGTCCCGCCCCTCCTGGAGCGCCCGGTGGTAGGCGACGATGGCGGGCGCGCCGCGCGCCGCCTCCCACCACGCCGACGAGTCCCGGGCACCTTCGGGGGCGGTCCGGAAGCCGAGATCGGCCAGCGCGCGCAGGACTTCCGACTGCGTGTCCGGCAGGGCGGCGCCCCCTTCCCAGAGCAGGACGTCGTAGGCGAAAAACGCCAGCGGGCGGGACGCCGCCACCGAGGAGTCCAGCTGGCGGAGCGAGCCGGCCGCCGCGTTTCGGGGGTTGGCGAACACCGGCCGGCCCTGGGCCGCCAGCCTCCGGTTCATCCGCTCGAAATCGGGGACCGGGAGCACCGCCTCGCCCCGGACCGCGAGCCGCGCCGGGCAGCGCCCCGCCGGCAGGCGAAGCGGGATGGAGCGGACCGTCCGCAGGTTGGCGGTGATGTCCTCGCCCGACTTGCCGTCCCCGCGGGTGGCGCCCCGGACGAACAGCCCGTCTTCGTAGGTGAGCGCCGCCGAGAGGCCGTCAAACTTGGGTTCGAGGCAGAGCGCCAGCTCCTCCCCTTCCCGCCCCAGCTCCCGCCGGGTCCGCGCGAGGAATTCGTGCAGTTCGTCCTCCGACGCGATGCTTTCCAGCGAGAGCAGCGGCGCCGGATGGACGACTTCGGGGAATCCGTCGGCGACGCCGCCCGCCACCCGCCGGGTGGGCGAATCGGGAGTCGCCAGCTCAGGATGGCGGCGCTCCAGCTCCGCCAGCTCGCGGAAGAGCGCGTCGTACTCGGCGTCGGCGATCTCCGGGGCGTCCAGGATGTAGTAGCGATGGTCGTGAAACCGGATCTGGTCGGCCAGCTCCCGGTGGCGGCGGGCGGCGGCGGAATCCGCCGGGTTCACCGCGCCTGCTCCCGACGCATCCGGCGCCGTTCGGCGCGGCGGCGGATGAAGCGGCTCAGCCGGTCGGTGATCCGGCGGGCCCAGGGCAAGTCGCGCCCCAGGATGGCGAGTCCGCCCAGGATCATCAGGACGCCCTGGAGCACCGGCAGGAACAGTCCCACCACGCCGACCGCCAGCAGGAGGAATCCGGCGACGATGCGGACGATCCGCCAGGGGCCGCCACCGGCCCGCGCCTCCGGGGCGCCCGAATAGACTTCGGGGAGGTCTCCTTCCACTCCGTCAACGTACCAATTCCGTGAAATCCCGTCGTCGCCCTGGCGTCGCCACCGCCTCCCAGGCGTTTTTGACCTTTCTGGTCGGGCTCGCCGCCATTTTCGGAATCGGAATCTTCCTGGGGCGGACCCGGCTGCCGGTCGAGATCGCGATCCTGATGATTCCGGCGGTCACGCTCGCGGTCGCGGTGGGGGCGATCCGCGTGTTCCGGCTGCGTCCGTTCCGGGCGTTCCTGCTCCGCCCGGCGCCCCTTTCCGACCTGCTGCTCTCGGTTCCGGTGGCGCTCTCGCTGTTCGTGGTCAGCGACCAGCTCGCCAACCTGGTCCAGCAGTTCGCGCCGCTGGACGAGGCCTTCATCGAGGCGCTGAACCGCATGGTGCGCGCCGACGGGTTCATCGAATGGATGATCCGGCTGGCCGGCATCGGGTTCGGCGCCGCCATTTCGGAGGAACTGCTGTTCCGGGGGGTGATCCTCACCGGATTCCAGCGCTTCGGACGCTTCAGCGCGATCTTCGTTTCGGCGCTGCTGTTCACCTTCATGCACGGGCTGCCGCTCCCCAACTACCTGCTGGCCGGCGTCATCCTGGGGCTCGCCGCCACCGCCACCGGAAGCATCCTGGTTCCGATCTCCATCCACTTCTTCCACAACACCGCCGCGCTGCTGCTGTCCAACCTGGCCGACCTCAAGACCCTGGGGGATCCGGTCTGGACGCCCCCCGGCATCCTGATCCCGGCGGTCCTCATCCTCGCCATCGGAACCTTGCACTGGCTCCGCCGGATGGCGCGGACCCGGAAGCCGGACCCGGACGCCGCAGCCCCGCAGCCGCCGGAAACCCGCATGCCCGAAATGCCGCCTCCGCCGCCGCACGCGCTCGCCATCGGAAAGGACCTGATGCGGGCGCCGGTCGGACGCAGGCGGCTGGGACTCGTGGCGCTGACCGCGACGATCAGCGCCGGGGCGCTCCTGAGCCTCGGCCTGTTCCTCGTTCTCGGCTATCTGGTGGATCCGGGACAGCAGCACGCCGCCGCGATCCAGCATCTGCGCCAGATGTCCCACGAGGCCCAGGGCGCGGACCCCTGGAGCGACGAGATCGACGCCGCCTTCGACACGCTGGGCGAGCTGAACCGGGAGGGACGTCTCGGCTTCCGGCACATCTGGCGCGCCACCCGGGCGGTCGCCCAGGCCACCCGCGACGGGGAGTTCGGCGAGGGCGACGTGGAGGATTTGCTCACCGTGGTGGGGCGCATCCGCCGCGAGTCTCCCGCCGCCGGCGGCCCGTAAAGACCGGCATGGAAAGCGCGAAACAGACCTCGGTCGAAATCAAGGCGCTGCGCCGCAAGCTGGACGAATATGTCCGGCTCGCCGCTTCGGGCGAGACGGTGCTGGTCACGGATCAGGATCGGGTGGTCGCGGAGCTCGGACCGCCCAGGGAGATCCGGAGTCCGATGCCCCCCGACGCAACGCTGGCCGCCATGGTGCGGTCCGGCGTGCTCACGCCGCCAACGCGGATCGGATCGGGACCGTCCTCCCGGCCCGCTCGATAGCGCCCGGGGAGGGCGGAACACTCAGCGGGCGGCGCGTTTCTGGCGGTTCCTCCGGGCGATCTCCAGCGGGCGGGCGATGTCGTTGAACTGGAGGAGCAGCCATTCGAGCTGCATCCGCCGGTGTCCCTTCGTAAGAACCATCCGGTTGTGCGACTCCCGGGCGTGGAGCGAGGCTTGGGCCCAGGCGCCGGGGGGGGCGAGCGCCGCCACTTTGGCGAGTCCCTTCCTCCGGCTCGGAAACGACAGCGGCGGAACCCCCGAAGCGAGCGCCGCCAGATCGCGCAAAGTGGCGCGCAGCAGATTCAGGATCGGAGTCAGGTCGTCGTCAAGTTCGAGCTTCCCCAGCTTCCTCGTGAGTTCGTTGCGCTGCTGCGGCCCGATCCCCTGCCCCGCCACCGTCGCCAGCCGTTCCGCCTCCTCCTGGAAGCCGCGCAGGCGGTCCCTCCGGAACCCGGCGGCCCGCGCCGGATGCGCCTGGGAGGCGGCAGTGGCGATCTCGGCGATCCCGACCTCGAAGTCGCGATCTCGCCGGAGTCCTTCGACCACTTCGGCGGGCGTCGGCGCCGGGAAGATCCAGCGCTGGCAGCGGGAGACGATGGTGGAGGGCAGCGCCGCCGGGCGTTCGGCGCAGAGGATCCACCTCAGCACTTCGTTGTTCGGTTCTTCAAGTTCTTTCAGCATCGCGCTCGCCGCAGGGCTCGCAATGGCGTCCGCGCTCTCAATAATGAGAACCCGGCGGCGTCCCTCAAACGGGCGCATCCGGGCGGCGTCGGTGACGAAGCGAACCGGGTCGATCTTGATCTGGCGACCGGCGCCTTCCGGGTAAAGCACCCGCACGTCCCGGTAGGGGCCGCCTCCCGGCCCCGGCCACAGGGAGTTCTTCGGCAGGGGGTTCCGCAGGCACTCCGCAGTCACCCATATCCGCTCGGCGATCTCCCGGGTGGCCTTCGATTCGGGGTCCCGGTCCGGGGAGTTGATCACTGCCGCCAGCTCCAGCGCGGCGGGGAGCAGGAGCGCCCCCGGCGGCCCCACGAACATCAGGCTCGGCGGCAGCCGGCCGGCCTGCTCCAGCTTGACGAGCCGGGAAAGCGGGGTGCGCCCCAGCCAGTCGAGCGCAGCCTTGCGCTGCTTCAGGACGCGGCGCACGCGGGGATCGACCTTCTCAGCCATCGCCCGCCGCCTCCCGAACCCGCTCCCACACCGCCTCGGCGTCCCCGGAGGCGTCCACCCGAACCACCCGCTCCGGGGCTTCGCGCGCCAGCGCGAGAAACCCCTCGCGGACCCGCTCGTGGAAGCGCGCCGCCTCCTGCTCGATCCGGTCCGCCGACGCCAGGCGCGCAAGCCCGGCCGCAGCCGGAAGGTCCAGCAGCAGGGTGCGGTGGGGGCGGAACCCGCCGGTGACCGCCCGGTCCACCTGAAGGATGCGGTCCAGCGGAACGCCGCGCCCATACCCCTGGTACGCCAAGGTGGAGTCGGTGAACCGGTCGCCGATCACCACCGCCCCCCGTTCCAGCGCCGGGCGGATCACTTCGGCGAGCTTCTGAGCGCGGTCGGCGAAGAAGAGGGCGATTTCGGCTTCGGGGACGACCGGCCCGTTCCCTTCCAGCAGCACCTGGCGGATGGCCTCGCCGACCGGGGTTCCGCCCGGGTCCCGGGTGAGCGCCACCTCGCGGCCCCGGGACGCGAACCAGTCAGCCAGCCGACGCGCCTGGGTGGACTTGCCGGCGCCCGATATGCCCTCAAGAGTGAGAAAACGGCCGGGGGGCGCCACTCTTCAGGAAATCGGGATGCCGAAGCGGGGAACCGAGGAGCCGCACATGCGCTCGCGGGCCGACCGCTCCCACACCTCGCGGGGCACCGAAGGCCCGGCGGCGGCGCACTCGCTGTCAAACGCCTGCACCAGATTCTCCGCCACCATCTCCGGGGTCATGCGTTCGATGTGGCGGCGCTCGAGGATGTGGATCGGGCGGCCGTCCCGGAAGAGGGCGACGCAGGGGGAGGACGGCGGAACCTCGGTCATGCGGGAGCGCGCCCGCTCGACGGCGTCGCGGTCCACCCCGGCGAACACGGTCAGCGACCGATCCGGAATCCGGGCGTTCTGGAGCGCCAGGGTCACGCCGGGGCGGGCGGAGCCGGCGGCGCAGCCGCAGACCGAGTTGACCACCACCAGCGCGGTGCCCGACTCGCCCAGCGCGGCGTCCACCGCCTCCGGGGTGCGGAGCGGGGTGACCCCGCAGTCGGCGAGCTCCTCCCACATCGGGCGGACGGCTTCGGGGTCGTAAAGCGGCGGCAGCGGCATCAGGTCGTTCCCTCCTTCGGGGAAGACGGGAAGGTTAGCCGCCCTCCGGGAGCGCGAACGCGACCAGCTTGTTGCCCTGGCCGCGCCCCACCGCGACCGCCACGAACTGCCGCCCGGAAGGCGTCTCCCAGGTCATCGGGTTCGCGTAGGAGCTCGCTCCCAGCGGATGGGCCCAGAGCTCCTCGCCGGTGGTCTTGTCGAAGGCGAAGATATGGTCGGCGCCGCCGGTGAGGAACACCAGACCGCCGCCGGTCACCATCGGTCCGGGAGCGCCGACGACGCCCAGCCGCGCGTCCCCCAGGTCCACGCCCTCGAGCGCGGGGTGGTTCCGCGCCAGCGGGTTGTTCCCGGCGGGAACCTGGAACAGATGCTCGCCGGTGTCCAGGTCGATGGCGGTGAGGGTGCCCCAGGGGGGCCGGTTGATCGGCAGCCCGTTCGGCAGGTTGAGCGCCCGGCGGTCCCGGTCGAGGAAATACCGCCCCTCGACCTGGTCCGGGTTCGCCTCGGCCATGGCGAGCAGCGAGGGGAACTCGTTGGCCTTGATGTAGACCACGCCGGTCTCCGGGTCGGCGGCGGCGCCTCCCCAGTTGGCCCCGCCGAGGATCCCCGGATTGGCGATGGAGCCCTGCATCGAGGGCGGGGTGTAGATGCCGCCCATCCGGTACTGGCGGACGATGGCGAGCGCCTCCTCCCGGAGCTCTTCGGTGAAGGCGATCACGTCCTCTTCGGAGAAGCCCTGGCGCGCGAAGGGCGCCGGGCGGGTCGGGAACGGCTGGGTCGCCGCCGCCCGTTCGCCGGGGACGTCGCTCGCCGGCACCGGACGGTCCTCGATCGGCCAGACCGGCTCGCCGGTCACCCGGTCGAAGACATAGAGGAACCCGGTCTTGGCGGGCGCCGCCACCGCGTCGATCTCGCGGCCGTCCACCCGGATGGCGAGCAGGGTCGGCGCCGCCGGCAGGTCGTAGTCCCAGAGGCCGTGGCGCACCGTCTGGAAGTGCCAGACGCGCTCGCCGGTGCGGGCGTCCAGGCAGACGATGGATTCGGCGAAGAGGTTGTCCCCAAGCCGCTCCCCGCCGTAGTAGTCGTTGCTGGGGGTTCCCACCGGCAGGTAGAGCAGGCCGCGTTCGGCGTCCAGCGACATCGGCGCCCATACATTGGTATGCCCCACCCGGTCCCAGGCGCCGTCCTCCCAGGTGTCGTTGCCGAACTCGCCGGGCTGGGGGATCAGGTTGAAGGACCACGCCAGCTCCCCGGTGCGGGCGTGGAAGGCCTGCACGTTGCCCGGCGGGTCGCGCTCGTAGACGAAGCGGTCCCAGACCCCGTTGCCCAGGATCACCAGGTCCTCGAACACCACCGGCGGCGAGGTCTGGGTGTAGTGGAGCCGGTTGATCGGCCAGAGGAGCTGCGCGGTCAGATCGATCTCCCCGCCCTGCCCGAAGGACGCATCCGGCTCGCCGGTGACCGCGTCGATGGAGAGGAGCCGCCAGCGGCTGTTCAGGAACACCCGCCGTTCGCCGTCGCCCTCCCAGAGCGCCACCCCCCGGTGGACGAAGCCGGTTCCGTTCGGAACCTGCCCCCATTCGGTGATCCGCGGGTCAAAGGTCCAGATCGGCGTCCCGGTCTCCGGGTCCAGCGCCACGACCCGGTTGTACGAGGTGCTCGCGTACAGAACCCCGTCCCGGACCACCGGGGTGTTCTCGAAGCTGCCGGGGCGCACCGGGTTGTCCGGAACCGGAAGCCGGGGGCCGGCGAGCGGCCCCTCGCCGGTGTCCCATTCCCAGACGATCTCCAGATCCGCCACGTTTCCGCGGTGCACCTGCGCCAGCGGCGAGTACTTGGTGGAGCCCTGGTCGGCGCCCCAAAAGGGCCACTCCACCGGCGGCGGCTGGGCGGCTGCCGCAAGAAGAAAGAAGAAGAGCATGGGCGTTTCAGGCGGCGCGCGCCAGGCGAATTCCGGTGCAATGCCACCGGGTCATGGGGCGGAGGCCGCGCCGGGAGCTGGCGCGGAGGTGGGTTCCGGAGGTGAGGCAGGAGCCGCCGCGGACCGCCATCCGTCCGGGCGAGAAGTCCTCCGGCGGGCGCTGGGTTCCGGGCCAGGGTTCGAACCCGCTCAAGGTCCATTCCCAGACGTCGCCGTACATCTGCCGCCCGCCAGCCGGGAGCGGCGCGAACCGCCCGCTCTCCAGCAGGTTCCCGGAGGGTTCCAAGGCGCTCGCCACCGCCTCCCACTCGAACTCGGTGGGAAGCCGGCGCTCCCGCCAGCGGGCGAAGGCGTCCGCTTCGAAGAAGCTGAGGTGGGCCACCGGCGCGTCCAGCGCGAGCGGCTGCAGACCGCCGCCCAGGGTGTACTCCTCGCCCTCCGGCGTCCAATAGGCCGGCCTTTCCCGGGACAAGACCCGCCAGCCATCCCGAAGCCATATCCGCTCCTCCCGGTAGCCGCCGTCCTCGACGAACTCCAGGTACTCCCGGTTGGTGACCAGCCGGGAGGCGATCCGGAAGGGGTCCACCCGGCACTGATGGCGGGGGGTCTCCGCCCCGGCGACGAAGGGGCCCGGGTCCCGCCCGATGTCCACAGTTCCGCCGGGAAATTCCAGAAAGCGGAGCGGAGGCGTCTCCCCGGGCGGCGGCGCGGGAAGATCGGGGTAGACCGGCGGCGCCAGCGGGCTGGCGGAGAACAAACGCTTGAGGCCGGCCAGCAGCGACTCCAGCTGCTCCTCCTCGTGGAGCAGCGCGAGGCCCAGGCTCGCCTGCGCCTTGGCGTCGACCCCGGCCTCGAGCCGCTCCCGGACCTCCCGATCCACCGCGTGGCGATAGTCCAGGATCTCGGCGACGGTGGGCCGGGGGAATCCGCCGCAAGGAGGCGGTTCCGCGAAGATTCGGGACTGGCGATCCCGCCCGAGGAAGTGGGTTTCCAGGAACCAGGTCGTCCGCCCCAGACGCCACTTGGCGGGCGGCGAACCAGAGGCCAGATCGTCGGGTTCCAGCGGCCGGATCAGCCGTTCGGTGCGTTCCCGGGTCTCCCGAAACAACTCGGTCAGAGGCAATTCGGGCACGGGGAAACCGCATAACGTACCCCAGGTCCGGCGGGGCGGTTGGCTCAGCGGCAGAGCGCCTGCTTTACGCGCAGGTGGTCGCAGGTTCGAATCCTGCACCGCCCACGCCATTCGGCTACCATGCCCCCCAGATTCGGTCATGGTGTCACGCTTGGGCGGCCGGCGGCGGTCGTGGTTCCCGATTCCGGTGTTGGCGGCGGGGTGCGCCCTTTTGGCGGCGTCCCATCCGGAGGACCGGCGCGTCGATTTCGACCAGGACCTCGGCGGCCGGCTGCGGCAGGACAATCTCCCGCTTGCGGAAGACCTGATGCGCCGTTTCGAGGGCGCGCCGGCGCCGGTCGGGATGGAGACCGAGAGCCGGGACGCCGACGGCCGGGTCACGCTCCGCGCGTTCCCGCTTTCGACCCCGATCCGGGTGGACGGAGTGCTGGACGATGCGGTGTACGAACAGGTGATCCCGGCGGACGGGTTCACCCAGCAGGAGCCGGACGAGGGCGCGCCGGCTTCGGAGACCACCCGGGTCTGGGTGCTCCACGACGCCGACAGCCTCTACATCGCCGCCGAGATGGAGGAAAGCCGGGAAAACAACCTCCGCGCCACCGAGATGCGCCGGGACCACCGGGAGATCGGCTGGAACGACAGCTTTTCGGTGATCCTCGACACCTTCTACGACCGGCGGAACGGCTTCCTGTTCGTGACCAACGAGCTCGGCGGGCTCGCCGACGGCCAGGTCACCGACGAGCGGAACACGAACAACGACTGGAACACGGTGTGGTGGTCCAGGGGCGCCCGTTCGGAGCGCGGCTGGACGGTGGAGATGCGGATTCCCTTCCGCTCGCTCCGCTACCCCCGGGGCGGGCCGCAGCTCTGGGGCATCAACTTCCGCCGCGTGATCAAGCACCGCAACGAGCGGGTCTTTCTCACTCCGATGTCGCAGGCGTACAACCGGAACGCGCTGCAGCGGCTCTCCGAGGCCGCCACCCTGGTGGGCCTCACGGCGCCGCCGGGGTCCCGTCGCATGGAGTTCAAGCCCTACGCCATCGGGTCCCGATCCGACCGTCCGCCGGACGACGTGTACGGCGACTGGTCCGGGAACGTCGGCGCCGACTTCAAGGTGGGCATCACCGAGGGGATCACCGCCGATCTGACCTGGAACACCGACTTCGCCCAGGTCGAGGACGACGAGAGCCAGGTCAACCTCAGCCGGTTCAGCCTGTTCTTCCCGGAGAAGCGCGAGTTCTTCCTCGAGGGCCAGGGCGTCTTCGACTTCGGCGGCCGCCAGACCGGGTGGCGGGGCGGCGGGGGCGGCGGCTCCGACGTGCCCATCCCGTTCTTCAGCCGCCGCATCGGGATCGCGGATGGTGAGGCGGTGCCGATCCTGGGCGGCGCCCGGCTCCACGGACGCGCCGGCGACTACACGATGGGGCTGGTGAACATGCAGACCCGCAGCCACGGGAGCGCCGCGGCGGAAAGCACGAATTTCACCGCCGTCCGGCTCAAGCGCGACGTGTTCGCCCGCAGCAACGTCGGGGTGATCGCCACCCACCGGAACGTGAATCTCGACGGCGGCGGCGCCAACTCGCTGTACGGAGTGGACGGGAACTTCGCTCCCACCGAGCACCTGCGCGTGAACGCCTACTACATGGAGACCCGGGACGCCGGCGAAGCGTCGGGACTCGACACGGCGAGCTACCGCGGGCAGCTCCGCTACGACACCGACTTGATCCGGTTCGGCGCCGAGCGCCTCCACCTGGGCGAGGACTTCAACCCGGAGATGGGGTTCGTCCGCCGCCGCGCCTTCGACAAGAACGGCGGGACGTTCACCTTCGCGCCCCGGATCCGGGGAAGCCGCCACGTCCGCCAGCTGGAGTTCGAGCTGCGGGGCGAGGACTTCCGCCGGCCCGACGGGGAGATGGAGACGCGGGAGCTCCAGCTGGACGCCACCGCCATCCTCGAGAGCGGCGATCGTCTGATGATGGACTACACCCGCACCACCGAGGATTTGCTGGAGGGGTTCGATCTCGGCGACGACGTGGGCGTTCCGGCGGGGCGCTACCAGTTCTCCCGCGCCAGCGCGCGGATATGGCTCGGCACTCACCGCCGGGTGAACGGCTTCCTGCGCTACGAATTCGGGTCCTTTTTCGGCGGAACCCGCCGCCAGGCGTCCTACGGGGGCCGGGTCACCGCTTCTTCGCAGATCGCGCTGGAGCCGAACCTGAGCCTCAACTGGGTGGATGTACCGGACGGCGAACTCACCACCGCGCTCGCCCGGCTGCGCGCGACGTACACCCTCTCGCCGCGCGCCTTCATCTCGGCGCTGGGGCAGTACAACTCCGCCGATGCGCTCGCCTCGCTGAACGTGCGGCTTCGCTGGGAATACGAACCGGGAAGCGACCTGTTCGTGGTCTTCAGCACCGCCCGCGACGGACTGGACGGGACCACTGCGCTGCGCGACCGGACGCTGGTGGTGAAGATGACCCGCCTGATGCGGTTCTGACCGCCCGGGTGGGCCGCATGAGCCGCTTCGCGGGCGGCGGACTCCTGGCGCTGGGGCTTGCCTCCGCGGTCATGGCGCAGGGGAACGGCGCGGCGCCGGAGATGGTGAGCCGGGACGCCCAGGGCGGGGTCACCATGCGCGCCGTCCGGCTGGACGAGCCGCTGGTCTTCGACGGCCGGCTGGACGATGCGATCTACCAGCGGGTGCCCCAAATCGGCGAGCTAATCTTTTTTCGGACTGAAAATCGTCTTTCGGGAGGGCGAGCCGGCCGTTTCCGGCCTCCGCGGGCGCCAAGAACCGCCTTTTGAGGCGGGTCGGGAGGCGGATCTGCCGCAATTGGGCGCTGGTTGGACGGGTTTTGTGACCTGCGGGCGCACCTTCCCCTCAAAAACCGGGGGAAACGTCCTGCCGAAGCCCCGGGTCAGCCGGGGACGGGCGTCGGGGGCGACGTGGCGCGTTTCAAGCGCTGGAACGCCGCCAACAGCCGCGCCCCGTCCGCGTCGAACACCAGCTTGAACCGGCGACCATGCCGCACCAAGCGAGCCGCCAGATGGAGCCACACCGCGCGCAACCGCTTCATTCGCGCCCAGAGCCATTCGGGGCCATAGGCTGTGCGGCACGCCAGCGCCATCACATTCATCGTCAACGCCGCCAGCCAAAGCCAGGCCGCATTCGCCCCGAACCGACCCGACGGCATCATCCCGCCCGCAAGGTCCGACTTGAGCGCCGAGTGAACCTGCTCCCCCCGACCACAGCGTTCATGCGCCGCCCGAACCACCTCACCGGCCTCCATGACCTCAAGCCCGTTCGCCCGCTCCAGCGGCAGCGCGTCCGGCGCCGGGAAGTTGGTCAGGTAGGCGCGGAAACGGTAAGACGGCTTGCCGTCCGCCGCCGGGCGTTCGCTTTCCCCAAAGCCCAGATTCCAGGGAATCGGGCGCCGAGTCGCCACATAACGGATCACGTCCTCCGGCCTCGAACGGGCGTCCATGTTCGAGACGAAGGGCAACTCGGCGCATTCCAGGTCGCCTGCTTCATCACCCGACGCCGGCTCGATTCCCGACGCTACCGGGCTCCAAGCATCCTCGGGAAGTCGCTTCACTTCCTCCAGAAGCGCCTTGGAAAGGGTGGCGCCGGCGATCAACCCCACGACCCTGAAACGCCGCGTCCTTTCGCTGCGCCGCGCCGGATTGTTGCACGCCCGGATCACAGCCTCCTGGTGGCCCGCCCCATCGGTTCGAAGCGTGACCCGCTCCAC
The DNA here is from genome assembly GCA_965202845.1 of Candidatus Marinacidobacterium sp. GTDB lineage: Bacteria > Acidobacteriota > Vicinamibacteria > Marinacidobacterales > Marinacidobacteraceae > CBDATA01. The sequence goes on from OZ241856.1 coordinate 1,608,430, forward strand.
CACGGCGGGCAACTGCGCCAGCGTCTCGTCCAGGGCGCGCGCGTTGTCCAGCGAAGCCGGAACGTTCCCGTCGCGGAACTCCAGCCACGGCGTCATCCCGAGCTCGCGGCAGAACGCGATCAGCGGCTGGTAGCCCCGCTCTCCCGGAACCTCGCCCGTCGCCGCCCGGTAGGTGGGCCAGCACTCCCGCTTCCCCGAAGCGATGATCGTGGCGTCCAAGTCCAGCGTCAACGCCTTCGGGATCTTCTTCCAAGGTCCGAAGTTCATCAGACGCCGGTTCACCTTCCGGAACAGTTCGTGGCGCTCGGTGTGGGGCGCGAGATAGGCGGTTCCCCGCTCCCGCTCCCCATCGTGCGCCCCCTCCACATGGAAGCGATCCAGCCAGTCCCGGATCGAGCGCGCCGAAGGAAAGCAGCGATCCCGCCCGCCCCGGAAGCGGGCGCGGAGCACTCGCCGCGGCATCCCGAACAGCTGCGGCTCGAAACGCCGCACCAGCTGGCGCAGTCCCCGGTCGGCCTCCAGTTGGTTGATGTCGGCCGCCCGGTCGAGGCCGGCGACGTTCAAGGACATCACCGCCAGGATCATCTGTCCGTCGGTCCAACCTTGCGACGGGCCGCCTTTCGTGTGCCCGAGGCCGACGAGGATGCGCCCCCGCGCCAGCAGTTCGAGCAGCAACACGATGCCGCCGCGCGCGGTGAAGGCCGGACCGTCGGGCGCGACCTCGAGCTTGATCGGAGAGCGGAAACGTGGGAATATGACTTCACCCGGCTGGTGATGCCTCTTGGGGCGTTTTTTCTGCATAACCCATTGTACGTCAATGGTCCAGCCGGGTACAACCCCTTTTTGCTCGCCGATCTAGGGGTGCCGGGGGTGGGCGGCTTCATCCAGGCGCTTCCGCTGGAGGGGGAGCCGGCCACCGAACCCACCGAAGTCTGGGTCTTCTTCGACGACGAGAACGTCTACGTCGCGGGACGCAACTGGGACAGCCAGCCGGACCGGATGGTCGCCACCGAGATGCGGCGCGACAACTTCGGCATCTTCAACAACGAGAACCTCGCGGTCATCCTGGACACCTTCCACGACCAGCGGAACGCCTTCTTCTTCTACATGAACCCCATCGGGGGGTTCTTCGACGGGCTGATCGTGGACGAGCGGGATGTGAACCGGGACTGGACGGCGGTCTGGGACTCCCGGGCGGCGACCTTCGAGAACGGCTGGACGATGGAGATGCGGATTCCGTTCAAGACACTGCGCTATCCGCGGGGCGGCCCGCAGGTCTGGGGGATCAACTTCCGCCGGGTGGTGCGCTGGAAGAACGAATTCTCCTATCTGACCCGGGTTCCCGCATCGCTCGGCCCGCGCGGCATCACCAAGGTGAGTTCGGCGGGCACCCTGGTGGGGATCGAGGCGCCGGCCAGCTCCCGGCGTCTCGAAATCAAGCCCTATGCGACCGGGGACACCGCGGGGTTGCGGGATTCCGATGCGTCCTGGGATCGCAGCTACCACGCCGATTTCGGCGGCGACGCCAAGGTCGGGCTGACCAGCGGCCTCACCGCCGATCTCACCTGGAACACCGACTTCGCGCAGGTCGAGGCGGACGCCCAGCAGGTCAACCTCACCCGGTTCAGCCTGTTCTTCCCGGAAAAGCGCGAGTTCTTCCTCGAGGGGCGCGGCATCTTCAACTTCGGCCCGGCCAGCCGGGCGCCCCCGGCCGGCTCCACCCGCAGCTTCGGCCCGCCGAGCAGCACCCCGGTGCTCTTCTTCAGCCGGAACATCGGCCTCGCCGACGGCCAGGCGGTTCCGATCACCGCAGGCGGGCGGGTGAGCGGCCGGATCGGCGGTTTCAGCGTCGGCGCGCTGCAGATGCGCACCGGGGAGGGCGACGCGGCGACCGCCGCCCCGGTGACCGACTTTTCGGTTCTGCGGATCAAGCGGGACATCCTCGAACGGAGCACGGTGGGGGCGATGGGCACGTATCGCTCCCGGATGGCGGACGGCGGCGGCTGGAACGCCGCCTGGGGGTTGGACGCCCGCTTCGGGCTCTACGAGAACCTCGACATCGTGGGGTACGCCGCCTGGACCCGGGACGAGGAGGACGCCGAGCCGGGCATGAGCTATCTGGCCTCGCTGGACTACAACGGCGACCGCTACGGACTCCAGATGGAGCGCCTGATGGTGGGCGACGGATTCCACCCGGGGGTCGGCTTCCTGCGGCGGCGCGCCTTCCGCCGGAACTACGCGGAAGCCCGGTTCAGCCCGCGCCCCCGTTCCCTGCCCTGGCTCCGGCAGGTCGGCTGGACCGCCAGCATCGACTACACGACCGACAACGAGAACGTGCTGGAGACCCGGATCCTGAACGGGCGCTACGAGATGGAGTTCGAGAACGGGGATCGGTTCCAGCTCAATCTGGTGCGGAACACCGAGGCGTTGAAGCAGGACTTCCTGCTCGGCGATCTGTCCACTCCGGTCGGCGTCTACGACTTCGACCACGTCCGCGCCAGCATCCAGGCGGGGCCGCAGCGGCGGATTTCGGGCAACCTCGCGTTCCAGCAGGGCGGCTTCTTTGACGGAACGCGACGCGAGTTCTCATGGAGCGGGCGGATCGAGGCGATGACCCGGCTGACCTTCGAGCCGAGGGTCTCGCTGAACTGGATCGCGCTGCCGCGCGGCAACTACGACACCCGGCTGATTTCGGCGCGGATCAACTACACGCTGTCGCCGCGCAGCTTCCTCGCCGCCTTCCTCCAGTACAACACCGCCGCCGACAGTCTCTCGTCCAACATCCGCTTCCGCTGGGAGTACGAACCGGGCAGCGACATCTTCCTGGTGTACAACTCGGTGCGCGACACCCTGCTGCCCGGCTACCCGGAGGACAACCAGAGTCTCATCCTGAAGTTCACCCGCCTCTTCCGCTTCTGACGGAACGGCACCGTCCAGTACCCGATCCTGTGTGGCATGGACGGGAAGTGATGGAACCCTCAGTTTTCGTTTGCAGCGGAGATCAACGCCAAGCTGATGAGGACTCCTCCGAGGCTCCCGATGAGCGCGTGCTTCTGTTTCCGGGATTTGCTCTGATCCCGATATCCCATGCCGAAACACCTCCGTTCGCTCTCCGGGAGATTTTCGATGAGTATCAGCGGAGGATCCGATCCCGGAGCGACTGCCGCCCCCACCAATCCGATGATAGGCACCAGTCCGAAGAGAAGCCAGCCGGTCCCGACGCCACTCTGATCGGCGACCAGTTTCCCATTGTTCCAATCATCGGACTGGTAACAGCCCCCTGACTGGCCCGCCCCCGATTGGCTTGAAGCGAGATCGAGCGGCGGAAGTTCGGCAATGAAGGCCTCCATGGATTTCTCCCAGGGTGCGGGCGCCGCCATGAGCAGCGCCAGAGACAACGCAACCAGATTCATGTGATTCTCCTTGTACCCAAAGCGAGGGCGGAATGGATGGAAATTTCAGACCTTGAATCGGCCTGAATGTTCCCGGCGATAAAGAATGTAATCGCGAGGAAGGCGGGTATCCCGCTCCATCCTGATCTTTCCGTTCCCACTGCGCGACTGGCGGCCAATGGAACGTCTCCGCCGAAACGTCAAGCGCATTCAGACGCCCGGACGGGGCGCCACGCCGGTTTCCGCAGACGCGGCTATGCGGAGTGTCGCTCTGCTTCTGGTTTCCCCGCCCTACTTTGGCACGATTTTTTCGGGGGGGGGCACTACCGGAGAGCCTGTGGGGACGGGGACCTTCACTGAGGCGGCACTATACCACAAAATCGGGACGCCCGGCATTCCGTTCGCCAAGCTGGCAGGACGCCCAAGCGGACGGCGTGGGCGCAGTATGCCACAGCGGAGGCGATGGGGATCAACCAAGCGTGGATCCGGGCGTCGTTCTCGCCGGTTCCGCGCCCCGATCTGCCAATCGCCCAGCCTCCGCACGCGTTTCACGTCATGCGCGTTTGCAAGGACTCCCTCAGCCGGAGTGAGCTACCCGTCGGCGCCGGTGCGAGGCCGGTCCGGGCTGGAGGCTGGCGGGGCTATGCGCACCTGGAACCAAGTCTCCACCGCCCCCTTCAGTCCGGCCACAACCTGCTCCAAAAAGCCCAATCGCCGGTCCAGCTGCCTGATTTCCCCGCTGAGACTCTCACGGACGTCCTTGATCTCCGCACCGAGATCCTCACGGGTTTTTCGGGCTTCCTCGCTGGCTCTCTGGGCCGCCTCGCTGGCTCTTTGGGCCGCCTCGCTGGCTCTTTGGGCCGCATCGCTGGCCTGTTGGGCCGCCTCACAAGCTCTCTGGGATTCCTCACGGGATTTCTCATTCTCCGCGCGGATCAAGTTGCTCTGACGCAGAATCAAACCGCTCAACCCAATCGCGGCGGCAAAAATGGCGATCAATTCTGTCGACAGCACGGGAGCAGTATAGCGTGGTCCCGAAGGCTGCGCCGGGGCGGCTCCGGACGTGCGAATCCGGGACCCGGAGCCAATCGGTCCCGGGTCCCGTCTGAATCAGCGCAAGCGAAAGCCTACTTCGCGGTGCACTTGGCGAAGTTCGCCAGGTTGCCGGTCGTGGCGAGATTGCCGTTCGGGGTGTCGTCGGGATTCGCCGGCAGCAGGCCCTGCGCGTCCCATTCGCAGCTGATGGTCACCGTCCGGGTCGTCTCGCAACCGAAGATGCCGTCGCCGAACAGGACGTCGTAGTCCATATCCCACGAGGCGTCGCACCCCTTGCCGTCGGCGTCCGAACACATGTGGGCATCGTCGGTGGACAGGTAGTTGTCGGCCTTGCCGTCCGGCTTCTTCTTGTCGGCGTCGGCGGTCGTGGTGCCGTTGTAGAGGTCCACCTTGCCGAAGTCCCCCATGGTCGGATCCCCATCCCCGTCCATCAGCGACTTCCAGATAAAGTGGATGTTCACCAAGTTCCAACCCGCCAACAGAGACGCGGAGGAGGCGTTCTTGAATTGCTGGAATCCATAGAAGTTGTGTACAAGGCGGGATTTCCTGCCGGTTTTTTGCTCGGTCAGGTAATTGTCGTAATTGTCCCAGCTGGCGGTGGGGAACCTGCCGGTAACGACTCCGTAAAGGGGTTCGTCGGGTCCATCAATGATCTTGCCGTTCAGGTTGTCGTCGAAGAAGAGCCGCTTGAAACGGCGGAACTTCGGCAACACCGGAGTGTCTTTGTCCCAGTCCTTGAGCCCGACCTCCCAGTTGCCGAGGACATGGCCGCCGTCCTGCGAGCTTATGGACGTGGCGGTTGAATCGCCCACGCTGGCGCCGGCCCGATCCCTGGCATGCAGCTTCACATTGCCCCAGCCGGTTGAGAGGGCGTGATCGACCTCCTCCTCGAACAACTCGCAGATATCGACCTGATCGGCGGCGGCGAAGGACATCGGGGCGCACTTCAAGTCCTTGAGCGGCCCATCCTTCCATGCGACCTTCCCCCAGAGCACGGTCTCCTTGGGGGAGACCTCCACGCTGTAGCCGTCCAGATAATTCGCGACGATCCCGGGTCCATTGACGCTCGGAGAATCCGCTCCCGAATCAGCCCGAATCCGAAAGCACTCGTCCGGGCGGTGGACATCACCACGCTTGACCCCCTGGTATGCGATTGTGGCGTATCCGGTCGAGGTCGTGACGCTTGTAGCGGGGACACATGCCTCGGACAGGTTCTCGAGTCGGTCTTGTCGGAGATTCGCATCGTTCTCCTGTTTGAGTTTCCGCCACTGAACGCCGGGGTCGTAGACAGAGTTGTCCTTGAAGCTGATCTTGAGCGGCTTCCTGGTCCCCTTCACCGCATCCGGCCCCGCGGCGCTGTATTGCTTCCCGTCCCCGGCGAACACGTGCTTTACGGCCATCGGCACATGGGAACTCGACAACCAGCCGACATCGACCCCGTTGTCCTGCATCCAAGAACCTCGAAATCTGCCGATAATACCTACTCCGGCCGGAGTCGCTCCGACATCGTGCATATCGTTGTCGATGATCCCGACCTGAAGCTCCATGTCCGGATCCCAGGCGGCGCAGACCGCCGAGTCGGCGACCGTGATCTCCGGCGCCGCCGGCTTCGTCATGGACGCTTCCGAGCAGGCGAACGGCCCGCAGGTGATGTGCATCACCTCGCTCTCCGGAACCTCTTCCTGACCGGCGCCCACGCTCACTCTGGTCGCCCGGAAGGTCACGCCCATCCCGACCACCTCCGACTGCATCGCCTTCCAGTCGACGTTCTGGAACGGCATGTTGTCCTGTCCTGCGGTGACCCCGACCCCGTTCGGAACCGGATCCAGCCACAGCGGAGTGAGGATCGCGTCGTGCGAAGTCTTCACCACCATCTTCCCGTTCACGCTGGCCATCGCCTTCTTCTCGTCGGTCAGGGCGTCCGGGCACATCGCGTAGCCCATGCAATCCTTGTCCGTATCCGCCATCGGCGACGTCATGGAAATCGTGAACGGCTCCGGCTCGGGTTCCGGTTCCGGAGTCGGTTCCGGGGCGGGAGCGGGTTCGGGGGCCGGCTCAGGCGCGGGGACCGGAGCCGGTGCGGGCGCCGGGGCGGGAGCGGGGGCCGGAGTCGGCTCCTCCTCGTCGCCGCACCCGGCGAGCGCCAAGGCGCAGACGAGCGCCGGAATCAGCCACCCATAAGTAATTCGGGGGGGGGGGGTAAGGGTTTTCATATCAAGGACCTCCGCAAAAAGCGAAAGAAGGACAGGGACGGGACGCCCGTCCGGATGTCCGCGCACTATACCAAAAGACCCCGGGGCGGGTCGGCCCCGGGGTCTCCGAAACGAATCAGACGCCTACTTCGCCGTGCACTTGGCGAAGTTCGCCAGGTTGTCGGTCGTGGCGAGATTGCCGTTCGGGGTGTCGTCGGGATTCGCCGGCAGCAGGCCCTGCGCGTCCCACTCGCAGCTGATGGTCACCGTGCGGGTCGTCTCGCAGCCGTAGATGCCGTCGCCGAACAGGACGTCGTAGTCCATCTCCCAGGAGGCGTCGCACCCCTTGCCGTCGGCGTCCGAGCACATCTGCGCATCGTCGGTGGACAGGTAGTTGTCGGCCTTGCCGTCCGGCTTCGCCTTGGCCGCGTCGGTCGTCGCCGTGCCGTTGTAGAGGTCCACCTTGCCGAAGTCCCCCATGGTCGGATCCCCATCACCGTCCATCAGCGACTTCCAGATGAAGTGGATGTTCGCCAAGTGCCACTCCTGCAACAGAACGACCGACGAGTCCTTGAGCTGCTGCAACCCGTAGAAGTTGTGCACGATACGGGACTTCTTGCCGGATTTGTTGGTGGTCACGTAATTGTCGTAATTCTTCCAGCTGGCGGTGGGGAACCTGCCGGTAACGACTCCGTAAAGGGGTTCGTCGGGGCCATCAATGATCTTGCCGTTCAGGTTGTCGTCAAAGAAGAGCCGCTTGAAACGGCGGAATTTCGGCAGTTCGGGAGTGGACTTGTCCCAGCCCTTGAGCCCGACTTCCCAGTGGCCGAGGACATGGCCGCCGTCCTGGGTGTTTATGGACGTTTCGGTCGAATCGCCCACGCTGGCGCCGGCCCGATCCCTGGCGTACAGCTTCACATTGCCCCAGCCGGTTGAAAGAGCGTGATCGACCTCCTCCTCGAACAACTCGCAGATGTCGACCTGATCGGCGGCGGCGAAGGACATCGGGGCGCACTTCAAGTCCTTGAGCGGCCCTTCCTTCCATGCGACCTTCCCCCAGAGCACGGGATCCTTGGGGGAGACATCCACGCGGTAGCCGTCCAGATAATTGACGACGATTCCGGGTCCATCGACCATCGGAGAGCTCAACCCCGAATCGGCCCGGACCCGAAAGCACTCGTCCGGGCGGTAGACATCGCCACGCTTGACCCCGCCGTATGCGACCGTGGCGTATCCAGCCGATGTCGTGACGCTTGCGGCGGGGACGCAGGCCTCGGACAGGTTCTCGAGTCGGGTGAGGGTGGAGGAGACCCTATTGGCGGTCGTCGTCCCCTCCGCACTGAGTTTCCGCCACTGGACGCCGGGATCGTAGACAGAGTTGTCCTTGAAGCTGATCTTGAGCGGCTTCCCGGTCCCCTTCACCGCATCCGGCCCCATGGCGCTGTACTCCCTCCCGTCCCCGGCGAACACGTGCTTAACGGCCATCGGCACATGGGAACTCGACAACCAGCCGAGATCAACCCCGTTGTCCTCAATCCAGACACCCCGATGGGAACCAAAAGTGCCTACGCCACCTATGGGATTTCCGAGAGTCTGGATGTCGTTGTCGATGATCCCGACCTGGATCTCCATGTCCGGGTCCCAGGCGGCGCAGACCGCCGAATTCATGGCGGAAATTTCCGGCGCCGCCGGCTTCGTCATGGACGCCTCCGAGCAGGCGAACGGCCCGCAGGTGATGTGCATCACCTCGCTCTCCGGAACCTCCTCCTGACCGGCGCCGCCGACGCGCACCCGGGTCGCCCGGAAGGTCACGCCCATCCCGACCACCTCCGACTGCATCGCCTTCCAGTCGATGTTCATGAACGGCATGTTGTCCATCCCGCCGGTGACCCCGACCCCGTTCGGAACCGGGTCCAGCCACAGCGGAGTGAGGATCGCATCGTGCGAACTCTTCACCACCATCTTGCCGTTCACCGAGGCCATCGCCTTCTTTTCGTCGGTCATGGCGTCCGGGCACAGGGCGTACCCCATGCAGTCCTTGTCCATGTCGGCCATCGGGGGCGTCATGGAGATCGTGAACGGCTCCGGCTCGGGTTCCGGCTCCGGCTCGGGAGTCGGCTCGGGCTCGGGAGCAGGCTCCGGGGCCGGCTCAGGCGCGGGGGCCGGAGCCGGCGCAGGAGCCGGCGCGGGGGCGGGCTCCTCGTCGTCGCCGCACCCGGCGAGCGTCAAGGCGAAAATCGGGGCGCAGAGGAGCGCCAGCAGGCGGTTCACGCCGAACACCCCGTAATCGAGAATTTCGGGGGGGGGGGGTAAGGGTTTTCATATCAAGGACCTCGCAGAGAAAAGCGAAAAGAAGACGGGGACTGGACGCCCCGGCGCCCGCCCACTGTACCACAAGACCCCGGGGCGGGTCGGCCCCGGGGTCTCCGAGACGATCAGAAGCCTACTTCGCCGTGCACTTGGCGAAGTTCCCAATGTTGGGTTCGCTTTTGACCGTCGCGGCGAGGTTGCCGTTCATCACATTCGCGTCTGGCGGGTTGTCCGCCATCAGGCCCTGCGCGTCCCACTCGCAGCTGATGGTCACCGTGCGAGTGGTCTCGCAGCCGTAGACGCCGTCGCCGAACAGGATGTCGTAGTCCATCTCCCACGAGGCGTCGCATCCCTTGCCGTCGGCGTCCGAGCACATGTTGGCGTCATCCGGCGACGGATAGTTGTCGGCCTTGCCGTCCGGCGCCTTTTTGTCGTTGCCGCTCGCAGTGGCGTCGCTGTCTGCGCCGTAGAGGTCCACCTTGCCGAAGTCGCCCAGCGTCGGATCCCCGTCCCCGTCCAGCAGCGACTTCCAGATGAAGTGGATGTTGACGGTGTTCATGGCTGTATCGCCGGAACTGCTGAACTCCTTGTATCCGTAGAGATTATGGATGAGGCGGGTTTTTCTTCTGGTCTTGCGGCTGTCGGCGTAGGCGTCCAGATCGGAAAACGTGCTGCCGAAGCCCCTGGCGGAGACAGTTCCATAGAGGGGCTGGTTGGGGCCATCGCGCAACTTCCCGTTCAGGTTGTCATCAAAGAAGAGACGCTTGAAACGACGGAACTTCGGCAATTCCGGGGTGGCCTTGTCCCAGCCCTTGAGCGCAAACTCCAGGGTGTCAAGGATGTGCCCGCCGTCCTGCGAAGCGGCGGACGTAGTGGTCGAGCTGGTCGCGCTGGAACCCGCCCGCTTCCTGACGCGCAGCAGCACGTTGCCCCAGCCGGTCGAGAGGGCGTGATCGACCTCCTCGTCCAACAACTCGCAGATGTCGACCTGATCGGAGGCGGCGAAGGACACCGGCGCGCACTTCAAGTCCTTGAGCGGCCCATCCTTCCATGCGACCTTCCCCCAGAGCACGGGATCCTTGGGGGAAACCTCCACGCTGTAGCCGTCCAGGTAATCCACGATGTTTTCGGGACCGTCAGCGACCGGAGAGTGGAAATCCGAATCCGCCCGAACCCGAAAACACTCGTCCGGACGGTGGATATCGCCGCGCTTGACGCCGCTGTACGAGAGGAAGGTGTATCCGAGCGCGGATTTCGTGCTGGTGGCGGGGAAACAGGCGTCAGACAAATTTTTCAGATTATCCCCGAAGTTCCATTGATTCCCCTCCACCGCGAGTTGCTGCCATTGCACGCCGGGTTCGTAGACGGTGTTGTCCGTGAGGCTGACCTTGAGCGGCTTCCTGGTCCCCTTGTCCGCATCAGGCCCCTTGACGCTCAAGTGCTTCCCTTCCCCGGAAAACACGTGTTTCACGGACATCGGAACATGGGAACTTGACAACCAGCCAACATCGACCCCGTTGTTGTCCAGCCAGCTGCCCCGATAAAGGCTGAACCGTCCTGATCCATATCCACCGAAACTAATTCCGGTGGTGACGATGTCGTTGTCAATCATCCCGACCTGAAGCTCCATGTCCGGATCCCACGCGGCGCAGACCGCCGAATTCATGGCGGAAATTTCCGGCGCCGCCGGCTTCGTCATGGATGCCTCCGAGCAGGCGAACGGCCCGCAGGTGATGTGCATCACCTCGCTCTCCGGAACCTCCTCCTGACCGGCGCCCACGCTCACTCTGGTCGCCCGGAAGGTCACGCCCATGCCGACCACCTCCGACTGCATCGCCTTCCAGTCGATGTTCTGGAACGGCATGTTGTCCTGTCCGCCGGTGACCCCGACCCCGTTCGGAACCGGATCCAGCCAAAGCGGAGTGAGGATCGCGTCGTGGGAGCTCTTCACCACCATCTTCCCGTTCACGCTGGCCATCGCCTTCGTCGCGTCGGTCATGGCGTCCGGGCACAGGGCGTAGCCCAGGCAGTCCTTGTCCATGTCGGCCATCGGGGGCGTCATGGAGATCGTGAACGGCTCCGGCTCGGGTTCCGGCTCCGGCTCGGGAGTCGGCTCGGGCTCGGGAGCAGGCTCCGGGGCCGGCTCAGGCGCAGGGGCCGGGGCGGGCGCAGGAGCGGGAGCCGGCGCGGGGGCGGGCTCCTCCTCGTCGCCGCACGCCGAAAGCACCAGTCCGGCGCCCAGCATCAGCGCCAGCAGGCGGTTCACGCCGAACACCCCGTAATCGAGAATTTTCGGGGGGGGGGGGGTAAGGACTTTCATTCGAATTCCTCCGTGGAAAGAAAGTTCAGTGTAGCGATATACGGGTCACCAAGCGTGGACCCGGACGTCATTATCCCGATCCCGCACCTCGACACGCAAATCGTCCAGCTCGCGGAGCGCATTCCGCGCCAGGCGCTTCAGATCGCACCCCGCCGGGCCGCAGACGTCGGCGACGCTGCCGAGCAATTGGATCGGCGCGCGAACCCGAACCCGGGCGTCCGCATCATCCACCCGGACGACCAGATCGTCCCCCTCCTTCGCGACCCGCACCGTGGTCTCCCGCTCGCGCACCTCCACCAGGACGAAGTCATCGGGAACCTCGGCGAGCGCATCCGCAAGGACACCGGCGGCGCGGAAGGCGGCCGCCAGCCGCTCCTCGTCCGCCGAATCGATCGCGTCCTCGAACACGTGATCCGGAATGAAGTGGAGCGCCGCGCGGGGAAGCGCGACCGGGACCGGCACCGCAAGATCGGCATCGGTGGTCGCCACCGAAACGAACACCAGTCCCCAGGCGGAAACGCATGCCGCCATCAGCATCGCGGCGGCCAGCGCCACCCCGAGCAGCAGAAACAGCGGGCGAAGGATCACTGCGCCGGACCGACCCAGATGCGAACCCGACCCTCATCGCTTTCCACCGAGACCAGGTCCCCGTCGCGTTCGCCGAGCTGGCGCACCGCCCGGGCCAGCGTCTCCGCGTCCGGCTCCTCGGCGAAGAACGCATCCCCGATCTCCACCGGAACCCGGACGTTGATCGCGCCATCCTCGACCGCTCCCTCGATTCGGACGAGCGAACCGTCCATGCGGGCGGTGAGCCCCTCGGCGTCCCCCTCCCGGACCTCCACCGTCGCGCCGGGGTTTTCGCGCAGCGAACGCCAGAGCGCCCGGTAGCGCTCCATCCGGGGTTCCCCGTCCTCGCCGGCGAGCGCCTCGGCCACCGGGCCGAACATGTCATCCTGAAGAGTCTCCGAGAGGGTCTCCACCACCGCGAGCGGAAGCCGGACCCGGACGTTCCGCTCCTCCGCCGGTTGGTCCACCTCCACATGGAGCCAGGAACGGGGCTGCTGGGAAAGGGCGGCGGTCGCCGGGAGGAACAGCGACAGCAAGAAGATGGGGCGCAGGTTTCGGAACATGTGCAATCAGAACGAAGCGGCGTCCGCCGCGGTTCCCTGGAATTCCCGTCGGGCGCGGATCGCCCCCACCATCCGGGAAAGCCCGGCGAACGCCAGGTCGCCGGGAGAAGGGCCGCCGCCCACATTCCGCAGCAGCGCCACCGCCGCGCCGGTCTCCGGCTCGATCCACGCCGCCGCCCGGTATCCCGCCACGCTGCCCCCGTGTCCGTAGGCGGTGAACCCGATTCCGTCCGGGTCGGCGAGCCGTCGGGCCATGAAGCCGAATCCGTATCCGAACGACAGGTCGCCGCTCGCAAAGGCGCTGGCGCGGTTCTCCCGACGCGCCTCGGCGGGGAGCGCCGCCTCGAAGGCGGGATCGTCGTCACCGACCAGGAACCGCAGGAAGACGTGGAGATCGGAGACCGTCGAGTAGAGCGCCCCGTTCGGAACCTTGTAGCCGCGCCCCCGGTGCTCCCGGAGCGGCGTCTCCCCGTCCAGCGAACCGTCCTCGCGCACCGCGTAGCCGGCGGCGATCCGGTCCTCGATCTCCGGGACCGGGCGGAAGAAGGTGGAATCCATGCCGAGCGGCGCCAGCAGCTCCTCCCGCACATGGGAGAGGAACGGCGCCCCCGCCGCCCGCTCCACCGCCGCGCCCAGCGCCGCGTAGCCGATGTTGGAGTACTGGTAGCGGAGTCCGGGCGGATGCTCGAACGACGTCTCGCCGAGCGCCCGGAGCGTGGTTTCGAGCCAGTCCTCCGGAGCGCCCTCAAGGTGCGCCGGGAGGTTCTCCGGCTCGCGGGCGAGACCGGCGGTCATCGTTCCGAGCTGGAACAGACTGGGGCCGGGAAGGTGCGAAAACGGATTCCGCACGCGGTCCAGTTCGGGAACCAGGCTGGTCACCGGATCGCCCAGTCCGGCGCGCCCCTGGTGGACAAGCATCAGGAAGGCCATCGCGGTCACCGGCTTGGTGATCGAGCCGATGCGGAAGACGTGGTCCGGGGCGACCGGGACGCCGCTCTCCATGTCGGCGAGGCCGTACCCCCGAATCAGCGCCAGATCGTCCCCGGCGAAGACGCCCAGGGCGGCGCCGCCCCGACCGTCGGCTTCGATGGCGGCGCCGATGTCAAAAGCCACCGCCTCCGCCGCCATCTCGACGGAGGACTCCGGCGCGCAGCTCCCGACCAGGAGCAGAACGCAACCAAGCCGAACCATCATCCCCGCGACGATACCGCACGGCTCGCTGCTACGATCCGGCGGTCCCATGACGCCCTTGGGGGTCCTTCTCGCCGCCCTGCCCCTCTTCGCCGGAGCGGCGCAGGAGGAACGACAGGTGGTCGTCCGCGAGGGCACCAACTTCGCGGTGACCGGAGACCCCGCCGGCGGACCGCTCTTCACCGATCTCCAGGGGACGCTCTGGCGGCTGCCCCGGGACGGCGGCGCGATGGAGGCGCTGACCGACGGATACGGCGACGACCGGGTTCCCGATCTCCATCCCGACGGCGCCCGGCTCGCCTTCCAGTCCTTCCGCGCCGGGAATTGGGACATCTGGACGCTTCCGCTGGACGGCGGCGAAGCGACGCATCTGACCAGCGGCCTCCACGACGACCGGGAACCGGCCTGGTCGCCGGACGGATCCCGGATCGCCTTTTCCTCCGACCGCTCCGGAACCTACGACATTTGGGTGCTGGAGGTCGCAAGCGGCGCGCTGTCCGCCGCGACCAGCGGACTCGGAAATGAATCCTGGCCGGCGTGGACGCCGGACGGCGGCCTGGTGTTCGTCTCGGAACCGGAGGGGCGGGAAGCGGAAATCCGTCACCTCCCGTCGGGCGGCGGTCCCTCCCAGGCGGTTCCGGGCGGTTCGGGGGCGGTGAGCGCGCCCGCCGTCAGTCCCGACGGGACCCGGGTCGCGTTCCGCCGCCTCCAGCGCGAGGGTCTCACCCTGATGGGAACCCGCTTCGACCTGGGGATCGGCGCCGAGTGGGTGGCGGCGCCGCTGGACCCCGACGCGGACGCGAACCCGGGGGCGTTCCGGGGCGCCGGCGCCGACATCTTCCCCTTCCGCCCGACCTGGCTGGACGACGAGACGCTGCTCTACACCGGCGACGGGGCGATCCAGCGGCTCGTCGCCGGAGGCGAACCGGAGGCCATCGCCTTCTCGGCGGAGTTCACCGTGACCCGGCCGCCGACGCCCAGGGGGACGATCCGCACCGAAGCCGAAGGCCCCCAGCCGGTTCGCGGGATCGTGCGGCCCAGCCTGAGCCCGGACGGAACCCGGGTGCTCTACGCCGCGCTCGGCGACCTCTGGATCGCGCCCCTCGACGGCTCGGAAGCGCCGCTCCCGCTCACCCGCGACAGCTTCCTCGACACCGATCCGATCTGGCTTCCCGACGGCAGCGGCGTGATCTTCGCCAGCGACCGGGGAGGGACGATGGACATCTGGGAGAAGCGGGTGGATTCGGCGCCCGGTTCCGGACTGGTCCAGATCACCTCGGGGGCCGGTGCCGAAGTCGGTCCGGCGCTCAGCCCCGACGGCGCCCGGGTCGCCTGGCTGGATGAAGCCGGGAGCCTGCGGGTGGGGTCCCGCGACGCGGACGTCGCGAACGGCGACGAAGTCCTGTTCAGCGGCCGCCAGGGGCTGGGGATGCCGAGCTGGTCGGCCGACGGCGCGACCATCGCGGTCGCGGCGCTCGCCCCGTTCTCCACCCAGTTCCGCGAGGGCTGGAACCGGATCGCGCTGGTCGCGGCCGATTCCGGGGAATCCCGGATGCTCGAGGGATTTCCGGGCGGCTTCGGAACCCGCGACGGGGACGGGCCGGTGTTCTCGCCGGACGGCCGCTCGTTCGCCCTCTCGCTGGACGGCGGGCTGGCGGTGGTTCCCTT
Source organism: Candidatus Marinacidobacterium sp. (assembly GCA_965202845.1). Taxonomy (GTDB): domain Bacteria; phylum Acidobacteriota; class Vicinamibacteria; order Marinacidobacterales; family Marinacidobacteraceae; genus CBDATA01. The sequence goes on from OZ241856.1 coordinate 1,623,689, forward strand.
CGAAGGATCGGACGCGCTGGGGGAACCCCGCCGGATCTTCGAGGGTCCGGCGGACTTCCCCTCGTGGGCGCCGGACGGCCAGAGCCTGCTCGCGCTCTCCGGCGCCGACCTGATCCGGATCCAGGTCGATGGAAGCGGGTTCGAGACGATCCCGCTCCGGCACGAGTTCGAGATCGCCCCCCCGTCGGGAACCATCCTGTTCCAGGATGTGGGGGTTCTCGACGTGGACGCCGGCGAAGTGCGTCCCGGGCAGGACGTGCTGGTGGAGGCCGGACGCATCGTCTCGGTGGAGCCCACCGGCGCCGTCCCCGGCGAGGACACCCGGGTCGTCCCCGGCGAGGGCGGCGTCCTCATCCCCGGCCTCATCGAGATGCACACCCATCCCTGGGCGCCGGCGTTCGGCAACCGGTTCGGCCGGGTCCATCTCGCCTACGGGGTGACCACCGTCCGCATTCCCGCGGGGCCCACCTACCGGACGATCGCCGAGCGGGAAGCCATCCTCGCCGGACGCCGGGTGGGTCCGCGCGTCTTCCTGACCGGGACGGTTCTGGACGGCGACCGCATCTACTACCCCGGCGCGGTGACGACGGGCGGCGGGCGGCAGTCGGCGGAGGCGGCGCTCCAGCTGGCGGAGGAGCTGGACTTCGACATCCTCAAGACCTACGTCCGGCTGGACGACCGCGCCCAGGCGGAGGCGATCCGGCGGGCGCGGCGGATGGGAACCTTCGTCACCTCGCACGAGATCTACCCGGCGGTGCGGAGCGGGATCCACGGCGTCGAGCACATCAAGGGAACCTCGCGCCGCGGGTTCTCGCCCAAGGCGACCGACCTCGGCTACTCCTACCAGGACGTGCGCGCGCTGCTCGCGGAATCCGGCGCCTACTGGGTTCCGACGCTGCTCATCTACGGCGGCTGGGACCTCGCGCTGGCGCGCGACCTCGAAGCGTTCCAGGCGGACCCCCGCATCCATGCGTTTCCGCTCTGGATCCAGGCGGGAGTCCGCGCGGCGGAAGCGGGAGACCCCGAAGCCCGGCGGCGTCTGATGGAGCCGATGTGGCGCACGGTGGACGCCGCCTGGCGGGAGGGGGCCCGGATCGTCATGGGCACCGACACCCCCATCATCCCCTACGGTCTGGGGCTCATCCTCGAGATCGAGCAGTTCGCGGAAGCCGGGCCGGGGCCGGCGGCGGCGATCCGCGCCAGCACCAGCCTGGCCGCCGAAGCCCTGGGACTCGAGGACCAGCTGGGCGCCATCCGCCCCGGCATGCTCGCCGACCTGGTTCTGCTGCGGGGGAACCCCCTGGAGGACATCCGCCGCCTCCGGGAGGTGCGCGCGGTGATGGGGAACGGGCGCCTGGCCTCGCTGGAACGACTTTTGGGGTTCTGATGCGATATTTGGCGTTTCGCCGGCCGTTTCCTGTGATACCTTCCGCGCCTTTCCGGGGATTCTCCCCGCCCAACGAGAAAGAAGGTTCTCGATGACCAAGGCAGCACTCGTGCAGCGAATCGCCGGCGACTCCGGGGCCACCGCCCGGCAGGCCGCCGCCATGTTGGACACGCTCCGGGAGAGCGCGATGGAGGCCCTCCGGGAGGGCGGGGAGTTCACCCTTCCCGGCATCGTCAAACTCTCCATCACCGAGCGGAAGGCCCGCCAGGGCCGCAACGTCCAGACCGGCGAACCCATCGCGATTCCGGCCCGCCAGGTGGTGCGGGCGCGCGTCTCCAAGCCGTTCCAGACCGCGGTCGTCGGAGACTGACACCGAACTGACGGAACACGACGCGGGCGCCAGCCCTTCGGTTCCGTCTGCTTCCGGTTCCGCCGGGTATCCGACGGCGGACTTGGCCTCCCTGCGGGAGGACCACGCCGTCTGGCGCCAGGTCCCCATGGACTTGGTGCGCCGGTTCCGGTTCGTCCCGATTTCCGAGGACGGGGAGAGTCTGCGCATCGCGGTCGCTCCCCCGGTCGACGAACGCGAGCTGGACCGCCTGGAGCGCCGTCTGGGGCGCCCCCTTCTGGTTCAGGTCGGCGATCCTGGGCGGATCGACGCGATCATCGAGCGGAACGCCAACTCCAGCTTCATGCTGGACCGCGCCTCCGCCGAGCTGCGGGAATCGGCGGCGGAGGCCGAGCCGGAGGGGGCCGTTGTCCTGGGCGCCGCCGCCTCCGACAGCCCCATCGTGTTGCTGGTCGACTCGCTGCTGGTGAACGCCATCGAGCGCCGGGCCACCGACATCCACATCGAGACCAAGGCCGACCAGGTCGTTCTGAAGTACCGGGTGGACGGGGTGCTCTATCCGGCGATGGAGGCGGTGGACGCCGCCCACCACCAGACCATCGTGGCGCGGCTGAAGGTGATGGCCGAGCTCGACGTGGCCGAGCGCCGGGTACCCCAGGACGGGCGCTTCCGGGCGACGCTTCCGGAAGGCGCCTCCGGGAAGCGCACGGTGGATTTCCGGGTCTCGGCGCTGCCGAGCGTCCACGGGGAGGACGTGGTGATCCGGGTGCTCGACAAGCTGAGCCTGGGGTCCCGCTTCGAGTCGCTTTCGCTGGAGGCGCTGGGTTTCCGCGGCCGGGAGCTGGACGTGCTGCGGGAGCACTCCCGGTATCCGTTCGGGATGCTGCTCGCCACCGGCCCCACCGGGAGCGGCAAGACCACCACCCTCTACGCGACGCTCTCCGAAATCGCGACCCCGGAGGAGAAGTTCGTCACCATCGAAGACCCGGTGGAGTACGAGATCGCCGGGGTGACCCAGGTTCCCGTCAACGAAAGGAAGGGGCTGACCTTCGCCCGGGGGCTTCGCTCCATCCTGCGGCACGATCCCGACGCGATCATGGTGGGCGAGGTGCGCGACCCGGAGACCGCCGCCATCGCGGTGCAGGCGGCGCTCACCGGCCACCTGGTCCTCACCACCGTCCACGCCAACCACGCCTTCGACGTGATCGGGCGGTTCCTCCACATGGGCGCCGATCCCCACAACTTCGTCTCGGCGCTCAACTGCATCGTGGCCCAGCGGCTGCTGCGGCTGCTCTGCCGCGAGTGCAAGGCGCCGCGCTCTCCCGAACCGCGGGAACGCAAGGCGCTGGAGCGGGCCGGACTCCAGCCGGAATCCATCTTCGGTCCGGTCGGCTGCCGCGCCTGCGAGGGCGCCGGCTTCCGGGGGCGGACGGTGGTCGCCGAGACGCTGCCCCTGGACGACGCCATCCGCGGCATGATCCTGGACCGGGCCGGGCCGGCGGCGCTCCGGCGGAAGGCGGAAGCCGACGGGATGGTCTCGCTGCGGCAGAACGCGCTGGCGGCGGTGGCGCGGGGCGCCACCACCCTCGCCGAGGCCGACCGGGTAACGTTCGGCGATGTCTGAACGGCGGCCGCGCGACGCCGAAGTCCGACTGGTCGAGCGGGAGGTCCTGAGCGAGGACGCCCAGTTGCTTCGCTTTTCGTCCGACGGCGCAGCGTTCCGCCCCGGGCAGTTCGTCATGCTCCGGGTTCCGGGCGCCGGCCTGCTGCGCCGGCCGTACTCCTATTGCGACCGCCCGGAGACCGGCGGGTTCAGCCTGCTGGTGAAGGCGGTCGGGATCGGCACCGGGGCGCTCACCCGGCTTCCGGTCGGGGCCGCCGTCCAGAGCCTGGGGCCGCTCGGAACCTCCTTCGAGGCGCCAGCGAACCCGGAAATCACCCCGGTGGTGGTCGCCGGAGGCGTCGGCATCGCGCCCTTCGTGATCTTCTGCCGCGAGCTCGCCGAGGCCGGACGGCGCGCCATCGTGCTGCTGGGCGGGCGACGCGCCCCGGACCTCTATCTGCGCGACGCCTTCCGGGAGTTCGGCATGGACGTGCGCTGCGCCACCGAGGACGGCGGCTTCGGGGAGCGGGGGCGCGTGACCGCGCTCCTCCCGCAGGCGCTCGAGGACGCCGGATCGCCGCTCGTCTACTCCTGCGGGCCGACGCCGATGCTGATTCGGGTGGCGGAGAAAGCCCGGGAGGCCGGAATTCCCCACCAGGTCTCCATCGAGCGGCGGATGGGATGCGGGATGGGGTGCTGCCTCGGCTGCGTAGTCTGGGCGGCGCCGGAGGACGGCGGGGACGCCGCCTACCTCCGAAGCTGCACCGAAGGGCCGGTGTTCGACGCCGAACGCATCGTCTGGGACCGGGACCCCCACCCGCTTTGAGTCCTTCCGGCCTGGCGGTGGAGATCGCCGGGATGACCCTGGCCTCGCCGCTCATCGCCGCCAGCGGAACCTTCGGGTACGGCAGCGAATACGAGGGGGTAGTCGATTACGACGCCATCGGGGCGATCGTGGTCAAGGGGCTCTATCTCGACCCCCGTCCCGGCTGCCCGCCGCCCCGGATCTGGGAGACCCCGTCGGGGATGCTGAACGCGATCGGCCTCCAGGAGGTGGGCATCCGGAGCTTCCTCGCCGACAAGCTGCCGGCGGTGCGCAAGCGGCACCCGGTGGTGCTCGCCAACATCTGCGGAAGCTCGATGCGGGAGTACGGAGAGCTGGCGCGCATCCTCGACGATGCGGAGGGCATCCGCGGGATCGAGATCAACATCTCGTGCCCCAACGTGAAGGAGGGCGGGATCGAGTTCGGGCGCGACCCGGACATGGCGGCCCGGGTGACCGAAACGGTGCGCCGCGCCACCCGCCTGCCGGTGATCCCCAAGCTCAGCCCGAGCGCGCCGGACATCGGGGCGGCGGCCCGGCGGGTGCAGGAGGCCGGCGCCGATGCGATCTCGCTCATCAACACGATTCCGGCGATGGCGGTGGACGTCGAGACCCGCCGCCCCCGCCTCGCCAACATCATCGGCGGGCTTTCGGGACCGGCCATCCGCCCGATCGCGGTGCGCATGGTCTGGGAGGCGGCGCGCCAGGTGACGGCGCCGGTGATCGGGATGGGCGGCATCGCCAGCGCCCAGGACGTGCTCGAGTTCCTGCTCGCCGGCGCCAGCGCGGTTCAGATCGGCACCATGAACTTCGTGGACCCGGGGATCTGGCGGCGAACGCTCGACGACCTGGACGCCTGGCGCCGTCGCCACCGGGTGGAGTCGATCGGCGAACTGGTGGGGGCGATGGAGGCGTGATCCCCGACTGGCTCCCCCGCCCCGGAACGCCGGACCTGGTGGCGGCGGTGGACGTCCCGTCGCTGGACGACGCGCTCCGGCTCCGGGACCAGCTGGCCGGCGTCGTCCCCTGCTTCAAGATCGGCAAGGAGCTCTTCACCGCCGCCGGCCCCCGGGCGGTCGCCGAATTCGCGGACGCCGGGCGGGTCTTCCTCGACCTCAAGTTCCACGACATCCCCGCCACCGTCGCCGGAGCGGTGCGCGCCGCCGCCCGGACCGGCGCGGGCATCGTGGACGTGCACGCTTCGGGGGGACGCGCCATGATGGAGGCGGCGGCCGAAGCGGCCCGGGACGCGCCGGTTCTGCTGCTCGCGGTCACCGTGCTGACCCACCTGGACCCGGCGGGGGCCGCCGAAGTGTTCGGCGGAAAGGGGAGCATCCGCGAGCGTGTTCTCCGACTGGCGCGGCTCGCGTCCGCATCGGGAGCGGACGGGGTGGTGGCCTCGGCCCACGAACTGGAGGCGCTCCGGGAGGACCTGGGCGAATCGCTGGTGGCGCTGGTTCCCGGAGTGCGCCCGGACTGGGCGGCGGCGACGCACGACCAGAGGCGGGTCGCCACGCCCCGGGAAGCCGCCGAACGCGGCGCCCATTTCGTGGTTCTGGGCCGGGCGCTGACCCTGGCGCCCGACCCGCGCGCCGCCGCGCTTCGGGTGCGGGATGAAATCGGTTAGGGAAAAGGGATACGATTCCCGAATCCAAAATCCGCAAACGGGCGGCTCGGCCGTTGACTCGCCTTCCGCCTTTCCGCTACGTTTTCGCCTGCAACAACCCTGACTGGAGGTTCTCCCGGTGAGAAAAACGATTGCCGCGTTGCTGCTGCTGAGTCTCGCGACGCTCGGGCTCGGGCTGATCGGAGCGGCCTGTTCGTCGGCGCCCCCGCCGCCCCCGCCGCCCCCGCCCGAGGACCCGCCTCCCCCGCCGCCTCCTCCCCCGCCGCCTCCGCCGCCGCCTCCCCCGCCGCCGCCTCCCCCGCCGACCGAGCGGGATCTCTACATGGACGCGGAGATGATGGATCTCCAGGAGAACCTGGCGGACGTGTACTTCGACTACGACGAGTCGGAGCTCACCGACGCCGCCCGGGATGCGCTCCGGAGCAACTCGGACTGGCTCCAGATGTCCCACGTGACCGCGACCATCCAGATCGAGGGGCACTGCGACGAGCGGGGCACCGTCGAGTACAACCAGGCGCTGGGCGAGCGCCGGGCGCGCGCCGCGTATGACTACCTGGCGTCACTCGGGGTTCCCGAAGCCCGCCTGGAGATGGTGAGCTACGGCAAGGAGCGCCCGCAGTGCTCGGAGAGCAACGAGAGCTGCTGGCAGCGGAACCGCCGGGCGCACTTCCGCATCACCGCCCGCTAGGCGTTCCCTTCGCCCGCCGGCTTTACGGTCGGCGGGCGGCTGCGATCCCGAGGAAGTACTCGTGCACCCGGGTGTCCTCGGTGAGCTCCGGGTGGAAGGTGCTGGCGAGCGTCCGGCCTTCCCGCACCAGCGCCGGATGGCCGCGATGGGCGGCGAGCACCCGCACCCCCGGTCCGGTTCCGGTGATCACCGGCCCCCGGATCATCACCACCGGCAGCGCGGGTTCGCCGATTTCGGGGCAAGCCACTTCCGCCAGGTGGCTGTCGACCTGCCTCCCGTAGCCGTTCCGGCGGACGGCGATGTCCAGCAAGCCGAGCGAATCCTGCGGGGGGTTGTCCACCCGGTTCGCCAGCAGAATGGCGCCGGCGCAGGTGCCGTAGAGCGCGCGGCCGCTTGCGCGCATGGCGCGGATGGGCTCCGCCAGCGACTCCCCGACGAGGAACTTGAGCATGGTGGAGCTCTCGCCGCCGGGGAGGATGAGTCCGTCCAGCCCCTCGAACTGGGAGGGCTTGCGGACTTCGACCGGCTCGACGCCCAGCCGGCGCAGCATGGCGGCGTGGAGCGCGAAGCTCCCCTGAACCGCGAGGACCCCGATCGCGGGAGCGGAAGCCAATCCGGTCAGTTGCCGCGGGTCTGCAGGAGATCCTCCTCGGGCATCGAGGAGGTGTCCAGTCCGCGCATCGGGTCGCCCAGTCCCCGGGAGACCTGGACCAGCATCGCCGGGTCCTGGAAGTGGGTGACCGCCTTGACGATGGCGCGCGCCCGGGGCGCCGGGTCCGCCGACTTGAAGATGCCGGACCCCACGAACACCGATTCGGCGCCCAGCTGCATGCAAAGCGCCGCGTCCGCCGGAGTGGCGACGCCGCCGGCGGCGAAGTTCGGGACCGGCAGCTTGCCGGCTTCGGCCACCATCCGCACGACCTCGAAGGGCGCCTGCAGCCGCTTGGCCTCCGCCATCAGCTCGTCCTCCCGAAGCACGGTGAGCCGCCGCATCTCCCCGTTGATCTGGCGAAGGTGGCGCACCGCCTCCACGATGTTCCCCGAACCGGCCTCCCCCTTGGTCCGGATCAGCGCCGCGCCCTCGCCGATACGACGGAGCGCCTCGCCCAGGTTGCGGCAGCCGCAGACGAACGGGACGGCGAACGGATGCTTGTCGATGTGGTGCTCCTCGTCCGCCGGAGTCAGGACCTCGCTCTCGTCGATGTAGTCCACGCCGAGCTCCTGGAGAAGCTGCGCCTCGACGAAGTGGCCGATCCGCACCTTGGCCATGACCGGGATGCTGACCGTGTTGATGATCTCCTCGATGACCTCCACCGCCGACATCCGGGCGACGCCGCCATCCCTGCGGATGTCCGCCGGAACCCGCTCCAGCGCCATCACGCTCACCGCGCCGGCGTCCTCGGCGATCCGGGCCTGCTCGGCGTTGGTGACGTCCATGATGGCCCCGCCCTTGAGCATGTCGGCGAGACCGGTCTTGAGTCGGAATTCGGAGGAGGTCATGCGGGGGGACTCCTGAGGAGGGGAAAACTGCGGTCCGGGGGGGAGCGGACTCACATCATGCGCTGGAGGATCCGGTCGGCCTGCGCCTGGGTCAGCGGCTCCGGAACGTGCGACACCGGGGGGGCGCCCTCGTCCAGAATCGGCTCGAGAGCGTGGAGCGACTGCGACGATTCGTTCCGGAAGAAGAGGCCGGTATAGATCCGGTCCTCCCACTCCATGGACTTTTCGCAGGCGGCGCGCCAGTCGCCGGGGTCGTGCCCCTCGTCTTCGAGCGGCTTGACCCGCTCGCGGAAGAAGGCGTAGGTGTTGTCGCGGTTGAACGTGACGCAGGGGCTGAACACGTCCACCACCGCGAAGCCGGGGTGCCGGATCGCGCCCTTGATGAGCTCCACCAGCTGCTTGGGCGCGCCGGAGAAGCCCCGCCCCACGTAGGTGGCGCCGTTGATGATGGCGGAGGCGATGGGGTTCACCGGCCGCTCGATGTTGCCGAACGGGGTGCTCTTGGTCTTCATCCCGACGCTGCTGCTGGGCGAGACCTGGCCGGTGGTGAGGCCGTAGATCTGGTTGTTCATCACCAGGTACGTCAGATCGACGTTGCGCCGGGCGGTGTGGGTGAAGTGGTTGCCGCCGATTCCGTAGCCGTCGCCGTCGCCGCCGGTGACCAGCACCGTGAGGTTGTGGTTCGCCATCTTCACGCCGGTGGCCACCGCGAGCGCGCGCCCGTGCAGGGTGTGCATCCCGTAGGCGTTGAAGTATCCGGGGAAGTTCGAGGAGCAGCCGATGCCGCTCACGCAGACGATGTCGTGCGGCGTCAGGCCGATCTGGGCGGCCGCCGACTGGGTGGCGCGCAGCAGGCCGAAATCCCCGCAGCCGGGGCACCAGTCGGGATCGACCTTGCCCTTGAAGTCCTTTGCGGTCAGCGGCTTGGCCGCGAGTTCGATGGTCATGGGGAGAGACTCCAGTCAGGGTGCGGGGGCGTTCTCATACCAGGATTTCCTGCTCCGGCACGAATACGTTCGGGGATGCGCCGGCCAGGTGCGCCTTCACCCCGTCGGCGATGTGGTGCGGCATGAACGGCTCGCCGTCGTACTTGCGGATGTGGCCATCCACGGTGATGCCGGTCTCGCTTCGGAGATACCGGTGGAACTGCCCCGAATGGTTGTTTTCGACGATCAGCACGCGCTTCTGGCCGGAGATCGCGGCGGCCACCGCGTCCCCGTGGAACGGGACCAGCCACTTCACCTGAAGCCGGTTGACCCGGACGCCGTCGGCGCGCAGCTGCTCCATCGCCTCCTCGATCACTCCGGCGGTGGACCCCCAGCCGACCAGGGTCACTTCGGCGTCCTCGTCCCCCTCGATCTCCGGCGCCGGAACCCGGTCCTGGAAATCCCGGAGCTTGCGCGCCCGCTTTTCCACCATCTGGCGGCGCTTGATCGGGTTCGTGAACTCGTCGGAGATGAGCACCCCGTCCTCGTCGTGCTCGTCGGTGGCCACCACGTGGACGTGGCCGGGCACGCCGGGAACCGCCCTCGGAGAGACGCCGTCGTCGGCGTCCAGGTAGCGCTGGTACGGGCCGTCGGCGCCGTTCGCCTCCCGGATCAGCTTCCCCCGGTCGATGGGCGGGAACATGTCGATGCCGTCGGGGGCGAAGCTGAAGGTGCCCTCGGAGATCAGCAGGTCGGAGAGCACGATCGCCGGGCACTGGTAGCGGTCCACCAGGTTGAAGACCTCGCCGATGGTGTGGAACGCATCCTTCGCGTCGGTCGGGGCGACCACGATCCGCTCGAAGTCGCCCTGGCTGGCGCCCAGCGCCTGCCAGAGATCGCCCTGTTCGGTCTTGGTGGGGACTCCGGTGGACGGGCCGGCGCGCATGACATTGATGAAGACCACCGGGATCTCCATCATGGCCGCCGAACCGACCGCCTCGGTCATCAGCGCGAAGCCGCCGCCCGAAGTGGCGCACATGGTGCGGGCGCCGGTGTGGGCGGCCCCGATCGCCATGTTGGCGACTCCGATCTCGTCCTCGACCTGGCGCACCATGATGCCGAGGTCCCGGCAGTTCGCGGCCATCCAGTGCAGGACGCCGGTGGAGGGGCTCATCGGATAGGCGCAGTAGAACTTGACCCCGGCGGCGGCGCCCCCCATCGCCAGCGCCTCGTTGCCGGTCCAGACCGCGAGCGGCTGTCCCCGCTCCGGCAGCGGCTCGGAATGGGGGGTGAAGTGGGCGGCCGAGTAGTCGAAACCGGCGCGCGCCACCGCCACGTTGCTGGCGACCACCTCGTCGCCCTTCCTCCGGAACTGGAGGGTGAGCGCCGACTCGAGGAACTCAAACGGCAGCCCGAGCAGGTGGGCGATGACGCCCAGCGCGGCGGTGTTCTGGGCCAGCCGGTTCTTGTTGTCGCCGGTGAGCTCCTCCACCGGCATCCCGCAGAGCTGGACCCCGTCCTGGTGGTCGCCGGGGGTGACCTGGTCGGCGTTGTAGAGCGCGTAGGCGCCCGGTCCCAGATGTCGCAGGTGCCGGGTCATGGTGTCCTGGTTCAGGCACAGCAGCAGGTCCAGCCGGTCGCCGTGCGAGAGCGCCTCCCGGTCCCGGACCCGCATGGTCAAGAGGATGTGGCCGCCCCGGATGATGGACTGGTAGGCGTTGTAGGCGTTCAGGTGGAGCCCGCGCCGGACCACCATCCGGGCGAGGATGTTGCCGGGCGTGGCGATGCCCTGCCCGGCCGCTCCTCCTATGGCGATGCTGAAGTCGAAACCGTTGGACATGTTGAAATCGGTGATCCCTCCCCGGCGTCCCGCTCCCCGGGCGCGCGGCCGGGAAGTCTACCACCACCGGGGGCGGCTAACGGAATCCGAAGAGCGGCGGGAACGCCACGACCACCAGCGCCGCCCACCCGGCGTAGACCAGCAGGTAGGACAGCTGCCAGCGCTCGAGCGCCCGGAAGCCGTCCCCCGAGCGCAGGAACCGGGCGTAGAGGAACGCCGAACCCGCCAGGCTGCCCAGCAGGACGAGGTTCTCGCCGAGCGCCGCCACCCGGTTGGGGGTGAAGCCGAATTCGCTGATGCGGCCGAGGATCGCGCCGAGCGCCAGCAGGTCCACCGCCAGCGCGCTGACCGCGAGCAGCAGCGCCAGGCCGTCGAAAAAGCCGGGGGGCGCCAGCGGGTCGCGGGCCGAAACGTTGTAGAGCAGCAGTCCGGCGACCAGGACCAGCAGCAGGTCGAAGAGGATCAGGACGTCGCGATCTATGTCGATCGGGTTTCCGGTCCAGAGCATGGCGGCGAGGAAGGCCAGCAGCGCCGCCGCCAGCAGCGGCGTGAAGATCCGCGCCAGCACCGGCGCCATGTTCTCGACCACGCTCTTCTTGAGCTCCACCAGACCCGACGCCACCACCAGCGCCCCGGCGATCCCGCAGGGGATCACGAAGCGCCCGATCAGCTGCCCGACATCGATGCCGATGGCGGCGAAGCTCAGCGCGGTGAGGACGGTCACCACGATCCCGCCCATCGCGATCAGCGCCATGTAGATGAACAGCTCGCCGGAGAAGCGGACGAAGTCCATGCGCCCGCCGCCGGAAAACCAGCGCCCGCCGGTGTAGGCGAACCCCACCGCGAGCCAGACCGCGATGGGCAGGTGGAGCGCGAGCAGCCCTTGGGTGTCGGCGTCGGGGGCGAAGGGGTGGATGTTCGCCGCTATCGCCGCCGCCGCGAAGCCGCCCGCCAGCCCGAGCCGGGCGTTCCGCCCCAGGCCCCGCTTCCAGGCGAAGTAGGCCGCCACCATCGGAAAGACGAGCACGCTGAAGTTGCGCACATGAAACAAGTTGCCGGGGCCGCCGTCGTCGTCGAGCCGGATGCCGAAGAGCTCGGGGAGCTTGACGAGCAGCGCGCCGAGAACGGCGAAGCCGAGCACCGCCCAGGCTTCCCGGAAGGGCGACGTCCCGCTGGGGGGCGGCGGCGGTGCCGCCAGCTGCTTCCAGAGCCGCTCCGCGTGTTCCCGGGCGAACTCCCGCGAAATCGCGTCGAGGCTGCCCATCCGCTGGATGGCCACCAGGAACGCCTCGTCGGGGGAGAGGCCGGCTTCCTCCAGATCCGCCATCTGGTCGCGCAGGTGCCCTTCCAGCTCCTCGACGTCGGGGCGCTCCACCGCCGGGCGATCCCGGAGATGGCGGCGCCAGCGGGCGATCCGGCTTTCGATCGGCGCGTCGCTCATGCCGGCGCCGCCGACATCGCCGACCAGACGCCGCGCAGGGTGTCCGCGACCACCCGCCACTGGCGACGCTCGGCCTCAAGCTGCGCCCGGCCCCGGGGCGTGATGCGGTAGTACTTGCGGCGGCGTCCGTTCGCTGCGGTCTCCCACCGCGCCGCCACCAAGCCCAGCCGCTCCAGCCGGTGCAGGATCGGGTACAGCATGCCGTCGGTCCACTGCAGCTCGCCGCCGGAAAGCTCCGCCACCCGCTTCAGGATGGCGTAGCCGTAGCTGTCGGCCTCCTGGAGGATGGCGAGCACGAGCGGGGTGGCGGACGCCGCCACCAGGTCCTTGCCGATTTGCATACCTTGCAGCACTATACCTTGTACTGAAAGGTATATCAAGCCGTCCCGTGCTTCACCCGCGCCGGCACCGGCTGGAGGTCCCGGATGAGTCCCAGCCGGGACATGATCAACAGTACGTACCAGGTCACGTCGATCTCCCACCAGAAGAAGCCCTGCCGGGTCGCCGCCGGGTAGTGGTGGTGGTTGTTGTGCCAGCCCTCCCCCAGGGTCAGCAGCGCGAGCAGCAGGCTGTTGCGGCTGTCGTCACGGGTCTGGTAGCGGCGGCGTCCCATCCGGTGCGCCGCCGAGTTGATGAGCGAGGTGGCGTGGAAGAGCGCCACCGTGGAGATGAAGAATCCCCAGACCAGCATCTGGGGGCCGCTGGTGTCGACTCCGGCGCCGCCGAGCGCCGCTCCCAGTCCGTACAGTCCCGCCGCCAGCAGGATCGGCACCACCGTGTCGAACCGGTCCAGCCACCGCAGCTCGGGGAAACGCGCCAGATCGGGCACCACGTCGAGCCGGGTGGGGAAGTTGGCGGGGGCGGTGATCCATCCCATGTGGCTCCACCAGAAGCCGTGTCGGCGCGGCGAATGGACGTCCTCCGGGCCGTCGGAATGCCGGTGGTGGAGGCGGTGGTGCGCCGCCCACCAGAGCGGCCCGCGCTGCACCGCCGACGCTCCGCAGAGCGCGAAGAGGAACTGCATCGCCCGGGAGGCGCGGTAGGTGCGGTGCGAGAAGTACCGGTGGTAGAACGCGGTGATCGCGAACGCCCGGAACCAGTAGAGCGCCAGTGCTGCCAGAACCGCGGTCCAGCTCCAGCCGACGAACAGCGGCCCCAGGCACATGAGGTGGACGGCGAGGAACGGGGCCACCCTGCCCCACTCCACCCGCATCGCCCGCTCGCCGGAGACCGGCTGGTAGGACCAGCTGTCGAGCCAGACCAGCGCGGTGCGCACTGTCGCTTTCCCGCCCGGCGTCATGGAGCGGCGAACCATACCACCGACTAGACTTTCGGCTTCGCCCGATGCTTCGGATCGCGTCTCTTCTGCTGCTGGCTTTCGGGTGCGCCCCACCCGCGCCCGAGGAGCGGATCGCGGCGGCGCTCGCCATTCCGGGACCGGAGGGCGCGGAGCGGAGCGTCTGGATCGGAAGCGACGGAACGCCGGTCTACGCCGAGTCCGCGGACGTCCCCCGCCCCGCCGCCAGCTCGATCAAGGTCGCCTACCTGGTCGAGCTCTTCGCCGCGCTCGGGGACGATCTGGACCAGCCGGTCCCGGACGCCGCCGCGGTGCTGGGCGATCCCGAACATCCGGCCATCGCGCACTTTGGCCCCGACGTCCAGGCGGATATCCGCGCGAGTCTCGAAACCGCCGACGCTCGGACGGTCGGGCGTCACATGATCCGCGGAACCGGAGTCTCGAACGCGGTCTACAACGCCGCCGCCAACCTGACCACCGCCTTTTTCGGCGGCCCGGAGGCGTTGACCGCGCGCATCCACGCCCGGCATCCGGACTTCGCCGGCATCCACGCCCGCCGCTACATGCTGGCCGACCGCAACCGGACCGGGGACAACACCGCGACCGCCGCCTCGCTGGCCGCGGTTCTCACCGGGATCGCCGGGGGCGACCTGCCCGGAGTCTCCGACGCGCTCCTCCGGGAGATGCGGGACATCCTCCGGATCGAGGAGCGGCACATCTTCAAGGGCGGCTCGCTCGACAGCCTTCCGGCGACCCGGGTGCTTTCCGGCTACCACGAGCGACCGGACGGCGGCGCGCTCGTCTACGTGTTCATGGCCCAGGCGGCGGAGACCGGGGACGGGCTTCAGGAGTATCTGGAGGCGCTGCGGGCCGCGGCGCTTCCCCTGGCGGGAGGCGCCGGATGAAACGACTGGCTCTTTTCTTCCTTTTCTTTCCGGTGGCGACGGCCCTGGCGGAGGACTGGCCCCAGTGGCGGGGTCCGGCCCGGGACGGCGTCTCCCCGGAGACCGGACTGCTGGGCGCATGGCCGGAGGGCGGGCCGCCGCTGGTCTTCCGGGCGCGGGGGCTCGGCGAGGGCTATTCGAGCATCGCGGTCGCCGGCGGACGCATCCACACCCTGGGCATGCTCGCCGGGCGCGAGTGGGTGTTCGCCCTCGACGAGGAGACCGGCGCGGTCCTCTGGTCCACCCCGCACGCCGAGGAATACACCGACTGGCGCGGCGACGGACCGCGCAGCGTCCCCACCGTCGCCCACGGGAGGGTGCACGCGCTGGGCGCCAGCGGACAGTTGAGCGTCCTCGACGCCCGGAGCGGCCAGATCGTCTGGAGCGTGAACCTGCTGGAGCGCTTCGACGCCCGCAACATCAGCTGGGGCATCAGCGAGTCGCCGCTGGTGCTGGACGACCGGATCCTGGTCTCGCCGGGCGCCCGGCGCGCCGGGTTCGCCGCGCTCGACCGGAACACCGGCGAGACGCTCTGGACCGCCGCCAGCGACGAGGCCGGCTACGCCTCACCGCTCCCGGTGGATCTGGAGGGGGCGCCCCATGTCGCCTTCTTCAGCGGCGACCGGGCGGTGGGGATCCGGGCGTCCGACGGCGCGATCCTCTGGAGCTACGACCGGGCCTCCAACGGAACCGCCAACATCGCCACCCCCGTCCTGGTCTCGAACGCGGGCGGCGCAGCGCGCCTTTTCGTGACCTCCGACTACGGGACCGGGGGCGGGCTGATCGAACTCCGCGCCGGTCCCGGCGGCGCCGTCTCCGCCTCCGAAATCTGGTTCACCCGCAACCTCCGCGCCCACCACGCGACCCCGATCCTCCATGAGGGAGCGCTCTACGGATTTTCGGGATCGATCCTGAGCGCGCTCCGGGCGGACGACGGGGAACTCCACTGGCGGGACCGCGGTTTCCCGAAGGGGGCGCTCGCCTTCGCCGACGGGCGGCTGTATCTGGTGAGCGAACGCGGGGACATCGGTCTGGTGGAGCCGTCCCCCGCCCGCTACCTGGAGCGCGGGCGCTTCCCGTTCCCGGACGCCGACCGGTCGCGCCGGGATCTCTGGAGCCATCCGGTCATCGCGAACGGACGGCTGTACGTCCGGGATCAGGATGTGCTGCTCGGCTGGAGCGTGAAGCGTTGACCCCGGATCCCATGACCGTCGTCATTCAGTGCGCGGCGGGGAAGCAAGCCGAAGCCGGCTGCCTTCATACTGCCGATGGCAGGAGGGTGGTCTTCGTGGCGGACCCGGCCCGAGCGCCCGCCAGCGAAGCCTGCATCCACCAGCGACCCGACGACCGCGCCGACAACGGAACGTCGTGGCGAGACATCCTCCGAAACTACAACACGTCCGGAGACAATCCGCATGGGCTTCTCCCGGCGTGGCGGCTCTACCGGCATCCGGTTTATGAACGGCTCTGGAATCGCTTCGGACCGGAGCGGCTTTACATCCTTTCAGCGGGATGGGGGCTGATCCGCGCCGACTTCCTCGTCCCGTTCTACGACATCACCTTCAGCAGGCAGGCGGAAATCTGGAAACGCCGCCCCCGTTCCCCTTCCTCCGACTGGAGCGACTTCCGCATGTTGCCCCGAGAGGCGGCCGGTTCCGTCGTGTTCTTCGGCGGCAAGGACTACGTGGGGCTGTTTTGCAGGCTGACCGACGACGTCCGGGGAGGCCGGCACATCTGGTTCAACTCCAAAAACGAACCCGATGCGCCGGACTGCGCGCTCCGACGTTTCCATACGAAAGCCAAAATCGGCTGGCACTACATCTGCGCGAGCGCCTTCCTCAACGGCGACATCGGAGTCGAGCAACCACTATAACGTAGCGGATTGTCTTGTGCCTGGGCGGAGCGTCATTTTCAGTTTCGCCATCAGATAGTCCATGCCGCGATCTCCCTTGATCCGGTTGCAATTCGCATAAAGCAACTGGAGATTGTCTCGATGGTCCGTGCCGCCCTTCGCTTTCGCAATGATGTGGTCCACTTCAAGATGTCGAGCCTCGAAGTGGGCGCCGCAGCCCTGGCAGTGTCCCTCCTGGTATCCGTATAGCCATCTGCGGTTCTCGGTACTGTTGTAGCGCGGCAAGGGGCCCATGTCCGTGCGCTTCGGAATATCCGTTCGGGTCGTCCCCTGAAAGAAAAGCCCCAGCTCGTAACGCATTCGCATCTTGACAAGCTCTCCGGCCTTTGGGGATATATCGATGCCCGCCCATTTGCGATCCAGTCCCTGGGCCGCGATGCAGAATGACGCGCACCCGCAGAAGGGGTCCAGAACGACGTCTCCGGATTCGCTGGACGACTCGATGATGGGCCGAAGCAGGGCCAGGGGTTTCTGGGTTGGATACCTTTGTCGTTCGATCCTTGGAGCATGCATCATGTCGGGAATGTTCCACACGCTTCCCTTTATCCTGGGTTCGAGAACCATGTCGTCCCTGCTATCGAGATCGTATCGGATTCGAATGTTGCCCGATTGTGTCTCGTGGATACGTCCCGCCAGTCGCAACTGCTCCACGCTTTCATCCGTGTAGTTGCCCCGCGGCGCCGTCTTGAAATACCCCCTTTCATCCTTCCGGATATGCGAGGGAAGATCATCGACGAGATGCTGCTTGAATTCCTGGATGGCTTCGTGGTGGTGAAGCCTTTTGTCCTTCGCGTAGTAGAGAATATTGTCGTGGTTTCTCGGAAAATGCCTTGCCGTGTTCTTGCCTCCGCGCCCGCCGCCTCCATAGCACCAGATCAGGTCGTTCTTGAAATTCTTGCGCCCGAATATCGCATCCATGACGAGCTTGAGATAATGCGCCTGTTCATGGTTGCAGTGCAGGTAGATCGAACCTTTCGGTTTCAGGATGCGATGCATTTCGAGAATGCGCATCGCCATGTACACCAAATACGACTTGTCGCTGTCCGTGGTTGTCGCCAGCAGCACACGGAACAGGTTCGGATGTTTGGACTCGATGAGGTTGATCCACTCCACGTCCACGTCGTCGAGCGTCCAGGTGTCCTTGAACGCCGCGCCCGCCGCCTTGCTGCCAATCGGCGCCGCGTAGTTGACCTGCGAGTTGAAAGGGGGATCCAGATAGATCAGATCCACGCATTCGGAGTTCATGCCCCGCATGATGCTGAGGTTGTCCCCCGTCCATATGGTCTGATTGGCCCAGTTCGGCTGCCCGGCATTCCCGGCCGCGTCGTTTTCCGTCCTCATCGCGGACGCGATGTTACACGGCTCCCAACGAGTGCGGCAACCGGATGTCTCAGTCGGGCCACGGCGCTTCCACATCCGCCCAGCCCTCGAGTTCCTCCTCGATCGGGGGGAACTTGGGACCGTAGCCGCGGGCGTACTGCCTGGCGATGCGACGTTTCGCCCACCAACGCAGGCACGCCTCGACGAGCCTCCGAACCCTCTTCATGGGGGGATCGTAGCCGATGCGATCACGGCTCCTCATCCGGATCCCTGAAGCCGGGGGCGTAGGCCCACTCGGTGTTCGGGTGGGGCATCCGCCCGTTCTGGATCTCGATCTCGTTCCCGCGCCGGATCATGCGCGCCTCGTTCTCAATCGACTCGGGTTCCGGCCAGCCGGAGTAGCGCCCGTTCGCGTCCACCGAGAAGAACCCGACCGGCTCCGTCCAGCGGCGCACGTGCGCCTTCTCCGCCTTGGTCAGCTTTTCGCCCCGCTCGATCTTCTCCGAAATCTCGTGGATGTTCGGCATCTTGCCGCGCATCGGGCGTTTCCCCATTCGTCGGACGGGAGCTACCGGCTGAGCGCCGAGGCGGCGACCAACGCGCCGTCCAGCACGAGCGCCTGCCCGACGCCCCGCTCCACCGAGTAGTGCCGCTCCTCGCCAAGACCGAGGCCGGGCGAGGCGGTGCAGCGCGATTCGCCGATCCGCCAGAGCGCCCGCAGCGCCATGTCCGCCGACGGGAAGCCGCCGGTGCGCGGCGGCTCCAGCAGGTACGAGCGCACCATCGCCTTCCAGTGACGCCGCAGCAGCCCCGGAGCGCCGAAGATCTCGGTTCCGATCACCCGGGAGCCGTGGGTCACCACGAAACCGCACTGTCCGGGCAGCGGCCCCAGCCGCCCCAGCTCCTTCGCCGCCTCCCCGAGCCCCCGCTCCCGGCGGAACACCGCATCGGCGTCGGAAACGGCGGCGGTGGGCGACTCGGCCTGCAGCCGGTTCAGCGTGCCCTCGACCTCGTTCCAGACCTCGCGCTGGGCGCCGCTGCGGGCCTCCGGCGTCCCCGCCTGGGCGGCGAGCGCTTCGTTCAGCACCCGCCGCACCCGGATCGGCGTCCGGGTCTGCGCCGCCTTGAAGTTCCGCCTCCGCCCCCACCGCCCCTGCTCCAGGCAGGAGACCGGAATCTTCAGCGTCTCGCCGGGCGGAATCAGCACGTTCACGTTGATGGTGCGGTTCTGGAGGCCGCCGATGAACTGCTCGCCCTCGACCAGCAGCAGCGGCTTCTTCCCGGGGTTCGTCACGTTCAGGTCCGGGACCGAGGCGTCATCCATCTCCTCGATGACCCGCTTGGCCTTGGGGCCGGTCGCGATCTTCGGCAGGTCGTTCCCCCGCAGATACACCGGAAAGAACGACACGCCGTTGCGGGTGATCGGACGGCCGACCGACGCCGCGTCCAGGTCCAGAAAGGCGCGCTTCCTCATCTTCTTCGACTTCTTCGTCTGCTTCTTCGTCATGGGGGTGGGTTCTCCTTGTTGTGGGTTGGTTGCGGAGCAGTATGCCCCCACTGCGCGACACATCCCGTCACCCCCTCGAGGGAAGTAGAATTCCGGCCATGCAATTCGAACCGTTCGTGATGGAGCGCAGCCTCTGCCGCTGGGAAAACACCGTCCGCTGGAACATTTCCGAAAGCGGCGTGCACCCGATGACCCTCGCCGAACTCGCCGGCGACGCCGATCTGGGGGACACCCTGCTGGGCTACCCGCAGAGCAACGGGACGATCCCGCTGCGGGAGCGGGTGGCCGCGCTCTACCCGGGAGCGACCCCGGACCAGGTCCTCATCACCAACGGAACCGCGGAGGCCAACTTCCTCACCGCGCTCACCTCCATCGACCCCGGCGACGAAGTGGTCGCGATGGTTCCCAACTACATGCAGATCATCGGCGCCTGCCGCTCGCTGGGCGCCCGGGTCCTCCCCTTCCCGCTGGTCGAGGCGGACGGCTGGCGCCCCGATCTCGACGCCCTGGAAGCGGCGGTGACCGATCGGACGAAGCTCATCTGCGTCTGCAACCCGAACAACCCGAGCGGCGCGACGCTCACCGGGCCGGAGATGGACCGGATCGCCGAAATCGCCAACCGCTCGCCGAACGCCTGGCTGCTCGCCGACGAGGTCTATCGCGGCGCGGAGCTCAGCGGCGTCGAAACGCCGAGCTTCTGGGGGCGGGTGGAGCGCATCTTCCTGAACGCCGGCCTCTCCAAGGCGTTCGGGCTGCCCGGCCTCCGGGTCGGCTGGGTGGTGACCAGCACCGAGGAGCGGGCGACCGCGCTCTGGGGGCACCGCGACTACAACACCTTGGCCATCAGCGGCCTCTCCGACCGGCTGGCGCAGATCGCCCTGGACCGCCGCCCCGAAATCCTCGAACGCACCCGCGGCATCATCCGCCGCCAGCTGCCGCTGGTCGCCGAATGGGTGGAATCCCACCGGAACCACCCGGTGCGCCTGCGCTGGACACCGCCCCAGGCCGGCGCGATCGCCGCAGTGCGCTACGAGCATCCGATCCCGTCCGGGGAGTTCGGCGAGCGCCTCCGCCTCGAAAAGGACCTGCTGGTGGTGCCCGCCAGCCACTTCGAGATGGACGGCTTCCTGCGCATCGGCTTCGGCGCCGAGCCGGACGTGGTCCGCAAGAGTCTCGGACTGATCAGCGAGACGCTCGCCGAAGTGGCGGCGGAAACGCTGGCGCCGGCGTAGCCGCCCTTACGCCGCCGGGATCGACCGCTCCGCCTCGCCGAGGTAGACCTGCTTGGGGCGGGCGATCTTCTGCTCCCGGTCCTCGATCATCTCCTGCCACTGGGCGAGCCAGCCGGAGACCCGGGGAACCGCGAAGAGGACGGTGAACATCTCCTTCGGGAAGCCGAGCGCTTCGTAGATGATCCCGGAATAGAAGTCCACGTTCGGGTAGAGCCGCCGCTTGACGAAGTACTCCTCCTGGAGGGCGATGCGCTCCAGTTCCAGGGCGATCTCGATTTTCGGGTTCCTGCCGGTGATCTCGAAGACTTCGTAGGCGGCGCGCTTGATGATCCGGGCGCGGGGGTCGTAGCTCTTGTAGACCCGGTGGCCGAAGCCCATCAGCCGCCGCTCGCCGGAGCGGACGCTTTCGAGGAAGGCGGGAATCCGGTCCCTGGTTCCGATCTCGTCCAGCATCCGGAGCACCGCCTCGTTGGCGCCGCCGTGGAGCGGGCCGAACAGCGCGGCGGCGGCGGCGCAGGTCGAGACCCAGGGGTCCGCCTCGGAGCTTCCCACCCCGCGCATCGCCGAGGTGGAGCAGTTCTGTTCGTGGTCGGCGTGGAGCACGAACAGCACGTCCATCGCGCGGGCGAGCGCCGGGTTCACGTCCGGATCCCGGTCGTCGCTCCCGAACACCATGTTCAGGAAGTTTTCGGGGAGGCTCAGTTCGGGGCGCGGCGCCACCGGGTCCAGCCCCCGGTTGCGCCGATGCGCCATCGCCGCCAGCACCGGCGCCTTGGCGATCAGCCGGCGGATCTGGAGCGCGCGGGCATCGGGGTCGCGCACCCGCTTGGATTCGGGGTAGGCGGCGGAGAGTCCGGCGAGCAGCGCCATGAACATCGGCATCGGATGGGCGCCGACCGGGAACCCCTCCAGCAGGCGCGGGAGCGGCGGCGGGATGTCCCGATGCCCGGCGATCTCGCGCGCCCAGGCGGCGCTCTCGTCGGCGGTCGGCAGCTCGCCCCGCAGCAGCAGCCAGGCCACGTCGAGGTAGGTCGCGGTTTCGGCGATCTGCTCGATGGGATACCCGCGGTAGCGGAGGATGCCCCGGTCACCGTCGATGTAGGTGATCCGGCTGACGCAGGCGGCGGTGTTCTTGTACGCCGGGTCGTAGGTGGCGAGGCCCGGATCGTCCGGCCCGGCTCGCAGCGCGAGCAGGTCGGTCGCCCGGATCGTTCCGTTCCGGATGGGGATGCGATGCTCCTGGCCGTTCCGGGAATCTGCGAGGCGAAGCTCGCCATCCGATTGGGGGGGTGTTTCGGTCAAGATTCCCAATTGTACCCCCTCTTTCTATGCCCTCCTCCCGCCGCGCCGACGTCGCCATCGTCGGCGGCGGGGTGATCGGCGCCTCGATCGCCGCGCACCTGGCCGAGCGCAAGGTCGGGCGGGTGGTGGTTTTCGAGCGGGAGGACGCGCTCGGAACCGGCTCCACCGCCAAGGCGGCGGGCGGCGTCCGGCTCCAGTTCACGACGGCGGCGAACGTCGCGCTCTCGCGGTATTCCATCGAGGAAATCCGCAATTTCCGGGAGCGAACCGGGGTGGACGCCGACTTCGCGCAGGACGGCTACCTGTTCCTGCTGGACTCCGTGGAGCATGTGCGGCGGTTTGCGTCGACCGCCGCCCGGCAGCGGGCGCTCGGCGCGCCGGTGGAGGTGATCTCCCCGGAGGAGGCGCGGCGCATCCTGCCGGGGATCGAGATTGCCGATCTGGCGGGGGCGACCTTCTGCGCCGAGGACGGGGTGGCGACCCCGGCGGCGCTGGTCCAGGGGTACGCGGCGCTGGCGCGACGGGCCGGCGTCCAGCTGCGTAAGGGGTGCGCGGTCACGGCGGCGACTCCGATGCGGGATGGGTTTTCCCTGGTCGCCGGCGGCGAGACATGGGAGTGCGGCTGGCTGGTGAACGCCGCCGGCCCCTGGGCGGGACAGGTGGGGGCGCTGCTGGGCGTGGACGTCCCGGTGTCCCCGGTGCGGCGGCAGTTTTTCACTACCGAGCCGCTCGGCTGGGCGCCGAAGCGGATGCCGCTCACCATCGACTGGAGGACGGGGACATACATGCACCTCCACAGCGGGGGGATGCTGATCGGGCGTTCGGACCCCGACGAGCCGCCCGGCTTCTCGCAGACGCCGGACATCGATTTCCTCGCCGGGGTCTGGGAGGACGCGGCGCGGCGGCTGCCGCCGCTCGGCGAGGCGTCGATGAAGACGCTGAACGCCGGACTCTACGGGGTCTCGCCCGACCACAACGCGATCCTGGGGCCGGTTCCCGGCCTGCCACGCTTCGTGCTGGCGAACGGCTTTTCGGGGCACGGGATGCAGCACGCCCCGGCGGTCGGCCGGGCGATCGCCGAAGGGATCGCCGACGGCGAGTCGAAGACGCTGGACATCAGCGCGTTTTCGCTGGCGCGGTTCCAGGAAGGAAAAGCGCCGCCGGAGGGCAACGTGATCTGAGTAGAATCCCCCGCCCATGCAGACTCTGATCACGCCGATTCTCCAAGCGTTCCCGTCACTGAAGCAGTGGGTCATCCCCAGCTACCAGCGCAACTACGTGTGGACCGGAGAAGGCCAGTGGCGCCCGCTGTGGGAGGACATCATGGCGCTCGTCAAGACGGACGCCGACAGTCACTTTCTCGGCACAATCATCACCAAGCAGAGCATCGGGCAAGGCAGTTTCATCAACTTCTGGTGGGTCGTCGATGGGCAGCAGCGGCTGACCACGCTCCAACTCCTCATCGCCGCCGCCCGCGCCTGCTTCGTCCGAAACGGTCTGACCGGGGCCAAGATGCTGGAGCCCATGCTCGTGAACGGCGAGGGCGCGAAAACGCAAGAGGACAGGTACAAGGTCCGGCACAAGCAGAGCGCGTCGTACCCGGCGAGTGACTACGTCCAGTTTCAGAAGATCATCGAAACCAGTCTCTCGAATCCGGACGCGGCGGCGCCCTCGGATTCACGGCTGGGGGACTGCTACAACTTCTTCCGAGACCGGATGGACGAATGGATGCAGGACATCGACGACGGGGAACGCGAAACCCGCGCCGCCGATTTCATCAGAGCCATCCAGCAGAAACTTGTAGTCGTCGATATCCAGCTCGACCAAAGCCAGAACAGCCACGCCATCTTCGAGGCGCTGAACGCCCGAGGCGAGCCGCTGTCTCCCTGGGAGAAGGTCAAGAACTACTTCCTCTCGCTGGCCGTCCGGGAGGATGACCCCGACGGCGACCGGATGTACCGGGAGCATCTCGAGCGGTACGACGCCGACCCGTACTGGAAGGAGCGCATCGGTGACTTCCTGCAGTACTTCACATGGCTGGAAGTCCCGCGAACGCGTTTGGCAATGGGGAGAGGCCCCGCCACTCTCGCACAACTTCGGGCAAATCGCATCTACCGCGAGTTCCGATTCCTCGGCGAACACATCTATCGGAACAATCGGGACGAATTTGAGGAGATGCTCCTGCGGCTGCGCCGCTACGCGGACCTATATCGGCAACTCGATGAGAGAACTGGCGACTATTCGGAATATGCCCGGAAGGTCATGGAGCGGCGTCACGTTCTTGAACTCGGCACCCTGACGCCGGTGTTCATGGTTCTGATGAACCGGATGGGAACTGGCAAGGAACTTGACGATATGCTTCGCATCCTCGACAGCTATCTGATGCGGCGCGTCGCACGCAAATCCTCGTACATGACATTCGAATTCGACGGCGTAACATTCGTTTTGACGCAGGAGCTTCGCGATACGGAAAACATCCCTGCGGTCCTGCTTTCCCGACTTTTCGCGATCAGCGGGTGGAATTCATGGCCCGGAGACATCGAGTTGATGGAGCACTTCCGAACCGGCGACATGTACCGCCGAATTTCGGCGAGACGCCTCCGGATGTTGCTGGAGGACATCGCGGAATACATGCACGATGAGAACAAGTACAACGTCGCAGGGTTCCGCGTAGTCAAGGCGGAGATCGAACACGTCGCGCCCCGGCAATGGAAGCAACACTGGAAAGCCGTGTTCGGCTTTGATGGAAGCGACGAAGACGCCCCCCGGATCGATCGCTTGATCCATCGCATCGGCAATCTCACTCTGTTCTCCAGTGAAGCCAATTCCGCGGGGAGCAACAATTCGTGGGACGAAAAGAAAGCCTCAATTGAGATTTGAGTGGGTAGAATGGAGACCGCCGGGATTCCGGGTGTCAAGGGCGGGCTTGCACGGCGTAGCGAACCCTTGACTCACGGAATCCGGCGGGCACGCTCGAAAAAGGGTCGAAAGCGGGAAGCCGCAACCGTCCCCAGCCAGCGTCGCCACACACCAATGGAACACTTTTCCCGCTTTCGACCCTGAAAAAAAGGAGCGCATCCAGTGCTACACGAGCTTTTCGCCCAAGCCCTCGGCATCCCGGACCCCTGGTTCGTCGAGAACGTGGAATTCGACAAGGACCAAGGAAAGCTGAGCATCCGCGTCGATTTCCGCAGGGGCGCCCGCTTCGCCCACCAGAACCACGACGGCCTCCATCCGGTCCACGACACCAAGACCAAGCGCTTCCGCCACCTCAACTTCTTCCAATTCGAGTGCGAACTGGTGGCGCGCGTCCCCCGGGTGCGCCTCCCCAACGGCAAGGTCGCGCTGGTCTCGCCGCCCTGGGCCGGCAAGCTCTCCGGGTTCTCCCTCCTCTTCGAAGCCTTGATTCTCGCCATGTGCCAGGACATGACCTTCGCCGCCGTCGCACGGCTCGCCGGACTCTCCCAGCACCAAACCCAGGCCATCTCCAACCGCTATGTGGAACTCGCCACCGAAACCGACGACCAAGCCGACGTCCGCGCCGTCGCCATCGACGAAACCTCCCGCGCGCGCGGCCACAACTACGTCACCGTCGTCGCAGACGCCCGAAAACGCCGGGTCATCTTCGTCGGAGAAGGCCGCGCCGCCGACTCCGTCGACCGATTCGCCCGAAGCCTCGAAGCCCACGGCGGAGACCCCGAAGCCGTCGAAGTCGCCTCCATCGACATGTCCCCCGCCTACATGAAGGGCGTCGCAGAGCATCTCCCCAACGCCCAGATCACCTTCGACAAATTCCACGTCATCGCTCACGCATCCAAGGCCCTCGACCAGACCCGGCGCATCGAGCAGCGCGCCAACCCCCAACTCAAGGGCATGCGCTGGGCGCTCCTCAAAAATCCCGAACGACTCGGCCCCGAACAGCGCGCCCAACTCAACGCTCTCATCGCGCAGGCCCCCGGAAAGCGCACCGCCCGAGCCTGGATGTACCGCGAGCAACTCCGGAACATCCTCAACCGCAAGCAGGTCAACGTCGTCAGAGCCATGCTCCGGCAGTGGTGCGCCAACGTGAACCGCTCCAAGGTCGAACCCATGAAAGCCGTCGCGCGGATGATCCGCAAACATCTCGAGGGCATCGTCGCGTGGGCCCGAACCCGCCAGACCAACGGCTTCATCGAGGCGCTCAACGGCCTGTTTCAGGCGGCCAAGCGGAAAGCCAGAGGCTACGGAACCTTCCAGACCATCCGCACCGTGTTCTTCCTCATCGCCGGAAAACTGGACTTCTCCAAGCTCAACCCTCATGTCGCGTACCCACTCGGTATTTGAAAGAGCCAAAAAACTCATCAAAAAGGATAACTTGGAGATGAACAGGCGTCTTCTTGATGACATGAAGGACGGAGAATGGACCGAAGCCGAAATCGACCGCCGAAGCATGCAGTTGGCGGACTATGTGTGCAAAATCTGGCCTTCCCCCAAGACGCTCGCTGGAGAATTCGGCATCACGCTGCCGGATTCGTCGCGCACGCAGACCACGCACATCCAAACGCACTTGGCGGATTTCAACAGGCCACTCGTGGCGCTTCTTTCCCGGAAGGGGTTCCCGTATATCAGTCCGAGAATGGGAGGTTGGATGGGGTCCAACCGTTCGTTCGAGACCGGACATCCCGATTCCCAGTGGCACACGACACTCGTCGACGGCGGCGGCGCCGAGGTGTTTCTCAGTCTGGGCGGCCCGAACGGTCAGCGGAGATTCCGCGCCCTGCATGAGCGCCGGAACGAGATCGCAAGCAAGGTGAGCGGACCCATCCAGTGGCGGAAGGACCGGTCCCGGATCGCGTTGGTGAGGAACGAGGCGTGCCGATGGCGAGCGCCCGAGGCCGAACTGGAGGCGGTGCGTCAGTGGATGGTGGACAGCCTGCTCGCCCTTCGGGACGCGCTGCAGCCGCACCTGAACCGCGTGATGCGGGACTGACCGTTCACCGGCGTTCCCACGCCTCCACGTCGCCGGGGACGATGCGGAAGAGCGGGTGGGGTTCCGGGCACTCCACCGCCTCCTCCTCGAAGCGGGCCCGTCGCGCCGGGTCGCGCTTTTTGAGCTTGGCCTTCAGGTGCGCCCACTCGTACTCGATCTGACCGCGGGTCACCGGCATCGGCCCGTCCCGGTCGTCCGTCGGGCCGATGAGCTTGCCGTTGAACCGGTAGCCGCGCGCCTGCGCCTCCCGGTGCACGTGGCCCAGGTACGCGGCGATGGCGACGGCGGGGTCGGGTCGCTCCCGGAACCGGACGAGCTGGGGGTGGTGGCGGTAGCCGCGCGTCGCGCCCCGCAACACCGCCTGCGCCAGCAACCCCTCGCGCCAGAGCGCGACGAGCCCCTTGGCGTCGAGGTATTGCGGATGGAGGGACCAGATGCGCACGCGGCAGGTCGGGAGTCAGACCGTCCCGGTTTTCGCGTGTCTTGCGAGGACGCCGTGGATGTCGTCCGGGCTCCTCGAAACGGCGCACGACCAGGTACCGAAACCGCCGTGCGCGTTCACCGCCCGCGTCCATTCCTCCAGCGCGCGGTGCTTGGCCTTGTCGCGTTCCCGCTCCTCGCCCTTGATTTCCAGCACCAGCATGGCGCCCGAAGCGAACCGGACCAGGAAGTCGGGCCGGTACTTCCGCACGATCCCGTCATGCGCGTAGAGGATCTCGAAGCCAAGATGATCGTTCTTCACCCACGCCTCGACTCCGGGCGCGCGGTCCAGGGCGACCGCCGCCGCCTTCTCCCAACCGCTGTCGTAGACGCAGCGGTTGATGTGGCAGCGTTTGGTCTCTCCCGAGGGTTTCGCGGTGGCCCACTTGCGCATGAGGCCGGTGGAGAGGATCGGCCGGTCGCTGTCGAACACCGGCGCCAGGCGCTCGACGTTCTGAAAGCGGATCGCGTCGCGCATGTGGTTGAACATCCTGCCCATGTTGATCTCCAGCACCGCGCGCCACTTCCGCGAGTTCTGCCGGATGTTCGACTGGATGACGACGCCCCGCTCCATGAACTGCTCCATCAGCCGCACCAGCTGCCCCATCAGGTGGCCGGATTGCCGCTCCACCGATGCCCCATGTTCCGGTACAGGTCCCGCGCGCACTGGAAGGCCAGGGTCTGGAGGCGGGCGCCGGCTCCCAATCGGATTTCCCCGGGTTCCACCGGGTTGGGCTTGCCGTCGATGGGGGGCCCCATATCCACCCACAGGTGCACCTCGCTCGCATCCAGTTCGAGCGGCGGCAGCGCGCCCCAGTCCACGGAAAGACAGGGGCGATACCGCCGTTCGAGCCGAATCACGTTCGGCCATGAAATCCCGAAGGGCTTTCTCGCATCGACCGGATGGATGTCCGTCTTCGGGTCATCCGGCTTCGGAACGTCGTCGCTCTCCTCGTGGGGCAGGAAGCTGAACGGAACGCCGAAGATGTTGACGTATTCGGGATCGAACAATCCAGTTTTCGGATTTATGTCGTAGGAGATGCGGCGGAGGCCGCGCCCGACCACCTGTTCGCAGAGAAGCTGGCTGCTGAAGGCGCGCAGCCCCATGATGTGCGTCACGTTCTTCGCGTCCCAGCCCTCGGAGAGCATCCCCACCGAAATCACGTTCCGGATCTCCCCGCCCGGCTTGCCGGGCTGCCCGACGGTGTTCACCTGCTCGCGCAGCGACTCCCCCTGCCTGCCTTTCGCGGCGTCGCCGGACTCCGCCTTCTCCAGCACCCTCGAATCGATATGGAGCGTGCGGTCCGGGTCGCAAAGCTCCTGGATCGGAATCCGTCCGTCATCGAACGCATGCTTGACGCGGGCCGCCGTCTCGGTGCGGTTGGCGACGGTGATCATCACCGGCGGCGGCGCCGGACGGACTTTCCTCCACTTCTCCAGGGTTTCCCGCCAGTCGACGCCGAGAAGGTGGTACGCATTGGAGACCAGCGGCGGCAGCGGCAGCTTCGGATCCCGCTGGTTGAGATCGTCCTTCACTTCGGGGTGGATGTGGTACAGCTTCGGCTTGTACGTCTTCGCGCTGGGCACGGCATCGCTCCGGATCACGATGCGCGGCGTCTTCACCAGCCCCGATTCGATGGCGTCGTCCAGCCCGAAGTCGCTCACGATCCACTTGAACAGCGATTCCTCGGGGTTGCCGGCCGGCGTGAAGGGAGTCGCCGAGAAGTCGTAGGCGGCGAGGATGCGGCGCGCCTGGTGGATCCGGTCGAGTCCGCCGATCCACCGGGTCGCCTCCTCGATCTCCTTCGCCGCCCCCCGGACCTTCACTCCCTCCGGCACCCGCCAGGCGTGATGCGCCTCGTCGTTGAACACCAGGATGTTGCGGGCGTCCTTCATCTCCTTCCCCAGCGCCTTGCGCGCATACGCCTGGTCGTTCAGCGCGCCGCGCTTGTCCACCCCGCGCTTGCGCCGGATTTTCTCGTCCGACTCCCAGTTGAGCGCGTGCCAGTTGTGAATCACGACCCGCCCCCGGCGCAGCTTCTCGAACAGCCCCGGCGGAACGATGTCGAACTGCTCGTAGTAGTTGTCGTCCCGCCGGTTGGGGTCCAGCACCGCGAGCCGGTCCTTCACGGTGAGTCCCGGCGCGATCACCAGGATGTCCCGGGAGAACCGGTTGTCCCGGGGCGCGGCGACCCGGTTCAGGATCTGCCAGGCGGCGAGCATCGCCATGACAACCGTCTTGCCGGTTCCGGTCGCCATCTTCGCGCAAAGGCGCGGGAACGGCCCACCGTCGCCTTCGACGTCCAGCCCGGTTCGTTCGGTTTCCGGCCCCTCGGTCCACCAGATGAAGGTCTCGGCCGCTTCGATCTGGCAGAAGAAAAGCCGCCGCGCCTCGTCGCGCTCTTGATCGTTCCAGTGCTCCAGCAATTTCCGGGTCACGCCGGTGACGCCGGGCCAGCCCGCTTCGCGCCACGCCTTCACCCGGGGGCGGATCTGGTTGACCAGCGGGATGGGAACGAAGATGCCGGGGTCGTCGAACGACTTGGAGTCCCGGGACGCGGTGCGGCAGCCGGCCCGGCGGCGTCCCGGCTCCCTGCGAAAGCTCTGCGTCTTCCGGTCGTAAAGCCAGTGCTCCCCCGGCTCCTCCCAGGGGGAGTTGATGATCAGCCGGTCGGGTTTCGCTACGCCCATGACGGGTCATCGCGCCGTCGCATGAACGACCTCGACGGATTCCAGGATCGCCTTCCGGCGAAGATGGTTCGCGCTCCGCTCGACCGCGGAGCGAGTCAGGACATCGACGGGCCTGCCGAACAGCTCCGACAACTCGTTCGCCATGCGGACGAACCCGAAACCCGGCGCGCAGCCGGGTTCGAACGCCACCAGCACGTCGATGTCGCTTTCCCGGCTGAAGTCGTCGCGCAGCACCGAGCCGAACAGCGACAGCTCGGCGAGGCGCCAGCGCCGGCAGAAAGCGGCGATGTCGTCCGGCGTCGCCGCGAGGCGGCGGAACATCCGGGCGCTGTCTCCCGCCGCCATCACTTCAAGTCCACGATCTTCAGGCTCTCGATGCCCCGGTCGTCCACGATCTTGACCGCCGCCCGGCGGTGCGCGCCGGCCTGGAACGGCAGCGAGACGGCGCCCCGATACGCCTCGATCCGATCCCGGTCGATCTCGGCCTTGAGATTCCTGGCGAGCCTGCCCCAGCCTTCCTTTTCGCCGGCCATAGGGAAGAACACCTGCCGGGCGAAGAGGCTGCGCCCGTCGTAGTCGGGGTCGAGCATCCAGAGCGCGATGTTCTCCGGACCGCCCGACTTGAGATCGCCAGTCTTCATGCCGAAGGCGTCGAAACCTTGCACCTTGATGCGGAACTGGTCGTCGGCGAGCGATTCGACCAGGACGTCCGGCTGTCCGATCAGCCAGAAGCTCTCGTTGCTGGCGCGCTTTCGTTTCAGATCGCCGGTCAGCAGGTCCGCGTTCATCTGCGCCTTGAGGAGCGTGACGCCCGGCCACCTGGTTTCGTCGATTTCCTTCGCCGCCTCCGGGTCGAACTGGAAGGCGGCGAAGGCGATCAGCTTCGGCTGCGGCACCAGCGTCTGCGCCTCCCGGAGCGCCCGCTCGACCTGGTTGCGTTCGAGCGGCGCGTGCTCCGGGCCGAAGCAGACCACCAGGCGGGCGGCGGGGATTTCCTTGTCGGCGGGCAGGGTTTCTCCCTGGGCGTGCAGCTCCCGCATGCCGGGCAGCGGCTCGAGGCGCGCGAAGGCGATGCGCTGGCCGGCCTTGCCCCGGATGCCGGTCTTGAGCAACTCGTCGCGCCAGTCCGCCTGCCGCACGGTGATCCCCGACCGCGCCACCGAGTGGTCCGCCGGCAGCGGATCCTCCGGCGCGACGGCGTCCTCATCGAGCGGCTGGACCGTCGGCGCCGGAACCGCCTCGACGGTGAACGGTCCGGTGACGCGCGCGCGGCCGCGGTCCACGAACGGCTGGTCCACCAGAACCGTCTCCTTCGGCGGCTTGTCGTAGCCCAACGTACTCGGTGAAACCGTCTTGACGCTGCGGTAGCGGAGTCCGGAGCCGATTCCCTCAGCGGGATGCGCCAGTTTGTAGTAGTCGAAGCTCGCGGCCATCAGCCGCTGCTTCGCCAGCGTGAGCGCGACCCGGGAGGTGTCGCAGGTGATCCAGCGGCGCCCCCACTGCTCGGCGACGAAGGCGGTGGTGCCGGAGCCGCAGGTCGGATCCAGCACCAGGTCGCCGGGGTCGGTGGTCATCAGGATGGCCCGCTGGATCGCTTTCGGCGATGTTTGCACCACGTACCGCTTGTTCTTTGGCGCCATGGGCGCCGCCCAGACGTTGTTGATGCGACGACCCGGCACTTCCTCTTCATACAACTTCCATCTCAGGGATTCCCCTCCCTCCAATGCATACAATCGGTTCAACGCAGCGAGCCGGTCTATCCCTTCCATGGAGATAGTCCATCGGACTCCCTCGGCGCAACGGAAAACGCGCCCGTCGTACTCGTAAACGGATCGGGTTTTGGAAATCCCCGGGGAGACGAGGGGCATCCGCTGAAAAAGACGCGCGCCTTCCGGGAGATAGCGGTCCGGATCGAAACGCTCCTCCGGAGTCGGCTTGCGACACGAGCCATCCGGCATTTCGACCATGACATACGAACTGAAGTGTTTGACTACTTCCGCCCGGTTGAGCGGCTCGTAGAGCGGCCTGTATTTCGCGCGTTTCCGATCCTTTGCGTACCACAGCAGATAGTCGGCGATCTCGGGCAACGTCCTCGCCGTGCTGGTGCTGGCGGTGGCGTAGGTGATCGTCGCCAGCCGGTTTTCGGCGCCGAAGACCTCGTCCATGACCATGCCGACCCGGTGGATGTTTTCATCGCCAATCTGCACGAAGCAGCTTCCGCTTTCCTTCAGCAGCTCCCGCGCCAGCAGCAACCGGTTCCGCAGGTAGTCCAGGTAGGAATGAATACCAAGTTCCCAGGTGTCCCGGAAGGCGCGCAGCTGCTCCGGCTCCTTCGTCAGGTCCTCGTCCTTGCCGTCCGTCACTTCCTTGCGGTTCACGAACGGCTGGAAGTTCGATCCGTACTTGATTCCGTAGGGCGGGTCGATGTAGATGGTCTGAACCTGCCCGCCCATGCCCTCCTTCTCCAGCAGGCTGTGCATCACCAGCAGGCTGTCGCCCGCGATCATCCGGTTGGACCAGTTGTGACGGTGCTTGTAGAACTCGATGGCCTGCCGGAGCGGCGGGTTCTCGCCCGACTGTCCGAACAGCGAAGGTTGCGGCTCGCCGTTCGTTTTGCGCACCGCCTCGATGATGGTGCGCGGGTCGATGCGCTCGTGAACGTGCAGCGAAACCGTCGGAACCACGAACGACGTGTGCTCCGTCTTGCCGGCCCACGACAACTGGGGGTCCAAGTGCGGGTCGTGCTGGTACGCGGTGATCCCGGCGTCCGGGTCGGTGTCCGTCGTCACCAGACCGACCGGCGGATTGTTGACGCGCTCCTTGTCCTTGTGGTCGTAGGACTCGATGTTCCGCCTGGACTTCTTGTCCCGTTTGGTCATGGCTTCTCCGGAAGGCGGCAGGAATCGCAGGCCGGACTGAGGGGAGTGCGATACCCCTGCCTCTCGCAAGGGCTGCACCCGTTCTGACCGAACCACCAAAGCGCCGGATCGAGCGCGGCGCTGGTGTTTTCGATGCCCGGCGGGCCGCCGAAGTCCGCCCGCGCCGTCGCAACGCGCCAAGCCTGCTGGATGAGCGGGCGGGCCGCATCCAGAGCCATGCCCCTGGTTTCGGCTACGCCCAGGTTTTCGCTGACCCGGCGCACGTGCACGTCGACGGCGACCGGGACGGAATCCATGCGGGCGACCCGGGCCCCTCCCGGATACGCCATCATCCGAACCCACATCCGGCTGATCTTGGGACCCCGCAAGTTGAGGTAGCCGCAACGGACCAGATCCCGGAGCGCGTCCACGGCGTCCCCCTCCCCGGTCTCCACCAGCCGGGCCACTGCGTCATGGCCCGCATGCGCATGCAGGTTTTCGGCGGTCCGGCGCCAAGCATTGGAATCCACGCCGTGCCGCTGGCTGACGCGACTTCTCTTCAGTTCGTCCCGAAGCGCATCCAACGGCATCCTGGACACTGCGGCCGGGTCAAACATGTCCGGACGCTCGCCGAAGAGCGCCTTGCCGTCCCGCCAGAGGCGCGTCGAATCGCGGAAGTAGTCCATCGCGCACACGAAGGTGAGGAACCGGCGAACCTCCAGCCCCGAGGCGCCGTCCGTCCGGAGCGACGCCGTGATCGGCATCTCCGGCACTTCCTCCAGTTCGGCGCGCTTGAAAACGAGTTCGGCGAGGCGGGCGGCGTCAGGCATGGCGGGCGGAAGGTATCAGGTCCGGAGGAGGGAATTTGATGCAGGAGTCGCAGGCCGGGCTGATCGCTACGCGGCGTTTCTGCTCCTCGCAACGACTGCACCCCTTGCGGCCGAACCACCAGAGCGCCGGGTCGAGGGCGGCGCAGGTGTTTTCGATTCCCCGCGGGCCGCCGAAATTCGCTTTCGCCACCGCGGCGCGCCACGCGCCTTGGATGACCTGCCGAGCCTTGTTGATGCTCATTTCTCCGGTTCGGGTCACTCTCAAATTTTCAGTGACCCGGAGCACCTGGTCATCGACTGCGACTGGGACGGTGTCCATGTTGCTGATCCGAGCGCCGCCGGGGTAGAACATGATGCGAATCCACATCGGACCAACTTTGGGGCCACGCAACAGGAGATAGCGTGCTTGACCGTTGGGCTTGGCGCACAAAGCCCGCATGACCTCCCTGGCTTCACCTTCGCCATCGTGAACCAAACGGGCCACGGCGTCCCCGTCCAAATGCAAATTCTTGGCGATCCGGAGCCAAGCCTCGGAGTCCGGTTTGTGTTTTCGGCTTACCCCTTCCGCGGAGAGCACATCTTGAAGTGAATCAAGGGACATCCTGGACGCCACGGCGGGATCAAAGACTTCGGGACGCTTTTCAAAAAGAACCTCGCCAGCGCCCCAGAGCTCGTCAGCATCGCGAGCGCGATCCATCGCACTGATGAATGTCAGAAATCGCCACACATCCCGTTTCTGAACTCCGCCATCCCGGAAGCGCCGCACTATCGACACTGTTGGGTTTTTCTCCAGTTCGGCGCGTTCGTAGATGTGCTCGGCGAGGCGGGCCGCATCCTCTGCGGAACGTTCCGGAAGGTTGGACGACGCGAATAGTTGTTGGCGCCTTCAGCGCTTCGCCTCCATCCGCTCCTTGCTCCGCGCCTTTCGTCTCGCCTTCCTCGCCTCTTCCTTCCGGAGAACCTCCAAGAGTTCCGACACCGGGGGAATTTCGGTCACAGGTCATCCTCCTTCGGATGGAGTTGGAGTGCTCACCCTACTCCCAAGGGGTGACGAAACCCGTCGTCCCTTCGGAGAAAACGGGGTCAAGCCGCCCCCAACCGGCGCGCTACGCCCCTCCCGCCAGCGCCGCCAGCTGCTCCAGCACGAACGCATCCGGCAGCTCGGAGGAATCGCCATACTCGGCCATTTTGCTCTTGCCATCAACGACCGCATAGCAGTCCGCCCGTCCGTCGTTGTCCAGTTCGATCAAAACCAGATCGGGAACCCCCGGCGTCTGGAAATGCAGGACAATTCCCCCGTCGACCTCGGGATAGGTAATCCGCGGAAGCGTCGTTCGTCCGTCCAGTTCCCGAAGAATCCGCTCCGCTTCCCGCTTGGTTT
Source organism: Candidatus Marinacidobacterium sp. (assembly GCA_965202845.1). Classification (GTDB taxonomy): domain Bacteria; phylum Acidobacteriota; class Vicinamibacteria; order Marinacidobacterales; family Marinacidobacteraceae; genus CBDATA01. Next base: position 1,658,596 of record OZ241856.1, read on the forward strand.
TCGCATGGACCGCGGGCAGACCGTCCTCGAGAGCGTGAAGGTCGATCTCCTTCAGTTCCTCCAGGGCGGCCAAGGTTTCCCGACGCATCGGTCGGCGGTCGTCCGTCACGCCTTGCTTCACCTGCCCCGGGGAAGCGCTACAGCTTGATGAGAGCGACGATCAGCCCGCCTTGGAGGACCAGTGCCGCAAACATCCATTTCAGAAGATCGGCCTTGATGGATGCGATCCCCACCTCTATCCGCGCAATATCAGCCTTCGTCTCCTGCCGCAGCGTCTCCATACCCATTTGGGTCTCCTTCCGCAGGGATTCAATCTCCCTTTTCGTCTCCTGCCGCAGGGATTCAATTCCCTCCTTGATCCGATCTACGTCGACTTTCGTCGCCAGATTGGCGTTGAGCAGGGCGACCTGTTCGTCGGCCAGAATCTCGGCTTGCTCCTCGGTAAAACCGCCCCCGATCAACCGCTTGATATACCGATGGGTGTTGAACGGAATGATTTGGGTCGTGGTTTCGGACGTGGCTTGGGGCGTGGCTTCGGGCATGCCCCGGATTATAGAGCGACGCACGGGCAGAGGCCGCCGACCGCCACGCCTCGCTCGCCCGCCCGCCGCCGGGACGCCCAAGCGTGGTAGGATGCCCCCGTCATGGCGGTTCGCAAAGTCAAATTCCTCGCCGGCGGGGGGCTGTTCCTCGCCGCCCTCGCCGGGCTGCTGCTGGCCGGATTCGAGGAGGGGAAGGCCTACTACCGAACGGTCGGCGAGCTCGCGGCGATGGGTTCCGGCGCCGAAGGCGTCCGCCTCCGGGTGGCCGGGGACGTGGTGCCCGGCACCATCAAGCCGGAGAACGAGGGGCGGGTCGCCTTCCAGATCGAACACGAGGGCGCGCGGCTCGACGTCCTCTACACCGGGCGCGAACCGCTGCCGGACACCCTGGTGGACCGGGCGCAGGCGGTCGCCGAGGGGAACCTGCTCCCCGACGGCTCCTTCGAGGCCTCCCACGTCCAGGCCAAGTGCGCCTCCAAGTACGAGGCCGCCTACGCGGAGACCGCATCCGCCGACGCCGCAGCAACGCCCGCGCCGCCCGACTGAGACCGGCCGACGGCCGACGCCGCCGCTGATCAATCGATGCACCACCTCGGCAACTTCTCGCTGATCGCGGTGCTGGCGCTCACCGCCTTCGCCGGGGTCGCCGCGCTGCTCGCCGCCCGCCAGCGTTCGGGGGCGCTGCTCGAAAGCGCCCGGCGGGCGATCCTCGGCGCCGCCGGATTCTCGGCGCTCTCCATCGCCTCGCTGCTCGCGCTCTTCCTCGCCGACGACTTCCGGTTCCGCTACGTCGCCAGCTACTCGGCGGCGGCGCTCCCCATCCCCTACAAGGTCTCGGCGCTCTGGGCCGGGAACGACGGCTCGCTGTTGCTCTGGACCTTCCTGATGCTGGCGTTCGCCGCCGCCTGCGTCATCCGCCGACGGAACGACGCGCTGCTGCCCCAGGTCATCGCGACGCTCTCGGGGCTGATCCTCTTCTTCGCCGGGATGAACTACTGGGTGAGCAACCCGTTCGGCCAGCTCGCCGAAATCACTGCCGCCGGCCCGATCCCCTTCCTGCCCGCCGACGGCAACGGCCTGAACCCGCTCCTCCAGCACCCGATCATGGCCATCCACCCGCCGATCCTCTACATCGGCTACGTGGGGTTCGCGGTTCCCTTCGCCTTCCTGATCGCCGCGCTCTGGACCCGCCGCCTCGACGCCGCCTGGATCACCACCACCCGGCGCTGGACGCTGGTCGCCTGGTTCTTCCTCGGCAGCGGCATCCTGCTCGGCGGGCGCTGGGCCTACGTGGAGCTCGGCTGGGGCGGCTACTGGGGCTGGGACCCGGTCGAAAACGCCGCGCTCATGCCCTGGCTCACCGGCACCGCCTTCCTCCACTCGGTGATGATCCAGGAGCGGAAGGGGATGCTCAAGATCTGGAACGCCGGACTGCTGATGGCCACCTACCTGCTGTGCGTCTTCGGCACCTTCCTCACCCGCAGCGGCATCGTCTCCTCGGTGCACGCCTTCGCCGCCTCCGAGTTCGCCTGGCTCTTCCTCGGCTTCCTGATCCTCGCGGCGGTCGGGTCGGTCGCGCTGCTCCTCACCCGGCTGAAGGACCTGCGCACCGAAAACGAGCTGGAATCGGTGGTCTCCCGGGAGTCCGGCTTCCTCTTCAACAACCTGCTGCTGCTCGCCGCCTGCTTCTCGGTGCTCTGGGGCACCATGTTCCCGGTGCTCTCGGAAGCGATCCAGGGCGAACAGATCACGGTGGGCGCGCCGTTTTTCAACCGGGTGAACATCCCGCTGGGAATCGCGCTCCTGCTCATGACCGGGGTGGGGCCGCTGCTCGCCTGGCGCCGCTCCTCGACGGACAGCCTGAAGCGGAACTTCACCCTCCCCGCCGCCGCCGGCCTCCTCGCCGGCGTCCTCCTTCCGCTGTTCGGCATGCGGCACCCCTACGCGATCCTCTGCTTCGCGTTCTCGGCGTTCGTGGTGGTGACCATCGGCATGGAGTTCCACCGGGGCGTCCGGGCCCGGCGCGCCCACCGGGGGGGCGGCTACATCGACGCGCTCGCCGACCTGGTCCAGCGGAACAACCGCCGCTACGGCGGCTACGTGGTGCACTTCGGGATCGTGCTGCTCTTCATCGGGTTCGCCGGCAACGCCTTCAACGAGGACGTGATCGCGGACCTGAACCCGGGCGAGAGCGCGTCGGTCGGCCCTTGGACCGTCACCCTGAACGACCTCCCCGGCGGCGACACCCCGGTCTACGACTGGCTGGGCGCCAATCTGATCCTCGCAAGGCACGGAGAGCCGGTGGGGATGTACCAGCCCCGCCGCCAGCTCGACAAGGCCACCGGGCAGGCGACCTCCGAAGTGCGGCGGCGCGCGACCTTCCGGGAGGACATGTACCTGGTGTTTTCGGGAATGACCGATGACGGCCGGGCCACCATCCACGTGTACCGGAACCCGCTGGTGCGCTGGGTCTGGCTCGGCGGACTGGTGATGTTCCTGGGAACCATCCTCACGCTGCTGCCGGACCGCCGGGAAGCGCGTACGGTCCGGGGCTTGGCCGTCCGGCGGATGCAGGAGGCCTCATGATGAAAACGCGCACTCTTCTTCTCGTTCCGGCGCTCGCGCTCCTTCTCCTGGCGCAGGAGCGCTACAACTCGGACGACTACCAGCGGGTCACCGGCGCGATGGTCTGCCAGTGCGGCGGCTGCAACGCCCGGGTCTCTGAGTGCGCGATGGACCGCTGCCCCTCCTCCGAACCCATCCGCGAGGAGGTCGCCGAGCGGCTCCAGGCCGGCGAGTCCGCCGAATCGGTGCTGGCGGCGTTCACCGAGCGGTACGGCCTCCGCATCCTCGCCGCGCCGCCGGCCTCCGGCTTCCACCTCTCGGTCTGGGTGCTCCCCTTCGTCGCGCTGGCGCTCGGCGGCCTGCTGGCGGTCCGGGTGTTGGGGCGCTGGAGGCGGAGCGCCGCCGTCGGAGATGCGGCGCCCCCGCCGTCGCCGGAGATGCTCGCCCGGCTGGAGCGGGACATCGACCAGATGCGGGGCGCTTGACCTCCGTCCTGCTCGGCGCGCTGGCCGTCGCCGCCACCGCCTTCGTGCTCCAACCGCTCTTCTCGACCCGCCGCGAGGCCGCCGCCCCGACGCCCGAAACCAGGACCGACCGGGAACGGCTGCGCCTGCACGAAAAGCGCGAGCAACTGCTGCTGGGACTCTCCGAACTGGACTTCGAGCACGACGCCGGCAAGCTGGCGGAGGCCGAGCACCGGGAGCTCCGGGAGAAGCTGCTGGCGGACGCCGCCCGGGTGACCGCCCGGCTCGACGAGCTGGACCGACGATGAAATTCCTGCCCGGCCTGATGCTGCTGGCCGCAACGACCGCCGCGACGGCCGGGCCGGTGCGGGTCACGCTCCGGAACGGGACCACCGACGGGCCGGGAACCGCCGACCTGCTCACCCTCTACCGCCTGGGCGAAGGCATGGAGCCGATCGCCTCGCTCGAGAACCCGGGCGCCGAGGCGGTGCTGGACGGCCCGGACGCCGGCGGAGCGCAGCCCTTCCTGATCCAGGCGACCTGGCGCGGCGTCAACTACAACCAGCCGATCCGGCTGGGGGCGGACGGCGGCGGCGAAGCTGCGCTGACCGTCTTCGACACCTTCTCCGACTGGGACGACAACGCCATCGCCCTCACCACCTGGCGGGCGCTCTACCGGCGAACCGGCGACCGGTTGCGGGTGGACCACATCCTGCTGGTCAGCAACCAGACGAACCCGCCCCGGACCTTCCTGGACCCCGACGAGTCCTTCCGGATGCGGGTTCCGCCGGAGGGGACGCGCATCGGCCTGCCGAGCCTGAGCGCGACCGGCGGGGTCGGGATGCCGGTGCCCCAGAGCCTCGCCCCGGTCGGGGAGGACGCCTTCGCTGCCCGCACCGCCTTCAAGCCGGGCGAGACCGAGCTCGTCTTCTCCTACGAAGTGGATTACGCGGCGGAGCGCCACGAAGTGAACCTGGTCGCTCCCCGGAACAGCCCGGAGGCGCTGCTTTTGGCCTCCCCGGAGGACATCGCGCTGACCCTGCCCGACGACGCCCCCGACGGCTGGCTGATTCTGGAGCCGGACCCGGAGGCCGGGCTGGCCGCCGCCCGCAAGTTCGGGATCGTCGCCGGCGAGCCGGTGCGCCTCGTTCTGAGCGGCGGTTCGGTTCCGGCGGCCCGCAACCCCGCCGCGCTCCCCCCGGTGCGCGACGGCGAAGCGGGAAGCGGCGCGACCGGAACCATCGGCCTGCTTCCCGACCCGGCTCGCCGCTTCCACTGGATCCTCGGGATGCTGATGGCGGCGGCGCTCGCCTTCGGGCTGCTGCACCGCGCCTTCTCTCGAGGTCCATGACCCCCCCGGCCGCCTTCGAAGCGGACCGGCTGGTCAAGCGCTACCGGCGGGTCCCGGTGCTGGACGGGGTCGACTTCCGGGTCGCCGCCGGGGAGGCGGTGTGCCTCATGGGGCCGAACGGCGCCGGCAAGACCACCCTGCTGCGGATCGCCGCCACCCTCGCGCGCCCCAGCGCCGGAACCGTCCGCTACCAGGGCGCCCCGGCGACGCCCGAAACCCGGGGGCGGATCGGCTTCGCCTCGCACCATTCGCTGCTCTACCCCGACCTGACGGTGGAGGAGAACCTGCGCTTCCACGCCCGCCTCCACCGCGCCCCGGCGGACATCGGGGAGATCATCGAAGCGCACGGCCTGGAGCGGGTGCGGCGCTGGCCGGCCCGGCTGCTGTCGCGCGGCACCGCCCAGCGGGCCGCGCTGGCGCGGGCGCTCCTCCACCGGCCCGGCCTGCTTCTTTTGGACGAGCCGTTCTCCGGGCTGGACCGCGCCTCCCGGGAGCGGCTGGCGCGGAGGATCCGGGAAGCTCGGGAGGAGCGGGGCGTCGCGCTGATCCTGGCGACCCACGATCACTCCCTCGGCATCGATCTCACCGACCGGGCGGCGGCGCTTCACGAGGGACGGATCCGGGCCGCATGAACGCGCTGCGCGTCGCCTGGCGGATCGCCGGCAAGGATCTGCTGGGGGAGGTCCGCTCCCGGGAGCGGACGCCGGCGATGCTGCTCTTCGCCGCGCTGGTGCTGCTGGTGATGCACTTCGCGGTGGGACTTGATTCGGCGGCGGGGGAGGAGCTGGCGCCCGGCGTGCTCCAGGTGGCGCTGCTCTTCGCCGGAACCCTGGGGCTCTACCGGAGCTTCGCCGCCGAATCCGACTCGATGGCGATCCACGGCCTGATGCTGGCGCCCGCCGACCGGGTGGCGATCTATCTCGGCAAGGTGGCGTCGGGAACCCTGCTGCTGGCGCTGGTCCAGATTCCGGTGGTCGTCCTCCACGCCACCCTCTTCGGAGTGAACCTTTCGGGGGCCGGCGACGTATATGCGTACCTGCAGCTCGGTTTTCTTCTCTTTTGCGGCGCGCTCGGTTTCATGGCGATCGGAGTCCCGGTGGCGGCGGTGTCGGCGGCGACCCCGGCGCGCGAGGTGCTCCTGCCGCTGCTGCTCTTTCCGCTGGCCGCGCCGCTTTTGATCGCCGGAGTCTCCGGGCTGCGGGCGGTGATGCTCGGCGCATCCATCGCCGACGCCGCCCGGTTCCTGCTGCTGGCGACCGTCGCCTTCCTCTCCGTCTCATGGATGGTCTTCGAGTTCGCGCTGGAGGAATAGCGCTCCTCCTGCTGGCGGCGCCCGCGTTCGGCCAGGAGAAGCACGACCATCCGCGCTCGGTGACCGCGCCGCTGGTCGCCGAAACGCCGGTGGCGGACGGGGCGCTGGACGAGCCGCTCTGGGAGAGCGCGGCGGTGATCGGGGACTTCACCCAGACCGAACCGGCGCAGGGGCGGCCGGCGACCCAGGCCACCCGGGTGCGCATCGCGCTCACCGAAAACGCGCTGCTCTTCGGGGTCACCCTCGAGGACGACGAGCCGGACGCCATCGTGGCCCGCGAATACCGCCGCGACGCCCAGCTGGAGTCCGACGACAACTTCATGGTCGTCCTGGACACCTACCACGACCACCGGAGCGCGTTCTTCTTCACCACCAACGCGGTGGGCACCCGCGAGGACGGCCTCATCCAGAACGAGGGCGCGAGCCTCAACCGGGAGTGGGACGGGGTCTGGACGGTGGGTTCGCGCCGCACTCCGACCGGCTGGGCCGCCGAGATCGTGATCCCCTTCGAGACCCTCCGGTTCCCCGCCGGGGCGGAGGAGTTCGGGATCAATTTCGGGCGGCTGGTGGCGCGCAGCCGGGAGCAGAGCTTCTGGGCGCCGATCGACAACGACTGGGGCTTCAACGCGATGTGGCGGGTCTCCGCCTACGGCGTGCTCCAGGGGCTGGGGGCGGCGCGTCCCGGCGGACGCTTCAAGCTCAAGCCGGCCGGGCTGTACGGCGTCAAGGGCGAGGAAGGCATGGAGCGCGAGGCGTCGTTCGACGGGGCGTTCGACGCCAAGGTGGCGCTCGGCTCCAACCTGAACCTCGACGTCACCGTGAACACCGATTTCGCCCAGGTGGAGGCGGACGAGCAGCAGGTGAACCTGACCCGGTTCGAGCTGTTCTTCCCCGAAAAGCGCGAGTTCTTCCTCGAAAACGCCGGCCTCTTCCAGGTCGGCGAATCCACCCGGCCGTTCGAGCCGCCGGAGACCCTGCTCTTCTTCAGCCGGCGGATCGGACTCTCCGAGGACGGGGACATCCTCCCCATCCTGGGCGGCGCCCGGATCAGCGGCAAGCTGGGGGCCACCGACGTCGGGGCGTTCCACATCCGCCAGGAGGACGTCCCCGGCGGTCCGGCGGCCACCGGCTTCTCGGCGGTGCGGCTGCGGCGCGACGTGCTCGCCCGGAGCTCGGTCGGGGTCTTCGCGCTCGACAAGACCGAAAGCGGGGGCGGCGGGTCGCACCGGGTGGCGGCAGCGGACTTCTCGTGGGCGTGGAGCGACCTCTCCACGATCCGCGGGTTCGTCGCCCGAAGCAGCACGCCGGGCGCCGAGGGCCGGGAATCGGCATGGTCGGTGGCGGCGATGTCGGGCACCGATCGCTGGCGGCTGGACGCCGCCTTCAGCGACATCGGCGAGGGCTTCGAGTCGCAGATGGGGTTCGTGCCCCGCACCGGAATCCGCAAGACCAAGCTGGACGGCATGTGGACCCCGCGCCCCCGCCGGTTCGGCATCCGCCAGATCTTCATGGGCGCCGGGATGGTCCGGATCACCGAAGCCGGCGGCGGGATCCAGTCCCAGGCGCTGGGGGTCGGCCCCTACATCCTCTTTGACGACGGGAGCAATGTGTTCTTCAACGTCGGGCGGGAGACCGAGGGGCTTTCCGAGTCCTTCGAGCTGCGCGACGGCGTCGAGATCGAGGAGGGTACCTACCGGAATTCGGCGTTCATGCTGATGGGGAGCTCTTCCCAGAGTCGGCGGCTTTCGCTCAACCTGTTCGTGATGCGGAACGGGTTCTTCGACGGGACGCTGCGGGTTCTCGCCCCCGGCTTCGCGGTGCGCCCCCACCCCCGCGTCCGGGTCGGGGTGAGCTATTCGCAAAGCGACATCCGGCTGCCGCAGCCGGGGGGCGCCTTCACCACCAACCTGGTGATCCTGCGCGGGATGATCGCGCTGTCGCCCGACGCCTTCCTGCGCGGCCTGCTCCAGTGGAACGACGACGAGGGCGCGTTTTCCGGCAACGTGCAACTGCGCTGGACCTGGCGCCCCGGCAGCGACATCTTCGTGGTCTACAACGACCGGCGGCCCTTCGGGGCCGGAAGCGACGTCGAGACCCGGCGCGAGCTGCTGATGAAGGCGACCTGGTACTGGGTGCCCGGCTGACCTTCCCTGCTACGATACGCCTCGTGCTTCTTCTCGCCGGAGTCCTCGCCCTCGGCGTCGCCGCCGCCGGAGCGGATCGGGAGGTCCTCGTGACCGGGAGAGCGGTCTGCCTGGAGGGCGACGCGGTGCGCGAGCCGGGCGCCTGCGGACCCGGCGACGCCTTCGCCATCCAGTCCGGGGACGGCGCGCTCCACCGGCTGGACCCCGAGGACATCCGGGTCGAGATCCTGACCGACGAGCGGGTGCACCGCCATCCGCTGGAGGCGACGCTCTGGGTGGAGGACGGCCTCGGAAAGATCATCCACCTGCACACCATCCAGGACGGCGAGTCCGTCGAGCCCTTCTACTTCTGCTTCACCTGCAACATCACGTCCCACATCCCCGGACCCTGCTGGTGCTGCCAGCAGGAATTCGAGTTCAAGGAGCGCCCCGCCCGCGCGCCTCGTTGACAGCGGGAGCGGGACGGCGTACCATGCCGGCTTCCCCGTCGCAGTGGCATGCAGTTCCGTTGGACCGGCGGGAGAGAGAGGGGACGCAGCCCGGGCCCCCCGGCGCCTCCCCCGCATCAAGGTTCTTCCCCCAAACACGGTTCTTCCCAACCCATGGGCCCCCACCATGAGGAGCAACGAGGCAGCGCGTGCCTGAAACCAGCAACGAAGGGGGCGTCGCGGTCGCGACCCCCGAAATCCCATCTCCCGACGTGGAAGACGTCTTGACCCCCGAGGCGATTCCCGAAGCGACCGAACCCGAGCCCGCCGAGGCTGACGACATCGTCCAGGCGGAAGCCGCCCCGGACGACGACGGCGCCGACATCGACCCCGACTCCGCCGAATTCGAGGCGTACATCGAAACCTGCAACACCGAGCTGGCGACCGGCGACATCATCGCCGGAACCGTCATCCAGATGGGTGACAACGACGTGATCGTGGACGTCGGCTACAAGTCGGAAGGCATGATCCCCCTCGAGGAATTCCGGGACATGGACGGCAACGTCCGGGTCCAGGAGGGTGACGAGATCGACGTCCTGGTGCAGCGCGCCGACAGCCGCCGCGGCCACATCGTCCTCTCGCACCGCAAGGCCGAGAAGATGAAGGTCTGGAACCAGATCGAGGACGCCCACGAGAACCAGGTCCCGGTGCGGGCCCGGGTGGTGGAGCGCATCCGCGGCGGACTCGAAGTCGAAATCGGCGACATCGGGGTGCGCGGATTCCTCCCCGGCTCCCAGGTGGACCTGCGCCCGGTGCGCAACCTCGGAAGCTACAAGGGCCGGGATCTGGACCTCCGGGTCATCAAGCTCAACAAGCGCCGGGGCAACATCGTGCTCTCCCGCCGGGTCGTCCTCGAGGAGGAGAAGGAGAAGACGCTGACCGCCCTCGAAGTGGGCCGGGTGTTCCGGGGCGAAGTCCGGGACCTCACCGACTACGGCGCCTTCGTGGACATCGGCGGCATCTGCGGCCTGCTCCACATCCGGGAGATGTCCTTCCGCCGCCTGGAGCACCCCTCCGAGCTGATGAAGCCGGGCGACCAGATCGAGGTCGTGATCCTCCGGTTCGACGCGGAGGCCGAACGGGTTTCGCTCGGCTACAAGCAGCTGAACGCGGATCCCTGGACCACCGCCAACGAGCGCTACGAGGTCGGGAGCCGGGTGCGCGGCAAGGTCGTCAGCCTCACCGACTACGGGGCGTTCATCGAGATGGAGCCGGGGATCGAGGGGCTGATCCACGTAAGCGAGATGAGCTGGAGCAGCCGCAACAAGCACCCCTCCAAGATCCTCAACAAGGGCGACCTGGTGGAGGCGATGGTGCTGCGGCTGGACTTCAAGGCGCGCCGGATCAGCCTCGGCCTCAAGCAGGTGGAGCCGAACCCCTGGCCCCGCCTCGCCGAACGCTTCCCGATCGGGTCGCGGCTCAAGGGAACCGTCCGGAAGTTCACCGAATTCGGCGCCTTCGTGGAGGTCGACCCCGCCATCGACGGCCTGATCCACATCTCCGACCTGAGCTGGAACAAGCGGGTGCAGCACCCGTCGGAGCTTCTGAAGGTCGGCGAGGAGATTGAGACCGTCGTCCTCAGCATCGACCCGGAGAACCGGCGGCTCTCGCTGGGACTGAAGCAGCTTTCGGAGGACGCCTGGGAGGGCTTCTTCAGCCGGCACCAGGAAGGCGACCTGGTGGACGGGACGGTGATCCGCTTCGCGGACTTCGGCGCCTTCATCCAGATCGAGGAGGGCATCGAGGGGCTGCTGCATCTCAACGAGATCAAGGAGCCGCCGCCCAGCAAGGCCGAGGACGAGCTGCACCTGGGGCAGCCGCTCCGGCTGCGCATCGTCCGGCTCAGCCGCGACGACCGCAAGGTCAGCCTCTCGCTCCGGGCGGTGGACGACGACCAGCGGAGCGCCTCCGGCGAGATGGGGTCGGTGAAGATCGGGGACATCTGGAAGCGATGAGCGGCCACGCGGTGATGACCCGCGCCCGGCTCGCCGCCGAAGTGGCGGCGGCCTCGGGCGTAAGCCGCCGGGATGCGGACAAGATCGTGGGAACGGTGTTCCAGGCCATGGGCGAAGCGCTCCGCTCCGGCGAGGAGGTCGAAATCCGCGGTTTCGGCAGCTTCCGGATCCGGACCCGGAAGGCGCATCAGGCCCGCAACCCGCGCACCGGGGCGCCGGTCGAGGTCCGGGAGCGGACCATCCCCTTTTTCCGCCCGGGCCGGGCGCTCCGCGAGAGAGTCAACACGGGGGGAAGCTGACCGGATGCCGGCGGGCGTCACCGTTCCCGATGCGGCGGCGAGCCGGGTATCCGGGGGAGAGTCTCGGGCGACGCCGCTGCGTTTCGTCACCGCCACCGCCCTCTTCGACGGGCACGACGCTTCGATCCAGGTCTTCCGCCGGCTGATCCAGCGGGCCGGGGCGGAGGTGATCCACCTGGGGCACAACCGCAGCGCCGCCGAAATCGCGACCGCCGCCATCCAGGAGGACGCCGACGCGGTGGCGGTCTCCTCCTACCAGGGCGGGCACCAGGAGTTCTTCCGCTACCTGGTGGACCTGCTGCGGGAGGACGACGGCGACGCCATCCGGGTCTTCGGCGGCGGCGGCGGGGTCATCCGGGCCGAGGAGGCGGCCGCGCTCCAGGAATACGGCGTCGCCCGCATCTACTCCCCCGAAGAGGGGCTGAGTCTCCAGCAGGTCGTTGCAGACATGATGCGCATCGCCGGGGAATCCCGACGGACCCGGGCGGAGCGCTCCTTCGCCGATCTGCTGGGGAGCCTCCCCTGCCCGGCGGCGACGGCGCGCCTCCTCAGCCGCGCCGAGGAACAAGGACTCGCCGCCGAGGAGCGGCGCCAGCTCGAACCGCCGGACATGCGGCCGGCGCCGGCGCTCGGCATCACCGGCCCCGGAGGAGCGGGCAAGAGCTCCCTCATGGACGAACTGCTGCTGCGCTTCCGGCGCGAACGGCCCGCGCTGCGGATCGGCGCGCTCGCGGTGGACCCGACCAAGCGGTTGACCGGCGGGGCGCTGCTGGGCGACCGCATCCGGCTGAACGCCGCCCACGGCCCCGAAGTCTTCGTGCGGAGCTTCGCCACCCGTCGTTCGGGTTCCGAGCTGGCGGCCGTCATCGAGGACGCCATCCTCATCCTGCGGGCCTCCGGCTGCGAGCTGGTTCTGGTGGAGACCGGCGGCGCCGGCCAGGGCGATTCGGCGATCGTGGACGTGAGCGATTTCGCGCTGTATGTGATGACCGGCGCATACGGCGCCGAGAGCCAGCTCGACAAGATCGACATGCTCGACCTCGCCGACGCGGTGGCGCTGAACAAGGCGGACCGGGAGGACGCCGCCGACGGGCTCGACGCGGTGCGACGCGCCTTCCGGCTGGCCCGGGGGCTTCCCCGGGACGCTCCGGTTCCGGTCGTCCCGACCGTCGCCAGCCGGGTCGCCGATCCGGGCATGGACGCGCTCTTCCGGCTGGTTCGGGGAGGGCTGGAAGGCGCCATGCCCGAAACGGAAACGCCGGACGTGGACCTGCGGACCGCCCGCCTGCTGCCCCCGGCCCGGGAGTCCTGGCTCGCCGGGATCGCCGAGACCCTCCGGGCCGAGGGACGGCGGGTGGCGGACCAGGCGCGGCTAGCCGGACGGGTCGAGCGGCTGGAGGGAACACTCGCGGAGATCGGGGACGCGCACCCGGAGGTCCGCGCCGTCCTCGAGTCCCGCCTCGAGGAGGCGCGCGCCGCCCTCGACGACGAGAGCCGTCGCCTGCTGGAGGAATGGCCCGCGCTCGCCAGCGCCTACCGGGAGGACACCCTCCGATTCCCGGTGCGGGGAGAGGAGCGCGAGGCGCGCACCCACCGGGAGACGCTCGCCGGCCTCCGGCTGCCCCGGGTGGCGCTTCCCCGCTACGCCTCCCGGCAGGACACCCTCCGGTTCCTGCTGGAGGAGAACCTGCCCGGGCGGTATCCGTTCACCGCCGGGGTGTTCCCGTTCCGCCGCGAGGACGAGAGCCCCCGGCGCCAATTCGCCGGCGAGGGCGGGCCGGACCGGACCAACCGCCGGTTCCGGTTTCTGACCGCCGACGCCGATGCGGCCTCCCGGCTCTCCACCGCCTTCGACAGCGTGACGCTCTACGGCGAGGACCCGGCGCGCCGCCCCGACATCTTCGGGAAGATCGGAGAGGGCGGGGTCTCGATCGCGACTGTCGAGGACATGGAGGCGCTTTTCCGCGGGTTCCGGCTGACCGCCCCGTCCACCAGCGTGTCGATGACGATCAACGGCCCGGCGCCGGCGATCCTGGCGATGTTCCTCAACGCCGCGATCCGCCAGGAGACAGCCGCATTCGCGCAGGAACACGGGCGCCCGCCCGACGCCGCCGAGCGGGAGGAGCTCGCCGCCCGGACGCTCGCCGCCGTCCGGGGCACCGTCCAGGCCGACATCCTCAAGGAGGATCAGGCGCAGAACACCTGCATCTTCCCGGTTTCGTTCGCGCTCCGGCTGATGGGCGACGTGCAGGAGTACTTCATCCGGCGGCGGATGCGGAACTTCTACTCGGTCTCCATCTCCGGCTACCACATCGCCGAGGCGGGAGCGAACCCGATCACCCAGCTCGCCTTCACGCTCGCCAACGCCTTCACCTACGTCGAGTACTACCTGGCGCGCGGCTTCCGGGTGGACGACTTCGCGCGGAACCTGTCGTTTTTCTTCAGCAACGGACTGGACGCCGAGTACGCGGTGCTGGCGCGGGTGGCCCGGCGCATCTGGGCGCGGGCGATGAAGTTGCGCTACGGCGCTTCGGAGCGCTGCCAGAAGTTCAAGGTGCACATCCAGACGTCCGGGCGGTCGCTCCACGCCCGGGAGGCGCAGTTCAACGACATCCGGACCACCCTCCAGGCGTTGCTCGCGATCCATGACAACTGCAACTCGCTCCACACCAACGCCTACGACGAGGCGATCACCACCCCCACCGAGGAATCGGTGCGGCGGGCGGTGGCGATCCAGAAGATCGTGGGCGCCGAGTTCGGAATCGCCTGGAACGAAAACCCGCTGTCCGGCTCCTTCATCATCGGCGAGCTCACCGACTTGGTGGAGGAGGCGGTCCTCGTCGAGTTCGACCGCATCCAGTCCCGCGGCGGCGTGCTGGCCGCGATGGAGCGGCAGTACCAGCGGAACCGCATCCAGGAGGAGTCCATCCGGTACGAAACCCTGAAGGACTCCGGCGAGCTTCCGGTCATCGGGGTGAACACTTTCCGGGCGCCCGGCGACGAGGCGACGCCCTTCGAGGCGCCGCTCTCCCGGGCTTCCGACGCGGAGAAGGAGGAGCAGGTGCGGCGGGTCGAGGACTTCCGCGAGCGGCATCGGGAGCAGGCGGGTCCGGCGCTCGCCCGCCTGCGCGAGGCGGCGCTCTCCCCGGACCGCAACGTGTTCGCGGAGCTGATGGAGACCGTGCAGGTGGCGAGCCTTGGGCAGATCACCGGGGCGCTCTACGAGGTGGGCGGGCGCTACCGCCGGGCGATGTGATGGAGCGCCGCGAACCGCCCTTCCGCATCCTGATCGGCAAGCCCGGTCTCGACGGGCACGACCGGGGCGCGCTGGTGGTGGCGCGGTCGCTCCGCGACGCCGGATTCGAGGTCATCTACACCGGCCTGCGCCGGACTCCGGCGGAGATCGCCGAGGCGGCGGCGCAGGAGGATGTGGAGGCGGTCGGCGTCTCCGTCCTCTCCGGGGCGCACCTCCCGCTCCTCGAACGGCTGATGCGGGAGCTGCGGGAGCGGGGACTCGCCGACGTGCCGGTGTTCGTCGGCGGCCTGATCCCGAAGCGGGATCGCGCCGCCCTCGCCGAACTGGGAGTGGACCGGATCTTCGGTCCCGGAACTCCCACCGCCGCGATCGCCTCGGAGCTGCGCGACCGGCTTCGGCGGCTGCGCGCCGAGCGGGGGGAGCATCGCTGGTGAACGGGGAAGTGACCGGGGAATACGGAGAGCGGCTCGCGGCCGCGATCGGGCCCGGGGCGGGACTGCTCTCGGTCTGGGACCGCATCCCCTCCACCAGCGCGCTCGCCCGGGAGCTGGCGGCGGACGGCGGCGCGGATCGGGGAGCGGCGCTGGTGGCGGAGGAACAGACCGCCGGACGGGGATCCGAGGGACGGGTCTGGGTGTCGCCGCTCGGCGGGGTCTATCTCTCGATCCTGTTCCGCATGGACAAGGCGCCGGACCCGAAGCGGATGGGACTCGTCCCGATCGCCGCCGGAGTCGCGGCCGCCGAAGCGATCGAGGAGGCCGCCGGCATCCGGGTCGCCGTCCGGTGGCCCAACGACCTGGACGGCGCGCGCGGCAAGCTGGGAGGCATCCTGGTGGAGGCCGGCTTCGCCTCCCGGCAGCCCCGGCTGGCGGTGGCGGGCATCGGGATCAACATCGGCCCGCCGCCCCCGGTGCCGGGAGCGCCGACGCCCCCCGACGGGCTTCCTCCGGAAACGAAGCGGGAGACGGTGGTGGCCGCCCTCCTCGCCGCCTTCGAACGCGTCCGCTCCCTCTCCCCGGCGGAGATCGCCTCCCGCTGGGAGAGCCGCAGCCCGACCGGCCGGGGCTGCCCTTGCCTCCTCCGCCTCCGCGACGGCGCCGATGTGGTGGGCGAAACCGCCGGGATCGAGGCCAACGGCGCGCTGCGGGTGCGGATCGGGAAGGAAACCAGGATCGTCCACGCGAGCGACGCGGTCGCCATCCGGCATCACCGCGGCGCCGGATAACACCGGGCGTTCGGCATGGGGCCGCCCGCTCCCGACTACCTGCGGGAGATCGAGCGGGTGTTCGTCGCCCTCCGCCGGGGCGGCGCGCCGTTCCTTGCGCCCGCCGACTGGGAGGTGGCGAGCCGCTGGGAATCCCGCGGCATCCCCCTGGAGGTGGCGATCTCCGGGATGCGCCGGACCTTCGAGAGGGACGACCCGGGCTCCCGGGCGCGGCTGCGAGCCTGTTCGGCGGCGGTGGAAGCGGACTGGAAGCGCCGCCGGCGGGCCGCGATGGGAAGCGGGGAGGCGATCCGCCCGTCGCTCGCCGAACAGCTCCGGGAGTGGACGCCCCCGGAGGATCTGCCGGCCCGGACCCGGGAGCGGCTCCTCGATCAGGCGGCTCGGGCGGCGGCGAGTCTGGGCGACGGCGAGCCGCCGCGCGCGGTGCAAGACGCCCTGCTCGGCGCCTGCGTCGAGGCGCTGCCGCCGGAGCGCCGGGAGGCGCTGGACGCCGAAGCGACCCGCGCCGTCGAGGGATACCGCTCCCGGATGCCGGACGCCGCATTCCGCGACCTGAAGCGCGACGCCGCGCGCCGCGAGGCTGCGCGCCTCCTGCGCCTTCCCTTCGCCTGAAGCCCTTCCGATGCGGGGATTCGCGGCGGCGCCGCTGCTCGCGCTGGCCGGCGCCTTCTTTCTCGGGATCGCGCTGCCGGGGATTCTCCCGGTTCCCGTCAGCATCGGGGCCTCCATCCTCCTGCTCGCCGGCGCCGCCGGTTGCGGCTGGATGGACCGGCCCCGCTCCGCCACCGCCCTGCTGCTGTTCGCCGCCTGCGCCGCCGGAGCGGCGAACCGGCCGATCCCGCCGGAGCAGGGGCCGCTGCGGGCCGCCGTCGATGAGATCGGTCCCGAGCGCCTGAAGCGCCCGGTGCGGCTCGCCGGAACCCTGACCCGCTCGCCGGAGGATTTCAGCGACCGGACCGCCCTGCGGCTCCGAGTCGAAGAAATCCATGCCAACCGGCGACGGTTTCACGCCCTCGGGTTCGCCAGCGTCCAGGTCGCCGGCGAACACCGGCATCTTCTCCGCGATCTCGCCCGCGGCTCCCAAGTGGAGGTCTGGGCGCGGGTCGCCCGAAGGCGCCCTCCGGGGAATCCGGGCGGCCGGGAGGCGAGCGGTCCGGTAGGACTCTTCGGAAACGCCAAGAGCGCGCTGCTGGTCGTCGAAACCCGGCCGGCGCCGGCGTTCCACCGCCTGATCCGCCGCCTGCGGCTCGGCATCCGGGACCGGTTTCTGGACGCCGACGTCTCCCGGAAGGCCGCCGCGGTGCTGGTCGCCATCCTGATCGGCGACCGGACGCTCGCCGCCGGCGACGTCGTCCGATCCTTCCGGGACGCCGGCACGCTCCACGTCATGGCGGTCAGCGGACTCCACGTCGGGCTGGTGAGCCTGCTCCTCTACGGGGCGCTCCTGCTCCTGGGGACCGGACGCCGCGCCGCCCTCACCCTGATCCTGATCCTGCTCCCCCTGTACGCGGCGCTTTCCGGCGGAAGCCCGTCGGTGCTGCGCGCCACCCTGATGGCGTCGGCGGTGATCCTGGGGATCCGGTTCGGAATCGCCGGTTCGCCCCTGAACGGGATCGGACTCGCCGCGCTCCTGCTGCTGGCTTGGGATCCCTGGAACGCCAGCGACGTGGGATTCCAACTCAGCTTCGCCGCCACCCTGGCGATCGTCGCGGTTCTGGGAAAGCGGCGCGATCCGGCGGAAGGCGCCTGGGACCCGCCCGGCCGCTGGCGGCGCCTCGGACGCTGGGGTTCCGGGGCGGTCGCCGTCACCCTCGCCGCCCAGCTGGGCGTCTTCCCGGTGGTCGCCTGGCATTTCCATCGCGTGGTGCTGGCCGCGATCCCGGCGTCGGTTCCCGCGACCCTGCTTGCCGGGCCGCTCCTCGGCTTCGGCTTCGGCTGGCTGCTCCTGGGAAGCGTTCCCCTGATCGGTCCCCTCCTGCTGGCCGGCGCCGGGCTGGCCGCCGAGGCGCTGCTTGCGGTCAGCGCGTGGGGCGCGGCGCTCCCCTTCGCCACTTCGGGGATCGCCGCCCCCGGCTGGCCGTTCCTGGCCGCCTGGTTCGCGCTCGCCCTCGCCGTCCTGGCTGTCCGCGGCCGGATGGTCTGGCTCCCGTCGCTCGCCCTCCTCGGGATGGCGCTGCTCCTTGCGCCCCGGGCGACCGGCGGCGACGGCGCCCTCCGGGTGACGGCGCTCGACGTCGGGATGGGGGACGCCCTGGCGCTGGGGCTGCCCGCCGGCGGATCGGTGGTGGTGGACGCCGGCGCCGCCTACGGCGACTTCAGCGCCGGGGAGCGGGTGGTGGCGCCGTTCCTCTTCGAGACCGGAGGCCTTCCGGTGCGCGCCGCGGTGGCCACCCACGGCGACCTGGACCACATCGGGGGCTTTTTCGGCCTCTTCCGCGAGGTGCGGGCGCATTCCTTCTGGCGCGGCGACGGGCTGGTCGCCGACCGGCGCCCGGCGGTCGATTCCCTGCGCCGGGACATCCGCCGCCGGGAGATTCCGACCCGCCTGCTCCGGACCGGCGAGGAGTTCGCGTTCGGCGGCGCCTGGTTCCGCGTGCTGTTCGCCGACCCGCCGGTCGCGCCGGGAAGCACGAACGAGGGCTCGCTGGTGCTGATGGTGGAATACGCCGGCGTCCGGACGCTGCTGACCGGCGACGCCGGCGCGCCCACCGAGCGGCTACTTCTCGAGCGCCACCGGGACGATCTCGCCGCCGACGTCCTCAAGGTGGGGCACCACGGGAGTCGTTTCTCGACCGTCCCGGAGTTCCTCGAGGCGGTGCGTCCCCGGATCGCGATCGTCTCCGCCCGGGAGGACGAGCGGCGGCGGCTGCCGGACCCGGAAGTCCTGCGGCGGCTTCGCGCCCGGGGCGCCCGGGTGCTCCGCACCGACCGGGACGGCGCGGTGACCGTGCGGATCGGACCGGACGGGACGCTGAGCGTCCGCGCCTACCGGTCCTCTTCATCCCCCTGAACCCGCGCCCGGAGCGCGGTTTCCGGATCGACCCCGGCCCGCTTCGCCGCGTCCGCCACCTGGAGGAGGAGCTCGCCGAACGCCTGCTTCCCCGCGCGCCCTTCGCCTCCGGAAAGCGCCGATTCGAGGGCGGCGACCGCCCGGTGGGCCTTGGCGGCCCGCAACCGGATCGATGGGGAGGAGGGGGTCGCATCCGGCGGGCGGGCGTCCGCTTCCCGCGCCTTGGCCGCCTCCCAACTCGCAAGCGCCTCCCCGCTGTTCGCCGCCCGCGGGCCGTCGCCGAACACGTGCGGGTGGCGGCGGATGAGCTTGTCGGCGATCCCGCGGGCCACTTCGGCCATCCCGAAGCGCCCCTCCTCGGCGGCGATCCGGGCGAGAAACACCACCTGGAGCAGCAGATCGCCGCATTCCTCCCGGATCGCCTCCGGGTCGCCGGACTCGATGGCCTCCACCAGCTCGTGCGCTTCCTCGATCACGTGGGGGCGAAGCGAGCGGAAGGTCTGCTCGCGGTCCCAGGGGCAGCCTTCCGGCCCCCGCAGCGTCGCCATCGTGTCGAGGAGCCGTCGCAACTCGACCAGATCGGCGCCGGGTTCCGATGTTCGGGTTTCGCTCATGAGACCTGGGGCCTCGAACGGATGGCGCGACGTCGGCGCTTCTTCTTGCGGGAGGCGGTCAGCGGCTTCCGCATCCGCTCGTAGAGCGGGAAGAGATGCTCGATCCGTTCGCGCTCGGAGGCGAATTTCTTCCCGGGGCGGTACAGCCTGTCCACCGCCCGGTCGAGGTTCCGGTGGGCGTTGCGGAGATCCGGGGGCATGAGGTCCGGGTCGTAGAGGTTGGCGAGCGTCGCCTTCGGGTGGGCGACGCGGGCGGCGATCACCGCCGAGGCGAGCGTCTCCAGTTTCGAGCGGTCGGCGCCTTCCGGCAGGGGCGGAAAGGTGTTGTAGACGACTCCGGCCGAATACCGGTAGTCGCTCTTGAGCCGTCCGCCGATGTGCCGCAGCCACGCCATGTGCATCGCCGAGGTCAGCAGCGCGAAGTCGGTCAAGGTGGCGTCTTGAAGCACCAAGGTCGCATCGCTCGGAATGACCGGCGGCTCCAGCCAGCCGATGGGGGCGTATTTCCGTCGCTCGGAACTCACCCGCGGAATCATCAAAAACGGCGCGGTGGGGAACACCCTGTGGTTGTAGAGATTCGGCGCTTCTGCGAGTTTCCGGGTCGGTTCCGCCCGACATCCCAGCCGAAACCGGCGCACCGCCGCCAGCCGTTCCCGCACCTTGGGCAACCGCGCCAGGACGCGGGGCGAAGCGTCATGCATCTCCAGGATCCAGCGCTCAACTCCCTGCAGAAATTCCCGCGCCCCCACATAGGGACGCAGGAAGGGCGCGGCGTCCGGCTCCGCGGCGAGGAACGCCGCGCGCTCAACGGCGTCGAAAATGAGATGCCCGCCGTCGATCGGCTGCGACCCCATGACCAGCCGGGGCATCCCGTTGATCGGCCGCGCCTCCTCCCGCACCGTCAGATGCGGGTCGGCGAGACCGTCGGCATCAAAGAGGTAGGGCGAGATCGTCCGGTGCCGACTCTCGTGGGGTTCGCCCTTCGCGTCCTCGTAGGAGAAAAGCCGCCGCTCCGGCGGGGGCGCGCCCGAAAGGCCGAGGATCACCACATACACATGGGCGACTCCGCGAGCCTCCGAACTCCACTTGAAGGTCCGGTGCGCGAACGCGATCTCCAGACCGAAACGCCCGAACAGCACCGGCCAAAGCTGCGCCGCCTGCTCCCCCTGGGTGATCGAGTTGGTGGCCACGAAGCCGATCCGCATCCCGCTCCCCCTCGCGTACTCCCCCGCCTTGATGAACCACGCCGCCACATAGTCCAGCGTCCCCCCGCTCCCACCGAGCCCCGCAACCCGCCGCGTCTGCTCCCGTCGATGCGCCGCCTGGTGCTTCGAACCCCCAAACGGCGGGTTCCCGAACACGAACGAACACCGAGCCGGCGCCAGCAACTCCGACCATTCCACCTCCAGCGCGTCGGCATGCAGAATCCGAGGCGAACGCTCCAGCGGAATCCGGACGAACGCCTGCCCGAAACGATGCCCCAACTCCACGTTCATGATGTGATCCATCATCCAGAGCGCCGTCTCGGCGATCCGCGCCGCGAACTCCCCGATCTCGATCCCGTGGAACTGGTGGACGTTCAGCCGCGAGAACAGCTGTCCCGGCGCCATCCCGTTCTCCCGAACCAGAATCTCGTCCAGAACCTCGATCTCCAGCCGCCGCAGCTCCCGGTAGGCGACGATCAGGAAGTTGCCGCAGCCGCACGCCGGATCGAGGAAGGCGAGCGCGCCGAGTCTCCGGTGGAACTCCTGGAGCCGCGCCCGCCGCCCCCGCTTCAGCCCCCTGATGCGGGCGAACTCGGCGCGCAGGTCGTCGAGAAACAGCGGCTCGATGACCTTCAGGATGTTCGCCTCGGTGGTGTAGTGGGCGCCCTGGGCGCGGCGCTCCTCGGGGTCCATCACCGACTGGAAGAGCGAACCGAAGATCGCCGGCGAGATGACCGACCAGTCGAACCGGCTCGCGTCCAGCAGCTGCCGCCGCATCCGCGAAGTGAACGCCGGGATACGAATCCGCTCCCGGAACAAGTCGCCGTTCACGTGCGGGAAGCGGGCGAGGTCCTCGTCGAGGGTCGCCTGCCGCTCGCCTTCCGGGGTGTCCAGCACTTCGAAGAGCTGGTGAAGCCACGGGCCGAGGTCGCTGCCGTCCTCCCGGGTCCGGGTCTCGAGGAACTCCAGCAGCAGGTCGCGCGGCTCGAATATGCCGGTGTTGTCGGCGAACAGGCAGAAGACGATCCGCACCAGGAAGCGCTCCAGGTCGTGCCCCCGGTAGCCCGCCGCCGCCAGCGAGTCGTGGAGCCTCCCCATCAACTCGGCGGCCTTGATGTTGGCGGGGTCCTGATCGCGGAAGGTTCGCCGCTGGAGTCCCAGGATGAACCCGAACCGGTCGATGTGGCTCGGCAGGTCGGCGAGCGCGAAGGTGAAGGACTCCCCCGACTCCAGGTCGTGCAGATCGAAAGTGCGGAAATCGCTGACCAGGATGTGGCGCGGGCGCTCGTATTCGGGGAGCGCGTCGAAGTACCCCCCGGCCTGGTCGTAGGCGGCGCGCAGGTCGCCCCCGGCGCTCTTCTGCTCGACGATCAGCGTTCCCGGCCAGAAGAGGTCGATGAGGCCGGCCCGATGGTCAAGCTTCCGGACGCGCGCCTCGAAGAAGCGGGCGACGCTCCGCCGCCGCACCCCGAAGATGGCGAAGAACTCGTTGTAGAAGCTCTGGGTTTCCCCCTTCTCGTAAGTCGCATCCTTCCAGTCCTCGGCGAAGAGGGCGGCCCGCGCCCGAATTTCATTCCACGAGAGGCGCATGCGTAGGGAATACTACCGGCGGCCAGGCGCGTCTCCGCCATAGAATCCGCAGTCCATGTCCGACTCCGCGGCCCCCGAAATCGAAAGCCTGCTGCACGAAACGCGCATCCACCCGCCGCCGAAGGGGTTCCGCGAAGCCGCCCACATCCGGGACGACTCCATCTACGAGGAGGCGGAACGCGATCCGGAGCGTTTCTGGGAAAAGCAGGCCGAGCGGCTGGAATGGAGCCGGAAGTGGGACCGGGTTCTCGAAGGGAAGCCGCCGTTCGTCCGCTGGTTCCCTGGCGGCGCGCTCAACGCCAGCGTGAACTGCCTGGATCGGCATCTGGCCGCCGGAAACGGAGACCGGACGGCGCTCCTCTTCGAGGGCGAACCGGGCGACCGCCGCGCGCTCACCTGGCGGGACCTCCACCGCGAAGTCTGCCGGTTCGCGGGCGCCTTGCGCCGGCTCGGCGTCCGGAAGGGCGACCGGGTCGCCATCTACCTGCCGATGATTCCCGAGCTTCCGATCGCCATGCTCGCCTGCGCGCGGATCGGGGCGCCGCACAGCGTGGTGTTCGCCGGCTTTTCGGCCCAGGCGCTCCGCGACCGCATCAACGACGCCGAGGCGCGGGTGCTGGTCACCGCCGACGGCGGCTACCGACGGGGCAAGGTCACGCCGCTCAAGGCGCTCGCCGACGAAGCGCTCGAGAACACGCCGAGCATCACCGCCGCGGTGGTGGCGCGCCGCACCGGCGAGGACGTTCCGATGAAGGCGGGCCGCGACTTCGACTGGGAGACGCTCGCTGCGGAAGCCGAAGGCGAAGACGCCGAACCCGCGGAGATGGACGCCGAGGACATCCTCTACATCCTCTACACCTCCGGCACCACCGGCAAGCCGAAGGGGATCGTGCATACCACCGGCGGCTACCTCACCGGAGTCGTCGCCACCGCCCGGGCCGTCTTCGACCTGAAGCCGGAGAGCGACGTCTGGTGGGCGGCGGCCGACATCGGCTGGGTGACCGGCCATTCCTACATCGTCTACGGCCCGATGGCGCTCGGCGTCACCCAGGTTCTCTACGAAGGCGCCATCGACTGGCCGGACCGGAGCCGGCTCTGGTCGATGGTCGAGCGCTACCGAGTCACCTGCTTCTACACCGCGCCCACCGCGATCCGGGCGTTCATGAAATGGGGCCGCGAGCACCCGGCGAGCCGCGATCTCTCCTCGCTCCGGCTTCTCGGCACGGTGGGAGAGCCGATCAACCCGGAGGCTTGGACCTGGTACCACCGGGAGATCGGGGGCGGACGCTGCCCGGTGGTCGACACCTGGTGGCAGACCGAGACCGGAATGGTGATGTGCGCCCCGCTTCCCGGAATCACCGACCTGAAGCCCGGCTCCGCGACCCGCGCCTTCCCCGGCGTCGCGCTCGAAGTCCGCACCGGGGACGGAAACCCGGTTCCGGTGGGCGGCGGCCTCCTCGCCATCACCCGACCCTGGCCGGCCATGCTGCGGGGCATCTGGGGCGACGAGCAGCGCTTCCGGGACACCTACTGGCGCCGCTGGGAGGAGGGCGTCTACTTCCCCGCCGACGGGGCCCGAAGGGACGAGGACGGCTACTTCTGGATACTCGGGAGGGTGGACGACGTGCTGAACGTCTCCGGCCACCGCATCGGGACGATGGAGATCGAAAGCGCGCTGGTAGAGCACGACGCGGTGGCCGAGGCGGCGGTCGTCGGCCGCCCGCACGACATCAAGGGGGAATGCGTGGTGGCCTACGTCGTCCTCCGGGAAGGCGTGGAGCGCAGCGAGACGCTCCTCCCCGAACTGCGGGA
The DNA here is from genome assembly GCA_965202845.1 of Candidatus Marinacidobacterium sp. Taxonomy (GTDB): domain Bacteria; phylum Acidobacteriota; class Vicinamibacteria; order Marinacidobacterales; family Marinacidobacteraceae; genus CBDATA01. The sequence goes on from OZ241856.1 coordinate 1,682,428, forward strand.
GCAGGTCGCGCGGGCCATCGGCCCCATCGCCCGCCCCGACGACATCTTCCTGGCCGCCGACGTTCCGAAAACCCGATCCGGGAAGATCATGCGCCGCCTGCTGCGCGACATCGCAGCGGGCAAGACCATCGGAGACACAACCACCCTGGCCGATCCGGACGTGGTGGCGCGGCTCCGGGAGGAGTACGGTGATGAGGACTGACCCGAAACCGCCCCCGGTCTCCCCGGGGCCCGATGCGCCCCGCGTGGTCAGCGAGCGGCCGCTGCCGGACGGCGCGCTCCATGCGTTCCTGCTGGACGACCGGATCGACTGCGCGGGCAGGGGCCCCGGCTGGCCCGGCGCGTTCGTCCGGGATGCGAACACCGTCTACGAAGGCGTGAAGGCGAAGCAGCCGTTCGCGCGCGGCGGCGACGCGGACGGGATCCCGATGGCCGTCGCCTTCCACGGCAGGGGACTCGCCGGCCGCTCGGATGCGGAGCGCTTCCGGATCCTCGCCGCCCAGGCGGTCGAGTGGGCGCGCGACTTCGGGTTCTCCGAGCTGGTGTTCGCGCTGCGCGGCCCCGACGGGCCGAAAGTCGCCCCGGCGGTCGCCGAGGGAGCGACGCTCGCTTCCTACGAATTCCGCCGCTATCTCTCGAACCCGGCCGACCAGCCGACTTCCTTCCTGCTGGTGGATGGGGACGAGGAGGCGGAGACGGCGGCGCGGGTCGCCGACGCCGTCGCGCTCGCCGCCGAGGTGAACCGCGCCCGGGACCTGATCAACGAACCCGCCGAGGCGCTCTCCCCCGAGGGACTCGCCGCCGAAGCCCGCGCCATCGCCGGAGAAACCGGCCTCGAAGTCGAAATCCTCGAGGAGGACGAGCTCCACAGCCAGGGGTATCCGGGACTGATCTCGGTGGGACAGGGCAGCCATCGTCCACCCCGGCTGATCGTCCTCCGCCACCGCCCGGAGGGCGCCGGTTCCGAACGCCACCTGGCCCTGGTCGGCAAGGGCATCACCTTTGACACCGGCGGCGTCTCCCTGAAGCCGGCGAGCGGAATGTGGACGATGAAGGGCGACATGTCGGGGGCGGCGGCGGCGCTCCGCGCCATGTCGGCGGTGGCGCGGCGCCGCATTCCGGTCCGGGTCACCGGCATCGTGGCGGCAGCCGAGAATTACCCGGGACCCGAGGCCACCCGGCCGGGAGACATCTTCACCGCACGGAACGGCAAGTCGGTGATGGTCGACAACACCGACGCCGAGGGGCGGCTGGTGCTCACCGACGCGCTGGCGCGGGCCGGCGAGGAGGGCGCGACCCACATCGTGGATGTGGCGACCCTCACCGGGGCTGCGGTGCGGGCGCTCGGAACCGCGGTCGCTGCGGTCATGGGCAACGACTCCGCATGGACGCGGGCGGTCATCGAAGCCGGCGAACCGCACGGCGAGGCGTTCTGGGAGTTGCCGCTGGTCCAGGAATACGCCGAGGAGCTCCAGTGCGACTCGGCGGACCTCAAGAACATCGGCGGCGTGAACGCCGGCGCCATCACCGCGGCGCTCTTCCTCCGGGAGTTCGTGCCGAAGGGCGCTGTCTGGGCGCACCTCGACATTGCCGGACCCTTCCTGGTTTCGAAGCCCTGGAAGTACTACCCGAAGGGCGCCACCGGCTTCGGGGTGCGGACGCTGTTCGAGATGGCGAGCCGGTTCGCGGCTTCGCGCTGAGCGCGCTCAGTCCCCCCGGTCGTCGGTCGCGTCGAAGATCGGCGGCCGCTCCCGCTCGCGGAACCGTCCCACCAGAAGGCGCACTACCGTCCCGTAGCTGCGGGCCCCGCCCGAGACCCGCATGGTGCGGAGGTAGGAGTCGTTCACCCGGCGCGCCGCGCTGCGGACGACTCCCCGATGCTGCATCCAGAACTGGTTGAGCGCGTCCAGATCGCGCCGGGCGCCGGCGCCCAGGGGCGCGAGCGCCCGCTCCCGGTCCTCCGGCGGCGCGGCGGCGGCCAGGTGACGGGTGGCGTAGAAGGACGCCGCGTATTGCAGATAGGGGTGGGAGGCGGGCCGGGACAGCGCCAGATAGGCGGCGAAGCTGGCCTCCCCCTCGTGGGTGATCGCCCGCTGGTGCGCCTTTTCGTGGGCGGCGGTGAAGGCGATCGCCACATCCGGCGGGCCGGCGTTCACCGTCGGTTCGCCGGTGAAGGGGATGAAGATGCCGCTGAGTCCCAGCCGGGACATCACGCCCGAAAGGAGCAGGGGCTTCACCGGGACGGCCCGGGCGCCCCCGGGGTCGCCGGGGAGATCGATCGCATCGTAGGCCGCATCGATCCGGGCGCTCATCTCGCGGTAGCCTAGGGGGTTTCGGGACACCGACTCGTCGGAGAGTCCGGCGCGGCGATGCAGCCGGGTGGTTTCAGCGGCCGACTGCTCGGCGAAGCGGGCGAGTTCCGCCCCTTCGATATTCCCGGTCGGCAGGCCGAGCCGCGGCTCCAGAAGCGGCCGGGAGTAGTTGAGTCCCCAGACCGCGACGAACGCCGCGTACAGGGCTCCGACGGCGGCGAGCGCGAAAAAACCCAGCACCGCGACCTGCCGCCCCCGATCTCCGGGATATCCCCCCGGCGCGCGACGCCGCAACACCCGGCGCGCGAACCGGAACGCCAGGAGCGCCAGGGCGCCGAGCACCAGCGCCTCGGCCACCGAGAATGGAACCAGCCCGGTCACCCATGCGAACGCCGAGAGGATGCCGGGGTACAGGCGTTCGGTGTATGTGGCCTCCACCGTCGCCGGAGCGCGGAATCCGGCGCGGGACAGCAACCACGCCAGGACGCCGGCGGACAGCCCCCCGATCGCGAGGCGTAGATGGCTCCGGCGCATGCCCGCAACTCTACCCGCACCGGTGAAAATGCCCCCGATGCGCACCCCGCCCCACGACGCCGCGGTGATCGGCGGCGGGATCGTCGGCCTTGCGATCGCGCGCGAGATGCAGCGCCAGGGGCGCCGGGGGCTTCGGCGGGTGGCAGTGCTGGAAAAGGAGTTCCGGCTGGCGAGCCACCAGACCGGACGCAACAGCGGCGTCCTCCACTCCGGCGTCTACTACCCGCCGGGATCGCTGCGCGCCCGGAACTGCCGGCGAGGGGTCGGGCTGCTCTTGCGGTTTTGCGACGAGCACGGAATTCGCTACCGGCTCTGCGGCAAGCTCATTCTGGCGACCGCCTCCGGCCCGGAGACCGAAGCGCTCGAGGCGCTCCTTGAGCGGGGGACGGAGAACGGGGTCCCGGATCTCCGGATTCTGGAACGCCGGGACCTGCGAAAGGTCGAGCCGCACGCCGAAGGAGCAGCGGCGCTCCATGTGCCCTCATCGGGGATCGTCCGGTTCGCCGAGGTCGCCAGGACGCTAGGGACGCTGGTCGCCGAAGCCGGCGGGGACATCCGCACCGGAAGCCGGGTCGTCGGGATCGACGCCGACGGCCCCGTGATGCGGATCGTCGATGCGGACGGCGAGGCGGTCCGAACCCGGATCCTCGTGAACTGCGCCGGCCTCCACGCCGACCGGACAGCCCGTCTCGCCGGGGACGCCCCCGGACTGCTGGTGGTTCCCTTCCGCGGGGAATACCACCGGCTGATCGCCGCCCGCCGCCACCTGGTCCGCGGCCTTCTCTATTCGGTTCCCGACCCCCGCTTCCCGTTCCTGGGCGTCCACTTGCACCGGAACATGGAGGGCGAGGTCCACGCCGGCCCCAACGCGGTGCTCGCCTTCGCCCGCGAGGGCTATCGCTGGGGCGATGCGAACCGGCGCGACCTTCTGGAAATGGCGTCCCATGCCGGGATGCGCCGTTTCCTCCGCCGCGAATGGCGCGCCGGGGCGGTCGAGATCCGGCGCTCCCTCTCGAAACGCCGCTTCGCGCGGAGCCTCGCCCGGCTGGTCCCCGAAATCCGGCCCGCAGACCTCGAACCGGCGCCCGCCGGAGTGCGCGCCATCGCAATGCTTCCCGATGGGCGGATCGCCGACGACTTCCGCATCCGCCGCTGCGGCAACCGCATCCACCTGCTGAACGCCCCTTCCCCCGCCGCCACCGCCGCATTCGCCATCGCCGAGCAGGTGGCGGAGATGGCGGCCGGTCTGTAGTAGTTCGGCGTCAGGAAGCCGTCGCGGCGGGAATCACGAGCAGGAGCTCCGATTCGTCGATCAGGCGATAGCGCGGCGCCTTCCCGGAAAGCCGCTCGCTGCGGGAGAGGATGATCGGGACTCCCTCTCCCCGTTTCTCCATGATGCGGGCGCGGTGTTCCGAGAACGCATCGTCCTCCACCGGACAGCGCGCCAGCAGACTGGTGATCGCCTCGTTCCTGGAAGCCTGGCGCCAGGGAAGGCTTTCCGGAGTCATGGTGTTCGCCAGCATGCCCGGCGTGAACAACTCCAGCCGATCCTCGAACAACCGAAGCCGCACCTTGCTGCCGGCCATCGAGTAGTCGCGGTGCGCCACCGCATTGGCGACCGCCTCGAAGACGGCGAGCAGGTCGAATTGGGGGATGTCCACCCGCCCGCCATCCATCCTCTTTTTCGCCAGGATGCGCATGTTCCTCCGAACGAATCCACAGGCGCCGAGAATCTGCCGATCCAGCGGCCCGGTGATGTCCTGGGCGTCCAGCTGGTACACGCTGTTCGCCCGGGACTCGATGGTCGCGCCGCGCCAGGCGACGGCCTGAAGGAACGCATGGGGGAGCAGGCGTTCCGGTTCGGGGCAGGCCAGAAGCACGCCGGCGACCGTGGGGCGCAAGATCCCGGCGTCGTCCCGGGACGCCATCGCCAGCTTGGAGAGGAGGAGTTCGGGCGAGTCCGCGGTCCGGGGCGTGAGGAAGCGACGCCAGAGCGTTTCGTCCAGATCGCCCAGCGTCGCCCGGGGAACCGGCGATTCGTCGAATCGGACGAGCCGCGTCTGGCTGCACTGCTGGAAGAGGCGCGCCAGTTGGTCGGGAGGAATCGGGCGCTTCGAGGAACCCACGCGACGCAGGTAGCCGGCCGGACTCCGGTGCACGAAGAGACTGGGGGGAACCTCGATGCGCACCACCGCCCGTTCCGCTCCGGTCGCATCCGGCAGGGTCAGACGCTCGATGACCGGCGCCGCCGACGGCTCCACCGAATCCTCGCACGCCTGGCGCGCGAGCGCCTCCACCGCATCGAGCCGCTCGACGGGGATCCCGGGGATCGCGCGCGTCTTGTCCTGCACTCCCAGCACCAGGACCCCGCCGCGGGCGTTCGAGAAGGCGGCGATCTCGTCCGCCAGATCGTCGCGGAAAGGCCCCCGGAGGGGCCAAGGCGCCTCCCTGCACACCAGCTCCCCCAGTCGAATCCTGTCCAGCAACTCGCGGCGCGTCGAAAAGCATGTCTGGATCCCCCCCGGCGCGGGGAAGCGTAGCGGATAGCATCCGCGCCCATGCGCTTCCTGCTCGCCGCCCTCGCCTTCCTGCTCGCCGGTTCGGCCGCCGCCGGACAGACCCTGGTCATCCGCGCCGACCGCCTCATCATCGGCACCGAAGCCCCGCCGATGCTCGACCCGGTCGTGGTGGTGGAGGGGGAGCGGATCGTCGCCGTCGGACCCGCCGGCGCGATCCCCGAGCCGCCGGACGCCCGTTTGCTGGATCTCGCCGGCCACACCCTGCTTCCCGGGCTTTTCGACACCCACGTCCATCTGGGCGGGATTCCCGGAGACGGCGGCGACACCCAGAAAATGCGCGAGACCGTCGCCCATGAGGCCATCTACGCGGTGGCGCACGCCCGGATCACCCTCGAAAAGGGATTCACCAGCGTCCGCAACATCGGCGCCGGGAACTACCACGACGCGGCGCTGCGCGACATGATCGAACGCGGGGTGGTGCCCGGGCCGCGCATCCAGGCGGCGACCTGGGGAGTGGGGGCCACCGGCGGACACGCCGACATCAACGGATGGAGCGCCGATGTGGCGACCCCCGGCTACGCGATGATCGCCGACGGCCCCGACGAGCTCCGGCGCGCAGTCCGCCATCAGGTGAAGTACGGCGCCGACGTGATCAAGGTGACCGCGTCGGGCGGAGTCCTCTCCCACGGGGATTCGGTCTACGACCAGGCCTACGACTTCGAGGAACTGAAGGCGATCGTGGACGCCGCCCGGATGCTGGACACCCCGGTCGCCGCCCACGCCCACTCGCCGGCGGCGATGAACGACGCGATCCGCGCCGGCGTCGCCAGCATCGAGCACGGCACCCTCATCGACGACGAGGGCATCCGGCTGGCGAAGGAACACGGCACGTTCGTCGTGCCCACCCTCTACACCCTCGACTACATCATCGACGAGGGCGCCGAAAACGGAGTGCCGGAACATTCCATCGAAAAGGCGCGCTCCATCGCCGTCCAGCAGCGGGAGCGGCTGGCGGCCGCCTTTCACGCCGGAGTGCGCTTCGCCTACGGAACCGACGCCGCCGTCTTCCCCCACGGGAGGAACGCCCGCGACTTCGTCATCATGGTCGAGGACATGGACATCGCGCCGATGGCCGCGATCCGCACCGCGACCCTGAACGCCGCCGAACTCCTGCGCTGGGACGCCGACCTGGGGTCGATCGAGCGCGGCAAGCTGGCTGACATCATCGCGGTCGAAGGGAATCCGCTCGACGACATCCGGCTGCTCGAGGACGTCCGGTTCGTGATGAAGGGCGGCGAAGTGTTCAAGTCCCCCTGGTAGCTCTTCGCTATCTCTCTGATAGAAACAATATCCTGGAGCTTCCCTTCCCTCTGCTCCAGACTTCCCGATACCCCATCGGGAGGAGAATCCGAATGATCCAACGAACCCGCTTCTCGGCCGCCCTCGCAGCCCTTGGCGTCTGCGCCGGCCTGCTGCCGGCCGTCGCGCTGGCCCAACCCACCAACGACGACTGGTGGCCCAACCGGCTGAGCCTCGAACCGCTTCGGCTGAACGTCCCGGGGAACAGCCCGCTGGACGACGATTTCCGCTACCGGGAGGCGTTCGAAAGCCTGGACCTCGATGTCCTCAAGGCCGAGCTCACCGAGCTGATGACGACTTCGCAGGACTGGTGGCCGGCAGACTTCGGGCACTACGGACCGTTTTTCATCCGGATGTCCTGGCACAGCGCCGGCACCTACCGGGAGATGGATGGCCGGGGCGGCGCCGACGGCGGCCAGCAGCGCTTCGCGCCGCTCAACAGCTGGCCCGACAACGCCAACCTCGACAAAGCGCACCGGTTGCTCTGGCCGATCAAGGCGAAGTACGGCCGCGCCATCTCCTGGGCGGACCTGATCGTGCTCGCCGGAACGGTCGCGATGGATTCGATGGGGTTCGAGACGCTGGGATTCGCCGGCGGGCGCGAGGACGACTGGGCGGCCCTTGAAGTGAACTGGGGACCCGAGGGCGAGTGGCTCGGCGCCAACCGTCGCAGCGGCGACGGCGCGCTCGATCCTCCCCTGGGCGCCACCCAGATGGGGCTGATCTACGTGAATCCGGAGGGGCCGGGCGGCAACCCCGATCCCCAGGCGGCCGCCGACGCCATTCGCGAGGCGTTCGGGCGGATGGCGATGACCGACGAGGAGACCGCGGCGCTGATCGCCGGCGGGCACACCTTCGGCAAGGCGCACGGCGCCGCGCCGGCGGCGGGGAACGTGGGGGTCGAGCCGGAAGGCGGGCGCATCGAGGCGCAGGGGTTCGGCTGGGAAAACAGCTTCGGCGAGGGGCACGGCAAGGACACCATCACCAGCGGCCTCGAAGGCGCCTGGACCAGCAGCCCGGCCCGCTGGAGCAACAACTTCCTCGAGAACCTGTACCGCTTCGAGTGGGAGCAGACCCGGAGTCCGGGCGGCGCCATCCAGTGGATTCCGGCGGGCGGCGCGGGTTCGAACCTGGCGCCGGACGCGCACGACGCCTCGCTGCGGCACGCGCCGATCATGCTCACCACCGACCTGGCGCTGAAGGTGGACCCGATCTACCGCGATCTGACGTCGCGCTGGCTGGAGAACCCCGACGAGCTCGAGGACGCCTTCGCCCGGGCCTGGTTCAAGCTCACCCACCGCGATCTGGGGCCGGTGTCCCGCTATCTCGGCGATCTGGCGCCCGACCAGACCTTCATCTGGCAGGATCCGGTTCCCGCGGTGGAGCATCCCCGGATCGACTCCCGGGACGCGGAGGCGTTGAAGGCGCGCATCCTGGGCTCCGGCCTCGCCAGCGCCGACCTGGTTCGGGCCGCATGGGCATCGGCGTCCACCTTCCGCGGAACCGACATGCGCGGCGGGGCCAACGGCGCCCGGGTGCGGCTCGCCCCCCAGAGGGACTGGCCCGCCAATGATCCGGCGGAGCTGGCCCGGGTGATCGCCGTCCTCGAGGAGATCCAGCGCGGATTCAACGAAACCCGGATGGGGGGCAAGCAAGTTTCGCTGGCCGATCTCATCGTGCTGGGCGGCGCCGCCGCCATCGAGGCCGCGGCCGAGGAGGCCGGCGTCCCGGTTCGCGTGCCCTTCGCGCCCGGGCGCGCCGACGCCTCCCAGGAGCACACCGACCTGCGCGCCTTCGGCCTGCTGGAGCCCCGGGCCGACGGGTTCCGCAACTGGTTTGCCAGCGGAAACTCGCGGACGCCGGCGGAGATGCTGGTGGAGAAGGCGTCGCTGCTGCGTCTGACCGCGCCGGAAATGGCGGTGCTGGTCGGCGGGATGCGGGCGCTGAACGCGAACGCCGGCGGTTCGGAGCACGGGGTGTTCACCAACCGACCCGGAACGCTGAGCAACGACTTCTTCGTCAACCTGATCGACATGTCCACCACCTGGTCCGAGTCCTCCACTCCGGGGGTCTACGAAGGCCGCGACCGCGCCTCCGGCGCGCTCAAGTGGACGGCGACCGGCGTGGACCTGATCTTCGGCTCCAACTCCGAACTGCGCGCGATCTCCGAGTTCTACGCGGCGGACGACGCCGCCGAGCCGTTCGTCCACGATTTCGTGGACGCATGGGTCAAGGTGATGACCCTGGATCGCTTCGATCTCCGCCGGTAGCCTCTCCCTGGCGGGGCCTGCGGATGGCGCTCCGAACCGTCCCGGCGATCGCGCGCATCGCCCCCGCCACCGCGGACCGGCCCCGAAAGGCCAGCGCCACGGTCCGTCCCGGCGCCGGTTCGGAGATCGGGCGGATGCGGAGATCGGAGCGCGACGTCCCGGTCGGCGCCGCGATCCTGGGCAGCAGGGTGATCCCCATGTTGGCGATCACCATCTGCACCAGGGTCGGCAGGCTCGTCGCCCGGACGCTGAGTTCGGCGACCCCGCGCCCGGCGCAGAACTCCATCACCTGGTCGCGCAGGCAATGCCCCTCGTCGAGCAGAAGCACCCGTTCGCCCCGGAGCCGGTGGAAGGGAACCGGGCCGTGCGAACTTCCGAGCCGGTGTTCCGGCGAGACGGCCAGCACGAAGGGGTCGTCCTGGATCGTCTCGCAGTCAAGGTCCGCCACCCCGGCTTCCCGCGCGAGGAACGCGCCGTCGAGGTCGCCGTGCTGGATGCGGCGGATGAGGCTTTCGGTCTTTTCCTCCAGCCAGGTCAGAGTCAGACGCGGATACTTTGTGGCGAGCGCCCTGGACGCCCCGGGAAGCAGGTAGGGCCCGATGGTCGGGATCGCCCCGATACGGAGCGCGCCGGCGAGCGGGTCGAGGAACCGCCGGGCCGCGTTCTCCACGTCCTGCGCGTCCACCAGAATCCGTCGCATCCGCTCCACCAGCTCGGTTCCGGCGGCGGTGAGCGCCACCCCCCGCCGATCCCGCTCGAACAGCCGGACGCCGAGCGCGGTTTCGAGCTCGCGCACCTGGGCGCTCAGCGAGGGCTGGGCGACATGGCACCGCTCCGCCGCCCGCCGGAAGCCGCCCTGATCGGCGACCGCCACGACGTACTGCATTTGCCGCAGGGTGAAATTGCAGGTTCTCATGGTCTTGATAGGGGAAACCTATCGCAGAATAACAGATGGTTTCCCGCCGTGGTAGCGTGGCGCCAAGTTGTGGGCGTTCCGCAACGGGCGGACAACTGTCAATGGCAACGGAAAGCCCCTCCCCCGAAAGTGTGACATTTTCGGCGCCCAGAACCGTGACATTTTCAAATCCCGCTTACAGCGCGTCCGTCGCTGGAGGCCCCCCTCGGCGGCTCGCTTCTCCCGAACCGTAGCGGGGGAGGGCGCGGGTCTTGCTGGAGGGACCCTCAGGCGCGCGTCCGCCTGCGGAACACCGCAACCCACCCGAAGACCCCGGCGACCGCCAGCGGGGCGAGCAGCCACGACCACTCCGGAGGGCGGTTTCCGGCGAGAATCCAGGCGTTTCGCAGCTCCGAAAGCCGATCCCCGGCGAGACTCCACGCGAGAAGACCGGCGAGGATGGAGAGCGTCGCGGTGACTGCGCGGCGATGGCGTTCGGCGAGGCTCAGCAGCGGCATCACCGCCAGCACGACCGCCACCTGCCCCACCTCGACGCCCAGGTTGAAGGAGAACAGCGCGAGCGGAATGTGCTCGCCGGCGAAGGCCAGCGATTCGCCGAGCGCGAACGCGAAGCCGAACCCGTGGAACAGCCCGAAACCCAGCGCCAGCAGCGCGCGGCGCAACACCCCGACCTCGAAGAAATTCTCGATCGCGGTGTAGACGATGGAAAGCGCCACCGCCGTCTCCACCAGCGGCGGGAACCAGCCGGCGGAAGGCGCGTAGCCGAGCGCGGCGGAAACCAGGGTCACCGAGTGCGCCACGGTGAACCCGGTCACCACCAGCAGCAGGCGCCGCACCATCTCCACCCGACCGAACGGGGCGATCAGGCAGACGAGAAACAGCAGATGGTCCCAGCCGGTGAGGATGTGCTCCACCCCGGACCGGAGGAAGGCGCGCGCCGCCTGGAAGCCGGAGGGGTCCAGCACCACCCGGCCCTCGCGGACGCTGACGTGGTAGAGCCGGCTCTCGATTGCGCCGTCCTCGCCGGTCGGCTGCTCGTGGATGATGTCGAGCGCCACCCGCTCCCCGAAACCGGGCGCCACCCGGCACTCGACCGCGACGCTTCCCGTCTCCGGCTTCGGATACGTCAGGTGCAGGTCCAGGAACCCCTGGTTCCAGAACACCTGCGCATCGGGCGGGAGCGGCGCCGAACGCACCGTCTCCAGCGCGGCGTCGAACGAGGTGAAAGAGCGATCCCAGGGCAGCGCCACCCGGAACCGCCGGAGCGTCCACGGCAGCAGACTCCCGTCGGGATGGAACAGCGGCGCCTCCCGCGCGAACGCCTCCGCGCCCCGGCGCAGCGAGGACTCCGCCCGCTCCAGGTCCAGGAACCCCGCCCCCCGCTTCGGCACGTCCAGCGAGAGCAGGAGCAGGAGCGGCACCCGGGCGACCAGGCTCACTTCGCCGCCCGCATCGCGGACGAACACCGGGATGCGGATCTCGTCCGGGATGTCGTGCCCGAAGGCGGCCGTCGGGCGAACCGCGACCGACGCCGCGGCGGCCAGCGCGACCGCTACCGCCGCCCAGGACCGGAACGACAGGAACCGCCGCCGTCCGGCCCGCGAATCAGTGGTTGTGCCCCTCGTGGCCGGGCCCGTCGGCAGTGTGATCGTGGTCGTCATAACGGACGAACTTCTGCGCCCGTCGGCCCTGGCTCACCTCGGCGGTGTACATGTTGCCCATCGAGTCCACCACCAGATTGTGGACCCAGTGGAACTGGCCGGAGAGCCGCCCGCGCCGGCCGAAGTGCCCGACGATGGCCAGCCCAGCCCGGTCGATCACGTGGATGCGCTGGTTCGCGCCGTCGGCGTTGAACAGGTGCATCTGCGCCATGTCGGGCGAGAGCTCGAGGTCCCAAGTGGAGCCGTTGCCGAGCGTGTTCCCCTCGACGATCAGCTCGTCCACATAGGTTCCGTCCTTCTGGAACACCTGGATCCGGTTGTTCACCCGGTCCGCGACATAGACGAGTCCGTCGTTCGCGATCCGCACCGCGTGCAGCGGCGTGCGGAACTGGTCGATCGGCTCGGCGGCGGGGTCGAAGCGACCGGTGTCCTCGTCGGACGGCGAGTTCCCGTAGGCGCCCCAGTGCCGCTTGTACGCGCCGGTGTCGGCGTCGAAGACCACCACCCGCTTGTTCAGATACCCGTCGGCGATGTACGCCTCGTTGGTCTCCGGGTCCACCTCGACGTCCGCCGGCTGTCCGAGATACCGGGTGCTGTTGCTCCCCTCGGTCATCCCGGCCTGGCCGATCTGCATCAGGAAGGTGCCGTCTTTGCTGAACTTGATGACCTGGTGGTCGTCTGGGCCGTTCCCGGCGACCCAGACGTTGTCGTTGTGGTCCACGAAGATGCCGTGCTCGCTGGCCGGCCACTCGTAGCCCTCGCCCGGATAGCCGTTGGCCCCGCCCCAGCTGTCCAGCAGATGCCCCTGGGCATCGAATTTGAGCACCGGCGGCGCCGGGTTGCAGCACTGCGTCAGCGGCGGGTCCTGCGCCAACCCGGCCTCGTCGGGGTTCAGGCTGCGGGGGCGGTGGACGATCCAGATGTTGTCGTGCTGGTCCACCGCGATTCCCGAAACCTCGCCGATGAGCCAGTCGTCGGGGAGGATCGGCCAGGAGGGATCGGGATGGTAGTCGGGCATCATGTCGGCGGACATCGAGGACATCGAGGACATCGCCATGCCGCCGCCGTCCCCCGACGAAGGAGGCGGCTGGCAACCGAATGCGAAAACGGCGGCCGACAAGACCGCGGGCGGGATCAGCTTCTTGAGTGCTTTCATGGGGAACGCCTCCGAGGGGGCATCGTAGGGGATGCAGCGCCCCTTCCGCAACACGATAATCAGTCCCGGCTGGCGGAGAGACTGCGGTGGACCAGGCGGACGAACCGCTCTGCGTTCACGAATCCCTGGGCGTCGGGCGCCCAGCCGATGTCGGTTCCGATGCCGGTGACCAGCTCCGCGTAGTCGGCGGCGACCTCGTCCTCCGACTGGCCGGCGGCGACCCGGGCGGAAAGCCGCTCCCGCGCCGCTTCCAGCGCTTCGGCGTAGGCCAGCAGCGTCGCCCGGTCGGTGACCGGGCCGTGGCCGGGGATGATGCGGGTGCGGGCGTCGGTTTGCCCCGCGACCAGGCGCGCCGCCTCGATGATCCCGTCGATGTGGCCGCCGGAGTCGACGTCGATGAACGGAAAGGCGCCGTTGAAGAACAGGTCGCCCATGTGCACCACGTTCGCGCCCCGGAAGAAGAGGATCGAATCGCCGTCGGTGTGGGCGGCGGGGGCGTGGAGCGCCTCGATGGCGAGGCCGTTCCAGTGGAGGGTGACGTCGTGGCCGAAGGTCACCACCGGAAGCGCCTCCGGCGCTGCCTGTTCGCTGCGGCCCACCAGGTCGGCGAAGTCGGCGGGATTCATCCGACGCCGGACGTTCTCGTGGGCGATGATGAGGCTGCCCGCCCGGCCCAGGTTCTCGTTGCCGCCGGTGTGGTCGCCGTGCCAGTGGGTGTTCACCACGAACCGGACCGGGGCGTCGGTGATTTCGGCGACCGCCGCGAGGATCCTTTCGGTGAGCGGGGCGTACTGGTCGTCCACCAGCAGCGCGCCGTCATCGCCGACGCTGAGGCCGATGTTGCCCCCCCGACCGAAGAGGACGTGGACGCCCCCGCCGAGGTCCTCGGAGGTGATTTCCACCGCGTCAAAGTCGGTCTGGGCGGCGGCGAGCGACGGGACCAGCAGCCCCATGAGAAGAAGAAGGTGACGCATGAATCAGCAGCCTACGCAGGCGTGGTTGTTCCGGGCCCCGTAGGAGGCAAGCAGGGCGATGGTCTCCGGGAACGGGTTGATGCGCTGCACCGGCCCGTTCGCCAGGTCGATGGTCGTCTGCCCGGTGCGGGCGACCGCCAGCGGATCGGCGCCCCGGTCGATGAAGTACTGGACCATTTCGGTGTCGCCGCGCGACGCCGCATGGTGGATCGTGGTGTACCCGTTGTGGTCGCGAACCGTCGGGTCCGCGCCCAGCTCCTCCACCAGATACTTCACCGCAGGGAGCCAGGCGTCCGGCGCGTGGCGGTGCGAGTTGGCGGCGAGTCCCAGCCCGTACCCCACCCCGGCGGCGGCGTGGATCGGATACACCGCCGGATCGCCGTCCTTCGCCGGCGGCAGCCCGGAGGGATCCGATTCCCCCTCCTCCAGCAGGTTGGGAAGCCGGCGTCGTTCGGGGACCTTGATGGTGGGAAGGTGCGGGTCCGCCCCGTTCGCCGCCAGCAGCCGCATCGCCGGGATGTCCAGGGCGTAGGCGGCGCGCCAGAAGGCGGTGGCGCCGCTGCGGTCCACCCCCAGCTGGTCCACGTCGTAGACGGTGTACCAGAGCGAGTGGTCGATGCGGGCGTTCACATCCGCCCCGGCGTCCAGCAGCGCCTGCATCAATTCGAGATGGGAGGTCCGCTGCCGGAGATAGTCGGCGGGCTGCGGATGGCGCGCCTTCGGAATCCACTGGGTGTTGATGGTTCCATAGAGCGGGGTCGCGCCCTGGGCGTCCGCCAGGGTGGGGTCCGCCCCGCGGGCGAGCAATTCCATCGCCAGGTCGAAGTGCCCGTTGATGACCGCCATCAGGAGCGGAGTGGTTCCGGCGCCCTCCGCCGGACGGTTCACGCCGGCGCCGGCGTCCAGCAGCGCGAGCGCGGTGGAGGTCCGCCCCTCGCGGACTGCGAGCAGCAACGCGGTCAGGCCGCCGTGGGTGCGGACCCGCTCGGCGTAGCTGATCGGCTTGGGCTCGTCGGGTTCCGGCCGGGGCCGGGCAGCCGGCGGCGGTTCGGCGCCGGTCGCGGTCAGCGGCCGCTCGGCCTGGAGCACCCCGCTCTCGCCCCGGCGCCGCGCGAGCTCCTCCTGCCACGCCCGGCGCTCCTCCGCATCCAGCCGGGCGCGCTCCACCACGTCCAGCACGTCGGCGGTCGTCTCCGGGTCGGCGCCCGCCGCCAGCAGCACCGGGATCGCCTCGACGCGGTCCCGGACCGCCGCGAACATCAGCGGGGTCAGCCCCCACTGCGCCTCGGTCGCCGCCGGGTCGGCCCCCGCCGCCAGCAGCGCGTCCAGCGTCTTCGGGTCGCCGGCCGCCGCCGCGAAGTGGATCGGCTCGGCGCCGGTGGCGGTCGCCGCCGATACCGGCGCCCCGCCGGCGAGCAACGCCTCCGCCACCCCCGCCTGACCGGCCGCCGCCGCCACGTGCAGCGGCATGTGGTTCCCGATCCGGGTCGTCGCCCTCGCGTCCGCGCCCGCCGCCAGCAGCACCCGCGCCATATCCTCGTTCCCCAGCTTCGCCGCCCAGTGGAGCGCGGTGAACCCGTCGCCCTGCGCCGCGTTCGCATCGCCTCCCGAACGCAGATGCTCCTTGAGCGCGTTCAAGTCGGAGCGCATCGCGGCGTCCAGCACCGGGGACGCGGGCGGCTGGCCGGCGGCCGCCACGACCGCGAACAGGAACGGGAGCACGAATCCCCCTCAGGCGGAGAGGGAGAACCCGCCGGTGCTGTTCCCGAAGCTCTCCAGGTCCTCCATCCCCAGCTTCCGCAGCAGCGTCAGCATCACGTTCGCCAGGGGAGTCCCCGGCGCCGCACGCAGATGCAGGTTGTGATCCAGCGCCCCGTTCGCGCCACCCGCGACGAAGAACGGAACCCGTTTGTGGTTGTGGATGTTCGGATCCCCCATCGGAGACCCGTACAAAAGCATCGTCTTGTCCAGCAACGTCGCACCCGCCTCCTCGATGCTCCGCAGCTTCTCCATGAAGTACGGAACCAGACTCACGTGGTACCGGTTGATCCGTCCCAGAACCTCCACCCGCTCCTCGTCGTTCCCGTGGTGCGAAGCCGGATGGAACGCCGTCGCCTCCCCGCTCTCCGGGTACACCCGGCTCGAAGCGTCCCGACCCAGCTTGAAGCTGAACACCCGCGTCATGTCCGACTGGAACGCAAGCGCCTGCAGGTCGAACATGATCTTCACGTGCTCGTCGAACGAATCCGGAACTCCCGCCGGAGCGTCCGGAAGCTCACGAAGCTCACCGCTCACATTCCGCTCCACGATCCGCTCGATCCGACGCTCCATCTCCCGGATGTCCGTCATGTACCGATCCATCCGACGCACATCCTCCGGATCCAGACGCCGCAGCAGGTCCGAAACCTCCGCGCCGATGAAGTCCAGAACGCTCTGACGCGCCCGCTGACGCGCCACCCGACCCTCCGGAGTCCCCCCCGCCCCGAAAAGCTGGTCGAACACGATCCGCGGATCCCGGGTCATCGGCAACGGCTCGGTCGGCGACGCCCAGCTGATCGTGTCCGTGTACACGCAGGCGTACCCATACGCGCAACCACCCGCCTGATCCACCGTCTCGATGCACAACTGCATCGAAGGAATCGGCGTGTTCCGACCGAAACGCTGTGCGTACAACTGATCCATCGACGTCCCCGCGAACACATCCGAACTCTCGGTCTGCTTCGGGTACGACTGCGTCAGAAACGCCGCGCTGGAGCGGAAGTGATCCCCGCCGATCTCGCGCGCCGTCCGCGCCTCCGCCGGCTCCACGTCCGTGTCGCTCACGATCGTCACGAAGTCCCGCAACGGCTCCAGCGGCGCGAGCGCCCCCTTCGACAGGTCGAAATCCCGCCCCTCCTTCTCCGGAGACCACAGATGCTGCTCCCGGCCGTACTTGTTGCTGCCCGCCGCCCCGTGGACGATCTCGATCGCCACCAGCCGGGTCGGGTCCGCCTCCCGGTCCGCAGTCGTCCGCCCCAGCACGCTCGCCGGGATCATCGCGTCGAGGAAGGGAACCGCAACCGTCGCCCCCGCCCCCCGAAGGAAGCTGCGGCGCGGAAGTTTCTTGCCAGTCAGGTAGTGCATGGGGTCTCCTCCAGTTCGGGGGGGGGGGGACGCCAAGAATAAGGCACGAACTCCCGATTCGCAAACGCGGCAAAAAGACAACCACCCCGTCATTTCGCCCGTATAATATGCATCGTCATGGTCTTGTATTCGCGTCTGCTTCGCCCTCCCGACCAGAGTTTCTTCCTGCTGGGGCTCCGCGGGGTCGGCAAGAGCGCCTGGGCGCGTAGGACGTTTCCGGACGCCGCCCGCCTCGACCTGCTCGATCAGCGCCTCCACCAGGACCTTCTCGCCGACCCATCGCTCTTCGCCCAGGCGCTCGGCGACATCGAACCGGGGCGCTGGGTGGTGGTGGACGAAATCCAGCGGCTTCCGGCGCTCCTCAATGAAGTCCACCGCCTCATCGAGGACCGCGGGCTGCGGTTCGCCCTGCTGGGATCCAGCGCGCGGAAGCTGCGGACCGCCGGGGTCAACCTGCTGGCCGGGCGCGCCCTGCTGCGGACCATGTTCCCCCTCACCGCCGCCGAACTCGGCGCCGACTTCGACCTGGAGCGCGTTCTCCGCCACGGCTCCCTGCCGCTGGTCTGGAACAGCAAGACGCCGCGCGACGTGCTGGAGGCATGGGCGCTCTTCTATCTCCAGGAGGAGATCCGCGCCGAGGCCGCCGCCCGCAACCTGCCGGCGTTCGCCCGGTTCCTTCCGGTGGCCGCCCTCCAAAACGGCGGCGTCGTGAATGTCGCGGCGATCGCGAGGGACGCCGGCGTCGCCCGCGGCACAGTGGCCGGGTATCTCCAGGTCCTCGAGGACACCCTGCTGGTCCATCGAATCCCGGCCCGCCAGTCGCGGCTTCGGACCCGGGAGCGGCGCGCTCCCAAGCTCTACTGGGTGGACCCCGGCGTGGTCCGCGCCGTGAAGCGCCAGTTCGGCCCGCCTGCCGCCGAAGAGCGCGGCCCGCTCTTCGAGAGCTGGGTCGCCACCACCTTGCGCGCCCACCAGGCGGCCGAGCCGGAACTCTTCGATTCCCTCGGCTACTGGGCGACGCTTCGCAGCCGGTCGGAGGTGGATTTCGTGCTGGAACGCGGCGGCGAACAGCTCGCCATCGAGGCGAAGGCGACTTCGCGCTACCACACCGGCCTGCTGCGCGGTCTGCGCCTCACGGCCGACTTCCCCCGGCTGGCGCGGCGCATCCTGGTGTACGCGGGAGACCGCGCATTCCGATCCGGGGACGGGATCGAAATCTGGCCGGCCGCCCACTTCGCCGAGCGGACGGCGGCCGGGGAGCTGTGGCCGTAGAGAGGGCTCAGCGCTCCCGGTCGGTCGCGAGGCGCCGCTGGTGCAGCGGCTGGGGCGGGCGGGCGTTCATCGGGACGATCCGGCGAAACGCCTCGACCTGCTCCCGGGAAACCGAAACCGGCTCGGTCATCACCAGCCACGAAACCCCCTCGGAGCAGGGCGGGGTGGTGAGCGAACCCGGGTAGCGCCAGGTCGTCCGCTCGGCGGGCAGCAGCGCGGCGGCGTCCACCATTCCCGGGGCCGTCCGGGCCGGTGCCGGCGTCTCCGGAAACCCGCTCCATACCGAAGCGAGCGCCCGGTTCGGCGCCCCCTCCTCAAGGAACACCCCCACCACCGCGAGCGCGCCGTCCGCTCCCACGTGCACCAGGTGCAGCTCCAGCGGGAACGGGGCGCCCTCCACGGTGTGCTCGCTTTCGTGGTGCAGGTGGAACTGGGCGAGCTCGTAGCGGACGCCGTCGAGGACGATGCCGCTTCCCGGCGCGTAGTCCACCTGGATGGTGTGGCCGTTGTTGAGGATGGAAATCGGACTCGGCGCGTAGTCGAAGACGATTTCCGACTGCTCCCGCCGCTCCGCCCCGGCCAGATCGATCGGCGACTGCTCGCGCCCGTCGCTGCAGGCGGCGAACCCCGGATCGAGCGCGCCCCAGTGGGAGGGGCCGTGCGTCCCCTCGTAGCCCCAGTGGGGCTGGGCCAGCGCGTTTCCGCCGACCAGAAGCATGCCGGCGCCGAACGCCGAAACCGCGATTCGTTTGCTCATGGTTTCGGAGTGTACCCCCGGTCCGTCAGCGCCTGGCGCCCGTGGAGCGGCTGCACCGGGCGGGCGTTCCCCGGAACGATCCGGCGAAACGCCTCGACCTGTTCCCGGGATACCGGAACCGGTTCGGTCATCACCAGCCACGAAACCCCCTCGGTGAAGGGCGGGGTGGTGAGCGAACCCCGGTAGCGCCACGTCGTCCGGCGGGCGGGCAGCAGCGCGGCGACGTCCACGCTCCCCCCGACCGGCGCCTCCGGCAGCCCGTGAAACACCCGAGCGAGCGCCCGGTTCGCCTCGCAGCCCTCCGCAAAAAACACCCCCACCACCGCAAGCGCGCCTCCGGCGGCCGCGTGCACCAGGTGCAGCTCCAGGGGAAACCGGGCGCCCTCCACGGTGTGCTCGCTCGGATGATGGAAATGGAACTGCTGGAGGTCGAAGCGCCGCCCCCCCACCACGACGCCGATTCCCGACTGGCAATCGAACCGGATGTTGCGCCCGTCGCGCCGAACGGAGACCGGGCGCGGCGCGTAGTCGAAGACGATCCCCGGCAGCTCCCGGCAGTCCGCCCCCGCCAAGTCGATCGGCGACTGCTCCCTGCCGAGCGCCATCCCTATCCCCAATCGGCGGTCATCGCCAGAGCCAGCGGGCGAAGGGAACCGCGGCGAGAGCGCCCGCGATCTCCATCCCGATGAACGGCGGCACGTCGGCGGGACGGATGCCGCAGAAGGTGTCGCTGAAGGCGCGGGCGATGCTCACCGCCGGGTTGGCGAAGGCGGTGGAGCTGGTGAACCAGATCGCGGCGCCGATATAGAGCGCGACCGCCGTCGCCACGTCGCGGCCGACCCGGATGCAGCCGAGGATCACCACCAGCAGGCCGAAGGTCGCGATCCCCTCCGAAAGCCACTGACCGCCGCCGGTGCGCACGGTGGTCGCCAGATGGAGCGCCGGCAGCCCGAACATCCAGTTGGTGACCGCCACGCCGAAGACGCCGCCGGCGATCTGAACCGGCACGTAGGCGCCGGCGTCCCGAAGGGAGATGTCCCCCCGCGCCAGGAAGGCCAGGGTCACCGCCGGGTTGATGTGGCAGCCGGAGACCGGGGCGAAGAGCCAGATGAGAACCAGCAGCGCCGCCGCGATCGCGAGCGTGCATCCGACGAGCGCGACCCCGGCGTTCCCGCCGGCGAGGTTGTCGCCCATGATCCCGGAGCCGATGATCGCGGCCAGCAGTCCCGCCGTCCCGACGAACTCGGCGACCAGGCGCCGCGCCAGGGACACCGGGCCGTCGCCGCCGGACATGTCCCCCTATCCGAGCAGCGCCCGGAGGTTCAGCCGCCCGGCGACGACCGGCGGACACCAGTAGTACGCCCCGTCCAGCGGACGCGAGAAGTGGAAGAGCGCATCCACGATCCCGTCCTCCTCCCCGGCCATCCGGCGCATCTGCCTCTCGAACGGATCCAGGCTGCTCCCGAAGGCGACGAACACCAAGCCGTGCTGGACCCCGTCCCCGCTCCAGGGCATCGAACGCCGCCAGACGAACGCCGGCGGGTCGAACGCCTCCTGCTCGGTGCGCTTCACGTGGGCGGTCGGCGGCGCGTCCCCGATCTCGCGGTTGTCGGCGAGGCGGCGCCCGATCACCAGGTCCCGCCCGCGCGGGCCGAACTTGGCGAACCGCCCCAGGTCGTGCGCCCACCGCTGCACCGCGACGAACGAGCCGCCGTCGAGTCCCGGCCCGGCGTCCGCGACCAGCGCGACTCCGGGGGCGTCCTCCGGGGCGGGGTTCTCGGTTCCGTCCTCGTACCCGGTCAGGTCCCGCGAATCATGGGAAAACGCCTCGGTCAGGGAGTCGACCGCAAACGCCGGGGACAGCGCCCGCTCCAGCTTCGCGGTCGCGCCCACCAGGTCGCCCCGCCGCGCCGCCCGGAGCCAGCTCCACAGCGCACCCGGAATCGAAGGAACCGAAGCCCCGGCGGGCGCCAGCGCCGGGAAGGTGCGGATCCCCGGGATTTCGACCCCGAGTTCCGCGGTCAGCGAAGCCCCGACGCCGACGACCGTCGAAGGACCCGCCGCCTCCGCAAGCCGTTCGAGCGCCGGACGGGGATCGGCGCCCGGAAGCCGGCGCCAGCGGATGTGCCGGGCGTGCGGCGGAAGGTCGGCGAGGATGCCGGGCTGCGCCCCGCTGCTCGAATCGGACATGGACGCCGGGAAGCCTACTCCTCCGGTAGGCTTTCCCGTCATGCGACCGGGGAACTTCGGAGCGGCGGGAGCGTTCCCTCCCCACACGGCATGACCCACGCCTTCCGCGAAGCCTTCCGGAGCCTGTCCCGAAGGCCCCGCTTCGTCCTCCTGGTCGTGGCCCCGCTGGGACTCGGCATCGCCGCCACCGCCACCGTGCTCTCGGCGGACCGCCTGCTGCTGGGGCTGCCGCCCTTCCGCGACCCGGAGACCATCATGCAGGTCTGGGAACGAAGGCCGCGGCTCCCGCTCCCCGACGACGTGGCGGCGATGTCCACAGACCACTTCCGCGAGTGGAGGGACTTCTCCACCGTCTTCGACGCGATGGCCATGTACGGAGACCAGCCATTCGCCTACCGGGGCCTCGCCGCATCCCCCGGAACGCCGCGCCCGCTGCGCGCCGAGCGGGTCTCCCCCGCCCTCTTCCGGATTCTGGGCGTCCCGCCGACCCTGGGGCGCGCCTTCCTCCCCGAAGAGGAGACTCCGGGTCGGGACCGGGTCGCGATCCTGGGCCACGCCTTCTGGACCCGCGAGTTCGGCGCGGACCCGGACATCCTCGGGCGGTCGCTGCTGCTGGACGACATCCCCCGCGAGATCGTCGGCGTCATGCCGGCGGGGTTCGGGTTTCCGATCCCCACCACCGAAATCTACGTCCCCTACCCGGTGGCGCCGCCCCCGCCTCCCGGCCAGGGGGTGCGGCTGGAAATGGTGCAGGCGGTCGCCCGCCTCGCCGACGGAGTGAGCGTCGAGCAGGCCGAGGCGGAGGCGGCGGCGCTCTTCGACCAGCTGAGCGAGGCGAGCGAGATCGAGCGGCGGCTCAACGAGGGCGCCTCGGTGCATCTCGTCTCTTTCGTGGAGCGTTCGACCCGCCGGTTCCGCGACCCGCTCTACGCCCTGCTCGGCGTCACCCTGCTGGTGCTGCTGATCGCCTGCGGCAACGTGGTCAACCTGCTGCTGACCCGGGCGGCGCGCCAGGAGCGCGAATTCGCGGTGCGCGCCGCGCTGGGCGCCGGGCGAAGCGTCCTCTTCCGGCGACTGCTCGCCGAAAACTGCCTGCTCGCGCTGGGCGGCGGGCTGATCGGCCTCCTGCTGAGCGTCCCCGGCGCGACGCTCCTGCGCTCCCTCGCCCCGCTCGGCCTCCCGCATCTTGCGGACGCCAGCGTGAGTCCGGCGGTGTTCGCCTTCAACTTCGCGCTCGCCGCGCTCGCCGCCATCGCCTTCGGCGTGCTCCCGGCGTTCCGGGCGTCCTCGGGGAATCCGGCGACGGCGCTCCAGGCGTCGGGGCGCAGCGACTCCCCGGGGCTTTTCGGCGCGCGCCGCGGGGTCTTCGCATCGCTCCAGCTCGCCCTCGCCCTGCCGCTGCTGATCGGCGCCGGCCTCCTCGCCCGCAGCTTCCTGAACCTGACGCAGACCGACCCCGGCTACATCCCGGAACAGACGCTCGCCTTCTCGCTCCCGCTCCCCGACGCCCGCTATCCGGAGACCGGAAACAAGCTGGCCGCGCTGGAGACGCTGGGCGAAATGTTCGCCGCGGTTCCCGGAGTGGAGCATGCCGCGTTCGTGGACGTCCTCCCGCTCAGCGGGGAGCGGGCGATGATCGGATTCCAGCGGGTCGGGGAGGCGCCGATCACCGACCCGAACCACATCCCCCGGGCGCTGCTCCGACGGATCACTCCCGGCTACTTCCGCGCGATGGGCATCCCGCTGCGGGAAGGGCGCGTCTACGCCCCGGAGGACCGCGCCGCGCCCGGCGTGGTGGTGAACCGGGCGCTGGTGAACCAGTACCTTCAGGACGAACCGTTGGGACTTGAAATCCGCGGCATGGGCCCCATCCTGGGCGTGGTGGGCGACGTGCTCCCCGACGGAGCGGAGACCCCGCCGGAGCCGATGATCTACGAGCTGCTGCGCGAAACGACCCGCGCCAGCGAGCTGACCCTGGGAAACATGAAGGCGGTGCTGCGCCTCGCCCCGGACGCCGATGCGCTCCCCGGGGTCACCGCGCGGATCGCCGAGTTCGACCCCGAGCTCGCCCCGCTGGAACCGAAGGGGCTGGACGACCGCCTCCACGAGGCCACCGCCCAGCCGCGGCTCTATGCGCTCCTCATGGGAGGTTTCGCCGGGGTCGCGGCGCTGCTCGCCGCCTGGGGCGCCTTCGGAGTGGTGAGCCACCGGGCGGCGGGGCGCATCCCCTCGCACGGCGTCCGCATGGCGCTGGGCGCCACTCCCGCCAGCATACGAACGCTGGTGCTCCAGGACGGACTCCGGATCGCCGCCTTCGGACTGGTCCCCGGATTCGTCCTCGCGCTGGCGCTGACCTGGACGGTCCGCACCGAATTGAGTCCGTTCCTGTTCGAGGTGGCGCCGCTGGACCCGGCGACGCTCCTCGCGACCCCGGTCGGGCTGCTGCTGGCGGTGCTGGCGGCCAGCCTCGGCCCGGCGCGCGCCGCGGCGCGGATCCCGGTGGTCGCGGCGCTCCGGCATGATTAGGCGCGCCCGCCCCTTCCTGATCCTCGCCGGGGCGGGGGCGGTGGTGGCCCTCCAGGCGATCCGCCACGAACCGCCGGAAGCAGGGTCCGCGGCCGTAGGCGGCGTCCTCGCCCCCTGCCCCGACGGCAGCGGCCAGTGCGGCGTCGTCGAAGTTCCGGAGAACCGGGCCGACCCGGACGGCCGCGTCATCGAGCTGAACGTCCTGGTCCTGCCGGCGACCGGGCGGGCGGCGCGCCCCGACCCGCTCTTCCTGCTGGCGGGCGGCCCCGGGCAGGCGGCGGTCGCCCTCGCTCCGCTGGTCGCCCCCCGGCTGGCGCCGGTGCGCGAGACCCGCGACCTGGTGTTCGTGGATCAGCGGGGAACCGGCGACTCGAACCCGCTCGCGTGCGAAATCGACGAGGAGGCGGCGCTGGAGTCGGGGCAGATCGCGCTCGCCCGGGAGGACGTGGAGCGCTGCCTCGCCGCCCTCGACGCGGACCCCAGGTTCTACACGACCCCCATCGCCATGGACGACCTGGAGGCGGTGCGGGAGGCGCTGGGCTACGGCCGCATCAACCTCTGGGGCGGCTCCTACGGCACCCGCGCCGCCACCGTCTTCATGCGCCGCCACCCGGAGAGCGTCCGGGCGGTCCTCCTCGACGGCATGGCCCCGGTGAACATGCGCCTCCCCCTCCACTTCGCGGCGGACGGGCAGCGGGCGCTCGACCTGACGCTTCGGGCCTGCGCCGCCGACCCGGGCTGCGCCGAGCGCTACGGCGAGCTTGACGCGTCCATCCGGGACCTGCTCCGAAGCCTCGACCACGAACCGCCCTCCCGCTACCCGGTCCGGCACCCGCGCACCGGCGAGTGGGAGGACCTCCCGCTCACCCGCAACGCGGTGGCCGCCGCGCTCCGCGGCGTGCTCTACGCGCCGAATCTCGCCGCGATGCTCCCGCTCATCGTGGAGCAGGCGCTGGTCGGCGACTTCGGCCCGCTCATGGCTCTGGCCGACCCGGTCGCCGGCCCGCAGCTGGAGCTCGGCATGTTCCTCTCGGTGGTCTGCGCCGAGGACGTCCCGTTCCTGGACCTGGAGGAAGCCGAACGCGCGGCCGAGAACACCATCTTCGGCGCCTTTATCGCCGAAGCCTTCGCCGCATCCTGCGCCCACTGGCCCCGGGGGGACATCCCGGCGGGCTACCGGACTCCGGTGCGTTCGGACGCCCCGACGCTGCTGCTCTCCGGGGAGATGGACCCGGTGACGCCGCCCCGCTGGGCCGAACGCGCCGCCCGAACCCTGTCGAACGCGCGGCACCTGGTCGTTCCGGGAACCGGGCACGGAACCCTGGGCGCCGGATGCGTCCCGGACTTGATCGCCGAATTCCTCGAAACCGCCGACCCCGACGCGCTGGACGCCTCCTGCATCGAGGGGATCGCCCGCCCGCCCTTCTGGCTCGCGCCCACCGGACCGGAGTCGTGATCGAGGCCGCCGGACTCCGCAAGACCTTCGGCGAGGTCGTCGCGGTGGACGAGGTCGGTTTCACCGCCGCCGACGGGGTCGTGACCGGCCTTCTCGGGCCGAACGGCGCCGGGAAGTCCACCACCCTCCGGATGCTCTACGGACTCATGGCGCCGCAGGCCGGGAGCATCCGGATCGACGACGTGGACGTCCTCCGGGACCCGGTCGCCGCCCAGAAGCGGATCGGCGCCCTGCCCGACGCCCACGCGCTCTACCCCCGGCTCACCGGCCGCGAGAACATCCACTACTTCGCCGCGCTGCGCGGCATTCCCCGGGCGGAGGCGGAATCCCGCATCGCCGCATTCGCGCGACTGATGGACATGGAGAGCTTTCTGGATCGGCGCGCCCGCGGCTATTCGCACGGCGAGCGCTCGCGCGTCCTGCTCGCCCGGGCGCTGATTCACGAGCCGCAGAACGTGCTGCTGGACGAACCCACCAACGGGCTGGACGTCATGAGCACTCGCCGGATGCGCGACCTGATCCGGGAGCTTCGGGAGCAGGGGCGGGCGGTGCTCTTTTCCAGCCACATCATGCAGGAGGTCGCCCTCCTCTGCGACCGGATCGTCATCATCACCGCCGGGCGGGTGGTGGCCGACGGTGACCCCGACCAGATTCGGGAGATCGCCGGCGCCGACGACCTGGAGGACGCCTTCGTGCGGCTCACCAGCTGACCATGCGCGAAACCCTGATCGTCTTCCGGAAGGAGCTGCTGGAGGCGAGCCGCGACCGGCGCGCCCTGATCGCGGTGGGGTTCTCGATCAGCATCTTCCCGATCCTGATGCTCCTGATGGGCAACTTCGCCGGGCGGATCCAGGACGAGGTCCTGGACATGGAGATTCCGGTGGAGGGCGCGGAGCACGCCCCGAACCTGGTCGCCTGGCTGGAGCAGCAGCCGGGCGTCGCCATCACGCCGGCGCCTTCGGACCCGCTCCAGGCGGTGCGGGACCGCGAAACCGACGTGGCGCTGCGGATCCCCGAGGAGTACCGGGAGCAGTTCCGCGAGGCCCGTCCCGCCGAGCTCGAACTGGTGGCCGACAGCTCGCGGCCGGCGGCCGCCGCCAAGGCCAACCGGGTGGAGGAGCTGCTGGAAGGTTACGGGCGCGAGATCGGGGCGTTGCGGCTGGTCGCCCGCGGCGTCAGCCCGATGGTCGCGACTCCGCTGACCGTGGAGCGCTCCGAAGTGGTGAGCGAGCGGCGGCGCACCGTCTTCCGGGTGCTCTCCTTCATCCCGATGTTCCTGCTGATGAACGCCTTCATGGGCGGCATGCAGATCGCCGCCGACTCGGTGGCGGGCGAACGCGAGCGCGGCAGCATCGAGGCGCTGCTGCTGAACGCGGTCCCGGCCCGGCGGCTGGTTCACGGCAAGTGGGCGGCGGCGAGCGTGGTGGCGCTGCTTCTCACCGTGCTGGGTCTGCTCTCCTGCATCCTCGTGCTCCGCTTCATGCCGGGCGAAATGAACATCGCCATCACCGGCAGCGACTGGGCGCTGGTGCTGGCGGTCGCGCTGCCGCTCGCGCTGCTGACCGCCGCGCTCCAGATCGTGGTGGCCGCCTACTCCAAGTCCTACAAGGAGGCGCAGACCTACTTCGGCTACATGGTGATGCTGCCGATGCTCCCCTTTTTCGCGGTCACCTTCAATCTGATCGAACGGGGGACCTGGAGCGCCTTCATCCCCGTCCTGGGGCACTACCTGATGGCGCTGGACCTGGTGGCGGGGGAGCCGGTGGCCGCCTGGGAGATCGAGGCGCTGGGCCTCTTGGTGCTGGCGCTGACCCTGACGCTGTTGCGGCTGGCCTCCTCGCTCTTCGCGCGCGAGAGCGTGGTCTTCACCCGGTAGCGCGTCTCCCGCTCCACCGCCGCGACGGTCGCCGCCCAATCCGGCGACGGGGTCCAGGGCGCCCCGGTCCGGGTCGCCGCGATCCGGTGGATGCTCCGCCCCTCCGCCCGGTACTTCCGCTCGAAGTTGGAGATCGCCGCGTCCGCCGGGGCCGGATACGGAACCTCCCGGAGCAGTCGTTCGCGCCCGTCGAAGGCGCTCCGCATCGCGGCGAAGTAGGCGCCGGAGTCGGTCGCCAGCCGCAGCCGGGCGTCGGGTGCGAGCGCCCGTTCGACGGCCTCCAGGAAGCGGTCGTCCACCAGCCGTCGCCCCCGGTGGCGGCGTTTCGGCCACGGGTCCGGGAAGTACACGTGGACTCCGGCGAGCGACGCCTCGGGAAGCGCCAGCAGAACCTCCATTCCGTCCCCCTGGAGCGCCCGGGCGTTCGCCCGCTCCCGACGGCGCAACCGATCCGCCGCGTAGCGGAAGTAGCGCCCGGCGCGTTCCACCCCCAGGAACAGCGTCTCCGGACGCATCCCCCCCTCCGCGACCAGGAAGGACCCCTTCCCGGAACCGATCTCCAGCTCCAGCGGCGCCGAACCCGCCGGCCTGCCGAAGAGCGCCCACGGGTCGAACGGCTGCGGCAGATCCCTGAAGGAGGCGCCGTACCCCTCGACCCGGGAGCCGGCCCGCGCCCGGATGTGGCTACGGCCCATTCAACGGGCGACGGGAGCGGGAAGGCGCTGCGCGAACAGCCATTCGTAGAGGCCCTCCTCCCGGTACGCCCGAACCCACGAGTCGTGCCCCACTCCGGCATATTCGGTGTACCGCGGCGTGGAA
Organism: Candidatus Marinacidobacterium sp.; assembly: GCA_965202845.1. GTDB lineage: Bacteria > Acidobacteriota > Vicinamibacteria > Marinacidobacterales > Marinacidobacteraceae > CBDATA01. Next base: position 1,710,148 of record OZ241856.1, read on the forward strand.
CCGGCTTCCCGGAGCGCGGCGGCCATGCGGCGGCTCTCCTCCACCGGCACCGTCCGGTCCTCGCTGCCGTGGAAGATCCAGGTCGGCGTCCCGGCGAGGACCCGCGCCGTTTCCGCCCAGGGATCGTCGGGGCGGACGCGCGCCGGATGCCATGCGGGGACGCTCATCCGGCTTCGGCGCGCCGCGACCCCGCCGCACACCGGAACCAGCGCGGCGAACCGTCCGGGATACCGGTAGGCGAACGCCCAGGTTCCGTAGCCGCCCAGCGAGAGCCCGGTCAGATAGACGCGCTCCGGATCGCCGCCGAACTCGGCGATCGCCGCGTCCAGCGCATGGATCGCCATGTCCGCGATCTCCTCGTCCCCCCACCAGGCGCTCCGCGGGGTCTGCGGCATGACCACCACCGCCGGGAAATCGCCGCCGCGTTCGCGGATCGCCTTCGGAAGCCCGATGGCGGTCTGCCTCTCCCCGTCGGTTCCGCTCTCGCCGCGCCCGTGGAGAAACAGGACAACCGGGGGGGACGCCGCCTCGCCGGAGAGCGCCGCGTCCGGGACGTAGACCTGCCAGCGGACCTCCCGGCCGTTGATTTCGGCGCGCCGCGGCTGGAACTCCCCGGCGGCGCCGGCCGGAACCCGCAGGAGGAGAAGGACGAAGAGCGGGAGGGCGAAGCGGCGCATCGGCAAAGACCCGCGAATGCTATCCACCGGAGTACACTCCGGGGCATGATCCTCGCCGAATCCCTGATCGCCGAATTCCGCCGCGAAAGCGCCTCCACCCGCAAGTTCCTCGAGCGGTTCCCCGAGGATCGCGCCGACTTCAAGCCGCACGACAAGTCGATGGGTCTGGCGCAACTCGTTTGCCACATCATCGAGATGCCGGACTGGGGAGCGAACATCGTCCGCGACTCCGGCTTCGACTTCGCCGCCTGGGAGTACAAGCCGCTGGGGCTTCGCACCCGCGAGGCGCTGCTCGCCAAGCACGACGAGATCACGGAACGGATGGTCGGGGTTCTCGCGGAGCTCACCGGGGAGTCCGCCGCCGAAACCTGGACGCTGCGCAACGGCGAGCAGGTGATCGAGGCGCTTCCCAGGGGCGCCGCGCTCCGCAGTTTCGTGTTCAGCCACATGGTCCACCACCGCGGCCAGCTCAGCGTCTACTACCGGTTGCTGGCCGTTCCGGTTCCGGGCGCCTATGGCCCCTCGGCCGACGACCCGCGGCCGGAATAGCCCCAACCGCAACCGCTCCGCACTCGTCCTGGGCGCCGGCGCGGTCGGCCTCTCCTGCGCCTGGTTCCTCCGCCGCTCGGGCCGCAGCGTCCGCGTGCTGGACTCCGGACCGCCCGGCCACGGCGCCACCCGGGGCACGGCGGGGCTGGTCTGCCCGGCCCATTCCGCCCCGCTTCCCGGCCCCGGCGTCCTGGGGAAGGCGCTCCGCTGGAGCCTTCGCGACGACAGCCCCTTCCACATCCGCTGGCGCGTCGCCGCAGCCGATCCGGCGCTTCTTCGCTGGCTCATCGGCTTCGCCAGGGCGTGCTCCCGCGCCCGCTCCGAGGCCGGCTTCCAGGCTCTCCACGCCCTCTCGAGCCTGAGCCTCGCCCGCTTCCGCGAACTGACCGAAACCGGCGTCCTGGATTTCTTCTTCCAGCAGCGGGGCGGCTGGTTCGTCTACGAGACCCCGGACGGGATCGCCCGCGCCCGGCAAGAAGCAGCGATGCTCCGGGAGAACGGCGTCGCGTGCGCGTCGATGAGCGGCGACGAAATCCGCGAGCGCGAACCCGCCCTCTCGCGCCGGATCACCGGCGGCCTGCTGGCGTCGGGGGACGCCCACGGCCTGAGTCTCGGCTTCGCCGAAGCGATGGCGCGGGCGCTCGCACGCGAAGGGGTCGGGATCGAAAGCGGCGTCCGGGTGGAGCGGCTCGTCCGGGACGGAAACCGGACGCTCGGCGCCGAAGTCCGCACGCAGGAGGGCAAGGTCGAACAGCGGGAGGCGGACGAGACGATCCTCGCGCTCGGCGCCCGAAGCCCCGAAGTCGCCAGGACCGCCGGCGTGCGGCTTCCCATCCAACCGGCGAAGGGCTACAGCGCGACCTTCCGGGCCTGGCAGGAAGCGCCGGGGACGCCGGGGATGCCTGCCCTGCCGGTGACGTCCATGGACAGCAAGGTCATCGCGACCCCGCTCGGCGACCGCTTCCGCTTCGCGGGGACGCTCGAACTCGCGGGCTGGAAGGACGAGGGCATCAACGAGCGGCGCTACCGCAAGGTCGTCGAGAGCGGACGCGCCCTCCTCCGCGAACCGGGACCGCCGATGGAGGACGAAGTGCGGTGGATGGGGATGCGCCCCCTGACCCCGGACGCGCTGCCCCGGATCGGCCGCCCGCCCAAGCTCGACGGCCTGCTGGTCGCCGCCGGGCACGGAACGCTCGGCTTCACGCAGTCGCTCGGCACCGGCCAACTCATCGCCGAACTCGCGGACGCAAAACCGCCGAGCATCGACCCCACCCCCTTCCACCTCCCCCGCTGATCGCACGGACGCTCAGATGAAGTCCGAAAGATCGCCCTCTCCGCCGCTCTCATCAACCGCATCCACCTCCACCTGCGGTTCACCGGACCATTCCTGGATATGCAGATGCCCATTCAATTCCAAGCGTCGGAATTTGTCCATGAAGGCAATTTCACCTTTCACCCCACTCAGGTAGCACCACCGGGTCGCCCGGGTGATCCCGACAAACAGCCAACGCAGACTGCGCCGCCCCCTCAGCATCTCGTGTTGACACGGCAAAAAAACCGAATCGAAGGTCAATCCCTTCGCGCTCGAGTAGGTAATCAACTTGGGCCGGCGATTTCCGAAATCCGCTTCAGGCGGAGAACCTGCCTCACGCTTTTTATCGGATTCGCTTGACGAGTAATGAATCTCCACAGCCATGCCTTCCTCCAGGAGCGCCCGACCGTAGTCATGCTTCAAATCATTCCTCGGAAATAGAATTACGATCCGTTCGTCCGGTTGACTATCGAGGCGGGTTTGCAGCTGATCGCGCAAGGCTTCCATATCGTTTTCTTCACTCTGAACCAGTCGCATAAGAGGCTTCCTGCGCTCACCCCGTTCATCCGGAGTATGTTCACTCAAAAATTTCCGTCGCTCTTTATCTTCACGTATGAAAGGAATCGCCATGTTCACTACGAACGGCGAACAACGGAATGCCCCCATGGATATTCTTTTACGAAATTTCCCTACATTGGCGTATCGTTCGTCGTATAGTTGTTTCAAGTATTTCGCAACAGGAATTATCCCATCGATACTCCTCAAATTGCCATGTTCAAAAAAATCGCGATGCCACTCGTCAAACTCAGTAACAAGTTTTCCGAGTATGTAAATACCATTGGGTTTCTTGTAGATGTAGTCGTGCAGCGCATTCGCGCATTGTATCATTTTCTTCAGCTCAGAATCGGAATCCCGAATTTCATCCAAGCTCCTTTTGAACTCCGCCATTTGCAGCACTGGAGCTACAACGCCCACGACTTTATTCAAGGCACTTCCAACAGATACTTTCTGTCGAAACACGTTCTCGACAGAATCCTCATTAGCGTCTCGTTTATCGTATATTTTTTGTTTCTCATCCATGAATACAGTGACGTACCTTGCAATTGACGTTATCGTCTCATAATCCCGCACATCGAAGTCTTGTCCCTCGTCCACACCAACAAGACAATACTTGGAATTCCCCACACTCCGCGTCAGCTTCCATGCTGTCTCTCGTATTCTTGCAAAATCACCATCCTCTCCACGATCCCCGACAAACTTCTTGCACCATGCGTCAAACGTCATTACGCATTCTTCCGGGATTCGGAGTTCTTGAAACCCCTCCTTGATATAGCTGCTCAACGCGTTCGTGTACACAAACAGTCGGACCCGATCAGGAGCGATCTTGTAACGATCCATCAAATACCGCGCTCGATGCAACATCATCAGAGTCTTCCCGGATCCCGGTGAGCCAGTCACCAGAATATCCGAGTCCATCGGCATCTCAACAACTTTCTTCTGGTCCTCGGTAAGCTCATTCGAAGCAACGAGCCACGACATGGCGGGACCTCCCTATTCTGGTCCGAATTGGCGCACTTTGGGAAGGTGGGTTCCAGTCAACGAATCCGAATTGCAACCAGGCGAACCTCCTCGTCTCCGTCGCCGCCGCTCCTCATCACCAGCACGTTGGCGATCCTTGTCCTCAAGCAGAAGAGCCCCCTTCCGGTACCACGTCAATTCAAAATCGTCCAAGATGTCCACCGGATCAAATTCGGCGAACGCCCGCCGTAACAGAGACTTGTAATTATTGGATCCATCATCATCGCCATCGGAGTCGTCTCGCCGGTCCAGTTCATCCAGAATGGAAGCCTTTAGAACCAGGGTCGCGGCGTCTTCCTCGCACGCGAGCGCGTCGTCCACTGTCTGCAACGCCTCGTCCAGTCTGTCCTGGCGGCGCAACGACAACGTGAGATTGAACAAGGGTCCATTCCAGCCCGAATACATCTTCGCCGCTTCCCGGTGGAATTTCTCTTCCCGGTCATAATCCTCCATTTGTCCGGCCACTTGAGCCATCTCATGGACGATGGAGGCGTCCGATTCACGCCGATTCAATTCGCGCAACAAGGACATCGCACGATCATAATCGCCCAAGTCAGCGCACAATTCGGAAATGCGGTGCGCCTTGTCCCGCTGCTCTTCGCTTGAGGGCCGGCTGCGCAGATCCTCTTCAAGACGTCGGATTTCCTCGCGTTTTTCGTTCGGATTCACGATGTGCGTGAGGGGATTTTCAACTTCGTCCTGAAATCCATCGGCTTCATCGCGTTCCCTGCCAAGACGCATTTCAAGCACCTGATTGACGTCCATCCGGTACTGAAGTCGGAGTTGTTCTCCCTCGGTGGCCGGCGGGGGGATATCCCAGACCCTTGTGCTGATCGGACCCGATTTATCCCCCCTGATTTCAACGCGAAGCGGGACGGAATGATCGCTCGTTTCCGGTACGATCAGGCGGTCATTTACAATCCAATCCTCACCGGCTGGCCAGGGAAGTTCGACCCCCTCGGGAATCAACTCCTCAAAACCCCCTTCGGTCTGAATCCCGATCCTCTCGTTCGTAACTGGACGCACGATTCCCTCGCCCCTAACCGCCAGGGACAACGCCTGCCACGCGGCGCCGCGCGCCACCGTCTGCTGCATGTCCTCATTATCAAGACGAAATGTTTCGGCTTTTTCAAACCAGGCCTTTACAGCTTCGGCGACCTGGGAAATCATCGAACTCCCGCCGACCAGAAGGCAATAATCCACATCCTCCGGCTCCAACCGGGAGCGCTCCAGCGCACCGTCCAGGGGCGCGAATATCGAACATGTTTGGTAATACTCCCCTTCCTTGGTATCAAGCAGATCCCGGTCAAGAAAAGGCTCCAGAACCTGATCCAGGTCCTCCGCGCTCAGCGTCGGCTTATTCAAATGAAGAACGGTTCCATCACGCAAGACACACTTGTAGTGATTGGGCGTTTTCTGGACGAGCTCCGAACGCTTTTCCTCGTAGAGTCCCAAGTTTTTTAGTCGAACGATCTCGCGACACAGGGCTATCTTGAGCGACTCTGCGCACCCGAGAAGCGCGGGAATCACTCGTTTCGATTTGGCGTGATAATCCAAGTCGCCGGGCTTCAAATTATTCTGTTCAACCAGCTTCGGAATCAAAATGTCCGTGGCGATCTTGCGATCGATGTCACCGCCGCCGAGACGACAGTATCGGGATACCGAAAGCGGCGCGATTTCAATCGGCTCACTCGGCTTGGAGGGCCGCAACTCAAACAAGGCGACATCGCAGGTGCCGCCGCCAAAGTCAAACACCACGAGTCGCCTTGTGGTGGAGAGCTTTGCGGCAAAATCCTTGCCATGCGACATGGCGTAGTCGATGAACGCCGCAATGGGTTCGTCCAGCAACGCGCCCTCGGCCAGTTCGATGCCGGCGTTTCGGGCGGCGTCCCGCGTGTCCTCACGCTGCGCGGCCTGGAACGATGCCGGCACCGTTACGACGGTCGCGCCGGGTACGCCGCCGCCGCTGGATTCCGCCAGAAACTTCAGGAGGTGCCCGCCGATTTCCCTGGCCGACTGATATCCAACAGGCGCCCGGTGATACGTCCGAAGCACACCCATGTCGTTCTTGCAATCCCAGAAGATGTTCCGGTCCTGCTCCAACTTGTTTTCGCCGATGCGCGCCCGAAGCTCCTTCGCCCCCTTCCCAACATAGATTTTCTTGCCATGAAGCGCGAGCATGGACGGAACGATCGTATCGATCGTGGGCGAAGTTTCCGTCTGCTGTTCGACATCCAGACATCGAGCTTGGGGTTTGCCAGCGTCGCCCGCCGAAATCTGAATCTCGGCGATGGCCGAATTCGTGGTGCCCAAGTCAATTCCGACGACGCGGAGAGGACGCTTGCTTTCGGGAATCCAGTCGTCGTCCCAGGACGCCCAGGGAGAGAAACTACTCATGGCGCGATTCTACACGATCCCGGATCGGGGAGGAGGGGCCGAAGGGAGGGGATTCATGGACAGGGGGACGCCAGGGCGTGCGCCAGGAGGCGGGGCGCCCACGAGTCGTCCTCCAGGAAGTACACGCCGTCGTCCTCCCATTCGCCCTGGCTGCGCAGTGCGCCGCTGAATCCGATGGCTTCGGGGGGCGTGACCGAGATCACGTAGGCGTGCAGGCGTATCCTGGGATCGTCGCGTCGGAGCCGCGCCTCGATGTCCTTGATTTCGGCGTGGAGCCGGACCTTCCGGCGCTCGCTGCGACCGAATCGGCTCAGACCCTTGGGGTCCAGAAACAGGATGTGCTGATCCGCCTCCCCCGAAAGCCAGACGATGAAATCCGGGTAGTAGGAGTGATCGTCGAAGAAGGACACGCCCCGGCCCCGACTCAAATTGCGGATCAGGCAAAGCTCGCGTCCCCGCAGGCAGGGATCCTTGTTCTCCGCCAGTCGGGTCAGGTCCTCCACCACCTTCCGCTCGCCGTCGTTCAGGGGCACCGGTCGGACGGTGACGACCTTCCTGGCTTCCTCCTTGTAGAGCAACGGATTGTAGACGAGGGCGTCGCGCATCAGAACGCCGACCCCCGCCTGGAAGAAGGGGCCGTCCCGAAGATGATCCTTCATCCCGCGGATGGCGTTGATCAGATTTTCATCGCGGGCGTCCACCTGGAATCGGTAGGAGCGTATGGCGTTGAAGTCGGATTCGTCGAGCTTCCGCAACTCCACTTGATCGCACTCCCAGGCGCTGCGCCGCTTGCGCTGGAACTGGCCGGCGTAGTCGGCGATCAGCTCGAACACGACCTCCTCCAGCCGCAAGACTTCGGCGAAACTCTTCGGCTCCAGCCGTCCGGGCGGGACATGGAGGTCGTACCAGTCGTCCCGGTCCAGCAATGCATCGACCGCCTCCCGATCGATGGCCAGATTGTGCCAGCCCTCCCGCCGCTTGCGCTCCAGCAGCCTTTCGTAGAGCCGGGCGCGGTCGAGAAAGGCGGTATGGCGGCGCTTCAGCCGGCGGGGCGCGCTCCCTTCGCCCCGCTTTCCGTCCTGCGCGCCCAGGGTCTGCAGCCGGGAATGGAGATCCCGCTCCGCCCGCGGGCTGTCCGGGCGGCCCGGTTCCGGCAGGACCGGCCGTTCGGCGGAGCGTTCGTACTCCAACCCTTCGTCAAGCCGGAGAATCTTCAGTTCCTTCCTTGCGAAATTCCACGTAACCGGAAGCGGGATTTCCCGCGTTTCCGCCGGGATTCCGTCCCTGTCGAGCAGGTCCCGGAAGGTCTGCATGTAGTCGGCCTTGAGACCGAAGATGCGCAAGGTTTCGAGTTCGGTCAGCCCGTCGCCGGCCCCGGGGGCGCCCGGAGCGTGCTGGTGACGCTTGAGGCTCATGTTCCAGCCCTTGAGCCGGACACCGCGACCGAACATCTGGATGATCTCCGGCCCCTCGCCGACGCCGACGTGCATCAAGCCCATCGTGCTCACCCGCCACGAGTTCCAGCCGGCGATGAACCGCCGCGCGCCGATGACGACGTTCACCGGCGAATCCGCCCGGTCCACCTCGGGAAACAGCCGCCGGGCGAATCCGGGCTCCCGTTCGACAACCAGGTCGGGATTGCCCCGCTCCTGCAGCAGGCGGTGGAGACCCGCCGGATCGCCGATGTTGACCACGCCGAAGGGTTCGTGATCGGCGGTGCGCAGGTGCATCTCGCCCCCGCCCTGGGTGAGATACCGCACATGGAGGCGCCCCGCCCCGTGGAAGAGCGTGGCGCAGATCTCGTCGTACAGCGCGTCCGCGCCCATGTCCTCGATGTCGGCGAACCTTCCGGCGAAGTAGTCGCTTCCGTCCGCTTCGGTCAATCCCGACTCCCCGGCCAACAGGCGGGACATCATGCGCCGGACCTCGGTTCCCCGAGCGAGCGTCCAGCCGAGGAATTCAAGAATCGTCACCACATCCGAACGGGTCCGGTTGGCGTCCTTCGAGCTGCCGACGACTGTCTTGCCGAGGAACACCCAAAGCGGCCGGGCCACATGGAAATCGACCCATTCGGCGCGCCCCTCCCGCCAGATGCGGCGCTGCCGGTAAAAACTCAGAAGCGCTCCCAGCAGGTACATGCGGCTGTTTTCGTCCTGGGCGCCGCCCGGCAGGTTGGCGATGTCGTAGTCCTTGCCGTAGCCGTCCGCATGAAAGGCGCGGTACGGATAGTCGAAGAGCAGACTTTTCCCGTAGGCGTTTCGCAGCTTTTCGTCCCTGCCGACGATCTGGTTGAAGGTCGCGGAGTACTCGAAAGTGAAGCCGCCAGCCGCCAGCTCCTTCCGCCGCTTGCGCCACGCCTTGCCGGACGAACCGAGATGCCCCTCGTCCACCAGCACCAAGTTGTTGTCGCCGAAGTCGCTCACCGCGACCCGCTTGACGCCCTTCTTCTCGGCGAGCTTGTTCACGTCGATGATCTCGACCGGCCGGTGCAGCGACGCGCCCGCCTCCGGGGAAAAGATGCGCGCCGCCAGATTGCTGGCCCGAAGTTCCCTCTCGTGCTGCCTCGACAGGTGCTCGTTCGGCGTGACCAGGATGATGTTCCGGGGACGCCGGCCCGCCTCCCCGGCGATGCGCCGGTACTGGAGGATGTTGGCGTGCATGATGAGCGTCTTGCCGGAGCCGGTGGCGCTCTGGAGGGCGACGGCGCCCAACTCGTCTTCCGTGTAATCCGGCATCGGATCGGGCAGAACCATCCCGTCCTTCGATCTGTTCAAATCCTTCCGAAGCCGTCCCGGGGATTCGAAATAACGACGCAGGTAGTGTTCGGTGAACAGCAGGGCGAGCCACTGGTGCGGCTTCCAGACCCGCCCGTGCTCCGGAGTCATGCGCAGACTTCGGCCGGTTTCGGAGATCGCCCGGTCATAGGACGCCAGGCGCTCCGGCGGAATCTCGCCGGCCGGCTGGGGATACAGCGCGCGGATGAAGAAGCTCTCCCCGTGCTCGTTCCATCCGGCTTCGATGTCCCGCACCGCCTCCAGCATCGAGCGCATGTTCGGATACCCGAATTCCCGGCAGAGGAAGCGGTTCAGCGCCAGCCGGTTTTCAAGCGCGGTCATGGTTCCCCGGTATCGAACATCAGCTCCCGGAAGAGCGGCTCGATGCTGAAGGCCGTCCAGGTCTCGCTCTTCTCCCGGATCGCGTTCAGCGTGTGGTCGCCGTTGACGTAGATCCGCTCCAGCGCGTCCGGCAGGCTCGCGCGGTTGCGGCGGAACCAGGCGTTCAGCGCCTCGCGGTCGACTTCCTCCGGGTTCCGCCAGAGAACCAGGCAGTTGCGCCCCTCCGGGTCCTCTCCGGCGATGGCCAGCGCCCCTTCCAGACGGCGGCGGCTCGCCACCCGCAGACCGAGCAGCAGGTTGAAGGTCTCCGGCAGATCGACCGGCGTCTCCTCCCGCGCGCCGTCCCGGACGACCGAAAGCGTACAGGCGAACGGGTCGCCGAAATCCCGCCCCAGCAGGCAGGGGCTTCCCGCCGTCTCCACATCGAGCGCGTAGCGCAGCCGATAGTCCTCCACCAACGCCGGGTCGCTTTCGGCCAGAAGCCCGGCGTCCGGCGGCGTCAGCTCCAGGCCGTCCAGGGTGTCCTCCCAGGACTCGATACGGAGCGTCTTGATGATCTGGCTGATTCCCCTGTCACGAACGAGCGGCTTCCCCGCCTTCCAGTCGGGGGAGTAGACCACCTTCTTGAGGCGCGGCAGCAACACGGTCTCGAAATGCCGTCCCATTTCGACCAGGATGTACTTCCGCTGGCCGCCGTCCTCCCGATTCAGATTCAGAACCGCATGGCCAGTAGTGCCCGAACCGGCGAAGAAGTCCAGGATGCTGGCGTCCGTGTCAAGATCGGCGGCAAATATGGCATCTCCAACTGTGTGAACCGATTTGGGATAGGCAAAAGGATTCGTTTGCCCCATGATGTCCCCAAGCAAATTCGCCCCAAAGGTTCCCGCATTGTACCTCGGATCCACCCAATTGCTGAAAAGAGCGGATTTTCGTTCTCCGACATGGATTTTCTGATAGATGGCGCCTCCGCGGGAACAGATCAATTTTCGGTTCTTGACGAGCGCCAGGCAGGATGCATAGGATCGCCTCCACACCCGTTCCTCGCCATCTTTTCCCAACGGATAGATACGGCGCAGGCCTTCTTCCGTGGGTTGCAGGGGATATGCGTCGGAGGGCGGCTGTTCGATTCCAACGACCTCTCCGGACTCGGGGTGCACCAGGACAGCGTAGAAACTGTTCTTTCGATGCTGACGGAAATTACTTTCCGCAGTTCCGCTTCTCTTGAACGCCCTCAACTCGACATCGCCATTCCTTTGCCTCCCGATCAGGGTCTTTTCGGAAAGCGGGGGAACACATGCGATCATGTACTCGTGGGTGCTCGCCAGGGTCGTCCCCTTTCCTCCCTGGGGATGATGATTGACGACTATCGTCTCCCGCCGCAGCCACGGGGATTGGGAATCCAGCAATTTGGCCAAGTTCGCCATCTCGAAATCGTCGATGGCGATGAAGAAAACGGAATCATCCGAAAGGATGGTTCGAGTCAGGTCCAGGTTGTTCGAAATGAGAGACAACCAGGAGGAGTTCAAGTAGCCGTTCTTGTAAAGGATTTCGGAGTCTCCGGTGTTGTACGGAGGATCGATGTAGGCGCACTGAATCGCGCCGCCGTACCGCGCCTGGAGCAGGCGGAGCGCCTGGAAATTTTCGCCGTGCACCAGCGTGCCGTCGGTCTGGTCGTCCAGCGGGCCGGCGTCGGAGAGCGCCGCCAGCAGACGGTCGGTGAAATCCGCCGGGAAATGGCGGGTGTCCAGCATCAGATGCGGATGGGCTTCGAGGAGCCGCAGACGGCTTGAGGCGCCCTCGGAAGCGTCAAAGAGCGAAGCCCCGTTCCCGTTTGCGACCTCGTCGATGGCGTACAACTCCACCCATTCCGCCCACTGCGCCTCGTTCGCCGCAATTTCCGGGAAGAGCGCCTTCGGCGCGCGGTCCAGCGTCACGCACCACCGGGTCGCAAGCACGAACTTCTTCTTGAGCCAGAGGCGCTTCTGGAAATCCTCCAGTTGCGCCAGGAACGCGATGATCTTCTCGCCGAGGAAGCGGGTGGTTCGCACGCGGGCGAGCGCCCGCCGGAGCTGCTCCGGGTCGCCCCGATCCAGGTCCTCCAGATCCAGAACGTCGGTTTTCAGATAGAGGTCCAAGTCCCGACGCAGAAAGCCGCCCAGGTCCTTGTGGATGAAGTAGTCGAAGCGGTTCTTCGCCGTGTACCGACCAACATGTTGCTCCAGGAAGGTGCGCTCCGGGTTCGCATCGGTGGGGGCCGGCCTTTCGAGCGCCGCGAGCCGATCCGGCGCCAGGTCCCCAACCGCGGCGAGGACACGCTGCGCCGTCGTCGCATCGATACGCCCCTGCTGCCGGGAGCCATGGCCCGGCCATATCCCCTTCTCGCGTTCCGTCAGCGGCCGATGCTCGAAGCGGACGACGAGTTCGCCCTCATCGAGCGCGACCGCATCCTCGGCGAGCACGAAGCGGCGCTGCCGCCCGTTCGCCTCCTTCACGTTGTCCTTCTCGTTGTCGGCCCTCGCAATCTCGAAGCGCGCGCGAAAGGCCCCATCGCCGGCGAGAAAGGCGTAGGAGGCGTAGTTTTCGGTCGTCTTGACGTAGTACTGGTCCGCGTTCGCCCAGTGCAGCTTCACTTCCTCGCCGTCGTACGGAATCAGGTAGGTGGGTTCGGCGCCGGTGGAATAGCGACGGAGCGACATGAAATCGCCCTCGTTGTAATACCGTTCGAAGAAGTTGGCGAGGTGGGCGTAGACGTCGGCTTCCGCGCGGGCGTCGGCCTTCGCCTGCTCCAGGCGCTGTCCAATCTTGACGATGGCGGGCGCCTCGTCGGGGTTCACCCCCAACTTCCACGCCGACGCGGTCGCTTCCGCGAGCTCCTTCTCGATGGCGGCCCTTTGCTCGTCGGTGACCAGGGCGAGCTTCGTCTTCACCTGCGGCAGCAGGTCCTGGTCGAGGAATCGCTCGATCTCGTCCGCCTTCAGGCGCATGATGCGGTAGAGACCGAAATCCAGATCGCCGCGGTCGAGCTGGAACATCTCCCGCAACAGCGACTTGAGTCGCTCGAAATTGCTGCTGGAATCACCCGACGAAGGCATGTGGCACCCCCCTGCTCCGTTTTCCCGGAGAAAGCACCCGGGGACTATACACATCCCGGAGCGACCCCGCCCGCGGCGGCGCGCAGCCCGGTTCAGTTGTCATCTGTATCAAACATCAACTCCCGGAAGAGCGGCTCGATGCTGAACGCCGTCCAGGTCTCGCTCTTCTCCCGGATCGCGTTCAGCGTGTGGTCGCCGTTGACGTAGACCCGCTCCAGCGCGTCGGGCAGGCTCGCGCGGTTGCGGCGAAACCAGGCGTTCAGCGTCTCGCGGTCGACTTCCTCCGGGTTCCGCCAGAGAATCAGGCAGTTCCGCCCCTCCGGATCCTCTCCGGCAACGGCCAGAACCCCGTCCAGCCGGCGGCGGCTCGCAACCCGCAGACCGAGCAGCAGGTTGAAGGTCTCCGGCAGATCGACCGGCGTCTCCTCCCGCGCGCCGTCCCGGACGACCGAAAGCGTACAGGCGAACGGGTCGCCGAAATCCCGCCCCAGCAGGCAGGGGCTTCCCGCCGTCTCCACATCGAGCGCGTAGCGCAGCTGATAGTCCTCCACCAGCGCCGGATCGCTTTCGGCCAGAAGCCCGGCGTCCGGCGGCGTCAGCTCCAGGCCGTCCAGGGTGTCCTCCCAGGACTCGATACGGAGCGTCTTGATGATCTGGCTGATTCCCCTGTCACGAACGAGCGGCTTCCCCGCCTTCCAGTCGGGGGAGTAGACCACCTTCTTGAGGCGCGGCAGCAGCACCGTTTCGAAGTGCCGCCCCATTTCGACCAGGATGTACTTCCGCTGGCCGCCGTCCTCCCGATTCAGATGCAGAACCGCATGGCCAGTGGTGCCCGAACCGGCGAAGAAATCCAGCAGGACGCCATCGTTTCCGTAGTTGCATACATACTCGGCCACCGGCAGCGGTTTCATGGTTTCGAATTCCAGCCCCAGCGCCTTCGCTTCCGGATCGGAGCTTCCGCCGTAGTCGAAGACGGAGGAGATGCTTTCCATCATGTGATCCTCGAGGAAGTACTTTCTTCTGGGCTGCGTCGTTTCATCGGGTCCGAATGCAATCAAATTCCTTTCCAGCAGGCTTCGCATCGTGTCCGGCTTGTTGCGCCATCCCTTTTCGGGAACCGGACATGGCTTTCCGGTGACCGGATGCTCCAGGGGCAGGAAGTTCCCCTTCGCCAACCCCCTTCCGCCCGGCGACGCCATCGATACGGCCTGGTAGACCCGGCCGTCGTCATCAATCCGGTTGTACGCCAGTTCCCCGCTGGAGACGTCCTGCTTCCGGATCCAGGCGGAGAAACGCGCCCGGGCTTCGTCCAGGTCGCTGCTGTATCGCACGAACCGGGACGCCGCCGCCAGGATCGCATGGGCGTTCTTCTTCGGCCTCCCGAATGGCTTTTCCCCCGATGTCAGGGCGTCGGCATCCCGTATCGCCCACAGGATGCTCTCGTGCTGCACCGCCAGGCCGCGCGCGTTGCCCTTGGGATTGCGCTTGTTCCAGATCACCGCGCCCAGGTGATTCGCGCTGCCGAAAACGCTCCCGAGAATCCACTGCATGGCCTCGCATTCGTGTTCATCGATATGGGTCGCGAATTGGCCGTTCGACGCCAGGAACAAGCGCGCCAGGCGAATGCGGTCCGTCATGGCGGACATCCAGCTCGAGGATCGGTATCCGTCCTTGTAGAGGAAGCCGTCGGAGCCGGTGTTGTACGGGGGATCGATGTAGACGAGCCGGACCTGGTCGGCGTACCGCGCCTGGAGCAGGCGGAGTGCCTGGAAATTTTCGCCGTGGACCAGCGTTCCGTCGATCTGTTCGTCCAGCGGGCCGGCGTCGGAGAGCGCCGCCAGCAGTCGGTCGGTGAAATCGCCGGGGAAATGCCGGGTGTCCAGCATCAGATGCGGATGGGCTTCGAGAAGCCGCAGGCGACCTGATGCAGCCGCGTCGACGCCGAACAACTCCGCCCATTCCGCCCACTGCGCCTCGTTCGCCGCGATCTCCGGGAAGAGCGCCTTCAGCGCCCGGTCCAGCGTCACGCACCACCGGGTCGCCAGCACGAACTTCTTCTTGAGCCAGAGGCGCTTCTGGAAATCCTCCAGTTGCGCCAGGAACGCGATGATCTTCCCGCCGAGGGAGCGGATGGTTCGCATGCGGGCGAGCGCGCGGTCTCCGGATCGCTCCAGGTCCTCCAGGTCCAGTACGTCGGTTTTCAGATAGAGGTCCAGCTCCCGGCGCAGAAAGCCGCCCAGGTCCCTGTGGATGAAGTAGTCGAAGCGGTTCTTCGCCGTGTACCTGCCGATGTGTCGCGCCAGGAGGGTGCGCTCCGGGTTCGCCTCGGTGGGGGCTGGCCTTTCGAGCGCCGCCAGCAGCGAGGGCGCCAGCTCCCCTGCCGCGGCGAGGATGCGCTTCGCCGTCGCCGCGTCGATCCGCCCCTGCTGCCGGGAGCCGTTTCCCGGCCCTATCCGCTTCTCGCGCTCCGTCAGCGGCCGATGTTCGAAGCGGACGACGAGCTCGCCCTCCTCGAGCGCGACCGCATCCTCCCCGGCGAGCACGAAGCGGCGGTGCTGTTCGTTATCGTCGTCATCGGCCCTTGCGATCTCGAAGCGCACCCGAAAGGCGCCGGCGAGGAAGGCGTAGGAGGCGTAGTTCTCCGTCGTCTTGACGTAGTACTGGTCCGCGTTCGCCCAGTGCAGCTTCACTTCCTCGCCGTCATACGGAATCAGGTAGGTGGGCTCGGCGCCGGTGGAATAGCGGCGGAGCGACATGAAGTCGCCCTCGCGGTAATATCGTTCGAAGAAGCGCACGAGGTGGGCGTACACTTCGGCGTCCTCGACGTCGGAAGCCCGCAGGTCCCGGTCGAGGAATCGCTCGAGCTCATCCGCCTTCATCCGCATGATGCGGTAGATCCCGAAGTCCAGATCGCCGCGGTCGAGATGGAGCATCTCCCGCAGCAGCGACTGGAACCGCTCGAAACCGCTGCTGGAATCACCCGGCGAAGGCACCGGAATCCCCCTCTCTTTCAGTCGTTTCGGCTGAAGACGATCTCGCCGTCCACCATCACGAACCGGGTCTGCGTGTAGGTTCCGATGGGGTGCGCGTCCCAGATCGCGATGTCGGCGTCCATCCCGGGAGCGAGCGTTCCGATGCGGTCGGCCACTCCCAGGATGGCGGCGGCGCCCGACGTGACGGCGGTCAGCGCGGCGTCCCGGGGCAGGCCGTGCGCCCAGGCGATCGTCGCCTCCATGCCGACGTCGCGGCCCCCGCCCATGAACGTGGAAAGCGCGATCCGCACTCCCGCCGCATGGAGCGTCCCGGCGAGCGCCGGGCTGTGCGCGCGCATCTCCATCGGACCGCCGTCCCCGATGCCGATGATGGAGGGCCCCACCACCACCGGGACGCCAGCCTCCGCCAGCTTGTCCGCCACCAGCGCCGCGCCGGTCGCCTGATCCAGCACCAGCCGCAGATCGAATTCGCGGGCGACGCGGAGCGCGGTTTCGAGGTCGTCCGGCGTGTTGGCGAGCACCCGTAACGGAATCTCACCGGCGAGCAGCCGGCCCAGAACCCGCCCTGCTTCGCCGGCGTACCGGTCCTCGGTCGCTCCCACCAGGGCATCGCGGAGGTCGTGGATCATCCCCTGCCGGGTGGTGCGCCCGTCGGGCGCGTCGCGGCCCGGCGGCCGGTTCCCCACCGCGGTCTCCCCGAAGGACGCCGCGACCGCCACGTCCTCGGCCACAACGGCGGTTTCGCGGGCGCCGGCCAGCTTGACCACCGCTCCCACCCCGCCGAGAAGCGCCCGGGGATCGGGGGCCAGGTAGGCGGCGGTGACCCCGGCGCGCAGCCAGCCGGGCGCCAGGTCCTCCCGGAAGCGGCGCGCCGCCCGGGTCGCGACGCCAGGCGCCTCGTCCTGGTTCATGCCCAGGCGGGTGAGGGCGTCGATCAGTCCGGGAGTGACGACCAGCCCGCTGGCGTCCAGCAGATCGGCGTCCGGCGGGATGGCGATCCCGGCGCCGACCGCGGCGATCTTCCCGCCCTCGATGAGCACCACCCCGTTCGGGATCACCTGACCGTCGCCGGTGTGGACCTCGCCGCCCGCCACCGCCACCGGCTGGGCCGCCGCCGCCGGAAACGCCAGCAAGAGGGCGAACAAAAGGGTCAACAACTTCAACGGGAATGTGCGGCCAAGATACCACGAGGATCCCGCTTTCCCTGGCGCGCCCGCTGTACCATCCCCGCGCCCCCTCCTCCCCCCATGCTCGCCCGGCGCATCATCCCCTGCCTGGACGTGCATGACGGGCGGGTCGTCAAGGGAGTCCGGTTCCGGAACCTGACCGACGAGGGCGACCCCGTCGAAGTCGCCGCCGCCTACGACGCCCAGGAAGCGGACGAACTCTGCCTGCTGGACATCACCGCCACCTGGGAGCGGCGCGGCATCGCCATCCGGACGGTAACGGCGGTCGCGGAGATTCTCACCGTGCCGTTCACCGTCGGCGGCGGCGTCCGTTCGCTGGACGACATGGATCGGCTGCTGCGCGCCGGGGCGGACAAGGTCTCGGTGAACAGCGCCGCGGTGGCCCGTCCCGAAATCCTCCGGGAGGCGGCGCAGCGTTTCGGAACCCAGTGCGTGGCGCTCGCGGTGGACGCCCGGCGGCGGGAGTCCGGCGGCGGGTTCGAGGTGTTCGTCGCGGGAGGGCGCGAACCGACCGGGATGGACGCCATCGAATGGATGCGCCGGGGCGAGGAGCTGGGCGCCGGCGAAGTCCTGCTCACCAGCATGGATCGCGACGGAACCGCCGACGGGTACGACCTCGAGCAGGTGGGGGCGGCCGCCGATGCGGTCTCCATTCCGATCATCGCCTCCGGCGGCGCCGGCTCGCTCGCCCATCTCTTCGAGGTGTTCGACCGGACCGGCGCGAGCGCGGCGCTCGCCGCCTCGATCTTCCACCGGGGCGTCCACAGCGTCCCGGAGGCCAAGCGCTATCTGGCGGAACGCGGCGTCCCGATCCGCCCGCCCGCACCCGACGCATGATCCGGGCGGAGGATGTCCGCTGGGACGACCGCGGACTCGCCCCGGCGATCGTCCAGGACGCCGCCAGCGGACGGGTCCTCATGCTCGGCTGGATGAACGCCGAAGCCCTCGCCCGCACCCAGGCGAGCGGCGAGGCGCATTTCTGGTCCCGCTCCCGGGAGGCGCTCTGGCGGAAGGGCGAAACCTCCGGGAACGTCCTCCGGCTGCGCTCCCTGGCGCTCGACTGCGACCGGGATGCGATCCTGGCGCGCGCCGAACCGGCGGGTCCGACCTGTCACACCGGCGCGACTTCCTGTTTCGGGGAGGAGGCTCCGGCGGAAGGACTCGGCGTCGCGCTCGCCGAGCTGGCGCGCATCGTGCGCCGCCGGGCCGCCGAACGCCCGGAGGGTTCGTACACCAGCCGGCTGCTCGACGCCGGCGTGATGCGAATCGCCCAGAAGGTGGGGGAGGAGGGGGTGGAGCTGGCGCTCGCGGGGGCGGCGGGAAGCGACGAATCGGTCGTCAGCGAGGCCGCCGACCTCCTGTACCACCTGCTGGTTCTGTTCGAGGCGCGCGGGCTGCCGGCGGAGCGGATCGGCGCGGAGCTTCGGCGGCGCTTCCCGGCCCCTGAAGGGCCTCCCGGGCCGCGGTCAGCGTGAGCCGCTTCTCGTAGAGCGCCCGTCCCAGAATCACCCCGGAGATCGGGGCGCGCGTTCGGGCGGCCGCCTCGCGGATCGCGGTCAGGTGCGCCGCCGATCCGATCCCGCCGGCGATGATGGTGGGGACGCCGGTCGCCAGCGCCACCGCCAGCGCCCCGGCGAGGTCCGGCCCCGCCATCGCGCCGTCGCGGTCGATCCCGGTGTGGATGAAGGCGGCGGCGTCGGCGTAGCGGCGCGCCAGCGGCTCGGGATCTCCGCCGTCCGCCACCCAGCCGCGGGCGCGCAGCCGGCCGTCCCGCACGTCGAGCGCCACCGCGACCCCCTCCCGGTCTTCCCGGATCGCCGCCTCCACCACTTCGGGATTTTCGATCGCCGCGGTGCCGAACACGACCCGGCCGGCGCCCGCGTCCCGCCACCGGCGGAAGTCGTCCAGCGCGCGCGCGCCGCCCGCGACCTGGACCCGGAGGCCGCTCTCCCGGACGATCCGCTCCGTCGCCTCCCGGTTTTCCCCGTCGCCGAACGCCCCGTCCAGGTCCACCACATGGATCCACTCCGCGCCCTCCTCGGCGAACCCGGCGGCGAACGCCATCGGGTCGGCGCCGTACACCGTCTCGTCGCGCCGGACGCCGCGCAGCAGGCGCACCACCCGGCCGCCCGCGAGGTCCACCGCCGGAATCGGCAGGATGTCTGACGTCACCGGCTGTCGAGGAAGTTGGCGAGTACCCGCGCGCCCAGCCTGCCGCTCTTCTCCGGGTGGAACTGGATGCCGGCGATCCGGTCGCCCACCGCCACCGCCGAAGCGAACAGGCCGGCGTACCCGGTCGCCGCGATCCGCGCCGATTCGTCCTCCGGGTCGGCGCGAAAGGCGTGGAGGAAGTACATGTAGGACCCCTCCGGGATTCCCCGGAAGAGCGGGTGCGGGCGGATCGCCTCGAGCTGGTTCCAGCCAATGTGGGGGGCGCGCGCGCCGGGCGGGAAGCGCCGCACCCGGCCCGGCGCCAGGTCGAGGCCGCGCGCTTCCGGATCCTCGTCGCTCTCCCCGAAGAGCATCTGGAGTCCGACGCAGATGCCGAGAAGCCGCGCTCCCCCGGCGAGCGCATCCCGGAGCGGCGTCTCCAGACCGCGGGCGCGCAGCCCGCGCATCGCCTCCCCGAAGCGTCCGTCCCCCGGCAGCACCAGGCGGGCGGCGGCGCGGACTTCCCCCGGATCACGCGAGAGCGCGACCCGGGCGCCCTGACGGCGGAACGCGCGGGCCACGCTGCCGAGATTCCCGGCCCCGTGGTCCACCACCACGACCTCCGCCATCCTCAGACGCTGAGCGACCCCTTGGTCGACGGAACCCGGTCCGAAACCAGCCGGCGGGCGTCCCGGAAGGCGCGGGCGAACCCCTTGAACACCGTCTCCGCGATGTGGTGGCTGTTCCGCCCGGTCAGGCCGTCCACGTGGACGGTGATGCGGCTCCGGTCGGTCAGCGCACGGAAAAAATCCTCGAAGAGCTCGGTGGGAACCGCGCCGACCCGCTCCGCCGGGAACGCGACCCGCCAGGCCAGGAACGGCCGGCCGCACAGGTCCACCACCACCCTCGAAAGCGCTTCGTCCAGCGGGACGTGGGCGACGCCGAACCGCTCCACCCCCACCAGGTCGCCCAGCGCCTCCCGAAGGCAGTCGCCCAGGGTGATCCCGATGTCCTCGATGGTGTGGTGCGGGTCCACGTGCAGGTCGCCCTTCGCCTCGACGTTGAGGGCGATTCCGGAATGCCGGGCGAACGCTTCCAGCATGTGGTCGAGGAAGCCGAGCCCGGTGGCGATTTCGGCGCGGGGAGCGGGCGGGTCCAGGTCCACCGCGACCCGCACCGAAGTCTCGCGGGTGGTTCGCTCCCGCTTCGCGGTCCGGCTCATCCGTCGAGCGTCTCGCGGAACGCGGCGAGGAATTCGCGGTTCTCCTCCGGGGTTCCGACCGTCACCCGGATCGCCATCCGCAGCGACCGGCTGTCCGGGTAGTGGCGGATGCCGATGCCCCGCGCCTGGAGGTCGCGGGCGATGTCCGCTCCCGGACGCGGCGCGCGCGCCAGGACGAAGTTGGTCCGGGAGCGCCAGGGGGTCACGCCGGGGAGGGCGGCGAGCCGCCGGGTCAGCGATTCCCGCTCGGCGCGGATGTCATCCACCAGGCGCAGCAGCGCCGGGCGATGTTCCAGGGCCGTCGCCGCCGCCCGGGCGGTGTAGACCCCCACCGGGAAGGGGTGCTGGCAGCGCCGGATGAGCCGGATCGCGTCCGGGTGGCCCAGCACGTAACCAAGACGCGCCCCGGCCAGCGCCAGCGCCTTGGAGAAGGTGCGGAGCAGCAGCACGTTCCCGAATTCGTCCAGCAGCTCCCGGGCGCTGGCTCCGGCGAATTCGTGGTACGCCTCGTCGATCAGCAGGAATCCCGGAGCGGCGGCGGCGACTTCGCGGAGGCCGTCGAGCGAAAGCGACTCGCCGGAGGGGTTGTGCGGCGAGTTGACGGTGATGAGCGAGGGCGATTCCGCCGCGGCGCGGCGCGCGAGCGCCGGGAGGTCGTACCGGAGCTCCTCGTCGAGCGCGAACGGGATGGGCCGCCCGCCGGCGAGCGTGATCGCCCAGGGGTACATCGCGAAACCGGGGTCGGGATGCCAGCCGACCGTTCCCGGTCCGGTGAGCGCCAGCGCGGTCAGCGCGAGCATCTCGTCGCCGCCGCTGCCGAAGACCACGCCTTCGGGCGTCCAGTCGGCGATCTCGGCGATGCGCCGCCGGAGCGGCGGATACGACTCGTCCGGGTAGGGCCGGGGATCGGCGCCGGAAACCGCCTCGGCCAGGGCGCGCTCCAGGCCCTCCGGAAGGGGCCAGCGGCTTTCGTTCCAGTCGAGGCGAATCCGCCCCGGCGGGCGCGAGGGGACTTCCGGATCGAGATCGTGGACGGCGCGGCGGACGGCCGCGAGGGGAACGGGTTGCATGCGCTGCTGGATGGACGTCGCGGCGGGCGGCATCGTAGCCGCTAGCGCAGCGTCAGGCGAAGCGACGGGAACCCGGGGCGGACCAGCACCGCTTCCGCCGGCGGATCGAGCTCCAGCACCGTGTACGCGCCGACCCGGTCGCCGACCCCCGCCATCGCGACCTCGCCGCGCACCAAGAACATCGCCCGGACCGGGGCGTCCCCTCCCGGGTCGAGAAACCCTTGCAGGACGGGTTCGGGATCGAAGGCGACGGGCGGCGGCGGCTCTTCTTCCACCATCGGCGGCGGCGGCGCAGCCGCGACGACCGGCGCCGGCGGCGGGGGTTCCGAAGACGGCGCGACGGGCGCGGCCAGCCATTCGACCAGAGCACCCAGGCGCGGATCGGCGGCGAGCCGTTCCGGGTCGGGAGGCGTCGTCGCGTCCGGCCAGAGCACGACGGCGGACGCCGTCAGAACCGCGGGTCCCGCCGCGCGAAAGGCGATGTCGGCGCCGTCGAAACGCATCGGCAGCCCCTCCGACTCCAGCCGCTCGAGAAAGCGGATCAGGGTCTCGCCGGGGCCGGTCGCCGTCAGCTTGACCTCGGCGCCCAGGGCGCCCGCCGGCGCCCGCTGGAGCGGCTGGAAGTGCGCCGTCGGGATTTCGACGCCCAGGGACGCGGCGACCGTCATCAGGCGCTCGCGCGCCTCGGCGGCGCTTTGCGGGCCGGGCGGACGGCCCGCCAACCGATCCAGCGCTTCGGCCAGAACCGCCCGCTGGTCCTGCGTCTCCCGGTCCGCCGCCGCCAGCCGGACCGAATCGGCGGCCCGCTGGCGGAGCGCCGCCGCCTCCCTCCGGGCGTCGCGCTCCCTGGCGCCGAGCGTCCAGACGGCCGCCCCGATCAGGACCAGCAGCAGGATGCGGATGCGGAGGCTCATGCCGGGGCGCGCGCGATCCGGAAGCGGACCCGCACCGTGACGCCTCCGTCGGGGCGGCGGGTCTCGCTGATCACCGATGTTCCCACCGCGCCGCCGCGCTCCGCCAGCCGGTCCAGCAGGGCGGCGACCTCCCGGGCGGTTTCGGCGTCGGCGACCAGTCCGGCGGTGAAGCCGCGGTCGGCGTCGGGGCGCATCTCGACCGAGGTGATCCGCATCCCTGGCGGCGCCGCGTCCCGTATCAGGCGCGCGACGCCCGAAAGCGCCGGAGCGTCCAGCACTCCCGCCGCGAGAAGCGCCGCCGCCTGCCCGGCCCGCGCGTCCGGCGGGAGCGGCGTGGATGCCGGCGTTTCCGCCGCCGGTGGGGCGGCGGCTTCTTGCAATTCCCGGGTGGCCGCCCGCAGGCCGAAACCGAACACTACCGCCGCCGCCGCTCCGCCCAGGAGCAGCAGGTCCAGCAGCCGGACCGCGCCTCCGGGCGCCCTGCGTCCGAGCTGGATGCCGCGGGGGGTGCGGGGCATCGCTCTCAGGCGGCCCGAACCCGCCGGAGCAGGGCGGTGAGCGCGAGGCGGGCGATCGGCGGCGGGTCGCCGGGTTCCGGATCCTGCGATTCCGCGACGCGCCAGCCGGCATCCTCGAGGGCGCGGGCCGCTTGCGAAGCGCCCTCGCCCCGAATGTGGATCGCTGGGGATGGGGCGGAGCGTCCCAACGCCCGCGCCACCGCCGCCGCATCCCCGGCGGCCCGCAGCTTGAAGCGGAACCCGTCCAGGTGGGCGCCCCGGGCCTGCAGGATGACGAAGTGGCGCCGCTGAAGCAGTATCAGCGTGCGCGGTTCTCCGCTGGCGCCGAGCCATTCGGGCGCGACCGCCAGGCTCTCGGCGTCCATCCAGCGCACGCCGAGGCCGACGGCCTCCGCCACCCGTTCGTACTGCCGCGCGACCGCGGCGCGGACGGCGGCGCCCAGCAGCGAGCGGCGGCCCCCGGCGTCGGTGGCCATCCAGTCGAAGCGATACCGGCTGTCGTTCCGCGCGCCGGGCGCCAGGTCCGGAATCAGCTCCCGCAGGAGCGCGCCGCCCAGTTTCCCGGAGCGGAGGGAGCGCGGCCCCTCGACCCTGGCCATGTGTACGGATCGATCCGGAATGGCGATCACCGCGTGGGTGAAGGATGCGGAGGGAAGCGCCCCGAGCGTCGTCTCGACGATGCGGGCGGCATCGGCGGTGGAGCCCAGATTCGCGGTTTCCGGGGACGGATCGAGGAACCCCTCCGGAAGCGGGGAGAGCGTCCACGCCCCGTCCCCGGCGCAGGCGAAGAGCGCTTCCGGCGCGAAGGCGAGTCCCACCGTCCGCCGTCGTCGCAAAGGAGGGAAGCGCACCGCGGGGGAACTCTACCGAAGGGCGCCTCACCAGCCTTCCGGAACCCGCTGGCCGAACACGTTGTAGCCGGTCTCCCGGTTGTAGACCTCGACCCCGTCCACGAACACCCGCATGACCAGGTTCTCGTAGGCGAGCGGGTCCGGGCCGCCCAGGATCACGAGGTCGGCGTCCATCCCCGGCGCCAGCGCCCCGATCCGATCCTCCACCGAAAACAGCCGGGCGCCGTTCCAGGTGAGCCCCTTGAGCGCGTCCTCCGGCGGCATCCCGCGGCGCACGAACATCGCGGCGGTGTGGCGGAGGAAGTACTGGTGGCCGTCGGGATGGTCCTGGTGGAAGGCCACTGCGCCGCCCAGCTCAGCGAGCCGCACCGGCCCCATCAGCTGTTCGCTTTCCCGGCCGTCGAACGGAAGGATCGGCCCGAAGCTGACCCCGATGCCCTCCCGGTGCATCTCCTCCGCGTGGGCCAGCGTGTTGTCGCCGTGATGGATGTACAGGTCCAGGTTGAAGAGCTTCTTCAACTCGATGGCGAAGGCCATCTGCCGGGCGCTGTGGGAGTGCACGCCCACCGGCCACTCGCGGGTGAGCAGCTTCCCCAGGGCTTCCAGGGTGAGGTCGCGCGGCGGGCGCGGACGCGCGGGGTCCGCCTCGTGGGACGCCAGGGCGTCCAGGTACTCCCGGCTCTTCTCCAGCTCGCCGCGCAGCAGGTCGAACACCCCCTGTTCGTCCTGCGGGAAGTTGGGGTACGGGGTCGTCGCCCGGATCGCGAACTTCATGCCGCCGGGCCTCCAGTACATGTCCTGGATCGTCCCGCCGCGCATCTTCAGCAGCGCCGCCTGGCCGCTGTTGGGGCTGCGGCTGCCGGTGGTGATGTTCTGGGTGGTGATCCCGGCGGCCAGCGCCAGCGCGAAGGCCGGATCGCTCGAATCCAGCCCGTCGATCGCCCGGACGTGCGCGTTGATCGGGGACGAGAGCTCGTTGTTGTTGCTCCCGGTGGCCGGCAGGTTGAGCTGCTTGAACCCCATGTGCGAGTGGGATTCGATGAGCCCCGGAATCACGCTCATCCCGGAGGCGTCCACCACCGCGGCGCCCGCCGGGATCGGGACATCGGCGCCCACCGCCTCGATCCGCCCGTCCCGGATCAGCACCGTGCCGCCCGGAATCGGGTCGGCGGTCACCGGATACACCAGCCCGCCGACCACCGCGGTCACGCCGGATTCGGACGGCGCCCGCGGGCCGCAGCCGCCCGCCAGCAGCGCGGCGAGCAGGACGAACCGGAAACGGGAGGTCATCGCTCCGCCCGATTCTACCTACCGAAGGTGAAGCGTCGGATACGCGAACGCGAGCCGCTCGGCCATGATCCGGATCGCTTCCGGGTTCTCGTCCACCAGCGTCGCGCTCCGGCCGGCGCGGAACGCCGCCTCGCCGGTGGTGCCGCTCCCGGCGAAGAAATCGAGCGCCCGGTCGCCGGGGTTCGAGTGGACGCGGACGATGCGGTTCAGGAGCGCCAGCGGCTTCTGCGTCGGGTAGCCGGTGCGCTCCCTCCCGGTGGGACTCACGATGGTTTGCCACCAGGTGTCGGTCGGGGTCTTGCCCCGCGCCGCCTTCTCCGGGCCGACCAGACCGGGAGCGAGATACGGGATGCGGTCGATGTCCTGGTAGCGGAACGTCCAGGTTTTCGGGTCGCGGGTGTACCAGAGGATGGTGTCGTGCTTCGGGGACCAGCGCGACTTCGAGCGCCCGCCGTAGTCGTAGGCCCAGATGATCTCGTTCCGAAAGCAGTCCCGGCCCAGGATGGCGTCCAGCAGCACCTTCGCGTAGTGGACCTCGCGGTAGTCCAGGTGGACGAACAGGGCGCCGCGCGGGGCGAGCAGGCGGCGCGCCTCGAGGAAACGCGGTTCGAGGAAACCGGGATAGTCGTCGAAACGATCTTCGAACGAAGCGGCACCGATGGGGATGGTCCGGTAGCGCCGGCCCTGGAAGCCGGCGCGGTCGCCCGCCGGGTCGCGGACCGTCCGCTTGCGAGTCAGCCGCTGCGTCCGCCCGGTGTGGAACGGCGGATCCAGGTAGATGAGCTCGAAGGAGGCGTCGGCGAAGCCGCGGATCACATCCAGGTTCTCCCCCTGGTGGATTTCGAGTTTCGGCACGCTCCTCATCTTCCCACGGGTAGAGTGCAGCCCTCCCATGACGGCGCTGGCGAACGTGGACGGGCGGATCGGCCCTGCTGACGCCGCCTGGGTGAGTCCGCTGGATCGCGGCTTCCTCTACGGCGAGGCGGTGTACGAAAACCTCCGCACCTACGACGGCGAACCGTTCCTGCTGGACCGCCACCTGGACCGGCTGCGGCGGTCCGCCGCCTGCGTCGGGATCGGGCTTCCGGCGTCCGACGACGCGATCCGGCGGCGCATCCGGGAGACCCGGGCCGCGATGGAAGGGGACGGCGAGTCCTCGCTCCGCCTCATCCTCACCGCCGGACCGGTCGGCGGGGCGCCGTCGCTCGTGATCCTGGTCAGGCGGTTCGATCCGCTGCCGCCCGAAATGTTCGAAAAAGGCGTGGGGGTGCTGCTTTCCGACCGGGTCCGGGCGGTTCCCGGGGGGATTCCCGCGCACGTCAAGACGACGAACCTGCTCGGCGGGCGGCTTGCGGTCCGGGAGGCGGAGGCCCGGGGCGCGCACGAGGCGGTGCTCCGGGACGCCGGCGGGGCGCTCGCCGAAGGCGCGACCTCGAACCTGTTCCTGGTCTCGGAAGGCGTAGTGCGCACCCCGGCGGATCAGGGCGGTCTGCTTCCCGGCATCACCCGGGAACTCACCCTCCAGGCGCTCGGGGAGATCGGGATTCCGCACGAGGAGGCGCGGCTTCCCGCTGACGCGCTCGCAACCGCCGACGAAGCCTTCCTGACCTCGTCCTCCCGCGAAGTGCTGCCGGTCGCCTGGTGGGTGGCGGGAGACGGCGCCCGCGCTCCGGTGGGCGACGGCCGGCCGGGCCCCCGGACGCTCGCGATCCTCGCCGGCTACCGAAGGGCGGTGGCCCGAATCCTCGCCGGCGGCGCGTGAAAACGACGCATCCCGTACACTCCCCCGCTGGATTTCCCATTTCCCCGAGGAGGGAAGGACCCCATGCAGCAGATTCTCAGCCAGCACAAGGACAGTGCCTACGCGCTCCTCCGCATCGTGTCCGGCCTCCTGTTCTTCTTCCACGGAGCGCAGAAGTTCGGGTGGACCGGCGACGAGGCGCGGGAGATGTTCACCCTCGTCTGGTTCGCCGGGCTGATCGAGGTCGTCGCCGGGCTGATGCTCATCGTCGGCTTCCTGACCGGAATCGCGGCGTTCCTCTCCTCCGGCATGATGGCGGTCGCCTACTTCATGGTTCACCAGCCGCGCGCGTTGCTGCCGATCGACAACGGCGGCGAGCTGGCCATGCTCTACTGCTTCCTGTTCTTCTTCATCTCCATGAAGGGCGCCGGGAAATGGAGTCTGGACAGCCGGTAGGCGGGCCCCCGTCCGGGCCGACCCGATCCGATGACGACGGGCCCCGGGACGAGCCGAAGGTTTCGCGCGAAGTGGCGGAACGCGCGCTCTCGGTGATCGGCAAGTACAAATCGGGGAGCGCCGATCTCGCGGAGAACCACGACGAGGAATACGCGCTGGCCATCGAGGAACGCTGGAAGTCCCGGTGAAGTCGCTCTACCCCGAAAAAAAACACCCGAATACTCCGAAAGGCTGACGGCTCAGAGCGGGAGGAACCCCTCGCAGACCCGGACGACCGGCCCTTCCATCACCGGCGCGTCCCCGGTGAGGTCAATGCGGACGAGGTCCCCGCTCGCCATCCGGACCGGGACCACCGGGGGCCATCCGTGGAAGCGGCGCGCCACCGTGACCGCCGCCGTCGCCCCGGTGCCGCAGGCGAGACACTCGGCTTCCACCCCGCGCTCCCAGGTCCGCATCCGGATTTCCCCGGCGTGCGGATCCAGCGCGACAAAGTTGGCGTTCGCGCCGGCGGGAAACGCCGGGTCCCACCGGATCGCGCGCCCCCGGACGTCCACATCCACCGCCCCGACGTCGGGAACCACCTCGATGGCGTGGGGAACCCCCACTTCCAGGAAGTAGAGATCGGCGTCCCCGCCCGGAAGGTCGCGCAAGACCACCCGGCGAACCGGGCTTGGCTGCGCCATAGCGACCCGCACCATGGCCGGCTCGCCAGGGAGGATTTCGGCGGCGAGCGCACCGGCCGGGGTCTCGATCCGCTGGTGGTCGCCGGCGGCGCCGATCTCCCGGGCGAACACCGCCGCGCAGCGGGTTCCATTGCCGCAGAGCTCCCCCTCGCTGCCGTCGGCGTTGAAGTACCGCATCCGGTAGTCCGCCGCCTCCGACGAAGGCTCGATGAGGATCAGCCCGTCCGCCCCGATGTCCAGCTTCCGCCGGGTCACCCGGCGGGCGAAATCCGCCTTCCCGGCTTCCGCAAGCGTCCCGGCGCGGTTGTCCGCCAGCACGAAATCATTCCCGGCGCCGTGCATCTTCACGAAGGCGAGGCGGCGGTTCACGGGCGGATTCCCGCAATGGCTTCCTGTCGGGGAACCACCGCGCCGATGCGGACGACGGGGATTCCAGCGGCGTCCAGCGCGCCGAGATACCGCTTCTCCGCCTCTCCGGAGGTGCCCACCAGCAATCCGCCGGCGGTCTGGGGGTCGAACAGCAGCTCGAAGCGCGGGTGGCGCTCCGCCCCGTTCTCCGCGGCGATCGCCCGGAACACCCGCCGGTTGGCCGGATGGGCGGTGCTGCGGAGGCCGGTCGCCAGCAGGGATTCGACGCCCGGAAGCGCCGGAAGCGCCCCCGCTTCGATCTCCGCCGAAACGCCGCTCCGGCGGAGCATCTCGGCCAGGTGGTTCATCAGCCCGAACCCGGTGACGTCGGTGGCGGCGGCGATCCCCGACTCCACCGCCGCCCGCGCCGCCGCGCCATTGGGATCCTCCATCTGCGCGAGCGCCGCGCGCAGCCACTCCCCGCGCCCCTGCCCCAGCAGGACCCCGCGCAGCACGACCCCGGTTCCCAGTCGCTTGGTGAGGTAGAGGCCGTCGCCCGGGCGGAGCGCGTCCACCGTGAGGAGCCGCTCGCCCAGCGGATACCCCTCGACCGCAAACCCCACGGTGCATTCCGGCCCCACCGTGGTGTGCCCGCCGAGAAGCGCCACCCCCAGCGCGTCAAAGAGCGAGCGGGCGCCGGCGAGCGCCTGGAAGAGCGTCTCCTCCTGTTGCTCCGGGGTCTCGTCGTCCGGCAGGTTGACCAGCGCATTCGCGTATCGGGGTTCGGCGCCGGTGGCGAAGATATCGGACAGCGCGTTGGCGGCGGCGACCCGCCCCATCAGCCAGCGGTCGCCGCTGAAGGCGCGGAACCAGTCCACGCTGGAGACCAGGGTGTCCCCCCCGGGAGTCGAAAAGGCGGCGGCGTCGTCCGGGGTTTCGAGACCGAGGCGCACCCCGCCGTCGGAAGCCGCGCCCGGCCCCAGTTCGTCGCCCAGCCGTTCGAGCGCCCGGTCGAGGGTGCTCTGGCCGGCCTTGGCGGCGCAGCCGCCGCACGCCATCGCCTCCATCTTCGACCGGTCCATCCTGGCGAAGGCTTCGGGTTCCTCCAGAACCTGGAACTTCCGCATGAACGCCCGGTCGATTCGGTCCTTGAGCCGCATGACCCGCCTGCCGCCGAAGGAGAGGCCCCACTTCGCGCCCAGCGCCCGCCCGTCGCCCAGGTTCAGCAGCGTCAGGAAGTCGCGCTGGGGGCGGTAGCGGCGGAGCGGCTTCCCGGCGACGATCCGCCGCAGGTTGTCGGCGATGAAGGGCCCCTGGCGCACCGCGTAGACGCCGGCCTTCGGGGTGTCGGGCCAGTCCTCGAGAGTCGCGCAGTCGCCCACCGCGAAGATGCGGTCGGAGCCCTTGGTCTGGAGCGTCGGCCGGGTCAGCACGAACCCCCGGGAGTCCAGCGGCAGCCTGGAATCGTCGAACAGGCCGATGCTGCCGGCGCCGACCGCCCAGACCAGGGCGTCCGCCGGGAGGCGTTCGCCGCCCTCCAGCTCCACCTCGGAAGCGGCGGCCCGCCGCACCATCGCGCCGGTGCGCACCCGGATGCCGCGCTCCGCCGCCGCCCGCCGGGCGCGTTTCGCCAGCGATGCCGGGAATCCGGGGAGGATTTCGGGGAGCGCCTGGAGCAGGGTGATCCGAAACGGAAGCTCCCGCCCGGCGGCCTCCCCCAGCAACCGCTCGCGGATGGTGAAGGCGAGCTCCACGCCCCCTGCGCCGCCGCCGGCGACCACCACCTCGAACGGGCGCTCCCCGGTCGCGTCCCGAAACCGGCGCGAGAGCGCGTCGATCTCCCGCACCAGCCGCGCGATCGGCCGGGTGGCGACCGCGTGCTCGCGGATCCCCGGCAGGTCGAGGCCCGCGACCGTGCTGCCGACGTCGAAGGAGGCGAAGTCAAAGGCGAGCGGCGCCCGCTCCCGGAAGTGAATCCGCCGCCTCTCCGGGTCCACTCCGGTCGCCGCCTCCAGGATCACGTCGGCGCCGGCGAGGGCGGCGAGCGGAACCACGTCGATCTCCAGCTCGGAGGCGCGGTACTTCCCGGCGACGAATCCGGGGACCATTCCGGAATAGATCGCGACCGGCGTGTCCAGAACCACCGTGACCCGGGCCTCCGGCCAGGGGCGCATCATCATCCGCCGGAGAACCTGGACGTGGGAGTGCCCGCCCCCGACGAGCGCCACCGAAGCTACGGCCAAACGGACGAATCCACCGCGCGAGCTTATCCATTCCGTACAATCCGGGGTCCGCCGCTGCGCGCGGGGAGGAGAGAACCATGTTTGCCAAAAGCATCTGGATCGGATGCGCCGCCCTCGCGGCGCTGCTCGCCGCCTGCGGCGACGGAGAAGAGGAGCCGTTCGCCGAGCAGCCGTGCGCGGACGACATGAGCCTCAACGAGTGCCTCGTCTTCCGGGCCGGGCAATACGAACTCGACACCCAGCGGATTCCGCCCCCCGGCGGGCTGGACCCCGCCATCTGGATCGAACACGAGGCCGCCGGCTTCGCCAAGGTGCTGTGCTCGGCGGTTTTCCTGACCGGTCTCGACTTCGAGGACGCGCAGGAGCAGATCGGCGGCTTCACCGCCCGCTACGCCTACCGGGACCGACTCCCCGGCCGCGAGATCGACATGGAGAACCAGCGGGTTCACATCACCACCGACACCGGGGTGACCCGCACCGCGACGCTCCACGGGGACCAGGGCTGCGTGAGCCTCCCCAAGGGTGAGGACGCGCCGTTCTATCAAACGGTTCCGGTGACCTCGGCCGTCGACCAGGACGCCCCATGGCCGATGGGGGACATGCTCCCGGACGAGCCGCTCCCCGGCGACATCGACGCCGAAAAGCTCGGGGCGGCGGTGGACGCCGCCTTCGAGCCGGACGCCATGACCCTCGCCTTCGTGGTGCTCCACCGCGGGCGGCTGGTCGCCGAGCGCTACCGGGAGGAGAGCGGCATCACGAGGGACACCCCGCTCGAAAGCTGGTCGATGAACAAGAGCCTCTCCGCCACCCTGCTCGGCATCCTGATCACCCAGGGGGCGTACACGCTCGACCAACTGGCGCCGATCGACGCCTGGCATGCGGACCCGGACGACGTGCGCGGAACCATCCGCATCCGCGACATCCTCACCATGTCCAGCGGGCTGCGCTGCGTGAACGCCGGCGACCCGGAATACGACGAGGCCGAGCACGGATACCCGGACCACCTGTACCTCTACACCGGCACGGTGGATTCGCACCGTTGGGCGACCGAGCGCCCGGCGCAGTGGCCTCCGGGGGTGATCGGCCGCTACCGCAACTGCGATCCGGTGCTCACCAACCACATCGTGCGACTGGGCGTGGAGGGGCGCGGGGAGAATTACCACCAGTTCGCGCAGCGCCATTTGTTCGACAAGATCGGAGTGGCCCGGTTCGTGGCCGAGGCCGATCCATACGGCAACTTCCTGCTGAACGGCTACGGGTTCGGCAGCGGCCGCGCGTGGGCGCGGCTGGGCCAGCTGTACCTCGACGGCGGGATGGCGCCGAACGGGGAGCGGGTGCTCTCCGAGGAGTTCGTCCGGTTCGCGACCGCGGTGGCGCCGTCCTGGGAGGACGACGGGCGGCCGATCTACGGCGGGCTGATCTGGATCAACAACCCGCCGCGCGGCGGCGAAAAGCGCTTCCCGGCGCTCCCCGCAAGCTCGTACAGCTTCGCCGGCGCCGGCGGCCAGAGCACGATCATCGTCCCCGAACACGAGATGGTGATCGCCCGGCTCGGCCTCTACCAGGGTTCGCTGGACGGCAGCGCGAACCGCGCCCTCCAGAACGCGCTTGGCCTGCTGGTCGAAGCCATCCCCCCCAGGGCCGACTGACATGAGGAAAAAGACTGCCGCCGCCTTCCTGCTTCTGGTCGCCGCGTTCGGGGAGCCGCCGGTCGTCCAGGCCGCCGCCGCCAACGACCCCCTCCCCCTCGAAACGCTCTCGCTCCCTCCCGGCTTCCGGATCGCGGTCTGGGGGCGCATCCCCGGCGCCCGCTCGCTGGCGCGCGGCGAGAACGGCACGATCTTCATCGGAACCCGCAGCGTCCAGGGAAGCGTCCATGCGCTGCGCGACAACGACGGCGACGGCGAGGCCGACGAACTCCACACGCTGGCCGAAAACCTGTTCATGCCGAACGGGGTCGCGGCGCGCGACGGCGCTCTGTACGTAGCCGAAGTCAACCGAATCCTCCGCTTCGACGACATCGAGTCGCGGCTGGCCGATCCGGGCGAACCGGTGGTCGTCACCGACCAGCTCCCCGACATGCGCCACCACGGGTGGAAGTACCTCCGCTTCGGCCCCGACGACAAGCTCTACTTCAACGTCGGCGCCCCCTGCAACCGCTGCGACTCGGCGGACCCGCTCTTCGCCTCCATCGCCCGGATGAACCCGGACGGCAGCGGCGTCGAGCCGGTGGCGCTGGGCGTGCGGAACTCGGTCGGCTTCGACTGGCACCCGGAGACCGGCGCACTCTGGTTCACCGACAACAACGCCGACTGGCTGGGCGATGACAACCCGCCCGGCGAGATGAACATCCTCGCCGAGCCGGGGCAGCACTTCGGCTACCCCTACTGCCACGGCATCGCCAGCCCGGACCCGTGGTTCCAGCGGGACGGCGCCTGCGACCAGTTCACCCCTCCGGCGCAGGAGCTGGGCCCCCACGTCGCGGCCATCGGCATGGCCTTCTACCGGGGGGACCAGTTCCCCGAACGCTACCGGGGGCAGGCGCTGGTCGCCGAGCACGGCTCGTGGAACCGCAGCGAGCGGATCGGCTACCGGCTCACCGTCGTCCGCAGCGAGGACGGGGGCGCCACCACCAGCTACGAGGACTTCGTGACCGGCTGGATCGGCGCCCCGGAGGAGCGCGCCTGGGGGCGTCCGGTGGACATCCTCGAACTTCCCGACGGCGCCATCCTGGTCTCCGACGACCGCGCCGACGCCATCTACCGGATTTGGTACGAAGGCAGCTGACGGCGGTTCTCCTCGCCGCCGCCGCCGGTTCCGCCGCCGGCCAGGGGGAGCAGCGCGAGCCGGGCGAGTGGCCGCACTACGCCGCCGACCTCGCCTCCACCCGCTACGCGCCGCTCGACCAGATCCACCGCGGCAACGTCGCGGACCTCGAAATCGTCTGGCGCTGGACTTCCAGGAACTACGGGCCGCGGGTGGACTCGAACCTCCGCGCCACTCCGATCATGCTGGACGGCGTCCTCTACGCCACCGCCGGATCGCGGCGGGCGGCGGTGGCGATCGACGCCGCCACCGGCGAGACGCTGTGGAGCTACCGGCTGGACGAGGGGAAGCGGGGGGAATCGGCGCCCCGCGCCACCTCGGGCCGGGGGCTCGCCTTCTGGAGCGACGGGAAGTCGGCGCGGCTCTTCCTGGCGACCCCGGCGTACCGGCTGGTCGCGCTGGACGCCGCCACCGGCAAGCCGATCCCCGATTTCGGACTCGACGGGATGGTGGACCTCCGCCGCGATCTGGGGCGCGAAGTGGACCTGGAGACCGCGCCCATCGGCGCCGGCGCGCCGCCCACCGTGGTCGGGGACGTGGTCGTGTTGGGAGCGGCGCTTCCGAGCGGCGGCGCCCCGCCGTCGCCGGAGAACCCGCCGTCCCCGGTCCGGGGGTACGACGCTCGCACCGGAAAGCTGCTCTGGACGTTCCATCCCATCCCCCGGGAGGGCGAGTTCGGGAACGACACCTGGGAAGGCGACAGCTGGCGCACGACGGGGAACGGCGGCGTCTGGGCGTGGATGAGCGCCGATCCCGATCTGGGGCTGGTGTACCTGCCCACCGAGGCGCCCACCGGGGACTACTACGGGGGACACCGCCCCGGCGCCAACCTCTTCAGCCAGAGCGTGGTCGCGCTGGACGCGCGGACCGGCGAGCGGGAATGGCATTTCCAGACCGTCCACCATCCGATCTGGGACTACGACCTTCCGACCGCTCCGGTGCTTCTCGACCTGGTGGTGGACGGCGAGCGGATTCCGGCGCTGGCGCAGGTCACCAAGCAGGCGTTCACCTTCGTCTTCGACCGGCGGACCGGCGAGCCGTTGTGGCCCATCGAGGAGCGCCCGGTGGCGCAAAGCGACGTGCCGGGGGAGCGGACGTCCCCCACCCAGCCGTTCCCGACCCGGCCGCCCCCCTTCCAGCGCCAGGGAGTCCGCGAGGACGACCTGCTGGACTTCACCCCCGAGCTGCGCGCCGAGGCGCTCGCCATCTCGAAGTTCTACACCCTGGGGCCGCTCTTCACCCCGCCCACCCTGATGGTGGAGCGGGGCAACCGCGGCACCCTCACGGTTCCCGGCGCGCTGGGCGGCGCCAACTGGCCCAGCGTCGCCGCCGACCCGGAGACCGGCGTCCTCTATGTGTCCTCCGGGCTGGACGTGAACGTCCTGGGGCTGGAGCACGACCCGGAGCGCTCCTCCATGCGCTACGTCCAGGGCGCGCGCCGGGCGATCCGGCTTCCCCGGGGAGGAGGGCCGCAGGGGCTGCCGCTGCTGAAGCCGCCGTGGGGACGGATCACCGCCATCGACCTGAACCAGGGGACGCTCCTCTGGCAGATCGCCAACAGCGACACGCCCGAGTGGGTGCGGGAGCATCCGGCGCTCGAAGGCGTGGAGCTGGGGCGCACCGGCCAGCCCGACCGCGGCGGGCTGCTGGTGACGAAGACCCTGCTCTTCGCCGGCGAGGGCAGCGGGATGTTCGCCGCCTACGGCTCTGGCGGCCCGATGTTCCGCGCCCACGACAAGGCCACCGGGGAGATCCTGTGGGAGTTTGAGCTTCCGGCGAACCAGTCGGGGACCCCGATGAGCTATCTGGCGGACGGACGGCAGTTCATCGTGGTCGCGGTCGGGGCTCCCGGCCGCCCCGGCGAGTTCGTGGCGCTGGCGCTCCCGAAGTAGGCTTTTCCAACCATGGACTTCCTCGCCAGACACCGCGAAACGGCCTGGGCGCTCCTCCGCATCGCCGCCGGCTTCAGCTTTTTCACCCACGGGGTGGTGGCGGTCGCCTACCTGCTGGGCGAAGGGACGCCGTACTCTCCGGCGTGGCTCTACAACACCGCCGGGATCGTGGAGTTCGTGACCGGCGCGATGGTGCTGGTCGGCTACCAGACGCGGATCGCCGCCTTCCTCGCCTCCGGGCAGATGGCGGTCGCCTACTTCTACCGCCACCAGCCGGACGGATGGCTGCCGATTCAGAACAGCGGCGAGCTTGCGATGCTCTACTGCTTCGTGTTCCTGCTGCTGGCCACCGGCGGCGCCGGGAAATGGAGCTTCGAGGGGCGGTGAATCCCTGATGACCCGGGAGGAAGCCTGGGCGCATCTGACCGCCTGG
Organism: Candidatus Marinacidobacterium sp.; assembly: GCA_965202845.1. Classification (GTDB taxonomy): domain Bacteria; phylum Acidobacteriota; class Vicinamibacteria; order Marinacidobacterales; family Marinacidobacteraceae; genus CBDATA01. Next base: position 1,745,687 of record OZ241856.1, read on the forward strand.
TGCGAGACCGAGTCGCTGCGGAAGCACGCCCGCTCGGTGGAGATCGCGATGCGCGCCGCCGCCTCCCGCTACGGCGGGACCGACGCCGACCCAGAGGTTTGGGGAATCGCCGGGATGCTCCACGACGCCGACTACGAGAAGTGGCCGGAGGAGCACCCGAACCGCATCGTGGCCTGGCTGCGGGAGCGCGGCGAGGAGGAGCTCGCCTACGCGATCTCCGGGCACTACACCAGGTGGGGCGTGCCGCTGCGATCGCCGATGGACAAGGCCCTGCTCGCCTGCGACGAGCTCACCGGGTTCATCGTCGCCTGCTGCCTGGTGCGCCCCGAAGGGGTCTCCACCCTCGCCGCCCGCAGCGTGAAGAAGAAGTTGAAGGACAAGGCGTTCGCCGCCAAGGTGGAGCGTCACGAATGCCGCGTCGGCGCCGAGCTGCTGGGCGTGGACCTGGGCGAGCACATCGACTTCCTCATCGGCGCGCTCCGCCCGCACGCCGAGGAGCTGGGGATTACCGGCCGCCGCCTCGCGTAACTCCCGGTTCCGCTACGGCGACGGAACGGGAAGGTTCATGCGCCTCATGGTCTCCTTCAGCCGCTCCCGTCCCTTCTTCCATTCCCGATCCCATCGCAGGCGCATGAAATGCATAGTGGTTCGCACTTCCTCGGTGTCGGGCGCCTGCGCGGTGAAGTGGTATGTCCCGTTCTCGAATCGAACCCGGGCCTCCCATGCGTCTTCCATCCCCTCCCGGGACTCCATGCGCCCGCGGATGTCCGCAATCGCCGTGGCCTTGAACTCGGCATCCGTTGCCGAGTTGTTCAGAACATCCACCATATGTTCGATGGACAGATCATAAACGGCGTCATCAAACCATCCGGGAAGCCGACCATCGGGCCAAGTCTCCCGAAAATATGCAGCCGTGGCGTCCGGCGCCTCGCCGGAAAACACCAAACCCTCGCCGGATTCCGAGTCGACGTCGCCGGCCGCATGGTCGCCCGACCTGGGGGCGGAAGGCGCCGACGTCGGAACGTTCGCCCCGCTGTCGCACGCGACCCCAATCAGCCCGCCAAAGATAAGGACCGGGATCCATGTCCGTCCGGCGATGCGTTTCATCCTGCCTCCCTGCGCACCTTTTATAGCACAACGCAGGAACGCGCGCAAAGACGCGGCGTCAGGCGAGCGCCGGGACGGGCATCGTCTCGGAATTCGCCTCGAACATGTCCCGGAGCTTCCGCGCCTCCCGGTCGTAGGCGTCCGGGTCGTCCCACGTCCGCCGGGCGTCCAGCACCCCGGTCGGCACTTCGGGGCATCCCCGGGGGATGGCGAGATCGAAGACCGGCTCCTGGGTGAAGCCGGCGTCGTCGATGCTGCCGTCCAGCGCCGCCCGCACCAGCGCGCGGGTGAGCGAAAGCGACATCCGGTCCGAGACCCCGCAGGGGCCGCCGCTCCAACCGGTGTTGACCAGATAGCAGCGCACGCCGCGCTCCTCGATGCGCCGGCCCAGCAGCCGGGCGTACACCTCCGGGCGCCGGGTCATGAAGGGCGCGCCGAAGCAGGGGCTGAAGGTCGCCTGCGGCGCCTCGATCCCGCGCTCGGTCCCGGCCACCTTGGCGGTGTATCCCGCCAGAAAATGGCGCATCGCCTGCTCCGGGGTCAGCCGGGCGATCGGCGGAAGCACCCCGAAGGCGTCGGCGGTGAGCATGAGCACCACCCGGGGATGGCCCCCGGCGCCGGTGCGGGACGCGCTCGGAATGTGGGTCACCGGATAGGACGCCCGGGTGTTCTCGGTGAACGCGGCGTCATCCAGGTCCAGGCGGCGGGTTTCGCCCCGGACGACCACGTTTTCCAGAATCGTGCCGAACCGGCGGGTAGTGGCGTAGATCTCCGGCTCCCCGGTGCGAGACAGCCGGATCACCTTGGCGTAGCAGCCGCCCTCGAAGTTGAATACCCCGTCCGGTCCCCAGCCGTGCTCGTCGTCGCCGACCAGGGTGCGCGCCGGATCGGCGGAGAGGGTGGTCTTTCCGGTTCCCGAAAGCCCGAAGAAGATCGCCAGGTCGTCCGGATCGGCGCCGTGGTTCGCGGCGCAATGCATCGGCAGCACGTCGCGCTCCGGCATCAGCCAGTTCATCACCGAGAACACCGACTTCTTGATTTCGCCGGCGTAGGCGGTCCCCCCGATGAGGATTTCCCGGCGTTCGAAATTCACGACCACGAAGACCTCGGAGCGGGTGCCGTCCTGGTCGGGTGCGGCGCGGAACTGGGGCGCCGCGATCACCGTGAACTCGGGCTGATGCTCCTCGAGCAGCCCCGAATCCCGGGTCCGCACGAACATGTTGCGCGCGAAGAGGCTCTGCCACGCGGTGGTGGTGATCACCCGGAGCGGCAGGCGGTAGTCGGGATGGGCGCCGACGTGGCAGTCCTGGACGAACAGCTCCCGGTTCTGGAGATACGCGGTGAGCCGCCAGCGAAGCCGCTCGTACCGCTCGCGCGACAACGGCCGGTTGTGCGATCCCCACCAGACGTCGGGATCGGTCCGGGGATCGCCCACCACGTACTTGTCGAGCGGGGACCGGCCGGTGCACTCCCCGGTGCGCACCACGATCGGCCCGCCGTGGGCGAGGGCAGCCTCTCCCCGGAATACCGCCTCCTGGGTCAGGGCGGCGGTGGACAGGTTCCAGTGCACCCGGCGCGGATACCGGATGCCGGACAGCTTCAGGCCGTGCCGGCTGGGGGCGAACCCGACGTGTTCGGTTTCAGGGTGGGTCAAGCGAGGGGCCTCCGGGCGCGGGATCGTAGCCCGCAGGCGACTTTGCAGACTGCCGGGGAAACCGCATATAGTCGCCAGTCCGCCTTCCCCTGCCGGCGCAGGGAGGCGGCGCCGCAACCCCACCAGAAAGGAGCGGGTTCATGTCGGAGACAGTCTGGTTCAACCGCAGGATGTTCCTGCGAGGCGCGGGTGCGGCGGCGCTCGCCAGCGCAGCGACCGGCGGCGCCTCGATGCTTCGGCCGACGCCGGCCGCGGCGGCCGCCTCCCCGGCCCAGGACGGATCGGGCGGATTCGATTTCGACGCCCCCTACGATCGGATCGGCACCGACTCCAACAAGTGGGACAAGATCCGGGAGGACTACGGACCCGAGAACATCAAGGTGGCGATGGGCGTCGCCGACATGGATTTCAAGTGCGCGCCGGTCATCACCGAGGCGCTGGCGGATCGCGTCCGGCACGAAAACTGGGGCTACCTCCACATGCCGAAGGACTTCTTCCCGGCGATCGTGGACTGGAACCGGACGCGCCACGGCCTCGAGATCAACCCCGACCTGATGGCCCTGTCCGACGGGGTCCACCCGGCGCTGATCGCGGCGCTGAAGGCCCTGGCCCGGCCGGGCAGCCGGGTGCTGCTGACGACCTCCACCTACAGCGGTTTCTACACCGACCTGCGGGAGTCCCACACCCTCGCCGAAGAGAGCCCGCTGCTGGTCGACAACGGAGTCCACCGGTTCGACTTCGACGACATCGAGTCCCGCATCTCGCACGACACCGACGCGCTCATCCTCTGCAATCCGCAGAACCCGACCGGGAACTGCTGGTCGCCGGAAGACCTCATGCGGCTGGGGCGCCTCTGCCTCGAGCGGCGGGTGGTGGTGATGGCCGACGAAATCCACTGCGACTTCGTCACCAAGGGGAACACGTACACGCCGTTCGCCACCCTGCCCGACAAGGACGTCGTGAACAACAGCATCACCTTCCAGTCGGGGAGCAAGACCTTCAGCCTGGCGGCGATGAAGGTCGCCTGGTTCCACACCACGAACCCGGAGTTCTTCCGCAAGGTCCAGGATCAGCACATGGCGCAGACCAACACGCTGGGCGTGGTGGCGCACCATGCCGCGCTGCGGGGCGGCGCCGACTGGCTCGACCAGCTGCTGGTCTACCTCGACGGAAACCACGACTTCGTCGAGCAGTACATCCGCGAGAACATCCCGCAAATCAAGTACACCAAGGCGCAGGGCACCTACCTCGCCTGGCTGGACGTCGCCGATCTCGCTGACCGGATCGACGCCAGGGGGAGGGCGGCGAAGGAAAACGAAACCGCCGAGAACCCGGTCACTCCCGAGACCATGACGGTCCGCTGGCTGGTCGAACACGCCGGGGTGTACACCAACCCCGGTTCGAATTACGGGCCCGGCGGCGAGAACCACGTGCGGATGAACCTGGGGACGTCGCGACAGATGATCAAGCTGGCGCTCGACAACATCGCGGAGGCGACCAGCGCCCTGTAGTTTGATGCGCCGCCGCGCCGTACTGTCCGCAGCAGCCGCGGCGGGCGCCCTCTGGCAGCAGGCCTGCGCGGAGGTGGAGGACTCCGGCGAGGTCTCCGCCGAGACCGCCCGGAAGTTGCTTGACCACCAGGGGCCCCGGGGCATCTACGAGGACCCGGCGGAACTCGGACGGTTGCGCCGCGCCCTCGCCGACATGGCGCGGGTTCAGCGGACGCTCCGGGAGTTCCCGCTCGATCCCGACGAGCCGCCGCTGACCCTCTTCCGTCGGGGTTGAACGGTTGGACGAAGCCACCCTCTTTCGCACCGTCGCCGAGCTGGCGGCGGGACTCCGGGACGGCGCGTTCACTTCGGTCGATCTGACCGGGGCGTACCTGCGCCGGGCGGAGGAACTGGATGTCCCCCCCTTCGCGCTGCCGAGCGAACCGCGCGAAGACCACGGGGGCAAGCTCGCCACGTTCGTCACGATCGCGCGGGACCAGGCGCTCGAAGCCGCCGAGCGCGCCGACCGGGAACGCGCCGCCGGGAACGTCCGCAGCATCCTCCACGGCATCCCCTACGGCGTGAAGGACCTGCTGGACACCCGCGGCGTCCGCACCACCTGGGGATCGGGAATCTTCCGGGACCGGATTCCCGACCGGAACGCCGCGGTGATCGACCGGCTGGAGGACGCCGGCGCGGTGCTGATGGGCAAGAACTCGCTGGGAGAGTTCGCGGGGGGGAACACCAGCTCGGCGCTCAACCCGTGGAAGCTGGACCGCACCAGCTTCGGTTCTTCCAGCGGGACGGTCTCGGCGGCGGTGGCGGGGCTGATCGGGTTCGGGATCGGAACCGAGACCGGCGGCTCCATCGTGTTTCCCGCCTCGGCGGTGGGCGCGTCGGGCCTCCGCCCCACTTTCGGACGGGTGAGCCGGTTCGGATGCATGGCGCTCTCGTGGAGCCTCGACAAGATCGGCCCGGTGGGCCGCTCCGCCGAGGATTGCGGGCGCATCCTCGAACGGATCGCCGGGCCGGACTCCCGGGATCCCTCGACGGTGGACCGGCCCTTCCGCTTCCGCGCCGACCCGGGTCCGATGCGGGGCCGGCGGCTGGGCGTCCACCGCGCCGAATTCCTGCTCTCGCAGTCGGAATCCACCCGCCGGGTCTTCAAGGACGCGCTCGACGCGTTCGCCGGGATGGGCGTGGAGCTGGAGGACATCGAGCTGCCGCTGTTCCCCACCGGGGCGCTCTTCACCACCATCGTGACGGTCGAGAGCGGGACCAACTTCCGGTCGCTCTTCGACGACGGGAGCGCCGCCCGGATGTTCTCCTTCAACGAGGACCGGCGCGCCGGCTGGATGGCGGGGCGGATGCTGCCCGCCGCCGACTACCTGACCGCCCAGCGCATCCGCAACCGGCTGGTCCGGGAGGCGGACGACATCCTTTCCCGCTACGACGCGGTGATCGCCCCCACCTGGCCCAACGGAGCGGCGCTCCGAACGGTCCGCGACGGGTGGCCGATCCCGGCGCGGAACGAATGGGAACCGCCCGACGAGGTGAGCGACCGCACCCCGCGTCTCAACTACATCGCCAACCTGGTGGGGCATCCCGGGCTGGCGATTCCCTGCGGGTTCGACGAGGACGGCCTCCCGCTGTCGCTCCAGATCGTCGGCGCCCCGATGGACGACCAGGCGGCGCTCGACTTCGGGATGGCCTTCCAGCGCGAGACCGACTGGCACCGGCGACGGCCCCCCTTCCCCTGGCGGGAATAAGCCGGAATGGGACGTAATGGGACGTCCCATTCGGCCAAAACCCTCGGAATGAGCCGAAATTTGCCGAATTTCTCCCCAAAAACCGCCCGGAATGGGAATTCCATTCCCGAGAATCGCTACCGTCGCCGCCAGCGCGCTCCCCGCCCCCGACCGGTGGTTCTCGCCATATCCAGCGCCTGCAGCGTCTGCAGATCGTCCCGCACCTGGCGGGCCGACGCCCCGTTCGTCAGGCGAAGCAGGATGTCCCGAAGCGCCATGCCGCCCCGTTCTTCCTCCAGCGCCATCAGGATCGCGCGCTGGCGTTCGGTGAGATCGCGCTCGACCCGAAGCGGCGCCTGGTAGCCGCCGGGGCGGAAGCGCACCACCACGGCGCCGGCCGTCTCCTCGATCTCGGGCCGCGGCAAGCCGGCGCGCTCGGTGAGCTCGGCCATCTTGATTGTGCCGCGTCCCCAGCTCTCGATGATCCCGCGCCGGTGGAATACCCTGGCGATCAACGGGTTCCACGGCCGTGACTCGTGCGGCTCGAAGAGCATCTCCGGAGTGAGGCCGAAGTGGAGGACGCCCGTCGAGGAGATTTCCAGGCGATCGTCGTAGATGCCGATCCCGATGGAACTCCCGCCGGCGGCGTAATCCCGGTGGCAAATCGCGTTGGCCAGCGCTTCCCGGAGCGCCCCCGGAGGATAGAGCGGATCGTCCACCCGCTCGAACAGGTCCGGTTCGATGCGCCCGGCGATGGGCAGGCTCTCAACCAGGAAGCGCTGCCCCATCCGCAGGATCTCGAACGCATTTCCGACAAACTGGCGGTTGTCGAGGAACTCGGTCCGGGTGACGCCCCGAAAACGTGCGACCCGGAGCAGGCACTGGGGGTAGTCGGCGCCCATGCCCTCCCGCTTTCCGAAGAGCGCCACCGCCGCCTGCAGCAGGTTGTCTCCCCGGATGAGCTCCAAGCCGCGCAGCAGCGCCTCCGGATCGCGCGTGCCCGGATCAGCCAGCCGACCGCGGCGCACCGCCTCCTCGACCGTCGCGACGATTTCCCCATGATCCAGATCGGCCGCCGTCCAGCCGGAGGCCGCTTCGTTCTCCCAGCGTCGCTGACCGTGGAGCCGCTCCAGGAGCATCCGGTTGGATTCCTCGCGCGAGAGCCGCTGGTTCGTCGCGCCCACCCGGCGCCTCGCCGCGCAGGGTGTAGGGACGGCTCGCGCCGGCCGGCGCGGTCACCGCGATGACGGAGCGCCCTTCGCCGATGTCGATGCGGTCGATGCTCGGAAAGGCGGGCGGATCGATCCGCTGCAGCTCCTGCGCGATGTCCTCCTGGGTGTCGCCGCCCGCAAGCTGGCCCCGCACCGTCCCGTCGGCGCCGACGCCGAAAGCACCCGCCCGCCGCGGTGATTCAGCATCGCGCAGACCGCCTTCGCCGCCTCGCGCCGCTGCCCGGTCGTCTCCTTGAACTCCTGGGTCTCGGACTCGCCGGCGGCGATCCACGCGGCGAGGGTTTCCGGATTCACGACGCCCGATACGGTATCGGAACCGGGACTTTCGCCCACGATCAAAACGGCGGGCGGCGCTGGCTGCTGCGGGCTGACACCACGGCGCGGAACCAGTCATCGCCCGTGGCGCGGAGCAATTCGATATCTGCCGGGTTCAGATGGTCGTTCTCGAAGAAGCCCTCCGGCCATCCGCTCCGCTCCGGATTCGTCCGTTCGCAAGTCTCCCGGTTTCGATGCGCTCTACGCCCGGCGGATCGGGTCGGGCGTCTCCCCTCCGCCTCCCGGTCGTTCTTCAGGGGCGGGCGGGCGACGACGTCCGGAGGATGAACCCGCCGACATCCTCCCGCCACTGCGGGAGAAGCGCCTGGTCGACGTACATCATGTGGCCGGCGGCGAAGTCGGAACGCTCCACGTTGGCGCGAAGCTCCGGGTGGAGTCCCAGGCGGTCGATGCTCCAGACGGCGGCGAAGTACGGAGTCGCCAGATCGTAGATTCCGTTCACCAGCAGCACCTTCAACTCCGGGTTGCGCTGCATGGCGCGGGCGAGATCGGGGGCTACGTTGGGAGTGCCGCCTCCCCGGACGAAGGCGCCCCCGCCGCCCTGCCGTCCCCAGTTCCAGTTGCGGACGCCGCCGCTCGGCACGTACTCCCGATCCCCGTCGTAGCCGAGTTCGCTGCGGATGTAACTGTTGAAGGCGGAGGTGTAGGCCGAACTGATGGCGGTGGACTGCGGATCGTGCGAGGGCCGGGCGCCCAGCGCATCGCCGGCGGGGCCGGTGAAGCGGGAATCCAGCCGGCCGACGATGCGGCCCTCGTCGCGCAGCAGCTCGGCCTCGAAGGCGGGCGCCGTGACCCGGAGGTCGGACTTGTCGATGAAGTCCCGGTCGAGTCCGGTGTAGCGGTGCATCCGGTCAAGGATCCGGGCGCGCCGCTCCGGTTCAAGCGTGCCGCCGGCGAGCAGGGCGGTCGCGTATTCGTTCAGCGACCATGCCTCCACCTCGGCCATGAACGCCGCCAGGTCGTCCGGCGAGCCGCCAGGGAGCCGGTCCAGGTAGCGGGCGGTAATCGCGTAGGACGGCAGGTTGACGATGTACGGGATGTCGTCGCCGGGCGCGAACTGGATGGTGTTGAACTGGAGCACCACCGAAACCAGGATGATGCCGTTGAGGTCGATGTTGGCGCGCTGCAGGTGGCCCGCCAGCACCGCCGAGCGGGTGGTGCCGTAGCTCTCGCCGAGCAGGTAGCGGGGCGAATTCCAGCGGTCGTGCTCGCTCAGGAACCGGCGAACGAACTGGGCGAGCGACCGCGCGTCCTCGTCGATCCCCCAGTACGCCGACCCCTCGGCGCCTTCCAGGGTGTGGCTGAACCCGGTGCCGATCGGGTCCACCATGACGATGTCGGCGATGTCCAGCAGCGTGTGCGCGTTGTCCTCCAGCGGGTAGGGCGGCGCGCCCTGCGGCCCGACGTCGGGCGTGACCACGCGACGCGGACCCATGATGCCCATGTGCAGCCAGAAGGAGGCGGACCCCGGCCCGCCGTTGTAGGCGAACACCAGCGGCCGCTCCCCGGAGGGCGCCCCATTGGTGCGGAAGTAGGCGGTGTAGAACAGCTCCGCCGCATCCGCCCCTTCGTCGTCCTCGAGCGTGATGCCGGCGATCACCGCGTCGTACTCAACCGTCTCGCTTTCAATCACGATCGAGTGGCTGCTCTCCCAACGGACCGGCAGCTCCGGCGCCTCCTGGGCGAGTGCGAGCGCCGGAAACGCGAGCAGAAACAGCAGGGTTCGCATCACGGAAAGGAGCGAACGCTCAGAAGACGAACCCGGCCATGAGCATCAGCCGGCGCGGCTCCACCCAGCTCGACGGGATGAAGTTCTCGCCGGGATCCTCCAGCCGCAGGCTGGACATGGAGATGCTCGCTGCGCTGTTCAGGGCGTTGTAGAGCCAGGCGTCCAGCTTCAGGTCCACATCGCCGACCCGGAGCCGCTTGCCGAAGCGGAGGTCCAGCACCCACAGGAAGGGATGCCGGAGTCCGTCCCGGGATCCGGCCGGCTCCACGATGATGTCCTGCGCCTGCTGCTCGGTCTCTCCGGACGCCCGCACCTGGCGCGAGAAGGGCTTGCCGCTCTCGAAGTTCATGTTCGCGGCGAACACGAAATCCCAAGGCAGGAACAGCACCCCCTGGGCGCGGAACATGTGGGGGCGGTCCGCCTGGAGCCGCTGATAGGCGTTCTGGTAGGAGTTGGGATCCTGACCGACCGAACTTCCATAAAACGGGTTGTTCTGCGTCTGGAACCAGGGGCGCGGAATGAATCCCTCCGACCGGGAATACGTATAGGACCCCTGGACATTCCAGAGGCCGGCGTCCCGGGCTCCGAAGGTGAGGATGACGCCGTCGTAGGTCTGCTCGTACGTATCCGCGGCGCCGGGGAAATCCCCGGGATGGTTGCCCTTGACGTAGACGGGCTGGGAGACCTGGTTGAGCAGGGTGATCGGCGTCCCGTCATAGGGGTCGCTCCACTGGATCGTCTCGTACTGACCGCCCAGGATGGACCAGCCCACCATGCGGTCGGTGTACTTGTGGACGTACTGCACGCCCATCGACATGTTGCTGCCGATCTCCCGCTCGTAGGAGGCGGTGTAATGGAAGGAGCGGGGCGCCAGCAGGTTGTCCGGCTGGTTGAGTTCGTCGGCGGTGGTCTCGAAGGTGAGCTCCCCGAGCGTGCCGTCCTCGTTCAGGAGGTAGACTTGGTACGGGGTTACGCCCGGCGCCGGCGCATCCCAGTTCCCGATGACGTTCTGGTCGTAGTGGATGCCGAAGAAACCCTTGAGCGTCGAGCGTCCCGCCTCGTCCAGGCGGAGCGTGAACCCGACGCGGGGGCTGATCAGATTCCACGACACGATGTTCGGTTCCCCGGGGGCGTTCCCCTCCACCGGAACCGCGTTGATCGCGGTGAAGTCCGACTCCTGCCCTTCCGCCGGAACACCGAGGAGCTCGTAGGCGGGAATCTCGCCCCGGTTGAGGTCCACCCGCACCCCGAGATTCAGCGTGAGGCGATCCCCCACCGTGACCGTGTCGTCCACGAAGAAGCCGTTGTCCCGCGAGATGCCGCCGTAGCGGTAGGGCTCCTGGATGACCTGGTAGCGCACGCCGCCCGACTGGTACTGGTAGGCGCTGTTCGGCCCGGCCGCCACCGCGGTCTCCGCCACCCCCCGGGCCAGCTGCACCCCGAAACGGAACTCGTGCTGCGCCCCCAGGAAGTCGTCCGCGTAGTGGGTCACCTTGGCGTTGAACTGGTTGCTCCAGGTGCGGTAGTCCCACGGATAGATGATGCCGCCCTCGTAGGTAGTTGTCGGTTCCGCGTCATCGTTTCGGAACGGCATGTCGAAGCTGCGGGTGGGCGAATCGTGAATGTCGCTCGCCGTCCACTGCGAATAGCGCGCCTCGAAGATCGTGGTGTCCGAAATCGTGCTGGTCAGCCCCCCGGCGAAGGTCAACGTGGCGCCGCGCTCGACGAACGCCGCCGATGCGGCCACGTTGGGCGAACTGCCGCCGATGGAGGCCCAGTCCTCAAGGTGGGAGTTGATGAAAATCTCGTTCCGGTCGTTCAGCTTGCCGGTCAGCTTGAGGGTGAGCTTGTCGTTCTCGTCCCGGTCGGCGGTGGCGGCGGTCGGATCGTTGCCCGCCTCCCAGGAGCTGTCGCGGGAGTACTGGCCGCCGCTCATGAACCAGACGCGCTCCCGGATGACCGGGCCGCCCAGCGTGAAGGTGATGTCCTGGTAGTTGTCCCGCTCGAAGGCGAACGCATTCGGCGAACCCGACGGAACCGGCGCTCCGGAGTCGGCGTCGGCGTAAATCTCCGGCCAGGTGATCCCGTTGCCCTGGTAGAAGTAGTTGCCGGTTCCGCTGAAGGTGTCCCCGCCCTTCTTGGTCACGATGTTGAAGGTGCCGCCGGTGGCGTTCCCGAATTCGGCCGGGGCGCCGATCCCGATGATCTCGACTTCCTCGATCATGTCCACGTTCGGATCGCCCCACGAGGAGCCGGTCTCCGGCGCGCTGGTCTCGATGCCGTCGATGTTCCACGAGTTCGACTGCTGGTTCGACCCGAAGGCCACCGCGCGGTCTCCCGCTCCGCCGCTGTTCACCTGGGTGATCCCCGGCGAGATGTGTACGTAGTCGTAGAAGTTCCGCTCGGTGGGCAGCTCCTCCACCAGCTCGGCGCTGAAGGTCGTGACCTGGGAGTTCGAGGCCACGTCCAGCAACGGGGCTTCGGCGATCACCTGCACCGTCTCGGTCACGGTCGAGAGCGCGAGGGTGGTGTCCAAGGTGGCGGTGGTGTTCTGGCCGATCCGCACCGCCTCGTAGCGCACCGTGCTGAACCCGGCGAGCGCGATCTCCACCGCGTACTCGCCGGGGGAGAGCGTCGGGAACCGGAAAACCCCCGACTCGTTGGTCACCGTCGACTCCACGCCGCCGATGATCGCCTCGCTCTGAAGCGTGACCGAGACGCCCGGCAGGACGCCGCCGGTATCGTCGGCGACCACCCCGCGGATGAGCCCGTTGTCCTGGGCGAACCCCGGAACGGCGAGAACGGGAAGGGCGAGCGTCAGGAGGACGCCCGCCGGAACGCGAAATCTGCGCTTCATCATCTTGATCTTCTGGCCCCCCTTGGAAGTCATCGGACGGGCGGCATCCTAACACGTCGTTCGGGGCGGCAAGCGGGTGCGAGGAGCGCGGCGCGGCGGCGGAAGCGGGCGGCGGCCTCCGGCGCGGCGAGCGCGGCGGCGCCTTCCAGCGCCTCCCGGTCGAACGGATCGAGGCGGAGCGCCTCCCGGAAGGCGGGGAGCGCGGCCTCCGGGTCTTCGCCGAGCGCGAGACCGAGATTCCGCCAGTCGGCGGCGGCGGCCTCCGCGCCGGCGGCGTCCAGAACCTCGCGCCAGCGACCGTCCCGGCGGAGTTGTTCGATGCGGTTGCGACGGTCCCAGGCCTCCGCTTCGGCCCGCTTGGCGGCGGCGAGCCGCTCCAGCACCCGATCCGCTTCGGCGGTTTCGCCCGCCGCCCGGAGCGCCGCGTGGAGCGTGGCCAGCGTCGCGACGTGGCCGGGCGCGGCCGCCGCCAGCTCCCGGAGCGAGGGGAGCGCCGCCGCCGGACCCCGCCGCGCCAGAAGGTCCTTGGCGAGGGCGAACCGGACCCCGGCGTCCGGGCTGGATTCCAGCAGCGTCCGGGTTTCGGGATCGGAGGCGAGCGCGTCCAGGGCGACGCTCGCGATGGATCCGGCCACGCCGGGGTCCCGCCGCAGAGCTTCGGCGTAGGCGGCGAGCGCCGCCGGAAGGCGCAGACCGGCGGCGCGGACATTGCCGAGCGCGAGCCACGCCGCCGCCTCCCCCCCGGCGCCGACCGCTATTTCCAGGGCCGCCTCCGCCTCCTCCGGCGCCCGTTCCTGGAGCAGCGCTCCCAGAAGCGCCTGGAATTCGGGGGCGCCGTCCCCCAACCGCACCGCCTCCCGGGCGGCGCAGGCGGCGAGTTCGTCGGCGCGCGCCGCATCCGCCGCGAGCGCGAGCGCCTGGAAGGGGCGGGGCGCCTCCGGGGCGTTCCCGACCGCGGCGCGCGCGTGGGCCAGCGCCTTCTCCAGGCGTCCGAGACGGCGGCTGAAACGGGATGCGGCCAGCAGCGCCGGGACGTACTCCGGGGCGATTTCGAGACTGCGGTCCGTCGCGTCGAGCGCCTCTTCGGGGCGGTCGAGTCGGTCCAGGGCTTCGCCCAGCAGATGCCAGGCGAGCGCCGGGCGCGCCAGCCGCACCGAAGCGGGCGCGACGGCGACCTGGAGGTGGTCCGCAGCCACCGCCCATTCCCCGCGCTCCAGCGCGAGCGCGCCGAGCTGCAGCCGGGCCGGGCCGTGGTTCGGATTCTGATCCACCACCGAAAGCAGCAGCGGGACCGCCCGCTCCTCCTCCCCGGCGGCCAGCAGGTCGAGCGCCGCCTGCATCGCGGCGCGGATGTCCTGGAGCGGCAGCAGGGCGAGCAGGATCAGCGCGGCGATCATCGGAGCGGAAGCGGCGCCGCCCCGCGGCGCAGGAGCCAGGCGCGGCCCGGTTCGAGGCCGGGGTGGCTTTCGACGGCGCCGTCCGGCCAGCGGACCCGCACCGGAACCGCCGGGGCGGTCCCGGCGCCAAAGCCGAAATGGAGGACGCGCTCGCTGTCGGAGGCGTAGCTGCCCCCGGAGACGAGCGCGGCGAAGCGCCCGGCGGCCTTCACCCGGGCGCCGATCCCGTCCCGGTTGCCCTCGGGGTCCGCGAGGCGGACTCGCATCCAGCCGCCCGGCGGGCGCGCGGCGCGGCGGAGGAGTGTCGGCGGATCGTCCTGATTGGAGACGGCGATCTCCAGCGCGCCGTCGCCCTCGACGTCGAGCAGCGCCATGCCGCGCGAAGAGCGGACCGGCCCGCCGAGGGCGACCGGAAGGAACTCCGTCGCGCGCCGCTCCATGAGCAGGTCGGGCTGCCGGTAGGACTCGCCGAGCAGCGGGTCGTCGTCCACCTGGGGGTAGATGTGGCCGTTCGCAAGCGCCAGATCCAGATCCCCGTCGTTGTCGGCGTCGAAGAAAAGCGCCCCCCAGCCGAGCGGGGCGAAGGTGGGCAGGGCGAGGCCGGCGCCCATCGAGTCGTCGAGGAAGAGCTGCGGGCCGACGCCCCGGTACCAGGTGTAGTGGTCGTGCGCGAAGTTGGTCACGATCAGGTCATGGATACCGTCCCCGTCGGGATCGGCGGCGGCGACCCCCATGCTGCCCTGGCTCGCGCCGTCGCCGCTCAGGGCGACCCCGGCGAGAAGGCCCACGTCGGTGAACACGCCGTCCCCCTCGTTCCGCAGCAGCGCGTTCGGAGCGCTGTCGTTGGCGACGAAGATGTCCGGGTCGGCGTCATCGTCGAGGTCGAAGACCGCGACCCCCATCGAGTAGCGGGGCGGGATGGCGGCGAAGGCGACGGCGCTCGCATCCTCGAAGACGCGCCCCTCCCGACTCCGGTGGAAGCGGTTGGCTTCGGGGGGGAGCCCGCGCGGCCCGTCGAGCGCCGGAACCCGCCCGCGCCAGCGGCGGGTGCGCCGTCCGGCCCGGATGCTCTCCGGGGAGACCCGGATGTAGTTGGCGACGAAGAGGTCCAGCCAGCCGTCCCCGTCGGCGTCGAGGAAGGCGGCGCCGATGCCCCAGCCCGGATCGTCAAGGCCCAGGGCGGCGCCGATCTCGCGGAACGTGCCGTCCCCGTTGTTGCGGAAGAACTGGTTGGGGCCGACCGCGGTCACCAGCAGGTCGGGAAACCCGTCGTTGTCGATGTCGCCGCTGACCGCGCCCTGGCCGAAGACCGGAACCGCGAGGCCGGCGGATTCGGTGACGTCGGCGAACGTCCCGTCTCCGCGATTCCGGTAGAGCGCCCCGCTGCGGAAGCGCCAGGCGCCGTCCGGCGCGTCCCAGGCGGGCGCGTTCGGGAAGTAGAGGTCGGGCAGGCCGTCCTGGTCGTAGTCGAGCGCAGCGACGCCGACCCCGGTGGATTCGACGATGTGGTTCTTATCCGGACTGCCGACGCCGGTGATGACGGCGAGGCCGGCGGCCGGCGCGATGTCCCGGTAGGGCTGCCCCGCCGCCGGGGGGACGGCCAGCAGGAGGACCGAGCCGACCAGGCGTTCAGCCGCGAAGCGGCGGCTGCTCATGTCCCATCACCGGATGCGGCGTGTAGGGCGCCTCCAGCTCGGCGATGACGTCCTCATCCAGCACGAGGTCGGCGGCGGCGGCGAGCTGGTCGAGTTGTTCGAGCCGGGTGGCGCCGACGATGGGGGCGTCCACGCCGGGAACCGAGAGGAGCCAGGCGAGCGCGACCTTCGCCGGCGGTTCGCCGAGCCGGTCGGCTGTCCGCAGCAGGACGTCGATAACCCGGAAGTCGGCTTCCTGCCCGTAGAGGCGGTCGGCGAAGGGGTCGTCCTGGGCGCGGGGGGTCGCATCGCGACGGTCGCGGGTGCGGTTGCCGGCGAGGAAGCCGCGCGCCAGCGGACTCCAGGGGATCACTCCGACTCCCTGGTCGAGGCACAGCGGCAGCATCTCCCGCTCCTCTTCCCGGTAGATGAGATTCAGGTGATTCTGCATCGAGACGAACCGCTCGCAGCCCATCGCGTCGGCGGTGGCGAGCATCATGGCGAACTCCCAGGCGGCCATGCTGCTGGCGCCCAGGTAGCGAACCTTGCCGGCGGTCACCAGCGCGTCCAGCGCCGCGATCGTCTCCTCGATCGGCGTTTCGTGATCGAAGCGATGAATCTGGTAGAGGTCGATGTAGTCGACTCCCAGACGGCGAAGCGAAGCGTCGCAGGACGCCAGGATGTGCTTGCGCGAGAGTCCGCGCTGGTTGGTCGTCCCGCTGGTGATCGGAAAGTAGACCTTGGTGGCGAGCACGTACTCCTCGCGGGGGAGGAACTCGCGGAGGAGCGTTCCGGTGACCTCCTCGCTGACCCCCTTCGAATACATGTTGGCGGTGTCGAAGAAGTTGACGCCGAGCTCCACCGCCCGGCGGAAGTGGGGGCGGGAAGCCTCCTCGTCGAGGATCCAGGAGCGCCAGCCCGGATCCCCGTAGGTCATGCAGCCGAGGCAGATGCGGCTGACTTCGAGGCCGGTGGCGCCGAGGCGGGTCGTCTTCATGGGGAGGAAGCGCTCCTTTCGACCGGTTTGCCGAGCGCCCGCACCGCCAGAACCGCCGCCGCGATCCCGACGAGGACGGCGATCCACGCCGGAACCCCGAAGCTGGCGGGAAGGATGCCGAAGAGGATGGCGATTCCCGCGGCGGTGAGGGCGTAGGGGAGCTGGGTGCGCACGTGATCGAGATGGTCGCACGAGGAGGCCATCGAGCTGAGTACGGTGGTGTCCGAGATCGGCGAGCAGTGGTCTCCGAAGACCGCGCCGGCGAGCACCGCGCCGATCACGCCCATCAGCAGCGGGTCGGCGACTGCCGGCGCCAGACCGGCGTTAGTGGACAAGGCGGCGCCCAGCGGGATCACCAGCGGCATGAGGATGGCCATCGTCGCCCAGCTGGTTCCGGTGGCGAAGGCCATGATCCCGGCGACCACGAACGTCAGGGTGGGCAAAAGCGCCGGGCTCAGGACGTTCTGGAGAATCTGGACCAGGTAGGCGGCGGCGTGGAGTTCGCTCGTGACGTCGCCGATGCTCCAGGCGAGCACCAGAATCACGATGGCGAGCACCATCGACTTGAGCCCGTCGATCCAGGCGCCGATGGCGCCGCCCAGCGAGAGAAACCCCTTCCCGATAGCGAGGAGCACGCCGGTGGCGCAGCCGGCTGCCGAAGCCCACAGCAGGGAGCGGTAGGCGTCCGAATTGGTGACGATGTCGCGGAGGCCGTAGCCGGTGGTCCGCCCTTCGGCGGCCAGCGCCTCCAGTCCGGTCAGCCAGATGCCGGCGAAGGCGACTCCCAGGACGGCGAGGATCGGGAAGAGTCCCTGGACCCACAGTCCCCGCGTGACGCCCTGGACGGCGGGGTCCTCGTCGAGCGTCTCGGTGGCGGGTTCGGACCCGGGGCGAAGAGGCTGGTTTTCGCGGAGCGCCCGGAGTTCAGCCCGGCGCATGGCGCCGAAATCGCGCCCCCAGAAGCCCACCGCCAGCGCGAAGGCGAAGGAGAAGATCGGGTAGAAGCGGTAGGGGATGGTGCGGATGAAGACCGAGTAGCCGTCCTCCGGGTGGGAAATCAGATCGAGTCCCTGGTCGATCAGCCCCACTTCGTAGCCCACCCAGGTGGAGACGATGACGGTGCTGGCGACCGAAGCCGCCCCGGTGTCGGTGAGGAAGGCGAGCTTCTCCCGGGAGACCCGGAGTCCGTCGGTGATCGGCCGCATCAGGTTGCCGCGGATGATCACGTTCGCGTAGTCGTCGAAGAAGACGACGAACGCCATGAGCATCGAGCTGACCTGCCCGCGGCGCGGCGTCCGGGCGAAGCGGGTGATGAGCTGCGCGAAACCGCGGGCGCCGCCGCTGCGGGAGAGGATGCCGGCGAGGCCGCCGAACATGAGGCTGAAGACGATGATGTGCGCCCGGTCGGGATCGGACACCGCCTCCATGACGAAGCGCCCGCCGCCGACGAAGAATCCGGCGACCGGGTTGAAGTCGTGGAGCAGCAGCCCGCCGACCCAGATGCCCGCGACCAGCGCCAGCACCACCTGGCGGAACAGGATGGCGAGCAGGATCGCGACCACCGGCGGCAGGAGGGAGACCACGCCGGGGAGCGCCCGGATCCGGGTCTCGCCCGATGCCGGCCCCCGGGACACGGAGAGAATGGAAACGCCCGAGGCGTCGATAGTGACGCCGGAATAGACGAACGCCCCGTCGTCCCGGAGTTCGGGAGCAACCGCCGGCGCCTCCCCTTCGAGAGTGGGGGCGCTGCCTCCGCGGAGGGGATTTCCGGATGCGTCCTGCGGGATCGCGGCGACGTCGAAGGGAACTCCGGTCAGGACGACCGGCGGCGCCTCCAGCTCGTAGGACGCAGGGGGCTGGGCGGCGGCCGGAAACGCGGCGAATCCGAACAGGAGCGCAGCGAACGACGCGACGCGACGGCGCGCTCCGACGGGTTGCATCACGCAGCCCATTGTAAGGGGGAAGGCCGGACAGGGCGGGGGGAGTGTCCCGGCGACGACCTACTCTCCCACAGCGCTTCCGCTGCAGTACCATCGGCGCTGGAGGACTTTACTGCCGTGTTCGGGATGGGAACGGGTGTGGCCCCTCCGCCAAGGTCACCGGGACAAAGTGTGTGTATGTGTTTGGGTGGGTGGTTGGAAGCGTCCGGCAGGTGCGCATCGCGGCGGTCGGCGGGGACCGACGGCGTGGTCAAGTCTCACGGCCGATTAGTACCCGTCAGCTCAGACGATTGCTCGCCTTGCACCTCGGGCCTATCAACCTGGTGGTCTACCAGGGGCCTTCAGGGGTCTTGAGGACCCGGGGAGATCTCATCTTGGGCAGGGCTTCGCGCTTAGATGCTTTCAGCGCTTATCCCGTCCGAACGTGACTACCGAGCGGTGCCCCGAGGCGGGACAACTCGTACATCAGAGGTTCGTCCAGCCCGGTCCTCTCGTACTAGGGCCAGCATCCCTCAAATCTCCTGCGCCCACGACAGATGAGGACCGAACTGTCTCACGACGTTCTGAACCCAGCTCGCGTACCGCTTTAATGGGCGAACAGCCCAACCCTTGGAACCTGCTCCAGCTCCAGGATGCGATGAGCCGACATCGAGGTGCCAAACCTGGCCGTCGATATGAACTCTTGGGCCAGATAAGCCTGTTATCCCCGGAGTACCTTTTATCCTTTGAGCGACGGCCCTTCCACTCGGGACCGCCGGATCACTAAGCCCTGGTTTCCCATCTGCTCGACTTGTAGGTCTCGCAGTCAAGCGCGCTTGTGCCTTTACACTCTGCGGCTGGTTTCCAATCAGCCTGAGCGCACCTTCGGGAGCCTCCGTTACGTTTTGGGAGGCGACCGCCCCAGTCAAACTACCCGCCTGACAGTGTCCCTGACCCGGTTTCACGGGCCGAGGTTAGAACTCCAGAGCGAAGAGAGTGGTATCTCACCGTTGGCTCCACCGGGACCGAAATCCCGGCTTCAAAGCCTCCCACCTATGCTGCGCACCACCGCACCAGAATTCACTGCCAAGTTGTAGTAAAGGTTCACGGGGTCTTTCCGTCTTGTCGCGGGTAGCCGGCATCTTCACCGGCATTACAATTTCACAGTGTCCCTCGTTGAGACAGCGCCCAGATCGTTGCGCCATTCGTGCAGG
>OZ241856.1:1770000-2864726 GCA_965202845.1 Candidatus Marinacidobacterium sp.
CTCGAGCAGCGGCATGGTGAGGACCGCCTGCGGCCGCAACCCGTACTCGCGCATGACGTGCCGCCCGACCAGCAGGTTGAAGAGCTGGTCGGTTCCCCCCAGCTCCACGTCCGCCTTCATCGCCACCGAGTCGTAGGCCTGGGCCAGCGGGTAGAGGAATTCGTGGATGGCGATGGGCTTTCCGGCCCGAAACCGCTTCTCGAAGTCGTCGCGCTCCAGCATCCGCGCCACCGTGTGGCGGGACGCGAGGCGGATCAGCCCCTCGGCGCCCAGCTTCGACAGCCACGAGCTGTTGAAGGCGACCACCGTCCTGGTTTCGTCGAGGATGCGGAACACCTGCTCCCGGTAGGTTTCGGCGTTTTTGGCGATCTCCTCCGGCGAAAGCTGCGGGCGGGTCCGGGAGCGCCCGGTCGGATCGCCGATCCTCCCGGTGAAATCGCCGATCACGAACCAGACCTGGTGGCCCAGATCCTGGAAGCGCTTCATCTTCCGCATCACGACGGTGTGGCCGAGGTGGAGGTCCGGCGCCGACGGGTCGAAACCCACCTTCACCCGCAACGGCTCGCCGGAAGCGAGCGACTCCGCGACCCGTTCCCGGAACTCCGCCCGCGGTTCGATGCGGTCCGCCCCCTTCTCGAGCAGCGCGACCTGCGCGTCCCGCTCACTGGACATAGGTCGGTTTCCGTTCCTCCTCCCGGTGGACGCCGCGGATCGCCGCTTCCGGATCGGTGAGCACCCGCCGGCCGGAGAGCCGGAGGCCGCCATCCAGCACCATCCCGATCGCCCGCGGGAAGATCCGGTGCTCGAGATCGAGAATCCGGGAGGTGAGACTGTCATGGGTGTCCTCGTCCACGACGCGGGTCGCGGCCTGGAGGATGATCGGCCCCTGGTCAAGCTCCTCGTTCACGAAGTGCGCGGTGCATCCGGCGAACCGCACCCCGTAGTCCATCGCCTGGCAGGGGGCGTCCAGTCCCCGGAACGCCGGCAGCAGCGACGGGTGGATGTTCACGACCCGGAAGGGGTAGGCGTCCACCAGAACCGGGGACAGGATGCGCATGAATCCGGCGAGGCAGACCAGGTCCACCCGGTGCGCGCGCAACCGTTCGAGGACCGCCAGGTCGAACGATTCCCGGTCGGGGTACGCGCGGTGCGAAAGAAACGCGGTCGGCGCGCCGGCGTTGCGGGCGTGCTCCAGCCCCGGCGCCTTCTTCCGGTTGCTGAGCACGAACGCGACTTCGGCGTCGAGGGTTCCGGCGGCGATGGCGTCGAGGATCGCCTTGAGGTTGGAGCCGCGCCCGGAGATCAGCACGCCGAGCCGGCGACCGGGGGGAGGCGGGATGGACTCGATCAGCGGCACTTCAGGAAAGGCGGCCCCGGTAGCGGACAGCGGGCTGGCCGGCCTCTGCCTGTCCCAGCGGAAATCCTTCGGGCAAGCGGGCGAGGACGACGGGAGCGTCTTCGGCGGCCACGATGGCCACCATGCCGACCCCGCAGTTGAAGGCGCGGAGCATCTCCGCTTCATCCACCTGCCCGGCTTCCCGGAGGAAGCGGAAGAGCGGCGGGAGGCGCCACGCATCCAGGTCGATCGCGGCGGCGACTCCTTCGGGCAGCACCCGCGGCAGGTTGCCGGTGAGACCGCCGCCGGTGATGTGGGCGAGCGCCTTTATCCCCTCCTCCGGGAGCAGCGGGCGCAGGGCCGGAAGGTAGCAGCGGTGGCGGGCCAGCAGGGCGTCGGCGACCGTGCTTTCCGTTCCGGGCAGCGGATCGTCCAGCGCCAAGCCCAACCGGTCGAACACGATCGCCCGCGCCAGCGAATAGCCGTTGGTGTGGAGGCCGTCGGACGGCAATCCGATCAGGACGTCGCCGGGGGCGACATGGCGTCCGTCGAGGATCCGGTCCTGCTCCACCACCCCGACGATGGTTCCGGCGAGGTCGTACTCGCCGCCCGGATAGAAGCCGGGCATCTCCGCCGTCTCGCCCCCGAGCAGCGCCACCCCGAATTCGCGGCAGGCTTCGGCGATTCCCCGCACCACGCCTTCGACCACCGCGCCGTCGAGGCGCCCCATCGCCAGATAGTCGAGGAAGAAGAGCGGCTCGGCGCCCTGGACCAGGATGTCGTTGACGCAGTGCGACACCAGGTCGTATCCGGGCGCTTCGTGGCGGCCCGCCTCGCGCGCCACCCGCAGCTTGGTGCCCACCCCGTCGGTGGACGCCACCAGCACCGGCTTCCGGTAGCGGGCGGCGTCCAGCCGGAACAGCCCGCCGAAATTCCCCACCGAACCCAGCACCTCGGAGCGGGCGGTGGAGTGGACCAGCGGCCGGATCCGGTCCACAATGCGGTCGGCTTCGGCGATATCCACCCCGGCGGAGCGGTAGTCGAGCGCTTCGGCGACCATGGCCGGGAATGGTATTACCGGCGGCTGCGGGCGAGCAGCCGGGACGCCGGGAGGTGGCCGGGAAAGATGCGGAGCGCTTCCCGGAACTGCCGTTCGGCGGCCGCCGGATCCCGGGGGAGAAGCTGAACGCCGAGTTCCACCGCCTCCGCCGCCCGGCTGGCGCGGGCGAACCGATCCAGGAAGCGGGCGCCCTCCGCATCGCGGCCGGTTTCGATCAGATGCTGGCCCAGCAGCCAGGCGGGACCCGGATGCCAGGGAGCGGCTTCCAGCGCCTGCCGCAGCGCCGCTTCGCCGGCCGCGTCCTCGCCGACCTTGAGACGCGCTTCGCCCAGCAGATGGAGCGCCTCGGCGCGTGGGGCGCCCGACGCGAGCGCCCGCTCGGCGC
Organism: Candidatus Marinacidobacterium sp.; assembly: GCA_965202845.1. GTDB lineage: Bacteria > Acidobacteriota > Vicinamibacteria > Marinacidobacterales > Marinacidobacteraceae > CBDATA01. The sequence continues at coordinate 1,772,782 of OZ241856.1, forward strand.
GACGCGCCGCCTCCTCCGGATCCCCGGTGCGCAGCAGGATCGCCCCCAGGTAGTAATTCGCAAACGGATGGTCGGGACGCGCCGCAAGCGCCGGCTCGAGCGCCGCCCGCGCCTCGGCGTAGCGGCTGAGCTGGAAGAGCAGCGACGCCCGGGTGACCGCCCACTCGGTTTGCTCCGGCGCGGCTTGAAGGGCGAGGGCGAGGGCGCGTTCCGCCTCCGGGATGCGATCGGAGCGCGCCAGCAGCTCGGCGAGCAGCGCCAGGCGGCGCGGATCGTCGTCCTCTTCTTGTAACAAATCGATCGCCTCGGCGATCCGCCCCGCATCCGCCAGCTGGCGGGCTTCCTCAAGCGGACCGGGCTGGAGCGACAGCGCGAGCAGCAGCGCCTTCACGGGGCAGGGCCGGTCGCCACCGCGGCCGCGAATCGGGATTCCTCGAGGCTATCGAGGCGCCAACGGACTCCGGCGACCAGGCACGCGCCGCTGGAAGCCCCGTGGATCATCGGCGCCGGAACCTCGAAACCGGCGGGGTTCAGGCTGAATCCGGCGCCGACCGCCTTGATCAGCGCCTCCTTCAGGGTCCAGAGGCGGTAGAACGCCTGGACCCGCGCATCGCCCTGGGCGTCTCGGAGCGCCGCCAGTTCCCGGGCGCCGTAGACCCGCGCCCCGATGCCGACCAGGTTTTCGCGCGGCTTCCGCATCTCCAGGTCCACGCCCAGGCGCCGGCCCGAGGATGCGAACGCGATGAGGCCCCAGGTACCGCTGTGGCTGACGTTGAACGCGACGTCGTCGCGGCGGCGTCCTCGCACCACCGCAAACGGCTTGCCGTGCTCGCCCTCGCCGAAACGCAGATCCTGGTTGGCACATCCCAGCCGCTCGCACAGGTTCGCCCGGAGCGCCGATCGGCAGCGGGTGAACTGGCGGCGTCCCCGCCGGAACCGGTCGGCGCGCTCCCGCTCGGCGGCGTCCAGCCAATCCCGCGCCGGCCCGTCCCACGCCGGGCGCGGACGCAGGTCCACTTCGAGGATGACTGCGGAGGCGGTCTCGCGCCAGGGCGACCACCAGGTCATGGGCCGGAACCCAGCACGACTTCCCGGAGGTAGGCGCCCATCCCGCGGCTGCGGTCCCACTGGCGGGGATACCCCAGGGACACTTCCTGGAAGGGCACGCCGTCCAGCCAGCGGGTTCCCCGGATGTGCAGGTGGCCGTACACCACCGCGCGGGCGCGATGGCGGATGTGCCAGCCGCGGGTTCGCCGGGTGCCGCACCAGGGGCGGAACCGGGGAATCCGGGGGAGAACCGCGTGCTCCTCCTCCAGGGGGAAGTGGTTGATGAGGACTTTCGGGACGTCGGGCGCGGCGGCGAGCCGGGCCTCGGCGTAGGCGCAGCGGGCGGCGCACCACGCGGCGCGCCCCGGCCAGGGGTCTGGCTGGAGCAGGATTTCATCGGAGCAGACCGCATTCGCTTCCCGCGCCCAGGCGACCACCCGGTCGATGGGGATTTCCGGAGGCCGGAAGCTGTAGTCGTAGAGCAGGAACAGCGGAACCAGCATCACTTCGCCGTCCGCGTGGGGGAAGATCGGATACGGATCTTCGGGAGTGAGAACCCGGTGGGCGCGCGCGATGTCGATCAGGCGCCGGTAGAGCGCCTCGCCGCGGAGTCCGTTCCCCGTGCTCCAGAGTTCGTGGTTGCCGGGAACCCAGACCAGCTGGCGGAACCGCTGGTTGAGCAGGCGGAATCCCCATTCCAGGCAGCGGTCGCCGTTCGTGATGTCCCCGGCGAGGATCAGCCAGTCGTCCGGGCAGGCGGGAAGCTCCTCGAGCGCGCGCCGGTTTTCCGGGAACGAAAGGTGGAGATCGGAAAGCGCCAGGAGCCGCATGCAATGCGAACGGGCAGTCTATTCGGCGCCTTCCTTCAGGAGGAGCGGGCCGGGCGGGACGTCCCGGAGCGTCGAAACCGCGCCCGAAGGCCAGAACACCCGGATGACGGGCAGCCGGGTGGCGGCGCCCAGTCCCAGCGGGATCCCCAGCTCGTTGCTTCCCAGGAAGCCGTCGCTCCCGCGCAGCTCCCGAACCAGGAGCGCCCCGGTTTCGGTTCGGGCTTCGATGCGGGCGTTCAGGGCGTCCCGATTGCTCGCCGTCCCGACCAGGCGGAGCCGGACCGCGGGGAAGCCGGGCGCGCCGAGCAGGAGATCGGGGCCGGCGTCCATGTTGGTGACCACCACGTCGAGAGCGCCGTCCGCGTCCAGGTCCGCGAGCGCGCCGCCGCGGCTGGAACGGAGGGGCGCTTGCGGCGCCAGCTCGGAAGTGAAGACGCCGAAGCCGTCGTTGCGGAAGAACTGGTTGGCCTGCTCGTAGGGTTCGCCGATCTCCGGATGGTCGCGGAGCGCCGGATAGATGTGCCCGTTGGCAAAGAAGAGATCCAGGTCCCCGTCGTGATCCATGTCGAGCGGAAGCGCCGCCCATCCGAGGAAGGCGAGTGTCTCGAGGCTGAGCCCGGCGACGGCGGTCTCGTCAGCGAAGCGGAGGGGGCCGCCGTTCGGCGCGGAGCGGTTCCGGAAGAAGGTGTTGTAGTCGCGCTGGAAGTTGGTCACCACCAGGTCGGCGTCGCCGTCGCCGTCGAAGTCGCCGGCGGCGGATCCCATGCCCGACTGCGCCATCCCGGAACCGCTGTAGCCGGCGCCCGACAGGAGGGAGACGTCCTCGAAGCGCATCCCGCCCCGATTGTGGAAGAGGAGGTCGCGGGTGGCGTCGGCCGCCACGCGGATGTCGGGCAGGAGATCGCCGTCGAGGTCGGCGAGCAGGACGCTGAAGCTCCGGGCGTCGGGGGCGTGGACTCCGGAGGCGTGGGTCACGTCCTCGAAGGACCGGCCGCCCCGGTTCCGGAACAGCGCGTCGGCTTCGGCGGGCAGGCCGTTCGGCCCGCAGAACACGTCCAGCCCGAAATAGCGGCAGCGGCTCCGGAGGTCGGCGCGGGACCGGTCCACATAGTTCGCCAGGTACAGATCCAACCAGCCGTCCCGATCGAGGTCGGCGAAGGCGGCGCCGACTCCGAACCCCTCGTGCCCGAGCCCGAATTCCCCGGTGGCGCGGCGGAAAGCGCCGTCGCCCCGGTTCTCGAAGAATGCGTTCGGGCCCAGGTTCGCGACCAGCAGGTCGGGGTCGCCGTCGTTGTCGACGTCGGCGGCGGCGCAAGCCCCGGCGTACCCCTGATCCCCCACCCCGGCGGCTTCGGTGACATCCTGGAAACGGAGGCCTCCCCGGTTGCGGAAGAGGCGGTTGGCAGGCGTCGTCGCCGGGTCCGGGTCCCTGCTCTCGAGAGCGGCCGCCGCATCGCCGCCGTCGGCGAAGTAGAGGTCGGGCAGGCCGTCCCCGTCGTAATCGAGGACGCAGACCCCGGACCCCACCGATTCGGCGATGGTGGCCTTCGGAAACGGGCCGGAATGGTTGCGGACCGGCAGGAAATCCGGGAGCGCGGTGAATTCCGCCGGCTGGAAGGCCAGAACCGCGAGCGCGACGTGCAGCCCCCCGGCCATTCCCCATACTCTACTGCCACCCCGTTCGGGGGGGAGGTTCCTTCATGCGCGCCGCGTTCTTCTTCCTTCTCCTTTCGCTCGTCGCCACAGCCGGGGCGTTCGGGCAGGACCATCCCAAGCTCCAGACCGACTTTCCCGCCGAGGAGTTCCTCGAGCGGCGGGCGCGGGTGATGGACGCGATCGGCGACGAGGCGATCGCGCTGGTGCAAGGGGCGCCGGCCGCCCCCGGGTTCCGGGTGTTCCGCCAGTCCAACGAGTTCTACTACCTCACCGGGATCGAAGTCCCCCACTCCTACCTGCTCATCGACGGGCGGGCGCGTCGGTCGCTCCTGTTCCTGCCCCGGCGCGATCCGCGCAAGGAGCGCGGCGAGGGGCGGATGCTCGGCGCCGAGGACGAGGACGCGGTCAAGCAGGCGAGCGGGGTCGACGCGGTGTTCGCCATCGACCAGATCGGCCGGCAGCTCTACGGATTCGTGCTGCGTCCCCCTTCCCCGACGCTCTACACCTTCCTGAGTCCGGCGGAGGGGCGGGCACAGAGCCGCGACGAGAATCTGATCGGCCATGCGGCGCACGTTTCCGATCCGTGGGATGGGCGGGCGTCCCGGGAAGGCGCCTTCGTGACGAAGCTGCGCGAGCGCTATCCGCAGTTCCCCATCGCCGACCTGACCCCCATCGTGGACGCCATGCGCCTCCACAAATCGCCCCGCGAGATGGCGCTGGTGCGCCGGGCCAGTGAACTGGCGGGGATGGGGATCATGGAGGCGATGCGCTCCACCGAGCCCGGCCTCCGCGAATACCAGCTGGACGCCGCCGCCTACTACATCTATCGCATCAACGGCGCCCAAGGGGAGGGATACCGCTCGATCACCGCGACCGGGACCAATGCGTACTTCGGGCACTACTACCGGAACGACGCCGAGCTGAAGGATGGGGAGCTGATCCTGATGGACCACGCCCCCGACTATCGGTACTACACGAGCGACGTGGCGCGCATGTGGCCGGTGAGCGGCGTGTTTACCGACGACCAACGCAAGCTCTACACCTTCATCGTCCGGTACAGCGAGGCGCTTTTGTCACGCCTGCGCCCCGGCGTCACTCCCGACCAGGTTCTGGACGCCGCCGCCCAGGCGATGGCGCCGGTGATCGACGAACTGGAGTTCACCAACCCGCTCCACGAGAAGGCGGCGCGCGAGGCGCTCGCCTTCCGCGGCCACCTTTCCCATCCGGTGGGACTCGCGGTGCACGATGTGGGGAGCTACCGGGGGCGGCCCTTCGAGACCGGACTGGTGTTCGCAGTGGACCCGATGCTCTGGGTGCACGAGGAGCGGCTCTATGTGCGCATGGAGGACGTGGTGGGCATCACCGAAAACGGCGTCGAGAATTTCACCGACTTCATGCCGCGCACGGTGGACGAGATCGAGGCCTTCCTGCGGGAGGACGGGGCGCTCCAGCGAACCCCGCCGAACCTCGGCACGCCTCCGTCCCCGCCGCGATAGATGCCAAAAGGGAATTGGATGCGACGCTGGCGAAAAGGGATTTCGTGGCGGGAAAGGGAGTGGGGACACCCCTCCAGGCGGACATCGAATTGGAGCGATGGCTTGCTCGCGCCAACCCATACTCCCAAGCCTTGCCGCTCCCGGTTTGTGTGATTTTCACGTCAAAGGTTGATGACAAGAATCTCCTTCGATTTCTTGTCGCCCGACATTCCGTAATTCCAGGATGGCGCAAGTATGTTGTAATCGGTATAGAGATCGCGCACCAGATCGCTATCGTTGTAGCTCAAAACCCAGCCGTCTCTCTGCTTCAGCAGATCCGCAAGAGCCTCATGGTCAAAGCCCTCATGCATGTTTCCCTGGTCGCCGTATAGCCGCCCACCGTTCGCGTAAGGCGGATCGAGATAAAGCAGCTTGTTCTCGTGGCGACGGATCATGTCCTTGTAGTCCGCATGTCGGACTTCGAGATTGCTGGCGCGGAAATTCCGCAGCCGGTCTATCGCGTTCTCGTTGAAGCGCGGATGCCCCGGGGACATCCCGCCGGACAGGGTGGTTCCGGAGAACGAACACCGATTCAACACGAAGAATACGGCCGCCCGATCGAGCGGGTCCTCCATATCCTCGAAGCCCTTTTGCAAGTTATAGAACTTCGGCTTGGTGAGCGGATGGTAACAGCGCACCCGCTCGGACAGCCGGACGGGATGGGCCTTTGCCTGCTTCCAGAAATTGACCAGCGGCTCGAATGCGTCCGCGCCGTACACCTTCATGCCGGACGCGGCGCAAGCCAGCTCCAGGCTTCCGCCACCGAGGAACGGGGTGACCAGTTCCTTCGTGTCTTCGGGAATGTATCCGCGGATCGTCTCTACCGCCCTTGACTTCCCGCCCGGGTAACGAAGCGGGGACTTCCCGCTTTGTCGATAGCCCGCGAGCCCGGCATTCCCACTGAGCATGGAATCCTCCGGGTCTTGCCCGGCGGGAAGCGGGGGAGCGCCTCCCGCCGGAAAGGCGAAGCTGCGGCCCTAGAAGAGCAGCTTCACCGAGAAGCGGACGACCCTCGGAGTGAGGCGCCGAGAGGCTTGCAGGAACCGCGAGCCCAAGTTGGCATTGACCCCGCGGGCCGGCTGGTGGTTCAGCAGGTTGGCGCCTTCCACCTTCGCCTGGAGCTGCGCGTCGCCGAAGTTGAAGTTCTTGGAGAGGCTCAGGTCAAAGAGCTGGGTGACCGATTCGGTGCGGTTCGTGCCGCGCTCCTCGGCCCAGACGGTCTGGGCGCCCTGGGTCAGTCCGGAAAAGCGCACCGTCGGCACGATCGGGTCGCCGGCGCGTGCCCGGTAGTTCCAGCCGACCAGGATGTCGTAGTCGAACAGGTAGCTCCCCGCGAAGTTCACGACCCACGGAACGTCGGTGAACACCGCTCCGTCCTCGCGGTTCGTGTAGATGTTGGGGTTGTTCCAGTCGCTCCCGTCGTAAGGCGTGTTGTGCTGGACGCCGCGATGGCGCGAGAGGGTCGCGCCGCCGAGCATCTGCCAGCGGTTCGAGAACCGCTTCTGCAGCTCGAACGCCACGCCGTTGTAGGTGCTCTGGAGTCGATCGATGCTGGTGATCACCCGGTCCTGCGCGCCCCGGAACTCCTCCTTGAGCACATAGACCGGATAGGTGGACTGCGGCGCGTTCGCCGGAGCCTCCATGGTCATCTGCTCGTAGGCCGAAGCCGGACGCGCCCGGTTGAGCACGCCCAGGGCGTTCCGGTGGATGCGCCGGTGGTAGGTCGCGCTGAAGGAGATGTCCCGCCCGAGGGTCATGTCCACGCCGACCGAGGCGTCATCGCTGTACGGACGGTTCGCATCCCGGTCGTAGACGGTGGACGAGCCGCCGGTGAAGCCCTCGAAGGCGGTCAGGTCCACTTCCGGGCTGTCCGCCACCGTCCCCGAAAGTCCGAGGTCCACCAGCCCGTCGCCGTCCAGGTCGTTCCAGCCGACCCAGGCGCTCGAACCGCCGTTCGGGTTGGCGCCCGCCGAGAGCTGGGTTCCGATCTGCGAGTAATACCGACCCCAGCCGGCCTTGAGGGCGGCGCGCCCGTCGCCGAAAAGGTCAAACGCCATGCTGAGGCGCGGGCCGATGTTGAGCGGCCAGTCCGGCACTCCCTTGATCTCCTCGGTGACCGTGAACGGGTCGGCGCCGCCCGAAAGCTGACGGGAAAGCGCCGCCCAGGTTCCGTCCGGGCTGCTCTGCGGCGGCACGTAGCCGTAGATGCCGTCGAAGCGGACGCCGAGGTTCAGGGTGAGGCGGTTGCCGATGGTCCAGGCGTCCTGCGCGTAGGCCGCCCAGGTGTTGGTCCGCTCGATCTGCGACACCGGGGTATTCGCGATGTTGATCCGGCTCGGGACGCCGTCGTCCAGTTCGCCGTAGGTGTCGCCGCTCTTGAAGGTGTCCCGGTCCATGCCCTCGCGGGACGCCTGAGCGCCGACCTTGAAGTTGTGCGAACCGCTGGCGGTGTCGAGGAAGTAGGTCAGCGAGCCGTTGAACTGGTTCCGGAAGTTGGGGTTCCAGTACTCGCCGCGGCGGTCGGCGTTGAACTGCTCCTGACGCACCGGGTCGATGACCGAGATGTCGTTCTCGGTGCAGGGGCCGGCGTCCGGATACTGATCCACCGGCACCCCGCAGTACTTGGTGTACAGGATGTAGGGGGTGGTGCCCGACATCCGGCCGGCGCGCAGGTCAAGAATTGCGGAGTCGCCGAGCACCCGGTTGTAGCTGCCGATGTAGTTGTCGGCCCACTGGTCCTGGAAGCGCGCCAGGTTGTCGGGGACGGCGGTGTACGGGGAATCGCGGCGATGGAAGCGCTGCTTCCAGTTCCGCTGCGCGGTGAAGGAGAGCCGGTCGTTGTCGGTGACCTGCCAGGTGAGCTTCCCCATCAGGTTGCGGATGCGGTTGTCATCCAACGGAACTTCGCCCTCGAAGTCATCCGGAGTGCCGATGTACTGGTCGTGGATCCAGTGCCGGTAGGCGCCGAAAAACCAAGCCTGATCGCGGACGATCGGGCCGCCGAGGGTGCCGTTGATGTCGAGCGCGCTCTTGATCGGGTTCGCGCCCTGTTCCGCGGCTTCGCCCTGGAGCGACTCGTTCGTGTAGTAGGCGACCGCGTCACCGCTGAACTCGTTGCCGCCCGACTTGGTGACCATGTTCATGTACACCCCGGCCACATCCGCCTCGGCGGAGTGGGTCGAGGTCTGGAAGTTGAACTCCTCGTACATGCTGAACCCGTAGTACTGCATGGTGAACCCGCCGGAGCCGCCCGGCCAGTTCACCTTGAGTCCGTCCACCAGGAAGCTCTGCTGCGAGGTGGAGGAGCCGAAGATCTCCATGCCGTACTGCTGCATGCCGTTGCTGCCGCCCACGTCGAGCCGTCCGGTCACCATGCCGGGCACCATCCCGGCCATGACCCACGGATTCCGACCGGTCGGCACCGCCTCCAGCAGCTCGCGCTCGATGTTGGTCGAGACGGTGGCGTTGCGGACGTCCACCACCGGCGCGTCGCCGGTCACCGTGACCGTCTCCTCGACGCCGGAAATCCCGAGCACGATGTCCAGCGCGACGGTCCCCGCCACCTGGACCCGGATGTCCTCCTGGATCACGGTCTGGAACCCGGACAGCGCGAAAGTGGCCGAGTAGACCCCCGGCGGCAGGGCCGGAATGCTGAACCCGCCCCCCGAACCGGTGACCGCGGTGCGGGCGGTGATGAGCGACGGACTCTCCAGGGTCACCGAGACCCCGGGAAGCACCGCGCCCTGCTCGTCGGAAACAGAGCCGGCGATGGTTCCCGTCTGCTGGGCCATCGCGGGTGTGGCGAGAAGCGCCAAGGCTGCGAGCAGCACTGCGAACTTGCGCATGAAATCCTCCTCACGAGGCTTGGTGGTGGTGGGATTCCGAAGCGGCGCCGCAAAAGCGACCCCGAAAACCGCAAGCCGGGGAGGGCGCATCCGCCCCGTGATGAGGAGCGCCCTTCGGCAAGCGGACAACATGAACGGCGCACTATACCGCAAGCGGCATACCCTTCGCAGGGCCGTGCGCAATTTCCTTGATTCCCATGGAGTTGCCCCGGGGACCCGCGGAACGCGCCCCCGGCGGGTGCGGCATCTTGAAGCCGGGGGTTCAACAATTCGGATACGCCTCCTCGTCCCGACTCTCCTTTTCGCCGGGTCCGGGTTGGCGACGGCGGCGCAGCCGCATCCGCTGGTCGAGGAGCTGGCCGCGGCGTTCCGGGAGGATCCGGCTGCGGCGGAGCGGCGGTTGTGGGAGATCGCCCGGAACGCGCCCCCCGAACCGGCGCTGGTGGACGCGGTGGGGAAATTCGGCGCCATCGGCCAAGTGGCGGCCGGCGTGCTGCTGCGGCGGGCGCTCCGGCCGCTGGACGCCCTGGAGGCGTTCGACCGGGCGCTCGACCACCCGGCCTCCCATCTGGAAGCCGGCTGGCTGCTGGCCAAGCTGCGACTTGACGACCGGGCGCTCGAGCGTTTCGCCAGGGCGCCGCCCGGTCCGGCCTCCCGCCACGCCCGCGCCTCCCTCCTGGCCCGCAACGGACGCGCCGGGGAAGCCCTTGCGATCGTCGAGGACATGTCTGCCGGTTCGCTGCTCCACGCGGAGCTGCTGGACAGCGCCGGGCGGAGCGCCGAGGCTATCTCCCTGCTCCGGGAAACGACCGACAATCCGGCGGCGGCGCTGCGGCTGGCGCGGATTCTGCTCCGGGAGGGGAATCCGGAGGAGGCGATCCGGATCCTCGAGATGGCGCCGGAAGGCGGCGAGACCTGGCTGGTTCGCGCCCGGGCCCTCGAGGCCGCAGGACGGGACGCCGAGGACGCCTGGCGCCGGGCGCTGGAGTTCGGCCGGAACGAAGCCCGGCTGGGTCTGGGACAGCTGCTGGCGCGCTCCGGGGAGCGGGAGGAGGCGGAACGGCTGCTCGCCGCATTCCAGCGGCGGAAGCGGATCGCCGACGAGTCGGCGCGCCTCCTCGCCGAAGCCGAGCTCCGCCCCGACGACTTCGAGGCGGCCCGCGCCTTCACCCTCCACGCGCTGGAAACCGCCGAAGACCCCGGACTCGCGCTCCGGGCGGCGCAGCGCTTCCTGGTCGAGCGCCCGGAGGATCCCCGTCGCCACCTGCTGCTCGCCCGGGTGTGGATGGAGGCGGGAAGCCGGGCGGACGCGATACGCGCGCTGCGGCGGGGGCTGGCGCGCTTCGCCGGGGAGGCGGAGCGCTTCCGGGAAGCGCTCGCCGGGCTGGACGAACCCTTGGGCGCACCCGGCGGATAGGATGCCCTCCCCATGACCCGGATTCCCTTCGCCATACTGCTGCTCTTGCTCGCCGGAAGTCCGGCCGCCATCGCCCAGGACGCCTCCGCGGTCGCCGAAGCCGTCGGCGGACTGCGCCTGCGCGAAGTGGGACCGGCGCTCATGGGCGGGCGCATCGCCGACATTGCGACGCACCCGGAGAAACGCTCCACCTGGTACGTGGCGGTCGGCTCCGGCGGGCTGTGGAAGACCACCAACGCCGGAACCACCTGGACGCCCCTCTTCGACGCCCAGCCGTCGTACTCCATCGGAACCGTCGCGCTGGACCCGGAGAACCCGGAGACGGTCTGGGTGGGAACCGGGGAAAACGTGAGCGGGCGGCACGTGGGCTGGGGCGACGGGGTGTACCGCAGCCGGGACGGCGGCGGCTCCTGGGAGCGGATGGGACTGGAGCGCTCCGAACACATCGGGAAGATCCTGGTGGATCCCAGGGACGGAAACCGGGTGCTGGTCGCGGCGGAAGGGCCGCTGTGGAGCGGGGGCGGCGAACGCGGCGTCTACCGCACCGAGGACGGGGGCGCCACCTGGACCCGGACGCTCGACCTGGGGCCGGACACCGGCGCGACCGACCTGGAGTTCGCGCCCGGAAATCCGGACATCGTGTACGCGGCCTCCTACCAACGGCGTCGGCACATCTGGTCCTTCCTCGCCGGCGGACCGGGATCGGGCATCCACAAGTCCACCGACGGCGGCGCTTCCTTCCGCAAGGTCACGCGCGGACTCCCCGCCGGGGACGTCGGGAAGATCGGCCTCGCGGTGACGCCGGCGGCGCCCGAGATCGTCTACGCGACCATCGAGGCGGACGCCGAGGAGCGGGGTTTCTACCGGTCCACGGATCGGGGCGAAAGCTGGGAGAAGCGGAATTCCTACATCTCGGGCGGAACCGGGCCGCACTACTACCAGGAAATCGAGGCCGACCCGACCGACCCCGACACCGTGTACCAGATGGACGTGTTCCTCCACGTCACCCGGGACGGCGGCCGGGCGTTCTCGGTTCTGGGCACCGGCCGCGAGAAGCACAGCGACAACCACGCGCTCTGGATCGATCCGGAGGACCCTCTCCACCTGCTGGCGGGGTCCGACGCCGGCCTCTACGAGACTTTCGACAGGGGCGCAACGTGGCGGCACTTCCCCAACATGCCGATCTCGCAGTTCTACAAGGTAGCGGTCAACAACCGCGAACCCTTCTTCGACATCCTGGGCGGGGCGCAGGATCTGGGCACCCTGCACGGCCCTTCGCGCACCACCAACCAGGAGGGCGTCCGCAACCGGGACTGGTACGTCCCGCTGGGCGCCGACGGCTACGGGGTGGAGATGGACCCCCGGGACCCCGACCTGCTCTACCTGATGACCCAGCAGGGCAATCTCCAGCGGGTGCACCGGCGGAATGACGAAGTTCTGCACATCCAGCCGCTTCCGGCGCCCGGCGAACCGCCCGAGCGCTGGAACTGGGACGCCCCGCTGCTGCTCAGCCCCCACGATCCGGACCGGCTCTGGTTCGGCTCGCAGCGGGTGTGGCGGAGCGACGACCAGGGGGCTTCCTGGAGCGCGGTCAGCCCCGACCTGACCACCAACCGGAACCGCTACGAGCTCCCTTTCCTCGACCGGGTCTGGAGCGTGGACGCGCTCCACGACACCGGGGCGATGTCGCGCTACGCCACCCTGACCGCGATCAGCGAGTCGCCGGTGCGGGCCGGGGTTCTGGTCGTGGGGAGCGACGACGGGCTGGTGCATGTCAGCGCCGATGGCGGCGGCGACTGGGAGCGGGCCGCCGATCTGCCCGGACTCCCGGCGCTTTCCTTCATCAACGACGTGGAGGCCTCGGTCCACGACCCGGACACCCTGTTCGTGGTGGCCGACAACCACAAGATGGGGGACTTCCGCCCCTTCCTCTTCGAGAGCCGCGACATGGGCAAAAGCTGGAATTCGCTCGCCGGGGACCTGCCGGACGGAACGATCCTCTGGGCGATCCAGCAGGACCACGAGGATCCGGACCTGCTGTTCCTCGCCACCGAGTTCGGGCTGCGGGTCTCGTGGAACCGCGGCGTCCACTGGGTTCCGCTCAAGGGCGCGCCCACCATCGCCTTCCGCGACCTCAAGCTCCAGCGGCGCGACGACGACCTGGTGGGAGCGACCTTCGGGCGCGGCTTCTACATCCTCGACGACTACGCCCCGCTACGGAGCATGGCGGCGGCGGTCGAATCGGATCGGGCGACGCTCTTTCCGGTGCGGGACGCCTGGTGGTACGTGCCCTCGGTTCCGGCCCAGGCGCCGGGACGCCCGACCCAGGGAAGCACCGCCTACGCGGCGGCGAACCCGCCCTTCGGCGCGACGCTGACGTACCGGATTCCGGAGGACCTCCGAACCGTGCGGGAGACCCGCCGCGCGCGGGAAAAGGAGGCGCGGGAGGCGGGCGAGGACATCCCCTTCCCCGGCTTCGACGCGCTGCGACAGGAAGGACTCGAGGCGCCGCCCTCGGTATGGATCGAGATCCGCGACGCTTCCGGCCAGGTCGTCCGCCGGATCGCCGGCGCGGCGAAGAAGGGCGTCCACCGGGCCAGCTGGGACCTCCGGGGGCCGCCGCCCGACCCGGTGCGCCTGAGCGTTCCCGACTTCACTCCGCCGTGGGCCGGCTCGCCCCGGGGGCCGCTCATGGCGCCCGGCGAGTACGAGGCCCGGCTCCTCGCGGTGACCGCCGAAGGCCTGGAGCGGCTGGGCGAACCGCAGCGCTTCCGGGTGAAGCCGGCCCCCACCCTGCTTGACGGCGTGGACCCGGCGGCGGTGGCGGCGTTCCAGCAGGAAACGGCGGCGCTCCTGCGCCAGGTCCACGGGGCGGCCGCCGAGGCCCGGCGGACGCGGGAGCGGCTCCGGCATCTGCGGGCGGCGCTGGTCGAGACCCCGGACGCCGACCCGGCGTTCTCCGGCCGGATGGACGACATCCTGGAGGCGCTCTCGGACCTTGAAGTGCGACTGAACGGGGATCCAGCGCGCCAGTCAAGGAACCACCCGGCGGCGCCTTCGATCCGCGGGCGGGTGGGCAGGATCGCGGGAGGCCACTGGGGCGCCCGGCAGACGCCCACCGCCACCCAGCGGGAGAGCCTCCGCATCGCCGCCTCCGAATTCGCCGAGGTCGGCCCCGCGCTCCGGGAGCTGATCGAGTCCGATCTCGCCGGACTGGAAGCGGACTTGGAGGCGGCGGGAGCGCCCTGGACTCCCGGGCGGCGGCTCCGGTAGCGCGTCAGCGCAGTTCGGCGCGCCGGGCGGCGTCGAACCGCGGAACCGCCGCCACCGGATCGGCGGCGGTGCGGACGATCTCCACCGCCAGCGGCTCGTAGCCGGCGAGTTCCCGCGCCACCTCGGCGGGGCGCGGGGAGGGGCCCTCCGAAATCGCCAGCATCCGGAAGCGGAGGACGCTCCGGGCAGCGGGGCAACCGAGCAGGCCGGCCTCGTCCCCCGCCGGAGCCAGCCTCGCCTCGGACACCACCGCGCGCAGGTCGATGGGCGTCTCTCGCTCGCGCGGCCCCTCGGGCGCCCGGCGACGCTTCGATTTCCGCTTCACCCGGCGGGTCAGAGTCATCGGCCACTCCGTCGCCGCGTCAAAGTCCCGGAGCCGGGCTTCCAGATGCGCCAGGGGCGCGTCCACCGGAAGCAGCACCGCGTACCGGAGCGCTTCCAGCCATTGGGCCAGCCGGGGCTTCCCGTCCGGAACGAGCGTCACCTCCCGGAAGCGGACGCCCTCCTCGCCCGCCGACCGGAGGGCGGCCAGCACGTCGTCCGCCGGCAACGCGCCGGTGAGGACGAATTCGCAGTACTCGGCGAGCGACTGCGCCCCCAGCGGGAGCGCCGGACCGAAGCTGATCCGGGGGTGCGGCGAGAACCCCTCGGTGAACCGGATCGGCAGCCCGGCGCGGCGCAGGATCCGGGGGAGCACCCGGATCAGCTCGCCGTGCCCCCGAAGCGCCATCGGGCCGGTCTTCTCGAAACGGGCGCGATACCGGGACGGCTCGGTCGGCGCAGGCGTCGCCGCCACGACCGTCGGAAGCACCGGAAGCGGAATCGCGCCGGTGGCGCCCATGCTTTCGAGGAATTCGATTCGCTCCTCGCGCATCTGGTCCAGGTCGCAGGCGACCCCGCAGTGGTAGCAGACCAGCCGCCGGTCGTCGTCCCTGGCCTCCCGAACGGTCGGATGGTGGACCAGCTGGCCCGCCGGCTTGCCGCAGGGCGGCGAGGCGCGGTGGGCCAGGGCGCGGCGGCGCTCTCGCGACAGGAAGCCGTCCGCCAGCCCCACGTCGATGTGATCCCACGGGAGCCGCGCGTCCACCGGAATCGCGTCGAGGAAGTCCTCGCGGCGCACTCCCAGTTCGTCCTCCCACTCGGACAGGGCTTCGGTCCACCGCTTGAAGGAGAGATGCTCGGTCCAGCCGTCGAAGCGGGCGCCCTTGCGCCACGCGATCTCGACCAGCCGCCCGGCGCGGATGTCGCCGCGGGCCAGGATCCCCTCGAGGAAGCTCACCCGCTGGTCGTGGGTGCGGAGCCGGAAGCCATCCTGCCGGGCGCGCTCCCGGAGCATCGCCTGCTTGCGCTCGATCTCCTCCATGCCGTCCTGGGCGCACCACTGGAAGGGGGTGTGCGGCTTCGGCACGTGGGTCGAGACCGAGACGGTGATCCGCACCCGGCGCGCCGAGACCTCGTCGCCGATCCGCCGCGCCTGCCGGGCCATGTCGGCGATGCCCAGCACATCCTCGTCCTCCTCGGTGGGGAGGCCGATCATGAAGTACAGCTTGGCGCGGTCCCAGTCGCGCGAGAACACCCGGCGGCAGGTTTCGAAAATATCCGCCTCGCTGATGTTCTTGTTGACCACATCCCGCATCCGCTGGGTGCCCGCCTCCGGCGCGAAGGTGAGGCCGGTGGCCTTGACCTGCGACATGTCGTCGAGGATTTCCTCCGAGAGCCCGTAGGCGCGGAGGCTGGAGACGCCGAGCGCCACCTTGCGCGGCGTGAGCTCCTTCGCCACCTCCTTGATGAGCGGCGCCACGCACGAATAGTCGGCGGTCGAAAGCGACGTCAGGGAGGCCTCGTCGTAGCCTCCCTTCTCCACCGCCGAGACCACGGTGCGGGCGACTTCCTTCGGGTCCCGTTCCCGCACCGGGCGGTAGATCATCCCCGCCTGGCAGAAGCGGCAGCCTTCGGTGCACCCGCGCGCGATCTCCACCGAAGTCCGATCGAAGATGGCTTCCGCCGCCGCGACCGGGGATTCGTCCGGGAAGGGATAGCGGCTGATGTCCGGGACGAAGGCGCGCTCCACCCGGAGCGGAACGTCCGCATGCCGGGCGCCCGACACATGGGCGAGACCGGATTCCGGGCAGATGTCCCGGTCGTAGAGCGCCGGGCAGTAGAGCCCCCCGCCCCGCTGCAGCTGGCGCAGGATCTCTTCCCGGTCCCGAACTCCCTGCTCCCGGAGCCGGGCGTGGTCGCGCATCAGCTGCGGCAGCCGTTCCTCGGCGTCGCCGATCAGGAAGGCGTCCACGAACGGCGCCATCGGCTCCGGGTGGGTGGCCACCGGCCCGCCGGCGAGCACCAGCGGATGCTCCGGAGTCCGATCTTCGGCGCGGATCGGAATGCCGCCCAGGTCCAGCATGGTGAGTACGTTGGTGAAGGTGAGCTCGTACTGGAGGGAGAAGCCGACCAGGTCGAAATCGGCGAGCGGCAGTCGCGTCTCCAGGCTGATGAGCGGGAGGTTCCGGCGACGAAGTTGCGCCTCCATGTCCGGCCATGGGCAGAACGCCCGCTCCAGCGCCAGGTCCGGCTCGTCGTTCACCACCTTGTAGAGGATGCGGGCGCCCAGGTGGCTCATGCCGATGTCGTACACGTCGGGGAAGCAGAAGGCCATCCGCGACCGGATCTCCGGCGCCGCCGGCTTCACCACCGAGAAGCGTTCGCCGCCCGCATAGCGGGAGGGCGTCTCCACTTCGTGGAGGAAGGACGCCCAGGGGTGGCCGGCGAGACTGCTCACGCCAAAAGCTCCCGGGCCGCCGCCGCCACCTTCCGGGCGGTGAGACCGAGCCGGCGCGCCACGATCTCCCCGGGCGCCGACCCGCCGAAGCGGTCCACGCCGATCACACGCCCTTCGCCGCCGACGTAGCGCTCCCACCCCAGGGTGGCGCCGGCCTCGACCGCCACCCGCGGGACTCCCGGCGGCAGCACCGCGTCCCGGTACGCCTTCCCCGCCTCGGCGAAGAGCTCCCAGCAGGGGAGCGAGACGACCCGGGCCGCGATCCGCTTGCGGGCGAGGAGTTTTCTCGCCTGAAGCGCGAGCGCCACTTCGGAACCGGTGGCGATGAGCGTGACCGCCGGATCCGCTTCCCCGGCGAGGACGTAGCCGCCCTGGTGCAGCCCCCGGGCGATGGTCCGGTCGGTCGCCACCGGAACATTCTGACGGGTGAGCACCAGCGCGGTCGGTCCGTTCGTCCGATCCATGGCGTGCCGCCACGCCTCGACCGTCTCGTTGGCGTCGGCGGGGCGCACCACGTGCAGGTTGGGCATCGCCCGGAGCGACATCAGGTGCTCCACCGGCTGATGGGTGGGACCGTCCTCCCCCACCCCCACCGAGTCGTGGGTGAACACGAACACGACCGGCAGGCCGGCGAGCGCCGCGAGGCGGATCGAGGGCCGCATGTAGTCGGCGAAGCAGAAGAAGGTGGCGGTGAAGGTGCGGAACCCCCGGTGGTAGGCGATCCCGTTGGCGGCGGCGCCCATCGCGTGTTCGCGCACTCCGTAGTGGATGTTCCGGCCGCCGGGCGACGACCACGAGAACGATCCCGCCGATTCGAGCGCGGTTTTGGTGGACGACGAGAGATCGGCGTCGCCGCCCAGGAACTCGGGAATCCGCTCCGCCAGCTGGTTCATCGTCTTGCCGGAGGCGCTCCGGGTGGCGAGGGAGGAGCCGATGTCGAATTCGGGGAGGGTGGCGTCCCACCCTCTGGGGAGCCGGCCCCGCAGCCGGCGGCTGCATTCAAGGGCGGCCTTGCGGTTTCCGGCCCGCCGCTCGATCCATGCCAAACGCGCCGCCTCCCCCGCCGCCACGCACTCGGCGACCCGCTCCCTGACCATGTCCGGAATCCGGAACTCTGCATCGGGGTCAAGCCCGAGCGCTTTCTTGGTCGCCCGCGCCTCCGCCTCGCCCAGGGGAGCGCCGTGCGCCGCCGCGCTTCCGGCCTTGCCGGGCGCGCCAAAGCCGATGGTGGTCTTCACCCGGATGAGCGAGGGCCGATTGTCGAGCGCCGCCGAGCGAAGAGCGATTTCCAGCGCCTCCAGGTCCTGGTCCCCGTCCTTGACGGTCTGGACGTGCCAGCCGAGCGCCCGATGGCGTTCGTTCACGTCCTCCTCGTCGAAAGCCAGCGAAGCCGGCCCGTCGAGGGTCACGTCGTTGGCGTCGTAGATCCAGGTCAGCCGGGACAACCGAAGCTGCCCGGCGAGCGACGCCGCCTCGTGCGCCACTCCCTCCATCAGGTCCCCGTCGGAGACCAGGGCGTAGATGCGGTGGTCCTGGAGTTCGGGGAATTCCTCGCGGAGCGCCCGTTCGGCGATCGCCATGCCCACCGAATTCCCCGCTCCCTGCCCCAGCGGGCCGGTGGTCGCCTCCACCGCGCGGGTAGCGAAACTCTCCGGGTGGCCGGGAGTGCGGCTCCGCCACTTGCGGAACCGGCGCAGGTCGTCCGCCGAAACCGGGTATCCGAACAGGTGGAGCAGTCCGTAGAGCAACGCCGACCCGTGTCCGGCGGAGAGCACGAACCGGTCGCGGTCTGGCCATTCGGGGTCCGAGGGAGCATGCCGAAGCATCCGGCTCCAGAGGACCCAAGCGGTCGGCGCGGCGCCGAGCGGCAGCCCCGGATGTCCTGATTGCGCCCGCTCCACCATGTCCACCGCGAGGCCGCGCAGCACCTGGACGGCGAGGCGATCAGCGGCGTCGAAGGAGCGGCGGAAGGGCTGCTGGAAGCTCAAGAGGGCGGGGAAAGTACCACGGCGCACCCGGATTTCCCGCTCTTCGGGAACCGCCGGCGCGCCCAGCCCCGTCGCCCCGGGGTCAATTTTGACGAGTTTTCCACAATTGGCGTTTCCGGCGCAACGTTTTCGGTTCTGCTGCGTGTCTATATAGGGAGAGGAAATTCGCCCATGCCCCCAAACCACGCCGAACCCGTCACGACGCCGCAGCTGCCGTCCCCATCCGCCCGCCCGATCGTCTATGATTCCCCGGAAGAGGGGAGGGACGCGATGCCGCGCACCGAAGCCAGACGGGAGCCGTTCTCCCGGATCGAGCGGCTGCTCATCGGCATCTGCACGCTCATCGTCACCGCCATCCTCGGCGTCGGCGCCGTCACCGCCGCGTCCAACGCCCGGACGGATCGGCGGCTGCAGGACATGCAGGAGCAGATCGGGGGCATGCAGGAGCAGATCGGAGCGCTTCGGACCGAAATGCACCAGGAAATCGGGGCGCTACGGACCGAAATGCACCAGGAAATCGGGGCGCTCCGGGCGGAGATGCAACAGGAAATCGGGGCGCTCTCCGAACGGATCGCCCGCATCGAGACCCTCCTCGGAGATCGGCTCCCGCCCCGGGAAGGGAACCCCGCCGAACCCTGAGGTTCGCCTTCCGCCCGCCCGATCTCTACAATCCCTCCGGAGAGGGGAGGGACGCGATGCCGCGCACCGAAGCCAGACGGGAGCCATTCTCCCGGATCGAGCGGCTGCTCATCGGCGTCTGCACGCTCATCGTCACCGCCGTCCTCGGCGTCGGCGCCGTCACCGCCGCGTCCAACGCCCGGACGGATCGGCGGCTGCAGGACATGCAGGAGCAGATCGGGGGCATGCAGGAGCAGATCGGAGCGCTTCGGACCGAAATGCACCAGGAAATCGGGGCGCTACGGACCGAAATGCACCAGGAAATCGGGGCGCTCCGGGCGGAGATGCAACAGGAAATCGGGGCGCTCCGGACGGAGATGCAACAGGAAATCGGGGCGCTCTCCGAACGGATCGCCCGCATCGAGACCCTCCTCGGAGACCGGCTCCCGCCCCGGGAAGGGAACCCCGCCGAACCCTGACGGAGGGATCAGCGGAGCGCGATGGCGTCGATTTCGACCAGGAATCCCTCGCCGGGGAGGCGCTCCGGCTGGATGGTGGTGCGCGCCGGGCGGTGGCCGGCGAACATCCGCTCGTAGACCGCGTTCATTTCCGCGAACCGGTCCATGTCGGCGACAAAGACCCCGCAGCGGACCACCCGGTCGAGGCCGGAACCCGCCGCCTCGAGGATGGCCTGGATGTTCCTGAGAACCTGCTCGGTCTGGGGACCCACCCCTTCCGGGGTTCTGCCGGTGGCGGGGTCCACCCCCACCTGGCCGGAGACGAACACCAGGCCACAGCCGACCGCGCCGGGGCTGTAAGGGCCGGCCGGCTTCGGGAGGCCGGGGCCGGCGATCAGGGTCATGGGGGAATCGCTCATTTCAGGATTCTCCGCGCCGCACGCAGCGACGCCGGGTGACGCCCGGATCGGTCGGATCGGGCAGCAGCGGACCGGATCGCCAGCGGGAAGGGTCCACCGCCGGGAACCGCGCCACCGTCTCCCCGGGCGCGACCGGGACCGGGTCGGGAATGTGGGTGATGTCGAGAAAGTCGGCGCGCTTCATGGCCTCCCGGTAGACGCGCGAGCCGCCGAGGAACCAGACGTCCTCGCCGGAGGCGGCGGCGAGCGCCGCTTCCAGCGAGCCGAAGCATTGGGCGCCGGGAAGCTCCCGGCTGGTGAGCACGAAATTCCGCCGCCCGGGCACCGGCCGGCGGGGCATGTCCTCCCACGAAAGACGCCCGAGGATGATGACGCTCGCCCGGGTCAGCCGCCAGAGCCGCTTCACATCGGGCGGATGGCGCCAGGGGATGCGCCCGTCCACCCCGATGATGTCCCCTTCGGCGACCGCGACGATGCTCGCCCGGAACGGCGAAACCGGCGAAATCGGGGGCAGCACATCGGGGTCCTCCAGAAACTCCTCGACCGAGGCGGCGCGTTTCGGCCTGGGGCGCGACGGCATCAGACGGCGACCCGGAAGCGGATTTCCGGATGCGGGTCGTACCCCTCGATCCGGAAGTGGGAAAGGATCTCCGCGGCGCTTCCGCCCAGCACCGAGAGCGCGCCGTCGAGCGAGTCCCGGACCGTTTCGGAGAGCGCGATCCGGGGCAGCGGGCGCGGTTCCCGGAGCAGCTGCTCCCGCAGGCCGGGGAGGTGGTCGTACTCCGCGTTCGAGCCGTCGGCGCCCTTTGTGTAGACGTGGCCGTCGACCAGGGTGACGCCGAAACGGCCGGGGCGCATCCCGGCCCAGGCCGCGAACAGGTGGAGCAGCAGCGAGTAGCCGGCGATGTTGTAGGGCAGGCCAAGCGCGATGTCGCAACTCCGCATGGTGAGATGGAGGTCCAGCCGCCAGCCTTCCGGACTCGGAGTTCCGTGGAGGACGAACACGAAATGGCACGGAGGAAGCGCGCTCGAGTGGGCGTTTTCCGGGGACCAGGCGCTCACCACCAGCCGCCGGGAGGCCGGGTTCCGGCGCAGCTCTTCGATCACCCAGCGGATCTGATCGCGCGGCCCCTCCGGTCCCGGATGCCGCCGCCAGAGGTTCCCGTAGGGGCTCGGCACCCGGAGCGACCGGGGATCGGCCCACGGGTCCCAGAACCGGCACCCGTGGCGGCGGAGGAGACCGATGTCCGGCTCCCCGGAGAGGAACCAGAGATTCTCGATGACGATGTTCTTCCAGCTCACCCGCTTGGTGGTGAGCAGGGGGAACCCGTCGTCCATCGAGGCGCCCAGATGCGCATGGAAGCAGGAGAGGGTGTCCACCCCGGTGCGGTTCGGCCGGCGGACCCCCTCATCGAGAACCTGCCGGACCAGGTCCAGATACGCCCGCATTCAATGCAGCAGATCGCGCAGCGCGCCGAGGAAACGGGTTTCGTCCTCGTCGTCGTTGTAGAGGTGGGGAGTGACCCGCAGCGTGTCCCCCCGAACGCTCACGTGGATCTGGCGGGATGCGAGTCCGTCCCGGACCCGGATCGGGTCCGTGCCTTCGGGAAGCGCGAGGGCGAGGTAGTGGGGGGCGCGGGTCGCCGCCGGAATCCGGCAGCCGAGCTTGACGGCGTCCTCCCCCAGCCGGGCGGTGCGGGCGCCGAGCGTCTCGGCGATGCGGGACGGCCCCCATTCCCGCACCTGGCGCACTCCGGCGAGCGCCGCCGGAACCAGCGCGAAATTGGAGCGCTCGCCGGCGTCGAACCCCGCCCCGCCCGGCAGCCGGTCGTCGGTGTAGTCCACCAGCCGGGCGAAGAACCGGGCGTTCGCCCGCTGGATCCAGTTCTCCTCCAGCGGAACCACCCCGTCCGCGCTGCCCAGGATCAGGTAGCCGACCGAATAGGGACCCATGAGCCACTTGTAGCAGGCCCCGGCCACGAAGTCGGGACGAACCGCCCGCAGGTCCGGGTCCATGACCCCCGCCGACTGGGTGAGGTCCAGAACCAGCGCCGCGCCCGCTTGCCGCGCCGCCTCGCCGATCCGTTCCAGGTCGAACACCCCGCCGTCGGTCCAGTGCACCTGGGGAAGCGCCACCGCCGCCACCCGCTCGTCGAGCACGGCGAGCGCCGCCCCGGTCCAGTCCCCGTCGGCGGGACGCTCCACCATGCGGAGCTCGGCGCCCTTCCGGCGGGCGAGCTCCATCCACGGATACACATTCGAGGGAAACTGGTCCCGGGCGACCAGGATGCGCTGTCCCGGCCCCACCTTGAGGTTCGCCGCCGCGAACGAGATTCCGTAGCTCGCCGAGGGGGTCAGAACCACCGCTTCGGGGGCGACGCCGAAAAGCGCGGCGATGCTCGCCCGGAGCGCCTCCGAATCGTCGAAGAAGTCGGAAACCCCGATCTCCCAGGGACGACGCTTCCGCGCCCAGGCCGCCGCCCCCGCCTCCAGAACCCGCAGCGAAAGCGGGGACATGTAGGCGCAGTTGAAGTAGGCGACGTCCCGCGGAATGTCGAATTCGCTCCGTTGGGAGGGGAGGATCATCGCCGGTCGGCCAGCATCTCCCGCACCTTGCGAACGGTGGTCTCTACCTTGAAGCGCATCCCCCGTTCCCCCAGTTCGGGGGACGCCAGGGTCGGGTCGCCGCGAACCCCGGAACCCTCGAAGCCGCCGTCCTTGACCCGCGCCTCCGGGCGAATCTGGTCCGGGTCCACGAACCAGAGCTGGCTGGTGTCGGTGATGCCGGCGTGGCTTCCGATGTCGTCATCGGAGAACCCCTGCTCCCGGAGCCACTCCCCGAAGCCGTTGCCCCGGTAGTAGTCGGACACGTAGAGCGCCCGCGCCGCATGCCCCGCCGCCTCCCATTCGGCGTTCAGCATCTCCGCCACCTCCGCCATCCCGCGCTGGTTCCCTCCGCTGTCGCCGATGAGGATGATGTTCCGGAAGTCGTGGAGCGCGAAGCTTCGGGCGGTGAACTCGAGGAGCGCCTTGAAGTGCTCCTGCGGGAGGGTGATCGCGCCCGGGTAGCGCATGTGGCCGGTCGGCGGATCGAGTCCGCCTTCGGGGACGTAGGCGATCACCGGCGCCACCAGAGTGTTCCCCAGCTCGCGGGCGATCCGCTCGGCGGCGTGGCGGATGATGAAGTTGTGCTTGCCGAGAACCATGTGGGGACCGTTCTGTTCGGTTCCACCGGTCGCCACGATCACCGAATCGGTTCCGGCGCGGACCCGCGCTCCCACCTCGGTCCAGGTCAGCTCCTCGACGAAGACGGTGTCGGGACCGAGGCTCGCGCCTTCGGGAGCGGCGACGATCTGGGCGCTTGCCGCCGCCGGGCCGGCAAGAAGAAGAACAAGGGCGATTCGGGTCATGGCGATGCCGGATCGTACCGGAACCCCCGCACGATCGGCCCCGCCCAGAAATAGAGCGCCAGCAGGTCCACTCCGCGCGAGAGCACCGTCGCCCACGAGGCGGCGAGGACGCCGATCATCGCGACCGGCTCGGCGATCAGCGCGTACATGATGGCGGACACCGAAAGCGTTTCGATGATGCCCGCCCAGGTGATCGCGTCGGTCTTTCCGCTCCAGACCAGCAGCGCCCGGCAGAAGGCGAGCAGCACCGAGAGCAGCGGCATGGCCACCACGATCGCGAGCGCCGGGATCGAGAGCGCGGCGAGCTCGGGAGTGAGGCTCGCCACCCGCTCGAACCAGATGCCGGCCAGCGGGGTGAACGCGATCAGCGCCTGGAGCGCGGTGGCCGCCAGGCCGAGCCGGATCGCGAACCGCAAAAGCGTTCGACAGCGCTCGCGGCTGCCGTCCAGACAGGCGATCGCCACCTCCTGGAACGAGAGGCCCATGCTGCGGAACACGAAGGAGAGGGCGGCGACCACCGGGTAGGTGGCGAGCGACTCCAGCGCCAGCCGCGAATGGCTCAGGAACAGGTTGATGAGCGGATGGATGCCGAGCGCGATCACCGAACTCACCAGCAGCGGGATGTAGAACCGGAGGAACCGGGGAAGGGTCAGCGGCTCGCCGCCGCCCGGCTTTTGCATCAGGCTCCGGACGCAGTCGGTCGCCATGATCCGGGTGACGATCGCCTCGAGGACCACCGCCACCGAGAGCGCCGCCGCCCCGGTCACCGCTCCGGGGACCGGCGTGAAGGAGAGCGCCGCCGCCGTCGCCCCCATCCCGCCCAGCCGGATCATCGTCCCGTAGGCCACCCGCCGGGTGTGGCCGTGGTTGATCATGATGCCCTGGTAGAAACGCCGGTGACCGATGGCGGCCGGCCACGGCAGCAGCACCAGCAGGGCGATGCGGCTCAGGTGGGAGACATCCGGGTCCACGTCCATGAGGATCCCGGTGGCCAGCGGATAGAGCGGGGTGAGCACCCAGAGCAGCGTCGCCGCAGTGAGCAGGATGTTCAGCCCCATCACATACCGGCGCATGCGGAGGAAGGCGTCCCGATCCCGGCAGAGCGCGGTGGACGCGCTCAGGATCATGATGATCGGCGCCTCCAGCAGGAGCGCGAAGGCGAACGCCACCCCGTAGGCGGCCAGGTTCACCGTCGCGTCCGGGAGCCGGGCCACGATGGCCGCCACCAGCAGTCCCTCCATCGACATCATGAACCAGGTGGCGCCCATCGGGACCCAGAGGCGGAACAGCCGCCCCATGGTGAGCGGGGCGGCGGACGTCACGGCCGAACCTCGTCGAGGCGGAAGTCGCGCGCCAGCGCGTCGGCGACCGAAAGCCCGGCGAGGGTGGGGCGGACCCGCCGGGGCGGAGCGACCCGCACCAGACCGCGCTCCTCCCACCCGGCCAGCCGGTTCCGGTTGGCGGCCACCGCGTCCTCGCCGTAGCGTCCGGCGAAGCCATCCAGGTCCAGCCCGGAAACGGTGCGAAACCCCAGAAACACCTCTTCGAGCGCCCGCTGCCGACGGCCCAGCGATTCCCTTCCCGCCGCCGGAAGCTCCCCGCGGCGGAGCGCCTCCCTCCAGGCGTCCTCGCTCCGGTGGTTCCAGGAGCGGATCCCGGCGACCGGATCGAACGAGTGGGCCGACGGGCCGACGCCGGTGTACGGCGCCTGCCGCCAGTACTTCCGGTTGTGCCGCGACCTGTGCTCCGCGCTGCGGGCGAAGTTGCTGACCTCGTAGGCGGCGAAGCCCTCCGCCTCGAGGGTTTCGTGCGCCGCCCGGAAGAGTCCCCCCTCCCCCGACGCCTCCGCGGTCAGGGTCTCGCCGCCGGAGGCCCGGCGGGAGAACGGCGTGCCCGGCTCCACCGCCAGTTCGTAGGCCGAAAGGTGGACGACTCCGGGGAGGCGGGCCGCTTCCCGGAGCTCGGCGGCCAGTCCCTCCGCGGTCTGCCCCCGGGTCCCGTAGATGATGTCGAGCGAGATCCAGGGAATCCCGGCCGCCTCCAGCCAGGAGACGGCGGCGCGGACGTCGGCGTGGCGGTGACGCCGCCCCAGAAAGCGCAACCGGTCGTCATGGAGCGCCTGCGCGCCCAGACTCACTCCCGAAATCCCGGCCCGCTTCCACGCCCGGGCGGCGTCCGGCGTCACGTCCTCCGGGTTCGCCTCCAGGGTCGTCAAGGCGTCGGGGAGAACGTGGACGCGCTCGACCGCGGCGGCGATCCACTCTCCGAGAAGCGCCGGCGGGGCCAGGGACGGCGTGCCGCCGCCGAAATAGAGGGTGTCCGCCCGCGCCGGAGGGCGCAGCGTCATGTCCTCGAGGAGCGCCGCGCCGAACCGCTCGAAACGGCCGGCGGCGGCTCGGGTCACCGCGAAGTCGCAGTAAGGGCAGATGCGACTGCAGAAGGGGACGTGCGCGTAGAAACCGGGACGCTCCCGGCTCATGCGGTGGGACTCGACTTCAGCACTTCCGCGAACGCCGACTGCGGAATCTGGACGTTCCCGACCTGCTTCATGCGCTTCTTGCCTTCCTTCTGGCGTTCCAGGAGCTTCCGCTTCCGGCTCACGTCCCCGCCGTAGCACTTGGCGGTGACGTCCTTGCGGAGCGCCCGGATGTTGGTGCGGGCGATGATCGTCCCCCCGATGGCGCCCTGGATGGCGATCTTGAAGTTGTGCATCGGGATCACTTCGGCGAGCCGTTCGCAGTACCGGAGCGCCCGGGGCCGGGCCTTGTCCACGTGCACCAGCTGCGAGAGCGCGTCCACCCGCTCGCCGTTCACCAGGATGTCCACCTTGGCCAGTTTGGTGGGCCGGTAGTCGAGAAGCTCGTAGTCGTAGCTTCCGTACCCGCGGGAGACGGTCTTCAGCTTGTCGTGGAAGTCGAAGAGCACTTCGGCGAGCGGCAGCTCGGCGCGCACCTCGA
Organism: Candidatus Marinacidobacterium sp.; assembly: GCA_965202845.1. Lineage (GTDB taxonomy): Bacteria > Acidobacteriota > Vicinamibacteria > Marinacidobacterales > Marinacidobacteraceae > CBDATA01. The sequence continues at coordinate 1,799,014 of OZ241856.1, forward strand.
TGCGCTGGCTGGAGAGATAGTGCATCCGGGTGGCGCCGGCCCGGCGCTCCCGGAGAAGCTCCATGACCGGGCCGACCGCCCGCTCCGGAACCAGGATGTCGGCGCGGATCCAGGGCTCCTCGGCGCCCTGGATGCGGGCCGGGTCCGGGTAGAGCGCCGGGTTCTCGATTTCGTGCGTCTCGCCGTCGCCGGTGGTGATCCGGTAGCGCACGCTCGGCGCCGAGAGCAACAGCGAAAGCCCGTGTTCGCGCTGGAGCCGCTCCTGGACCACGTCCAGGTGCAGCAAGCCCAGGAATCCGCAGCGGAAGCCGAAGCCGAGCGCGGTGGAGGAATCCCGATCGAAGATCAGCGCCGGATCGTTGAGCGCCAGACGTTCAAGCGCCGCCTCCAGCTCCCCGTAGTCCTCGGTGGAGATCGGGTAGAGCGAGCTGAACACCACCGGTTTCGCCTCCCGGTAGCCGGGCAGCGCCTCCGGCGCCGGAGCTTCGGCGTCGGTGATCGTGTCGCCGATGGCGATGTCCCGGATATTCCGAATCCCGCAGATCGCATACCCCACCGCCCCGCAGGCGAGCTCGGGAACCACCTCGCGGCGGAGCCGGAGGAGGCCGACCTCCTCGACCGCATGGTCCTTCTCCGAATGCATCAGCCGGACCCGGGCGCCGGGGCGCATCGTTCCGTCCACCACCCGAAGGAGCAGCACCACCCCGCGGTAGGTGTCGTACTGGGCGTCAAAGACGAGCGCCCGCAACGGCGCTTCGGGGTCGCCGCCGGGCGGCGGGAACCGCTGGACGATGGCGTCGAGCACCTCGTCCACCCCGTCCCCGCGCTTCGCCGAGGCGAGGATCGCGCCGAACGGGTCCAGCCCCAGCTGCTCGTCGATCTCCTCCCGCACCCGCTCCGGGTCGGCCGCCGGCAGATCGATCTTGTTGATCACCGGCGCCACCGCCAGGTCGTACTCCAGCGCCAGGAAGTAGTTGGCCACCGTCTGGGCTTCGACCCCCTGGGAGGCGTCCACCAGCAGCAGCGCTCCCTCGCAGGACATGAGCGAGCGCCGGACTTCGTGCGAGAAGTCCACGTGCCCCGGGGTGTCGATGAGGTTCAGCTGCCAGGTCCGGCCGTCCGCCCCGGTGTGCCGCAGGGTCACGCTGTTGGACTTGATGGTGATCCCGCGCTCCCGCTCAAGGTCCATCGAGTCGAGCAGCTGATCCCGGAACTCCCGATCCTGCACCCCGCCGCAGCGCTGGATGAGACGGTCGGCGAGCGTGGACTTCCCGTGATCCACGTGGGCGATGATGCAGAAGTTGCGCACCCGCTCGCGCGGGAGCGCTTCGGCGGCGGCCGAGGGAGCCAAGTCTCAGGGGCGGGCGGCGGGAACCAGGGTGACTTCAAGCCGCTCGCCGTCCCGAAGCGCCACCACCCGGATCGGCTCGCCGACGCGCGCCGCCTCCAGGGCGTTCATGTAGTCGTAGATGTTCAGCACCGAAACCTCGCCGAACTGGACGATCACATCCCCCTTGCGGAGTCCGGCTTTCTCGGCCGGGCCGCCGGCCATGACCCCGCCCAGCAGCAGCCCCTCGATCTCGGTGGCGTATTCGGGGATCGTCCCGGTCCAGGCGCGGAGCGAGACCCGGGACGGCGTCTCGGCGCTTCGCTCCACCCTGATGAACTCCGGAACCGGATCGGCCTCGGCCGCCCGCCGCGCCGCCAGGGTGGCGAAACGGGCCACCCGGGCCAAGTCCTCGTAGTTGAGCCGGTCGGCGGTGTCGCTGGGCCGGTGGTAGTCCTCGTGGGTTCCGGTGAAGAGGTTCAGCGTCGGAATCCCGGCGCTGTTGAAGGCGGAGGAATCGGTGGGCAGGTACGGATCCTCGCTGAGCGCCAGGTCGAAGCCGACCGGCACGTTCGCCCGCTCCACGACTCCCGGCCAGATCGCCGACGAACCCATCGCCTGAACGGTGAGCCGGTTCTCGCGCATCCGCCCCACCATGTCGAGGTTGAGGTAGGCGGCCACCTGGTCGCTCGCCAGTTCGTCGCGGACGAAGGCGTTGGAACCCAGAAGCCCGGACTCCTCGCCGGACCAGAACGCGACCAGCGTGGGGCGGTCGAGCGGCTGCCGCGAAACCGCGCGCGCCAGCGCGAGCACAGCCGCCACCCCGGATGCGTTGTCGTCGGCGCCCGGATGCGCTGCCCCTGGTCCGTGCGGGTTCAGCGAGCCGGCGCCGCCCATCCCCAGATGGTCGTAGTGGGCGCCCACCGCCACCCAGGGGGGCGCGAAGTCGCCGGAGGCGCTCGGCAGCAGCCCCGCGACGTTCACCCCCCGGGAGCGGTCCCGGCGAAGCCGGACGTCCAGCGTCGCGGCGCCGGGAAGCGGAAAGGACTCCATTTCGCCCCGGTCCAGCGCGTCCTGGACTTCGGCGACGGTGCGGCCGCTACCGGCGAAGAGCCGCTCCCCGGCGGCGCCGTCCACTGAGACCGCCAGGATCCCCTGGCCCCCGGGCGCGGCGATGTCGAAGGAGCCGGCCACCAGCTCCCCGGCGTTCTCCGAGCGCGGGCCGGTGAAGATCACCATGCCGACTGCGCCCAGCTCCCGGGCGACGGCCGCCTTGGCGCGCAGGCTGGCGCCCCGGTTCAGCGCCGCCCGCGCCTCGTCGGAAACGCCATCGGGGAAGTAGCGGAGCGCCAGAACCACCTTGCCTTCCACTTCGAGGCCGGCGTAGCTGTCGTACTCGATCTCCGCGGTTTCGGGCAGCCGGATCCCGTAGCCGGCAAACACCAGATCGCCCCGCGCCTCGCCGGATTCCGAGAAGGCGAGCGCCCGCACCTGGTCCGGGCCGAAGCGCTTGTGCCCTCCCGCCGAGAGCGTGGATCCCTCGTCCTCGACCCCGGAGACGAACGCGAACGGGACGCCGAATTCGGTCCGGCCGGGAAGCGGCCGGGCGCCGGTGGCCTCCAGCTCGGCGATCAGGTAGCGGCGCGCCACGGCGGCGCCCTCGCTCCCCACCGCCCGTCCGGCGGTTTCGGGAGCGGTCAGCACCCGTACGTCGTCCCGCGCCTCCTCCGGGGTCTGGGCGACGGCCAGACTGGCGGTCAGGGAAAGAAGAACGCAGAATCGAAACATGGAAATTACTCGCGCGGCGGCGCCTGGTCCAGGGCGGCGAGCGCCGCTTGGTGATTCCAGTCGGCCAGGTAGATCTGCCCGCCGTCGCCGCCGCCGTGCCGGGTGGAGGTCCAGGCGAGGCGCCGGCCGTCCGGCAGCGGAACCGGCAGCCCGTCAAACCCGTCGGTGGTCGTCACCCGCACCGGTGTCTTCGTTCCGGCGACATCCACCAGGAAGACCTCGAAGTTGGAAAAGCCGAGCTTGTTGGATGCGAACAGGATGTAGGCGCCGGACGGGTGGACGTAGGGCGCCCAGCTCATCGCGCCGAAGTCGGTGAGCTGGCGCTGGTCGCTCCCGTCGGCGGCCATGCTCCAGATGTCGGCGATCAGGCCGTCCTCCGAGAAGCGCCGCCAGACGACGCGTGAGCCGTCGGGGAAGTAGAAGGGGCCGCCGTCGTAGCCGGGGGTTCGGGTGAGCCGCTCCTCGCCGCTCCCGTCGGCCCGCATCCGGTAGATCTCGCCAAAGTACGAGGGGTCGATCTCCGCAAGGCGGGTCTCCCGCTCCGAAAGCCCGGGCGCGAACTGCGCCCGCATGGAGGTGAACACGATCCAGGCGCCGTCGGGGGAATAGCTGGCCTCGGCGTCGTAGCCCCGGGCGTCGGTGAGCCGGCGCAGCTCGCCGCCCCCCCGCGGCTCGACGAAAATGTCCATAGCCGGGTCGTAGTCCCACGCATAGCGCCGCTCCCGACCGCTCTCCCGGAACTCGATCTCCTCGCGCTGGAGCGCCTCCGAGCGCGGGTCCAGGTGAGTGGAGCTGAACAGGATGTCCCCGGTCGCGCCGTTGATGAACGCGCAGGTGGTCTTCCCCGTCCCCGGCGAGACCCGCCGCAGGTCCCCGGTCTCCAGCGAGAGCAGGTAGATCTGGTAGAACGGGTTGCCCGGTTCCCGTTCGGACTGGAACACCATCCGGGTTCCGTCCGGCGAGAAGTACCCCTCCCCGGCGCGCCGTCCCTCCACCGTGAGCCGCCGGATGCGGTCCAGGAAGCGCGATTCGTCCTCGGCGGCGCCCGCGGACAGCCCGGGTCCAAGAAGGGCGGGGAGTACGAAAAAAAAGCGGCGGAAAACCCGCCGCGACGACTGGAGCACGAGAGGGGGCGAAGACGCTTGGACCGGCGAAGGATTCTACTACGGCGTAGCATTACCCGCCCCATATGGAACTCGCCGAGGGAAAGGCGCCGCCCGCCGTCCTGCGCGGGATACTCGAGCGGCTGGAGATTGCCGACGATCCGGAAGTCCTCATCGGTCCGGGGATCGGCGAGGACGCCGCCGTGGCGCGGAGCGAAGGGATGTCCCGGCTGGTGCTCGCCGCCGACCCGATCACCTTCCCGACGCCGCGCCCCGGCTGGCATTCGGTGATCGTCAACGCCAACGACGTGGCGGCCACCGGCGGCGAGCCGCGCTGGTATCTGTCACAAATCCTGGCGCCTCCCGGAACCCCGGAGAAGACGCTGACCGGAATCGCCGCCGGAATCGCCGAAGGCTGCCGGGAAGTGGGAGCGGTTCCGGTCGGCGGACACACCGAGATCACCTCGGCGGTAGCCCGGCCGGTGGTCGCCGGCGCGATGGTGGGCTCGGCCGCCGCCGAGCGGATCAAGGCCAGCGGCGGCGCGGAACCCGGCGATCTGCTGGTGCTGACGCGGGGGATCGCCATTGAAGCCACCGCCGTCTTGGCCCAGGCGCGCCGCGAGGAGATGGTCCGGGAGTTCGACGCCGGGTTCGCCGACCGGTGCGCGCGGTTCGTGGAGGATCCGGGGATATGCATCCTGGAGGAGGCGCGGATCGCCGCCGGCATTCCCGAAGTGCGCGCGATGCACGACGTGACCGAAGGCGGGGCGGCGACCGCAATCCGCGAGATGGCTGAGGCGGCGGGCGTCGGCTGCGTGGTCGCCGAAACCGAAATCCCGCGCTACCTCGAATCGAAGCAGCTCGCCGGCCATTTCGGGCTGGACATCCTGGGGATGCTGGGGTCCGGGGCGCTGCTGATCGCTTGCACCGAAGACGGAGCGGACCCGCTGCTCGGCAAGCTGGAGGAAGCGGACATCCCGGCCCAGGTGATCGGGCGCTTCACCCGGGCGGAGCAGGGACTCACGCTGGCGCGGGGCGCGGCGCGAAGCGAGATGCCGATCTTCGAGGCGGACGAACTGACGCGCCTCGAACTCCCACCGGAGGAACCGCGATGACGCGCCGCGCAAGCCTGCACCTGTTCGCCCTCCTGCTGCTCGCGGCGGGCGGCAATCCGGGCTGCAATCCGGGCGCCGCCACCCCCACCTTTCCGACCCCGAACGTCCGGGTCGGATTCGGCGACCCGTTCGTGCTGCGGGTGGGCGACCTGGGGCTGGTGGCGGGAACCGGCTCGTACCTGTACCTGAGCGTGCTCTCGCTGGGACTCGACTCCCGGTGCCCGGAGGGGGCGACGTGCGCCGAACCCGGCTTCCTCGACGTCTCGCTCGAAGTCGAGACCGCCGAGACCCGGACGACGGTGCGGATGCAGGCGCCGCCCCAGGGCGAGGCGACGCGGACGTTCGGGGACTTCGAGATCCGGATCCTCCGGGTGGCCCCCGAAGGGAGCGCGGAGCGGATTCCGACCGTCGACTACCGGTTGCTGCTTTCGGTCACGCTCAAGGAGTGACCCGGGAGAATTTCCGCACCATCCGCTGCCGGACCTCGCCGCCGTAGACCGCGCCGCCGGCGTCCACCGCGACCCCTTCCGGGCCGCTGGTCACCGGCTCGGCGCCCGGTTCGAGATCGGAGACATCGTCCGGCAGGTAGTACTGGATGCCGCCGTCCAGGGCGCTGCCGATCCGGATGCCGCGTCCGAACCCCGGGTTCGCCTCCGAAGTGGATTCCGAATCCGCCACGTAGATCGTGTCCTGAGCGTCGATGAAGATGCCGCTGGGCCGCCCGAACTGGAGCCACTCCTCGATGAAATTGCCGTCCTGATCGAGAATCTGGATCCGGTTGTTGGCCCGGTCCGCCACGAAGAGGCGCCCCTGGGAATCCATCGCCAGGGCGTGCGGATCGCGGAACTGGCCTGGCCCGGTACCGGTCTCCCCGAAGCTGGTCAGAAAGGCGCCGTCCGCCGAGAACTTGACGATCCGGTTGTTGCCGCCGGCGTTGTGGCCGTCAGCGACGAAGATGGTTCCGTCGGGGGCCACCAGCACGTCGGAGGGCATGGCGAACTGGCCGTCGCCGTCGCCCGCCACGCCGGGTTCCCCGAGCCGCATCAGCACCTCGCCCTCCGGGCTGAACTTGACGACCTGGTGGCCGAGTCCTTCCGGAACCTCCTCCGGATCGACGAAGCCGGTCGCGTCGGCGATCCAGAGATTCCCCTCGTGGTCGACGAACATCCCGTGCGGCCAGGCGATGATTCCGGCGCCGAAGCTCCGGATCGGCTCGCCGTCAGGGCTGAACAGGACGATCATGTCCACGTTCGGCCGGTCGCCGCAGAAGTTGGCGCCGCAGCGCTCCGCCGTCCACAGGTTGCCGTCGGCGGACGGGTAGATGGCGCTGATCGCGCCCCATCCGCGCTCGCCGGGCAGGTCGCCCCACATCGGTTCGGCGGCGTATGGGTTCGGGAAGTCGTCGTTGGGCGAGACCGCAGCGACGGCCTCGACCGTCTCCATGTCCTCCATGTCCGCCGACGAATCGCCGCAGGAGGGCAGGAACGAAAGCGCCGCGGCCAGGGCGGCGGGCAGAAGCAGGCGAACGCGCATGGGGGGAAATCCTCCGGGAGATGAACTCGGGGATTCTACGGCGTCAGCCCGCGCCGGGGCGCCCCGCCTCTCGTTCAGCCGAGTCGCACCTCATCCGATGGTCACGCATCGGGCGCCTTTCGGAGGAGCCACTCGCGGAACTCGGCCGGCGCCAGAATCGGAATGACGAATGGTTCGTCAAGCTCCAGCAGGGCGGCGTCGCCGGTGACCAACACGTCAGCTCGACCGTTGAGCGCCAACTCCAGGAACGGCAGGTCAGCGGGGTCGCGGCACGCCGGTACTGCGGGCGGTGGACCGGTTATCCCAACGGTTTCGCAAAACGGCAGGTAAAGATCAAGCAGATCATGCTGCTCGGCGCCACTGAGTGTGAACTTCGGATAGGCGAGGACCCGAACCAGCTCGGCTATGGTCTCGCGGCTCACCATCGGCGCCACCACCCCGGAGAACCAAGCGTCACGCAGCCAAGCCAGCCTTCCCTTCTGGAAGAGAAGCGCGGACACCAACACATTGGCGTCCAAAACCGCTCGAACCGGTGTCAGCCACGCGACCGGGCCCACGCGACGGCGTCCTTTACATCTTTTTCGGAAATGCCAAGCTGGGCAAGCTTCGCACGAACGCCGTCAGCGCGATTGACCCGCACCGGCGTCAGCACGATGCGGCCGTTCTCCGTCGTCACGTCGAAATACTCCGTAGTCTCCACTGCAGTGATCGCCGCCTTGGGCAGGGTCAGCTGGTTCTTTGAGGTCAATTTGGCAAGCATGGGTCTTCTTCAAAATCAGAGTAAGGATACCTTACTTCATTGTTTCCATTTGTCAACCCCCTGGACGAAAAGCGGGTCAGCCGGCGCGGGACGCGACGATCCGGTCCACCTCGACCCGCAGCCGTTCGAGGATGCGGTCGTAGGGGTAGGCGCCCAGCGACTCCGGGCCGCGCTTCAGGTTCACGAACGCCGGACCGCACCAGAGGCCCAGGTCGGCGTCGTCGGTCTCGCCGGGGCCGTTCACCCGGCACCCCATGACCGCGATGGTGATCGCATGCTGCTCGGCGTAGCGGGTCATCTCCCGCACGTCCTCCGCCAGCTCGATGAACTTCTCGTTTTCGACCCGGGAGCACGACGGGCAGGAGATGATGTTCAGCCGGTCCTTCGGGAATTCGGGCGTCGAACGGAAGCGGCCGCTGGCGATGTCCTTGAGGATGCGGTGGCCGGCCTCCACCTCCTCCGGCTTGCGCGCGTTCGGCAGGGTGAGCGAAACCCGCACCGTGTCCCCGATGCCCCGGCTGACCAGCTGCTCGAAGGCGATCCGGGTCTTGATGACGCCCTCCGGCGGCATCCCGGCTTCGGTGACCCCGAGATGGAGCGGAACATCGGGGCGTTCTTCGGCGAAGCGCCGGTTTCCGTCGATCACGTTCGCCGGGTCGGAATCCTTCAGCGAGACCACATAGCGGGTGAACCCGAAGCGGTCCAGCATCGCGCAGTGCTCGGCGGCCGACGCCGCCATCGCCCCCACCGGATCGTCGCGGAAGCGGTCCTGGTGGGCCGGATCCATCGAGCCGCAGTTGACCCCGATGCGGATCGCGCAGTCGTGCTCGCCAGCCACGTCGGCGAGATAGCGCACCTTGTCGGCCACCGGACGCGAGGTCTCGTGGTGCCAGAGGTGCCCCGGGTTGTAGCGGATCTTGTCCACGTGCCGCGCCACGCTTTCGGCGAGCCGGTAGCTCTCCTGGAGGTCCACCACCAGGTTGGCGGCGGTGCGCTGGCGGATTTCGGCCAGCGCTTCGACGTCCCGGCGGCTGTCCACCGCCACCCGCACGATGCCCGCCCCCGCCGCCCGCAACGCCTCGGTCTGGGCGGCGGTCGCCTCCACGTCCCGGGTCGGGGTCGCGCACATGCTCTGGACGACGATCGGGCGGCCGTCGCCGACCACCACCGTGCCGACGGTGACCGCCCGCGTGGGGTTCCGCTTCATGGGCGGAATGGTAGGGCGGCCCGCCCGAAGCTTCGCGCGACCGGGGCGCGCCGGGACGGGGTCAGAAGCGGCGGCGGCGGAAGCGGTTGTTGACCACGTTGTTGTAGATCGAGCCGAACTGGAACTCGACGCCGATCTCGAGGCTGTAGTCGAAGTCGGTCGCCCGCTGCTGCAGCTCCAGCAACGCCTCCTCGTCGGTCGCCTGCTTCGCGGACAGGTAGATCTGGTCCCGCACCGAGGACACGTCGCCGGAGACGCTGACTTCGAAGCCCCGCGCCAACCGGTACGAGAGATAGCCGCCCAGCCGGACCAGCCGCTGGCTGAAATCGTGGAGGAAGTGCGAACCGCGCAGGTTCACCGAGGCGTTTCCCCAGCGCTGGCGCTGGCTGAACCGGATGTCCATCGCCTGCTCCCAGCGGGTCTCGGACAGCTGGTCGTAGATCGTCCGCTCCACATAGTTCCGATACGCCGGGCCGATCGTGTAATGGAACGTGAAACTCCGGCGGGTGGCCTCGTCATACGGAAAGACGCTGTACTCGATGGCCGGCGTCGCCTCGAAGCGGAATTTCTGGTTGTACGTGACGTTCCTGGAGGCGCTCACATCCATCCCGGTGGACCAGTGGTCAAACAGGGCGTACACCACCTCCGACTCGGCGTCCCAGCCGGTGCGAGCGTCCCGGAAGGTTCCCTCCGAAAGCTCGATCGCCAGGCGGTCGTGCTCCACCTCGCCGGAAAAGCGAACGCGCCATTCGGGGGTGACCCGGGACGCCGAGAACTCGCCTTCCAGGCTGGTGCTCCGGGATTGCGTCTCGCCGTCGATCCCCGCTTCCCCTTCAAGCCGGAACACCCACAGATTCCAGGGGTCCTCCACCTCGTCCTCGGAGACCACGCCCCGCTGCGCCGCCGCCTCCGCCCGGTCGGCGGGGGCGATCCGGATCAGCTGGCGGAACCCGGCCTCGTCGGCGAAGAGCGCCAGCCCGAGCGACAGGGTGTGGACGATGCCGTCCAGCGTCTCGCGCTCGGTTTCGGTGGGGAGCGAGCGAAAACGGCGCCGATCCCGATACGCGGCCTGCTCGCCGGTCCCGGCGAAGTCGAAGAGATACTCCCGCCCGCCGGCGCCGGTCTGCTGGCTGGTCATGATCAGGTGGAGGTCGGCGGCCTCCTTCCGGTTGACCCAGTGCACCCAGCCGATTTCGGTCCGGTAGTAGCGCGAGTCGCAGCGCGGCCCCGAACAGTCGAAGAACACCCGGGGCGCGGACTGGGCGGCGGCCTCCCCCGGGAGAACCCCGAACCCAATCACCAGGAGCGCGGCGGCGACTTTCACCGGAGAAACCCGGCGAGCCGTTCGCGCGCCGCGGCGAAGCGGGCCCGGATGCGCGGAACCGGAGTGTCCCCGTACCGCTGCGCCACCCGAAGCTCGGCCACGTCGAGGGCGCGGAGCAGGTCGGCGGCGGCGCGGCTGGCTGCGGCGGGATCGTGGCTTCCCACCTTTCCGATCCAGATCGGGGACGTCTGGGCGAAAACCGAACCGTTCATCCCCGGCCAGGCTTCCTCGCCGCCTCGCGCCCGGGCGGCGACGAACCCGCCCTCCGGCAGCGTCAGCGAACCCTCCCGCCGCGCCGATCCGGGGCCTTCGAGACCGGGAAGCGTCTCCACCACCTGTCCGTTCACCAGGATCTCGACGCGCTCCACCGGGCCGGAGGAAGCGATCTCCAGCGTCCAGGCGGCTTCGCCGGGCGGCGTCGCGTCGCCGGGGCGCATCCCGCCGACCCGGAAGTCGAGAAGCGGGCCGGTGGTCACGAAGCTCCGCCCGGCCTTGAGCGCGTCGAGCCAGGCGGGGAGCCGGAACGGGCCGGGCGCCTCCACGTAGATCCGCGTCGTCCCCACCGCCATCGTCCGGTGGAAGTCCAGCATGACATCGGTTCCGGCCGAGGCGGCGAGCGGAATTCCGAGCGTCAGGATCCGCTCCCAGACCGCGGCGGTTCCGAGCTCGCTGGTCCACAGGCAAGCGATCTCGAGGGTGTCCAGATCGCCCAGCACCGCGTCCGGAATCAGGTGGATCGGGATGGACGAAAGCCCGGCGTCGGTGAAGGGGTCCGCCACCGAAACCGGATGCATGTAGCTGCTGACCCCGCCCTCGCGCCGCGCGTGCGCCAGCGCGTCCGCATTGGGCCGGTCGTCGTCCGCGAACACCGGATAGCCGGGCCCCCAGAACCACGGCTGGAAAGCGCTCTCGATCCCGACCAGCCCCAGGTGCCCCAGGAAGTGGGAGCGCACCTCCTGGCCGAACACGAACGCCGGAAGCTCCGCCAGCCGCCGGGCGGCGAAGAACTCGGCGTCGTTCAGCCGGTGGTGGAGGTTCGCCATCAGCGGAGTCCCGATGTCCAGGTCCTCGCCCTTCAGCAGCAGCGTCAGGTCCTCGGGGTCCAGGCGCATCGGCCCGCCGTAGTTCAGATGGAAATGGAGGTCGCCGGAGCGGTAGCCGGCGGCGCGGGCGTCCCAGAGCGGTTCGAGCGCCAGCTCGACGTCCACCGTCTCGCCGGCCCGCACCGTGAAGCCGGCGGTCGCCGGAGCGTGGGCGAACCCGTGGGTGGCGAGGACCCGAGCCTCGCCCTCCTCCACCGGAAGCTCCAGCTCGATCACTCCGGGCGAGTAGAAGTAGATGCGGCCGTGGGTTCCGTCAAAGCGCGCCGCCGCGTCCCCGGGGACGGCCGGGTGTCCGGCGCCGTCCCGAACCGCCAGCCGCGCCGCGACCGGATGTCCGGAGGCGCGGGTGGTGATCCGCGCGCGCCCGGTGGGAACGCCGTACTCCCAGCCCCGGATCGCGATCTCCTCCACCGGACCGCCGCGGGCGCCCACCCGCTTCAACCGGAAGCGCTCCGTCTCGTCGGCCTCGGCGTAGAGCACTGACTCCCCGTCCGCCGAAAAGACCGGCGCCAGCGGAAGGCCGCGGGCGGCGGCCAGCTGGATCGCATCCCCGCCGGCCGGGTCCAGCAGCATCAGCTTGTATCCCTCGCCGCCGTCGCCAGCCGGCCAGTTCACCGCAAGGGACATCCCGTCGGGCGACGCCGCCGGCCGGGCCTGCGACGCGATGGATTCGGCGCGGAGGATGGTTTCCGCGCCGTCGGAATTCCGAACCACGACGGCGTCCGGCGCCGAGCGTCCCTTCGCCAGGTAGGCGAGCGCACCGCCCAGGAGCGGCTGGGGACGCACTTCGAGGCCGCGCCGGTCGGAGAGCCGCACCGGTTCCCCGGTTTCGACCGAAAGCCGCCAGATGTCGAGATCGCCGGCAGTCGCCGCGCTGAAGTAGAGCGAGGCGCCGTCCGGCGCCCAAGCCGGGTCGAGCACGATGGAGTCGTCGGCGAAGAGAAGCCGCTCCTCCCCGGTCGTCATGTCCAGCATCCGGATCGAGAGACTGCGGCCGTCGTCCCGGAGGAAGGCCAGCGCCCCGCCGTCGGGACGCCACGCCGGGCGGGAGTCCACCGCCGCGCCGCTGGTGAGGCGGCGGGCGATCCCGATCGTTTCGTCCAGCAGCCACAACCAGCCGCGAGCGGCGAAGGCGATGCCGGTTCCGTCCGGGGACGGCGCCGGATCGGTCGGCCCGGCGGCGAAGATCGGCAGCTCGTAGCCCTCGGCGTACACATGGTGCGAGTAGCCTTCGAGCTTCGGGTAGCGGTTCGTCCACTGGGCTTCGGCGACGCCCACCGAAACCAGCAGGGCGAGCGCGGCGGTCAGGCGAACCGACACGCCCCGCCCGGCGACGGGTTCAGAAGGATGTGGGTCCATGCTCGACGGCGCAGCGGAGCGGCCAGTCGCCGGCGGGGATGCGGACTTCGACGGAACGGGAGGACGCCGCCAGGCCGGAAGCCGGCTTCAGGAAACGGCTCCGGGCGACGTCCAGACAGTCGGAACGACCGTGTCCGAAGTAGTCGTCGCGCCCCGTGTCGACGAAAGTCTCCCCGCCCCGGGGCTGCTTGTCCGCGCCGGCGAACATGACGTCGTCGTTCGGGTCGTCCACGTGCCCGCCGGCGGGCGAGCGGTTGGGCGCGCAGTCGGGAACCGCGCCGAAGGTGTGAAAGATCTCGTGGACCATCACCACCTCGTAGGTGGAGGCGACGTCTTCGGCAGCGCCCACCTCGGCGTCGCTGCATCGGCCGACGTAGACGGCGCCGGCCCGGCCCGGCCACTGGGCGCTTCCGCAGACTCCCGCCACCGAACCCTCGTAGTAGAAGGCGAGAATCTTGTCGCCGGCGATCTGCAGCTTGCCCCGGGCCTCCTGGAGCAGCGAACTCACCGTGGCGCCCGCGGTGCCGTCCCCTTCCTGGTGGGTGAACGAGAGGCGCAGGAAAGAGACGTCCGGGCGTCCCTGATAGGTGTCGACCCGCAGGGTCTTGCCCGCCTTCGCCGCCAGCCATCCCTGGATCGCCGCCACCGACCGCTCGATCTCCCCGAAGCGGTCGCGGTTCCGGTCCTCGATGTCGCTGGGAACCGCGTAGACGAAGTGAATCTGCGAGCCGCCGACGTCGTCGGGACGATCCCGTTCGCTCCGGGGGTTCGGATCCTCGACCACGAAATCGAGGGCCTCCCGGAAGCCGCCGGAGGTCGCGGTCAGGGTCGCGGTCCCGGCGGCGAACCCTTCCGCGAACCCCTGGGCGTCGACCGCGACCACCTGCGGATTCGAGGAGGTCCAGACGACCGTGACCGCGCCGGTGGTGCCGTCGTCGTAGTTCCCGTAGGCCAGCAGCGGCCCGACCCGCTGCCCCACCCGGATTTCGGTGCGGGGCGCGAACGGCTTGATGCCGGTCAGCTGGCGCGGTGCCCGGGGGGCGGCGGCCGGCGGCGGCGCGGAGGGGCCGGAAACCCCCTCCCCGCAGGAGGCGAGAACCGCGAACAGCGGAAGCGAGAGGAAAAGGTTTCGCATGGGGACGCCGTAGCCTACTTCCCCACTTCGGCGTGGCGGAAACAGTCCGTCAGATGGTCGTTCACGAAGCCGGTGGCTTGCAGGTGCGAGTACAGGATGGTGCTCCCGACGAAGCGGAACCCGCGCTGGCGCATGTCCCGGGCCAGGGCGTCCGATTCCTCCGAAGTCGCCGGGACGTCCGCATCGGCGCGCCGGGGCCGCGTGATCGGCGGATCGCCGGCGATGTCCCGCAGATAGCGCCAGAAGGAGCCGAAAGCGGCGCGAACTTCAAGAAAGCGGGCGGCGTTGCCGACCGCCGCCTCCACCTTGGCCCGGTTGCGGATGATCGCCGGATTCCGGAGCAGCGCCTCGATTCGCTCGCGGTCGAAACCGGCCACCCGTTCGGGGTCGAACCCGGCGAACGCCTCCCGGTAGCCCTCGCGTCGGCGCAGGATGGTCTCCCACGAGAGCCCGGCCTGCGCCGATTCGAGGATCAGGAATTCGAACTGCCCGCGGTCGTCCCGAAGCGGCGTCCCCCACTCCTCGTCGTGGTAGCGCGCCATCAGCGGCGAACCCCGCTCGGCCCAGCCGCAGCGGCGCCGCTCAGTCATCCGCCGGCAAGTGTTCCAGCAGGAAGTCGAGCGGCCCCTGCCCGGAGAGCAGGCAGCGACGCCCGAAGCGCGGGAGCCGGAATTCGGCGGAGGACCCGTCGGGCAGGAGCACCGTCTCCGCCTCCACGTCCACGGTCGCCTCCGCTCCCGGCGGGGCGTTCCGGAGAACGTCCAGCGCGTCCTGGCCGAGCTCCACCGGCACGATGCCATTCCGCAGCGCGTTCCCGCGGAAGATGTCCGCGATCGAGGCCGCGATCACCGCCCGGAAGCCGCCGGCGTGGAGCGCCCAGGCGGCGTGCTCGCGGGAGGAGCCGCACCCGAAGTTCGTCCCCGTCACCAGAATCCGCGCCCCTTGGGCATCCTTGCGGTTCAGCGGGAAATCGGGGCGCAGGGTCCCCTGGCGGTCGCGCCGCCAGTCGGCGAACAGCCCCTCCTCCAGACCGTCCCGCCCGGTTCCGGTGAGGAAGCGCGCCGGGATGATCTGATCGGTGTCCACGTGGTCCATCGGCAGCGTCGCGATGCGGGAGCGGATGCGGACGACCGGCTCCATCAGGCGAACTCCCGGGGGTCGGCGACCGCGCCGCGGACCGCCGACGCCGCCGCGGTGAGCGGCGACGCGAGGATGGTGCGACCGCCCGGGCCCTGGCGGCCCTCAAAATTCCGGTTGCTGGTGGAGATCGCAAGCTGGCCGGGCGCCAGCCGGTCGCCGTTCATCGCGATGCACATGGAGCAGCCCGGCTCGCGCCATTCGGCGCCGGCGCCCCGGAACGCCTCGTCCAGCCCCTCCCGGCGCGCCTGGTCGCGGACCGCGGCCGAACCCGGCACCACCAGCACCCGGACGCCCGGGTGCGTCTTCCGCCCCCGGAGGATCCCGGCGGCGGCCCGGAGGTCCGGGAGCCGCGAGTTGGTGCAGCTGCCGATGAACACCACGTCCACCGGGCGGCCGGCGAGCGGGGTCTCCGGTTCGATCCCCATGTAGTCCAGGGCGGCGCGGGCTTCGGGCGTGGTCGGCGCCGGCGTCGCTTCCCGGACCCCGCAGCTCATGCCCGGGTTGGTGCCCCAGGTCACCATCGGCTGGAGGGCGGAGACGTCCAGGGCGGCCGTCCGGTCGAAGACCGCGTCCCCGTCGGTGGCGAGCGCCCGCCAGCCGGCCACCGCGCTGTCCCAGGCCTCTCCGGCTGCGGGGGCGTATTCGCGCCCCTCCATCCACTTGAAGGTGGTCTCGTCGGGGCCGATCATCCCGGCGCGGGCGCCCGCTTCGATGGACATGTTGCAAAGCGTCATCCGGCCTTCCATGCCGAGGGCGCGCACCGCCTCGCCCCGGTACTCGATGACGTGGCCGCGCCCCCCGTCCACCCCGATCCGGCGGATGATCCCGAGCGCCAGGTCCTTGGCGGTGACTCCGGGGGCGAGCCGCCCGGAAACTTCGACGGCGAACGTCTGGGGGCGCTCCTGCAAGAGGCGCTGGGTGGCGAGCACCTGGGCGACCTCGGTGGCGCCGATGCCGAAGGCCCAGGCCCCGAAGGCGCCGTGGGTGCTGGTGTGGCTGTCGCCGCAGACGATGACGTCGCCGGGCCGCGTCAAGCCCAGCTCGGGGCCGATGACGTGCACGATCCCCTGCCGCCGGTCGCCCAGCGGGAAGAGCGGGATGCCGTGCTCCTCGCAGTGTTTTCGGAGGGTGGCGACCTGGAGTTCGGTGGCCCGGTCGAACCAGACCGGCTTTCCCTTGCGGAAGCGGGTCGGCGTCGAGTGGTCGGTGGTGGCGAAGGTGCGGTCCGGACGCCGGACCCGGAGACCCCGTTCGCGGAGCAGGGCGAAGGCCTGGGGCGACGTGACCTCGTGGATCAGGTGGGTGTCCACCCGGATAATCGCCGGATGGTCGTCGCCCGGAGGCAGCGCGACGCGCCGTTCCCAGATGCGGTCGAAGAGGGTCCGCGGACGGCTCAATCGCTCTCCCGCCCGCCTCCGCCGCCGCGTCCGGTGCGGGCGGCGTCGTGGGCCTCCTTGATCCGGTAGCGCCGGGTCTCCTCGGTGGCGGCGGCCACCAACAGGATCGCGAGGAGCGGCGCGGCCCGGGGCACATCGGCCCAGCCTCCCTCCGGGTCGCACGCCGCCAGCCGTCCGGCGATCGCTTCCAGGTCGCGTTCGGACGCGATTTCGCGGAAGGCGTCGTCGGAAAGCCCCTGGAGCGGCGAGGGGGACGCGAGGCCGATGAGGCGGCTGGCGGCCGCCCGGAGCGCGGCGCTTTCCTGGTCGGTGAGGATCGGCTCCCCGGTGCGGGCGGCGCGAGCGGCGTCGCGTTCTTGCACCAATTTCCGGGCGGCGGTCTGGAAGCGCTTCAGGGAGTGCCGTTTGGCGACCTGGGGGCCGATGGCGGCGGCGAGTTCCTCGGGAGTCTTCGCGTCGAGGACCCCGCGCAGGTCGCGCAGCGAACGCTTCTGGAGGGTTTCGCGCGGGGTGGGAGTAGCGGCGGGCAAGGCGACGCGGGAGACTAGCGGAAACCGACGGCCCGCCGGCTGGCCGAAGGCCCCCGCTCCCGCTGCCCCATCAGCGCGGTCAGGTCGGCGTCGTCCAGCTCCTTGCGGCGGTCGGCCATCCGCTTGAAGTCTCGGAAAATCGCATCCATCTCCGTGTCCTCCACCCAGAAGCCGAGCTCCTCCAGCCGGGAGCGGAGCGCGTGCCGCCCGCTGTGCTTGCCGAGCACCAGACTGCTGTCCGCCCCGACGTCGGCCGCCTCCATGATCTCGTAGGTCAGACGGTTCCGCAGCACCCCGTGCTGATGGATGCCCGCCTCGTGGGCGAAGGCGTTTTGCCCGACGATGGCCTTGTTGCGCTGCACCACCATCCCGGTCAGCCGGCTCAGCAGGCGGCTGGAGGCGCACAGCTGGCTGGTCTCCACGCCGGTGGTCACCCGGTGGATGTCGGAGCGGGTGCGGAGGCTCATCACCACCTCCTCGAGCGAGGCGTTGCCGGCCCGCTCCCCGATCCCGTTCACCGTGCACTCGACCTGGCGGGCGCCGGCCCGGACGGCCGCCAGGCTGTTGGCCACCGCCATGCCCAGGTCGTTGTGGCAATGGACGCTGAGCGTCGCCCGGGAGATGTTGGGGACGGTCCGCCGGAGCGTGGCGATGAGGGCGTGAAACTCCTCGGGCATGGCGTAGCCGACGGTGTCCGGGATGTTCACGGTGGTCGCTCCGGCCTCGATGGCCCGCTCCACCACCTCGGCCAGGAAGTCCGGCTCGGTGCGCGACCCGTCCTCCGGCGAGAACTCCACATCTTCGGTCCGCTCCCGGGCGTCCTGCACCGACTCCACCGTCCGCCGGACGATCTCCTTCATCGCCATCCGCAGCTTGAACTCCCGGTGCAGGGCGCTGGTGGCGAGAAAGACGTGAAGCCGCGGCCGGGGGGCGTCCCGGAGCGATTCCCAGGCGACCTCGATGTCGCCGGGCACGCAGCGGGCGAGCGCCGCGATCCGCGGCCCTTCCACTTCGCGGGCGATCCGGCGCACCGCCTCCCGGTCGCCCTCGGAGACCGCGGGAAACCCCGCCTCGATGATGTCCACCCGGAGTCGCGCGAGCTGCCTGGCCATTTCGAGCTTGGCTTCCAGACCCATGCTGCAGCCGGGAGACTGTTCGCCGTCCCGGAGCGTGGTGTCGAAGATGCGGACGCGTTCGGGGGGGTGTTCTGCGGAGTTCATGGAGAGAATGAAGGGACCTGGGGGGAAGCTAACGCCTTTCAGGAAAAACCGGGCAGGTCCCGCCAGTCGAACGCCACCGGCTCCGGCGTGAAGCAGAGCGCGAACACCGCGAGCGCCGCGAGCGCCATGCCCAGGCGGCCGGCGGGAAGCGGCGTTTCGTCGTCGAGGGTCGGCGGATGCGGGCGGCGGGCGCCCAGAAGCAGGCAAAGCAACCCCCATACCAACCACGACGGCGACCACCAGGCGAGCGGGAGCATCGCCAGGTGGACCAGCCGGGAAATCCGGCGCGCCCTTCCCCGGAACACCGCGTAGAGCGCGTGTCCGCCGTCAAGCTGTCCCATCGGCAACAGGTTGATCGCGGTCACCAGCAGGCCGAACCAGGCGGCGAGGCCCATCGGACTCAGATAGAGCGCGTCCCCCTCCCCGACCGCCGGCGCGAACAGCCAGGCGAACAGCTGGAAGATCAGCGGCTCTCCGAACACCAGGGCGTCCTCCATCCGGGGGCCGGGGCGCGACGTGGCGATCCCGACGGCGAGGAACGGCAAACAGGCCACGAAACCGGCGAAGGGGCCGGCGAGTCCCACGTCCAGCAACGCCCGCCGGTCGGGAAACGGGGAGCGGATGCGGATGAACGCGCCCAGCGTCCCGACCAGGGTGAACGGCATCGGCAGAAAATACGGCAGGCTGGCTCGCACCCGATGGCGCCAGGCGGTGAGCCAGTGCCCCATTTCGTGGCAGAGCAGGATGGCGAGCAGCGGGAGCGAGTAGGCGGCCCCGTGGCGGAGCACGGCGAAAAGGGAACCCTCGAACGCTCCAGGCGGACGGGAGGAAAGTTCGAGGAGGCCGCCCACCCAGAGGGTGCTGGCGAGGGTGGCGAGAAAGAGTCCGAGCGCGATCGCCGCCTCCTTCGGGGAAGGGGCGGCGGTCATGGGTAGAGCAGGTGGGGCGCGCGCTCTTCGAGGAAGGCGGCGACCGCCTCCGCTTCCCGGTCCATGAGTTCGGCGACCGGGACCCCCGCCTCGATCCCCAGGCGAATCCGGTCGGTCCCCAGAAGTTGGTCCAGCCAGAATCCCCGTCCCGTCTCCCTCCACTGGAAGCGGTCGGGATAGGAGGCGCGCGCCGCCGCGATCGCCGCAAGACCGGCGCGCACCGGCTGGAACGCATCGAGGTCGGTCAGGTGGATCCGAAGCCCCCGGACTTCCTCGTCGGCGAACCGGGGGCGGGGCGCCGCCGGAGTCGGGCGGGGGGTGAAGACCGCCGGTTCGAGGCGGAGTCCGGGAAGTCCCCCGTGGGCATCGATCGCTTCCAGCCAGCGCGCCGGATCCATCCACGGAGCGCCGACGCGCTCGAAGGGCGTCGCGGTTCCCCGCCCTTCGGAGAGCGACACGCCCTCGAAGAGTCCGAACGCCGGGTAGACGCGCGCCGCGTGGAGGGTCGGGATGTTCGGGGAGGTCGGAACCCACGGCGCCGCCCCCCAGTCCCACGACCGGGTGAGGCCCCGCGCCGGCGTCACCCGGATCCGGTCCCGGCAGCCCGCCCGTTCACCGAAGAGGAGCGCCAGCTCCCCGACGGTCATGCCGTGCAGCAGCGGGATCCGGGCGGCGCCGACAAAGGATCGGAACTCCGGGGCCAGCATCGGCCCCTCCACCCGGTCGCCTCGGTTGGGGTTGGGGCGGTCGAGCACATGGAACCGGAGTCCCGCCTCGCAGGCCGCTTCCAGCGCCAGCCGGAGGGTGGAGATGTAGGTGTAGAAGCGGACGCCGATGTCCTGGATGTCAAAGACCAGCGCGTCCAGGCCGTCGAGCGTCGCCGGGTCGGGGGCGAAAGCCGCCCCGTAGAGGCTGACCACCGGCAGCCCGGTGCGCGGGTCCCGCCCCGACTCCACTTCGTCCCCGGCGGCCGCGTCGCCGGAAAAGCCGTGTTCCGGCCCGAAAAGAAGCCGGACGTCGACGCCGGCATCCAGCAGCGCCTGCGCCGCCGGCGCGCCGTCCCGGGTCCGCCCGGTGTGGTTGGTGATGAGTCCGACCCGAAGCCCTTCCAAGTCTCCGACGCCCTCCTCCACTATCCGGTCCAGGCCGGGAACCGGGATCGCCGGCGAGCCGCAGCCGACGGCGGCGAGCCGCAGCAGCAGTCCCGCCGCCGCTAGCCGCCGAGCCGTTCCACCCAACCCCAGGGATCGGGCGCGCGCCCGAGGCGGATGTCGGTGAGCCGTTCCCGGAGTTCGGTCTGCACCGGCCCCGGTTCCGGCACCGTGACGTCGCAGCCGCCGCCCACCAACGCCGCGACCGGGGTCACCACTGCGGCGGTTCCCACTCCGAAACACTCGCGCAGGGTTCCGCTCGCCCCCGCTCCGGCCACCTCCTCGATGGAGATGCGCCGCTCCTCCACGGTCAGGCCCATCTGCTCGCGGAGGATCCGGATCGCGCTGTCGCGGGTGATTCCGGCGAGGATGGTGCCTTCGAGACTCGGGGTCACAACCGTGTCGCCGATGACGAACATCATGTTCATGGTGCCGCACTCCTCGACGTATCGGCGCTCCCGGGCGTCCAGCCAGAGCACGTTGTCGCAGCCGTGCTCCCGGGCTTCGGCCATCCCGTAGTAGCCGGCCGAGTAGTTGCCGGCCGCCTTGGCTTCGCCGATCCCGCCCTCGGCGGCGCGGATCCAGCGCCGGCTGACGAAGAGGCGCACCGCGCCCGAGTAATACGCCCCCACCGGCGCGGTGATGATGAGGAAGCGGTACTCCCTGGACGGCCCCACTCCGATCCAGGGGTCGGAGGCGAACAGGAAGGGGCGGACGTAGAGCGAGCCGTGCTCGTTCGGGGGAATCCAGTCCCGGTCCAGGCGCACCAGCTCGCGGAGGCCGTCGAGGAAGATGCGCTCCGGGACTTCCGCCATGACCATCCGGCGCGCCGAGCGGTTCATCCGTTTCCAGTTCTCGACAGGGCGGAAGAGCGCCGGGTCGCCGGCGTCGGTGAGATGGACCTTCATCCCCTCGAAGATCGCCTGCGCATAGTGGAGCGCAGCGGTCGCTGGGTGGAGCGTCAGATCGCCGAACGGCAGGATCTCCGGTTCTTCCCAGGCCCCGTCCCGGAACGTCGCGTCCAGCATGTGGTCGCTGTAGACCCGACCGAACGCCACCCGGGCGAGATCGACGTCCGGGCGCCGGGACCGGGAGACGGGGCGGATGCGGATGGTCGCGGTCTCGGGCAAGGGGAATGGATGCTAGCCGCCGACGCGGTTTGCATCAACAAAAACGCCCAGGAAAACGCCCAAATCGGGAGTCGCGGGCGGGTGCGACGCACGCCGAGCTTCTCCCCAAAAAGTTTCCACAACGAGTTTTCCACAATTTGAAGAAACGGCGCAACAAAATCGCCTCTCGTGCGTGTATATATAAGTAGAGAGGAGGTCACCATCCCATGGGTGAACCGGCAACGAAGTCAGGCGTCGCGGGCGCCGTCATGGCGTATACTGCGGATCGTGATGCACATGGGGATCGCGTGACGCCCCGTCAGGGGGATCCGGAGTACCGGTCGCTTCAGGAGCAGATCGGCGATCTCCGGGAAGACCTGCGGGAGAACCGCAGGGACGTCAAGGACCTGCGGAAGGAGGTCTGGGAAGGCCTGCGCGACGCGGCGGACGAACGGAAGCGGAGCGAGGAACGGGCGGCGGCGGAACGGAAGCAGATAGAGGAACGGGCGGCGGCGGACCGCGATGCGGCGCGGGAGGAGTTGGCGCAGGCGATCTCCGGATTGCGGTCGGAGATCCTGCCGCAGCTGGAGGATATCCGGGAGGCGGTGCGGAACATCCTTGCGCGGGATCGGACCGTGCGCGAGCGGAGGGTCGATCTCCGCAGATTCGTGGTTTCGGCTGCGGTCGGATTCGTCTTGCTGGTGATCGGCGCGCTGCTTCGTCCGATCCTCGAAAGGGTAGGCGCGGCGCTCTTCGGCGGCTGACCCCCCGAATCCCGGAGGCCCGCAGGGTGTACCATGTTCGGGTTGGGGGCGCCGCCCTCCGGCGGACGAAAGGACGCAGATGGACAGTCGCGACTTGCTCCGCAGGCTCCGCGCCACCACGCCGGGAGACCCCTCGGGAGACCCCCTGTGGCGGGAATTCGTGAGGCGCTGCCGGGCCATCATCCGGATGGCCGTCTGGTTGCGCTCCGGGCGCCGGAACCTGGGTCAGGAAACCGGCGACATCGAGCAGGAAGTCTTCCGCCGTCTGCTCGCCCGCGAACGGTCGCGTATCCACGAGTACGACGCCCGGCGGCGCGAGAGCTTCGAAAGCTACGTCCGGCGGGTGGCCGATTCGGTGGTGGTCGACTGGTTTCGCCGTCAGGACGACGGGCAGGGACGCCCCATGCCGCTGTCGCCGGAAATCCTGGAAGCCCTTGAACGATCGGGACACCGGGTGTTCGGCGGCGAGAGCGCGATCCACCCGGAGCACGACGTGCGGATGCGCGAAGCGGAGGAATCGGTGCGGGCGTTCCTGGACGCCACGATGGAGGATCCGCGGGATCGGGCGCTCAGCCGGCGGATCTATCAGCTGCACTTCCACGAGGGGTACAGCATCCGGCACATCGCCCGTCTGCGGGCGGTGCCGTTGAGCGTCTCGGCGATTTCACGCCGGGTGATCGCGGTGCGGCGGCACCTTCAGAAGGTGCTCGATCCCAACCCGCCTTCCTGACCTCCAGGTTCTCCTGCTCCTGAGCGCACCCAACGATCGGGCGCTCGCCCGCCGGCAGGTATGGATATCGGGAATCCAGTCGCTCCACTCCCGCCGCTCTCTCGGTTCGGGTTAGGTTGACGGCTTGCCCCGCGCCCTCCTCCTCGCCTTCGCCCTGGCGGGCGTCGCCATGTCCGCGGGCGCCCAGGGGGGCAATCCGAGCGGAATCGAGCTCGGCTGGCTGGAATCGTTCCTGATGACCTCCGAAGAACGCCGGGACTCGATCGAGGCGCGGACCCGGGGCGATCTCGCCAGCTTCCGGCGGCTGTTCTGGCTCCGGCGCGATCCCGATCCGGCGACGCCCGAAAACGAGACCCTCGACCGATTCCTGACCCGCGTCCGGCTCGCCAACCGCAACTTCCTCGACAGCGCCGGGGACGACGGGGGAGGCGACCGCGCCCGGGTGTTCGTGCTGCTCGGCATGCCGCTCCAGACGATCCCGGCGCCGGCGACCGAAACCCGGCCCGAGGGAGTCCGCTGGGTATGGCCCGCCGATCCCGACGCCGGACTCCGGGACGACCTCTCGGTTCTCTTTCTCCCCGATCCCGACGGGAGGCTCTGGATCGAAAACCGCGTCGAAGTGGACGAGGCGCTCGAGGAGATGCGCCGCCGCCTGATCGCCCGCAAGGACATCGGCTACCGGCGCGGCGAAGACGGAAGGCTCGCGCTTCCCGATTTTCCCGGCGGGGGATCCGACCGCGTCCGCCGGGCTCTGGCCGGGTTCGACCCGGACCGGCAGCAGCGCGACGGGATTCCGTTCTCGGTCGCCTCCGCCTTCTTCCGGGACGCCGGCGACTCCGGCGCCACCCGGATCGCCCTGCTGCTGGAGGCGCGCGATGCGCAGCTGGCCCCCGGCCCCGACGGCCAGGCTGCGGCTTCCGTGTTCGCCCGGCTGCTCGCCCCGCCCGGCGGGGCGCCGACCGACACCGCCTACGCCACCATCCTGGAGGCGGACCGCCCCGCCCGCTTCGAGATCGCCCTGACCGCCCAACCGGGCGCCCGCCGGGTGATCCTCGGCTTCGTGGACGAGCAGTCGGAGGGTTTCGGCGTCGCCGCGCTGCCTCTGGAAGTCCCCGCCTTTCCGCTCGACGCCCCCGGCTTCTCGTCGGTGGTCCTCTACAGCGACGCCGAACCGACCGTGCTGCCCGAAGGCGGACCGGACCGGGCCTTCCAGTTCGGTCGGACCCGGTTCCGCCCGCGCGCCACCGGGGTATTCCGACAGCAGGAAACCCTGGGCGCCTTCTATTTCTTCTATCCCGGCGCGCGCGAGGAGGACGGGGAGCTGCCGGACATCGTGGCCGAATACACGATCCGGCGGGAGGGGAGCGACGCCGGCTTCATCGCCCCCGAAGCGGTGCCCACCAGCACCCGGCAGGCGGCCGCCAACGCCGAATTCCCGCTCGCCGGCTTCGCCCCCGGCCGCTACGAACTGGCGATCCGGGTGCGCTATCGGGAGGACGCCTTCGAGACCAGCCAGCCGTTCACGCTGGTCCGCTGAGATCAGGACCCCAGGCGCTCCCGGAAGAAGCGGACGGTCCGGGGCCACGCCTGCGAAGCGGCGGTCCGATTCCTGCCTTCGCGGCCGTCCTGGGCGCGCAGGAAGCCGTGTCCGGCCCCGTCGTAGATCTCCACGTGGTACGCCTTGCCGAGTTCCTCCATCCGCTCCCGCGCCGCCGGAATGGTGGCGTTGACCCGTTCGTCGTCGCCCCCGTAGAGGCCGAGCACCGGCGCCTCGATCCCGGCGAGCGCCGCGACATCGGGCGAGGAGCCGTAGTACACGACTGCGGCGTCCAGCCCGTCGACCGCCGTGGCGAGGGTGAAACTCGTGCGTCCGCCCCAGCAGAATCCGACCACTCCCCAGGTTTCGGCAGCCGCCGGCAGCCCGGTCGCCCAGGCGGCTACGCCCTCGAGCCGCGCATGGACTTCGGCGGAGTCCAGGCCGCGGACCAGCGCCACCGCGCCGTCTCTGTCCACCGAGTCGGTCCGGCCGCCTCCCGGCCCCTTGCCGGTGAGCAGGTCGGGCGCCACCGCGAGGAAGCCGCTGTCCGCGAGCTGATCGGCCACCGCGCGGATCCAGTCGGTGAGTCCGTAAATCTCGTGGATCACGACCACCACCGGCGCCGGATCGGAACGCTCGGGATATACGACCCAGGACTCCACCGCATCCCCGGCGCCCACCGGAACCGAAACCCACTCGCCGTGGCGGGGCGAGGCGTTCAGCCGCTCGCGCGCCGACGCCTCGTCGGCGGGGAGAAGGTGCTGGGCGACGGCGGCGGACGTCATGCCGGCGCACAGCGCCAGCAGGGAAAGGGCGCGGAGGAGGCTCATGGGTCCGAGTATAGTTTCAGGCGCTTGCGATGACCCGAACCCGCCCTCCCGGGGCCCACTGAAGTGCGGGTTCCCTCCACCGGGGCGCTCGCCGTCCTGACTGCGGCGGCCATGGCGGTCGCGCTCTGGGCGGCGTTCCTCTTCGCGCCTACCGAGCAGACGATGGGGCATCTCCAGCGGCTCTTCTACTTCCATGTGGCGGCCTGGTGGCTCGCGTTCGTCGCCTTCGGCGTGGTCGCCGGAGCGAGCATCGGCTGGCTGCGGACCCGCCGTTTCGGGTACGACGCCACCGCGCTGGCGGCCGCCGAAATCGGGGTCCTGTTCACCACCATCGGCCTGCTCATGGGGATGATCTGGGCCAAGCCGGCCTGGGGCATCTGGTGGACCTGGGACGCCCGGCTCACTACCGCGTTCGTGCTCTGGCTGACCTACTGCGGCTACCTGATGCTCCGCGGCTACCTCGACGACCCCGAGCGACGCGCCAACCTCGCGGCGGTGATCGGCATCCTGGGCGCCGCCGACGTGCCCATCGTGTACTTCTCGATCCGCTGGTGGCGGACCCAGCACCCGCAGCCGGTCATCATGGGCGGCCCCGATTCGGGACTCCATCCCGACATGGCCGCCGCCCTGCTGCTCGCCGTCCTCGCCTTCACGCTCCTCTTCCTGACCCTGCTGCGCGCCCGCGTCGCCATCGAGCGGCGGCGGTGGGCGGTCGAGGACCTGCGGGCGGCGGGCGCCCGCCAGGCCTGAAAGCGATGCCCTGGCTGGCGGCCGGCTACGCCGCGTTCTTCCTGCTGACCGGCGCCTACGTCGCCTGGCTGATCCGGATGAACCGGAAGCTGCGGCGGGAGGAGGAGCGCCTCGGCGGCGCCGACGACGTCCCGCCATCGAGCTCTTCGTGAACCTGGACCGCTTCCGCACCTCCTTCGGGTCCCGGATGGCCCTGATCGGGGTCGCGGTCGGCCTCGCCAACGTATGGCGGTTCCCGTACATGGCGGGGCAGTACGGGGGCGGCGCCTTCGTGCTGGCGTATCTGGTGTTCGTCATCGCGCTCGGCGCCCCGGCGCTGATCGGCGAATGGAGCCTGGGGCGGCTCACCCGGTCCGGACCGGCCGGCGCCTTCCGGAAGGTCCGGATGCCGGGCGGCAAGGCGGTGGGCGCGCTCCTGTTCCTGACCGTGTTCATGGCCACCTCCTACTACACGGTGGTGGTGTCCCAGGTGTTCTTCTACGCCCTGCGCGGCGGCATAGTCCCCGATCCCGAGGCCTTCCACGCCGAGCACTTCTCCGGCATCACCCTGCTGAACGTGGGCGCCACGGTGTTCGTGTTCCTGGCGATGGGCGTGGTCATCGCGCTCGGGGTCTCGAAGGGAATCGAACGCATCTCGCGGATCGCGATGCCGCTGGTGGGGGTGATGCTCCTGATGGTGGTGCTCCGCTCGGTCACCCTTCCCGGCGCCGGCGAGGGGATTCGCTATCTGCTCCAGCCGGACTTCGACCGGGTCACCAGCGGCACCTTCCTGGCCGCCCTGGGGCAGGCCTTCTTCAGCCTTTCGCTCGGCGGAACCTTCTTTCTGGTGTACGGGAGCTACCTGCCGGGGCGGGTCAGCCTCCGGGCGCTCGCCGGGACCACCATCGCGGGAGACACCCTAGCGGCGATCCTCGGCGGCCTCGCGGTGCTGCCGGCGGCGTTCGCATTGGGCGCCCAGCCGGACAGCGGTCCGCCGCTCCTCTTCTTCACCCTTCCCGAAGTCTTCGGGCGGATGCCGCTCGGCGCATGGGCGGCGCCGCTCTTCTTCGCGGCGCTGTTCCTCGCCGCCTTCCTTTCGGCGGTGGCGGCGCTCGAAGTGGTGGTGAATGTGGGCATGGAGTGGACCGGCGCGACCCGGCGCGCGGTGGTCGCCGCCGCGATCCTCGTGCAGATTCCGCTGGCGCTGCCCTCGATGGCGAGTCCCGCATATCTCGAATGGAGCGACCTGATCTGGGGATCCACCCTCCAGCCGATCGGTTCGGCGCTGACCCTGCTCGCCCTGGGGTTCTGCGTCTCCCGCAAGCGGGCGCTCCGGGAGGCGAACCGCGGGGACCCGAAGGCGCGGCTCGGCGATCGGTGGCTGTTCTGGATTCGCTACGTGGCGCCGATCTCCATCTTCTTCGTCCTGCTGTGGGGCTGGGCCGACCGGATCCAGGCGCTCCTTCCGTGAGCGGCGCCATCCGCTTCCGCGCCCGGCACGGGCGGCTCCACTTCTTCGCCCGGGAATGCCTGAAACGGGTTCTGATGCCGCCCGAATACGCCTCCCGGGTGGCGGACGCGATGATCGGGGCGAACCTGATGGGGCTGGATCGCGACGGCGTCGCCTGGCTCCCGGAGCTGGTGGACGCCGTGGCGACCCGGCATATCCGGGCCGCGCCCCGCATCGAAGAGGTCGCCGCCTCGGGGAGCACCGTCGTGCTGGACGGGGACAACGGCCCCGGCCCGGTCGCGGCGCATCGCGGCATGCTGGAGGCGATCGCCGGGGCGAACCGCGAGGGGGTGGGCGCCGCCGCGGTGCGGGGCGGAAATCGCTTCGGCGCCCCGGCCTGCTTCGCCCGGATCGCGCTCGCCCACCAGATGGCGGGAGTGGCGGTCGGAAGCGGCGCATCGGGAGGAGAGGCCGTCGCGGCCGTCCGGCTGGGAATCGCGGTCCCCACCGAGGAAATGCATGCTCCGGTGATCCTGGACCGGGACCTGTCGGGGGAGGACGGCGATCCGGGGCTGGCGCTCGCCCTGGAGGCGCTGGCGGGGCTCGCCGGGGCCGCGCTTCCGGAGGAGCTCGCAAGCCCCCGTCCCGAACCGGTGCACCGGGGAGAGGCGGGGTTCTTCCTCGCCTTCCGCGTCCGCGCGTTCGCTCCCTGGGCCGACTTCCGCAACCGGATGGCGGCGCGCCTTCTGACGCTGCGGCGCGCCGGAACCAGCTACCCCGGGCAGGACGAGTGGGCGGTGGAGGAAGAGCGACGGACCCACGGCGTCCCCGTCCCGGAGGAGGTCGCCGCCCCGCTCGAACGGCTCGGAAGCCGGCTGGAGCTTCACGACGTCTGGGACGAGATCGCAGGCCGATAGCCCGCGTTCCCCAAAACGGAGTTCGGGAAGTCGTCTACCGGCTCCAGCGCGATTCGGATTCCTACCGCCCGCCGGGATCCTCCGTCGCGCTTGGAAACGCGGTACGCTTCGGGAGGCGCGGGGCGGATCGATCCTGCGCTCCCCCAGGATCGTCCCCAGGATCGCAAGACCATGCGCCCCACTGCGTACATCGAGACCTCGGTCGTGAGCTACCTGGCTGCGCGGCCGTCCCGGGACGTGGTGGTCGCCGGGTATCAAGCGATCACCCGGGAGTGGTGGCGGAGCGCCTCCGACCGGTTCAACCTCGTTGTTTCAGCGCTTGTCGTCAAGGAAGCCGGCGCCGGGGATCCCGACGCCGCGCGCATCCGACTGGACGCACTCAAAACTGTCGCTCTCCTTGACGCGACATCCCATGTGGAAGCTCTCGCGGCTGCTTTGATCGAGGCCGGCGCGGTTCCGATACAGGCCGCGGACGACGCGACGCATATCGCCATCGCCGCCGCCAGCCGCGTCGATTTTCTGGTGACGTGGAATTTCCGGCATATCGCCAATGCCACGACGCGCGCCCGGATCGAGAGAGTCTGTCGGGACGCGGGCGCGCAGGCGCCGGTGATCTGCACACCCAACGCACTGATGGAGACGCACGATGAAAAAACCCTTGGCTGATCCGATTATCTCCGAATTGTGGGCCGTGCGCGACGCGCATGCGGCCCGCTTCAACTACGACGTGGCCGCCATCCTCAAGGATGTCCGGGCCACGCAGAAAAAGCTCGGCCCGGAGTACGTCCGGCACCCCGCCCGCCCGACCGTTTCCTCGAGCGAGGTGCTGGAAGCCATCCACTGGCATCACCAAAGGCGCCTGATCGGCACGTCGGAACCGGAAGGGGAATCCCCTCCCCGCAAAGCCGGCTGACCGGCGGTTTTTCCGGGAATCGCACCGTCACCGGAAGCCCTCCCGATCGCGCAGGATCGTCGGCCATGTGCTTCCCGTCGGCGCGCCTCGCCTCCCCGCCCGAAGCGTCAAACGTCCCGTAGCGCTCCGGTCAGTACACCCCGACGGTCGTCCCCCCCGGAAGCTTGGCGAAGGGGCGGACGCCGCTCACCCCGTCCCAGGCGAACGCGCCCCACGGCGGCTCCCGCTCGCCCTCGTCGCGCTCGAGGAAGCCGGGGACGAAGAACTCCTTCGTCAGGGTGGTGAGGCGGACCCGCCCGCTCGCTCCGTAGTCCACCACCTCTCCGCTCTCCGGGTTCACCACCTCCAGGACGGCGCGCGGCAGCGGCGGGTAGTAGGCGATTGTGTAGCCGTCGCCCGGATGCGGCGGACGCGCCGGGGCGAGTCCCATCAGCGTGTTGCCGTAGGTCGGCTGGAGAAACACCCCGTCCAGCAACTCCTCCACTGCGAACCGCGTCCACTGCGGGGTGAACTCGGTGCCTCCCGAAAAGACCCCCCGAATCCCGGTTTCGGCCAGCGTCCGCCCCTGGTCCTCGAGGCGCAGGCAGAGCGCCTCCAGCAGCTTGGGGGTGGTGAACAGGCAGCGGACGTCATGTCCGGCCGACAGGACGGTCAGCGCCTGGTCGATCACATGCCGCTGGTACTCCAGCAAATGCTCGGTCCAGCCCTTCTGAATGAGCTTGATCACCCAGCGCGGATCCAGGTCCACCGAAAAGCAGATGCCGCCCCGATATTGCGCCAGATGCTCCACCGAAAGCCGCAGGCGGCGCGGCCCGGAGGGGCCGAGCATCAGCCAATTCGATCCCCGGGGAAAGTGCTCGTCGGAGAGGAAGTCGCTGAAGAGTTCGTAATCCTCGCGGAAGTCCCGCGCCGAAGTCCGGCTCTTGGGAATGCCGGTGGTGCCCCCGGTCTCGAACACGAACAGCGGATCGTTCTGGTACGGCCGCGGAACGAAGCGGCGCACCGGCCCGCCCCGGAGCCACTCGTCCTCGAATGGCGGAAACCGCTTCAGGTCGTCGAAGCCGCGGATCCCGCTCAGCGGATCGAAATCCAGCCGTTCGCGGAAATCGAGCCAGAACCGGGACCCGGTGTCCGGGCCGAAGTGCCAGGCGACGACTTCGCGGACCTGGGCGTCGAGCGCGTCGCGGGCCGCCGCCACCGCCTGGGAGTCGGGGCGCTTCTGCTGCTGGTCCATGTCAGGGTCAGGCGGCGGGACGGAGCATGTCCTGGTAGACCGCCTCGGCGTCATCCGCCATCGCCTCCAGCGAATGATGCTCCCGGGCTCCGGCGAAGGCGCGCGCTCCGAGCTCGAGGCGGCGTTCCGCCGAAGTGAGGAGCGGCGCCAGCGCGGCGGCGACGTCCTCCGGTTCGGCGGACTTCGCCAGCGTCCCGCCGCCGGTTCGTTCGACGAGCGCCGGGTAGGCGCCGGTCGCCGGAACCACCACCGGTGTTCCGGCGGTCATCGCCTCCACCGCCGGAAGCCCCTTGGCCTCCGGGAACGTCGCCGGAATCCCGACGACGTCCATCCCGGCGAGGAAGGCGATCTTCCCCTCCCGGTCGGGCGAGCCGTGGTAGCGGAAGCGCGCCCCCGGCGCCTCCCGCCGGAATGCGGCCTCGACCCCGGCCAGCCAGCTGCGATGCCTTCCGGCCATCCAGCCCGCCGCATGCAGCTCCAGCTCCGGCATCCCCGGCTTCTCCGCGAGGATCGCCACCGCCCGGGCCAGACGGTCCAGCCCCTTCTCCGGCGCGATCCGGGAAAAGAACCCGACCCGCACCGCCTTCCCGTCCTCCCGCGAAGACGGCGCGTTTTCCGGAAACCCCCGGCTGTCCACTCCGAGCCGCACCACCGAAACCCGGTCGGCGGGCGCGCCCAGACGGTCCGCCATCTCGAAGGCGTGGTGTTCGGTCACCCCGATGAACCGGTCCACCGCGGGCGCCAGCTCCCGCATGAGCCGGAGCGCCGCCTCCCGATGCTCGTCGGGCAGCCTGGCCAGAAACAGGTCCTCGCCGGAAAAGGTGACCGCGACCGGACAGCCGAGCGCCTCCCGAAGCGGCGGAACCAGCCCCAGCAGCAGCGAGTTGGGAAGCGCCACCAGATCGGCCCGGACGCCGGCGAGCGACCGGCGGAACTGCTCCACCGCCCGGCCAGCCGCGCCCGACGCCCCCCGCAGGGTGGTGACTGTAAGCGGGCCGAGCCGCTCGGGATCGGTAGAGGCGCCGAACCGCCCGGCGATCCCGATCGCCGCCGACGAATCCAGCAGCCAGTCCAGCAGCGGCAGCTTCCGGAAGAGCGGAGCGGCGTGTTGCGCCCAGACCGAGACTCCGCCGAAGCGCACCGGCCCCTCCGAGACGTTGGACTCGTCGGTGCGGGTGTTCGCATAGAGAGGCATCAGGCGCACCTCGTGCCCGCGGGCGGCGAGCGCCCGGGCGAGCGCGTTGTCGCGGATGCAGCTCCCGCAGAGCATGCGGCCGGCGCCCGCAGTGAAACTCAGGATGCGCATATCGGGGAATTGCGGCGGCGAATCAGAACGCCGGCCATCCGGTGATCGGGTCGCGCCACAGGCTGTAGTTCCAGCCGCCCGCGAAGATGCGGGGCGGCCAATTCTCCCTTCCCCGCTGCTCGGCCGGATACAGGTGGTACCGGGTTCCCGCGATGCCCCGGATCCGGCGCCAGCGGTCGTGGAAACGCCGGGACGGCGCCAGCAGATCCAGCGGATCCTCGACCTGGTAGCCCAGATCGAAGGCTGCGACGGGCGGTTGTCGTTCTTCGGGGTCTCCCTCCGGTTGCGCGGCGCCGGCGACCTGCAGAACCAGCGCCAGTGTCAGGAAGGTCATCGCGCGGGTTCAGTCCGAAGGACTCCCGTCCAGATACGGCTCCATCGGCTCGCTGCGCGGGCCGTTTTCGTCGCACACCGCATAGCTTGACCGGGCGCTCGTATACATGGAGACCCCGGCGTGCGCACCGGCCTTGTTCACCACGTAGAACGACAGGCCGAACGCCGGCAGCCCCCGGCTGTTGAGGAGCCGCTCCTCGACCGTGTTCTCCCGGACCCGGGCGAGCGCGGTCATCGCCGCATCCTTGGGATGGGCGCCCCGCCGCATCTCCTCGACGATCAGGAACGAGCAGAGGCCGTACAGGTTGGCTTCCCCGCGTCCGGTGGAGCCGGCGGCGCCCACTGCGTTGTCCACATAGAGGCCGGCGCCCAGGATCGGCGAATCGCCGACCCGCCCCGGGATCTTCCAGGCGAGCCCGCTGGTGGTGGTGACCCCGGCGAGGTCGCCGTTCGCGTGCAGCCCGTTGCAGTTGATGGTCCCGTAGTAGTGCTCCTCGTCGATGAGGCCGTCCCGGACCATCGAGAGTCCGGCGGCATGCCCGGCGGCGGCGCGCGTCTTCGGATCGAGGTAATGCCCCGGATCGATCCGCCGCTTCCATTCGAGCCAGCGACTGCGCGAGTTCTCGGTGTTCAGGTCGTCCTCGACGGCGAACCCCATGTTCCGGGCGAAGTCCTGCGCCCCCTTGCCCACCAGCAGGTGGTGGTCGGTGTTCTGCATCACCGCATGGGCGACCAGCGAGGGAGTCCGCACCCCCTCGAGGCCGGCCACGCCGCCGGCGCGCCGCGCCGGGCCATGCATGCAGCAGGAATCGAGCTGCACGATCCCGTGAGCGTTGGGGAGACCGCCGAACCCGACGCTCGCATCCTCGGGGTCCTCTTCCACAATGTTCACGCCGGCGACCAGACTTTCGAGAATGTCCTCGCCCCCGGTCATCATCCGGAAGGCGCGCTCGACGACGACCTCGTCGCCGCCGTTCGTGTACCGGTTACCGTTGCCGGAGGCGATCACCACCGGCCGGGAGCCGCGCGACTGGACGGCGGGAGCGGCGCGCGAAACACCGATCGCGGCGGCCGCGGCGGCGCCGGTGCGGACGAACTGGCGGCGACTGAGGGTGGAAGGCATGGCGTGTTCTCCTCGGACTGCAATCCGAACTGGAAAATCCGAACTGGGAATGCGCAGTGTACGGCAGTCGCCGGGCGTCCCTCTCCCGGTAGCATCCGCACCCGTGCGCTCCGCCCCTTCGCCCGCCGGGATCGAAGCCGCCTGGGCGAGCACGCCCGCCCCGTTCCGGGACACCCCCCAGTACGGTTCGGACGCGCTCGACGAGGCGCTCGGCGCCCAAGTGACGGTCAAGGTGGAGTGCGTCAACCCGATTCGCAGCTTCAAGGCCCGGGGCGCCTGCTGGTTCGCCGCCCGCCGCGGCGCCGACCGTCACTGGGTCACCGGCTCGGCGGGCAACTTCGGCCAGGGGCTCGCCTGGGCCGCCAGACGTCACCGCATCCCGCTGACGGTCTTTTCCGCGCTTTGCGCCAACCCGGACAAGGTCGCCGCCATGCGACGGCTGGGCGCCGAGGTCCAGCTCGCCGGAGCGGACTTTGACGCGGCGAAGGCGGCGGCGCGGGACTTCGCCCGGGAACAGGACGCGCTCTTCGTCGAGGACGGGCGCGAGCCGGAGATCGCCGAGGGCGCGGGCGGCATCGCCGTCGAATTGACCCGCGGCTTCCACGGCGACGGCGTCCTCGTTCCGGTAGGCAACGGCGCCCTCATCGGCGGCATGGGAACCTGGCTCCGGGCGCGGGCGCCGGCCGTCCGAGTGTTCGGCGTGGTCGCCGCTGGCGCTCCGGTGATGCGGCGGGCCTTCCTCACCGGCGACTCCTCCCCGTCCGTCGAACCGCCCCGCACCGCGGCCGACGGGATCGCGGTGCGGGTTCCGGTTCCCGAGGCGGTGGCCGTGATGCGCCAGGTGGTGGACGAGGTGCTGGAAGTCAGCGAAGACGCGCTCGCCGAGGCGGGCGCCCTCCTGCGCCGGACCCTGGGGCTGGTGGTGGAGCCGGCCGGGGCCGCCGGGGTCGCCGCGCTCCTGGAGCGCCGCGAGCAGTTCGCCGGCATGGCGCTCGCCACCCCGCTCTGCGGCGGCAACATCGCGCCGGGGGACAAGCCGTGGAAGGCGTGATCGAAAGCGTTTCGCTTCCCGGAAGGTCGCCGGTCGCCGGGTCGCGCGGAGTGGTGACCGCGATGAGCCGCGCTGCGGCGCGGGCCGGGGCGCGCATCCTCCTGGACGGGGGGAACGCGGTGGATGCGGCGGTGGCGACCGCGCTCGCCTCCGGGGTCTCGGAGCCGTCGATGAGCGGGCTCGGGGGAACCGCCTACGCGGTGGTTCACGACCCGGCGAGGAATCACACCGAGGCGATCCAGGGGCCGGCCCGCTGCCCCGCCGCCGCCCGGGAGGACCTCTTCGAGCCGCTCCCCGGCGTGGGCGGCGGACTCTACGGGTTCCCCCCGACCCGGGGAGACCGCGCCGAGACCGGCCCGCTCTCGGTCTGCGCCCCGACCGCCCCGGCGGTGCTGGACGCGCTCCACCGGCGCTTCGGCCGCCTCCCGCGCCCCCGAATCGCGGAACCGGCGATCCGGATGGCCGCCGACGGCTTCCTGCCCGACTGGACCTTCTTCCTGCACCGAGCCGCCGGCCACCGCAGGCTCGCCGCCTGCCCGGAGGCGGCGCGCCTCCACCTCCGGGAAGACGGACATTTCTTCTTCCCGGCGCACGACGAGGACCGCCTCCGCAATCCCGAGCTGGCGCGCTCCCTCGAGAGGTTCGCGCAGGACGGCGCCGCCCCCTTCCACTTCGGCGAACCGGCGGCGCGCCTTCTCGAAGGCGAGGGGAGCATCCTCCAACGCTCCGACCTGGAGCGCATCCCGGAGGAAATCGGCTTCGAGGCGCCGCTCCGCTTCCGCTACCGGGGGCTCGATCTCGCCACCCTGGGCGACTCTTCGGGCGGCCCCACCCTCGCCCAGACCCTCCTCCACCTGGACGCGCTGGAAGCGGCGACGGCGGCGGAACAAGACGACGAAGCGACCTTCCTCCACCGGCTCGCCGAGTCGCTCCGCCTGGCGTTCGCCGACCGTTTCCGCCACCTGGGAGACCCGGACAGCGTTCCGGTTCCGCTCCCCGGCCTCCTCCACCCGGACTATCTGGCGGCGCGGCGGGCGGGAATCGATCCGCGGGGAAACCGGGCGGCGACGCTCGCCGAAGCCGATCCGCCCGGCCGCATGGGAACGCCGCCGGCCGCCGCCACCCCCGAAGGGGACTGCACCACCCACATCAACGCGGTGGACCGGGATGGGATGGCGGTCGCACTGACTGCGACGCTCGGCGGACGGTTCGGTTCCGCCTGGACCGTCCCCGGACTCGGCTATCCGTTGAACAACGGGATGATGTGGTTCGATCCGCGCCCCGGAACCCGGATCTCGGCGCGACCGGGACGCCGGGCCCTCCACGCCGCCGCCGGAGCGCTCGCTTTCGACGAGCGCGGCCTCCTCACGACGGCCGGCGCTCCCGGCGGGCGCAAGCTGATTTCGGCGACGGCGCTCCTCCTCGCTCGCGTCTTCGAACAGGGCGTATCCATGCGGGAGGCCGCCAGCGGCCCGCGGATGCACGCCGACACCGGCGACCTGGTTCTCGACGAGCGCGCTCCCGACGCCGAAACGCTCGCAACGGCGCTCCGCGCCCGGGGGCACCAAGTGCGGATCGTGGAGGAGACCGCCCTCACCAGCCACTTCGGACGCGCCAGCGGCCTTCTCCGCGTCGACGGTGAAGGCGGATTCGAAGCCGGCGTGGACCCGATCCGCACCGCCACCGCCATCGCGGTCGCGGGCGGAAATCCGCCTTCGTTCGGGATTGCTTCACCCCCCCTTTGCAAGACAACGCCTTCATCTTGATTCTTGTTGATATTCCCTGAATTGTTGTATCTGAACCTATCTCGTAATTGAAATTTTGGCCTCAATTGAGATTTGAGTGGGTAGAATGGAGACCGCCGGGATTCCGGGTGTCAAGGGCGGGCTTGCACGGCGTAGCGAACCCTTGACTCACGGAATCCGGCGGGCACGCTCGAAAAAGGGTCGAAAGCGGGAAGCCGCAACCGTCCCCAGCCAGCGTCGCCACACACCAATGGAACACTTTTCCCGCTTTCGACCCTGAAAAAAAGGAGCGCATCCAGTGCTACACGAGCTTTTCGCCCAAGCCCTCGGCATCCCGGACCCCTGGTTCGTCGAGAACGTGGAATTCGACAAGGACCAAGGAAAGCTGAGCATCCGCGTCGATTTCCGCAGGGGCGCCCGCTTCGCCCACCAGAACCACGACGGCCTCCATCCGGTCCACGACACCAAGACCAAGCGCTTCCGCCACCTCAACTTCTTCCAATTCGAGTGCGAACTGGTGGCGCGCGTCCCCCGGGTGCGCCTCCCCAACGGCAAGGTCGCGCTGGTCTCGCCGCCCTGGGCCGGCAAGCTCTCCGGGTTCTCCCTCCTCTTCGAAGCCTTGATTCTCGCCATGTGCCAGGACATGACCTTCGCCGCCGTCGCACGGCTCGCCGGACTCTCCCAGCACCAAACCCAGGCCATCTCCAACCGCTATGTGGAACTCGCCACCGAAACCGACGACCAAGCCGACGTCCGCGCCGTCGCCATCGACGAAACCTCCCGCGCGCGCGGCCACAACTACGTCACCGTCGTCGCAGACGCCCGAAAACGCCGGGTCATCTTCGTCGGAGAAGGCCGCGCCGCCGACTCCGTCGACCGATTCGCCCGAAGCCTCGAAGCCCACGGCGGAGACCCCGAAGCCGTCGAAGTCGCCTCCAGCGACATGTCCCCCGCCTACATCAAGGGCGTCGCAGAGCATCTCCCCAACGCCCAAATCACCTTCGACAAATTCCACGTCATCGCCCACGCGTCCAAGGCCCTCGACCAGACCCGGCGCATCGAGCAGCGCGCCAACCCGCAACTCAAGGGCATGCGCTGGGCGCTCCTCAAGAGCCCCGAACGACTCGGCGCCGAACAACGCGCCCAACTCAACGCCCTCATCGCGCAGGCCCCCGGCAAGCGCACCGCCCGAGCCTGGATGTACCGCGAACAACTCCGGAACATCCTCAACCGCAAGCAGGTCAACGTCGTCCGAGCCATGCTCCGGCAGTGGTGCGCCAACGTGAACCGCTCCAAGGTCGAACCCATGAAAGCCGTCGCGCGGATGATCCGCAAACATCTCGAGGGCATCGTCGCGTGGGCCCGAACCCGCCAGACCAACGGCTTCATCGAGGCGCTCAACGGCCTGTTTCAGGCGGCCAAGCGGAAAGCCAGAGGCTACGGAACCTTCCAGACCATCCGCACCGTGTTCTTCCTCATCGCCGGAAAACTGGACTTCTCCAAGCTCAACCCTCATGTCGCGTACCCACTCGGTATTTGAAAGAGCCAAATTTTGGGATGATCTGTGTACAATCCAAACCATGTCCCGCTTGGCCCACTTGATTCGAATCAGAGAAAAATACTGGGGGAAAATTCAGAAATTCTTCCCGGAAGAAAACATCCCCAAAGGACGTCGGGGACGAAAGCCCGTGCCCGCACGCGAAGTTCTCGAAGCCGTTCTTTGGCTCCTGCATACCGGTGCGCCGTGGAGGTTTCTGCCGCCAGAGTATCCGAATTACAAAACCGTTCATCGCAGGTATCAAGCCTGGTGTCGCGCCGGTGTTTATCCGAAAATCATGGAAAAATTGGTAGTTGAACTTCAAGAGTGCGGTCAGTACGATGGATCGGAAGGTTTTATCGACGGAATGTTCTTACCTGCGAAAGGCGGAGGTCTCGAAATCGGACGGACGAAGCGTGGTAAAGGCATGAGGATCATGGCGATAGTTGAGAAACATGGTTTGCCTTACTCGATCAGCGTACATGCTGCGAATCACCACGAAGTGAAGTTGGTTCAGTTGAATCTGCCATTCCGCATGGTAGAAGAAAAACCGAAAAATCTGATTGGAGACAAAGCCTACGACAGTGATGCGTTGGACGAGGATATGCGCGAGAAAGGAATCAACATGATCGCGCCGCACCGCAAGAACCGAAAGAGGCCGAGGACGCAAGACGGACGTCGGCTACGTCGGTATCAGAGGAGGTGGATGGTAGAACGCTTCTTCGCGTGGATACAGTGGCAACGACGGATTCTGATTCGATGGGAATTTCATCCGGAAAACTTCTTGGGTTTCGTTCAGCTGGCCTGCATCACAGTCCTTCTCAGGCAATTTTGAGATAGGTTCTTGTATCCTCCTCGCTTTCTTGTTCCTGTAGCTCTTCGCGTTGATCTTCAGGATACGAATCGAACATGGATTCATGGAAACCGAATCAAATTGCAATTCTTCATCCGAATCGGACACGTGAGCATTTGAAGAAATGGTTTCCCGGGATCCTGACTGCACCCGAACCAGACTCCCCCCCCCCCCCCCCCCGCAATCAGCACAGGACACAACAGAACGTCGACAGGCTACCTGGAAAGACAATGTTTCGATTCATTTTCGATTTCCCCGTCGTTCACCGCGGGCGCACCACAACCGGTTCGGAGGGAGCGCTTTCGTTCGCCGGCTGCGCGGCATCCACCGACGTGACCTGGTAGCGGTACACCGATTCGGGGTCGCGGTCGGCATCCTGGAATTCGGCTTGCTGGATCGGCGCATCCGTCAGCCGGCCGAAGGTTCCGATCTCTCCGGCCCGGTAGACGTGGTATCCGGCCAGATCGTCGGCGAGGACGGGCAGCCAGCTCAATTCAGAAGCGGCTTCCCCCTGGAAGGCCCGCAGGCCAGCGGGAACGGCGGGCGGGAATACATCGAGCGGAGTCACGCAAACCGATTCCGACATGGGGCCGACGCTCAGGGCGCCGGCGCTGGCGGGAGGAACCCGGACCGGAACAGGAATCCAGTCGGCCTCCGCCGGGGCGTCCGCTTCCGGAGCGGCGGCGTCGGGGTCGACGGGTTCCGAAACCGCGGCTGCTTCCGGGTCGGCGGGTTCCGGAACCGCGGCCGCTTCCGGGTCGACGGGTTCCGGAACCGCGGCCGCTTCCGGGTCGACGGGTTCCGGAACCGCGGCCGCTTCCGGGTCGGCGGGTTCCGGAACCGCGGCCGCTTCCGGGTCGGCTGACGCTTCCGACGTCGGCTCTGCCGGAGCGTCGGGCGAATCCGGCGGCTCGTCTGCGGGCGTCTCCCCGCCGGAATCGGGTTCGCTGGCTTCGGGAAGCGGATCGAACTCCGGACCGGGATCCTCGATCACCCGCTCTTCGGTTTCGGCCGCCACCACCAGCCGCACCGAATAGCAGGCCTCCACCTCCCACTGGACATCCCGGTCTTCGTATTCGGGACCGAGCGCCCGACCGATCCGTTCCGCCGGCTCTTCTCCCCGCTGCCGGAACACCTCGAACATCGGTTGCGACAGATCCGCCGCCTCAACCACCGGCTCGGCGTCCCGCGCGTCGTCCCAGACGACGGTGACCACCCCGTCCCCCACCTCGGGGTCCACTCCCTCGACGGTCGGGAGGACGCCGGTAATGTCCGTGGAGAGCGGCTCGGCCGGTTGGCCGGCGCCACTCGCGCTCTCGTAATGGACGCGGAACTCCAGCCGCTTCCCCTTCCATTCGTCGGGGATGGGAACGCGAAGGGTGTGCGTCTCACCGGGCGTCTCCGATTCGATCTCCTCGAACGGCTCGAACTCGACGTCCTCGTACCGCACCAGCGGCCCGGCCGGTTCGGCTTCCGCTTCGGGAGCGACTGCGTCCGGGTCCGCACCTTCCCCCTCGGGAGCAACCGTCTCCGCTTCCCCTTCGGAAGCAGCCGCATCCGCCTCCGCTGCGTCGGGGACCGGCGCCTCGGGCGCGGCGATTGGCGGCTGCGGGTCTCCGGAGTCCGGAGCGCCGGATTCGGGGGCATCGGGCGCCGTTTCCCCGTCCGCACCCTCCCCCTCGGAAGCAGCCGCATCCGCCTCCGCTGCGTCGGGGACCGGCGCCTCGGGCGCGGCGATTGGCGGCTGCGGGTCTCCGGAGTCCGGAGCGCCGGATTCGGGGGCATCGGGCGCCGTTTCCCCGTCCGCACCCTCCCCCTCGGAAGCAGCCGCATCCGCCTCCGCTGCGTCGGGGACCGGCGCCTCGGGCGCGGCGATTGGCGGCTGCGGGTCTCCGGAGTCCGGAGCGCCGGATTCGGGGGCATCGGGCGCCGTTTCCCCGTCCGCACCCTCCCCCTCGGAAGCAGCCGCATCCGCCTCCGCTGCGTCGGGGACCGGCTCCTCGGGCGCGGCGATTGGCGGCTGCGGGTCTCCGGAGTCCGGAGCACCGGATTCGGGGGCATCGGGCGCCGTTTCCCCGTCCGCACTCTCCCCCTCGGAAGCAACCGCATCCGCCTCCGCTGCGTCGGGGGCCGGCTCCTCGGGCCCGGCGATTGGCGGCTGCGGGTCTCCGGAGTCCGGAGCACCGGATTCGGGGGCATCGGGCGCCGTTTCCCCGTCCGCACTCTCCCCCTCGGAAGCAACCGCATCCGCCTCCGCTGCGTCGGGGGCCGGCTCCTCGGGCCCGGCGATTGGCGGCTGCGGGTCTCCGGAGTCCGGAGCACCGGATTCGGGGGCATCGGGCGCAACCTCCTCCTCCGTCGCCTCCCCTTCCACCGCCTCGTCCGCCACATCCTCGCCACCAGCTTCCCCTTCCACCGCCTCGTCCGCCGCATCCTCGCCACCAGCTTCCCCTTCCACCGCCTCCTCCTCCGTCGCCGTCGCGCCCGATCGATTCCCGGCTCGAAGATCGGCGGCCATCTCCCGAACATCCACAACGCGCATCTCGATCACCGCCCGGCGCA
This sequence comes from Candidatus Marinacidobacterium sp., assembly GCA_965202845.1. Classification (GTDB taxonomy): domain Bacteria; phylum Acidobacteriota; class Vicinamibacteria; order Marinacidobacterales; family Marinacidobacteraceae; genus CBDATA01. Next base: position 1,839,858 of record OZ241856.1, read on the forward strand.
AACGGATATCCTCCTGGAGGAAGCCCTCCGCGTCCCCCAGCGGCGCCGTCCAGCGGACCACCAACGCATCGCCCTCCTGCAGGATCGGCTCCAGAATCGGCGGCGCCGGAAGAATCCGAAGCGGCGGCTGCGGCGGCCCCCGCCGCCCACAACCCGATGCGGCCAGCAGCCCGAGCAGCACAAGCCACGCCCCCCTCCGGGTCCACACCCCAAAAATGGCCGCGATCAAGTGATGAACCGGGACAGATCCTCGTCCTCGACGACCCCCTCGAGCATCTGGTTCACATAGTCGGCGTCAATCTCCCACTCCTTTCTTTCCACCTCCGGCGCATCGAACATGATCTCGTTGAGAATCCGCTCCAGAATCGTCTGGAGCCGGCGCGCCCCGATGTCCTCCATCCGATCGTTCATCCGCGCCGCGACCTCCGAGATCGTCCGGATGGCGTCCTTGCGGAACGAAATCCGAATTCCCTCGGTCTGGATCAACGCGCAGTAGTGCTTGAGGATGGCGGTTTCGGGTTCGGTGAGGATGCGCTGGAGATCGTCGACCGAAAGCGGGTCCAGCTCGACGCGCACCGGGAACCGCCCTTGGAGTTCGGGGATCAGATCGTTCGGCCGCGCGTCCTGGAAGGCGCCGGCGGCAATGAACAGGATGTGGTCGGTCCGCACCGTGCCGTAGCGGGTATGCACCGAGGAGCCGTCAAGCAACGGCAACAGGTCGCGCTGGACTCCCTCCCGGGACACCTCCGCCATCTGCGCCTCGCCGGAACCGGTGACCTTGTCGATCTCGTCCACGAAAATGATCCCGTAGTCCTCGGCCCGCTCCACCGCGAGCCGCGCAACCTGCCGGGGGTCCACCAGGTTTTCCTCCTCCTCCTCGACCAGATGCTCGAGCGCCTGCGGCACCAGCATCTCCAGCGTGCGGGAGCGGTATCCAAAGGCGGACCGAAGCATCTCGGCCATGTTGGCGTCCAGTTCCTCGAACGGGCCGGCGGTCGTCTCCAGAAACGGAACCATCGGCTCGCGCACATCCAGGTCGACCGTCCGGTCGTCCAGTTCCCCCTTCCGCAGCTGGCCGCGGAGTTTCTCGCGGCTCCGCCGACGCACCGCCTCCTCACCGGATTCGGGGTCCGGCACGTCCGCTGAAGCGTCGATCCCCTCCGGCAGCAGCAGGTCCAGCAGGCGGTTTTCGGCGTTCTGCTCGGCCCGGTCCCGAACGTCCTCGACGAGCTCCTCCCGAACAATGTCCACCGAGACCTCGACGAGATCCCGGACCATCGAGTCCACATCCCGCCCGACGTACCCGACCTCGGTGAACTTGGACGCCTCCACCTTGACGAAGGGCGCCCGCGACATCCGGGCCAGGCGCCTCGCGATCTCGGTCTTCCCCACTCCGGTGGGGCCGATCATGATGATGTTCCTGGGAGCGATCTCCTCGGCGATCCCGGGCTCCAGGTGGAGCCGTCGCACCCGGTTGCGGAGCGCGACCGCCACCGCCCGCTTGGCCTCATCCTGGCCGACGACGTAGCGATCCAGTTCCTGAACGATCTGGCGCGGGGTGGGTTCGTCGATGGGCGCCGGGGGTTCCGGACCCACCGGAGGCAGGAAACGAACCACCGGTCAGACCTCCTCGTAGTCGATGCGATGGTTCGTGTAGATGCAGAGATCGGCGGTCGCGGCCATCGCCGCCTCGGCGATCTCGCGGGACGAAAGCTTCGAAGCCTTGCAAAGGGATCGAGCGGCGGCCATGGCGAACGGCCCCCCGGAGCCGATCGCCATGACCCCGTCCTCGGGCTGGATGACGTCCCCATCCCCGGAAAGGACATAGAGATGGTCCTTGTCCGCCACCAGCAGCAGGGCGTCCAGGTGCCGCAGCACCCGATCGGTGCGCCAGTCCTGGGCCAGCTCCACCGCCGCCCGCTCCAGGTTCCCCCGGTTCGCCTCCAGCTTCATCTCGAATTTGGCGAAGAGGGCGTGCGCATCGGCGGTCGCCCCGGCGAATCCGGCGACAACCTTCCCGTCCGCCAGGCGTCGCAGCTTCCGGGCGGTGTGCTTGACGACGATGTCGCCCAGGGTCACCTGGCCATCGGCCGCCAGAGTCGTGCGTCCGTCCCTGGAAACCGCCAGAATAGTGGTCGCGCGAAACGACGCGGATCCAGCGTCGGGCTGGCAGCGTTTATGCAAGAACCTCTCTTCCTCCCTGGACAGTCACCATCGACACGCCCAAAGCTGTGCGGGCCGGCTCGGGCCGGGGGGCGTCGCGCCGAGAGCTCCCGGGGCAGTATAGATTGCAGCCGGAAGCCATGACGCCACAAGTCGCCGGAGACCGGCGGAATGCGCCCCGAAGCCGGGTGGCGCTGCTCCGCGCGGTCGTCGCCCTCAGCGGGGTCTACGACGTGGCGCTCGGCGTCGCCATGCTGTTGGCCCTGGACGATCTCGCGCGCCTGCTCGACCTCCCGGCCCCCCTGTACCCGATCCACGCCAACCTGAACGGCTTGTTCGCCCTGGCGATCGGGATCGGCTACTTCTCGATTCTGCGCCGCCCGCAGCAGGCCCGCTGGTATCTCTGGGTCATGGGACCCTTCCTCAAGGGGGCCGGAGCGATCCTGCTGTTGCTGGACTTCGTCCTCCGGGGATCCCCCGCCTCGTTCCTGGCGTTCGCCGCCGCCGATGCGGTCGTGGCCTCGCTGAACGGCTTCGCCCTCGTTCGAACCGCCGGGACGGGCGCGCCGGAACCCGACGTCCCGGCCGAAACCGGATAGCATTCCCCTCCCATGCGTCACCTCGTTCGTCTCGCCGTTCCCCTCGCCGTCCTGGCCCTCGCCGCCGCCTCGTTCGCCCAGCAGCCCGACGCTGGCGCGCCCCGCTTCGGGGTGTGGAAGCTGCGTTCCGACAACCCTCCGCCCTGGAGCAACGTCATGACCTATCGGCCGTGGAGCGACGGCGGCATGAGCATCACGGTGGCGTCCACGGGCGCCGACGGGCGAAGCTCCGAGTGGAGCTACAACACCATGTTCGACGGCGTGTTCCGGACGGTGACCGGCCTCGAGAATTCGGACACCGCGGTCGAGGTGGTGGACGAGCGCTCCACCCGCATCCTCAACCGGCGGGACGGCCGGGTGTATCAAGTCATCATCAACACCCTCTCCGAGGATGGCGACCGGATCGACAATGAGTACGTCCGGCTGGACGAGGAAGGGCGCATCGTCCGGGTGACGCACGCCACCTACGACCGGATCGAGGACTGAGGGAGAGGAAAACCAGTCATGGCGCAGAAAACAGTGGTCTGGCGGTATCACCGCCCCGGTTGAACCGGTTGCCGGAGAACGCAGGAGTTTCTTGCGGCGCGTGGAATCGGGGACGGCGAAGTCGCGAGCGCGACCCGGAACCCGATCGTCGGCGCCGACGCTCTGGCGCTGCTGGACGGGGTCTCCGAGCTGATGGTGGCCAAGGGGCGCCGGTTCGAGACCCATGACCTGCGCCGGGGGCTTCCCGAGGATCCCGAGGCGCTGTTGCTGGGGCGGTCGGGCAAGCTCCGCGCCCCCACCATGCGGGTCGGGGACCGGCTGCTCGTCGGGTTCCACCAGGACATGTACGAAACCGCGTTCGGATCCGGCGGGTGACCCCGATCCGTTCCCGCGCCCCCCAGCGCCGGGCGGCGATGGGCGCGCTCGCCGTCCGGGTTCGGATGCGGCAGAAGCTGAACCATTGGCTCTTCCGCGCGATTTCGGTTCGGACCCCGGCGCCGGTGCTCGCCCGACTCCTCCGGGTCGGCGCCGATCCCAACGCCACCGACGCCGAGGGCCAGCCCGCGCTCACCGCGGCGCTGGTCGCCCAATGCGATCCCGCGGCGCTCCGGGTTCTGCTTGACGGGGGCGCGGACCCCAACGCCCCGCGCGGGTCGGAATGGCCTCCGCTGTTCATTGCGGTGGGACTGGGGGCGAGCGCCGACGCGGTTCGGTTGCTCCTGAACGCCGGGGCGGACCCCGATTTCGCGCAGCCCGACGGCGCCGGCCCCCTTCACGTTCTGGTCGCCCGGTGGAAGCGGCGCGACGATCCGGAGGAAATCCGTCGCCGCGTGCGGATCGCCGAAATCCTGCTTGACGGCGGCGCCGACCCCGACGCCCACGGGAGCGATCAGGTGACTCCGCTCCACTTCGTGGCTTCGCACGGCCCGCCGGAGCTGGTGGATCCCCTGGTCGCCGGAGGCGCCGACCCCGATCACCCGGGAGCGGGCGGCTTCGCGCCGCTCCACGCGGCGGTGGGGCGATCCCGGCTCGCCATGGTGGAGGCGTTGCTGGCGGCGGGCGCCCAGCCGAACTCGCGCACCGAACGGGGCATCACGCCCCTGCACCTGCTGCGTGGGGATGACGACGACGCGGCGGCGCTGCTCCAGGCGCTGGTCGAGGCGGGCGCGGACATCAACGCCCAGAGCCGCGCCGGCGCCACCCCGCTCCACTACGCGGTTTCGGACACCGGCTCGCTCGCCATGACCCGCCTGCTGCTGGATGCGGGGGCCGACGCGCACGCCGCCAGCGCCGGCGGCGTGACCCCGCTGCACCTCGCCACCCACGACGCGACCGATCCGGCGGTTGTGGTCGCGCTTCTGGACGCCGGCGCCGACCCGAGCGCCAAGGACGCCGACGGCGTCACCCCCCGCGAGCTGGCGAAGCAGAATCGCGCGCTCCGCGACTCCGAGGCGCTCTGGCTGCTGGAGATGAGCCGCCTCGTGCATTGACCGCCGACAACCGCAGATCACGGAGGAAACCGACGTGAATCTATTGCCTGTGGAAATTGAACCTTCCACCCTTTACTTCGGGGATTGCCTTGAAGTCATGTGGGATTGGGATCGAGATCAAGTGGACTTGATCTATTTGGACCCTCCGTTCAATTCCAAGGCGGATTACAACGAACCTATCTCGTAATTGAAATTTTGGGATGATCTGTGTACAATCCAAACCATGTCCCGCTTGGCCCACTTGATTCGAATCAGAGAAAAATACTGGGGGAAAATTCAGAAATTCTTCCCGGAAGAAAACATCCCCAAAGGACGTCGGGGACGAAAGCCCGTGCCCGCACGCGAAGTTCTCGAAGCCGTTCTTTGGCTCCTGCATACCGGTGCGCCGTGGAGGTTTCTGCCGCCAGAGTATCCGAATTACAAAACCGTTCATCGCAGGTATCAAGCCTGGTGTCGCGCCGGTGTTTATCCGAAAATCATGGAGAGATTGGTAGCTGAACTTCAAGAGTGCGGTCAGTACGATGGATCGGAAGGTTTTATCGACGGAATGTTCTTACCTGCGAAAGGCGGAGGTCTCGAAATCGGACGGACGAAGCGTGGTAAAGGCATGAGGATCATGGCGATAGTTGAGAAACATGGTTTGCGGCTCTTTCAAATACCGAGTGGGTACGCGACATGAGGGTTGAGCTTGGAGAAGTCCAGTTTTCCGGCGATGAGGAAGAACACGGTGCGGATGGTCTGGAAGGTTCCGTAGCCTCTGGCTTTCCGCTTGGCCGCCTGAAACAGGCCGTTGAGCGCCTCGATGAAGCCGTTGGTCTGGCGGGTTCGGGCCCACGCGACGATGCCCTCGAGATGTTTGCGGATCATCCGCGCGACGGCTTTCATGGGTTCGACCTTGGAGCGGTTCACGTTGGCGCACCACTGCCGGAGCATGGCTCTGACGACGTTGACCTGCTTGCGGTTGAGGATGTTCCGGAGTTGCTCGCGGTACATCCAGGCTCGGGCGGTGCGCTTTCCGGGGGCCTGCGCGATGAGAGCGTTGAGTTGGGCGCGCTGTTCGGGGCCGAGTCGTTCGGGATTTTTGAGGAGCGCCCAGCGCATGCCCTTGAGTTGGGGGTTGGCGCGCTGCTCGATGCGCCGGGTCTGGTCGAGGGCCTTGGATGCGTGAGCGATGACGTGGAATTTGTCGAAGGTGATCTGGGCGTTGGGGAGATGCTCTGCGACGCCCTTCATGTAGGCGGGGGACATGTCGATGGAGGCGACTTCGACGGCTTCGGGGTCTCCGCCGTGGGCTTCGAGGCTTCGGGCGAATCGGTCGACGGAGTCGGCGGCGCGGCCTTCTCCGACGAAGATGACCCGGCGTTTTCGGGCGTCTGCGACGACGGTGACGTAGTTGTGGCCGCGCGCGCGGGAGGTTTCGTCGATGGCGACGGCGCGGACGTCGGCTTGGTCGTCGGTTTCGGTGGCGAGTTCCACATAGCGGTTGGAGATGGCCTGGGTTTGGTGCTGGGAGAGTCCGGCGAGCCGTGCGACGGCGGCGAAGGTCATGTCCTGGCACATGGCGAGAATCAAGGCTTCGAAGAGGAGGGAGAACCCGGAGAGCTTGCCGGCCCAGGGCGGCGAGACCAGCGCGACCTTGCCGTTGGGGAGGCGCACCCGGGGGACGCGCGCCACCAGTTCGCACTCGAATTGGAAGAAGTTGAGGTGGCGGAAGCGCTTGGTCTTGGTGTCGTGGACCGGATGGAGGCCGTCGTGGTTCTGGTGGGCGAAGCGGGCGCCCCTGCGGAAATCGACGCGGATGCTCAGCTTTCCTTGGTCCTTGTCGAATTCCACGTTCTCGACGAACCAGGGGTCCGGGATGCCGAGGGCTTGGGCGAAAAGCTCGTGTAGCACTGGATGCGCTCCTTTTTTTCAGGGTCGAAAGCGGGAAAAGTGTTCCATTGGTGTGTGGCGACGCTGGCTGGGGACGGTTGCGGCTTCCCGCTTTCGACCCTTTTTCGAGCGTGCCCGCCGGATTCCGTGAGTCAAGGGTTCGCTACGCCGTGCAAGCCCGCCCTTGACACCCGGAATCCCGGCGGTCTCCATTCTACCCACTCAAATCTCAATTGAGGCTGGTTTGCCTTACTCGATCAGCGTACATGCTGCGAATCACCACGAAGTGAAGTTGGTTCAGTTGAATCTGCCATTCCGCATGGTAGAAGAAAAACCGAAAAATCTGATTGGAGACAAAGCCTACGACAGTGATGCGTTGGACGAGGATATGCGCGAGAAAGGAATCAACATGATCGCGCCGCACCGCAAGAACCGAAAGAGGCCGAGGACGCAAGACGGACGTCGGCTACGTCGGTATCAGAGGAGGTGGATGGTAGAACGCTTCTTCGCGTGGATACAGTGGCAGCGACGGATTCTGATTCGATGGGAATTTCATCCAGAAAACTTCTTGGGTTTCGTTCAGCTGGCCTGCATCACAGTCCTTCTCAGGCAATTTTGAGATAGGTTCATGTCCCCCGCCTACATCAAGGGCGTCGCAGAGCATCTCCCCAACGCCCAAATCACCTTCGACAAATTCCACGTCATCGCCCACGCGTCCAAGGCCCTCGACCAGACCCGGCGCATCGAGCAGCGCGCCAACCCGCAACTCAAGGGCATGCGCTGGGCGCTCCTCAAGAGCCCCGAACGACTCGGCGCCGAACAACGCGCCCAACTCAACGCCCTCATCGCGCAGGCCCCCGGCAAGCGCACCGCCCGAGCCTGGATGTACCGCGAACAACTCCGGAACATCCTCAACCGCAAGCAGGTCAACGTCGTCCGAGCCATGCTCCGGCAGTGGTGCGCCAACGTGAACCGCTCCAAGGTAGAACCCATGAAAGCCGTCGCGCGGATGATCCGCAAACATCTCGAGGGCATCGTCGCGTGGGCCCGAACCCGCCAGACCAACGGCTTCATCGAGGCGCTCAACGGCCTGTTTCAGGCGGCCAAGCGGAAAGCCAGAGGCTACGGAACCTTCCAGACCATCCGCACCGTGTTCTTCCTCATCGCCGGAAAACTGGACTTCTCCAAGCTCAACCCTCATGTCGCGTACCCACTCGGTATTTGAAAGAGCCTTTTGAAACCTACTGGTTCCATTTACTTGCATTGTGATCCTGCGGCAAGTCATTACCTGAAGTTGGTAATGGACTCGATTTTCGGAAGAAGCAACTTTCTGAACGAGATCATCTGGTACTACAAGAATGCGTCGAGGGGAAAACAGCAATGGGCCAAATCGCATGATGTAATCTTCTGGTATGCCAAGGAGAAAGGAAGGGAAACCTTCAATCGGGATGAAATTCTGGCCCCATTCGAAAGTGGAATGACCGAGTGGAGATACAACCGAGGGGGACAGAAAGGACGGGAAGCGCCAAAGGGAAAGACACCGGACGATGTGATAACCATCCCGTCGCTGAACGCGATGGCGAAAGAGAGAACCGGCTATCCGACCCAGAAGCCTCTGGCCCTTCTTGAGCAAATTATCAAGGCCAGTTCCAACAAGGACGACTTGGTTCTTGATCCGTTTTGCGGTTGTGGAACAGCGGTAGTCGCCGCTCACAATACAGGAAGAAGATGGGCGGGAATCGATATATCACCCTTCGCCGTGGAATCGGTGATGAAGAACCGTTTCGCCAAAAATCGATTGCAGGTGAAAACAAAAGGAATTCCTGTGGACTTGACAGGAGCGCGGAAACTCGCCCAATCCGACCCATTCAAGTTCGAAATCTGGGCAGTCTCGCAAGTACCCGGCATGGCTCCCAATGCCAAACAGTCAGGAGACAGGGGAATCGATGGACGCGGAACTCTCCATGAGAAGAACAAAAACGGAAAAAATCTTGTGATCGCCCAAGTGAAGGCAGGCCGGCCTACTGCGAGTCAATTCCGCGACTTCCTGCACTGTATGGATCGGGACAATGCGGCCGCGGGGGTGTTCATTGCCATGGAAGCCAATGACTCTCTTCGCAAGAAGGCGGAAGAGCAAGGCCATTATCGAGTTCCGAACATCGCAGGGCCGTTTCCGAAAGTTCAGTTTTGGTGCTTGGAAGAATGGTTGAAACAGAACAAGGACAGGCGATTTCTTCCCAATTTGCCGCCCATGAACGATCCCTACACGGGCAAACACCTCCAAACCGCAACCCTGTTCAACCAGAAAACCACCCGGAGAAGTTCTGCGCAACCGACCTCAGGCTGAAGATTGCATAAAGGCATCCTCATGACTCAGAAGCGCGTCCTGATTCCGCTGCTCGCGCTGTTGATCGGGATCGGGGCGCCCGTTGCGGCGCAGACTCCTGTCCTTCCGGCGGAAGGCGCTCCCGGCCTCAACCGGATCGCCCTCTATCCGACGCCGGACCTGGCGCCGGCGGGCGGCGCCGGACTCCTCCGCTGGGACCCGAGTCCCTTCGGGGTTTCGGTGACTCGGGACGGGAACCAGCGCTACCGGCTGGACCTTGAAATCGAGGGATTGCCCGACCCCGCCACGCTCGGCGATTTCCACACCTATGTGGCCTGGGCGACGACGCCGATCCTGGATCCGGTGATGCGTCTCGGCGAAGTGGGGAACGGAAGGTTTCCGAACCTGGGGCCGATCTCGTTCGACAAGTTCGTGATCCTGGTGAGCGCCGAAGCGACTCCGTATCCGGCGACCCGAACCGGGCGGCTGGCGCTTCGGGGCGCGTCGCCGTCCACCCGCATCCTGCCCGACAACCACCTGATGGTTCCGGTGAGCGGCGTCGGGGAGAGCGGCGCGGCGTCCGCCATGGATCACAGGGCGATGGACCATGCGGCGATGGGACATGACACCGGCGACGCCGCTCCCCGCTGGCGCCACCCGCCGATGCTGGAGGAGACGCCGATGATCCCCGGTCTCGGCCACCTGCGTCCGGCGCCGCTCCCCTTCCTGCCGTCTCCGACGCCCGACGGAACGGTTCCGGCCGCCGTCCCTTCGCAAGTCGCGCGGCTTGAAGACGGGCAGACCCTGGACTTGATGGCGGGACCGGTGCGTCGCGTGATCCATGGCCGGGAGATGTTGATGTACGGGTTCAACGGCCAGTACCCTGGACCGTTGATTCACGTGGATCAGAGCTCCACGATCTTCGTGAACTTCGAGAACCACACCCCCTGGCCCACCGCGATCCACTGGCACGGAGTGCGGCTCGACAACCGCTACGACGGCGTTCCCCATCTGACCCAGGACCCGGTTCCCCCCGGCGGCCGATTCGAGTACCGGGTCTTCTTCCGCGACGCCGGTCTCTACTGGTATCACCCGCACCACCGCGAGGAAGTGCAGCAGGACCTCGGCCTCTACGGAAACATGCTGGTCGAGGCGCCGGCCGACGAGTGGTACGCGCCGGTCCACCGCGAGGAAATCCTCATGCTGGACGATCTGCTGATCGCGGACGACGGCGGCCTGTTCCCGTGGGGAACCGAGCGGGCCACCCATGCGCTGATGGGGCGTTTCGGCAACCTGATGCTGGTGAACGGGGAGCCGAGCCACCGGATGGAGGTGGACCGGGGCGAAGTCGTGCGCTTCTTCCTGACCAACGCCTCGAACACCCGCACCTTCAATCTGGTGTTCGGCGAACCGGGAACCCACCGGATCAAGGTGGTGGGATCCGACCTGTCGAAGTACGAGCGCGAAACCTGGGTGGATTCGGTGACCATGGCCCCGGCGGAGCGCTACATCGTCGAAGTGCGCTGGGATGTTCCCGGCGAGCATCGGATTCGCAACCAGGTCCGGCCGCTGGAGCACACCTTCGGCGGATACTTCTCGCGGGCGACCGATCTCGGAGTGGTCACCGTCGGTTCGGAGGCCGCCGACCCGCTGGGCGCGCCGGGGTTCGATGCGCTTCGGGAGAATCCGTCGGTCACCGCCGACGTGGACCGCTTCCGCCCCCGCTTCGACGATCCGCCCGACTACGAGCTGGCGCTCACCATGGACGTGGAGGGGATGGATCCGGCGATCATGCAGCGGATGCGCGCCGACCGGGTGTTCTTTCCGCCGGTCGAATGGGCGGACACCATGCCGATGATGAACTCGGTGGCGACTCCCGAAGAGGTGCGCTGGATCGTGCGGGAGCCGGCGACCGGAAGGGAGAACATGGACATCGCCTGGCGCTTCCGGGTGGGCGACGTCGCGCGCATCCGGATCGCGAACGACGCCGGCGCGATGCATGCGATGCAGCACCCCTTCCACATCCACGGCCAGCGCTTCCTGGTGACCCACCGGAACGGCGCGCCGGTGGAGAATCAGGTCTTCAAGGACACCATGCTGATCGCCGCCGGGGAGACCGTGGACATCGTGCTGGAAATCACCAATCCGGGAAAGTGGATGGCGCACTGCCACATCGCCGAACACCTCGAAGCGGGGATGCGCTTCGTGTTCGAAGTAACCCCTTGAATCTGTCCTCGATCAGAGAATTTTGGTCGCGAGCACCTGCTGCATTCCCTCTCCGTTGGCCGTCTTGTCGAACTGCACCTCGAGCTTTTCTCCACCCATCGCCCATATCCGCACGGTTGTCATGCCCAGAACCTTGCCGCCGAACTCGACAGCGAAACGGCTGACCTTGTTGAACGCGATGCTGTCGTAGTTCTTCTTGGCTCCGGTAACGCCTTGCTTGTCAACATTCAGAACCCTCCGGTCCGTCACGATGAAAAGATCCCGGATGGTTTTGCAGGCGTACTCGACGATTTCTCCTGGCGCCAGCACATGGGCGTAGTCCCGCTGCACTTCTTCGGCATCAACGCCGCCGTACATCTGGGAGAGCGATTCAGTCAAAGTCATGGATGGAAACCTCCCACGGAAACTGGCTCCGACGCCGACGCCCGGCGCACCAGATCGTCGAAGAGAAGCTGATCCAGGGTGTGCCCCATCCGTTCGGGATGCCACTGCACCGCATACGCGGACCAGTCGCCCTCGTATTCGACCGCTTCGACGACCCCGTCAGGAGCATGGGCCACCGCCGCCAGCCCTTCGCCAAGATCCCCGATGGCCTGGTGGTGGATGCTGTTCACCATCCGTTCCCGCACTCCCAGAAGTTCGGCGATGCGGCTTCCGGCGACGAGCCGCACCGGGTGCCGGAAGGCGACCGCTTCCTCCGGGGTGTCGTGAATCGGCGGATGCACGCCCCTTCCCCCGATGTCCTGGTTCAGCGTCCCGCCGAGCGCGATGTTGAGCGCCTGCATCCCCCGGCAGATCCCGAAGAACGGCAGCCGGGCCTCCTGCGCCGCCCGCGCCAGCGCGATGTCCCAGGCGTCCTGCTCCCGGTCCACGTCGGAGCTCACGCCCTGATCCGCCGACTGGTAGGCGGCCGGGGCGAAATCGCCGCCGCCGGTGAGCACCAGGGCGTCGAGCGCCGCCACCGCCTGCGGCGCCAGCGCGGGATCCATGGGCGGGAGCATGAGCGGCAGACCGCCGGCCAGCCGCACCTCCTCCACGTATTCCTCGGCCAGGGTGTAGAGCTGCTCCGGATCGCCCACCATGGTGCGCACCGGTCGCTTCCAGACGCCCAGGCCGATGCGGGGGAGGCGCTCCACAGACATCAGGACCCCGCCCGCCGCGGCGCCCGGACGCCGCGGAATTCCCAATCGCCGCCGAACGCGGTGGAGCGGACTTCCTCGGAATTCCCCGGCTGCGCCCCGTAGCCGTCCGGAATCCCGAACCCGGCGTCCACCACCGGGTTGGCGAGCGTCCCCAGCCCCTCCACTTCGACCGCGACCCGGTCTCCGGGCGCGACCGGGCGCGACCCCGCCGGGGTGCCGGTGAACACCAGATCGCCGGGCAGGAGGGTGTGCGTCCGCGAAAGATCGGCGACCAGGTAGTGGGGGTCCCACTGCATCTCGTCGGTGTTCCCGTCCTGCCTGACCTCGCCGTTCACCAGGGTCCGGATGCGCCGCCCACGGAAGTCCCAGCCGGCGGCCACCCGGTCCAGCACCGGGCACAGGGTGTCCGCGCCCTTCACCCGCAGCATCGAGCCGGCGTCGGTGTCCCGGAAGTCGTGCAGCCCGAAATCGTTCCCCACCGTGTACCCGGCGATGCACCGGGAAGCCGCTTCGGGATCGACATGGCGGCAGCGTTTTCCGATGACCGCCACGATCTCGCCCTCGAAGTTCAGATACCGGCAGCCGCGCGGCCGCACGACCGGGTCGCCGTCCCCGACCAGGGCGCTGACCGGCTTCATGAAGTAGGTGGGTGCGGGGGGTAGCCGGGCGCCGAACTCCTCGACGCGGCTTCGGTAATTCAGGTGCACGCAGATGATCTTGCTCGGGTTCACGGGGTGACGGAAAAGCGTAGCACTGCGGAGTACGATGGAGACAGCATGAAGGACGGCAACCCGTTCGGCGCCATCGTCTCCCACGACACCTACACCGCCGGCGTCCCCTGGGAGCTCTTCCGCCGGATGCGGGAACGGGGCGCCCCCGCCTGGGTCGCCGAGGAGGACGGCGGCGCCGGGTTCTGGGCGCTCACCCGCCACCCCCACGTCTTCCACGCGAGCTCCACGCCCCGCGATTTCTCGTGCGCCCGCGGCATCCGGCTCGAGGAACTGGACGCGGAGGAGCTGGAGGCCCGGCGGACGATGATGGAGTACGACGGCGCCGAACACGCCCGGCTGCGACGGCTGGTCGGCGCCGGGTTCTCCCGCAAGTCCATCGCGGAATACGAGGACTCGGTGCGCGAACTCGCCGCCATCGTGCTGGACCGCGCCCTGGAGCGCGGCGAGCTGGACTTCGTGGAGGGGATCGCGCGCGAGCTCCCGATCCGGATGCTCTGCCGCATCCTGGGCGTCCCGGAGGACGACGCCGGGGAGTTGGTGGAGTGGGGCGACGCGCTGATCTCGAACGCCGACCCCGAGTTCTCGATGGCGGTCATCGACCGGGTGGACACTGAGCCGTTCCGGCTGCTTCCGTTCCGCAGCCCGGCGGCGCTCCGGGTCTTCGAATACGCGAGCCGCATCCGGCAGGAGCGGTTGCGGCGCCCGACCGGGGACGTGATCTCCGGGATGCTGCACGCCGACGCCGGGGACCGCCCGCTCACCGAGCTGGAGTTCCAGAACTTCTTCCTGTTGCTCATCGTGGCCGGAAACGAAACCACCCGCCACACCATTTCGAGCGGCCTGCTGGCGCTTCTGGACCATCCGGCGGCCTTCGCCGCGCTCGCCGACGGGGCGCCGCAACTCTTCGAGTCCGCCACCGAGGAAATTCTCCGCTGGACCTCGGTGACCATGCACTTCCGGCGCACCCTGACCCGCGACCTCGAACTCGACGGCGCCTTGATGAAAGCGGGCGACAAGGCGGTCCTCTGGTACATCGCGGCGAACCGCGACCCGGAGGCGTTCCCCGAACCGGATCGCTTCGACATCCGCCGCAACCCGAATCCCCACCTGGCCTTCGGCGCCGGCCGGCACGTCTGCCTGGGCGCCTGGCTCGCCCGCCTCGAAGTGCGGGTCACCTTCGAGGAGCTGTTTCGCCGGGCGCGGGCGGTTGAACCCACAGGCCCGCCCATCCGGCTGCGCTCCAATTTCATCCACGGCATCAAGCATCTCCCGGTGCGGTTGATTCCCCGGTAGGAGTCCCCCATGCGACGCATCGCCCTCCTTCTCTGGCTTGCGGTCTCCCCCGCCCACGCCCAGGTCTCTCGACAGTTCTCTCTCGAGCAGGTGTTCTCGGCGCCGTTTCCGACCAGCCTCACCGCCTCCCCGGACGGCGACCGGGTCGCATGGGTGTTCAACGAGCGAGGCGCCCGGAACGTCTGGGTCGCCGACGCGCCCGATTTCGAGGGACGGCGGCTCACCGATTTCGCCGGCGACGACGGAACGACGATTTCCGCTCTGGCCTTCAGCCGGGACGGCGTCCGCCTCGCCTTCGTGCGCGGCGACGGCCCGAACCGGGCCGGCGAGCTGCCCAACCCGCTGAGCCGCCCGGAGGGGGTGGAGCGGGCGCTGTGGGTGATCGAGGCGGGCCGCCCGCGCCGGTTGACCGAACCGGCGTCCAGCCCGCTGTTCACCGCCGACGGGGATGCGATCCTCTTCCTGCGCGGCGGGAAGATCTGGCGGATCGGCCTCGAGCCGGACGACGAGGCCGCATCGCTGGTGGACGTGCGCGGCGCGCTCGGCGCCCTCCGGCTCTCGCCCGACGGGTCGCTGCTCGCCTTCGTCTCGAACCGCGGCGCCCACTCCTTCGTGGGGATCCACGATTTCGCCGCCGGAACCGTCCGCTGGCTGGATCCGGCGGTGGACCGGGACCTGGCGCCCGCCTTCTCGCCCGATGGGTCCGAAATCGCGTTTCTGCGGACGCCCCCGATGCTCGAGCGCGTGATGTTCGCGCCCCAGCGGGAGGGCCCGCCCTGGAGCATCCGGGTGGCGGCGGTCGCCAATCCGGGAAGCAGCCGCGAGGTCTTTCGCGCCGAACCGGGCCGGGGGAGCGTGTTCTCCGGAACCGCCTCCGTCGACCAGCTGCACTGGAGCGACGCCGGCGCCATCCTCTTTCCCTGGGAGCGCGACGGTTTCCGTCACCTCTACGCGGTCTCCGCCGATGGGGGTACGCCCCGCGCGCTCACTTCCGGGGAGTTCGAGATCGAGTACGCGGTGGCGGACGGGCGCGGCGGGGTGCTGGCCGCGACCAACCAGGACGACCCGCACCGCCGCCATATCTGGCGGATCGGGGATTCCGGGGCGCCGGCGCGGTTGACGCCGGGCGAGGGCGTCGAGACCCTTCCGGCGGCGCTCGCGGACGGCGGAGCAGCCTTCCTTGGCGGCGACGGGCGGCGTCCGCTCCAGCCGATGATCCTGGAGGAGGACGGCGGGATGCGCCCGCTGGCGCCCGACGCCTTTCCGGCGGAGTTCCCGCTGGAGCAGATGGTGGATCCAGAGCCGGTGGAGTTCCGAGCCGCCGACGGGATGCTCATCCACGGCCAGCTCTTCCGACCGCCGGAAGGGACGCCGCCGGGGCCGGGCGTGCTCTTCCTCCACGGCGGCTCCCGGCGGCAGATGCTGCTCGGCTGGCACTACATGGGGTACTACGCGAACTGCTACGCCTTCCACCAGTACCTGGCGAGCCGGGGCTTCACCGTGCTTTCGGTGAACTACCGCAGCGGCACCGGCTACGGCATGGAATTCCGCGAGGCGCTCCGCTACGGGGCGAGCGGCGCGTCGGAGCACCAGGACGTGCTGGGCGCCGGTCACTACATGGGAGTGCTACCCGGCGTGGACCCGGAGCGGGTCGGTCTCTGGGGCGGTTCCTACGGCGGCTACCTGACCGCGATGGGGCTTTCGCGCGCCTCCGACCTGTTCGCCGCCGGGGTGGACATCCACGGGGTCCACGACTGGAATCGGACCATCCAGGGGTTCATCCCGTCCTACGAGCCGGCGCATCACCCGGAGGCGCAGCGCCTTGCCTTCGAGTCCTCGCCGCTCGCCACGGTGGATGGCTGGCGTTCGCCGGTGCTGCTCGTCCACAGCGACGACGACCGGAATGTGCCGTTCAACGAGACGGTGGAGCTGGTGGAGAAGTTGCGCGAGCTCGGCGTCGAACACGAACTGCTGATCTTCCCGGACGAGGTTCACGGCTTCCTCCGCCATGCGAACTGGCTGGAGGTGTTCCGCCGCAGCGCCGCGTTCTTCGAGAAATGGCTGGGCGGGCCGGTCGGCCCCTGAGACGGCTCACCCCAAGCTCGCGGGCGCCGGACGCCAATGGCGGCTGAAAATCTCCCACTTCTGGCGATCCGAAAGCCGTCTCGGGAGACTCCGGCGAAGGGGTTCGCGCCTTGCCATCCAGAACCGACGGCGGCGAGCGGCGCCGGGGTCAGCCGGCGGCGCGCATGGTGTCAGTAGGCGACCGCAAGCCGAAACCGCGCCCCGGCGGAAGCCGCCGCTCCCAGCAGCGCCTCCAGTTGGCCGAGCTCGGCTTGAAGCGCCTCCGGGTCCGGAAACGAATCCGGATCCTCCGCCGTCCGTTCGAGGAGCGCCCGCACCAACCGCAGGCCGTCCGGCGCCGGAAACCACCCCGCCGGGGTCGTCGCGTCCACATCGGAGTCGAAGTGGAGGTCGGCGGCCAGAATCTCGGACTCCTCCGGGCTGAGACTCACGAACTCCTCCAGCGGCGGCAGCCCGAGCTCCTCGGCGGCTTCCGAGAGCTCCCAGCGCGCCCGATGCAGCGCGTGTCCGGCGAACGAATCGGTTTCGGCGCCCTCGACCCGGCGATCCAGCGCCAGCGAGATGCCTACGCCGCCGGTGCGCATCCAGTCAATCCGTGGGGCGCGAAGGCCGGTGGTACCGCTTCTCGCCCGCCTCGATGCGGACCGGAAGCCGATTCTGCGCCGGAGGGGTCGGACAGGTAGTGAACTCGCTGAACCCGCAGGGGGGATTCAGGGCGCGGTTGAAGTCGAGGATCACCCGGCCGTCCGATGGCGGGCTGGTGGTGAGAAAGCGCGCTGCCGGATAGGTCTCGACCCCGCTCGTGAGATCGGTCATCACGAAGAAGAGGTTGCCATTGCTGCGGGTGAACGCCTGCATGCGGTGCGTCTCGCCGGCCAGGTCGAAGACAGCCTCCCCGTGCGAGACGTAATCCTCCAGGTCGCCGCGGATGTTCACCGCCTTCACCGGCCGCTCCTCGGGGTAGGGATCGAAGCGGGCCTCCACCCGGTACGCCGGGTCCAGCGGATACCAGACCTGGCCGGTGAAGGTCGTGCGCAGCCAGCGGTCCATATCCCGCAGCCGGAGCGCCCGGCGGTCTCCGCTGGTGTGCAGCCAGAAGGAGATCCGGTCATCCAGATGCACCGCGTTCGCCTCGCCGATCTCCAGCTCGCCGGAAGAAAACGTCGCGCCGGCGATGGTGGCGGCGACCCCCTCGGCCACCTCGGCGAAGGCGCGTCCGTCGGCGTCGAAACGCACTCGGACCGCCGCCGCCGGAAACCGGTCCGGCAGCCGCAGGTCGTCGGATGCGCCGCTCCCGACGGTGTGCTCGCCGGCGGTGAGGAAATGAAGTCCCGCCACCGTGAGCCAGCTCCCGTCCGAGACGAGTTCCGCTTCCTCCTGTGCGCGCCAGGCGGCTTCCCCCTCCTCCCAAGCCTTCCGGTCGAACGGCTCGCTTCCGACGGCGGCGCAGCCCAGGGAAACGACGAGAAGAGGCAACGGGAGGAGGCGTGTCATGCTCCGGATTCTACGCGCTCCCCCGGGAGAAGAAGGTCAGGCCCGCCTTGATGAAGGCGTCCAGGTCGCCGTGCATCACCCGGTCCACGTCCCCGGTCTGATGGCCGGTGCGGTGGTCCTTGACCATCCGGTAGGGCTGGAAGACATAGGAGCGGATCTGGTTGCCCCAGGTGTTCTCGCCGAGGCTCTCCTTCCAGGCCGCCTCGGCCTCCTTCCGCTCGCGCGCCGCCTTGTCGTGGAGTCGCGCCCGCAAGACCTTCATCGCGCTGTCCCGGTTTCGGTGCTGGGAGCGCTCGTTCTGGCAGGAGACCACGATTCCGGTGGGGAGGTGGGTGATGCGCACCGCCGAATCGGTCACGTTCACGTGCTGGCCGCCCTTGCCGCTGGCGCGGAAGGTGTCGATGCGCAGATCGCCCTCGTCGATCTCGACCTGGATCCGGTCGTCGAGGTCGGGGAACGCCGCCACCGATGCGAACGAGGTGTGCCGCCGGCGCTGGGCGTCGAACGGGGACATCCGGACCAGCCGGTGGACGCCCGACTCCACCCGGAGCCGCCCGTAGGCGTGGTCGCCGCGCACTTCGAAGGTGGCGCTCTTGATTCCGGCCTCCTCGCCCGGCTGGCGGTCGAGGACCCGCACCGCCAGCCCCCGCTCCCGCGCCCAGCGCAGGTACATCTCGAGCAGCATCCCCGCCCAGTCCTGGGCGTCAACGCCCCCGGCGCCCGGGTTGATGGAGACGATGGCGTCCTCCCCGTCGTGCTCCTCGTGGAACAACCGGCGGATCTCCAGGTCGCCCACCCGGGACTCCAGCTTGTCCAGGCGCTCCCGGAGATCGGCCTCCACGTCCTCGCCGTCCCCGGCCCACTCGACCAGGATGGCGACCTCGCCCGCCAGTTCGTCGAGGCTGCGTCGCCCGTCCAGGTCCGCCGCCAGCGCGGCGCGCCGACGCGAGAGCTCCTCGCCGCCTTCGGGGGAGGACCAGACCTCTGGATCGCTCAGTTTCCGATCCAGCTCCCCGAGTTCGGCGACGGCAGCGTCCGGGTCAAAGAAACCCCCGGACGACGGCGACCCGGCTTCCGAGCGCCTGCCAGCGTTCCAGAAGGTCTTGCATCTATCGAGTGACGACGATCGCCTGGCGCCCGTTCGCCTCCAGCAGGGCGACCGTCTCGCGCGCCGCCTCGCGGCTTTCGAAACGCCCCACCCGGACCCGGATCAGCCCGCGCGGCGCCGCCTCCAGATACGCGTCCAGCCCCAGGGCGACGAGCTCCTGCTGGAGCTGTTCGGCGCCCGCCTGGTCGCGCACCGCCGCCACCTGGATCGTGAAGTCGCCGGTGGCGGGCGCCGGTGGCGGCTCGGCGGGCGGCGGCGGAGACGGAGGCGGTTCCTCAACCTCCTCCTCCGGCGGGGGGGGCGGAGGCGGAGCGGGTTCGGCGGGAGGCGGCGATGCGGTCGTCGCGACCATCGGAGGGGCGAGATTCCGCCCGATGAGGATGCCGCCGACGAACACCCCGCCCACGATCAGGATCAGCAGGCCGAACAGGATGGCCAGCTGGCGGGTCGTGAACTGAACGTCGTAGTGATCGTCCTGCAGGTTGCTCATGGGTGCGCCTCCCGGGGCTTACGAATCGGACTTCGGGGACTCCAGGAAGGGCCGAACCAGATCCAGCGGCAGCGGGAACACAACCGTGGAATTCTTCTCCGAAGCGATTTCGGTGAGCGTCTGGAGGTAGCGCAACTGCGCCCCCAGCGGGTGGCTGCCGACGATCTTCGCGGCCTGGGCCAGCTGCTCCGAAGCCTGCAGTTCGCCCTCGGCGTGAATGACCTTGGCGCGCTTTTCCCGCTCGGCTTCGGCCTGGCGCGCCAGCGCCCTGGTCATGTCGGCGGGCAGGTCGACGTGCTTGACCTCCACCGAGGCGACCTTGATCCCCCACGGGTCGGTCTGGTCGTCCAGAATTCGCTGCAGCTGGGTATTCAACTGCTCGCGTTCGGAGAGCAGCTGGTCCAGCTCCACCTGCCCCAGCACGCTGCGCAGGGTCGTCTGGGCGAGCTGGGAAGTGGTGTAGATGTAGTCCTCGACCTCGATGACCGCCTTGATCGGGTCGATCACCCGGAAGAACACCACCGCGTTCACCTTCACCGAGACGTTGTCGCGGGTGATGATGTCCTGGGGCGGAACGTCGAAGGCCACCAGCCGCAAGCTGACCCGGACCATCCGGTCGATGGGCGACAGCACGAGGACCAGGCCGGGGCCCTTGGTGCCGGGAAGCAGCTTTCCGAAGCGGAAGATGACCCCCCGTTCGTATTCATTCAGCACCTTGATCCAGTTGAGAACAAAGATCGCGATCAGGGCGATCGCGACCAGGGTTCCGAGCGGCAGGCCAAACATGGGGTGGGGCTCCTTTGGTTGGGAAAATCAGGGGTCGCGGGGGGAAGCGGCGGCCGGTTCGACCCGCAGGACGAGACCCTCCACCGCCTGGATGCGCACCCGCTCGCCAACCGCGACCGGATGCGGCGCGACGGCTTGCCAGTACTCCCCGTGGACGAACACAGTGCCCGGACCGTCGGCGGGAATCGCGGTGCGGGCGGTGGCGACCAGCCCGACCATCCCCTCCCGGCCGGTCACCGGCGGCGCCCGGTGGGCGCGGAGGACCATCTGCCCCAGAAACAGGACGAGGGCGGCAAAGACAATCACGGTGGGAATCACGAAACCGAAAGACACGCCGAGCTCCGGAACGGGAAGCGACTGTTCCTCGAAGAAAAAGAGCAGGCCGGCGGCCAGCGCGACCGCGCCGCCCAGCCCCAGAACCCCGAAGGAGGGGGTCAGGGTCTCGGCGACCAGCAAACCAATCCCCACCAGCAGCAGCAGCACCCCGAGCGCGTTGACCGGGAGCAGGTTCAGGCCGAAACCGGCGAGGACCAGGGCCACCACGCCGAGAATCCCGGGGAACAGCAGGCCGGGATTGGAGAACTCCAGGTAGAGGCCCAGGAGACCGATCATGCCGAGAATGACCGCGAGGCTCGGGTTGGCGATGAAGGAGAGCGCCCGGTCGCGGAGGCTCATCTCGGTGAGGACCACCGGAAGGCCGCCGACCTGGAGCGCCTGCTCCTCCCCGCCGATGCGGCGGACGGTCCGCCCGTCGAGGGCGGCGAGAAAGGCGCCCACATCGTTCGCCACCAAGTCGATCAGGCCGGCTTCCAGCGCCTCCGAAGCCGTCCAGCTGCGCGCCTCGGTCACCCCCTGTTCGGCCAGCTCCACATCGCGCCCGCGCCGTTCGGCGATCGAGCGGAGGTAGGCGGCGGCATCCGATTCGACCTTCCGGCTCAGGGTTTCGGGCATCTCGCCCCCGGTCCCGGCGATCGGGGTGGCGGCGCCCATGTTGGTTCCGGGCGCCATTCCGGAGATGTCGGCGGCCAGCGTGATCAGAAACCCGGCGGAGGCGGCGCGAGCGCCGGACGGACCGACGAAGACCGCGACCGGCGCCTCGCTGTTCAAGACGGCCTCGATGATCTCCCGCATCGAAGTGTCCAGCCCGCCCGGAGTGTCCAGCCGGATCAGCACCAGCCCGGCCTCCCGCTCGGCGGCGACCCGGATCGTCTCGACCACCCGGGCGGCGGACACCGAGTGGATGATGTCCACCACGTCCACCTGCCGGATCTCGTTCGCGGGCGAAACCGAGGGCGCGGCGGCCAGCAGCCCGGCGAGCGCCAGCCCGGTTCGGAAGCCGGAAGCCGGGGGGTTCTTCCTCCTCAAAGGATGCCCCGCTCGTGGATCGTCTTGAGCTCGAGGACTTCGAGTTCGCGCTCGCCGGACGGAGCGGTCAGGTACACGAAGTCCGACACCGCCGCCCCGATGAGCGCTCGCCCGATGGGCGACGCGGTGGAGACCCGGCCCTGGCTGGCGTCGGCCTCCTCGCTCACCACCAGCTCGTAGCGGAATTCCCGGCCGCTGGTGTGGTCCATTACCCGCACTTCGCTGCCGAGCGACACCCGGTCGGTGGGGATGCTGTCCAGGTGGAGCATCGAGAGGTCGGCGAGCCGCTTCTTGAGCTGCGCGAGGCGGGCGGCCACGAAAGCCTGGCGCTCCTTGGCGGCGTCGTACTCGGCGTTCTCGGAAAGGTCGCCGTGCTCGCGCGCCTCCTTGATCTGCTTCGGGAGGCGCAGATGCAGCTCCTCCTCAAGATCGCGGACTTCCGCTTCCAGTTTCGCGCGAAAGGAGAGTGGCGCCAAGGAATCCTCCCCCCGGGACGCGGCAAAGGGCGCCAGCCGGGACCGGGGCATGATACTTCGGCGGCGGGAGCGGGTCGCTATCATTCCCGCCTCCCCCTGCCAGGAGGGCGTCCCCCGATGCAATTCCGATCCGCCCGGAGACGGGTTTTCGCCGTGCTTCTCGCCGGCCTTTTCCTGCCGCTTGCGGCCGGAGCGCAAACCATGCAACTGAAGGTGGGCGACAAGGCCCCTATGTTCCCGAATCCGCTGCCCTCGACGGCTGGCGAGTCGGCGGGCGCGGTCTCGCTGGATCTCGGCGATGCGCTCGGCCGGAAGAACATCGTGCTCGCGTTCTACGTGGCCGACTGGACCGGGGGTTGAACGCTCCAGTTTTCGTCCTACAAGGACGACATCCAGAAGTTTCTGGATGCGGACACCCAGGTTTTCGGAATCAGCGTGGACACCCCCTTCTCCCAGTGGAACTGGCTCCGGAGCGTCGGCGAGGACTCCGGCGCGATGGTGGCGCCGGCCGGCGAAGGCGAGCTGCCCGGACTGGTGCTGCTCTCCGACCAGAAGTCGGAGGTGGTGGACGCCTACCGGGTCGAACCGATTGAAATCAACGGCGTGCGCTACGCCTCGCGCGCCACGTTCGTGATCGACCGCGAAGGCGTGCTGCGGTACGTCAACTACGACTACCAGATCCGCGAGGACTACGAACCGCTCCTCGAAGCCCTGGCCGGTCTCGAGTAGCCGGGGCGATCGGTGTCCGCCGGGTCCGGGGCCCTCGTGGTCCCGATGCGTCGCGGACCCGCCAACGCCATCGACTCGGAGCTGCTCGCGACGCTTGACCGGCGCCTCGACGAAGCCGAACGGAGCGGGCGCCCGCTGGTTCTGACCGGATCCGGGCGGTTCTTTTGCGCCGGGCTCAACCTGCGGTCGCTCCCCGACGAACGCGAGGCGATGGGAGCCTTCCTGGACCAGTTCGAGGACCTGCTGATGCGGCTGTTCCTGCTGCCCTGCCCCACCGTCGCCGCGGTGAACGGCCATGCAGTGGCCGGCGGCGCGTTGCTGGCCGCCGCCTGCGACGTCCGCTTCGGCGCCGAGGGCAACTACCGGGTGGGTGTTTCCGAAGTGAGCCTGGGAGTCGTCTTTCCGGCGATCGCGTTTCAGATCCTGCGCTCGGCGGTGCCGCGGTCGCGGATTCCCGAAGTCCTGCTGGCGGGCCATCTGAACAAACCGGTGGGGGCGGTGGGCGCCGGATTCCTGCACGAGCTGTGCCCCGCCGGGGAGCTTCTGGAGCGGGCGGTGGAACGGGCGGAGATGCTGGGCGCCCAGCCGCGTTTCGCCTACACCCACAGCAAGCGGGCGCTGCGCGACGGGTATGTGGAGCGCGCCCGGGCTCGCCGCGCCGCCTGCCGCGAAGCGTTTTTGGACACCTGGTTCTCGGAGGACGCGGCCCAGCGCCGCGCCGCCGTCGCGTCGTAGTCGGATCAGCGGGAGATGAAGCTGTAGATCCGGAACTCTCCGTCCCGTTCCAGCATGGAGCCGAAGAGCCGCACCGTGCGTTCGGTTCCGTCCGGCGACCGCACCGTCAGCCGGGAACCCCGGTGGACGCGGAACTCCCCGTAGTCGGTCGTCTCCCCGGTGAAATCCAGCTCGACCAGCTCCCACTGCTGCCCCCGGAAGCGGCGGAACGTGCGGTCGAAGTCGTCGAGGTGGCGCATCTCGTGCTGGCCCCAGATGAAGCCGGCCGAGGTGTTGCGCTCCGGCCGGCTCGCCGGAAGACGCGGATAGACGACGTTCCGGAACTCGGTCTCGCCCATCGCGAGCGCCAGCAGCCCCTCCCGATCCTCCGCCTGGAGACGGGCGAGCGCCTCCCGGGCCGCCGCCTCGGCAGTCGGAAAACCGTGGTGCGTCGCCCCGGCGAGCAGCGCGCAGAGGAGGACGGGGACGAACATCAGTTCGGAGCGAAGTTTGTCCAACCGGTGAACCAGTCATCGCCCGCATCGCAGGCGCCGATGTAGTTGACCGGCTCGAAGAAGCCGTCGTTCGGCGGCATCGCCGCGCCGCTGAGCGCGGCGGCGTTCGCCTCCGGGCAGGGGTTGAAGTCCGCGCCCATCCCGAACGGCGCCGTCAGCCCCGGATCGGTTTCCTGGATCCCCATCCAGCCCGCCACGTACTCCATGACCGAAGAACCCTCCGGGGCGTTGTTCCCGTCCTTGAAGTTCGCGTCCCCGTTGTTGAAGAAGTACGAGTTCCTCACCGTCAGGTCTCCGGAGGCGGCGAGCTGGTAGGTGGCGGGATGGTCGAGAACCAGTCCGCCCTCCTTGAACCCGGTGACGATGGCGTTGCCGATCTCGGCGGAGGTGCCCTCCCGGAGCAGCATCCCGATGTCGCTCTCGGCGCCCCGTTCCGTTCCCGGATCGCCGATCAGGGTGATGTTGTAGAGCGTCGGGTCGGAACGGGGGGCGAGGTCGTTGTTTTCCGCATTGTTGTCCGCCTCGATGCCGTTGTCGGCGTCATCGCCGAACTGCCGGGCGATCCAGAACTGGCCGCGCCCGCGCCAGCCGTCCGTCCAGTCGAAGCTGTCGTCGGCGACCCCGGTGCAGACCACGTGCTTCGCGTCCACCATGCCGCCGAAGAACTCCACCCCATCGTCCTTGCTCAGGTGCACCTGGATGAAATCGACCGTCGTGCCGTTGCCGACGCCCTGGAAGGCGATTCCGTTCAGCTCGTTGTCCGGGCTGAACTCGGCGCCGGCGAACTCGACCCGGACGTACCTGAGCGCGCCACTGTCGTCACCGGCATCCGAACCGCCATACACGCCGGTGTCGCCCTCCCCCTGGGCGAGTCCGCCGGGGACGTTCAGGGGGGCGCGACCGTTGATGATGAGGCCGCCCCAGTCGCCCCGGGCGCGATCCCCATCCGCCTGATCGCTGGTGAAGACGATGGGGCTCTCCTTCGCGCCTTCAGCCACCAAGCGGCCGCCCCGGGCCACGACCAGCGCGCCGATGGTGGCGCTTTCGCCGTATATCGTGGTTCCGGCTTCGATGGTCAAGGTCGCCCCCTCGTTCACGAAGACGGTTCCGGAGAGCAGGTATTCGGTGTCCGCCGCAAGGGTCCGGTCGGCGTCAATGCTTCCCGACAAGATCGTCGGGCCGGAAGCGGGGGCAGGGGCCGGCGCCGGAGTGGCGATGCTGACGGCATCGTCGCCGCCGCACCCGGCGAGAAGCAAAAGCCCGAGGACTGCTGCCGGACGCACGGCTAACGGACGTTCCAGGATGCGCTGAGCGAAGCGGAGCGGCCCAGACTGAAGACCCGCTGGACCTGGCCGCCCTGGGTGAATCGGTGTTCGGAGTCGAGCAGGTTGTCGAACGAGGCCCGCAGGCTCCACGCCGCCCCGAAATTCTTCTGGAGCGTCGCGTCGAGGGTTCCCCGCCCCGCCTCGAGGATGTCCGGCAGTCCCAGCGATCCCACATCCACGATCCGGTCGTCGAAGTAGTTGTAGAGCACCCGGAAGCTCCCGTCGATTTCGGGAAGCGCCAGGGCGGCGGTGAGGTTCACGGTGTGCGCCGATTGGCCGGCCAGCGGGCGCTCGAGGTTGGTCTGCACCTGTCCGGCGACCTTCTCGATCTCGATCCGGGAGTTCACGAAGGTGTAGTTGGCGGAGGTTGAAAGACGACCGAAATCGCGCCTCCCCTCCAGTTCGACGCCAGCATTTCGCGCGCCCAGGGCGTTGGCGTACGACGTGCGCAGCTGGGCGGTGGGCTGCACCACCCGCTCGATGGGACTGTCGAAATGCTTGTAGAAGGCGCTGATCGCCAGCACTTCGGTGGGGCGCGGGAAGGTCTCGAACCGGACGTCCACGTTGCGGATCCACGCCCGCTCGAGGTTCGGGTTGCCGACCACCGCGCGCCCGCCCACCACATCGGTGAACTCGAAGGGCGCCAGCTCCCGGAACTCGGGACGGTTCACCGTATGGCTGTAACCGACCCGAAGGTTGGTGGCGGCGCTCCATGCGTACACCATGTTGAAGCCGGGAAGCAGATCGGTGTTCTCGAGGTTCGCGGTGATCGTCCCGTTGCGGACCGAGAATGGGTCGAAGGTGTCCACCACCTGCGCCGAACGCTCCACCCGCGCGCCGCCGATGACGCGGAGTCGATCCGAGATCGGCAGATCCACCATTCCGAAGAAGGCGGATACCTGCTGCTCGGCGGTGTAGGCGTCGGTCGGTCGGGTCTCCTCCCGAAGCTCGAAGACCGGCCCGATGAGCTTGGGGATGAACAGCTCCTCGGGAGGCAGGGTCGGGTCGGCGGCGCCGGCGCCCCTGGGGGTCATGCGGAAACGACGCGACGAAAAATCCCGATCCCGGACGGAAAGCGACGGCCCGAACTTGATGCTGGCGGGCAGCCCGCTCCATTGGGTGAAGAAGGAGCTCCAGGCAAAGCCGAACTCCCGCACCGTGTCGGTGAGATCGTTGAACATCCGGAAGCCGCTCTGGGATTCGTCGGCCAGCGCCATGCCGCCGGCCGAGGGGTTGTATTCGTAGAGCGTCTCGCGGAGATCGGGCTCGTCGCGGGTGGCCTGCGAGAGGGTGGCGCCCCATTCCAGCAGGCCGTTGCCGAGCGAGGCGAAGCGGTGCTCGCCGGAGAGCCGCGAGGACAGGATGGACTCCTCGACCTGGTGCAGGCGGGTGTTCTCGATGTTTTCCCCCACGTCGGCGTTGTAGCCCTCGAACCGGCGCGCTTCGTTCTTCGAGCTGTGAGTGTAGAAGGTCTCCAGTGCCATCCGGTGCTGGCCGGAAAATTTGTAGGCGAGGTTCCCGATGATCCCGGTGGACGCCTTCGACTCGGTGATTCGGAAGTCGTAATCGTTCTGGACGTCGAGCTCGCCGTCGGAAACCGAGTAGTAGGTCTGCTCCTCGTCGGTGTTCTGGCGCCCTTGCGACCAGGTGGCGCTGACGATGGCGCCGAGCTTGTCCCAGCTGTTTCCGGCCACGAAGCTCCAGGACTGGTCCTGTCCGATCCGGTCCTCCACCGGCGACCAGACGTTCGAAAACGACTCGCCCATTATTTCCAGCTGGTCCGGGGTGAAGCCGGCGTTGCTGAACCGGCCTCTGCGAACCACCTTGGCGTCCGGAATCGCCGCGGGGAGACTTCGTCCGGCGCTGTCGCCGAAGCCGAACGCGCCGAGGCTGCCGCCGCGGTGGGTCAGCCCGTCCTCGAAGGTGGTGCCCTGGGTGAACCCCTGGGACATCGAGAACCGCAGCACCGGGGCGGTCGGAAAGGCCAGCGGATCGATTTCCACCAGTCCGCCGGAGAAGTCCGCCGGCTTGTCGGGAAGGTACGACTTGACGACCGAAACGCTCTCGATGAGACCGGTGGGGAAGAGATCCAGCGGCACCACCCGCTTGTCGGGCTCGGTGGTCGGGAGCACCGCCCCGTTCAGGGTGGTGTTCGAGTACCGCTCGCCGAGGCCGCGCACGAAGACGTACTGGTTGTCCACCACCGTGAGGCCGGTGACCCGCTTCATCGCCGAGGCCGCATTCGAGTCGGAGTTCCGCTTCATTTCCTCCGCCCCCAGGTTGTCGGCGATGACGCCGGCCCGCTGGCGCTCGACCAGCTGGGCTTCGGCGGTGTGGAGCGCCACGTCCGCGACGGCTGCGGTCACCGTCACCGTCTCGGCGAACCGCTCCATGCTGAGCGCCACATCCAGCCGGACCGTCTGGCCGGCCGCGATGTCGACCTCCACCAGCTCCTCCTCGTAGCCGTTGAAGGCGATGCGGAGTTGCTGGACGCCCTCCGGCGCTTCCACCGAGAAGGCGCCGTCGAGCTCGGTGTAGACCGTCCGGCTGGTCGAGACGACGGTGACCGGCGCGGCGGGGAGGGTCATCGCGTTGAAGCTGTCGCGCACGACGCCGGTGACGACGCCGGTGTCCGGCGCCTCGTCGGCGGGGAGGGAGAGGGAGGAAAGCGCGAGGGCGGGCGCCGCGAGGAGCAGGGGAAGCATCACGGGGCGGATTCTCGCCAGCCGAGGCTCCCGTCATGTGACCGGAAGGTGAAAGGAATGCGAGTTTCCGGCGAAAAGAGATTCCGGGCGGGGGAGATGGGCCCGGATCAGCCGGTGGAATCTTCGAGCAGCCGGGCGCCGAAATCCGCCTCGTCGGTCGCCGAAAACGCAGCGGCGGCGATCCGGGACTCGTCCGCCGACGCCAGCGTCCCGGCGAGCGAGCCGGGGAACCCGGGCGCGAGCGCGATGCCCCGCTGCCGAAGAATTTCTGCGGCGAACCGAACCCGGGACTGCGCCAGCCCTTCCTTCCGACCTTCCTCCCGGCGGGTTCCGCCCAGCCAGCCGAGCAGCGGATCGTCCTCCGGCTGCGTCCCCTCCGCCTCACCCATCCGCTCCCCCACCCGCCGAGCCACCAGCGTCGCGCTCCGCAAATCCGGAACGTTCAGCACCGCATGCAGCTCCCAGGCCCGGAGACCAGGAAACGCGACGCTCTCCAGAACCCGCTGGTAGACGCCGTCCCCCAGCCGGTAGATCGTGAACCCGGGGAGCAGACCCCAAGGACGACCCGGAGTCTGCAGATCGGGAACCTCCACCCAGACCTCCGGGAGACCCCAATCCGCGTAGCGGCGCAGCTTGTTCCGCCGCACATCGGTCGCGTTGTCCACCTCCAGCACCACATCCGGCCAGTCGTGCTCCCCCTGGATCGCCGGGCCGACAGACGGCAGCCGCGCCCGACCCGGACGCACGTACACCGCAAGGTCCGGATGCATGATGTCCCCCGGACGCCGCTCCAGCCCGAGCGTCCGCAATCCCATCGTCCCGTAGACGCCCAGCGGAGAGCCCCGCACCTGCGACACCCGCACCAGGAAATCGGCCAGAACCTGGGGAGCCCGGGCGTGGAGCGCGCCCTCCTCCCGCGCGACCCAAGCCGTCCCGCTCGCCTGATGCCAGTACTCGAAGCGCCGTCCCCGGCACTTGCCCCCGGCCAGATCCGACTCGGCGGCCGGAACCGCATCGCACCCCACGAAATCCAGGTCCAGGTTCCTGAGGAAGCGCATCCGAAGCGCATAGTCAAACCCCGCCCGCCGCTTCTCCGGCCGCACGTCCGCTGGCCGCTCCCGAACGCTGGTCCCGGCCCCGTTGCCCACGCCCGGCAGTATAGCCTTCCTCCCGACTGGATTCCGGGCGGGGGAGATGGGCCCGGATCAGTCGGTGGAATCTTCGAGCAGTCGGGCGCCGAAATCCGCCTCGTCGGTCGCCGAAAACGCGGCGGCGGCGACCCGGGACTCGTCCGCCGACGCCAGCGCCCCGGCGAGCGAGCCGGGGAAGCCGGGCGCGAGCGCGATGCCCCGTCGCCGAAGAATTTCTGCGGCGAACCGAACCCGGGACTGCGCCAGACCCTCTTTCCGGCCCTCCTCCCGGCGGGTTCCGCCCAGCCAGCCGAGCAGCGGATCGTCCTCCGGCTGCGTCCCCTCCACCTCACCCATCCGCTCCCCCACCCGCCGAGCCACCAGTGTCGCGCTCCGCAAATCCGGAACGTTCAGCACCGCATGCAGCTCCCAGGCCCGGAGACCAGGAAACGCGACGCTCTCCAGAACCCGCTGGTAGACGCCGTCACCCAGCCGGTAGATCGTGAACCCGGGGAGCAGCCCCCAAGGACGACCCGGAGTCTGCAGATCGGGAACCTCCACCCAGACCTCCGGGAGACCCCAATCCGCATAGCGGCGCAGCTTGTTCCGCCGCACATCAGTCGCGTTGTCCACCTCCAGAACCACATCCGGCCAGTCGTGCTCCCCCTGGATCGCCGGGCCGACAGACGGCAGCCGCGCCCGACCCGGACGCACGTACACCGCAAGGTCCGGATGCATGATGTCCCCCGGACGCCGCTCCAGCCCGAGCGTCCGCAATCCCAGCGTCCCGTAGACGCCCAGCGGAGAGCCCCGCACCTGCGACACCCGCACCAGGAAATCGGCCAGAACCTGGGGAGCCCGGGCGTGGAGCGCGCCCTCCTCCCGCGCGACCCACGCCGTCCCGCTCGCCTGATGCCAGTACTCGAAGCGCCGTCCCCGGCACTTGCCCCCGGCCAGATCCGACTCGGCGGCCGGAACCGCATCGCACCCCACGAAATCCAGGTCCAGGTTCCTGAGGAAGCGCATCCGAAGCGCATAGTCAAACCCCGCCCGCCGCTTCTCCGGCCGCACGTCCGCCGGCCGCTCCCGAACGCTAGTCCCGGCCCCGTTGCCCACGCCCGGCAGTATAGCCTTCCCCCGACAGGATCCCTCTCGCCGCCGAACGCCATGCCCAAGCACATCCTGGTCATCGAGGACGACCCGGCTATCGTGGAGCTGGTCCAGTTCAACCTCGAGCGCGAGTCCTACCGGGTCGCCTCGGCGAAAACCGGCTCTGACGGCCTGACCGCGATCCGCCAGCAGAAGCCGGATCTGGTGATCCTTGACCTGATGCTGCCGGAGAAGGGAGGGTTCGAGATCTGCCGCGAGGTTCGCGGCGACCCCTCGCTGGCGACGCTGCCGATCATCATGCTGACCGCCCGCGGCGAGGAGCCGGATCGCATCGCCGGCCTCGAACTCGGCGCCGACGACTACATCACCAAGCCGTTCAGCCCCCGGGAACTGGTGGCGCGGGTGGGAGCGGTGCTGCGACGCACAGCGCGACGGCCCGGCGGGACGTCGAGCCGGGAAGCCGAGCCGATCCGCGCCGGGGAGCTCCTCATCGACCCGGCAGCCTTCCGGGTGGAGCGGGACGGAGTCCCCATCCCCATGACCAACCTGGAGTTCCGGTTGCTGCACCATCTGGCCTCCCGTCCCGGCCAGATGTGTTCCCGGGACCGGATTCTCGACGAGGTCTGGGGCGAGGACACCTGGGTGACCCACCGGAGCGTGGACGCCTATGTGCGGCGGCTGCGCCAGAAGATCGACCAGCCGGGAAAGCCGTCGATGCTCGCGACCGTGCGCGGCGCCGGCTATCGCTTCGAGATCGGTGGCGCGTAGCGCCGGGACGCCGGGGCGCGGAGACCGCCGACGCCGGGTTCCGCGCCTCGCCATCCGCCTGACCCTCGCGAGCCTCGTCGTCATGGCGACGCCGCTCGTCGCGGTGCTGGCGGTGGTGACTTCGACCGTGCGCGAGACCATGGTCACGACCACCTTCGACCGTCTCGACTCGGTCGCGGACATCGCGCTCGCCCACCCCCCGGAGGATCACTCGGACGACGGCCTCTCGGCATGGGTCGTCACGTTGGCGAAGCCCGACGCCGAGCGCCGGGTCACCCTGGTCACCCGCGAAGGCAAGGTGCTGGCCGACTCCCACAACGACCCGGTCGTCATGGACAACCACGCGGACCGCCCGGAAATCGCAGCCGCGTTCCGGGAAGGCTACGGGCGATCCCAGCGGTTCAGCGCCACCCGCGGCGAAGCTCTGACCTATGTCGCGGTGCGTCCTGCCTGGCGCTCGGACCGGGTCGTCCGGTTCTCTGCGCCGGTCGTCCTGATCGAGGAGACCACCCGCTCCATCCTCACCCCGGTCGTCCTGATCGCGCTCCTGGTCGTTGGGCTCGCCGCAGCGGCCTCGTTCGGTTACGCGGGACGCTTCTCGGAGCGGATCGCCGCCATTTCCCGCTTCTCGGAGCGGGTCGCGAGCGGCGACCTCCGCCCGGCGGACATCCCGCCCCGCAAGGACGGGCTGGACGAGCTGGTCGCCTCGCTCAACCGCGCCGCCGCCCGCCTCCAGAAGAGCATCACGTCGCTCACCAACGAGCGCAACCGGGGAAGAGCGATCCTCTCCAGCATGGGCGAAGGGGTCGCGGTCATGGATCCCGGACTGCGCATCCGCTATCTGAATGCGTCCTTCCGGCAATTGCTCCAGCTTCCCGGCGGTTCATGGAAGGATTTCGCCGGGCGCAAGGCCAAGCGGACCATCCCGGCGCGCCAGCTGGTCCGGATGGCGCAAAAGGCGCTCAAGGGGGAGCGCAGCGAAGTCGAAGTCTCGCTCGCCGGGCGGGAGATCCTGGCGCGCGCCGCGCCAGTCCGGTCCAGCCTTCCCGGAACGGCGACGGCGGAGCAAGCCGAAGCGCCGCTCGGGGCGGTTCTGGTGCTGACCGACGTGACCGAACTGCACCGGCTGGAGCGGGTGCGCCGCGACTTCGTGGCCAATCTCTCCCACGAACTCAAGACTCCGCTCACTTCCATCCAGGGCTTCGCCGAAACCCTGATGGGCGGCGGGGTCGAGGACGGCGACCAGCAGCGGAGGTTTCTGGGCCGCATCCACGAACACGCGGTGCGGCTTTCGCGCACGACCGACGATCTCCTCAAGCTGGCCCGCATGGAGGGCGGCAAGCAGCAACCGGCCCTGCGTCCGGTGGATGTCGGGGATGTGATCCAGAGCGTGCTGGACTCGACGAACGTGAAGTCCGGAAACCGCGCGCTGACCTGGCGGAAAGGACCGGGCGTCGGCCCGATCCGAACCGATCCCGACCTGCTCGCCGAAATCCTCCACAACCTGGTGGACAACGCGGTCCAGTACTCGGCGGACGACGGACGGATCGAGATCGAAGCCGCCGTCGCCGATGACGGCGATCTCCTGTGCATCTCGGTCACCGATGACGGCGCCGGGATTCCCGAAAAGCACCGGGAACGGATATTCGAGCGCTTCTACCGCGTCGACCAGGCGCGGTCCCGCGCCGCCGGAGGCACCGGACTCGGACTGGCCATCGCCAAGCACGCCGCCGAGCTCCTTTCGGGACGCCTCCAAGTGGAGAGCGCTCCCGAACGGGGATCCCGCTTTTCGCTGTTCCTTCCCCGGGGCGGCGACTGACCGGCCCCCGACCCCTTCTTCAGGGGCGTCGCTGCCGCATGCAGCCGTCGCAGGGAACGACTTCACCCCGGAAACGAACTTCGAATTCCAGCATCGCCCATCGGGGGGAATCCATCAGGTACACCTCGAACTCGCGCCGTCCCCCGACACGCAAGGGACCGGTTCGCCACTCCCTCCCTTCATCCAGAAGATTTCCGGAGGAATCGAACAACCTGGCCCACACCGTCCAGTCCCCGGACGGAAAGTCGACGGCGCCGGTGTTCCGAACGTAGCCTTCGACTTCCAGGAACGTTCCCGATCTCTCGCGCTCCACTTCCACTTCGACGTCGTACACCCGCACCCCCGGCTGCCGGGGTTCGGGCGCCGGGGCAGTCGGTCCCACCCGCCGACGGACCTCGGCGCCGCTTCTGTCGGACGTCGGACTTGAACCCGCACCCCCACACCCCAAAAGCCCCCAGGCAACGAACAGGACAACCGCGCTGATGAAGAGTCTCATGGCTCCTCCCGCCGGGAGTCTACGCCAGAACGAACTCGAGCGCGCCGGTGAATCGCTCCACCCGGGCGATCTGCGCTTCGACCCGATCCCCGATCCGGAATCGGCGTCCGGTTCGCCGGCCGCGAAGCGAATGACTCCGGCGGTCGAAGCGAAAGTCGTCCCCGGCGAGGGTGTCCATCGGGACCAGGCCGTCCGCCGGAAACTCCTCAATCTCCACCCGGAGGCCGAACCGCCCGGCCTCCGCCACCCGCGCCGGAAAGACCTCGCCGAGCCGGGCGCCCAGCAGCGCCGCGATGCCGAGATCCACCACCATCCGCTCGGCGGCTTCGGCGGCGCGTTCGGCGCGGGACGTCTGGATCGCCAGTCCTTCGAGATCATGAGGCGCCTCCTCTCCGGCGAGCGCCCGGTGGACGACCAGATCCGGATACCGCCGGATCGGCGAGGTGAAGTGGGCGTAGTCGGGAAGCGCGAGCGCGAAATGCCCGCGCGGGCGCGCGTCGTAGACCGCCCGCTCGAGGCTCCGCAGCAACCGTCGGCGCAGGAAGGGGGCCTCCCGCCGGTCCCGGATGCGCTCCAGCAGGTTGGCAAATTCCGCCGGACCGGGGAAGGCGCCGAGACGTTCGCCGAAGACGGCGAGGAGGTCGCGGAAGCGATCCACCCGCTCCGGGGAGGGGGCGGGATGGACCCGATGGAGCGCCGGGACGCTCCGTTCGCGGAGGCGCCGGGCGACCGCCTGGTTGGCGGCCAGCATGCATTCCTCCACCAGCCGGTGGGCCGCGTTCGTCTCCACCCGCCGGGCGTCCATCGGCGCCCCGGACTCGTCGAGTTCCAGCCTGCGTTCCGGCATATCAAGATCCAGGGCGCCCCGGGCCCGTCGCGCCGCGCCCAGGGCGGCGGCCGCGGCGCCGAGCAAGCGCACCGTTTCCGGAATCTCGCCCGCCGGAGAGCCGGCGAGCATGGCCATACCCTCTTCGTAGGAGAGGCGCGCCCGACTGCGAATCCCCGCCGCCACGAACCGCGCTTCGCGGACCTCCCCTTCGGGCGCCACCCGGAGCAGGACCGAGCGGACGAGCCGGTCCTCGCCGGGGCGAAGCGAGCAGATTCCGGCAGAGAGCGGTTCAGGGAGCATCGGGATGACCAGTCCGGGGAGATAGACCGAGGTTCCGCGGCGGGCGGCTTCCCGGTCCATCGGCCCGCCTGCCGGGACGTGCGCCGCCACGTCGGCGATGTGGACCCCGACCTCGAAGCCCCCGTCAGGAAGCCGGGAGACGCTCAGCGCGTCGTCGTGGTCGCGGGCGTCCTCCGGGTCCATCGTGCACACCGTCCATCCGCGGAAATCCTCGCGTCCGCCGAGATCGAACGAGCGCGGCGTCCGCTCCGCCTCCTCGATCGCGGCGCGCGGAAAGACGCTGCGAATGCCGTAGCGGTGGAGGGCCGCCCGGGTTCCGGCTTCGAGGTCCGACCGGTGTCCGAACACCCGCTCCACCCGGGCGACCGGCGCTCCTCCGGGCGTGCTCTGCATCCGCACCGCCACCAGGTCCTCCGGCTGGAAGCGGCCCGGTTCCGCAATGCGCGCCTCCCGACTCCACGAACCTTCCCGGACCACCACCCGGTCGCCCCGGCCCGCCACCACCCCGATGAGTGGCGTCTCGCTCCGGCGCAGCACCCGGACCACTTCCGCCTCCTGCCGGCCGCGGCGGGAGCGGAAGAGCGGCGCCGCCTCCACCAGATCGCCGGGGAACGCCGCCCCCATCCGCCCCCGGGTGATGTGCCATTCCTCTCCGCCGGCGGACTCGGGGGCGACCCATCCCCCGCCGCCCCGATCCCCGGAGAGCGCGCCGCGGACGAGGCGGGGCAGCGCCACCGGTGCTACAATGCGCGTCTGCGCGTGCCGAAGTGGCGGAACGGCAGACGCGCTGCGTTCAGGGCGCAGTACTCCTTGCGGGTGTCAGGGTTCAAATCCCTGCTTCGGCACCAGCGCGCATTCCGTCGGCCTCCCGGGGCCGTCGCCAAACAGTGGACATGAGGATCGGGCGATTATAGGGGGCGCTCTCCCATTACCATTCGCCCCCTTGCGCCGGTCCGGGCGACGGATCGGCGTCTCGCCCACACGTCGCGCTGCGAAAGTGGCGGAACCGGCAGACGCGCTGGATTTAGGATCCAGTGGGGCAACCCGTGGGGGTTCGAATCCCCCCTTTCGCAGCCGGCCGGCCCCTTCGGGTTCCGCGCCCCTTCCCCGGAAAAAGACGCACCAGCCCCACCCCATGACAAGCGAAACCATCGAGGGACTCGAAATCGAGCAGTTGGAGAAGGGGCAGAGCCATCGCACGTTCCGGGTGACCATTCCCGAGGGAGAGTTTGCGAACGCGACCCGGCGCGAACTCGCCGCGTTTCGCCGGGACCTCACTGTGCGCGGGTTTCGCAAGGGTCGAGCGCCGTGGTCGTTGGTCGAAGTCCGTCACGGCGAAGACGCGAGACGATCCGCGGCATACGAGCTCCTGCAGCGCGCCAGCCAGGAATGCGCCGACCGGTTCGGCTTGGTCGAGATCGCGCCAGCTTCCGCCCACCTGGAGACTTTCGCCAGCGGCAGCGCGCTGATCGGGCGCGTCGTGTTGAGCGTCAACCCCGAACTGGGGCGCATCGACCACTCCGGCATCAAGGTGCGCGGCGAGACGCGCGATGTCACCGAAGCGGACATCGGCAACGTTCTGGAACAGCTGCGGCGGGAACACGCGCCGCTCGGCCCGGTGGGTCCCCGGGGCCTCGCCGACGGGGACGCCGCTGAGGGCGACCTGGAGGAGACCGAAATCGACGAGGAGGGCAATCCGCGCCATCGCACGCCGCCGACGGTTCACAACGGGATCCGCATCGGCATCGGGGACGCCCACTACCACCCGGCGCTCCAGGAAGCCCTGCAGGGGGCGCAGGAAGGCGACACGGTGTCCGCCACGGTGCGATTCGACGAGACCGGCGCGGATCGCGAACGCGCCGGCCGCACATTCCGGGTGCGCTACACCGTGCGAAAGGCGCTGACCCCGATGCTGCCCGCGCTCGACGACCACTTCGCCCGGCGGCTCGGCAAGGACTCGCTGCTCGCGCTGCGGGGAGACCTCCGCGACCAACTGCGCGCGGAATTCCGGAAGCGGAACGAACGGGTCCTCGATGCCCGCATCCTCGCCGAACTACGGCGGAAGAATCCGCTGGCGCCGCCCCCCGGCATCGTGAAGCACGGCGTCAACCTGGAAATCCTGCGCCTCAGAAGACAATTCGCACAAGCCGGGCGAGGCGACGAATGGACCGGGGATGTCGACGAGAAGGCGAGGAAGCAGTTTCAGCCCCAGGTCGAGACGGATATCGCCTATACCTTCCTGCTGGACGCCCTCGTCGAGCAGGAAACGATCCGTTCTGCGCCGGAGGATCTGGAGGCCGAAATCGCCCGCGCCGCAAGGGAACGGAACGAGACGCCCCAGGTCACGCGCGCGAAGCTGGAGGAGGCCGGCGACCTCCCCCGGATCGAATCCCAGCTCCGGCGGGATGCGGCCCGCCGCTTCCTGCGCGAGCGCGTCGAAGTCATCCTCGAAACCCCCTGATCTCCATGCCCAACAACCTCCTCATCCCCTACGTCATCGAACAGACCGGGCGCGGCGAGCGCTCCTACGACATCTATTCGCGGCTGCTCAAGGACAGCATCATCTTCATCGGCGACCAGATCGACGACGCGCTCGCCAATCTGGTGGTGGCCCAGCTGCTGTTCCTCGAAGCCGAGGACCCGGAGAAGGAAGTCTCCATCTACTTGAACTGCCCGGGCGGATCGGTGAGCGCCGGCCTCGCGATCTACGACACGCTGCGGTTCATCCGTCCCGAAGTCACCACCTACTGCCTCGGGCAGGCCTCCAGCATGGGCGCGATCCTGCTGGCCGCCGGCGCCCCCGGCAAGCGCCACGCCCTGCCCAATGCGACGATCATGATCCACCAGCCCCTGGGAGGCGCCCGGGGAACCGCCGCCGACATCCAGATCCAGGCCAACGAGATCGTCCGCGCCCGGACCTTGCTGACCGGGATTCTCGCGCGCCACACTGGGCGCACTGCCAGGCAGATCGCCCGCGACATCGACCGCGACCGTTTCATGACCGCCGAGGAAGCCAAGGCTTACGGGATCGTGGACCACGTGATCGGCCAGCGCCACCGGGACCCGTGAGCGAACCGCTCCCGGCGCCCGGCGGGGCACCGCGCCGCCGGTTTGAACTCCTCCGCGAACGCCCGGAAAATCAGCGTTTCGGGGTCGAACCGAAGACCGCCTCGTACGTCGGCGCGTCCAGAACGGCGTCCAGCCACCGTTCGAGTTGCCCGAGGTCGGCGCCGGTGATACGCGCCTGGACTTCGGCGAGCGGGCGACCGAAGCGGCGCACGAGCTGCCGGGCGAGCGTTTCGGACTTCCCGGCGGCGATTCCTGCGGCTTTGCCTTGCTTCAACCAAGTCTGAGCTGCGGTTTCCATAACGGCCTCCACTTCTTCGGGTTCGGTGCGGGTGCGCCGCATCGCCGCCTCCATCTGATCCAGCGACAGCACCAGCGTTGCGACGTACTGTAGCAGGAACTCCCCGAAGTCGGTGCCGGAATCGATCCCCGCCACGATGATGTCCGCCTCCGCGTCGGTGACCTTCTCGGCGTGGACGCGCCCCATCGCCAGCAGGGCGCTCCGCGTCTCCGGATTCTTCGGGAGTTCCTCCGGAGCCATCCGGGTGAGGTCGTACAGAAGGTACGTCCCGAATTGGCTAGCCAGATGTTCCAGTCCCTCCGGAGCGTCGATCATGTCCACGATCGAGCGGGGCGTGGTCCAGGCGCTTGGTCCGTTGTAGAAGACCATCGGGATGACCAGGGGAACCCGCCCGGGACCGCCTTCCCCGGGTTCCCGCTCCCTGCTCCAGATGCGCTGGATGTAGCGCATCAGTTGGAGCGGGGTGCGGGCGTCCGGCTGCGACTTGTGCTCCAGAAGGACGTGGATCCGGACGGAGGCGCCGTCCTTGAGCCGCGCCTGGAAGATGGCGTCGGCCCGGGCGGCCTTGCCCTCGCCGTCGACGGATGCCCCCTCGATGAGCTCGGGCGGGTGGTCCGGGTCCAGGCGTTCGCGGACTTCGGGCGGCAGGAATTCGGCGAGCAGCGTCGCGGCGCGCCTGGGGGCGGCGCCCAGCAGACGGAAGAGCGCGTCGTGGGGATGGGCCGGGAACCCTCCGGGTTCTGCGGCTGGCGGTTTGGCGTCGGGTTTGGTTTTGGGGTTGGTTTTGCTCATGGGGGGGGCGGAAAAACTCCTTTCTCCATGAACAAAGACGCAGCAGACGCGAAAACGTTGCGTCGCCCCCCAATTTGGGGAGAAATTGTGGAAAACTCGGGAAAAGTCGCCGGGGGCGCGCCCCGGAACGGCTACCGCGCTTCCTGTTCCGCCCCCAATTCCCTACGGTTCCCGCAGCCGCTCAACGCGGATCCGACTTTCGAGGCTCAGGTCCTTCAGCGTCCGCTGGAGTTTGGTTTCCATGTCCGCGACGCTGGCGGCGGACGCCTCGATCCGTACGTCTCGTCGCGGAGTTCCCTGAGCCGCTCCACGGAGGAAGAAGGCAGCCGGGGCATGGTCTCCCGAAATGCGGCGAGTTCCTTGAGTGGCAGCGGTTTTCGCTGTTCCCGGGGACGCGGGACCGGAGACAGGCGCGCCACGGCCTTGCCGCGACGGGTAATGACGACGTCCTGCCCCGCCTCCACCTGATCCAGAAGCTCACCGAGGCGCGCTTTGGCCTCGGTCAGATTGATGCGCATGGCGACCTCCAGCGACCGACGAGTCGGCCGCATGGTAGCGGATGTGCCGCCAGGGATCCCGGGGGGTTATTTCTTGTCGGGTGCGGTCGCTGCGTCGCCGTCCCCCGACTCCACGAACTCGATCCGGGCCATCGGAGCGCCGTCGCCCTTCCGGGGTCCCAGCTTGAGGATCCGGGTGTAGCCGCCGGGACGGGTCAGGAAGCGGGGCGCGATCTCGCTGAAGAGATGCGCCACCACCTTCCGCTGGGGGAGGATGCGGAGCGCATGGCGGCGCGCCGCCAGATCGCTGCGACGGCCCAGGGTGACGAGTCGCTCGACGAACGGACGCACTTCCTTCGCTCGGGCAAGGGTAGTGGAGAGATGCCCGTGGTGGATGAGGGTGGCCGAAAGGTTCCGCAACAACGCGATCCGGTGGGCGGTGTCCCGGCCCAGCTTGCGGTGTCCGAAGCGGTGTCGCATTACAGGTTCACCCCCATGCCGAGCCGGAGATCCCGTTTCGCCAGCACCCGGGAAATCTCCTCGATGCTCTTCCGCCCGATGTTGCGCTCCTTCAGGAGGTCCTTCTCGGGCTTAACCACCAGATCGCCGACGGTGGAGATGCCGGCGTTCTTCAACCCGTTGAAGGCGCGAATCGAGAGCTCCTCCGAGATGTCATCGATCGGCATGTACCGATGCAGATCGAAGGCGGCCTGGTCGGGATGGACGGCGGGGGCGGTCCGGCTTTCCGCCTCGCCCTCCTCACCGACGGAGAAGATGTCCAGCATCTCCCGGAGACAGCGCGACGCCACGCCCAAGGCCTTCTTCGGCGTCACCGAACCGTCGGTGTGGATCTCGAGGAGCAGCTTGTCGAAATCGGTGTTCTGGCCGACGCGCGCCGGCTCCACCTTGTAGTTCACCCGGCGCACCGGCGAGTGGGTGGAGTCCACCGGGATGAACCCGATCTCCTTCGCATGCTCGCGATTCTGCTCGGAGGGGACATGCCCGCGGGCGTTCCGCACCAGCATGTCCATGTTCAGTTCGCCGGCGTCGGTGAGCGTGGCGATGGGCGCCTCCGCATCCAGAATCTCGACATTCGGATCGGTCTGGATGTCCCCCGAAGTGACCGGTCCCCGCTTGCTCTTCCGGATGCGGATGGTCCGGACCTGGTCGCCGTGGACCCGGAGCGGAATCCGCTTCAGGTTCAGGATGATGTCCATGGTGTCCTCCTTGACACCCTGGATCGTGGACAGCTCGTGCTGCACCCCCTCGAATTGCACCGCCACCACCGCGGCGCCCTCGATGGAGGAGATCAGAACCCGCCGCAGGGCGTTGCCCACCGTGACGCCATAACCCCGCTCGAAGGGGTGGGCCGAAAAGCGTCCGTAGCTGGCGGTGCTCTTTTCGATGTTCAGGCCTCGCGGCCGTTGCAGTTCGGGCATGCGTACCTGCTCCTCTCGCTATCCCTGGCGCGAATACAGCTCGACGATGAGCTGATCGCGGATCTTGAGCTGGGGGTCCTCACCGGTCGGAAGCGACGCGACCACGCCGCTTGCGGCGTCCTCGGCGTTCCGCTGGAGCCAGTCGGGCGCCGGACGCGCCTCCACTCCCTCGATGAGAACCTTGAAAAATTCCTTCTTCCGGGTCCGATCGCGAATCCGGATTTCGTCACCCTTGTCCACGATGAAGGACGGAATGTTCACCCGCTTTCCGTTCACCTCGATGTGGCCGTGGCGCACGAAAAGCCGGGCGGCGGGCCGCGAAGCGGCGTAGCCCAGCCGGTACACGACGTTGTCGAGACGGCGCTCCAGCATCTGGAGCAGCGCGGTTCCGGTCACCGCGCGCTCCCGCGCGGCCCGCTGGAAGTAGAGGCGGAACTGGCGTTCGAGAAGCCCGTAGACCCGCTTGGCCTTCTGCTTCTCGCGCAACTGCAGCCCGTACCCCTGCACCCGGCTGCGCCGCGCCTTGCCGTGGGCGCCGGGGGCGAAGTTGCGCTTCTCGATCGCGCACTTCGGACTCTGACAACGATCGCCCTTCAGGAAGAGCTTGGCGCCCTCGCGCCGGCAGAGCCGGCAGACGGGACCTCGGTATCTGGCCAAAACCTGAAACCTCCTAGTTGCGGCGGCGCTTCGGCGGCCGGCATCCGTTGTGCGGTATCGGGGTCACGTCCTTGATGGAACGAATCGCGATCCCGGCCGCGTCCACCGCCCGGATGGCGGCCTCCCGCCCCGCGCCCGGGCCGCGGACCCGGACGTCGACGTGGGAACAGCCGAGCGAACGGGCTTCCCGCGCCGCCGCCGTCGCCGCCTGCTGGGCGGCGAAGGGAGTCTGCTTGCGGGAGCCGCGGAAGCCCTGCGCCCCGGCGCTGGACCAGCACACCACGTTCCCCGCGGGATCGGCGATCGTGATGATGGTGTTGTGGTACGTCGCATGAATGGACACGATGCCGGCGGTCAGCGTCCGCCGCTCGCGCCGCTTCTGGACGCGACGCTTCGCCTTCTTCTTCGCCATGTCAGCGCCTCCCCATGCCGACCCGGCGCGGTCCGCGGCGGGTGCGGGCGTTGGTCTTGGTGCGCTGGCCGCGGGCCGGAAGCCCCCGGCGGTGGCGCAATCCCCGATAACAGCCGATGTCCATGAGGCGCTTCAGGTCCATGGAAAGCCGCTTGCGCAGATCGCCCTCGACGTCGCCCTCCTGATCCAGGACGCGGCTGATCCGGCTCACCTCCTCCTCGGTCAACTCGCTCACTCGCCGCGAGCCGTCGATCCCGGCCTGTTCCAGCACGACTGCGGAACGATGGGGGCCGATGCCGAAGATGCGGGTCAGGCCGATGTGCACCCGCTTGGCGGGCGGCAGGTCAACGCCGGCGATGCGAGCCATGGAGGCCTCCCTTGCTGATGGTGGATTCGGTCATGCGCATTACCCCTGGCGCTGCTTGTGGCGCGGGTTTTCGCAGATCACCCGCACCACCCGGTGGCGGCGGACGATCTTGCACTTCGCGCACATGCGGCGCACGGATGCTCGTACCTTCATGGGTCGCTCCTCACTTGCAGCGATAGACGATGCGCCCGCGGGTCAGGTCGTAGGGCGAAAGCTCCACGAGCACCCGGTCCCCGGGCAGAACCTTGATGAAGCTCTTCCGCATCTTTCCGGAAACGTGCGCGAGAACCTGGTGGTCTCCGCTGTCCAGCTTCACCTTGAACATGGCGTTGGGCAGCGGCTCCATCACCACCGCCTCCACCGAAATGGCGTCTTCCTTGGACACTTGTTTCTTACGCCTCCCTGGGCGCGGTTGGGCCGGTTTCGGGTTCGCAGAGAATCCACGGACCGGACTCGGTAATGGCGATGGAACGTTCGAAATGGGCCGAAAGGCTGCCGTCCGAGGTCACGACAGTCCAGCCGTCGCGCTTCGCGGCGATCTCCGGGCCTCCGCAATTCACCATCGGCTCGATGGCCATCACGTCCCCGGCGGCCAGGCGGACCCCCTTCCCCGGCGCTCCGAAGTTGGGAACCCAGGGGTCCATGTGAAGGCTGGTGCCGACGCCGTGGCCGCCGTACTCGCGCACCACCGAATAGCCGTTCTCCTCCACCAGCGTCTGCACCGCATGCCCGATGTCGGAAAGCCGCCCGCCGGGAACCGCGGCGCCGATCCCGGCGAAGAGTGCCCGCTCGGTGATCTCGAGCAGCCGGGACGCCTCCTCGCTGATCTCGCCGACCGGGACGGTCATCGCGTTGTCCCCGTAGTAGCCGTCCACGATGCAGCCGAAATCGAGGCTGACCACGTCGCCGTTCCGCAGCTTCCGCCAGCGGGAGGGAATCCCGTGGACCACTTCCTCGTTGACCGAGACGCACAAGCACGCCGGAAAGCCGCGATACCCCTTGAAGGCCGGCGGCACGCCGTGACGCTCGAGGTTGCGCGCCGCGATGCGATCCAGTTCGGCGGTGGTCATGCCCGGCTCCACCTGCTGACGGAGCATCTCCAGCGTCTCCACGGTGATGGCGTTCGCCTGATGGAGCTTGTCCAGCTCGGCGGCGGAGCGGGGAATCACGCCGGCGCCCCGCATGCCGGAAGAACGGCCAGCAGCCGCTCCCGGATTTCCTGACGCGCTCCGGTTCCGTCCACTTCGGCGACGCGGTCGCCGTAGTGGTCCAGAAGCGGACGGGTCTCCGCCTCGTACACTTCGAGCCGCTTGCGGAAGGCGGCTTCCGAGTCGTCCTGGCGCCCCTCCTCGAGGCGACGCCCCCGGATCCGCCGCAGAAGCTCCTCCCGGGGCGCCGCAAGATTCACAATCCAGGACTCGCCCCCCAGCCGGTCGAGGACGCCCTCCAGCGCCTCGGCCTGCGCCCGGTTGCGGGGGTAGCCGTCCAGGACGAACCCGCCGGCGCAGTCGGCGGCGGAAAGCCGCTCCTCCACCAGATGCAGCATGGTCCGGTCGTCCACCAGCTGGCCGGCGGCCATCACCCTGCCGGCGCGACGGCCCCACTCGGAGGCGCCGTTCTCCGCCGCCCGCAGGATCGCGCCGGTGGAGATGTGGGGAACGCCCAGATCCCCGGCGAGACCGGCGGCCTGGGTGCCCTTGCCGGCGCCCGGCGGCCCCAGGAGGATGATCGCGCGCATGGCCCTGTCTAGCGCCGTCCCCGGATCCGGCCGCGCTGGAGGAACCCGTCGTAGTTCCG
The DNA here is from genome assembly GCA_965202845.1 of Candidatus Marinacidobacterium sp. Classification (GTDB taxonomy): domain Bacteria; phylum Acidobacteriota; class Vicinamibacteria; order Marinacidobacterales; family Marinacidobacteraceae; genus CBDATA01. The sequence goes on from OZ241856.1 coordinate 1,883,758, forward strand.
CATGATGAGCTGGCTTTCGATCTGCTGCGCGGTGTCCATCGCCACGCCCACCACGATCAGAAGCGACGTGCCTCCGAAGTAGAAGTTGAGTCCGAAGCCCTGGGTGACGAAGGTGGGAAGCACCGATTCCAGCCAGGGGCCGATCACCGGCAGCGGCCCCACGTTGAAGCCGCTGATCAGGAATTCGGGCAGCACCGCGACCGCCGCCAGATAGATGGCGCCGACGAAGGTGAGCCGGGTCAGCACCGAGTCGAGGTACTGCGCGGTCTTCCGGCCCGGCCGGATGCCGGGGATGTAGCCGCCGCTCTTGCGCATGTTGTCCGCCACGTCGTCGGGCTTGAAGACGATGGCGGTGTAGAAGTAGCAGAAGAAGATGATGGCGGTGACGTACAGCAGCGTGTAGAGCGGCATGCCGAAGCTGAGCTGCTGCACCACCGCCGCCATCCAGCGGCTGTTCTGGAAGGCCGAGGCGAAGGTCTGGGGGAGCGCGATGATCGAGCTGGCGAAAATCACCGGAATCACGCCGCCGGTGTTGATCTTGAGCGGGATGTGCGTCGCCTGCCCCTGGTACATCCGCCGGCCCACGAACCGCTTGGCGTACTGCACCGGGATGCGCCGCTGGCCGCGCTCGACCAGCACGATGAAGGCGAGCACCGCCACCATGAACAGGACCAGGAACAGGACCGCGAGGATCGAGCGCTGGCCCAGGCTGATCTCGCTGAAGGTGGCGAGAATCGCCGACGGGAACATCACCACGATCCCGGCGAAGATCAGAAGCGACATGCCGTTCCCGATGCCCCGCTCGGTGATCTGCTCGCCCAGCCACATCACGAACACGGTGCCGGCGGTCATGGTGAGCACCGTCATCAGGGTGAACGCGACGCCCGGATTCGGCACCAGCTCCACCCCCTCGCCGAGCGCCTGGGTCTGGAGGAACACCGCGATTCCCGCCGACTGGATGACCGCGAGGATCACCGTGCCGTAGCGGGTGTACTGGGTGATCTTCTTGCGCCCCATGTCGCCTTCCTTGCTGAGCCGTTCGAGATACGGCCAGACCAGGGTCAGCAGCTGCAAGATGATGGACGCGCTGATGTACGGCATGATGCCGAGCGCGAACACCGTCGCCCGGGAGAGGTTGCCTCCGGAGAACATGTCCGCGAACCCGAACCAGGTGCCCCGGTTCTGCTCGAAAAACTCGATGAGCGCGAGCGGGTCCACCCCGGGAGTCGGGATGTGGTTCCCCAGCCGGTACACCGCGAGGATCCCCAGGGTGAAGAGGATCCGGTTGCGGAGGTCGGGGATGCGGGCGATGCGCCGGAGGCTGTCGATCACGAAGGTTCGTTCCGATGTTCGTCCTGGTTTTCGTCCCGGCTTCCCAGCACCACCGCGGTTCCGCCGGCGGCTTCGATCTTCTTGCGCGCCGACGCGCTGAAGGCGTGCGCCTCGACCGAGAGGCGATGGCCGATGTCCCCGTCCCCCAGAATCTTGTAGCGGAACGGACGCGACGCGACGATGTCCCCGTCATCCCGGACCCGGGCGCTCCGCACCAGCCGCGCCCGCACCAGATCGGCGGCGGACACCGTCGAGCCGGCCTCGAACCGGTTCAGGTCCGCGAGATGGACCACCTCGTACTCCCGGCGGAAGCGGTTGTGGAACCCGCGCTTGGGAACCCGCCGGATGAGCGGCATCTGGCCGCCCTCGAAGCCGCGCCGGAGCGAGTAGCCGGAACGGGAGCGGGCGCCCTTGTGTCCCCGGCCGCTTGTCTTGCCGGTTCCGGATCCCGGTCCGCGACCGACCCGCTTGCGCGGCCGGACCGCGCCTTCGGGCGGGCTGAGTTCGTGCAGGGTCATGCCGCCTCGCCTCCCTCCGCGTTTTCCCCCGCAACCAGGCGCACCAGGTGGGGCACCTTGCGGAGCATGCCGCGGGTCATCGCGTTGTCGGGGCGCGTCGCCGTCCCGCCCACCCGGCGGAGTCCCAGGCCGCGCACCACCTCGCGCTGATAACGGGTGGTCCCGGCGAGGCCGCGCACCAGCCGGACGGTGAGGACCGCGCGAGACCGTTCTGCGCTCATGCCCGCACCTCGGCTTCGATCTCGCTCGGATCCTTGCCACGCAGCGCGGCGACGCTTTCGACCGAGCGGAGCGAGAGCAGCCCCTGCATGGTCGCCTCGACCACGTTCTTGGGATTTGTGGTGCCGATCGACTTGGTCAGGATGTCCTTGATGCCGGCGAGTTCGATGACCGCCCGCACCGGGCCGCCGGCGATCACTCCGGTGCCCTCGGAAGCGGGCTTCAGCAGCACCCGGCCGGCGCCGAACACGCCGATCACCTCGTGGGCGATGGTGGCGCCCACCCGGGGAATCGGCCGCAGGTTCTTCTTGGCGATCTCGATCCCCTTCTTGATCGCCGCCGGCACCTCGCGGGCCTTGCCGAGGCCGAAACCGACCTTGCCGTTCTCGTTGCCGACGACCACCAGCACCGAAAAGGACAGGTTCTTGCCGCCCTTGACCACCTTGGTCACCCGGTTGATGAAGACGACCTTGTCCTTGAGCTCCGGATCCCCGGTCCGCTCCAGCTGGGTGTTGCGGGGGGTGCGGGGATTCCGCCGCCCTCCCGGATCCATGCTCAGCACCGGATTCCTCCCTCGCGCACTGCGTCGGCCAGGGCCTTGACCCGGCCGTGGTATTGGCATCCGCCCCGGTCGAAGACCACCCGGGTGACTCCGGCGGCGGCCAGCCGGCCGGCGATGGCGGCCCCCACCTGCGACGCGCCGGCGACGTTCCCGCCTCCGGACATGTCCCCTTCCCGGCTGGAAGCCGCCGCCAGGGTGCGCCCGCGCACGTCGTCGACCGCCTGGGCGTAGATGTGCTTGAGCGACCGGAACACGGCGAGCCGGGGCCGCTCCGGCGTGCCGGAGACCTTCCGGCGGACGCGGTCGTGGATGCGCCGGCGGGCCTGCCGGCGGGTCATGGCGCTCATCGTCCCGGTGTTCTCCCTTTCCCTGCGATCATCCGGCCTTCTTGCCGGCTTTCTTGACGAGCCGTTCGCCGGTATAGCGGACGCCCTTCTGCTTGTAGGGGTCCGGCTTGCGGAGGGCGCGCATCCGCGCCGCCGTCTCCCCGACCAGCTGCTTGTCGAAACCGCGCACCACCACGTGGGTGTTCTTCTCGATCTCCACGTCCACCCCGTCGGGAAGCGGGAGCCGGATCGGATGCGAGTAGCCCAGCGCGAACTCGACGACCCGGCCGTCCAGCTTCGCCCGGTAGCCGACGCCGACGATGTCCAGCTCCTTCTGGAAACCGACCGAAACGCCGGTCACCGCGTTCGCCAGCAGCGCCCGGGCCAGCCCCCAGTAGGCGCGGTTCGCGTTTTCGCGCGCGAGCGACGCGATCACCGAGCCGTTCTCCTGGCGCACCCGGATTCCCGGCGGGATCGGGGTGGCGAGCGCTCCCTTCGGCCCCTTGACCTGGATTTCCCGGTCGCCGATGGACACGGTCACCCCGGCGGGAACCGGGACCGGCTTGGCGCCTATGCGGGACATCGGATCACCACACCTTGAGCAGCACTTCGCCGCCCACTCCCTGCTGGCGCGCCTCGCGGCCGGTCATCACCCCGCGGGACGTGGAGAGCACGGTCACCCCCAGGCCGCCCTGGACCTTCGGAATGTTCGCATGGGGGACATACACCCGGGCGCCGGGGCGGGAGACCCGCTGGATGCCGGTCAACGCCGCCCGCGCGCCCGGAAGCCGGCGCAACCGGATGCGGATCGCGTCCCGGGGCTCCCGGGGGACGACCTCCCAGCCGGTGATGTAGCCCTCCTGGGCCAGGATCCGGGCGATCTCCTGCTTGATTCGGGACGCCGGCGCCTCCACCACGTCGTGCCGCGCCTGGTTGGCGTTCCGCACGCGGGTCAGCAGGTCGGCTATCGGGTCGGACCACATTGTCGGGACGTTCCTCCAGTCCAGGGCGCGCCCTACCAGCTCGCCTTGATGACGCCGGGAATCTCCCCGGCGAGCGCCAGCAGGCGGAAACACAGCCGACAGAGGCCGAACTTCCGGAAGTACGCCCGCGGCCGACCGCACTGCCGGCAGCGGTTGTACTTCCGCACCGCGAATTTGGGCCGCGCCTTGGACTTCGCAATCAGGGATTTCTTCGCCAAATCGAATCTTCCTTTAGGCGTCCGGACGGACGAAGGGCATGCCGAAGCCGCGAAGCAGCTCCCGCGCGTCCTCGTCGCGTTCCGCAGTGGTGCAAAACGTGATGTTCATGCCGCGGGTCTTTTCGATCTTCGCGTAGTCGATCTCGGGGAACACCGACTGGTCGGTGAGGCCCAGCGTGTAATTCCCCCGGCCGTCAAAGGCGCGCACCGGAACGCCGCGGAAGTCGTGGACCCGGGGCAGCGCGATGTTGATCAGCCGATCCATGAATTCGTACATGCGGACGCCGCGCAGGGTGACCCGCACGCCCACCGGCATGCCCTCGCGAATCTTGAAGTTGGCGATCGACTTGCGGGCGCGGGTGATCACCGGCTTCTGCCCGGAGATGAGTCTCAGGTCCGCCTCCGCCGCCTCGATGAACTTGTGCTCGCGGGCACCCTCGCCCACCCCGATGTTGATGACGATCCGGGTGATGCGGGGAACCTGGTGGAGGCTGGCGATGGCCAGCCGCTCGCGCAGGTCCGGCACGATGGTGTCCCTGTAGAGAGTCCGGAGGCGACTCACTTGTCGATCACCCCCTGCGAACGGACGCTCACCCGCACCTTGCGCCCGTCGGCGAGCCGGTTGCGACGGGTGCGGGTAGGAAGCCCGGACTCCGGGTCCACCAGCATCACGTTGCTCGCATGGATCGAGGCCTCGCGCTCGACCACCCCGCCCTTGACGTTCTGGCGCGGGTTCGGCCGGGTGTGGCGCTTGATCATCTGGATGCCCTCCACCAAGACCCGGTTCGTCGCCGGGAAAGTCCGGAGCACCTTGCCCCGCTTGCCCACGTCCTTGCCGGCCATGATCTGCACCAGGTCGTCCTTCTTGACGTGGAGCCTGGTCGGCTTCGGCTTCTCCATCCTCGGCTTGCCGGGCATGGTCAGAGCACCTCCGGGGCGAGGGAGACGATGCGCATGAACTGCCGCTCGCGGAGCTCGCGGGCCACCGGGCCGAAGACGCGGGTGCCGGTGGGTTCCCGCTGTTCGTTGATCAGGACGACCGCGTTGTCCCCGAAACGGATGTAGGAGCCGTCCGGACGCCGGTGCTCCTTTCGAGTGCGGACGATGACCGCGCGCACCACCGCGCCCTTCTTGACCGCGCCTCCGGGCGCCGCCTCCCGGACCGAAGCGGTGATCACGTCGCCCAGGCGGGCGATCTTCCCCACGCCGCCACCGAGCGGCAGGATGCAGGTCACCCGGCGCGCGCCGGAATTGTCGGCCACCTGCAGGACCGTCTGCATCTGGATCATGTGGCGCGCTCCATCACCCGCAGCAGCCGCCAGCGCTTGGTGCGCGACAGCGGCCGGCACTCCTCGATCTGCACCCGGTCGCCGACCTGCCCCTCGTTGCGTTCGTCGTGCACCGGGAAGCGGGCCGACTTCTTGTAGCGGCGCTTGTAGAGCGGATGCTCCACCAGGCGATCCACCCGGACGGTGAGCGTCTTGTCGGGACGGTTGGAAACCACGGTTCCGACTCGAATCAGCTTGGGCATCTCACTTCTGCTCCGTTTCGGCTTCAGCCGCATCGGTTTCCCGGATGCCGAGCTCCCGCTCCCGGGCAATGGTGCGGATCCGCGCGACCGTCCGCCGGAGCGTGCGCACCTTGTGGGTGTGGCCGGACTGGCCGGTGGCGGCGGCGACCCGGGCGTCGAAGAGCTCGCGCGCGATCTCGTCCCGCTTCCTCAGCAGCTCCTCCCAGGGGAGCTCGCGGATGGCGCTGGCCTTCACGGCGACGGCTCCTCTTCGAACCGGCCCAGGAACGAAGTCCGGACCGGCAGCTTGTGGCTGGCGAGGCGCATGGCCTCGGCGGCCTGCTGGCGGCTGACCCCCTCCAGCTCGAACAGCACCCGCCCCGGACGCACCACCGCGACCCAGCCTTCGGGCGCCCCCTTCCCCTTGCCCATCCGGGTCTCCTGCGGCTTCTTCGTGTAGGGCTTGTCCGGGAAGATGCGAATCCAGACGCGCCCGCTGCGCTTCACCGACCGGGTGATGGCGACCCGGGCCGCCTCGATCTGCCGACTGGTGATCCAGCCCGGCTCCTGGGTCTTGAGACCATAGTCGCCGAACTCCACCGTCTGTCCGGTCCACGACAGGCCGCGCATGCGGCCCCGCTGCTGCTTGCGGTAGCGGGTTTTCTTCGGAGAGAGCATGGGTCCCGGATCCTCAGTCGGTCGGCGGCGGCTGGGGGGAAGGCGGCGCCTGGGGATTCTGACGCCGCGGGGGAGGCGGCTGCGGCGGTTGCGCCAGCAGGTCGCCCACTTCGCCCGGGCCGCGATAGACCCAGCACTTGACCCCGATCTGCCCGTAGGTGGTGCGGGCCTCGGCCAGGCCGTAATCGATGTTCGCCTTCAGGGTGTGGAGGGGAAGCTGCCCTTCCAGATACCACTCGGCGCGCGCGATGTCCGCGCCGTTCAGCCGGCCGGCGCAACGGATGCGAACGCCCTTGGCGCCGTTCCGCATGGTGTTCTCGACCGCCTTGCGCATCGCCCGCCGGAACGCGATCCGCTTTTCCAGCTGGAGCGCGATGGACTCGGCGACCAGCTGCGGATCCAACTCCGGCTTGATGACCTCAAGCGGACGGATGTGCACTTCCTTGCCGGTGCGGCGCCGGAGCTCCCGGGTCAGCTTTTCGACCTCGGTGCCCTTGCGCCCGATGATGATGCCCGGCCGGGAGGTGTGGATGTAGACGTTCAGCTTGTTGCCGGGGCGCTCGATCTCCACCCGGGAAATCCCGGCGTGGTAGAGCCGCCGCTTCAGGAGCCGCCGCAGGACCAGGTCCTCGTGCAGGGACTCCCGATAGGTCCCGGAGGCGTACCAGCGCGACCGCCAGGTCTTGGTGTACCCCAGCCGGAACCCCAGCGGATGCACTTTCTGGCCCATGCCTACTCTCCCTCTTCTTCCTGGGACCGGACCCGGATGGTGTAGTGGGTGGTGCGGCGCCGGATGCGCCGGATGCGGGCCCGGCGGCCGCCGCGGCCGATCGTGCGGGCCGGCCCCTCGTCGGCGAACGCCTCGGCCACCACCAGGCGATCCTCGTCCAGCCGGAGCGCCTGATCGAGCGCCCGCGCCTGGGCGTTGGCGATCGCCGACCGGAGCGCCTGCTCGATCACCGGCGCCGCCGCCCGGTTCGTGTTGCGGAGGATGGCGATGGCCCTGGGGGCCGGCTGCCGCCGGATCAGGTCGAGCACCAGGCGCCCCTTCCGCGCCGAGCCGGGACAGGCGCGGGCGCGCGCCACCGCTTCAATCACCCTGGGCCTCCGAACGGGAACGCATGCGTATCACCGGCGCGCCGCCTTGTCGGTCTTGACCTTGTGGCCGCGGAACGTCCGGGTCGGCGAGAACTCCCCCAGCTTGTGCCCCACCATGTTGTCGGTCACGTAGACCGGGATGAACTTCTTCCCGTTGTGGACGGCGAAGGTCAGCCCCACCATTTCGGGAAGGATGGTGGACCGGCGCGACCAGGTCTTGATGATCGACTGGCGGCGGGAGGCGACCGCATCCTCCACCTTCCGGATGAGGCTCTCCTCGATGAAGGGCCCCTTCTTGACCGAACGCGGCATGAAATCTACCTCTCCTCCCTACTTCCTGCGCCGCTTGCGCGAGCGGACGATCATCGAATCGGTGCGCTTGTTGTTGCGGGTCTTGTACCCCTTGGTGGGCATCCCCCAGGGGCTCACCGGATGCCGGCCGCCCGAACTCTTCCCCTCGCCGCCGCCGTGCGGGTGATCCACCGGATTCATGGTGACGCCCCGGTTGTGGGGACGGCGCCCCAGCCAGCGTTTCCGCCCGGCCTTGCCGAGCTTCACGTTCAGGCGCTCCACGTTCGAAACCTGGCCGATGGTGGCGTGGCATGCGCGCAGGATGCGGCGGATTTCGCCGGACGGCATCCGCAGCTGGGCGTAGCGGCCCTCCTTGGCGATGAGCTGCACGAACGCCCCGGCGCTGCGCGCCAGCTTGCCGCCGCCTCCAGGCCGGAGCTCCACGTTGTGGATGGCGGCGCCCAGCGGAATCCGCTCGATGCGCAGGGTGTTCCCCGGGAGGATTTCCGCCGCATCGCTCGCCATCACCGTGTCCCCCACCTTCATGCCCACCGCGTGCAGGACGTAACGCTTTTCGCCGTCCTTGTAGTGGAGCAGCGCGATCCGGGCCGAGCGGTTGGGGTCGTATTCGATGGTCGCGACCCGGGCCGGGATGTCCGGCTTGTTCCGGCGGAAGTCCACCTCGCGGAGACGCCGCTTGTGGCCGCCGCCCCGGAAACGGACGGTGATACGGCCCTTGCCGTTGCGGCCGCCGCTCCGCCGCTTCCCGCGGGTGAGCGCCTTCTCGGGGCGGTCGGTGGTCAGCTCCTCGAAGGACTGCACCGTATGGAACCGGCGGCCGGGCGAGGTCGGTCGGGACTGTCGGATCGCCATGTCGCTCTACACGCCCTTGAAGATCTCGATGGAGTCGCCCTCGCGGAGGGTCACGAACGCCTTTTTCCAGGAAGGACGCGGTCCCCGGAAGCGCCCCCAGCGCTTCATCTTGCCCAGCCGGTTGGCGGTGCGCACCCCGGTGACCCGAACCTCGAAGAGGCGCTCGATGGACTGCCGGATCTCCACCTTGTTTGCGGACGGATGCACCCGGAAACAATAGGTGTTCCGGGTCTCCTGGAGGCGATCCGCCTTTTCGGTGGTGAGCGGGCCCAGCACGACCTGGTCAGGCTGCATGCGAGTCTCCTTCCCGGTACTTCCGGGAGATCGCATCCAGCGCCGCGTCGCGGATCACCACCGCCTGGGCCTTGAGGATGTCGTAGCAGTGGAGCCGCTTCACCGAGGCGACTTCGACCCGCTGGAGATTCCGGGCCGACAGCTCCAGTTCGCGCGCGGGCGTCTCGTCCACGATCAGCACCCGCTGGCCGCCGAGCCCCCAGCTCTCGATGCGCTTCGCCAGGTCCTTGGTCGAGGGGCGCTCGAACGCCAGTTCCCGGACCACCCGAACCGCGCCGGCGGACGCCCGGAGCGAGAGCGCCGAACGGCCGGCGCCGCGCTGCATCCGGCCGGGGAGCCGGTAGCCGTAGTTCCGGGGGGTCGGCCCGAACGCCACGCCGCCTCCCCGCCACAGCGGATTGCGGCGGCTGCCCACCCGCGCGTTGCCGGTGCCCTTCTGACGCCACGGCTTGCGTCCGCCGCCCGCCACTCGCGCCCGGTTCCGGGTGGAATGCGTCCCGGCGCGGCGCGCCGCCATATGCTGGCGCACCGCGTCGTAGTGAAGCGCCGGATTCACCGGAGATCCGAACACGCCGGGGTCCAGCTCCACCGGGTCTCCTCCCGGCTCCGCCGCGGGCGCCAGCACCGGATCGCTCACGACCGGGTCACCTCGACGACGCCGCCCCGGGGGCCGGGGACCGCGCCCCGGACCAGCACCAGGTTCTGCTCGACGTCCACCTTCACGACCCGGAGATTCCGCACCGTCACCCGGGCGTGCCCCAAGTGTCCGGGCAGCCGGGTGCCCGGGAGCACTCGCGACGGGGTGGCGCACATGCCGATCGCGCCCGGGGCGCGGTGGAATTTGGAGCCGTGGGACTTCGGGCCGCCGCCGAAACCGTGGCGGCGCATCACGCCGGCGAATCCCTTGCCCTTGCTGATCCCGCTCACCCGCACCCGCTCGTCGGGCGCGAAGAGGTCCGCGCCCAGCCGGGCGCCGACCGCGAAGTCCTCGTCCTCGGCCGGGCGGAACTCGCGGAGCGGCCAGGCCGCCGCCTTCGCCGGAGAGCGGGGGATCGTGGCGCGCCCGCGGCGGGAGGGACGGCCGGTCTGCTCGAGGCCGACCAGCACCGAGCGGTAGCCGTCGCGCTCCTTCGTCTTCTGCTGCAGCACGACGCAGGGGCCCACCCGGATCACCGTTACCGGAACCACCTTGCCGTCGTCGGCGAAGTGCTGCGACATGCCGAGTTTCACGCCGAGCAGTCCGTTCATGCTGTTCCTCCTCTTTACGCGCCGCCGGGGCTCGCCTCGTCGCCCACCATCGCCTTGATTTCGACGTGGACGCCGGAGGGCAGATCGAGGCGGGACAGCGCATCCACCGTGGTGGGCGTCGATCCGAGGATGTCCAGGAGGCGCTTGTGGGTGCGCATCTCGAACTGCTCGCGCGACTTCTTGTCCACGTGCGGGGAGCGGAGCACGGTGTAGCGATGCTTCCTGGTGGGGAGCGGGATCGGACCGGCCACGTCGGCGCCGGTGCGCCGGGCAGTCTCCACGATTTCGGAGACCGACTGGTCCAGCAGACGGTGATCGAACGCCTTCAGCCGGATCCGGATCTTCTCGTTCATATCGTCAGACGCCCGCCATGACTTCGGCGATGACGCCTTCCGGCGCCTCTTCGTAGGCGCCGAAATGCATCGTGTAGGTCGCCCGGCCCTGCGTCGCCGAACGGATGTCGGTCGCATATCCGAACATCCCGGCGAGCGGAACCCGGGCGTCAATCACCTTGGCGTTTCCGCGCATGCCCATCCCGCCGATGCGCGCCCGGCGGGAGCTGAGATCCCCGATGATGTCCCCGGTGTACTGGTCCGGGGTGACCACCTCCACCTGCATCACCGGTTCAAGAATCACCGGCGAGGATCTGCGGACCGCGTCGCGCACCGCCATCGAACCGGCGATCCGGAAGGCGATCTCGGAGCTGTCCACCTGGTGGAAGGAGCCGTCGTAGAGCCGCACCGAAACCCCGGTCACCGGATAGCCGGCGAGCGGCCCGGTCTCGAGCGCCTGCCGCGCCCCGTCCTCGACCGCCGGAATGTACTCGCGCGGGATCGCGCCGCCCACGATGGCGTTCACGAACTCGAAGGGCTGATCCGACGGAGCGACCTCAAGCAGCACGTGCCCGAACTGGCCGCGGCCGCCGGTCTGCCGCACATAGCGGCCCTCCGCCTTCGCCGAGGCGCGGATCGCCTCGCGGTACGCCACCCGCGGCTGGCCCACCGCAGCCTCCACCTGGAATTCGCGCAGCAACCGGTCCACGATGATCTCGAGGTGCAGCTCCCCCATTCCGCTGATGATGGTCTGCGCCGTCTCCTGGTCGCTCTCCACCCGGAACGTGGGGTCCTCGTGGGTGAGCTTGCCCAGCGCGTCGGCGAGTTTCTTCTGGTCCGCCTTGGTGGCCGGCTCGATCACCCGGGAGATCACCGGCTCGGGGAACTTCATCGACTCGAGCAGGACCGGCGCCGAAGGCTCGCAGATGGTCTCGCCAGTGCGCGAATTCTTGAGTCCGACGGCGGCGGCGATGTCGCCGGCGTAGACCTCCTTGATCTCCTCGCGCTTGTTGGCGTGAATCTTGAGAAGGCGGCCGATGCGCGATTTCTGGCGACGCCCCGGATTCAGAACCGTGGCGCCCGACTTGAGGAAACCGGAGTACACCCGGAAGAAGGAAAGCTGCCCCACGAACGGATCGGTCATCACCTTGAAGACGAGCGCCGAAAAGGGCGCCTCGTCCTCCGGCTTGCGAACCGTCTCGGTGGGGTCTTCGGGCAGCGTCGGGCCGCGCACCGGCGCCACGTCCACCGGCGAGGGGAGATAGTCCACCACCGCGTCGAGCAGCGGCTGCACCCCCTTGTTGCGGAACGCGGTACCGCAGAGCACCGGAACCACGCTGAGCGACAAGGTGGCGCGCCGCAGCCCGGCGCGCAGCTGCTCTTCGGTGAGATCGGCGTCCTGGTCCCAGATTTCGAGCGACTCGAAGTCGTGCTCGCACAGGGTCTCGACCAGCCGGCTGCGCGCCGCCTCGGCCGGTTCCCGGAGCGCCTCGCTGATCTCGCCGACCTCGTAGCGCGCCCCCAGGGCATCGCCGTGGTAGCGGATCTCCCGCATCGCCACCAAGTCCACCACTCCCTGGAAGGCGCCCTCGCTGCCCACCGGAATCTGGATCGGAACCGGACAGGCGCCCAGCCGATCGTGGATTTCCTCGACCACCCGGTCGAAATCCGCCCCGACCCGGTCCATCTTGTTGATGAAGGCGACGCGCGGCACCTCGTACTTGTCGGCCTGGCGCCACACCGTCTCCGACTGCGGCTCCACCCCGCCGACCGCGCAGAAGACCGCCACCGAACCGTCGAGCACCCGGAGCGAACGCTCCACCTCGGCGGTGAAGTCCACGTGGCCGGGGGTGTCGATGATGTTCACCCGGTGGTCCTTCCAGAAGCAGGTGGTGGCGGCGGAGGTGATGGTGATCCCCCGCTCCTGTTCCTGCTCCATCCAGTCCATGGTCGCGGTTCCCTCGTGCACTTCGCCGAGCTTGTAAGTGATTCCGGTGTAGTAGAGGATGCGCTCGGTGGTGGTCGTCTTGCCCGCGTCAATGTGCGCCATGATCCCGATGTTGCGGGTGCGGGCGAGGGGGACTTTGCGGGGCATGATGATGAAGGAGCACTCGATGTTCAGGCGGGCGCAGCGGCCGGGAACGTTCCCGTCACCCGGCCCTGGGAAACCACTCTCGCGACGCGCATCCCCTCCCCTCTACCAGCGATGGTGGGCGAACGCCTTGTTCGCCTCGGCCATCTTGTGGGTGTCTTCCCGCTTCTTGACGGCGCCGCCCCGGTTGTGCCAGGCGTCGAGCAGCTCGCCCGCCAGTTTGGCCTCCATGGTCTTCTCGGCGCGCTTGCGGGCGTAGCTGACGATCCAGCGGAGCGAAAGCGCGGTGCGCCGCTCCGGGCGCACCTCGAACGGCACCTGCACGTTGGTGCCGCCCTTGCGTCGGCTCTTGACTTCCAGGGTGGGCTGCACGTTCTCGACCGCCCGCCGGAAAACGGTGAGCGGCTCGCCCTCGGTCCGCTCCCGGATCCGGTCGAACGCCCCGTAGACGATGCTCTCGGCCCGCGCCTTCTTGCCGTCCAGCATCACCTTGTTCACCAGCGAGGAGACGAGGACGCTCTGGTACCGGGGATCCGGCGCCGGCTGCCTCTTGCGTACGTCGCGACGGCGGGACATGACTTCAGATCACTTCACTTTGTCGGGACGCTTGGCGCCGTACTTGGATCGGGCGTTCCGGCGTTCGCTCACGCCGTGGGCGTCCTGGTTGCCGCGAACCACGTGGTAGCGCACTCCCGGCAGGTCCTTCACCCGACCGCCGCGGATGAGCACGATCGAGTGCTCCTGGAGCGAATGGCCCACGCCCGGGATGTAGGTGGTCACCTCGACCCCGGTGGTGAGCCGGACCCGGGCCACCTTCCGAAGCGCCGAGTTGGGCTTCTTGGGGTTGACGGTGAACACCCGGACGCAGACCCCGCGCCGCTGCGGGCACTTCATCAGCGCCGGCGAGTCGCTCCCGGAAGACAGACGTTTCCTTCCCTTGCGGACGAGTTGGTGAATCGTGGGCATAGTGAGGAGAGGAAAGGGGTTATGCGAATTCGAGGAACGGCGGCGGCGCACGGGAAGGCGCCGAACCGACCCACCGGACAGCAAGACTTCGGGAACGAAAAGGACGCTCGGACGGGGAAACCCGTTCCGACGGACTCGCCGGAACGAACGGGAGATTCTACGCTCGCGGGCCGCTCGGTGTCAAATCCGAATCGCTCGGCGAAGCGGGAAGCATAGCCGAAGTCGGCGGCGGGCCGAAGTCTACAAATCCAGGGCGGACGGGTCGGGAGCGCCCTCCCGGATGAGCTGCTTGCGGACCGCCGGGTCCTTCCCCATCAGCGCGTTCACGTACTCCCAGGGGTCCTGCTCCGACGGAATCCGGACCTGGATCAGCCGGCGGGAAGCCGGATTCAGGGTGGTTTCCCAAAGCGCCGCCGGCTGCATTTCGCCCAGCCCCTTGAACCGGGTGATGACCGGCGCGGCGCGCTTCGGAAGCCCGGCCAGGATGGCGTCCCGGGCCGCATCGTCCGGCGCCCACAGGGCGCCCTCGCCGGTCTCGATCCGGTAGAGCGGCGGCTCGGCCACGTGGATCCGGCCGTCCTCGAGAAGCGGGAGCATGAACCGCACGAACCAGGCGAGCAGCAGGGTGGTGATGTGGTGGCCGTCGGCGTCGGCGTCGGCCAGCAGGATCACCCGCCGGTAGCGCATCCGGGCCGGGTCGCACTCCGCCCCGACGCCGCAGCCCAGCGCCAGCGCGATGTCGGCCAGCTCCCGGTTGGCGGCGACCCGCGCCGCGCTCGCCTGCGCCGCGTTCAGGATCTTTCCGCGCAGCGGCAGGACCGCCTGCCGCATCCGGTCGCGCGCCTGCTTGGCGGAGCCGCCCGCCGAATCCCCCTCCACCAGGAACAGCTCGGTGGTCGCCGGATCGCGCAGCGCGGCGTCGCTGAGCTTGCCGGGAAGCACCGCGCGGGTCCGCTTTTCCGGGCGGCGCGACACCGCCGCCGAAGCGGCGCGGGACGCCTCCCGGGCGCGGGCGGCGAGCAGCACCCGACCGGCGATGCGCTCGGCCGCGGAGGGAAACTGGTGGAGCCAGCGCTCCAGATCCAGTCGCACCGCCCCGTCCAGCGGAGAGCGCGCTTCGGGGTTGTTGAGGCGGTCCTTGGTCTGCCCCTGGAACTGCGGGTTCGGGAGGAAGACGCTGAGGATGGCGACCACCCCCTCCCGGACGTCCTCGGGCGCCACCTGAAGGCCGCGGGGCGCCAGCGAACGGGAGTCGATGTACCCGCGGACCGCACGCGCCAGTCCCTCCCGCAGCCCGGATTCGTGCGAGCCGCCGGAGGCGGTCGGGATGCCGTTCACGAAGCTCCGAAAGTCCTCGCGGGGCGCCTCGGTCCAGCCGAGCGCCAGCTCCATCCGCGCTCCGGGCAGGAAGTCCTCGCGACGCATCTCGAACACCGCGTCGTGGGTCAGGGTCGCCTTCGCGGCGGCGATCCGCTCCTCCACGAAGGCGGCGAGGCCGCGGTCCTGCTTCCATTCCTCGCGCGCCCCGGTCGCCTCGTCCCGAAACCGGAACCGGACGCCCCGGTGCAAGAAGGCGGACTCCCGGAGGCGGGCGGCGATCCGCTTCGGATCGAAGCGCGGATCGGGAAAGATGTCCGGGTCGGGACGGAACTGGATCGTGGTGCCGGTTCCGCTCGCCGGCCCCCGGTCGGTCAGCCCGCCCCGTGGCGCGCCCCGGACGAATTCCATCCCCCATTCGCGGCGGTTCCGCTTCACCGAGGCGCGCAGCCACTGGCTCAGCGCGTTCACCACCGAGGCGCCGACCCCGTGGAGGCCGCCGGCGGCGCGGTACGCCCCGTGATCGAACTTGCCTCCGGCGTGCAGGGTGGTGAGGATCACCTCGAGCGCGGACTTTCCCGATTCGTGGCGGTCCACCGGGATGCCCCGCCCGTTGTCCTCGACCCGCGCCGAACCGTCGTCGGCGAGCGTCACCTCGATGCGGTCCGCGTGCCCGTTCATCGCCTCGTCGACGCCGTTGTCGAGGATTTCCCAGACCAGATGGTGGAGGCCGTCGGCGTCCACCCCGCCGATGTACATCCCCGGCCGCTTGCGAACCGGGTCCAGCCCCTCGAGGACGGTGATGGCGCTGGCGTCGTAGATGGTCATGCGGCGGGCAGCTCCGGGATACGGGGCGCTGCGTCGACCCTGGCGAACCCCGCCTTGTTGACGAGCTGGCCGACCCGCCCCCGGGCGCCGGCCGGGATGCGGCCGGCGTCGATCTTCCGTCGCTGCCCTCCCGGAGTCACCATGACCAGCGGCTCGTTGCGGCTGGCGGTGCGGAAGCCCAGCACTTCGTCCCCGGGCGCCAGCTTGATGACCCGGACCCCGATCCCCGGCCCGGTGAGCAGGTTCACCTCCTCGACCGCGGTCACCAGCGCCCGCCCCCGCTTGGTCGCGAGGAGGAGGGTTTCGTCGCCGTCCACCGGAACCACGCCCAGAAGGGAGTCCCCGGCGCGGAGCCGGGCGATTTTCCTTCCGGCGCGCTTCGATGTCTCCCGGAGGGGCGCCAGCAGGAAGCGCAGCGCGTAGCCGCCCCGGGTGATGGCGAGCGCGTGGACCGGAAGGGCGCCCCCGTCCCTGCGATCCGCCCAGTTCCCGATCGCCCGCCGGTCCAGGCTCAGCATCCCCGCGATGGACTCCCCGTCGCCCATCTGGAAGAGGGTCTGCACCGGGACGCCGTACCCGGAGGTGGCCGGGGCCTGGGCGATTCGAATGGTGCAGGCCGCTCCCGACGAGGAGAACAACACCAGCGGCGCCTTGACGCTTCCGGCGGCGTAGGCGAAGGCGACGTCGCCCTCGCGCAGCCGCAGCGCGCCCTTCTTCACCTCGCGCTGGCGCTTCAACCAGCCGTCCCGGCTGAGGATCACGACCGCGTCCTCGTCCGCCATCAAGTCCTCCTCGTCCAGGTCCCGGGCTTCGCCGGGCTCCTCAATCCGGGTTCGCCGCGGCTCCCGGTCGCGGAGACGCTCCCGCAGTTCCTCCAGCTCCCGGCGCACCTGAAGCCGGACCGCCTCCGGGCTTGCGAGGAGCGCGTCCAGCTCCCCGACCCGGGCGCGGCGCTTCTCCATTTCCTCCCGGATCAGGCGGATTTCCAGCCTGGCGAGCCGGTGGAGCCGGAGTTCGAGAATCGCCTCGGTCTGCTCCTCGTCAAGCGGCAATTGCGCCCGGAGGCGGCGGGCGGCGTCGGCCTTGCCCTCGGAGGCGCGGATGATCTTGAGGATGGCGTCCAGGGCGTCGAAGGCGCGGGCGAATCCTTCCAGAACGTGGAGCCGCTTGCCGAGGCGGCGACGCTCCGCCTCGGCGCGGCGGGTGACCACCTCCCGGCGGAAGGCGAGAAAGTCCAGCAGCAGCGTCCGCAAGCCCACCCGCTCCGGGACTCCGGACGCGACGCGATCGAAACGCAGGCAGGTGAGGTTCACCGGAAACGACGCCATCAGCGGGGTGCGCCGGTAGAGATATTCGAGAATCTGCTCCGGGTCGGCGTCCCGCCGGACGTCGAGCTGGATGCATACGTCGTCGGTCGAAAGGTCGCGCACGTCCAGGAGCGCGGCGAGCGAGCGGTCGGCGGCTCGTTCGGCCAGCCGTTCCACCAGCTCCGACTTGTCCACTCCGTAGGGGATCGCGGTGATGTGGAGGGTGCGGACGTTCCGGCGGACGCCGACCTCCCGGACTTCGGACCGCACCCGGACGGCGCCGTGCCCCTGCTCCTGGACCTGGCGAAGGCGCTCCCGCGATTCGAAGAGGACGCCGCCGGTCGGGAAGTCCGGTCCGGGAACCAACCGCGCGAGCCGCTCGCCGTCCAGTTCCGGGTCGTCGCCCAGCGCGATGAGGGCGTCCAGCAGCTCGACCGGATTGTGCGGGGGGATGCTGGTGGCGACTCCCACCGCGATGCCGATGGAGCCGTTCGTCAGCAGGAGCGGGAGCCGGGTGGGCAGCGTCACCGGCTCCATGCGCGCCCCGTCGTAGCTCGGACGGTGGGGGACGATCTCCGGCTCCAGTTCGGCGAGCACGTCCTCCGCCGCCGGGGTGAGGCGGCATTCGGTGTAGCGCATCGCGGCGGGCGGGTCGCCGTCCAGCGATCCGAAGTTGCCGGCGCCCTCGATCAGGGGCACCCTCGAGGCGAACGGCTGGGCCATCCGCGCCAGCGCCTCGTAGATGGAGGAATCCCCGTGCGGGTGCAGCGCGCCCATCACGTCCCCGACCACCTTGGCGCACTTGCGGAACCGCGCGGCGGCGGTGAGCCGCTGCCCCCACATGGTGGCCAGGATGCGGCGCTGCACCGGCTTCAGACCGTCCCGGACGTCGGGGAGCGCGCGGCTGCCGATGACCGAAAGCGCGTAGGTGCGATAGCGCTCGCCGGCCACCTGTCGGAGGTCCTGGGATGCCGGCGCCCGACGGTTCTCACCCAACCCGCCTGCCCTCCCGGAACCCGAGTGCCGCTACCGACGCCCTAACGACAGGTTATGGGCGGCAAATTGGCAGGATCGAATGGCTCTCCATCTGAAACAGTGGAAAAATCCAAAGGGCCAACAAATTGACATACCGGTTCTTTTTCTTTTCTTGTGGCCAGGAGAAGAATCCCGACCCCAACGACTATTCCAACAGAAATCCAAAATTCTTTCTTTTTGCTCGATGTGATTTTTTGATTCGACTGAAGGGGTGTCGCATTCTTGTCGAGGTTGAATTCGATCCCTGCTCGGAAAGCGAGGTGTTCGAATGAACGAATCTCACTTGGATAGGCGAAAGACAAAGCCAAGAAGACGATGGCAATCGATCTGAAAATTACACGCATGGATCAGGACCGCAAGACCACTCCATGCAATTCTCATATGCTTTATCGCCTTCTTTGCGTGCCAACCATTTGAAACTATCGCATAATCTCTGTGCTACCTTGCATGCCATGCTTTCTGAATTGTTTTCGCAGTAACCACCCATAAGCTCTCGAACCGAACAATACGATTCGGCTATTACGCCCATTGTGGCCGCCATGCTTTGAGCGTACCGATAACACTGCGACCTGTTGGCAACCAAGCAGTCTCCCCATTCCGAGTTTCCAGGTTCCGAGTCCGGGTCACATTCGTTGCGCATCTCTTGCCCTGGCATTGCAGCTAATGGGAATAGCAAAGGACTAAAAGGTTTGCGCTGTTGCTTGCTTTTGACGCCTTGACCTGATTCCTTGTCACTTTTTTCTTTTTGGTTTTCATCTTTTTTTCGCCATTCCAAAAACTCGGCTGGAGGTGGTCCAAGATCGTTCTTTTCTCCCTGCTCTCTCCGTTCCCTCACTCGTTCCATATACCTTTCATGCATTTGGTCCGCACTTCCCAATCCTGACATGTCGTTCTCTGTATGCTTGTCCATGAAGTCGCTCATAACGCCAAGCGTTTCCTCATTGAGTCCCGAATCCTCACCGTAATATCCTCGTCGCATGGAATCAAGAAACATTTCCGATTCTTCTGTTCCCATGCTTGCTTTCGCGTCATGATCCCAAAAATTTGCAAGAGCATCGTGGCTGGATTCGAAAGAATCCTCTGGAATTCCCAATTGGCGCATCCTTTTTCCCGCATCGTATCCCATCAGCGCCACAAGGTTCGCATCCGGATGGTTTTCTGCAATCCAATTTTCCAAGTCCGAAAGAAAATCAAAACTGACATTCCCATCCCAGCTTGGCGCATCCGTGTAGGAACCAGTCGGAGCAGAAACGGAGGAAGGCAGGGGTGTCGCAGGTTCTGTCCGGGAATTCTGATTGCACGCGAACCAGATTCCAGTCGCAAGCAGCGAGAGTGCGCAGATTGCGAACCACGCAAGCCGGTTTTTTCCAGTCATTTGGATATTCTCCCGAGGTTGGAATTTGATGGGCGAACATTAGCAGGAAATCCCCGCCGTTTGTCAAATTCGCCCACGCACGCTTCCTGCCCAGTATGGCAAAATGGCGGGCAGAATGGCGGGCAAAATGGCGGGCAGAATGGCGGCCATGACGGCGGGACGAAGGCTTCGGGGGGGCTTGCTGCTGCTCGCCTCGGGCGGAGCGCTGTTCGGGGTCGGCGCGCTCGGACTGGACCGGCTGTCCTTCCTGTTCTGCGGCTTCCGGGCGCTCACCGGAATCCCCTGCCCGCTGTGTTTCGGCACCCGCGCCGCATTCGCGCTCTCCCAGGGCGACATCCTGGACGCGCTCGCGCTGAACCCGCTGGTGGCGGTGGGCTTTGGCGCGACGCTGCTGACCGGCCTGATCCTGCTCGCCGGAGGGGCGCCGCCGTGGCTTGCCCCCCGGCGCCAGCGTCCGGTCGCCCAGGTCGCGCTCGTCCTGCTCGGAATCAACTGGATCTACCGGATCGCGCTGACGCCGTAGGACCCCGCCGCTCTTCAGGCGGCCTCGACGTACACCCGGACCAGGACCCGGCGCGGCGCACGCGCGTCATTGGAGCGAATCGTGATCCAGCGTTCAACCACGCCGCGGAAGGCGCCGGTCTCCAGGGTGACCCGCAGCGTGGTCACGGCGTCGGGAGGCACCGTCCGGTCGCCGACCAGCGTGGCCAGACAGCTGCAGGCGGATGCGATGCGGCCGATTTCAAGGTCGCTTCCCCCGGTGTTCCGCAGGGCGAACTCGTGCGTCAGGGACTCGCCGGGCCGGGCGTTGCCGAAGTCCCACTCCTCCGGTTCGATTTCCAGGCGAGGTCCCTGGGAAGCCCCGGAAGCGAACAGTGCGAAGGCCAGGAGGAGAAGCGGGCGCACGGCTTTCAGTCCTCCGGATCGCCGTTCGCCTCGACGCTCTTCAGGAAGGCGTCCAGCCGTTCGTTCTCGTAGCGCACGATGTTCAGGAACAGGCTCTCCACCAGGTAGTCACGGCGCTCCGATTCGGACATCGAATCCACGATGTGCCGGATCTCGGTCATCATGCCGTCGTAGGTGTTCCGGAACCGGCTGCGCACCGAGACGTCGCGGTACAGCGCTTCCAGAACGCCCAGGATGTCGCCGTCCAAGGCGAGCTCGTTGCCGGCCCGGGTGGTGATGCGGCGCGTCATCGTTCCTCCCCGGCGCCGCGCAGGGCGTCGTCCACCGAGTCGAAGAACCCGATGATCTCGTGGGCGCCGGTCATCCGCAGCATCGTCCGAACCCGCGGCTGGAGTCCGGAAAGGCCGAAGAACCCCTGCCGTTCGGTCGTCTGGCGGTAGAGATCCATGATGCAGCCGATCGCCGCCGAATCCACATAGTCCACGGCCTCCATGTCGAGGATGAGGACGGCGCGCTCCCCGGCCACGCAGGGGGCCAGGCGTTCCATGAACGCATCCAGCCCGGCGAACACCAGGCGGGCGGCGCCGACCCGGACCACGAACGCGCCCTCTGCTTCCCGAATATCGAGTTTCACGATGCCTTCCTCCCCGGAGAACCGGTTTCCGGTTGCTCCCGCATGGCGACGAGACGCCGCTTCAGTTCCGCCCGCCCCCGATGGATGCGGCTTTTCACGGTTCCCTCGGGGACGCCCAGCCGGGCGCCGATGTCCTCGTAGGAGAGTTCCTCGAAAAAACGCATCTCGACCACCTCCCGGAGCTTACGGGAAAGCAGCTCGAGGGCGCGGCGGAGATTGTCGCGCGTCTCGCGACGCTGGTAGAGCTGGTCCGGGTTGAGCCGGGGGCTTGCGGCGAACTGTTCGAGCGCGACTTCGGAGAGCGCCGCCCGCCGCCTCTCCCGGACGCGGACGCGGTAGCGGTCGATGCAGTGGTTGCGGGCCACCGAGGCCAGCCAGGCCGAGAAGGACGAGCGCGGGTCGTAACGCGGCAGCTGGCGAAACACCCGGACCAGAATCTCCTGAACCAGTTCGTCCGCCTCGCCGTAGTCGCCGGTGAACCGGTAGGCGATCGAGAACAGCAGCGGGCGGTGCCTTTCGAAGAGCTCGCGCCACGCCTCGTCCGCATCCATCCCGCCGTTTCGGAGCGCTTCGATGACCGCGATGTCCCTGAGGTTCCGCGCTTCCTGCTCGGAGCGCGCCGTTTCCGGGGGGCAAGCCGGCCCCAAGGTCAGGTCTTCGGGAAATCGGGACGGCCGCCCGCCACCCACGCCGTGTACCAGAGACTTGCGATGTCGCGGGCCGCATCGCTGGCCAGGCGCTCCACCAGCGGCCCCAGCGCCCGCCACATGCCGTCCATGTAAAAGCGGTCGTAGTCGGCGACGCCGCGCCGGGCGGTCGCGTCGGTGTAGAGGATGTTGTCCACCCACACGTGCGCCTTGAGCGGGAGCGACTCGATGAACTCGCGGGGACGATCCAGGTAGACGCCCGCCGAACCGCGCACCCGCAGATCGTTTGCGAAGATGGAGACCAGCTCGGTGTCGAACCGGCGCGTCAGGCCCTCCTGCCCGGTCGGTCCCCCGTCGCCCTCGGACGAGGTGTGGAGCGGCATCCCGAGGTCGGCGGCCAGAAAGGCCACGTCGCTGGCGATTTCGAGAACCCCCGCGTAGTCGCCGACGCGGAACGCCTCCGCCAGATCCTCCCAGGCTTCCGTGAGTCGCCACACCCCATCCCCGTACTCCCCGACCTGCTCCTCGCTGAAGCGGCGCAGCGCGAACTCCCGGTTGGGCGGCAGCCCCTCAAACGGAAACGAGTCGTACCGGTCCAGGAAGAAGCGGGCCGGGTTCCGATCCCGCGAAGGATCCTCCAGAAGCTCGTAGAGCCTCTCCTCGTGCTCCTCGAAGTACTCCTTGATGGGGTCGCGCAGGGAATCGATCGCCTGCTCGGCGATGCGCCGGTGAAGACCCGGCCCCCAGGCCTCCGCCGCCGATGCGGCCAAGAGCGAAACACACGCGAACAGAGGAGCCAGGAGCCGGGGTCGGCAGCGCTTCCGCAACATCGCCGCCGGAATGTTAATCCGCTCGCGCCCGGGTCAGGGTGAGAACGTCCACCGGGCCGTATCCGGCGGCGGCGAGCGCCCGGATGGCGGCGTCCGCGGTGCTTCCGGTGGTGAAGACGTCGTCCACCAGCAGCAGCGGCAGTCCGGCGCGCTCCGGGGGCGCCGGGCAGGCGCGAAACGCGCCGCGGAGGTTGCGCCGCCGTCCGGCGGGGGTCAGCGTGATCTGGGGCGGGCGGGCGCGCCGCCGGAGAACCCCGGGCGCGAGCGGGATCCCGAGGGCGCGGGCGACCGGGGCGGCGAGCCGCGCAGCCTGGTTGAACCCGCGGCGCCGACCGCGCCAGAAGGGGATGGGCGCCGGGACGACCGCGACCGGCGGCGGCTCCTGCGCTTCGTGATGCAGCCAGGCATCCAGCAGAAGCCCCCCCAGGAAGTCGGCGAGCGCTTCCCGGCGGCGGAACTTGAGCTCGGAGACCGCGCGCCGCAGCCGGCCTTCGTGCCGGCCGGCGGCGACGACCGCGCGAAACCGGCGGGGAACCGCGGAGCAGGAGTCGCAGGCGTCCGCCGCGAAGCCGAGGCGGGGGAATTGCCCGCACTGCGGACATCCGGGCGGCGCCGGTTCCGCCAGCTCCTCCCGGCACCCGGAACAGGCCGGATGGCGCAGCGGGTCGGGGAGCGGGCGGTCGCACAGGCAGCAGACACCGGGCCACGCCAGCTGGCCGAACGCGGCGCGCAGGTCCGCAAGGGCCGCTGGGATCATCGCGGCGCCGGAACGATCAGACCCGGACCGGAGCGGGCGAAGACGACGCGACCGGCTTCGCGACCGGGACGTCGAGGTCCACCGTCCCGTATCCCTTGCACTTCGCGCAGATGTCGAGCCAGGTTGCGCTGCGGGCGCCGCAGGCGGAGCAGACATACTCGCGCAGGAGGTCCGGCAGCGCCGCCATCGCGTCCCGGGCGCGCTCCACCGCCTCCGGCAGGTCTCCGCGGCTTTCGAGGAGGCGGGCCATCCGGGCGTTCAGCGCCGGGGAGCGCTCGCCCGCCGGCGGTTCCGACACTTGTTCCGACACCTGGGCGAAGCACTGCAGGGCCTCGTCCAGCATGAACAGCCGGTCGTACAGCTTGCCGAGCTGGTAGCGGCACTCAGCGGCCACGGCGCCGCCGCTTCCCTGGATCGCCTGCTTCCAGACCGAGATCGCCTCTTCGGGCCGGGTGCGCTCGAGGTAGGCGTCCTGGAGCGCGACCAGAATCGCGGTCGAGGACGTCTCGTCGAATCCGCGCTTCCAGGTCTCGATCGCGGCGTTCTCGTTCTTCGCCTTGTGGTACGCCTCGCCGAGGCGCAGCCAGGCGGGCGCCGCTCCGGGCGCCTCCTCCAGAACCTTGCGAAACACCCGGACCGCCTCCACCGCCTCGCCAGCCTCCAGCAGGGCGACTCCGTCGGCGTGGCGAAGCGCCAGCGCCCGCCGCTCTTCCGCCTGATGCTGCTCCTCGGGCGCCGCCCGCATGAGGCGTTGCTGCACCCCGAGGGCCGCATGCGCGTCGCCGGCGTCCACCAGCAGGTCCCGGAGCTGGGCGAGCGCCGCCGGCGACGGGTTCGGATCCTCGGCGATCGTGGTCTCGAGGAGCACCCGGGCGCTTTCGGTATGCCCCAGAGCGACTTCCGCTTCGACCAGCGCATAGGCCGCCCCGCGGTGGCTCCGGTCCTCGCGCACCGCCTCTTCCAGTTCCCGGACCGCGTCCGCCGGCCGGCCGAGGCGCATCAGGCACTCGGCCTTCCGCATCAGAATCCTCGCGTCGGCGCCGGTCCCCTCCTGCGCCGAACCGAGCGTGCGGAGCGCATCCGCCCAGCGGGCGGACGCCATCTGCTCCAGACCGCGCAGGAACTGGCGCTCCCCCTCCTCGAAAGCGGCGCGGACGCCCCGCATCCGTCGCCTGCGCAGGGCGCGGCGGGTGCGGCCCGAAAGCTCGAGGCCGAGCGCCAACGCCGCCCCGGCGCCCACGCCGCCCAGGATCACCCGCCACAGCTCCACCTGCATCGGCAGGAAGAAGGGGAGCCGGAGGGTGACCGTCCCGGGGTTGGCGTCCACCACCAGCAGGACCAGGGCGGCCAGGATGCCCACCCCGAACAGAAGAAGCAGCGCGCGCATGTGCCAGTACCGGGATTCTAAGGGGACGGGGGCTCTCGACGATCCCCGGGATCGTCGAGCGCCAGCGTTTTTGCGTCGCCCCAAAGCCGCTCGAGCTGCACCGACTCCCGCCATGCGGGCGAGAGGACGTGCACCACGAAGTCCACGTAGTCGGCGAGCATCCAGCCGCCCGCCGGGTAGCCCTCGAGATGGAGCGGTTTCCGCCCGAAACGCTCCCGGAGCTCCGCCTCGATCCGGTCGATGACGGTGCGGCGCCGCCGCTCGCTGGTCGCGCTCGCGATCACGAAGAAATCGGTGAAGTCCGCGAGCCCGCGCAGGTCCAGCGCCACGACGTCGTCGGCCTTCTCCTCCCGGGCCAGACGGGCCGCGGCGCGGACGACGGACTCGATTTCGCTCATCGGTAGAGACCCCGTTCGGCGATCCGGTCCCGCACCGGGTCCGGGACCAGCCCGTCGATGGGCAGACGCCGCCGGAGCCGGTCGCGAATCCGGTGCGAGCTGATTTCGGGAAGCTCCACGTCGAGCAGAAGGATGTGCGGAGGCCGGAGGGCCGCTTCCGGATCTCCGGTCGCCCGGCGCCGCAACTCCGGGGGCAGCACGGCCGCCGCCTCCCGGGGGGCGCAGCCGGCGCGCGGATGCACCACCGCCGGGTAGCGGGCGAGGAGTTCCCGGAAGCGATGCCAAGTGGGGATCTCGCGGAAGGCGTCCGCGCCGACCACGAAGAGCAGCGACGCTTCCCCGGAACCGGCGGAGGTTCGGTCGCGGGCGAGGATGTTCAGGGTGTCCAAGGTAAACGAAGGTCCCTCCCGCTCCTGTTCGATGGCGCTGACCCCGAGCCGGTCGTGCCCCCGGACCGCCTCCCGCGCCAGATCCAGCCGCGCCTCCGGGGACGCTTCCGGCGGCGGCCGGTGCGGGGGCGACGCCGCCGGAACCAGCAGCACCTGGTCCACGCCCAGCCGGTCGCGCGCCGCCAGTGCTGCGCCCAGGTGTCCCAGGTGGGGCGGATCGAAAGTCCCGCCGAACACGGCGAGCGTTCCGGGGCGGCGCCGGGTCAGTCCGTCCCCTCCTGGCGGGACGCCGGAATCCGGCTGGCGAGCGCGGCGGTCACTTCGCGGCACCCGGCGCCGGTGGCGGCCGACACCGCGAAGAAGGGCATCCCCTTCCCTTCCGCGGTCCGGCGCAGGGCGCGCACCCGTTCGGGCGCCGCCGGCAGATCGGTCTTGTTCCCCACCACCATCGCCGGTTTCGCCGGGAGACCGGCGCCGAAGGCGTCGATTTCCTGCCGGAGGGCGTGGAAGTCGGCGACCGGGTCGCGCCCGGAGGCGTCGGAGACATCCACGAAGAACACGATGAACGCGGTGCGGGACAGGTGCTTCAGGAAACGGATGCCGAGTCCGGCGCCCTGGCTCGCCCCCCGGATGATGCCCGGCAGGTCGGCGATCACGAATTCGGTTTCGGCGTCCAGCCGCACCATCCCCAGATTGGGAATCCGGGTGGTGAACGGATAGTCGGCGATGCGCGGACGGGCGGCGCTGACCTGGGCGATGAACGAGGACTTGCCGGCGTTGGGGAAGCCGAGCAATCCGGCGTCGGCCAGAAGCCGCAACTCGAGGCGGAGGTCCCGGGACGGCCCCGGTTCGCCGGGTTCGGCGCGCCGGGGGGCCTGGTTCGTCGGGGTGCGGAAGACCGCGTTTCCCCGGCCGCCGCGGCCGCCCTCCGCCGCCACCAGGGTCTCGCCGGCGGCGACCAGATCGCCCAGCAGCGTTCCGCTCGGGGCGTCGAAGACCGCGGTGCCGGCCGGAACCCGGATCACCAGATCCCTTCCCGACCGGCCCTGTCGGTTGTTGCCGGCCCCGTGCCCCCCGGAACCGGCGCGGTACAGGGGGCGGAACCGGTGGGCGGCCAGCGTATCGCGTCCGGGCGTCGCCTCCAGCACCACCTTCCCCCCGGCGCCCCCGTTGCCCCCGTCCGGCCCGCCCCGGGGGACGAACTTCTCGCGACGGAAGCTGACGACGCCGTTCCCGCCCTTCCCGCCGACCACCTGAATCAAGGCCTCGTCAATCAGCACGGCGGCACCACCCGCCCGCCAAACGTCGTCAGGACGCGGAGATCGAGATGAAACGTCCCAGACGCCCCCGGTTGCGGAATTCCACGATGCCCGCGACGCGGGCGTACAGCGTGTCGTCCTTGCCGCGCCCGACTCCCGGACCCGGCTTGAAGCGGGTGCCGCGCTGGCGGACCAAGATCGCCCCGCCGGGAACCCGCTCGCCGGCGAACCGCTTGACGCCCAACCGCTTGGAGTGGCTGTCGCGACCGTTTCGGGAGCTTCCCTGCCCTTTCTTGTGCGCCATGGTGGACTACCCCGCCTGCTGGTGGATGGCTTCGATCCGGATCGAGGTCGCCGCCTGGCGGTGCCCCTGCTTGCGGCGATACCCCTTGCGGCGCTTGCGCTTGAACACCAGGATCTTGGGATCGCGGGTGTGCGCCACCACCGAGGCGGACACCGAGGCGCCGTCCACCCAGGGCGCGCCAATCCGGCAGGCGCCGGATTCGTTGTCCTGGACGATCAGCACCCGGTCGAAGGTGACGGTCGCGCCGACTTCGGCCCGCAGCTTCTCCACCGAGAGCTGCTGGCCCGGTTCGGCGCGGTGCTGCTTGCCGCCGGATTCGAAGATTGCGTACATGGGGAAGCGCGGATGCTAGCAGATTCGATCAGGAGACCCGGATCGATTCCAGCATCTCCGCGTTGGTTCGGGTGCGCTCCATCCGGCCCAGCAGCAGGGACATCGCCTCCATCGGCTTGAGTCCGGTGAGGGCACGGCGCAGCAGGTGGGTTCGGGAAAGCTCTTCCGGTCGGAGGAGCAGCTCTTCGCGCCGGGTTCCCGATCCGTGAATGTCAATCGCCGGGAAGATCCGGGATTCTGCCAGTTTCCGGTCGAGCACCAGCTCCATGTTCCCGGTGCCCTTGAACTCCTGGAAGATGACCTCGTCCATCTGGCTTCCGGTGTCCACCAGCGACGTGCCGAGGATGGTGAGGCTGCCGCCGTCCTCGATCTTCCGCGCCGCGCCGAAGAACTGGCGCGGGAACTCGAGCGCGCGGGAATCGATCCCGCCGCTCATGGTGCGCCCCTTGCCCCGCATCTCGCGGTTGGCGGCCCGCCCCAGGCGGGTGATCGAGTCGAGCAGCACCAGCACGTCCTCCTTCATCTCCACCAGCCGGCGAGCCTGCTCCAGCACGATCCGCGCCGCCCGCACATGATCGGCCGCGCCGCTGTCCGCAGTGGAGGCCACCACCTCCGCCTCCGGCACCGCCCGGCGGAAATGGGTCACCTCCTCCGGCCGCTCGTCGATGAGCAGGATGATGAGATGGATCTTCGGGTGGTGCTTCGCCACCGAGGCCCCGATCTGTTCGAGGAGGATCGTCTTGCCGGTTTTCGGCGCCGCCACGATGAGGCCGCGCTGGCCGTAGCCGATGGGAGCGATCAGGTCGACGACGCGGAGCGACAGCGACGGCTCCGGGTCGAGCGCGAGCTCGATGCGGGGCGCCGGATGCTCGCTGATCAGATCGCCGAAATTCCGCCGCTCCGGCAGGGCGTCCACCGGATACCCGTTGACTTCGAGCACGGTGTGCAGTTCGGCGCGCATCGGCCCGCCCCGCCGCCGCCCGCGGCGCGGGGCGCCATGGAAGCCGTGGATCGTCTGGCCCTCGCGCAGGCGGTGCCGATCGATCAGGTTGAACGGCACCCGCACGTCGCCCTGTCGCGGCAGGTAGCTGTTCGTCAGCAGGCGCAAATACCCGCTGTCGCGCGGCCCTATGTCCAGGACTCCGGTGATCTCCAGGTCCTGACGTTCCGGACGATCCGGACGATCCGGCTCGCGCCCGGATCGGCGGGACGGCCGGGCCGGCGCTCCCGCAGTCGCGGACGCCTCCTCCGACTCCCTGGGCAGGGACAACTCTGGCATGGATCCTTCCTGTCGTTCCGGGAACCGGCGAACCTGCCGGCGCCCATGTCGTTCTGATGGTGCGACGCGCCTCCCCGGAATTCGTCCGCGCGTCGCGGAGTCCTCCGCCGGAAGCGGAGAACGCGCCCCGCAGGATGACCTGTCTACCCGGGGCGGGGAGGCCGGGATCGCTCGGCGAGCGACGGCGAACCTCCTGGGCGGAACCATAGCACGCGGAGGGCGCGCGGCGCGGCCGCATAGACTCCCGGCGGCACATGGCCCGGTTCTCGACGAAGCCCGCGAGCGGGATGCGCGACCACCTCCCGGATGCGGCGATGCGGCGCCGGGAGGCCGTGCGCCGCGTCGAGGGCGCCTTTCTGAAGCACGGCTTCCTTCCGCTGGAGACCCCGGCGATGGAGCGGCTCGACACCCTGCTCGGCAAGTACGGAGACGAGGGAGACAAGCTCCTCTACCGGGTCCTGCACCGGGGCGGGAAGCTGGCGCGGGCGCTCGAACAGGAGCGGGTGGAAGAGGCGGACCTCGCCGAGCTCGGCCTCCGCTACGACCTCACCGTGCCGCTCGCCCGGGTCGTCGCCGAGCGCCGGGCCGCGCTGCCGGCGGTGTTCCGTCGCTTTCAGATCCAGCCGGTATGGCGCGCTGACCGCGCCCAGAAGGGGCGGTTTCGGGAATTCACGCAGTGCGACGCGGACATCGTGGGGAGCTCTTCGCTGCTGGCCGACGCCGAGATTCTCACCGTCCTCGAAGCCGCGCTCGCCGCGTTGGGCTTCGCCGACTGCGTCATCCTGCTGAACCACCGGCAGATCCTCCGGGGGTTGATCGCGGCGAGCGGCGTTCCCGCCGAGCGGGAGAGCGAAACGCTGGTGGAGCTGGACAAGCTCGGCAAGGTGGGCCGCGAGGGGGTGGAGCAGTCTCTCGCCCGGATTCCGGAGGTGGGAACGGAGCGGGCGCGGAAGCTGCTGGGATGGATGCCCGAAGGAGACGGTGGCGGAGGGAACCGGGAATCCATCGAGCGGTTGCGGTCCGTCCTGCCCGAAGGAGCGGCGCGGGACGCCGCCGACGACCTGCTTCGCCTCGACGCCATGCTGGCGCCGGTGCTGGAGATGGCGACCCTGCGCTTCGATCCCAGCCTGGCGCGCGGCCTCGGCTACTACACCGGACCGATCTTCGAGGTGGCGGCGGCGGGAGGCGCCGGCGCCCTCGCCGGCGGCGGCCGGTACGACGGCCTGATCGGGATGTTCAGCCGCCGCGACACCCCGGCGGTCGGGTTCGCCCTCGGCATGGAGCGCATCCTCTTGCTGCTCGAGGAGCGGGGCGGTTTCGTCGACGGGGAGACCGCCGCCCGCGTCATGCTCTGCGCGCTCCCGGGCGTTCCGGACGCGGACGTCCTGCGCGTCGCCCGGGAGCTGCGGGCGGGCGGCGTCCAGCTGGAGGTGCAGGTGGACCGCATGAAGCTGGGGCGGCAACTCGCGCGCGCCGGGAGCGCCGGATTCCGGACCGCGCTGATCCTGGGCCCTGACGAATTCGCGGAGGGCGTTTGCACGGTCCGCGACCTGGCGTCCGGGGAGCAGACGCGCCGCAAGCTGGGAGAGATGCGGGCGGCGCTCGGAAGCTGACCCGCCCGGAACGGCTGCCCCGGTCCTACCGGTCGTTGTCCTGGACCAGGATGTTGTGCCGCGACCAGGTTTCCGACTTTTCCTTCTCCCAGAACTCGCCGCCGCCGGTGAAGTGGTACTCGATGATGATGATCTCGTCTTCGGTGTCATCGTCCTCAAGGGCGTTGTAGGAAACGTTCTGGACCTTCTTCCAGTTCGACGGGGTGAAGGTGAGCGTTCGCGGGTAGGGGACAACTTTCTGGGTGGGGACTCGAACGGAATCGTTCTCGAAACTCTCGATTTCGAAAAGCCGGATCTCCACGATCAACGGTTCCGAGGGACGCGCCCTCGGGTTCAGCCCGTGGCCGGTCCAGCCGCCTTCAAGCACCCACTTCGACGCGCCGCCGGTCGGCCGTATGCCGCCACTCGTGCCCGCGCCGGCGGTGGGGGCGGAACTCCCGACCGGTTCCCGGCCGGAGGCGTTCACCGCCCGAACCTGGATGTGGTAGTTCTCTTCGCGGTCCGGGACGGTCCAAGTGTGCTCGGTGGCGTCGGCGTCCGCGATGTCGACCCACTCGCTCCAAGGACCATGGGGAGTCCAAATGTTCGGGCGGGGAAGGCGGTGCCGGAGCTGCCAGCCGGTGCGGGAGGGGTCAACCGGCGCGTTCCAGGACAGGTAGATCCAGTCCCATCCCGCTGCGTGGGCTTCCAGACCGTTGGGCGGCTGCGGAGGAGGGGGAAGGGGGGCGGGCGCTGTCGGCGTCGCCGTCGCCCGCTCCGACTTGCGCCCCGGCGGCCCGGAGAAGTACTTCGCGCGAATCCGGAAGCGGTACTCGGAGCCGTTCGAAAGCCCGGTCACCGTGTGCGTCGTGGTCCGGTGGTCCGAACCCTCAATGTCGGCCCAGCCGCCCAGATGCCCGCCGTCCCGGCCCATCCTGCCGTAGTTCAGCTGGTAGCCGGCGATGCCGTCAGCCACCTCCGGCGTGTTCCAGGCGAGCGCGACCTGCCCGTCCCCCGGCGTTGCGGTCAGCGACGACGGCGGCGCGTGGCGCTCCTGCGCCGCCGGCCCGACGAGCGCAAGATCACCGGACTCCGCCGGGGCCGACGAAGTCGGGGGGGGGGCTCGGCGCAGCGGGCGTCACCGAATCGGACGAACCGCAGCCGCCCAGCGCGAGAAGCGCCGAAAAACCGAAAAAACCCGGAACCAGGGAAAGCAGTCGATGCATGCCTAGGATCCTACCAGCTTCCGGCGGCTATGCGGCCCGATTGGCGGTGATCGCCTCGCGCAATCCGGAGAGCAGACCTTCCAGCCGCGCCATCCGCTCGCGCAACTGGCCGATCTCCTCGCTCATCCCCTTGCCTTGGGCGTCGATCCGCTCACGCAACTCATTGCCCTGGGCGTCGATCCGTGCGCGCAATTGGCCAATTTCCTCGCGCGATTCCCGCGACCCGGTACGCATCTCGGCGCGCAGACTCCGGAACGACGTGGCGACCGCCACCAGGATCGCAACCGCCGCGCCAACGACGGTCCATGCAGTAGCGTCCATTCAAGAAACCTCCCCGGAAGTCCGTGCGCTCATCATAGCGCGTCCCCAAGCCGGGCGGATTGTTTGCGATCCGGTCGGGCCGGAACTTCCCCCGGCCTTACCGGTCGTTGTCCCAGACCTTGATTGTGTGGACGAACGGATCCACCTTTTCAAAGCCCTCGCCGCCGCCGGTGAAGTAGTACTCGATGATGATCTCCTCGCCCTCGGTGTCGTCGTCCTCCGCGACCGTGAAGATCACGCGCTGGGGCGTGTCCCAGTTCGACGGGGTGAAGGTGAGCGTCGACGGATGGGCGGTGACTTTCCCGGTGCGGGTCAGGACGCTATCCATCTTGCCGCCCGCGACCACCACCATGGGGTTTTTGTCCCAGTCCACTTCGGAAAGCCGGATTTCCACGGTAAACGGCGCCGAGGGACGCGCTCTCGAGTACAGGCTGTAGCTGACCCGGCCGCCTTCGCCCGCCCACATGAGCGTTCTGCTGGCGGGCACCGGCCTCATGCCGCCCGACGTTCCCGCTCTGCCGGTTACGACCGCACTCCCGACCGGCTCCGCACCCGAGGCGTTCACCGCCCGAAACTGGATGCTGTAGATATTCTGGCGGTCCGGGACGGTCCATTTGTACTCGGTGGCGTCCGCGTCCGCGATGTTGACCCACTCGCTCCAAGGATTATGGGGACTCCAAATGTTCGGGCGGGGAAGGCGGTGCCGGAGCTGCCAGCCGGTGCGGGAGGAGTCGTCCGGCGCGGTCCAGGTCAGGTAGAGCCGGGTCCATCCCCCCGAAGTCACCGCAAAACCGGTGGGCGGCTTCGGAGGAGGGGGGAGCGGGACGGAAGCTGCGGGCGTCGCCGTCGCCCGCTCCGACTTGCGCCCCGGCGGCCCGGAGACGTACTGCGCGCGAATCCGGAAGCGGTACTCGGAGCCGTTCGAAAGCCCGGTCACCGTGTGCGTCGTGGTCCGGTGGTCCGAACCCTCGATGTCGGCCCAGCCGCCCAGATTCCCGCCGTCCCGGCCCATCTTGCCGTAGTTCAGCTGGTAGCCGGCGATGCCGTCAGCCACCTCCGGCGTGTTCCAGGCCAGCGCGACCTGCCCGTCCCCCGGCGTTGCGGTCAGCGACGTCGGCGCTGCATGGCGCTCCTGCGCCGCCGGCCCGACGAGCGCAAGATCACCGGACTCCGCCGGGGCCGACGAAGTCGGGGGGGGGCTCGGCGCAGCGGGCGTCACCGAATCGGACGAACCGCAGCCGCCCAGCGCGAGAAGCGCCGAAAAACCGAAAAAACCCGGAACCAGGGAAAGCAGTCGATGCATGCCTAGGATCCTACCAGCTTCCGGCGGCTATGCGGCCCGATTGGCGGTGATCGCCTCGCGCAAACCGGAGAGCAGACCTTCCAGCCGCGCCATCCGCTCGCGCAACTGGCCGATCTCCTCGCTCATCCCCTTGCCCTGGGCGTCGATTCGCTCACGCAACTCATTGCCCTGGGCGGCGATCCGCTCGCGCAACTGGACGATCTCCCTGTTCGCCGACCTGCTCTGGACGTCGACTCGCTTGTCCTCGAACAACCGCCGTCTCTCAAGGCGCAAGCGCCAGTGCTGCGCAGCAATCGAGACCAGAATCGCAACGATTGCGACTGCGCCAATCCACGTAAAAGCATCCATGAAGAGACCTCCCCCGGACAATCCGCGTGGCGATCATACCGCCTCGGTACGGAACGCCGCCGGAAGCGCGACCTCCAGAATCTCCAGGTCGTTCGAGGGATCCCGGATCGCCACCGTCCGGTTCGGAGGCAGCACGAAGGCGTCCCCCTCGGCCAGACCGACCGCCTCCGGCTCGTCCGCGACCTCGAGACGCATGCTCCCCTGACGCACAAATCCGAACAGGATCCCGGCGTCGTGGCGGGTCGCAGGAGTGTCTGTTCCGGGGAGCCGGCGCGCCACCCGAACCCCGGCGACCCCGCCGGTGGCGGCGCCGATCCCGGTCTCCCGCTGTTCGAACCCGGGGATGCGGAACGGCGCCCAGCGGGCGGCGGAAAGGCGATGGCGCACGAACCGGGTTCCCTGGAAGTCGCGGTCCGGGCGATGATGCGGAGTCGGCAATTCCATCTCGTGGTCCATGCAGGTGGGATGCTCGGCCGGCGCTCCGACCTCCACCACTTCGAGTCCCGCCGAAGCCTCCAGCACCCGGTGGCGGATTTCCGGCGGCTGGATCACGCAGTCGCCGGCCTCCAGCGCGAACGGCGGCCCCTGGTCCTCGTAGACGACCCGCACCCAGCCGCGGTGACAGAAGATGAGCTGGAACCCGACGCGGTGGTAGTGGACCCGGTCGGGCACCGGCCCGCCTTCGGGGATGCGGATGTGGGACGCGATGAGCGCGCCTCCCAATCGGTCCGGAATCAGGTCGCGGTAGAGCATCCCGGCGCGTCCGACGCCCCAGGAGGCGCCGTCCCGATGGCGGGTCGCCTGGAACCGGGAACGCGGTTCGGGAATGCGGATCGGAGGATTCCACGCTTCGACCACGAGCCGATGTCCGCCCGGCGAAACCCGCTCCCCCGGCTCCCAGCCCGGCGCCGCGTGGAGTCGCAGCGTCGCCGGCTCCCGCTCCCCACTGGATTCCAGGAGCAGCGAGACGCCGTGGCCGGACATCGCCGCATGCGCCGGGGCGTCGGCAGGGCCGATCCGGTCCAGCCGGAAACCCAGCGCCTCGAAAAACCGCATCTCGGCGGCGAGATCGGGAGTCGCCAACCGCACTTCCGCACGGCGGATCGGCGGCGCCGCTACGCGAGATTGAGCTGCCACGAGACTCCGAAGCGATCCTCGACCCAGGCGAAGCGGCGACTGAACCCGTAGTTGTCGAGCGGCATTCGAACCAGTCCCCCCTCGGCGAGCGCGGCGGCGAGTGTTTCGATTTCCTCCTCGTCCCGAGTCTCGTGGAAGAAGGAGATGGAAGGCGTGAACGTGAAGTCGTGCTGTACGTAGCTGTCGCTGCAGTAGATGGTCTGCCCGCGGACCGAGAACGAGGCGAACCGCACGGAACCCTCGGGCCCCGGGTCCCCCGGCCCGTAGCGGTCCACCGAAAGGATGCGGGTGTCCGGAAACACCCGGACATAGAAATCCATGGCCTCCCCGGCCTTGCCCTCGAACATGAGGAACGGGGTGATGGCGGGCTTCATCCTTGACTCTCTCCTTTCAGATACGCCTCGCGGAGGCGCTGCTTCCGGACCTTCCCGGACGCCGTCCGCGGAATGCGGTTCACGAACAGTATCTCCCGCGGGCGCTTCCAGCGCGCCACTCTGCCGGTCAGGTCCCGGAGCAGCGCTTCCGCGGTCACCGGAGCCCGCGTCTCCACCATCGCGATCGGCGCCTCGCCCCAACGCTCGTCGGGAACCCCGAACACCGCGCAGTCGACCACTGCGGGGTGCGCCTCGATGCCCGCCTCTATCTCGCGGGGGTGGATGCTGACGCCGCCGGAGAGGATCGTCTCGACGGAACGGCCGACCAGGGTGACGTACCCGTCCTCGTCGCGGAACCCCAGGTCGCCGGTCCAGCCCCACCCGTCGCCGTGCCGGAAGTAGCGGGCGGTCTCCTCCGGGTCCCGGTAGTACCCCTCCATGAGGAACGGCCCGCGAACCGTCAGTTCCCCGGTCTCGCCGGAAGCGACCGGCCTGCCCTCCGGGTCCGCGATCCGCAGCTCCACGCCGTGGGCGGCCCGGCCGATGGAGCCGGCCCGGGCGGCGGCGTCCCACGGCTTGAGGATGGTGAGCGGGCCGGTCTCCGACTGGCCGTAGTGATCCGTGTAGCCGCAATGGGGGACCCGTTCCCGCCAGGCGCGCGACAGGCGGGGCGGGGTGGGCGCCCCGCCGACGCCCAGGTTGCAAAGCGACGTCAACCGGCCCGGAGCGCATTCGGGCGCGTCGAGCAGGTCCCGCGCCTGGACCGGGACCAGGAACGCCGCGGTGATCCCCCGGCGTTCGGTTTCCGCCACGAACGCGCCGGGGTCCCACTTCCGGAAGAGAACCGAAGTCGCGCCGGCGAGGATCGCCGCCTGGAACCAGATCATCAGGCCGACCGCGTGGGACATCGGGGTCGCCACTCCCACCACGTCCCGGTCGGTGAGCCGGTGCTCGAACGCCGTCGAGAGCGCCGAGAGATAGCGGGCGCGGTGGCTGACCAGCGCCCCCTTGGGCCGGCCGGTGGCGCCTCCGGTGAAGGTCATCGCGACCGGAGCATCCGGGTGGATCGGGACTCCGGGCGGAGCGGCGGAATCCGCCAGAACGTCCCGAAGGCCGTTCGTCCGCCCCACCGCAACCAGCGTCCCGTCCCAGGATGCGGGGACGAGAGCCCGCGCCGTTTCGTCCACCACCAGAACCCGGGGGTCGGCGCGCGCCACGATGTCCGCGACTTCGGCGGGCGCCGACCGCGGCGGAATGTGCGCCAGCACCCCCCCGGCCCGGGCATTGCCGAAGTGGACGATGCCGTACTCGAGGGAGTTGGGGAGCAGGCACCCCACCCGGTCGCCGGGGCGGATTCCGGAAGCCAGCAGAAAATGGGCGAAGCGGTTGGCCAGCCGGTCGAATTCGGCGAAGGTGAAGCTCCGCTCCCCGGCGATCCCCGCGATCTTGCGGGGCACCCGGAGGGCGGCGAGCCGCAGAATCTCGCCGAGCAGCACGCTCTCAGCCCCCGCCCACCGGGATCAGCCGGATCCGGGAGCGGTCGCGCTGGGGCGGATTCAGCGGATCGGGAACCGCCTCCCGGAGCGGCGGCAGGAGCTCCACCCGGAATTTCCTGCCGAGCGGCAGCGCGCGCGGCTTGCGGAGCGGCGGCAACGCGCGTTCCGGGTCCCGCATCCACGCCTTGCCGCCGTCGACCGGGCGCATCGCCCCCACGAACCGGATCTCCCGCCACTTCCGCAACGGGATGGTCAGCGCGCCGGAATCGTCCTCGCCGATGTCGTGAAACGGGGTCGTCATGCGGCGATTATGTGCACATGGCCCGCACGCACCTGGTTCTGGTCCGCCCCAGGCGCCCGGAGAACGTGGGCGCCGCCGCCCGGGTGGCCGCCAACATGGAACTCGCTGGCCTCCGGCTGGTGGCGCCGGCGGAATGGCGGACGGTCGCCGCCTTCCGGATGGCCTGGCAGGCCGAGGACGTCCTGGAGAACGCCCAGGTGTTCCCCGATCTGCTGGCGGCGGTCGCCGACTGCCAGCTGGTCGCCGGACTCAGCGGGCGCGGGGGCGACCGCATCCCGCACCGGAACCCGCGCCAGCTGGCCGCCGAGATCGCGGCGCTCCCCGGGGACGCTCCGGTCGCGGTGGTCTTCGGCAACGAATCCAGCGGGCTCGCCTTGGAGGAACGCTCGCTCTGCCAGCGCCAGGTCCGGATTCCGGCGTCGGCGCGGCAACCCTCGCTGAACCTCGCCCAGGCCATCATGGTGGTCGCTTGGGAAATCCACTTCGCCGGCCGGGCGGAGGCGCCGGACGCCCCGGCCCGGGTGACCGCCGGGGAAGCCGAACCGGCGCTCCGGGCGCTCCGGGACGCCATGCTGGGGATCGGGTTCCTGGCGAAGGAGAATCCGGAAACGAGGTTCGCCGAGTGGCGGGAGCTCTTCGGGCGCGCCGGGCTCACCGAACGCGAGACCCGGCTCCTTCTGGCGCTCGCCCGCCGGATCGAGGGAGTCCGGCGGCGGGTCAGCCCAGGTTCCTCCTGAGAAACGCGAGCGTCCGGCTCCAGGCGTCGGTGGCGGCCGCCTCGTGGTAGGACGGGCGTTCGTCGTTGAAGAACGCATGCGTGGTCCCGGGAAACGTGTGGAACTCGGTCTCGACCCCGGCGTCTTCGAGCGACTGGTGGAGCGCCGCCACCGCCTCGCCGGGAACGAAGTCGTCGCGCTCGGCGAAGAGTCCCAGCACCGGGCAGCGAATCGCCGCAAAATCCGGATGGACGTTCGGGTGGATCCCGTAGAAGTCCACGCAGGCGCCGATGCGGTCGGACGCTCCGGCGGCGTACAGGGCGAGCTGGCCGCCCATGCAGAAGCCGACCACCCCCACCGGGCCGCCGCCCCCGGAGGCGACCGAAGCCAGATGGTCGGCGGCGCCGCGCAGGTCCCGCGCCGCCCGGTCCACGTTCAGCGCCATGAGCAGCTTGCCGGCCGCATCCGGCGAGGTCGTCTGCTCGCCGTGGAACAGGTCGGGGGCGAGCGCGGCGAACCCGGCTTCGGCGAAGCGGTCGGCCACCTTGCGGATGTGCCCGACCAGCCCCCACCACTCCTGGATCACCAGCACTCCCGGCCCCGGGACATCGGGAACGGTGAGATACCCCTCGCCGGTTCCGCCTTCGGTCGGAAACGAAACCATCCGGCTCTCCATGTTCGGGACTTCCTCCAGGGGGAAAACCGGATGCTACCAGCGAAGGGCAAAAGGTTCCGGGGGCGCAATCTGATACCTTGCCCCGCCGTGCTGCTTTCACGCGCCGCGCAGCCGCGGTGGAAAGGGGAGCCATGAGTCCACTTGCGGCGACGCTCGTCTGCTTCGTGATCTATGCGATCGGATACCGGTTCTACGGGAAGCGGATCGCCTCCCGGGCGTTCGAGCTGCGCGACGACCGGCCCACCCCGGCGCACCAGTTCCGTGACGGGCGCGACTATGTGCCCACCAAGCCGCAGGTTCTCTTCGGGCACCACTTCGCCTCGATCGCCGGCCTCGCGCCCATGCTGGGGCCGGCCATCGCGGTGATCTGGGGCTGGGTCCCGGCGATGATCTGGGTGGTGCTCGGGACCGTCTTCGTGGGCGCGGTTCACGATTTTTCGGCGCTGTGCGTGAGCCTCCGGGCCAAGGGACGCTCCATCGGGCGGATTGCCGAGGACATCATCGGACGCCGGGCCAAGTTCCTGTTCCACGCCCTGATCGTGTTCCTGATCGGGCTGGCGATGGGGGTCTTCGTCCAGGTCGTCTCCCAGCTGTTCTCGACGACCTTCTATCCGCAGGCGGTGACCCCGAGCGCCATCGTGATGGTCGTGGCGATGGCGATCGGCGTCCTCGCGTACCGCCGCGGGGTCAGCCTGCGGATTCTGGTTCCGATCGGCTCCGCGCTGCTGTTCGTCGGCATCTGGCTGGGCGCCGTGCTCCCGGCGCCGGACCTGCCGATGGCCGGGTGGAGCTACATCCTGCTCGCCTACGCCTTCCTGGCCTCGATCCTCCCGGTCTGGCTGCTCCTCCAGCCCCGCGACTTCCTGAACTCGATCCTGCTCTATCTGGGACTGATCGGCGTCTTCATCTCGTTCGTCATCCAGGACCCGGAGTTCGTGGCGCCCGCCTACAACCCGTCGCCGGAAGGCGCTCCGCCGATCTTCCCCTTCGTCTTCATCGTGATCGCCTGCGGGGCGGTCTCCGGATTCCACGCCCTGGTGTCGTCGGGCACCACCGCGAAGCAGATCGACAAGGAGAGCCATGCCCCCGCGATCGGATACGGCGGCATGATCGGCGAGAGCCTGCTGGGCCTTTCCGCAGTGCTCGCCACCACCGCCGGGTTCGCCAGTTCGGAGGCGTGGCATCAGCATTTCGCCAGCTGGGAGAGCGCCAACGGACTCGCCGCCAAGCTGAACGCCTACATCCAGGGGACCGCCAATTTCCTCACCACCCTGGGCATTCCGGTGGAGGCGGGCAAGGCGTTCATGGCGCTGGTGGCGGTTTCCTTCGCGCTCACCACCCTCGACTCGGCGACCCGCATCCTCCGCTACAACATCGAGGAAATCGCCGAGAGCATCAAGGTTCCGGCGCTCGGAAACCGCCATCTGGCGTCGCTGCTCGCCGTCGCGGTCA
The DNA here is from genome assembly GCA_965202845.1 of Candidatus Marinacidobacterium sp. Taxonomy (GTDB): domain Bacteria; phylum Acidobacteriota; class Vicinamibacteria; order Marinacidobacterales; family Marinacidobacteraceae; genus CBDATA01. Next base: position 1,923,225 of record OZ241856.1, read on the forward strand.
TCGGCTTCTTCGCCCTCATGGAGGTGGACGGGGTGCCGGCCGGGACCGCGCTCTGGGCGCTGTTCGGCACCACCAACCAGATCATGGCGGGGCTCACCCTGCTCTCGGTGACGCTCTACCTGTACTTCCGCAAGAAGCCGTACATCTACACCCTGCTTCCCATGATCTTCATGCTGCTGACCACCGTCAGCGCGATGATCTACAACATCCGCATCTACGCCGACGGCGAGCACAACCTGCTGCTGGCGGTGGGGGGAGCGATCCTGCTGCTCGCCATCTGGCTTCTGGTCGAGGCGGCGCTGCGCTTCACCCGCGATCGCGACGCGGCGATCGAGGGGATCCGAAAGGCCTTCGGGGACTGAGACTGACTACCGGGCGCAGGTCAGGTGGCGCCCGCCGTCGATCGGGACGGTGACTCCGGTGATGAACGCCGCCTGGTCGGAAAGCAGGAAGAGCGCGAGCGACGCGACCTCCTCCGGCGTCCCCACCCGGCCGATCGGGTGGGTGGTTCGGCTGTGCTCCACGAACGCGGCGTACCGCTGGACGTCCAGCCCGCCGGCGCGATGGAGCTCGGTACGGGTCACGCCCGGATTCACCGAGTTGACCCGCACCCCCTTCGCCGCCAGCTCCAGCGCGGCGCAGCGGGTGAGCTGGTCCTGCGCCGCCTTGCTGGAGTTGTAGGCGAGCACGCCCGGAAACGAGCGCATCCCGTTCACGCTGGAGACGTTCACAACCGAACCCTTCCGCCGGATCAGCTCGGGGGCCGCAAGGCGCATCAGATCGAAGCACGCCTCCACGTTGAGCGCGAACATCCGCCGCCAGGCGTCCAGGGTGGTGTCCTCGACGGTTCCGAAGGCGATGACTCCCGCCGCGTTCACCAAGTGATCCAGCCGCCCGAACCGGGCGACCGCGTCCGCCGCCAGGCGCTCCCGAAACCCGGCGTCGGTGACATCGCCGACCTGCGCTTCCGCCCTTCCCCCGGCTTCCCGGATCTCCGCCTCCAGCGCTTCCAGCCGCTCCCGCCGGCGCGCCGCCGGAACCACCTGAGCACCCTCGGCGGCCAGCGCGCGGGCGATGGCGAGGCCGATGCCGCTGGAGGCGCCGGTGACGATGGCGACCCGATCCGAAAACCGACGGGACGGGACGCTATCCACCTTTGACGGCGACCCCCATGAGCCGGCCGGCGTGCCCCATCGCCACGCCGTAGGAAGCGAAGACCCAGAACATGCCGGGGAAGAAGCCCACCAGGCAGAGCAGCGGGCTCAGGTCGCCCAGGATGCCGATCAGCAGCATGGTGAGCAGCAGGTAGAGGCTGATGCGCAGGTTGTTGCGGATGAGATCGAAGATGGCGTCGAAGCGAAACGCCTCCGCGAACTGATCGGCGGCCACCATCTGGATGAGCGCGGTCGGCAGCAGGATGTGGGCCAGCGCGACCAGAACCGCCACGAAACTGAAGGTGACGATGAACCCCAGCACGGTGACGATCCCGGCGAAGACCGAGTGGGTGGTTTCGGCGATGCCGCCGACCATCGCCGCCAGGGCGAACAGAAGCCCGCCGGCTGCGAAGACGGCCACGAACCAGACGAGGCCCACCCCCAGAACCCGCAGGCCGTCGAGCAGGAGGCCGCCCAGGTCGTCCCATGCGGCGAGCGGGCGCTCGGCGCCCTCGAGCGCGTTCCGGGCGGTCCGCGCCATGAAGCCGAAGAGCAGCAGCAAACCCAGCCCCAGGAAGGGAATCAGCAGCACGGCGACGGAGCCGAAGACGAACTTGTGGAGCGCAGCCGGGTCGCGGAAGGCCGCCGCGAGGATCCCGCCGAGATCGAAGCCGGGAGGAGAGGGAGGCGGCGGAGGAGGCGGAGCTTCCGGGGCTGGCGGGTCCGGGGGGTCAAGCGGAGGGGGGTCGAGCGGAGGAGGTGGAGTCGTTGCGAATTCGGTCATGTCTGAAGCGCGCCGGGCTTCCCGGCTATCCTACCGCCCCCTCTAACGACCATGTCGCCCAATCCGTTCGGTTCGCGCCGCCGCCTCGCTTCCGCCGAGGGGCCGGCCTCCTGGTACGCGCTGGAAGCCCTCGAAACCGAGGGTTTGGGAAGCATGGATCGCCTTCCCCGGTCGATTCGGGTGCTGCTCGAGGCGCTGCTCCGGCGGATGGACGGGAGCGTCGTGACCGAGGAGGACGTGGCGACCCTCGCCCGATGGAATCCGACGCGACCGGCCCAACGGGACCTTCCCTGGAGTCCGGCGCGGATCGTCCTCCAGGACTTCACCGGAGTTCCGGCGCTCGTGGACCTCGCGGCGATGCGGTCGGCGGTCGCGCGGATGGGCGGCGACCCGGCGCGGATCCATCCGAGCACTCCGGTGGATCTGGTGATCGACCATTCGGTGCAGGTGGAGTCCTTCGGCACCCCGCTCGCGCTCCAGGAAAACGAGGCCATCGAGTTCGAGCGCAACCGGGAGCGCTACGAATTCCTGCGCTGGGGCCAAGCCGCCTTCGACGGGGTCCGGGTGGTCCCGCCCTCCACCGGCATCGTCCACCAGGTGAACCTGGAGCTGCTCGCCAAGGTGGTGTTGCGACGCGACGAAAACGGGGACGCGACGCTGCTGCCCGACACCCTGGTGGGCGCCGATTCGCACACCACCATGATCAACGGACTCGGCGTGCTCGGCTGGGGGGTCGGCGGCATCGAAGCCGAGGCCGCCATGCTCGGCCAGCCGTGCTACCTGATGACGCCCGAAGTGATCGGGTTTCGGCTGACCGGCGAGATGCAAGAAGGCGTCACCGCCACAGATCTCGTCCTTACCATCACCGAACGACTCCGGCGGTTCGGCGTGGTCGGCAAATTCGTGGAGTTCTTCGGGGACGGGCTCGACCGGATTCCGCTCGCCGACCGCGCCACCATCGCCAACATGGCGCCCGAATACGGCGCCACCATGGGGTTCTTCCCGGTGGACGCCGAGACGCTCGACTACCTGCGCCGCACCGGCCGCGCGCCCGGGGAAGTGGAGCGGGTGGAGAGCTACTGCCGGGCCCAGGGCCTGTTCCGGACCGCGGACAGCCCCGATCCCGAATTCACGGCGGTGGAGGACCTCGACCTCGGGTCGGTCGAGCCGAGCCTGGCCGGCCCCAAGCGTCCCGAGGACCGGGTGCGGCTTTCGGCGCTCAAGGAATCGTTCCGGGCCGCCCTGGCGGCGCCCCGGAGCGCGTCCGGATTCGAAGTCGCGCCGGATCGGCTCGCCCGCACCGCAAGCGTGGGGCGCGGCCACAACATCGGCCACGGCGCGGTGGTGATCGCCGCCATCACCTCCTGCACCAACACCTCGAATCCGGGGGTGATGCTCGCCTCCGGCCTCCTCGCCCGCAACGCGCTGCGACGGGGACTGACCACCCCGCCGCACGTGAAGACCTCGCTGGCGCCCGGTTCCCGGGTCGTGACCCGGTACCTGCAGGACGCCGGTCTGCTCGGCTCGCTCCAGGATCTCGGATTCCATCTGGTGGGGTACGGGTGCACCACCTGCATCGGCAACAGCGGACCGCTTCCCGAAGCCGTCAGCCGGGGCATCGCCGACGGCGACCTGGTGGCGGCGTCGGTGCTCTCCGGCAACCGCAACTTCGAGGGCCGGGTTCACAAGGAAGTGCTGGCGAACTATCTCGCATCGCCGCCGCTGGTGGTCGCCTTCGCGCTCGCCGGCACCGTGGACATCAACCTCGCCGAAGAGCCGATCGGCGTCGGCGCCGAGGGGAAGCCGGTGTATCTCAAGGACATCTGGCCCACCTCCGCCGAAATCCACGAGATCATGGAGAAGGCGATCCGCCCGGAGACCTTCCAGCGCGCCTACGCCGATGTCTGGGACGGGAACCCGACCTGGAACGCGATTCCGGTGGCGAAGAGCGAGCTGTACCCCTGGAATCCCGACTCCACCTACATCCGGGAGCCGCCCTTCTTCCAGGCGATGCAGGCCCGACCGGAAGCCCCGGCGGACATCGAAGGCGCGCGGGTTCTGGTCATGTGCGGCGACTCGGTCACCACCGACCACATTTCGCCGGCCGGGAGCATCAAGGCGGATTCGCCCGCCGGCCAATGGCTTTCCGAACGCGGCGCGCGCGCATTCAACTCCTACGGGTCCCGCCGCGGCAACGACCAGGTGATGCTGCGCGGGACGTTCGCGAACATCCGGCTCCGCAACCTGCTGACGCCCGACGTCGAGGGCGGCTACACGGTGCACCACCCCACCGGAACCCGCACCACCATCTTCGAGGCCGCCGAGATGTATCGGAAGGAGGGCGCGCCGCTGCTCATCCTCGCCGGCCAGCGCTACGGCAGCGGCTCCTCCCGCGACTGGGCGGCCAAGGGAACCGCGCTCCTCGGAGTCCGGGCGGTGCTCGCCGAGAGCTTCGAACGCATCCACCGGAGCAATCTGGTGGGGATGGGCGTGCTCCCCCTCGAGTACGCGGAGGGGCAAAACGCCGCCTCGCTCGGTCTGCGCGGCGACGAGGTCTTCCGCATCGAGGGGGTCGGGAACGGTCTCGCCCCCCGCGCCCGGCTTCGGGTGGTCGCCGGGGAGACGTCCTTCGAGGCGGTGGCCCGGCTGGATTCGGAGACCGAGCTGGACTACTACCGGAACGGCGGCATCCTGCCGACCGTGCTCCGCGGGCTGGCGAACGGCGCCACCGGCGGCTGAACCCGCGCGCCCCTACCGCGCGGATTCCGGGGTCTCGCCGTCCAGGATGCGGCGCAGCACGCTCATCTCGACGTTGCCGCCGGAGACGACGCAGACGATCTTGCGGGGGCGATCGCGCCGCCGACCGGGAACCCGACCGGAAAGCGCCGCCGCCACCGGGCAGGCGCCGGCGCCCTCGGGAACGACCCGGGCCCGCGCGACGATCACCCGGATGGCCTCCGCGATCTCGTCCACGCTGACGACCAGCGGTTCCGCGAGCGCCTCCCGGGCCCGCTCCCACATCGGCCCCAGCACCGTGTTCCCCCCGATGCCGTCCACGAAACTCGGCGTCGTCTCGATCCAGGTCGGCTTCCCCCGCTCCACCGCCCTGGCCAGCTTGGGGGACGAGGCGGCCTCCACCGGATGCACCGGCGCCTCCGAACCCATGCCCCGAAGCGCGCTGGCGATGCCGATGCTGAGGCCGCCGCCGCCAAAGGGGACGAGGACCGCATCCACACCGGGAAGATCTTCGAGGATCTCGAGGCCCACCACCCCGTTCCCCGCCATGACCGCCTCCTCCTCGACCGGGTGGACGAACCGCAGGTTCCGATCCCGCCACTGGTGGGCGACGATCGCCTCCCACCAGTCGGCGAAGGGCGCCACCACGATTTCGGCGCCCAGGGCGGCGACCGCTCGGCGCTTGGTCTCCGGCGAGGTCTCCGGCACCACCACGGTGCAGGGAACCCCGCGTTCCCGCGCCATGAAGGCCACCGCCTGCCCCCAGTTTCCGGCGCTCGCGGTGAGCACTCCCCCGCCGATTTCGGAATCGGACAGCGAGCCGAAAAGCGATGCGGCGGCGCGCATCTTGAAGCAGGAGAACGGCTGGAGGTTTTCGAGCTTCAGCCAGATTGCATCGGGCGCGTCGTCGTCCAGCCGGAGCGGAACCAGCGGACTCCGGAGCACGAAGGGCGCGGCGCGTTCCCGGGCGGCGCGGATCGAATCCAGCGAAATCATCGGCGGCGCGGGGGAGTCTATGCGCGCTGGTCAGGGGGAGAGGGCTACGATTCGGGGATGCTCCTCGTCTTCGACGTCGGGAACACCAAGACCGGGATCGGACTCCACGACGGGAGGGACTTCGTCCGGGACTGGCGGATCTCCACATCGCTGGATCGGCTTCCCGACGAGACCGCAGCGCTGCTGGACGGGCTGCTCGCCCAGGCGGGCCGGAGCCATAGCGACATCACCGCGCTCGCGTCGGCGAGCGTGGTTCCGGCCTGCACCGGCGCGCTGCGAACCCTGGCCGAGCGGCGCTTCGCGCTCCCGCTCTTCGTCCTGAACCACCACACCGCGCACGGCATCCGCCTTTCGGTCGAAACCCCCGAGGAAACCGGCCCGGACCGGATCGCCAACACCGCGGCGGTCCACCACCTCTACCGGAAGGACGCGATCGTCCTCGACGCCGGCACCGCCCTCACCTTCGACGTGATCACCGCCGACGGCGCCTACCGGGGCGGCGCGATCGCCCCCGGACTCGGCATCTCCGCCGAGGCGCTGGCGCGCCGGACCGCCCGACTCCCGGACGTGGAGCTGCTGCCGCCTCGCAACGTGGTCGGAACGCACACGGTGGCCGCCCTCCGCTCCGGGCTGATCTTCGGCTGGACCGGACTCATCCGCGAGATGGTCCGACGCCTGAAGGAGGAGCTCGGCGGCGACCAGACGGTCATCGCCACCGGCGGCCTGGCGCGACGGGTCGCCGAGTGGACCGGGGTGGTGGACATCGTGAACGAGCGCCTCACCCTGGAGGGCATCCGCATCCTCTACGAGCGGGACCGCTATCGCGGGGACTGACCCGGCGGGGCGAGCGTCAGCGGGCGGAACGCTTCCGGGATGTGGAAGCTGGGGCTTCCGGTGGGGGACCAGGCGGCGAAGACCGCCCCCCGCCCGGGCGCGTCCGGGCCGCCCGGCCGCTTGATGCGGAAGACGTTGAACAGGAACGAGGATCCCGGTTCGGGGGCGCCGGGCAGATCGAGGCCGAGCCAGGGCAGCATCAGGACGCCGGTCCAGCCGTCGTCGGTGATGGCGACCGCGGTCCGCATCCCGTCCACCGAAAAGCCGCGATCCATCGCCCCGACCGGGTCGGAGGCGGTTTCCCCCGGTCCGAGGCGCCGGAGATCGCAGACGACGTTCGCCGGGTTCAGCTCCACTTCGATGTAGCGGCCGTCGCCGCCCGGATCAAGAAAGATCTCCACCACTTCCTCCTCCCAGAGGGGATCGTCGCGGTCGGTCATGGTGAACCAGGGAGCATCGTCCTCGGCGTCGAAGCGCAGATGGAGGCCGGCTTCGCTCCAGAGCGCCCGGAACCGGGTGCGATACGGCGCCGGGCCGAAGCGCGCCGCCTGCGCCCGCTCCCATGCGGGCGCCGTCGGACCCAGGAGGCGGCGGCCGCCGTCGTCGTCGTCGGTCCAAAGCGCCTGGTAGCCGGTCGGCGGCTGGATTCCGGGAGCGGCGAGCATCCAAGCCAACGCCATCAGCGGAACAGCCGACAGAACGGGCGACAGAACGGGCGCCGGAACAACCACCAGGGCGGCTACCGGATCCGGAATTCCAGTTCCCCCACCGCCTGGCGCCGCTCCCGCTCGTCGCTCACCCGGACGACCGCGGTGTACGGGCCGATGCGGAGCGAGCCGGTCTGCAGCGGGAGCAGGATCGGCGTTCCGCCGGGCCGCGACGGATCCAGGTCGAACAGCCCGCGCCGCTCCCCCTCGACCGCGATCTCGCCCGACGCATTCCGAATTTCGTAGGCGACCCGCACGCGGTTCACCGGATCTCCCCGGCCCGGAAACACGAAAAACGCCACTCGGGCGTCCTCGCCGCCGGCGAAGGACGCCACCGGACGCACCGGCGGGCCGACCGCCTCCGGCTCGTGGGCCTCGGCCAGGAAGGGGAAGACGCTCGAAAGCGAAAACGCGGCGCCGAAGTCGCCGGGCACCACGAGAACCGAATCAGCCGACTGGATCAACCGCCCGCGTCGCTCCAGAACGATCTCCATCCGATGTTCGCCGGGCGGCAGAGTGGCCGGGGCGCTCACCCAGAACCGCTCGCTGGTCACCGCCCCCGCCGCCTCGGCGAGAACGCGCCCGTCCGCGTCCGCAATCCGCAATCGGGCTTCCGCCGGCTCGTCCAGATAGGAACCGGGAAGGGCGGCGGCGATCACGCCGAAGGCGCCTTCGGGGCGAGGCTCCAGAAGATACGAGTACGTGTGGAGGTTTTCCGGGAGCGCGTACCCGTAGGTTCCCCGCGCCGCCGCCTCGGTTTCGGAGTACGGGCGTTCGCGCTCGCGGGCGAAATAGCCGGGTCGCGCGATGACCCGGAGTTCGGGACGATCGCGCACCCGCACCACGAGGTTGCGGTACGACCCGTCCAGGTCGCTGTTCTGCGGCGAGAACGAAAGCAGGTAGTACAGCTGGTTCTGGATGCCGATGCGGCGCAGCGCCACCGCGAAGTTGGTCTGGTTGGGATACCACTCGCCCCCGGTCGCCACCGCCAGCGATGCGGTTCCGCCCTCGACCGGCGTGTTCGCGGCCGCCTGCATCCGGGTGAGCGGGTGGTCGTTTGGCTCCACTCCGACCGGGTTGCCCATCACATCGAAGGCGTTCAACGAGGGGGTCAGAATCCGGTTTTCGTTCCCGTAGATTCCCTCCAGGTCCACCGCGTAGAGCGTGGCGTTGGCGTGGTTCAGCTGGCGGATCGCCTGCCGGAGGCTGTCGGTCTCGTCGAAGGCGCGCCGTCCGGGAAACTGATCCACTTCGGTCCCGGCGATCTCCCCGACCACCTGCCTCGGGTCCGCGAACGTCTGGAGGTCCATCGAGAACAGCACCACTATCTTGCGCCCCTCGACCGGTTCCAGCGCCTCGGCGAGCGCGTACAGCATCCGGAAGGAGTCCCGGGCGTCCATCTCCGGGCCGACCGGACTTTCGTAGGCGCCCGGGATGATGCGGCGCACGTTGGCGAGCGTCTGCTGCTTCCCCGGCCAGAACTCCTGGAGAACCCGCACCTGGTTGGCGAACTCGAGGATCATCGTCTCGTCGCCGTCCACCATGTTCTGGACCACGAACTCCTCGATGCCGCGCTTGGCCCGCCTGAGGTTCACCGGGTCCGCCCGGCGACGGTTGAACACGATGACGAAGCGCCGGGGCGAGACGTTGCCGGGGGCGATTTCGTCGGAGGGAGTGGTCGCCGGAGAAACGACGCCGGGCTCCCCGGAGGCCGCTGCCTCGACGGCGCCCGGCTCGTAGCGCTCCCAGTCGATCACATCGAGGCTGCGGACCTGCTGCGGCTCGCCGTCCTCGAAGAGTTCGAAGTCCCCGGCGGAAAGCCCCGGCACCGGGTTCCCGTCCTCGTCCAGCACCAGGACGTCCACGATCACCCGGGTCGCCTCCGCCCGGAACCGGAAGGTCTGGGCCAGAACCGGACCCGCCTGCGACAGGCACAGGAACATCAGGAGGAGTCGCATCAGCAGAAAACTAGCAATCCCGATGCCAGCCTACAACCGGAAGAGATAGTTGAATTTGAGCGAGAGGCTGCGGTTGCGGACGAAAAACGACTCGGAGGACCACTCGTCGAGCTCGGTGTAGACGAGGAACACATCGGTCCCCGGCTTGGGAATCCAGTTGAACCGGACGTTGGAAGCCAGATCGCCGGTGGCTTCGTTGTACTGGAACAGGCCGAGCAGGATGAGGTCGTTCCGGAACGCGAGCTGGATCCGGCTGGAGACCAGGTGGGTGTCCAGGTCGCCGCCGGGAAGCTCCAGGCGGTTGTACGAGTAGTCGGCGCGGACGCCCAGATTGCGGTTGATCCGGTAGTTGGTTCCCAGGGACCAGACGTCGCGGGTTCCCCCCCAGAACCCGCCGAACTCCCAGGAAGCCCGCAGCGTCGCGTAGCGCCGGCCGAATGTGTTGACCGCGAACTGGTAGCGACGAAACGGGTAGCCGCCGGCGGGGATCGTGACTCCCTGGATTTCATGCTCCCGAGCCGCGAATTCGTACTGGTCGACGAACTGGAAGGACGCCATGTCCCCGCTTTCGAATGTCGCGCGGGCGGTCGCCTGGGCGCGCCGGGTCTCGACCACGCCCGCAAGGTTGGCGGTGCGGTTCCGGTTCGCCTCGAAGTGCAGTTGCCGCATCCAGGAAACCGCCGGCCGGGGCGAGAACCGCCCCCGGAAGAACGTCTTGCGGATGCCGCGGCGGGGGACGAACCCGATCCCGGGGTCGAAGCGCTCCCCGATCCCGATCGCCTTGGCGGTTCCCCCCCAGGTATCGCTGTCGTAGGAAAGGCGGGCGCTTGCGATCCCCGAACCGCCGCGGTCCGAACCGTCGAAAACGCGCGCCGCCAGCCCCTGGAACGACCAGACCCGGCGGAAGAACAAGTTGACGTCGGCGCCCGCCACCCGGTTGAACCCGAGCTCGCTGCTGCGATCGGTGAAGAGCGCCCCGACGCTGGAGCGGGACCAGACGTCGCGGCGGACGCGCGCCACCGAGAACCGCTCGCCGGAGGTCTCGCCGCGCGCGCCGGTGGCCATCCCCATCAGTCCCAGGGTCCAGGCGCCCTGGCGCCCGGACATCCGGGCCCCGCCCCGAATCGGAATCGGTTCGCCCGCGTCCGAAAGCCCGATGCGACGGGTGAACACCAGATCGGCGTCCACCCGCTCGCCGAACTGGAAGTTGCGCTGCCCTTCCAGGAAGATCTGCCGCTTCTCCGGGAACCGCAGCGAGAACCGGGTGAAGTTCTGCTGAAGGTCGTCCACTTCCGCCTGGGCGAAGTCGGTGTTCACGGTGAAGTCGGCGGTGAGTCCCGGCGTCACTCCCCACTTCACGTCGAAGCCGCCGTCGAGGGCCGTCGCATCTCCCTCGAATTCCTCCCCGCCCCGGCGGGCGCCGAGCGCCCAGGGGCGCATCTCCACATTGCGGCCCGGCTGCACGTCGCGCAGCCCGACCAGCTGACCGAGCTCGGAGGGCCGATACCAGGTGGAGTCGTTGGGCACGAACGGCCAGTACACCTCCTCGTTCTTCGAGGGGATGTTCCGCTTGAACCCGACGCCGAAGGCGGCGGGCGTTCCCGGCGACGGGGGCCGGAAGCGGAGCGACTTCAGCGGAATCCGCACCTCCACGGTCCAGCCTCCGGGGAAGGCGCGCCCGCGCGATTCCCAGACGGTGTCCCAGTCGAGGTTCCGGGTTTCCGGCCCCTGCCCGTTCTGGCTCATGTCGAACAGGATGCCGTTCGAGTTGGTGGCGAGAAAGATCGCGCTCCGCTGGGCGTTGTAGGCGTCCAGCATGATGGCGACCGCGTCGTCGCTCGCGATGTTCTCGTCCCGGAACATGGTGCGCGGCCGGTTCCGCTCGGCGTCCTCGATGGTGCAAAGGAATCCGAAGTACAGGTTCTGGTCGTCGTGGAGAACCCGGACCACCGTGCTCTCGGTGGAGGGGAGTCCCTCGAAACTCTCCCGCTGGTAGAAATCCCCGATGGGGCGCGCCCGCTCCCAGGCCGCCTCGTCAAGCCAGCCGTCCACCGAAACCGGCTCGTCGGTCCAGGCGGCGCGGATTTCCCAGGCGCGGGCGGTGAGCGCAGCGACCCGCTCCTCCCTGGACATCCCCCGCAGCGCCTCGGCGGAGGGGCTGGCAGCGGCGGGCGGCGGCAGCTGCCGCTGGCCAGCCGCCGGCGACGAAACGAGAAGAACGAGCGCGACGAGAACGACCGGCATCAGCCGACCACGAAACCGGAGGCGATTTCCTGAAGCCAGGGTTCGATGGCGTGGTAGAGGGTGTTCTGGCAATGGAAGCGGAAGAGGTAGGTGCGCCCGCCGGACGCCTTGTAGAGGACCCATTCCAGATAGTCGGCGTGCTGGGTCTCCACCGCATAGAGGATCGCGATGCCGCCGTCATCCAGAATCTGGTGGCGGAGCATCCGGAACCGGTCGCCCAGGGTCTCCATCTCGGCGGCGTAGAACGCCTCCAGCGTGACGCCGGGCGCCTCGCGGACTGTCACGTCGAGGGTCGCATGCACCGTCGCCCCGTTCGCGTCCACCGCGAGCGGCCCGCTGCGGAATCCAACCACCAGGTTTTCGCTCCCCTGCTTCAGCACGTGGGAGCGCGTCCAGCTCTGCGGGTAGGGCACCACCAGACCGAAATCCTCGTCCTCCCAGGTTTCGAAGAGATCCAGCGACTCCACCGAAAAATCCTCGTACACGGTGTCCAGAATCGGCCCGTAGGCGAGGATGCTGCGCGCCTCGCCGGTGGCGTACACCCCGAAGAGGGTCCCGGAGATCGCAGCGAGCAGCAGGCGGCCCGACTGCGGGCGGCGCTCCCAGGCGAACGTCCAGACCATCCCCTCCTGCCCGGCCCGCTCCCAGCGGGATTCGGAGAGCACGTTGTGCTCCCCGATGTAGTACTGGTCCGCGATGTCGCGGAGCGTCCGGTCGGACGGAAGGGGGCCCGCCATCACCTGGACCTGGATGCCGTCCCGTTCGGGGATGTCCACCGAGGGCCCAGTGAAGGTGGCCATCCGGAATCCGCCCTGGGCGCTGGTGGCGGAGGACCAACCGCGCGGGAGCGGCAGGGACACCCCGACCTCCGGGACGTAGACGGTCACCAGCTCGCTCGGGCCCGAGAAGTCGGCGAAACAGCCCCCGGCGACCCAGCTGGCGGTCAGAGCGGTCGTGAGGGCGGCGGAGCGCCGGAGTTTCAAAGGGGCTACTCCAACCGGTAGTTCGGAGCTTCCTTGGTGACCACCACGTCGTGGGCGTGGCTCTCCCGCTGGCCGGCGCCGGTGACCTGGATGAACTCGGCGGTCCGCTGGAGATCGGACACGGTGCGGCATCCGGCGTATCCCATCCCGGCGCGCAGGCCACCGATCAGTTGCTCCACCACCCCTGCGACCGGACCCTTGATGGGCACCCGCCCCTCGATGCCTTCGGGAACCAGCTTGGAGAGCGGCTGGCCGGCCTGGGCGTAGCGGTCCGCTGTCCCCGCATGCATGGCGCCCAGCGAACCCATGCCGCGGTAGGTCTTGAAGGCCCGCCCCTGGTACAGGATGGTCTCCCCCGGGCTCTCGTCGGTTCCGGCGAGCAGGTTGCCGACCATGACCGAATCGGCGCCAGCGCCGATGGCCTTCACCAGGTCCCCGCTGAAACGGATGCCGCCGTCCGCGATCACCGGAACCTCGGCCGCCGCGCTGACCTCGAGGATCGCGGAGACCTGCGGCATCCCGGTACCCGCCACCACCCGGGTTGTGCAGATGGAGCCGGGGCCCATGCCCACCTTCAGTCCGTCGGCGCCGGCCTGGACCAAATCGCGCGCCGCTTCGGCGGTGGCGATGTTGCCCGCCACCAGATCCACTGAGTCGGGAATGTCCTTTCGCAAGCGGGACAGCGTCTCGATGCAGCTCCGGGTGTGGCCGTGCGCGGTGTCCACCACCACCGCGTCCACTCCGCGCTCGACCAGACGGCGCGCCCGTTCGACTCCGGCGTCGCCCACCCCCACCGCGGCGGCGCAGCGCAGTCGGCCCAGGTCGTCCTTGGTGGCGTTCGGATAATTCCGCGCCTTCTCGATGTCCTTGACGGTCAGCAGCCCGATCAGCGCGCCGTCCTCGTCCACCACCGGCAGCTTCTCCACCCGGCGCTCGTGAATCGCCCGGCGCGCATCCTCGAGAGTGGCGCCGCGGGGCGCGGTCACCGGATCCGAGGTCATCAAGTCCGCAACCCGGAGATCGTCGGAGGGTTCGAAACGGAGGTCCCGGCTGGTCAGGATGCCGACCAGCCTGCCTTCCTCGAGGACCGGGAGGCCGGAGATACCGTGCCGCTCCATGAGCGCCCGCGCCAGGGAGACCGGGGCATCGGGGGCGACCGTGACCGGATCCACCACCATGCCGCTCTCCGAACGCTTCACCTTGGCCACCTCGTCCGCCTGCTCCTCCGGGGGCAGGTTCCGGTGGATCACCCCGATGCCTCCCGCCTGGGCGATGGCGATCGCCAGCCGCGCCTCGGTGACCGTATCCATCGCCGCGCTCACCACCGGCGCCGCCAGCGGGATGCGTCGGCTGAACCGGGTTCGGAGATCGGCGTCGGCCGGCAGAATCTCCGAGTAGCGCGGACGCAGGAGAACGTCGTCGAAGGTGAGGGTGACCGGCGGGAGGGGCTTCGCTTCCCTCACGCGGCGTGGCACCTCTTGTACTTCTTGCCGCTCCCGCAGGGGCACGGATCGTTGCGTCCCACCTTCCTTCCGTCCCGGCGGATCGGGGCGCGGGCGGCGGCGCGACTGGGGAACCCGGCGCCCGACGATGCGACACCGGGCGTCCCCGGGATGGGGCCGGGCGCCGCGGCGAGGCCGGCAGGGGAACGGAGCGACGGCGGCGGACGGGGCGGCGGCACGGCGGGCGCCACCTTCAGCAGGTAGAGCATCCGCACCGCCTCCGACTCGATCCGCTCCCACATGGCGCCGAACATGGCGAAGGATTCCTTCTTGTATTCGATCAGCGGATTCCGCTGACCGTATCCGCGAAGGCCGATGCCCTGCTTGAGCTGGTCCATCGCATAGAGGTGGTCCTTCCACTGGGAGTCCACCACATGGAGCAGGATGTACCGCTCCTGATTGCGCATCTGGTCGGCGCCGAATTCCTCCTCCCTTTCGGCATGGCGAGCGCGCACCGCTTCGGTCAGGAAGTCCAGGAGCTCGTCCCGGCCCAGGTCCTCGAGGCGGTTTTCCTTCCCCGGCTCGGGGACGAACCCGAACTGGCTCCGCATCCCCTCCCGGATTCCGTCCAGGTCCCAGGCGTCAGGATCCACTTCGGTGGAGGCGTGGAGGTCGACCAGCCCGCCCACCGCGTCCTCGGCGAGCTCGAGCACATAGTCCCGCTGATCCTTCCCCTCCAGGATCTGGCGGCGCAGCCGGTAGATGGCCACCCGCTGCTTGTTCATCACGTCGTCGTATTCGAGCAGGTGCTTCCGGTAGGAGAAGTTCTGCCCCTCCACCTGCTTCTGCGCGCGCTCGATCGCCCGCGTGACCATCCCGGCTTCGATGGGAACCCCCTCCTCCATGCCGAGCCGCTCCATCAGCCCGCGCATCCGGTCGCTGCCGAAGATGCGCATCAGGTCGTCCTCGAGGGACAAGAAGAAGCGGGAGCTGCCGGGGTCGCCCTGGCGACCGGAGCGCCCGCGAAGCTGGTTGTCGATCCGGCGCGACTCGTGGCGTTCGGTGCCGACGATGTGGAGGCCGCCCAGGGACACCACTTCATCGTGGGCGGAGCGGGTCTCGTTCCGGGCCGTCTCCAGCGCTTCCTCCCACTGCGCCCCGGTGGCCTCGGTCCAGTCCACCTGCTCCTTGCGGAGCCGGGCCTTCGCCATCTCCTCGGGACTGCCGCCCAGCAGGATGTCGGTGCCGCGGCCCGCCATGTTGGTGGAAATGGTGACCATCCCCTTCTGGCCGGCCTGGGCCACGATCTCGGCCTCGCGCTGGTGGTACTTGGCGTTCAGCACCAAGTGGGGGATGCGCTTCCGGTTCAGAAGCTGCGCCAGCCGTTCGCTCTTTTCGATGGAGGTGGTTCCTACCAGCACCGGACGCCCCTCCTCGTGATTGCTTCCGATTTCCTCCACGATGGCGTTCAGCTTCTCGCGCTCGGTCCGGTACACCAGGTCGGGATGTTCGAGGCGAACCAGGGGCCGGTTGGTGGGAATCGGGACGACTTCCAGGTCGTAGATCTTCTCGAACTCGGCCGCCTCGGTCTCCGCGGTGCCGGTCATCCCGGCGAGCTTGCCGTACATGCGGAAGTAGTTCTGGAAGGTGATGGTGGCGAGCGTCTGGTTCTCCCGCTCGATGGTCACGCTCTCCTTGGCCTCGACCGCCTGGTGGAGTCCGTCGGACCAGCGGCGCCCGGGCATGAGGCGTCCGGTGAACTCGTCCACGATCACCACCTTCCCGTCCTTGACCGTGTAGTCCTTCTCGCGCTTGTAGAGCGCATGCGCCCGGAGCGCCTGCAGCAGGTGATGGAGAAGCGTCATGTTCTCCGGGTCGTACAGGTTGTCCACGCGGAGCAGCCCCTCCGCCTTGGGAACCCCCTCCTCGGTGAGCGACACCGTGCGGGACTTCTCGTCCACCGTGTAGTCCATGTCCCGCCGCAGCTTCGGGATGATCCGATCCACCGCGTAGTAGAGATCGGTGGACTGCTCCGCCGGGCCGCTGATGATGAGGGGGGTGCGCGCCTCGTCGATGAGGATCGAGTCCACTTCGTCCACGATGGCGTAGTGGAAGAGTTTTTCGATCTCCCTGCCGTCCCGGTCCGTTTCCTTCCGGGGGTGAATCCGGTGGACGAAATTCTCCATGCGGAACTTCATGTTGTCCCGGAGGTAGTCGAAGCCGAACTCGTTGTTGGTGCCGTAGGTGATGTCGGCGGCGTAGGCGCGCCGGCGGTCGGCGTCAAGGAGATCGTTCTGGATCACCCCGACCTCGAGTCCGAGAAAGCGGTAGATGCGTCCCATCCAGTCGGAGTCGCGGCGGGCCAGGTAGTCGTTCACGGTGACGACGTGGACTCCCTTGCCAGCCAGCGCGTTCAGGTAGGCGGGCAGGGTCGCCACCAGGGTCTTGCCTTCCCCGGTCTTCATTTCGGCGATCTTCCCCCGGTGGAGGATCGCGCCGCCCAGGAGCTGCACATCGAAGTGCCGCATTCCGAGCGCGCGGCGCGAGGCCTCCCGGCAGGCGGCGAACGCCTCCGCCATCAGGTCGTCCAGCGGCTCGCCGTTTTCGACCCGCTCCCGGAATCCGGCGGTCCTCCCGCCGAGCTCGGCGTCGGACAACTCCTGAAACCGCGGTTCGAACGAACCGACCTGCTCCACCAGCGGCCGCAACCGCTTCAGTTCCCGGTCCGACTTCTTGCCGACCACGCGGGTGAGCAGCTTCTGGATCATTGATGGCGGCGGAGTCTAGTGCGCCAGCCCACGTGCCGCCGGGCCGGAGCCGCGCTCAGCCGGGGAGCGGGGCAGGCGCGTAATCCACGATGTGGTTCAGCGGATTCCGGGCCCTGCCGTTCACCCAGACTTCATAGTGAAGGTGCGGCGCCCGGCTGCGGCCGGTGTTGCCGACCGTGCCGAGGACCTGGCTGCGTCGGAGCCGCTGGCCGTTCCGCACCTCGATGGAGGAAAGGTGCGCGTAGCGGGTGACCATGCCGAACCCGTGGGACACGACCACGTTCTTGCCGTAGGTGGCGGAGCTTCCCGCCGAGAGCACCACCCCGTCGGCGGTGACCCGCACCGGAGCGCCCACCCCGGTGGAGACATCGATGCCGTAGTGCCATTCGATCTCCCCGGTGAACGGGTCGGGGCGGCGTCCGAAGCCCGACGAGAGGTATCCCCGGACCGGCCAGATGGTGGGCGTGGAGGCGATCAGGCGGCTCTTCTCCCGAACCACCCGTTCGAGGGCGGCGCCCTGTTCGTCGAGACGCGCAATCCGGGAGGCGAGCGCATCGATCCGCTCGTTCGCGTAGTCGAAACCGCTCGCCGCCACCGCCGCCCCGCCAATTCCCTCGAGCCGCCGCTGGACCGGCTCCGCTCCGGCGAGCACCGCGATCCGCCGCATCTGAACCTCGATCCCCTCTACCTGGGTCGCCATCCGTTCGGCCTCGCGCGCATACGCGGCGCTCTGACGTCGCAGCGCCTCCCGGTCCCGGGCCAGCTCGGCCTCGTTCCGGGAGCTGCTCGCCACCAGCCAGGCGTGGTGGCCGAGCTGCGCCAGCAGGAGCGCCGCCAACAAGCCGAGCGCCACACTCCCCCATCGGGAAACTCGGAGTTCCCGGGCTCCGCGCCCGTCGGCGGGCGGGAGGATCAGCCGCGAGCCGGACGGGATGCGGAGGCGCCGCAAACGCAGGAAAAGCCCGGCGAGCAAGGGGTGGCGGAACATGGTGCGGCAGGGATTTTAGTACACATGCATCAAGAAGTCGTCAAACCGAGGCAGGGCGACGCCCCCGGTTCCCAATACAACGGCGATCAGCGTCTCGGGCGCGAACCGAAAACCGCCTCGAACGTCGGCGCTTCCAGAACGGCGTCCAGCCACCGGTCAAGCTGCGTGAAGTCGGCGCCCGCAAGACGCGCCTGAACCTCGGCGAGCGGGCGGCCGAAGCGCCGCGCCAGCAACCGGGCGAGCGTTTCGGCCTTCCCCTCAACCCTCCCTTCGACCTTGCCTTCGGCCCTCCCTTCGGCCTTTCCTTCGGCCTTGCCTTCGGCCCTCCCTTGATCTCGGCCCTCCTTGAACCAGATTCGGGTTGCGGTTCCCATAAGAGCCTCCCGTTCCCAGCGATCAGCGTCTCGGGCGCGAACCGAAAACCGCCTCGAACGTCGGTGCTTCCAGAACGGCGTCCAGCCACCGGTCGAGCTGCGTGAAGTCGGCGCCCGCAAGGCGCGCCTGAACCTCGGCGAGCGGGCGGCCGAAGCGCCGCGCCAGCAACCGGGCGAGCGTTTCGGCCTTCCCCTCAACCCTCCCTTCGACCTTGCCTTCGGCCTTTCCCTCAACTCTCCCTTCGGCCTTGCCTTCAGCCCTCCCTTGATCTCGGCCCTCCTTGAACCAGATTCGGGTTGCGGTTCCCATAAGAGCCTCCACTTCTTCAGGACCGGCGCCGATGCGCCTCATCGACGCCTCAATGCGAGCGGGCGGCAGATCCACCTGCTCCAGCAGGTACAGTAGCATGTACTGCCCGAAATCGGTGTCGGCGGCAGCCGCCACCACCATCGCATCGACCTCGAAATCAGGGATCTCCTTGGCGATGTCCTTGAAAAAGGCGCGCGCCAGCCCGAGCAGGGCGCCGCGCACGCCCACGTCCCGCGGAAGCTCCTCCAGAGCGATCCCGGAGAGATCATGCAAGGTGAACGCCCCGACGGCCCCGGCGAGATGCTCGAGACCCGCCGGCGCGTCGATCATCTCCGCGATCGAGCAGGGAAGCGTCCAGGGCTCGCGACCGTTGAAGAAAACCACGGGAACGATCAGCGGCAGTCGCCCGGGGGGACCTTCCCCGCGATCCAGATACGCGAACCAGAGGCGCAGGATGTAGCGCATCAGTTGCAGCGGGGTGCGGGCGTCCGGCTTCGACTTGTGCTCCAGCAGGACATACACCCAGACGGAGGCGCCGTCCTTCAGGCGCGCCCGGAAGATGGCGTCGGCCTGGGTGACCTTGCCCTCGCCGTCGACGGCGGTTCCCTCCATGAGTTCGGGCGGGTGGTCGGTATCCAGCCGTTCGCGGACTCCGGACGGCAGGTAGTCGACGAGCAGCGCCGCCGCGCGCCCGGGGTCCGAAACCAGCAGCCGGAACAGGGCGTCATGCCGGATCCGGGGCAGGGCCATTCAGAACCCCCCGACCCCGATCCGCTTCCCAACCAGCCTCACGCCCCGCCCCCATCGCTTCACGACTTGAGCATACCGCGTCTGCGGCGGAACGCCGGCAGATCCTCCGGTCCGAAATCGACCGGTTCGCCTCTGAGAATCCGAGCCGCCTTCCCCACCGCCGACCGGACCGGCGCCCGGAAGCCTTCGGGGTCCACCAGGTGCTCTTCCGGGGCCATTTCGTCGAGAATTTCCAGACTGCGGGACAGGAGGCTGCGGGCGCCCCGAAGGCCGCCGGTCTGGAGGTGGTGCATCCCCGCCGCGACCAGGATGAGCGCCTTGAGCGCCCTCCGACGCGCGCCTCGCGCTCCCGCCCACTCCTCCTCCAGCACGTCGTGGCTCTCGAAATACTCCTTCCGGTTGAAGAGCCGGATGGCCTCCTCCAGCGCATCGGGCGGCCCGTTCATCGGTTCCTGTGGGGAGCTTGACCGGTTCGGGGGAGGTTGCTAGCGTCCCCGCTTCCCGATGGGCGGGTTACCGGAGGGGGCGATTAACTCAGTGGCTAGAGTGCTACCTTCACACGGTAGAAGTCGCAGGTTCAAGTCCTGCATCGCCCACCACCCCACGTCATCCTCCCGCGTCATTCCCGCCGTCCCTGCTTGAGCTCCAGCAGGACGCCTCCGGCGCTCTTCGGATGCACGAACGCCACCAGGTGGCCGCCGGCGCCGGGGCGCGGCTCCTCGTCCAGGAGGCGGGCGCCGCGTTCCCGCAGACGCTCCATCGCCCGCCGAATATCCCGCACCTCGAAGCAGACGTGGTGGAGTCCCGGCCCCTGGCGCCCCAGGAACCGCGCGACGGGGGACGCCGGATCGGTGGGTTCCACCAGCTCCAACCGGGCGCCGCCGGATTCCGGCTCGGCGCCGCCGGGAGCGAGAAAGCGCGCCACCACCGAAAACTCGGGCGCCTCATGGACTTCCCGAACCCGAAGACCCAGTAGCTCCTCCCAGATCCGCGCCGTCGCGGTTGAGTCCGCGGTCGCGATGCCCACATGGTCGAGCCGACCGGCCAGCGCCCCGTCGCCGTCAGCCCTCCGCGGTTTCGGCGACCGGGCAGCGAGCGTCGCCTCGATCGCCGCCGCCAGTTCCGGGACCCCGGCGCCGGTGGCGGCGGTAGTGGACAGCACCGGTCCCGCCCCCTCGGGACGCATGCTTCTCCACCCGGCGACCGTCGCTTCCGCCCCCGGTCGGTCGGCCTGATTCACGATCACCAGGTCGGCGACCTCGAAGAGTCCCGCCTTGGCGGCCTGCACCGCATCGCCGAGCGCGGGCGCGGTGACCGCCATCGTGAGATCGGCGAGCCGGGTCACCCCGGTGTCCCCCTGCCCCACCCCGGCAGTCTCGAGCAGAATCCGACGAAACCCGGCGACGGCCATCAGCCGGAGCGCGGCTTCGGACTCCGGGGACAACCCCTCGCTCCGGTCGCGGGCCGCCATGCTCCGCAGGAAGATCGCCCCCCGGTCGCTCGGGAGCCGCACCCGGTCCCCGAGCAACGCGCCGCCGCTCGCCGGGCTGGTGGGATCCACCGCCAGAATCGCGACCGGAACCCCCTGCTCCAGGTAGCGCGCGGCGAGGGCGGCCAAAAGCACGCTCTTCCCCACTCCGGGCGGCCCGGTCCCGGCTACCACCCGGACGCCTTCCGGCCACTCCAGCGCGAAGGCGGCCTCCCGAACCTCCCGGTCGCCGGCTTCCAGCCGGGTCAGAAGCCGCGAGAGCGCCCGCCGGTCCCCCTCCCCGAGGGCGGCGAAGGCCTCTTCCCGGCTCGACAATCAGGAAGCAGCCCGTCCGAGAAGCCGCCGGGCGATGATGAGGCGCTGGATTTCGGAGGTGCCCTCGCCGATGGGCATGAGCCGGGCGTCCCGCAGGTACCGCTCCACCGGATAGTCGCGGATGTACCCGTATCCGCCCAGCGTCTGCACCGCGCGGTTGGTCACCCGCACCGCGGTCTCGCTCGCATGGAGCTTGGCGGTCGCCGACTCCAGCGAGGTCGTCCCGCCCTGGTCCTTCAGGGCGGCCGCGTGCTGGATCAGCCGCCGCGACGCCTCGATCTCCACATAGGAATCGGCGATGGGGAACCGCACCGCCTGGAAGTCGGCGATCGGCTGCCCGAACTGCTCCCGCTCCTTCGCGTAGGCGCCGGAGGCCGCGAGGGCGGCGCACGCGATCCCCAGCGAAAGGGCGGCGATGCTGATCCGGCCTCCGTCGAGCACCTTCATGGCGGCGCGGAAGCCGTCGCCTTCGGCGCCCAGCAGGTTTCCGGCGGGCACCCGGCAGTCCTCGAAGACCATCTCCGAGGTGTCGGAGGCGCGGTGCCCCAGCTTCCGCTCCTTCCGCCCGCTCCGGAACCCCGGCGTCCCGCGCTCCACGAGGAACGCCGAGATCCCGCGGGCGCCCGCTTCCGGGTCGGTGGAGGCCATGCAGATTGCGATGTCGGCGACCGATCCGTTGGTGGTGAACGTCTTGCTGCCGTTCAGGATCCACTCGCTCCCGTCGCGCACCGCGGTGGTGCGGGTGCCGGAGGCGTCGCTCCCGGCGCCGGGTTCGGTCAGGCTCCAGGCGCCCAGCGCCTCGCCGGACGCCAGCCGGGTCAGATGGCGAGTCTTCTGCTCCTCGGTCCCCTGTTCGTAAATGTGGTTCGCGGCCAGCGAAACGTGCGCCGCCACCGTGATCCCGAGCGAGGCGTCGGCGCGTCCGAGCTCCTCGATGAGCACCGCGTATTCGGGGTAGCCGAACCCGGCGCCTCCCAGGGACTCGGGGAAGATGGGTCCGAGAAAACCCAGCCCGCCCAGCTTGCGAACCGCCTCGATCGGAAAGCGCTCCTCCTCGTCCCAGCGGGCCGCATGCGGCAGCACCTCGGTCGCCGCGAACTCGCGGACCGTCTCCCGGATCTGGCGCTGGACCGGGGTGTCGCCCGCAATCCGTTCCAGCAGCATGGGTGGAATTCTATTCCGGTTCAGGGCCTTGCGATGGCGAAAGGCAGCCGGTTCACCGCCAGCGCGCCGTTGCTGACCACCGCCACCACGTCCTGAATGGCGGCGATGTCCTCCAGGGGATTCTCGGCCAGCAGGATGATGTCGGCCTCCTTCCCCACTTCGAGCGAGCCGGTTTCGTCCTCGATCCGCAGGAGCTCGGCGGTGTGGATGGTGGCGCTTCGGATCGCTTCGATGGGCGTCATCCCCAGCCGCGCGAAGTGGGTCGCCTCGATTCCGATCCGGCTGACGCTTTCCGGTCCATACGAAGTGTCACTTCCCGCGATCACCCGGACTCCCAGCTCCAGCGCCATCCGGATGACGCGCTCCATCCGGGGGACCATGAACCCGGCGCGAAGGGTCAGAACCGGGTGGTCATAATCCCCTCCCGGTTCCTTCAGGTCGATGAGGGTCGTATAGGTGGGCACCAGCGCCACGCCCCGCTCCGCCATCAGCTCGAGCGTCTCCCGGGTGAGGAAGGTTCCGTGCTCGATGCTCGCCACTCCCGCCCGCACCGCCGCCCGGGCGCCCTCGTCGCCGTGGGCGTGACAGAGCACCGGGATGCCGAGCCGGGTCGCCTCCTCCACCACGATGCGCAACTGGCGCTCCGACCAGGTCTGCTTGCGCGGGTCGGTATCGGGGAGTCCGGCCCGTTCGGTGGCGCGGGTCTTCAGGGCGCGCGCGCCGTTTTCGGCGTTCACCCGGACCAGCAGGCGCAGCTCCTCCTCGTCCTGGATATCCTCGGAAACGCCGTGAAGACTCTCGGATGCGAGCCGCGCCTCGCCGATATGCGGGGTCACGAACACCCCGGCGCCCAGAACATCCGGCCCGGCGAGATGTCCGGCCCGCACCATCCGCCCGATCGCCACGTCCCGGTAGGACCCGACGCTGGCGCTCCTGAGGGTGGTGACGCCGCTTTCGAGCGCCCGCCGCGCCTGGGCGAGCGTGTCCAGGTGGGTGTGGGCGTCGAGGAGACCCGGCAGGACATACGCGCCGGCGGCATCGAGCGTCTCCACCCCCGGCGGCGGCGGTTCCGTTCCGATGGAGAGAATCCGTCCGCCCCCGACCAGCACATGCGCCTCCCGCAATGCGCCCCCGACCACATCCAGCACCTGGCCGCCGACGATCGCCAGCTCCGGCTCCTGCGCGGCGGTGGACGTCGCGCAAAGAAGAAGAAAAGCGAGTCGCTTCATGCTGGCGGGCCTCCGTGGGGGGGACGATGGTCGCACACTCCGGAGCCCCGGAGCGAACCCGCATGACCGCGCCTCCCCGGGAACCACTGGACCGCCCCTGGGCGCTCGTTCTGATCACGGGTCTCCTCGCCATGTCCATTCCCTGGTGGCGGCCGGGGGGCGACGGCCCGCCTTCGATCTGGCTTGGCATGCCGTCCTGGGCGCTGGTCTCGCTCGGTTGCACGTTCGCCGCCAGCTGCCTCGTCGCCTTCGCCGCCCTCCGGCTCTGGGGGGACGACCGGTGAGCTTTTCCGGAGCGGTCGTCGCCGCGCTCGTCGCCTATCTCGGCGTGCTCGCCGCCCTGGGGTTCCGGGCGCGCCGGGCAAGGCGGACGGAGACCCTGGGCGACTTCTACCTGGCGGGGCGCAATCTGGGGCCAGTGGCGCTCCTCTTCACCCTCTACGCCACCCAGTACAGCGGCAACACGCTGGTCGGCTATCCCGGCGAGGCGTACCGCATCGGCTTTCCCTGGATCATGAGCGTCGGCTTCATGCTCGCCATCGTGGTCGTCTACCTGGGGATCGCCCCGCGCCTGCGCGCCGCCTCGGAGGCCCACCGCTTCGTCACTCCCGCCGACTGGCTGGACCACCGATTCGGCTCCCCGGCGCTGACCCGAACCGCGAACACTCTGATGGCGGCGGCGATCCTGAACTACCTGCTGGCGCAGCTGATGGCGATGGGCCATGTGGCGGCCGGGCTTTCCGGGGGCGCCATTCCGTTTGCGGCCGGCGTCCTGGTGCTCGCCGGCGCGATCCTCGGCTACGAGCTGCTCGGCGGCCTGCGGGCGGTGGTCTGGACCGACTGCCTCCAGGGGATCCTGCTGGCGGTGGGTCTCTTCGGCATCCTGGCGGCGGCGGCGCTCTCGGGCGACACGCTGGGCGAGGCGACCCGCTGGATGCTCGCCCACCAGCCGGAGAAGGCGCTGCCTCCCGACGCCGCCACCCTGACGACCTGGGCCAGCACCGTGCTGCTGATCGGATTCTCCGGCGCCGTCTATCCGCAGGCGATCCAGCGGATCTTCGCCGCCCGCAGCACGCGCTCCCTGCGGCAGGCGATCGCCACCCTCGGATTCCTGCCGTTCTTCACGACCCTTCCGGTGTTCCTGGTAGGCATCCTGGCCCTCCCCCGCCTTTCCGGGCTCGCCGGAGTCGAAGCCGACCAGGTGCTTCCGGCGCTGCTGCGCGACTGGTCGTCGGGGTCGCCGGTCATGTTCCTGATGAGCGTTCTGACCGTCGTGGGGGTGGTCGCGGCGATCATGTCCACCGCCGATTCGGTGCTCCTCACCCTGTCCTCGATGCTGGCCAAGGACTTCGCGGCGCCCGCGCTTCGCTACGCCGGAAGGGAGCTGGACGAGGCGCGGCTCACCCGGCTCGGCAAGCGCATCTCGCTCCTCGTCATGGCGGCGCTGGTCGCCCTGGCGCTCACCCCGCGCATCAGCCTCTGGGGTCTCCTCGAACTCAAGATGGAGCTCCTGGTGCAGGCGGCGCCCGCCTTCGTGCTCGGCCTGACCTGGAGGCGCGCTTCGGCGCGCGCCGTCCTGATCGGACTGCTCGCCGGAACCGCCCTCGCCGCCGGACTCACCCTCGCCGGCTACGGGAAGGTGGGTGGCGTGCACGCCGGACTGCTGGGCGCGCTGCTGAACGCAATCCTCGCGGTGGGCGGGTCGTGGCTCGGCCGCCGCTGACTACATTCCCGAGACCCGGCCGGCGATCCGGTAGCACTGGAAAATCACGTGCCAGGCGATCGCGATGATCGCGAGCCAGGCCACCCAGTAGTACTCTCCGGGAATCCCCAGGTTGCCGCCGAAGAACGGGAAGGCGTGCTCGTTCATCATCGCCCAGAGCAGCGGCAGCGACATGTAGGTGTTGTGCTTCGAGCGCAGGGCGGCGAGCGCCGGATCCGACGCATCGGGCGCCTTGCCGTCCCGCACCGCGGCGATGATCCGCTTCTGCGCCGGCCAGATGCGGAACCAGACGTTGAAGGCCATCATGGTTCCGAACATGGCGCCGGTGTGGATCAGGACGGCGCGCGGCTGGAAGCCCCCGACTTCCACGAACAGGAACACGGTGACCGCCAGCATCAGGAAGGACGCCAGGGTCGCCGCCCGGACGTTCCGCCGCAGCGGGCTGCTCCAGAGGCTGTCGTAGCCGAACACCGCGAGGAAGGTGAGCGCGACCATGGCCAGCGGCCCCACCCCCCACTCCATGTTGAAGTCCAGGGTGAGTCCGCCGTGGTAGAAGACCAGCAGCATCAGCACGACGCCGGTGATCCAGGTCCAGGCGGCGCCCCAGCGGAACCAGTAGAGGGCCCGGGGCATGAGCTCGGGCACCACCTTCTGTTTGGTCGGGCCGTCCAATTTGGCGGCCATCGGGGCGTTCACGAAGTTGAAGAAGTACAGGTGCCCGATCCAGATGATCCCCACGAAGATGTGGAGCCAGCGGATGACGGCCGACAGACTGTCCATCATGGTGTCGCGATCCTCCTCCGGCGGGGCCGCTTCGGGCGCGGGCCGGAGGCCGGAGAGTAGCAGGTTCATCGGAACCCGATACCCGGTCAACTCCACGAACCCGCGGCCGGCCGGCGCCCCGTCCCGGAGCACGCGCACCGCGCCCTCCCAGTACGGAATGTCCGGACCGGGCGCCCCCCGGGGGATGCGGTTCTCCTGATCGTCGAGCCGGGGAACCAAGGTCAGATCGAGTCCCTCCGCCGTCGGCGCCAGCAGCCTCCAGCCCAGTGGGTACGCCGGCCCGCCGTCCTCCGGCGTGAAGCGCCCCTGGGCCCGAACCTCCACCTCCGGATGCCGCTTCCGCCCGTCCGGCAGCCGCAGGGTCGCCGAGGAGTGGACGACCGCCCCGTCCGCCCCCCGCATGTTGTAGAGCATCAGGTCGCGGCCGTCGTCCAGGTTCAGCGCGAACCAGTCCCAGCCGACCTGCTCCGGGGCCAGCCAGTCGGAGCCGAACTCCCGGTCCATCCATGCGGTTCCCCGGACCGGCGCCGGTTCGCCGCCGAACCCGGCGACGCCGACGACTTCGAGCCGGGGGTGGCTGTAGTAGAGGCTCGCGCCCCCTCCCTCGGACTTCTCCGAATATCCGGCGTCCCCCTGAAGCAGCGGAGGCCGGGTCGGGCGCGCCCGCAGATCGAATTCCATCCCCTGGTTCCGGTCCGTCGCCCGGATCCGGAACGCTCCGTCCCGGAAGGCGACGCTCCAGCCTTCAGCGGTTCCCGGCGGCCCCCGCATCCAGGCGATCTCCGGTTCGGGGAAGGCGCCGACCCGGCCGAGTTCCGGCGCCTCCCGGTGCGCCGTCTGGGAGAAGACGCGGGCGCCGGTGGCGAGGTCGGCGAGCGCCGCATGCCCCATCAGCGCGTGCCGGGCGTCCCAGGGCGAGACCGGGTTCTCGCTGGGCGATCTGGTCAGACCGCTGCGAAAGAGAGTGAACTGGAACGCCAGCTCGCGGTCCTCCCCTTCGAGGAATCCGACGAAGTACCACCATTCGGTGCGGTAGCCGTCGTGGGGCCAGTGGTCCCGGGGGAAGTCCCAGGCGTAGTCCCGGGACGCCGGCGTCCATGGGGAGGCCGTCGCCAAGGCCAGAAGGAGGAAAAGGAGGGCGCTCACAGTTCCTGCCGCAGCGCCGCCGCGCCGGTGCGCGCCGCCTGGCGGGCCGGGATCCCGGCCGCCGCCAGCCCCGCAAGGATCACCAGCGCCCCCTGCGCCGCGAGGAGGCCGACCGGCCAGTGGAGGTCGAGCCTCCAGCCGAACCAGACCGGGTTCACCACGTGGACCAGGAGCAGGGTCAGAAGCGCGCCCGCGCCGCCCCCGATCCCGAGGCCCACCAGCGCGATGAGAACGCCGCGCCCGAGGAATCCGGATGCCGCCTGCCCCCGGCTGGCGCCGAGCGCGCGTTCCAGCGCAATCAGGGGCGCCCGCTCCCGGGACAGCGTGAAGAGCGCCAGGGAGAGCCCCAGCGCCGCGATGAGGAGCGCCACCCCCCGGAGAAGCCCGGTGACCGACATGGTCTGATCGAAGACGTCGAGGGCACCGGCGCGGAGCGACCGATTGTCCACGATGCTCGCCGCGCCCTGGAACCCGGCCTCCAGGCGAGCCGCGACCTCCCGTGCGTCCGCCTCCTCCCGAAGGTAGAGCGCGACGCCGTGCACCGGCGGCGCCCCCGCCTCCGGGTACAACCGGTTCAGCTTGGACCTGTCGATGAAGATCGCGCCGATGCTGCTGCCGTAGTCGCGGTACGCGCCGGCGACCCGCGCGTACTCCGAATCCCCGGTCGCCGTCGGCAGCAGGAACCGATCGCCCGGCGCCAGCCCTTCACGCCGCGCCAGCGGCTCCGAAACGAGCACGTCCCCGTTCCGGAAGTCCCGGAGCGCCGCTTCCCGGTCTCCCAGGAGCGCGAAGCGCTCCCCGGCGTTTGGAAGCGACGCGGAGACTCCCAGGAGGCTGACCGGAAGCCCGCCGAGGCGAATCCGCATCGCCCGGAGCAGATCGCGCGACGCGACGTCGGGGTCCAGGCGCGTCGCCTCCAGCACTTCGGCGGGCAGCGCGAGGCGCTCCCGGGCCGCCGCTCCCGGCTCGCCGGTGCGGGACACATAGAGGTCGGCGACCAGCGTCCGAACCAGCCAGCCGTCCAGGGTGGTCCGGAAGCTGCCGACCAGCGCGCTCACCCCGATGAGCATCGCCACCGCCACCGCCAGCGCCGCCGCCGGGGGCGCCGAACTGGATGCCTCCCGCAGCCCCGCCTCCATCCCGCGCAGAAAGGAATTCCCGGTCCGGGGGACCCGGAGGCGCGCCCCCAACCGGAGGACGGATCCCGAAAGCAGCGCGGCGCCGGTCAGCAGCGCGCCAGCGGCGACGAATCCCCCACCCAGCCGGGCGGCCGCGCCTTCCGGGAAGGCGACCGCCCATCCGGCGAACCCCACCAGCAAAATTCCCGGCGCATGGAACCGCTTGCGCCACAACGCGGAGGACTCCAGACCGGGGCGCAGCAGCTCGACCGGCGGGCGGCGGGCTTCGGCGAGCGCTTCCGGCAAGGCGCCGGCGAGCGCGGCGAGGACGCCGACGGAGAGCGCCAGAAGCGCCCCCTCGGGCCGGACCGCGACGCTCTCCACCCGTTCCAGCAGGTAGAAGTTGGTGAGGGTGCGGCTCACGCCGTCGAGCGCGGCGCGCGCGAGGAGCGCCGCCAGCGGAACGCCGACCGCGGTTCCGACCAGCGCGGTCAGCACCGCTTCTCCCAGCAGCACGCCCGCCAGCCGGTTCGCGGACGCTCCGAGCGCCCGGTAGAGGCCCAGCTCCTGGCGCCGCTGGCGGAGTCCGGCGCGGACGCTCGCATGAATCAGGAACGCGGCGACCAGCAGGCTGACCACTCCCAGCGCGCGGAGGTTCAGCCGGAAGGCGGCGAAGAGGTCGGCGCCCTCGGTCCGCAGCGCTCCGCTGGTCGCCGCCGCCACTCCGGGAACCGCCGCTTCGATCCGTCGCGCCGCCTCCTCCCGGTCGGAGCCGGGCGTCAGTTCGATCTCGAGGCGGTCGAACCCGGGGCGCCCCCGGATCTCCTGCGCCAGCGCGAGGTCGGCGAAGGCGGTCTGCGAGTCGTCCTGGAACACCAGCGCCACCGGAAGCTCCCGAGTCCACCCGCCGAGGGAGACGCCCAACGCATCCCCGGGAGCAACGCCGATCCGGGCGGCGACCGGCGCCGGAAGCGCGATCCCTCCGGGGAGCAGCCCGCCCGAACCGTCAAAGCGGAACGTCCCGGTGAGGACGTCCACCCCCACCAGGGTGACCGACGCGCCGCCGGTCAGGGTGACGCCAGGGAGGCGGACCAAGGGCGCGACCCGCATGACCCCCGGAACCCCGAGCGCCTGGGGCCAGGCCGCATCGGGGACGCCGGCGGGCGCCGCCCGGACGCCGCGCACCACCAGATCGGTGTTTCCGGAGACCACCTCCAGACTGGCGTCCAGGGTCTCCATCGCCGCCCGGTTGAGAAGGTTCACGGCGAGCGCCGCCCCGGTTCCGAGCGCGATGGCGCCCACCGAGAGCAACGCGAGCGCCGGAGCCGCCCGGAAGCGGGCCGGCGCGGCGCGCAGGATGAGCCGGATCACGCCGGAGCGAGCCGTCCGCGCACGAGTCGCAGCCGGGTGTCCGCCCGTCCGGCGAGATCGGGGTCGTGGGTGGCGAGCAGCAGCGCCGAGCCGCTCTCGCCCGCCAGCCGGAAGAGGATTTCGGCGGCGGCGCGCGCCGCCTCCGCGTCCAGGTTCCCGGTCGGCTCGTCCGCCAGCAAAAGCGACGGGCGCAGCAGCAGCGCCCGGGCGATCGCGGTTCGCTGCATTTCGCCCCCGGAGAGGATGCGCGCCGGCGCCGAAGCGCGGTCCGCCAGTCCCACCGCCGCGAGCAGCCGGTCGGCCCGCTCCCCCATGGTTTCGTCGGAACCGTTGATGCGCGCCGGAAGCAGCACGTTCTCGCGCGCCGACAGATAGGGAATCAGGTGGAAGAACTGGAAGACGAACCCCACGTTCCGCCCCCGGAAGCGGCTGCGGGCGCGGTCCCCCATCGCCGCCGGATCCTGTCCGCAGAGGCGCACCCGCCCGGCGCTCGGGATCTCGATCCCGGCGGCCAGGTGCAACAGGGTGCTTTTCCCGCTCCCCGACCGCCCGGCCACCGAGACCGTCTCGCCGGCGGCCAGCCGGAGGCTCACCGATTCGAGGACGGCGAGTTCGGCGCCGTCGGCCTGCCGATGCCGCTTGGCGACGCCCCGAAGTTCGAGGATCGGCGGCGCGGCGCCGCTCACCGGAGCGCGTCGTTTCGGGCGGCGACCACCTCGCCCAGGATCGAGAGGCCGATCTGCTCCGGGGTCCGGGCGCCGATCGAAAGGCCGATCGGGGCGCGCAGACGGGAGAGCACCGCCTCCGGGATTCCTTGGGCGCGCAGCCGCTCCAGGCGCTTCGCGTGGGTTCTCCGACTGCCGAGCGCCCCCACGTAGAACGCTTCGCTCGGCAGCGCCGCCACCAGCGCCGGATCGTCCAGCTTGGGGTCGTGGGTGAGCGTCGCGACCGCGGTTCCGGCGTCCAGGCCGATCCGGGCGAGTCCCTCGGCGGGCCAGTCGTTCACGATCTCCACTCCTGGGAACCGCTCCGGGGAGGCGAAGACCGGGCGCGGGTCGCAGATCACCGGTCGGACGCCGACCGCCTCCGCCAGTGTCGCAAGCGCCTGGGCGATGTGCACCCCGCCGACCATGACCAGGGTTTCGGTCGGCAGGATCACGTCGCAGAACACCGGCCCGTCGTCGGTTTCCCGTCGAACCGGCCGCCCGCCGGCCAGGGGCTCGGCGGCGAGTTCCGCAAGCGACGGATCCCCGACGACTTCGCCGTCGCCGGTTCGCGCCGCCGCCCGGCCGTCGTCGTCGCCGAGCGCCGTCGCCCATGCCACCGGGGTACGCCGGCGCAGGGCGCGCGCCACCGCCGCAGCCTGTTCGGGCGCCGGGACCGCGACGAACACTTCCAGCGCGCCGCCGCAGGCGAGCCCGACCTCCCATGCCGATTCGTCGGAAACCCGGAACCCGACCAAGCGCGGACGACCGGTCGCCATGACCTCCCGGGCGGTCTCGACCACGCTGGCCTCGACGCAGCCGCCGCTCACCGAGCCGGTGATCCGCCCGTCCCCATCCACCACCATCCGGGCGCCGGGACGCCGCGGCGACGACCCCCAGGTCCCCACCACGGTCGCCAGCGCGAGCGGCTTGCCCGGGTCCCGGAGCCAGGACTCCAGCGCCGGGAGGACGTCTCTCATCTCCGCAATTTAGTGCGGCCGGCGCCCAGCACCCCGAGTTGCGCGAAGCGCCGGCCCAGCGCCTCGACGCTCGCCAGGTTGTGGATGGGCATGAAATCGTGGACGTGCGGCAGCGCCGCCCGCATCCCGCGGGTCAGCGGTTCGTAGCCGGGATCGCCCAGTAGTGGGTTCAGCCAGAGGAGCCTCCACGCCAGCCCGCGCAGCCGGCCCATCGCGGCGGCGAGCAGCGCCGGATCGCCCCGGTCCCAGCCGTCGCTCACGATGACCACCACCGCCGAGGAACACCGAACCCGGCGCGCCCAGTCCTGGTTGAACCGGTGGATGGCCTCCCCGATCCGCGTCCCCCCGGACCAGTCGCGCACCGCCTCCGAAGCCCCGGCGAGCGCCCGGTCCGCCTGCCGGTCGCGGAGGCTCCCGGTCAGCCGGGTCAGCCGGGTGGCGAACGCGAACGCCTCCACCTTCCCCGGCGCGCCCTGCGCCAGTCCGTACAGGAAGTGGAGCAGGACGCGCGCGGTAGTCTCCATCGAGCCGCTGACGTCGGCGAGAACGAGGATCGGGCGAGGCTTCCGGCGACGGCGGCGGCGTTCCAGTCGCATCCACTCGCCGCCGGCGCCGAGGCTCCGCCGCAGGGTGCGGCGGACGTCGAGGCTCCGGGTTCCCCCCGGCTGGTAGCGGACCACCCGTCGCTCGGGGGCCGCCCAGGCCGCCTCCCGGATCAGGGCCTTGATTTCGCTGAGTTCGTCCTCGTCGAGATCGGCGAAGTTCCGCTTCCGGAGGGTCTCCCGGTCGCTCCAGGTCCGACGCGCCAGCGGACGCTCCGGACCTTCCCCTCCCGAGTCGCCGCCCAGCGGACGGAAGGTCGCCGGCGCCGGGCGCGGAACCTTCCGGCGCAAGGTCATCCCCGGCAGCCGGGCCCGGCTCCAGCGTTCGGGGGGCGTCTCCCAGAAGAGCGCGAAGGCCGCATCGAAGAGGGGCAGGTCCTCGCGCCGGTGGACCAGCAGGGAGCGGGCGGCGGCGTGGACCTCCTCGCGGCGGAACAGGTCCAGCAGCGGGAGCGCCTCCGCCAGGTCCAGCATCCGGGCGGTGGACGCCGGAAGGCCCAGACCCCGAAGCAGCCGCCCGAAGAGAACCAGGTTCCTCAGCAGCGGCTGCAAGGGCTCAGGAGACCTCCGCCGCCATCCGGGAGAGGATCGCCCCGGCCCGCTCGCCCCGCGCCATCTCGATGTCGTCGCGGTACTTGAGGAGAGCGCCGAGGGTGCGGTCCACCACCTCTTCGTCGAGCGCGGTCTGCCCGAGCGCCGCCAGCGCGGTGACCCAGTCGAGGGTCTCGGCCACCCCGGGGCGCTTGAAGAGTTCGAGCGCGCGCAGCTCCTGGGCGAAGCGGGTCGCGCTCCGGGCCAGCGCCTCGGCGGCTTCGGGAACCCGCTCCCGGACGATGGCGAGCTCCCGCTCGTATTCGGGATAGGGGATCCACTGGTAGAGGCAGCGGCGCTTCAGCGCGTCGTGCACCTCGCGGGTGCGGTTCGAGGTGAGCATCACCACCGGCGGCGCCTTCGCCCGGATCGTCCCGATTTCCGGGATGGTGATCTGGAAGTCGGAAAGCGCCTCCAGCAGGTAGGCCTCGAACTCCTCGTCGCTGCGGTCCACCTCGTCGATGAGCAGCACCGGGCGGCGCCCCTCCGCTCCGGATTCGATCGCCTCCAGCAGCGGGCGGCGGAGCAGGTAGTCGCGGGAGAACAGATCGCTCTCCCTCGCTTCCTCGTTCCGGCTCTCGGCCAGCCGGATCGCCATCATCTGGCGCGCGTAATTCCACTCGTAGGCCGCCTGGTTGATGTCCAGCCCCTCGTGGCACTGGAGGCGGATCAACGGGGCGTCCAGCAGTTCGGCGACGACCTTGGCGAGTTCGGTCTTCCCGACCCCGGCCTCCCCCTCGAGAAAGAGGGGACGCCCGAGACGCAGGCTCAGGAAGAGCGCGGTGGCGAGCTCGGTTCCGGCGATGTACCGATGCTGCGCGAGCGCCTCCCGGAGCGCCGGGACCGAGTCCGGGATCGTCTTCGTCAGGTGGCGAGGCGCGAGACGGCGCGCGTCAGGGAACGCCGGGTCTGGACTTCGGCGAGGTGCAGCCGGAATTCCCCCGAGGCGTAGTGGTCGCCCAGCGGTTCTCCGAGATCCTCCGCCACCCGGGACGCCGCCGCCGCGATCCGCTCGCTGGTCGCCGGCCCGCCGACCAGCGACGCGGCCGCCGATTCGGCGAGGATCGCCTTCGCGGTGACCCCGGTGATTCCGATGGCGGCTTCCGCCACGTTCCCTTGGCCGTCCAGCGCGACGCGCGACGCGACGCCCGCCACCGCGTAGCTGGACGCCGGGTGGCGGTGCTTTTCGTAGGCGCCGCCGGCGACGCGGGGAACCCGGACTTCGGTGAGCGCTTCGTTCTCCGCAAGCGCGCTGGTGAGGATGTCCACGAAGAAGTCACGGGCGGCGATCCGGCGCTCGCCGTCCGGCCCGACTGCGGTGATTTCCGCTCCCAGCGCGAGCATCGCCGCCGGATAGTCGGCGCTCGGGTCGGCGTGGGCCAGGCTGCCGCCGATGGTGCCGCGGTTGCGCACCTGGATGTCGCCGATCTCCGCCGCGGTCTCCGCGAGCATCGGGCACCCGGAGCGGATGGCGGCGGAATCGGCCACCTCCCGGTGGGAAACCAGGGCGCCGATCCGGAACCCGTCGCCATCCTCCTGGATGCCGCCGAGCTCCGCGATCCGGCCGATGTCCACCAGGGTTCCCGGCTGCGAAACCCGCAACTTCATGGCCGGGAGCAGGCTGTGCCCGCCGGCGAGGAGCTTGGCGTTCGGGAGGGTTCGCAAAAGCTCCACCGCTTCGGCGACGCTGCCGGCGCGGCGGTACTCGAATGGGGCTGGGTACATGGGATTCGGTCTCCTCTCTCTTCGGCTCAGGACTGGAGCGCACGCCAGATCGTCTCGGGGGTCAGGGGCATGTCGAGGTGTCCGCCACGGCCCTGGAGGGCGTCCGCCACCGCGTTCGCCACCGTGGCCGTTCCGGCGATCGTGCCCATCTCGCCGGCGCCCTTGACCCCAAGCGGGTTGTGCGGGGAGGGCGTCTCGATCCGGTCCACCTCGATGCCGGGGAGGATGTCGGCGCGGGGCACCGCGTATTCCATGAGGCTCCCGGCGAGCCAATTGCCGTCCGCATCGTAGACGCCGTGCTCGGTGAGCGCCTGGCCGATCCCCTGGACGACGCCGCCCTGGATCTGCCCCTCGACGATCATCGGGTTGATCACCTTGCCCACGTCGTCCACCGCGACGTAGCGGAGGATGCGGACCTGGCCGGTCTCCTTGCAAACCTCCACTTCGCAGATGTGGGCGCTGGCCGGGAAGGTGAAGTTGGCGGGGTCGTAGTAGCTGGTGAAGCCGAGCCCCGGCTCCATCCCCTCCGGGAGGCTGTGGGCGGTGTAGGCCGCGAACGCCACCTCGCCGAAGTCCTTGCCCCGGTCGGAGGAGCCCTTGACGTGGATCCGGCCGGTCTCCCGGTCGTACTCCACATCCTCCTCGGCCGCCTCCAGCAGGTGGGCGGCGATCCGGATCGCCTTCGCCCGCACTTTCTCCGCGCTCCGGACCAGCGCCGAACCGCCCACGCAGGCGCTCCGGCTGCCGTAGGTGCCCATGCCGAAGTTCACCCGGCCGGTGTCCCCGTGAATCACCTCGACGTTTTCCAGGGGGATCCCCAGTTCGTCGGCGACCACCTGGGCGAAGGTGGTCTCGTGCCCCTGGCCGTGGGCGTGGGAGCCGGTGAAGACCGAGACCTGGCCGGTCGGATGGACCCGGACTTCGCCGCTCTCCCAGAACCCGACCGCCGAGCCCAGGGACCCGGCGACCGCCGAGGGCGCCGGTCCGCTGGCCTCGATGCAGCAGGCGATGCCGACCCCGCGCAACTGGCCGGCTGCGCGGGCGCGGGCCTGGTCCTCGCGCATCCGCCGGTAGTCGGCGGACTCCGCGGCCTTGTCCAGCAGGCGGTGGTAGTCGCCGCTGTCGTACTGGAACGCGACCGGGGTCTGGTACGGGAAGGCGTCCTTCGGGATCACGTTCCGCTTGCGGATGTCCAGCGGGTCCATGCCGAATTTCGCCGCCGCCATGTCCACCAGCCGCTCCACCAGGTAGGAGGCTTCCGGCCGGCCGGCGCCGCGGTAGGCGTCCACCGGCGTGGTGTTGGTGAGCGTGCCCTCCACCGAGCCGAAGACCGCCGGAATCCGGTAGTTCCCGGAGAGCAGGGTGATGTAGAGCGCGGTGGGGATCAGCGGGGCGAAGGTCGAGAGATAGGCGCCCTGGTTCGCCCAGGTATGCACCTTGAGCGCCTTGAAGTCGCCTTCGGCGGTCATCGCCAGCCGCGCCGTCGTGACGTGATCCCGACCGTGCGAATCGGTCATCTGGCTCTCGGTACGGGTCGCCACCCATTTGGCAGGGCGATCCACTTCGCGGGCAACCCAGGGGACGATGACCTCCTCGGGGTAATGGAAGATCTTGCTTCCGAAGCCGCCGCCGACGTCGGGCGAGATCACCCGGAGCCGGCTTTCGGGAATCCCCAGGGTGAACGCCGACAGCAGCAGGCGGATCGGATGGGGGTTCTGGCTGGTGGTCCAGACGGTCATCTCCCCGGTGGCCGCGTCCCACCGGGCGGCGCAGGCTCTCGGCTCCATCGCGGTCGGGACCAGCCGCTGGTTCACCAGCTCCAGCTCGATCACGTGATCCGCTTCGGCGAGCGCGGCGTCGCAGCCCGCCTCGTCGCCGAGACCCCAGCGATACGAGACGTTGTCCTCGATGTCATCGTGGACCCGGGGCGCCCCGGGGTCGGTCGTGGCCCGGGCGTCCACCGTGGCCGGGAGCGGCTCGTAGTCCACCTCGATCTCTTCCAGCGCGTCGGCGGCGATGTAGGGGTCCTCGGCGACCACCACCGCGACCGAATCGCCCACGTGGCGCGCCCGGTCGGTCACCACCACCGGCCGGGGCGGCACCTGGGTGTCTGGCACCACCCAGCCGCAGGGCAGCATCCCGCAGCCGCCTTCGGCGAAGTCCTTGCCGGTGAACACCCGGAGCACGCCCGGCATCGCGAGCGCGCGCGAGGCGTCGATCCCGACGATGCGGGCGTGCGCCCAGGGGCTGCGCTTCACCGCCACGTGGACGGCGCCCGGAAGGTCCAGGTTGGCTACGTAGCGGCCCTTGCCCTGGATGAAGCGCGGATCCTCAACCCGCTTGACCGATTGTCCGACATACCGGCCGGTGTGCTGGCTCATGGCGCGCCCTCCTCGCCGTTCGCGTCCCGCCGCGCTCCGGCGGCCACGATCGCCTTGACGATGTTCTCGTAGCCGGTGCAGCGACAGATGTTGCCCTCGAGTCCGTGGCGGACCTCGGCGTCGGCGGCCTCCGGATTCCGCTTCAGGATCTCGACCGCGGTCAGGATCATGCCCGGCGTGCAGAAGCCGCACTGGAGACCGTGGTGATCCCAGAACGCCTGCTGCACCGGGTGCAGGCCGCCTTCGGGGGCGAGGCCCTCGATGGTCGTCACCTCGGCGCCGTCGGCCTGGACGGCGAGGACGGTGCAGGACTTCACCGCCTCCCCGTTCATCAGCACGGTGCACGAACCGCACTGGGAGGTGTCGCAGCCGATGTTGGTCCCGGTGAGGCCCAGCTGGTCGCGCAACAGGTGGCACAGCAGCAGCCGGGGCTCCACCTCTTGCTCCCGGACCTGACCGTTGACGGTGACGCGCACGCGATGGCTCATGGCGGCCGACTCCTTCCTCTCCCGCGGCGCGAAACCGCCGCACGGCAGGGCGCCCGGCGAGCTCCGCTGAAGCTCCGCCGGGGGCGTTCTTCAGGGGGGAGTGTACGCGATTCCGCCCGGACGCGCATCCCCCCTGCCCCCGGATCCCCCGGAAGCCACGAAAAAGACCCCGGAGCCGGTCGGCCCCGGGGTCTCCGAAACGAGTCAGCAGGAATCTACTTCGCCGTGCACTTGGCGAAGTTGGCGACGTTCGCGCCGCTGTCCTTGCCCAAGTTGCCGTCGATGGTGTCCGGCGGATTGTCCGCCATCAGGCCCTGCGCGTCCCACTCGCAACTGATGGTCACCGTGCGCGTCACGTCGCAACCCGCGAACGTGCCGATCCCGAACTTCACCTCGTAGTCCATCTCCCACTTCGCGTCGCAGATCTCGTCGTCCGCGTCGTTGTCGTCGTTCGTGCACATCTCGGCGTCATCCGGCGACGGGTAGTTGTCCGCCTTGCCGTCCGGCAATTTCTTGTCGTTGTTGGTCGTATCGGGCGTGCTGTCCTTCCCGTAGAGGTCCACCTTCCCGAAGTCGCCCATCGTCGGATCGCCGTCCCCGTCCTTCAGGAGCATCCAGATGAAGTCGCGCTTGCCGCTGAGAAGCGTGGTTCGCGAGTCGTCCCTGATGTTGTCGCCCGTCCAGTGGTACAAATCCTGGAGGCCGGCCGCCGTCGTGCCCGGGTAATGGGGACCCGTCTCGGATGACTGGATCTTGCCGTTCAGATTGTCATCGAAAAAGAGTCGCTTGAAACGCCCGGGCGCCGCGCTCTTCGCCTTGACCTCCCAGTTGCGCAGCTTGACGCCTCCGTTCGTCGTGCCGCTCGCGCTGGTGGTCGCGCCGGTTCCCTCCGTCTGGAACGTGACGGCGGCCCAGCCCTTGGCGAGCGCCTGATCGACTTCCGCTTCGAGCAACTCGCAGACATCCACCTGGTCGGTCGCCATGAAGGTCATCGGTTCGCACTTCAGATCCTTGAACGGATCCTCCTTCCACTTCACCTTGCCCCAGGAGACCGACGAATCCTTGGCGGAGACCTCGACGCTGTAGCCGGACAGGTAGTTCGCCAGGTTGAACCGGGACGACAGCACGCTGCCCGTGCCCTGCACCGTGTCGCCCATGGCGATCCGGAAGCAACCGGCCGGCTTGTGGATCCCCCCCGCCGCCGCCGAGTAGCCCGTTCCTTCGCAGAGTTCGTCCAGCTTGGTCACCTTCTCGGCCGCGGCGGTGGTGCCCGCCGTCTTCTTCGCCAGGAATCGGATGCCCGGACCCCAATCGGCATTGTCCTTCAGGTCCATCGGAAGCGCCTTGTTCGACCCCTTCAGCGCGTCCGGCCCCGAAACACTGTAGCTTTTCCCCTTGTCGACGTCGGTGAACTTGTGCTCCACCGTCATCGCCACATTCGAACTCGACACCCAGCCGAGATCCACGCCGTCGTCGTCCTCGAAAATCGCCGGATCGTAGGGATTTCCACTGGATCGGATCGAGTTGTAATCGTTGTCGATCCTTCCGACTTCAAGCTCCATCTCCGGATCCCAAGCGGCGCAGACCGCCGAATTGGCGAGCGTGATCTCCGGCGCCGCCGGCTTCTCCATCGACGCTTCCGAGCAGGCGAACGGACCGCAGGTGATATGCATCACCTCGCTCTCCGGAACCGTGTCCTGGCCGGCGGCGCCGACGCTCACCCGGGTCGCCTTGAAGGTCACGCCCATGCCGACCACTTCCGACTGCATCGCCTTCCAGTCGATGTTCGCAAACGGCATGTTGTCCATGCCGCCGGTGACTCCGACCCCGTTCGGCGCCGGATCCATCCACATCGGGGTGAGGATCGCGTTGTGCGAGCTCTTCACCACCATCTTCCCGTTCACCGAGGCCATCGCCTTCTTCTCGTCGGTCAGGGCGTCCGGGCACAGGGCGTACCCCATGCAGTCCTTGTCCATGTCCGCCATCGGGGGCGTCATGGAAATGACGAACGGCTCCGGCTCGGGTTCCGGCTCCGGTTCGGGCGCGGGGGCCGGCTCGGGGGCCGGGGCGGGTTCGGGGGCGGGTTCGGGGGCCGGTTCGGGCGCGGGGGCCGGAGCCGGGGCCGGGGCGGGAGCAGGGGCCGGCGCCGGCTCCTCCTCGTCGCCGCACGCCGCAAGCGCCAATCCGGCGCCCAGCATCAGCGCGAGCAGGCGGCTCATGCCGCGAACCCCGTAATCGCGAATCTCGGGGGGGGGGGGTAAGGAATTTCATGCGTGTGTATCTCCTGCCGCCGGGCGCATATCCGGCTGGCGGGGTCAGTGTATACCATGCAAGCAAGGTAAACCCCGGAAACCCCATGCCGCCGCCACGCTCCGCAATATTCCGCCGAATCCGCCCGACCTTGGCCGGGCTGCTGCTGGCCGCCCTTCCCGCCGTCGCCGGCGGCGACTGGCCCGAATGGCGGGGAGCGGAGCGCGACGGGGTCGCGGCCGATTTCGAGCTTCCCGCCGAGTGGCCGGAGGATCTCGTCCGCCGCTGGTCGGTGGAGGTGGGTCTCGGCTACGCGACCCCGCTGCTGGTGGGGGACGCGGTCTACCAGTTCGCCCGCCAGGGAAACGAGGAAGTCATGCTGGCGCTGGATGCGGCGACCGGCGCCGTCCGCTGGCGAAGCGCCTACCCCGCCGAGTTCGCCATGAGTCCGGCCACCGCCCGGCACCGCGCCGGCCCCAAGTCCACTCCCGCGTACCGCGACGGACGCCTCTACGCCCACGGCATGACCGGCTCGGTGACCGCCTGGGACGCGGCGACCGGGGAGCGGGTCTGGCACGTGGAGGGAACCGGCGTCCATCCGCTGTACCACACCGCCATGTCCCCGCTGGCGCGGGACGAACTGGTCATCGTGCACGTCGGGGGACACGACGACGGGGCGTTGACCGCGTTCGACGCGGCGACCGGCGCGGTCCGGTGGAGCTGGGACGGCGACGGCCCCGCCTACGGGTCGCCGATGCTCTTCGAGTTCGACGGCGTCCCCCAGGTGGTGACCTTCACCCAGAACTACCTGGTGGGGGTCTCCTTCCGGGACGGCGCGCTCCTCTGGCGCCGCCCCTTCACCACCCCCTCGGACACCACCTCGCAGACCCCGGCGCGCTACCGGGACATGGTGATCGAAAACGGAAGGGCGAACGGAATCACCGCGTTTCGCGTGTCGCGGGACGGCGACCGGTGGAGCACCCGGGATGTGTGGCATACCGACGACGCCTCGCTCCACATGGCGAATCCGGTGGTGGGGAACGGCGTGCTGTTCGGGCTCTCGCACCGGAACAGCGGCCAGTACGTGGCGATCGACTTGGAAAACGGGGAAACGCTCTGGCGGAGCGCCCCGCGCCAGGCGGACAACGCGGCGATGCTCCGGGTGGAGGACATCGTGGTCTCGCTGGAGACCGACGCCGAGCTGGTGATCTTCGGCGCGTCGCGCGACGGCCTGGAGGAAATCCGGCGTTATCCGGTCGGGGACAGCGAGACCTGGACCCAGCCCACGCTCGCCGGCGACCGCATCTTCGTGAAGGACATTTCCGGACTCACGCTGTACGCGCTCCGTTGACGCGGCCTGCATCGAGCTCCTTTTCCCGGCGGCGCGGCACGCCGCCCAGCGCGGCGCGGGCGCGACGCAGCCGCATGCGGGTCATCCCGCTTCCCAACACCGCCATGGAACCGAAGAGCGGCGTGGAGGAGGCGGCGCCGGTGAGCGCCAGGTAGAGCGGGCGGGTGAGCTTGCCGAGACCGACGCCGAGCCTCCCGGCCAGCTCGCGGAACGCATCGCGGAGGGCATCCTCGGTGCACGCGGGAAGATCGCCGACCGTCCACTCGGCGAGCAGCAGCCATTCGGCGACCTCGGCGGGAGGGCGGCCGCCGGCCAGCGCATCCGGGTCGAGCGGCGTCTCGTCGGCAAAGAAGAAGGAGGTCAGGAAGCCGAAATCCCCGAGCGTCCGCATCCGCGGCTGGGCGAGCGCGGCGACCCGGGCCAGGGTCCGATCGTCGTAACGCCACTCCCGGAGCCGGGCGGCGAGCTCCGCCGGGGTGTGATCCTCGCGGATGTAGCGCCCGTTGAGCCAAGCCAGCTTGTCGACGTCGAACACCGGCCCGGCGAGCGAAAGCGAAGCCAGGTCGAACTCGGCGACGAAGGAGTCCAGGTCGAATTTCTCCTCGCCCTCGGCCCGGGTCCGGATCAGCAGGCCCAGGAAGTTCAGCATCGCCTCCGGCAGGAACCCGGCCTCGCGGTAGAAATCCAGCGACGTCGGACTCTTCCGCTTGCTGAGCTTGGAGCGGTTGCGGTCCTTGTTGCGCAGCAGCGGCACGTGCCAGAAGCGCGGCGGAGTCCAACCGAGCGCCCGGTGGAGCAGCAGGTGCTTCGGAAGCGACGCGATCCATTCCTCGCCGCGGATCACGTCGGTGATCTCCATGAGCTTGTCGTCCACCACGTGCGCCAGGTGGTAGGTCGGGAATCCGTCGGACTTGAGGAGAACCGGGTCGTCCACCGACGCCCAGTCCTTCGACAGCCCGGGACGCAGCTGGTCGGGGAGCGCGATCCGGCCTTCCTTCGGGGTGCGCAGCCGGATGGCGTCCCCGGAAGGGCCGGGGTCCCGGTAGGCGTGTCCCTCATCCAGCAGGCGCTCGGCGACCTCGCGGTAGCGCGGGGTCCGCTCGCTCTGGCGGTAGGGACCGAAGGGGCCGCCGACGTCCGGCCCCTCGTCCCAGGCGATCCCCAGCCACCCCAGGGCGCGCAGGATCGCCGCCTCGGAAGCGGCGGTGGAGCGGGCGCGGTCGGTGTCCTCGATCCGCAGGACGAAGGCGCCTCCGTGCTTGCGGGCGAAGGCGTAGTTGAGGAGCGCCTGCCAGGCGGTGCCCACGTGCGGGTCCCCGGTCGGGGACGGGGCGATTCGGGTCCGAACGCTCAAACCGTCGCGTGACGGTGGAAGGCGACCCATTCCCCCACCGAGAGGAGCAAAGCCCCCAGAAGCAGCCACGGCCAGAGGGGACGCGCGGGGCCCGGCGGCGGGCCGTCGGCTCCCGCGGGCGACGCCTCGGCCCAGGCCGACCGGTTCAGATCGGAGACCCGCCGGTCGAGCAGGCTCGCCGCCACCACCAGCTCCCGGCCCTCGCCAGCCACGTAGTAGAGCGAGGGCTTGCTGGCGGCGAAGGACATCGACGCGCCGAGCGAACGGACCTCGACCTCGTTGCCCTGGTCGTCGAAGACCGCCCCCGAAGCGACGCCGAGCCGGACCGGACCCAGCCCGGCGCGGCGCACCTCCACGTCGGTGAGCCAATTGAGCGAGCGCGAGAGGAGCACCGGAAAATCGGGCAGCAGCGGGAGATTCGAGAGCGCCATCGGAAAGGCGAAGGCGAGCGTCGGCTGGGGTCGGCTGCGCGCCACCAGCAGGCCGGCGCGGGAATCGCCCAGCAGCACGTCCCAGGCTTCGGCGGCGGCGGCGTCGAAGGCGGCGTCGGCGGGGGCCGCCGCGTCCTCGAGAGCCAGCCCCCGAAGCAGCGGGTGGTCTTCGGCGTGGGCGCGCAGCGCGACTGCCGAAACGCCGGGGGCGGCGTCCAGCCGGGGCGGGAGCCAGTCCGCCGTCCCGGTTCCGGCGAACAGCGCCGGCAGCGGGGGAATCGCGGCGGGCGCCGGGCCGGAAATGACGAGCAGGTCCACCGCCGCCGGGTCCACCGCCTCGACCGCGTCGACGCGGGAGAGCGTGACCCGGGGATCCAGGCGGAGGCCGGCCTCCAGGTAGGGATTCCCGGGCCCCAGGAGCGCCACCCGAAGCCGGTTGCGCGAGGGCGCGTAGGCGTGCGCCACGTCGTCGGCCGCAAAGCCGTCCTCGCCCGAAACCGCGAGAACCGCCCGGATCGGACCGGACACGAAGCCGGTGAGCGGAATCGAGCTGCCGTTCGGAACTCCCGGTTCGAGCCGCA
The DNA here is from genome assembly GCA_965202845.1 of Candidatus Marinacidobacterium sp. Lineage (GTDB taxonomy): Bacteria > Acidobacteriota > Vicinamibacteria > Marinacidobacterales > Marinacidobacteraceae > CBDATA01. The sequence goes on from OZ241856.1 coordinate 1,966,029, forward strand.
GCGTCCGGCGGAGGCTCGCGCCCCCGGCGCCGTCGATCTGGAGCGCGGCCACCGCGGTTCCGGCTTCCGGCCCGACCGGGTGATGCACCGCCTCGACGAACGCCTCGAAACGCCCGGGGTCGGTGGGGAGCGGCCGTACGTCGAACGCGGTGATGCCAGCGTTCGCGACCGACTCCAGCACCGAAACGCGCTCGACGCCCGGGGGAAGCTGCGAAACCGCGACGCCGTCCCCGATGAACACCACCGCAGCCCCTTCCGATTCGGGGGCGGCGAGGAGATCGCCCAGATCGGGGAAGCGATGCTCGGCGCCATGCACCGGCGCCATCGCCTCCAGATCGGCGAGCGCCTCCCGGGCGGAGGCGAACGACCGACCGCCGCGCTGTCCGGCGGTGTCCAGCAACAGGAATTCGCTGGTCTCGTTGCCCGACTGGAGCCGGCGCCGGGCATGGGAAAGGGCGCGGTCCCAGCGGGAGACCCCGCTCGGGCCCGCCGCCGCCATTCCCGGCGCGTTGTCGAGCACCAGGACGGTGCGCCCGCCGGCGTCGACCACCGCCTGCGGGGCGGGACGCCCCACCGCGAGGAGGATCGCGAGGCCGATGGCGAGCGCGATGAGCAGGGAAATCAGCCACCGCCAGAAGTCCTCACGACGACGGCGTTCGTCCAGCACCCGCCGCCAGATCAGGTTGGAGGGAACGACGACCGGCTGGGGTTCGGGCCGCAGCAGGTAGAGCAGCAGGATGACCCCCGCGGCCGCGAGGGCGCCGAGCGCGAGCGCCAGGGGTTCGGCCTGGAACGTCATCGCCTCAGCGGAGGAAGCGGTCCTGCTTGAAGATGGCGAGGATGGCCTCCTCGAACGGCTCTCCGGTGCTCGCCAGCGACCAGCCGAAACCGTACTTCGAGCAGTAGGCGGAGACCTGCCGCTGGTGCTCCTCCAGCGCCTGGGCGTAGCGGGACAGCAGCCGCGGCGTCACCCGGACCCGACGCTCGGAGCCGTCCTCGGAGTCGGTGAGCAGGGCCTCGTCGGGCAGCGCGGGCTCCAGCTCCTCGGGAGTAAGCACCTGGACGATGAACATGTCGTGCTTCTGGTGGCGACAGGCGTCGAAGGCGGCGACCAGGTCGTCGCTTTCCATCAGGTCGGAGAGGATGACCGCCAGCCCCCGCTTCCGCCTCGAACCGAAAAACGAGCGGAAGGCGGCGGAAAGCGACGTGGCGCCGCCGGTCGCGCCGGCGTCCAGGAACCGGAACGCGCGAAAGACCTGGTTGCGCCCCCGCTTCGGCGGCATCGCCTCGCCCATGCCGTCCCCGTACCACACGATGGAGACCAGATCGTGGTTCAGGAGGCCGATGTAGGCGAGCGCCCCCGCCAGCTTCCGGGCGTGATCGAATTTGGAGGGATCGCCGAACGCCATCGAGGCGCTCCGGTCCACGAACAGGTACACCGGCAGGTCGGCGTCCTCGTCGAACACCCGCAGGATGAGCTTGTCGAGGCGCAGGAACGCCTTCCAGTCCACGTCCCGGGTGTCGTCGCCGGCGACGTAGGGGCGGTAGTCGGCGAGCTCGATCCCCGAACCGCGCTTCCGCGCCCGGTGTTCGCCCCGGTGGCGGCTCGGAAGCATGCGCGCCGCCATCATCTTCAGATATTCGAGCCGCTCCATGAAATGGGCGTCGAACAGGGTTTCGGAACGCATCGGAGGCAGCCGAACCTCGCGCGGTTCAGTCGGCGGGACGAACCGTCTCGACGATGTTCTCCAGGATGTGGTCCGGGTCCACCTTGTCGGCCTCGCCCTCGAAGTTGAGCAGCAGGCGGTGGCGGAGCGTCGGCTTGACGCTCGCCCGGATGTCCTCGGCGGCGACGTGGGGGCGGCCCGCCAGCAGCGCGCGCACCTTCCCGGAGAGAACCAGCGCCTGCACCCCGCGCGGGCTGGCGCCGAATTTCACATAGCGGTTGGTGAGCGGATGGGCGTACTCGGATCCTGGGTGGGTTCCCATCGCGAGCCGGATGGCGTAGTCCAGCACCGGGCGCGCGACCGGAACCGAGAGCACCGTCCGGCGCATGTCGAGCACCTCGTCCCGCTGCACCATCGCCCGCGCCGTCGGCTCCTCGACCGCGGTGGTCCGGTCCACGATTTCGCGGAGCTCCTCCTCGTCGGGATAGCCGATACGCAGCTTCATCAGGAATCGGTCCATCTGGGCTTCGGGGAGCGGATAGGTGCCCTCCAGCTCGATCGGGTTCTGGGTCGCCATCACGAAGAACGGCTCTTCCAGCTTGTGGGTGGTGTTCCCCACCGAGACGCTCTTTTCCTGCATGGCTTCCAAAAGCGCGGACTGCGACTTGGGAGTCGCGCGGTTCACCTCGTCGGCAAGCATCAAATTGCAGAAGATAGGCCCGGGCTGGAAGTCCAGATACTTCTCGCCGCTCTCGGTCTCGCGCACCACGTTCGTTCCCAGGATGTCCCCCGGCATGAGATCGGGGGTGAACTGGATCCGGTTGAACTTGAGATGCATCGCCTCGGAGAGGGTCTGCACGATCTTGGTCTTCCCGAGCCCGGGGATGCCCTCGAGCAGCACATGGCCGCGGGTGAGCAGGCAGGTGATGATCCCGCTGACCACTTCGCGGTTGCCGACGATGACCCGGCCCACTTCGGCCTGGATGCGGTCGTGGCGGTCCCGGAAGGCCTCGATGCGGCTTTCGATTGCGGCGCTGGTCGGCATTTCGGCCACCGCCGCCGCGGATTCGGGGGTCATGGTTCCTCTGCTCCTTCGGGGACGGTTTCCCGGATCATCAGGAAGTAGGCGCGCACCAGGGGCCGGAGGCCGGCGGGGATCGCGCGTTTTCTGGACACGGTCTCGTCGGCGTACGCATCGAGCGCGCTCACGCTGTCGAAGTCGACGGTCGCGTCCTCGCGGCGGCTCTGCCGCTCGACGATCTGTTCGGGGACCGGCTCGACGTCCTCCGGCGGCGGAATCGCCTCCATCTCGAGCTGGACTTCCAGGCTGGTGGCGTCGCCGAAGACCTCGGACTCGCCGCCGCCACCCGGCCCGGTCATGTTGCCGGCGGGTCCGGCGTCCATCGGAAGCGGCGCGCCCATCTGCCCCTCGGCGGCCGCCATCTGCACCGATCCGGAGAGTCCGGCCGCGCCCTGCGGCATCCCGCCGGCCGGCTCGCCGCCGCCCTCTCCCGCTTGCGGCTGGCCTCCGCCCTCGCCCTCGCCGGGGAAGGGCGTCTGCTGCTGGCTCTCCCCGCCGGCGCCCGGCGCCTGCCCGTCCATGGCCTGCCCGTCCATCGCCTGCAGGGCTTCGGTCTGCAGGGCTTCGGCGAGTTGCTGGAGGGCGGCGTCCGGGTCCATCCCCGCCTCCAGCATCTCCGCCAATTCCGCCATCGCCTCGGCCAGCGGCCCTTCGGCCTCCAGGGACTCGAGCAGGGCGCGCAACTCCTCGGCGGTCGTCGCTCCCATCATGGCTTCTTCCAGGGCTTCGGCGTTCTCCAGCGAGCCCGCGAGTCCGGCGAGCGCCGCGGTCACTTCCTCGCTCGATGCGCCGAACGCCTGCTCCTCCATGGCGCGGGCGAGCGCCGCCTCCATCGCCGCCTCGTCCTCCGGCGCCGCCTCGGGCATCCGCATCTCGCCCGCCCGCAGGGCTTCCAGAACCTCCTCGGGAGAGCGGGCTTCGATCCGGGCGTCCTCGGCGGTTTCCTCGGGAACCAGACCGCCCGCCAGCGTCTCTCCCGGATCGCCGGCCAGGCCGCTGGCGAGCCGGGCGCGGAGGGACTCGGAGATCAGGGGGCCGTCGAAAAACGGCAGCGCGAGCGCCAACAGGGCGCACGACAGGACGGCGCCCAGCGTCGCCCGCGGCGCCGCCACCGGAACCAGCGCCCCCGGGGCCAGACGGTCGGCGATGCTCCGGGCGCGGGCGATCTGATGGGTCTCCCAGGCGGTCTGCCGCGGCTGCGAGAAAAACCACTGGGCGGAGCCGAATTCGTCGGGGAGGCCGCCCCCCCGGTCCCCGGCGCCCGCCGCGCCGGAAAGGCTGCCGCCGGTCGCGAACCGCCAGCCGAGAAACGCCGTTCCGAGGACGGCGACCCCCACGGTCACAAGCGGCGCCCCCTCGCCGCCCAGACGCGGAATCAGGAGCGACAGGGCGAGCGCCGCCCCGAACCATGCGGCGTCGCGGAGCAGACGGTTCACCCGCAGCCGGATATCCAGGCTGCGGACCAGGGGATGGAAGGGAACGCCGGAGGGGGAACGCGACACGATGGATGCACGGCGCGCCCCGGAAGGCGCACGGAATTGGCGGAGCATACCCGAATCCGTCCCTCCGCGGGGTGGCTATACTGAAACCCGCATGTCCGAATCCGGCGAGCCGTTCGACGTTTCGGAGCGCATTCCGCCGGACGAAAACGAACTTCCCGCTCCGGAACCGGCTCGGAAGCGTCCCGTCTTCTGGATCGCGGGAGGGGCGGCGGTCGTGTTGCTGGCGGGCGTCGCCGGGTATGTCCTCTGGCCGCGGCCGGCACCCCGGCCGGTCGAAGAGTCGGTTTCGGCGCCCGCTCCGGCGCCCCTCGTCGAAGCCGCCCCGGAACCGGCGCTTCCGGCGCTGGATGACAGCGACGTCCTGCTCCGCAACCTGCTCCGCGGGCTGATCAGCCGGCCGGCGGCGCTGGAATGGCTGCTGACCGACGAGATCGCGCGCCGCATCGCCATCGCCGTCGACAACGTGGCGGACGGGGTCAGTCCGCGGCGCGCGCTCCGGCTGCTGGCGCCGAGCGGGGATTTCCGGGCGCGAACCACCGACGCCGGACTGGAGGCGCATCCTTCCAGCTTCGCGCGCTACGACGGAATCGCCGCCGGGATCGCCGAGGCGGACATGACCGCGGCGGCGCAGGCGCTCGACCAGGTGATGCCGATCCTGGAGGATGCCTACGCCGAACTGGGGCGCACCGACCGGGGCTTCGCCCAGGCGCTGCTGTTGGCGCTGGAGCGGCTGCTCGCGGCCCCGGTCCCCGATACCCCGGTGCTGCTGCGCGAACTGACGTTCCGCTACGAGTACCAGCAGGACACCATCGAAGCCCTCGACCCGGCGAGCAAGCACCTGGTGCGCTTCGGCCCGGCCAACCAGCGGCGGATCCAGGCGGCGCTCGCTCCGCTGGCCGCCCACCTTCGTTCCGCGCGCTGAAACATGCCCCGCGTTCACTTCACGCCGAACCTGCGGCGCCACCTTCGGACGGCGAGCGCGGAGACCGCGCCGGGAACGCTCGGGGAGACGCTCGACGCGGTCTTTCGGGAGAACCCCGCGCTGCGTTCGTACCTGCTGGACGACCAGGGCCGGCTCCGCGCGCACGTGACGGTGTACGTGGACGGAAAGCCGGCGCGGGATCGGGACCGGCTGGGCGATCCGGTCGGGGACGGCGCCGAGGTTCACGTCATGCAGGCCCTTTCCGGAGGCTGACCACCCATGTTGTTGCACGCAGCGACCCGCAAGGGCTATCTCGGATTCCGCAGGGGGCCGCGCAAGGGGGACTGGCGCGTCGAGCGAACCGCGTTCCTGGGCGACCCGGTGAGCCAGATCCTTCCGGATCCCCGGGACGGCAGGCTGTACGCGGCGCTCGATCTGGGCCATTTCGGGGTAAAGCTCCGGGTTTCGGAGGACGGCGGGGAGTCGTTCCGGGAGCTTCCCGCCCCCGCCTTCCCGAAGACCTCGGACAAGGGGCCCTCAGTCAGCCTGCTCTGGTGCCTGGAAGCCGGCGAGCAGCCGGGAAGCCTGCTGATGGGAACCATCCCCGGCGGGCTGTTCCAGTCCGCCGACGGCGGCGCGTCCTGGACCCTCAACGAGGCGCTCTGGGGCCTTCCGGGCCGGGAGCAATGGTTCGGCGGCGGCTATCCGAAACCGGGCATCCACACCATCCTGGTCGGCCCCGAGGAAGGCCGCATCCTGGCGGCGGTGTCCTGCGGCGGGGTCCAGGTCAGCGAGGACGGGGGCGGCTCATGGAGGACCGCGACCCGCGGAATGTTCGCGGAATACATGCCGCCCGAACAGAAGGAGGAGCCGAATATCCAGGACCCGCACCGGATCGCCCGCAGCGCCGCCGACCCCAGGCGGCTCTGGTGCCAGCACCACAACGGCTTCTTCCGCTCCGACGACGCCGGGGAGACCTGGACCAGCCTCGACGTGCCGCCGTCGTCCTTCGGATTCGCGGTGGAGGCGCACCCCGGCGATGCGGACACCGCTTGGACGGTCCCGCTGGTGAAGGACGAGCGCCGGACGCCGGTGGACGGGCGCATGGTGGTGGCCCGCACCCGGGACGGCGGAGAGTCCTGGACCGCCGGCGGGCGCGGACTCCCGCAGGAGCACTCGTTCTCGGTGGTCTACCGGCACGGCCTCGCCGTCCATCCCGAAGGCCCGGTTCTCGCCCTGGCGACGACCACCGGCGCGCTGTGGATTTCGGAGGACCTGGGAGACTCGTGGGACCTGATCACCGCCGAGCTGGCGCCGGTCTACGCGGTGCGTTTCGATCCGGCCCAGTGAACCCATGCTGCGGCTCCGGAACGCGGCGGTGGTGCTGCTCCTCGCCGGCGTCGTGTACGCCGTCCTGCCGGCGGCGCGCAAGCGACGGCTCTCCGGCAAGATTCGGGAGTTCCTCCGGGCGCTGGCGGTCGCGCTCGCGCTCTTCTGGGTGCTCATCGTGACCCGAAACTGGCTCGCCGCATGACGTCGTCGGACCCCAGGGAGGCCGCATGGCGGAAGCGGCTCACCCGCGAACAGTTCGAGGTGACCCGGCGCGGCGCCACCGAGCGCCCGTTCACCGGGAAATGGCTTGACAACGAGGCGGCCGGCGCCTACCGCTGCGTCTGCTGCGGCGCGGTCCTCTTCGCCTCGCGCGACAAGTACCACTCGGGGTGCGGCTGGCCGAGCTTCACCCGGCCGGCGGAGGGGAATCCGGTGCGGACTACGCCGGACCTCTCGCTCGGCATGGTCCGCACCGAGGCGACCTGCGCCCGTTGCGGCGCGCACCTGGGGCACGTCTTCCCGGACGGCCCGCCGGAGGAGACCGGGGAGCGGTGGTGCATCAATTCGGCCTCGCTCGACTTCGAAACCGAAACGCCGGGGGAGGACGGCGACGACGACCGCTGATCCGCTGGGGGCGGCGCTCCTGCTGATTCCGGTGGGAACGGTCGCCGGCATGCTGAACGTGGTCGCCGGCGGGGGGTCGTTCCTGACGCTGCCCACCCTGATCTTCCTGGGGTTGCCGCACGACGTGGCCAACGGAACGAACCGGCTCGCCATCCTCATCCAGACCGGCGCCGCCGCCGCGTCCTTCCACCGCGCTGGGGCGGCGCCGGTTCGCCTGCTGGGGAGGCTCGGCATCGCCGCGGCGCTGGGCGCCGGGACCGGGAGTCTCCTGGCGGTGCGGGTGGGCGAAGCGACCTTCCTGCGGGCGCTCGCCATCGTGATGGTGGCCTTCACCCTGTTCCAGCTTCTCGGAAACCGGACCGAACCGGACGCCTCCGCCCCGCCGCCCGAACGGGCCGGGCCGGCGCTTCTCGCCGGATTCCTGCTGGTGGGCCTCTACGGCGGCTTCGTCCAGGCGGGGGTGGGGTTCCTCTCGCTGGCGGTGACCTCCCGGGCCGGGATCGGTCTGGCTCGGGGCAACGCGATCAAGGTGGTCTGCATCCTGCTGTTTTCGGTCGTTTCGCTCGCGGTGTTCGCCCACGCCGATGCGGTGCGCTGGGGCACCGGCCTCGCGCTCGGATGCGGAACCTTCGCCGGGGCGCTTCTAGGAGTCCGGATCACGCTCCGCGCCGGCGAACGGGCGTTGCGGGGGACCGTCGCCGCCATCACCTGCGCGTTCGCCATCGCGTTGTGGCTTCGCGCTTGACGACCGGCGTCGGGAACGCCGCGCCGCACCGCCGGCATCGGCTCCGCCCCGCCGGGCCGTTCCGACTCGAAAGCGGGAGGGCGCTCCCCGAAATCGAGATCGCCTGCGAGACCTGGGGAGAACCCGACGGCGACAACGCCATCCTGGTGTGCCCGGCGCTCTCCGCCGACGCGCACGCCGCCGGCTTCGGCGGGAGCGGAAAAGCGGCCTCCGGAATCGGCTGGTGGGACCCGATGATCGGCCCGGGCAAGTCGTTCGACACCCGGCGGTTCCACGTCATCTGCATGAGCCTGCTGGGCGGTTGCGGGGGAACCACCGGCCCGGCCAGCCCGCGCGCCCCCGGCGGCGCTCCCTGGGGGCCGGACTTTCCTCCGGTGACCGTCGGCGATCTGGTCGAAGCGGCCCGCGCCGGACTCCGGGAGCTCGGCGTCCATCGGCTCCGGGCGGTCGCCGGCGGCTCGCTCGGCGGGATGCAGGCGCTGGAATGGGCGGCGCGCCATCCCGACGAGGTCGGGGCGGTTCTCCCCATCGCCAGCACCCCGGCGCTCTCCGCCCAGGGGATCGGCTGGAACGCCGTCGCCCGGAACGCGATCACCGCCGACCCCGACTGGAAGGGCGGACGCTATCCGGCTTCGGCGCCGCCCCAGCGCGGGCTCGGCGTGGCGCGGATGGTCGGGCACCTGACCTACCTGGCGCGCCAGGGGATGGAGGCGAAGTTCGGGCGCGGCCTCCAGCCGGGGCGGGAAGCGGTCCCCGAAGATGTGACGAGCGCCGACTTCCAGGTGGAGTCCTATCTCCGGCATCAGGCGGAGACGTTCACCCGCCGTTTCGACGCGAACGCCTACCTGCTGCTGTCGCGGGTGCTCACCCGGTTCGACCTGGCGGAGCGGCACGGGGGCGGCGACCTGGTGGAGGCGGCGCGCCGCTTCCGCTGCCCCACGCTGCTGCTCTCCTTCTCTTCGGACTGGCTGTACCCGCCGGAGGATTCCGAGCGGATGGAACACGCGCTCCGCGCCGCCGGACGCCCGGTGGTCCACCACCGGATCGAGACCACCTACGGACACGACTCGTTCCTGCTGGAGGCGGAAGCGATGACTCCCCGGATCCGGGAGTTTCTCGGCCTTCCGGCTTGAGCCGCCCCCCCCCTACGCCGTCCGCTTTCCGGTCAGGGCCTCGCGCAAGCCCTCGAGCAGGCCCTCCAGCCTCGCCACCTGGGCGCACAACGCAACGAGCTGCGCCTCCTGGGCTTCGATGCGCGCACCGAGTCTTTCGATTTGGGTATCCATTCCGGCAACCCCCTTGAGACGGTCGAGGGTCTCACCGTATCCCATCCGGAGATGCGCGCTTGGGGCTACCGTACCCGCTTCCGATGACCCCTCCCGACGAATACGGCTTCGCCACCCGCGCGGTGCACGCCGGGGCGCGCCCGGACCCCCACACCGGCGCCCGGGCGACGCCCATCTTCCAGACTGCGAGCTACGTCTTCGAGGACCCGGAGTCGGCCGCCGCCTACTTCAACCTGCAGGAGTACGGAAACACCTACTCCCGCATCATGAACCCGACGGTCGCCGCCTTCGAGGAGCGGGTCGCCAACCTGGAAGGCGGCCTGGGCGCGGTCGGGTTCGCCTCGGGGCTCGCAGCCCAGGCGGCGACCTTCTTCACCCTGCTGGTTCCCGGCGACCACCTGGTCGCTTCCCGGGCGCTCTACGGCGGCACCCTCACCCAGCTCCGGCATCTGGCGCAAAAGCTCTCGGTCTCCATCAGCTTCGTGGACCCCGACGATCCGGCCGCCTGGGAACAGGCCGCCGCCAACGAGCGCGCCAAGCTCTTCTTCGGCGAGACCATCGGCAATCCGGGCGGCAACGTGCTGGACATCGAGACGGTCGCCGCCATCGCCCGCCGCCATGGAATTCCGCTGGTCGTGGACAACACCTTCGCGACCCCCGCGCTCTGCCGCCCCCTCGACTGGGGCGCGGACATCGTGGTCCATTCGGCCACCAAGTTCCTGGGAGGCCACGGGAACAGCATCGGCGGCGTGGTGGTGGATTCCGGGCGCTTCCCCTGGGACAACGGGCGCTTCCCCGGCTTCGTGAACCCCTCCCCCGCCTACCACGGCCTCCCGTTTTGGGGCACCTTCGGCGAATACAGCTTCCTGATGAAGCTCCGCGCCGAAACCCTCCGGGATCTCGGCGGATGCCTGTCCCCGTTCAACGCCTTCCTGTTCCTCACCGGGATCGAATCGCTGCCGCTGCGCATGGAGCGCCACGCCTCCAACGGGCTTCGGGTGGCCCGCTTCCTGGCCGGACGCCCGGAGGTGGAGGCGGTCGCCCATCCGGGGCTGCCCGGAAGCCGGTACGCAGAACTGGTCGCGAAGTACCTGCCGAAGGGGGTCGGCTCGGTGTTCTCCTTCGACCTCGCCGGCGGGCGGGAGGCGGGCGTCCGCCTGATCCGCTCCCTGAACCTGTTTTCGCATCTCGCCAACGTGGGAGACGCGAAAAGCCTCGTCATCCATCCGGCCAGCACGACGCACCGCCAACTCGACGAGGCGGAGCTGCGGGGGGCCGGAATCGGTCCGGGTACAATTCGCCTCTCGGTGGGCATCGAGGACCCCGAGGATCTGATCCGCGACCTGGCGGGCGGGCTGGACGCCGCGCGCGCCGTTCCCGAAGAAGGAGACGCCATCGCATGTCCGACGACAGCCTGACGACGGCCTGCGACCTGCCGGCGCCCGCCTCCGCCGATCTTTCGGCCTGGCAGGACCCGGAGACGATCCGCAAGCTGCTCGGCGCGGCGAAGACGATCGCGGTGGTCGGCCTCTCGCCGAACCAGCTGCGCGCCAGCTTCTTCGTCGGGTTCTACCTCCAGCGCAACGGCTACCGCATCATCCCGGTCAACCCGAGGGCGACGGAGATCCTGGGCGAGCGCTCCCATCCGAGCGTCTCCGCGATTCCCGAACCGGTGGACGTGGTGAACATCTTCCGGGCGCCGGAAGCGGTTCCCGGAATCGTCGAGGAGGCAGCCGGCAAGGCGCGGGCGGTCTGGATGCAGTACGGGGTGATCCACGAGGAGGCGGCGCGCAGCGCCCGGGACCTCGGCCTCGAAGTGGTCATGGACCGCTGCATGAAGGTGGAGCACGCGCGCTTTTTCGGGCGGCTCCACTGGCTCGGATTCTCGACCAGGCGCATCACCGCCCGCCGGAGCGCGGTCGCCTGATGCCGCGCCAGACCGGGATTCTCCGCGAGTTCGTCACCCGCCCGCGCGAAATCGGCGCGCTGGCCGCCAGCTCGCCGACGCTGGGCCGGGCGGTCGCCGCGCATGTGCGCTGGGCGCCGGAGAGCGCGGTGGTGGAGGCCGGCCCCGGCAGCGGCGCGATCACCGAATTCCTGGTGGAGGGGAAGCCGAAGGACGCCGCCTTCCTCGCCGTGGAGCTGAATCCGACGCTGGCCGCCGCCCTCGCCCGGCGGCTTCCCGAAGTCGCGGTAGTGGAGGGCGACCTCTCCGATCTGCCGGCAATCTGCGCCTCCCGGGGCGTGAGTCGAGTGGGAACGGTGGTCGCCACCCTGCCCTGGTCGCTGCTGCCCGAAGAACGCCAGCGCGCCCTGCTCGACAGCATCGTGGACGTGCTCGACCCGGGGGGATCCCTCGTGTTCTACATCTACCTCCACGCCCTGCCGCTCTGGCGCCGCTCGCTCTTCGCCCGCCTGCTGCGCGAGCGCTTCGAGACCGTCGAGGAGGCGGGCGCGGTGTGGCGGAACGTTCCGCCCGCCCTGGTGTTCGCCTGCAAGAATCCGGTCGTCAGCCCCGCCGCCTGACCGGTCCACGCTGGATGCGGGCGGCGCCCAGGCAGCGCGCCCTCCGGTAGAACACCGCGAACTGCCCGGTCGCGATCCCGGGGTCCGGCTCGTCGAGGCGAACCTCGAATCCGTCGTCCCGGACGCCGAGACATCCCGAAAGCAGCTCGGGCCCGTGCCGCAGGCGGAGCCGCAGCGGCTCTTCGGGACGGGCCTCCGCCCCGCCGATCCAGTGGACATCCCGCACCGGAAAGCGGGACACCGGAGGCGCCGCTCCCCGCCGCACCAGAACCCGGTCCCCGGCGGCGTCCTTGCCGCTCACGAACCAGGGGCCGCCGGAGAGTCCCAGCCCCCGCCGCTGCCCGATGGTGAAAAACCAGTGCCCGCGGTGCTCCCCGACCGTCGCGCCGCTGGAGGCGTCCACCACCGGGCCGGGGCGCTCGCCGAGCCGGGAGCGCACGAAGTCCCGGTAGCGCACCCCGCCCAGGAAGCAGATGCCCTGGCTGTCCGGACGGTCGTGGGTGGGCAGCCCCAGCTGCGCGGCCCGCTGGCGCACGTCCCGCTTGGCCATCCCTCCCAGCGGGAAGACGAGGCGCTCCAGCTGGTCGCCGCGCAGGCGCGAGAGGAAGTAGGTCTGGTCCTTCACCGGGTCCGCCGCCCGCCGCAATTCCGGGCCGGCTGGACCGGGCGCCGCCACCGCGTAGTGCCCGGAACCCACCCGGTCGAAACCCGGATGCTCGGCGTCCAGCCAGTCGAGGAAGGCGCCGAACTTGATCCGGGAGTTGCAGAACAGGTCGGGACTCGGGGTGCCTCCGGCGCGGAGCTCGGCCAGCAGGTACTCGACCACCCGGCTGCGGTAGGCGTGCTGGAGCGCCACCACCCGCAACCGCACCCCGAGCCGGTCGCAGACCGCCCGCGCGAAGCCGAGGTCCTCCTCCCAGGGGCAATGAGCGAGATCAGCCAGCTCCTCCTCGAGCCAGACCTTCAAGTAGAACGCTTCCGCCCGATGCCCGGCCTCCGCCAGCCGGGCGAGCGCCACCGAGCTGTCCACGCCGCCGGAAACCAGAACCGCGACACGCATGGGACGAGGCCGGAAGGATACGATTCCGAACGACATGACCGATTCCGGAACCGGCGAGCTCCTCGCCATCTGGTCCAAGGGCGCCCCCCGGACGCCGATGCTCCCCCGCTCCGAGGGCGTCCTTCTTGAAGGAAGGGGGCTCGAAGGGTCGGCGGCGACGACCGGAAAGCGGCAGGTCACCGTCCTCTCCCGGGAGGCGTGGGAGCGGGCGACCGAAGAAGCGGGCGTGTCGGGAACCGGCCCCGAAAACCGCCGGGCGAACCTGCTGGTTTCGGGAGTGGACCTGAACCGGACCCTGGGGCGGACGCTCGCGGTCGGCGAAACGCGGATCGTGATCCGCGGCGAGACCAGGCCGTGCAGCCGGATGGGGGACGTCGCCCCTCCGCTCCACGACGCGCTGCGCCCCGAATGGCGCGGCGGCGCCTTCGGAGAGGTCGTCCGCGGCGGGCCGATCCGGGTGGGGGACCCGGTGCGGTGGGTGTCCTGAACGGGGAAACGGCGTCCGCGCGCACCCGCCGCTTTCCGATCCATCCGGTCGGCCCCATCCCGGAGGACGCGACCGGCGCCGTCGCCGACGCCCGCGAGGTCGCGATCCGGATCGACCGCGCCGGAGGGCGCGCGCTCATCGTCGGCGGCTACGTGCGCGACCGGATGCTGGGGCTGGACGAGACCGGGGATCCGGACCTTGAAGTCTTCGGACTCGACATCCGGCGGCTGGAGCGCGCGCTCCGCCCGCTCGGACGGCCGCACCGGGTGGGGCGGGCGTTTCCGGTGCTCCGAATCGGAGCGCTGCATCTGGAGATCGCGCTCCCCCGCCGGGAATCCAAGACCGGGCTGGGGCACCTGGGGTTCGAGGCCATCGCCGACCCCCGGCTGAGCTTCCCCGAAGCGGCGCGGCGGCGCGACCTCACCCTGAACGCGATGGGGCTGGACCCGCTCACCGGCGAGCTCCTCGATCCGTTCCGGGGCGCCGCCGACCTGGAGGCGGGGGTCATGCGCGCCACCGACGCCGCCCGGTTCCCGGAGGACCCGCTCCGGGGACTCCGGGTGGCGGCGTTCGCCGCCCGCTTCGGGTTCGTCGCCGACCGGGAACTGATCCGGCTCTGCGCCGGACTCGACCTTTCCGAGCTCAGCCAGGAGCGCATCCTCGACGAGCTGCTGAAGATCCTGCATGCCCCGACCCCCTCGGCGGGATTCCGCTTCCTCGCCCACACCGGCCTTCTGCGCTTCCTGCCGGAGGTGGCGGCGCTCGCCGGAACCCCCCAGGACCCCGAACACCACCCCGAAGGGGACGTCTTCGAGCACACCCTGCAAGTCCTCGACCAGGCCGCCCGGCGGCCGATGCCCCCGGAAGAGAGAACAGCCTTCCTGTTCGCCGCGCTGTGCCACGACTTCGGCAAGCCGGCCACCACCCGCGCCCGCGAAACCGGCCGGATCACGTCGTGGGGGCACGACGCCGAAGGCGCGAAGGTCGCAAGGGGTTTCCTCGAGCGGCTGCGGGCGCCCAGGGCGGTGACGGACGTGGTGGAGGTTCTCACCCGCCGGCATCTGGCGCCCGCCCTCTTCCCCCGCCAGGGCGCGAAGCCCGCCGCCTACCGCCGCCTGGCCCGAGAGCTGGCGGCCGCCGGAACCACCCTCGAGACGCTCCTCCAGCTCTCCACCGCCGACCGCCTGGGGCGCGGAACCGCAATCGCCCGCGCCGGGCGCTTCCCGGAGGGAGAGACCTTCCGAAGGCGCGCCGAGGAGGCCGGGGTGCTCCGCAGCGAGGCGCCGGACGCGGTCCAGGGCAGGCACCTGGTCGCCCGGAACGTCCCCCCCGGCCCGGAGATCGGGCGGCTCCTCGAAAAAAGCCGGGAGATCCAGGATCGGACCGGCGAAACCGACCCGGAGCGAATTCTCGACCAGGTGATGCGCGAATGAACATCCCCCGGAGGCCCCGGGCGGTGCGCCCCGCCGCCTGGCTGCGCCCCGACCGCCTGCTGGGCCGCCGGGACATCACCCTGGTCTCGGAGACCTTCCAGCGCACCGGGAGCTTCAAGTTCCGCGCCGCCCTCAACCGGGCGGCCTCCACCCCGGCTCGGCATCTGCTGGCCGCCTCCTCGGGAAACTTCGGGCAGGCGCTCGCCCTCGCCTGCCGCCTGCTGGGGAAGCAGGCCACCATCGTGATGCCGACGACTTCGGCGCGGGTCAAGGTGGAGGCGGTCCGGCGCCACCGGGCGCGGGTGGAGCTGGTCGACGTGACCAAAGAGTCCCGCGAGGAGCGGGTGGAGCGGCTGCGCCGGGCGCTTCCCGACGACGCCGAAGTGGCGAGCGCCTACGACGATCCGGCGGTGATCGCCGGAAACGCGACGCTCGGAACCGAGATCGCCGCCCGGCTGCGGCGGCTCGCCCCGGAGCGGCGCCGGAAGGCGGTGGTGGTGGTCCCGGTCGGCGGCGGCGGGGTCAGCTCGGGCATCGTGCTGGGACTGCGCGCCGCCGGCCTCGGCGGCGCGCCGGTGGTCGGCGCCGAACCGCTGCTCGCCAACGACGCGGCGGAGTCGCTGCGACGGGGCGCGCTCACGAGCCACGCCGGCGAAGCGCTCTCGCTCGCCGACGGCGCCCGGCTGCCGCGGCTGGGCGCGAACAACTGGGCGATCCTCCGGGACGGACTCGAAGCCATCGTGGAAGTCCCCGAACCCCGGATCGCCCAGGCAGTGCGGCGGCTTTTCGGCGAGGCGAACCTGAAGGCCGAACCCACCGGCGCCCTGGGCGTCGGCGCGCTTTTGACCGACCCGGACCGCTTCGCCGACCGGGAGGTCTTCGTGGTGATCACCGGCGGCAACGTGGACCCGCTGGTCTACGCCCGGATCCTGGGCGGCGCCGACTCGCTGGCGGAAGCGACCGCCGCCTGATGCTCCTCCTGCTGCGGCACGCCAAATCGGACTGGGGGCAGACCGGACTCCCGGACCCCGACCGGCCGCTCGCCCGGCGCGGCCTGCGGGACGCGCCGCGCATGGGGCGCCTGCTGCGGGAGCGGGGGCTGGTTCCGGCGCGCGCCCTCGCCTCTCCCGCCGTCCGCGCCCGGGAGACCGCCCGCCTGGTTCTGGAGTCGGCGGGCGCGCCCGCCGACTCACTCCGGCTGGTCCCCGAACTCTACGGATCGAGCGCGGAGGGGATTCTGGCCATCGCCCGGGAGTCGGACGCTTCGCCGCTGCTGGTGGTGGCCCACAACCCGGGACTGGAGGATCTGGTGGCCCGCTTCGCCGGGTCCTGGTCACCGTTTCCTACCGCCGCGCTCGCGGTGGTTTCCGGCGGCCGGCTGGAGGCGCTCTTCCGCCCCCGGGACGCGGACGTGCCATAAACTGGCTTCCCCATGAGGCTGACGCGCGCCGCCGTCGTGCTTTCCATCGTCGCTTCGGGGGGCTGCGCCACGACGGCCCGGACGCCGCCGCCGCCGGATCCCCCCGCCGCCTTCCAGGAGAGCCCCCTCGCCGGCGCGCACGAGCCGCAGGAGTGGTGGAAGGCGTTCGGCGACCCGGCGCTCGACGACGTGGTGGACAAGGCGCTCGACGCCAACTTCTCCATGGCGGAAGCGGTCGCCCGGGTCGAGCAGGCCCGCACCCGGGCCCGGCTGGCCGATGCGGCCATCCTGCCGGCGGCGCGCGCCCGGGTGGGCATGGACACCTTCACCCAACCCACCAACACCGCCATCGGCGCCCAGCTGGACGACCTGCGGATCCTGGACGCGCTGGATCTCGACGTCCCGTTCCCGGAGCGGCTGGGCTTCACGGTCTGGTCCGCCTCCGCCGAATTGTCCTGGGAGCTGGACTTCTGGGGGCGGATCCGACACTCGTCGCTCGCCGCCGGCGCCGAACTGCTGGCTTCGGAGTACGACCTCATCGCCGCCCGGATCGGCATCCTCTCCGAGACGATCGCGGCCTGGTTCGAAATCGGCCACCTGCGGCGGCAGCTCGTCCTCGCCGGCCAGCAGCTGGAGAACGTCGAAGAGCGCGAGCGGCTGGCGGAGGGCCGCTACCGGAGCGGCCTCGCCCCGTCGAGCGCGCTCCACGCAGCGCGCCAGGCGCGGCGCCGGGCGGAGGCCGGCATCCCGCCCATCGAAAGCCAGCTCGCCGAAGCCGAGTCCCGGCTCGCCATCCTGCTGGGCGGATATCGCAGCGACCTGGCGACGCTCCTTCCCGAGGGTATCCAGGCGCCGGCGACCCTCGCCGACCCGGTTCCGGCCGGCATCCCCGCCGACCTCCTGCTGCAGCGGCCCGACGTGCGGGCGGCCGCCCACCGGCTGGAAGCGGCCAGCCACGCCGTGGAGGCGCGGCGCGCCGCTCTCCTGCCGCAGCTCTCGCTCTCCGGTTCGATGGGTCTCCAGAGCGTCGAAGCCGACGGCATCTTCGACATCAGGCAGTGGTTCACCAACCTCGCCTCCAACCTCTTCGCGCCGCTCTTCGACGGCGGCCGGCTCGAAGGCCAGGTGGACCTGGCGGAGGCGCGTTTTGACGAACGGGCCGCCGCCTGGGCCCGCTCGGTGGTCACCGCGGTGAACGAAGTGGAGGCGTCGCTGGCCCGCCTCGAGACCGAGCGCCGCCGCCACCGGGCGC
Organism: Candidatus Marinacidobacterium sp.; assembly: GCA_965202845.1. Taxonomy (GTDB): domain Bacteria; phylum Acidobacteriota; class Vicinamibacteria; order Marinacidobacterales; family Marinacidobacteraceae; genus CBDATA01. The sequence continues at coordinate 1,983,366 of OZ241856.1, forward strand.
TGACCGCCGAACGCCGGGAGGCGCAAGCCTCGCAGGACTTGCAAACCGAGCGCTACCAGCGGGGAGTCGGCCGCTACGCCGACCTGCTCGATGCGAACGGCGCGCTGCTGGAGGCGGAATCGGCGCTCGCCCGCTCGGAGCGGGACCTGGCGCTCGCCCGGCTGACCATCCACCGCGCCCTGGGAGGCGCATGGACGCCGCCGACATGAACCGCATCAGCCGCATCAGCCGAATCGGGGGATACATCCTCGCGGCGCTGATTCTCGGCGGGTCGGTCGCGGTCGCGGTTCTTCTGATCTCGATGCGCCCCGAGCCGGCCCGCCGGGCGCCTCCCTCCCGCATCCCCTTCGTGACCACCGCGCCGGCGGTCGCCGGCTCCGGCGCGCTGACCGTCTCCGGCGCCGGAACCGTCCGGGCGCGCGCCGAAGTGGACGTCGCGGCCGGAGTGAGCGGGCGGGTGGTCGAGGTCGACCCGGCGTTCCAGAGCGGCGGCCGGGTCCGCGCCGGGCAGGTTCTGTTCCGCATCGAAGACGCCGACTACCGCCACCGCGTCGAGCGGGCCCGGGCGGTGGTCGCGGTCCAGCAGGTGGAGCTGCTGAAGGTCGAGGCGGAGGCCGCGGTCGCCCGCGAACAGTACGAACGCTTTCAGGATGGAAACGCCGCCGGGGAGGCGGGCAGCCCGCTGGCCCGCTGGGAACCCCAGCTGGAAGCGGCGCGGGCGGCGCTGGACCGGGACCGGACGGCGCTCGCCGAAGCCGAACTGCTGCTCGCCCGCACCCAGGTGCGCGCCCCCTTCGACGCGGTCGTGCGTTCGGAGGCGGTCGCAGTCGGGCAATACGTGCTCCAGGGAGCGGGAGTGGGGCACATCCACCCCTCCGACGCGGTGGAGGTCGCCGTCCCGCTCTCCGACGACGACGCGGCGCTCCTCCCCGATCTCTGGCGCCTCGGCGACGACCGGCGGGTCCCGGCCCGGGTCCTCGCCGATTTCGGAACCGGCCGCTTCAGCTGGGACGGAACCCTGGACCGGGTCGAGGCGGCGCGGGACGAGAGCACCCGCGCCATCGAGGTGGTCGTCCGCGTCCCGAACCCGTTTCCCGCCGCTTCGCCGCCGCTCCTCGTCGGCCAGTTCGTCGACGTGGAGATCGAGGGCGCCGCCCCCGAGCCGTATTTCCGCATCCGGCGGCTGGCGCTCCGCCCGGGGAACGAAGTCTGGGCGGTCCGGGACGACGACACGCTCGCCGTCGTTCCGGTGCGGGTGCTCCAGCGCGTCGAGGACGCGGCGCTGGTGGTCGGAGACCTGCGGGACGGGCAACAGGTGGTGGTGAGCGGCATCCCGTTCGCCACCGACGGCATGCGGGTGCGCGCCGGCGCCGCGCCGGATCCCTGACGACGATCTTGACGCTCCCGCCGTTCCCGGAAGGGTGGTACTTCGTCGCCAGCCGCAAGGCGGTGCAGGAGAGGAAGCTGATCCGCCGAACCTGGATGGGGGAGGAGATCGTGGTCTGGTGGGACGGCGCGGACCGGATCGCAGCGCACGAGGCGTTCTGCCCCCATCTCGGCTCCGACCTGGGACCGGAAGCTGGAGGACGGGTGCGGGACGGCCGGCTGGTGTGCCCGTTTCACGGCTTCGAGTTCGAACCGGGCGGCCAGTGCGTCGCCACCCCCTGGGCACCCCCGCCCAAAGCCGCCCGGCTGCGGACCTTCGAGACGCACGAGATCGGCGGCCTGATCTTCGCCTGGTGGGGGATCGGCGGACGCCCCCCGCAATGGCGCCTTCCCGAAGATCCGCCGGCGGACCCGGAATGGTGCGAGACGGGGTTCCGGACGCTCCGGTTCCGGGGGCATCCGCAGGAAACCACCGAAAACTCGGTGGACCTGGGGCACTTGCGGTACGTGCACGGCTACGACCGGGTGAAGCGGGTCCAGCCGGCGACCGTGGAGGGGGCGAAGCTCACCAGCGTCTTCGACTTCCGGCGCATCCAGCGAATCGCCGGCGTGGCGGACATCGCCTTCGAGGTGTCCGCCGTCGCCCACATCTTCGGCCTCGGCTATTCGCTGGTCGAGATCCGGGAGCATCGGATCTGCATGGACGCCCGGCTGTGGGTGCTCGCCACCCCGCTCGACGGGGAGACCATCGAAATGGTGCTGGCCAGCCAGGTGCGCGCGCTCCGCAAGCCGAAGCGCCCCCTGGTCGGCCTGCGCTTCCTGCCGCTGCGGCTCCGCACCCGGCTGATGAACCAGATTCTTCTTTCGGCGCAGCGGCACGATGTGATGCAGGACGTCACGCTCTGGAGCCGCAAGCGGTATCGGGAAGCCCCCAGTCTCTGCGCCTCGGACGGCGAGGTGGGAATCTTCCGCCGCTACTGCCGGCAGTTCTATCCCGACGACGGGATCAGGCCTTCCGAAACCGCAGGCCGTGGGTCATCCGCCCGTAGAAGTTGAACCACTTCCGCGCTTCCGGATCGTCGAACGGGTAGTCCGCCCCGAGCTGTCTCGCCACCGCGAGGCCGGTCACGAAACAGGTCTCCTGGCTGTTGATCAGGGTGTGGGCGCCGCAGTGCCAGGAGCGCCTCCGCCCCTGGAGGAAGCGAAACAGGGGAACCAGCAGCGCCATCTGACGCACGTCGTGCACGACGTGCTGGAACCACCACTTCCCGACGACCTTCTTCGGATCGATGGGACTGATGGCGTTGTAAGTGACGAGGCAAGGCTTGTCGGAGTTCTTCGCCCACGGCTGCTGGTTGTGCATGATGTAGGTGATTTCGTAGTTGTCGGGCCGGGCGCCGTACTGCTCGATGTGGTTGCTCCGGGTGGCGAGCGGCTCGACTTCGTTGTCGGGGAGCACCGAGGCGTCCGAATGCACGATGGTGTGGTTGTGCAACTCGCTCTCGTACCGCACCGAAGACAACAGGAAGGTCTCCAGCGTCGTCGGCCGATCGAGGAGCATCAGCGTCTGGTTCGCATTGCAGGCGAACACCACGTCGTCGAAGGATTCGGAGACTCCGTTTTCATCCTCCACCACCACGCCGGAAGGATTCCGGATCACCCGGCGCACCGGACGGCCCAGATCGATGCGATCCCGGAAGGGAGCCGACATCGCCTCGTAGAGGCGTCGGGTTCCCCTTTCCCAGGTCTGCATCGGGGTCGCCCGCTCGATGTCGAAAAATTCCAGATACCGGGAGAACAGGGACGCCGGCATGTCGAACACGTTCGTCGCCATCAGGAAGTTCACGAACATCGGCTTCAGGACCTTGTACCGGAAGGCGCCGGAGAACCGGCCCAGATCGAGAAGCAGCCCCATGCTCATGTAGTTGAACGGGTTGAGGGCGTTCCGCAGCAGCGAGCGGGAATGGTTGAGCCTGCCGAACCAGCGCAGGCGCCGCAGGAGTTTCTGGAACTTGCGGATTTCCGGGAGCAGCTGGCGCCGGATGTCGGAATCGAAGTCGTGAGCGTATGTCTGGCCCCGGTACTTCACGCTGTAGCTGAACCGGGTGTCCAGCAACTCGATGCCGTGGCGCCGCATGAACAGCAGGATGTGGTGGTACACCGAGGGGATGCACGCGGTGACCGAGATGTCGAAAGGAATCGGGTCGCCGTTCGCTTGCGGCATGTCCGCGGTGACCGCATTGCCTCCCAGCCGGGACCGGGCCTCGAAGAGCCGGAAGTCGAAGCGATCGGGATGGTGGTGGAGCGCCCAGGCGACTCCGAGTCCGGAGACCCCGCCCCCGACGATCGCGACGCGCCGCCGGGGCGCCTTCCGCGCTTCTTCGGTCATGGACGCGAACTATACGACTGGTAGAATCGACCGCCGGAGCCATGAAAGCGAGCGCGCCCCCCGCCTTCCCGATCCGCATCGCCGAGGAGCTCATCCTCCTGATGCTGAACGAAAAGAGCGGCTATCTGGATATCGTTCCCGGCTGGAATTTCTCCTGCGTCATGGCCGGAGCGGTCCTCGCCGATCTCGCCCTGGAGCGCCGCATCGAGACCGACCTGGAGCGGCTGTACCTGGTGGACTCCGCGCCCACCGGCGACGACCTGCTGGACCCGACGCTCGAGGGGATCGCCGATTCGGACGAAAAGTCGGACGCGCAGTTCTGGATCGAGCGCAACACCGGGCGCGCCGACGACATCGTGGCGACCGCCTTCGACCGCCTGGTCGAGCGCGACGTCCTCCGCCAGGTCGACGGCGGCTTCTTCGGGCTTTCGCGCGCGGTCGCCCGCACCGGACGCTTCCCCCCCATCGATACCCGCAAGGAATCCCGGGCGCGCATCCTGGACGTCATCCTGGACGACGACGCCATTCCCGACCCGCGCGACGCCATCCTGGTCGCGCTGATGCACACCTGCGGCGGGTTCAAGCTGCTGCTGGAGCCGGAGGAATACGAGGAGCGTCTCGAACGCATCGAGCTGATCTCCAAACTGGACCTGATCGGGCGGACGGTCGCGGTGGCGGTCAAGGACAGCACCGCCATGCCGAGAACCCGCCAGGCGCTCGCGGTGAAGCCGATCCCGCGGATCGGGTTCCTCCGCATCCTCCGGGAGCGCGACTTCCTCGCCGGCAACTTCACCCGGGGGATGCACGAGCTCTACCGGAAATACGGACCGGTCATCCGGCTTCCGTTCCGGATGCGCAGGTCCCGGGTGGTCGCCCTGCTGGGGCCGGAAGCCAATCGCTGGGTCAACCGGCACGGGCGGTTCCACCTGCGCACCAAGGACTACATCCGGGACTTCGAGGGGGTGTTCGGCGCGACCAACACCCTGCCGGGGATGGACGGCGCCGATCACTACCGGATGCGCCGGGAGCTGCAAAGCTCCTATTCCCGCGCCACCCTGGCCAAACGGCTGCCGGAGGTGATCGAGATGGGGCGCCGCTCCCTGGGCCGCTGGAAGGAAGGTGACGTCTTTCCCGCCACCCAGACGCTCCGCAACCACGTGAGCGGCCAGATCTCGACGCTGCTGCTGGGCGTCGACTGCACCGAATACGCCGACGAGCTGCTCGCATTCGAAAAGCGCGCGCTCACCACCCACGTGCAGGGCTCCCTGCCGAAGTTCATGCTCGCGACGCCCCGGATGAAGCGCTACGGCAAGCGCGTCCAGCAGCTCCGGGAGGCGATCCTCGCCTCGCACACTCCGGCGCAGCGACGGGGCAAGCCCCCGGACTTCGCCGACCGCATCCTCGAAATCCACAAGAACGACCCGCAGTTCCTGCCGGAGACCGATCTCACCTTCCCCTTCGTGGCGACGGTGTCCGCGGCCTTCTACCTGGGCAACGCGCTCAGCTTCGCCGTCTACAACATGGTTCGGTATCCGGACGTCCACCAGAAGATCCGGGAGGAGGCGGAGTCGATCTTCGGCGGCGGGCGCGAACCCGAAGCCGAGGATTTCAGCCACGAACGCATCGGCGCCACGATCCGCCACTGCATGGAGTGCTCCCGGATGTATCCGGTGATCCCCATGCAGCTGCGGATGGTGATGAACACCTGCAACGTCTGCGGATTCCAGATTCCGGCGCGGACGCTCCTGTTCGTCTGCGCGACCGCCACCCACTACTCCCCGGACCTGTTCCCGGACCCGCTGCGCTTCGACATCGACCGCTACCTGCCGGAGCGGGGCGAGCACCTGAAGCCGGGCGCCTACGCCCCCTACGGCTTGGGCACCCACGCCTGCATGGGACATCGGTGGCTGGAGCTCCAGCTGGCGGTCAACCTGCTGCTCATCGCCTACCACCTGCGGCTGGAAGTGACCCCCGCCAACTACAAGCTGCGGATCGATCCGATTCCGAAGGCGGCGCCCAACAAGAAGCTGAAGCTGCGGGTCGCCGAAGTCGTGCGTCCAGCCGCCTGAGTCCCGTTCAGGCGGCGACGGCTGCGGTTCGGCGCGGCGAGGCGTTCACCCGCAGGTAGCCGGCCATCAGCGCCGGGATGAGCAGCATGAGGATCGCGGTGGAGATCATCACGCCGACCCCGAGCGACGCCGCGAAGGGAACCAGGAATTGCGCCTGGATGGACCGTTCCAGAATGAGCGGGGTGAACCCGAGGAAGGTGGTGAACGATGTCAGGAAGATGGGGCGGAAGCGGCCCTTGGCGCCTTCGATGATGGCCGTCCGCGGCGGGACTCCCTCCGCCAGCCGCTGTTCGATGAAGTCGATCATCACCAGCGAATCATTGACCGCGACCCCGCTGAGCCCGAAGAACCCGAGGAAGGACGCGGCGCTGATGGCGACGCCGAGCACGAGGTGCCCCAGCACCACCCCGACCAGGCCGAAGGGAACGATGGCCATCACCAGGAACGGCTTGCCGTAGGAGCCCAGGGGGATGGCGAGCAGCGCGAAGATCGCCACCATCGCGATCGCGAAGCCGCGGTAGAGCGCGTCCAGCGACTGGAGCTGCTGCTGCTGTTCGCCGCCGAACGACCAGGCCAGCTGCGGATGCTCGTCGCGCAGCCCGCCGAGGATCGACTCCTCGAGGATGGCGTTCGCCTCGCCGCCGGAGATCACGCTCTCGTCCACGTCGGCGGTCACCGTCACCACCCGGTGGCCGTCCTGGCGCCGGATCGCCGGGGACGAGGCGCCCATGCGCATCGACGCCACCTGGCGGATCGGCGCCTCCGCTCCCGAACCGGTGCGGAGCAGGTAGCCCTCGACATCGGTGAGCGCGTCGCGCTCGTCCTCCGGCAGCCGCACCTGAACCCGGACCTCCTCCCGGTCCCGCTGCAGCCGCAGCGCCTCCACCCCGAAGAACGCGCTCCGCACCTGGCCGGCCAGTTCGGCGACGGTGAACCCCAGGGAACGCGCCTCCGGCCGCAACGCGAGCTGCATCTCGCCGACCCCGGCCTGGTGGTCGGAGCGGATGTCGAATACGCCGTCGATGCTCCGCAGGCCGTCCACCACCGCTTCGGCGGCTTCCGCCAGCCGTTCGGGGTCCGGGTGCGACAGCGCCGCCTCCACCGGATTGCCGAGATTGAGGACCTCACCGCTGAAGGCGACGCCCCGCGCCTGGGGGACGTCCCCGACCGCGTCCCGCCATGCCTGCATGATGGCGATCGTGGACATGTCCCGCTGCTGGGCGCCCAGCAGCTTGAATTCGACGGTGGCGATGTTCGCTTCCGGGTTCGTGGTGAGGGTCGGGTCGAGTCCCCCGCCCTCCACCCGGGGGCGCTGCCCCACCATCACGATGGCGCCCGCCAGCAGCGACGGGGCGCCGGCCGGCCGCTCCCGATCCAGCCGCTCCAGCACCTCCCGCCCGGTCCGCTCCAGCTCCACCGCCACGTCCCGGGTCCGCTCGGCGGTCGTTCCGTCGGGCATCTCGAGAATGGCGGTGACGAAGTCGCCCTCGACGACGTCGGCGAAGGTGGTCGGGACGATCCCCGCCGGAACCAGCGAGAGGCTGAGGACGAGCAGACCGATGGCTCCGGCGACCACCACCACCGGCCCGTGGGTCGCAAAACGCAGCGCGCGGTCCAGCGGACCTTCGAGAAACCGGTTCAGGATCCGGTCCACCCCGCCGCGGATCACCGCGAGGAACCGGTCCAGCCGGCTGCGCGGCGTCCAGTCCGGTCCATGCAGATGGGAGAGATGACGCGGCAGGATCAGCGTGGACTCGGCCAGCGAGATCAACAGCATCCCGATGATGATCACCGGCAGGGCGGTCCACACCTCGCCGATGCCGCCGGGAATGAACAGGAGCGGGGTGAACGCCGCCACCGAGGTCAGCACCGCGAAGACCAGCGCCTTCTTGATGCGCCGGGTTCCCCGGATCGCCGCGACCAGCCCCGACGCGCCGCGCATCCGTTCGTAGTGGATGTGCTCCGCCACCACGATGGCGTCGTCCACCACGATGCCGACCGCCAGCACGAACGAGAACAGCGAGATGGTGTTGATGGCGAGATCCAGAACCAGCATCACCGCCAGGGCGCCGATCCCCGACGTGAGGAGACCGGCGACGACCCACAGCGCGATCCGGATTTCGAGGAACAGCGCGAGCGCGACGAACACCAGAACCAGCCCCATCGCGCCGTTGCGGATCAGCAGGTCCATGCGCTCCGCGTAGGTCTGGGAGTCGTCGTTCCAGACGGTGACGCCGACCCCGTCGGGAAGCGACGGGATGAGGACCTCGTCGAGATGCCGGTGAACCGCCTCCGCCACGTCCATCACCTGCTCGCCCTCGGCGCGGAAGACCTCCACGAAGACCGCCGGCTGGCCCTCATGCCGGACAATCAGGTTCGAATCCCGGAGATCGTCGCGCACTTCGGCGATGTCCCCCAGCCGCACCGTCGCCCCGTCCGGCCGGGCGACGACCGCGATCTCCTCGAAGTCGAACTGGTCGTACCGCTGGCCGACGGTCTTGACCCGGATTTCGGCGTCCCGCCCCTCGATGGTTCCCGCCGCCAGGTCGAGGGAGCTGCGGCGCACCGCGCCCGCCACGTCCTCCAGGGTCAGCCCCAGCGCCCGCAGCCGGGCGAGCGGAACCTCGATGGCGATCTCGTAGTTCCGGGTCCCGGTGGTCTCGACGTGGGACACGGTGGGAAGCGATCCCAACTCGTCCTCGATCTGGTAGGCCAGCTCCTTCAGCGAGCGCTCGGAGATGGCGCCGAAGACGATCAGCCGGATCATGCTGGTGCGGTTGTCCATCTCCCGGAACTGGGGAGGCTCGGCGGCGACCGGGAACGACTGGATGCGCGCCACCACCGACTTCACATCGTCCATCGCCTCGCCCATGTCCGCCCCCGACTTGAGCTCCACCCGCACCGAGGCGACCCCGGGAACCGCGAGCGACTTGACCGCGTCCACGTCGGCGAGCGCCTCGACCTGCTCCTCGATCTTGACGATGACCGACTCCTCCATCTCCTCGGGAGTGGCGCCGGGATAGACGACCGAAACCTCGATGGTGTTGAAGGGGACGATCGGCCAGGCCTCCCGTTCGAGGCCGCCGAGCGCGACCAGCCCCGACGCCAGGATGCCGATCATCAGCAGATTGGCGGCGACCCGGCTCTTCGCCATGAAGGCGATGGGGCCGGGCGGCTCGCCGCCCCAGGGGTCGGCTCGGTTCATCGGCGACGAGCCTGCGCCTCGCAGCGGGCGATGAAGCGCTCCTGTTCGTCATCCAGGGGCGGGTTGGCCGCGCAGGCTTCGCGCACCGCCGCCGCTTCAGCGTCCCGCCCCAGCGCCTCCAGCGCCTGTGCCCGCAGCCACTGCGCCCGCGCCTCGGCAGGTCGGTGCGGACGCCCGACGCCCAGGTTTTCGGGGTAGGTGAGCGCCCGCTCGAAGTGGGCGAGCGCCGTCTCCGGGTCGCCGGCCTCCAGAACCTCCCGCCCCAGTTCCATTCCGGCGCGGGAGAACAGCCGCCAGACGGTCGCATCCCCCTCCCGGAAGGGCACCCGGGTGGCCTCCAGCATGGAGAGGGTGTCCGAAAAGCGCCCGGTGGCGTTCAGGGCGCGGGCGAGCTCGACGGTGGCGTCATGGCGGCGGCCTTCGGCGGGAATGTCGGCGAGGATCGGGATCGCCTCCGTCGGCCGACCCTGCTCCAGCAGGAAGCGGGCGAAATCCCGCTTGAGGGTCTGGTCGGCGGGCCGGGCCGCAAGCGCGCTCCGGAAGCGGCTTTCGGCGGAGGCGAACCGCCCTTCGACCTTCCAGTGGACCATCGCCAGCGCCCGGTGGGCGGTGGAAAGCCCCGGATCGCGTCGGGTCGCGGCCTCCCAGGCGGGGACCGCCTCCCCGTACCGCCCGAGTCCCGCCAGCAGATGCCCCATCAGCAGATGCGGCTGGGCGGCGTCGGGCAGGCGCCCGGCGGCCTCCTGGAGCACTGGCAGGGATTCCGGGCGCGAGGGGAAGGCGTAGTCGAGGGGCGCGGCGAGCGCCGCCCGATCCCAGGCTTCGGGGGATGCGGACCAACCGGCGGCGTGGAAGGCGAGAACCGGGCCGGGTTCGAACCCGGCGTGCTCCCGCAGCGCCTCCAGCACGTCCAGCGCCCCTTCGGGAAGCCCGAGACCCGCGAGGGTGATGAGCAGCTCGCCGACCGCGAATTCGGGTTCGCCGACCAGCGCCCTCAGACTCCGGGCGGCTTCGGCGCGGTCTTCGTCGGCGAGGATGCGCACCGCCCACGGGATCGGATCCACGGTTCCGCGCCCGATCCGCTCTCCGGCGAGCCGGAGCGCCGTCTCCCGCTCCCCGGCGGCCAGCCAGGCGACCGGCAGCAGCGCGCTCCGCCCCCGGGCGAACGCGGCCGCCGCCCGTTCCGGCGCTCCCTGGCGCATGCGGATGCGTCCGGCGAGCCGCCACGCGGGGATGTCCACTCCGCCCAGTCGGGTCGCCAGAAGAGCTGAATCGAGCGCGCCCGCCTCGTCGCCCAGGCCGAGCCGGGCGACCCCCTGGAGGAAGCGGGCGAAGCCGTGCTCCGGATCGGCGGCGACCACCCGGTCGAGGCGCTCGGCGGCGCGCCGGGGGAGACCCGCCTTGATGTCGAGGACCGCGAGTCCGACCGCGGCGTCAGCGTGATCCGGCGCGAGCGCCAGCGCCCGCTCATAGAGCGTCCGGGCGGACGCCCGATCCAGGTCCTTGTCCGCCCGCTCGGCGCGCTGGAACACTTCCTGGGCGCTTCGCGGCGGGCCGGGCGCATCCAGAACCGGCGGTTCCTCCTGCGGAACTTCGAGCGGCGACCGGTAGCGCAGGACGTCGCGCCCGCCGACCCGCACCGAGACGTCCACCGGATCGGAGTCCGGCCAGACCACCTCCCGCACCGCCCGGGGGGTCAGGTCCACGGTCTCCTCGTGGTCGCCGAGCCGAATCCGCGCCCCCTCCAGCGTCCGGTGCGCCAGGAAGAGGAAGCGGTCGCCGGTTCGCTCCACCACCAGGTCGGGGGTCGCGAACTCGAAGCCCTCCCCCAGACCGAACACCGGCGCCCACTGCTCCGCCCAGGAAACCGTCTGCCCCGGCGTGAGCCAGGCGTAGTCGGACTGGGTCGGCAGCGGCCCGCTCTGCACCTCGATGTAGGGGCCGTCCTCGTCGGTGAGGGCGCGCTGGTTCGCCATGCCGTCGTCCCCCTGCCCCCAGGTCCAGCCCTTCTTTCCGGGCAGCTCCCGGTGGTCGGCGGTCTGGACGATCCCCCGGTCGGCGCCGGAGTCGTAGGCCCCGAAGAAGTCGTGGACTGCGCGGTACGCAAAGATGGAAGTGGGCTCCGGGTAGTTGGGCAGCCGGGTCATGTCCACGCCGTCGTGCTCCGGGAAGCGGGTGAAGCCGGTTCCGAAGTGGTCGCTGGCGAGCGACATCGGATAGAGGAACCGGGTTCCGTCCCTTTGCGGGAACGCGGTGTTGTTCCAGAAGTAGTACGGATGCGGCGCGTCGGTGGGGTTGAAGATGCGGATTTCCTGATCCAGCCGGGCGACCCCGGGGCGCAGCGTGAGCCGCGCCTCCCAGCCGGTGCGGAAGTTCTGCTCGATCTCGCCGATGACCAGGGTGGCGGAGCCGTCCGGGTTCCGGACCCCGGTCACGTTCACCGGCGAGAAGCTGGTGACGGTGTGCCCCTGGGGGCCCCGGTTCCACTCGATCCCGCCGGAAATCCATGCGCCCCGGAGCGCGATCAGCCCCGGTTTGATGACCCGGTTGTTGTAGAACATCTGCTCGTTCCGGCGCTTGTCCAGAACCCACTGGATCCGCCCGCCGATCTCCGGCAGGCAAGCGACCTTCAGGTATTCGTTTTCGAGGAAGAAGGCGCGCCACTCCCGGTCCCGCCGCTCCGAACCCAGGTTGTCCTGCATCGTGTACGGGTAGACGATGGAGTCGTCGGTCTCCCGGAACTGGGGGTTCGGGTCATCGGGCAGCAGCGCGTAGGTGGGGATTGTCAGAACCCCCTCCGAAACCGTGACCTGGGCGGCCGCCGGAACCGACGCCAGAAGAAGGACGAGAGCGAGCAGAAGGCGCATGGGAGGGAACCCTTGCGGAGTCTATGCCCCCCGGGGGGAGTCAGACGGCGCGCAGCGCCACCACGGTGGCGTCGTCCTCCGGCGCCCCGCCGCGGAACTGGCGGACGTCCCGCAGGATCAGGTCGCAGATGTCCACCGCCGGAGTGTGGCGGTCGCGTTCCTGGCGCAACAGCGCGGCGAGCCGCTTCCTTCCGTAGACCTCTCCGTCCCGGTTCGCCGACTCGGTGATCCCGTCGGTGGGAAGCGCGAGCAGGTCGCCGCTCGCCAGCTGGATCCCCTGCTCAAAGTAGCGCGGAGCGGGGAAGAGTCCCACCGGCAGCCCGGAGGCGGTGATTTCCTCGACGGTTCCGTCGGCGCGCGCCAGGATCGGCGGCAGGTGGCCGGCGTTGATGTGCACAATGCGGCGCAGCGGCACATCGAGCACCCCGTAGAACAGGGTAGCGTATCGGGTCTCGCCCACCGACTCGAAGAGCAGCCGGTTGATCCGGTTGAAGATGGCGCGGAGCGCGAGGCTCGACGAGGCGAGCGAATACACCGCCGCCCGCAGCACCCCGACCAGGAGCGCCGCCGGCACCCCCTTCCCCGCCACATCGGCCACCGCGATGCCGTAGCGGTCCTCGCCGAGCGGGATGAAGTCGTAGTAGTCCCCGCCCACCTGGGAACAGGGTTCGTAGGCCGCCGCCAGGTCCATGTGGTCCAGTTGCGGCACTGCGTGGGGAAGCAGGTCCTGGAGAACCCGCCCTGCGACTTCGAGTTCGGAGACGAGTTCGCGGCGGGCGAGCGCCTCCCGGTGGAGGAGGAGCCGCTCGAGGGACGGCGCGGCGCCCCCGGCGTAGGAGCGGAGCGTCTGCTGGTCCGCCTCGTCGAAGACGTCCGGCTGCGTCGCCTCGAGGACGAGCGCCCCCACCCGGCGGCCGCCGGCGCCCAGCACCGGCGTCGCCAGCGCCGACCGCGCCCCGGCGCTGATGTCCGGATCCGCCGACGGTTCCCCGTCAGGGGACGCCGACCAGACTTCGCAGCGCCCGGAAGCCAGCGTCCGGCTGACGATGCCGTCCGGCTTCGGGATTTCGTCCCCGCGCTGGCGCGGAGGCCACGCCGCCCGCCTCCCCCGCTCGCGACGCGCCAGGACGTGGACGCCGTCGAGGCGCAGCACCGTGAGGGTGGCGCGATCCGCCGCCGGCAGCACGAGGCGCGCCCCGGCGAGCGCCTGGTCCCCGGTGCGCCCGACTTCGAGGCTCCGCCCCATCTCCTGGAACGCCTGGAGCAGACGGCGCTCCCGGTTCATGGGATCGCCCGTCATTTCTTGCTTCGGTGTCCGAATCGACGCGCCTGCCGATCGAGCGCTTTCCGGATCCGCTCGGCGCGGGACCCGGGAAAGAGTCCTTCCGGCGTCATCTTGTGCATCTGCAGCAGCCGTTCCATCGCGTCGGCGTGCGACTCCAGATCGCCATCGGCCCGGATGTGGGCCAACCCGACGCCTCGCGCTTCGAGCGCCGGGGCGATCAGCAGGACGCGGTGGCAGGCGAGCGGCTCCCGTTCGGCGCACATGAGCGCGATCCGGCGACGTTCGGCGTCCTGGACCACCTGGTCCAGTCCCCGCCGGAATGCATCGGTGTTGCGGAGCCGTTCGTAGTCGATGCGCCCCTCCCCGTCGTAGAACGAGGGGTCCTTCGAGCGTCCTCCCAATTCGGCCCCCATGAAGATGTACTGGATCCGATGCGGCTCCAGGCTCCCGGCCAGGGTCTCGCGGTTGAACTGCGGGTTGAAGCGGCTCCAGGGCGCCGCCCGGACGTCGGCCAGCGCCTCCACTTCGTGGCGCTTCAGCAGGTCGGCGAACTTCTCCGCGGAGTGCGTCGAGTGCCCGACCGTCAGCACCGTCGTGTTCATTACGACCGGCGCGGACGGGAACCCTACCGGGGGTGGGCGAAGCAGTAGAAGAGTCCGTCGCCGCCGGTCCCCTGGAGATCGGCCTGACCGCACCCGCGGGAGCCGTGCGCCGAGTTCCACGACGTCCCGTCGTCGCCTCCCCCGATCCGGTCGTGGTGCCCCACCCGCGCGCTTCCGTCGCTGCGGTTGCTGGTCCAGTTGGAGCAGTTGGCGTCCCCGCCGTCGTCGTTCCGATGCCGGGTTCCGGCGGCGGCGGTTCCGGTGATGATGTCGTGCCGGTTCACGTCGTCGCCGCGTCCGCTGATGACCGCGCCGGACTCGGAAATCGAGTTCTCCTTGCTCAGCTTGTTGTTCGCGCTGTGGAGATCGGCGACATCCCTGGCGACCATCACCCCGTTCGCATTGTGCCAGGGGCCGCTCCCGATCCGGTCGCGGGCGTCCGCGTCGTCGGTGCTGAGATAGGCGCGCCAGACCAGCCCGGAATCGGCGCCCGCCTCCCCGGCGAGCGCGGCGCAATGGGCGTCGGCGCCGTCCAGTCCGCCGAGATTCGCCCCGTCTCCGGCGCCCCGGCTGGTCAGGAAAAAGGTCATGGGCTCCTGGGCGACGGCGGGACTCCCCGCAAGCAGCAAAAGCATGAGGATGGCGGCGTGGCGCATGGTTTTCGACTCCCTTTCCCCGGCGCGGATTGTAGGCCGCCGCAAGGATCTCAGGCGGAACGCCGGAACCGGCGGACCCCGAACCAGAACAGCGGCAGGATGAAGATGACCCAGAAGCCGTAAGTGAGAATCCGGTAGCCGATGCCGATCAGATCCTCGAGCCCGGCCTGGGCAAGCAGGACGGCGGCCAGCAGGACGAACGTGGAGGTCACGGGGCGCAGCCACGCCTTGAGCTCCCGGCCGCCTTCCTCCATCGCCCGGGCGATCCGCTCGTTGAAGGCGTGGATCAGGCTGGTCGCGGTCTCGATGAGGGTGCCGAACAGGACCAGCTGGAAGGCGGCGAGCAGAATCGGCGACCCGATGTGCCCCAGCAGCGTCAGCGACGGAACCGTCTCCTCCAGCATCGACGGCCCGAACCCGGCGATGGCGATGAAGAAGAACACCGCCGGGAGGATGCCGATGGGGCCGGCGAGCAGTCCGGCGAGCACTGCATCGCGACGGGTTCTCAGATGGTGGGCGCAGAAGAGCACCGCCGGGAGCGTCCCCACGTTGTAGGCCATGTACTCGGCGCCGCCCAGCGCCCAGTCGCGGGTGATTTCCCCGGTTCGGAGGGCGGTTCCGATTTCGGGGCCGAAGGAGCGCAGCGCGGCGACCAGCACCGCGATGTACACCGCGTAGAGCGCCAAGGACCAGAACGAGAGGAAACTCTCGACCGTCCGGGTCCCCTTCATCACCAGCCAGCCCACCGCCAGCATGATGACGAGGACGCCGGCGGCGTAGGGCAGGCCGAGCGAACGGGAGACCACCTCGCCGCCGGCCGCCGCCACCACCGAGACCACCACCAGCATGGAAGCCAGGTAGATCGCCTCGTAGAGGCCGTTCCACCGCCCCAGCAGCGCCCGGGCGAACGTCCGGTAGTCGAACGCCCGCGCCCGGCGCGCCACCTCGAAGGTCAGCGCGCAGACCACCGACCACAGCGGCACGGTGACCACCAGCATCGCCAGCAGGCCGCCGAGCACCCCCTTGGTCAGGAAGAAGTCCACCAGCTCGCGCCCGGTGCCGTACCCCCCGGCGATCATCATCGACTGGAAGCAGAAGCCGGGGAGCAGGAGCCGCTGGAACCAGTCGGAGCGGAGGGGGTTCTTCATGCGGAGCTTCGGAGCATATGCGGGCGGGTATGCTCCGGGGCGTCATGGAGCTATCCGTGGGCGCGCGCGGGCTGCGAACGGCGTTCGCCACCGGGCTGCTTCTTTTCGTCGCCGTCCCGCTTTTCGCCCAATCCCCGGGAGTCGAGCTGGTGGAGCGGTGGTTCCGGCTGGCGGGAGACTTGGGCGAGGACCCGGCAAGCCACCGGGAGTTCCTCGATCTCTACGAGGAGGACGCGCTCCACATCCAGGGGCCGGCGGGGACCCACCAGCGCGGAACCGCGATGTTCCGGGGCCGGGAGAAGGTGGCGCTGCTGATCGCCGGGCTGGTGGAGCGCTGGAAGGACCACACGCTTCGCATCGAGGTTTCGACCGCCGCCGAAGTCTCGGAAGCGGTGCTCCCGGAAGCCCCCGGCCCCTGGGGGGGAACCCTGGTGGCGGCGCAGTTCGTCCTTTCCGGGACGCGCCGCGACGAGGAGCGCCGGTACACGGTTCCGGCCGCCGGGTTCTTCCGGGTTCGCGGCGACCGACTGAACCGGGTGCGCATCTATCTCGGCATGGGCGAAGCCGCCGAGGTGGAGATCCAGCAGTAGGTCGCCGGATCAGGCGAGCGCCGCGCCGATCCTGCGAATGTCGTCCGGCCCCACCCGGCAGCATCCGCCGATGGCGGCGGCGCCGAGCCGCTTCCACTCCCGGGCGAGCGCCGGGAGTTCCGCGGTCTCCGCGGGGGCTTCCCACGCCTTGCGAACCGGATCCCAGGCGCCGTCCCCGTTCGGGTAGACGACGACCGACTTCCCGCCGCGCCGGAGCGCGGGGATGAGCGGGGCTATGTGGCGGGGCGCCGAGCAGTTCACTCCAACGGCGATCACCCCGGAGGCGGCGGCGAGATCGGCGGCGGCCGCTGCGGCCGGGGTCCCGTCGCACAGGTGGACATCGTCCCGGCAGCTGAAGCTGATCCAGGCGGGCGGCGCGGGGGCCGGCAGCCGGGCGAGGAGGGCGGCGAGCGCCCGCGCTTCCCGGCGCGAAGGGATGGTCTCGATCGCCAGCAGGTCGGCGCCGGAGGCGGCCAGCAGGGCGAGGCGCCGCTCGTGGAACGCGGCAAGCGCGTCGTCCACTCCCCGGTAGTCCCCGGTGTATTCGGAGCCGTCGGCGAGAAACGCCCCGTAGGGGCCGATGCTGGCGGCGACCAGGGGACGGCGCGCCGGCTGACGCTCCCGGACGAAGCGGTCGCGCTCCCGAACCGCGATCCGGATCGCGTCCCGGAACACCCGCTCCGCCCCGGCGTCGGAGAGGCCGTGGCGGCGCAGCCCCGGAAAGCTCGCCTGGTAGGTCGCGGCGATGATGCACCCGGCGCCCGCCTCCAGGTAGCGGGCGTGCGCAGCGGCGACCGCCTCCGGCGCCTCCAGCAGCGCCCGCGCCGACCAGAGGTCGTGGTTGAGGTCGAACCCGGCCGCTTCCAGATCGGTGGCGAGTCCCCCGTCCAGCAGCAGCGCGCCGGGACCGCCGAACAGCCCCCGCCTCCCGCGTCGTCGCACTCGGACTACAGCGTGATTTGGGCGTCCGGGTCGCCCGCCGCCAGCGCGTTCATCCAGGCGAGACAGACGTCGCGGGAGCGGTGCAGTCCCCAATCCCGGAGCTCCTCCCTTTCAAGGATGGGGAAGGTGGAGTAGACGTAGCGGATGTCGTTGGTTCTGGTGACGCCGTAGAGGTGGAAGTAGAGCGCGTCCAGCTTGGCGCGGAGGTGGAGACGGCGATCCGCGTCCCACCGGAACGGCGGCAATACATCACCGGCCTTGTCCACATACCCCATATCCCTGGCGAAGGGGGCCATGTCATGCGCGGTGTAGGTGAGCTCCAGCACCGCTTCGCGGACGATCTCCGCCGCCGTTTTCGGCCCGAACTTCCTTTCGTATGCCTCCTTCGGCACGACCGGAAGCTGCTCAAGTATGAACCAGGTAAGATGCGTCGTCGGGACTTTTTGTCGCGCCACATAGTCAAAGATCAAGCTGTTCAGGTTTGCCAGAATCAGGCACGCCAGGAATGCCCGATCCCCATCGTCATCAAGCATCGGCAGCAAGGGCAGCGTATTGCCAGATCCAACTTGCGGAACAAGCGCGGCGATCATCGTTCTCACATTGGTGGATGCGGTGATGTCCTTGAACCCGACAGCCCACGAGTCATCCCAGCGCCAACGGGTCGAATCGAGACGGACCCAGTATCGCGGCGTGGGAAGGTTGGCCGGGTCCGCCTTCCCGGAGGACTCCACCTTGTCCGGCTGGCCGGGGCGAAACAGATTCCCCGCCTTGACGGCGATGTCCGCGGCCCGGTGGTCGAACGCCTGCACCATCTTGCCCTCGTAGAGCGGGACCCAAATGCCGGAGGGGCTGTCGTAGCAATTGCCCTTGACGGGCCACGCGCCTTCCTTGTCTTTCAATTCGTCCTGGGTGCGGAACAGGCCGGAATCGTTGGCCATGTCGAACATCCGCGTGTACTTCACCGGCCACGCCTTGACTTCCTTGCCTTCTGAGCGATCCACCAGCACCGGCAGGCGCCTGTAGATCGCCGTCGTCAATTTCGCATCGCGGCGGGTGCGAAAGACCGGCGCGGTGCCGGTGTTCGGATTGACCCGGGCGAAGTCCTGCGCGGTCATCGGAAAACAGCGCTCCGGATCTTCGATCCCGGACACATCCCGCAGGAAGAAGGCGCACTGCGCAGCGCCGAACTTCCGCCCCGGGCTGGCGGCGAACAGACAGAATTTGAACGATCGGTGCACTTCGGGGAAGAAGGGCGGCTTCTCGTGATGCGGGCGGCCGTTCTCGAAATCGTAGAGCGCCTTCAACCGACCCCCGGTCGCCACTCCCTTGAAGAAGGGCGCCGCCGTCATGTCCGAAGCGATGCCGGAGGGAACCAGCAGCCCGACCATGCCGTCGGGTTTGACCAGATTCATGGCGCGTTCAACGAAGAGCGCATAGAAATTGATGTCGCCGCGCGAGAGCAGCGGGTAGTCACCCGAGCGGCGCGCCATCCGCATCGCAGTTTTCGCTCGCTCGGCTGCCGCCGCGAAATCCTGCGTCAGCGGATCCTCCGAATCTTCCAGTTCAGCGATCCTCCGCTTGCGCTCGGCGGTGTGTTGCGTCATGGCGATCTTCGGTCGGCGGGACGCAAACCACTCGACCTGCTGGAATCTCATCCGATCCCAGGGCGGATTGCCGATCACCGCGTCGAAGCCGCCGCTCCGCTCGCTCTCCTCCCATTCCGACCAGACGCCCGGAAACGCGACCTGCCAGTGGAGGAAACGCTCGTTCTCCACCAGCTGCTTCGCCTCGAGGAACAGCGCCTTGAACCCGTCGTCGTCAGGCACGTCGGAACCATCGCCCTGAGCGACCTGGAGCGGGTTTCCGAACCGCCCGACCAACCAGTCGCTGCGAGCCTTCGCTTCCCCAATCCAGTCGAACGCCTGGAAAAGCGAGAGAAACCCATGAAGCGGCGCGGTCTTCTCCGAAACCTCGCCGAATATTTCCGCCGAGCGCTCCACTTCGGCGATCTCGGCGTCCGCCAGCCTCTCGATCTGCCGCATGGCGGCGGCGGCGCGGGTCGCCCGCCGAAGCGGTTCCCGCAAGAACAGGGCCGTCTTTTCTTCCGCCTTCCCGATGGCGGATCCCACCCAGGCGCCGAACAGGCTATCGCCGCAGCGGAGATGGTGGTTCAGGAAACCGAGCGGGGCGCCCACCGTGAAGGTATGGAGCCACAGCGAAACCTTCGCCAATTCCACTGCCATCGGGTTCTTGTCGACGCCGAACACACAGCGTTTCAACGCCATGCGCCGGACGATGCGCCGGTCGTCAAGCTCCTGCCCGATGACCTTCCAGCCTCGCTCCTTCGCATTGCGGCGGATCGTGTTGCGCACCCTTTCGATCCGTTCGTTGAGCGGCGAGATGTATCCGGGAGTTTCCTCCGCCTGCGCCATGGCGTCGATCACGCAATCGGCCAAGTGGTCCACCAGATGCACCAGAAAGTGCCCCGAGCCCATCGCCGGATCGCAGATTTTCAAATCCAGGAGCCGTTCCGCAGGATCGAGACGCTCCAGCCGGTCCGAGGCGTCTTGGCTTGCTGCGGACTGGAAGGCTTCGATGCGATCCTTCACCAGCGGGCTGAGCGTCTCCCGGACGACCAGTCCCACCAGATCGTCCGGCGTGTAATAGCTCCCTGAATCCTTGCGGGCGAAGATGTTGGGGCGAACGACCACTTCGCCATCCTCGCGGACGACTTCGCGTTCCAGCAGTCGCTCGTAGATCGAACCGAGCTGCTGGACGCCGAGATTCCGATAGTTGATATAGACGCGACCGTCGTCGGTTTTCTCGAACGAAAGCACGTCGACCACATCGGCCATCACCGCGTCGTTGAGCCGAATCCGCGAGAGAAGCGGCGTGCGATCCTGATCGAACAGACCGCCGTTGTAGGGAGGCAGGCCCATCAAGGGGTCGCCGGTGTCGATGGCGCGGCACAGATCATCGAACGCCGACCAGTATCCGGCTGCCTTCTTCGAAAACACATCGCCCTGGTCCTTGCGCCTGCCGATTCCCCACCGTACTTTCTTTCGCAGCGAATACGTATTTTCGTATCGGGTGTCATCAATGGGCAAAAGGGCGCGATCCTCGGCCTGGAACAGGAACAGCAGCCGATAGAGCATGACGAGCGCCGCGTCGCGCACCTCGGTGAGCGGCGCATCCGGAGCGGCGTCGGCGAGCGCCCTCGCGATATCCGGAAACACCTGCTCGAACACCAAATTGGAAAGGCTGGAAGCGACCCGCTCCTCGTAGTGGCGGCCCTGATCGATGGCGCGCCGGTGGAAGGTTTGTTGATTCTGCGCGCGAGCGAACGCCTGCGGACGAAAGACAAGCGCGAACACCCGCAGCCAGTGCCGCCGTTTTTCCTCGGAAAGGGCGAACACGCTTCCCGGCGCGTGCAGGATCGCAGCGAGATCGATCTCGAGAAACTGCTCGGAAACGGACCGGGCGCCGGCGTAATAGAGACGCCAGCGCGCGCCGTTGGTAAGGATGCCCCATCGCGTCTGACCGCCCGTTACATCATCGACCCGACGGACATAGCGAAGAATCTGGGTGGCAGGCGCGGATTCGCCGCTCCGTTGCTCCGAACGGCGGTCGAGCGGGCGCATCCACCGCTTGGACTCCACGAAGGCGGCGCCGTGTTCGTACCGCCGGTACTCCTCGGCGACCTTCAGGGCGCGTTTCTTGGCGTCGGCATCCGGGAACAGGATGCCGTCCGGGATATCCGAATGCCCCCGCGCCGACAGATTCTGTTGGCGCAGCGATTCGGTCCAGCCGAGCCGCTCCAGCACCGGCTGGATCAGGTCATCCTCGGTGGCGCTCTCATTCGGCGCCTGTTCCGTGGGAAAGGCGTCGAATATGTCGCGCAGATCCGCCTCCAGCTCTTCGAGATCGGCGTCCTCGATCGCGCGCCAGTCGTCGAGCTCCCGGATCGCCTCGCGGAGAAAATCCTCCGCGAAGAGGCTGCCCTGGAAGGGTTCGCTCGGTGGCTTCATGAGGGCATCATCCCCGTTCCCTCCCGAAAGATCAGTCGGAGGGGGTCGCCGAAGGCAGGATCGCGCGTTCGAGCGTATCGAGGCGTTGGTCAATCGCGTCGAGTCGCTGGCTGAGCTTCCCGAAGCCGACTTCCACAGCGCGGAGACGGGCGTCCAGGCTGCTCACGTCCGTATCCACCCAATCCAAGCGGTTGTGCACGTCATTGATGCGGGTGTTCGGGGAAGCGACCTGGGTGCTCCAACCACGGGTGCGAACGTTCCGCACCGCACTCTGGACCGAGAGCATCCCGCCCACCAGAAGAATCGTGGGAACGATGGTTCCGATGATCCACTTCGTATCGCTGCTCATGGCGTCATCCCCCTTTGAGACTCGCTCGCGGGGAAAAGCATACCACAACGTTCGCCGGAGACGCCCTCAATCCGCACGGCGACCGGATCGCCCGTCGCCGGATCGAAACGGATCAGTCGGAGGGGGTCGCCGAGGGCAGGATCGCGCGCTCGAGCGTCTCGATGCGCTGGTCAATCGCGTCAAGTCGCTGGCTGAGCTCCACAAAGCCAACTTCCACGGCCCGCAGGCGGGCGTCCAGCCCTTGCAAATCCGTTTCCACCCGATCCATGCGGTTGTTCAGATCGTCGATCCGGTTGTTCAGACCCGCGTTCTGCACCGAGAGCATCCCGCCCACCAGCAGGATGGTTCCGATGATCCACTTCGTATCGCTGCTCATGGCGTCATCCCCCTTCGAGACTCGCTCGCGGGGGGAAGCGTAGCACACCTTCCCCCG
Source organism: Candidatus Marinacidobacterium sp. (assembly GCA_965202845.1). Taxonomy (GTDB): domain Bacteria; phylum Acidobacteriota; class Vicinamibacteria; order Marinacidobacterales; family Marinacidobacteraceae; genus CBDATA01. Next base: position 2,005,315 of record OZ241856.1, read on the forward strand.
GCGTCCGCGCCGCCGCTCCGCAGGTTGACAGGGGGGCGCACCCGCCCTATCGTTTACGGGCATTCCGGGCGGGCGGGCCGTCCGGCGCCACCACCAGCGAGGACCCCTTGGCGGAAATTACGATTCAGGAAGGCGAAACCGTCGAGACGGCGCTCAAACGCTTCAAGCGCCGGGTCCAGGCCGAGGACATCATCAAGGAAATCAAGCGGCACTCCTTCTACGTAAAGCCCGGCGACAAGCTGCGGGCCAAGCGCGCCGCGGCGCGCAAGCGCGCCCGCAAGCGTCGGCGTCGCACCCACTGATCGCCGCAGCAGCGGGGCGGTGCGCGTTCTCCTGATCGGATCGGGAGGACGGGAGCACGCCCTCGCCTGGGCGCTCTCCCGAAGCCCGGAGCTGGGGGAGCTGGTCGTCGCGCCTGGAAATCCGGGCATCGGCAGGCTCGGCAGGCTCGCGCCGATTCCGGTCGGAGACATCGACGGCCTGGTCGCGCTGGCCGCCTCGGAAGCGGCGGACCTGGCGGTGGTCGGGCCGGAGGCGCCGCTCGCCGACGGACTCGCCGACGCGCTCCGGGAGGCCGGAATCCCCTGCCTGGGCCCTGGCCGGGAAGCGGCGCAACTGGAAGCGTCCAAGTCGTTCGCCAAGGATTTCTGCGCCCGGCGCGGCATCCCGACGGCGCGCCACCGGGTGGCGCGGGACGCCGGGGACGCCCGCCGGATTCTCCGCAGCGGGGAGCTCGGCGACCGGGTCGTCGTGAAGGCCAGCGGTCTCGCCGCCGGGAAGGGCGTGTTCCTCCCCGACGACATCGGAGAGGCCGAACGGGAGGCGGAACGCCTGCTCGGCGGAGCGCTCGGCGACGCCGGACGCACGGTGGTCCTGGAGGAACGGCTGCGCGGCCCCGAACTGAGCGTCTTCGCGGTCAGCGACGGCGCCGGGGTCGCGCTCGCCGGCACGGCCCGCGACTACAAGCGCCGCTTTGAGGGAGACCGGGGGCCGAACACCGGCGGGATGGGGAGCGAAAGCCCCGGCCCCGATCCCGACGACGCGCTCCTCGAACGCATCCGGCGCGACATCCTCGAACCGACGATCGCCGGCCTGGCCGCCGAGGGGCGTCCGTATCGGGGCATCCTCTACGCCGGACTCATGCTGACCGAAACCGGGCCGCAGGTTCTCGAATTCAACGTGCGCTTCGGCGATCCGGAGGCCCAGGCGGTGATGCCCCGCCTCGATGCCGACCTGCTGCCCCTGTTCCACGGGGCCGCCGCCGGCCGGCTTCCCGCCGAACCCCTGAAGTTCCGCCCCGAACGCGCGGTGACCGTGATTCTGGCGGCGGACGGCTACCCCGGCCCCTACCGGAAGGGAGCGCCGATCCGCGGGCTTCCCGACTCGGTGGAGACCGACGGCCCGGCCTTCGTGTTCCACGCCGGAACCCGCTCCGGCCCGAACGGTCTGGAAACCGCCGGCGGGCGGGCGCTCGCGGTCACCGGACTCGGCGCCAGCCGGCGGGAAGCCCGGAAGGCGGCCTACCGCGCCGCCGACGCCATCCATTGGGACGGCTTGAGCCGTCGCGAAGACATCGGCGCGGAGTGAAGAGCCGCGCGAAGGGAACCAACTCCATGAACTCCAACCCCAAAGTTCTCATCGTGATGGGCAGCCCGTCGGATACCGAGGTGATGCGCGAGGCCAAGAAGGTGCTTGACGCGCTCGGGGTGCCGTCCCGGATGGGGGTCTATTCGGCGCACCGGACGCCGGAGCGCGCCGCCCGCCTCGCCGAGAGCGCCCGGGAGCGCGGCGTCGTCGCCATCATCGCCGGCGCCGGCATGGCCGCCCACCTGGCGGGGGCGATGGCGGCCCGGACCATCCTCCCGGTGATCGGCGTCCCGCTCGCCGCCTCGCTCCAGGGGCTGGACGCCCTGCTGGCGACCGTGCAGATGCCCCCCGGATTCCCGGTGGGGACGGTCGCCATCGGCAAGCCCGGCGCCCAGAACGCCGCCCACTTCGCCGCGCAGATCGTCGCGCTCTCCGACCCGGAGGTCGCCGGGAACATCGCCGCCTGGCGCCGCGCCAAGGCCCAGGCCGCCGAGGAGGCGTCCGCGGAGCTGGAAGCGGAGTAGCGGATCCGTCAGGGCGGCGGACTGGCGACGAGCTGACCGCACGCCGCGTTCACATCCCCGCCCCGGCTGCGACGCAGCGTCGCGACCAGCCCGGCGTCCGAGACAGCGCGCAGGAAGCGCTCGGCGTCCGCTTCGGTCCCGGGACGGTGGGGTGCGCCGGGCGCGGGATCGGCCCAGGGATTGAAGGCGATCAGGTTGACCGCGGGCCGGATGCCGCGGGCGCGCAGCCGACGCAGCGCCCGCACCAGGGACGCGGCGTCGGAAGCGCGGTCGTTCTCGCCGCCCAGCAGCACGTACTCGAAGGTGATGCGCCGTTTCGGCTCCTTCGGCAACTCGGCGAGCGCCTGGAAGATCGCGGACATCGGGTAGCGCTTGCCGATCGGCATCCAGCGCGTCCGGAGCGCATCGTCGGGCGCGTGCAGGCTGATCGCGATCCCCACCCGGGGAGCGGCCCGCCCCAGCCGCGCGATCGCTTCGGGAATCCCGACGGTGGACACCGTGATGCGCCGCGCCGGGATCGCAAGCCCTTCGGGGGCGGTCAGGATCTCCAGCGCGGCGAGCACCCCCTCCGGATTCAGGAGCGGCTCGCCCATCCCCATGAAGACCACGTTGCGCCGCCCACCGGCCGTTCTCCCGCCGGCCAGCAGCGCCTGCGCCACGATCTCGCCGGGGGTCAGGTTGCGGCGAAACCGCACCGCGCCGGAACGGCAGAACGTGCAGGCGAGCGGGCACCCCACCTGGGTGGAGACGCAGATGGTCAGGTCGTCCGACGCTCCCGCCCGACCCGACCGTTCGCCCCGCGCGTCGCGGCGGCTCGGAATCCGCACCGTCTCCACCAGCAGGCCGTCCTCGAGGCGCAGCAGCAGCTTTTCGCTCCCATCGGCGGAGGCGTCGCGGGAGACGATTTCCGGATGGGCGATGCGAAAGCGGCCGGCGAGGCGGGCGCGGAGCTCCTTCCCCAGATCGGTCATCCCGGCGAAGTCCGCCGCCCCCCGACGGTAGAGGTGGCGGGCCAGCTGACGCCCGCGCCAGGCGGGCAGATCCAGCTCCTCCGCCAGCGCCTCCAAGGCGGCCGGCGACCGGCCGAAAAGGTTCTCCACAGCGGGACACCCTACACCCGGAAACCACTACCGCTTGGGGTTCCGGGCGGCGCCTCCCCCAACATCTTGTGGTATCTTGGGCCCGACCGGCGCCGCCCTCCAGCTTCCCTGACGACCCTTTGATGCACTCCGCCATCCGGCTCCGGGTTCTCGGCTCCGGAAGCTCGGGCAACGCGAGTCTGGTCGCCGCCGGAGACACCACGGCGCTGGTCGAGGCCGGGCTTTCGGCGCGCGAACTCGGCAAGCGGGCGCAGGCCGCCGGATGCGACCCGGAGCGGATCGCCGGCATCCTCGTCTCCCACGAGCACGCCGACCACTCCCGGGGCGCGCTCCCGTTCGCCCGGCGGCACGACATCCCGATCTTCTGCACCGCCGGCACCTGGCGCCGCATCCGCCCCGACGATCCCGACGGCGTCCTTTGGGTCCGGCTCGTGCCGTCCCGCCCCCTGCGGATCGGGGAGCTGGAGGTCATCGGCTTCCCCACCCCGCACGACGCCGAGGAGTCGGTCGGGTTCCGCTTCCAGCACGCCGGCGCCAGCGCGGTCCTGGTCACCGACATCGGGCACATCTCGACCGAAACGGAGCGCGCCATCGAGGGCGCCTCGCTGCTCCTCATCGAGTCCAACTACGACGAGCAGGAGCTTCACGAAAGCCGCTACCCCTTCTCCACCCGGCGCCGGATCGCCTCCCAGGTCGGCCACCTTTCGAACGGGGCGCTCGCCGCCTACCTGCGTCGCCGGCTGCCGCATTCGGTGCGGACGGTGGTGCTGGCGCATCTCTCGGAGAACACCAACTCGCCGGAGCTCGCGTTTCGCACCGCCCGGCAGGCGCTCGACGCCGGCGGCCGGGCCGGAGTGCGCCTGCTGATCGCCCGAAGGAACGAACCCACCCCCGAAGTCCGAAGCTCCGCTCCGGAGGCGCGCCGCCTGCTGGCGTTCGCCTGAGAACATGCTCACCCGCCGCTACGCGCGCCCCGAGATGGAGGCGATCTGGACCGACGAGGCGCTTTTCCGCTCGTGGATGGAGGTGGAGATCGCCGCCGCCGAAGCCACCGCCGCCGAGGGCCTGATCCCGGAAGCGGCGGCGAGGGCGATCCGGGAGCGGGCCGGTTTCGACGTCGCCCGCATCCGCGAAATCGAGAAGACGACGCAGCACGACGTGGTGGCCTTCACCCAGTCGATGGCCGAGCACGTGGGACCCGAAGGCCGCTGGATCCACTTCGGGCTCACCAGCTCCGACGTGGTGGACACCGCCCTCGCCGCCCGGATGACGCGCTCTTGCGACCTCGTTCTCGAACGGGTGGAGCGAATCCGCGACATCCTCAAGCGCCGCGCCGCCGAACACCGCCGCACGGTGATGGTGGGGCGCACCCACGGCGTTCACGCCGAACCGATGACCTTCGGGATGAAGCTGGCGCTCTGGTGGGCCGAGATGGGGCGGAACCGGCGACGCCTCGCCGCCGCCCGGGAGGCGGTGCGGGTGGGCAAGCTCTCCGGCGCGGTCGGTTCCTTCGCCCACCTCCCGCCCGCCGTCGAACGCCGGGTCTGCGAAGCGCTCGGCCTGCGCCCGGCGCCGATCTCGACCCAGGTGATCCAGCGGGACCGCCACGCCGAGCTGGCGGCCGCCCTCGCCATCCTCGGCGGGACGCTCGAGAAGATCGCCACCGAAATCCGCAACCTCCAGCGCACCGAAATCCGCGAGTTGGAGGAGCCGTTCGGCAAGGGGCAGAAGGGGTCCTCGGCGATGCCGCACAAGCGGAATCCGGTCGGGTGCGAGCAGATCTGCGGGCTCGCACGGATTCTGCGGGCGAACGTCGCGCCCGCGATCGAGAACATTGCGCTCTGGAACGAGCGGGACATCTCCCACTCGTCGGCGGAGCGGATGACGATCCCGCAGAGCTTCCAGATCGCCGACCACATCCTGCTGCGGATGGCCGGCATCCTCGACCGGCTGGCGGTGCGCGAAGACGCGATGCGGGAGAACCTGGACCGGATGAACGGGATGGTCTTCAGCGGCAGGGTGCTGCTCGACCTGGCGGCGAAGGGGGTCTCCCGGGAGGACGCCTACCGCATGGTGCAAGGAGCGGCGATGCGCCTGTGGGAGGAGGGCGGCTCGCTCCGGGAGAAGCTCGATGCGGACCCCGGGGTCACCGCGATCCTGAGCGAACGGGAGCTGGACGCCGCCTTCGATCTTGACACCCATTTCCGCCACCTGGACGAGGTCTTCGAGCGGGTGTTCGCCGAGGAAGCATGACGACCTTTCGGTTCCAGGTGGAGGTGCGGCTGCGGCCTTCGGTCCAGGACCCCCAGGGCGAGGCGATCCGGCGGGCGATCGCCCACCGGGAGCCCGGCGCGCTCTCGGTGCGGCAGGGCAAGCTGTTCGAGCTGGAGGTGGAGGCGGACTCGGAGGAGGAGGCGCGGCGCATCGCGGACCGGATCGCGCGGACGGCGCTGGCGAACCCGGTGCTGGAGGACGCGAGCGTGGAACCGGCGCCATGACCTGCCGGTTCGCGGTGGTGGTGTTCCCCGGAACCAACTGCGAGGAGGATGTGCTCCACGCCATCCGCAGCGCGACCGGCCAGGAGGCCGAGCTGGTCTGGCACCAGGAGGACTCGCTGGACGGCTTCGACGCGGCGGTGCTTCCGGGGGGCTTCGCGCACGGCGACTACCTCCGCGCCGGCGGCCTCGCCCACTTTTCGCCGGTGATGGCGCCGCTCGCGGCCATGGCCGGGTCCGGCCGCCCGGTGGTGGGCATCTGCAACGGGTTCCAGATCCTGCAGGAGGCGGGGTTGCTGCCGGGGGCGATGCTGCGGAACCGGTCGCTGACCTACGTCTGCCGCGACGCGCGGGTCCGGGTCGAGGACGCCGGCTCCCCGTTCACCTGCGGGCTTCCGGAGGGAAGCATCCTCCGGATGCCGGTGGGCCACGCCGAAGGGAACTTCCGGGCGAGCGACGAGGTCCTCGCCGGGCTGGAAGCCGAAGGGCAGGTGATCTTCCGGTACTGCGACGAGCGGGGGGAGGCCACCGATGCGGCGAACCCGAACGGCGCCCGGAACGGGATCGCCGGCGTGCGGAACCGGCGGGGGAACGTGGCGGCGCTGATGCCCCACCCGGATCGGGCGTACGAGGCCGACCTCGGGAGCGAGGACGGCAAGTTGCTGTTCCAAAGCCTCCACCGCTACACCGCATCGTTGTGACCACCACCGCCGCGATGGCGCAGGCCGCCGGACTGACGGCGGATGAATACCAGCGGATCGTCTCGCTGCTGGGGCGGCGTCCCAACCGGAACGAGCTGGGGATGTTCTCGGCGATGTGGTCGGAGCACTGCTCCTACAAGTCCTCGAAGCGGCAGCTGGCCCGCTTCCCCACCCGGTCGCCCCGGGTGCTCGAAGGCCCGGGGGAGAACGCCGGGGCGGTACTGCTAGGCGAGGGACGGGCCGCCGTCTTCAAGGTGGAGTCGCACAACCACCCCACCTTCATCGAACCCTTCCAGGGCGCCGCCACCGGGGTGGGCGGCATCCTGCGCGACGTCTTCACGATGGGCGCCCGCCCGGTGGCGCTGATGAACTCGCTCCGCTTCGGGCCGCTGTCCGACCCGGCGAACCGGGCGCGCTTCACCGGCGCGGTCGCCGGGATCGCGAACTACGGCAACAGCATGGGCATCCCGACCGTCGGCGGGGAGGTGTTCTTCGAGGACTGCTACGAGCGGAACCCGCTGGTGAACGCCTTCGCTCTCGGCATCGCGCCCGCCGACCGCATCTTCCGTGCCCGCGCCGACGCGCCGGGAAGCCCGATCTGGTGCGTGGGGGCGAAAACCGGACGGGACGGAATCCACGGCGCGGCGATGGCGTCGGCCTCCTTCGACGAGGAGGCGGAAGCCAGGCGGCCCACCGTGCAGGTCGGCGATCCGTTCCTCGAGAAACTTTTGATGGAGGCCTGCCTCGAACTCATGCGGGGCGACGCCCTGATCGCCATCCAGGACATGGGCGCCGCCGGGATCACCTGCTCCACCGCCGAGATGGCCTCCCGGGGGGGCGCCGGGGTGGAGGTGGACCTGGATGCGGTTCCGCAGCGGGAAACCGGGATGTCGGCGTATGAAATCCTGCTTTCGGAGTCCCAGGAGCGGATGCTGATGGTGGTCCGTCCCGGACGCGAAGACGAGGTGCGGCGGGTGTTCCGCAAGTGGGATCTGGACGCCGCCGCCATCGGGCGGGTCAGCGGAGACGGGATGCTGCGGGCGCGCCACCGGGGCGAAACGGCGGTGGAGCTCCCCTGCCGCGCGCTCACCGACGACGCCCCGGCGGTCGACCGTCCGGTTCGCCAGCCCTCCGGGTGGCCTCCGCCCGAAGTGCGGGCCGCCGAGCTTCCCGAACCCGCCGACTGGAACGAGGCGATCCTCGCCATGGCAGGAAGCCCCGAGCTTTCGAGCCGCCGCTTCGTCTACGAGCAGTACGACCACATGGTGCGAAGCGACACCCTGATCCGGCCGGGCGGCAGCGCCGGGGTCATCCGGATCAAGGGGTCGCGGCTGGGGATCGCCATGACCCTGGACGGCAACGGCCGCTACGCCGCGAACGATCCGCGGCGCGGCGGCGCGCTGGCGGTCGCCGAAGCCTGCCGCAACCTGGCGGCGGTGGGGGCGCTCCCCATCGGGGCCACCAACTGCCTCAACTTCGGGAATCCCGAACGCCCGGAGATCATGTGGCAGTTCGCCGAGGCGATCACCGGGATGAGCGAGGCGCTCTCGGCCTTCGGGGTCCCCATCACCGGCGGGAACGTGAGCCTCTACAACGAGACCGACGACGCCGGAATCTTCCCGACTCCGGTGGTCGGGGTGGTGGGGCTTCTGGAAGACGCCGGCGCCCGCATCGGGCAACATTTCGCCGGGAGCGGCGACCGGATCCTGCTCGCCGGGCCGGAGGACGATGCGGGACATCTCGGCGCGAGCGCCTGGCTCAAGGAGCGCTTCGGACGGACCGACGGCCGGCCGCCCCGACCCGACCTCGACGCCGAAATCCGCTTGGGAGCGTTCCTGCGTTCGGCGGCGGGCGTCCTTTACTCGGCGCGCGATCTTTCGGAAGGGGGATTGCTCGCGGCCCTGGTGGAGAGCCTGTTCGCCCCCGACGGGAGCGCCGCCCTGGGCGCGGACGTCGCGCTGGAATGTTCCTCCCGTTTGGAGGGCGTTCTCTGCGGCGAGGGGGTGGCCCGCGCCCTGGTGAGCGTTTCGCCGGATCGGGAGGACGCCGTCCGAACCCTCGCCGAACGCGCCGGGGTTCCGCTCCGGATGCTCGGAACCGTCGGGGGCGACGGGCTGCGTCTCCGGGTGAACGGCGCCTCCGCCGCGGCGCTCCCGCTCAAAACCCTGTCCGATGCGTTCGGGAACGGGCTGGAGCGGGCGGCGACCGGGGAAGTAGTCTCCCCGCGGAATCGATGACGAGGAGCGCATCCGCCGACGGGTTCCGGGACGAGTGCGGGGTCGTCGGCGTCTGGTCGCGTCCGGAGGCGGCGCGGCTCGCCTATCTCGCCCTCTACGCCCAGCAGCACCGCGGCCAGGAGGCGGCGGGCATCGTGACGGCGGGCGCGAACGGCCGAGGGCTTCTGGGGCGGAACGGCGTCGGGCACGTGGCCGACGTCTTCGACCGGACCACGCTGGAATCGTTGCCGGGGACGGCGGCCATCGGGCACACCCGCTATTCGACCGCCGGCGACAGCAGCCCCCGCAACATCCAGCCGATTCACATCGAGTGCAAATTCGGCGAGATCGCGGTCTGCCACAACGGCAACCTGGTGAACGCCCACCTGCTGCGCCGCAAGCTGGTGGACCGGGGCTCCATCTTCCGCACCACCAGCGACACCGAGGTCCTGCTGCATCTCTTCGCCAAGTCGGGACAGGACGCCGAATTCGAGGCGGTGTGCGAAGCGGTGCGTCAGGCCGAGGGCGCGTTCTCGCTGCTGTTTCTGACGAAGAACGCGCTCTATGCGGTGCGGGACCCCCGCGGCTTCCGGCCGCTGGTTCTGGCGAAGGCCGGGAACGGGCACGTGGTCTGCTCCGAGACCTGCGCGCTCGATCTGCTCGGCGCCGAGTACGTGCGGGACATCGAGGCCGGGGAGCTGCTCCGGATCAGCGACGCCGGCGTCGAGAGCTTCCGGGTCTTCGAGCCGGCGCCGGCGGCGCAGTGCGTCTTCGAGCACATCTACTTCGCCCGCCCCGACAGCCGGGTCTTCGGTCGGGATGTCTACCGGACGCGGGTCGCGCTGGGCGCCGCGCTCGCCGAGCGCACCGGGGTTCCGGCGGACATCGTGGTTCCGGTGCCCGATTCGGGGCTGATCGCCGCCATCGGCTACGCGCGGGCCGCCGGCCTGCCGCTGGAGTTCGGCCTCATCCGCAACCACTATGTCGGGCGGACCTTCATCGAGCCCAGCCAGTCGATTCGCAACTTCGGCGTCCGGGTCAAGCTCAACCCGGTTCCCGGCGTCATGGAGGGAAAGCGGGTCATCCTGATCGACGACTCGATCGTGCGCGGCACCACCAGCCGCAAGCTGGTTCAGATGGCGCGCAACGCCGGCGCCACCGAAGTCCACTTCCGGGTCTCCTCGCCTCCCACCACCGGCCCCTGCCACTACGGCATCGACACGCCGAGCAAGTCCGAGCTGATCGCCGCGAACCAGACGGTGGAGGAGATCCGGGAGTACCTGAACGCCGACAGCCTGGCCTACCTGCCGCTGGATGCGATGTGGGAGGCGATGGACAACGAGCGGGACCGCTACTGCGACGCCTGCTTCTCGGGCCGCTACCCCCTCCCGGTTCCCGATCCGGAAGTCATGCGGAGCCTGTTCGGACGCAACCGCGACTGACCCCTGTCCGCGCCGATCGGCCCGACGGGATCATCGGCCCGACGGGATCATCGGCTGGACTCTTGACTTCGACAGTTTTGATCGATAAGTCCTTGACAGTCAATAGCCGACATTTCTGGCTAGGCACTACAAACGTAGCCCTCTGAAGGTTGCGCCGGCGGGGCTTGGGTCCTCTCAGGCGAGCTGGTACGGCGTGGTTGGCAGGGGCAGTCTCATCGCGGCATAGATGCTCTCGGCCTCCAGGGACGGCTTCGCGGGGATGGCGTATCGCTCTCCCGTTTTCTCGCAGAGCAACACCGAACACTTGCGGTGCGCCAGCGCATTGCGGATGACTTCGGGAGACATCCGCTCCTTCTGGAGCGCGACCCGATAGGCCAGATGGCGCACGCAGGCGAACGCCATGAAGGCGATCGCGATGTGGGCGCGGATCCGTTGTTCGGTCCAGTGCCAGATCGGCCGGACGCGCAGATCGTGCTTGGTGATGCGGAAGCTCTCCTCGACCCGCCAGAGTCCCCGATAGTGCGACAGCACTTCGGCGGCCCGCGCGTCGCGCAGGTTGGTGATGACGCCGGCCAGTCCGTCCCAGCGCGCCGCCTCGTCGATCTTCTTCTGATCCACGACGAGCCGCGCATCCCCCTCAACGGCGATGAAGCGCTTGGCGCCATGCTGGGACAACAGCGCTTTGGGGTTGTCGCTTTGCGACAGCTTGTCGAACGCCCGCTGGATCGCCTGGTGGCGATCACGGGCGTCCTTGCGCGCCCGCTTGGCGGACCACGTGACGATCAAGCGTCGCCCCTGGTGATCCCATTCGTTCACCAGGCGCTCCGAGGAGTGTTCCAGCGGGACGTAGGAGTCGAGATTCCAAATCTTCCTGCGTAGCGCGCCGGGGAGCTGGCGCAGCCGGGCGCCCACCACATAGCCGCCGCCCATCGCGTCCAGAGCCTCCAGGTTGGCGGCGCTGAGCATCCCCCGATCCGCCACGCAGACCGCCTGCTGCGCCGGATGACGCCGCAGCAAGCCCTCGAACACCGGAACCAGGCTGTGCCCCTCGTAGGCGGCGCCGGGGAACACCTCGTAGCTCACCGGAAGCCCCTCGCGGGTGACCATCAGCGCCAGCAGCACCTGCGAGTAGCGGTGCTTGCCGTCCTTGCTGTACCCCTTCTGGCGGAGTTCATCCTCCTCCTCTGTCGCAAAGGCCAGCGTGGTGCAGTCGAAGAACAACACCGAGACCGGATCGGGCAACACCGAGCGGGTGGCGTCGCCGACCCGGGCGCGAAGCCGTTCGATTGTCCTCGCGTCCAGCCGATCCATCATCCGGTAGACCTTGTGAAGCGGCAGGCTCACCCCGAAGTCGTTTTCAAGACTCCGCACGCTGCCGCGCTTGCTGTCGGGGTTGGCGATCCGCGCCATCACCGTGTGGAACAGGGCGTCGTGGTACGCCCGATAGCGGGAGCGCGGCAACAGCGCGTTCAGACCCAGATGCCGGTAGACCTCGCCGTAGACCTCATGGATGCCGGTCGTGATCCGTTGGGCTTCCTTCAGTTGCTTGAGATCGACGGGTAGGGTCGCCTTGCCGTCGCCCTCGCGCCCGACGCGGATGACCTGCTCGGCGAGCTTTTCGGAGGAGAAGAGGAGAGGCTGGCGTTCGGTCTTGAGCTTGGTCTTGATGAACTCGCCGAGCCGCTTCAGGCGTTCGAGCTCCTTGTCGTCCTTTGCGATGCCGATGTGTCGGACGATGCGTTGGCGGACCTTGGTTCCGTTGCGTACGCCTTCGACGAGTTGTACGGAGCGCCGGGGGCTGTTGGGAGTGGACTTGACGCGAACGAACATGGGTGGAGTATAGCACAGAAGTCAAACTATCAAAAATCGCTAGGCACAACAGAGCGAGTAGCGAAAAGCTCCCTTGTTTCAGAACATGTTTGTTTTCAACAGCTTCCCGATCCGACGCTCCGACCGAAATCGGGCTCAAACTGTCAAAGTCGGGAGTCATGCGGAGCCTGTTCGGACGCAACCGCGACTGACCCCTGTCCGCGCCGATCGGCCCGACGGGATCATCGGCCCGACGGGATCATCGGCTGGACTTTCGGCGGTTGCACGGCTTGCACAGCATCTGGCAGTTCGCTTCGTCGGTCCGGCCGCCCTCCACCCAGGGGGTGATGTGGTCGCCCTCCATGTCCGGGAGCGCGAACGTCTCCCCGCATGACCTGCAGACGCCGTTTTGCATTGCGAACGCCTTCTGCTTCATGGCGTCGGAGAAGGCCCGGATGTTGAGGCGCCTTTCCTCGCCGGTGAGAAGGTACGGACAGATGCCCGACTTCCTCGTCACGTCGTCGTCCAGCACCAGGCGCTCGATTTCCGCTTCCAGCGCATCGGGGTCCAGACTCGGGTCCTGGAGGCGTCCGTAGAGCGCGCCCCAGTCCACTCCCTTCATAAACGTGCGGTAGTTCGGAAAGACCGCTTCCACCCGGTTGATGACCGCCTGGAAGTGGCTCCACAGGGCGGCCGCGGTCTCGTCCTGCTGATGGGCGCCCATGTACTCCTCAATGGACTGCTTCTCGTCCTTGATCCACTGGATCGCGGTTTCGAGGTATTCCTGACGCTCGGGCCTCCCGTTCACATACCGGCTGCCGACCGACCAGGCCGGGCAGCTGTTCCCCCGTCGGCTGAAATACCGCTTCGCGTCGGACACCCACGTGCCGGCGTAGACCGCGTTCCGCAGCTCCTGGTCGGTCAGCCGTTCGCCCGCGATGTTGATGGTCCGGAACCACGCGAGCTTTTCGCTGGGGCTGCCCTCGCAGACGTAGACGTGCAGCGGGTAGTCGAGGATGCGATCCTGCTCGTCGTCTTGCAGGTTGTGGAAGAAGCGCCCGTCGAGGGAGTAGTCGCTTTGCACATAGCGGGCGACTGCAATCGTGCGCTGCTGGCCGTCGATGACCTCGTACGTTCCGTCCTCGCGCAGCGCCCAGTACATCACGTTGAGCGGGAAGCCCCGGTTGATGGTCTCGATCACCGCGTCGCGCTGCTTCGCCCCGTAGACGAACTCGCGCTGGTACGGCGGGCGGATGTCGAGCTTGCCGCCGTAGCCGCGCACCCCGCCCTCGCCGTCGTCTTCGTAGTCGGCCACCAGTTCGCGGACGGTGATGTTCCTGAGGTTGATTTTCATGGTTCGGGTCTCCGATTGCGAATGACAATTCTTGAATACAGGCGTCTTTCATTCAGATAGAATCTGCCTTTTTCAACAAATTGGTAATCAGCACCAATTATTTCAAATTGATCTGGGTTGTGCTTGTCAAGGAAGGTGATGGGAACCCCCATGCCCCCCCCAATTTTTTGGAATATCCAAAATTTTGTTCACATTGATCGCGTCATAGTTGTCGTAGGCCGGGTATTTCCCGGGTGAGTAATTTGCCGTAAGAATCAAGTCCTTGTGACGCTTCTTGTGGTTCAAGTTCGTGAACCAGGTAACGTTTCTGAATTTAACGAGACCACTTTTTTCATCATACACTCCAGCCACATATTCACGGTGTTCTGATGGAACAGCAAAGTACGCATTCCCGGACTCAAATCCGTAGCCAAGCCAAAATCTGTCAGTCTTGATAAAGTGAAAAATATCCTTGTAGGTCACCGCATTCCACGGCCCGATGATGATGAATTTTCTGTCGTGCTCCATGAGATGGGCTACGTATTCGCGGAAGAGCGAGAAGGGCGGGTTGGTGACCACGATATCCGCCTGCTTCAGCAACTCGATACTCTCCGCGCTGCGGAAATCGCCGTCGCCCTGGAATTCCCGAACCCCGATGTCCTCGACGCGGGGCGTCCGCGAATCTCCGCTGCCCTCGTACTCCAGCCAGATCGCCCGCTCCGAATCGTGGCGGCTGAACAGATCAGGCGAATGGTTTCGGTAGCACGAAGCGATGAGCTTCCTCAAGCCCAAGCGCTTGAAATTGTACGAGAAGTAGTGGAAGAAACTGGAAATTCGAGGATCGTCGCAGTTGCAATACACAACCTTGTTTCGAAAATGCTCGGTGTAGTGGCGAAGCTCGTTCTCGATGTCCGAGCGCTGCGTGTAAAACTCGTCGTTCTTCCGGCTTTTCGCCTTGCGCAAACTCTCACTCAGTACCATGATCTTGACCTCTCATCATATTTATTTCAGATTCAGCCAAATCTTTCCGTTTTACGAAAATCCTGCCGTACAAGGTATGGACTATTCTTCCGTCCTTGACAAGATAGTTCCCCTTGCGCGGCCTGCCCCTCATGACAGCCAGGCCGTTGGACTTTTGGCCAGACATTCCGGTTTCCGTCCCATCCGGTCTCATCTCGACATAATCGCCATAAAACGTGTGGCTCCGAAAGTTTTCATCCCATAGATAGGAAAGACCCAGAATTTCAAATTGATCGGGATTGTGCTTGTCCAGGAAGGTGATCGGCACTCCCATCGCGCCGTCCCAATCCATCGGGATTTCGGCGACCTTGTCCACGTTGATCGCGTCGTAGTTGTCGTAGGTCGGATACGCCTCGGGCGAGTAGCGCTTCGTGAGAATCAACTCCTCATGCCGCTTCCGGTGATCCAGATTCGTGAACCAGATACTCTGCGACCTGCCTTTGACGACGCCGTCAACCATTTTGTATCGACTGCCCTGCTTTTGTGTCTTGAGCAATTCCCTGGCGTAGGAAGGCGGCACGTCAAACAGCAGGTCCTTGCTCATGGGAGTCATGCCGACCCATATTTCACTTTTCTTGATCATCGGAAAGATTTCCTTGTACTTGATCGCATTCTTGTTGCCGATAATCAGGAATTTCTTGGCATGCTGCACCAGTTGAGCGACGTATTCGCGGAAAAGCGAGAAGGGCGGGTTGGACACCACGGTGTCCGCCTGCTTCAGCAACTCGACGCTCTCCGCGCTGCGAAAATCGCCATCGCCCTCGAATTTCCGAACCCCGATGTCCTCAACGCGGGGCGTCCGCGAATCTCCGCTGCCTTCGTACTCCAGCCAGATCGCCCGCTCCGAATCGTGGCGGCTGAACAAGTCCGGCGAATGGTTCCGGTAGCACGAAGTGATGAGCTTCCTCAACCCCAGGCGCTTGAAGTTGTACGAAAAGTAGTGGAAGAAATTGGAGACGCGAGGATCGTCGCAGTTGCAGTAGACGACCTTGCCGCGAAAGTGTTCGGTGTAGTGACGGAGCTCGTTTTCGATGTCGGAACGCTGCGTGTAGAACTCGTCGTTTTTCCGAAGTTTGGCCTTGCGCAGGTTCTCATTCATCGCCAGGACTTGTCCCCCACATCAAGCCCTTGCCGTCACCGGGCGAGCATCCTGCCGACCTGCGCTGGCCTGACACCCAGGATTCTGGCCACCCGGGTCGTCGACAGCGCTCCGGATTCCAGCATGCGACGGGAGAATGCGAGCAGACCCGGTCCGACCCGATGCCGACGCACCGCATACCAGGAAGGGCCGCCCTCCGATTCGCGTCGCCGCGTCCGGCGTCCTTCGCGGCGGCGGTGCCATTGTCTGCGAAAGTCCTCCTGGAGGCGCTCGAAGAGCGTTCGACTCAAGCGCCCGGCGCGAAGGAGTCGGTAGGCGACCATGGTCCGACTCAGATTTCGTTCGCGGGCGAACGAGTCGATACTCCGTTTCGCCTCTTCAAGAGACGCGCCGCGTTCCATGACGATCCCGGCAAGCATTGGTGCGGGCAGCAACCATTCGGCGGCCACGTCGTCGCAGAACTTCTCGATTTCCGCTTCGACGCGCATTCCACGGAAACCGGATTGGCCGAGCAGGATGTGGGTCAATTCGTGCAAGAGCGTGAAGGACCGCGCCGCCCGGGAGTCGTTGTCGTTGATGACCACGAACGGCGCCACGTCATCCGCAATCGCAAGGCCGCGAAAGACCTCCACGTCGATGGCGGTGTGGTGGCTGCCGAGATCGCCCTTGAGCAGAACGAACACGCCGGAAGCCTCGGTTCGCGAACGAAGCAGCTGGAAGGCGGAATCGGGAGTTCGCTCCGCGTAGTACTTCGCGGCGTTCATGTCATCGCCGAGCGCCTGGCGGAGCTCGTTCACTCCGCGTCGCACCAACCGGGCGGCATCCGGGCGGCGCCGCAGAATCCGACACAGCGAATCCAGCCCCGCTTCGGGGACTTCCCCATCCAGAAGAGCGCCCACGAATGGCAGCGGCTCGGCTTCATCCTCGGCTTCCAACGCAGAGCGCACCATGTTCTGGCGGCTTTGCAGGTTGCGCGCCAGGGCGTCGATCAAGGCGTCGGTCTCCGAAGAGCGCGCTCCGGGCAGGGTCCGGAAGTCCGGCCGGCGGTCATCCCGCGGGGGCGGCGCATCCAGATAGAAGACGAGCAACGGCCGGCGGTAGTGACGCGCCATCCGGACCAGCACCGATCGCGTGGGCTTTTCCTCACCGCGTTCCAGCGCGGTGAGCCGCAAGGCGGCCGCGACGCCACGGGCATCCCCGATGCCGACCCTGGCGGCGGCGCCCCCGAGGGTGAGACCCGCCGTTTCACGCGCCCAGACGAGGATTTCGGGGTTGACGGACGGCATCGCTCTCACCCGCAAGGTAGCACACCGGGGCATGCGTCACCGAGATGAGGGAGCGATCGGCCTCCATGCCATGGCCAATTCGAACGGACCTCGACACCGCCCGCACCGTCATCGACGTCCAGGGAAACGTTGCGGGGCTGCTGGGACTTCGCTTCGAGGACGGAAAGAGCACCTGATGGCCGTCGAGGACGCCCTCGTCGACGAGGTCGTCAATCCACTCCCCCGCCTCGCAATTCGGGTTCCACTGAAATGAGTGGGGCGGGCCAGAAATCACCCCGGGCATACGCTTGGTCGACGGTGCGCTTGATGTCTTCGGCCCGGATGCGGGTGAAGCTTCGGGAGAATTTCCCGTAATCGGCTACAACCCGGTCGCGAAGCGCGAAGACGTCCCTCAGTCGTTTCGGGCCGCCGCGTTGGCCCGGGACTGGATGGAGGCGCACCTTTCCATCAGTTGCTCGAAGGGTTCCTCCTCGTCGAGGAACAGGCCGCCGGCCCGCGTCTTCGCGTAGTCCTCCTCGAGCGTCGCGCGCGCCGCGCCGGTGGGCGCCAGCTGCAGGTTACCGGAAACCGCCGCCAGGTAGTCGATGCGTTCGCCGCGGACGTCCTTCTCGACGAAGAAGATTCCCTTGTGGCGGGCGACGGAGAACGCGAGCTCCCGGTCGGCGAGCGCGCGGTCGACGATTCCCGCTTCGTCAAGGCGCGCGACGTCGTGCCAGTGCCTCGACAGGCGGTCGCCGCGCCCGCGTTCCCGATGGCAGAAGACGTGCATCGAGGTCGCCTTCTCCCAGAAGGTGCGCTCCGCCAGCATCACCGTCGGGGTCGCCTCGGGAAACGTCAGATCGGGAAGCAGGGGCGCCGCATCGCACGCCACCGGGCGCTTCGCGTGGGGTTCGCCGGTGGAACGGGCGCCGAATTCGACCAGGACGTCCGGCCGCACGAAACCGATTTCCTTGAAGAGCGGCTCGTATTCGACGTGGAGTCGGTAGTCGTCCACGCGGAAACGCGCCGCAAAACCGGCGCGGGCGAGCCCCTCCTGGACGATGGGGCAGGCTTCGTCGCGGACCCATTCGGCGAGGCGGGGGCGGATGGCTTGCGTCCAGCGCTTCTCCTGACTGCGGGTGGGCGGCAGCGCCTCGTCGTCGCCGCCGGAGACGAAGTCGGGCGCGATGGCTCGGATGTCGTAGGTGACGTCGACGTCCTCGGAAAACCGGCGGATCGCGCCCCACGCCTTCGAGAGCGATGTGCCCCCCTTGAAGATCAGGTGTTCGGCGAACGGGGAGTCGAACAGGACGCGGAGGGTGGCGACCACCCAGATGTCCTTTTCCAACAGGAACGCACGGAAACTGCCTTGCTTTCCGGCAATACTCAATGCCTGATGACGCTCTTGGGGCGAGAGGTCTTGGAAGCGCGTCTCAGGCATGGGCGAGTCGGGCGCTCAGCGGCGCCGCCATCCATTCGGGGAGAACGGCCCGGGCCGCCGCCAGTTCGTCCCGGTCCTTCTGGGAGAGCGTCGGCAGAACAACATCAAGGCTGTCCTCGACCTCCTCGGGGCCGAGCCACGCGAGGGCGCGGATGACCTCTCCGGCCTTGCGGTAGGGGGCGGTGAGTTGCCAGCGCGGCGCATGGCGCAGTTCAACGTCGGCGCCGCCGAAATACAGCCTCCGACTGGGACCGGTAGTGAGACAGATCATGCGCATCGGGTTCTGGGTTATCAGTCCCAGGCAGTTGGCGGCGGAGGCGCCGGCAGGCGCGTAGATCTCGCCCCACATCTTCGACAGGTTGGCGAGGGCCTTGCTGATCGAGGGCGGGCACAAGCCGAAGCGGGTCGGGATGGGGCGCATGTAGACGCCCTGGCAAATCCGCATGAGGTCGCCGGATCGGGCGAGGCGCGACAGCGCCTGGTTGACCGCCGCCCGGTTGCCGAGGTGGAGCAGGGCGCCGGGGCAGATCGGGGTCGCCTCCGGGAGGGCTTCGGCGTGCTCCATGATGCGGCGGGGGAGTCCGCGTCGGACCCGCTTGTCAGAAATCATGTAGCAAGACTACCGCAAAGGCGGCCGCTCAGCGGCGCCGCCATCCATTCGGGGAGAACGGCCCGGGCCGCCGCCAGTTCGTCCCGGTCCTTCTGGGAGAGCGTCGGCAGAACAACATCAAGGCTGTCCTCGACCTCCTCGGGGCCAAGCCACGCGAGGGCGCGGATGACCTCTCCGGCCTTGCGGTAGGGGGCGGTGAGTTGCCAGCGCGGCGCATGGCGCAGTTCAACGTCGGCGCCGCCGAAATACAGCCTCCGGCTGGGACCGGTAGTGAGACAGATCATGCGCATCGGGTTCTGGGTTATCAGTCCGAGGCAGTTGGCGGCGGAGGCGCCGGCGGGCGCGTAGATCTCGCCCCACATCTTTGAGAGGGCTGCGAGGGCCTTGTCGGAGCAGGGCGCCCGCATACCGAAGCGAGTCGGGATGGGGCGCATGTAGACGCCCTGGCAAATCCGCATCAGGTCGCCGGATCGGGCGAGGCGCGACAGCGCCTGGTTGACCGCCGCCCGGTTGCCGAGGTGGAGCAGGGCGCCGGGGCAGATCGGGGTCGCCTCCGGGAGAGCTTCGGCGTGCTCCATGATGCGGCGGGGGAGTCCGCGTCGGACCGGCTTGTCAGAAATCATGCAGCAAGACTACCGCAAAAGGCAGGCGCGCAAAGGCGCCGCCATCCAGTCGGGGATTATGGATCGGGCCGCCGCCAGTGCGTCCCCGTCCTCCTGGGAGAGCGTCCCTCCTCGACGTCAAACCGGAACAAGGCGTTCCCTTGACCGCGACAGGTTGAAAACGCCCCGCCATCCGCAAAAAACCATGAATATCAAGCCCCTGGATCCTTTCTCGGCGCTTTTTCCTTCGTGAAGTTCCGCATAGCCTGACAGGAGCCGCGGCCCGGTGAAGTAGGATGCCCGAACCTTGCGTTCGTCGGCGGGCTCCCGCGCATCCTCCCTCGCCGGCCTTCTGCTTCGTTCGGGGCTTCTGGCCGGGTTCGCGTGGACGCTGGGGAGCGCTCCGGCGGCGGCCCAGGGGCACCTCCTCCGACTCGCCGCCGGCGCCGGCGCCCAGCTGATGGCTCACGACGAGCTCAAGCTGAGCCGGGGCTTCGGGGTGGGCGGCGGCGCAGCCTTCCGGTTCAACGACTCCCTCAGCTTCGAGGCGGGACTGCACTTCGGACGCTCGAACCGCCGCTACACGGAGCGGAACGAGCCGGTGGAGGACGTGCTCGCGGTTCCCGCCTACCAGTACCGCACCAACCGGTACCACCTGGACGGGTCGTTCGTCTACCACCTGGGGCGGCGGCAGCCCTTCCAGCTGTACGTGCTGGCCGGCGCCGGAATCGTCCGCCGCGAGGAGGTGCGCGAGGACTACACCTACGACGACCCCGATCCGCCCGATCCCCCCGACCCCGATAACGCCGCCCCCACCCGGCCGACCGGGGTGCGGATTCCGATCGGAGTCGAAATCAGCCTCGATTCCACCGAGCACACGTTCACCGCCCACGTCGGCGCCGGGTTCGAGGTTTACGTCCTCTCGTACCTGTCGGCGCGGGCCGAGTACCGGATCTGGTCCGGAAGCGACTTCGGATTCCGCACCCAGCAATTCCTGGTGGGCGTGAACTACTACCGCTGAGCCGGGGAATGGGACACCGGCCCCCCTCCGGCGACCTTGCCGCGACCGCGGGGCTCGCAGCCGGCCTGTTCGCCTTCTGGTACATCCTGTCCGGCCTTGCCGACGCCTTCCACCTGGGCGCCGGGGCGGCGGCGGCCCTTGCTGTCGCGTTCGGCTGCCGGGGCGTCTGGCGCACCCGGGAAGGCGCGCTCTCCCGGCTGCGCATCCGGCCCCGGTGGGCGCCGTACCTGTTCTGGCTCTCGGGCGAAATCCTGCTCTCGGCGGTCCGGGTGGCCCGGGTGGTGCTGGCGCCGAAGCTCCGGCTGCAGCCCGGCATCGCGCGCTTCCGGGACGGATTGCCCGACTCCGCCGCCCGCACCGTCCTCGCCCACTCGATCACCCTCACCCCCGGCACCGTGACCCTGGACTCCGAAAACGGGGAGCTGACCGTGCACGCGCTGGACGAACGTTCCGGCGCCAGCCTGCGGGACGCCCGGCAGCCGCTCCGCGCCCGGGTCGCCCGCCTGTTCCCGGCGAACGATTGAGACCGGGAGCGCCATGCACATCATCCTGGCTTGCTTCGCCGGCGCCATCTTCCTGGCGATGCTGGCGGCGCTGGCGCGGGTGGTCCGCGGGCCGACGCTCTGGGACCGGCTTTCCGGCCTCGCCCCCATCGCCGCCAAGACCCTGATCCTGCTGCTGGTGGCCGGGGAACTCTCCGGCGAGCCGGAGATGTTCGTGGACATCGCGCTCGCCTACGCCCTGATCGGGTTCCTCACCGCGCTGGTCATCGCCAAGTACTTCGACCGGGGGGCGGACAACCCGTGAGCGATTTCGGCCTGCGGGAGGCGCTCGCCACCGCCTGCCTCGCCGTCGGCTTGTTCTTCATCCTCGCCACCGTGGTGGGCGTGCTCCGGCTCCCCGACTTCTACACCCGGCTCCACGCGATCTCGAAGTGCGAAACGGTCGGCCTCGGCTTCACCCTCCTCGCCTTCGCGATCCTCGCCGCCGACTGGGCGCTGGCCGCGCGGTTCCTGCTGATCGGCGCGGTTCTCGCGCTCGCCAACCCGACCGCGACCCACGCGCTGGGGCGGGCGGCGCTCCGCAGCGGAGTCCAGTCGCTGGCGGCCGCCCGCCAATCCGAACCGGGGAGCAAACCCTCGTGACCGACCCCTCGGCGCTGGTGGCCGCCGGCCTGCTGGCGGTCATGCTGGTGGTCGCGGTCGCCGCGCTGCTGGTCCGCGACGTCCTCGCCGCCGCGGTGCTCTTCGGGGTCTTCAGCTTCGCCGCCGCCACCTGGTTCGCGCTGCTCGGCGCGGTGGACGTGGCCTTCACCGAAGCCTCGGTGGGCGGCGCCCTCAGCGCCATCCTCCTGGTCTCGGTGGCGTCGCGCACCAGCCGGTGGTTCGACTGAGAATGCCGTCCCGGTTGCGCCTGCTGCTCGCCGTCCTCGGCTTCGGCGGGCTGCTGGCCGGCCTCCTCGCCGGAACCGCCGCGCTCCCCGAATTCGGCGACCCCGAATCCCCGGCCTCCACGCGCGTGTCCCCCCGGTTCATCGAATCGGCGCGGGAGGAGACCGGCGCCTTGAACATGGTGACCGCCGTCCTCGCCGACTACCGCGGGTACGACACCCTGGGCGAGGCCGCAGTGATTTTCGTCGCCGGACTCGGCTGCATCCTCATCCTCGGCGGCTTCGCGCCGCGGGAGGCCGCTTCCGACGAACCGGGACTCGCCCACCGCTTCGGCAGCGACGTCCTCGACGCGGCGGCGCGCACCCTGGCGCCCTGGATCCTCCTCTTCTCCCTCTACGTCCTGGTGCACGGGCACGTGAGCCCCGGCGGGGGCTTCCAGGGCGGGGTGCTCTTCGGGTCCGGCCTGATGGCGCTGCGCCTGATCCGGGGACCGGGCGCCTTCGGCCCCGGGCTGCCCGCCTCGCTCGCGATGGCCTGCATCGGCCTGCTGGCCTTCGTAGGCATCGGCGTCGCCTGCCTGCCGTTCGGCGGAGAATTCCTGAACTACGGCGTGCTGCCGCTCGGCACCGAGCCGGCGAGCATCCGCGAGCTCGCCACCCTGCTGGTCGAGGCCGCGGTATTCGTGGCGGTCGCCGGCACCGTGATGGTGCTCTTCCACACCATCAGCGCCGGGGTCCGGGAGTAGGAGGGGGGGCGTCCCGCGATGATGTACGCGCTCGCCGTCATCCAGTTCGTGGTCGGACTGGCCGGCATGGCGCTCATCCCCAACCTGTTCCGGAAGCTCCTCGCCATGAACGTGATGCAAGTGGGGGTGATGGCGTTCTTCATCGCGCTCGCCTGGAAACGGGGAGCGGGGACGCCCATCGTCGGCGCCGACGCCGGAGTCCCGGAAGCCGCCGCCCACATGAACCCGCTGCCCCACACCCTCATGCTCACCGCCATCGTGGTTTCGGTCGCGACCATCGGCCTCGCCCTCGCGCTCCTGATCCGGATCCGCCGCAGCCACCAGTCGCTTGACGAAGAGGAGCTGCTGCCGAGGCTCCAGGAACGTTCCCCGTGGCCGAAGTCCTGATCGGCCTGCTGCTCGCCCTGCCCCTGGGCGGGGCGGCGCTCGCGCCGCTCCTCGCGTTCCTCCATCCCCGGCTGCCGCGGATGTTCGCGCTGGGCGCCGGCGTGGCGGAAGTCCTGATCGCGCTCCAGCTTCTCCTCCAGACGGTCGCCGAGGGCCCCATCCGGTACGCCATGGGCGGCTGGCCCGGGCCCTGGGGCATCGAACTCCGGCTGGACCCGCTGAACGGCCTGCTGATCCTGCTGGTCGCCCTCATGGCGCTGCTGGGCGCCGCCTCCCGCCCGCTGGAGGAGGAGACGCCGGCCGGAGGGGGCCATCCGGTGCGGGAGGGGCTTCTCCACGGCGCCGTCCTGCTCCTGCTGGCCGGGCTGGTGGGCATCCTCGCGACCCGCGACCTCTTCAACCTCTTCGTCTTTCTCGAAATCTCGTCGCTCGCCGCCTACATCCTGATCGCCGGCGGGGGGCATCGGGCCGCGGTCGCGGCGTTCCGGTATCTGCTGGTGGGAACCGCCGCCGGGTCCCTCTACCTGCTCGGCGCCGGGTTCCTCTACGCGGTCAGCGGCACCCTGAACCTGGACGACCTCGCGGTCCAGCTCGCCTCGCTGCCCGGCGAAAGCGCCCCGGCGGCAGCGGTCGGAGTCGTCCTGATCGCGGTGGGGCTGGCCTTGAAGGCGGCGCTCTTCCCGCTCCACGGCTGGCTTCCCGACACCTACGCCCACGCCCCGGTGGCGGCCGCCGGCTTCATCGCGGCGGTGATGGCCAAGGTCAGCGCCTTCGCGCTGCTGCGAACCGTGGGGGGCGTCCTGGGAGAGGGCGCCGCCGGGCCGGCGGCGGCCGGCGTCCTCGAAGTCGTGCTCTGGCTCGGCGTCGCCGGAACGCTCGCCGGCGGCGTCCTCGCCGTCGCCCAGGAGAATGTGATCCGGATGCTGGCCTGGTCCAGCGTCGGCGCGATGGGGACGATCCTGCTCGGCGTGGCGATCGGCTCCGACCTCGCAGTCGCCGGGGCGGTGATGCACATGGTCGCCCACGGCCTCGCCAAGGGCGCCCTCTTCTTCGGCGCCGGAAGCCTCCGCTTCGAGTGGGGGTTGAAGCGGATCGGGGACTGGGCGGGGCTGGGCGCCCGCGCCCCGGTTCTCGCCGCCGCGCTGAGCGTCGCGGCGCTGTCGCTCATCGGACTCCCCCCCGCCGCCGGCTTCGTCTCCAAGTACCTGCTGCTCTCCTCCGCCTGGGCGGCCGGCGACGCCGCCGGGATCGCGGCCTTTCTCGCCCTGCTGGTCTCGAGCCTGCTGGGGGCGACGTACTTCCTGCGGCTGCTGGAGGCGATCTGGTTCCGTCGCGCCGAATCCGGGACATCCGGCGAACCGCTTCCCGGGGCCATCACCGGAGCGGCGGTGGTTCTGGCGGTTCTGACGCTCCTGCTGGGCGTCCTCGCCGGCCCGTTCCAGGAGCACGTCCTCCCGTCATGACCGTTTCGCTGGCGCCGCTGCTCGCGATCCTGCCGGGGCTGCTCGCGGTCGTCCCGATCCTGCTCTCCCGCCGCCGGCCCAACCTGCGGGAGGGGTGGACCTTCGCGGCCGCCGGGCTCCAGCTGGGGGCGGCGATCTGGATGCTGGGAACCGTCGCCAGCGGCGGCGTCATCGAGACCCCGGCGCTCCCGCTGCTCCCCGGCGCGCCCCTCCAGTTCCGGGCGGACCCGCTGGGCGTCCTCTTCCTGACGCTGGCCTCCCTGCTGTGGCTCGCCGCCCACCCCTACTCGATCGGCTACCTGCGCTCGCTGAAGCTCGGCAACCAGACCGGCTACTTCGCCGCCTTCTCGGTCGCAGTGGCCGCCGCCGCCGGAATCGCGCTGGCGGCGAACCCGATCACCTTCCTGATCTTCTTCGAGATTCTGACCATCTCCACCTGGCCGCTGGTGGCGCATCGGCGGGACGCCCCCGGCGTCCTCTCCGCCTCCCGCTCCTATCTGGCGTACACCCTGCTCGCCGGCCAGCTGCTGCTGGCGGCGGTCGTCTGGACCGGAACGCTCGCGCCGGGAGCGACCTTCACGCCCGGCGGCTTCCTCGCCGGAACCGCGGGGGACGGGGCGCTCCGGGCGCTGTTCCTCCTGTTCCTGGTCGGCGTCGGCGCCAAGGCGGCGATCCTGTCCCTGCACCCCTGGCTGCCCCGGGCGATGGTCGCGCCGACCCCGGTGAGCGCCCTGCTGCACGCGGTGGCGGTGGTGAAGGCGGGCGCCTTCGGCGTGCTCCGGGTGACCGGCTGGACGTTCGGCCCGGAGCTGATGCGTGACCTGGGAGTCGCCCTGCCGCTCGCGCTGCTGGCCGCCCTCACCATTCTCTTCGCCTCGGCCCGGGCGCTCGGCGAAGGCCACCTGAAGCGCCGCCTCGCCTGGTCCACCGTCAGCCAGCTGAGCTACATCGTCCTGGGCGGCGCCCTGGGCGCGCCGCTGGCGCTCGCCGGGGCCGCCTTCCACATCGCCGCTCACGGGTTCATGAAGATCACCCTGTTCTTCTGCGCCGGCGCCGTCTACGCCGCCACCGGCCTCGAGCGGATCCGGGACCTGCGCGGCCTGGGGCGCGCCATGCCGGTCACCTTCGCCGCCTTCACGATCGGGGCGCTCGGCATGGCGGGGCTTCCGTTGCTCCCCGGCTTCCTCTCCAAGTGGAACCTCGCAATGGGCGGTCTGGGCGCCGGGCAGCCGTGGGTCGTCCCGCTGCTGCTGACCAGCGGCCTGCTCAACCTGGCCTACTACGTCCCGGTGCTGCGGGTCGCCTGGTTCGAGTCCCCCGAACGCGACGTCCGGGCGCCGTCCTGGTGGCTCGCCGGGCCGCCGGCGGCGACCGCGCTGGTCGCCCTGATCCTGGGGCTCTTTCCCGATTTCGGCGCGCGCTTCTGGTCGCTCGCCTGGATGGCGGCGCGCGAGGCGGCGGTGCGCGGCGGCGCCATGCTCGCCGGCGGAGGCGCCCCGTGATCCGGATCGGGATCGCCGCCATCCTGCTGCTGGGGGTGGTGGAGACCGCGAACCTGCTGGGCGGCTACCACCCCCACGGTGCCTTCTGGAACCGGATTCCGCTTTCCGACGCCGCGCTCGGATTCCTGGGCGGCGCGGCGCTGGTCCTCATCGCGGTCCGCGGGCTCAAGCCGCTGCTCGCACGCCGCGAGGACTACTACGACCAGCGATGATGACCCTCCTCGCCTCGCACCCGTCGCTGTGGCTGTTCGCCGGCGCGGCCGCGGCGTTGCTGGTCGGGCGCCGCCTGCCGGCCGCCTGGACCGGAATCGGGTTCGCCATCGCCGCCCTGGTCGCGGTCGTCCGCCTGCCCCCGGCGACGCTCCATGCGGAGCTCGCCGGCTTCCCGCTGGTCTGGCTGCGGGTTGACGACCTCTCCCGCCTGTTCGCCCTGGTGTTCGGGATCGTCGCGCTCACCGGGCTTCTCTACGGAGCGCACCGGCTCCGCCCCACCGAAACCGCCGCCGCCATGAGCTACGCCGGCGCGGCGATCGCCACCGTGTTCGCCGGGGACTGGATCACCTTTTTCGTGTTCTGGGAGCTGATGGCGATCACCTCGCTGGTGTTGATCTGGCACGGCGGCGCCGGGGCGAAGCCGGCCGGCATGCGCTACCTGCTGGCGCACGCCGCCGGGGGCGCCCTGCTGTTCTTCGGGATCGCGCTGCACCGGGGAACCGGCGGCGCCCTCGAGCTGGCGCCGCTGGAGGGCGGCGCCGCCTTCTGGCTGGTCCTCGCCGGCGTCGCGGTGAACGCCGCCATCCCGCCGCTCCACGCCTGGCTCACCGACGCCTATCCGGAGGCCTCGACGACCGGGGCGGTCTTCCTCTCCGCCTGCACCACCAAGACCGCGGTGTACGCCCTGGTCCGGCTCTTCCCGGAAACCGGAATCCTGGTTCCGCTGGGGGTGGCGATGGCGCTCTACGGCGCGCTCTTCGCGCTGATGGAGAACGACATCCGGCGGCTGCTCGGCTACCACATCGTGAGCCAGGTCGGCTACATGGTGGCGGGAGTCGGCATCGGAACCAGCCTGGCGCTGAACGGGTCGGTCGCGCACGCCTACTCGCACATCCTCTACAAGGCGCTGCTCTTCATGGGCGCCGGCGCCGCCATCGAGGCGACCGGCGGCCGGCGGCGGCTCTCGGACCTCGGCGGGATCGCCCCCGGAATGCGCTGGGGGGTCGCGCTCTACCTGGTGGGCGCGCTCTCGATCTCCGGCGCCCCCCTCTTCAACGGCTTCATCAGCAAATCCATGATCGTGAGCGCGGCGGCCGAAGGACACTTCGCGCTGACCGAGCTGCTCCTCACCCTGGCGGCGGTCGGCACCTTCCTTTCGGTGGGGCTGAAGCTCCCGCGGTTCGCGTTCTTCGGCGCCCCGAAGGGGATCGCCGTCCGCCGCCTGCCGGGGACCATGCTGGCCGCGATGGGCATCCTCGCCGGCCTCTGTTTCCTGTACGGGGTCCGCCCCGGCCTGCTCTACCGGCTGCTCCCGTTCGGGGGGGAGGCCTACAAGCCCTGGACCGTGGATCACGTGGTCGGCGGAACCGGACTCCTGGTCGGCGCCGCGATCCTGTTCCTCCTCTGGCTGCCGCGGCTCGCCCCCTCCCCCCGGATCACCGTGGACGTCGACTGGCTCTACCGGGGCAGGCCGTTCCGCTCCGCCGGCAGGGCCGCAAACGCCGTCCTCACCGCCGTCCCGTCCGTCCTGACGCTGCTGCGGGAACGAGCGGTCCGGGGGCTCGCCCGGGGCGCCGCCCGCATCGCCTTCGGCGATCATGCGCCGTCGGACGGGCGCCCCTTCCCCCGCGGCATCGGCTGGACCCTGCTGCTGGCGGCGCTGGCGGCGTCGGTCCTCCTCCTGCTGCTGACGCTGCGCTAGGTTTCCTGCCGGATGCGGCGCGCACTCTGGCTTCTGCCCGTCCTCGTGGCCGCGGGAATCGCGCTGGTGTTCCACGAAGGCGGGGACCCCGAACCGCCGCCGGGCGCGGCGCCGCATCCGGCCGAAGAAGCCGAAGTCCTCTACGAGCGGGCCATCGGCGACCTCGAGACCGAGTTCCGCGACCGGGGCGACGACGCCCAGCAGGCGATCTCGCCGGAGTTGGCGGCGCTGGATCAGGTGATCGCCGAGGGGCGGCGCGTCGCGCGGGCGGCGCCGGACGACGAGGACGCCCAGCAGACGCTGCTGCAGAGCCTGGCCCGCAAGCTGGAGCTCTTGCACAACACCCTCATGCTGATGCGGGACATGGAGCGCGGCGACGGCGAAGCCGCGCGGGACCGCATCGAGGACCTCGCCGAACGCGAACCGCCCGAACCGCCGCCGACCGGCTGATTTCCCCAAAAACAGGATGACTCCCCCCATGAACGAACGCCTCTCACGACAGATTCCCGCATCGATATGGATCGTGCCCCTGCTGGCGGGCGCGGCCGCGCCGGCCGCCGGCCTCCAGACCGAAATCGTGGAGCGCGCCCTGGAAGTGCCTGCCGGAACCCAGGTCTCGGTGATGAACTTCGCCGGGCAGGTCGCGTTGCGGAGCGCCCCCCAGGGGGAGCGCCTGCTCCGCTTCGTGGCGGTCAAGCGGCTCCAGCCCGAGGTTCCGGCGGCGGAGGCCGAGCGCCACTTCCGCCGGGTCAACCTGGACCTGCACCAGACCGACGGGCGGGTGCACATCGGGCCCCAACCGCCCCGGGATGCCGAGGGCCGCCCCCGGGACATCCCGCTGACCGACGTCCGCGCTCCGCGCCGGATTCCGCCGGTTCTGGTGGACATGGAGGTCTGGCTCCCCGAAGACGTCTCGCTGACCGTCCGTTCGTTCACCGCGGCGATTTCGATGAGCGAAATCCACTCGCCGGGAGGCCGCTTCCTGCTGCGCAGCATCAGCGGGCCGTTGACCGTGCGCGGGCTGGTCGCCCAGGACGTGGTCGCGGAGACGGTCAGCGGCGCGATGAGCCTGAGCAACCTGCTGGCGCATCGCTGCGAAATCGAAACCCTCACCGCCGACGTCCAGCTGGACGGCCGCATGCAGGAGGACGGCTGGTACGAAATCCAGACCCATTCCGGCGCGGTGGAGATCGGCATCGGCCCCGGGTCCGGCTTCCTGCTGGACGCCTCCACCTTCCGGGGGGACATCCTTTCCGACTTCGACCTGGGAGCGCCTCCCGGCCCCCGCACGCTCGCCGGGCGGCACGGCGAAGGCGGCCCGGAAATCCACGTTTCGACCTTCAGCGGGGCGATCCGCCTGCTCGCCGCTCCCGATTCCCGCTGAATCTGCTAGAGTCCCTGTCCCCACCTCTTCCACCCAGGAATCGTTCATGGCGCACAGCAAATCCGCAAAGAAGCGCGTCCGGCAGAACCGGGAGCGCCGGCTGCGCAACCGCAGCCACCGCAGCCGCCTCCGCACCCAGGTGAAGGCGCTGCGCCGGTCGATCGCCGCCGGCGATCCGGAGCGGACCCGGGAGGAGCTGCCCCGCGCCGTCGCGCTGCTGGACCGGATGGCCGGGCGCGGCGTCCTCCACCGGAACACCGCCGCCCGCGCGAAGTCCCGGCTCACCCGGCTCGCCAACACCCTTTTCGTCGGGGCCGAAGCCCCAGGAGAATCCCCCCCATGAATATCCACGTGAAACATCGTTCCGCCATCGTTCTTCTGGCGCTGGGACTCGCGGTTCCGGCGCTCGCCCACAACCCCCGCGGGGAAGCCACCGCCAGCTTCGACGGCAAGGCGGTCACCGTGGACTACGGCCGTCCCAGCCTCGACGGCCGCGACATGCTGGGGATGGCGACTCCCGGCATGGTCTGGCGCCTCGGATCCGACGCCGCCACCGGCCTCGCCAGCGAGGGCGCCATGATGTTCGGCTCGAAGATGGTTCCCGCCGGGGAGTACACCCTCTTCGCCAGGAAGACCGACGACGGCTGGGAGCTGCTGGTGAACAAGCAGACCGGGCAGTGGGGCACCGACCACAACCCGGAGCACGACCTGATCGCGGTTCCGCTCAAGGTGGAGACCCGGGACGCTTCGGAGGAGGTGTTCACCATCTCGCTGACCGCCGACGGGATGAACGGCCAGATGGTCATGCAGTGGGGCACGACCGCTCTGGTCGCCGACCTCATGGTCCACTGACGCGGCTTTTGCCATCCGGCGCCCGAACCCGTACGTTCCGCAATGCGCTCCAGCATCCCTTTTCCGTAATTTGAACCGGGAGAACCCTCCAATGAAGACGACCCGACGCAGCTTTCTGGGCGCCGCCCCGTCTCCGATCGCGCTGCACGCGATCCACGCCCGCGGCCGGGAGGCCTGGGAAGCGGAAAACGGTTTCCGCGGCGCCCCGTTCCTCCTGCCGGCGCCGGAGGCCGACGAGGTCCGCATCAGCAGCAACGAGAACCCGCTGGGCCCCGGCCCCTCCGCGGTCGCCGCCCTGCGCGGCGAGTACGGATCCATCATGCGGTACCCGATGAACGCGCGGATCAGCGACTCCGACCTTCGGAAGAAACTGGGCGCGAAACACGGCGGCGATGCGAGCCATGTGACGCTGGCCGCCGGTTCCGGCGAAATCCTCCGGAACGCGGTGCGCGTCTTCACCGGCCCCGACCGGCCGCTGGTCACCGCCGAGTGCTCCTACGAGAGTCCGACCCGGACCGCCCGGTACTTCGGCAGCCCGGTCACCGAGATCCCGCTCACCGGCGGGCTGGCGCTCGATCTCGACAAGATGGCGGGCGCGGCGATGGGCGCCGGGATGGTGTTCCTGTGCAACCCGAACAATCCCACCGGAACCATCCACTCGGCGGCCGACATCACCGATTTCGTCACCTACGTGAAGAAGAACTCGCCGTACACCGCGATCCTGCTGGACGAGGCCTACTACGAGTACGTGACCGACCGGGGGTATGACACCGGCGCCGAGCTGGCGATGCGCCACCGGGACGTATTCGTCGCCCGGACGTTCTCGAAGGCCTACGGCATGGCGGGGCTTCGCCTCGGCTACGCCTTCGGCCAGAAGGACACCATCGCCCGGATCGCGCCGCTCCAGCTGACCTTCGGCGTTTCGGTGCTCTCGCTCGCGGCCGCCCACGGCTCGCTCGAGGACCCGGAGTACATCACCACCGAGGTCAAGCGGAACGAGGCCGCCCGGCAGTACACGATGGACTTCTTTTCCGGCAACGGCCTGGACCCGGTTCCCAGCCAGACCAACTTCGTGTTCGTGAACATCGGGATGCCCGCCAGCCAGTTCCGCGAGGCCTGCGCCCGGCACGGCATCATGGTGGGTCGGGACTTCCCGCCCTACCAGGACACCCACGCCCGGATTTCCATCGGAACCCTCGAGGAAATGCAGCGCGCCACCGCGGTCTTCGCGGAGGTGCTCGGCCTCGACGCCGCCGACAACAACCAGTAGGCGCCCCCCACTTCCAGTCAGAGGAACTCATCATGCTCTCCCGTCGCAGCTTCTTGAACCACACCGCGGCCGGCGCCGCAGGTCTCTACGCGGCCACGCTGGTGCGGTCGCGGCTCCGCGAGCAGATCGCGTTCGCCGCCGAGCAGGGCATCGCCCCCGAGGAGGCCATCAACCTGGCCAACAACGAGAACTCCCTGGGGCCCGGCGATGCGGTGATGGATGCGGTGGACTCGGTGATCGGGCCGGATGGCGCGATCATGGGCCGCTATCCGTTCTCCTACTCCGGCCCGATCCGGGAGGCGATCGCCGAAAAGCACGGCGTGCAGCCGGAGAACGTGCTGGTGGGCGCCGGCTCGACGCAGATCCTGGTGGACGCCACCCACCAGTACGCGAGCCGCGAAAAGGCGCTGGTGGGGTCCCTGCCCACCTACGAGGAGTGCTTCGGCTACGCCTCGCTGATGGGCTACCGGACCAAGGCGGTGCCGCTCACCCAGGACCTTCGCATGGATCTGGATCAGACCCTCCACGCCTGCAAGGGCAGCGGGCTGCTCTTCTTCTGCAACCCGAACAACCCGGTCGCCACCCTGACCGATCCGGCCGAGGGGCGGGACTTCCTGCATGAGGCGCTCCGGCAAAACGCCGACCTGCGGATTCTGGTGGACGAGGCGTACATCGACTACGTCACGACCCCCGGCCACGAGACGATGATCCCGGCGGCGATCCAGAACCCGAGGCTCGTCGTCGCCCGGACGTTCTCCAAGGCGTATGGCATGGCCGGCCTCCGGATCGGCTACGCGGTCGCCCACGAGGACACCATCGCCGAGCTGGGCGAGTTCCACATGGGCAACGCGGTCAGCACCCTCTCGCTGGTCGCCGCCGGCGCCGCGCTCGAGCGGGACAAGGCGGACCCGAGCTACCTGCCGAACGAGAAGCGGCGGAACGCCGAGGCGCGGGACTTCATCGTCAAGTTCTTCGCCGACCGCGGCTACAGCGCCACCGACGCCCAGACCAACTTCGTCTTCGTGGACGTCGGGATGCCGATCGAGGACTTCCAGTCCGCCTGCGCCGCCGAAGGCGTGCGGGTCGGGCGTCCGTTCCCGCCGCTGTGGACGCGGTGCCGCATCTCCATCGGCACGATGGACGAGATGCAGCGCGCCGCCCGGAAGTTCGCGGTCGTCCTGGATCACGCCCAGCGCATGGCCGCCTGACGCGACCCGGCCTCGGACAGGCGCTTCGGGGATTGAACATGTCCGTCCATTTCGGGGACTGCCTGCAGGTGCTCCGGACCATGCCGGACGAAAGCGTGGACCTGATCGTCACCTCGCCGCCGTATGCGGATGCGCGCAAGCATACGTATGGCGGAGTTGCGCCGGAACGCTACGTGGACTGGTTCTGCGAACGCGCGGTGGAGATGCGGCGCGTCCTCAAGCCCACCGGATCGTTCGTCCTAAACATCAAGGAAAAGGCGGCAGGCGGAGAGCGGCACCCCTATGTGCTCGAATTGATCCTGGACTTGAAAAGGCGGGTCGGCTTTCGGTGGGTGGAGGAATACATCTGGCACAAGACCACCTCCGCGCCGGGCAAGTGGAAATACCGGTTCCGGGACTCCTGGGAACGGCTGCTGCACTTTTCGAAGACAGCCGAAGTGAAAATGCGGCAGGACGCCGTCCGGATCCCGGTTGGCGACTGGACCGACAAGAGGCTGCGTAACATGAACGACAACGACCGTTCCCGTCAGCAATCAGCGACCAGGTCGGGCGTCGGGCGCAGAATCGCCGCCTGGGAAGGCAAACATTCCGTCTACCCCTCCAACGTCCTGCACCGGCCTCCGGTCTGTCACAACACCGGGCATAGCGCGGCGTTCCCCGAATGGCTGCCCGAGTTCTTCATCCTGCTGTTCACCGATGAAGGCGACACCGTGCTGGACCCCTTCCTGGGTTCGGGAACGACCTACCGGGTCGCCAGACGGCTGGGCCGGATCGCCTGGGGCATCGAGTTGAACGAGGACACAAACATGGATTTGGGGCATGGCAATCTCCTGGATTTCTCTTGACGTGTTGGAACAGCACGCAAAAGTGCTGATCGAACGCGCGCAAGACGCTTCCCTTCAGGCGACACAAAGGCGAGTTGGCAATGTTGTTGATCCATTTTCCACTTTGATCATTGCAGCGACCTTCAATATAGCCAATGCGGATATCCTGCGCAAGATGCAGGTCATGCAGTCCGCAATAAGCGGGTTGAGCAATGCATTGGGAGTCTTCCATCAGTCTGTATTGGGATCATTGGACGGTTGGGAAAATCACGATGCCGGTTATGATCTTGAATGTGATGCTAGAAACATCATAGCCGAAGTGAAAAACAAGCACAACACCATGAATGCGCCCAACCGTTTGAAGGTCGTGGAAGACTTGAAGACCGCCATACGCCAAAAACGTGGAAATTGGACAGCATACCTGGTGCAGATTATCCCCAAGAGGCCCAAGCGATATGTGAAGAATATAGCGCCAAATGTTTTTGATATTGACGGCGCATCATTCTATGGATTGGCAACAGGGAATCCGAACGCAATCCATGAATTGTTTGATTGGCTTTGCCGGAAAACAAATCCATCGAACGAAATTGTTTCCATGTGTGCGCAAATCATGCAGAAAAGCCTGCCCTCAAAAGAGTAATTGGTGAAAAAGGTAGAAGAGAAATCGACGCTGACAGCCAACCCGAACCCGGAGGCCAAGTCGACCCGCCGCACGTTCACCGCCGAGTACCGGATGCGGATCCTTGAAGAGGCCGACCACTGCGCCGGAAACGGCGATATCGGAAGGATGTTGCGCCGCGAGAGGCTCTCTGCCTCCCACCTCTCCGTGTGGCGCAAGACCCGCCGCGAGGGCGTTCTCGGGGCGCTCGCTCCGAAGAAGCGCGGCGTCAAGCCCGCCCCGGTCAACCCCCTTGCCTCTGAAGTCCGTCGTCTCAAGGCCCGGATCGCCCGTCTCGAGAAAGAACTCGACGCCGCCCGCGTCGTCATCAACGTCCAGGGGAAACGTTGCGGGACCGCCGGGACTTCGCCCGAAGGACGGAAAGAGCGCCTGGAGGCCATCGCGGCGCTCGTTCCCCGTGCCGGCGTCTCGCTGGCCTGCCAAGCGTTTCGCGTTTCCAAGGCGACCTTCTACCGTTTCCTCAAGCCGGCCTCCGAGCGCCAGCGGCCCAGGAAGACCCTCGCCCAGATTCGCAGGCAAGTCAGACACAATCGCGTCTTCGAGATTCTCTGCTCGCCGCGCTTCGTCGACCGTTCGCCCGCAGCGGTCTTCGCCACCCTCCAGGACGAGGGCGTCCGCCTCTGTTCGGTGCGCACCATGTACCGCATCCTGGCCTCCAGGCGGGCCGGCGGCGAGCGGCGCGGGGAGGCCCCCTACCAGATTTCGCCGGGGCCGTAGAGGTCGGGGGCCGGCCCGATCAGCTTCCCGTCCGGTTCCGTCAATCCGTCGCTGTCTTCCTTCGGGTAGGGGAGGTGGTGGAGGACGTAGCGCATACAGGCGAGACGCGCCCGCTTCTTGTCATCCGACTTGACCACCACCCACGGCGCCACCTTGGTGTCGGTGGCGGCGAACATCGCTTTCTTGGCTTCGGTGACCTTGTCCCACATCGGGAGAACCTGGACGTCCACGTCGCTGACCTTCCACTGCTTCAGCGGGTCCTGCGAACGGGAAAGCAGCCGGCGCAGCTGTTCCTCCCGGCTCACCGAGAACCAGAATTTGATGAGGCGGATGCCGTCATTGACCAGGAGCTCCTCGAACGCCGAGACATCCCGCAGAAACCGGAGGCTCTCCGCCGGGGTGCAAAACCCCATCACCGGTTCGATGACCGCCCGGTTGTACCAGGACCGGTCAAAGAAGGTGATTTCGCCCCGGGTCGGCAGGCGCTCCACGTACCGCTGGAAGTACCACTGGCCGCGCTCCCGCTCGGTGGGCGGAGGCAGCGCGACGACGACGGCCTCGCGTGGGTTGAGGTGCTCGGTGAACCGCTTGATCGTCCCGCCCTTCCCGGCGGCGTCCCGTCCCTCGAAGAGCAGCACCACCCGCTGCCCGGTTTCCCGAACCCATCGCTGCATCTTCGCCAGCTCCACCTGGAGCTCCGCCTTCCGCGACTCGTACTCGGCGCGCCCCAGTTTCTGGCGGTACGGATAGTCGGGGCTGACGATTTCCGCGTGGCCCGCGCTCTCGACCCGCTCGAGAACCCCGGCCGGAACTTCGGTCGCGGGAATCGTGATGGGCAAGGAAATGCGGCTTCCGGGCGCGCAGTGTCTCACACCGGCCAGCCAACGCGAACGGCTGTCAATGGGCGCCGAAAATGTCACGCTTTCGAGGGGCCGATCACCGCCAAATGAGGGATCGACCCGGTAA
Organism: Candidatus Marinacidobacterium sp.; assembly: GCA_965202845.1. Lineage (GTDB taxonomy): Bacteria > Acidobacteriota > Vicinamibacteria > Marinacidobacterales > Marinacidobacteraceae > CBDATA01. Next base: position 2,040,883 of record OZ241856.1, read on the forward strand.
TCAACCCGCCGATCCATATGTCGCGGATCAGCGGACGACGCGACGACGTCGACGACGCTTCTTCTTGCGGGAAGCGGTCAGCGGCTTCCGCATCCGTTCGTAGAGCGGGAAGAGGTGCTCGACCCGTTCCCGCTCGGAGACGAACGTCTTCCCGGGGCGGTACAACTTGTCCACCGCCCGGTCGAGGTTCCGATGGGCGTTGCGGAGGTCCGGGGGCATCAGGTCCGGGTCGTAGAGGTTGGCGAGCGTCGCCTTCGGGTGGGCGACGCGGGCGGCGATCACCGCCGAGGCGAGCGTCTTCAGTCTCGAGCGGTCGGCGCCTTCGGGCGGGGGCGGGAAGGTGTTGTAGACCACTCCGGCCGAATACCGGTAGCCATTTCCCAGCCGCCCGCCGATGTGCCGCAGCCACGCCATGTGCATCGCCGAGGTCACCAGCGCGAAGTCGGTCAGCGTCGCATGCTCCAGGACGCGAACCAGGTTGCTCGGAACGACCGGCGGCTCCAACCAGTCGATGGGGGCGTATTCCCGTCGCGCCGTGCTCACTTCCGGGATCGCCAGAAACGGAGCGGTGGGGAGTGTGTTCACGTGATAGAGCGTCGGCGTCGCGGCGAGTTTCCGGGTCGACTCGCTCCTGCTGGCTTCCCGGTAGCGGCGCACCGCCGCCAACCGCTCCCGCACCTTCGGCAACCGCGCCAGAACGTCGGGCGAAGCGTCCTGGAGCGCCAGAATCCAGCGCGCGCCGCCCTGCAGGAACTCCCGCGCCCCCACGTAGGGACGCAGGAAGGGCGCGGCGCCCGGCTCCGCGGCGAGGAACGCCGCGCGCTCCGCGCTGTCGAAAATGAGATGCCCGCCGTCGATCGGCTTGGAGCCGATGACCAGCCGGGGCATCCCGTTGATCGGCCGCGCCTCCTCCCGCACCGTCAGATGCGGGTCGGCCAGACCGTCGGCGTCGAAGAGATAGGGCGAGATCGCCCGGTGCCGACTCTCGTGGGGTTCCCCCTTCGCGTCCTCGTAGGAGAACAGCCGCCGCTCCGGCGGGGGCGCGCCCGCAAGGCCGAGGATCACCACATACACATGGGCGACTCCGCGAGCCTCCGAACTCCACTTGAAGGTCCGGTGCGCGAACGCGATCTCCAGACCAAAACGCCCGAACAACACCGGCCAAAGCTGCGCCGCCTGCTCCCCCTGGGTGATCGAGTTGGTGGCCACGAAGCCGATCCGCATCCCGCTCTCTCTCGCGTACTCCCCCGCCTTGATGAACCACGCCGCCACATAGTCCAGCGTCCCCCCGCTCCCCCCTAGCCCCGCAACTCGCCGCGTCTGCTCACGACGATGCGCCGCCTGGTGCTTCGAACCCCCGAACGGCGGGTTCCCGAACACGAACGAACATCGCTCCGGCGCCAGCAACTCCGACCAATCCATCTCCAGCGCGTCGGCATGCAGAATCCGAGGCGAACGCTCCAGTGGAATCCGGACGAACGCCTGCCCGAAACGATGCCCCAACTCCACGTTCATGATGTGATCCATCATCCAGAGCGCGGTCTCGGCGATCCGCGCCGCGAACTCCCCGATCTCGATCCCGTGGAACTGGTGGACGTTCAGCCGCGAGAACAGCTGTCCCGGCGCCATCCCGTTCTCCCGAACCAGAATCTCGTCCAGGACGTCGATCTCCAGCCGCCGCAGCTCCCGGTAGGCGACGATCAGGAAGTTGCCGCAGCCGCACGCCGGATCGAGGAAGGCGAGCGCGCCGAGTCTCCGGTGGAACTCCTGGAGCCGCGTCCGCCGACCCCGCTTCAGCCCCTTGATGCGGGCGAACTCGGCGCGCAGGTCGTCGAGGAACAGCGGCTCGATGACCTTCAGGATGTTTGCCTCGGTGGTGTAGTGGGCGCCCTGGGCGCGGCGCTCCTCCGGGTCCATCACCGACTGGAAGAGCGAGCCGAAGATCGCCGGCGAGATGACCGACCAGTCGAACCGGCTCGCGTCCAGCAGCTGCTGGCGCATCCGCGAAGTGAAGTCCGGCAGCCCGAGGCGTTCCTCGAACAGATCGCCGTTCACGTGCGGGAAGCGGGCGAGGTCCTCGTCGAGGGCGGCGGAGCGTCGGTCTTCCGGAGTGTCCAGCACTTCGAAGAGCTTGTGAAGCCACGGACCGAGGTCGCTGCCGTCCTCCCGGGTCCGGGTATCGAGGAACTCCAGCAGCAGGTCGCGCGGCTCGAATATCCCGGTGTTGTCGGCGAACAGGCAGAAGACGATCCGCACCAGGAAGCGCTCCAGGTCGTGCCCCCGGTAGCCCGCCGCCGCCAGCGAGTCGTGGAGCCTCCCCATCAACTCGGCGGCCTTGATGTTGGCGGGGTCCTGGTCGCGGAAGGTTCGCCGCTGGAGCCCCAGGATGAACCCGAACCGGTCGATGTGGTTCGGCAGGTCGGCGAGCGCGAAGGTGAAGGACTCCCCCGACTCCAGGTCGTGCAGATCGAAGGTGCGGAAGTCGCTGACCAGGATGTGGCGCGGGCGCTCGTATTCGGGGAGCGCGTCGAAGTACCCCCCGGCCTGGTCGTAGGCGGCGCGCAGGTCGCCTCCGGCGCTCTTCTGCTCGACGATCAGCGTTCCCGGCCAGAAGAGGTCGATGAAGCCGGCGCGCTGGTTCAACTTCCGGACGTGCGCTTCGAAGCGGGCGACCGAAGCCCGACGCACCCCGAAGATGGCGAAGAACTCGTTGTAGAAGGTCTGGGAGTCGCCCCGCTCGTAGCTGGCGCCCTCCCAACGCCCGGCGAAGGCGGCGGCGCGCGCCCGGATTTCATTCCACGAGAGGCGCATCAGCCCGACTCAACCTGCTCGTTCCCGTTCGTTCATGGCCCGCGCCCTCCCCGGCTTCGCCGTCCGCGAGGCGGAAGCCTCGCCGGAAGAGCCTCCGGACGGATCGGGCCGGCGCGTCCCTTGGACCCAAACAGCCCCCAAGCGGCCACGCATTGACTACGGCAACCGACTACCGGAACCAACCGAACGACCGAACCGTGCCCAACCCGCCGCAAGCTCCGCCCATTCCGCAGCCATCTCCTCCATATCCGCCACCGCACGGTCACTGCTTCCCGCACGCTCCGTCGCAAGCCTCGCATTCAGCATCCATTCCTCCGCCGCACGCTCACTTTCCTCCGCACGCTCCGCAGCGATTCTCGCCCAGTGCGCTGCACGCTCCGCCACTCGATCACTACCTCCGGCAAGCCTCGCACTCGCCGCCGCACGCTCTGCCCATTCCATCGCACGACCACTTCCTCCCGAAAGCCCCGCCTCAATCCTCATCAATTCCCCCGCAAGCTCTGCTTCGTTTTGCATAATCTGCACTGAGAACTTCACATCGTGAATCAAAAGCTCCACGTACCGATCCTGAAGAACCACAAATTCCGCTGGTGGCGCCGCCGCCTGCTCCGCCGAACAAACGATCAGTGAACAGGCGAGCGCCGCACCGAAAAGCCGACTCATCTTCCTCATCCTACCGCCGACCGGGGCGGCGGAGTGGCGGGACGCGCCGATGCTGGTATAGTGCGGGGTCCGCGCGTTCCCCGTCTGGCGGGAGCGCACTGGAGGGAACTTGATGGCCGAAGGCAAACTTCCCGGCGCTCCCCGGACGGAGACGCCGCCCGAACCCAGATCCTCGTCCCCGTCGTCGTCTCCGGCGGCGGGACCCTTCTCGCGCCGGGCGTTCCTCCAGGGGAGCGCCGCCGCCGGAGTGGCGTCCGCCGGAGTCCTGGCCGGGTTGCCGGGATCGGCTGACGCCCAGGGCGAGGCGGCGGTGGTCGGCCCCGACCCGGTCGACATGGCGTTCCGCATCAACGGCGAAGCCCATGTGGCCACCGTCGAACCCAGGGTGACCCTGCTGGACGCGCTCCGCAATCACCTGGACCTGACCGGCTCCAAGAAGGTGTGCGACCGGGGGACCTGCGGCGCTTGCACCGTGCTGCTGGACGGCGCGCCGGTCTACGCCTGCTCGATCCTGGCGATCGAGGCACAGGGCCACGAGATCACCACCATCGAGGGCATCGGGGCGCCCGACGCGATGCACCCGGTCCAGAAGGCGTTCGTCGACAACGACGCCCAGCAGTGCGGATTCTGCACTCCCGGCTTCGTGATGGCTTCCGTCGCGCTCCTGGACCGCCACCCGAACCCCGACCTGGAGACGACCCATCGGGAGCTGGGCGGCAACCTCTGCCGCTGCGGCACCTACGCCGGAATCCGGGCCGCGGTCGCCCAGGCCGCGCAGGAGGGAACCACGAATGGCTGAGTACATCTGGCCGGCGGCTTCCGACCGGCGCCTCATCGGCTCGCGCCTGAACCGGCTGGACGGCCCGGTCAAGGCGACCGGCCACGCCAAGTACGCCTACGACCGCAACCGCCTGGCGATGCTGTGGGCGGTCATGGTCCAGTCGCCGCACGCCCACGCCCGGATCACCCGGATCGACACGTCCGCCGCCGAGGCGACGCCGGGAGTGGTCAGGGTGCACGTGATCCAGGAGGTCGGCGCCGAGATCCAGTGGGCGCACGACGAGATCGTCGCGGTGGCGGCGACTTCCGAGGAGGCGGCCCGGGACGGCGCCGCCGCGGTCGTCGTCGAGTACGAGGTTCTGCCCCACTTCGTGACCGAGCGGAATCTGGCCGAGGCCCCCGATCCCCAGGAAGCCCAGGCCGAAACCACCGGAGACCCGGAGACGGCGTTCCAGGGCGCCGCGACCACCGCGAGCGGCTCCTACCACGCCGCCCAGATCGCCCACTGCTCGCTGGAGTCCCACGGGCAGGTGGCCGAGTGGGAGGACGAGGAATCGGTCACCGTCTGGGCCTCCACCCAGGCGATCAGCGGCGTCGCCTCCCAGCTGGGCGAGGCGATCGGGATTCCGGCCTCCAACGTCCACGTCGAGACCCCCTACATGGGCGGCGGCTTCGGCAGCAAATTCAGCGCGGACCGCTGGGGCGTGGTCGGCGTCGAGCTGGCCCGGATGACCGGCCGCCCGGTCAAGCTGATGCTGGACCGGAACCAGGAGGTCGCGGTGGCCGGCGCCCGGCCCTCGACCCATGCGGAAGTCCGGATCGGGGCGGACGCCGACGGCAACGTGGTCGCGTGGGAATCGAAGACCTGGGGATCCGGAGGTCCGGCCGGCGCCGGCTCGCCGCCGATCCCCTACGTATTCGAATTCCCGAACCAGACCCACGCCCACACCTCAGTGCCGACCCACACCGGGCCGGCGCGGGCGTGGCGGGCGCCCAACCACCCGCAGGCCTGCTTCGTCACGATGCGGGCGATCGACGACCTGGCCCACGCCGCCGGAACGGACCCGCTGGACTTCTTCCTCAAGAACATCCATCTGACCGGGGAACGCTCCCAGGTCTATGCGGATGAGCTGGAGAAGGGCGCGGAGTTGATGGGCTGGCGCGAGCGCTGGCGTCCGCGCGGCTCGTCCAGCGGCGCGGTCAAGTCGGGACTCGGACTGGCGCTCCACACCTGGGGCGGTCGCGGACACCGCAGCAACTGCGAAGTGCTGGTGTACCGGGATGGTCTGGTGGAGGCCCGGATCGGCAGCCAGGACCTGGGAACCGGCACCCGCACGATCATCGGCATTGTGCTCGCCGAGACCTTCGGCCTGGACATCCACCAGGTGAAGGTCACGATGGGGAGCAGCATGCTGCCCGCATCCGGCGCCTCCGGGGGAAGCACCACGGTCGGCGGGGTCAGCGGCGCCACCCGGCGAGCGGCGCTGAACGCGGTGGACGCCCTCTTCGAGCGGATCGCCCCCCATCTCGGGACCGAACCGGCCAACCTCGAGCTCCGGGACGGTCAGTTGCGGTTCCGCGACGGCGCGAACCCGCCGATGCCCTGGCGACAGGCGGCGGCGATGGTCGGCGTGAACCCGATTTCGGCCACCGGCGCCAACCCGGGGCCGGGGCAGCTCACCGACAGCGGGGTCGGCGGCATCCAGATGGCCGACGTGAGCGTGGACACGGAGACCGGCGTGGTCTCCATCAACCGGCTGGTGGCGGTTCAGGATTGCGGGCTGATCCTCGACATGAAGACCGCCGAAAGCCAGGTCTACGGCGCGCTCATCATGGGCGTCACCTACGCGCTCACCGAGGAGCGGATCTTCGATCCGGTCACCGGGCGGATGCTGAACGCCGACATGGAGTTCTACAAGCTGGCCGGGATCGCCGACGTGGGCGAAATGGTCGTCCACATGATGACCGGCCCGGGTTACGACGAACGCGGAGTGATCGGTCTCGGGGAACCCCCGGTGATCGCCCCCGGCGCGGCGATCGCCAACGCCGCCACCAATGCGGTCGGCGTGCCGATCAACGAAATGCCGATGACCCCCGAGCGGGTGCTCGCCGCCATCGAGGCGGGAGGGAGAGCGTGATGCGAGCCTTCGAATACGCCAGTCCCCGGACCGCGGAGGAAGCGGTCCGCATGCTGGCCGTCCCCGGCGCGGTTCCGCTGGCGGGGGGAAGCGATCTGCTGAGCCTGATGAAGGACGGCGCGGTCGCGCCCTCCCGGCTGGTGAACCTGAAGGGCGTCGCCGACCTGGCGGGCGCCCGGGAGACCGACGACGGATTCCGGATCGGAGCGACCACCCGTCTCGGCCCGCTGGCCGAAGCGAGCGCGATCCGGTCCCGGTTCCCGGCGCTCGCGCAGGCCATCGCCAGCATCGGCAGCCGGCAGGTTCTCTCGGTGCGAACGGTCGGGGGCGACCTCTGCCACCGGCCCCGCTGCTGGTACTTCCGCGCCGGTTTCGGCCTGGCGCCGATGCGAGACGGCGCTTCGATGGTCCGGGAAGGCGACAACCGCTACCACGCGATCTTCGGGAACGACGGAGCGGCGCTCTTCGTGAACCCGTCGATCGTGGCGCCGCCGCTGATCGCGCTCGGAGCTTCGGCGACCGTGCTCGGACCGGACGGCGAGCGGACGATGCCGCTCGAGGATCTCTACCGGACGCCGGCCTCCAGCGACGAAAGCGAGTTCACCCTGGCTTCCGGGGAGATCGTGACCGCGGTCACGATTCCGATGCGCTCCAGCCGGAACGGAACCGCCGCGATCAAGAACCGCATGGGCTTCGACTGGCCGCTTTCGACCGCAAGCGTGGCGGCGGGGGACTCCGGCGCCCGGGTTGTGCTGGGGCAGGTCGCTCCCACCCCGTGGATCGCCACGGCCGCCGGAGACGCGCTGCTGGGCGGCCTCTCCGAAGCCAGCGCCGCCGCCGCCGGGGACGCCGCCGTTTCCGGCGCGAGCGCGCTTTCCGGCAACGGTTACAAGATCCAGCTGACGCGGGTCGCGGTGAAGCGCGCCGCGCTCGCCGCCATGGAGGGCTAGACGAGTATGGCCAAGATCACCGCCACCCCGAAGACCGCCGCGCCCGGCGCCGCCGGGCGGGCCGCGCTCTCGCTGTGCCACCGGCTGCGCTCCAAGGCGATGTACATGGATGTGGAGTACGACCCCACCGTGCCGGGAGGCGCGCCCGGGGACGGGTACTTCTGGTGCACGCACACCCAGAACTGCCTGGGGCCGGACGGCAAGGTCGCCGACCGGGACCGCTGCGCCGAAGGCGCCGGGCGCGCCTGCTTCGAGCGGGCCTGGTGAACGCGCTGCGCTAGATTCCTCATCTCCCCCTCCACCTTCAATCCGCAACGGAGACGCATCATGGCAAGAAAGATCCTCAGCATCTGTCTCGGAGCGCTGCTTCTCGGCGGCAGCGCGTTCGCGAGCGAAGCGGACACTGCCGACACTGCCCTGGAAGGCCTCTATCTGGAGGCGCGCACCGCCGACGTCTACGCCGGCCACTGCTTTGCGAACAGCGAGGTGGGGCTGACCGGGCGCGAGGCGATTCTGGCCTGGAGCATCTCGCGGGGACGCTACGAGGGCGTTCCGCTGGACGGCCTCAAGGTAGTGGCGGTGGTCAAGGCGCAGGCGACGCTGGGCGACCCGCACGCGACTCCGCACCCCGCCGATTCGGTGCTCATCGTGGATCGAAACGCGGACGCCGACCAGCGGGCCGCGCTCATCCAGTTCGCGAAGGAGATGGGCGGCGATCTTCTCGACCAGGTCCGGGGCGTCCACGACGAGACGGTGGAAGCCGAGTTCGACGTCCGTCCGGGCCATGCTTCGCTCAAGGCGGGCGAGCTGGTCGAGCTCCAGACCCGCGCCATCACCCACAAGGACCACCTCTGCGGCAGCGAGTTCGTGTACTACGACCCGCTGACCGAGATCGAGGGCGCGGTTCCGGCGTACACCGAAAAGCACGCCTTCCGGGGCGACGACTTCGACGCCACCTGGAGCTGCCCGCTCAAGCGCAGCGCGTTCGTCGGCAGCTTCGCCCGCTGATCGCGCGGAACAAGCCGCCGATGCGCCTCCTGGGGCTCTCGCTGCTGCTGGTCGCCCTTCCCGCATGGGGCGACGAGCCGGTTCTCGGAACGGCTGAAGGGCCTCCCCCGGAGGAGATCGCCGCCGAAATCCGGGACGCGCTCGGAAGCGAGGGCGTGCGCGCGACGCTGGAGTCGGGGACGAACCTTGACTTCTGGCTGCGGACCGAACCGCCCGGCGGCGGAGGGGGCAGCAATCCGGCCGCGACCTTCCCCGATCTGGCGGTGGGCGAGCTGGTCGGCGTGGTCCGCATCGACGGCCCCTGGTCGGACTACAAGGGAAATCCGATCCAGCCGGGGACGTTCACGATGCGCTACGGAAACCGCCCCGAGGACGGAAACCACATGGGGGTTTCGGTGCATCTCGACTTCGTGCTGCTGGTGCCGGTCGCCGAGGACGCCACCCTGGCGGTGGACTGGGGACAGGCCCGGCTCAACGTCATGAGCTTCGCCGCCACCGGAGTCGGGCACCCGGCGGTGATGAGCCTCGCGCCCGACTACGCGGGCCTCGCCGAACCGGCGATCTTCGAAGACGACGCCGGAGGCTACGCGCTCGGCTGGCCCTTCGAGGGCGGACTCGTCCTCGGCTTCGTCGTGGAGGGCGAAGGCGAGCACTGAGCCGGGCGCGGCGGCGGCGATCCTGCTGGCCGCCGGCGCCTCCAGGCGGATGGGAGGCCGCGCCAAGGCGCTCCTGCCCCACCCCGACGGATCGGCCCGCACCCTGGTTCGGGCCGCTGCGGAAACGCTGGCGGAGGCCGGCCTCCACCCCATCGTGGCGGTGCTGGGATGCCGGAAACGGGAGATCGCCCGGGAACTCGCCGGCGTCCCCGGAGTCCGCACGGTCGTGAATCCGGCTTGGCGGGAGGGGATGCTCGGCTCGCTGCGTTGCGGCGCGCGCGAAGCCGCCCGGGCGTCCGCGACGGCGCAGTGGTTCCTGACGGCGCCGGTGGACCAGCCGTTCCTTTCGGCGGATCTCGTCCGCCGGGTGCTCGCGGCGCGAGCGGAAGGCGTGGCGGCGGTGGTTCCGGCGACGCCGGAGATGGAGCGGCGCGGCGTGTGGGGGCACCCGGTGGCGCTCGCCCGCCGGCTCCTGCCGGAGATGATGGAGCTTCGCGGCGGGACGGAGGACCGGGGCGCCGCCGCGCTGATCCGCAGACACTGGAGTCGGGTGTCCGTCGTCGCCGCCGAACCCCGGGACCTGCTGGACGTGGACCGCTGGGAGGAGTACCTCCGGCTCCGGGATTCCCCCCGGTAGGATTCTCCCCGATGCTCCGGCGCCTCACCGTCCGCCGCTTCAAGTCCCTGCGCGATGTGACGGTGGACCTGCCCCGGCTCGGCATCCTGTTCGGGGCGAACGCCTCCGGAAAATCCAACCTGCTGGAAGCGGTGCAGGCGCTCGCATGGGTGGGGAACGCCCGGACGCTGCTGGACGCCCTGGGCGATCCGGCGCCGATTCGGGGATACGCCTCCGAGGCGTTCTCGCTGCACGGGACCCAGCTCCGGGCCGACCACGGAAGCTTCCTGCTGGAAGCGGACATGGAGATCGGCGAGGAGCGATACCGCTACCGGATCGAACCCCGCATCGACTACAAGAGCGGCGCGCTCACGGTTTCCGACGAGTATCTGGACAAGCTGTCTCCGAGCAGGGCGTGGAGGAATCCCGCCATCGAACGGATGGGCGGCGCCCTGCACATCCGGCGCAAGGGGAAGGGAGCGCACCCCCACCAGGAGCCGGTCGGCCTGCGCTACGCGCTGCTCTCCGACCGACGCTTCAGCGGCCCCGGCTACGAAGGGCTGGACGCGGTGCGGGAGGAGCTGGCGAAGTGGCGCGTCCATGCGCTGGAGCCCCAGGTCGCCATGCGCGTCGAACGACCGCCGGCGGCGGTGTCCGACATCGGCGTCCGGGGCGAATTCCTCGCTCCCTTCCTCAACCGGCTCCAGGTCGAACGACCGGAGGTGTACCGAAATATCGCCCGGCTGCTCCGGGCGGCGCTGCCGGCGGTGAGCGACCCCAAGGTGGAATTGGACGCGATACACGGCGTGTTGCGGCTCTCGGTGCGTCAACACGGCGCTGAAATCTCTTCGCGCATCCTTTCCGAGGGGACGCTCCGGGCACTGGCCCTGTGCGCCACCGCGGTCAACCCGTGGGGGGCGTCGCTGCTCGCCATCGAGGAGCCGGAAAGCGGCCTCGATCCGCTCTACCTGGACCGTATCGGGAGGCTGATCGCGGGCCTCGCCCAGGACCGGCAGGTTCTCGTGACCACCCATTCGCCGCTGTTCGTGGATGCGGTTCTGCGGGAAGTCAAGGAGCTGCCCGACCCTCCGCAATGCGACATCCTGCACACCAAAGCCACCGACCGGGGAACCACGGTGCGCTCCCTCGGGCCCCTCTTCCGGAGCGTCGAATCGCTTGAGGGACTCGAATTGCCTCCCGAGGACACCCCCTTCCAGAGTCTCCTGATGCGCGGTCTCGCGGATGCCTGACGACGCGACGATCCTGCTTTTCTGCGAAGACCGGGCGCAGCGGGCGTTCCTTGAACCCCTGATCCGACGCATCGCTGCCAAAGCGAGTTGCTCCACCGAAATCCGGTGCGTATCGGCGCGCGGGGGCCATCCACGCGCCATCGGCGAATTCGCCAATTTCCAGAAGAACGAGGACGCGCACGGCGCCGCCGACCTGGTGATCGTCGCCATCGACGGAAACTGCGCCACCTTCGCGAAAAAGCGCGAGGAAATTCGCAAGGTTGCGACCCGGATAGCTACCGACCGTCTCATCACCGCGACCCCGGATCCCCACATCGAGCGGTGGTTCCTGGCAGACCCCGAGAATGCGATGCGCGTGATCGGCGCGATGACGTCCCTTCCCGAGGACAAGTGCGAACGCAGCGTCTACAAGGCCACGCTCCAGGACACGATTCGGAGCGCCGGTCACGGCGGATCGGTGGACGGAATCGCCTTCGCCGAGGAACTGGCGGCCCGCATGGATATCCATCGCGCCGGCCGGATCGACCACTCGCTCAGGAGCTTCGTGGACGAACTGCGCGGGTGGTTTCAAAGGCGGACGGACCGGTGAGCGGGAAGCCGTGGGCGCTCGCTTCCTCCTCCCCGAGGCGCGCCGCGCTGCTCGCCGGCATCGGAGTCCCCCACCTGGTGGATCCGCCGCAGGCGGACGAGACCGCGCATCCCGGGGAATCTCCCGCCGCGCTGACCGTCCGGCTCGCCCGGCGCAAGGCGGAATCGGTCGCGGCGCGGCATCCGGGAGCGGTGACGCTGGGCGCCGACACCGTGGTCTCGCTGGACGACCACATCCTTGGCAAGCCCCACGACCGGTCCGACTGGGCCGCCATGCTCCGCCTCCTCTCCGGGCGGACGCACCTCGTGCACACCGGGGTGGCGCTGGTCCGGGACGGCGCCGCCGTCTCCGACGTCGAACGCACCGAAGTGCGGTTCCGCGCCCTCACCGAAGCGGAGATCGCCTGGTACGTCGCATCGGGCGAGGGCCGGGACAAGGCCGGCGGCTACGCCCTCCAGGGCAAGGGCGCGGCGCTGGTCGCCGCGGTCCACGGCTGCTTCACCAACGTGGTGGGCCTCCCGATCGGCCTGCTCATCCGCCTCGCCACCGGAATCGGGATGTCCCTGCCCCATGCCGGAAACGGTTCGTGAGCATGCCGGCGGACCTTCCCTGGATTCTGCTCGCCTACGGGTACGTGGCAGCGGTGGTCGCCGCCGCCGAGATCCTGCGGCGCCGCGCGCTGCTCTCCGTCGCAAGCAGCCGGACGTTCATCCATGTCGGCGTCGGTCTCTTCGCGATTCCGACCGTGCTGCTGTTTTCGGACTGGCGGATGGCGATCGTCCCGCCGCTCACCTTCGCCGCCGCGAATTTCGTCATCTACCGCTTCCGGCTGCTGCCGGCGCTGGGCGACGACCCCACCAATCCGGGAGCCGTGTTCTTCCCGATCTCCTTTGCGATCCTCCTCGCCGTCTTCTTCCGTCCCGGCGCTTCCGACGACCTCGCGCACGTCGCGGTCGCCGGACTGCTCTGCATGACGCTGGGCGACGCCGCCGCCGCGCTGTTCGGAAACGCTACGGAACCCGCCGGTTCACCATCTTCGGCGCCTCCCGCACCATGGAGGGCAGCCTCGCCATGTTTCTGACGTCCGGCGCGGCCATCGCCGGAACCCTTCTGGCGGCGGGCGTCCTGCCCGCGCACCCGGCCGCCGCCTTCGGGCTGGTGGTCGGCACCGCCGCCGCCGGACTGGAGGCGGTCAGCCCGTTCGGAAGCGACAACCTGACCGTCCCGCTGGGGAGCGCCCTGATCCTCCACCTGCTGCTCGGCATCAGCGAAGCGGCGCTCGGCATCAGTTTCTGACACCATCACGCCCCCATGAAACGCATCGGCGCCCTGCTCGCCCTCATCCCGCTTCTCGCGCCTTCGGCGGCGCGCGCCACCTGGTCGGTGATCGCGGTGGACCGGAATTCGGGACAGGTCCTCATCGCCTCCGCCACCTGCGTGCGGCAGTCGCGCTTCCCTCCCCGGCCGGCGCGGGACCTGATGGACATCCAGGCGGTGATCGTGCCGGGCGTCGGCGTCGCCGCCTGCCAGGCCGGCGTGGACAACACCCGCGCCAACCAGATGCTGGTGTACGAGGAGATTCGGCGGGGAACCGACCCGGAGCAGATCCTCGAGCTGCTGCGGGAGCAGGAAGCCGGGAGGGAGGAGTCGCAGATGGAGCGGCGGCAGTTCGGCATCCTGGACCTCCAGGGGCGAAACGCCGGGTTCAGCGGCGAGCGGAACAGCCCGGCCTCGCTCCACGTCTTCGGGCAGGCGGGCGACGACCTGTTCGTCCAGGTCCAGGGCAACATCCTGTTCGACGACGACGTGGCCGAGGATGCAGTGCTCGCCTTCACCCAGGCCAGGGGAACCCTCGCCGACCGGGTGATGGCCGCCATGGAGGCCGCCGACCGGGCGGGCGGCGACCGGCGGTGCACCTGCGAGGAGGCGCCCCGGCCGGCCGCTCCCTGCGACGGCAAGACCTCGCACGTGGCCTACCTGGCGATCGCCAACCGGGACGATCCGCTCGGACAGTCGCACAACGACGGCGACTATTACGCCTACATCAGCGTCTCCGACGAGGACATCCAGCCCCACGAGAACGCCAATCCGGTTCGCACCCTCCGGCTTCGCTATGACGCCTGGAAGAACGCCGGAAGCAAGCGGACCGGAATGCCCCCGTCGTTGTTCGCCCCCGAATGAGACTCGTCGTCGCCGCCGTCCTTCTCGCCGCATCGGCGGCCGCCCAGGAGGGGAGCTGGCCCGGATTCCGGGGGCCCGATGCGAACCCGGTGGGAACCCATCCGAATCTCCCGATCCGCTGGTCCACCACCGAAAACGTGGAGTGGGCGGCGCCGATCCCCGGGGTGGGCTGGTCGTCGCCGGTGGTCCAGGGGAACCGGGTGTTCCTGACCTCCGCCTCCAGCGAGCAGGAGATGAAGGGGCCGTCGCTGGGCACCGACTTCAGCAACGACTACATCGCCGAACTCCGCGCCCAGGGGCTGCCCGCCGAGGAAGTCAACCGGCGGCTTTTCGCCCGGGACCGGGAGCTGCCCGACGAAGTCGCCATCCGCCTGACGGTCCTGGCGCTGGACCTCGAGACCGGCAAGCTGCTCTGGGAGCGCGAAATCCACCGCGGGCCGCCGGGGGGAGGGCGGCACCGCAAGAACAGCTACGCCTCCGAGACGCCGGTCGTAGACGGCGATGCGGTCTACGCCTACTTCACCCAGCACGGCCTCTTCGCGTTCGACCTGGAGGGGAATCCGCTCTGGAGCGCCCCGCTGGACGCCCGTCCCACCGTGCGCGACTTCGGAACCGGGGCCTCCCCGGCGCTCCACAAGGACCGCATCTACGTCCTGAACGACAACGAGGAGACCGGCTTCCTCGCCGCCTTCGACAAGCGGACCGGCGCGGAGCTCTGGCGGACCCGCCGGGAGATCGACGCCCCCCGGAAGACCGGCTGGTCCACGCCGCTGGTGTGGGAAAACGCGATCCGCAGCGAAATTGTGACGTCGGGGCCGGGCGTCGTGATCAGCTACGACCTCGAGGGGAACCCGCTCTGGCGGCTTGCCCGGATGAGCGGAACGCCCATCCAGAGTCCCTTCGCGTGGAACGGACGCCTGTTCGTGGCTTCGGGCGCGACCGGCGGCGCCTCCCGGCCGCTGGTCTCCATCCGGCCGGGGGGAGAGGGCGACATCACGCCGGCGGAGGGGGAGACCCGAAGCGAGCACGTGGAGTGGTACGAGCGGATCGCGGGCGGCACCTACCTGCCGACGCCGCTCATCTACGACGGCGCGCTGTACGCGCTCCATTCGCGCGGCATCCTGGCCCGCCACGACGTGGACACCGGCGAGCGGGTCTATCGCTCGCGGATCGCCCCCGGCGCCGCCGCCTTCACCGCCTCGCCGTGGGCCTACGGCGGCTACGTCTTCGCGCTCGGCGAGGAGGGGACCACCTTCGTCATCGAAGCCGGGGACGAGTACCGGCTGGTCCGGGAGAACCCCCTCGAGGACTGGACGCTGGCTTCGCCGGCGATCGTGGGCGACCGGCTGCTGATCCGCACCCGCGGCCACCTCTACTCAATCCGCAACGCCGATCCCTGAAGCGACTCGCGCACCAGCCGCATCGCGGTCGCGACATCCCCTTCGCTGAAATCGAGCGTCGGGCGGAAGCGCACCGACCGGGCGCCGCAACCCAGGATCAGCAGCCGGTTCCGGTAGGCGCGCTCGAGGAACCGGTCCCGCGCCTCGCGGTCGGGCAGGTCGAAGGCGCACATCAGCCCCCGCCCCCGCGCCGCGCGGACAGTTTCCGGGTAGTCGCGGGCAAGCTCGCGCAGCGCGTCCAGCAGCACCGCGCCGACCCGGGCCGCGTTTTCCACCAGGTTCCCCTCCTCGATGATTTCGAGATACCGCCCGAACCGCACCATGTCCACCAAGTTGCCTCCCCAGGTGGAGTTGATGCGCGAGGAGAGCCGGAACACGTTGTCCTCGACCTCGTCGATGCGGGGGCCGGCCAGCACCCCGCAGACCTGCGTCTTCTTGCCGAAGGCGAGAACGTCGGGAACGACCCCGAAGTGCTGGAAACACCACATCTTCCCGGTCATGCCGACCCCGGTCTGCACCTCGTCGAAGATCAGCAGGAACTCGTGCAGGTCGGCGAGACGGCGGACCTCCTCGAAGAACCGGGGGCGGAAGTGATGGTCCCCGCCCTCGCCCTGGATCGGCTCCAGGATGAGCGCGGCGATGTCATGGGGGTGGGCTTGGACCGCCGCCTCGATCGCGGCGAGCGCCCGGTCCTCGGCGGCCCCGGTCTCGGCGACCCGCTCCGGGTGCGGATGGCGAATCCGGGGGTTCTCGATGCGCGGCCAGTCGAACTTCGGGAAGTAGGCGACCTTCATCGGCTCGGTGTTCGTGATCGAAAGCGAATAGCCGGTGCGGCCGTGGAAGGCGTCGCGCAGGTGGAGGATCCGGCCGCCCGGTTCCGGGCGCCCGGCGGCCAGGTTCTTGCGCGCCTTCCAGTCGAAGGCCACCTTGAGGGCGTTTCCGACCGCCACCGACCCACCGGCGACGAAGAAAGCGTGGGGGAGCTCGGGCGGAACCGCGACGCGAGAGAACGTTTCGAGGAACCGGGCCATCTCCACCGTGTAGACGTCCGAATTCGACGGGTTGTGCACCGCGACCCGGGTCAGCCGCTCGCGGAACTCCGGATCGGAAAGCCCCGGATGGTTGTGCCCGATCGGGTTGGTGGCGAAGTAGGAGAACACGTCGAAGTAGTCGCGTCCGCTCTTCGCGCAATGAATCCACGGCCCCCGACTGCGCTCCAGGTCCATGACGAGATCGAGGCCGTCGGTGATGAGATGCCGGCGCAGGATCCCGTGCACCTCTTCGGGGGCGGGGGTGCGAACGGCGGTCTCAGGCATCCAGGGGAGGGGCGCGGAGCGTAGCAGTCGCCGACTGCCTTTTGCCGCAGCCCCCCGATTCGGTTAAAAATAGGGGATCCCAAGGAGCCTTTTCCCCACCATGACCCACATGACCCGTATGTTCCGCACCGCGCTCGGCGCGCTCGTTCTCTGTATCCCGGCCGGACCCGCCCTCGCCCAGGGCGGCGGGCTCGGCACCGTCCACTTCCCGAATTCGGGCAACGAGGCCGCCCAGCGGGACTTCCTTGACGGCGTGCGGCTGCTCCACAGCTTCGAGTGGGAGGACGCCGCCGAGGCGTTTCAGCGCGCCCAGACCGCCGACCCGGATTTCGCCCTCGCCTACTGGGGCGAGGCGTTGAGCCACACCGGCGGGCACCACTATCCGCCCGGCCAGGACATGTCCGAAGCGCGCGACGCCCTCCGCAAGCTGGGAAGAACCCGGGCCGAGCGGCTGGCGAAGGCGCCCACCGACCGGGAGAAGCGGTATCTGGATTCCGTCCACATCCTCTACGGCCCCGGCGATCTGCTGGAGCGCTCGGAGGGCTACGAGCAGGCGCTCGCCGAGCTGTCGGCGCTCTATCCCGACGACCTGGAGGCGGCGGCCTTTCATTCGCTGGCGCTCATGCGGACCCGGGTGCGCGGGGAGGCCAGCCGCCGGGTGGACATGCGGGCCGGCGCGATCGCGCAGCGGGTCTTCCGCGAGAACCCGGACCATCCGGGGGCGGCGCACTACGTCATCCACGCCTACGACGACCCGGTCCACGCCCCGGTCGCGCTCTACGCCGCCGAGAAGTACGCGGACATCGCCCCGGCGGCGGTGCACGCCCTCCACATGCCCTCGCACATCTTCTTGCAGCACGGGATGTGGGACCAGGTGCGCGGCCTCAACGACCGCTCCTATCAGGCTTCGATCGACCGCGCCGAACGCAAGGGACTCCCGCCGGCGCGCTATTCGTACCACGCGCTGTACTGGCTGCTGTACGCCTACCTTCAGGAGGGGCGGTATGACGAGGGCGCCCAGGTCCTCGCCGACTTCCGGGAGCTGACCGAACAGGACGAGGTGACCGGCGGCATGAAGGAGACCCTGCTCCGCATGGAGGCGCTGAACACGGTGGAGACCCGCAACTGGAAGCCGGCGCCGGTGGAGGAGATCGTGGCGCAGCTCAACGCCGAGGAGCCGGAGATGGGGCACCGCACAGCGGGCGCGGTTCTCTATGCCCGGGGCGCGAGCGCGGCGGAGACCGGGGACACCGATGCAGCCCGCAAGGCGCAGAAGGGGCTGATGAAAATCCACGACATGCTGGCGAGCTCGGAGAACCCCCGGGGCGCGGAGCAGGCGCTGGTGATGGCCCACGAGATGGCGGGGCTGGTGGCCAGGGCGGAAGGGGATGTCGAGGGCGCGCTCGCCGCCTTCCGAAAGGCGGTGGACGTGGCCGAAGCCATGGAGCCGCCGTCCGGCCCGCCGGGCGAATCGCCGATTGACGCCCCGATCCAGCCGCCGCACGAGCTGCTGGGCGAGCTGCTGCTGGCCTCCGGCGACGCCGAAGCCGCCCTCGAAGTGTTCGAGACTTCGCTGATGCGGACCGCCAAGCGGGTCCGCTCCCTTCACGGCGCGGCGCAGGCCGCGATCGCGACGGGGGACGACGAGACCGCCGAGCGGTACTACCGGCAGCTTCTCGACACCCCGGAACGAGGCCCCGACCTGCCGGGGCTCGCGGACGCGCTCGACATGGTGGGGGACGCCACCGCCACCGAACAGCAGTAGCCCGCCGTCCTAGTCGTCGCCTCCGCCCAGAACGCCCAGACGCATCAGGTAGTAGACCAGCGTCAGCACTCCGGTCAGAGCCGCCGCCACATAGGTCATCGCGGCGGCGCTCAGCACCCGGCTGACGCCCGGGCGTTCGTCGCCGCTCACGATGCCGGTCTCCCAGACCAGCTCCTTCGCCCGCCGGGAGGCGTTCAGCTCCACCGGCAGGGTGACCAACTGGAAGAGCACCACCAGCGCGAAGAGCGCGACCCCGATCTCCACCAGGCTGGTCGCGCTGAGAAAGAAGCCGGCCAGGATGATGATCCACGAGGCGCTCGAGGCGAAGCTGGCCGCCGGCGCGATGGACTGGCGGAGCATCAGCGGCTGGTAGCCGGAGGCGTGCTGCATGGCGTGCCCCACTTCGTGGGCGGCCACCGCTACCGCGCCGACCGTCCGGCCGTGGTAGACCTCGGGGGAAAGCCGCAGCGTCCGGACCCGGGGGTCGTAGTGATCGGAGAGCTCCCCCGGATGCTCCTCCACCGG
The DNA here is from genome assembly GCA_965202845.1 of Candidatus Marinacidobacterium sp. Lineage (GTDB taxonomy): Bacteria > Acidobacteriota > Vicinamibacteria > Marinacidobacterales > Marinacidobacteraceae > CBDATA01. The sequence goes on from OZ241856.1 coordinate 2,059,531, forward strand.
GATGCGGATGCCGAGCCGGTTGAGCAGGGCCTCGGCGGTCTCCCGCCCGCTCCGTCCGCTCCGCACCGGAACCTTGTTGTAGCGCTTGAAGGTGCGCCGCACCTTGATGCTGGCCCAGATGGTGATCGCCAGTCCGGGCGCCAGGACGATGAAGTACAGGGGGTCAAAGAAGAACATGGCGGTTCCGGGAGCATAGCGGCGACGAGGGCAGTCGGTCAGAATTGCGCACCCGATGCGAATCCCCGGCGCGTTCCTCCTGATCAGCCTGCTCGCCTCCCACGCGGCGGCGGGCGAGCGGCCTTCGCGCATCGTCAGCCTCGACTACTGCGCCGACCAGTTCGTCCTCAAGCTGCTGGAGCGGGAACGGATCCTCGCGGTGTCCCCGGACGCCCGCAAGAGCTTTTCGTTCATGCGGGCGGCCGCCGAGGGCGTCCGGCAGGCGCCCCCCCGGGCCGAGGACGTGCTGCTGCTGGAGCCCGACCTGGTGGTCCGCTCCTACGGCGGCGGCCCGAAGCTCGGCGCCTTCCTCCAGCGCGCCGGAGTCCGGGTGGTCGAGGTCGGCGCCGCTGCGGACCTGGACGGGGTGAAGCGGGTCCTCGAAGCGATGGCGGCGGCGCTCGGAGAGCCGGAGCGCGGCGCGGAGCTGATCCGGGACATGGAGCGACGGGAAGCGGCGCTCCCCGGCGAACCGGGCGGCGAGACGATGCTCTATCTGACTCCGGGGGGCGTCACCACCGGACCGGGCACCCTGGTCCATGCGATGATCGAGGCGGCGGGCTTCCGGAATTTCCAGCAGGCGCCGGGCTGGCGGACGCTGCCGCTGGAGCGCCTCGCCTACGAACGCCCCGACCGCCTTGCGGTCGCCCGGTTCGGCCCGGACACCGGCGGTCTCGAGGGCTGGACCGCTCTGCGCCACCCGCTGGCGCGCGCCTGGATGCGCGAGCTCCCGGTGACCCGGATTCCCGGCGCCTGGACCGCCTGCGGGGGCTGGTTCCTGCTGGACGCCGTCGAGGCGCTGGCGGCGAGCGAATGAGCGGGCGTCGGCTGCTGCTGGCGCTCCTGGGCGCCGGAGCGCTCGGCGTCTTCGCGGCCTGCCTGCTGGGATCCATCCCGCTCTCGCCCGCCCAGGTCGTCGCCGCCCTGTTCGGCTTCGGAAGTCCGGGAGACCGGATCGTGGTGCTCGACATCCGGCTGCCCCGGGCGCTCGCCGCCTTCGCGGTGGGAGGCGCCCTCGGCATGAGCGGCGCCGCGCTCCAGGGGCTGCTCCGCAATCCGCTGGCCGAACCCGGAGTGCTAGGGGTTTCAGCGAGCGCCGCGCTGGGAGCGACGTTCGTCATCTACTACGGGTGGGCCGGGGGGGCGGCCTGGGCGGTTCCGGCGGCGGCGGTGGGCGGCGCGCTCGCCGCGACCGCGCTGCTCGCCTTCGCGGCCGTACGCACCCGGTCGGTGGTCACCCTGATCCTCATCGGGGTGGGCATTTCCAGCGCCGCCGGGGCGCTCATGGCGCTGCTCCTCAACCTCGCCCCCCATCCCTTCTCGCTCGCCGAGATGATCAACTGGACGCTGGGGTCGGTGGCGCACCGCAGCCACGAGGACCTGCTGCTCACCGTTCCGCTGATGGCGGTCGGCGCGGTTCTCCTCTTCCGCGCCCGCCGCGGCCTCGCGGCGCTCACCCTGGGCGAGGAGGCGGCCAGCGGCGTGGGGCTGGACCTGGCCCGGCAGCGCGCCGCCATCGTGGTGGGCGCCGGAATCGCCGCCGGCGCCGCGGTGGCGCTGGCGGGAGTCATCGGCTTCGTGGGCATCGTCGCGCCCCACATCATCCGCCCGCTGGTGGGGCACGACCCGGCGCGGAGCCTCGCCCCCTCCGCCCTGCTGGCGGGCGCCCTGCTCGTCTTCGCGGACATCGGCGCGCGCCTGCTCCCCACCGCGGTGGAGCTGAACCTGGGGGTGGTCGCCGCGCTGTTCGGCGCCCCCGCCTTCATCCGGATTGCGATCCGCCAACGCGCCTTCGCTGATTCGTAGCCCCCCGCCGCCCCGACGGGATTCGCCTACGATACGGCGGATCATGCTGGATGCGCCCGACCCCTCCGACGACTACGCGGATGCGCACGACCGGCACTGGAAGGACGCCGAGCGGCTTTTCGGGTGCGCGGCATGGGCGAACGCCGACCATCTGTACGGGTTGAGCGCCGAGTGCGGCCTGAAGGCGGTGTTCCAGATCGCGGGACAGCCGATTGATGCGGCGCGCCGGAAACATGTGGACGAACTCTGGCCAGCGTTCGTGCTCTTCGCCGAAGGACGATGGGCCGACTGGCTGGCTTTGCTCCCGACCGGTGCGCCCTTCAGCGACTGGAGCATTGACCAGCGCTACGCCCACCGACGAAACTTCGACAAACCCTTGGTGGCGCCGCATCGAAACGCAGCCCGTGCGGTTGGCGCCATGTTGCAATTCGCATTGCGGGGAGGCAAACGATGACGGAAGGATTTGTTCCCTTCGACGACGTGCGGGAGCGCATCACGAAGGCGATCCATGCTTGGGAATCTCCGGAAATCGGCCCGCCCATCCACTTGGTGCGGGATCTCGTGGGGAAAGTGCGCATTTCGATTTCGGACACGCTCGAGAAGGATCCGGCCTTCAGGGATGCGCTGGAAAACCTTGCCCGCCTTCTGAGGGACGCCTTGGGAGCGCATGCCTATCCCGTCAAGGAGGCTGTGCTTTTTACGGATGACGCGCTTCTGAAAACACTTGATGGCGCGAACGAGGAAATCAGCCCGCGTGTATTCCTGGCGGACCGGCTAGTGACCGGAAAGGGCTGGTGGACAGTCGCAAACAAGGATGCGAAACCCTCTTCAACTCGTATCACGCTGTACTCCATCAAGGGAGGAATGGGACGCAGCACAACGGCGGCGGCGCTCGCATGGCATTTGGCGCACAAGGGCGAGCGGGTTCTGGTCGTCGACATGGATCTGGAATCCCCTGGATTGTCGTCGGCCATGCTTGAACCGGAGCGCCAGCCGGAATTCGGCATGGTGGACTGGTTCGTGGAGGACTTGGTCGAACAGGCGGACCGCATGTTTCCCGACATGCTCGCCGCTCCATCCTGGGCGCAGGCTTTGGAAGGCGATGTCCGGGTGGCGCCAGCACACGGTCGGAACCCCGGAGAGTATCTCGCCAAGTTGGGACGCGCGTACATGAACTGGGCGAGCGAGACGTGGTCGGAGAGACTCCAGCGCGCCTTGACCGGCCTGGAGTCCTCATTCGACCCCACGTTCGTGCTGCTTGAAAGTCGCAGCGGTCTGCATGACATCGCAGCCGCGTCGGTAACCGATTTGGACGCCGAGGTCTTGCTGTTCGCCACCGATTCCGAAAGCAATTGGACCGACTGCGAAATCCTCTTCCGTCATTGGCGCCACCTGAACCTCGCGGCCAGCATCCGGGAGCGCATCGCCATCGTGTCGGCGCTGACGCCGGTTCCCGACCGGGAAGAGTACATGCGGCGATTCCGGGCGCGCGCCTGGGATCTGTTCCGCGACCATCTTTACGATGCGACGAATGCGGCTCAGGATGCCTGGTCGTTCGATCTGGATGAGACATCTGCGCCTCACAACCCAATGGAAATCAACTGGACATTGGGGCTCGCCTCCGGCGCTTCGCTGCGAAATCTGGACGAGCAAACCATGAAAGCGGCGTACGGAAGATTTTTTTCGCCGTTCGACGAGCGCATCCGCCTAAGCGATATCGGGGGCTCCAGTGACTAGCTGCATCGATCCCGTTCAAGCGCGGTCTGCGCTCCGCGACTTGCTTCCGGAAACCGAACATGGCGACCCGATCGATCTCCAGAGGATATACATTCCTTCTTCCCATCTGAAAGCGCTGCATCCGGACGTCGCTCTGGTCACCGGCATGCGCGGCGCCGGAAAGACCTTCTGGTGGAAGGCCCTCCAGAATCCGGACGTGCACGCACTCGTTCGTCAAGCGCGTCGAGGATACATACCAATTACGAGCCTTGAGACGTGCGCCGGATTCGGCGTCCGTCTCGAACCCGACCAATATCCGGACAAGGACACCCTGGGACAACTCCTGCGCGTCGGCATGGAACCCAGAAATATCTGGCGCACGGTTCAGACTTGGCGACTCGCGCCCTCCGATCATCCCGTTCGACGTGAAAATTCATGGAAGGATCGCATTGATTACGTGGAACGCGAACCAGAAGCGATTTCCCGTCTGTTCCACGAACGCGACATGGAACTCGAAAGACAAGGGAAGTGGTTTCTTCTTCTTTTCGATGCCCTGGATCGCTGTTCCGACGATTGGCAGGACATGTATCGACTCATACGGGGCTTGATGCAGACTGCGCTCGACATGCGTTCCAGTCGTCGCATCCGTGCCAAAATTTTTCTGCGAAACGATCAGATTGAGGAAACCCGAATCGCCAATTTTCCGGATGCGTCAAAAATCCTTGCATCCTCAGTCGAATTGAGCTGGCTCGCTTCCGAGTTGTATGGACTACTCTGGCATATTCTGGCCAATGGAAAACACGGAGTGGAATTCCGCCGTTTCTTTTCGGAAGCCAACTGGGAATCTGCGCAAATCAACCAGGTGGAAATTTTTTCCCAGTCACGAGAAACATTCCTGCAAGGCGACAGACAACGAGATCAATTTCACAAACTGTCCGGACCTTTCATGGACAGGAATCATCGAAGGGGATTTCCGTACACCTGGATTCCCAACCATCTCAGTGATACAAAGGGAAGAGTGAGTCCTCGTTCCTTTCTTCAAGCGATTCGAACCGCTGCTGAAGACACCGGGGAACATCACCCGGAACACGAATACGCGCTGCATTATGAAAGTATCAAGCGTGGCGCGCAGGAAGCGTCCCGAACGCGGGTCGGGGAAATCAAGGAGGATTTTCCGTGGGTGGATCGGGTGCTACGCAGTCTTGAAGGGATGACCGTTCCTTGTCGGTTTGAAGAGATCAGGCAGCGATGGGATGAACATGAGGTTCTTGATGGCCTCATGGAGGACGTCGATGAAAATTCAGTGAAACTGCCGCCTCGGCGCATCGAAGACGGCGCCCATGGTGTTCGTTCGGACCTGGAGTCGCTGGGAGTGTTCCTTCGGATGTACGACGATCGGGTCAACATTCCCGATGTGTTCCGGGTCGGATACGGCCTGGGCAGAAAGGGCGGCGTGCGACCAGCCCGGTGATTTTCGAGCCAAACCCGATCCAAACCGTCAATACAAATTTACAAGGATCGGTAATAGTCACGAATTTTCCGAGCCATCAGCAATCTCCTCGCACTCAGAAAAGTCTCATAGGCACCCTCATCTGTCATATCCATATCATCAGGAATGCAGTGGGCCTTGAAATTCGCCTCAATTGAGATTTGAGTGGGTAGAATGGAGACCGCCGGGATTCCGGGTGTCAAGGGCGGGCTTGCACGGCGTAGCGAACCCTTGACTCACGGAATCCGGCGGGCACGCTCGAAAAAGGGTCGAAAGCGGGAAGCCGCAACCGTCCCCAGCCAGCGTCGCCACACACCAATGGAACACTTTTCCCGCTTTCGACCCTGAAAAAAAGGAGCGCATCCAGTGCTACACGAGCTTTTCGCCCAAGCCCTCGGCATCCCGGACCCCTGGTTCGTCGAGAACGTGGAATTCGACAAGGACCAAGGAAAGCTGAGCATCCGCGTCGATTTCCGCAGGGGCGCCCGCTTCGCCCACCAGAACCACGACGGCCTCCATCCGGTCCACGACACCAAGACCAAGCGCTTCCGCCACCTCAACTTCTTCCAATTCGAGTGCGAACTGGTGGCGCGCGTCCCCCGGGTGCGCCTCCCCAACGGCAAGGTCGCGCTGGTCTCGCCGCCCTGGGCCGGCAAGCTCTCCGGGTTCTCCCTCCTCTTCGAAGCCTTGATTCTCGCCATGTGCCAGGACATGACCTTCGCCGCCGTCGCACGGCTCGCCGGACTCTCCCAGCACCAAACCCAGGCCATCTCCAACCGCTATGTGGAACTCGCCACCGAAACCGACGACCAAGCCGACGTCCGCGCCGTCGCCATCGACGAAACCTCCCGCGCGCGCGGCCACAACTACGTCACCGTCGTCGCAGACGCCCGAAAACGCCGGGTCATCTTCGTCGGAGAAGGCCGCGCCGCCGACTCCGTCGACCGATTCGCCCGAAGCCTCGAAGCCCACGGCGGAGACCCCGAAGCCGTCGAAGTCGCCTCCATCGACATGTCCCCCGCCTACATGAAGGGCGTCGCAGAGCATCTCCCCAACGCCCAGATCACCTTCGACAAATTCCACGTCATCGCTCACGCATCCAAGGCCCTCGACCAGACCCGGCGCATCGAGCAGCGCGCCAACCCCCAACTCAAGGGCATGCGCTGGGCGCTCCTCAAAAATCCCGAACGACTCGGCCCCGAACAGCGCGCCCAACTCAACGCTCTCATCGCGCAGGCCCCCGGAAAGCGCACCGCCCGAGCCTGGATGTACCGCGAGCAACTCCGGAACATCCTCAACCGCAAGCAGGTCAACGTCGTCAGAGCCATGCTCCGGCAGTGGTGCGCCAACGTGAACCGCTCCAAGGTCGAACCCATGAAAGCCGTCGCGCGGATGATCCGCAAACATCTCGAGGGCATCGTCGCGTGGGCCCGAACCCGCCAGACCAACGGCTTCATCGAGGCGCTCAACGGCCTGTTTCAGGCGGCCAAGCGGAAAGCCAGAGGCTACGGAACCTTCCAGACCATCCGCACCGTGTTCTTCCTCATCGCCGGAAAACTGGACTTCTCCAAGCTCAACCCTCATGTCGCGTACCCACTCGGTATTTGAAAGAGCCTGAAATTCTCACACAATTCGTCGATATCAATAATGCCGCCATATTTGGGAGCACCAGTCTTGCATTGCGTTCGCAAATCGCTGAAATACTTCACAGGGGGAGTATCCCCAATCGCAATATTGATCGATTCTTCCATTACGACATAGTTGGCGATTTGGTTATAGCGACTGGAATCCAAGCCTTTTTTCTTGAGATGATTTACTGGAAACACATGATGCTTGTGAGAAACGCCTCCGATAAGAATCGGGCAAGTAATCGAAGTTGACAGAAATCCCTTTTCATTGGCTTTGACCTGACTCGCCAGAAAAACAGAAAAATGACGACCTCGATTTCCCGAAGTATCCATATGCTGGGGCAGACCAACATCCCAGAATGTATCCGACAGTTGAGCCCGTTCGGCAGCATCCAGCGCGGCATGAGCTCCAGTCCTTTCGATTTCACGCATGTCGGCTCCAAACGCAGTCTCGAAGGAACCGGAATAGCGACCAGTCAGAATTGACATGACGAACCAACGGCGCACCAATTTGCTGATAGTCGTCGCATCCATCTTCTTTTCCTTGAGTGTCAAATAGAGAATGTAGGCGAAATTGACGGCATTTTTTGATCGAAGCATGGATGCGTTCACAAATCCAGCCGACTGGAGCGTCATCACGAATTTCTTGAAATTGCCTTCATTCATAAAGCGACGAACTGCAGCATCAAGACGGGAAAAAGACGATTCGATGATTGATTCTTCATATTCCCTGGTTTCGAAATTCCGACCAGACAGAAGCGCAACGAGTTCTTCCAGCGAGCCACGTCGGAATTCCGAAGTAAATGCAACTCGCAACATATCCGTGTAGGATGGATCATACAAATCATCCTTGAACCTATCTCAAAATTGCCTGAGAAGGACTGTGATGCAGGCCAGCTGAACGAAACCCAAGAAGTTTTCTGGATGAAATTCCCATCGAATCAGAATCCGTCGCTGCCACTGTATCCACGCGAAGAAGCGTTCTACCATCCACCTCCTCTGATACCGACGTAGCCGACGTCCGTCTTGCGTCCTCGGCCTCTTTCGGTTCTTGCGGTGCGGCGCGATCATGTTGATTCCTTTCTCGCGCATATCCTCGTCCAACGCATCACTGTCGTAGGCTTTGTCTCCAATCAGATTTTTCGGTTTTTCTTCTACCATGCGGAATGGCAGATTCAACTGAACCAACTTCACTTCGTGGTGATTCGCAGCATGTACGCTGATCGAGTAAGGCAAACCATGTTTCTCAACTATCGCCATGATCCTCATGCCTTTACCACGCTTCGTCCGTCCGATTTCGAGACCTCCGCCTTTCGCAGGTAAGAACATTCCGTCGATAAAACCTTCCGATCCATCGTACTGACCGCACTCTTGAAGTTCAGCTACCAATCTCTCCATGATTTTCGGATAAACACCGGCGCGACACCAGGCTTGATACCTGCGATGAACGGTTTTGTAATTCGGATACTCTGGCGGCAGAAACCTCCACGGCGCACCGGTATGCAGGAGCCAAAGAACGGCTTCGAGAACTTCGCGTGCGGGCACGGGCTTTCGTCCCCGACGTCCTTTGGGGATGTTTTCTTCCGGGAAGAATTTCTGAATTTTCCCCCAGTATTTTTCTCTGATTCGAATCAAGTGGGCCAAGCGGGACATGGTTTGGATTGTACACAGATCATCCCAAAATTTGGCTCTTTCAAATACCGAGTGGGTACGCGACATGAGGGTTGAGCTTGGAGAAGTCCAGTTTTCCGGCGATGAGGAAGAACACGGTGCGGATGGTCTGGAAGGTTCCGTAGCCTCTGGCTTTCCGCTTGGCCGCCTGAAACAGGCCGTTGAGCGCCTCGATGAAGCCGTTGGTCTGGCGGGTTCGGGCCCACGCGACGATGCCCTCGAGATGTTTGCGGATCATCCGCGCGACGGCTTTCATGGGTTCGACCTTGGAGCGGTTCACGTTGGCGCACCACTGCCGGAGCATGGCTCTGACGACGTTGACCTGCTTGCGGTTGAGGATGTTCCGGAGTTGCTCGCGGTACATCCAGGCTCGGGCGGTGCGCTTTCCGGGGGCCTGCGCGATGAGAGCGTTGAGTTGGGCGCGCTGTTCGGGGCCGAGTCGTTCGGGATTTTTGAGGAGCGCCCAGCGCATGCCCTTGAGTTGGGGGTTGGCGCGCTGCTCGATGCGCCGGGTCTGGTCGAGGGCCTTGGATGCGTGAGCGATGACGTGGAATTTGTCGAAGGTGATCTGGGCGTTGGGGAGATGCTCTGCGACGCCCTTCATGTAGGCGGGGGACATGTCGATGGAGGCGACTTCGACGGCTTCGGGGTCTCCGCCGTGGGCTTCGAGGCTTCGGGCGAATCGGTCGACGGAGTCGGCGGCGCGGCCTTCTCCGACGAAGATGACCCGGCGTTTTCGGGCGTCTGCGACGACGGTGACGTAGTTGTGGCCGCGCGCGCGGGAGGTTTCGTCGATGGCGACGGCGCGGACGTCGGCTTGGTCGTCGGTTTCGGTGGCGAGTTCCACATAGCGGTTGGAGATGGCCTGGGTTTGGTGCTGGGAGAGTCCGGCGAGCCGTGCGACGGCGGCGAAGGTCATGTCCTGGCACATGGCGAGAATCAAGGCTTCGAAGAGGAGGGAGAACCCGGAGAGCTTGCCGGCCCAGGGCGGCGAGACCAGCGCGACCTTGCCGTTGGGGAGGCGCACCCGGGGGACGCGCGCCACCAGTTCGCACTCGAATTGGAAGAAGTTGAGGTGGCGGAAGCGCTTGGTCTTGGTGTCGTGGACCGGATGGAGGCCGTCGTGGTTCTGGTGGGCGAAGCGGGCGCCCCTGCGGAAATCGACGCGGATGCTCAGCTTTCCTTGGTCCTTGTCGAATTCCACGTTCTCGACGAACCAGGGGTCCGGGATGCCGAGGGCTTGGGCGAAAAGCTCGTGTAGCACTGGATGCGCTCCTTTTTTTCAGGGTCGAAAGCGGGAAAAGTGTTCCATTGGTGTGTGGCGACGCTGGCTGGGGACGGTTGCGGCTTCCCGCTTTCGACCCTTTTTCGAGCGTGCCCGCCGGATTCCGTGAGTCAAGGGTTCGCTACGCCGTGCAAGCCCGCCCTTGACACCCGGAATCCCGGCGGTCTCCATTCTACCCACTCAAATCTCAATTGAGGCCAAAATTTCAATTACGAGATAGGTTCTTATCACTTTTCAGCCAGGACATCGCCTTGAAATACGAAGTCTCGGCAAATTGTTCATCTCTTTTTATCAAAGAATAAGCACTTGGTTTCACCGCTAGATGGCAAAAATAGTCGACGCTTTTTCTAAGGTTGTGACCGTCATATTTCTCGTTGGCGGCCATCTTCGACATTGCAAAGTCAGCCGCGTCCAGGCGTACTCCCTTTGAATTGATCCGCACGAAGATTTCAGAAACAGTCTCGACATCAAGATCGGTATTGAGTTCAATTAAACCCAGCGTACTGTTTTTTATTCCATCCAACCGAGCGAATCGATCTTGTATTTGATCCATGTCGACATTCGGGTTGCGTTCACAATAAGAATTCGCAATCCTCCAAGGACGGGATTCCGGAGCAAACAGGACGGATATGTCGGGAACCTATCTCGTAATTGAAATTTTGGGATGATCTGTGTACAATCCAAACCATGTCCCGCTTGGCCCACTTGATTCGAATCAGAGAAAAATACTGGGGGAAAATTCAGAAATTCTTCCCGGAAGAAAACATCCCCAAAGGACGTCGGGGACGAAAGCCCGTGCCCGCACGCGAAGTTCTCGAAGCCGTTCTTTGGCTCCTGCATACCGGTGCGCCGTGGAGGTTTCTGCCGCCAGAGTATCCGAATTACAAAACCGTTCATCGCAGGTATCAAGCCTGGTGTCGCGCCGGTGTTTATCCGAAAATCATGGAGAGATTGGTAGCTGAACTTCAAGAGTGCGGTCAGTACGATGGATCGGAAGGTTTTATCGACGGAATGTTCTTACCTGCGAAAGGCGGAGGTCTCGAAATCGGACGGACGAAGCGTGGTAAAGGCATGAGGATCATGGCGATAGTTGAGAAACATGGTTTGCCTTACTCGATCAGCGTACATGCTGCGAATCACCACGAAGTGAAGTTGGTTCAGTTGAATCTGCCATTCCGCATGGTAGAAGAAAAACCGAAAAATCTGATTGGAGACAAAGCCTACGACAGTGATGCGTTGGACGAGGATATGCGCGAGAAAGGAATCAACATGATCGCGCCGCACCGCAAGAACCGAAAGAGGCCGAGGACGCAAGACGGACGTCGGCTACGTCGGTATCAGAGGAGGTGGATGGTAGAACGCTTCTTCGCGTGGATACAGTGGCAGCGACGGATTCTGATTCGATGGGAATTTCATCCAGAAAACTTCTTGGGTTTCGTTCAGCTGGCCTGCATCACAGTCCTTCTCAGGCAATTTTGAGATAGGTTCGGGAAACCACGCAGGATCACGCCGGAGGACTGGTCCCGCCACTTCAAAACGTTCTTCACCGGGGTGGTAGGCGATCGTAATCCTGACTGACTGATAATCCTTGTTGACAACCGTTTGCCCGAGCATCGCAGCGAGGATCGCTGTCACCCGCTGCTGTCCGTCGATAAGAACGAGTTTGCCCCCAGACTGGCTTCCATCCTTCAGGCGAACCGAAGGATTCTTCCATGCGATGATGTATCCGACCGGGTAGCCGGAATAGAGGGAGTCCATGAAGTCGCGTACTTTTGCCGCATTCCAGACAAACGGGCGCTGAATTTCCGGTATGGCGATGTGCCCGGTTTGGATCCACGTGACGATGTGGCTGATAGTGTGGGGTTGAACCGAATAGCGCTGGATGTTCATGGGTTTCTCCGGGCGGCGGGGCAATCCGCGTCGCGGCGGCATATATACTACCAAACCGCGGCGGCGTCCGGGCGTCGGAATTGCGCGCCCGACAGTCGCCGTGCGGGGATGACCCCGCCAAATTCCCTGCCCCGCGAGGAGGCCGCCCGATGAGCCTAGAAACCGCTCCCGAGCACGATTTCCGACCTTCCGCCGAAATATTCCTCCGCATGAGGGACGAATTTCGCCAGAGCGTGGTGGCGCGCGCCCTGAAGCACCGTGCGGGCGCCAAAAGCGCCGTCGGGAAACAGTTCAACGCGAGCCTCCGCCGCCTGCAGGCGGACGGCTATCGAGACACCAGCAAGGCCCCGCTTCAGAAACTCCAGCCCCTGGTGCTGGAGGCGCTGGAGAGCGGTGACGAGGGATTGGCCAGTTCGGTGCTCGCCACGTGGATGGCGTCCATGGACCCATTACGCGAGGCCGTCACGGCCCACCTGACGGCCAGCGGGATTCCGGTTCCGGAACCTTCGGACGCGATGTTCGAATCCTTCTGGTCCTTCCACGAGTGCCGGGACGAGCGCGACGCCCTGACCGGGAGCGACGACTCGCTGGACGAGGACGAGGTCGTCCTCATGCTGTGCCTGGTGTCCCAAAGGTTCCCGTCGCCGCAGCCGCTCGATTCGCCAACGTTCTGCGAGATGCGCAACCAGCTTCTGGACATGCCTCCGGACGCTCCCGATTGGGACGAAGCCCTGGCGTTCACGAAGTGGGTGCTGGACATCCTCCTCAAGAAACGCGACGAGCTGCTCGCCCAGAGCAGTGACAAGATCGCCGAGCAATGCGCACAGCTTCAGGAGCGCTTTCCCGAAGAGTTGCAGTATCTCGGGGTCGACCCCGAACCATGGCCCGGCCGGATCGAGGATCGGCCCGCCATGATCCCGTCGACCCTCGAGCTCCTGGAGGGACTGTCGGGGGACTTGGAGGCGTATCAGATCATTTTTTCCCGCGCCCCCACCCGGGAGGAGGAGCAGGAACGCTCCGTCGAGCGGCGCGAGCGCGAACAGGAAATCCTGCGTCTGGTGAAGGAGTGGAACGAAGATCTGTCCCGTCCCGACCCGGAGGAGGAAAATCCCGAAACCCCGGCGGCAGTCGGCGCCGTCAACACCGAAGCCTTCGACGCGCTCCAGGGTGAACACGATCAGCTCCAGGCCGAACACCAGCAGGCCCGGGACGAGATCGGGAGACTCCAGGCGGAGATCGCCTCGCTGCGCGAGCAGGGTGAAAGCCTTCGGAAGGACAAGGAGCAGATGGCGGCGGAAAAGGAGCATCGCGTCGGGGAGATCGACCGGCTCCGGGGCGAGCTGACGCAAAGCCAGCACATGGAGGAGCAGTGGAGGCGGAGCTATGTGGAGGAGGCGAAGAAGCAGCCGGGGGCGGAAGCGGACGACGACGATCCCGGCGGGATCGAAAGCGTCGAGGAGGCCATCGCCCGGGCGGAGAAGGCGTTCCCGGAGAAGCTGGTGATCAAGCTCAACTCCAAGTCCAGACGGGACACCCCCTTCGAGAAACCGGGCGAGGTCTTCGACGCGCTGGCGTGGCTCGCCACCGCATTCGGCAACGGGGCGCCGGAACGGATCCGGGAGGCCTTCCCGGGCTGGTTCTACAAGCCGAACCAGTCCGACATGACGATGGGGCAGTACCGGGAGTGGTATCGGACCCAATTCGACGGCAGGACCTGGAAACTGGAAAACCACATCGGCAAGGGAACCCGACACGACCCCCGCCACACCATCCGCATCGCGTTCGCCTGGGACGAAGCGAGGTCCCGCGTCGTCGTCGGCTTCATCGGAACACACCAGCGGAACCGCCAGACGTGAGCCGCCGCCCGGAAGCGGACATGAACGGACTCGCCATCCACGCCGGACGCCTGCGGACGTCGCTGGAAACCCTCGCGCAGATCGGACGGCATCCGGAGGGAGGCGCCCGGCGGATCGCCTTCAGCGAGGCGGAGCTCGCAGCGCGCCGTTGGCTTCTGGACGAGATGCGAGCGGCGGGCCTCGCCACCCGCACCGACGCGGCGGGCAACCTGTACGGCCGCCGCCCCGGCAAGGAGGCTCTGCCGGCGATTCTCTTCGGATCGCACCTTGACACCGTGCCGCAGGGCGGGCACTACGACGGAACCCTCGGCGTGCTCGGCGCCCTCGAGGCGCTGCGCGCGCTCCGGGAGCAGGGGATCGAAACCCGGCATCCGCTGGAGATGGTGGTCTGGTGCGACGAAGAGGGCGCGCACTTCGGAAACGGGCTGTTCGGAAGCCGCGCCGCCACTTCCGGAGTGCCGGAGGAGGAACTCCACCGCACCGACCAGGAGGGGCTGAGCCTCCATGACTGGATGACCCGCTACGCGCTCGCGCCCGACGCGCTGGACCGGGCGGTGCTGGATCGGCGGGGCGTGCACGCTGCGCTCGAACTGCACATCGAACAGGGCGGCGTCCTCGAGAAGGCGGGCGCCCGGGTGGGAGTGGTGCAGGGCATCGTCGGCATCCACCGGTTCGAGGCGCGGATCGAAGGCTTCCAGAACCACGCCGGAACCACGCCGATGGCCGAACGGCGGGACGCGATGCTGGCCGCCGCCCGGCTGATCGTCGCCGTCCACGAGGAAATCCGCGCCCGGCGCGGGGCGCAGGTGGGCAACGTGGGGCAACTGGAAATCAACCCGGACGCCGCCAACGTGGTGCCCGGCCTCGCGCGCTTCCCGATCGAGCTGCGGGACCTCGACGACCCGGTGGTGGACGACCTGGTCGCCCGGATCGAAGAGCGGGCGCGGGTTCTGGACCGGGAGACGGGATGCGCGACCACGATCCGGCGCACGCTGCGCGAGCCGGCGGCGGGGATGGACCCCGGACTCCGGGAGCGGATCGCCCGGTTGGCGCGGCAAGCCGGCCATGAGCCGATGGCGCTCCCCAGCCGGGCCGGGCACGACTCGCAGAACCTGGCCCGGCACGGAATCCCCACCGCGATGATCTTCGTGCCCAGCCGGGGCGGCATCAGCCATTCCCCGCGTGAATGGACCTCCTGGGAGGACTGCGCGATCGGAGCGGACCTGCTGCGCCGCGCCGTCCTCGCGGTGGACGCCGACCCGGTCAGTTCTTGAGTTCGACCACGATCACCTCGATGGGTTCGTCGCCCCGATTCACGTCGCCGTGCAGCTCGCCCGGCGGGTCGGGGCCCAGCCAGTAGGCGTTGCCGGTCTCCCAGCGCATCGGCTTCTCCTCGCCGGCCTCGGTGACCACGTGGAGCGTACCCCCCTTGAGCGCCACGATCGCCCGCCCGAAGTCGTGACGATGCATGGAAAGCGGCTGGTCCGGGACGATGATCGTCTTCCAGACCTTGAGATGCTCGTTCTCGAACTGCGGGATGCGGCGGCTGCGTTGCGGCGCCTGGCCGGCGGTTCCGAAGGCGACGGCGCCCACGGCGAATCCCGCCAGCAGGCAGACGGCGAGAGGAGCGAGAAGTCGAATCATGCGAAGTCCCTCCTTTGCGGGGACGCTCGGATAGGCTATCCGGGATGAGCCGATTCGTCTTCCTCGGGCTGGCGGCGGCCATACTGCTGCGCTGCGGCGGCGGCGCCGGGACGCAACCAGTTCCGGACACCCCGGACGCGCCGTACCAGCTCGCCACCTACCGGGCGTCGGACGCCGGGGACGGCTCGCCTCGTCCGGCCCTCGTGGTCGGAGGCGAAATCCTGGACCTGGCGGCGGCGAACGCGCTTTTCGCCAGCGAAACCGGAGCGCCTTCCTTTGATCTCGCCCCCGACCTGATCGGCGTCATCGAACAGGGTGAACCTTCGCTTCGGCGGCTCAACCAGATCGCCAACCACCTTCACGAACGGGCCGCCGGCCTGCGCTTCCGGGTCGAGCCGCATCGGCTGGGCGCCCCGCTCCAGTATCCGGCGCACGTGATCGCAGCCGCCGCCAACTACCGGTCGCACGCCGCCGAAATGGACGTGGAGGCGGCGGTGGATCCCGACCGGGACGCCCCCTACCTCTTCTTCAAGTCCCCGCGCTCGGGCATCATCGGCCCCGGCGAGGAATACCGGATTCCGGCCGGTCGGGAGGCGATCGACTGGGAGGGGGAGCTCGGCGTGGTGATCGGGAAAGCGGCGCGACACGTTCCCCCCGAGCGGGCGCTCGACCACGTTTTCGGATACACGGTGGTCTTCGATGTCAGCGACCGCGGGGGGCGGTTCCGCGAAAACCCGATGCTCCCGGGACCCGACTGGTTTTCCGGCAAGGGGGGCGAGCGGGCCGCGCCGATGGGGCCGGTGGTGACGCCGGCGGCGTTCCTGCCCGACCCCCAGGCGCTCCGCCTGGTGACCCGCATCGACGACCGGGTGGTCCAGGACGGGCATACTTCCGCGATGATCTACAGCGTCCGGCATCTGGTGGCCTACGCGAGCTCCATCCTGACCCTGCATCCCGGGGATGTGATCGCGACCGGCACGCCCGACGGGGTGGGCACGGCGAGGGAGCCTCCCGAATACCTGCGCCCCGGCCAGACGGTGCGCATCGAGATCGAGGGGATCGGAACCCTCGAGACTCCCATCGGCAGCGAGGAGGCCGCCCGGTGAGACGTCTCGTCGGCCTGCTCGTCGCCGGAACGCTGATCCACGGCGCGGTTCCGGGGTACGGCTACCGCTTTTTCCCGGCCGTGTTCGACCAGGTGGTCGTCCGCTCCGACCAGGCGATCCGCTGGCCGGAGGGGAAGCGGAACATCGAATTCCGGATGCTCGTCAACGACAATCTGCCGAAGGACTTCGACGTAACCGACGCCTCGTGGAGGGCCATCGTCGAGCGGGCCATCGCGCAGTGGAACGCGATCCCCACCGCCGCATTCCGGCTGACGCTCGACGCCGAGCCGTTGACGCTGGGGAGCGCGGACGCCGACGACGGGGTGAACACCATCGGGTTCTCCGATTACGAGGGTTTCGTGGATTCCTGGGGGAGCGCGTTCGCCGCGGTCCGGGACTCGGACGAGGGAATTGACGGCTGCGACATCGAGGTGAGCCCCTGGTTCCGCAAGAACTGGGGGCCCTCGCAGGACCCGCTGGAGATGCTCCACGTCATCGCGATCCACGAAATCGGGCACTGCCTGGGCCTGGCCCACACCGAGCCGCACCCGATGCCGCTCTGGACCAAACTGCCGGTGACCGCGGATCCGTTCTTCCGGCCCGACCCGGTGATGTCCTACTCGAACACCTACGGCCCGGTCGTGACCCCGGACGAGGTCGCCGGCGTCTCGCTGCTCTATCCGGCGGCCGGGTATATCGAATCGCGCGCCTCGGTGGAGGGACGAGTGACCCGGGACGGCAATCCGGTCGCCTTCGGATACGTGCTGGCGGTTCCCGCCGACGGGTCGGCGCCGGATGCGGAGATGGGGCCCGGAGTCTTCACCGACCGGGACGGGAATTTCCTGCTCGAAGGGCTGCCGCCGGGCGACTGGATGCTCTGGGTCCACCCCTTCCTGATCGTCCGGCGGCTCGCTCACGGCGGGATGCTGGAGCGCGCCATGGAGACCGGCTCGCGGAACTTCCCGGACCAGTTGCGCTGGATTCGGGTGGAGGCGGGCGAACGGAGGACCGGACTGGACATCCGGGTGCGGGCGCCATGATGCGCTTGTGCGGCGGGATGCTGCTGGTGTTGCTCGCCGGATGCGGTTCGGAAACGGTGGTGACGCCGACGCCGACCCCAACTCCGACTCCTCCGTCCGCGCCGACGCCAACGCCGCCCGCTCCGGCTCCGGCTCCCGCTCCCCCTTCCTCCTGCGAGGGCGTCCAGCTCGAAGTCCGGTTCCGGGGAGCGATGGGCGACTCCGGACTGCTGCGGGGCGCGCTGCGTCTTTCGAGCGCGAACCCGGACACCGCGCTCGACCTGATGAAACCCCGCATCACCGTGGTTCCCGAGGGCGGCGCCAACCTGGACACCCCGAACCTGGAGCCCACTACCGGGATCTTCGTCTCGAATCTGCGCTTCGCCCCGGAAGGGGATGGGTTCGTCCAGAGCATGGACGTGGAGTGGATCGGCGACCTGGAAATCCTGGCCGGGAGGCCCGGCTGCTCCGCGATCGCCGCGCGGTGCGACGCGAACGGCTGTTCGTCGGGCTGACTTCCTACCGCTTTCGCTCCCAACGGGTCCGGGCGCCGACCGGCGGCGCCGGGAATTCCTCCTTCGTTCCGTCCGGCCAGCGCACCCGGGCTCCGGTGACCACGGCGCCGGCGGGGATGCCGAAGTGGGCCACCGGCTCGCTGCTGGTTAGGTATCCGGCTTCCGGGTTGACCGCCCGCACCAGGGTTCGGTCCTCCAGCTCCAGGGTGACCACCGCGCCCGGACTCGGTCGGGAAAACTCCCGGAGTTCGAGGATCACGAAGTCCCCGGCGCGCTCCGACCGGTTCTCGAACAGACGCGCCGCCCCGCCCACCGCCGTCACCACCAGGTCCAGGTCGCCGTCCCGGTCCCAGTCCCCGGTGGCGAGTCCCCGCCCGACGGCGGAAAGCGCGGTGAAGTCTCCCGCTTCCGCCGGCTGGAACCGTCCTTCCCCGTCGGACAGGAACGCCTGGGCCGGCTCCCGGTAGCTTTCGAGGTTCGGCGCGACCGCCGCTCCGGACGCGCGGGCGACCGCTCCGTTCACCACCAGCAGGTCGGCATCCCCGTCGTGCTCGATGTCGAAGAACGCGGTTCCGAATCCGGTCCAGGGCAGGCTCGGGACTCCGAGTCCCAGGGATGCGGTGGAGTCCACGAAGGTGTTTCCCTGATTGCGGTAGAGGGTGTTGGTCTGGGATCGGAGGTGGGTCATGAAGAGGTCGAGGTCGGCGTCCTGGTCGAAGTCGCCCAGCAGGACTCCCATGCTGGCTTCGGTGCGCCCCTGGCCGTTCAGCGCCAGCCCCATCAGCAGGCCGCTGTCCTCGAAGGCGCCGTCGGGGAGCTGCTCCCAGAGCAGGTTGGGTTCGCCGTCGTTGGCGACGTAGAAGTCGGGGCGGCCGTCGCCGGTGAAGTCGTGGCAGAGCACGCCCAAGGCCGGCAGCCGACGGGCGAGGATGCCGGCCGCCTGGGAGACGTCCTCGAAGGTTCCGTCGCCCCGGTTCCGGTAGAGCGTGTCCCGTTCGTACGGAAGGCTCGCCGGTTCGCAGAAATCCGGCTGCCCGGAAGACGAGACGCACTGCCGCAGCGGGTCGTCCACCACGTACCCGCCCACATAGAGATCGAGGTCGCGATCCCCGTCGTAATCGCAGAAGGCGGCGGACGCGGACCAGCGGCTTCCGGTCAACCCGGCGGCTTCCGCCCGCTCGAAACGCCCATCCTCCCCGAGGTAGAGGGCGTCCTCGCCGAGATTCGAGAGGAACACATCGGAATCGCCGTCCCCGTCCGCATCGCCGATGGCGACTCCGAAGCCGTAGGAGGCGTCGCCGAGTCCGCTCTCCGCGCTCCGGTCCCGAAAGCGCCCTTCCCCGTCGCCTCGAAAGAACCGGTTCCCCTCGGAACCGGACTGGATCAGGTAGAGATCGAGGATGCCGTCGCCGTCGGCGTCGAAGAGCGCCGTCCCGCCGCCCAGGATCGCCGGAAGCGGAAAGCCCGCCAGACTGCCGGGATCGTGGACGAAGTCCACGCCCGCTTCCTCGGTGACGTCGACCAGCCTGGGCTGGCCGGGCGCGACTCCGACGACGAGAAGCAGGACGCCCGCCACCCGTCCGAAAGCGGCGATGGTCAACGTCCCCCGATGTTCGGAGTGATCGTTCCCCACATGAAGCCGCCGACCTCCCCGTGATTCCACACGCCGGAGTAGCGGTCTCCCCGGAACAGCACGGTGGCGCCGAACGCCTCGCCGAGACTCGGAATCGCAGCGTCCACCAGTTGGATCACCGGCACGTCGCCGGCCCAGCGGATCGGAACCACCACCGGCAGGGCGACGTCCACGTCCCCGTACCGGATGCGGACCGAAAACCGCCAGCGCCCGTCCTCCAGAGGCGTCGCGCTGGCGACGTCGTACCGATCCCGGAACACCCCGTCCCGGGGTTCCGGCCCATCCACCGTGAAGTGGCCGTCAAGCGCCACGTCCCGCATGCGCTCCGCAAAGACCCGCTCCCGCTCCTCCAGCGAGGCTTCCGGAACCGCGCGTCCGATGCCGACGCCGGAAGCGAGCCAGCCGACGCCGAAGGCCAGCAGGAGCAGCCCGGCCAGCGCGAGAAGGCCGAAGAGGCGGCGCAGGCGGGGCATCCGTCCCCCGGAGCGTAGCAGCCCGCCCCGCTGTTAGTGCCCCCGAAGCCTTGGAGGGGCGGTCAGAGATCCCAAGCGGTCTGCCGTCAGCTCCCGAACCGCCGGAGGGCATGCAATGGCCGGAACAGAAGACGCGCGCAATTCCCATCGTTCGCCAGCCCGGACGCGGCCCACCGAAGAGGAAGTCACCCGGCTTCTCCAGGAAGCGGCGCGGCAGTATGAGGAGTACATCCGAATTGCGAATTTGGCGGACATCTCCGATGAGGAGGAGTGTTTCTCTCCCAAATACGCATGGGATAACCCCCTGGGATTCGCTGTAGTGGAGCCGAAGAGTGGCGAGCAGTGGCGGGTCGCATCATGACGTCGCTGTACGAATTTCCGTCCGGGGCGCCCAACGGCGGGAGCGGTGGCGGACCCGGGTCCGCGTTGGAAGGCTCGCTCGGGTCGAAGAGGCCCTGAAACATGTGGCTACCCGTGAGGACGTGGCGAAACTTGAGGCGTCCCTGTGGAAGTGGGCGGTCGGAATCATCCTGACCATCTTTCTGAGCCTTGCGGGAACGCTGATCGCGCTGTTTCATCTGTTCGGTTCGTAGGAAGCGCGGGTCAGGCGCCGGGTTCCGGCTTTCGCTGGCGAAGCGCCTCCAGGAACGACTCCGGCGGCTCCTCGCCGGCCTCCCGGGCATTCCGGACCGCTTCCCACGCTTCGTCGAACCGCCCCAGCTCGGCGAGGGCGGCGGCGCGACGCACATGCGCCGTCCCGTCTCCGGGATCCAGCGCGAGCGCGCGGTCGAGGGCGGCGAGCGCTTCGGGAACGCGGCGCTGACGGAGCAGCACATCGCCGAGCGCCGCCAGGGTTCGCGCGTCGTCCGGGCGTTGCTCCAGCGCAGTCCGGAAGTGGAATTCAGCGGCGGGAAGATCGCCGGCGGCCGCCCGGATCGCTCCGAGTCCGAAGCGGGCGAGCGGCTGGCCGGGATCCAGCGCCACCGCATCCCGGTAGAGCGACGCCGCCTCCTCCGGGCGGGAGCGCGCATGGAGCACTGCGCCGAACTCCGCCAGGACCACCGGATCCTGCGGACGGATGCCGGCGAGTTCGCGGTATCGGTTCTCGGCCGCGGCGAGACGTCCGGCGGCGCGGGCGGCGCGGGCCCGTTCCAGCAGCCGGGGCGAGGAGATGTCGCGATCTTTCATCCGGAAGTGGATGGGGTCGCCGATTTCCGGCAGGTTCGTGTTGCCGGATTCAGGCGAACCGGCGAGAACCGCACGGGCGCGTTCCCGTTCGCCGGCAGCGTTCCATGCCTGGGCGAGCGCCGCGCGCACCGCGCCGGCCTCAGGAGCCTGCCGGTTCGCGCGCTCCAGAAGGGCCACCGCCTCCCGGGCGTCCCCGGAACGGAGTCGGAGGGAACCGAGGCGGAACAAGGCCAGAGCGGAACCGGATTCGATTTCCAGCGCCTCCCGGTACGCCGCGGCGGCCCGGTCGGGTTCGCCGAGTTCCTCGCGGATTTCGCCGAGCAGGACGAGCGCCGGCGGATAGCCGGGTCGATCCCCAAGCGCTGTCTCCAGCGCGTCCGCCGCGTCCTGCGGAGCGCGGGACCGGATCGCGTGCGCGAGCAGATAGCGGGTCTGAAAGGCGAGCGCATGGTCGGCGGGCGCCAGCCGGATCGCTTCCCGATAGGCGGAGGCGGCGTCCTCCACCAACCCGTGGGCGTGGAGCGTCTCCGCGTACTCCAGCCACCGGGAAGGGTCCGCGCCCGTCCGCCCGGCAAGGTCCTCCAGCAGCGCGCGAATCTGGATTTCCGCGGCGTCCTGCGCGTGCGCCATGCCGCAGGCCAGCAGGAGCACGGCAAGCGAGCGGTGGCGCACGGCGTCCGGCCTCACAAGAACAAACCCTTCTGCAAAAGAAAACCGCCGCCCGGAAGCGAGTGCTCCCGGACGGCGGCCGTTGGGGAAAGGTTCGCCGTTTCCGTCCCTAGAAGGTGATCTTCCCCATGAACTGGAACGTGCGAGGGAAGCCCCGGGTTCCCGGGATGCTTCCGAAGTTGCTCGCGCCGTAGACGGTGCGCGGGCCGCGCCAGTTCACATGGTTGAACAGGTCGATGAATTCGAACCGCAGGGTCAGATTCGCATCGGCGTAGAGCCGGGTCGTCTTCTCGAGCGAAACGTCCCAGTTCATCAGCACCGGGCTTCGCACCGAATCGGTGGTGTGCGGAGCGTTGCTGATCTGCAGGCCCTCGGTCAGGGCGATCCCGGAGGCGGTGACGTAGTTGTCGGTGTTGCCCTTGGGATTGCCGCCGCCGGAAAGCGTCGCGCTGGTCGGCCGCTGGTGGTTGAAGCCGTAGGAGCCCAGCGGGTTCGTGTTCTGGGTCACGACCAGCGGGAAACCGCTCCGCATGATCGTCACCGCCGACAGCGCCCAACCGCTGAAGATCGGATTGTCACCCGGAGTGCGGTACGTCATGTTCAGGTTGACCTGGTGCGGAACATGGATCCGGGACGGGCCGTAATCCGCATCCAGCACCGGGCACTTGGCAGTGGCGCAAGCGTCGGGAGTGTTGTAGACGGTGCCGGTCTCGCTCTCGAGAAGCGTGTTGCTCTCGTAGATGTTGTCCTTGTGCTGCGTCAGCGTGTAGTTGACCCGCGCGCCCCAGTTCCCGCGGAACCGCTTTTCGAATTCCACGCGGAGCGAGTTGTAGAGCGACTTACCGTTGCTTACGTGGCGCGCCAGCACATTCCGGAAGTGCGGATACGGCCGCAGCAGCTGGCCGAGAGGCAGGGTCTCCCGGTCAGCAAAGGCGCCAAATTGGGAATGGCCGTAGAACGGATTGGGGTATTCCTCGTTCAACCGATCGCCGAGCGAAAGGTACTGATCCGGCAACTGGTTGATGTTGATGACCGAGTTGTTGGTTCCTCCGATGGGCAGGTCCCTGCCGGAGCTTCCGACGTATCCCACCTTGAGCGCAAGGTCGTTTCCGATGTCGCGCTGGAAGTCGAGCGACCACTTGTGGATGTACGGGGAAGCGCGGAACTGCTCATTGAAGTACACGCTGTCGCCGATGTTCTGATACCGGCCATTCCCGTTGCCGATCGGCGCCTTGAGCCCGTCCGGGAACGGGTTGGAAGCGGTGGCCATCGGCGGGGTGATCCCGTCCACGCTCGTCTGGAAGTTGGTCACCGAGCTGTATCCGTAGGTTCCGATATTGGAAGCGCTGCCCCCGCCGGGAACCGCATAGGGAGCCCAGAACACCGCATACCCGCCGCGAACCACGGTCTCGGGATTCAGGGTGTAGGCGAACCCGACGCGCGGACCGAACTTGATGGCCGGCGGGTCCCACTGATGGGTCGGATTGCCGTCCACGCCGGCGTACATCAGCCCGCCACGAAGCGGGAAGCCGGGAAGCGAGCTTCCGAGGCTGGGGTCCAGAGTCACCTGGGTCGGGAACGGATTGGTGCGATCCCATCCGACCGCAAAGCCATTGTCGTCCTCCTGCAGCCCGGTCTCGTGCTCGAGGCGGATCCCGATGTTCAACACCAGATTCTCGCTCGGCCGCCAGTCGTCCTGGATGAATCCGCCGAAGTAGTCGATGAACACATCAGCCGGTTCGGCGAGCGTGGCGCTGCCGCCGTTGGGGATGCCCAGCAACAAGTCCGCCAGCGCGTTTCCGGAACCGGCTTCCGGTTCGGTCGGGTTCGGCCCCTGGGTGAACTTCTGGGCGAAGCTCAAGGAGAAACCATTGTCAAAGGACGCCGCATGGAGACCCATGCGCCGCCACTGTCCTCCGTACTTGAGCGTGTGGTTTCCGATGAACTGCGAATAGGTGCCGCTGACTTCCCGGGAGGTCCACTGGATGTCGTTGTTGGACCAGGAGCCGTGGGTGTCCCCTCCGTCACCGAAGTTGGACACCGAAATCAAAGGGAACTGACCGGCATACCCCTCCTGCGCGTAGAGCTGATCGATAAAACCGCCGGTGAGCCCGAGTTCGTTTCGGAGCGAGTCGGCGCCGTAGACCGGATTGTCCACCGAGTCATTGAAGTACGTCTGCCCGTAGCGAAGCGTCAGGACCGATGCGTCGCCGGTGATGAGGGTGTTGTTGAACGCCACCGCGTGCACATCACGACCAAGTGACGCCGACCCGATGCCGTAGTCCGGATGGGTGTCGGCGTTGAGGAGATCCTTGTAGTGGCCGAAGGCCGGCTCCTCGGAGGTGTAGTACATGTAGGTCAAGGACGACTGCCACGAATCCGAGAAGCTGTGGGACAGGTTTCCGGTGGCTTGAAGCGCCTGCACCCGCTGTACGCCGGAAGTCGAGACATCACCGCCGGATCCGAGGCTGGTAAGCAATCGAGCCAGCGCCGATCCGGTGGGGTTGATCAGGTTCGCCGGAATCCGGTTTCCCGGGAAGGGACGGCGGTTGCCGTTCGCATCCAGGTCAAAGGGGTTGTAAATCGTGGAGCCGCTCTGGGAGAAGTCTCCACCCGCTTCGGCCGCGGTGGGCACCGTGACGGTGGTGTTGTCAATCGCGTCGTCGGTGTATCCCTCGGCGGACAGCCAGAAGAAGGTCTGGTCGCGCAGGACCGGCCCGCCGAACGACCCGCCAAAGAGGTTGTAGGGAGCTTCGTTGATGTCCTCGTCCTTGAGAGTGCCGTCATCCACATCCTGCTGCTGGAAGTACGCGAGCTTCCGCCAGAAGGTGTTCAACTTCTTGGGGCGGAACTGGTATAGGCCGCTGCCCGCCCAATTGTTGGTGCCAGAGCGGTGGATCACGTTGAAGACGCCGCCGCCGGTGCGCCCCATCTCGGCGTCGTAGGTGTTGGTCTGGACCTTCATTTCCTGGACCGCCTCGAATACCGGGATGATCACCGATCGATTCCGCAGGTCGGTGGTCGAAATGCCGTCCACCGTGTAGTTGTTCCCGCGCAGCGGACCGCCGCCCAGGGAGAGGAGCGAGGAGTTCGTCTGGTCGGACTGCTTCACCCATACCGGGTTTCCGGTGTGGACCACGTTCGGGGTGCCCACCGACATGATGAAGACGTTGCGACCGGGAGTGGGAAGGACTTCCAGCTCGGCGCGACTGACCGACGCCGCCACCGAGGCGGAGGCGGTTTCGATCAACGGCGTCTCGCCGGTGACCGTCACCGTCTCCTCGATGCCGCCGACGCCGAGCGAGGCGTCCACCACCAGGGCGGCGGAAACGCCGACGATCAGATCCTCGCTCACGAAGGGAGCGAAGCCGCTGAGCTCGGCCCGAAGGTGGTAGGTGGCCGGCTGCACGTTGGCGAACACGTATTCGCCAACCGCATTGGTCACCGATGTCCGCATGGCGCCGGTGTCGGCGTTCTCGAGGGAAATCGAAACCCCCGGAAGGACGCCGCCGTCGGTGTCGCGCACCACGCCGCGCACGCTGCCCTGGAACGTCTGGGCGAACGCCCCCGACGCAATTCCCAAGGCCGCCAGCGTCGCGGCCGTCCTGAACAAAAGCGATCTCATGAGTCCCTCCTGGATCATGGGCAAAACCGTCCGGCGCGACGATGCGCCGAACGCGAAAGCTCGCCACGCGACCCGCGAACGGACACGGGGCGCATGGCTGGGGACGCGCAGTCTATCAAAACGAACACGCCGCATTGCAAGCGACGGCAAGCAAAAGGCAAGCCGCGCAGCAAATCAGATTACAATCCATTTTATGTCAAGGATTTGACGGGATGCAGCCACACGTTTCGGTCCGCGAAAACCCAAAACCCCGGATACGGAATCCGGGAATGCGTACCCGGCGGGGCCGCCCCCGGCGGCTCAAAGTCGCGCCGCCAGGCGGGCCATCCGACCGAAGTACTCCGCGTGGCCCGCGAGAATCCGCTCCTCGGCCTCCCGGTTCGGCTCGAGTGACCACTCTCCGGATTCGCGGGTTCCTCCGAGCAGGATTCCGTCGGCGCGGGGCATCATGTAGAGCCCCTGGATCAGGGCGATGTACCGGATTTCCGGCTGCGGCAGCAGCACGGTGAGCTGCCCCTTGATCGGCGTCAGTTCGGGGTCGCCGACCAGGTCGCGGGCGCCGATTCCGGCGCAGTTGACGACCCGGCGCTCTGGAAGCGCGGCGATTTCGTCCAGGGAGCGGAACTGGCGGATGCGGATGCGGCCGCCGGCGAGCTGGAAGTCCCGCAGCACCGCCGCCAGGTACACCGGGGGTTCGATCATCATGGTGGCGTACTGGCGGGCGCTCCGGGAGGGGAACGGATGGGCGCCGGGCTCCAGTTCGCGGGAATCGGGAAAGAGGTCGGCCAGCGGGTCGGGCCGGGGAGACGCCCCGAAGGCGGCGTCGCTGAGGACGTAGTTGGGAAGCCAGCGCACCCCGTACCGGTCGCCCACCATGTCCTGGAAGATGCGCTGCGAGATGCGCGCCGCCCGCTCGAAGCGCGCCTGGAACGCCGCGGTGTGGACGCGGGCGTCGGAGACCGAGTACGGCCCCCACTGGGCGCAGGCGACGTTCGAGGTGGTGCGGGGCGGCAGGTCCTTCGCGTGGATGGTGACGTCGACGCCGCGCTGCTGGAGGAGGCGGGCGGTGGCGAGTCCGACCGCGCCGCACCCGATGACCGCGGCGCGGGCCGGGGGCGGGCCGTCGCCCAGCAGCTCCTCGACCGCAAGCCAGGCGCTGCCCCACGAAAGGCTGACCCCGCCGCCGCCGTGCCCGTAGTTGTGGACCAGGACGCGGCCACCGCCCAGATCCTCGCACTCCACCCGGAAGCCGGAGGGACGGAAGGGGCGCAGGCCGACCACGGTGCGGATCACCCGATCCCGCGAGACCTGGACCGGGGGCAGGCGGAGCGCCGGGGAGGGACGGCGGACCGTCGCGGGCGGCCTTCCGGAGCAGGCGGCGGCAAGAGCGGGAATCGCGGCCAGCAGCCGGCGGCGGGACGGAGCGTCGGGGGGAGGCGTTGGCGCCATCGCGGATCGGTTCCCTATACTAGTTTTCCTTCCCACGCAGGAGGCAGACGCCCATATGGATCGCAGACTCTTTCTCAAGGCGACGGCGGCCGTCAGCGCCGCCGGCGTCGTCGGCGTGAATGACCGGGCGGAGGCGCTCGAACACGAGATGATCCACCTGCTGGAGGCGCCGGAGCGGCCGCCGCTGGCGAAGGCGGAAGGGGAGGACGCGCTCCCGGCGATGCCCGACAAGCCGACGCTGGTCGACTTTTTCGAGCGCCGGTTCGCCCCCGCCTCCCACGTGCTCCAAAGCGCCACCCGCGCCATGAAGTTCGGGATGAGCGAGGAGATCGTCCTCGCCTGCCTGCTCCATGACATCTCGGTGACCAACCTGGTGCGGGCGGATCACGGCTGGTGGTGCGCGCAGATGATCGAGCCGTACGTGCCGGAGAAGGTGGCCTGGGCCATCCGCTACCACCAGGCGCTCCGGTTCTTCCCGGATCCCTCGGTCGGCTACGAGTACCCGGAGATGTACGCGCGGATGTTCGGCGCCGATTACGAGCCGGAGCCGTACATCAAGGCCGCCTGGGAGTACGCCCGCAACCACAAGTGGTACATGGAGGCTCGGTCCATCACCCTCCACGACGACTACAGCTTCGAGCGGGACGCCCAGGTGTCCCTCGATCCGTTCGTGGACATCATCGGCCGCCACTTCCGGCAGCCGAAGGAGGGGCTGGGGTACGACAACAGCCCGACCGCCCACATGTGGCGGACGATGATCAATCCGCGCCGGCGCCTGTAGGGGCCGGACGCGGACGGCGGCGCTCCAGCACGAGGTACGCCGCCGCGCCGGAGACGGCGGTCAGCAGTCCGAGCGTGGACTCCGCCGGCCGTTCCAGCAGGGTGTAGCCGAGAATCCAGCCGTTCGCCGCCAGGAAGAACAACGCCGGCAGCGGGTGGAGGGGCGCCTGGAAGCGGCCGGGGATCGCTCCCGCCACCCGGTTGGAGCGGAGCGGGAAGACGCCGGCGACCGTCGCCGAGGTGGAGAGTCCGAGCGTGAACCCGGCGTAGAGCAGGATCTGCTCGAACGTCCCGGTGTAGATGAGCGCCAGGGTCAGACCGGACTGCACGAGGAGCGCCCGGTGGGGGACGCCGCTCCGCCCCGCCGCGCCGAGAGGCCGGAGAAAGGCTTGGTCCTCCCCCATCGCCCGGACCACCCGGGGGCCCAGGAAGACCATCGCGCTCACCGTGGAGGCGAGAACCAGCGCCAGCACCCCGGACATGACCCGGCCGGCGGCCGGACCCAGGATCCGGTCCGCCGCCAGATAGCCGACTTCGACGCGACCGGCGAGTTCCTCCAGGGGGACCGCCCGGAGGATCACCAGGTTCACCAGCAGGTAGAGGACGGTGACCAAAAGCGTCCCGCCCACCAGCGCCCGGGCCAGCCGGTCCGGGCGCCGCAGGTCGCCGACGATGTACACCGCGGCGTTCCAACCGGTGTAGGCGTAGGACACGTAGACCAGCGACACCGCGAAGCCGGGAGTCAGCAGCAGCCCGAAGTCCCCCGCAGCGGGAGCGACCTGGGAGCCGCCGCCCGCAGCAAGAAGCCCCATGCCGCAGAACGCGGCCACCAGCAGGATCTTGACGGCGGTCAGCAGGTCGTTCATCCCGCTCCCGAAGCCGACCGGGAACGCATGAACGGCGGTGAACAGCAGGACCGCGCCGGCGGCGAAGTGGGTTGCGGGCAGGCCGGGGACCAGCGGCTCCAGGTAGGTGGCCATCGCCATCGCGGCGAGCGCAGTGGGGGCGGCGAAACCCATCGTCGCGGAGACGCAGCCGGCGGCGAATCCGATCGCCGGGTGGGAGGTCCTGCGGAGCAGGGCGTACTCGCCGCCCGACCGCGGAAGCGCGGCGCCCAGTTCGGCGTAGACCAGCGCCCCGCAGAGCGCCATCAAGCCGCCCACCACCCACAGCAGGAGCGCGGGGAAGGCGGAGGGCACCGCCGCCACCTGGAATCCGAGGCTGGTGAAGACCCCGGTTCCGATCATGTTCGCCACCACGAACAGGGCGGCGGTGCGGGTGGAGAGGCCGGCGGCGCCGGTCATGCGTCTTCTTCGCGCGAGTTCAGCGCGCCGCGATCATGTCGATTTCGACCAGCGCCCCGAGCGGGATGCCCGCTACCGCCACGGTGGTTCGCACCGGCGGAATCGCGCCCTCCGGGAAGTAGGAGGCGTAGACCTCGTTCATCGCCGCGAAATCGTCCACGTCGGCGAGGAAGACCCCGGTGCGCACCACGTCCCCGAAGCCGAGTCCGGCCTCCTCCAGCACCGCCTGCAGGTTCCGCATCACCTGGTGGGTCTGCTCGGCGATGCCGCCCTCGACCAGCCCGCCCCCTTCGTGATTCAGGGCGATCTGGCCGGCGAGGAAGACGAACCCGCCGACGTCCACGCCCGCCGAGTAGGGACCCACCGGGGGAATCCGGCCGGCCAGCCGGGTCGTTTCGACGGGCGGGTCCTCAGGCGGCGGAGGCGGAGCGCCGCAGGCTAGGGCTGCAAGCAGGACGGGGAAGACGAGGCTGCGCATGGTGGAGGAATCCTACCGGGTAGAATCTTCCGATCATGTGGACAAGGCCGGGGCCGGACGAATGCGCCGCCTACTACCAGGATGTCATCCGACTGGTTCCCGAAGGGGCGCTGCCGGACGTCGCCGTCGCCGAAATGGACGCGCTGCACGCGCTCCTCGGCGGCGTATCGGAAGCGGATTCGCGGAGCGCCTACCTGCCGGGCAAGTGGTCGATCCGCGAGGTGGTGGGGCACATCGCCGACACCGAACGGGTGATGGCGTTCCGGGCGTTCACCTTCGCCCGGGGCGACCGGGTCTCCCTCCCTTCGATGGAGCAGGACGACTACGCCCGCGCCTCCGGCCACGGCGACCGGCCGCTCGCCTCGCTGCTCGAGGAACTCGGGACCGTCCGGAGCGCCACCGTGAGCCTGATGCGCTCGCTGGACCCGGAGGCGCTCGACCGGACCGGGGAAGCGAGCGGCTTCCGGTTCACGGTGCGGGCGCTCTGCTTCCAGACGGTCGGACACGCCATCCACCACCGCCGGGAGCTCGAAACCCGCTACCTGGGGAACCGGTCTTGATCCGGAGTGCGGCGGCGAGCGAAAGCGCGCCCACCCCGGCGCTGGCGAGCGCCAGAACCGAATAGTCGAAGCGGACGATCAGAACCCCGGCGGCGATGCTGGCGACTCCGGCCGTCGTCCAGTTGAGCGTCTCGGCGAGCGCCTGGCGGCGCATCTTGCGCCGGGGATCCCTCCCCTCCGCGAGGAGGGCGCTGGCGGCCACGAAGGCGAAGCACCAACCGAGACCGAGCAGGTAGAGGGCGGCGCCCAGCAGCCACCCGGTCCCCGGCGCGAAGGCGGCGAGCAGACCGGCCGCGAGGAGCATGACGCCGCCGGCGGCGATCACCGGGCGCTCGGTGAAGCGGTCGCAGAGCATGCCGACCACCGGGGACAGCAGGAACATGCCGAGGGTGTGGGCGCCCATCACCGCGCCCAGGCCGGTCAGCGAACCGCCGCCTCGCGCCGCATGGAGCGGCGTCATGCTCATCAGCAGCACCATACCCGCCTGCGCCGCGGCCATCGCCAGGATGGCCAGCCGGTAGCGCGACGGGGGCTCCTCTTCCGGCACGGAGGCGATGGGCCGCGCCGGCTCGCGCACCCGCCGCAGCGAGCGTTGCGCCCGCAGCGCGCGGCTCCGGAAGAAGAGCAGGCTGGCGCCGCCGAACAGGGCGCCGGCCACCAGCCAGGCGAGGGGAATCGCGTGCGGACTTCCGGTCCCCAACGCGCGCTCGATGGCGCCCAGGATGGCGGGCGCCCCGATGCTGCCGGCGACCGCGGCCTGGACCACCAGGCCGATGGCCCGCCCCTTCCGGTTCGGGGGAACCAGCAGGGCCGCCGCGTAGCGGGTCAGGTGGTAGGCGGCGTGGCCGCCGCCGACCAGGAGGGTGGCGACCAGGTAGAGGACGAAGGCGTCGTTCCGAAAGGCCGCCAGGGCGGAGAGCAGTGCGCCCAGGGAAGCGAGCGCGAACCCGAACGCGAGGGTGTCGGGGCGTCCCAGACGGGGAACCAGCAGCGACAGCAGGGGGGCGCCCCCGGCGATCCCGAAGATCAGCAGGGCGTTGGGCGCGCCGAGCCACAGCGAATCGGCCAGGTAGCGGGCCGAGACGATGGGGATCGAGATGATGATCAGCAGGTAGGCCGTCGAGCCCAGCACCGCCCCGGCGAGCAGCGCGGCGAGGGCGCGCGCCGGGCGCAGCGAGCGATCCGGGACCGGATCAGTTCCGGATGCGCGCATCCAGATCGGCGAGCGCCTTCCGGGCCGCCGGCGCCAGGCTCTCTCCGGCGCCGAGCGCTTCGATCTCGTCGGGCGCAAGACCGAGGCCGGACGCCTGGGCCTGGACTTCCTCGAGCGCGTCGTCGTCGGGTCCGATCGCCCAGGCGCCGTCCACGATGCGCAGCTCGTGGAGATCCGCAGCGCCGGCCGCCTGGACCCGCTCCCGGTAGGCGAGCGCTTCGGGCAGCACCAGATCGTCCAGGGCGCCCACCACTTCGATCACCGGGCGGCGGAGGGCGGCGGAGGGGGCCGGAAGCACCGGGCGCGGGAACGCGGCGAGGGCGTCGTGCCAGGGCCAGAAGCGCTGGCTTTCCGCGCCCATGCCCACCGCCTGACGGTATGCGGGGGCGGAACGGTCGCCGGCGTCCAGCCGCGCCTGGCGCCGACGCGCCGCCGCCGCCGGATCGCCCAGGGTCGCCGCCACCAGAACCACCGCGTCGAAGGTCGGGTCCGGGGCGGACGCCGCATGGCGGGCGAGTCCGCCGCCCTCGGCGTACCCGAAGAGGATGACGCGGTCCGGCTCGCGGATCAGCCGGGGGCGGGTCTGGTCGAACATGAGGCGGGCGAAGGCCTCGGTGAGCCGGTAGGCGTCGAGGCTGGCGCCGAGTCCGGCCCGGTCCACGCTGGCCCAGGCGTACCCCTGATCGAGCGCCCACCAGCCGATCAGGTCATCCAGATCGGTCTCCCCGGTCCCGAGGTCGGCGCCTTCCGCTCCGCGTCGGATGCCGCCGAACCCCCGGTGCGCCCCGATGACGAGCGCGCCGTTCCAGTCGGGAGGGCGCATCGGATGCCGGAGCACGAAACGCCGGGGCGGTTCGCCGGGAGGCAGCCCCCGTCCCGGCGGGATCGAGGCGATGATGCCCTGGGTCACCAGCGCGTCCCCGTAGGCGCGTCCGGGGATCAGGGTCTCCCGGCCGTCGTGGATGTAGAGATGGAGCCGGGCGTCGCAAGCCGGCAGCGCCGCCAGAATCAGAAAAACGAGAAAGGGGCGCATCAACAACACAGATCGCATGGAGCCCCGGAATCCCTTCGAGACCACTCGGCCTCATGGTGGCGCGAACCGCGGACCGTGCCGGGGACGCCGCCACCGGTTTTCCTGGTCGGGATGCCGGGAGCTCGTCCGTTTTGCCGGGCCGGACTGCCGGAAGGCCGGAACCTGCTTCTTCAGGACTCCGAGCCGACCGGAAGCCGGCCGGGAATGTTGTCCGGCGGAGCAGTCATTTCCGACCTCCCTTCGCGATTTCGGTCGCTGGAATCATTTGTAGCCGCCGCGCCCGCGGATGTCAAATTCCGGGAGGCGGCGCCGGGGTCAGGGTCCGAGCGCCACGACCAGGAACGCCGACAGGATCACCGCAAGCAGGGTGATCAGCAAGGTGATCAGCCCGCCGATCAGCATCCGGCGGAGCGACGCGATGCTCTCCTCCAAGCGGTCGAACCGCGCATCGGTACGCGCTTCCGAAGCCCGAAAGCGCTCCTCCCACCGAGCCTCCGTCGCCGTGAGGCGCTCGGCCAAGCCGCGAACCATCTCGGTCAGCGACTCCACCTTGCCGGCCAGAACCAGAATCTCCGACCGGAATTGCATCACCAAGTTTTCACTCGCCATTTCGGCTACCTCAAGAAGCGCAGTATAGGCCAGTTCCGGATCGCGGGTCGCCCGGAACAGCGCCTCGAAAAGCGCGCCCCCTCTTCCGCGGGAAGCCCGGCGGAGCGGCGCCGGGGGCTTCGGTGTGCTGGTTTCGTGGGTCATGGCGCGGTCCCTCCTCGCATACACACTTAAACGCACGCGGAGGGATTTCCTTGCGTCAGACCCGAAATTTCTCCCAAATTGTGGAAAACTTTTCAGGAGGAAGCCCGGCGGGTGTTCAACCGGGGAGCAGGAGCGCCAGCGCGTCCTCCCGGCGGGGCGCGTCCTGGGCGCGCTCGAGGAACGGGCGGACGTCGGCGGCGAGCCGGTCCCACCGGAGCGCCCGGACCCGCTCGGCGACGGCGGCGCGCCAGGAAGCCGGCGTCAGGGGAACCGCATCCGGATCGGTCTGGCGGCGGGCGGCGTTCAGGAGCGCGAGGTTGGGGGGCGGCCAGTCCGGGTCGCTCAGATACCAGATCAGATCGAACAGGTCCCGGCCCTTGGCCCACGGGCGGCAGAGGACGGCGTGGAGCTTCCCGGCGAACAGGCTGCTGCGGTCGTGATGGTGGAGGCGAAGCGGGACGTGCCGCCGGACCAGCCGGGTCCCGGTCCCCGCCCCGGCGGGCGGATTCGTGTCCACTTCCAGTTTGATGGCCAGCGTCTCGCCGCGCTGCGCGGACAGTCCGACTTCGTGGAGGACGCCGGGAAACCGGATCCAGGCCGAGCGCACTGTCCGCCGCTCGTCCAGCGACGCCGCGACGTCGTAGCCCTCGCGCCCAAGCGAGCGAACGACCGTGGACGTCCATCGTTCGAGGTCGAGGCGCTCCGGAGTACGCTCCAGCGCGAAGTCGAGATCCTCGGAAAACCGCGGCAATCCGAAGAGGAAGCGGAGCGCCGTTCCCCCGTGGAAGGCGAGCGGCCCGAACGCGCCGCACTGCTGCAGCCCCTCCAGCGCCCGCGCCTGGAGATACTCGCGCAAGAGGTTGCGCCCTCGCACCGGATCGGCGCCGCGCGTCAGCGACCGCGCGTGCTCGATCAAGGCGCGGCCTCCCCGATGCGCCGTGCGGCCCGCATCCACTTCGGCTTGCCGGATCGCCTTGCGAAGGCGTCGAGCGCCGACTTGCGGAATCCCGACGGCTCGAAGCGCATCCCCTCGATCCACCCCGGATCGTCGCTTCCGGGGGTGAAATGAACCAGGTCAAGAAAGGCCTTTTCCGGAACGGCGATAAAGGCGCGCTGGTCGCCACCGAGCGCGACGCTTCGGTAGCCGAAACGCAGCGCCGGTTTCAGAAACCGGAACGAGAAGCGGCCGAGCGGCGATTCGAGGATTCGGGGCCGACCGGGCCCCACGCTCGTCACTTCGGGGGTGAACTCGGGAATCGCGCCGCAATGGGCGAGCCCGGCGAGTCCCGAAACGTACGACCCCGGAACCAGGCGATTCGCCACCAGAAACGGATGGGGCATCCGTTTCCGGTACGGCGGCGCCAGGGCGTAGAGGCCCCGGCGCAACCGGAACAGCCGCCCGGAGGCGCACCAGCGACTCAGCTGCGCAGGAAGCCCCGGTTCCGCTTCGCGCCCGGCGGTGAGCATTCCGGGCTCGAAGACCGGCTCGTCCTCGACGATTTCCAGCAGTTCGCCAAATTGCATTGCGTTATTTTGCTTTTATACGCAAAAAACCGCAACGAAATGAAGCTCATTCGTCTCGCAGGATGCGGCAGGCGCGGGTGGTGTTGAAGATGCCGCAGGAGCAAAAACGCGCCATCGCCTCCGCGCATTCCTCCGGGCTGCGCCGACCGGTCCGCGCCCAGTCCAGCATCTTGCGGGCGAAGCCGAAGGAAAGCATGCCGTGCCCGCACATGGTCGAAAGCTGGAGGGTGGCGCGGTCCGGAAGCCGGTCCAGGTTCCCGAAAAAGCCCAGGGAGTACTCGACGCTGTGCCGGACGATCCCGCCTGGCGCGCGAGCTCCTCCGCCCGCCCGGTCAGGCCGCTGATGTTGACCGAGATGCCGAGGTCCGCCTCCTTCAGATCGGCGAGGAACGCCACCAGGGCTTTTTCGTTGTCGAAGACCGCGGACACCACCGTCGGCGCCGAGACCCCGTCGCGGACCGCCTCCGCCCGGAGCCGGCGACGGCGCCTCCAGTGGGCGAGCGGGTTCAGGCGCGAGGCGCGGAAGACGCCCCCGCGGGTGGCGTCGCCCAGGTTCACCGGACCGTGCCGCATGGCGATCTCGGTGAAGCGGCGGAGTTTTTCGACCGAACCCTTGTCGTTGATCCCGCGCGCCGGCATCGCGAACACGATGTAATCGTCGGCGAGGCTGGCGGCCGATCCGTAGCGGTGGAGCGTGTTGGTCATCGCGGAGCGGGCGGGCAAGGATACGACCATGGGCGAGCGCGCATAATTCGACCTGTGGCGAAGGAATGGATTCGGTCGGAGGTTCCGGTCGCGGCGGAGGGAGACTGGAGCGGCGGCTGGCCGGCGCACCGGTCGGCTGCCCGGCGCTGGGAATTGACCCTGGACGCCGACGGCGCCTCCCTTCCGGCGGAGAGCGCGGTGACGCCGCCCGCCATGGAGGATCTCGCGCTGGACCTGCGCGAGCTGCCGCCGATTCCCGAGGACGCCGACGCGGTCTGGCTCCCCGGACTCCACCGGGCCTTCCCCACTCGGGTTGCCGGGCGGGGCGCTCCGCCAGTGGCGGCGATCGCGACCCCGGCCTATGTCCTGGCGCGCCTCCAGCAGCTGGGCGCCGCCGGCCGCATCCTGCTCGCCACCGCCGACGAGGGCGAACTCCTGCTCCGGGCGGGGGACATCCTGGGCGGCCGGGGCGCCGCCTGCCATCTCGAAGTGCGGCGACGGCCCGGCGAGCCGGCGCCCGCCCCGGGGATTTCCGGCCCCGGCGCCGCCGACCTGGAAACTGCGAACACCCCGGAGGCGCTTCGCCGGATCGCCCTCCACGCGCCCGAACCCGGCGTCCGGATCGAGGCGTCACTCCGCGCCGTCCGGGAGGAGCCGGACGACCCGACCGGCTGGCTGCTGGCCGGGTGCGCCCACGGCGAGCGCCGGGAGCCCGCCCGGGCCGCCGAGGCGTTCCAGCGGGCGGCGGAGCGGGACCCGGAGTTCGCGGCGGCGCATTTCGAGCTCGGCAAGGCGCGGATCCAGCTCGACGACCTGGAAGGCGCGCTGGAGGCGTTCCAGCGAGCGGCGCAGGCGCTTCCCGAGTTCGCTTCGGCATGGGCCAACGCCGGGGCGGCGCTCGGGGAGCTGGAGCGAACCGCCGACGCGCTGGCGCCCATCCAGCGGGCTTCGACGCTGGACCCGCTCAACCACAGCTTCGTCTCCAACCTGGGAGTCACGCTGCGCGACCTGGGGCGGCTGCCGGAGGCGGAGGCGGCGTTTCGCCGGGCGCTGGAGCTCGCCCCCGATTTCGTGTTCGGCGCGTACAACCTGGCCTACGCGGTGTACCTGCGGGGACGGTTCGAGGAAGCGGTGGGACTCTTCGAGGACGCCCGCGCGCGGGACCCGTCCCGATCGGCGCGACAAGGGCTTTTGCTCGCCGTCGCGCGGCTGGCGGCGGGCGACGAGGAGGGAGCGCGGGCGATGTGGACCGAGGTTTTCGACTCGCTCGCCGGTATGATGCGGACGGACATGCGGACGGTGGCCGAATGGGACCTGCGCGGCCTCGCCCGGCGCGAGGGCGCGACGCCGGCGCTCCGCCGCGCGCTCGAGCTGGTGCGATCTGTCGGGGCGGAGTGATGATGGACCGGCGCGATTTCCTCAAGGTCGGCGCGGGCGCGATCCTGACCGCCCGCACCGCCGCCGGCGCCGGCATCCCCCAGGGCGGGATGCTCCTGCCGGAGCGTCCGGGCTTCCGGACCCGGCATCTGGTGACCGTGATCCTGGGAAACGGCGCCCGCACGCGCGACGTCATCGACAACCCGGAACACGCCCCGTTCCAGACGAGGATGGCCCGGGACGCCACGGTGTTCATGGAGGACTATGGCGAGACCGCCAGCCTGCATGGGTACATGTACTCCGAGATGCTCTGCGGCGTGGACGCTCCCGTGCAGCGGCCCCGCTACCCCACCTGGAGCGAAACCATCCGGAAGAAGGCCGGAGGCGGAGCCGCCGACTTCTGGATGCTCCAGGGGGTGTCCCGCTACCGGGCGTGGACTTGGGACGTGAAGCACTTCAGCCAGCACCCCGAGTACGGCGCGCGGTACGGCGCCACCAGCCTCACCATGAACCGGCTGTTCCCTCCGGGGCGGAAGCCGACCGGCGGGCAGATCGTGGATCGCGACGTCGAGAGGGGCCTGGGGCACACCCCCGGGGAGCGGCGGCGGATCGCGGACTTCATCGACGGCGCGCTCGTCCGGAAATCGTACGTCCCGCCCTCCACCCGGGCGCCGGTCATCCCGCGGGAAGCCCCCCTGGGGGACGCCCAGGTTCTGACCCTGGTTCCCCATATCCTGAAGGAGTTCAAGCCGAAGTGCATCACCGCGCAAATTCTCGCGCTGGACGACGCCCACGCCGACTTCGGATTCTGGGACTACAACACCGACTTCCGGGAGTACCTCAGGCACATCCGGACCACCGACGAGCTGATTGGAAACATCTGGAACGAAATCCGGTCCGATCCGTATCTTCGCGACACGACCGCGCTCGTGATCCGCCCGGAATGCGGCCGCGACGACGAAGTCGACAGCCAGGGACGGCTGGGGCACAGCCCGGGCAACCACTCCGCCCACCACGTCTGGATGATGGCGCTGGGGCCGGACTTCAGGAAGGGCCTCCGGGTCGCCGAACGGGTCCAGCGCCGGGATGTCGCTCCGACCCTCGTCTATCTCATGTCCGGCGCGAACGCCGAGTACGCGACCGGCCACGTTCGCACCCAGATGTTCAAGGAGGAGTACAATCTGCCTCCTTACGTCCTTCCCCCGACCGCCGGGGCGCAAAAACCCGCGGCGGACTGGGAGAAGATCGCCGAAGAACGCCGGATGGCGGGAGACCACGCACCATGAACGACAAGACCCGTCGCGACTTCCTCCGGGCGGCCGGATTCGCCGTCGCCGGCGCGCTCGGCGCCCCCTCGTTCGCCGCCGCCGCGCAGCAGCAGGAAGAGGAGAAGAAGGAAACCGAAGAGCAGGAGGAGCTGGATTACGACGCCCTCTTCGCCGAGGATCCGGAGGACGAGGACACCCGGGCCTGCCCGCAGTGCGGCGCCCTCATGTACCGGCAGGGCCGCACCTGGACGTGCGAGAACTGCGGCTACAGCTACGTCGAATAGCCCTCGCGGTCCCCGACGATCCAGGTCTCCCCTTCCACCATCGTCTCCCCCTCGAACACGAAGCGCCCGCGAAAGGGGGTCTCCCGGATCAGCAGCGGGAGCCAGTAGCGGTCGTCCTGCCACATTTCGTCGAACGGGATCCGCTCGATGTCGGCCCAGATCGGGATCGCTTCGCTGGTGGCGCGCGGCTCGCCCCGGAATGCGGTGGAGCGGAACACGAAGACCTGCAGCGCGTAGCCGTCGAGGAACTGGAAGGAAAGCTCGCCCGCGGGGCGGGGATCCAGCGCCTCGATCCGCAGCTCCTCCTCCACCTCCCGCACCGCCGCCTCGCGCGGCGTCTCCCCCGCCTCGATGCGCCCGCCCGGGCCGTTCAGCTTCCCCTGCCCCAGCCCCCGGCGCTTGCGGATGAGCAGGATGCGGGAGCCCTGCACCACGAAGAGCAGCGTGGCCCGCTCCACCGGCCTCCAGCCGTCCCAGGTGAAGGAGCGGAGAAAGCGCTCCGCCGCCGCCGAGGGGCGGGGCGCGCGGGATGAGGCTTCCGGAATCAGCTGCCGTCCCACCCCACGCCGGAGAGCTTGCCCAGAAGCGAACCCTCGCCCTTGCCGCCTCCGCCGGTCTGGGGCGACGCCTGGTGGATGCGGCCGGCGAGTCGGCTGAACGGGAGGGACTGCAGCCACACCCAGCCCGGTCCGGTGAGACTCGCGAAGAAGAAGCCCTCGCCGCCGAAGATCGCCGACTTCACGCCCCCCACGAACTGGATGTCGTAGTTGACCGAAGGCGCCAGCGCGACCAGGCAGCCGGTGTCCACCCGCAGGTGTTCGCCGGGGCCGAGCTCCTTGCGGACCACCGTCCCGCCGGCGTGCAGGAACGCGAGGCCGTCGCCCTCGATCGACTGCATGATGAACCCCTCGCCGCCGAACAGCGCGGTTCCGATCTTCTTCTGGAAGGCGATGCCGATGGAGACGCCCTTGGCGCCGCACAGGAAGGCGTCCTTCTGGGCGATCAGCCGGCCGCCGGTCTGCGCCAGATGCACCGGGATGATCTTCCCCGGATAGGGAGCGGCGAACGCCACATGCTGCTTGCCCTGCCCCTGGTTCACGAATTCGGTCATGAACAGGCTCTCGCCGGTCAGCAGCCGCTTGCCCGCGCCCAGCAGCTTCCCCATGAACCCGCTTTCGTTGCCGTCGCCGAAGATCGTCTGCATGTCGATCCCGTTCGACATGAACATCATCGCGCCCGCTTCCGCGATCGCCCCCTCGCCGGGATCCAGCTCCACGTCCACGAACTGCATCTCCTCCCCGACGATCTCGAAGTCCACCTCGTGCATGCGGGTGGGAACCGGGGGCGGAACGGCGCCGGTGGAAGCCAGCTCGCCGAATTGGGAGAGCGGCTGCCAGCTGGATCCGCCCTGCGGACAGACCAGGGTCGTCCCCGACCAGCGCCCGGACTGGACGCCCTGGCGAATCGCGTTTGCCGGAAAGGGGCCGGCGGTCTGCCCTCCCTCCGCGACGTACCATTGACTCTCGGCCATGCTTCTGCTCCCTTTCGTTGGCGTATGAACGAAGCCCGTGCACTCTACCGAACCCGACCATGAAACCGACGGGGAACCGGGCGCGCGACGACCTGCTCGCGGTGTTCCGGGCGGGACTCGATGCCGCCGATCCGGAACGGATCCTCGCGGAAGACCTGGAAGGAGATCCCCGGTCCGGCTGGAGCTTCCGCGGACGCCCGCTGCTTCCCGGGGGCGGGGGGCCCGTCTTCCTGTTCGGCGCCGGCAAGGCGGCGGCGACGCTGGGCCGGGGGGTCGAACGGCAGCTGGTCGGCGAGACCTGCAGCGGGCGCCTCGTCGTCAAGTACGGACACCAGGCATCGGTGCCCGGAGTGGTGGTGGAGGAAGCCGGGCATCCGCTTCCGGACGCGAACTCGGTCGCCGCCACCCAGCGCATCCTCGCCGACCTCGAACGGGCCGGCCCCCGGGCGCGGGCGCTGCTCCTGCTGACCGGCGGCGCCTCGGCGCTCTTTGCGGCGCCGGCGCCGGGCCTCACGCTCGCCGACAAGGTCGGAACCGCCGCGCTTCTCCTCGAGTGCGGCGCGGACATCCACGAAATGAACACCGTGCGCAAGCGTCTGTCGGCGGTCAAGGGAGGACAACTGCTCCCGCTCCTCCCCGGGGGGCGCGCCGCGGCGCTCCTGATCTCCGACGTCGTCGGGGACCGGCTCACCTCGATCGGTTCCGGCCCGGCGGTTCCCGATCCGACCGGCTTCGCCGACGCCCTGGACGTTCTCGAGCGCTACCGGTTACTGGACCGGATTCCGCCGCCGGCGCGGCGCCATCTCCTCGACGGCGTGGACCCGGAGGAAGCGGCGCCGGCGCCAACCGTCCCCCACGCCATCCTGGCGAGCAACCGCCAGTCGCTGGATGCCGCCGAAGCCGCGGCCCGGAGGCTTGGCTACCGCACCGAGGTGTTCGCCCGGGACATGGTCGGCGACGTCCACCGAACGGCGGCCGCCTTCGCCCGGCGGCTCCGGGCGCTCGCCGCCTCCGGCCAGCCGGTCGCGCTGCTCGCCGGCGGCGAGCTCACGCTCGAAGTCTCGGGACCGGGCCGCGGGGGGCGCAGCCAGGAATTCGCGGTCGTCGCCGGGCGGGAGCTGCGAGGGGCGACCGGGACCGCGCTGCTGGCCGCCGGCACCGACGGAACCGACGGCCCCACCGATGCGGCCGGGGGGTTCGCCGACGACTCCTCATGGGACCGGGCGGCGGCGCGGGGGCTCGATCCCGCCGACTTCCTGCGCCGGAATGACACCTGGTCGCTGCTGCGCGCGCTCGGGGACCTGCTCCACACCGGCCCGACCGGAACCAACGTGATGGACCTGGTGATCGGATTGGGGCGCGGACCGCGCACCTCCTAAACTTCCCTGGTTTCGCCCCATGCCGGATCCCGCGGCCCCCTCCCCGTTCGCCGCTTCGCTGCTCTCCGACCGGAACGAGGGGAGTCTCGGCAACTACTTCGTGGCGAACTACCCGCCCTTCTCGCTCTGGCGACCGGATCACGTTCCGGCGCTCCTCGAACGGCTCTCCCGCCCGCCGATCGCGCCGGAAGTCCCGCTGGGCGCCTACCTCCACATCCCCTTCTGCCGCAAGCGCTGCCATTTCTGCTACTTCCGCGTCTACACCGACAAGAACGCGGCGGCCGTCACCGAGTATCTGGACGCGGTGATCGAGGAGGCCGCCCGGCTCGGCGGCATGCCCTTCGGGCGGCGGGCGCTCCGCTTCCTCTACTTCGGCGGCGGAACCCCGTCCTACCTCTCGATCCCGCAACTCGACCGCCTGATGCGCGGGATCCGCGAGGCGCTCGACCTCTCGCAGCTCGAGGAGTTCGCGTTCGAATGCGAGCCGGGGACGCTCACTCCCGGCAAGCTCGACCGCATCCGGGAGCACGGCGTCACCCGGCTCAGCCTCGGCGTCGAGCACTTCGACGACTTCATCCTCGAAGCCAACAACCGGGCCCACCGCTCCGCCGAGATCGGGGATGCGTTCGCCCGGGCGCGAAAAGCGGGCTTCCCCCAGATCAACATCGACCTGATCGCCGGCATGCTGGGCGACGACGACCGACGCTGGCGGGAGGCGATCCGGGAGACCATCCGCCTCGCCCCCGACGCGGTCACCATCTATCAGATGGAAGTGCCGCGCAACACCACCATCGCCCGGCAGATCCGGGAGGACGGCGAGGAGTCGCTGGAGCTTCCGGACTGGGAGACCAAGCGCCGCTGGACCGCCGAGGCGTTCGCGGCGCTGGAGGACGCCGGATACCAGCGATCCAGCGCCTACACCGCGGTCCGGGACCCGGGCCGGGGGGGATTCGTCTACCGGGACGCCCTCTGGCAGGGCGCCGACATGCTGGCGATCGGGGTCTCCTCCTTCGGGCACGCCTCCGGCTGCCATTACCAGAACGAGGCCGCCATCGGCGCCTACGTGGAGCGGGTGCGGAAGGGCGGGCTCCCGGTGGCGCGGGCGCTCCCGATCTCCGAAGAGGAACGCATGATCCGGCAGTTCACGCTCCAGATGAAGCTCGGCCGGGTGTCCCGCCAGCGGTTCCTCGACGAGTTCGACACCGACGTGCTGGAGCGCTTCGGCCCCGAATTGCGGCTTCTCGAGGACTCCGGCTACCTCGAAATCCGCGAGGACGGCCCGGCGCTGACCGGCCACGGCATCCTCCGGGTGGACCGGGTGCTCCCCATGTTCTTCCTTCCCGAACACCAGAAGATCGCCTATGTCTGAACGATGGGACGCAGTGGTGCTCGGCGGCGGCCCGGCCGGCGCCGCCGCGGCCGCCGTCCTCGCCCAGGAAGGCATGCGGACGGCGGTTCTGGAGAAGCAGCGCTTCCCCCGCTACCGGATCGGGGAATCGCTGCTCCCCTGGTGCTTCTTCCCGCTCCAGCGCATCGGCGCGGCGGAAGCGGTGCGGGACGCCGGGTTCGTGAACAAGTACAGCGTCCAGTTCGCCTCGGTCTCCGGAAGGATGTCCCGCCCCTTCTACTTCTTCGAGTACCTGGACCACGAGGCGGCCCGGACCTGGCAGGTTCCCCGGGCCGACTTCGACCGGATTCTGCTCGACGCGGCGCGGCGCGCCGGCGCCGTCGTGTTCGAGGACACCCGGGTCCTCGAGCTGCTGGGCGACGAGCGTCAGGTCTTCGGGGCGCGGGCCGAGCAAAACGGGGAGGCCGTGACCTTCCGGGCGCCGGTGACCATCGACTGCACCGGGCGGGACGCGCTGGCGGCGCGCGCCTTCGGCTGGCGGGAGGTGGACCCCCGGCTCCGCAAGGTCTCCCTCTGGTCCTACTACAAGGGCGGCCGCAAGGGGCGCGCCTTCGACGCCGGCGCCACCACCGTCGCCATGCTCCCGGAGAAGGGCTGGATCTGGCACATCCCGCTGCCCGGCGGGCTGACGAGCGTCGGGGTGACCGCCGATCCGGCGTACCTGTACCGCGAGGGGCGGGACCCGGAGAGGGTGTTCACCCGGGAGATGGAAGCGAATCCCTGGATCCGGGACCGGCTCCGCCCGGCTGTCCGGGTCCGCCCGGTGCGGGTCACCGGCGACTATTCGTACCGGTCGCGCCACTGCGCCGCCGGGGGGCTGCTCCTTGCCGGCGACGCCTTCGCCTTCCTGGACCCGGTGTTCTCCTCCGGGGTGTTCTTGGCGCTCCGCAGCGGGGAAATGGCGGGAGACGCCGCAGCAGCCGCCATCCGCGACGGGGACGCGAGCGCCGGGCGCTTCGCCGCATACGGCTCGGAGCTCATCCAGAGCCTCGAAGCCATGCGCAAGCTGGTCTATGCGTTCTACGACGAGGGGTTCCGCTTCGCCGACCTCCTTGACGCGCATCCGGAACTCCGCCATGACCTCACCGACTGCCTGATCGGGAACCTGACCCGCGACTTCACCGCGCTCCAGCGGGCGCTCGCCAAGTTCGCCCGGACGCCCCCCGACCTGCCCCACGGGATGCCGGCCATCGCGTGACCATCGAGCGCTGGCTGGTTCTCGGCTATCTCGCGATCTGCCTCGGAATCGGGGCGCTGGCCACCCGCCGGGTGCTCGGTTCGGACGCCGAGTACTGGGTCGCCGGGCGGCGGGTCGGCGTCTGGAACAACGCCTTCGCCATCATGGCGGCGATCGCCAGCGGCGGTTCGCTGGTCGGGGTGCTGGGGCTCGCCTACCAGGGAGGGATTCCGTCCACCCTCGCGCTCTTCACCGGGGCGGTGGTGGGCTTCCCGCTGGCCACCGTGCTGGTGGCGGGGCCGCTGCGCCGGCTCGGAACCTTCACCATCACCGACTTCATGGCGTTCCGGTTCCCGCATCCGGTGGTGCGGATCCTGGTTCCGCTGGTGATCGTGGTCGCGCTGACGGTGTACATGGTGGCGCAGATGAAGGCCGCCGGCCTGACCGCCGAGGTCTTCCTGGGAGTGCCCTACGACACCGCGATCGCGGCAGCCACCGTGGTGTTCGTCCTCTACGTCTCCTTCGGCGGCATGGTCGCGGTCACCCTGACCGACCTCATCCAGGGGGCGGTCCTGTTCCT
This sequence comes from Candidatus Marinacidobacterium sp., assembly GCA_965202845.1. Taxonomy (GTDB): domain Bacteria; phylum Acidobacteriota; class Vicinamibacteria; order Marinacidobacterales; family Marinacidobacteraceae; genus CBDATA01. The sequence continues at coordinate 2,103,763 of OZ241856.1, forward strand.
GGTGATGGCGACGGTCGCCGTCTGGCTCGTCGTGTCCCACGGCTCGCCGCTGGCGCTGGTGGAGCGCGCCACCGCCGCCGTTCCCGAATTCGGCCAGCTCCCGGCCGGCGGGCTGGGCTATCTCGGCTTCTTCCTCATCTGGGCCACTGCGGTGCCGGTGATCCCCCACATCGTGATGCGGGTGGCGACCGCGAAGGACCCGGACAGCGCCCGCCTGTCGCTGAATCTGGCGATGGTCGGCTACAGCGTGATGATCGCGCTGGCGGTGTTCGTCATCGCGCCGGTGGGCATCCTCCAGCACCCGGGGCTGACCGACCCCGACCAGGTGTTCCTCCAGGTGATCGGCGGCAATTTCCCGCCCTTCTTCCGGGGGCTGGCGGCGGCCGGGGTGCTGGCCGCGGTCATGTCCACCACCGACGCCTTCCTGCTGGCGGTGAGCTCGGCGATCGCCCACGACCTGCTGGGAGGCTGGCTGAAGCAACGAACCCGGTTCGCCCGCAACACGACCCGGATGGGCGCGACCTGGCTGGTGGGCGCGATCGCCCTCTACTGGGCGTGGTCGCCCCCCGAAGCGCTCTCGAAGTTCTACACCGCGGGCGTCGGGCTGCTCTCCGCCGGACTCTTCGTCCCGGTGGTCCTGGGGCTGTGGTGGAAGCGGGCCAACCTCGCTGGCGGGGTGGCGGCGCTGGTCGTCGGAGTGGCTTCCTACTCCGGGGCGCTGCTGGCCGAAACCGCGATCCCGCCGATCGCGATCGCGCTCCCGCTCAGCTTCCTGGCGATGCTCCTGGGCGTCCGGCTCGGAGGAAGCGACCCGGCGGAGCGGCTTCTGGCGGTGGCCCGCCTTCACGGGGATGTCTGAAATGTTTCGGATGAGGCTTCGCGACCGCATGATGCTCGCAGGCCTGGTCGCCTTCCCGACGCTGGCCTTCCTCTCGATCGGAATCGGCGGCTCGTTTCTGGGCGTCGCGACCTTCGGCTGGCTGATGGCGGCGCTGCTGCTGGGCGCCCCGGCGGCCCAACTGGCGCTGCTGCGACGGCGCAGGAACGCCGATCCGATGTGATTCCGGCGATCGCGCTCGGCCTGTACGGCGCCGGGCTGCTGGGGGCGGCGGCGTTCGCCTGGCGCCGGACGCGCGCCTTCGAGGACTTCACGGTGGCAGGACGGCGGCTGGGGACGCCGCTCGCCACCCTGGGACTGCTCGCCACCTGGTTCGGCGCCGGGACGCTCCTCGCCTCGGCGGAAGCGGTGCGGGAGCAGGGGATCCAGGCGGCGGCGCTCGAACCGGTCGGGCCGGGGATCTGCCTGATCCTGGTGGGCCTCTTCTACGCGGTCCCGCTCCGCCGGGCCGGGCTGCTCACCCTGGGCGACTTCTTCGCCGCTCGCTTCGACCGGCGCGCCGAAGTCCTCGCCGCGCTCGTCATGGTCGCGAGTTTCTTCGGCTGGATCGCCGCCCAGTTCACCGTCCTGGGGGCGCTGGTCGCCGACCTCACCGGCGTCCCGCCCCTGCCGGCGCTGGCGCTGGTCGCCGGCATCACGGTTCTCTACACCATGATCGGGGGCATGTGGTCGGTCACCCTGACCGATGCGGCGCAGATGGCGCTGGTGGCGGCGGGACTCGGAGCGGTGGCGGTCTTCGCGTTCACCGAATTCGGCGACGGCTCGCCGCTCGCCGGCCTGGCCCGGCTGGGACGGGAGACGCCCCCCGAACTCCTGCGGCCGTTCCCGGCGGAGGCCGGCCCGTTCCTGATGTGGGGCGGCTTCCTCGCCGCCGGGGCGCTCGGCAACATCCCCGGCCAGGACGTGATGCAGCGGGTTCTGTCGTGCCGCACCGGGGCGGCGGCGCGGCGCTCGTGCATCCTCGCCGGGGTCCTCTACTGTGCGCTGGGGGCGCTTCCGGTGCTCCTCGGCCTGCTGGCCGGGCGGATGCTGCCCGGGGAGAGCGACCTTCTGGACGCGCTCCTCGGGATGCTGTTCAGCCCGCTGGCGACCGTGGTGGTGATGCTGCTGATCGTCTCGGCGCTGCTCTCGACGGTGGACAGCGCCCTGATGGCGGCGGGGTCGGTGCTGGGGCGGAACCTGCTGCGCCACCTCTTCCCCCGCGCCGACGCGCTGCTCCTCACCCGGCTCGCGGTGTTGCTGGTGGGGGCGCTCAGCCTGCTCCAGGGACTCGCCGGCGCCAGCGCCTGGTCGCTGCTCGCCGATGCCTACCAGCTCACCCTGGTCGGCCTCTTCGTCCCGCTGACCCTGGGCCTCTTCTCCCGGCGCGGCGGGGCGCGGGCGGCGCTGATTTCGATGGGAACCGGCGCGGGACTCCAGCTGCTCCACACCGCGCTCGGCTGGGAGACCTTCCTGGCGCCGCTGCTCCCCTTCCCGGTTCCGAACGCCTTCGCGCTGACCGCGCTGAGCGCTCTCGGCTACCGGCTGGGGATGCGGCGTAGAATTCCGGCGTGCACGCCAGCGAACTGAGGGAACGCGCCGAACGGCTGCGCCGGCGCGGCGACCGCCTCGAGCCGGGCGCCGGGGAGCGGAAGTCGCTGATGGACGCTGCGTTCGCCCACGGCGAGCGGTTCCTCGAAGCGCTGGCGACCGGCCCCGGCTACCGGGTTCCCACCGGCTCGCCGGGAATTGAAGCGCTCGAGATCGGCGAGGAGGGCCGGGACATCGGCGAGCTGCTGGACCTGGTGCGGCGCGAGGTCGAGGAGCAGGGTCTCAATCCCGCATCGCCCCGGGACTTCGGCTGGGTGCCGGGCGGCGGACTCTACGCCTCGGCCCTGGGCGACTATCTCGCCGCCGTCGGCAACGCCTTCGCCGGGTACTTTCCGGCGAGCGCCGGCGCCGTCCACCTGGAGAACCGGATGATCCGCTGGATCGCCGACCTGGTGGGCTATCCCGAATCCGCCGGCGGGACGCTCACTTCCGGGGGGAGCGTCGCCGGCCTGACCGCCATCATCGCCGCCCGGGACGCGAAGGGGTTGCGGTCCCGGGACATTCCGCAGGCGGTGGTCTATGTCACCAGCGAGGAGCACTACTCGGTGCGGAAGGCGGCGCATCTCGCCGGAGCGGGCGAGGCGCAGTACCGGATCGTCCCCGTCGACGAGCGGCGTCGGATGGTTCCGGACGCCTTCGCGCGGCAGATCCGGCGGGACCGGGAGGCGGGATACCGCCCGTGGCTCCTGGTCGCCAACGGGGGCACGACAAACACCGGGGTGGTCGATCCGCTCTTCGAGTTGGGCGCGATCGCGCGCGACGCCGGCATCTGGCGCCACGTGGACGCCGCCTACGGCGGGTTCTACCTGATGGTCCCCGCGCGGCGGCACCTCTTCCGCGGCATCGCCGACGCCGACTCGGTGGTCCTGGACCCGCACAAGACCCTCTTCCTGCCCTACGGCATCGGGGCGGTGGTGGTTCGCGACGCCCGCCATCTCGACACCCTCCGGTTCAAGGCGGCGTATCTGGTGGACGAGGAGCAGCCGGTTCCGTCGCCTTCGGAGCGCTCGATCGAGCTGACCCGGCACTTCCGGGCGCTGCGGATGTTCCTGCCGCTGCTGCTGCACGGAACCGGCGCCTTCGCCGACGCGCTGGAAGAGAAGTGGCTTTTGGCCCGGTATCTCCACCAGCGGCTCCAGGAGATTCCCGAAATCGAGGTGGGGCCGGAGCCGGAGCTCCAGACGGTCTGCTTCCGCTGGGCGCCCCCCGGACTCTCCCCGGAGGAGACGAACGCCCGGAACCGGGACTGGCTGCTGGAACTCCAGCGCGACGGGCGCATCTTCATCACCGCGACCGTCCTCGACGGAGTGTTCTGGCAGCGGCCGTCGCTCGGCATCTTCCGCACCCACGCCGAGCACGTGGACGAGTTCCTCGGTATCCTGAAGGAGACGATGGGGAGGCGGTGATGCGACCGGAAATCAGCGACGCGATGATCGGGGAGATGGTGGACGTCCTGGCGAAGGCGGCCGACCCGGACCAGATCATCCTCTTCGGCTCCCGGGGGCGCGGCGAAGCCCGGGACAACTCGGATGTGGATCTGATCGTGGTGGAATCGGAGCCCTTCGGCCCCGGCCGGGATCGAGTTCAGGAGATGGCGCGGCTCTACAAGGCGCTCTCCCGCTTCCCGGTTCCGATCGACCTCCTCGTCTACTCGCAGAAGGACGTGGAGTACTGGCGCGACTCGCTGAACCACGTCCTGGCGCGGGCGCTCCGGGAAGGCAGGGTGCTTTATGAGCGACCGTAAATGTGCGGAAGCGATGCTGCGGGCGGCGGAACGGTCGCTCGCCACCCTGCGGGTCATCAGCCACGGGGCGCCTGAGGAACCCTTCGGCTTCCACGTCCAGCAGGCCGCCGAGAAGGGCTTGAAGGCGTGGATCGCCATCCGGGGGGATGGTCTACCCGCTGACCCACAGCATCGACAGATTGCTGGAGCTCCTCCCGGCGGAGGAGACCACGCCATTCGCCCCCCTGGAAGACTTCACTCCCTACGCGGTGACCTTCCGCTACGAGAGCGTCGATCCGGAGGCGGCCCCAATCGACCGGGAGGGCAGGATCGCCCTCCTCGAGTCGCTGCTGGAGCGCGTGCGACGGGCAATCGGCGCGAACGAGTAGGATTCCGGCTTCGGTTCGAGTCGTCCAGACGGTCGCCGGCCCGTTTCGCGCGGGCGGGAGGAAAGTCCGAACTCCGCAAGGCGATGCGCTGGGTAACGCCCAGTCCGGGTGACCGGAAGGAAAGTGCCACAGAAAACAAACCGCCTCTCCCCCCGGGGAGCGGCAAGGGTGAAAAGGTGCGGTAAGAGCGCACCGCCCGGGCAGTGATGTCCGGGGCACGGCAAACCCCGCATGGAGCAAGACCAAATAGGGAAGCGTCCGAGGGCCGCCTGTCCGAGCTTCCGGGTAGGTCGCTGCCGACCCGGCGAGCAATCTCCGGGCTAGATACATGACCGTCGCTCCCGCACGGGAGAACAGAATTCGGCTTACGGGCGGCTCGAGCCACTCCCCGGCGACCGGGTGATCCTGGTCACCGGCGGCGCCGGGTTCATCGGATCGGCGCTGGTCGCCCGTCTGGTCCGGGAGGGACGGCGGGTCCGGGTTCTGGACGACTTCTCCACCGGAACGGCGCGGCGCCCGGACGTCGAAGTGGTGGAGGGGGATGCAGCCTGCCGGGACACGGTTCGGGACGCGATGCGGGGCGTGTCCGAAGTCGTCCATCTGGCGGCGCTGGCCTCGGTTCCCCGTGCCGAGGCCGAACCGCTGCTCGCCGCCCGCTCGAACATCGCCGGAACCCTGGCGACGCTCGAGGCGGCGCGCCGGGAAGGGGTCGCGGCGCTGGTGTACGCCTCGTCGTGCTCGGTCTACGGCGATTTCGGCGACGGCCCGATTCCGGAGGACGCGCCGCTCCGGCCGGAATCGGTCTACGCGGCGACCAAGCTGGCCGGGGAGCGGCACGCGCTGCTCCACCATCGCACCGGCGGCCCGCCCGCCATCGCGCTCCGCTTCTTCAACGTGTACGGCCCCGGACAGCCCGCCGCATCCTCCTATTCGGGCGTTCTGGCGCGCTTCGCCGCAGTCGCGGGCGCCGGCGACGGCCGCCCGGAAGTGCACGGCGACGGCGGGCAGACCCGGGACTTCGTCTTCGTCGAGGATGTGGTGGACGCCATCCGGCTGGGACTGCGCCGCGCCTCCTCGGAGGCCGCCGGCGGCCAGGCGTTCAACATCGGAACCGGAACCGCGGCGTCGGTGCTCGACCTCTGGCGACGGGTCGCGGCCGCTTCCGGCTGCCGGGCCGAACCGACCTTCGGCCCCCTGCGCCCCGGCGACGTTCGCCACGCCCGCGCCGACACCGGAAAGGCGAGACGGCTGCTTGGCTTTCAGGCGCGCACCGGACTGGACCAGGGCATCGCCGCCCTTCTGGGTGCGGGAAGCGCCGAGTCTGCTACCATCCCCTGCCCATGACCGTTCTCTCCGGCGAAAGGCGGGCTGTGGGCGCGGCGATCGTCTGCTCGCTGTCGCTTGCGGGATACGCGGCGCTGCTCCTGGTTTCCCTGAACCGGTGGCCGATCCCGGACATGGAGATCCGAAGCCCCGAACCGCCGTCCCCGGTTTCCCCCGGGCCTCCCGCGCCGGTGGCGAGCATCGACTCGGTTCCCGACCGGCTGCTGCGGGGCGACGGGCTGGGCGGCGTCCTGCGCCGGAACGGGTTTCCGTCGACCGAGGTCGTCCGGACGTTCGACTCGGTGCTCGACCTGCGCCGGCTGCGCACCGGCCAGGAACTTTGGCTGCACCGGGATCCGAGCGGCGAACCGGCGCGGGTGGACATCCACATCGACGACCTGCGGGTGGTGAGCGCCGAACGGATGAGCGACGGACGCTGGGAGGCCCGCGAATCGCAGGTGGACCCGGACGTGAGCCGCGAGCTGGTCGCCGGAACGGTGGAAACCAGCCTCTACGACAGCATGCTCGCCGCCGGGGAACGGCCGGAGCTCGCGGGCCTGGTGGGAACCGTCCTTGAATACCAGATGGACATGCGCAGGGACACCAGGCGGGGCGATTCGTGGTCGGTGCTGGTGGACAAGATCGTGGTTGAAGGCAAGTTCCGCGGGTACGGCCAGACCCACGCGGTGCGCTTCGTGAACGCCGGCGAGGAGATTTTCGCGTTCCGCTACGGCTTCCCGGACGGCTCGGAGGGGTTCTACGACGAAAACGGCAGGGCGCTCCGGCGGGCGTTCCTGATGAGTCCGGTGCGTTACACCCGGATTTCCGGGGTCTTCACCAGCCGCCGTCTGCACCCGGTGCATCGCGTCTATCGTCCGCACTACGGGGTGGACTACGCGGCGCCGCAGGGAACTCCGGTGATCGCCACCGGGGACGGGAAGGTGATCGACGCCGGGATGCGCGGCCCCAACGGCAACATGGTGACCATTCGACACTCGGGCGGCTACCAGACGAAGTACCTGCATCTTTCGCGCATCCCGGACCACATCCGAGCCGGCCGCCGGGTGGAGCAGCGGGAGGTGATCGGGTATGTGGGGTCCACCGGAACCTCCACCGGCCCCCATGTGGATTACCGCCTCTACCGGGACGGACGGCCCATCAACCCGCGGGCGAATCCCATGCCCGAAGGACCGCCGATTCCCGACCAGCACCGCGCCGATTTCGAGGCCCGGCGGGACCGGCTGGTGGCGGCACTGCGAAGCGGCGGGGACGCTGCGGAGCGGCGCCGGCGCGACAGTCCGACTCGCACCACCACGCTTCTCACCGAATAGCCCCGTGAGGCGGAGCGTCGGACCGGACGGCTCCCTGACGCCCGAAATCCTGGACGCCCGGCTGGCGGCGTTCGCGCCTCGTCAGATCAAGTGGACGGTGGGGACCGGGATCGCGGTGGCCGGCATCGTGATCGCTGTCTTGCGCCTCATCATCTGAATCCTCCCCCGCATCCAGCCCGTCAACCAAAGTGGACTGATGGGAACGCCAGTTGACGGGGATTGGTCCACCGGAGTGGACCCAGCGGATTGAGGCGCCGGTCTTGGATCAGCCAACACAAAGAACATAAACCAGTTGCGCAGCATCACGGAGGGTGGCGCGCTCCTTGCGCCTTCCGGGGGGCATTCTTTTTTCCCACGGAATCCCCCAAGGAGGACTTCCACCCCATGCATCAGACTCTTTGCAAGCTCCTGGGCGCCAGCGCCCTCGCGTTCGGTCTCGCGTTCGGCCTCACCAGCGGCGCCCAGGCGATCCATCAGCCGGAGCAGCCGGTCAACATCAACACCGCCACCGCCGAGGAGCTGGTCGAGCTTCCCCGGGTCGGGCCGGCCACCGCCGCGCGCATCATCGAGTGGCGGGAGGAGAACGGCCCGTTCGCGCGCATCGAGGAGCTCATGAACGTCCAGGGCATCGGCGAGCGCACCTTCGAGCGCATCAAGCCCCATGTGACGGTCGGCGACGCCGAGGAGAAGCGTCCCGCTCCCGCCTCCTCCTCCAGCCCTCCGAAGGCGCCCCGGTCTTCCGGCGGTGGAGTCCTCGCGTAGGCGGCGCTCGATCCGCCGAAACGCCGGGTACACCCTGGTCGAACTGCTGATCGCGCTCTCGGTGCTGGCGGCGCTGGCCGGCATCGCCGTGCCGCCGATCCTCGACGGACTCCGGGCGCAGCGCGTCCACGCCGCTGCGCTCGGACTTCGGACCCTCCTCCAGAAGGCGCGGGCCGAGGCGGCGGCGCGGGCGGCGAACGTCGCGGTGGTCTTCGATCCGCCGGGGCAGCCCGGCGAAGGAAACGCGGAAAGCCCGTGGATCGGCGTCTACCTCGACGGGAACGCGAACGGCGTCTCGCGCCGGGAGATCGAGGACGGCGTGGAGCAGACGCTCATGCCTCCCTGGCGCTTCGGCGACCGCTACCCCGGAATCCGCCTCGGGGCGCCGTCGGACGATGCGGGGGGAGACGCGCTGCCCGGGCGGCAGATCGGCTTCGCCGACATGATCTCCTTCACGCCCTTCGGGACGTCCGGCGCCGGTCGGATCACGCTCAGCGGCGCCGGCGTCGTCTACTCGGTGGTGATCTTCGGCGTCACCGGCCGGATCCGCCTTGAACGGCGGCGGAACGGCGTGTGGGGACCGGCCTGACCCGTCGGGAAAGGGGCCGGGATCCGATTGGAAAAGACGGGGACCGATCTCCCGACGAACGCAAAAGACCCCGGGGCCGATGGGCCCCGGGGTCCATGATCCGAATCAGCGCAAACGAAGTTCTACTTCGCCGTGCACTTGGCGAAGTTGTGGATGTTCGCGTCGTCGCCGCTGCCGGCGTGGATATTGCCGTTCGGGTTGTCCGGCGGGTTGGCCTTCATCATGCCCTGCGCGTCCCACTCGCAGCTGATGGTCACCGTGCGGGTCGTCTCGCAGCCGAAGATGCCGTCGCCGAAGAGGACGTCGTAGTCCATCTCCCACGAGGCGTCGCACCCCTTGCCGTCGGCGTCCGAACACATGTTGGCGTCATCCGGCGACGGATAGTTGTCCGCCTTGCCGTCCGGCGCCTTCTTGTCGTTGCCGCTCGCAGTGGCGTCGCTGTCCGCGCCGAAGAGATCCACCTTGCCGAAGTCCCCCATGGTCGGATCCCCATCGCCATCCATCAACGGCATCCAGATGAAGCCGATGTTGAGCGAGTCGAGCAATGACTCATATCCGTACACATTGTGCATGGCGCGGGTTTTGGCTCCACCATGGCCATCGCCCAGGACGTAATCAAGCGTGCTGGATGAGGTGGGGTCGGACGATCCCAGAACGACTCCGTAGAGAGTCTGGTTCGGGCCGTCGATCAGCTTGCCGTTCAGGTTGTCGTCGAAATAGAGGCGCTTGAAACGACGCGACTTCGCTTCCTTGGGGAGCGCCTCCCACTGGGCGATCACGGTTCCGGCGTCCATCGCGGCGGCGTTCGAGCTCGACGAGATCGAGTTGCGCCTCACATTCTTGGCGGTCGCGCCCGGTCGCGCCCTGGTTTTCAACGTGACGTCGCCCCAGCCCTTGGCGAGCGCCTGGTCCACCTCCTCCTCGAACAACTCGCAGATATCGACCTGATCGGAAGTCGGGAAGGACATGGACGGACACGCCAGATCCTTGAGCGCCCCATCCTTCCATGCCACCTTGCCCCAAACCATCGGATCCGCGGGAGAGACTTCCACGCTGTAGGCGTCCAGGTAGTTCACGATCCTGCCCAGTCCTCCGGGCAGGCCGGGCCCCAGGGGGATGTCCGCCTCTTCAACAACCCGAACCCGGAAACACTGGTCCGGCCGGAATACCCCGCTCGCCGTCGAACTGTACGTGGTTTCGGCCATGCAGGCCTCGGACAGATCGGTGATTTTGCTGCGCTCCGGTATTGCGGTGCCGGTGATTTTCTCGATCTGTATGCCGGGGTGGTAGGGCCGGTTGTCCGTCATGCCGACCTTGAGCGGCTTGTCCGTCCCCTTGGTCGAATTCGGCCCCTTGACGCTGTATTGCTTCCCGTCTCCGGAAAACACGTGCTTCACGGTCATCGCCTCCGGGGAGCTCGACACCCAGCCGACATCCACTCCGTTGTCTCCGAACCAATGGAGCCCACTGATCGCGAAGCTTATTCCTTTTGCGACTGAATCAAGGGATCCGGTTTCCCGATAGGCGTCGTTGTCGACCCTCCCGACCTGAAACTCCATGTCCGGGTCCCAGGCAGCGCAGACCGCCGAGTCGGCGGCGGAGATTTCCGGAGCCGCCGGCTTCGTCATGGACGCCTCCGAGCACCGGAACGGCCCGCAGGTGATGTGCATCACCTCGCTTTCCGGAACCTCCTCCTGACCGGCGGCGCCGACGCTCACTCTGGTCGCCCGGAAGGTCACGCCCATCCCGATCACCTCCGACTGCATCGCCTTCCAGTCGACGTTCTGGAACGGCATGTTGTCCATCCCGCCGGTGACCCCGACCCCGTTCGGAACCGGGTCCAGCCACAACGGGGTGAGGATCGCGTCGTGCGAACTCTTCACCACCATCTTCCCGTTCACCGAGGCCATCGCCTTCGTCGCGTCGGTCATGGCGTCCGGACACAGGGCGTACCCCATGCAGTCCTTGTCCGTGGCGGCCGCCGGGGGCGTCATGGAGATCGTGAACGGCTCCGGTTCGGGTTCCGGCTCCGGCTCGGGAGTCGGCTCCGGTTCGGGAGCGGGTTCCGGGGCCGGCTCAGGCGCGGGCGCCGGAGCCGGTGCGGGCGCAGGGGCGGGAGCCGGCGCGGGGGCGGGCTCCTCGTCGTCGCCGCACCCGGCGAGCGTCAATCCGGCGCCGAGCATCAGCGCGAGCAGGCGGCTCACGCCGAACACCCCGTAATTTCGGGGGGGGGGGGGGTAAGGGTTTTCATATCAAGGACCTCGCAGAAAAGCGAAAGAAGGACAGGGACGGGACGCCCCCGGATGCCCGCGCACTGTACCACAAGACCCCGGGGCGGGTCGGCCCCGGGGTCTCCGAAACGAATCCGGCGCCTATTTCGCCGTGCACTTGGCGAAGTTCGCCAGGTTGTCGGTCTCGGCGAGGTTGCCGTTCGGGGTGTCGTCGGGATTCGCCGGCAGCAGGCCCTGCGCGTCCCACTCGCAGCTGATGGTCACCGTGCGCGTCGCCTCGCAACCCGCGAAGGTGCCGATCCCGAACTTCACCTCGTAGTCCATCTCCCACTTCGCGTCGCAGATCTCGTCGTCCGCGTCGTTGTCGTCGTTCGTGCACATCTCGGCGTCGTCCGGCGACGGGTAGTTGTCGGCCTTGCCGTCCGGCAACTTCTTGTCGTTGCCGCTCGCGCTGGCGTCGCTGTCCTTGCCGTAGAGGTCCACCTTCCCGAAGTCCCCCATCGTCGGATCCCCGTCCGGGTCCATCAGGGTCATCCAGATGAAGTCGCGCAAGTCGGTAAAAAAGGCGTCATTGGTCAGGCCCACGTCGCCACGAATCGCCAACTTGGCGGTATCCCCAATGTTGTCGCCCTCCCAGTGGTAGAGATCCGAGAGGCCTGTCTCGTTCGCCGGGCTCGTGTCCCAGTAATGGGGTCCCGTATCCGTGGACGATATCTTGCCGTTCAGGTTGTCATCGAAAAAGAGCCGCTTGAAACGCGCCGGCGTCGCGCTCTTCGCCTTGACCTCCCAGTTGCGCAGCTTGACGCCTCCGTTCGTCGTGCCGCTCGCGCTGGTGTCCGTGCCACTGGTCTTGTCCGTCTTCAGCACGACATCGCCCCACCCCTTGGCGAGCGCCTGATCAACCTCCGCTTCGAACAACTCGCAGATGTCCACCTGGTCGGACGCCGCGAAGGTCATCGGCGCGCACTTCAGATCCTTGAACGGATCCTCCTTCCACTTCACCTTGCCCCAGGAGACCGACGAATCCTTGGCGGAGACCTCGACGCTGTAGCCGGACAGGTAGTTCGCCAATTTGAACTGTCCCCCTTCTTCCTTCGTTCCTCCCATGGCGATCCGGAAACAACCGTCCGGCTTGTGGACGCCGCCGGACGCCGCCTGATAGCCCGTCCCTTCGCAGAGTTCGTCCAGCTTGGCCGCCTTCTTGAGCACGGCGTCTCCGCCCGGCGCCTTCATGAATCGGAAGCCCGGGCCCCAATCGGCGTTGTCCTTCTTCTCCATTGCGAGCGGCTTGTTTGACCCCTTGGACGCGTCCGTCCCCGAAACGCTGTAGATCCTGCCGTTTTCGATCCCGGCGAACTTGTGCTTCACCGACATCGCCACATGCGAACTCGACACCCAACCGATATCCACTCCGTCGTCGTCGTTGTAGAGCGCCACATCAAAGGGACCGGTCCTGCCAACGACCCCGGTGAAATCGTTGTCGATCCGGCCGACCTGAAGCTCCAGATCCGGATCCCAAGCGGCGCAGACCGCCGAGTCGTCGATCGTGATCTCCGGCGCCATCGGCTTCTCCATCGACGCATCCGAGCAATGGAACGGGCCGCAAGTGATGTGCATCACCTCGCTCTCCGGAACCGTCTCCTGGCCGGCGCCCCCACCGACACCGATACTCACCCTGGTCGCCTTGAAGGTGACGCCCATGCCGACCACCTCCGACTGCATCGCCTTCCAGTCGACGTTCGCAAACGGCATGTTGTCCATCCCGCCGGTGACCCCGACCCCGTTCGGCGCCGGATCCAGCCACAGCGGGACGAGGATCGCGTCGTGCGAACTCTTCACCATCATCTTCCCGTTCACCGAGGCCATCGCCTTCTTCTCGTCGGTCAGGGCGTCCGGGCACAGGGCGTATCCCATGCAGGTCTTGTCCATGTCCGCCATCGGGGGCGTCATGGAGATCGTGAACGGCTCGGGTTCGGGTTCCGGCTCCGGAGTCGGCTCGGGCTCGGGAGCGGGGGCCGGCTCGGGTTCAGGGGCCGGCTCAGGCGCGGGGGCCGGGGCCGGAGCAGGCGCCGGGGCGGGGGCCGGATCTTCGTCGTCGCCGCACCCGGCGAACGCCAGTCCGAAAACAAGCGCGGGGATCAGCCACCCATAAATAATTCGGGGGGGGGGTAAGGGTTTTCATGTCAAGGACCTCGCAGAAAAAGCGAAAGAAGGACAGGGACAGGATGCCCCCGGATGCCCGCGCACTATACCAAAAGACCCCGGGGCGGGCCGGCCCCGGGGTCCGAAACGAGTCCGATCAGCAGGAATTCTCTACTTCGCCGTGCACTTGGCGAAGTTCGCCAGGTTGTCGGTCGCGGCGAGGTTGCCGTTCGGGTTGTCCGGCGGGTTCGCCTTCATCATGCCCTGCGCGTCCCACTCGCAGCTGATGGTCACCGTGCGGGTCGTCTCGCAGCCGAAGATGCCGTCGCCGAAGAGGACGTCGTAGTCCATCTCCCACTCGGCGTCGCATCCCTTGCCGTCGGCGTCCGAGCACATGTTGGCGTCATCCGGCGACGGGTAGTTGTCGGCCTTGCCGTCCGGCGCCTTCTTGTCGTTGCCGCTCGCAGTGGCGTCGCTGTCCGCGCCGAAGAGATCCACCTTGCCGAAGTCCCCCATGGTCGGATCTCCATCGCCATCCATCAGCGGCATCCAGATGAAGTTGATGTTGATCGCCCTGTAAGTTGTCCTGATGCCATTGGATCCTGTCAGATCCGCATATCCGTACAAATTGTGCATGATGCGGGTCTTGTTTTCACCTGAGTGATCACCGATGACGAAATCGAGCGTGGTCCCCGAACCGGCATTGGCCTGGGACACGCCCTTGGCGATTCCATAAAGAGTCTGGTTGGGGCCATCAATCAGCTTGCCGTTCAGGTTGTCGTCGAAATAGAGGCGCTTGAAACGACGTGACTCCGCTTTCTTGGGAGAAACTTTCCACTGGGCGATCACGGTTCCAGCATCCATCGCGGCGGCGTTCGAACTCGACGAGATCGAATTGCGCCGTACATCCTTGGCGGTCGCGCCGGGTCTCGTCCTGGTTTCCAGCGTCACATCGCCCCAGCCCGACGCGAGGGCCTGATCCACCTCCTCCTCGAACAACTCGCAGACATCAACCTGATCGGCAACCGGGAAGGACATGGACGGACACGCCAGATCCTTGAGCGCCCCATCCTTCCATGCCACCTTGCCCCAGACCATCGAATCCTCGGGGGAGACTTCCACGCTGTAGGCGTCCAGGTAGTTCACGATCCTGCCTGGTCCTCCGGGCAGGCCGGGACCCAGCGCCGCATCCCCGTCTTCAACAACCCGGACCCGGAAACACTTGTCCGGCCGGAATACGCCGCTCGCCGTCTTGCTGTACGCGGTTGCGGGCATGCAGGCTTCGGACAGATCGGTGATCCTGCTGCGCGTTCCGGAGGCGGTCGAGCCGACGAGGGCCGCTATTTTCTCAATCTGAATGCCGGGGTGCCAAGGCGAGTTGTTGTCCTTGAAGCCGACATCGAGCGGCTTGTCCGTCCCCTTGTCCGCATTCGGCCCCTTGACGCTGTAAGGATTTACGTCCCCGGCGAATACATGTTTCACGGCCATCTCCACATGGGAACTCGACACCCAGCCAACATCCATTCCGTTGTCTCCGTGCCAAAGGAGCGGATCGATACCCCACCCAAAACCAGTAGGACTTCGACTCGGACCGCGTGAGCTTTGATAGGCGTCGTTGTCGATCCTGCCGACCTGAAGCTCCATGTCCGGGTCCCACGCGGCGCAGACCGCCGAATCGGCGGCGGAAATTTCCGGCGCCGCCGGCTTCGTCATGGACGCCTCCGAGCAGGCGAACGGGCCGCAGGTGATGTGCATCACCTCGCTCTCCGGAACCGTCTCCTGGCCGGCGCCCCCACCGACACCGATACTCACCCGGGTCGCCTTGAAGGTCACGCCCATGCCGATCACCTCCGACTGCATCGCCTTCCAGTCGACGTTCGCAAACGGCATGTTGTCCATCCCGCCGGTGACCCCGACCCCGTTCGGCGCCGGATCCAGCCACAGCGGGACGAGGATCGCGTCGTGCGAACTCTTCACCACCATCTTCCCGTTCACCGAGGCCATCGCCTTCTTCTCGTCGGTCAGGGCGTCCGGGCACAGGGCGTATCCCATGCAGTCCTTGTCCATGTCGGCCGCCGGGGGCGTCATGGAGATCGTGAACGGCTCGGGTTCGGGTTCCGGCTCCGGTTCGGGAGTCGGCTCCGGGGCGGGAGAGGGTTCGGGAGCCGGCTCAGGCGCGGGGGCCGGGGCTGGCGCGGGAGCAGGCGCCGGATCTTCGTCGTCGCCGCACCCGGCGAGCGCCAGTCCGAAAACGAGCGCGGGAATCAGCCACCCGTAAAACCCGTAATTTCGGGGGGGGGGGGGGTACACATGGGCTTCATATCGCTACCTCCTGATTGGTATGGCAAGAAGCTGGATCGGGATTCTACACGACGCCGCAACTCGCGTCCACTTCCTCGCCGCCGTCGGTCGCGGTTTCCTCCCCGTCCCCGGATTCGGAAGATTCGGGGCCGGTCTCCCATTCGTACTCGATGCCCCGCACATGGCGCTCGAACCAGTCCAGCTCCACGTTCACCTTGAAAAGCTGGTGGCGCAGCTCCCGCCAGCCGTGGGGCTCCCGGGGGGCGATGTACAGATGGGTGTCCACCCCGTTGGTGCGGAGCGCCCGGTAGAGCTCGACCGACTGCGGCGGCGGCACCCGGACGTCGTTCTCGCCCACCAGCACGATGGTCGGCGTGGTCACCTTGTAGATGTCCTTCAGCGGCGAGTGGTTCCAGTAGGCGTCGATCGGGGCGTCCTCCTGCCACGGCGTGCCCCCGAACCACGGCGTCCGGTAGATCCGCACGTCGCTCTGGCCGTACATCGAAATCCAGTTGACCGCTCCGGCCCCGGAGGAGGCCGCCTTGAACCGGTCGGTGTGGGTGATGATCTTGTTGGTCATGTGCCCCCCGCCGCTCCAGCCCATCTTGGCCATCCGGTCGCCGTCCACCAGACCGCGTTCGATCAGATAGTCCACTCCGGTCATCACGTCGAGGTGGGCCTGGCGGAAGTAGTGGCCGACCATGTCCCGCAGGAATTCGTCGCCATAGCCGGTGCTTCCCCGGTAATTCGGCTTGAACACCATGTACCCCCGGGCCGCGAGCACCGCGACGTAGCTGGACCAGCTGACGAATCCGAACTTGTCGGAGGCCGCCGGGCCTCCGTGGGTCTGGACCACCAGCGGATACCGGGTCCCCTCCTGGTAGTCCAGGGGGTAGTAGAGCAGCCCCTCCACCTCCACGCCGTCGGCGCCCGGCCAGCGAACCGCTTCCTGAACCGGCAGCCGGAAGGTCTCGTCCAGGTAGTCGAAGACGGACGTGACCTTGACCGGCTCTCCGCCCGACGCCGGAAGGAGATGGATATCCCCGGCGCTGGTCGGGGTTCGGATCCCGAACGCGTGGAGATTCGCGGCCGGCGCGTAATGCCATCCCTGGAGCGTGTGATCCCCTTCGGTGAGCGCGGTCGGCGTTTCGTCGTCCGCCTGGGCGCGGAAAAGCTGGGTGCGGATTCCGGTGTTCGCGGTGAAGAGGATGGCGCCGTCGCTGGACCAGCGGGCGCCGGTGACCTCGTGGGGCATGTCCTCGAACAGCATCCGGTGCGGCCCGCCGGCGGCCGGGACCAGAAAGATGTTGTCGTTGAAGTAGGTCTCGAAGTCGGCGCTGGAATCGGAGAGAAACAGCACCGTCGAGCCGTCGGGAGACAGCTGGGCGCCGAATTCGCTGACCGTGTTGTCCGTGAGCTGCAGCGCGCCGGAGCCGTCGGCGTCCATGATCCAGACCTCGCCCTCGTCCCGGTTGTCGAACAGCGGGCTGACGCTGCGGGAGTGGGCGATCCGCGCTCCGTCCGGGGAAAGGTTGAAGCCGAGAACCGAGAAGGCGCCGCCGGTGATGCGCTCGGCGTCTTCACCGCCGTCCGCGTCGCGCACCGGGATCCGCCACAGGTGGCGGTGCTTGAAGTCCTCGTCGAAGGCGAAAACGTCGTCCTTCCTCTCATCCTTCTCCTTCTCCTCGGCGGTTTGCGCCTCCGGGGCGAGGAAGTAGAGGAACGCCCCGTCCGGCGAGAACGCGAACGACTGCACCGAGCTCCCGTGGGCGGTCAGCGGCCAGGCTTCGCCGCCCTGGTTGCGCAGGAGGTGGATCTGGGTGAACTCCGCCTCCTCGCCGCGGCGGGCGAGGAACGCCACCAGCTCGCCGTCCGGCGACCAGCGGGGGTGCGACTCGCCGTTCTCTCCGTTGGTGAGCTGCACCGCGCCGCTGCCGTCAGCCTCGATGCGGTGGATGTGGGTGGTCCGGCCGTTCTTCTTCCAGTCGGCGTCCGACCGGGTGAACAGCAGCTGGGACCCGTCCGGGGAGACGCGGGGGCTTCCCAGTCCGGGGACGTCGATGAGATCCACGATGGTCATGGCGCGCTTTTCCTGGGCGGCGACGGCGGGGAGCGCGAACAGCAGGAGCGCGAGAAGGGAATGCGACAGGGTGGTTCGGGGCATGGTCGAGGGCCCTCCGGGGGGCAGGGGCGGAATTGTCAGGGACTGCGGAAATCATACCGCTACCGGCGGAACGGGACGCTCTGGTTCCGGTGCGGTCCAACCGGGAGACTTTCCCAGAACCCGCAGTTTGTTGGCGAATCCTCTCGCATGGGAAACCTTCAGACCCAAGCGCTGGAAACCATGCAGGAACACCTTGACGGGATGGTTCGAGCGGATCGGTTGGTCGATGCCGTACACCACCGGTTCAACCTCCGGTTCGAAGGTGCCGAACATGCGATCCCAGATGATGAACATCCCCGCGTAGTTCCTGTCCCAATACTGCCGGTTCGAGCCGTGATGCACCCGGTGGTGGGAGGGCGTGTTGAGAAGAAACTCGACCGGTCGTGGAAATTTCCGGATGCATTCGGTGTGCAAGAGAGCCTGGAACTGCTGAACCAGCACCTCGGAAAGGAGCAGCAGAATCGGGTGGTATCCCAGCATGACGATCGGAAAGGAGAACAGGAGCGGGAACACCGCGTCGAGAGGGCCGAAACGGTAGGCCACCGACATGTTGAAGTGGGGCGAGCTGTGGTGCACCGTGTGCGTGGCCCAGCCGATCCCGATCCGGTGCATCATGCGGTGATCCCAGTAGTACATGAGATCGGCCAGCAGGACGCAGGTGATGATGGTGACCCAGTTCAGCGACAGGTGGGGCAGGCTGAGATTCTCGTAAATCCAGAAATAGAGCTTCGTAACGAAGAGGATCCCGAGCGCGTACTCGATGGTAACGAACGAAACGAAGGTGATGACGTTCGCCACCGAATCGCCGATGACGTCGAAACCCAGGCGCTTCAGAAATGCGTAGCGGATCAGTTCGACGCAGAAGAAGGGAACGATCACGTACACGAGGCTCAGGTCGTTCAGCACGTAAAACCAGTCCAGTACCGCGTCCCAGTCCAGCGCCCGCGTAACCGCTTCCATCATGGCGCCTGTCCCCCGGCGCCTTCCCGTTGAAGCCGCGTTTGCTCCGCCGCCTCGTCAAACGCCCTGGAGTCCTCCTCGTTGCTCGCCAGCCGGGCGGCTCCGGCCAGGGCGGCCACGAGGATTCCCGTAATCAGGATTTGCGCCGGGAAGGAGAGCCGGTACGGCTTGCCGCCGGGCATGGGGAAACCCTCCTTCGGGTTCACTCCGCCCGGCGGACGGCGTGGATGGCGACCGGGTCGTTCAGAATCTGCCCCCGCACCAGTTCGACTTCGGAGGGGGCGTCGGTCGGGAGCGCGTGGATCGCTTCCAGCACCTCCATGCCGCGGATCACCCGCCCGAAGGTCGCATAGCCGTAGCCGTCCCGGGTGGGGTCGCCGGCATCGGTGTCCAGCACGAAGTTGTCCCCCACGTTGAAGAAGAACTCCGAGTTCGCGGTCCCCGGTTCGCCCCGGGCGTAGGCGAGCGTCCCCCGCTCGTTGCGGATGCCGGTGTCATGGGTGGTCTCGTGGGGGATCGGGGGGAAGGGCGGCGCTTCCGGCGCCTCCTCCTGGTCGCCGGTCGACATCGGCAGGCTGCGAAGCCCGCCCTGGACCACGTCGTGGGCGTCGCCGGCGGCGGTGTGGGTCGCGCGGTAGAAGGCGGCGCCCTCGTAGTGGCCGCCGTCCACATAGCGGAGGAACTGCGCGGTCGAAAGCGGAGCGCGCTCCGGGTACAGCGCCACTTCGATGGCACCGAACGCGGTTTCGAAAACGACGGAAACCGTCGTCTCCGGCGGGGCGTCGTCGCAAGCGGAAACGAGAAGCAGGAAGGCGAGAAGGACGGAGGCAGGCTTCGGCATGGTGGGTCGCCCTCGGAGATTACCCTGCGCCAACAGCACGGAGCACGCCGTCGGGACGAAGGCGGCCACGCCTCGGATGATGCGTGATGGCCGCGACGAAATCATTCGCGCCGAACGAAACCGGGATCCGATGCGGTTTGTCCATTCCGGGGATCCCGGGTTCATGGAAGCAGGTCGAATTCATGCATTCTTGACTTCGACAGTTTTGATCGATAAGTCCTTGACTGTCAATAGCCGACATTTCTGGCTAGGCACTACAAACGTAGCCCTCTGAAGGCTACGCCGGCGGAGGTTCGGCCCTCAGGCGAGCTGGTACGGCGTGGTCGGCAGGGGAAGTCTCATCGCGGCGTAGATAGCCTCGGCCTCCAGGGACGGCTTCGAGGGGATGGCGTATCGCTCTCCCGTTTTCTCGCAAAGCAACACCGTGCACTTGCGGTGCGCCAGCGCGTTGCGGATGACTTCGGGAGACATCCGTTCCTTCTGGAGCGCGACCCGATAGGCCAGATGGCGCACGCAGGCGAACGCCATGAAGGCGATCGCGATGTGGGCGCGGATCCGTTGTTCGGTCCAGTGCCAGATCGGCCGGACGCGCAGATCGTGCTTGGTGATGCGGAAGCTCTCCTCGACCCGCCAGAGTCCCCGGTAGTGCGACAGCACCTCGGCGGCCCGCGCGTCGCGCAGGTTGGTGATGACGCCGGCCAGTCCGTCCCAGCGCGCCGCCTCGTCGATCTTCTTCTGATCCAGGACGAGTCGCGCATCCCCTTCAACGGCGATGAAGCGCTTGGCGCCATGCTGGGACAACAGCGCTTTGGGGTTGTCGCTTTGCGACAGCTTGTCGAACGCCCGCTGGATCGCCTTGCGGCGATCGTGGGCGTCCTTGTGCGCTCGCTTGGCGGACCACGTGACGATCAACCGTCGCCCCTGGTGCTCCCATTCGTTCACCCGGCGCTCCGAGGAGCCTTCCAACGGGCCGTAGGAGTCCAGGTTCCAGATCTTCTTGGCCTCAATTGAGATTTGAGTGGGTAGAATGGAGACCGCCGGGATTCCGGGTGTCAAGGGCGGGCTTGCACGGCGTAGCGAACCCTTGACTCACGGAATCCGGCGGGCACGCTCGAAAAAGGGTCGAAAGCGGGAAGCCGCAACCGTCCCCAGCCAGCGTCGCCACACACCAATGGAACACTTTTCCCGCTTTCGACCCTGAAAAAAAGGAGCGCATCCAGTGCTACACGAGCTTTTCGCCCAAGCCCTCGGCATCCCGGACCCCTGGTTCGTCGAGAACGTGGAATTCGACAAGGACCAAGGAAAGCTGAGCATCCGCGTCGATTTCCGCAGGGGCGCCCGCTTCGCCCACCAGAACCACGACGGCCTCCATCCGGTCCACGACACCAAGACCAAGCGCTTCCGCCACCTCAACTTCTTCCAATTCGAGTGCGAACTGGTGGCGCGCGTCCCCCGGGTGCGCCTCCCCAACGGCAAGGTCGCGCTGGTCTCGCCGCCCTGGGCCGGCAAGCTCTCCGGGTTCTCCCTCCTCTTCGAAGCCTTGATTCTCGCCATGTGCCAGGACATGACCTTCGCCGCCGTCGCACGGCTCGCCGGACTCTCCCAGCACCAAACCCAGGCCATCTCCAACCGCTATGTGGAACTCGCCACCGAAACCGACGACCAAGCCGACGTCCGCGCCGTCGCCATCGACGAAACCTCCCGCGCGCGCGGCCACAACTACGTCACCGTCGTCGCAGACGCCCGAAAACGCCGGGTCATCTTCGTCGGAGAAGGCCGCGCCGCCGACTCCGTCGACCGATTCGCCCGAAGCCTCGAAGCCCACGGCGGAGACCCCGAAGCCGTCGAAGTCGCCTCCATCGACATGTCCCCCGCCTACATGAAGGGCGTCGCAGAGCATCTCCCCAACGCCCAGATCACCTTCGACAAATTCCACGTCATCGCTCACGCATCCAAGGCCCTCGACCAGACCCGGCGCATCGAGCAGCGCGCCAACCCCCAACTCAAGGGCATGCGCTGGGCGCTCCTCAAAAATCCCGAACGACTCGGCCCCGAACAGCGCGCCCAACTCAACGCTCTCATCGCGCAGGCCCCCGGAAAGCGCACCGCCCGAGCCTGGATGTACCGCGAGCAACTCCGGAACATCCTCAACCGCAAGCAGGTCAACGTCGTCAGAGCCATGCTCCGGCAGTGGTGCGCCAACGTGAACCGCTCCAAGGTCGAACCCATGAAAGCCGTCGCGCGGATGATCCGCAAACATCTCGAGGGCATCGTCGCGTGGGCCCGAACCCGCCAGACCAACGGCTTCATCGAGGCGCTCAACGGCCTGTTTCAGGCGGCCAAGCGGAAAGCCAGAGGCTACGGAACCTTCCAGACCATCCGCACCGTGTTCTTCCTCATCGCCGGAAAACTGGACTTCTCCAAGCTCAACCCTCATGTCGCGTACCCACTCGGTATTTGAAAGAGCCTCTTCTTGCGTAGCGCGCCGGGGAGCTGGCGCAGCCGGGCGCCCACCACATAGCCGCCGCCCATCGCGTCCAGAGCCTCCAGGTTGGCGGCGCTGAGCATCCCCCGATCCGCCACGCAGACCGCCTGCTGCGCCGGATGACGCCGCAGCAAGCCCTCGAACACCGGAACCAGGCTGTGCCCCTCGTAGGCGGCGCCGGGGAACACCTCGTAGCTCACCGGAAGCCCCTCGCGGGTGACCATCAGCGCCAGCAGCACCTGCGAGTAGCGGTGCTTGCCGTCCTTGCTGTACCCCTTCTGGCGGAGTTCGTCCTCCTCCTCCGTCGCAAAGGCCAGCGTGGTGCAGTCGAAGAACAGCACCGAGACCGGATCGGGCAACACCGAGCGGGTGGCGTCGCCGACCCGGGCGCGAAGCCGTTCGATTGTCCTCGCGTCCAGCCGATCCATCATCCGGTAGACCTTGTGAAGCGGAAGGCTCACCCCGAAGTCGTCTTCAAGATTCCGCACGCTGCCGCGCTTGCTGTCCGGGTTGGCGATCCGCGCCATCACCGTGTGGAAGAGCGCGTCGTGGTACGCCCGATAGCGGGAGCGCGGCAACAGCGCATGCAGCCCCAGATGCCGGTAGACCTCGCCGTAGACCTCATGGATCCCGGTCGTGATCGGTTGCGCTTCCTTCAGTTGCTTGAGATCGACCGGGAGGGACTCCTTGCCGTCCCCCTCGCGCCCAACGCGGATGACCTGCTCGGCGATCTTCTCGGAGGAGAAGAGGAGAGGCGGCTGGCGTTCGTCCTTGAGCTTGTCCTTGATGAACTCGCCGAGCCGCTTCAGGCGTTCGAGCTCCTTGTCGTCCTTTGCGACGCCGACGTGGCGGACGATGCGCTGGCGGACCTTGGTTCCTTTGCGTACGCCTTCGACGAGTTGTACGGAGCGCCGGGGGCTGTTGGGAGTGGACTTGACGCGAACGAACATGGGTGGAGTATAGCACAGAAGTCAAACCAGAAAAATCGCTAGGCACAACAGAGCGAGTAGCGAAAAGCTCCCTTGTTTCAGAACATGTTTGTTTTCAACAGCTTCCCGATCCGACGCTCCGACCGAAATCGGGCTCAAACTGTCAAAGTCGGGGAGAGCCGGTACGGCTTGCCGCCGGGCATGGGGAAACCCTCCTTCGGGTTCACTCCGCCCGGCGGACGGCGTGGATGGCGACCGGGTCGTTCAGAATCTGCCCCCGCACCAGTTCGACTTCGGAGGGGGCGTCGGTCGGGAGCGCGTGGATCGCTTCCAGCACCTCCATGCCGCGGATCACCCGCCCGAAGGTCGCATAGCCGTAGCCGTCCCGGGTGGGGTCGCCGGCATCGGTGTCCAGCACGAAGTTGTCCCCCACGTTGAAGAAGAACTCCGAGTTCGCGGTCCCCGGTTCGCCCCGGGCGTAGGCGAGCGTCCCCCGCTCGTTGCGGATGCCGGTGTCATGGGTGGTCTCGTGGGGGATCGGGGGGAAGGGCGGCGCTTCCGGCGCCTCCTCCTGGTCGCCGGTCGACATCGGCAGGCTGCGAAGCCCGCCCTGGACCACGTCGTGGGCGTCGCCGGCGGCGGTGTGGGTCGCGCGGTAGAAGGCGGCGCCCTCGTAGTGGCCGCCGTCCACATAGCGGAGGAACTGCGCGGTCGAAAGCGGAGCGCGCTCCGGGTACAGCGCCACTTCGATGGCACCGAACGCGGTTTCGAAAACGACGGAAACCGTCGTCTCCGGCGGGGCGTCGTCGCAAGCGGAAACGAGAAGCAGGAAGGCGAGAAGGACGGAGGCAGGCTTCGGCATGGTGGGTCGCCCTCGGAGATTACCCTGCGCCAACAGCACGGAGCACGCCGTCGGGACGAAGGCGGCCACGCCTCGGATGATGCGTGATGGCCGCGACGAAATCATTCGCGCCGAACGAAACCGGGATCCGATGCGGTTTGTCCATTCCGGGGATCCCGGGTTCATGGAAGCAGGTCGAATTCATGCATTCAGTACATCGATTTCGCGGAGGAGTTTCCGCACGAGAGTGCGCAGGGAAGGCAAATCTTCGCGGGCGTAATCCCAGACATATTCCGGCACGACGATGTCGTATCCATGAGCCCGTTCCATATCCCACAGAAGTACCCGGGGGTCATGAGGCATAGACGAGTGTACGTGATTGGTTGATGGCGGCGCGCAGGTAGGGGTTGGAGATCGCGCGGCTCTCCATGAGATCGACGGGGCGTCCAAGCGCGTCCCGCAGGGCTTCGGCGAGGTCGAAATAACGATGGAATGGCCGGAGTTTGCTCCTGGGGTCGAATTCAACGAGGAAGTCGACGTCGCTGCTTTCGGGATCGAAATCGTCGCTCCGCGCCGCCGAGCCGAAGACCTCCAGGCGCGTCACGTCGTAGCGGCGGCAGATTGCGGCCAGCACGTCCCGCTTTCGGGCGATGGCGTCATGCATGGGTGGCTTCTGCGTGTTTTCGGTGGGCGGACGGCGTCCTTGGATTCATGGTAGCAGCATCCCTGCGGGCGCCCTGACTGGGGTCTCGATCCACTTCCTCCTTCACATCCTCTTTCTCGTGGAATTCCTGTGCGTTCCCGTCTCTTCTGGATCTTCTTGCGGAGCCGTTGCGCCATGCGGACCATTGCTTCGGCATGGGTGGGGAGGGAAGTCAGGGTTCTCGCAGTTCTTCGAGCCGCGCCGCCACTTCCGGCTGATCCGGCTCCATCTCCAGCGACCGCTCCATCGCGGCGCGCGCTTCCTCGATGCGACCGGCGCGGGCCAGCGAATCGCCGAGGATGTTCAGCAGGGCGGGGTTGGGAGGGCGCAGCGAGACCGCGTGCTGGAGGTGGGACGCCGCCTCCTCGAAACGCCCCTGGAAGTATCGGCCGAATCCGAGACCGGTGGACACCTCCATCACGTCCGGATGGGTCTCCCGGAGGGGCTCCAGGAGCGCCATCGCCTCGTCCACCCGGTTCGACCGCAGGTAGCCGTGCGCCAGCTTCCAGCGCGCATCGGGAAGGTTCGGGTTGTCCGCCGCTGCCGCCGCCTCGTACTCGGCGAGCGCCTGCGGAAAGCGCCCCAGCGCGGCGAACTGGTCGCCCCGCACCAGCGCCAGCAGGCCGGGAGTCGCGGTGTTGAACCCACGCCGGTACACGAACCCGGAGCGCGGCACCCCGGCGCGCGGCGAAACCTGAATCCGCCGCTCGGCGGAGTCCAGCAGGGCGCCGTCGGCGTCCTCGAGCCGCGCCGCCAGCCAGTAGGCGCCTCCCACCCCCATCTCCAGCGGCATCTCGACGAGCGCCGCCTCCGCGCCAGCGACCGGTTCCACCGCTTCGGCGATCGTCTCGCTTCCCATCGTCCCCTGCTCGTCCGTCAGCAGCTGGAAGCGGACCTGCTGCCCCGGGGCGCCGTCCAGCACATGAGTGAAGGCGTAGAGCGTCTGGCCGAGCGCGAAGAGTCCGTCGGCGGCGGGCTGCACCTGGACCGGCCCGACCTGGAAGGTGCGGATCGCGTCGGGCGAGGCGGCGTCCCGCAGCGTGGTTCCGTCGAAGCCGGGGATCACGCCCGCCAGCCGGGGCCGGTTGGAGACGCCGCCGGCGCGGGTGGTGTCGAGCCGGGTCTCGAGGACGGTGAACTGCTGGGCGGCGCGATTCCGCACGATGACGCTCAGGTCGTACTCGCCGGGGAGCAGCGGCACGCTGTCCTGGTAGGAGAACGGCGAAGAGACGACCTGGTCCACCTGGGAGCGGTTGAGCTCGAGGAAGGCCGGACGGTCGATCGCCAGCACCTGGACGCCTTCGGCGTTCACCGCCTCCACCGTGATGTCGAGCGTGGTGTAGAAGCGGCTCTGGTCCTCGTCGGTCTCCAGGGTGAAGTTCTGCGGATCGATCTCCACCGCGAAGTGGACGAAGGGCGTGTCCCGGGGGCCGCCGGTGAGACCGAACACCCCGCGGCTGGGGACGAAGTTGAACGAATACTCGGCGGAGACCCGGTCGCGGTAGCGAAGCCAGGCGTCGGCGTAGTCGCTGCGGATCGCACGCCGGGGAGAATCCTCGACGCGGGCGATCACCAGGTCGCTCCCCATCGAGGCGCGTCCGGTGGTCCAGTCCCCCGGTTCGGAGGGGTCGAACGACAAGGACGCATTGGCGAGCTCGGCGTCGATGCGCTGGAGCACCCGGTAGGCGTCGATCGCGCCTTCCGGGCCGCCTCCCCGCTGGTACTGGCCGCGCACCAGGGCGTTCGGGCCGTCCACGATCGGGTGGTAGAGCTCGTACTCCCCGATGTCGTGCTTCTTGAAGAAGAGCAGGTAGAAGAACGAGGGAAGGCCTTTGTCGATGTCGCCCTGGTAGAACCACAGCTCGGAGGACACCACTTCGTTGTATCCGTCGAACGCATGGCGCTCGCGCGGCTCGCCCAGGATGATGTAGTAGCGGCCGCGGTCGGTCCGCCAGCCCTCGCGGAAGGTCTCCCGGCCCAGATAGCGGTTCGCGTACTCGATCCGCCGCATGTGCTCGTCCCGGAATTCGTTCTCCGGGGTCGCCGGGTACGGATCGCGCTTCTCCCAGAACACCTCGATGAACCGGTTGCGCTCCTCTAAGGTTTCGAGGCTGAGGAACACCTCCTCCTCGCGGTCGGTGATGATGTACGGAACGATCTCCTCCAGCCACTCCCGCTGCTCCGGGCGCAGGCTGTCGGGCGCCGCCGCCTCCTGGACGCCGGCCAGCGACAGCGCGAAAAAGAGCGCGGCGATCACTGGCGGGCCGCCTCCCGGAAGGCGGTTTCGGTCGCCTGCTGGCGCTGGCGGGTGAAGCGGATGCCGTGCCGCTTGAGCATCTCGTTCAAGGTGGTGGGCTTGAGGCCGAGACGATCGGCGGCACGCTTCTGGACGCCGTCCACCTCGTGCAGCGTGTCCATCAGCACCTGCCGCTCCACCTGGGAGATGTACTCCTTGAAGCTGACGCCCGAAGGCAGCGCCGGCGCCCCGCCGCCTCCCGGATGCGTCGCCGCCCGCCGGCGCACCGCGTCCGGGAGCAGCTCCGCGCCGATTTCGGGGCCGGTGGCGAGCACCACCGCGCGCTCCACCGCGTTCTCGAGCTGGCGGACGTTGCCCGGCCAGTTGTAATCGAGCAGCACCCGCATGGCGGACGGGGCGAACGCCAGCTTGGGCTTGTGGTTCTCACGCGCGTAGCGCTTCAGGAAGTGCTGGCTCAGGATGGGGATGTCCTCGCGGCGCTCGCGGAGCGGCGGCAGGTGGATGTTGATCACGTCCAGCCGGAAGTAGAGGTCCTCCCGGAACTGCCCGCGCTCCACCAGCCGCTTCAGATCGGTGTTGGTCGCCGCGATCACCCGAACGTCCACCCGGATGGTCTCGACCCCGCCCAGCGCCATGAACTCCTTTTCCTGGAGGACCCGGAGGAGCTTCGCCTGGGTCTCGGCATGCACCGTGCCGATCTCGTCGAAGAAGATGCTGCCGCCGTCGGCCACCTCGAAGAGTCCCTTCTTGGGCGCCACCGCTCCGGTGAAGGCCCCCTTCAAGTGGCCGAACAGGTTGCTCTCGAGCAGTTCGGGCGGGAGGCTGCCCGAGTTGACGGTGACGAACGGGCGGTTCCGGCGCGGACTCCGGCGGTGGATCGCCTTGGCGGCCAGCTCCTTGCCGGTGCCGCTCTCCCCGGTGACCAGCACGTTGGAACGGGAGGCGGCGACCTGCTCGATGAGGGCGTACACCTCCTCCATCCGGTGCGATCGGCCCACCAGCTCGTCGAATTGCTCCCGGCGGTCGATCTGCTGCCGAAGCGTCTGGTTCTCCCGGGCCAGCTGGCGCTGCCGGATGCCGTTTCCAATCAGGTTCAACACCTCGTCGTTGCGGAACGGCTTGTTCACGTAGTCGAAGGCGCCGAGCTTCAGCGAGGCGACCGCGGTGTTCACCGAGGCGTAGGCGGTGAGCATCACCACCGTGATTTCCGGGTCGATCTCCCGGATGCGCTCCAGAACCTTGAGGCCGGACATGTCGGGCAGCATCACATCCACGATCGCCAGGTCGATCGGCTCCCGGTCCACGACCTGAATCCCCTGCTCGCCGGTTTCGGCCAGACGCACCGCGTAGCCCGCCGGGCGCAGCAGCGCCTCCAGGATCTCGCGCATCACCTGCTCGTCGTCCACGACGAGGACCGTGCCCTTGTTCCGGCTCATGAACCGGCGACTCCTCGCAAACCGGAGGCCGCGACCGCCGCCTCCGCCGCCGGGAACGTGATCCGGAAGCAGGCGCCGTTCCCCGACTGACTCTCCACTTCCATGTTGCCCGAGTGCTCCTGGACGATGCCGTAGCTGATCGAGAGACCGAGGCCGTTTCCGCCGGTCTTTTTCTTCGTCGAGTAGAAGGGATCATAGATGCGCCGAATCTCCTCCTCGGCGATTCCGTGCCCGGTGTCCGCCACTTCGACGGTCACCGCCTCACCGTCGCTCCGGGTGGTCAGGCTGAGCCAGCCGCCCGCCGGCATCGCCTCGAACGAGTTCACGATCAGATTTACGAACACCTGCAGCAATTTGTTCTCATCCCCCCGGATCGAAGGCAGGTTCGGCGCCAGGTCCTGGCGGATGCGAATCCGCGCGTTCCGCACTTGGTGGTCCAAAAGCGCCAGCGTCTCGCCGAGAACCCGGTTCAGGTCCACCGGGCGGAATTCCGAATGGCCGGTTCGGGCGAAGTTGAGCAGGCCGTTCACGATCCGGGACGCCCGCTCGGCCTGCGTTTCGATCTTGTCCAGCAGGACGCGGCGCGGGTCCTGGTCGCGGGTCTGGTCCTGGAGCATCTGGGTGAAACTGGAGATCCCGGTGAGCGGGGTGTTCACCTCGTGGGCGATTCCGGCGGCCAGCACCCCCAGGGCGTTCATCTTCTCCCGCAGCTGGAGCTCGTTCTCCATCCGGACCCGTTCGGTGATGTCCTCCACGATCAGCAAGGCGCCGTTGTGGTCGCCGCTCCCGGAAAGGAAGGGCGCGACCTTCAGGTTCACCACCTTCTCCTCGCCGCCCGAACCGCGCAGCCGCAGCCGCGGAAGCCCCCCGCGGGTTCCCTGCTCCAGCCAGTCGCGGCCCAGGCCGGCGTGGAGCGCCTGCCGGAGCTCGCGGGCGAACACCCGGTCGAACTCCACGCCGAAGACCTCGTGGCGGGAGTGTCCGAAGATGCGCTCCATCGAGCGGTTCCAGCGCGTCACCCGTCCGTCCAGGCCGATCCCCGCCACCCCCTCGCCGAGCGATTCGATGGTGTCCTCGCTCTGTTCGCGCAACACCACCACTTCGTCGTGCTTGCGACGGAGCGATCCGTAGAGCCGGGCGTTCACCAGCGCGGTCGCCGCCTGCGCCGCCACCGTGCGGACCAGGTCCAGGTCCTCCGAGCTCAGGTCCTCGTCCCCCCACACGCTGCCCAGGGCGATGACGCCCACCAGCTCCCGGCGCGAAACGCAGGGGACCGCGCAACGCACCCAGCTCTCCCCGTCGCCGCCGGGAGGGATGCGGGCGACCCGGCCCGAACGAAGCCGCCTGGCGATGTCGGCGGACGCGACCCGCGCCGCGACGTCGCCGGCGTCGCCGCCGTGCGCGGAGAGCGTCCGCATCCCGCGGGGAGGCGAGCCGGTCGCGGCCAGAAGCGCGACCCGGTCAAGGCGGAAGGTCTCGGCGATCCGCTCCACCAGACGGTCGCCCAGCGGCTCCAGGTCCAGCTGGGAGTTCATCTCGGAGGCGAGCCGGACGAGCGCCCGCCGGAAGTCGTACTTCTCGCGGTAGAAGAGCCGGTCCACGAAACGCTCGGCCCGTTCGCGGAACGCGGGAACCACCAGCGCGGCGATGATGGCGGAGAGCACCGCGATCAGCAGCGAGTGCTCGTCGGCGACCACGTAGCTGGTTCCCAGGAAGTACGCCGCCAGGTAGACGGCGGCGATGACTCCCATCAGCGAGGCGAAGAGAAGGCCCCGCTTGAACAGGATCTCCACGTCCATCAGCCGGTACTTGACGATGGCGTAGGCGAACGAAAGCGGCGCCAGCGCCATCGGGATGAGCGAAAGCTCCATCGCGGCGGTGGTCGGAAACCCCAGGACGTGGGGGATCGCGTAGATCACCGCGAACGGGAGAGCGCCGCAGCCGGCGCCCCACACGATCCACTTGAGCTGCTTCCGGACCGTGACGCTCCCGGCCCTCCGGTAGGAGTCCACGAACACGGCGAAAGCGGCCACCGCATACAGCGCCCAGAGCACCGGCTCGAAAAGCCCCAGAAGCCGCTCGCTCCCGGTGATGATCGCCGGACCGGAACCGAACGGCGAGAAGTAGAGCAGCCGGGAGGCGAGGGAAATCGCCAGCAGCGCGACCGGGGGCAGGTAGATCCAGCGAAGCAGCCGGGGGCGGCCGCGCAGGAGCCTTCCCGGACTCGGGAACGCCAGCGCCAGATGCAAGAACACCGGCGGGAAGAGGATCACCCCGATCCGGTCCAGCCAGAAGAAGGCGTGGTCCAGCGGATCGAGCTCTCCGGTGAAGGAGAAGGCGAACGCCATGAGCCACAGGGTGCAGAACCCGTAGAAATGAGCCGCGCCCGACGCCCCCCGGCGGAAGGCGTACACGAAGGCGCCGACGCCCCCGGCGAACACCCCCACCGCCGCCAGGAAGAAATAGAGCGTCGGGTTCTGCCGGGGAAGCGGGGCCACCGGGAGCATCAGCCCGCGGCGCACTCCCTCCCGCATCAGGACGTAGCGGAGGGAGTCGCCGGACGCGGTCGCATCCAGCACCCGACGGACATCCTCCGGCGACGCGACCGTGAATACCGCGCCGCTCCGATCGTCGGCGATCGCCTGGAGGGCGTCTCCCGGTTGGACGCCCGCCCCGGCGCCCGCCCCGCCCCCATCCACCCGGAGCGCGGTGACCGAACCGCGCTCCATCCCCCAGTACACCCCGTCGTCCATGACTTCGGCCCGGATCTGCCGCGTGATGTTGGCGGCCGCCAGCACCAGCAGCAGCGCGGTGGCGGCGAGCGCCAGAAGCGACCGGAAGCCGCCCCCCGGCAGCAGGGCGCGCAGGCGACGGAGGAGGAGCATCACAACCGGGACGCCGGAATACGCATCGTGTTATCCAAAAAGATGGAAAACACCATAATACCGGATACCCGCGTCGTGCGGGGGCCGGCGGCGCCGATCAGAAGCGGACGGCGAGTCCGCCGACGATCCGGCGGGGCGCATCCACCACCGCCAGTTCATCAAGCAGGGAGCGGCCGATCCAGTCCTGGAAGAAGAGGTCGCGGACCGCGACCGAAAGCTCCCACTCGGTGCCGCTCCAGTCCGCAAAGGGGATGAGCTGCACCAGCTCCGCCTCGAACCGGGAGATGGATCCGTCCCCATTGGACGCCACGATCAGACCCGGATGCCGGATCAGCCGGTACGCGGCGTGGAGACGGGTTCCCGAAGGCCGGACGCGGGCGGAGATCTCGGCGGAAAGATCCTGAATCCGGGCGCCGTCCG
Source organism: Candidatus Marinacidobacterium sp. (assembly GCA_965202845.1). GTDB lineage: Bacteria > Acidobacteriota > Vicinamibacteria > Marinacidobacterales > Marinacidobacteraceae > CBDATA01. Next base: position 2,134,963 of record OZ241856.1, read on the forward strand.
CCGGCGCCAGCAGGCCGACCGGCGCGCGCAGGCCGACGAGCGGATCGGGCGCGCCATCGCCCGTCCGGCGCACCACCGCCATCACCCAGGAGACCCGGCCGCCGACATCCAGACCGCGATGCGCCGGCGTCAATTCGCGGATCCAGTCGATGGCGACGCCCCGGGCCGAAAAATCGCCGGCGTCCCGGATGTGGAACCGCCCGCCTCCGCGGGACTGGGGCTCGAACGCGCGCATCAGCTGGTCGGCGGTCTCCTCGTGGAAGGCCCGCACTCCCAGGGTGGTTCCCGGGGCGACGACGCGGTTCACGCCCGTCTGCCAGCGGGCGCTGCGCTGCGCCGCCGACTTGCGGAACCCGGAGGGGTCCACCGCCAGCATGTCGGCGGTTGCGACCCTGGAAAGAAGCGCCGGATCGTCGCCCAGCGGCGCGTCCACCCGGACCGCCACGCCGGAAAGGATCGACCAGTCCGGAGTCGGGCGGTATTCGACGACCGCCCGCGGCGCGAAGCCGCTCTGCCCGCCGTGATACGAAAACCGCCGGTAGGTGAGGCCGGTGCTCACGGTGGCGCGGCCCATCGTGAATTCGTCGGCCACGAAGGCCGCTCCGTCCCATTCGGCCTCCTCGGCGTGGAGCAGGCCGGCGTCCAGGATCGGAGCCTCCGGCGGCCGGAATCCGGCGGCGTCCCGGTAGGCGTGGCGCTGGTAGCCGATCCCCGCGCTCGGGGCGTGGCCGTCGGACTCCTCCATCCGGTACGAAACGCTCACCGCCCAGGAAGCCATCGCCGACTCCATGAGCCGGACTTCGGCCTCCCAGTCGCCCCGGGCGGTGGAGGGGAGCTCGAAGCGGGTGTAGGCGACCCCCGAATCCACCGCGTTCCCCTCGGAGAACCCCAGGTTGCTCCCCGACCCGGCGAAGAACCCGAACTCCCCCTCGACCGCGCCCGGCAAGAGCGGACGGGCCGCGCTCCCCCCGAAATCAAAGGGGTCCTCCTCGAAACGAAGCGAAGCCTGGCGTTCCCGCAGGACATGGCGCCGGCCCCGCTGGAGCAGCCAGCGCAGCTCGGAAAGCGAGCCGGACGAGGAGCCGGCAGTCGCCACCGCCGCCATGCGGAGCAGCAGGGTGTCCGCCGCCGCGACGCCCGAACCGATGCGCACCCGCGCCTCCGGGGAAGGCAGGAACCCGGCGAGGTAGGCGCGCAGGCTGTACTGGCCGGGGGTCGCCTCCTGGATGCGGAAGCGCCCCTCGACGTCGGTGACCGCGAACCGGGACGCGCTCTCGTCCTCGGCCGCCACCGAAACCAGGGCGCCCGGAAGCGGCTGGCCGGACTCGGTGGCCACCACTCCGGCGATCTCGGCGAGCACCATCACGTTCGCGGGCGCAGCGAGCGGCAGCGGAGCCGGCGCCCCGTCGTCAAGAGCGGCGCGCGCCAGCAGCACCGGATCCTGCTGCTCCCCTTCCGGCTCCTCGTCCAGCCATCCGGAGACCGGCAGGAACCAGAGGGCGGAAAGGGCGAGCGGCAAAAACGCCATCACACCCGCAAGTGAATCGCGTCCGGCGCCCGCTGTCAAATGCGAAGGGTGTACCTTTTGCGCTGCACATGCGCGATGCGGACGACCGGCGGATCGACATCATCCAGGGCCGGGAGATTCTGGATTCCCGGGGCAACCCGACCGTGGAGGCCGAGGTGCGGCTGGTCGGCGGCGCGGTCGGCCGGGCGGCGGCGCCCGCCGGGGCGTCCACCGGGCGGCACGAGGCGGCGGAGCGCCGGGATCGGGAAGCCAGCCGGTATCGGGGGCGCGGGGTTCGGGGCGCGGTGGACGCCATCCACGACCGGATCGCCGCCGAACTCGTCGGCGAGGACGCCGGCGACCAGGATGTCATCGACGCGCTGCTCGTCGAGATGGACGGAACGCCGGACCGGTCGAACCTGGGCGCCAACGCGATCCTCGCGGTCTCGCTGGCGAACGCCCGCGCCGCCGCCGAGGCGGCCGGCCTGCCGCTCTATCGCTGGCTCGGCGGCGCGCTCGCCGACACCCTGCCGGTTCCGTTCCTGAACGTCCTGAACGGCGGCGCCCACGCCGACAACCGGCTCCGGGTCCAGGAGTTCATGATCGCGCCGCTCGGCTTTTCCAGCTTTTCCGAGGCGCTCGAAGCCGGGGTGGCTATCCACCACTGCCTGGGCGACGCGCTGCGCCGCCGGGGGCTCGGAACCGCGGTCGGGGACGAGGGAGGCTTCGCGGCGGCGGTGGACGACGCCGAAACCGCGCTGGACCTTTTGATGGAGGCCATCGCCGCCGCCGGGTTCCGCCCCGGGGAGCAAGTGGGGATCGCCCTCGATGTGGCGGCGAGCGAGTTCCGCCAGGACGACGGGGGCTACCGCTACGAAGAAGACGCGCCCCCGAAGACGGCGGCGGACATGATCGGGATGTACCGGAAATGGGCCGGGGCGTACCCCATCCTCTCGATCGAGGACGGCCTGGGCGAGGACGACTGGGAGGGATGGGCGGCGCTGCGGGAGGCGCTCGGCGACGCCTTGCAGCTGGTCGGCGACGACCTGTTCACGACCCGGCTCGACCGGCTGGAACGGGGGCTTCGGGAGCGGTCGGCGAACGCCGTTCTGGTGAAGCCGAACCAGGTGGGCACCCTCAGCGAGACCCTGGCGGTGGCGCGCCGGGCGCAGTCCGCCGGCTGGGCGACGATGCTCAGCCATCGTTCGGGGGACACCGACGATACGACCATCGCGCACATTGCGGTCGCCGTCGGCGCCGGGCAGATCAAGGCGGGCGCCCCCTGCCGCGGCGAACGGGTCGCCAAGTACAACGAGCTCCTTCGCATCGAGGAGGACCTGGGGTCCCGCGCCCGGTTTGCGTCGATTCCCCGGGGCTGAGCCGAAATTGGAGTCCAGCGACCGGATCCGGCAGTACCCGCTGGAGCGGGGCGCGCTCGAAATCCAGTTCATCGAGGAGTTCTTCGGCGAATTCGAGCGGAAGAAGAACGCCTGGGAGATCCGCCAGCGGCTGGCGGGACGCGAGCACGGCATCTTCATGGTGGAGGCGCCGCTCCCCGAAGACCCGGACCAGCTGGCGCCGATTTCGTACCGGGTGGTCCACGAAGTGCGCGCCCAGGAGGACGATCCGGCGCTCGTCGACCTGGTGGGCAGGCTGCGCGGCGCGGTGCGGTTCGCCGGACAGCGCATCCTGTACGCCTGGCTCGGCGGCACCCGCAGCGACTGGCGCGGCCAGGGGCACTTCCGGGCGCTCTCGGAGCACGTCGAGGACTGGGCGATCGAGCGGGGGTTCCGCGAGATCGTGGTCAAGACCAAGAACCGGTACTACGAAATGCGCGCCACCCTCACCAACCTGCGCTTCGACGTCATCAAGTACGAAGCCCACCCCATCGAAAACGGCGAATCCAAGGTCTATCTGGCCAAGCGGCTCGGAGGCGCCATCCGCAACCGGGTGACCGTCGCGCTGACGCGCGGGAACGAGGCGTAGCGGGCGATGCGATGGGCTGTCTCCGTCGGTCTCGTCCTGCTGACCGCCTGCGCCGATGGAAATGGGGGACCCACCGTCATCCGGCTGGGGCACATCGGTTTTCCCGGCTCGCCCTTCGACCACGGAGCGCGACGCTTCAAGGAGCTGGTGGAGGCGCGCTTTCCGGGGCGGGTCGAAATCCGCATCTTCGGAACCGCCCAGCTCGGCGAGGACAAGGAGATGCTGGAGGGGCTGCGGCTCGGCACGCTGGAAATGCACCTTCCCTCCTCGGTGCTCCATTCGGTGGCCCCCGAATTCGGGATATTCGACCTGCCATTCCTGATCCAGGACCGGGAGCACTTCGAGCGGGTCGCCGCCGGGCGGATCGGCCGGAGTCTCGCCGCCGGGCTGGAGGAGCGGCACGGGCTGACGCTGCTGGCGTTCTGGGAGAACGGGTTCCGGGTCATCACCAACAACGTGCGCCCCATCGTCACCCCGGCGGATCTCGACGGCGTCCGCATCCGCACCCCCAAGGACCCGGAGCGGGTGCGGCTGTTCTCCACCCTGGGCGCGAGCCCCGCCTCGATGAGCTTCGGCGAGGTGTTCTCGGCGCTCCGCCAGGGGGTGGTGCACGGGCAGGAGAACCCGCTCGCCCAGCTCGCCGCCGCCCGGTTCCACGAGGTGCAGAGCTACCTTTCGGTCTCGAACCACGTCTACACCCCGGCGTACCCGGTCATGCGCGCCGGGTTCCTGCTGAGCCTCCCCGAGGATGTCCGGCGCGGCATCCGGGACGCCGCCGGGGAAACCGGCGCCTGGCTGCGGGAGTTCCTCGCCGGCGAGGACGCCCGGCTGATGCAGGAGATGGCCGAGCGCCTCGAAGTGAACCAGGTGGACCGAGCGGCCTTCGAGCGCGCCGCCGAACCGGTGTTCGACCACTACCGGGAGCGGTTCGGCCCCAACTGGATCGAGGAAGTCCGGAGGCTCGCCGAGTGAGCGGTCGGCGGGATCTGCTCGCCGGCGCCTGCTCCCTGATCCTGACCGCGATCGTGGTCGTCTGCCTGGCGGAGGTGGCGCTTCGCCACGGCTTCGGCGCCGGAGTGGCGTTTTACGACGAACTGGCCGGCTTCCTGCTGGTCTGGCTCACCTTCCTGGGGGCGGTGCTGGCGCGCCGGGATCGCGCCCACATCGGCATCCGGGACCTGCTCGACCGGGCGGGTCCCCGGGCGCGGCGGATCGGGCGGATCGCCGAACACTCCGCCATGCTGGCGCTTCACCTGGTTCTCGCCTGGTACGGCGCCCAGCTCGCCGCCCGCTTCATGACCGAGCGGGCGATCACCATGCCGGCGCCGATGGGCGTCTTCTATCTGGTGCTCCCGCTCTTTGCGGGCCTTACCGCAGCGCTGGAAATCCGCCAGCTGATGGGGATGCGACATTGGAAATCCTGATCGCGCTGGCGGCGGCGGCCGGGCTGCTGCTGACCGGGATGCCCATCGGCTACGTCCTCATCGGCGCGTCGCTGCTGGCGATCGGCTTCACCACCGACACCCCGCTCATCGTGGTGCCGCTCCGGCTCTTCAACGGGACCGACTCGTTTCCGCTGGTCGCCGTGCCCCTCTTCATCCTCGCCGGCGCCCTGATGAACCGGTCGGGAATCTCCCATCGGCTCACCGACTTCGCCAGCTCGGTGGTCGGCTGGCTGCGCGGCGGGCTGGCGATGACCACCACCACGTCCAGCATGCTGTTCTCGGAGATGTCCGGCTCAGCGGTGGCCGACGCCGCCGCGCTGGGGAGCGTGCTGATCCCGGCGATGAAGGAGCGGGGCTATCCGGCGCCCTTCGCCGCCGCGGTGCTGTCCTCCTCGGCGACCATCGCCATCCTGATCCCGCCCTCGATTCCGATGATCCTCTACGGGGCGGTCACCGGCGCGTCCATTGCCCGGCTCTTCCTCGCCGGCTTCGTCCCCGGGGCGCTCGCCGGGGCGCTCATCATGCTGGTGAGCCGGGCGCTCGCCGTCCGGGGCGGCTTCGGCGAGTCGGTTCCCTTCCGCCGGGATCGCGCCCTCCAATCGCTGCGCGCGGCCGCCTGGCCGCTGCTGATTCCTCTGGTGATTCTCGGCGGCATCTTCCTCGGCTGGTTCACCGCCACCGAGGCGGCGGCGATCGCGACGCTGCTCGCGCTGCTGATGGGAACGCTGCTCTACCGGGCGCTGAGCCGAGCCGACCTGGGCGCCGCGCTCACCGAATCCTCGCGGCAAACCGCGGTGGTCATGGTGCTGGTCGCCGGTTCGGCGGCGCTCGGCTGGTATCTCGCCAACCAGCAGGCGCCGGACCGGCTGACCGGCTGGGTGCTCTCCCGGGTGGACGCCGACTGGCAGGTGGCGCTTCTGCTGGACGCCATCCTGCTGCTGGCGGGCACCATCCTGCACAGCGCGGCGGCGATCGTGCTGCTGGTTCCGATCCTGCTGCCGCTCGCCGAATCCGCCGGGATCGGCCCCATCCACTTCGGGATGATGGTCACGGTGAGCCTCGCGGTGGGGCAGCAAACCCCGCCGGTGGCTTCGGTGCTGATCACCACCTGCTCCATCGCCAAAACTTCCATTTCGCAGGTGATGCGGGTGAACGTGTGGTTCATCCTCGCGCTTTTGGTGGTGCTGGCGCTCGTCACCTTCCTCCCGCAGGTCAGCCTGTTTCTGCCCGATTTGCTGCTGGACGCCGGGTGACGGTCGGAAATCGCTACAATGGGCGCCGCCGGACTGGGGCTGTGGCGCAGTTGGGAGCGCGCGTGAATGGCATTCACGAGGTCACGGGTTCGATCCCCGTCAGCTCCACCGGCCGCTCTGGAAGCGCATGGGGTCTGGCGGCCTCCGCGGACTTCAAATCCGTTGATTCCGGGCTGACCCCCGGGATGGTGGGTTCGATTCCCACACGCTTCCGCCTCAGCCGCCGCTGACCGGGGGCAGGAAGGCCAGCTCGTCGCCTTCCCGGAGGCGGGTGTCCCGGGGCGCGAAGCGGCGGTTCACCGCCACGCTCACCGAGGCGTCCAGCGCCCGGAGCGCCGGTTTTTCCTCCATCAGCCCGGTCCAGACATCGAGCGCGGTCATCCCCTCCCGCCAGGGAACCTGAAGCCGCTGGACGCCGGCCGCCTGACGGGCGGAAGCGAAAAAAAGAACCGAAATCACTCGGTGATCGGTTCCTTCGGCCCCTCGACCCAGGAATCTCCGCCCTCGAAGAACTCATGCTTCCAGATGGGAACGATGCGCTTGATCTCGTTCATGGCGTGCCGGGCCGCCTCGAAGGCACGCCCCCGGTGGCGGGAGGCGGCGGCCACCACCACGCTGGTCTCCCCGATCTCCACCCGTCCGACCCGGTGGCGCACCCGGAGCCGCTCCACCCCGAAGCGCTCGCGCACGTCGGCGGCCACCCGCTCCAGCGCCGGAATCGCCATCGCCTCGTAAGCCTCGTACTCCAGATAGAGCACCGCCTTGCCCTGGTTCGTCTCCCGCACCACGCCGGAGAACACCACGAGCGCCCCGTCCTCCCGGGTGGCGAGACCGGAGGCGATCGCTTCCGCGTCCAGCGGTCGGTCGGTGAGGCGGAAGGGGTCCATGTCAGCCGGGGAGATGAGCGAGCGGGCCGTGCCCCCGCCCCAGGGGGACCGCCCGGCGCATCGCTTCTCGAAGGTAGTCCCGGGCGCGGGCGACCGCTTCCCCGATCCGGAGGCCGGCCGCCAGGTTGGCGGCGACGGCGGCCGAAAGGGTACACCCGGTGCCGTGGGTGGAGCGGGTCGCGATCCGGGGGGAGCGGAAGGCGGTTTCCGAATCCTGGTCGAACAGCAGGTCCACGATGTCCTCGCCGGGGAGGTGCCCGCCCTTGACCAGCGCCGCTCCGGCGCCCGCCTCCAGGAGTTTCCGCCCGGCGCGGCGCATGGCGTCCTCGTCCCGCACCGGGAACCCGACCAGGTCCTCCGCCTCCGGAAGGTTCGGGGTCAGAAGGGCGGCGCGCGGCAGCAGTCGGGTTCGAAGCGCCTCCACCGCGTCCAGGCGCAGCAGCCGGTCGCCGCTCTTGGCCACCATCACCGGGTCCACCACCAGCAGCGGGATCCCGGAGACCGCCTCCGCGACCGCCTCGATGATGGCGGCGGAGGCGAGCATGCCGGTCTTGGCCGCCGCCACCGGGAAGTCCTCGGCCACCGCGCGAATCTGGGCCCGGACCAGATCGGGATCGATCTCCTGGACTCCGGTCACCTGGACGGTGTTCTGGGCGGTGACCGCGGTGACCGCCGAGACGCCGTGAACCCGGTGGGCGGCGAAGGTCTTGAGGTCCGCCTGGATGCCGGCGCCCCCGCCGGAATCCGATCCGGCGATGGTGAGCGCGACCGGAGGAGTCGCGTTCAAGAGGAGGCGGTCCGGAACCGCAGCACCCGGACGGCGTCCTCGTCCCATGCGGCGGCGTCCGGTTGCGCTTCCAGCGCCTGGCCGTGCTCGTCCCGAATCTCCTTGTAGAGCAGGAGGAAGACGTCGCGGTCCGGTTCGAGTTCGGAGTTCGGGACGACCAGCATCGTGCGGTTCGCCGCGTCATAGGTCACTTCGAGGTCGGGAAAGGGGTTCGCGTCCCAGTCGTTTTCGTAGAGCAGGTCCACCGAGGCGTTGAAGGAAGCCGGGTCCATCCGGTTGGAGAACTGCACCCGGAACTGGCTGTCCAGCGGGATCGCCCGCTCGCCGTCGAGCGGCAGCGAAAACACCACCCGGAGAGGCGCGGCGGTCGCTTCCCGGGCCTCGTCCTCGGCGATCCGCAGATCCAGCGGCTCCAGGTCGGGGTTTTCCGGATGTTCGGCGAGCTCCAGCCGTTCGGCGCGCAGGAACACCATCCCGTCGGACATCCACGGCCGGCCGAAGACCCGGATCCACTCGCCGGTGTCCCGGCGGCGCTTCGGATCGAGGCGGAACCCCTTGCCGGCCGGGCGCATCCCGGTGACCCAGATCGCATCGTCGGCGGTCTTGATCACGAAATCGCGGGGGGTGCGCTTGTCCTGGATGGAGAGGTCGCCGAACAGGTTGTTGCCGCGAAACTTCCCCACCACCTCGACCCGGCGGCCCAGGAAGGGATCGGGCGCCGCCAGCAGGTCGTGGAGCGAAACGGCGGGAACGCTCCCCGGCGCGATCTGGATCGCATCGCCGATTTCCATCTCGGCGCGGGCCTCCTTGCCGCGCTCCTCCGCCAGGTCGTTGGAGGCGCCCACCGGAACGACCGAGACGACCGCCAGAAATCCCTCGGACCGCCTGTCGATGGATTGGATCCAGGCCGGGTCGAAGGGGTAGTTGCGGAGGATCGGATGCGCCCGTGCGGTGTACTCGTCGAGCATCCGGGTGGAGAAGAACCAGCCCTCCACTTCCAGCTCCGAAGCGCCGAGGAACTGGAGCTGCTGGGCCGCCATGTACGGCTCGGCCATCAGGATTTCGCTGGCGAAGCTGTCGGGATCCTCCAGCACGTGCACCCGCATGTCGAAGCTCATCCCGAACCCCAGCTTGCCCCGCACCAGCACCGCCTTCTCGTGGTACCGACCGGGGGTGCGCGCCAGATCTTCCACCGAGACCGCTTCCGGCTGCTCGGGAAAGTACCCGTATTGGGCAGCCGCCGGGAAGGCGACGCCAAAAAGAAGAGCGATGAAGGCGAAGGTTCGCATCGTTTCGGAAATTCCGCGTCCCCGGATGCTAGCAGGGAAGCGCCGCGTGCGAAGATGCGCGCGTCATGAGGTCCGGCTCGGCGCTCCGGCGCCACATTCGACTGACCAACGCCGAGCGCGACGAATTCGAGCGGGCGGTCGAAGCGCTCCCCGAACGCATCCCGACGCCCCCGCCGCCGCGAACGCCGCCGCCCTCCGCCGCGACGGTGCTGAAGGAGCTCCGCACCGGGAAACGACGGATTTCCGATGACTGCGAGTGCTCGATCCGTCAGATGACCCAGTCCGCCGCCCGCCTCCGCCTGGAGACGTTCCTGCGGTCCAGCCGCGACCGGAGACGCCGGGCGGTGCGCGTGGTGCACGGCTTCGGGCATCGGTCTCCCGGCGGCCGCTCGGCGCTCCGGGAACGGGTCCCCGACTGGCTCGGGGACTGGAAACCCGAACTGGTGGAGGCTTGGGAAGTCACCCCCCGAAAGGACGGCGGGAAGGGCGCGCTGTTCGTGGTTCTGACCCCGCGAACAGACTGAACCCGCCGGGGAAAACCGCCGCCGATTCCCGCGGCGGATTCCGGATCCGCCGACCCCCCGACCGGATGCTGTGGGAGGCTTGAGGAAACCCTACCATTCGCCCATGCCCACCACCCGCGAGTTCCTCGATCGTTTCTGGGAGGACGAAATCCTCCCCTCGCTCACCCGATACATCGCGGTGCCGAATGTTTCGGTGTTGTTCGATCCGGACTGGGAGGCGAACGGCCACATGGAGGAGGCGCTCCGGATGGGGCGCGCGTTCATGGAGCGGCACGCGCCGCCGGGGGCGAAGCTCCACGTGGGGCGGATTCCGGGCCGGACCCCGTTGCTGCTGCTGGATTGTCCGGGCGATGCCGACGGAACCATCCTGATGTACGGCCACTTGGACAAGCAGCCCGAGATGACCGGATGGCGCGACGGTCTGGGACCCTGGAAGCCGATCCGGGAGGGCGACCGGCTCTACGGGCGAGGCGGCGCCGACGACGGGTACGCGCTCTACTGCGCGCTCGCCGCGATGCAGGCGGTGGCCCTGGAAGGCAAAAAGCGGGCTCGGGTGGCGCTGCTGGTGGAGTTCTCGGAGGAGAGCGGCTCGCCGGATCTGCCGGCCTACATGGAGCGCTTCGCCGATGTGATCGGAAGCCCGGACTTGGTGATCTGCCTCGATTCGGGCGCCGGCAACTACGATCAGCTCTGGTCCACCACCTCGCTCCGGGGGATGGTGGGAGGCGTGCTCCGCGCCGACGTCCTCACCGAGGGAGTCCATTCGGGGGACGCTGGCGGCGTAGTGCCCCCGCCGTTCCTGGCGCTGCGCAAGCTGCTGGATCGCCTGGAGGACCCGCTCACCGACCGGATGGTCGCGGACGCCTTCCACGCCGCGATCCCCGCCGAGCGGATCGCCCAGGCGGAGGCGGCGGCCGCCACCTTGGGCGAAGACACGTTCGACCGCTTCCCCTGGCACGGGGACACCCACGCCAGCGCGGTTCCAACCAGCGAGCGCATCCTCAACCGGACGTGGCGTCCGAGCCTGGCGATCACCGGACAGGAAGGCCTGCCGCCGCTCGAAAAAGCGGGGAACGTCCTGCTTCCCCACGTGGCGCTGAACTTCTCGATCCGGCTCCCGCCCACCGTCGACCCGGCCGCCGCCCAGGCGGCGCTCCGGGAAGCGGTCGAGACCGATCCGCCGTTCGGCGCCACCGTCACCGTGCGCTTCCACGAACCGGCGAAGGGATGGAGCGCGCCGCCGCTTGCGGACTGGCTCCGGGACGCGCTGGACGACGCCTCGAACGCGGCCTGGGGCAAACCGGCGATGCATATGGGGGAAGGCGGCTCGATCCCGTTCATGGCGATGCTCGGCGACCGGTTTCCCGACGCGCAGTTCGTCATCACCGGCGTCCTGGGCCCCAACTCGAACGCCCACGGCCCCAACGAGTTCCTCCACATTGCCTACGCGAAGCGACTCACCGAAGCGGTCGCCTTGGTGATCGCCCGCCACGGAGAACGTTGAGCGGCACACTCTCCGGGACGCCGTATTCGATCCTCGGAGACATCTTCCCGGATCGGGCGCAAGACCTCGACTCCCGGATGGAGTCGCTTCGGTCGCAAGGGAAGCTGACCGAAGCGACGCTCCGCGCGTACTTCACCGACAAGCGCTTCGAGCAGGTCGCCGAGTCGAACGCCATCGAGGGCAGTCCGCTGAGCGTCGGGGAGACCGAGCTCGCCATCCTGAAGGGAGTGACAATCAGCGGGCACGATCCCGCCTGGTCGCAGGACGCCGTGCATCTCGGCAAGGCGCTGGACTTCATGTCCGGGCTGGCGCGGCAGCCGGAACCCACCACGTCCCGGCAGCTGCGGGAGATACACGCCCTCATCCTCGGGAAGGACAACCCGGGAGGAGGGGAATTCAGAAAACGGGATGTACGGATCTCCGGGGCGGAGCATCAACCGACCGCTTGGCGGGATGTGCCCGGGGAGATGCGGGAATGGTCGGACTGGTCGGTCGAAAACCCTGACGCGCCGGGGCTGCTCCGCGCCATCACGCTCTCGACCTGGCTCACCCACATCCACCCGTTCGTCGACGGCAACGGCCGCGCTTCCCGCGCGATTCTGAACCTGGAACTGATCCGGGCCGGGTATCCCTCCATCATCATCCGGCGCAAGGACCGGGGCCGCTACCTCGATGCGCTGGCCCGTTCCGACGAAGCCGGGGACCTGCGGGCGATCTCCGAGTTGATCCTGACTCGGACCGAACACGCGCTGGGCGATCTGGAGCGAACCGCGTTGCGGGAAGAGGGGCGGGACCCGGCGCAGGCGAAACTGCAACGGGCGTATGAGCGTCAGGCAGGCATCTGGAACGATGCGACCAGACTGCTGTTCTCCCTTCTGGAAGACCGGCTGCAGGAGGACTTCCCGGATGCGGCGCGCACCCGGTGGTATTCCGGCGAACTCTCGGCGCGCGACTACATCGCGCTCTCCGAGCGGGATTCTTCGGGAAATTCGTGGCTGTTCGAACTGGAGATCTCCCCTCCCGGTCTCCCCGGGGCGCGCTTTCTGGCCTGGACCGGCTACCGCAGCCGCGAGACACAGAACAGTCTGGGGCCCGGACCGGCGATCTTCTGGTCCGCCCCCGACCCCTCCGGCTGGGAACAGTGGGCCCGCCTGAACGAAGCGGCCCCCGGACCCGCCGAACTCACGCTCCGCCTCCCGGACGCCGACGCCTGGATGGGCCGGGATGCGAACGGACGCATCCGACCCTGGAAGCCGAGCGAACTGGCGCGCCGGATCGCCGAGGCGGCGGGGAACGCCGCGACCTCTTCCCGGCGAGCGCCTCCTCGGTGTGCTCCCCCCTGAGCGGCGGGGGCAGGGAGGCGGTCCGGCTCCGGCCGTCGAATTGAACCGGATTGCCCACCAGCCGGAGGCGGCCGACCGTCGGGTGCTCGCGCTCCACCACCATCCGGCGCGCTTCGAGCTGCGGGCTTCCCAGGACGTCGGCGACGCTCCGCACCCGCCCCACCGGCACCCCGGCGTCCCCCAGCGCCTCCTCCCACCCGGCCACCGTCCCGGCGCGGAAGATCGGCTCCAGCAGGGCGCGAAGCTCCTTGCGGCGCCGGACCCGGTCCGGGTTCCGCTGGAATCGGGGGCGGTCCAGTTCGGGGCCGACGACGGCGCAAAAGCGCTTCCAGGCGGCGTCATTCCCGACCCCCACGATCACGTGGCCGTCCGAGGCCGCAAACGACTCGTAGGGGGTCAGCGAGGGGTGGCTGTTCCCGCTGCGCGCCGGCTCCTCGCCGTTCAGCAGGTATCCCTGCGCCTGGTAGCAGAGCGTCGCCACCACCGAATCGAAGAGCGCCACGTCCACCCGGCGCCCGCGCCCGTCCCGCTCCCGGGCGAAAAGCGCCGCAAGAATCCCGGAGGCCGCCATCATCCCGGCGGTGATGTCGGCGAGCGAAGCGCCCAGCTTGGTGGGCGCGCCGTCGGGCGGGCCGGTGAGGCTCATCCAGCCGGCTTCACCTTGCATGATCGCGTCGTAGCCGGGCTTCGCCGAAAGCGGGCCGTACTGACCGTAAGCGGACACCGAACACCACACCAGCGCCGGGAAGCGCTTCTGCGCCTCCTCCGGGGCGAAGCCGAGCCGCGCCATCGTCCCCGGCCGGAAGTTCTCGACCAGAACGTCGCTCCTCGCCAGCAGCCGCCAGAGATGTTCGCGCCCGGCGTCGGTCTTGAGGTCCAGCGTCACGCTCCGCTTGCCCCGGTTCACCGCGAGGAAGTAGGCGCTCTCCCCGGCGGCGAACGGCGGCCCCCAGGCGCGGGTGTCGTCGCCGGCGGGCGCTTCGATCTTGATGACCTCGGCGCCGAAGTCGGCCAGCATCATGGTGGCCCAGGGGCCGGCCAGCACCCGCGACAGGTCCAGAATCCGGACGCCCTGGAGCGGGCCGCCGTCGCTCACTGGTGCGCGGCGGAGAGGGCCTTGCCCAGCAGCCGGAGCGCCTCGTCGGCGTCGGCGCGGGTGATGTTCAGGGGAGGCGAGAGGCGGACGCAGTTGCCGTGCAGCCCCGCCTTGCCGATGAGCAGCCCCTGGTCCCGGGCCGCCTGGAGCAGGCGGGCGGTGAAGGCGGTCGCGGGCGCCCTGGACTCCCGGTCCTCCACCAGCTCGAGGGCGAGCATCAGCCCCTTCCCCCGGACGTCCCCGATCACCGGGTGCGCCTTTTGCAGCTCGAGCAGGCCGTCGCGGAACCAGGCGCCCACCCGGGCGGCGTTTTCGGCGAGCCGGTCCCGGCGCACCACATCGATCACGGCGCGGGCAGCGGCCATGCTCACCGGATTCCCGCCGAAGGTGGACAGGGTGCTGCCACGGACGGCGGAGGCGATCGCGCCGGAGGTCACGGTGGCGCCCACCGGAACCCCGTTGCCGAGCGCCTTGGCGTAGGTGACGATGTCGGGCGTCGCATCCCAGTGCTCGATGCCGTTCAGGGTTCCGGTGCGCCCCCAGCCGGTCTGGACCTCGTCGCAGATGAACACCCCGCCGTACCGGCGCACGATCTCCACCGCCGTCTCGAAGTAGCCGGGGGGCGGGGTGATGAACCCGCCGACCCCCTGGATCGGCTCGGCGAGGAAGCCGGCCACCCGCCCGGAGGTGGTGGTGCGGATGACGTCCTCGATATCCCGGGCGCACCGCAGGTCGCACGACGGATATTCGAGGCCGAACGGGCACCGGTAGCAGTAGGGGCCCGCCACCACCTTCATCCCCGACACGTGGGTTCCGCCCAGCCGCCAGGGCGCCTGCCCGGTGGCGCTCATCGTCATCAGGCTGCGGCCGGCGTACCCGTGGCGCAGGGTGATCAGCTCGGCGCTCCCGGTGTGGAGCTCGGCGAGCAGGATCGCCATCTCGTTGGCTTCGGTGCCCGAATTCGTGAAGAAGCTGCGGTCGCAGGCGCCGGGAGCGACCTGGGCGAGGCGCTCCGCCACCTCCACCATCGGCTGGTTGGGCAGCAGGGTGGAGACATGCTGAAGGGTGTCCACCTGCTCCTTGACCGCCGCATTGACCTCCGGGTGGCAATGCCCCAGCCCCACGGTGACGATGCCGCCGAAGAAGTCCAGGTAGCGGTTGCCGTCGGCGTCCCAGACGTGCTTCCCCCGCCCCTTCACGATGGGCATCGGCTCGTCGTAGAACGTCTGGACGGCGGGCAGGACGTAGCGGCGATGCCGTTCGCGGATCGAGTCGGCGAGGGTGGACACCTTGGCTACCGCAACAGGGCGAACTGCTGGAGCTCGCGAAGGTGGTCGCGGATCCGGGCGGCGCGCTCGAATTCGAGCTCGCGGGACGCCTTCTTCATTTCCTTGCGGAACCGGACGATGGACTTCTCCAGGTCCTCGGGGCTCTCCGGCGGCGGCTCCAGCAGCCCCACCGCCCGCGCCCAGTCCTCCTCGTCGGCGGCCGCCTCGTCGCGCGGCGCCGTCACCAGATCGCTGGTGATGTCCTTCACCACCGTCCGGGGGGTGATGCCGTGCTCCCGGTTGTGCGCCTCCTGGAGGGCGCGGCGGCGGCGGGTCTCCGAAAGCGCCCGCTCCATGGACCCGGTTACCTGGTCCGCGTAGAGGATGGCGCGCCCGGCGGCGTTGCGGGCCGCCCGCCCGATGGTCTGGATGAGCGCCCCCTCGGAGCGCAGATAGCCCTCCCGGTCGGCGTCGAGGATGGCCACCAGCGACACCTCGGGAAGATCGAGCCCCTCGCGCAGCAGGTTGATCCCCACCAGCACGTCGAACTCGCCGAGCCGCAGCGACCGCAGCAGCTGCACCCGCTCGAGGGTGTCGATGTCGGAGTGCAGGTAGCGGCCGCGGATGCCGAGCTCGTGCAGGTACTCCGCCAGATCCTCGGCCATCCGCTTGGTGAGGGTGGTCGCCAGCACCCGCTCGCCCTTCGCCACCGTGACCCGGATCTCCTCGAGCAGGTCGTCCACCTGGTTGCCGGCCGGGCGCACTTCCACTTCGGGGTCCAGGAGGCCGGTGGGCCGGATGATCTGCTCGACCACCTCGCCGCCGGTCGCTTCCAGTTCGTAGGGTCCGGGAGTGGCGGAGACCGCGATCACCTGCCCGACCCGCCGCTCCCACTCCTCGAAATGGAGCGGACGGTTGTCGAGGGCGGAAGGCAGCCGGAACCCGTGCTCCACCAGCACCCGCTTGCGGGCCTGGTCGCCGGCGTACATCCCGCGGATCTGCGGATGGGTCTGGTGGCTCTCGTCCACCACCACCACCGCGTTCCTGGGCAGGTAGTCCATCAGGGTGGGCGGCGGGTCGCCGGGAGCGCGCCCGGTGAAGTGGCGGGAATAGTTCTCGATCCCGTGGCAGTGGCCGGTCTCGGCCAGCATGTCCAGGTCGAACAGGGTCCGCTGCATGAGCCGCTGGGCCTCCAGCCGCTTCTCCATGCCCAGCAGCTCCGGATGGCGCTCGTCCAGCTCGGCGCGGATGGTGACGAGCGCCCGGCGGAGGTCCTCCTCGGCGGCCACGTAGTGGGTTCGCGGAAAGAGCTTCACCCGGCGCTCCCGCGAGAGCTCGCGCCCGGTGAGCGGATCGAAGCGGGCGATGCGCTCCACCTCGTCGCCGTACAGCCGGATCCGCAGGCCGATGTCCTCGTATCCGGGGACGATCTCGATGGTGTCCCCCCGCACCCGGAAGCGCCCCCGCTCCAGCGCGACGTCGTTCCGGTCGTACTGCATCTCCACCAGCTTGGCGAGCAGCGCCTTCCGCGACGGGAATTCGGCGCCGTCCTCGAAAACGACCAGCATGCCGTAGTACGCCTCCGGGGACCCCAGGCCGTAGATGCAGGAGACGCTGGCGACGATCAGCACGTCCTCGCGCTCGAACAGCGAGCGGGTCGCGGAGAGACGGAGCCGGTCGATCTCGTCGTTGATGGTGGACTCCTTCTCGATGTACGTGTCGCTGGCCGGGACGTAGGCTTCGGGCTGGTAGTAGTCGTAGTAGCTGACGAAGTACTCGACCGCGTTGTCGGGGAAGAACTGGCGGAACTCCTGGTAGAGCTGGGCCGCCAGCGTCTTGTTGTGGGCGATCACCAGCGCCGGGCGGTTCACCGCCTCGATGACCTTGGCAACGGTGTAGGTCTTGCCGGACCCGGTCACTCCCAGCAGCACCTGGTGCGGGTCGCCGCGCTCCAGCCCGCTGGCCAGGGCGTCGATGGCCGCCTGCTGATCCCCCGCCGGCTGAAACGGGCTGGCGACCCGGAACGGCCGGGCGGCGACCGGGGCGGGAAGCCCCGGCCGGGCGAGGGGGGCGGCTCGTTCGGCGGGTCCGGCGACCCTCACCGGGCTGGGTCCGGAACGATGTCCGCAAGCCCCAGCCCGCGGAGTTCGAGCACCCGAAGGATGGTCTCGTGCAGCTTGATGTCCGGGGTGGAGGCGCCGGAAGTGAGGCCGATCCGCACCGGCCCGGGAGGAAGCCAGGCGGAGGGGCGGTCCGCCGGGCAGCGGATCTCGTCCTCCGAAACCAGGCTTTCGGGGCCGGAGATGTGGTAGGCGGGAAGCCGCGCCGAGGAGATTTCGGCGAGGTGCGCGGTGTTCGAGGAATTGAAGCCGCCCACCACCAGCATGAGGTCCAGCTCCGCCTCCTCGAGCAGCTCCCGGACCGCGTCCTGCCGATCCTGGGTGGCGCTGCAGATGGTGTCGAAGGAGCGGAAGCGGTCGCCGAGCTCGTCCTTCCCGTAGCGCTCCTCGATGGCTTCGCCCAGCATGCGGGCGATGGCCAGCGACTCGCCGGAGAGCATGGTGGTCTGGTTGGCGAGGCCGATCCGCCCCAGGTCGGCGTCGGGGTCGAAGCCGGGCGAGACCGCGCCCTGGAAGCGGGCGAGGAACGCCTCCCTCGAGAGCTCCGGCGGCTCCTGCCGGATGCGGCGGCGCACCAGCTCGGCCTCCTCCATGTCGAGCACCACGATGTACTTGCCGGCGCGCGAGGTGGTGGCGCGGGTCTCCTCGTGCCACGCCTTGCCGTGGACGACCGCGGTCCGCCCGTCCCGGCGGTAGCGCTCCACGTTCTTCCAGACGTTCATCACCGAGCCGCAGGTGGTGTCCACCAGCACCGCCCGGCGGCGGCGCAGGATCTCGAGGGCGTCGGTGTCCACCCCGAACGCCGGGAGCAGCACCACGTCCTCGGGGCCGATGTCCTCGAATTTCTCCTCGGTGGACGCATCGCCCTCGAGGAACCGGATCCCCATCGCGGTGAGCTTTCCGTTCACGTAGGGGTTGTGGATGATCTCGCCGGTGATGAAGATCCGCCGCTCCGGGAACCGCCGGTGGGCCTCGTAGGCGTACTCGATCGCCCGATCCACCCCGTAGCAGAACCCGAACTCGCGAGCCAGCCGGAAGCGGACGTCGCCGGCGCGGAGGCGGAACCCGTTGTCCCGGGCGAAGCGCACCAAGTCCCCGGTGTAGTCGTCCTGGACCGAGCCGATGATCTCCTGATGGAGCCCCAGGCCGCGCCGGTAGTGGGTTCCCGGTTCCGGCTCCGGAAAGGCGACGGACACGGCAGGACTCACGGGGGGACGCGGATAATGGTAGTCTCCCGGGGCCATGCAGGACGTCCTGATCACCGGTCCCCGGAAGCGCCAACCCAAGATCCTCGCCTATGTGGACGCCGGCAAGTGCTTCGGGCGCGGATGCGAGATGTGCATCGCGGTCTGCCCGGTCAAGGACTGCATCACGCTGACGCCGGATCCCGAGCCCAGGGCGGTGGGCGAAGTCTGCATCGTCAACGTGGACACTTGCATCGGGTGCCAGCTGTGCGCCAAGTTCTGCCCGCCGGACTACGACGCCATCCACATGTACAAGTACGACGAGGGGATGCGCCTCGCCGAGGACCAGGATCGCACCTACGAATACCGGCAGTACCAGAAGAAGCCGGGCGAAGCGCTGGCCCGCTGAGAGCGCGCCCTTGCCGGATCCCGACCTCGCCCGCGCCAACGGGGGGACGGAGGAGCCGGCGCCGGCCGAATCCGGCGACCGGTGGAACGGGGGCCAGGCGAGCGGAGGCCAGGCGAACGGAGACTTGACGGACGGCGAGGCGGTCTCCCCCCAGGAGCTGCTGGGCGCCCTCCGAGTCATGCACATCTCCCGGGAGGTCGATCTCCGCGAGATCGCGCTGAAGCGGCAGAACAAGGCTTTCTTCCAGATCAGCTCGGTGGGGCACGAGGCCCTCGGGGCGGCCGCCGGGGCGCTGCTGCGGCCCGCCACGGACTGGGTCTTCGCCTACTACCGGGACCGCGCCCTCGCCCTGCGGCTGGGGATGACCGCGACCGAGCATTTCGCCGCCGCCTGGGGCGCCGCCGCCGATCCGTCCTCCGGCGGACGGCAGATGCCCTCGCACTTCTGCAAGCGGGAGCTCGGCCTGGCCGTCCATTCGAGCTGCGTGGGCACCCAGTTCCTCCACGGGGTGGGGGCGGCGCACGGCCTGCGCCTCCAGCGAAAGCATCCGGAGGGGCTGGCGCTGGTCTGCGCCGGCGACGGCGCCACCAGCGAAGGCGAGTTCTGGGAGGCGCTCAACAGCGCCTGCCTGCGCATGCTCCCGGTGGTGTTCCTCATCGAGGACAACGGGTACGCGATCTCGGTGCCGGTGGAGCACCAGACCGCCGGGGGTTCGATCTCCCACCTGGTGCGCGGCTTTCCGCATCTCAAGGCGCTCACCTGCGACGGATGCGACTACGAGGACTCCTGGCGCGCGCTGGCCGAGGCCTTCGACCACGCCCGCTCGGGGGCCGGCCCGGCGCTGGTGCATGCGTCGGTGGTGCGGTACCTGTCGCACTCCCTCTCCGACGACGACCGCGACTACAAGACCCCGGCCGAACTGGAGGGCGAACGCGCCCGGGACCCGATCGCGCTGCTGCGGCGGCGGCTGACCGACATGGGCGCGGCCTCCGAAGAGGAGCTGGACGCCATGCAGCGGGAGGTCCGGGAGGAGGTGGCGGACGCCGCGGACGAGGCGCTCGCCATGCCGTGGGCGGCGCCCGAATCGGTTTTCGACCATCTCTACAGCCCCGACGTGGACCCCTGCTCGGACGCCTTCGCCTCCGAACCCCGCTTCGCGCCGGACGGGAAGCCGGGCACCATGGTGGACATCATCAACGCGACCCTGCGGCACGAGATGGCGCGCGATCCCCGGGTGACGCTCTTCGGGCAGGACATCGCCGACCTGAGCCGGGAGGAGAGCCTCGATCAGGTCAAGGGCAAGGGCGGCGTCTTCAAGGTGACCCACGGGCTCCAGCGGGAATTCGGCGGCGAGCGGGTCTTCAACACCCCGCTCGCCGAGGCCACCATCGTCGGGATCGCCTGCGGCATGGCGCTCACCGGCATCCGCCCGGTGGCGGAGATCCAGTTCCTCGACTACATCTGGCCCGCCTACATGCAGATCCGGAGCGAGCTGGCGAGCGTGCGCTGGCGCTCCAACGGCGCCTATTCGGCCCCGGCGGTGATCCGGGTTCCGGTCGGCGGGTATCTCACCGGCGGCGCCGTCTACCACAGCCAGTCGGCGGAGGCGCTCTTCACCCACCTGCCGGGGCTCCGGGTGGTGATGCCCTCGACCGCGCTGGACGCGGCGGGGCTGCTGCGCACCGCGATCCGCTGCGACGACCCGGTGATGTTTCTGGAGCACAAGCACCTCTACCGCCAGACCTACAACAAGAGCGTCGACCCCGGCCCGGACTTCATGATCCCGTTCGGGAAGGCAAGGACGGTCCGACCGGGAACCGACCTCACGGTGGTGACCTTCGGGGCGCTGGTCCACCGGACGGAACTGGCGGCGAAGAAGGCGCTCGCCGAAGAGGGCATTTCGGTGGAGATCCTCGATCTCCGGTCGCTGCTCCCCTACGACTGGGACGCCATCCGGGAGAGCGTGCGGAAGACGAGCCGGGCGCTGGTCGCCTACGAGGACACCCGCAGCTTCGGCTACGGCGCCGAGATCGCGGCGCGGATCGCCGACGAGCTCTTCGACGACCTGGACGCCCCGGTCCGGCGAGTGGCCGCGAAGGACACCTGGATCGCCTACAACCCGGGGCTGGAGGCCGCGACCCTGCCCCAGGTGGAGGACCTGCTCCGGGAGATCACCGCGCTCGCCGAGTACTGACCCGCCGTCGCCGGGACGCGGCGAGGATCCGGCGCACCTCGGCGACCGCCTCGCCCACCTTCCGGTTCACCACCACGTGGTCGTAGAACTCCCTTTGCTCCATCTCGCCGGGCGCCGCTTGAAGGCGGCCCCGGATCACCCCGTCGGCGTCCCGCCCGCGCCCCCGCAGCCGGGCGTCCAGATCGGAGAGCGAGGGCGGGGCGATGAAGATGGTGACCACCCCCTCCAGCGAGCGGAGGGAGGCCGCGCCCTGGACGTCCACTTCGATGAGAAGGTCGCCCGGGCCTTCGGCGATCGCCTGGCGACTGGTCCCGTAGCGATGGCCGTGGACGTCGGCGCACTCCACGAACGCGCCGGCGTCGTCCATCCGCTGGAAGCGCTCCCGGTCCACGAAGTGGTAGTCCCGTCCGTCCGTCTCCCCGGCCCGGGGCGGCCGGGTGGTGTGGGAGACCGCGAACGCCAGATCCGGGTCCGCCTCCACCACCTCGCGCAGGATCGTGGACTTCCCCACCCCGGAGGGGCCGGAAACCACGAACAGACGGCGGGGGGCCAAGTCAGGCGCCCCGGATCGCCGCGCCGACCCGCCGCGCGCCCTCCCGGAGGCGTTCGGCGGGCAGGAAGCTGAAGGAGAGGCGGAGCGAACGCGCCCCGGCGGGGTCCTCGGGATCCGCGAAGAAGCAGGCGCCGCCCACCCATGCCACCCGGTGGCGCTCCACCGCCTCCCGCAGCAGGGTGGTGGTGTCCGCCGGCAGGCGGCGGTCGCCGAAATCCAGCCAGACGAAGAAGCCCCCCGCCGGGTGGTCGGGTTCCGGCCCTTCGGGGAAGGTCTCCCGGATGGCGGCGAGCATCGCGTCCCGCTTTTCCCGGTAGAGGGCGCGGGCGCCTTGCACTTGCCGATCCAGGGCGCCGCTGCGGGCGTATGCGAGCGCGAGCCGCTGCACCAGGGTGCCCGAACACTGGTCGGTGCCCAGCTTGATGAGGCCCAGCCGCCGCACCATCTCCGGATCGGCCAGCACGAACCCCAGCCGGAGGCCGGGGCCGAAGGTCTTGGAAAAGGTATGCACCAGAGCCGTCCGCTCCGGCGCCAGCGCCTTGAGCGCCGGCAGCGGATCGGCGTCGTAGTGGAGTTCGGCGTAGGCGTGATCCTCCACCACCATCAACCCGTGCCGTTCGAGGACCTCGAGGACGGCGCGCCGCCGCTCCAGACTCCACGTCCGCCCGGTGGGGTTCTGGAACGAGGGGATCGCGTAGAGCGCCCGGGGCGCGGCGCCGCTGGCGGTCAGCTCCCGGATGCGGGCGTCGAGACCATCGGGAAGCGGCCCGTCGCGATCGGTGGGAACCCCGACCGGGACCAGGTTCATCTCGCGGCAGAGGTGGAGGACCGACATGTAGGTCGGGTTCTCCAGCAGCAGGACGTCCCCCGGATTCAGCAGCACCGCCAGCGTCAGCCGGATGCCTTCCAGACCGCCGCTCGAGATCAGGATGCTCCCGGCGTCGCCCGGAATCCCGAAAAGACGGCGCGAACGCTCGGCGAGATGCTCCCGGAGTTCGGTCACTCCCGGATTCGGGGAGTAATTGAGCGCCGCCGCCCCGGCCCGGCTCAGAACCGCGTCCATCGCCTCGGCGGTGTCCTCGATGCGGAAGACCGCCGGATCCGGCATCCCGCCGGCGAGCGACAGGACATCGGGGCGTTCCGCCAGCTTGAGGATGTCGGTGACCGCCCCGCTGCTCTCGATGCGCCCGGCGGCGTCCGAAAACCGCACCCTCATGCCGTCCGGATCGCGAGCGTCGCCCGCTCCTCCTCGATCTCGATATCCCGGCGCGAACCGTTCGCCAGCGGGTCGCCCGCAAGCTCCACCGCGAGCGTCTCGGCGAGGAAATGCCTCTCGCGCTCCCGGGCCAGCCGGAGCAGCCGGGGAGACCCGGAGAGAGACACCCGGATGCGGGCGTCGTAGGGGAGGTCCAGGTCCTTGCGGAACCCCTGCACCCGGTTGAGCAGCTCCCGGTAGCGGCCCTCCTCGACCAGCTCGGGAGTGAGTTCGGTTTTGAGCGCGACCGAAAGTCCCAGCCGCGCGTCGCCGGCGAGCGCGACCCCCTCGCGGGGGACGGAGGCGATCTCCAGGTCGTCCTCCTCGAGGCGAACCTCCCGGCCGCCGTCGAGCGGCAGCATCACCCGACCTTCGGCGTCCAGCTCCCGGCGGATCGCGGACCCGGGCATCGCGGCGAGCTGCTTCGCCACCTGCGCCATGTCCCGCCCCAGCCGCGGTCCGAGCCGCCGGAAGCGCGGCTTCACCCGGACGTCCATGGCGTCGGCGGCGTCTTCGACGAACTCGATCCGCTCCACGTTCAGCTCGTCGGCGAGCAGGCGCCGGTGGGCGGCGAGCCGCTCCCGGAGCGCCGGATCGGCCACCGCGACCCGGGCGCCGCCGAGCGGCTGGCGCACCCGGACGCCGTGCTCCTTGCGCACCCGCAGTCCGAGCGACGCGGCTTCGCGCGCCAGGCGCATCTCCTCGTTGAGGGAGGCGTCCAGCGGGAATTCGGGAACCGGCCAGTCGGCGAGATGGACGCTCTCCGGTTCCGGGCCGGGAACCAGGCTCCGGTACATCTCCTCGGCGAGGAAGGGGGTGAACGGCGCCGCCAGCCGCGAGAGGCGCGCCAGCGCGTCGTAGAGGGTGCGGTAGGCGTCCGTCTTTGCGGCGCTCCAGCCGGACTCCCAGAACCGGCGGCGACTGCGCCGCAGCCACCAGTTGGAGAGCGACTCGGCGAAGGCGGCGAGCGCCCGGGCCGCCTCGTAGGCGCGGATCGTCTCGAGTCCTTCGGTCACCGCGGCGGTCGTCTCCTCGAGGTGGGAGAGGATCCAGCGGTCCAGCGGCTCGCGTTCGGCGACCGGCCGGCCCGTATGCTCCCTCGGGTCGAACCGGTCGATCCCGGCGTAGATCGTGAAGAAGGAGAAGACGTTGCGCACCCGGAGCGGGAACTCCCGGGCCGCCGTCCGGACGTTTTCCAGCGAATGGCGCTTCCCTCCCCAGGGAGCGGCGCTCGCGAGGAAGAACCAGCGGAAGGCGTCGGCGCCCGTCTCGCCGAGCGTTTTCTCCGGCGGGGTGTAATTCCCGCGCGACTTGGACTCCTTGCGCCCCTGCGGGTCGGTGACGTGCCCCAGCACCAGGCAGGAGCGGAACGGGTGCGGCTCTTCCGGTTCCGGAATTCCCAGCCGGCCGCAGGTGTCCTCGTCGAACAGCAGCGTGGAGATCATCAGCAGCGAGTAGAACCAGCCGCGCGTCTGGTCGATCGCCTCGGTGATGTAGTCGGCGGGGAAGGCGGCGAGGAAGCGCTCCCGGTTCCGGTGCGGGAACCCCCACTGCGCGAACGGCATCGCCCCCGAATCGAACCAGCAGTCGATCACTTCGGGGACCCGGCGGTACACCCCGGGTTCGCCGGGCCGGGTCCAGGTCGCCAGGTCCACCCAGGGCTTGTGCGCCATGAGGTCCGGATCGAGGTCGGGGCGCTTCTTCCGCTCCTCGTGGAACGCGCGGAAGGCGTCCGGGTTCCGGGCCTCGATTTCGGCCACCGAGGTCGGCGTCTCGATGGCGCCGGTCTCGTCGTTGATCCAGATGTTCAGCGGCGTCCCCCAGAAGCGCTCCCGGGAGAGCGCCCAGTCCACGTTGTTGCGCAGGAAGTCGCCGAAACGACCCTCCCGGATGTGTTCGGGGCGCCAGTCCACCGCGCCGCTGTTCCGCAGCGCCTCCTCCTTGCGCCGGGTGGTGCGGATGAACCATGCCGGGCGCGCGTACTGGATCAGGGGGTCCTGCTCGGCGCGCCAGCAGAAGGGGTATTCGTGGCGGATGGTCTCCCGATGGATCAAAAGCCCCCGGTCCCGGAGATAACGGATGATGGTGCGGTCGGCCTCCTTGACCCACTGCCCCTCCAGCATCGGGACGTCGGCGGTGAAGCGCCCGTCTGGGCCCACCGCGCAGGGCAGCGGAATCTCGTCCGCGTTGCGGTAAGCGGCGATCGTCTTGCGGTGGAGCTCGTGGTCCACTTCGCCGAAGGCGGGCGCCTCGTGCACCAGCCCGGTCCCCTGGTCCAGCTCCACGAAGTCGGCGGCCAGCACCCGCCAGAAGGCGGGAACCTCCGTCCCGTCGGCGAGGACGCCCTTCAGGGCGCCGTACCGGCGCCGGTAGTCGTCGAACGGGGGCCGGTAGCGGCGACCGATGAGATCTTCCGCGGCGAGCGCGCGCAGCTTGCGAAGCGGCCGCCCCAGCCGCGTCTCCAGGTCCCCGACCCGGGCGTCGGCGAGGATCAGGCGCCGGGGTTCCCCGCCTTCCGGCGGGGCGTCTTCGACCTCGGCGTAGGCGACTCCCGGACGCACCGCGGCGTACAGGTTCGAGGGGAGCGTCCAGGGGGTGGTGGTCCAGACCACCAGCGCGGCGCCTCCCGGGTCGTCCTCCAGCGGGAGGGCCACGTGGACGGCGGGGTCCTCCACCTCGCGGTAGCCCAGGCCGACCTCCGCCGACGAGAGCGCGGTGCCTCCCTGCGCCCACCACCAGACCACCTTCTCGCCGCGGTGGAGCAGCCCCTTGCGGTGGAGTTCGGAAAGCGCCCACCAGACGCTCTCCACGTAGCTCCGCCGGTAGGTGACGTAGGCGCGCTCCAGGTCCACCCAGTGCCCGATCCGGGTGGTCATCTCCTCCCAGTCGCGGATGTAGCGGAACACGCTGGCCATGCACCGCTCGACGAAGCGTCCCACCCCGTACTCCTCGATCCCGGCCCGGCCGTGGATGCCCAGCTCGCGTTCGACCTCCACCTCGACCGGCAGTCCGTGGGTGTCCCAACCGGCGATCCGCTCGGCGAAATGTCCGCGCATCGTCCAGAACCGGGGGAACACGTCCTTGAAGACCCGGGTCAGGACGTGGCCGTTGTGCGGGCGGCCGTTGGCGGTGGGCGGCCCGTCGTGCCAGACCCGGGGCGGCCCGCCGGCGCGGGCGGCCACGCTCCGCTCGAAGATGCGCCGCTCCTTCCAGAACGCGGCGATCTCCGCCTCGACGGCGGGGATTTCGCCGACGGACCGGGCAGGCTGCAGGAACGTCAAGATGGGGACACGGGCAGTAGGGGGAGCGGATCGCGCGGGTCGCGTCCCCAACGGGACTCGAACCCGTGTTTTCGCCGTGAAAGGGCGACGTCCTGGACCGCTAGACGATGGGGACCCAAAGGGTAGGCCGTGCAGGCTTCGAACCTGCGACATCTCGCTTAAAAGGCGAGCGCTCTGCCGACTGAGCTAACGGCCCGGCGAGCGGGGAAGCATAGCAGCCCCCCGGCGGGCGGGAACGGGGCGCTGGTAGGGTTCTCCGGCTGATGGCGAAGGGACGTGGCTGATTTCCTGTGGGGGGCGGCGTCCTTTCTCTTCTACGGGTTCCTCGCCCTGTGTCTACTTGTGACGCTTTCCAACGCAGCGGCAGAGGACTGGGACAGCTTCAAGAAGTGGGCCCTCTCCTGCGCGGTGATCCTGGTTCCCTTTGGCGTCTTGCTGGTCATCTCGCGGTGCGGGGGATAGGTCCCCAGGCCGGGACTTCGGTCATGCCGGCGGGAGGATGGAGTCCTCCCGGTCGGGACCGGTGGAGACCATCGTGATCGGCGATCCCACCAGCTCCTCCAGGGTGTCCAGGTAGCGGCGGGCGGCGGACGGCAGGTCGGCGAGCCGCCGCACGCCGCGGGTGGGGCGGTCCCAGCCCGGCAGCGCACGAAATTCCGGTTCGCAGCGGGCGAGCGCGCCCGGTTCGCCGGGGAAGTCGGCGACCGGTTCGCCGTCCAGCCGGTATCCCACCCCCACCCGGATCTCGTCGAGTCCGTCGAGGACATCCAGCTTGGTGATCGCCAGCTCGTCGATCCCGTTGACCCGGCGAGCGTAGCGAAGCACCACGCTGTCGAACCAGCCGCACCGGCGCGGGCGTCCGGTGGAAGCGCCGAATTCCTGGCCGCGCCGCTGGATTGCGCGGCCGACGGCGCCCTCCATCGCGGTCGGCATCGGCCCCTCGCCCACCCGGGTCTGGTACGCCTTCGCCACCCCCAGCACCCGCCCCACCGCCTGGGGTCCCACTCCGGCGCCCACCGCGGCGGCGGCCGCCACCGCGCTCGCCGAAGTGACGTACGGATAGGTGCCGTGATCCACGTCCAGAAGCGCCGCCTGCGCCCCCTCGAAAAGGACGTTCCCGCCCGCCGCCAGCGTCTCGTGGATCAGCAGCGAGGTGTCCCGGACCAGCGGCAGGATGCGGTCCGCGAAATCGTCCAGCAGAACCCGCGCGTCGCGGACTTCGGCCGCCTCCCGGGCGGCGTCCCAGCCGAGCAGCCGGGCGCGCATCCCGATGAGGTGCGCGAGCCGCGTGTCCCGGTTCTCCGGGTAGCGAAGGTCGCCCAGCCGCAGCCCCCGCCGCCCCACCTTGTCCTCGTAGGCCGGGCCGATGCCGCGTCCGGTAGTGCCGATGCGCCGCCCGGCCAGCCGCGCCTCCTCGAACGCCTCGACCGCGCGGTGGATCGGCAGGATGATCTGGGCGCGGTCGGAAAGCGCCAGGTCCCGGGCCGGGTCCAGGCCGGCGGCGCGGAGCTCGGCCATCTCGCCGAGAAGCGCGCCGGGATCAACCACGCAGCCGTTGCCCACGATGGAGCGCACGCCCGGGTGCAGCACCGCCGAGGGCAGCAGGTGGAGGATCACGGCGCGGCCTCCCACCACCACCGTGTGCCCGGCGTTGTGCCCGCCGCCAAAACGAACCACGCTGTGGAACCGGGGCGCCAGCACGTCCACGAACTTGCCCTTGCCCTCGTCCCCCCACTGGGCGCCGACGACCGCGAGGCCGGGCATAGCGGTCCGCTCTTCTTCCGGGCGCCGGGAGTCTCGCCTACTCGAGCCCGAGCAGGCCGCGGACTTCCTCTTCCAGCCGCCCCGGAGTCCGCTCCGGGTTGAATCCGATGTGGCGGATGCGGATCACCCCGTCGCGGTCGGCGATGTAGGTGGTCGGCATGGCGAAGATCCGGAACGCCTCGTCGGCTTCCGCGGTCGAGAGGAGGTTCAGGTAGCGCACCCCCCGCTCCTCCATGTAGGCGCGCACCTCCTCGATCGGCGGAATCCGGTCGTCCACATGCAGGCCGATCACCACCAGCCCCTCCTCCCCGTACCGATCCTGGAGATCCTGATAGAAGGGCAGCGACTGCTCGCACGGCCCGCACCACACCGCCCAGAAGTCGTAGAGCACCACCTTGCCGGGGAAGTCCCGGACCGAAACCGGCGCGCCGGAGAGGTCGGAGAGCGTCAGATCGGGCGGCGGCTCGCCGACGACGCCGCGGGGCTGGGCGGCCAGCAGGCAACCGGCGGCCAGCAGCAGAATTGCAGACCGGGCCATCGTCAGGACGAGCCTCCTTCGGAGTCCAGTTCGGCCAGCCAGCGCTCGCAGGCGATGGCCGCCATGCAGCCGGTGCCGGCGGCGGTGACCGCCTGGCGCCAGTGCGGGTCCATGACGTCGCCGCAGGCGTGCACCCCCTCGACCGAAGTGATCGTGGTTCCGGGGCGCACCCGGATATACCCGACCTTGTCGAGGTCCAGCTGGCCACGGAAGAGTTCGGTGTTCGGCAGATGCCCGATGGCGAGGAACAGCGCGCCGACCGCGAGGCGGGACTCCTCCCCGGTGCGGACCTGCCGCAGCCGCAGCCCGGTCACGCCGTCCTCGTCATCCCCCAGCACCTCCTCCACCACCGTGTCCCAGACGAAGCGGATTTTCGGATGCCCCATCGCCCGCCTGGCCATGATCTTCGAGGCGCGCAGGGCGTCGCGCCGGTGGATCACGTGCACCGCAGTGGCGAACCGGGTGAGGAAGAGCGCCTCCTCCATCGCGGTGTCGCCGCCGCCCACCACCGCGATCTCGCGGCCCCGGTAGAGGGCGCCGTCGCAGGTCGCACAGGCGGACACCCCGCGGTTCAGGAACGCCTGCTCGGAGGGCAGCCCGAGCCAGCGGGCCCGGGCGCCGGTGGCGATGATCAGCGCCTCGGCGCGGAAGTCGCCGTCTTCCTCGGTCCCAACCCGGAAGGGACGCGACGACAGGTCCACCGAAGTGGCGTCCACCTGGTGGATCTCGGCGCCGAAGCGCTCCGCCTGCTTGCGGAACCGCTCCATGAGGTCGGCGCCGGTCACGCTCTCCGGAAACCCGGGGTAGTTCTCCACATCGGTGGTGAGCATGAGCTGGCCGCCGGGCAGCCCGATGTCCGGGTCCATCCCCGACCCGGCGAGGACGACCGGCTTCAGTTCGGCGCGGGCCGCATAGAGCGCGGCGGTGTACCCCGCCGGGCCGCTGCCGATGATGAGGATGCGCGAGGGCGCCGCTTCGTCGGTTTCCGCTGGCATGGGCCGGGCGCGGAGACTAGCACGGGAAAACCAGCCTCGAAATGGCGGCGAAGTCCTCCACCCGGAGCTGGTCGGGGCGCAGTTCGGGGTCCAGTCCGAGCTCCCGCCGGGCCGCCTCCACCCGCGCGCCGAGCTCCCGGTCCGGTAGCCGCGCGATGCAGTTGCGGAGCGTCTTGCGCCGGTGGGCGAACAGCCCCCGAACCAGCCGGCGGAAGGACTCGGGATCGCCCACCGGAACCGGATCCTCCCGGGGGATCAGCCGCACCACCTCGGCGACCACCCGGGGGCGGGGGCGGAAGGCGGCGGGGTGGATCCGGAAGCAGGACTCGGCGCAAAGCGCCTGCCCGACCACCACGCTCAGGGCGCCGTAGTCGGGGTCGCCGGGACGCGCCCGCACCCGGGCGGCGACCTCCCGCTGGAAGCAGAGCGTCATCGGGCGGAAGAGCGGCGCCCCGACCGGAAGCAGCCGCAGGAGCAGCAGCGAAGCTGCCGAGAACGGGAGATTCCCGGCGAGCGGAACCGGCGCCTCCACCCCGGCCCCGGCGAGCGTCGCCGGGAGATCCAGCCGGAGCGCATCCCCCACCACCATCTCCAGCCGGTCCCCAAAGCCCCGGCGCTGCGCCCGCTCCTCCGCCACCGCCGCCAGCCGGGGGTCGATCTCGATGGCCAGCACCCGCGCCCCGGCTTCCAGGAGCGGCAGGGTGAGGGCGCCCTTGCCCGGTCCGATCTCGACCAGAACCGGCGCTCCTTCGCCAAGCGCCGCCTGGGCGAACCGGCGCGCCGCCCCCTGATCGTGGAGGAAATTCTGCCCCCGGGAACGAACCGGAAAGAAGGGTCGATCGGAACCTTGCGGCGTCACTTCAGGTTTGATAGCGTAAACTCCTATTCTGGCGGGAGAAAAGCATCATGGATATTCTCGCCGCGCTGATGCTCGGCTCGCTCCAGGGACTGACCGAATTCCTGCCGGTCTCCAGTTCCGGACACCTGGTGCTGGCCGGAGCGCTGCTCCCTGAAGGGAGTCTCTCCACTCCCGGAATCCTCTTCGAAGTGGTCGTGCATCTGGGAACCCTGGCCGCCGCGATGATCTGGCTGCGCCGGGAGTTTGCGCTGCTGGCGCGCAGTCTGGCGCCATCGGGGTCCGCCGAGGACCGCCGGCTCCTGCTGCTGCTGCTGGTCGCCTCGCTCCCGGCGGCGGCGTTCGGGTTCGGCATCGCCGGGCTCATCCGGACCGCCTTCGCGGACGTCGGCTTCGCCGGGGTGGGCTTGCTCTGCACCGGCGCCCTGCTGCTGGTCGCCGGAAAGCGGAACCTTCCGGACGGAACCGATGCGCCGGGACTCCCGCGGCTGCCTGCAGGCTTGGTTGACGCGATCGTGATTGGCGCCGCGCAGGCGGTCGCGATCTTCCCCGGGGTTTCGCGGTCGGGGATCACCATCATCGCCGGGCGGTTCGCCGGGCTGGGCGCCGGGGACGCCGCCCGGTTCAGCTTCCTGCTCTCGGCGCCGGTCATCCTGGGGGCGGCGGCGCTGGAGGCCCTGCACGCCGTCGGAAGCGCCGCCTGGCAGCCGGCCTACGCCGAGCTTTTGGCGGGATTCGTCTCCGCCTTCGGGTTCGGCTGGCTCGCGCTCCGCTGGGTGTTCGCGGCGTTGACCCGGAAGCGGTTCCACGCTTTCGGCTGGTACTGCCTCGCGGCGGGAGGGATCGGTGTCGGTCTGGGGATCGGTTAGGGCCGCCTTCGCAAACCGCTTCGGGGCGGGGATCGGACTCGTCGCCGGAGGCTCGCTGCTGGGGCTGGCCCTCGTCTCCTATTCGTCGGAAGATCCGGTGCCGCTTCTGAGCGCCGGCGGGGTCGAGACCGAGAATCTGCTCGGCCCCGCCGGGGCGCTGGGCGCGGAGGTCGCGTTCCAGCTGATCGGGCTGGTCGCCCTCGCCGTTCCGATCCTGATGATCCGCGGCGGGATTCGCCGGCTCCGGGCCGCCGACCCCGGCGTCCGGCGGGCGTCCGGGGCGCGGGCGATTCTTCTCGCCAGCCTCGCGGTCAGCGGCGCCGGCCTGCTCGGACTCCTGCAGACGCGCTTCGGAAGCCTCGAAACCGCCCGGATCCCCTGGGGCGGCTATATGGGCGACCTGCTCCAGGCGGGCCTTGTGAGCGCGATGGGGCCGATCGGGACCGGGATCGCCCTCGCCGCCTTCGCGCTAATCGCCGCAGGGGCGATCCGGGGATTCGGCGCCCGCCCCCCGGAGGGGCCGGAAGCCGGGCCGGAAGCGCCGCGCATCCGCCCGGTGGCGTGGACCCGGCGCTGGATCGGCGCCCGGAAACGGCGGCGGGAGCGGCGCCGGACCGCGCGCCGTTTCGTCGCCCGGGTCCAGCGGAACCGCAAGGCGATCCCGGCGGCGGGACGGGCGCGGCCGGCCCGGAAACGGACGGCGGCCCGGACCCTGCCGTTCCGCAAGGAGGCGCCCGCGCAGCGAAACGGCGAACGCCCCTGGGAATTGCCGTCGCTTCAGATCCTGACCCGGCGCGCCAGCCAGGCCGGGCCCGCCAAGCGGGCGCTCGATGCGCGGCGGCAGGCGCTCGAGGAGGCGTGCCAGCAACACCGGATCCGGGGCGAGGTGGTCCGGATCCAGCCGGGACCGGTGGTGACCACGTTCGAGTACCGCCTGGGCGAAGGGCAGGCGCTGCACCGCCTGAAGAGCCTCCGCGAGGAGATCTGCATGGCGCTCAGCGCGCCCTCGATCCGGGTCGAGCGGGTCCGGGGGCGGGATGTGGTGGGCATCGAGGTGCCGAACCAGCGCCCTTCGGTGGTGGGCCTCCGGGAACTCCTGGAGGACCCGGCGTTCCGCGAGGAGTCGGGCGCGCTCCCGGTCGCCATCGGGCGGCTGGTGGACGGCGGCCCGCTGGTCAAGGACCTGGCCGAAATGCCGCACCTGCTGGTGGCCGGCGCCACCGGAGCCGGAAAGTCGGTGCTGATCAACACGCTGCTCTGCTCGCTGCTCACCCGGCGCACTCCCGACGAGATGCGGCTGATCCTGATCGACCCGAAGCGGGTGGAGCTGCGCCCCTACCGGAAGATTCCGCACCTGCTGACCCCGGTCATCCTCGAACCGGACAAGGCGAAGGTCGTGCTTCTCCAGGCCTGCCGCGAGCTCGACCGGCGCACCCGCGTCCTCGAGGAGCACGGAGTCCGGAACATCACCGGCTACAACCAGTACGCGCGGAGCCTCCGCGAGGCGTCTTCGCGCGGGCGCCGCAAGGACGAGGAGCTGCCGCCGATGATGCCGCGGCTGGTGATCGTGATCGACGAGCTGGCGGACCTGTTCATCCACGCCCGGGCCGAGGTCACCCCGGCGATTCAGCGGCTGCTGGCGCTCGGGCGCGCCGAGGGGATCCACCTGGTGCTCGCCACCCAGCGGCCCTCCACCGACATCATCAGCGGCACCCTGAAAGCGAACCTGCCCACCCGGATCGCGTTCCGGGTCGCCACCCAGGTGGACTCCAAGGTGATCCTGGACCGGGCCGGGGCGGAGCTGCTGCTCGGCAAGGGCGACATGCTGATGATGCGGGCCGGCGCCGACATGCCGCGGGCGCAGGGCGCCTTCGTCACCGAGAAGGAGGTGGAGCAGCTGGCGCGCTTCTGGTCGAACGCCGGCTCCCCGGCCTTTGACGAGGGCATGCTCGAGAACGCGGAGGAGGCCCCCGGTCGCCAGACGGCGAACGGCCCGGTCGCCGCCGCCGCCCGCAAGGAGGACGCCATGCTCCCGGCGGCGCGGGAGCTCTTCGTCAAGGCGCAAAAGGCGTCCACATCCATGCTGCAGGCCGAGCTGGGGCTCGGATACCAGCGGTCGAAGCGGATTGTGCTGGCGCTGGAGCGTCAGGGGATTGTCGGCCCGGAGCGGGGCGCCCAGCCGCGCGAGGTGCTGGTGCGGCAATGAGTCGCCTCCTCCTGGCCGCCTGTGCGCTGCTGCTTCTGGCGAGCGCCCAGCCGACCGCGAAGCAGCTCTACGACGAGGCGATGGCCGCCGAAGCGCGGCTCCGCGATTCGGAAGAGCTGCTGGCCGACCGCGGCGCGTGGACGCGGGTCGCCGACCGCTACCAGGCGGTGGTCCGGAACTGGCCCCGCAGCGGGTACTGCGACGACGCCCTGTGGCGCCGCGGCGTCCTGCTGCGCGAGGCGGCGGCGCGGTTCGACCGTCGGGAGCTGGCGGTCGCCGCCATTGACGCCTTCACCCTGCTGGCGGACGGGTATCCGGCCAGCAAATGGGCGCCGGCCGCCCAGCTGGAGCGGGCCCGGATCGAGATGCAGGCGGCGCCTGCCGCGCCCGCTCCCACTCCATCGCTCCGCACGGTGCTCAATGTGCGGCACTGGGTCGGCGACTCCCACACCCGGGTGGTGATCGACCTTGATGGCATGGCGCCCCACGCCGAGGGACGGCTTTCGGCGCCGGACCGCGTATTCCTCGACTTCCACGGCGCCCGGCTTTCCGAAGAATTGGCGACGCGGGTCTTTCCGATCGAGGGGTCCCACCTGACCCGGATCCGGGTCGCCAACCGGGACCCGGACACGGTGCGGGTGGTGCTGGACTTCAGCAGCATCACCCACACCAACATCTTCGTGCTCCCGGACCCCTACCGGGTCGTCGTGGACAGCGAGGGCGAGCGTCCGGCGACGATCGTCGCGGATCGCGCCCCGGAAGGGGCTCCGCTGACGCCCGAACCGACCGAGGACGGATACCCCATCGCCCAGCAACTCGGCGCCAGGGTGCATCGGATAGTCCTTGACGCCGGGCATGGCGGGAAGGACCCGGGAACCCGGTCCGGTTCGCTGCTCGAAAAGGACATCGCGCTGGATGTGACCAGGCGGCTCCGCGACCTGCTGGAGAAGGACGGCTTCGAGGTGGTGATGACCCGGGAGGACGACCGCTTCATTCCACTGGAGAAGCGCGCCTTCATCGCCAACGACGGATATGCGGACCTGTTCATCTCCATCCACGCGAACGCCGCCCGCAACCGGAACGCGCGGGGACTCGAGACGTACTACCTGAACTTCGCCACCTCGCCCGATGCGGCGGCGGTGGCGGCGCGCGAAAACGCCTCGCACGGGGGCGTCCCCATGGCGCAGGTGCAGGAGATACTCAAGAAGATGTTTAACAACCACCGGATAGATCAATCGAGCGCGCTGGCGCACGCGGTGCAGGATGCGATGGTCGCGGAGATGCTCGAAAGCCCCGATCACGCGCAGAACCGGGGGGTCAAGACCGCCGGGTTCCACGTGCTGCTCGGCGCCGATGCGCCGGCCATCCTGCTGGAGCTCGGGTTCGTGTCCAACCGGGACGAAGCCCGGCTGCTGCACCAATCCGGCTACCGGGATCGTCTCGCCGCCGCCATCGCCAGGGGCGTCCGCGCCTACGCGCGCACCCTGGGACAGCAAGTCCCCACCACCGCGGAGCGCCCCGAGCCCGGCTGACCGCGCGTCACCCTCCCTGGTTGCCGAAGGTGCCGAGGGGCGGACTTGAACCGCCGACACAAGGATTTTCAGTCCTCTGCTCTACCGACTGAGCTACCTCGGCGCCGGGGCCGGGTAGTTTCGCACAGACCGCCTCGCCGCGCCCCCCTTCAGACCGGCGCCCCCAGCACGAATCGCGCTTTTTCCCGGCGCAACATCTCGAACGGCGTCAGCCAGTCGATCCCGAGCCCTTCGCAGACATCCGGAATCTTGATTTTGCGCGTCGACGTCGAGCGCACTTCGTGGGTGACGACCAGGTGCTTACCGGCCAGCGCTTCCCCCACCAGGAAGTAGTCCGCAACCTGTGTGAACGCATGAACCGCCTGGGCCGTGTACTCCTGTTCCGCTATCCAGGCGGCCACCCGCCGCAACGCCACAATGGTCTCCTCGCCGACCGGCCTGAAAAAGCCTCCGCGCCGTTCCCTGGCCCAGTCGCGCAATTCGTCGTTTCCATCCAGCAGTTCATCCTTGACCCTTTCGACGCTGCCCGCCTTGCCGGCCGCGTGTGCGGAGACCAGCCAATCCCACCAAGCCGGACAGAAGTCGAACCCGTAGTGCGCTCGCTTCGCCCGGATGAGGGAATCGGCATCCAGAAGGTAGAGCATCAGCGCGTGAGTCCCAGCCGTCGCGCCAGTTCGTCGAAGGTGTGGGCTTTCCGGAAGCCGAGCAACCGGAGCGACTCCGTGAACGAAGCGCGCCCTTCGAGCGCGCTGGCGACGACCGCCCGGGCGAACCGGTCGCCGACCCGGGCGGTTTGCGTCCGGTAGAAATCACCGCCGCCACTCCCGCCGCTGTTCGGGAGCGACTGCAACCGCTCCCATTCGGCGTCACAGGCGTTGCGAAACGCCGCCCTCGTCAAAATTCCCAAGTCGTGGAGGCGACGCAGGATCACCAGCGCACTGACCTTGAAGCGACGCGCAAGACGGGGGAGCGCATGCGCCAGCTGCTCGCCCTCCCGGTATTCCTCGCGCACGGCGGCGCTGGGCGCGAGAAGTTCGGCGGCGACGCGGTTGCACCATGCCTCGACCTCATGGACAGGCAGGGCGTCCGGAGCCGCATCGGAGATCGCCGACTGCCCGATCCACAGATGCGCCAGTTCGTGCGCAAGGGTGAACATCTGCGCCGCCCTCGAGTCGGCGCCGTTGATGAAGATCAGCGGCGCACGATCGTCCGCGAGGGCGAAGCCACGGAATTCGCCAGGATCGAGCCTGCGCCTGGTGTTGCTTCCGACAATTCCGGAAACCATCACCAGAACGCCGAGCGCATCCGCCGCCCGAATGAACTGGCGAAGCGCAGCGGTCCAGGTCGGCAAGGCGCTGCGTTCCTCGAGGTCGAGGCCAAGCGTTTCGCGCAGGGCCGCCGCGACCTGCCCCACATCGTCGCCGGGTTTCGCGGAGCCGGGAAAGACGAGCGGCTCCTCCTGCTCCGCGCGGACGAATTCGCGATACCAGTCCTGGCGCCGCTGGCACAGATAGACGGTTTCCAGCAGGTCCAGGCTGGGGCGGGGCGGAGGACGGCTCCCGACGGTGCGAAAGTCCGGGATCGGAAGCGGTTCCTCGAGCGGGGCGGCGAGAAAGAAGTCTTGACTTCGACAGTTTTGATCGATAAGTCCTTGACAGTCAATAGCCGACATTTCTGGCTAGGCACTACAAACGTAGCCCTCTGAAGGTTGCGCCGGCGGGGCTTGGGTCCTCTCAGGCGAGCTGGTACGGCGTGGTTGGCAGGGGCAGTCTCATCGCGGCATAGATGCTCTCGGCCTCCAGGGACGGCTTCGCGGGGATGGCGTATCGCTCTCCCGTTTTCTCGCAGAGCAACACCGAACACTTGCGGTGCGCCAGCGCATTGCGGATGACTTCGGGAGACATCCGCTCCTTCTGGAGCGCGACCCGATAGGCCAGATGGCGCACGCAGGCGAACGCCATGAAGGCGATCGCGATGTGGGCGCGGATCCGTTGTTCGGTCCAGTGCCAGATCGGCCGGACGCGCAGATCGTGCTTGGTGATGCGGAAGCTCTCCTCGACCCGCCAGAGTCCCCGATAGTGCGACAGCACTTCGGCGGCCCGCGCGTCGCGCAGGTTGGTGATGACGCCGGCCAGTCCGTCCCAGCGCGCCGCCTCGTCGATCTTCTTCTGATCCACGACGAGCCGCGCATCCCCCTCAACGGCGATGAAGCGCTTGGCGCCATGCTGGGACAACAGCGCTTTGGGGTTGTCGCTTTGCGACAGCTTGTCGAACGCCCGCTGGATCGCCTGGTGGCGATCACGGGCGTCCTTGCGCGCCCGCTTGGCGGACCACGTGACGATCAAGCGTCGCCCCTGGTGATCCCATTCGTTCACCAGGCGCTCCGAGGAGTGTTCCAGCGGGACGTAGGAGTCGAGATTCCAAATCTTCCTGCGTAGCGCGCCGGGGAGCTGGCGCAGCCGGGCGCCCACCACATAGCCGCCGCCCATCGCGTCCAGGGCTTCCAGGTTGGCGGCGCTGAGCATCCCCCGATCCGCTACGCAGACCGCCTGCTGCGCCGGGTGACGGCGCAGCAAGCCCTCGAACACCGGAACCAGGCTGTGCCCCTCGTAGGCGGCGCCGGGGAACACCTCGTAGCTCACCGGAAGCCCCTCGCGGGTGACCATCAGCGCCAGCAGCACCTGCGAGTAGCGGTGCTTGCCGTCCTTGCTGTACCCCTTCTGGCGGAGTTCATCCTCCTCCTCTGTCGCAAAGGCCAGCGTGGTGCAGTCGAAGAACAACACCGAGACCGGATCGGGCAACACCGAGCGGGTGGCGTCGCCGACCCGGGCGCGAAGCCGTTCGATTGTCCTCGCGTCCAGCCGATCCATCATCCGGTAGACCTTGTGAAGCGGCAGGCTCACCCCGAAGTCGTTTTCAAGACTCCGCACGCTGCCGCGCTTGCTGTCGGGGTTGGCGATCCGCGCCATCACCGTGTGGAACAGGGCGTCGTGGTACGCCCGATAGCGGGAGCGCGGCAACAGCGCGTTCAGACCCAGATGCCGGTAGACCTCGCCGTAGACCTCATGGATGCCGGTCGTGATCCGTTGGGCTTCCTTCAGTTGCTTGAGATCGACGGGTAGGGTCGCCTTGCCGTCGCCCTCGCGCCCGACGCGGATGACCTGCTCGGCGAGCTTTTCGGAGGAGAAGAGGAGAGGCTGGCGTTCGGTCTTGAGCTTGGTCTTGATGAACTCGCCGAGCCGCTTCAGGCGTTCGAGCTCCTTGTCGTCCTTTGCGATGCCGATGTGTCGGACGATGCGTTGGCGGACCTTGGTTCCGTTGCGTACGCCTTCGACGAGTTGTACGGAGCGCCGGGGGCTGTTGGGAGTGGACTTGACGCGAACGAACATGGGTGGAGTATAGCACAGAAGTCAAACCAGAAAAATCGCTAGGCACAACAGAGCGAGTAGCGAAAAGCTCCCTTGTTTCAGAACATGTTTGTTTTCAACAGCTTCCCGATCCGACGCTCCGACCGAAATCGGGCTCAAACTGTCAAAGTCGGGAGAAGTACCCAATCGGCGCGCGCACGGCCCGGGCGAGCCGCTCCAGCTGGTTCAGGGTCGGGCGCGCGACGCCGGCTTCCCATTCTGCGTATTTCGGGAACCGGCGGATCAGCTCCGCCGGCG
Organism: Candidatus Marinacidobacterium sp.; assembly: GCA_965202845.1. Lineage (GTDB taxonomy): Bacteria > Acidobacteriota > Vicinamibacteria > Marinacidobacterales > Marinacidobacteraceae > CBDATA01. The sequence goes on from OZ241856.1 coordinate 2,173,273, forward strand.
CCCTCCCCGCCCGCTCGCGCGTCCACCGGAAATTGCCCGGCTTCACCGCAACCCGCACGATGCGCGCGTTCAGTCCGCTTCCGGCGGCGCCTCGTCGGCGTCCATCCCCAGCGCCTTCCGCACCTTGGCCTCCACCGCCGAACGCATCGCCTCGTTCTCGTCCAGGGTCCGCCGCGCGCGCTCCCGCCCCTGCCCGACCTGTTCGCCGTCGAAGGAGTACCAGGCGCCGCTCTTCTCGATGATCCGCTCGCGCACCGCGAGGTCGATCAGGTCCCCGATGCGCGAGATGCCCTGGCCGTAGAGGACGTCGATCTCGGCCAGCCGGAACGGCGGCGCCACCTTGTTCTTCACCACCTTGATCCGCGTCCGGTTTCCCACCACCGTGTCGCCGTCCTTGATCGAGGAGATGCGGCGGATGTCGATCCGCACCGAGGAGTAGAACTTCAGGGCGCGCCCGCCGGTGGTGGTCTCCGGGTTGCCGAACATGACCCCGATCTTCTCGCGGAGCTGGTTGATGAACACCAGGCAGGTGCGGGACTTGGAGACGATGCCGGTGAGCTTCCGGAGCGCCTTCGACATGAGCCGGGCCTGGAGACCGACCTGGGCGTCCCCCATTTCGCCGTCGAGCTCGGCCCGGGGCACCAGCGCCGCCACCGAGTCCACCACCACCACGTCCACCGAGCCGCTGCGCACCAAGGTCTCGGTGATTTCGAGCGCCTGCTCGCCGTCATCCGGCTGCGAGACCAGCAGGTCGTCGGTGCGCACCCCGAGGGCGCTGGCGTATTCGGGATCGAGCGCGTGCTCGGCGTCCACGAAGGCGGCCACTCCCCCGCCCGCCTGCGCGGCGGCGGTGACGTGGAGCGCCAGCGTGGTCTTGCCCGAGGACTCCGGGCCGTAGATCTCCACGACCCGCCCGCGGGGGAACCCGCCGACGCCGAGCGCCAGGTCCAGCGAGAGGATTCCGGTGGGAATCGACGAGACGTCCAGCGCACTGGAGCCCAGGCGCATGATGGCGCCCTTGCCGTGGCGCTTGGTGATCTGGTCGAGGGCGATGTCGAGCGACCGGCTGCGCGGCGCGCCCGCGGGGTCCGTGCTGGTTCGTGCCATGCGGGAATCTCCTGGGGTCATGCCGGAGGAAAGCCGAACGGGGGACGACTTCCGGCGCGTCGCCCTCCTACTGTACTTAAACGTTCGCGGCGCGATTTTGTCGCGCGCGAAGTCCCAATTGTGGAAAACTCACTCGGGATACTCGAAAAAGCCCCACCCGGTCTTCCGGCCCAGACGGCCGGCGTCCACCATCCGGACCAGCAGCGGCGCGGGGCGGTAGCGCGGGTCCCCGAATCCCGATTGCAGCACCCGGAGGATGTCCAGGACCACGTCGAGGCCGATCAGGTCGGCGAGCGCCAGGGGACCCATCGGGTGCCCCATCCCCAGTTTCAGGATCCGGTCGATGTCCTCCGCGTCGCCGACTCCCTCGGCCAGCGCGCCGATCGCCTCGTTGATCATCGGGATCAGAACCCGGTTCGAGACGAATCCCGGCGCGTCCCGCACCACCGCCGGGGTCTTCCCCAGCGCCCGCGCCAGCTCGACGGTGGTCGCCGTCGTTTCGTCCGAAGTCTCGAGGCCGCGGATGACCTCCACCAGCTGCATCACCGGAACCGGGTTCATGAAGTGCATCCCGATGAACCGGTCGGGCCGCCCCGACGCCCGCGCCAGGCGGGTGATCGAAATCGAGGACGTGTTGGTCGCCAGGATGGCGGTTTCGGGAAGCAGACCGCCGAGGCGCTGGAAGAGATCGCGCTTGACCGATTCCCGCTCCACCACCGCCTCCACCACGAACGAGGCTTCGGCGACCGGATCGAGCGCGGTTCCGGGCCGGATCCGGGAACGGGCGGTCTCCGCATCGTCCCCGCTGATGCGTCCCTTCTTCACCATCCGCTCCAGGCTGCGCGCGATCGCCGCCATTCCCCGCGCCCCCAGATCGTCGGAGAGATCGAGCAGGTCCACCCGGAATCCGTGAACCGCGAACACCTGGGCGATCCCCGCGCCCATCGTTCCGGCGCCGAAGACCGCGACGCGGCGTTCGTCAGACACGCTCCACCCCCAGCGCCACCCCGTTTCCGCCCCCGAGGCAGAGGCTCGCCACTCCCCGGCTGCCGCTCTCCAGGTGATGCGTCAAGGTGGTGAGCACCCGGGCGCCGCTGGCCCCGATCGGGTGCCCCAGGGCGACCGCTCCGCCGTTCGGGTTGGTCCTGGCTTCCGGCAGGCCGAGTTCCCGGCGCACCGCGATGCCCTGCACGGCGAACGCCTCGTTGATCTCGAAGCCCGCCACCGAATCGATGGTCCAGTCGAGGCGCTCCAGAAGGGTTCGAACCGCCGGAACCGGGGTCATCATCACCCACTCCGGCGGCAGGCCGGAGACCGCCTGGCCGCAGACCCGCGCCATCCGGGGCAACCGATGCTCCCGGACCGCCCGATCCGAAGCGATCACCAGCGCGGCGGCGCCGTCGCTGAGTCCGGGAGCGTTGCCGGCGGTGACCCGCCCCTCCCTCCGGAACGCCGGGCGCAGGCGGGCCAGCGCCTCCGCCGTGGTGTCCTCGCGGATCGATTCGTCCCGGTCCACCACTACCGGTCGCTTTCCCGGCGCCTCCACCGGCGTGATCTCCGCATCGAACCGCCCGGCGGCGCGGGCGGCGGCGGCTCGCCGATGGCTTTCGGCGGCGGCGGCGTCCATTTCGCTCCGCGTGATCCGGTAGCGGTCGGCGACCCGTTCGGCGGTTTCGCCCATGTGAATGCCCAGGCTGGCGTCGACGAGTCCGTCGTGGACCGCCGAATCCACCAGCGGCGCGTCCCCCATCTTCCTCCCCTGGCGCAGCCGGGCGACCAGGTGGGGCGATCCCGACATCGACTCCATGCCCCCGGCGACCACGATGTCGGCGTCGCCCGCCAGAATCGCCTGCCGGGCCAGCATCACCGCCTTGAGCCCCGATCCGCACACCTTGTTCACCGTGAACGCCGAAACCTCGGGCGGAAGCCCCGCGCCCAGCGCGGCCTGGCGGGCCGGGTTCTGGCCGAGTCCGGCGGAGAGCACGTTGCCCAGGATGACCTCGTCCACCGCATCCGGCGGCGCTCCGGCGCGACGAACCGCCTCCGCCACCGCCAGGGCGCCGAGCCGGGTCGCCGGAACGTCGGCGAGCGCGCCGAGGAAGCGCCCGATGGGAGTGCGCGCCGCGCTTGCGATCCAGACCGGCGGCGGGGCGGCGGCGCTCATGCCTGCGCCACGATCCGGATCCGCAGCGAGGCGGCGGGCGCGCCGGCGGCTTCCAGCAACCGGGCGGCGAGCGCCTCCCGCTCCCCCCGCGCCAGCCGCGCATGGCGGCGATCCGACGCCCGGAGTGTCAGGACTCCGCGCTCGAAGGCGACCGGCTCGAAGTCAAGCAGCATCCGGTCGGGGGCGGACTCGCGCCATGCGTCCCGCAGCAGGTCCAAGTCAAGCACCCGCTTCTGGAGGCTCGGCGGCAGCGCCAAGCCGATCAGCCCCCCAAGCGGCGCCGGTTCGCGTCTCCGCCGCCGGTTGGAGGAATGCGTCGGCATCGCCCGGGCATGGTATCGCCCCACCCCGGAACCGGGCGCCGGATTCGCGGATCAGCGAGCGACGCGACGGCGGCGGCGGCGCTTCTTCTTGCGGGAGGCGGTCAGCGGCTTCCGCATCCGCTCGTAGAGCGGGAAGAGATGCTCGATCCGTTCGCGCTCGGAGCCGAACGTCTTCCCGGGGCGGTACAGCCTGTCCACCGCCCGGTCGAGGTTCCGGTGGGCGCTGCGGAGATCCGGGGGCATGAGGTCCGGGTCGTAGAGGTTGGCGAGCGTCGCATTCGGGTGAGCGACGCGGGCGGCGATCACCGCCGAGGCGAACGTCTCCAGTTTCGAGCGGTCGGCGCCCTCGGGCGGGGGCGGAAAGGTGTTGTAGACGACTCCGGCCGAATACCTGTAGCGGCTTTCCAGCCGTCCCCCGATGTGCCGCAGCCACGCCATGTGCATCGCCGAGGTCAGCAGCGCGAAATCGGCCATGGTGGCGTCTTGAAGCACCAAGGTCGCATCGCTCGGAATGACCGGCGGCTCCAGCCAGCCGATGGGGGCGTATTTCCGTCGCTCGGAACTCACCCGCGGAATCATCAAAAACGGCGCGGTGGGGAACACCCTGTGGTTGTAGAGATTCGGCGCTTCTGCGAGTTTCCGGGTCGGTTCCGCCCGACATCCCAGCCGAAACCGGCGCACCGCCGCCAGCCGTTCCCGCACCTTGGGCAACCGCGCCAGGACGCGGGGCGAAGCGTCATGCATCTCCAGGATCCAGCGCTCAACTCCCTGCAGAAATTCCCGCGCCCCCACATAGGGACGCAGGAAGGGCGCGGCGTCCGGCTCCGCGGCGAGGAACGCCGCGCGCTCAACGGCGTCGAAAATGAGATGCCCGCCGTCGATCGGCTGCGACCCCATGACCAGCCGGGGCATCCCGTTGATCGGCCGCGCCTCCTCCCGCACCGTCAGATGCGGGTCGGCGAGACCGTCGGCATCAAAGAGGTAGGGCGAGATCGTCCGGTGCCGACTCTCGTGGGGTTCGCCCTTCGCGTCCTCGTAGGAGAAAAGCCGCCGCTCCGGCGGGGGCGCGCCCGAAAGGCCGAGGATCACCACATACACATGGGCGACTCCGCGAGCCTCCGAACTCCACTTGAAGGTCCGGTGCGCGAACGCGATCTCCAGACCGAAACGCCCGAACAGCACCGGCCAAAGCTGCGCCGCCTGCTCCCCCTGGGTGATCGAGTTGGTGGCCACGAAGCCGATCCGCATCCCGCTCCCCCTCGCGTACTCCCCCGCCTTGATGAACCACGCCGCCACATAGTCCAGCGTCCCCCCGCTCCCACCGAGCCCCGCAACCCGCCGCGTCTGCTCCCGTCGATGCGCCGCCTGGTGCTTCGAACCCCCAAACGGCGGGTTCCCGAACACGAACGAACACCGAGCCGGCGCCAGCAACTCCGACCATTCCACCTCCAGCGCGTCGGCATGCAGAATCCGAGGCGAACGCTCCAGCGGAATCCGGACGAACGCCTGCCCGAAACGATGCCCCAACTCCACGTTCATGATGTGATCCATCATCCAGAGCGCCGTCTCGGCGATCCGCGCCGCGAACTCCCCGATCTCGATCCCGTGGAACTGGTGGACGTTCAGCCGCGAGAACAGCTGTCCCGGCGCCATCCCGTTCTCCCGAACCAGAATCTCGTCCAGAACCTCGATCTCCAGCCGCCGCAGCTCCCGGTAGGCGACGATCAGGAAGTTGCCGCAGCCGCACGCCGGATCGAGGAAGGCGAGCGCGCCGAGTCTCCGGTGGAACTCCTGGAGCCGCGTCCGCCGACCCCGCTTCAGCCCCTTGATGCGGGCGAACTCGGCGCGCAGGTCGTCGAGGAACAGCGGCTCGATGACCTTCAGGATGTTTGCCTCGGTGGTGTAGTGGGCGCCCTGGGCGCGGCGCTCCTCCGGGTCCATCACCGACTGGAAGAGCGAGCCGAAGATCGCCGGCGAGATGACCGACCAGTCGAACCGGCTCGCGTCCAGCAGCTGCCGCCGCATCCGCGAAGTGAAGTCCGGCAGCCCGAGGCGTTCCTCGAACAGATCGCCGTTCACGTGTGGGAAGCGGGCGAGGTCCTCGTCGAGGGCGGCGGAGCGTCGGTCTTCCGGAGTGTCCAGCACTTCGAAGAGCTTGGAGAGCCAGAGGCCCAGGTCGCTGCCGTCCTCCCGGGTCCGGGTCTCGAGGAACTCCAGCAGCAGGTCGCGCGGCTCGAAAATGCCGGTGTCGTCGGCGAACAGGCAGAAGACGATCCGCACCAGGAAGCGCTCCAGGTCGTGCCCCCGGTAGCCCGCCGCCGCCAGCGAGTCGTGGAGCCTCCCCATCAACTCGGCGGCCTTGATGTTGGCCGGGTCCTGGTCGCGGAAGGTTCGCCGCTGGAGTCCCAGGATGAACCCGAACCGGTCGATGTGCTTCGGCAGGTCGGCGAGCGCGAAGGTGAAGGACTCCCCCGACTCCAGGTCGTGCAGATCGAAGGTGCGGAAGTCGCTGACCAGGATGTGGCGCGGGCGCTCGTATTCGGGGAGCGCGTCGAAGTACCCCCCGGCCTGGTCGTAGGCGGCGCGCAGATCGCCCCCGGCGCTCTTCTGCTCGACGATCAGCGTTCCCGGCCAGAAGAGGTCGATGAAGCCGGTGCGCTGGTTCAACTTCCGAACGTGCGCTTCGAAGCGGGCGACCGAAGCCCGCCGCACCCCGAAGATGGCGAAGAACTCGTTGTAGAAGGTCTGGGAGTCGCCCCGCTCGTAGCTGGCGCCCTCCCACCGCCCGGCGAAAGCCGCGGCGCGCGCCCGGATTTCGTTCCACGAGAGGCGCATCAGCCCGACTCAACCTGCTCGTTCCCGTTCGTTCATCGCTCGCGCCCTCCCCGGCTTCGCCGTCCGCCAAGCGGAATCCTACCGAAAAGGACGGCAATCCCGACCGGTTTCACGCCGCCGCCCGGCAGAGGGCGAGCAGGGTCAGCGCCAGAACCACCAGCAGGGCGGCGAGGCGCTGGCCGCCCGTGAAGGCGAACGGCTCCGGGTCGCTCGCCGATCCATTCCCCGAATCGTTCACCGGGCCGTCCCCCCGACCGTCTCGATGCGAGTCTCCGGGTAGTAGTGGGCCAGAATCTCCCGGTAGTCGAAGCCGTGGGCGGCCATGCCGTACGCGCCGGCCTGGCAGAGCCCCAGGCCGTGCCCCCACCCGCGGCCGGTGAACCACCAGGCCTCCACCTGCCCGTCCGCGCCCAGGCGCGGTTCGATGGCGAAGAGGGTGTCCGCGAGGCCGAGCGCCCGGCGCACTTCCAGCCCCCGGACCTCCAGCGCCCCGCGGGCGCCGCGGATGCGCAGGCGGCGGATCCGCCCGGATGCGCCGAACTCCAGCGGCTCGAGCGCCGTCACCCGACCGATGTCCCGGTCGGGGTAGCGCTCGGCGAGGGAACGGGACAGGTCGGCGTTGTGTTTCGGAACCAGCCAGGCGGACTGCGCGGAAAACCGATCCCAGGTCTCGCCCAGGTCTTCGAGGACGAGCACGTCGAACTCGGTCGGGGCGCCGGGAGCCGACCGGTAGCGCACGAAGTCGCCGAGCCGGACCCGGAGGCGCTGTTCCGGGACCGGCGGCGGAACCGAAGCGGGGCGCCCCGGGATCCGGAGCGGGCGGACTTCCCGGTAGAGCCGAACGCCGGGCGCCGGGCGCATCCGTTCGAGCGGCGCCGGCCGGTCGGGTTCAAGCAGCAGCCCCTCTGAGCCGAAATCCCGGACCTGGCCGCGCGTCAGCAGCGGGCCGCTGCGGCGCATCAGGGCCGCCGCCGTCGAGATCACCTCGCGCCGGGTGACCGCCCGCCCGGGGACGATCCCGAGTTCGGAAGCGTCGAGGAGTCCCTCTTCCAGCAGGCGGTCCAGGGGCGAGGTCCGAACGTGCATCCGCTCGGTGGGGCGGCAACGAAACGCGGCGACCCATTCGGCGTACTGGTCGAGATGCATACCCGCCGGTTCGCCGATCCCGCCTTCGGAACAGACCGGAAGCCCCAGCCAGGTCAACGCCGCGCCAATCACGGTCGCCGCTTCCGCCGGCGCCGCCGGTTCGCCCAGCGCGCCCGGCCAATCGGAGGGAAGCCCGCCGACCAGCGCGGCGTCGAGGGGGACCAACGGCGTCGCCGCCCCGGCGGTCAGGTCGAAGCCGCCGCCCTCGCGGACGCCTTCCCGGGACACCAGATACGGCGCCGGGGCGCTGAACACGTTCTCGGCGTTTTCGGTGCGCCCCCCGCAGGCGGCGGTATAGAGGGCGTCCGCCAGCTCGCCCCGGTGGGTCAACACCTCGCCGGCGGTGGCCTGGATGGCGGCGGTGGCCATCGGGTGCTCGGCGGCCACGCCCCCGTACACCTGGCAGCCGGGGCCGCTGCACAGGTCGTAGCCCCGGTCCCGCCAGGCGGGGCGGGGGCGGAGCGCATAGGTGCGGGCCACCAGCGCCTGCGCCTTGAGCGCTTCCGGTTCGGGAAACAGATCGGGAGGCAACTCGCGGGGCGCCACTCCCTTCAGGTAGTCCTCCACCGGAAGCCGGTTGACCACCGTCACCCCCTCCGCCGCCCGAAAGACCTCGAACACGCCCCGGTACGGCTGCCCTTCCCACTCCAGGAAGCTCCCGCCGGGGCGGATTTCGAGCCGGACGCCGGGAGGGATGCGGATCGGCAGCCCGCCGACCGGACGCAACCGCAGCGCCTCGCCTTCCGGAACCGGGAATGGAACCAGGCCGGCCTGGAGGAATCCGCTCGCCCGCAGGATGTCCACGTCGGCGGGTTCCCCCAGAACCACCAGATAGCGGCCCGATTCCGGATCGCGGGCGATGCGCGCCGGAGCGCTCCGCTGTTCGGCGGCGGCGAGCGGCGCCGGCGGGCGGGTCGGCGAAGCCCGGAGCGGTTCCCCGCGGAAGCGGCGCAAGGCGTCCCGGGCGCCCTCCCGCGTCGGCCAGGCGCCGAGCGTCACGACCGGGGCGCCGCCGGGGCGGGTCTCCGGACCGACGAGGATGTCGGTCGCCTCGATCTCCAGCTCGCCGGCGCGGATGGTGAAGGGGGTCGGCGCCCCGATGCGGGCGACCGGTTCGGCGTCGGCCAGGCCGATGCGGATGCTCCCGGTTTCCGCCGGCAGTTGGACCGCGGCCAGCAGCGCCAGGAGTCCGATCACGGAGCGGCGCCGCCGAAGAGGTCGTAGGGCTGCTCGTTGTACCAGAACACCAGCATGATCTCGAAGTTGCGGCCCGGATAGTCGTCGGGGAGCGGAAGCAGTTCGGCGCCGCGCAGGGCGCCGACGGCGGCGTTGTCGAATCCGGCGGTTCCGGACGGGATCACCATCTGGAGCCATTCGATGGCGCCGCTGCGCGTCACGCTGATCGCAATGGCCACGTGCCCCGCCTGGAACGCCGCCGCATAGGGCACGTACCAGTTGCGCCGGACTTCGGCGATGAGCCGACCGATCCACGGCACCATGTCGGCGCCCCGGTCGTCGTAGTACAGCGTGTTGTTGCGGTTGGAGACCAGCCCCCCCTCCGGGTTGCGGAACCGCTTGCCCTCGAGAAACCGCCAGATGTCGGTGGGGGTTCCCCGGCGCCGGTCGGCTTCCTCGGCGCGGGCCCGGGCGGCGGCGCGTTCCGCCTCGTCGGCGCGTCGCCGGGCGTCGCCGGCCGGGTCGGCCAGTCGGTCGCGGAAGGCGTCGGGGTCGAAATGGAGACGTGAAGAGGTCGCGGGTGACGGGACGGCGAGGTCCGGTTCCGCTTCGGGAGGGGGCGTCGGTTCCGACGTCGGTTCGGGCGATGGTTCCCGATCCGGGTCGTCGCCCATCGGCTGATCGAAGAAGAACTCCTCGTCCTGGCCGTCGGAGAAGGGAAGGTCGTTCTGGAATCCAGTCGAGGGGACGGCGAGCTGCGCTTCGGGAATCTGAAGGGGGACCGCCGGCTCCGGGCGCTCGACCGGCGGGGGGACGGGTTCCGCTTCCACAACCAGCGCCGGCGGGGGCGCTTCCTCCTCCTCGACCGGGGGCGCCTCGAAGGTGAGAAGCGGACGCTCCTCCTCCTCGTCCTCCGCCAGAACCGCCGGGACGCTGTCCTCCGAAGCAACCGGAACCAGCCCCCCCAGCATCCCGACCAGCAGGAGAAGGTGGATGCCGGTGGAGGCGGCCGCGACGCGCAGACGGCGGCCCCGGTCGGGGCCCGTCAGCGCCTCCGCGGTTCCCCCGGCGACCAGACCCTCGAGGCCGCGCGGCGGGACCGGGGAGACCGGGAGCCCCGCCGGGGAGCGGCGACGGAAGGGCGGAGCGGAGCGACGGCGGGGGGGCGGCGGCCGGTCGGTCAGACCGGGACCGCCGGAGTCGACGGTCACGGAACCCGGCGGGAAGGGAACATCAGGGGGGAGGCGGTCGCAACATCCGTACCTCGTCGGGACGGCGGGAAGCCGAGCGCCGTCAGACCCGCCGGAGATCGAATTCCGCCTCCGCGACCGTCTTCCCGTCCACCCGGGCGACCCCGGCGAACCGGCGGGGCGGCCCGGCGGCGACGACCTCGAACTCCAGCACGCTTCCCGGCGTCACCGGCCTGCGAAAGCGGACGCTCGCCGCCCGGGCGAGCCGCCAGACGCCGCCCTCCGCCGGATCGGCCGCGGCGCGAAGACGGCGGGCCGCTTCCGCCATCGCCTCCAGGCTGAACACGCCCGGAACCACCGGCATGTCCGGGAAATGGCCCGCGAAAAAGGGTTCGTCCGCCGGAACCGCCCGGCTCGCGACGATGCGGGCCGGACGCCCGTCCGCTCCCGGATCCAGCTCCAGCACCCGGTCGAGGAGGCGGGGCGCGCACTGCACCACGGACTACACCACGGGGGGGGCGGCCCGGTTCCCCCTATTCCGGCGAACCGGCGGCGCCGGCGTCCGCGTTGAACCGCTCGATGACCTCGTCGGAGATGTCCAGCGTCGGGTCCATGACGAACGTGAGTCCCGGCGTGACCCGGAGGATGAGCTGGATCTGCTGCTCGTTCGCCACTTCCTCCACCACCGGCCCCAGCTCGGATTCCAGCTGGGCGAACCCCTGGGTCTGCCGCTCGTTGAAGTCCCGTTGCTGGTCCTCGAGCCAGCGCTGGAGATCGGTCTGCTTGCGTTCCAGCTCGCGGGCCAGTTCGGCGCGCGCCTCGGCGGAGAGAAGCTGCGACTGCGCCCGGCTGGTCAGGTCGGCGATCTCCTGCTCCCGCGCCTGGCGGTCGCGCCCGACCTGCTCCTGAAGCCCCTGGAGCTCGGCGATCAGCGCCTGCCCCTTCTGGGACTCCTGGGCGATGCGATCGATGTCGATGACGGCTACGCGGGGCCCCATTTGGGCGGCGGACTGGGCGGCGAACGCGGACAGCGGAAGGCAGCCGGCCGCCGCCAGCGCCATCCCGCACAGCCGAAGGCGGATTCGAGACTTCATGAATAGGTTGCTCCCTGAATGGTTCCCCCACCGGCGGAAATCCCGCGTTCGGGAAAAGGCGGCCTAGAACGTGGTCCCGATGCCGAACACGAAGGCCGTGGGCCGGTGGTAGTAGTCGCGGTGGGGATTGTACGCGAAGATGAGGCGGAAGGGCACGTTCAGCATCGGGATGAAGACCCGCATCTCGATTCCGGTCGAGGTGCGGAACTTGTTGATCATCGAGAAGCTCCAGTCGGTCTCCTCGGCGAAGGCGTTGCCGGCGTCGAAAAAGAGAATGGCGCGCAGGGGGCCCGCCAGCGGGATCGCGTACTCGGCGTTGAACAGCAGCATCTTGTTCCCGCCCAGCAGCTGCCCGTTGGCGTTGCGCGGCCCCACCGAACGGATGTAGTACCCGCGGATCTGGTATTCGCCACCGAGGAAGAACCGGTTGTAGTACGGAACCCCGGTCTGCTCCACGTCGAAGATGTCGATCGGCTCCCCGTCCGGCGGGTCGACCCCGCCGTAGCCGTGGAGATAGCTGCCCATCAGCCGCATGCCGAAGGAGGTGGCGCCGATCACCTCGGTGTGGAACACCGCCTCGAGGGTGGGCTTGTAGTAGTGCACGTTGCCGCCCAGCACGCCGCCCGCCACGTCGAGACCAGCGGTCAGCTTCCGCCCCGAGCTGGGGAAAATAGGGTGGTTGACCGTGTTGTACACGAAGGACGGGCTGACCTTGCTTTCGCGGAAGTTGCCGGACAGGCCGTAGAACCGCGGGTCAAGGTAGGCGCTGTTGTAGTAGAGGTCGTAGATCGTGAGGTTCAGGTTGGGGTCCGGCTCGCCGATCGTGATGATCGAGTAGCCGTAGTTGAAGAACGCGCGCGACCAGCGCCCGATCGGCAAGCCGAAGATGAGCCGTCCGCCGATGTCCTCGCGGGTGAACTCGGGCAGCTTCAGGGTCCGGCTGAAGACGTCGAATCCGAGGGTGACCGGCTTGTCGAGGAAGTACGGGTCGGTGATCGCGACCTGGTAGTTCTGGGTGCGCTGCCCGTACTGGACAGTGAAATTCGCGGTCTCCCCGCGGCCCAGGAAGTTGGTGGTGCCGAACGAGGCGTTGCCGAAGAATCCCTCCAGCCCGGACACCCCGGCGCCGAAGGTGAGCTGGTTCCGGTTCTCCTCGACCAGGTCCAGGGTGATGTCCAGCCGGGTGGGGTCCGCATCGCTGGGCTGGATGTCCGGCTGCTCGATGGGGCGGAAGTAGCCGAGCTGGTTGATCCGCTGGATGGACGCCTTGAGCAGCTCCATGTTCATGATGTCCTGCTCGTTCAACCACATCTCGCGGCGGATCACCCGGTCCTTGGTGGTCGAATTCCCGCGGAATTCGATCCGGTTCACCAGGAACTGGTCCTCCTCGGCCAGGTTCAGGGTGACGTCCACGATCCGCTCGTCGGGGCGGCGGCGCCAGGTGGGGAACCCGGTGAATTGGACGTACCCGCGCGCGCCGTAGAGCTCGCGAAGCGAATCGATCCCCTCGGTCACCCTGGACTCGTCGTAGACGTCGCCGGAGTGCAGGTCGAAGAACTGCCGCAGGAATTCGCCGGGAAAGACCTCGGCGCCCTCCACCTCGACCTCGCCCACCCGATAGGGCTCGCCCTCGAAAACCGGGATGGTGATGTCCATCCAGCGACGGTCCCGCTTCCAGAAGAAGAAGGCGCGCGCCGTGCCGTCCTCGTAGGCGAACTCCGGCGGGCCGAAGGAGACATCCAGGTAGCCCCGCTTCAGGTACTCCTGGCGCACCGCCTCGATGTCCCCGGCGTAGGACTCGGCGGTGTAGGTGGTGCCGCCCAGCACCGACGCCAGCGTGTGGCTCTCGCGGGTCTTCTTCATGGCCCAGCGCAGCGTCCAGTCGTCCAGCGCCTCGATCCCGTCGAACCGGACCCGGCGGATGCGGATCTGCTGCTCGTCGCGGATGTCGAACGCGATCCGCACGCCGTTCTCCGTCTCCTCGATGTCGCTGCTGACCGCCCCCTCGGTGCGCCCCTTGTCCACCAGCATCGTCTCGATGATGTCGCGCGCCCGCACCACCTGCTCCGGGTTCCAGGGGGCGCCCACCTGGATCCGGGCGTCCTCCTCCTCGAGCTTTTCGAGGATTTCGTCCTCGTCGAGCTCCTCGGAGCCGCGGAATTCGAGGGACGCCACCCGCGGCCGCTCGCGGACCACGAAGACCACCACCTTGCCGCCCCGGGTCCCCGGGCGCAGCTCCAGCCGGAGATCGTCGGCAAAGCCGGTGTCCCAGAGAGTGCGGAACTCGGCGCGGAGCGCCTCCCGGTCCACCGGGTCGCCGGCCTTGACCGTGAGATGGGCCAGCCACGCATCGTCGGCGATCAGGTCGGCGCCCTCGATCCGGATCGCCTCGACGCTCTCCTCGGTCTGCGCCAGGGCCGCCGTGGACGAAAGCAGGAAGGCGGCCAGCAGCAACCAGACAATGCGCATCAGACAAGAGCCTCCTCAAGCTCGCGGACCGACTGGCGAACCGCCGGGGCGCCGTCCGCCATCACGATCTCCACCTGGCCGGGGGCGTCGACATCCCCCCGGAGCAGCGCTTCCGAGAGCGGATCCTCCACGTGCCGCTGCAGCGCCCGCCGCAGCGGCCGGGCGCCGTAGTTGCGCTCGCGCCGGGTGGTCTCGATCAGAAACGCCTCCACTTCGGGCGAAAGGGCGACGGTCAGATCGCGATCCCGGAGCTCGCGGTTCATGCGGACGATCATCCGCCCCAGGATCTCGGCGAGATCGGCGTCGGTGAGGGCGTCGAAGATGACGGTGGCGTCCAGGCGATTGATGAATTCGGGGGTGAAGGCGCGGCGAACCTCGCCGCCGATCCGCTCCCGCATCGCCTTCCAGCTGGCTTCCCGGTCGGGCGCCCCGAACCCGAGCGACGCCTCCTTCTGGATGATGCGCGCTCCCAGGTTCGAGGTCATGATGATGATGGCGTTGCGGAAATCCACGGTGTTTCCGAGACCGTCGGTGAGCCGCCCGTCCTCGAACACCTGGAGCAGCAGGTTCCAGACGTCGGGGTGCGCCTTCTCGATCTCGTCAAGCAGCAGGACGCAATATGCGTTCCGCCGGACCCGCTCGGTCAGGTGGCCTCCCTCCTCGTGCCCCACGTATCCGGGAGGCGAGCCGATGAAGCGGGACACCGAATGGCGCTCCATGTATTCACTCATGTCGAAACGCAGGAGCGCGCTCTCCGTTCCCAGCAGGAATTCGGCGAGCGTCCGGGCCACTTCGGTCTTGCCCACCCCGGTCGGTCCGAGGAAGAGGAAGACGCCGCCCGGCCGGGCCGGGTTCTTGATCCCGGCGCGCGCCCGGCGGATCGCGCGGGCCACTTCGGAGACGGCGGCCGCCTGCCCCACGATGCGTTCGTGGAGGACGTCCTCGATGCGCAGCAGCTTCCGGCTTTCCTCCTCCTCGATGGAGGCCAGCGGGATGCCGGTCCAGTCGGCGACCACCTCGTCGATGTCCGCCCCGACCACCGTCGCCGGCGCCTCCTCGCGGGACTGGAAGCGGCTCACCACCTGGACCAGGCTGCGGGTTTCGGCGATCTCCTCGTCCTCGGCGAGCGAGGCGCGCTGGAGATCGTCGCCGGCGAGCGCGGCGTCCTTGCGCCGACGAATCTCCCGGATGCGCAGGCGGATGTCCCGGAACTCGGAGGAATGGGGGTTGTCGCGGAGCTTGACCCGGGCGCCGGCCTCGTCCAGCAGGTCCACCGACTTGTCGGGCAGGAAGCGATCACTGATGTAGCGCTCGGCCTGGCGCACCGCGGCGACGATGGCTTCGTCGGAATAGGCGACGTGGTGGAAGCGCTCGTACTGCTCGCGGATTCCGCGCAGGATGTCCAGCGTCTCCTCCTCGGTGGGCGGTTTCACGACCACCGCCTGGAAGCGCCGCTCGAGGCTGCGATCCCGTTCGACATGCCGGCGGTATTCGGCCGGGGTGGTCGCCCCGATGCACTGGATGCCGTCGCGGGAGAGCGCCGGCTTCAGGATGTTGGCCGCGTCCAGCGACCCCTCCGCCGAGCCGGCGCCGACCAGCATGTGCATCTCGTCCACGAAGATGACGCACTCCGGCGACTCCTTCAGCTCGCGGATGATGGCCTTGAGCCGCTCCTCGAACTGCCCCCGATACTTGGTGCCGGCGACGACCAGCGACAGGTCCAGCGAGAGGATGCGCCGCCCCTCGAGGAAGATGGGGCAGGCGCCGATGGCGATGCGCTGCGCCAGCCCCTCCACGATCGCGGTCTTGCCGATCCCCGGTTCGCCGATGAGCACCGGATTGTTCTTGGCGCGGCGGCAGAGGATCTGGATGACCCGGTCCAGCTCCTCCTCGCGCCCGATGAGCGGATCCAGGGCGCCCTCGGCGGCGGCTTCGGTGAGGTCGCGGCAGTACTCGGCGAGCAGCGGGGTCTCGGCGGATCCGCCGCCCGAACTCCGCGGCTTCCGGGCCTCCGAGGCGAAGGCGTCGCGGATGACGGCGGCGCGGATGCCCTGGCGCGCCAGGATGCGGGCGGCGGTGGAGCTCGCCTCCCGGAGGATGCCGAGCAGGATGTGCTCGGTGCCGACGGTGGGGTGCCCCATCCGCTGGGCCTCCTCCTCGGCGTGGTGGAGAATCCGCCGGCACTCCGCCGAGAGCGGGATTTCCACGGAGGCGGAGACCCGGTCGCGGCGCAGGGCCTGCTGCACCACCTCGCGGCGCACCGTTTCCGAGGTCAGATTCGAACGCTTGAAGACCCGCCCGCACACCCCCTTGCCGTCGCGCAGCAGCCCGAGCAGCACATGCTCGGACTCGATGGCTTCCGATCCAAGCTGCGCCGCCTCGTAGCGGGCGAAGAAAATGACCCGCTTGGCGCGCTCGGAATACCTTTCAAACATGGGGGTCTCCTGTCCCGGAGCCGTCTGGGGTGGATATCGGGGATGAATTTAGCAGCCCGCGCCGTCCGCCGGGCGAAGCCGTCCGGCTTCCAGGCGCAGCGCCCGGTCGCAGCGGGCCGCCACCGCCGGGTTGTGGGTCGCGATGATGCAGGTGAGCCCCCGGGTACGATGCTGCTCCGCCAGCAGGTCGATCAGAACCCGGCTGACTTCGTCGTCGAGGTTCCCGGTGGGTTCGTCAGCGAGAAGCATCTCGGGTTCCGCCGCCAGCGCCCGCGCCACCGCGGTTCGCTGCTGCTCCCCCCCGCTGAGCTCCTCCGGTCGGTGATCGCGCCGTTCCTCCAGGCCGAGCTCGTCCAGCAGGCGCGCCGCCCGGCGTTCGGCCGCGGCGCGCGGAACCCGCTGGATGCGGAGCGGCATCGCCACATTCTCGGCGGCGGTGAACTCGGGAAGCAGGCGGTGATGCTGGAAGACGAACCCGATGCGCCGGTTCCGGAACCGGGCCGCCTCCGGCTCGGAGAGGGATCCGGCCCTCTCCCCGAGCAGACGCAGGTCCCCGGCTTCGGGGACTTCCAGAGCGCCCAGCAGCTGGAGGAGGGTGGTCTTCCCCACGCCGCTGCGCCCCATGATCGCCACCATCTCCCCCTTCCGCACATCCAGGTCCAGATCGCGAAGCACCCCGATCCGTCCCGCCGGAGTGGAAAAGCCGCGCACCAGACCGCGGGCCCGGACAGCGAGACTCATTGGAAGCGCAGCGCGTCGGTGACCACCAAAGCCGCAGCCCGGCGAGCCGGGAGGATGGTGGCGGCCAGGCAGACCAGCGGGGCGAAGATGCAAACGAGCGTCAGATCGGTCGGCAGCAGGGTGAAGGGCACCGCAGTGATCTGGTAGACGTCCTCGGGGATGCGAATGCGTCCGTCCAGCAGCCGGGTGGCGAGTACGCCCAGGGCGGCGCCGAGTCCGGTTCCGGCGACCCCGATGAGGGCGCCCTGGGACAAGAAAAGCAGCAGGATGCTCCGCCGGGTGGCGCCCATCGAGCGGAGGACGGCGATGTCGCGGGTCTTTTCGGTAACGGTGACGATCTGGCCGGCGACGATATTCAGCGCCGCCACCCCGATGATGAAGCCGACGAAGAGCGTGGTCGCGAGCTTCTCCAGCCAGAAGGCGGAAAAGAGGGTGGAGTTCATGTCGATCCAGTTGAGGAAGGCGTACCCGCCGCCGAGGCGCTCGCGGGCGGCGGCCTCGACCGACCGCACCGCGAACATGTCGGCGAGCCGGACCTCCAGGTGGTTCGCTTCGCCGGGCTGCCCAGCGAGGCGTCGGGCGTCGGCAAGGGGAAGCAGCGCCCACGAGTTGTCGTATTCGTAAAGGCCCAGCCGGAAGGTTCCCGCCACCTCGAACCGGCGGCTCTGCGGGATGGCGCCGACCGGGCTGAGCCGGCGTTCGGGAGTGAGCAGGCGCACCGGATCGCCCAGGGTCACGCCCATCGAAAGCGCCAGCTCCTCGCCCAGGATCACCGGGGGATCCCGGTCCGGGTTCTGCCGGGCGAGCGCATCGAAGTCCCCCAGGGTCATCCGGGCCGCGAACTCGCTCACCCGGGGCTCGCGGTCCGGGTCCACCCCCTTGAAGGTGACGAGCGCCTCGCGCCGACCGGTGGCGAGCGCATTTCCGTAGATGGCCGGCGCCGCCGCCTCCACCCCCTCCACCGATTCGAGATCGCGGATGGTCTGCTGGTAGTCGGCGAAACCGAGGGCGGAGACGTCTTGCACCACCAGGTGGGAGAGGGCGCCCAGAATCCGCGCCCGCAGCTCGCCCTGGAACCCGTTCATCAGGGCGAGCGCGACCAGCAGGATCGCCACCCCCAGAACGACTCCGAGGGCCGAAATCGCCGAGAGCGCCGAAACGAACAGCCCGGCCCGCCGCAGCATCAGATAGCGAAGGGCGACCTGAAGCTCGAAGGGCAAAGCCTGCCCGAGCCGACGGATCACGGATCGGTGCGGGGACGGAGGTGCGGAAAGAGGATCACGTCGCGGATCGCCGGGGAACCGGTGAGCAGCATCGCCAGCCGGTCCACGCCCAGCCCCACGCCGCCGGTCGGGGGAAGGCCGTGGAGCAGGGCCTCCAGGTAGTCGAGGTCCATGGCGTGCTCCTCGCCCTCCTGCCGCTTCGCCAGCTGCTCGCCGAAGCGCGCCGCCTGCTCGTCGGGATCGTTCAGCTCGGAGAACCCGTTGGCGATCTCCAGCCCGCCGGCGAACAGCTCGAAACGGTCGGTGGTTTCCGGGTCGTCGGGGCGGGCCTTGGAGAGCGGCGAGACCGACTTCGGATACCCGGTGACGAAGGTCGGCTGCTCCAGCCCGCGCTCCACCAGCGACTCGAAGAGATGGAGCAGGAGCTTCCCCCGGTCCCCGGTTTCGGGCGGCGCCAGGTCGAGCCGGCGGTGGGCGTCCCGCAAGGCGTCCGGGTCGGTCAGGTCGGCCTCGAGGCCCCGCTCCCCGAGCGCGGCGGCGACGCACTCCGCCAGGTCCAGCCGCCGGAAGGGCGGCGCGAAGGAAATCTCCCGGTCGTCGAAGACCGCCGGCGCGTCCCCCAGAACCTCCCGCGCCGCCGCAGCCACCAGGCGCTCGGTCAGCTCCATGGTGTCCTCGCAGTCGGCGAAGGCGCGGTACGCCTCGAGCATGGTGAACTCGGGATTGTGCCGGGTGGACAGCCCCTCGTTGCGGAAGTTGCGGTTGATTTCGTAGACCCGCGGGAGCCCGCCCACCACCAGCCGTTTCAGATAGAGCTCGGGCGCCACCCGCAGATACATGTCGATCCCCAGGGCGTGGTGCCGGGTGCGGAACGGGCGGGCGGCGGCGCCGGTAGCGAGAAGCTGGAGCATCGGGGTCTCGACCTCGAGGAACCCCTCGCCGTCCATGAAGCGGCGCATCGCCCGGATCAGGGCCGCCCGCCGCTCGAACACCCGCCCGGTCTCCGGGTTCGCGAGCAGGTCCAGGTAGCGCCGCCGGTAGCGGGCTTCCCGGTCGGCGAGGCCGTGCCACTTCTCCGGGAGCGGGCGCAGCGCCTTGGCCAGCAGGGCGAGCCGGTCGGCGCGCACCGTGAGTTCGCCGGCGCGGGTGCGGAACACCGGCCCCTCGACCCCGATCCAGTCGCCCAGGTCCAGCAGGCGCGCAAGCGCGAATTCGCGTTCTTCCAGCACGTCGCGGCGGAAGTGGGCCTGGAGGTCCTGACCGCGCTCGGCCAGCCGGGCGAACGCCGCCTTCCCGAACGAGCGAAGCGCGGTCATCCGGCCCCCGACGCGGACCGCGCGCTCCGCCTCCGGGAGGGCTTCCAGCTGCTCCCCGTCGAGCCCGCCGAACTGCGCCTCCACCTCGCCGATGCGGTGGGTGGCGGCGAAGCGGGCGGGCCACCGGGGGAACCCCAGCGCCTCGATCTCGTCCAGCTTGCGGCGGCGGTTCGCCTCGTCCCGATTCACTTCGCAGGCTCCGGCGGCGGGTCGGGGAGTCCCTTGAGGACGCTGTCGAGAATCCCGTTGAGGAACGGGACGGCCGCCTCGCCCGCCAGCGCGCGTCCCACCTCGAGGAACTCGGACACCACCACCCGCGGCGGCGCGCCTCCCAGCAGCAACTCGGCCACCGCGACGCGGAGCACGCTCCGTTCCACGGACCCCATGTTCTCGCGCCACCAGGGCGTCGTGACTCCCTGGACGCGGGCGTCGATTTCCTCCAGCCGCTCCCAGGCGCCGCGCGCCAGCCGCTCGGCGAAGGCCAGGCTCTTCGGGTTGGAGCGGGTCAACTGATGGGTGCGGGCGATGGTGGTCTCCGGCGGGACCGGGTTGAAGGCCCAGGAGGCGAGCATCTGCGCCGCGAGTTGCCGGCCCTTCCTGCGGACCAGCGCCGCCTTCGGGTGCATGGCGTCACCGGGCGGGGCCCAGGTCCCGACCGGCGGGCTTTCCGCTCCTCCGCCGCAGCAGCATCGCGGCGACCGCCCGGGCGGCATCCTCGCCGCGGTTGCCCCCGTCTCCTCCGGAGCGGGCGTCCGCCTGTTCGCGGGTGCTTACCGTAAGCACCGCGTTGCCCACCGGAATCCGGTGGCGCGCCGCGGTGTCCAGCAGCGACCGGGTGACCGCGCCGGCGAGATGGCGGTCGTGGGAGGTCTCGCCGCGGATGATGGCGGCGCAGGCGACGATCCCGTCGGCCTCGCCGGAAGCCGCGATCCAGGCGGTCAGCTGGGCCACCTCGAAGGCGGCGGGCGCCGGATGGCGGCTCACTTCGGCGCCCGCCGCCTGGAGCCAGTCGTCGGCGGCCCCGGCCAGCCGGGCGGACGGCTCATCGCGTTCGGAAAAGACGACCGCGACCCGGGCGCCGTGCAGACGCGGCGTCTCAGGCACCGCCGGACTCGACGACCATCGCGATCCCCTGGCCGCCGCCGATGCAGGCGGTAGCCAGCCCGTATCGACCGCCGGAGCGCCGGAGTTCGTACAGCAGGGTGAGCAGCAGGCGGGCGCCGGTGGCGCCCAGCGGATGCCCCAGGGCGATGGCGCCCCCGTTCACGTTGACCCGCGTCCGGTCCAGTCCGAGTTCGCGCTCGACCGCCAGGTATTGCGGCGCGAAGGCCTCGTTCACTTCGATCCGGTCCATGTCCTCCAGCTTGCGTCCGGCGGCGCGCAGCGCGGCGCGGCTCGCCGGAACCGGACCGAGTCCCATGATCTCCGGCGGCACCCCGGCGGTCGCCCAGGAGACGATCCGTCCCAGCGGAGTCCGTTCCCGCGCCAGCGGGCTGCGCTCATGCGCCAGCGCCAGCGCGGCGGCGCCGTCGGCGACCCCGCTCGCGTTGCCGGCGGTGATCATCCCGTCGGCGCGAAAGGCCGGGCGCAGGCCGCGGAGCGTCTCGAGCGTGGTTCCGGGGCGCGGATGGGTGTCCCGATCGACCCGCTGCTCCCCCTTGCGGGTCTTGAGGGTCACCGGAACGATCTCCCCGGCGCGGTTCGCGGCGCCGGCGGCGGCCGCCTCCTGGCTCCGAAGCGCATAGGCGTCCGCATCCTCGCGGGTGACCCCGGTGCGTTCCGCGACCCGCTCGGCGGTGTCGGACATGGAGAGGCCGCACATGCCGTCGGTCAGGGCGGCCGTCAGGCTGTCCTCCAGGACCCCGTCGCCCAGCCGGAGCCCCTTGCGCGCCCCGCGCACCACGAAGGGCGCCTCGCTCATCGACTCCATGCCGCCGGCGAGCGCCGCGTCGGCCTCGCCGAGCAGCAGCAGGTGGGAGGCCGAGATCGCCGCCTGGATCCCGGAGCCGCACAGCCGGTTCACCGTCAGCGCCGGAACCTCGACCGGAATCCCGGCGCGGATGCCCACATGGCGAGCGCCGTAGATGCCGTCGGCGCTGGTCTGCTGCGCGTTGCCGAACACCACGTGATCCATCCGGTCCGGCTCGGCGCCGGAGCGTCGCAGCGCCTCGGTCGCCGCCAGCGCGCCGAGCTCCACCGCGGTCTTCCCGGAAAGCTCCCCCAGGAAGGTGGTCATGGGGGTGCGCGCCCCCTCCACGATGAAAATCCCTTCGGAGGGAGCGATGGCGTTCATTTTCGGGCGGCTAGCCTAGCAGTCGGGAAGCCCCTCCCCCGGTGGGTACACTTTCGGCGCCGTGTCCGAGAGTCCGAACCGGGTGGTTCCCGCCGCCCTCTCCCTCGTGCTTCCGGGTCTGGGCCATGCGTTTCTCGGCCGGGCGCGGACCGGGCTGGTCTTCCTCGCGTCCATCGGCCTCCTGTTCGCGACCGGGCTGGCGATGGACGGCGAGTTCTTCCCGGTGCGCGGCGCGGCGCCGCTGACCCTGCTCGCCGGACTGGCGGAAATGGGGATGGGGCTTCCCTACTTCCTCGCCAGGGCGCTCGGATTCGGGGCGGGGAATCCGGCGGCGCCGACCTACGAATACGGCTACGCCTTCCTGATCTCGGCGGGCCTCCTCAACCTCCTGGTCGCGCTGCACGCCTCGGACCTGGCGGACCGGACCCCGCCGGAAGCCTGATGCACCACTTCGTGGCGATGACGCTGTTCGCGGCGTTCGTCTCGCCGGCGTTCGCCTGCCTGATGCGCGACGGCGTGGCGGCGCGGGTCCGCTTCGGGCTGTTCACCTTCACCGCCCTGATGGGAAGCGGCCTGGGCGCCGGCTGGCTGTTCTACCTGATCTACCGCTGACTCGTTTGGCCTTCCTCCTGCCGGTCGTCGGCATCGCGGTCCTGCTCGCGATCGGCTGGGGCATCTCGACGGACCGGAAGCGCTTTCCTTGGCGGATCGTCGCCTGGGGGCTGGGACTCCAGGTGGCGTTCGCCTTCCTGGTGCTCCGGACGTCGGTCGGCGCCGGGGCGCTGGCGGCCGCCGCCGGGTTCGTGGACCTCGCGCTCGCGCAGGCGAACGCCGGCATCGAGCTGCTGTTCGGCCCGCTCGCCGACCGGGAGCGCTTCGGCGTGATCCTGGCGGTCTCCGCGCTGCCGGCCATCGTCTACATCGCTTCGGTGTTCGCCGTCCTCTACTACCTGGGCGTCCTCCAGGCGGCGGTGGCGCTGATGGCCCGGGTGATGGTGCGGACTCTCGGCACCAGCGGGGCCGAAACGCTCGGCGCCGCCGCCAACGTGTTCATGGGGCAGACCGAGGCGCCGCTGGTGGTGCGCCCGTACCTGGAGCGGATGACCCGCTCCGAGCTCCACGCGGTCATGGTGTCGGGTATGGCCACGGTGTCGGGAGGCATGCTCGCCGCCTATGTGGCGCTGGGGGTGGATTCGCGCTTCCTGCTGGCGGCCAGCCTGGTGAACGCGCCCGCCGCGCTGATGATGGCCAAGATCATCGTGCCGGAGACCGCCGCCGCCGAGACCGCCGGCCGGGTGACGCGCCGGATGCTGGGGCGCGCCGGCGGAACCGACGCCAACGTCATCGACGCCGCGGCCCGCGGCGCCGGGGACGGAATCCGGCTGGTGATCAACGTGATCGCGATGGTGATCGCCTTCCTGAGCCTGGTCGCGCTCATCGACCTCCCGCTGGGGGTCTTCGGCCTCTCCCTCACCGGGATCCTGGGGTGGGCCTTCGCGCCGGTCGCCTTTCTGATGGGAGTCCCGGCGGCGGACGTTCCGGCGGTGGCCGGGCTGCTCGGCAAGAAGCTGGTGCTGAACGAGTTCGTGGCCTACCTCGACCTCGCCGCCATGCTCCGGGAAGGCGCGCTGTCCGCCCGGAGCGAGATGATGGCCACCTTCGCGCTCTGCGGCTTCGCCAACCTGGGTTCGGTGGGCATCCAGATCGGCGGGATCGGCGCGCTGGCGCCGGGGCGCAAGAGCGATCTGGCCCGGCTCGGTCTCCGGGCGCTGGCCGGGGGCGCGATCACCACCCTGGTCACCGCGACGCTCGCCGGGATGCTCTTCGCGGACGCATGAAACCGGACGTCAGGGAACGGATCGCGGCGGCGGCGCCGGCGGTGCGGTGCTGGGCCGGGACGCCGTTTCCCGAGTTCGGCATCGTGCTCGGATCGGGGTTGGCGGGCGCTTCGGAGCGCATCCGGAATCCCCGCTCCCTCCCCTTCGACCAGATCCCCGGATGCCCGGAGTGCACCGCGCCGGGACACCGGAGCCAGCTCCTGCTGGGCGACCTGGGTCCCCTCCGGGTGGCGATGACGCTCGGCCGGCATCATCTCTACGAGGGGCGCAGCCCCGACGACGCGGCGTTCCTCGTGCGGCTGCTGGCGGCGCTGGGGGTGAAGCGGCTGCTCTTGACCGCCGCCACCGGCGCCATCGCCCCCGAGCTCGGAGTGGGGGACTTCGTCCGGATCCGCGACCAGCTGAACCTCACCGGGGCCAGCCCGCTGACCGGCGCCGAGCCGGGGCCGGAGCCGCGGTTCCCGGACATGACCCGGATGTGGGACCGGGAGCTTTCCGCCGCGATGGGGCGCGCCGGCGAGCGGATCGGGATGGCGCTGCCGGTCGGGGTCTACGCCGGAGTGCGGGGGCCGCAGTTCGAGACCCCGGCGGAGATTCGCATGCTGCGCGCGCTCGGCGGCGACGTGGTGGGGATGTCGGTGGCGCTGGAGGCGATCGCGGCGCGGCACGCCGGATTGCGGCTCGCCGGGCTGGCCTTCGTGTCGAACCTCGCCGCCGGACTCGGCGACCAGGAGCTCCGCCCCGAACACGTGGAGGAGGCCGGCCGGGAGGCCAGCCCCCGGCTCGCCCGCCTGCTCGCCGCGATCGCCGAGGAGCCGGAGTTCGGAACCGGCTGAGGGAGCGGCTACTACATCCCCTCGAGGACTCCGATGTACGGCAGGTGGCGATGCCGCTCCCGGAAGTCGAGTCCGTATCCGACCACGAACCGGTCCGGGATGACGAAGCCGGTGAAGTCGGGAGCGATCCGGGGATGGCGACGGCGGGCCGGCTTGTGGAGCAGGGCGACCGAACGGAGGGAGCGGGGTCCATCGGACGGGATCGCTTCCTGAAGCGCCCGGAGCGAGCCGCCGGTGTCGATGATGTCCTCGACGATCAGCACGTCCCGCCCGGCGAGCGAATCGGGGTGGAGTCCCTGGATTTCGGGCGCCCCCGGCTCGGCGCGGTCCCGGTAGGAGATCACCCGGCAGAAGTCCACCGAGGGGTCGAGACCCTGTTCCGCAAGCCGCCTCGCCAGGTCGGCGGCGAAGACGAAAGCCCCGCGCAACACGACCAGCAGGTGGAGATCCCCGCCGGGAGTCGCCTGCGCGATTTCGGCGGCGAGTTCGGCCACCCGCTCCCGGATGATTTCGGCGGAAAGGAGCTCCGCCGGACGACGCGCCAAGGCCGGATTCAGGAAACCGGAAAGAGGCCGAAGGTGACGGTGATGACGCCGATCGCCTCCACCGGGCGCCCGTCCTTGAGCGCCGGCTTCCAGCGGTACTGGAGCGCGTGCCGGCGGGCGGTCTCGACGCAGACCCGGCAGCCCGACTTGATGACCCCCAGCACTTCGGTGCTGCCGTCCACCTTGACCAGCACCTGGAGCATCACCTCGCCGGTGATCCGGCGCTCCCGGGCCGCATCGGGGTAGGGAGGCGCATCCGGCTCGAATACCAGCCGCGGCTCCACGTCGTAGCCCCCCGGACGGTAGGCGCCGCCGCCGGACCCGCCGCCGTAGCCCGGTCCGACGCCCCATCCCCGCCCCTCGCCCACGCCGGTCCCCTCTCCGCCGCCGATCCCCCCGCCGGTTCCGGCGCTCCGCTCCCGATCGCGCCCGCCCCGATCCTCGAAATCGGTCAGCGAGAGGCCGGGGGACTCCACCGCCTGCGGCGAAAACACCGCGCCGGGGAGCGAGGCGGTCCAGTCGGGGTCGTCCTCGAGGTTCTCGAGATCCTCGAACCGGAGCGGGCGGGGGGCGCGCGGCGCGATCGGCGCCTGGCGCTCGGGCTCCGGTTCCGGCGCCGGGGGCGGTTCGACCCGCTCCGGAATCCAGGCGGTGATGCGGCGCCCGCCGCTGCCGCCGCCTCCGCCGCCTCCGCCCAGCCCCTCGCCGCCGGCGACGTCAAACGCGAAGCGGGGCGCGGCGGTCCGCGCCGCTGGGTCCGAATCCAGGAGGCCGATGAGGCCGGGGAGAAACACCGAGGCGCCCAGCCCCAGGTGAAGCGCCAGCGACGCCAGCGCGGAACGCTCCTTCCAGATCGGGGCCGCGCCGGAAGCCGCGCCGCCGGACGCCAGCCCCGAAAGCGCATGGGCCGCCGGGCCGGAAACCGGAACGCCTTCTTCGGTCGCCATCGCGCAATCGGCCTCCCCGCCCCAACTGGTCTATCCCAACTGGTCTATGCTAGCAGCCAGGCGCGAACGAGCTCCGAGGGCCGGGAGCGCATACAATCCGCGAGCACGCTGGCGATTTCTCCGAGCCGGCGGAAGGAGACCATCCCCCATGACCAAAAGGAACCTGACCAAGCAGAACCTGCTCGTTCCCCTGGGCGCGTTCGCCCTCGCGCTGGCGGCGTGCGGCGACAACGGCGACTCGATGCCGACCCCGGCGCCAGCGCCCGCTCCAGCCCCGGCGCCCGCCCCTGCTCCCGCCCCCACGCCGGAACCGGCGGCGCCCACGATGCAGGAGTACACGATCGGGTACAAGGCCGTCATCTCCTCCTATCCCACCCTGCAGGCCCTCTTCGGCGCCACGCCCTTCCCCGAAGGCGTCTCCACCGCGCCCCACCTGATCCTCGCCACCCATCCGATGGGCGCCAAGGGACTCTTCGAGCGGGGCGAAATGGCGAGCGCCGGCCTCAAGACCCTGGCCGAAACCGGCGCCGTCGAAGCGATCGTCGCCGAGGCCGAGGCGATGGGGCACACCGTGCTGTGGACCATGGAAAGCCAGCTTCAAGCGGTGATCGCCGACCCCACAAAGGCCATGGTCACATTGAGTTCGGAGCAGCCTTGCATCAGCTTCGCCCAGATGATCGCCCCCAGTTCCGACTGGTTCATCGGGGTTGAGCCCATCTGCGCGGTGGACGAGGGCGGAAACTGGCTCGACGAGATCGTCCTCACCTCCAAGGCCTACGACGCCGGCACCGCGGAGGGCGAGGACTTCATGCTCAAGACTGGGGACACCGACCCGCAGGTGGCGATCTCCTTCCTCGACGTCGCTCCCTTCTCGCCGGAGGGAACGCCGGTCTCCGAGATCACCGCCACCAAGAAGGCGGAAGAGTAAGCCGGATCGCCGCCGAGCGTCCGAAACCGGCCGGGGGGCGGAGCCATGTCCGCTGACGCCGCCGCCCCGGCGCCGTCCTGGGAGGAGCCCTCCCGGGTCGTCATAGTCGGCGCCGGGCAGACCGGGACGGAAACCGCCCGGCAGCTGGGCGCCGACCGGCACGTGGCGGTCCTCGACGTGGACCCCGCCAAGCTGGAGCGGCTCGCCGGGGACTGGAGCGGAAAGCCGCTTCGCACCTTCGCCCGGGACGGGACCAGCGCGCTCGCGCTCCGCCAGGCCGGCGCCGAGGGAGCGGACTGGGTCATCGCCGCCACCGACCGGGACGATGTGAACATCGAGGTCTGCCGGGTCGCCGCCGAACTGAACCCGCGTCCGAGCGCCATCGGAACCATCCGCGCCGGCGAGCGAAGCGATGCGCTCCGCGCCACCGGCGCCGCCAGCATCGTGCGCCCGGTGGTCATCGCCAGCCAGATCCGCAACCGGGTGGAGCGTTCGCACCAGGTCGCCACCACCCTGGGACTCGGACTCGGCGAGATCCGGGAAATCCAGGTTCTGCCGACGTCCCCGGCGGTGGGGGTCAAGCTCCGCAACCTGGGCGCCCGGAAGTGGCTGGTCGCGGGGATCTACCGGGCCGGCGGGTTCGTGGTTCCGGACGGGAACGCCGTCATCGAGGCCGGGGATCGGCTGCTCATCACCGGCGACCCCGAAGTCGCGCCCGGCGCCGCCGAATTCCTGCGCGAGGGCAAGTCGCTGTTTCCGCTGCAATTCGGCAGCGAGCTGGTGGTCTACGCGGATCGTCCGCTCCCGGACCTTGACTGGCGCGAGGCCGAGTACCTCTTCCGCTCTTCGCGCGCCCGGCGCCTCCGCATCGTCGCCGCCCCCGAAGTGACGCCGCCGGCGAACTTCCAGGCGCCGGCGTCGCAGATCACCCGGGTTCCGCTCGGCCCGAACCCGGTGGAGGACATCGGGCGCGAGGCCGGCTGCGTGGTGCTCCCCCGCCAGGAGGCGTCGCTTCTCGCCCGCATCGGCCTCAACACCAGCCGCTCGCTCGCCACCATGGCGCGCTTCCCCTGCCCGGTCCTGCTGCCCGGGGGGCGTTTCCCGTGGGAGCGGGTGGTCCTCCCGGTCACCGACCTGGACAGCACTCTGCGCGCCGCCGACACCGCGCTCGGCCTCGCCCGCCAGTTCGACATCCCCTTCAGCCTCCTTTCGGTGAAACCGCCGTCGTTCATCAGCCAGGAGCCGGAGGAGCACCGGGAGACGCTGGTGGCCATCGTCGAGCGCATGGCCAGGCTGTACCGGACCCGGGTGCCGGTCATCGAGAGCGTCGGCAACCTGCCCCGCCGGATGGCCGCCATGACCGAGCCGGGCGACTTGGTGGTGGTCGGCTACGACGTCCACCGCGGCGGCTCCTTCTTCCGCCCCGACCGGGCGCGCCACATCATCATCCGGGTGCGCGCCAGCGTGCTCGCCATCCCGACCCACTCCGCCCGCCCCTGAGATCGCGGACGACGCCGTGGTAGACTATTCGCGGAGGTGCCGTCCCCATGAATATCGAGAATCCAGTTGTTCGCTACGAAGTGAATGGAGAGCCACAGACGGCGACGACCGACAAGCTTGCAGTCAGCACAATTCTTGAGAACGCGGGCCGAGCCGCCAGCATAGACACCAGGAATCTTGAGGACTACTACCTGCAGGATCTCAAGACTGAGCGCCGGCACGATGATCCCGCGGAAGAGATCACTGTCCACGACGGGAGCCGATTCCTGGCCGTGCACCGCGGCGCGACGCCCGTGGCATGACTCCTGTCGAGAACGTGTGCGCAGAATTGCGCGAAATGGGGTACACGCCGCAGCTGATGCGGCCGGCCGGCTTCGGGCACGAGCTTGTCGCGCTGGACTACCATGTGAAAATCGGCCGCTACCGCGGCAAGCGCTTCAGAATCGGCATCGGCTTTCAGGAAAACGCGTACCCGGAATATCCGCCGCACTGGATTTGTGTGGCCGCGCTATCGGATACAAGTATCCAGCCGCATAGTTCATTCCGTCATGAAGACGACGAATGGAAAGTGTTCAGCGCACCGCCGAGCGACTTCTGGGACAACCTTGCAACCGCCGAAAAGAACATGAAGCCATACTTCCATCGGCACCTGACTCGCTTCTGGGATCAGATATGAGACACGACGCCGTGCTCACGGGCGTCGTGGACGAAGCGGCGCGCGAGCGGTTGTTGCGACACGTCCGCGCAGGCCGACGTCAGGAGGAGTTGTGCTTCGCCCTGTGGCGACCCAGCACCGGCGCCACCCGGCGCTCGGCGCTTTTGTTCAAGCTCCTTTTGCCGGAGGACGGGGAGCATCATCTCCACGGAAACGCCAGCTTCGAAGCCGCATATCTGGCGCGAGCCGTCGCAACCGCCTGTGCGCAAAAAGCCGGTCTGGCGTTCATGCACAACCACTTCACCGCCGGCTGGCAGGACATGAGCGTTCAGGATGTGGCCGCGGAACGGGATCGCATCGCGCCGCCGTCACGGGCCACCGGTTTGCCCCTGCTCAGCTTGACCCTGGGAACGGACGGCAGTTGGAGCGCCCGCTTCTGGACTTGGACCGGTCGGCGTTTTGAACGAACCTGGTGCGACAAGGTGCGCGTTGCGGATCGGCGCCTGCGGGTCACGTTCAACGACGCCGAACTGCCCCCGCCGCGTCGGCGCCCCATCCTCCAGCGCACCATCGACACTTGGGGCGTGGCGCGGCAACGCGACATGGCGCGTCTGCGGGTCGGGGTGGTCGGCCTCGGGAGCGTGGGCGGCATGGTGGCCGAGGCCCTGGCCAGAATGGGCGTCGAACGCTTGGCGCTCGTCGATCCCGATCGAGTGGAGACGCACAACCTCGACCGGCTCCTGCACGCCGGCCGGAGCGATGTCGGGGCGCCCAAGGCGGAGCTTGCGGCGCAACGCATACGAAACAGCGCGACGGCGGATCGGTTCGACGTGCAGGCGTATTGCTTGCCCATCCAGAACGAAACCGCCTTGCTTGCCGCCCTTGACTGCGACATCCTGTTTTCCGCAGTGGACCGACCGCTACCGAAAGACATGTTGAACCGATTGGCGTACGCGCACTGCATCCCGGTCATATCAGGCGGCGTATTCATCGATAACAAGCCCGACGGGGCCCTGGCGCAGGCATCATGGAGCGTAACGACCGTTGGACCCCGGCGCCGCTGCCTGCGTTGCGATGGTCAATACACGTCGGCGGACGTGCTTCTGGAGCGCGATGGTTCGCTGGACGATCCGGTCTATATGGACCGGGCGCGCCGCGAGGGCGACATTCCCGCCAACCAGAACGTGTTTCCCTTCAGCGCGAACGTCGCCAGCCTCATGGTTCTCGAGATGGCGCGGATGACCGCAGGCGCCGACTGGTGGCCGGACACTGGCGGCAAGCTGCACTACAGTTTCATCCCCAACCGATTGCAATCGGAACAATTGTTCTGCGAGCCGAGCTGTTCTGTACAGGAAACGACGGCGCTCGGCGATGCTTGGCGGTATCCGTTCATCGAGTCGCCTGGCAAAACCGATACGCTCGATGCATCATCCACGGCCTGCCGCTCCGTGTGAAGCCGGTTTCGAACGCGACGTTCCGGGAAGCGAGGCCCAATGGCGAGAATCACTGAACTCCGTCTTGACAATGTGCGGTGTTTCGCCGGCGAACAGTCGGCGAAGCTCCGCAGGATCACCCTCCTGGTCGGTCCGAACGGATCGGGCAAGTCAACGTTCCTCGGTTGCTACCGGACACTGACGATTCTGAGCGACTTGAACGATCTCGGCGATGGGAACTACTTCAACGACGCGCCGTACCGGATGGGAACGTTCAGGAACATCGCGCGAAAGGGACACGAAACATTCACCGTTTCCGGACGATTCGACAAGCATTGCTATTCCGGCGCTTCCTTCACTTTTGATTCCGGAAAAAGTGAAATGCCGCGGGAACATCGCATTCGACTGGATTTCGTGAATGCCGACCAGGCGGAACAGCATCTGGAAATCACAAGAGCGCATCAGCCTCGCGACATCCTGCGCTTCGACGGTCCGGGGTTTCGCTTCGATCTCGAACGGTCCATGATCTCATTCGTCCAAATTTCCACCTGGTTGTCGCGGTACGTTCGACACGGTCATCTGCCATACGCCGGAGACCTGCGCACGTTCCGCCGATCCCGGGCGCTTCGGGAATCCGAATCCGACCAGGAAATCCGTTTCGGAAAATTCGTCACCCTTTTGCGTTCCGGACTCCCCCTTCCTGCGGAGCCATCGCTCAAGGTCGAGGCCATGGACCCCGCGCCGTTGCCGAGACAACGGCTGTACGACGCCGTGCCCGCCGCTCTGGAAAACCTGGATGAGGAGGGCAGCCTGTTCCTGTCCGAATTCGGGAGGAAGCTCGATTTGTGGCGGGACGTTCGCGTTCGGCGCGACGCCGAGGGGCGCGTCGAGATCCTGATCGGGACGCCGAACGGTCCATTCAGCATTGTGGATGTCGGGTACGGGGTCGCCAGCCTCCTGCCCCTGGTTCGATCCCTGTATAAACGTCCTGCGGAAACGACATTCCTCCTCCAGCATCCCGAGGTGCATCTGCATCCGGAATCCCAGGCCAATCTGGCGGAACTTATTGTGGAGAGCAATCGGAATTTCGTGATCGAGACGCACAGCGATCATTTCCTGGATCGCTTCCGCATCTGCGTCATGCAGAAAAAGCTCGCTCCCGAGGATATGTCCATCGTCTACTTCGAGCCGACTCCGGACGGCTCACGGTCCAGCATCCACAATATCCGCTTCGATGACAATG
Organism: Candidatus Marinacidobacterium sp.; assembly: GCA_965202845.1. Classification (GTDB taxonomy): domain Bacteria; phylum Acidobacteriota; class Vicinamibacteria; order Marinacidobacterales; family Marinacidobacteraceae; genus CBDATA01. The sequence goes on from OZ241856.1 coordinate 2,204,710, forward strand.
CCGAATTGCTGGACGCCCCGGATGGCTATCGGAATTTCTTCCTGGCCGAAACCCGGCGCCTGCTGGGTTTCGATCAGGAAAACGATTGATCCATGTGCACGCGAACCCTGGTCGACGCCAGCATGTTTGGCGATCTGGGAAGAGCCGCAATGAGCGAATGGCATCGCTGGCTCACGGAGGGACATGGTGTGATCGTGTACGCGACGAGCGGGAAATACGGCGAGGAAATGAATGAGAAGATGCTGACTTTCATCGCGCAATTCCGCAGAAGTCGGATGACGCTTCTGGTCCGGGAGTCGCGGATCCGGCAAGCCGGACAGCGACTCGAAGCCATCGGAATCCGCTCGAACGACAGGCACGTGCTCCAACTTGCGCTGGCCGGAGAAGTGGAAGTTCTGTGCGCCAACGATGGCGATCTGAAAGCGGATTTTCTCAACAGCAGGATTCTGCCTTCGGTCGACGGAAAACGGCGGGCAGTCTTTCCACACAAGGCGAGCCGGAAGGATCGGCAACGGTTCCTGGATCAACGCAAGTGCCCGAACCGGGCGCCGTAAGGAACGCGGCGATCAGGCGAGGGCTTCCGCCTCGGCCTGCCGGACCTCCTCTTCAACCTCCCGCTCGGCCTCGGCGAGCTCCGATTCCCCGGCGTGGCCGCTCTCGCGCAGCCAGCGCCGGTACTGCCGCACCGGATCGCGCTTCCCGTAGTGGGCGAACAGCGCATCGGGGAGCAGCTGGCGGCTGACCCCCTCGTCGTGAGTGGCGTGCCCGCCCATCCGGAACGTCTCCGCCACGATCAGCGCCGGACGGCGATCCTCGAGGCACCAGCGACGCGCGATGCGGACTCCGGCCAGCACATCCAGCACGTGGTTGCCGTCCACCGCCAGCGAGCGCACGCCGTAGGCCGCGCCGAAGGACGGGAACGCCCGCGTCATCGCCTCCGGCGTCGGAGTTCCGAGCGCCACCCGGTTGTTCTGGATGACCACCAGCAGCGGAGCGCCGAGCGCCGCCGCCGAGGTCAGCCCCTCGTGGAAGCCGGCCGTCGCAGTCGAGCCGTCCCCCACGAAGGTGAGCCCCACCCGGTCCTCCCCCCGGAGCCGGTAGGCGAGCGCCATCCCGGCGAGCACCGGGACCAGCGACCCCACCATGCTGATGGGAGCGACGATCCCGCGCTTCAGGTCGCCGAAGTGGAGGTCGCGCCCGCCCGCCGGCCCCCTCCGGTCGCCCAGGGCGCCCCGGAACATGTCGACGAGCGGCATGCCCCGCTCGTGGCAGGCGCCGGCGTTGCGGATCATCGGCCCGACCGCGTCCCCCGGAGCGAGCGCGTGGCAGGCCCCCACCGTGACCGCCTCCTCCCCGACGCCCAGCCACGCCTTGGAGAGCCGCCCGGAACGCACCCAGCGCTTGAGCTGGTGGTCGTGGAGCCGGTTGCGCGCCAGCCCCCGATAGAGGCGGAGGTGATCTTCGGTTCCGAGTCCGGCGATCTCCGCCGCCCGCTCCGGGTCGCGCTCCGCCGTCTCCCGGAACTCGGCGACCACCTCCGGATCCGGCTTCCAGTCCAGGTATTCGGGAGGGTCCAGGCCGGGGACCGGGCGCATTCCCGGGGCGAGACCGCGCCGGTCAGGCGTCGCTCGCCCAGGCGACCAGCTCGGCGGCGATCCGGTTCTCGACCGCATCCCCGCTCCACTGCCGCACCCCGTTGGTCACCACCGAAAAGCCGATCGCCCGGCTCGCCGCCTGCCCGTGCGGGAAGGCCACCCCGGAGAGCGAGCTCACCCCGCTGAGGCTGCCGGTCTTGGCCATCACCTGCCCCAGCGTGCTCGCCGAGCGCAACCGTCGGGCCAGGGTGCCGTCCACGCCCGAAACCGCGAGCGAGCAGAGGAAGTCCGCACGGAGTTCGGGAGGCCGGTAGAGGTCGCGCACGATCTCCACCAGGATGCGCGCGCTCAGGCGGTTCTGGCGCGAGAGGCCGGAGCCGTCCGCGATCCGGAAGGCGCTCGACCGGAACCCGAGGCCCACGATGTACTCCTCGATCGCCGCGGTTCCCTTCTCCAGCGTCCCCGGCGGCCCCCAGCGGTGGGCGCCCGCCGTGAACAGCAGCTGCTCGGCGGACCAGTTGTTGCTGTACTTGCCGAGCGCCTCCAGCACCTGGGGGAGCGCCGCCGACTCGTGCCGGTACAGCAGGAGCTTCTCCCGCGGGTTCGGAACCGGGACGCGCACCGGATCGCCCTCCACCTGGATGCCCCGTTCCCGGAGCTTGCCGCAAAAGGCGTAGCCGAAGTAGAGCGCCGGCTCGGTGGCGGTGAAGCGGGCGACCCGCTCGGCGCCGCCGCGAAGGATCCGCCCTTGAATCCGCGCCCGCCGCTTCCCCCGGCGCTGGACCAGGATGTAGGGCCGCCCCGAATTCCGCAGCGCCATCCGGTTCTCCAGCTGGTAGTAGCCGTGCCCCTCGTCGCGCAGGTCGGGGCGCTCGCCGGTTCCGGGGACGCCCGCCACCTCGACCCGGTTCCACATGTAGCCGAGAGCGCTCTGGATCGGCAGGCGCCGCTGCATCCTCCGCGCGATCCCCTGCGGGTCGTCCTCCTGGGACTCGAAGAAGGAGTCGTCGAGCCGGACGCCGCCCCGGACCGCGGTGATGCCGGCGGCCGCCAGGGAGTCGGCGATGAAGTCCATGTCGTGCCGGGTGAGCGACGGGTCCCCGCTTCCCACCACGTGGATCGGCCCGTGAATCACCCCGTCTTCATCGGGCGGCGCATCCACCAGGAACCGGGTGGGGAAGCGGTAGCTGGGCCCCAGGTAGTGGAGGCAGGCCCCCATCACCGGGAGCTTCATCCCCGAAGCGGGAATGTAGGCGCGATCGGCGTTGTGGCTGAAGAGCGGCGCCCCGCTGTCCAGATGCCGCACGTGGATCCCGATGGCCCGCTGCAGGCCGAACTGCCGGCGCACGCCGTGAATCCGGCGGTCCAGGTCCTCGATCCGGGCGTCGGGGAAGGGCGATGCGACGCGCGTTCCGCCGGCGAACGCGCCGCCCAGGAACGCCAGCGCCGCCCGCCGACTGACCCGGAGTTCAGGCATCTTCCTGGTCGGCTTCCACCAACGCGTCCCGGAAGAACGACTCCGGGCGCGCCCCCAGCACCGTCCGCGCCGCCCCCGCCGACTCGATCACGGTCAGCGGCACCGAATGCGCCTGATACCGCTGCGCCAGCTCGGGGAAATCCTGCGCCAGCACCACGTCGGTGGACACCTGTTCGCTCGCTGCCGCGAACTGGACGGCCAGACTGGCCGCCGGAGGGCAATGCGGTCAGGTGGGGGTCGTGAAGACCCGGATGTGCGCCGGGCGCCGGAGCGCGGCGAGCGCCGAAAGGGTGTCTTCGCCCAGCGCGAGCGGCTCGCCCGAAACCCGCCGGATGGCGTCCAGCAGCGAGGCGAACTCGTGCCCCTCCGGCAGACCCAGGAACCGGACCCGGCCCGCCGCGGCGGCGCCCTCGAGGGTGAGGGCCGGCGCCGGGTCCTGGTCGCCGTCCGCCTCCTCGACCTCCAGATCGAGCAGCGGGTGCAGCTCGGCAAGCTCCCGGCAGAGCGCCTCGGTGGTGGGGCAGGAGGGGCACTCGCGGCGTCCGGGAACGAAGATGGGACTCTCCCGCACCGTCCGCAGGGTCATACGCACCGGATCCCGGAGGGTTCCGAAGAGCTTGCGAACGGCTTCCTGGTCCGACGGGCGCAAAAGCACTTCGCCCCCCAGTCTATCGCCCCCGGATCCATCCCCCCGGTATGCTTCCCGGCGGCGCGATGCTCCGAACCCTCCTCCCGCTGGCCCTCATCGCCCTCGTCGGATGCGGAAACGACGACGGCGCCGAAACCCGGTTCCTGAGCCTGGGCGGCGCCCCTCCCGGCGGCGCCTTCTTCGTGGTGGCGGGAGCGCTCGCCGAGGCGCTCCAGGAGTCCGGCGACTTCGCCATCACCGCCGAGGCCACCAAGGGTTCGGGCGAGAACATCCGCCGGCTGGCCCGCGGCGAGCTGGACTTCGCGCTCTCCAACGCGGCGGTCACCTACTTCGCCGCCCGCGGCGAGGACGGCTGGGGACAGGCGTACCCGGTCCAGGCGGTCATGACGCTGGCCCCCAACGTGGCTGCCTTCGTCGCCCCGGTCCGCCACCGGATCGGGGGCATCGCCGACCTGCGGGGGCGCCGGGTGGTGGTTGGGGTCGCTGGGGCCGGGTTCGAGCACTTCATCCGCCCGATCGTGGAGGCGCACGGGGTCACCTACGAGGACTTCGTGCCGCTCTACAACACCCAGGCGGGCGCGGTGGACATGCTCACCGACGGCTCGGCGGCGGCGGCCTTCCTGGGCGGCGCGGTCCCCACCGCCTCCATCGTCCAGGTCACCGCCGGCATGGACGCCCGGCTGGTTCCGCTGGACCCCGAAGCGCGCGACGCCCTCATCGAGGAGTACCCGTTCTACCGGCGCGCGGTCATCCCCGCCGGAACCTACCGGAACCAGGACGAGGACTACCAGGGACTGGACGTGGGGTCCATGCACCTCATCACCCGGGCCGACGCCGACCCCGATCTCGTCTACCGGGTCACCCGCGCCCTCTACGAGGCGCGGGACGCGATCGCCGAAAAGCACCCGGCGGGGCGCTCCATCCATCCGGGGAACGTCGCCCGCAGCACCGGAATCCCCTTCCATCCGGGAGCGGAGCGCTACTACCGCGAAGCCGGCATCGAGCCGGAAGGCTGACCGCCGCCGGTGGGGGGCCGCATCCGCGAGGCGGGCGTCCCGGCGCTCGCCCTCCTGCTGACCGGGTTCGTCCTGGTCGAGGTGAACCGCCCCTCGCTGTCCCCCCAGGCGCAGCTTGCGGCGTTCGCGCTGTTCGGCCTCCCCCTGTGCTTCCTGGTTCGCGGGAAGCCGGACGACCGGCGCTGGCTCAAGGCGTTCGACCTGGCCGGCATCGCCGCCTCGGTCGCGGCCGCCGGATACGTCTTCCTCGGGAGCGCGCTCGGCGGTTCGACGCTCGGCGACCGGGCGGGCGCCGAGACCGGCGTCGATCTGGCGTTCGGGGCGGTCGGCATCGCGGCGGTGCTGCTGGCATCCTGGCGGGCGCTGGGACCGGCGCTCCCGATCCTCACCGGGCTCTTCCTGCTCCACGCCCTCTTCGGCCCGGAGATGCCCGACTTCCTCTTCCCGCACCGCGGCTATCCGCCGGGGCGCATCGCCTCCCAGGGCTTCCTCCAGAGCCAGGGCGTCTTCGGGATCGCCATGAAGGTGATGTTCTCGTACGTCTTCCTGTTCGTGGTCTTCGGCGCCGCGCTCCGGGCGACCGGCGCCACCCGGTTCATCACCCGCGCCGCCCGTCGCCTGTTCCTGGGGAGCGTGGGGGGCGCGGCCAAGGTTTCGGTCTTCGCCAACGCCCTCATGGGCTCGCTTTCGGGGAGCGCGGTGGCCGACGCCGCCACCACCGGGACGCTGACCATCCCGCTGATGCGGAGCACCGGGTTCACCGCCCGAACCGCCGCCGGCATCACCGCGGCGGCCGCCTCCGGCGCCGCGCTGGTCCCCCCGGTGATGGGCGCCGGGGCCTACATGATGCTGGAGCTGGTGGACCCGCCGGTGCGCTACCTCACCGTCATCCAGGCGGCGATCCTGCCTTCGATCCTCTACTACCTGGCGCTTTGGACCCAGGTGCACCTGGAGGCGCGCCGGGCCGCCTTCGGGACGCTCCCGCCGGAACCGCCGCCGGAAGCGGAAGAAAGCGAACGCCCCTCGATCCTGCCCGGCGTCGTGTTCGGCGCCGGCCTCCTGAGCCTGCTGGCCTCCCTCCTCGCCGGGCGCACCGTCTTCCGGTCGGTGAGCGTCGCCCTTTTGGTCGTGGCGCTGGTCGCCGTCCTCCACCCCTCCACCCGGCCCGACTTCGGCCGCCTCCTCGACGGACTCCGGAAGATCGCCCAGGGCGCGGCGCCGCTGGTGGCCGCCGCCGGAGCGGTGGGCATCCTCCTGGGAATGGTCACCCTCACCGGACTCGGCTCCCGATTCCCCGCCACCGTGCTGAGCGTCGCCGGGGACGGCCTGCTTCCGGCGCTGCTGCTCATCATGGTGGGATCCGTGGTGCTCGGCATGGGGCTGCCGTCGGCGGTCTGCTACCTGCTGATGGCCACCCTGATCGGTCCGATCATCGGGCAGCTCGGCGTCCCGGCGCTCTCCGTCCACTTCTTCATCTTCTACTTCGGGATGCTCTCGATGGTCACCCCGCCGGTGGCGCTCGCCGCCTACACCACCGCCGGGATCGCCGGCGCCCCCATCCTCCCGGTGGCGGTCACCGCCTTCCGGTTCGCCCTCACCGGCTTCGCCCTGCCCTACTTCTTCATCTGGCGCCCGGAGCTGCTGCTGATCCTCGACGACCGGGGGGCGGCGGGCGCGGTCGTCGCCTTCCTCCTGGGGGCGCTGGTGGTCCTCGCGCTCTCCGCCGGACTCACTGGCTGGCTGCGCGGGCCGCTGGGCGTCCCCCTCCGGGGCCTGCTGCTGCTCGCCGCCGCGCTCCTCCTCTGGCCCCCGGCGCCGGGCGCGCTGCTGGCGCCGCCCAACTTCGCCGGGGCCGCGCTCCTGCTGTTCGGACTCTGGAGACGCTCCGATCAGTCCCCGATGCAGTAAAGGGCGTCGGCGGTGCGGACGAACAGCCGCCCGTCGGAGATCGCGAACGAGCTCAGGGTATAGGCGCCCATGTCGATGGTGGACAGAATCTCGAACCCGTCCTCCACCGAGACCACCGAAGCCACCCCGTCCTCGTTGATGATGTAGATCCGGCCCTCGGCGAGCACCGGCGAAGCGCTGTAGGTCCCCGGCGCCAGCCGCTCGGGCCCCCAGCGCACCTCCCCGGTCCGGGCGTCCAGGGCGTGCATGACGCCGTTGTCGTTCACCATGTAGAACAGCTCCCCGTCGGTCACCGGACTCGGCACGTCGGGTCCCCGGTCGAAGGACCAGAGGCGGTGGCTCTCGGTGATGTCGCCCCGCCCCCCGGCGCGGATGGCGAGCAGCGGCTTCACCCGGGTGGGGGCGTAGATGATCCCGTCGCGGACCACCGGCGACGCCACGATCCGGTACGCGCGGTTGTTCTCCGGGTTCAGCCCCCCGGAGCGCCAGCGTTCCTCTCCGGTGTCGAAGTCGTGCCCGGTGACCACGTCGCCCCCGGTGATCACGATCTCGCGCATTCCGTCCACCTCGTGGACGAAGGGGGTGGTGTAGGAGTCGGGCGACTCGTGGATGGCGTCGGTCGGGCGCTCCACCCGCCACTCGGTCTCGCCGGTCGCCGCGTCGATCCGCAGCACATAGGACGGGTCGTCGGTCTTCATCCCGTGGAGGACCTGGACGAACAGCGCCTCGCCCACCAGCAGCGGGCTGCTCGCGTACCCCCAGTTCAGCCCGAAGTCGCCGTAGTCCGCCTGGATGTCGCGCGACCACAGCTCGGCGCCGTCGTGGTCGAACGCCTTGAGGATGCCGGTTCCGGTCAGGCTGAGGACCCGCCGGTCGTCGGTCACCGGCGACGGGGAGGACATGTTGTTCTTGCGCCCCCGGTAGTCGCGGGCGCTCAGCGGCCGCTTCCAGAGGATCCGGCCGTCCGATTTGTCGAGCGCCCAGAGCTCGATGCTCCCGCTGTAGGCGACGTTCCCGGCGCCGGACGCGACGCCCCGGCGCCTTCCGCGCCCCGAGGGGTTCGCCGGGACTCCGGCCGCATCGTCCGGGATGGACACGTTGAGGAAGATCCGGTCCCCGGCGATGACCGGCGTGGAGCCGCTCCAGGCCGGCATCGGGGTCTTCCAGGCGACGCCGGTCTCGGTGTCCCAGACGACCGGCAGCCCGACCTCGTCGCTCACCCCGTCGTGGTTCGGCCCCCGCCAGTGGGGCCAGTCGGAAGAAGAAGACGCGCCGGCGAGCGGCAGCGCAAGAAGGACAGGAAGCAGATACCGCATGGGGTTCATTTTAGATTCCCGCGCGCCGCGGCGGTATCATGGGCGCCGGGTTCGCGCCGTGCATCCAGCCGAGGAAACCAGCACTCCCCGGATGAGCCGTCGCGCTTTCGCAGGTTCCGCCGCCGCCCTGGCGGCCGCCGACTGGTCGAGGGCGTTCGGCGCGCCCCGGGAGGGCATCGTGGGAGATGAAATCGTTCTGGGCGTTTCCGCCGCCTTTTCCGGCCCCTCGCGGGCGCTCGGACACGAGCTCTACCGGGGCGCGATGGCCTGGTTCGCCGAGGTCAACGCCGCCGGCGGGATCGACGGGAGGCGGATCACGCTCCGCCTGCTGGACGACGGCTACCAGCCGGACCCGTGCGTGGAGAACACCCTCAAGCTCATGCTGGAGGAGAAGGTCTTCCTCCTCTTCGGCTACGTGGGCACCCCGACCGTCACCCGGGTGCTGCCGATGCTGAAGAAGTTTCAGGACGAGCGGATCTACATGTTCTTCCCGTTCACCGGGGCGCAGCCGCAGCGGGAGGCGCCCTACGGCGACTTCGCCTTCAACCTGCGCCCGTCCTACCGCCAGGAGACCGCCGGCCTGGTGCGCAACCTGCTGCGCATCGGACGGCGGCGCATCGGGGTCTTCTACCAGGCCGACGCCTACGGGCGCAGCGGCTGGGCCGGGGTGCGGCTGGCGCTCGCCGAGGAGCGGGGACAGATCGCCGGCGAGGCCACCTACCAGCGGGGCGCCCGGTTCACCGGGAGCATGCGGGAGCAGGTGGAGATCCTCCGGGCGGTCGATCCCGACGCGGTGATCTGCGTCGGGGCCTACGCCGCCTGCGCCGCCTTCGCGCGGGACGCGGCGGACGCCGGCCTCGAGGTCCCGATCGCCAATCTCTCCTTCGTCGGAAGCGAGAGCATGGTGGGACTGCTGGGCGATGCGGAGCGCGCGACCCGGATGCTGGTGAACTCGCAGGTCGTCCCCAGCTACGAGGACGATTCGGTGCCCGCGGTGCGGGAATACCGGGAGCTCATGGCGAAGCACGACCCGCGCGTCCCGGAGGGGATCGGCGACGCCGACTACCAGCCGCTGGCGCAGAGCTTCGTGAGCTTCGAGGGCTTCCTGAACGCCAGGATGATCTCCGAGATCTTCCGGCGCTTCCCCGGCGAGCCGGACCGGGCCGGCCTCGAGGAGGCGGTGTTCTCGATCCGGGATTTCGACATCGGCATCGCCGAGAAGGTGTCCTTCGGTCCGGAGCGCCGCCAGGGACTCCAGCAGGTCTACTACACGGTGGTCGAGGACGGCCGGTTCGTCCCGCTGACCAACTGGAGGCGTCGCTTCGGCGCCTGAGAGAGGGGGACCCCATGAAGGTTCTGAAGGTTCACAAGCTCTTCCAGCGCATGCGCTTCGGCATCTTCGCCCTCTTCGGGCTGATCGTGCTCTCCACCTCGCTGCTCACCGTCCGGACGGTGGACGCCGAGCTCTCCGCCGAGTACGAACAAAACGGCAGGAACATCGCCAAGACGATCGCCGACGCCAGCGTGGACATCCTGCTGAACCGGAATCTCGCCACCCTCCAGTCGCTGATCGACCAGTTCCTCGAGGTGCAGGGCATCCGCTACATCTACATCACCGACGAGACCGGCGCGTTCCTCGCGCACACCTTCGTCCCCGGCATCCCGCCGGAGATCCTGGAGGCGAACCACGCCGACCTCGAGCCGGTGGAGCGGAACCTGCCGGGAGTGGGGGACTTCGTCGAGGTCGGCAGCCCGATCCTCGCCGGGGTGGCCGGCGCCGTCCATCTCGGCATGGACCTGGACCTGGTCGGCCTCAAGATCCAGCGCGCCATCGGCAGGCAGGTCTACCTGATCTCGATCCTGCTGGTGGTGGGGGTGTTCGCATCGATCTGGCTCATCAACCTGGTGGCCCGCCCGCTGGGGGAGCTGCTCCAGTACACCGTGGAGTCGGCCCGGGGCCGCCCGGAGGAGGAGATCGCGAACGACAGGCTGCTGGAGCGCGACGATGAAGTCGGCCAGATCGCCCGCCTCGTCCTCTTCCTCTCCCGGAAGGCGGCGGCGACGAGCTGAATCGCGCCATGGCGCAGCGCCTCCTCGCAGTCTGCCTCTGCGCGCTGCTGCAGCTCTGCTTCGGCACCGTCTACGCCTGGAGCTTCTTCCAGGTGTTGCTGGTGCGGCAGGCCGGCTGGACGTTCACCGAATCGGCGTGGGCGTTCAGCCTCGCCATCTTCTCGCTCGGCATTTCGGCGGCGTGGGCCGGCCAGACGCTCCCCCGCCTCGGTCCCCGGAAGCTCGCCGTCCTCGGCAGCCTGCTCTTCTGCTCCGGCTACGTCATCGCCGGCCTCGCCCTCCAGGCGGACAGCGTGCCGCTCTTTTGCTTCGGATACGGGGTGGTCGGCGGAGTCGGCATCGGCATGGGCTACGTGACCCCGGTGGCGACCGTCGCCCGGTGGTTCCCGAAGGCGAAGGGGCTCGCCACCGGGATCGTGGTGATGGGGTTCGGGGTCGGCGCGCTCTTGCTCAGCAAGGGCCTCGCCCCCATCCTGGTGGTGCGCGCCGAAGGCGACCTGGCGCGGGTGTTCCTCTGGCTCGGCCTCGTCTTCGCCGCGATCCTGCTTCCCGCCAGCCTGCTGCTGCGCAACCCGCCGGGCGCGAAGCTGGCGCCGCGCCGGGAGGCGGTTCAGACCGGCGCCCACCTGCGCACCTCCCAGTTCCTCCTCCTCTGGCTGGTCTTTTTCTTCAACATCGCCGCCGGCATCTCGATCATCAGCTTCCAGTCGGAGCTCCTCCAGGACGTCTGGCGGCTCTCCGACCCGACCGTCGAGCCGGCGGTCCTCGCCGGCTACGGCGCCACCCTGATCGCGGTGAGCTCGGTGTTCAACGGCCTGGGGCGGCTCTTTTGGGGCCTCCTCTCGGACCGGATCGGGCGGGTGCGGGTGTTCCGCATCCTGCTGGCCACCCAGATGGTGGTGTTCGGCGTCCTGATGACCGAGACCAATCCCTGGATATTCTCGGCGCTGGTCTGCTACGTGCTGCTCTGCTTCGGCGGCGGCTTCGCCACCATGCCGCCCTTCATCGTGGACGTCTTCGGGGCGAAGCGGATGTCCGCCATGTACGGCGCGGTGCTGACCGCCTGGGCGGCCGCCGGGGTCGCCGGGCCGCTCTACGTCGGCTACCTGAAGGACTCCTACCCGGACCGGGCGGTGATGGTCTGCTTCCTGATCGGCATCTTCATGCTGGGCGCCGGCTACCTCTTCTCCTACCTCCTGAACGACGAGCGCATCCGCCTCAGCCGTCCCACCCTGGCGGGCACCCTGCGCGAGTTCGGCATCCCGGCGCTCCCGGAGGGGCGCTGATTGGAGGGCTTCAACTCTTCATACCCCGTATAATTTCTCCTCGTGGCTGATCCGAACTGGGCGAACCAGACGATATGGACGGGGGACAATCTGCCCATCATGCGGGGTATGAATTCCTCATCGGTCGATCTGATCTACCTGGACCCGCCGTTCAACAGCAAGACCAACTACGCCGCCCCCATCGGATCGAAAGCCGCCGGCGCGGAGTTCAAGGACGCCTGGTCGCTTTCCGATGTGGATGTCGCCTGGCTTGATCTCATTGAATCCAAGCATCCGAAGCTGAATCGCGTGATTCACGCCGCGATGACCAATTCCGACAAGTCCTATCTGATCTACATGGCGGTGAGATTGTTGGAAATGCGACGACTTCTCAAGGACACCGGCAGCATCTATCTGCATTGCGACCCCAAGATGAGCCATTACCTGAAGCTGGTAATGGACGCCATTTTCGGACGCATGGGCTTTCGCAACGAAATCGTATGGAGTTACCAGCGTTGGACAGGCGCAACGAAGCATTTTCAGAGAATGCTCGATGTGTTGCTGTTCTACGGAATGTCCAACTCGATTTTCAATCGCCTCACCGAACCATACAGCGCAAAATCACAGCACAAGGCGGCCCGGCATTCGTCTTTCCAGGATGGAGATTTGGTGCAAACCTATACCGCGGATTCAAGCCGTCAAAAATCGATGCGCGACGTGTGGGAAATTTCGTATTTGAATTCGCAAGCAAGGGAACGTACCGGCTACCCGACGCAAAAACCTCTGGCATTGCTCAGACGCATCATCAAGGCATCCAGCAACCCGTCAGAATCGGGAGGGGGCATGGTCCTTGACCCATTTTGCGGATGCGCCACGGCCTGCCTTGCCGCAGAACTTGAAAACCGCCAATGGACGGGTATTGACATCAGCCCGAAAGCCGCCGAATTGATGCGAACCCGGATGCGCGACGAAGTAAGACTGTTTTACCAAGGCGCACACCGAACGGACATCCCCATGCGCACGGATATCGCACCACTACGTCGTTATAACGATCTGGTCAACAAGAAGATGCTATACGGTGAACAAGGGGGTAATTGCAATGGATGCGGCGAACACTTCAAGATGCAGAATTTCACCGTGGATCACATTATCGCGCGAGATAAAGGCGGCACGGATCATGTGTCGAATCTGCAACTCCTGTGCGGTTATTGCAATTCGGTCAAGGGGAATCGCGGACAGGAATATCTTTTGGCGAAGCTTACCGCTTGATTTCGCCGTAGCGCGAATCGGAATTTCATGAGCCGCCGGAGGCGATCCCGAACAGGCGGTCGATCGCCCGGATCACCAGCACCCCGCCGCTCGCCGCCGGGGTCGCCATCACGATCCGGTCCAGCGGGTTCCGCGCCAGCAGCGCGTACTCCCGTCCCGCCCGCACCACGAAGGTCTCCCCCTCCTCGGAGGTGAAATAGAGACGGCCATCGGCGGCGATCGGCGACGCTGCGTAGGAGCCGCCGACCCCGCCGATCCGGGTGCGGTAGATGCGCTCGCCGGTTTCCGCGCTGTAGGCGGCGAGCCGGCCGTTGTTGGCGTTCAGGTAGAGGATGCCCCGATAGAGCAGCGGCGACGGGATGTAGACCCCGCCGCGGTTCCGGCTCCAAGCGATGGCCTCGCTCCGGTCCTCGCCCGGCGGCAGCGAGAGGTCCCCGGTCCTCCCCGGACGAATGGCGTAGATCGGGCGGATCGGGGGGTAGCCGGCCTGGACGAACAGGAGGCCGTCGCCCAGCAGCGGCACCCCGATGGGGATTTCCGAATTGGGGCCGAGCCGCCAGCGTTCCTCGCCGGTGGCCGCATCGTACCCCGCGATCATCGTTCCGTTGACGACCACTTCCGGAATTCCGGCGGCGTCGTGAATCAGCGGGGTGGAGAAGGTGGACACCTCGTTCCGCCCGACGCGCCACACCGGCTCCCCGGTCTCCAGGTCGAACGCCCCGAGGAAGGCGTCCCCGTGGACGTCGGCGAGCACGATGACCGTGTCCCGGTGGATCACCGGGGAGGACGAGTGCCCCCACTGGAAGCCCGGATCGTAGAACCAGCCGCTGTTCAGAACCCCCACGTCCCGCTCCCAGAGCAGGGCGCCGTCCAGGTCGTGGGCGAGGAGCAGCCCGACGCTCCCCAGCAGGGTCACGATCCGCTTGCCGTCGGTCGCCGGAGTCGCGTTCGCCTGACTCGACTTGGTGTGCCGGAGGGTCTTCGGCGTCCCCCGGTGGAGCCGGGTGGTCCACTGCGGCGCGCCGGTGGCGAGATCCAAGGCGTGGAGCGCGAACTCGTGCTCCGACTCGTTTTCGACCGGCGCCACGTCGCCGTAGAGGCCGATCCGGAACTCGGCGTCCCCGGTGACGCTCGCCGCCGTCACCGCGAACACCCGGTCCCCCTGGAGGATCGGGCTGGAGACCCCGAGGCCGGGCAGATCGGCTTCCCAGCGGATTCCCTCCCCGGTTTCCGCGCTCCAGCGGATCGGCGCCCCCTGGCCGTCGGCGATTCCGGAGCCGTTCGGCCCGCGGAACTGCGGCCAAGGACGGGGCGCAAGGGGCGCCGTCGGATCGTTGTCCTCCGGCGGCGCCCGATCCTCCTCCGGGTCCACGTCGGCGACGGCCCGACCCTCCATCTCCCCGGCGGGCTCGTAGGCGATCCGCCCGCCGCCGTCCTCCCGCTCCACCAGCAGGCGCTCGATCATCCCGCCGCGCCCGGCGAAGATGAACCGGACGCCCTCCCCGGCGAAACTCCGCTCCCCCGCCGGAGCCAGCCGCAGCGATTCCCCGGCGGGAAGGAAGCGCGCCGCAATGCCGCTCCCGGCGGCCTCGACCACCACGCCGTCGCCCTCCGATTCGCGCAGATAGCGCCCGGCGACCGACGCCGGGTCCACCGCGTCGCCGGGCGCCGTCGGGCGGACCGGAGCTTCGATCCCTTCCAGCCGCTCCCGGAAGAAGGCCCCGTTCTCGATCGCCGCCTCCAGGTCGTCCCGGAAAAAGGCCCCGTTCGCCAGCGCCGCCTCCAGCAGCTCCCGGTCGCCGGAGCGGGCGGCGGCCCGGAGCGCCGCCCCGACTTCGCCGGCGCCGCGTTCGAGCAGCAGCAGCGCCACCTCCCGCCGACCGGCGCCGAGCGCCCGGCTGAGGGCGGTCATCCCGTAGAAGCGATCGCTCCGGTCGGGATCGGCGCCCGCATCCAGCAGCATCCGCGCGATCTCCAGGTGGCCGCGTTCGGCGGCGAAGAACAGCGGCGTGGCCCCGTAGCGGTTTTCGGCGTCCACCGGCGCGCCGGACGCGATGAGGGCGCGCGCCGCCGCCGCGTCTCCCTGTTCCGCCGCCCGCAAGAGGGCCGCTCCGGGGTCCTGGAACGGGAGCAACAGCCCGAAGAGAACGGAAATCAAGAAAGCTCGGGCGCGTTCGTCAGCAGGTTGAAGACGAACCAGCCGTCGCCGGTATAGAAACGCTCGGGGCGGGCGTTCACCCGGTCCCGGGTGAGCTCGAATCCGTCGGCCAGCGGCTCGTAGCTCACCACCCGGTCGTGGCGCACCCGGAACCGGCGCTTGCTTCCGGAGAAGTACACGTGCTTGGTGGTGACCACCAGCGATCCGGAGTCCACGATCTCCCGCTCCTCCTCGGTGATCCGGCTCCCCCGGAACGACCCGGTGCGGACATAGAACCCCTTGGCCACCCGCACCGACGCCCCCCGACTGCCGCCGACGTAGCGAGTCTTGGTCTTCGAGATCTCGTAGGCCACCCCATCGAACTCCCAGACCGGGCTCTCCGACTTCATGAAGTTGAGCCGGGTTTCGACCGTCCTGCCGAGCGCGGCCATCGGGTTCTCGCCGTTCATCACCAGCCGCACCACCACCGCGTGCCCGAGCCGGCGCCGCACCCCCCGCGCCACCGCCTCCTCCCGTCCGGTCTCCGAAAGCGAGTCGAGGAACCGGGTCAGATTCCGCTCCTCGTTCTCGTCCAGCAGGTGGTCGTCCAGCACCACCTGCTCGGCGGCCAGCAGCGCCTTCCCGATGAGCGACGGGAGCTTCCCGGCGTCGAGGAACCCCCGCCCCATCGCCGCCTGCACCTGGGGCTGCGCCTCCTGCCAGGTCCGCCCCTGGACCGCCGCGTCGCGCAGCAGCTTGACCACCTTGTCCGCCGCCTCCGGGTCGAAGCTGTCGGCGCACTCCGGGTGCTCGATCTTCAGAAATCCGGCGGGCTTCCCGCAGTAGCGGCAACGCATGGTTTCGGGTCCCTTATTCCTCCCCGGCGAACGCGAACAGGCGCTCCACCGTCCGGATGTAGAGGCGCGAGGGGGCGATCGCCGGCGTGGCGTACACCGCCTCCCCCAGATGGTTGACCTGGAGCACTTCCAGCTCCGCGGTCTCCTCGCCCGGCGCCAGCGGACGGACCACCGCGACCATCCCCAGCTCGCTCACGAAGTAGATCTTGCCGTCGGCGGCGACCGGCGAGGCGTAGTAGGCGTCCACCGCGCCCCGCAGCCGGTTCTGCGAGAGCATCGCGCCGCTCTCCGGGTCGAGGGCGGTCACGATGCCGCCGTCGTTCACCAGGTAGAGCACGCCCTGGTAGATGAGCGGCGAGGGAAGCTGCGGCGCCCGGCGCCGGTAACTCCAGACGGTGTTCGCGTCGGTGAGGTCGCCGGAGGCGCCGCCCTCCGCCGGCGGGCGCACCGCGATCACCCCGTTCCGGGACGCCAGCACCGCCTCGTAGTACGCCCACTCCGACGCCTGGAGCGCATCGTCCCCGCTGAGGTCGATCACCCCGAACCACGACGCCGGATGCCCCTGGGCCTCGTCGCGCCCGATCGCGCCGTCCCCGTCGGCGTCCGCCGCCCGCAGCGCCTCGGCGAAGGAGGGCGCGGTCCGCTGGTTCCCCGGATCGTTCAGCGGCGCCCCGTACCCGTTCACATAGACCAGATCCTCGAACAGCACCGGGGTGGACTTCATCTCCCAGGGCAGCCCCCGCACCCACCAGGCGGGCGTCCCGGTCTCGAGCGCGTAGGCGGTCAGCAGGAAGCTGCCGGGCGCGAGGATCTCCACGCCGCCGCCCCCGGTCTCCCGGAGGATGGGGGTGGAATGGCCGCTGGTGGCTTCGGGGCGCGGGGTGCGCCACGCCACCTCCCCGGTCTCCCTGGAGACCGCGATGATTTCGGAACCCAGGTTCTGGTCCAGCGCCAGCACCACGAAGTCCCCGGCGAAGATCGGCGAGGCCCCCATCCCGTAGATGTTCCGGAACGGCCCCAGCGGAACCCGCCAGCGTTCGTTCCCGGCGCCGTCGTAGGCGATCATGCCGAGATCGGGGAAGAACGCCACCACCTCGTCGGCGGTCGCGGCGACGCTGGGCGACGCGGCGTTGTTCCGGGAATCCACCTCGGTGAACCGCTCGCGCCGGGCGGCGGACTCCCAGAGCAGCGCCCCGGTCTCCATGTCGAGGGCGAACGTCAGGAACCGGTCGTCCCGGAAGGCGGTGAGATGCACCCGCCCGCCGGCGAGAATCGGCGAGGAATGGCCGGGCGGGGTCGGAACCTCGAAGAGCAGCCGCTCCCCGGGGCCGAACACGGTCGGCAGCGGCCCCTCCGGGCCGATGCCGCTTCCGTTGGGGCCGCGGAACCGGTCCCATTCGGCGCCGGTCGCGCCCAACAGCGCCCCGACCAGCGCAAGGACCCTCACCGCTCCGCACCCCGGAAGGCGTACAGGTGGGACACGGTGCGCAGGTAGAGGGACCCCTCGGAGAGCGCCGGCGACGCCCAGAGGGCTTCGGGCAGCGAGCCGGTTTCGAGGATCTCGAATTCGGGAGCGGCGCGGAAGATGGTGATGTCCCCCTCGAGGCTGCCGATGAGCACCTTCCCCTCGTACCCCACCGGCGAGGCGTGGTAGCGCCCCGGATGCGGCGGACGCCCCTGGAAGCGCAGGGCGCCGGTCCGCGGGTCCAGCGCGGTCACCACGCCCCCGTCCGAAAGCACGAACAAAAGCCCGCCGTACACGATCCCGGAGGGCAGATAGCCGGTCCCCCCGGCGCGCGCCCACGCGGACTCCGGCTTCCCCCCGCCGGGAGCGAGCCGGAGCGCCCGCACCTCCTTGTCGGGGTATCCGGTGGACACGAACACCAGGCGGTCGTCCCCCGCCGGCATGTGCACCGGGGTGTGCACCACGTTCGAGTCGAAGCCGGGGCCGCCCCAGATTTCCCGCCCGCTCGCGGGGTCGTAGCCGGCGATCCGGTCGAAGCTCGCCACCACCAGCTGCACCGCGTCCCCCACCGGGACCAGGCTGGGCGTCCCCCAGCTCTTGCGCGTCCGCCGCGGCGTCCGCCACGCCACCTCCCCGGTGCGCCGGTCCACCGCGAAGATCGCCGACTTCTCCCCGCCGTCGTCGTCGCAGACCAGGATGATCAGGTCGCGGTGGAGCACCGGGGAGATCCCGTGCCCCAGCCCCCAGTCGCCGAAGTCGCCCAGATCGCGGCGCCAGACCGGCTCCCCGTCAAGGGTGAGCGCGAAGAGCCCCTGGGAGCCGAACCAGAAATAGACCCGCTCCCCGTCGGTGAGCGCGGTGAGCGAGGCGTAGGTCTCGGTCCGGTAGCGGTTGTCGTACACCGGCCCGTCGTGGAGCGTCCGCCGCCAGAGCTCCGCCCCGCTGCGGACATCCCAGGCGAGCGCCAGCAGCGTGTGGCGCCGGTCGCCGCCCTCGCTCCCCGGATGGACATAGACCGCTCCGTCCCGGATGTGCACCGGCGGCTCGCGTCCGGGAATCGCCTCTCCGGGGATCGAGGAGGTCAGGAACAGCCGGTCCTCCCAGACCACCGGCGAGGAGTGCCCCCGTCCGGGAACCGCCGCCCGCCAGGTCTCGGCGCCGGACGTGATCCGCTCGGGGACGCCGGTCTCCGCCGAAACCCCGTCGCCGTCGGGTCCCCGCCATCCGGGCCAGTAGCGGGAGGAGGGTTCCTCCGCCGCCGCCAGGAAGGCAAGGAACAGGAGTCCGCGCACCCGGCCATTATGCCGGGTTATCGTTTCCGCCCATGCTTTTCGCGCTGACGCTGCTGCTGGCGGCCGCCGACTGGCCGGAAGTTCGCGGCCCGGCGCGGGACGGCGTCTCCGCCGAGACCGGGCTTCCCGACTCGTGGTCGCCCGACGGCGAAAACCTGGCGTTCCGGCTGCCCGAGGGCGGACGCTCCACCCCGGTGGTGATGGGCGACCTGCTGTTCCTCCAAAACGCCTCCGGCGACCGGGAGACCCGCCAGGAGCAGCTTCTGGCGATCGACGCCCGGACCGGCGCGGTCCGCTGGCGACAGCGGCGCAACATCTTCCACTCCGACGCCCCGCCCCGGCGGGTGGGCTGGGCGTCCCCGGCCGCCGACCGGGCCTCCGGCCTCGTCTTCTCCCTCACGGTGGGCGCCGGCCTCTCCGCCTTCGACGCGGAAACCGGCGCGCGCCGCTGGGAGCGCTCGCTTCCCGAGGAACTCGGCGTGATCTCCACCCACGGCGGGCGCACCCCCTCCCCGCTGGTCCACGGCGATCTGGTCATCGTGAGCGGCGTCAGCTCCTCGTGGGGCGCCCACGCCCCGGGGCGGCAGCGCTTCTTCGCCTTCGAGGCGGCCACCGGCGCGCTGCGCTGGATGAGCGCTCCCGGCGGGCGTCCCTGGGACACCACCTACGCCCCGGCCTCGATCCACTCCATCGGCGGGCGCGCGCTGCTGCTGGCGGGCGGCGGCGACGGCGCCTTCCACGCCCTGGACCCCGCCACCGGCGACTCGGTCTGGAGCTACCCGATGAGCAAGCGCGGGGTGAACTCCGGCGCGGTGGTCTTCGGGGACACCGCGGTGGTGAGCCACGGCGAGGAGAACCTGAACTCCTCCACGATGGGGCTGCTGGCCGCCTTGGACGCCCGCTCCCGGGGCGAGATCGCCGAGGACGCGGCGCTCTGGCGGGCGCCCGGCTTCCTCGCCGGCTTCTCCACCGGAGTCTCGGACGGCGAAACCCTCTACTGGATGGACAACAGCGCGAACCTGGCGGCGTTCGATCCGAAAGACGGCACGCGCCGCTGGACCCGGAACCTCGGCACCATCCAGCGCGCCTCCCCGGTGCTCGCCGACGGCAAGCTCTACGTGGGCGCCGCCAACGGCCGCTTCTTCATCCTGAAGCCGGAAGCGGACGGCGTCGCCGTGCTGGACGAGGACTTTCTGGGAACCGAAGCGGCGCCGGAGGAGATCGTGGCCTCGGTCGCGGTGAGCGACGGCCTGGTGTACCTGGTCTCGAGCGCCCATCTCTACGCGATCGGCGCGCATCGCCCCGCCCCCGCCCCCCCGAAACCGACCGCTGCGGAACCGGCGGCGGGGCCGGCTGCGCGTCTTCTGGTCTCCCCCACCGAGGAGATCCTGGCCCCCGACGACGAAATCGCGCTGCAGGTCCGCGCCTTCGACGACCGGGGCCGGGAGACCGGGGTTCCCGGCGCCCTTTCCTGGGAGACCGCCGGGTTCGCCGGCGCCGTGGAAAACGGCTCGCTCCGGATTCCCGGGGACGCACCCGCAGGCGCCGGAACCCTGACCGCGACCGCCGGCGGCCTGAGCGCGACGGCCCGCTTCCGGGTCGTTCCGCCGCTCCCCTGGCATTGGGACTTCGACGCCCCGGACGCCGGCGTCCCGGCCCAGTGGGTGAACGCCGCCGGCAAGTACGCGACCCGCGCCCTCGATTCGGGCGAACGAGTTCTGGTCAAGCTCGCCGACAATCCGTTCCTCCGCCGCGCCCGCGTCTACATGGGCCCGCCCGACATGTCCGGCTACTCGGTGCGCGCCGACGCGCGCGCCTCCGAGCGCCGCCGCCAGCTCGGCAACGTGGGGCTGGTCGCCCAGCGCTACCAGCTGGTGCTGATGGGAAACCACCAGCGGCTGGAAATCCACTCCTGGCAGGCTGCCCCCGGCCGCACCGCCCAGGTTCCCTTCGCCTGGAGTCCCGACGCCTGGTACTCGATGCGCTTCGAGGTGGTGGAGGACGGCGACGCGACGCTCGCCCGCGGCCGGGTCTGGCCCCGGGACGAGCCGGAGCCCGACTCCTGGACCATCGAATGGCGGGAAGCCCTGCCCCACACCCGGGGCGCCCCCGGAGTGTTCGCCGACGCGGTCGCTGCCGAGATCCATCTCGACAACATCGCCGTCACTCCCTTGGATCCATGAGAATTTCCATCGCTATCGTCGCCCTTCTGGCCAATCAGGCGGCGGCCGCGCAGGACTGGCCGATGTGGGGCGGGACGCCGGACCGCAACATGGTCTCCGATTCCCCGGCCCGCCTCCCGACGCGCTGGGACGTCCGAAGCGGCGAGAACATCCGCTGGGTCGCCGCCCTGGGCTCCCAGACCTACGGAAACCCGGTGGTCGCCGGCGGCAAGGTCTTCATCGGCACCAACAACGAAGCCCTCTACGACCAGGAGATCACCGGCGACAAGGGCGTCCTGATTGCGTTCGACGCCGCGACCGGCGCGTTCCTCTGGCAGATGGTCTCCGACAAGCTGGCCTCCGGGCGGGTGAACGACTGGCCCTACCAGGGCATCTGCTCCTCGCCGCTGGTGGAGGGCGACGTCCTCTACTACGTCACGAACCGGGGCGAAGTCCTCGCCCTGGACACCGAAGGCATGGCCAACGGCAACGACGGCTTCGACGGCGAGACCTACCGCACCCCCCAGGACGGCGACATTCTCTGGAAGTTCGACATGATGGAGGAGATCGGCGCCTTCCCGCACAACATGTCGAATTCGAGTCCGGTCTCCCACGGCGACCTGCTCTTCGTGAACACCTCGAACGGGCACGACGAAACCCACGCCAACATCCCCTCGCCCCGCGCTCCGGCGCTCATCGCCCTGGACAAGCGCACCGGCGAACTGGTCTGGGAGCAGAACCACGTCGGCGAAAACATCCTGCACGGCCAGTGGTCCTCCGCCGGCGTCGCCGAAGTGGACGGCGTCGTCCAGGTCGTCATGGGCGAGGGGGACGGCTGGGTGCGCGGCTACGAGGCGGAAAGCGGCGCCCTCCTCTGGTCGTTCGACACCAACCCGAAGGATTCGGTCTGGCCCCGCACCCGCAACAACGTCATCTCCACCCCGGTGATCCTGGGCGGCCGCATCCACATCGCCAACGGCCAGGACCCCGAGCACGGCGAGGGGACCGGCCACTTCTTCGCCATCGACGGCGCCCTCCGGGGCGACATCACCGACTCCGGCCGGGTCTGGCATTACGACGCGATCCGCCGCTCCATATCCACCCCGGCGGTCCAGGACGGCATCATCTACATGCCCGACTTCTCCGGCTTCCTCCACGCCCTGGACCTGGAGACCGGCGAACCCCTCTGGGTGCACGACACCTTCGCCGCCGTCTGGGGTTCGCCCCTGATCGCCGACGGCAAGCTCTACCTGGGCGACGAGGACGGCGACGTGGTGGTGCTCCGCCCCGGCCCCGCCGAGGAGGCGCTCGCCGAGATGAACATGGGGAGTTCGGTCTATTCGAGCGCGGTCCCGGCGCACGGCGTCCTCTACATCGCAAGCCGCAACCAGCTCTTCGCCATCGCCGAAACACCTGAAGAACGGGAATAGCCGCAATGTTGGCGGGCTCCCTCCCCCAACTTCCGGGACGACTTCCGGGAAGCTGGCGCCTCGCCGGGCGCTCCCCCGACGTGTTTCCCGGCATCGCGCCGCTCATGGAGGTCACAGGCGATCGCCCGCTGCTGACCGCCGACCCCGGCATCGTCGCCGCCGGGATCGCGGACCAGGCGCTGGACGCGCTCCGGGAAGCCGGCCGCCGCCCGCAGCTCTTCTCCGCCTTCGGGGAGAACCCGGAGGAGCGCCAGGTCGCGGCGGGCGCCGCGTTCGCCCGGGAGATGGGCGCCGACTGCCTCGTCGGGGTCGGCGGCGGCAGTTCGCTCGACATGGCCAAGGGGATCGGCTTCCTGCTGGCGGGCGGCGGGCGCATGGAGGACTACCGGGGCTACGGACGCTGCCCGTCCCCCCTCCCCCCGCTCTTCGGCGTCCCCACCACCGCCGGAACCGGAAGCGAAGCCCAGTCGTACGCGCTCATCGCCCGCGACCGGGACCACGCCAAGCTCGCCTGCGGCGCCCCGGACGCCATGTTCCGGGCGGTGGCGCTGGACCCGGAGCGGATCGCTTCCGCCCCGCCCCCGGTCGCCGCGGCCGCCGGCTTCGACGCGGTCGCCCACGCGGTCGAGACCGCGGTCACGAAGTCGGCGACCCCCGAAACCCTCCTCCTGAGCCAAGCCGCCTTCCAGCGCATCGCCGGGGCCTTCCCGCGCACGCTCGCCGGAACCGCCGGCCCGGAGGACCGCGCCGCCATGCAGCTGGGCGCCTTCCTCGCCGGCGCCGCCATCGAGCGCTCGATGCTGGGCGCCGCCCACGCGACCGCCAACCCGCTCACCCGCCGCTACGGCATCGTCCACGGCCGGGCGCTCGCCCTCACCCTGCCGCCGGTGGTCCGCTGGAACGGCCGCCACGCCGCCGGGGGCTACCGGGCGCTCCTCGAAGCGGCGGGGATCGCCCCGGGGCGCTCCCCCGCCGAGCGGCTCGCCGACCTGCTGGACGAGTGGATCGCCGCCGCCGACCTGCCCCGACGCCTCGACGACGGCCTGGACGAACTCCCGACGCTAGCCCGGGAGGCGTCCCGGGAATGGACCGGGCGGCACAATCCCCGCCCCTTCGAAACGGAGGACGCCCTCCGCATCTACCTCGCATGCGCCCGCTCCTGATCCTCTCCCTGATCGCAACCCCCGCCCTGTCCCAGGAGCCGGGAGACTGGCCCCAGTTCCGCCAGGGCCCCCTCCTCCAGGGCGTCGCCCCCGAGCCCTTGCCCGACGACCTCGAAGTCCGCTGGACGGTCCCGCTCGGCTTCTCGGTGGAGTCCTCCCCCGCCATCGTCGGCCAGGCGGTCTACGCGACCGCGCTCCCCGACGTGGTGGTCCGGCTGGACCTCGCCACCGGGGAGGAGCAGTGGCGCTTCCAGCCGGACGACGGCGCCGAAGAAGAAGACCGATTCGGCGAGTCCTCCCCGGCGGTCCGGGACGGAACGCTGTTCGTCGGCGACCTGCTCGGGGTCCTCCACGCGCTGGACGCCGAAACCGGCGAGACCAGATGGACGGTGGAGACCGGCGCCGAGATCAAGGCGTCCCCGGTGGTCTCCGGCGACCTTGTGGTGATCGGCAGCTACGACCAGAACGTCTACGGGATCGACCGGCGCACCGGGGCGATCCGGTTCCGGACGCCGACCGACGGCCCGGTGCACGCCACCGCCGGGATCCACGACGGCGTCGCCTTCATCAGCGGCTGCGACGCGGTGTTGCGGGGCGTCCGTCTGGCCAGCGGCGCCGAGGCGCTCCGTTTCGACTCCGGCGGCTACACCGCGGCCTCCCCCGCCATCGCCTCCGGCGTCGCCTACTACGGCACCTTCAACAACGAAGTTCTGGCGGTGGACCTCGAGAGCCGGGAGCTCCTCTGGTCCTACCAGCACCCCGACCGGCATTTCCCCTTCTACGCCTCGGCGGCGGTCGCGGGCGACCGGGTGATCGTCGCCGGACGCGACAAGCTGGCGCGCGCGCTGGACCGCAACACCGGCGCAGCCCTCTGGACCTTCCGCGCCCGCGCCCGCTTCGACGCCTCCCCGGCGATCGCCGGCGACCGGGTGTACGCGGGAAACGCCGACGGCAGACTCCACGTCCTGGACCTCGCAACCGGCGAACCGGTGGCGGAACACCACCTGGGCGCCGCCATCATGGGGTCGCCGGCGATCGCCGGCGGCTTCCTGGTGGTCGGAACCCAGGAGGGCGCGCTTTTCGCCCTCGCCGCAGCGGCCCCCGCCGAAGCCCCCTGACCGTTTGACGCTCGAACTCTGGCTCGCCTGGGCAGCGGCGACCGGGGCCTTCATGCTCGTCCCCGGCCCGACCATCCTGCTGGTGGCGGGCTACGCCCTGGGCCAGGGACGGCGCTCCGCCTGGGCGACCGTGCCCGGCGTCCTCGCCGGGGACGTGGCGGCGATCACCGCCTCCTTCGCCGGGGTGGGCGCGCTGCTGGCCGCCTCGCCCGCCCTCTTCCGGGCCCTGACGCTGGCGGGCGCCGGGGTGGTGGTCGCTCTCGGCGTCCGGATGTGGCGGGCGGCGAGCCGCCCCGACCTCCGTGCGCGGAGCGGCTCCCGGCGCGCCATGTTCGTGGACTCCTTCGTGGTCACCGCCATCAACCCCAAGAGCATCGTCTTCTTCGTCGCCTTCCTGCCGCAGTTCCTGAACCCGGCGCGGCCCCTCCCGATCCAGTTCCTCCTCCTGACCGGCACGTTCCTGCTCCTGGGCGGCTTCACCGTGGCGATCTGGATCCTGCTCGCCGACGGCCTCCGCTCCCGGCTCCGCAATCCGGCGGCGGCGCGGACCGCGAACCGGGTGGGGGCTTCGCTGCTGGTCGGCGCCGGGCTCGGGGCCGCGCTGCTCCGCCCGTGAGACATCTCCGAATTTGGAATTTTCCAATTCGGAACCTTTTGTGATAGGCTCACGAAGTCCCCTGTATATCGCCGGAGCCGTATACTTCGCCCCGGCAACCAGTACCCATTGGAGGGAAGCGACATGCATCAGCCCACCCGTTGGCGCATCTCCGTTCTGTCACTCGGCCTGATCGCGGGGTTCGGGCTCCTCTTCGCCGCCTGCGGCGACGACGATCCGGTGACCCCGTCGCCCGCTCCGGCTCCCGCTCCGGCCCCGGCCCCCGCCATCGCGGTTCCCGCGAACCTGAAGGCGACCGCCGGCGACGGTTATGTCGAGTGGACCTGGGACGCCGTCACCGGCGCCCGGGGCTACACCGTCGAGATCAGCGTCGGCGACAACACCTTCGACACGGCCGATACGACCGCGACGGTCACCGAGGCCACGTACCGCTACAAGACGACCACGTCCGGGATGGTGTACGCCCGCGTCCGGACAGTCGCCGGCACCGAGGCCGCGCCCCGGTACAGCGAATACACCGAGCCGGTGAGCGTCACGTCGACCGGCCTTCCGGCTCCGAAGAACTTCAGGGCCACGGCGGGGCGGGGCTACGTCGAGTGGGCCTGGGACGCCGTGGAGGGCGCCACCCGGGGCTACTACATACAAGTGAGCAACGACAACAGCTTCGACACGTCCGATTTCTGGACGATCGTCTCCCGCGGAACGACGTACCGGAGCACCACGACCGCGGCCGCCACCCTGCACGCCCGGGTCCGGGCTACCGCCGGCACGACCGCAGCGCCCGTGTACGGCGCTTGGGCCGGCCCGATCAACGCCTCCGCCACCGCGCCTCCGCCGCCGCCGCCCCCGCCGGCCAGTCCGATCACCACCCCCCGCGGACTGCGGGCGCAGAACCCCACCAAGAACAGCGTGGAACTCTCGTGGAGCGCGGTCAGCGACGCCGACACCTACGAGGTGCAGCAGCGCGCCGGAACCGGCGCCTGGGGCAGTTCCACCTGCGAGGGCGACACCAACCCGACCGACGAGACCGAGTGCACGGCGACCGGCTTGGCCGCGCAGACCGACTACGACTTCCGCATCCGCGCCGTGCCGGCCAGCAGCGCCAGCACGCTCGCCAGCAGCGCCTGGACCACCGTCGCCGAGGCCACCACCCTTCGCGACACTTCCGTCCCCGGCGCGGTCTCCGGCGGCGGCGATCTGAAAATCACTTGGCGCAGCACGACAGGATCATCAATTACTTGGCGCTGGAATCAGGACGCCAATCGGGACTACCAAATCAAGGTTCTGGATGGGGCGCTGGACGCCACCGCGCCCTGCGACGCCCGCTCCGCCGCTTGGACAGCAGGCCCGTCGCTCAGCAATTCCCACACGGTGAACGACGTCGAAAATGGAAGTGCGAAGTTGTTGTGTGTGCGCTCCACCTGGCTGGATTCGGCCGGAAAGCGCCAGTACAGCGATCCCTCCTGGGCTTGGGCGGCGGGGAAGCCGGGCAACGCTACAAGAGACCTTGTCGATTACGAGGACGGCGTAACCGAAGCTCTCAGCTGGTCGCTCACCAAAGTGGTCGCCAATGGCGAAATCGAGTACGAGTACCGCTATCTCGAGGATCCCCAGAACACATCCAAGAACGAAGTCGGCCTCACGATCGCGAACCGGGAATCGAAGTGCGAGGCTGCGCCCGAGGGGGAAACCCTGACTCCAAGGGGAACCGGGGTCGCCGCTTTCAAGAGCGGCATTACCTTGAAACCGTACACCGCCTACTACCTCTGCTACCGGGCGCAGAACGAGCACGGATACTCCGATTGGGCCTCGGGGCTCAACCAGGAGTTGTACACATCGCCCGGACCGGTGAGCATCAGCGGCGGGAGCAACTACACCGCCTCGACCAATCTGGTCGACCAGGCTACGCACCGCCGGACGCAGTGGACCGTGACCCGGCCTTCGAGCGGCCCCGACGTCCCGACCGCAAGCATCGAGAATGTCTTCACGGTTATTTCCTACAGCACATTCCTCGCTACCGAAACCGCTACCGATGCCGCCAAGGCGTGCGAGGCCGCCAACAGAAGCACCCGCTGGCCAACGGGAGACCCCAAGGCGGGACCCGCCTCAGCGACAAACCATGTTCTGGCGCGCGTTTCGGCCCAGAACTTCACGGCTACCATCACATATCAGAGGGATGCGACGCGGGATCGACACATATTCCTTTGCGTCTCCCCTTGGTACAGCGATGGGTCCAAGACCGATACCACCGGAAAGCGCCCCGGTCCCTGGGTGGTCAGCTCCCGCTACACGATCCCGAAGAAGACATCCTGATCTCCGTCGCGCCAGACGAAATCGCTCCCCCGCGCCCGGAATTGCCCGGGCGCGGGGGTTTTTGCTTGTCCGAAGCCCGCCCCTACCGGCCGCTGGCGCCGTTCGTCGCCGCTTCGAACGCCCGCACCCGTCGGCGCGCCTCCCCGAAAAGCCGCTCGTAGTTCCCGACCCGCACCGCATGGCTCGCCGCCGGCGTCAGCCGGTCCAGCAGCTCGCTCCAGGCGTCGAGATTCCGGAGATACGCCTCCGCGGTCGCCGGAACCACGCTGTCCGACCCAATCAGGAACCGGTCCGGAAACCGGCTCACCAGATCCGCCCACCCCGGATCGCCGGCCACCTGCTCCGCCACCACATCCCACGAGAGATCCAGGTGCAGATGCGCGTGCCGCTCGTCCCGCAGCGCCGCCTCCAGCATCTCCGCGTAGCCGGCGACCGGCTCGACGAAACGCCCCAGCCCGGCGTGCGCCCACACGATCGTGGTCTCCGGATGCCGCCGCGCCAGCGACAGGAACGCCTCGAGGCGCGCCGGCCGCTTCGCCCCCGCGCGCGGCAGGATCACATCCACGTCGCAATGAACAAGAACGAGCAGCCCGCTCTCCCCGGCGAACCGGAGGATTCGGTCGAGCGCCGGGTTCCGCAGGCTCGCCGTGTGCCCCAGCGTCTTGGACGAGACCACCTCCTTGTGCACCGAGAACTCCCCGATCCCGCTGAACACTCCCGGATACATCCGCAGCGCGCGCTCGATGTGATCCACCGCGTACATGTCGGTCGGATTGAACCCGGTGATCATCGGGTCGAACCGCGCCCGCTCCGCCGGGTCGAGCGCCAGCGCCGCCTCCGCCACCATCGCGTCGGCGAACGGGTAGTAGTAGAGCGGGCTGTCCGAGCGCAGGTAGTAGTCGGGCGCCCGCTCCCCCGAAACCAGGTAGTCCCACTTCTGCTGAAGCGGGATCGCCATCAGCGTCGCCCGCCCCACCCGCTCGCCCATCATGCCGAGCAGGTCGCCCAGGTCCATCTCCCGCTGGATGTAGTCGGTGAAGTGGAAATGAACATCATGGAATTCGGGAGATTCGGGCTGGGAGGCGACGGCAACGACGGGCTCCGCCCCCACGACGAGCGAAGCAGCGAACAGAACGACGGCAGCAGGAAGTGACTTCATGGGCGCGGAGCGTAGACGACGCCCTCCAACGTTGTTGTGCTATGCTCCCCCCGCGTCGCGGGCGCTCCTCGCGCCTCCGCACACCACCGGACCCCATTCCCGGGACCCGGCAGGACAAAGGTTCTTCCCCTCCCCACTGCGCATTCCGCGCCGGAGGCCCCCATGTCCTTCCTGCCCTTCCCCCCTCCCGCGACGCCGCCGCCGTCACCTTCACCCCCCTCCGTCCGGCCAGGCATCCGGACCTCCACGCGATGACCCGCATCGTCTCCGAGGTCTACAAGGCGTTTCGCGCCGCCGGCGCATCCGAGGAGACGGCTCGCGCCGCCGCTGCCGCCATCCCGGACACGCAGAACTTGGCCACCAAAGTCGACGTCGCCGATCTCCGCTTGGCGACCCAAGCCGACATCGCGGAACTCCGCGCTGAAATGAAAGCTGGGGACGCGGCCCTGAAGTTGGAGATTGCGGCGCTCCGAGCCGACATCAAACTTCGCATGTTCATCTTTGGCCCCATCGTGATCGGGCTGTTGCTCAAGCTGGTCTTCTTCCCCTGATCCCGCGCAGCAACGTGCTATCATCCACTCGCGTCGCGGGCGCTCCTTGCGCCTCCGCACACCACCGGACCCCATTCCCGGGACCCGGCAGGACAAAGGTTCTTCCCCTCCCCACCGCGCACTCCGCGCCGGAGGTCCCCATGTCCTTCCTGTCCTTCCCCCCTCCCGCGACGCCGCCGCCGTCCCCGTGGCGCGACAACGTGCTATGATGCCTCCGCATCGCGGGCGCTCCTCGCGCCGCCGCACACCACCGGGCTCCACTCTCGGAACCCGGCAGGACAAAGGTTCTTCCCCTCCCCATCGCGCATTCCGCGCCGGAGGTCTCCATGTCCTTCCCCCCTCCCGTGACGCCGCCGCCGTTTCTGCTGGCGCCGCCCCCAATCCCCAACTCCGTCCGGCGCGGCGATCCGGCCTCCAAGCGATGACCCGCATCGTCTCCGCGGTCTACAAGGCGTTTCGCGCCGCCGGCGCATCCGAAGAGACGGCCCGCGCCGCCGCCGCCGCATCCGAAGAGACGGCCCGCGCCGCCGCCGCCGCCATCCCGGACACCCAGAACCTGGTCACCAAGGCCGACGTCGCCGAACTCCGAACCGAATTGAAGCTGGAAAATGCGGCGCTCCGAACCGAAATCAAATTTCTCATGTTCATCTTTGGCCCCATCGTGATCGGGCTGTTGCTCAAGCTGGTCTTCTTCCCCTGACCCCGCGCAGCAACGTGCTATCATCCACTCGCGTCGCGGGTGCTCCTCGCGCCTCCGCACACCGCCGGACCCCATTCCTGGGACCCGGCAGGACAAAGGTTCTTCCCCTCTCCACTGCGCACTCCGCGCCGGAGGTCCCCATGTCCTTCCCGTCCTTCCCCCCTCCCGCGACGCCGCCGCCGTTTCTGCTGGCGTCGCCCCCAATCCCCAACCCCGTCCGGCGCAGACAGCCGGCCTCCACGCGATGACCCGCATCGTCTCCGCGGTCTACAAGGCTTTCCGCGCCACCGGCGCACCCGAAGAGCTGTCCCGCGCCGCCGCCGCCGCCATCCCGGACACCCAGCACTTGGCCACCAAGGCCGACGTCGCCGAACTCCGCACCGAATTGAAGCTGGAAAATGCGGCTCTCCGAACCGAAATCGCAGAACTCCGCACTGAAATGAAAGCTGGGGACGCGGCCCTGAAGTTGGAGATTGCGGCGCTCCGAGCCGACATCAAACTTCGCATGTTCATCTTTGGCCCCATCGTGATCGGGCTGCTGCTCAAGCTGGTGTTCTTCCCCTGATTCTTCCCCTGCCCCCGCGCCCCACCCGGCGTGGCGGCGCACTACCATCCTCTCGCGTCGCGGGCGATCCTCGCGCCTCCGCACACCGCCGGACCCCATTCCCGGGACCCGGCAGGACAAAGGTTCTTCCCCTCCCCACCGCGCACTCCGCGCCGGAGGTGATCATGTCCTTCCCCCCTTCCGCGACGCCGCCGCCGTTTCTGCTGGCGTCGCCCCCAATCCCCAACCCCGTCCGGCGTAGCGAGCCGGTCTCCACACGATGACCCGCATCGTCTCCGAGGTTCTTGACGCTTTCCGCGCCGCCGGCGCATCCGAAGAGACGGCTCGCGCCGCCGCTGCCGCCATCCCGGACACCCAGCACTTGGCCACCAAGGCCGACGTCGCAGAACTCCACATCGAAGTCACAGAACTCCGAGCGGAAATGCGCGCCGAAATGAAGCTGGTCAAGTTCATCTATGGTCCCATCGTGATCCTGCTGCTCCTCAAGTTGGTGTTCTTCCCCTGACCCCCGCGCCATTGCCATTGAAGGCGCCGCTCCCCTCCTTCCGGCTGGGCGTTCGGGCCTTCACCTGATGATTCATATCGACCCCTCGTTCATCGACGCGTTTCGCGTCGAAGAAACACCCGAAGAACGGGCTCAGTCAGAACTGGATATGGAAAGGGCAAAACTCCGCAATGACATCAAGCTGATCAGGTTCGGCTTCCTCTTGGTGATCGCGCTCTTGATTAAGCTGGTGTTCTTCCCCTGATTTGCTCTTTTGGCTCTTTCAAATACCGAGTGGGTACGCGACATGAGGGTTGAGCTTGGAGAAGTCCAGTTTTCCGGCGATGAGGAAGAACACGGTGCGGATGGTCTGGAAGGTTCCGTAGCCTCTGGCTTTCCGCTTGGCCGCCTGAAACAGGCCGTTGAGCGCCTCGATGAAGCCGTTGGTCTGGCGGGTTCGGGCCCACGCGACGATGCCCTCGAGATGTTTGCGGATCATCCGCGCGACGGCTTTCATGGGTTCTACCTTGGAGCGGTTCACGTTGGCGCACCACTGCCGGAGCATGGCTCGGACGACGTTGACCTGCTTGCGGTTGAGGATGTTCCGGAGTTGTTCGCGGTACATCCAGGCTCGGGCGGTGCGCTTGCCGGGGGCCTGCGCGATGAGGGCGTTGAGTTGGGCGCGTTGTTCGGCGCCGAGTCGTTCGGGGCTCTTGAGGAGCGCCCAGCGCATGCCCTTGAGTTGCGGGTTGGCGCGCTGCTCGATGCGCCGGGTCTGGTCGAGGGCCTTGGACGCGTGGGCGATGACGTGGAATTTGTCGAAGGTGATTTGGGCGTTGGGGAGATGCTCTGCGACGCCCTTGATGTAGGCGGGGGACATGTCGCTGGAGACGACTTCGACGGCTTCGGGGTCTCCGCCGTGGGCTTCGAGGCTTCGGGCGAATCGGTCGACGGAGTCGGCGGCGCGGCCTTCTCCGACGAAGATGACCCGGCGTTTTCGGGCGTCTGCGACGACGGTGACGTAGTTGTGGCCGCGCGCGCGGGAGGTTTCGTCGATGGCGACGGCGCGGACGTCGGCTTGGTCGTCGGTCTCGGTGGCGAGTTCCACATAGCGGTTGGAGATGGCTTGGGTTTGGTGCTGGGAGAGTCCGGCGAGCCGTGCGACGGCGGCGAAGGTCATGTCCTGGCACATGGCGAGAATCAAGGCTTCGAAGAGGAGGGAGAACCCGGAGAGCTTGCCGGCCCAGGGCGGCGAGACCAGCGCGACCTTGCCGTCGGGGAGGCGCACCCGGGGGACGCGCGCCACCAGTTCGCACTCGAATTGGAAGAAGTTGAGGTGGCGGAAGCGCTTGGTCTTGGTGTCGTGGACCGGATGGAGGCCGTCGTGGTTCTGGTGGGCGAAGCGGGCGCCCCTGCGGAAATCGACGCGGATGCTCAGCTTTCCTTGGTCCTTGTCGAATTCCACGTTCTCGACGAACCAGGGGTCCGGGATGCCGAGGGCTTGGGCGAAAAGCTCGTGTAGCACTGGATGCGCTCCTTTTTTTCAGGGTCGAAAGCGGGAAAAGTGTTCCATTGGTGTGTGGCGACGCTGGCTGGGGACGGTTGCGGCTCCCCGCTTTCGACCCTTTTTCGAGCGTGCCCGCCGGATTCCGTGAGTCAAGGGTTCGCTACGCCGTGCAAGCCCGCCCTTGACACCCGGAATCCCGGCGGTCTCCATTCTACCCACTCAAATCTCAATTGAGGCGCTCTTTTCAAGGGGGAAAAAACGACATGAACGCGATGAAAGCGATCGCCGATCCGATCGCGGGCGGTCCTCTGCCCGAGAACGAAATCTATCATGGAAATTCCCTTGAATTGATCACCAGGGTACAAAGTGAATCCGTTCATCTCATTCTCAGCGACATCCCATACGGAATCGGATCGGACACATGGGATGTTTTGCACGACAACACCAATTCCGCCTATCTTGGCTCCAGCCCGGCGCAGAAAATCGCTGGTTCAGTTTTCCAAAAGCGTGGAAAACCCATCAATGGTTGGTCCGTGGCGGACCGCGCGATTCCGGGACAATACCAAAACTGGTGCGCCCAATGGACTCCTGAATGGTATCGAGTACTGAAGCCAGGCGCCAATGTTTTCGTATTCGCCGGAAGAAGGCTGGCGCACCGGTGCGTTTGCGCCATGGAGGACGCCGGATTCAGTCTCAAGGACACCTTGGCGTGGATACGTTCGCAGGCGCCCCACCGGGCTCAGCGCCTGAGCGTTGTATATTCCCGACGCGGCGACACAATTTCAGCAGCGGATTGGGAAGGATGGCGCATCGGCAATTTGCGTCCAAACTACGAACCCATCCTGTGGCTCACCAAGCCATACAAGATCGGGACAACCATAGCTGACAACGCCTTGACTCACGGCGTTGGGGCGTACAACGAAAACGCCTACCTCCGATACGTCCCCGAGCCCGAAAACATAATTCGATGTGGACTGGACAAAAAGGGCCTCAATTGAGATTTGAGTGGGTAGAATGGAGACCGCCGGGATTCCGGGTGTCAAGGGCGGGCTTGCACGGCGTAGCGAACCCTTGACTCACGGAATCCGGCGGGCACGCTCGAAAAAGGGTCGAAAGCGGGAAGCCGCAACCGTCCCCAGCCAGCGTCGCCACACACCAATGGAACACTTTTCCCGCTTTCGACCCTGAAAAAAAGGAGCGCATCCAGTGCTACACGAGCTTTTCGCCCAAGCCCTCGGCATCCCGGACCCCTGGTTCGTCGAGAACGTGGAATTCGACAAGGACCAAGGAAAGCTGAGCATCCGCGTCGATTTCCGCAGGGGCGCCCGCTTCGCCCACCAGAACCACGACGGCCTCCATCCGGTCCACGACACCAAGACCAAGCGCTTCCGCCACCTCAACTTCTTCCAATTCGAGTGCGAACTGGTGGCGCGCGTCCCCCGGGTGCGCCTCCCCAACGGCAAGGTCGCGCTGGTCTCGCCGCCCTGGGCCGGCAAGCTCTCCGGGTTCTCCCTCCTCTTCGAAGCCTTGATTCTCGCCATGTGCCAGGACATGACCTTCGCCGCCGTCGCACGGCTCGCCGGACTCTCCCAGCACCAAACCCAGGCCATCTCCAACCGCTATGTGGAACTCGCCACCGAAACCGACGACCAAGCCGACGTCCGCGCCGTCGCCATCGACGAAACCTCCCGCGCGCGCGGCCACAACTACGTCACCGTCGTCGCAGACGCCCGAAAACGCCGGGTCATCTTCGTCGGAGAAGGCCGCGCCGCCGACTCCGTCGACCGATTCGCCCGAAGCCTCGAAGCCCACGGCGGAGACCCCGAAGCCGTCGAAGTCGCCTCCATCGACATGTCCCCCGCCTACATGAAGGGCGTCGCAGAGCATCTCCCCAACGCCCAGATCACCTTCGACAAATTCCACGTCATCGCTCACGCATCCAAGGCCCTCGACCAGACCCGGCGCATCGAGCAGCGCGCCAACCCCCAACTCAAGGGCATGCGCTGGGCGCTCCTCAAAAATCCCGAACGACTCGGCCCCGAACAGCGCGCCCAACTCAACGCTCTCATCGCGCAGGCCCCCGGAAAGCGCACCGCCCGAGCCTGGATGTACCGCGAGCAACTCCGGAACATCCTCAACCGCAAGCAGGTCAACGTCGTCAGAGCCATGCTCCGGCAGTGGTGCGCCAACGTGAACCGCTCCAAGGTCGAACCCATGAAAGCCGTCGCGCGGATGATCCGCAAACATCTCGAGGGCATCGTCGCGTGGGCCCGAACCCGCCAGACCAACGGCTTCATCGAGGCGCTCAACGGCCTGTTTCAGGCGGCCAAGCGGAAAGCCAGAGGCTACGGAACCTTCCAGACCATCCGCACCGTGTTCTTCCTCATCGCCGGAAAACTGGACTTCTCCAAGCTCAACCCTCATGTCGCGTACCCACTCGGTATTTGAAAGAGCCCAAAAAGGAAAGGGGACTGCACCCCACGCAGAAATCGCTTCGACTGATGCAGGCTCTGATAGAGCTTGCCACTCGGGATCGACAATTGGTCCTTGATCCATTTGCGGGGAGCGGCACGACACTTGTTGCCGCGAAATTGCTCGGGCGCAAATTCATCGGATTTGAAGCTCTTTCCGAATATGTTGACATATGCAGAAGAAGGCTGAAGCCACGCCTCCTCGCCGTACGGAACGAGGAATAATTCGATATTCGCCTTTACCGACCAGACCTTTCCATGAAAAGGCATCAGGATATTTCCATGATTCGATTATCCGATACAGATCGGATCGCTTCAATTCGGTTGTCAACCTTGTGCATTTTGATCAGTTGTTCTATCGCGCTCTTTCGATCAAGTCTCATTATGGATTCCCGCTGATTTGCGTAATGCGCCAGTGCAATGTCCTTGGAAATGCTGATGCTTTCAACAGTCGCCATCTTTTCAGTTCGCCAAAGGGATACAACAGGTTCTCCGTACTGGAGCATCGCCCGGTTCACGGCTTGCCAGTAACTGTTGGCGTTCTTTGATGGGTTCATCGCTTGAACAGTCTTGAAGATTTCGCGCAACAAGAAAGCAGCAGCTCTTTCTCCTTCGCTCTCCGCAAGGCGTACCAGAACGGCCAGATGGGAATATGAAAACAGACATACGTTCCGAACGGCCGCTTGCAGATATATCTGACTGGAGCGACTCGGGAATTGATAAAGCGGACAAACTATCATCGCAAATTCCTTTCCCCGTTTCCAACTATCCACTGCATGAATCCCGACTTTGACAGTTTGAGCCCGATTTCGGTCGGAGCGTCGGATCGGGAAGCTGTTGAAAACAAACATGTTCTGAAACAAGGGAGCTTTTCGCTACTCGCTCTGTTGTGCCTAGCGATTTTTCTGGTTTGACTTCTGTGCTATACTCCACCCATGTTCGTTCGCGTCAAGTCCACTCCCAACAGCCCCCGGCGCTCCGTACAACTCGTCGAAGGCGTACGCAAAGGAACCAAGGTCCGCCAGCGCATCGTCCGCCACGTCGGCGTCGCAAAGGACGACAAGGAGCTCGAACGCCTGAAGCGGCTCGGCGAGTTCATCAAGGACAAGCTCAAGGACGAACGCCAGCCGCCTCTCCTCTTCTCCTCCGAGAAGATCGCCGAGCAGGTCATCCGCGTTGGGCGCGAGGGGGACGGCAAGGAGTCCCTCCCGGTCGATCTCAAGCAACTGAAGGAAGCGCAACCGATCACGACCGGGATCCATGAGGTCTACGGCGAGGTCTACCGGCATCTGGGGCTGCATGCGCTGTTGCCGCGCTCCCGCTATCGGGCGTACCACGACGCGCTCTTCCACACGGTGATGGCGCGGATCGCCAACCCGGACAGCAAGCGCGGCAGCGTGCGGAATCTTGAAGACGACTTCGGGGTGAGCCTTCCGCTTCACAAGGTCTACCGGATGATGGATCGGCTGGACGCGAGGACAATCGAACGGCTTCGCGCCCGGGTCGGCGACGCCACCCGCTCGGTGTTGCCCGATCCGGTCTCGGTGCTGTTCTTCGACTGCACCACGCTGGCCTTTGCGACGGAGGAGGAGGACGAACTCCGCCAGAAGGGGTACAGCAAGGACGGCAAGCACCGCTACTCGCAGGTGCTGCTGGCGCTGATGGTCACCCGCGAGGGGCTTCCGGTGAGCTACGAGGTGTTCCCCGGCGCCGCCTACGAGGGGCACAGCCTGGTTCCGGTGTTCGAGGGCTTGCTGCGGCGTCATCCGGCGCAGCAGGCGGTCTGCGTGGCGGATCGGGGGATGCTCAGCGCCGCCAACCTGGAGGCTCTGGACGCGATGGGCGGCGGCTATGTGGTGGGCGCCCGGCTGCGCCAGCTCCCCGGCGCGCTACGCAAGAAGATCTGGAACCTGGACTCCTACGGCCCGTTGGAAGGCTCCTCGGAGCGCCGGGTGAACGAATGGGAGCACCAGGGGCGACGGTTGATCGTCACGTGGTCCGCCAAGCGAGCGCACAAGGACGCCCACGATCGCCGCAAGGCGATCCAGCGGGCGTTCGACAAGCTGTCGCAAAGCGACAACCCCAAAGCGCTGTTGTCCCAGCATGGCGCCAAGCGCTTCATCGCCGTTGAAGGGGATGCGCGACTCGTCCTGGATCAGAAGAAGATCGACGAGGCGGCGCGCTGGGACGGACTGGCCGGCGTCATCA
The DNA here is from genome assembly GCA_965202845.1 of Candidatus Marinacidobacterium sp. Lineage (GTDB taxonomy): Bacteria > Acidobacteriota > Vicinamibacteria > Marinacidobacterales > Marinacidobacteraceae > CBDATA01. The sequence goes on from OZ241856.1 coordinate 2,241,473, forward strand.
CCAACCTGCGCGACGCGCGGGCCGCCGAGGTGCTGTCGCACTACCGGGGACTCTGGCGGGTCGAGGAGAGCTTCCGCATCACCAAGCACGATCTGCGCGTCCGGCCGATCTGGCACTGGACCGAACAACGGATCCGCGCCCACATCGCGATCGCCTTCATGGCGTTCGCCTGCGTGCGCCATCTGGCCTATCGGGTCGCGCTCCAGAAGGAACGGATGTCTCCCGAAGTCATCCGCAACGCGCTGGCGCACCGCAAGTGCACGGTGTTGCTTTGCGAGAAAACGGGAGAGCGATACGCCATCCCCTCGAAGCCGTCCCTGGAGGCCGAGGCTATCTACGCCGCGATGAGACTTCCCCTGCCGACCACGCCGTACCAGCTCGCCTGAGGGCCGAACCTCCGCCGGCGTAGCCTTCAGAGGGCTACGTTTGTAGTGCCTAGCCAGAAATGTCGGCTATTGACAGTCAAGGACTTATCGATCAAAACTGTCGAAGTCAAGACTGCATGAATCTTGAAGTCCTTTTGATTTTTGCAGTCCGGCTGAGACGAAACACTTTTGCGTCGGCGACGAAACCGTAGCCATCCGCGACAACTTCCACATCAGCGGAATCCGACCTTTCCGCAAGCACCACGCTGTCAAGACCCATGTGTGAATAGCTCGCGGAAACAAGAATATCCGTGTATTTCGAATAGAGTTTTTCTTCGCGGGAATCATGGCCGCAGGATTCCGGAATCGCCGAGCAGAGCCGGAGATGATCGAGAAGCGCAACGCTCCCATCCCGTTTGATTTCTTCAACCAACTTTTCTTCGATTCGCAATGAGTCGGAGCCGAAATCATCACCTGTGGCGCCAATTTCGGCAATCCAGGAAAACCGTCTATCGATGGCGACCTGGGAAATCACTTCATGCATCGAACCGTTCCCTCGTTCATTTTTGCGCGACATCCCCGCGGCGGCTTCGGGCCGGAGGCTCCGGACGCTGGCCCCGGACGGCGCCGCTGTCCTGCGACCCTATCATGGTTCGCGCCGAGTGGGAGGGCCCCGGCGCCGCCAGATTGCGGCGAGCGCGCTCCCGACCAGCGAGTGCGCCAAGCTGGAGATCGCGCTCGGAACCGCCACCAGCGGATTCGCGAAGTTCTGCCCGGCGAGCACCACGCCGAGACCGGAATTCTGCATCCCCACTTCGATCGCGATGGTTCGCGCCACCGTTTCGCTCCGGCCGAGCAGGCGGCTCAGCAGGTAGCCGAGTCCGAAGCCGCCGGCGTGGAGGCAGACCACCGCGGCGACCAGCAATCCCGCCGATTCGAGGATCGCTCCCCGGCTCGAACCGAGGATCGAAGCCACGATGAGAGTGATCAGCACGACTGCGGTGCAGGGACCCCAGGGCAGCAGCGCCCGGCCCAGCCGGGGGGCGTAGCGGCGCAGCGCAAGGCCGGCCGCCACCGGAAGGATCACCACCTGCACCGTCGAGAGCAGAAGTCCGGCGGCGGGCACGTCGATCCGGCTGCTGGCGAGCAGCGCGGTCAGGATCGGAGTCATCAGCACCGAAACCACGGTCGAGACCGCAGTCATCGAGACCGAAAGCGGGACGCTGGCGAGCGCCAGATACGAGATCACATTGGATGCGACGCCGCCGGGACAGCAGGACACCAGGATCAGCCCCACCGCGAATCCGGTCGGCAACCCGAAGACCGCCGCCAGCGAAACGCCGAGCAGCGGCATCACCAGAAACTGGAACAGCACGCCCAGCCCGATGGGAAGCGGCCGCGCCAGCACCCGGCGGAAGTCCTCGACTTCGAGCGTCAGCCCCATCCCCAGCATGATGATTCCGAGACCGGCGGTGATCAGCCCGCCGGAGAACCACGTGAACGCTTCCGGGCGGACCAGGGCCGCCACGCTGCAGGCCAGGACCCACGCCGGAAACCCGGCGACCCCAACCCGGAGCACGGCCCCGAGCCGCGGATTCATCCGGTGATTCCGTTCCGCACCGCGTCCTCGATGGCGGACGCGAAGAGATCGACCTCCTGGATCGTCGAAAACACGTTTGGCGAAACCCGGATGCAGTCGAACTCGCCCCGAACGAACCGCGGACGCACATGGATGCGGTACTTCCGTTCGAGGAAATCGGTGAGGGCGCCAGAGTCCACCCCGTCGATGCGGAGCGCGCCGATCCCGCAGGCCTGACGCGGGTCCGGCGGATTCAGCACCCTGACTCCGGGAAGCTCCCGCGCCCGCTCCGCCCAGCGGTTCCGCAAGAACGTCAGCCGCGCCGCCTTCCGCTCCGGCCCCAGCCCCTCGTGGAAGGTCACCGCCTCGGTGATCGGCCCCCGCAGCGCCACCGGATTCGTCCCGATCTGCTCGAACTTGCGAATGTCGTCATCCAGGGACTGGGGAGCGCTCATCAGCGGCCAGAGATCGCGGATCTTTTCCCGCCGGACATACAGGAAGCCGACGCCCACCGGCGCGAACAGCCACTTGTGGAGGCTGGTTCCGTAGTAGTCGCAATCCAGCTCCTCGCGTGTGAACGGAAAGTGGGCGAATCCGTGCGCCCCATCCACGATGGTCTCCACGCCGTGTCGGCGCGCCATCCGGCAAATCTCCCCCACCGGGAAGATCTGGCCGGTGGTGAAGGTGGTGTGGCAAATCAGCAGGGCGCGGGTGCGCGGCGTGATCGCGTTCTCCAGAATCTCCGTCAGCTGCGCGAGGTCCTCGGGCGGCGTGGGGTAGGACACGGCGCGCAGCACGATCCCGTCCCGACGCTCCCGCTGGCGCCAGGTCGTCAGCATCCGGGGATAGTCCTGGGTGGTGGTCAGCACTTCGTCCCCCGGCTGCAGACGGAGGCCGAACTGCACGATCTCCATCGCCTCGCTGGCGTTGCGGGTGAAGGCCAGCTCCTCCGGACTGCATCCGAATGTTTCGGCCAGCCGACGTCGCGCCACGTCCAGCCGCGGCCCCAGCAGTTCGTCGACGTACAGGGACGGCCCCATGTTGGTGATGTCCCAGTACTGGCGCATCGCCCGCTGCACCGGGAGCGGCGCCGGGCTGACGCTGCCGCTGTTCAGGTTGATGTGGTTGCGGTCGATGGTGAACGACTCGCGCACCCGAAACCAGAAGTCCTCGTTCCGCGCCGCTTCCTGCGGACCCTGCCCTCCGAGCGCCGCCACCGCCCGTTCGAGGGCGGAAGCCGAACCCGCCCCGGCGGCGACCAGCGTCCCTCCGGTGGTCCCGAGAAAGGTCCGTCGCCGCATGGAAATATCAGGTCCGCACCGTACCACCGGCGGCGGCGACGCCCAGCAGGGACGCCGCCGCCAGCGCGAGGACCCCGGTGGCGCGGACCAACTCCTCCACCGGGCAGTGTTCGTCGGGGCAGTGGGCCAGCTCCAGGATGCCGGGGCCGTACGCCACGCAGTCCGAGATGCCGGCGATCCCGGTCACGTGCTTGTGGTCGTAGGTTCCGGGACTCGCGACCTCTTCCACCGGAACGCCGAGCGCCCGCTCCACGCCGTAGCGCACCGCCTGGATCGCCGGCGAACCGGGCGGCGTGCGCACCGGCGCCACCGTGAGGAGGTCCTCGATCCGGTAGCTCCGGCCCGGGTCGCGGGCGGCGCACTCCTCGACCCAGCGCGCGACTTCCTCGCGGACGCCCTCGAGCGTCTCCTCGGCCAGAAAGCGCCGGTCCACGACCAGCTCCGCCCGGTCGGGCACCTGGGGGCTCTCCGCTCCGTGCCCCGCCTGCCCGCCGCCGATGCTGTTCACGTTCACGGTGGCGAAGCGCGCCCCCTCGGGCACGACCGGGAGCGCGGTGCGACGCGCGGCGAGGCGGGGCTTCCAGACGGTGCGGATGTCCTCCAGCAGCGCCCCCAGCTGGGCGATCGCGTTGTTGCCGAGGAACGGCATGCTCCCGTGGGCGGTCGCGCCCTGCGCGGTGACCCGGAACCAGTACACCCCCCGGTGCCCGACCGAAACCCGCCGCGAACCGAAGGGTTCGGGGATGATGACCACCGTTCCGGGGAGGAGCCTGCCGGACTGCGCCAGCCAGCCGACCCCGGCGTGTCCGCCGACCTCCTCGTCCACCGTGCCGGAAATTTCGAGCGCGCCGTCGAGCCGGACTTCGGCGCGCCGGATGGCTTCGGCGGCGAAGACGGCGGCGGCGATGCCTCCCTTCATGTCGCTCGCGCCGCGACCGTGGACGGAACCGGCGCGCACCTCGCCGGAGAACGGATCGCCGGTCCAGCCGGCGCCCGCCGGAACCACATCGAAGTGCCCGTTCAGGTGAACCCGCCGCGCCCCGTCGCCCAAGCGGCCGATGACGTTTCGGCGGGGGAACCGCGACGAACCGGGCGGACACACGGCGGCCGGCGGGTCGTCGTACTCGACCTGGAAGCCGGAAGCCGCGAGCCGCTCCCCGATCGCGTGCGCGCACTCCGGGTAGCGCTCGCCCGGCGGACTCACCGTCGGAATCCGGATCAGCTCGCCGGTCCACGCCGCGATCTCGTCGCGCGCCCGCTCCACTTCCCGGAGGATCCGCGCCTCGACTTTCGGCGCGACCGGAACCAGCTGCATCCGCACGGAGGATAATCGCGGGCGCGATGCATGGTTCTCCCTTCGCCCTCGACGGGCGCGATGTCGTGATTCTCGGCGGCGCCTCCGGCATCGGCGCGGCCACCGCCGCGCTCGCCGCGCGGATGGGCGCCCGGGTGTTCGTCGCCGACCGCGACGAGGAAGGCGCCGGGGCGGTGGCGGAGGGAATCCGGGATCGGGGCGGCGTCGCCGACTCCCGCCCGGTGGACATCCGCGACGAGGACTCGGTGGAGCGGCTGTTCCGCGGCCTCCGGCCCCGGGGGCTGGTGGCGACTCCGGGAATCAACGTGCGCAAGCGCCTCGCCGAAACCTCCACCGGGGAGTTCGAGCGGGTGGTCGCGCTGAACCTCCGGGGCGCCTTCCTCGCCATCCGCCACGGAGCGCCGGCGCTCGCCGCCGCCGGGGGCGGAAGCATGGTGCTGCTCTCCTCGATCCGCTCGCAGGTGGTGGAGCCCGGCCAGGGGGTCTACGCGGCGACCAAGGCGGGGATCGTCCAGCTGGCGCGGACGGCGGCAGCCGAATTCGCGCCGTCGGTCCGGGTGAACGCCCTTGCGCCGGGGGTGGTCGAGACGCCGCTGACCGCCCCCATCGACGCCCGGCCCGACTGGAAGCGGGCGTATGCGGACAAGACGATGCTCGGCCGCTGGGCGACCGCCGACGAGATCGCCGCCCCGGCGGTGTTTCTGCTTTCCGAAGCGGCGCGCTACATCACCGGCTCGATGCTCTTCGTCGACGGCGGCTGGACCGCCCACGACGGCCGCTTCACCCCTCCCTGACGCAGAAGCTCAATTCCTTCAAGGCCCTCCGGGTCGGCGACATGCCCCACAGTGGTTCCGTTGTCCGCATCCCGCCGGACTACGCGCACCGCCGACGGATCGCCGACGACATCGAGCACGAACGGCGCATGGGTGGTCACCACGAACTGCACCCGGTCGCTCGTCCACGCCACGTGTTCCATCAGCGCTTCCAGCGCCGCCGGATGCAGGTAGTTTTCCGGCTCCTCCATCCCCACAAGTTTGGCTTCCGCATCGCCCAGAAGCGCGGTCATCAGCGCGAGCATCCGCAGGGTCCCGCTCGACGCGCCAATCTGGTGCACCGGAAACCGAAGTCCCTCCTCGTGCTGAACGAAGTAGAAGCGCCCCTCGGATTCCCGCGGCTCGATCCTCAAGGGCGCGCCCACGATCGCCCGGGTCGCGTCCACGATCCGGTTCAGCGTTTCCGGCGCATCCTGATGCATCGCATGGAGCGTCTCCGCGAGGTTGCGCCCGTACGGATCCAGTCCGCCGCCGTTCATCCCCGCCCAGTCCCGGCGCAGCAGAAAGGGATTGGGATCGAAGAACCCCCACCGCCGCGCGAACTCGGCGAGCCCCCGCGCCGGGAACGACGCATCGGCTGCCGCCGCCGCCAGCGCGCATCCCTTCGGGGACTGGCGAAGCGACACCCGCTCCCTCCGCTCGCCCGACCACCACCAGCCCGAACCCGCGTTCGCAGCGAGAAGCTGGACGGGCGCCGCGCTTTCCCGAATCTCCTGCACATTCTCTTCCACGACGAAGTCGTACTCCTTGCGGAGCAGGCGAACCCGCCACTCCCAGGTCGCCTCGCCCCGAACCGTCACCGAAGTTTCGACCGCATGGGCGGACTCCCCCTTCCACGCCAGGTGCAGGATGCCCCCGCGCGTCGCGACCGCATCGTGGAACGAGTGCGAACGCACCGCCTCGCCCAGAAACCGCAGGGCGTCCAGCAGGGCGCTCTTTCCCGAAGCGTTCGCGCCGATGAACAGGTTGAGTCGCTGCAGCGGGACGGACTGCTCCCGGAAGCTGCGAAAGCGGCGGAGCTTCAGTTCAGTGAGAATCATGGCGACTATCGGCGGTCGGCCTCCCGGCGCGCGCGGAACTCGCTGGTCGCGCTCCATTCCGGCCAGTCCTCCGAATCGGCGAGCCGACGCCCCATCCGGTAGAGAAACTCCAGGTCCTCCGCCATCCCCGACAGGTCGTACCAGTCCTCCACCTCGTCGGACGGCTTGTGGTACGCCTCGGCGACGTACCGCTCGCGGACTTCCATGCCGTAGCCGTCGGGCTTCCCGATGAAATCCACCCCGCCGTCCAGGTAGAACGCCGGGACGCCCACCTTGGCGAACTCGAAGTGGTCGGAGCGGTAGTAGTAGCCGTTCTGCGGTTCGGGATCGGGGCGGAGCACGCGCCCCTGGCTGGAAGCCACTTCCTCGGCGATCCCGTCCAGTTCGGACTGCCCCAGGCCGACGACGGTGATGTCCCGGGTGCGTCCCCAAACGTTCATCCCGTCCAGGTTGATCGCCGCCACCGTCTCCGCAACCGGGAACAGCGGGTGCGAAGCGTAGAAGCGCGACCCCAGAAGTCCCTGTTCCTCGGCGGTCACCGCGAGGAAGAGAACGCTGCGGCGCGGGGCCGGCCCGGCGGCGAAGGCCTCGGCGAGCGCGAGCAGCCCCATCGTCCCGGTGGCGTTGTCGAGCGCCCCGTTGTAGATGCGGTCGCCCTCCCCTTCGGGAGCGGTCCCCAGGTGGTCCCAGTGGGCGGTGTAGATCAGCGTCTCGCCGGGGGCGTCGGCGCCCGGCAGGCGCGCCAGCACGTTCCGGGAGGAGAGCGTGCGGCGCGTGAGCGCCAGATCGAAGGAGGCCCGGATTCCCAAGTCGATCGGGGCGAAGTCCGGCTCGAGGGCGGCGGCGCGCGCCGCTTCGAAGTCCTGCCCCGCCATCCCGAACAGCCGAACCGCCTGCTCCCGGGATATCCAGCCTTCCAACTCCAGCAGGTCGCCGCCCTCCGGGACGTCCAGATCGAACATCTCGCCGGTCCAGGAGCCGCTGACCACCTCCCACGGATACCCGGCGGGGCCGGTCTCGTGGACGATCAACGCGCCGAGCGCCCCCATCTGCGCCGCCTTCTCGAACTTGTAGGTCCAGCGCCCGTAGTAGGTCATCGCCACCCCGTCGAAGTGGTGTTCGCCCGGCGGATCCCCCACCAGAACCACCAGGATCTTCCCGGCGAGATCGGCGTCCCCGAAATCGTCCCAGTCGTATTCGGGCGCCTCGACGCCGTACCCCACGAAGAGCAAATCCCCGGCGGGCGCAGCGGCCTCGGTCGGGCGACGGGTCCAGGCGACGAAGTCGGTTTCCGGCGCCCATGCGCCGCCGGGGTCCGAAGACCCCGCCATCTCCGTCACCGTGTAGCCGACCAGCGGCACGTCCTGGACGAAGGTTCCGTCCGGGTTCCCCGGCTCCAGCCCCGCTTCCCGGAAGCCGCGCGTCAGGTACTCCACGACCATCTCCTCGGCGGGCGAACCGGGCGCCCGGCCGCCGAAGGCGTCCGAGGAGAAAGCCGCGATCCGGTCCAGCAGGCGCGCCTCGTCGAACGGCGGCGGGGTCGAGACGCAGCCGACCGCGAGCAAGCACCAGAGTGCGAACCTGTTCATGCGATGCCTCCCGGGGGGATGTTGTGGCAGACTATCGGATTCCCGCATCGGAGAAAGGGAGGCGCCTCTTGAGCTACTGGATTCCCTTCCGGCGACAGATCGACCGGGAAGGACTCGGCAACGCGGTCCGCATCGCCATTGTGGTCTCCCTCGCGGTGACCCTGTTCCGCCTGGCGGGAGCGCTCGGCGGCCTGCCCGACTGGCTCGTCAACCGGGACGCCGGAGGCGCGGGAGCGCTCATCGGCATCGTCTGGCTGATCCCGGTCTTCGCCATCTGGTTCGGCGTCCTCCGGGCGCGAGCAGGCGAGACCGGCTTCGGGGGCGCGCTCCGCGCCAACTTCTCCTACGCGGTGGGGGCGCGGGTTCCGGTGATCGTGGTCATGCTGTTCGCCACCCTGGGCGACTGGGGCACCCACTACGACGCCTACCCGGACATGGACCACATGGCGCCCATGATGCAGTGGCTCCTCGGCGGAGTGATGGCCCAGGTGTTCTTCTGGATCCTCCTGGTCACCGCGCTGGGCGGCGGACTCCTCACCTGGCTGACCAGCCGGCTCGCGAAGAGTTGAAGGCGCTCCGGGTCCGCGGCGCCCGGCTCCTCGCCTCCCTCGCCGAGCTGGCCGAGATCGGGGCGACGCCGGAGGGAGGCGCCGAACGGCTCGCCTTCACGCCGGAGGACGGCAGGGGGCGGGACCTGGTGCGCTCCTGGATGGAGGACGCCGGACTCGCCGTCCGGGTGGACGGCATCGGAAACCTCATCGGCCGGCGCCCGGGGACGGATCCGGATGCGGCGGCGGTGATGCTCGGCTCCCACATCGACACCGTGGGGAACGGCGGACGCTACGACGGCAACCTGGGGGCACTGGCGGCGCTTGAGGCGGCGCGCGCCCTGAACGACGCCGGAATCGCCACCCGGCGGGCGCTGGAGGTCGCCGTCTTCTCGAACGAGGAGGGCTCCCGGTATCACCCGGACATGATGGGCAGCCTCGCCTACGTGGGCGGGCTCGACCTGGAAACCGCATGGGAACTCCGCAACCCGGAGGGCGACGCCACGCTGCGCGACGAGCTCGAGGCGATTGGGTATCTCGGCGACGCGCCGTTGCCCGGGCCGGTCCCGGCGGCGTATCTGGAGCTTCACATCGAACAGGGCCCGGTGTTGGAAGCCGAGGGCGTCGCGTTCGGCGCGGTCACCGGCGTGCAGGGCATCCTCTGGGAGGAAATCACGCTCACCGGCGCCTCCAACCACGCCGGCACGACGCCGATGCGCTTCCGCCACGACGCCGGAGTGGTCGCCGCCGAAGCGACGCTGCTCGCCCGCCGCCTCGCCCGGGACATCCCCGGACAGGTGGCGACCGTCGGGCGCATGACCTTCGCTCCCGGCCTCACCAACGTGGTGCCCGGGCGGGCGGTCCTCACCTTGGACATCCGCAACCCGAACGCCGACCGGCTGGCCGAGGCCGAAGCGCGATTCTTCGCCGGCCTCGACGAGGCGGCGGGCCGGGAGGGAGCGCGGATCGAGCGCCGGGAGCTGGCCCGCTTCGGGCCGGCGGTCTTCGACGAGCGGATGATCGCGCTGGTGGAGGAGACCGCCCGGACCCTCGGCGCAACCTGCCGGAGGATGCCCTCGGGCGCCGGGCACGACGCCCAGATGCTCTCCCGGGTCTGCCCCACCGGGATGATCTTCGTCCCCTCGGTGGACGGCGTGAGCCACAGCCCCCGGGAGCGCACCACCGACGAGCACGTGATCTTGGGCGCGAACGCGCTGCTGCTCGCGGCGCGTAAGCTGCTGGATTCCTGAAACTACGGACCGGTTCGTTCGTCGAGCGCCCGCTCCCCGACCCGCCCCAGCCAGCGCACCAGCGGGATGGTCGCGGCGATCCCGGCGATGGTGATCATGCCGGAGAGGGTGGCGTCCCCCCGGGCCATGTCCACGCCCGCCCGCCCGGCGGCGCCGAGATGGGCGAAGAGGAGCGCCCCCGGACCCACGCCGAGCGCGGTTCCAAGCACATAGTCCCGGACGCGCACCCCGGTGAAGGCCCAGCCGAAGTTCTGGACCGCGAAGGGGAAGATGGGCGAGAGCCTGGCCAGGAACACCGTCCCGACGCCCGCCGTCCCGAACGCCGCCGAAAGCGCCCCGAAACGCGGAAACCGAAGCAGCAGCCAGCGGCGCACCCGGCCCAGCAGGAACCGCCCGACCGCGAAGGCGATCAGCGCCCCGATCCCGTTGCCGATCCAGGCCGCGGCGAGGCCCAGCGGAAAGCCGAACAGGTAGCCCGCCGCCACGCAGAACGGGGAGCTGGGAAGCGCGATCCCTACCGCGAGCGCCATCACGAGGGCGAAGGTGGGCACATCCTGGGGAACCCACTCCAGCACCGAGCCGTCTCCGTTCCCACGGAGCAGGACCGGGAGGGCGACCGCGTTCAGGCAGAAGAGCGCCAGCAGCCAGAGGCGCCAGCGGCGGAAGCGGCCGGCGGCGCCCGCCGGTTCAGAAGCGCCGGGAGGCATCGCGGGGCCAGCGCTCCACCACGACCTTGGTCTGCGTGTAGAACTCCACCGCGTGCGCCCCCTGGGCGTGCAGGTCGCCGAAGAAGCTGCCGCGCCAGCCGCTGAACGGGAAGAACGCCATCGGCGCCGCCACCCCAACGTTGACGCCGACGTTCCCGGTGCGCGCCTCCCGCCGGAACCGCCGGGCGACCCGCCCGTCGCCGGTGAACACCGAGGCCATGTTCCCGTAGGCGCCGCCGTTCACGAAGGCGAGGGCCTCGTCCACATCGCGGACCCGGATGATTCCGAGCACCGGGCCGAAGATCTCGGTGGACGCCGTCCCGCCTTCCGGCGGCAGATCGTCCAGCACGGTGGGGCCGACGAAGGTTCCGCCCTCGAGTCCGGCGACCCGGAAGCCGCGCCCGTCCACCACCGCCCGGGCGCCTTCCCGATCCACCGCCGCCCCGACGAGCGACTCGATCCGGTCGCGGCTTTCGCGGCGGATCACCGGCCCCATCTCCACCGTCTCGTCGAGGCCGGAACCCACCACCCGGGCGCGCGCCCGCTCCGCGATCCGGTCGCGGAACGGGGCGTGGGCGTCCCCCACCGTCACCGCGAGCGAAGCCGCGAGGCAGCGCTGCCCGGCGCACCCGAACGCGCTTTCGGCGACCGCATCCGCCACCGCCCCGACTTCGGCGTCGGGGAGCACCACCACCGGGTTCTTGGCGCCGCCCTGGCACTGGACCCGCTTGCCGCTGGCCGCCGCCCGGGCGTATACCGTCCGCGCCACCGGCGAGGAGCCCACGAAGCTCACCGCCGAGACCCCCGGATGATCCAGCAGCGCCTCCACCGCCTCCCGCCCCCCGTGGACCAGCTGGACCACCCCCGTCGGGAATTCCGCCTCCTCCAGCAGCCGCGCCGCCCGCTCCATGGTGAGCGGCGTCTTCTCCGACGGCTTGAGAACCACGGTGTTTCCGCAGGCGAGCGCGTAGGGCAGGAACCAGAAGGGGATCATCGCCGGGAAGTTGAAGGGGGCGATCACCGCGACCACGCCCACCGGCTGGCGCACCATGAACTCGTCGATCCCGCGGGCGATGTCCTCGAGCATCCGCCCCTGCATGAGGGAGGGGATGCCGCAGGCGACCTCGACGTTCTCGATGGCGCGCCGGACTTCGCCCCTCGATTCGGCGAGCGTCTTGCCGCACTCCCGGGTCACGGTGCGCGCCAGGTCCTCGAAGTCCCGCTCCAGCAGCGTCTTCAGCCGGAAGAGCGGCTGCGTCCGGTCGGTCGGCGGCGTCTCCCTCCACTCCGCCAGCGCCTTCGCCGCCCCCTCGACCGCGAGTCCCACGTCCTCCGGGCCGGAGAGCGGCGCGCGGGCCAGGATCTCGCCGGATGCGGGGTTCGGGATGTCCAGCCACGCCGTCGCCCGGGAAGGGGTCCACTCCCCGGAGATGTGGTTGGAGAGCGTCGGAACCGGACTCATGGGGACCCCGCGCAGAGGATACGCGCTGCCTCCTCGGCAGACCGGACCCGGGCGGCGGTCAGCCGGTCGCCGGGATCTGGTCGAGGACTTCGGCGGGTTCCGGGAAGCGGCCGGTCTCGTACTTGGAGTAGATGAGCTCCCCGTCGAGCCGGACGTCGAAGATGCCCTTGCCGCCCTCGATCAGCTCCGCCTCGATGCCGCGGACTTCCTTGATGGCGGCCGCCAGACCGGCGGCCTTCGGAAGGTAGTTTCAAACGACGCAGTAGGTGATGGAAACCTGCACGATGCCCTCCTGGGTGGGTGTGGGGGTTGGTTTGCCCGCTCCGCGACCTCTCCTCCGGGGGGATGGCGGGGCCGACGGGGCTCGAACCCGCGACCTCCGGCGTGACAGGCCGGCGCTCTGGACCAAACTGAGCTACGACCCCGAAATTTCCGACGCGGAGCGAGCCGGGATTGTAGCACCCTGCGCGCGGGCGCCGGATCGTGGTATCCTGTCCGGTCCTGCCATGCGCCTCACCCGGAGCCAAATCCAATTCCTCGGATACCGCATCACCGACGACCTGCAGGTCGCGGGGATGATCGATCCGGAGGACCCGAACGCGCTCATGGACTCCATCGTGGAGCTCATCACCGAAAACCTGCGCCAGGAGGACGAGCTGAACGAGGAGGTGCGGAAGGTCCTCGACAAGCACGGCGAGCAGATCCGCACCACCGGCGCCGAGTACCGGGAGATGTTCAAGCTGGTCAAGAAGCGCATGGCGCGGGAGCAGGGGATCATCCTCTGATTTCCGGATGCGGCTCACCAACGGCAAGATCAACCACCTCGCCAACCAGGTGCTGGACTTGCTCCGCGCCGACGACTCCGTCGAGTTCTACGCCGAGGACCGGGAAATCCGACAGATGATCACCCGGGTGATCAACTCCGAACTCGAGGACGACGAACGGATCGACCAGATCGTCCGGCGCAAGATCGACAGCCACGGCCGAACCGTCCAGCAGGGCACCGAGAACTGGGAAATCCTCTACCGCCGCTACTACGACGAGGAAATGGTGAAGCGGCGGCGGCTCGTCCCCGGCGAGGAGCGCGAAGAGTAAGTAGGGGACGCCGACCCGAAGGCCGGCGCCCCCCGCGCGGCGTCAGTGGACGCTGACCTCGATCTGGCGCGGCTGCGCCTTCTCCAGCTTGGGGAGCACGAGGGTCAGCACTCCGTCCTGGGACTCGGCGCGGATGCTGGACACATCCACCACCTCCGGGATCCGGAAGGACCGGCGGTACGGCCCGGCGACCCGCTCCCGGCGGGACCAGCGGGCGTCGCCCTCCTTCCCGTTCAGGACTTCGGCGCCGCCGCTCCGCTGCGCCTCGACGGTCAGGCAGCCGTCGTGGAACTGCACCCTGGCGGCCTCCTTGGGCACGCCCGGCAGGTCGATTTCGATCACGAACTCGGCGCCGGCGTCGCGGATGTCGACCGCCGGCCGGTAGGTGAACTCGGTGGACTCACCGGAATCGGCGCCGGTGGACTCGCCCGGGAAGAGCGGCCAGCCGAACACCGGATCGGCGAAGAGCCGACGCATCGGGTGGTTGAAGAGGGTCAGATCGTTCATGGGTGGATCTCCTGGGAGGGTTTTTGGTCGGCAGAATCGCCGACACCGGGATACTAGACGCACTCTGATATTTTGTCAAGTGTTATTCATCAGATTATCTGATGTGTATTCCATCATATCGAATATGTCCGCTCTTTCGGTAGACTTCCCGGTCGCCAGGAGGCTTCCCAAAAGTGCGCATCGGCATCAACGGATTCGGACGGATCGGACGCAACATCTTCCGCGTCGCCCTCGAGGACCCGGACATCTGGACGGTCGCCGTCAACGACTTGACCAGCCCGGCGACGCTCGCCCATCTGCTGCAGCACGATTCGGTCGTCGGCCCCTTCCGGGGCGCGGTTCGCGCCGAGGGCGACGAATTGGTGGTCCGGCGCGACGACCGCGAGATCCGGCTCCAGGTGCTGAGCGAGCGCGACCCGGCCCGCCTTCCCTGGAAGGAGCTCGGAGTGGAAATTGTGGTCGAGTCCACCGGCATCTTCACGAAGCGCGAGGACGCCGCGAAGCACCTGGAGGCCGGCGCCTGGAAGGTCATCGTCTCGGCGCCCTCGGAGGACGCGGATTTGACGATCGTGATCGGAGTGAACGACGGCTACTACGACCCCGACATCCACCACGTGATCTCGAACGCATCGTGCACCACCAACTGCCTGGCCCCGGTGGTCAAGGTGCTCAACGAGGCGTTCGGCCTGAAGCAGGGCTTGATGACCACCGTCCACTCCTACACCAACGACCAGCGGCTGCTGGACCTGCCGCACTCCGACCTGCGCCGCGCCCGCGCCGCCGGGTTGAACATGATCCCCACCTCCACCGGAGCGGCGAAGGCGGTCGCCAGGGTGTTGCCCGATATGGAGGGGCGGCTCGACGGGATCGCGGTTCGGGTTCCCACTCCGAACGTCTCGCTCACCGACCTGACCGCGGTGCTGGTTCGTTCGGCGACCGCCCAGGAGGTGAATCAGGCGCTCGAAAAGGCCGCTGACGAGGAGCTCGGCGGCATCCTCCAGGTCTCCCACGAACCGCTGGTCTCGGTGGACTTTCTCGGAAACCCCCATTCCTCCATCGTGGACGCCCCGTTCACCAAGGTGGTGGACGGCGACGCGATCAAGGTGCTCGCCTGGTACGACAACGAGTGGGGGTTCTCCTGCCGGGTAGTGGACCTGATCCGCAGGATCGCCGCCTGAGAGGAACGCCGACGTGCGACGCTCCGCTCCCCTCCTCGTTCTCTTGTTCGCCGCCGTTTCGGCCGGCGCGCAGCCGACCGAACCGCTCAAGCTGCATCACATCTACGGCCCGGACGCCCTCGAATTCGCGCCCGACCTCCCGGTCGTCCGCTGGCTTCCCGGCGGAACCCACTACCTGGAAGGGTCCGGCGACGAGATGCGAACCTGGTCGGTGGTGGAGGCCGCCGCCGGGACGTCGCGTCCGCTTCACGACCCGGACGCGCTGGCCGCCGCGCTCATCGCCGCCCTTTCGCTTTCGGAGGAGGAGGCCGCCCGGGAAGCCCGCCCCGAAACCCTCACCCTCTCTCCCGGCGGCGATCTGCTGTTGCTGAACCTAGCCTCCGATTTCTTCACCTGGGACACCGGGGCGAACGAACTCACGCGCCTCACCCGCAGTCCCGAACCGGAGGAGCTTCCGCGCTTTTCGCCCGACGGCGACCGGATCGCCTTCGTCCGGGAGGGCGACCTCCACGTGGTGGACCGGGAAGGCGCCGAGCTCCGGCTCACCACCGGTGGCGGCCCGGACCTGCTGCACGGCAAGCTGGACTGGGTCTACCAGGAGGAGATTTACGGGCGCGGCGCCTTCCACGCGCACTGGTGGAGTCCCGACGGCAGCCGGATCGCCTTCCTCCAGAGCGACGAGAGCGACGTCCCCCGGTTCACGGTGGTGGACCACATGCCGGTCCACCTGGATCTGGAGACGTATCCGTACCCCAAGGCCGGCGACCCGAACCCGAAGGTGCGGGTGGGCGTGGTCCCGGCTTCCGGCGGGGAGACCGTCTGGATGCGGCCGCTCGGATACGGCAACGCCGAAACCCTGATCGTGAACGTGAGCTTTTCGCCGGACGGCGCTCTCTGGTACCAGGTGCAGGACCGCACCCAGACCCTCCTGGATCTCCACCGGGGCGACCCGCGCACCGGGGAGTCGGAGCGGGTGCTGCGCGAGGACGCCGGACGCTGGGTCAACGTCCACGGGCCGCCCCGCTTCCTCGAGGACGGCGGGTTCCTCTGGTTCAGCGAGCGCACCGGCTTCAAGCACCTGTACCGCTACGACGCCCGGGGGACGCTCGTCGGCGCGCTCACCGAGGGCCCCTGGGAAGTGCGCCGGCTCCACGCGGTGGACGAGGAGGCGGGCTTCGCCTACGCCTCCGGAACCCACCGCTCCTCGCTGGAGTCCGACATCCTCCGGATCGCCCTCGACGGCGGCGGGGTCGCCCGGTTGAGCGCCGAACCCGGAACCCACCAGGGGAATTTCCCGGAGACGGGGCCGGTCGCCCACTACGTCTCGGTGTTCCACGACCTGGAGACCCCGCCGCGCATGAGCCTTCGCCGCGCCGACGGGGCGCTGGTCCGGGAGCTCGGCGGCGGCGAAGTCCCGGCGCTCGCCCGCTTCCCAATCTCCCCGCCGGAGCTGCTGCGGGTCCCCGCCCGGGACGGAGTCGAGCTGGAGGCGATGAGGATCCGCCCGCACCGGTTCGACCCGGAGGCGACATACCCCGCCTGGGTTCACGTCTACGGCGGCCCGCACGCCCCCATGGTCCGGAACGGGTGGCTCGGCGCGCGCGGGATGTGGTACCAGCACCTCGCCAGCAAGGGGATCGTGGTCTTCGTGGTGGACAACCGGATCGCCTCCGGGAAGGGGGTCGCGTCCACCTGGCCGGTGCACGGGAACTTCGGCGAGCAGGAGCTCGCCGACCTGGTGGACGCGGTGGACTGGCTGGGAGCCCGGGACTTCGTGGACGCGGAGCGGATCGGCATCGACGGCTGGAGCTTCGGCGGGTACATGACGCTGGTCGCGCTCACCAGGTCGGACCGCTTCCGCGCCGGAATCGCCGGGGGCAGCGTGGTGGACTGGCGCGACTACGACTCGATCTACACCGAGCGCTACATGAGCGCTCCCGACGAGAATCCGGCCGGCTACCGCAAGTCCTCGGTGCGGGAGTCCGCCGGGAGCCTCAACGGCGACCTGCTGCTGATCCACGGCACGATGGACGACAACGTCCACATGCAGAACACCCTCCAGTTCGCCCACGACCTCCAGAAGGCGGGCAAGCCGTTCGAGATGATGCTCTACCCCCGGTCGCGCCACGGCGTCCGCGACGAGGATTTGACGCTCCACCTGCGGCGGACGATGGCGGCCTTCATCCTGAAGACGATCACGCCCTGACCGATCCCCCGCGGAACCGCTGGCGGGGGGCCGGCGTTCAAGGAGGGCATGCGCACCGCTGCCCGAACGCTCCTGCTGGCCGGGTCGCTGTCCGTGGTTTCCCTAGATCGGCGAGCAAAAAGGGGTTGTACCCGGCTGGACCATTGACGTACAATGGGTTATGCAGAAAAAACGCCCCAAGAGGCATCACCAGCCGGGTGAAGTCATATTCCCACGTTTCCGCTCTCCGATCAAGCTCGAGGTCGCGCCCGACGGTCCGGCCTTCACCGCGCGCGGCGGCATCGTGTTGCTGCTCGAACTGCTGGCGCGGGGGCGCATCCTCGTCGGCCTCGGGCACACGAAAGGCGGCCCGTCGCAAGGTTGGACCGACGGACAGATGAT
This sequence comes from Candidatus Marinacidobacterium sp., assembly GCA_965202845.1. Lineage (GTDB taxonomy): Bacteria > Acidobacteriota > Vicinamibacteria > Marinacidobacterales > Marinacidobacteraceae > CBDATA01. The sequence continues at coordinate 2,258,829 of OZ241856.1, forward strand.
CCTGGCGGTGATGTCCTTGAACGTCGCCGGCCTCGACCGGGCGGCCGACATCAACCAACTGGAGGCCGACCGGGGACTGCGCCAGCTGGTGCGGCGTTTCGAGCCGCAGCTGTTCGGGATGCCGCGGCGAGTGCTCCGCGCCCGCTTCCGGGGCGGGCGGGATCGCTGCTTTCCTTCGGCGCGCTCGATCCGGGACTGGCTGGATCGCTTCCATGTGGAGGGGGCGCACGATGGGGAGCGGGAGCGGGGAACCGCCTATCTCGCGCCCCACACCGAGCGCCACGAACTGTTCCGGAAGGTGAACCGGCGTCTGATGAACTTCGGACCTTGGAAGAAGATCCCGAAGGCGTTGACGCTGGACTTGGACGCCACGATCATCGCTTCGGGGAAGCGGGAGTGCTGGCCCACCTACCGGGCGGCGACGGGCGAGGTTCCGGGAGAGCGGGGCTACCAGCCGCTGATCGCGTTCTGCCGCGAGCTCGGGATGACGCCGTGGCTGGAGTTCCGCGACGGGAACGTTCCGGCTTCGCTGGACAACGCGCGCGCCCTGGACGAGACGCTGGCGCAGTTGCCCGCCGTGGTGGAGCGGGTCACGCTTCGAACCGATGGGGCGGGCCACCAGGAGGCTGTGATCCGGGCGTGCAACAATCCGGCGCGGCGCAGCGAAAGGACGCGGCGTTTCAGGGTCGTGGGGTTGATCGCCGGCGCCACCCTTTCCAAGGCGCTTCTGGAGGAAGTGAAGCGACTTCCCGAGGATGCTTGGAGCCCGGTAGCGTCGGGAATCGAGCCGGCGTCGGGTGATGAAGCAGGCGACCTGGAATGCGCCGAGTTGCCCTTCGTCTCGAACATGGACGCCCGTTCGAGGCCGGAGGACGTGATCCGTTATGTGGCGACTCGGCGCCCGATTCCCTGGAATCTGGGCTTTGGGGAAAGCGAACGCCCGGCGGCGGACGGCAAGCCGTCTTACCGTTTCCGCGCCTACCTGACCAACTTCCCGGCGCCGGACGCGCTGCCGCTGGAGCGGGCGAACGGGCTTGAGGTCATGGAGGCCGGTGAGGTGGTTCGGGCGGCGCATGAACGCTGTGGTCGGGGGGAGCAGGTTCACTCGGCGCTCAAGTCGGACCTTGCGGGCGGGATGATGCCGTCGGGTCGGTTCGGGGCGAATGCGGCCTGGCTTTGGCTGGCGGCGTTGACGATGAATGTGATGGCGCTGGCGTGCCGCACAGCCTATGGCCCCGAATGGCTCTGGGCGCGAATGAAGCGGTTGCGCGCGGTGTGGCTCCATCTGGCGGCTCGCTTGGTGCGGCATGGTCGCCGGTTCAAGCTGGTGTTCGACGCGGACGGGGCGCGGCTGTTGGCGGCGTTCCAGCGCTTGAAACGCGCCACGTCGCCCCCGACGCCCGTCCCCGGCTGACCCGGGGCTTCGGCAGGACGTTTCCCCCGGTTTTTGAGGGGAAGGTGCGCCCGCAGGTCACAAAACCCGTCCAACCAGCGCCCAATTGCGGCAGATCCGCCTCCCGACCCGCCTCAAAAGGCGGTTCTTGGCGCCCGCGGAGGCCGGAAACGGCCGGCTCGCCCTCCCGAAAGACGATTTTCAGTCCGAAAAAAGATTAGCTCGCCGATTTGGGGTTTCGACTTCGGACGCCGCCCTCTCCCATGACGAGTCCGGGTGGCGGGAACGCCTGGCCGGCGTCGCCGCTTCCGAATCCTCCGTCCGGGTGCGGCTCTACGACCCGTACCGACTGCTCGCCGGGCAGACCCGGGGCTGGGTCGAGCGGGAGGTGCGGCTCGCCTTCCGGCGCAGCGGCGTCACCGTCCGCTTCACCGGGAGCGGCGGCGCGCCGGCGGTGCCGGCGACCCTCTACCCGGAAATCCCGGAGCGATGGGGCGTCCCGCCTCGCGCCATCGGCGTCGCGATCGGCGCGCCCGGCGAACGCCGCTCGGTGTTCCTGTCGCTCGGAGCGGCGAAACGGGCCATCGGGCTGGCCGGCCTGGCGGCGAACGGCGGGGATGACGATGCGAAGCGGCGGCTCGGCGTCGCGCTCGGGCGGGTCCTCGCCCACGAAATCACCCACACCATCGCCCCCGACTGCCCCCACACCGAAACCGGCCTGATGGCGGAACGGCTGAACCGGAGGATGCTCACCGCGCCCGGAGTGGGCTTTGACGAGACGGCGACCCGGCACCTGCAGCGCGGCGCCGAAGCGTTCGGAACGCCCGAGAACGGTTGACCGCCGCCGGGCGCCGGCCTACTCCCCGCCGACCAGGGCGTTGAAGAACAGCTTGAAGGTGCCGTGGGTCTGCGCCCGGTGCTGGGCGCGGAAGCCGATCATCACGATCGTCCCGTCGCCGTGGCGCACCGAAACCATCGCGGCCTTGCCGGCGATCGCGTCCTCGCCGAGCAGCCAGCCGCTTTCGAGGATGTCCCGGTCGGCGTAGGTCAGCACCCGCCGCACATCGGCGCTCCGCGCGCCGGGGATCGTCTCGTACGCCTGCCCGCCGGCGAGATACGTCGCAAGCGCCTCCTCCGGCATCCCCCACGCATACCGGCTGCCGGTGTCCACCCGCGCCCGGAGCGTGGAGCCGGGCGCCCAGAACTCGTTCCCCCACTTCCCGGCGACCGCATCGCGCACCGGGACGTCAAACTCATCAAGCACCAGCTGCCCGGCCTGGGCGAAGGTGACCAGCGTGCCGCCGTTCCGGACGAACGCCTCCAGCGCCTCCACGCCCTCCTGTCCGAAGCCGCTCCGGTACTCCGGCGGAACCTCCTCCGGGTCGGGGCCGCCGCCCGGTTCGCCGGTCGGACCGAGCATCATCTGCTTCGAATCGGCGGGAAGGATGATCACGTCCCAGCGCTCGTGGAGATCGCCGGCGAGGATCGCATCGTCGAAGAGGCTCCGGTACGGGAAGCCGAAGTCCTCGAGCAGCCAGCGGGTCCAGCCCTCGTCCATGTTGCCGCCGTAGTGGCGCTGGTACATCCCGATGCGCTGCGGCGAAAGCGGCCGGGAGGCCCCGGCGGCGTCGCCGGTGAGGGCGGTGAAGTCGACCCCGGTCGCCGTCGCCGCCTCGGAAAGCGCCGCGGCGTCGGCGTTCGACGCCACCAGGAAATCCCCCGGCTCCGCCCCGCCAGCGGACCCGGTGGCCCGGCGCAGCGAAACTCCGGCGGCGAAAAGCATGTTGGCCGCCCGGAACGCATCGTTCAGGGCGCCGTCGATCGCGTAGCCGTGCGGGGCGGAGGCCGCGACCGCGCCGGGGGCGGGCGTCCGCTCGGAGACGACCTCGAGGTCCGCCGCCGCGACCGGCGCGCGCGCCTCGTCCACCCGCACCCCCATGAACTCGGCGAGCACGTCGGCCGACATGTCGTAGGGGCGAATCGGGTCCCCGTCGGCGGTCCGGGTGTAGCTGTTGTCCGGGTAGACGGTCCGCCCCAGCAGCCAGCGGATGACCCCGCGCTTCGGCTGCGCCAGCGAGACCACCCAGCTTCCCGGCCCGTACACCCGGCCCTCGTGGGTGAAGCCGGCGGCGGAGCGCTCCACCGTGATCCCCTGGAGGAGCAGCTTGTCCACCATCTTGCCCATCGTCAGCGGATCGTGCTGTTCGGCCGGCACGATGTACGCCTTCACCTCGTCCTCGGCGCCGCGCCGGGTCTGGCGGCTGGCCTTGAGCCAGGCGCTTCGGAGGACGATCCGGCGGTTCCGGGCGGCGATCTCCAGCGGCGAGAAGGTGGCGACGATCTGCCGATCCACGATGTCGCGCACCCGCCACCAGCCGCCCGGCCACGGGTTCGGGAAGGTGGTCTGCGCCTCGTATTCGGGAAGCTGGCGGGAACCGCGAAGCTGGTCCGGATGCACGTACAGCGGCGTCGCCAACCGGGCGCTGGCGGACTCGGTGAGCATCCCCGCGATGTTGTGGAAGGGGGTGATCCAGTGGAAGCCGAAGTGCCCCCAGCCGGAGTAGATGGCGGCGTTCACCGTCCCCGGGAAGCCCTCCTCCTCCATCCGGTAGGCCATGTGGGCGCCGTACCAGGACATCTCGCGCCAGACGATGGGATCGCCGCCCGGGCGGATGGGCTCGGCGTAGGGCGGCAGGTAGATGCGCGCGGTGTAGGCGCCCATCTGATGGTGGTCGATGAACGCCTGCGGAATCCACTCGCGGAACAGGATGCGGGCGCCGTAGCGCGACTCCACCGTGTTCTGCATGAAGGCGTCGCGGTTGTTGTCGTGGCCGATGTAGTGGTGGTAGAGGCTCGGCGGGCGCGCGCCCTCGTATTCGGTGCCCACCCAGCGGTCGTACCACTCGTTCACCAGGTCCACGCCGTCCGGGTTGAAGGCGGGGATCAGGATGGAAATGGTGTTGTCGAGGATTTCGTGGATGCCCGGATCGTCGCGGGTGGCGAACATCCAGACGATCTCCGCCGCCGACTGCGCGCCCGCGACTTCGGTCGAATGAAGCGCGTAGGCCTGGACGAAGACCACCTTCCCCTCGTCGATGGCGCGGTCCACCTCCTCCTGCGAATGCCCGCGCGGATCCTGCAGGACGGCGTTCATCTGCTGGTACTCGTCCAGCCGCGACAGGTTCGCCGGCGAGGAGATGAAGATCGAGAGGAACGGCTGGCCGAGCGTCGAGGGGCCCATGTCCACCAGCTGCACCCGATCGCTCCGCTCGTCGATGAGCCGGTAGTACTCAACGAGCTCGTTCCAGTGGGCCAGCTTGCGGTCCGCGCCCATGCGGTGCCCGAAGAACTCCTCCGGGTCGGGGATCTGCGCCGCGGCCGGAACCGCCGCCAACGCGAGAACGAAGGAAAGGATGGAGGAGATCTGCTTCATGGGGGAATCGGGGATCGTATCCCGGCGGGAGGGGTCGGGCGCAGGGTTTCCCCGGTCCCCGCCTCGATTTCGAGCAGCCGTCCGTAGAGCCAGAGGAGATCGGACACCCGGTTCATCCAGGCGAGCACATCGGGGGCCACCGCGCCGCCGGCTTCGGCGAAGCGGACCAGCGCGCGCTCGGCCCGGCGGCAGCTGGTGCGGGCCTGGTCGAACGCCGCGCCCCCGGCGTGCCTGCCGGGCAGCGCCCAGTCGGAGGGGATGCGCTCGTCCTGTTCCCGCTCCCGCACCTCGGCGGTGACCGCGGCCAACTTTTCGGGGGTGATGCCCGGCGGGGATCCCGGCGGGCCGCCGATGCCCGCCGAGACCGCGAACAGGTCGCGCTGGATCGCCTCCGCCCGCGTCGCGATCGGCCCCGGCCCGCCGAGGGCGCGGGCCAGCGCGATCGCCGAACCGAGCTCGTCGAGGGCACCCAGCGCCTCCACCGCCAGCGACGCCTTGGACTCCCGGCGGTTTCCGACCTGGGTCGTCCCGCGGTCGCCCAGGGTGGTGGAGATGCTCATGGGGTTCAGCGGAATGTATAGCGAAGTCCGGCTTCGAGGACCCGGCCCAGCGGCCGGAAGCCGCCGCTCTCGAAGGCGCGATCGTCGAGCGCGTCCCGCGCCTTCAACCGCAACCGAAGCCCTTCGGCGATTTCCCAGCCGGCGACCAGGTCGATCCGGCGCAAACCCCGGAACTGGAAGACCCGGCTCGAGAAGGAAGCCGGATCGAACATCGGCGCGTACAGGGAGGACGCGAGGTGCAGGTCCAGGGACCAGGAGAAGCGGTCCCGCCGCCCGGAGAGCAACAGGCTTCCCGCCGTCTCCGGGATCAGCCACGCCGCCGGAAGCTCGTCCGGGGCGCTTTCGGGCGGGTCGGCGTCGGTCCAGGTGAACGCGCCCCGCGCCCGCATCGAACCGGGCAGCGCGACCCGGAAGCCGGCCTCGAAGCCGCGCGCCGAGCCGGCGCTGGTGTTCGCGTATCCGAAAAAGCGCCCGAAGGGGTCGGCGGCGCCGTCGAGCGCATTGTCAAAGGCGATGATCTGCGGGCGCTCCGCCTGGAACCAGGCGGCCTCGGCGTCCCAGCGGCCGTCTTCCGGGGCGATCGTGATTCCGGCGTCCCAGACGTGGGTGAACTCCGGTTCGAGGCGCGGGTCTCCATATACCGAGTAGCCGAGCGAGGAATATCCGACCCCGAACCGCTCGTAGAGCGAAGGCGCCCGGAATCCCCGCGCCCACGAGCCGCGCAGCCGCATCGCGTCGGTGATCGCCAGGCCGCCGGAGAGGTCGCCGCTCCAGCCGAGGCCGCCCCCCGGATCGGGAGCGTCCGCGAACGGGCTTCCCTCCGCCGGGCGGAATTCGGGGGACTCGGTGGCGAAATGCTGCAAGCGAACCGCGCCGCGGATCCGCCCGCGGTCGTCCGCGAACCGCACTTCGTCCTGAAGAAACGCCGCGAACGCCGACTGGCGCGCCGCCGTGCTGGAAAGCGGATCCCGGATCTCCATCCGCTCCCATTCGCCTTCGCCGCCGAGCGTCAGATGGTGCGGGCCGGCGAGGGTCGAAAGGCGGGCGACGACGCCGCGCACGCCGCCGTCGTAGCCGGCGCTCTCGAGGGAGGGCGGCTCGAAGGCGCCGGGTCCGAGCGGGCCGTCTTCGGCCTCGCGCGACGTGGCGAGGGCGTTCCCCCGAAGCGTCCAGGCGCCGGACGCTCCCGCCGCGCCGGAGAGCGCCAGCTGGACCGCGAGCGCGCGGGTCCGGTGGAATCCGTCCGGGTCCACCGCGTCCGGCAGGAAGTTGGCGTCCCCGAAATCGAGGTCCGTCGCCGCCGTCCCCGACTCGTAGCGTTCGAGCGCGGTCAGGGGCGCCGCCTTCGCCTCGACCACCCCGGCGGGAAGCACGCCCACCGGGAACGGGCTCTCGGTCGCGCCGAAGCCGGCCATCGATCCGAACGCCCGCCCGCTGATGCGGAGGCCGCCGGTTCGCAGCGAAACGCGGGCGACGCCGCCCAAGGTCGAAAACCGGTCGGCACCGGTCGCGCCCTCCCGGAATCCGGTGCGGGTCAACCCGAAGGAGGCCGCCGCCCGGGGGCCGGAAGCGCCGAACGCAGCCCCGGCGTCCGTCCGTCCTCGGGTTCCGCCGCCCGCCTCCACCGAGAACCGGGGGCCGGCGTCCGCCTCCCTGGTGATGATGTGGATCACGCCTCCCATCCCGTTCGTCCCGTAGAGCGCCGACCCGCCGCCGCGGCGGACCTCCACCCGGGACAAGCCGTATGTCGTCAGCGACGGCAGCAGCGCGGAAGCGTCCGCCTGGGGCGCCGCGGCGTCGCGCAGCGGAGCGCCGTCCACCAGCACCGCGGTCCCCGGCCCGGGAACGCCGCGCACCGAGACGGTCGCCAGCTGGCCGGGGGCGCCGTTTTGCCGGATGTGCACGCCGGGAACCCCGCGAAGCGCTTCCACGAGCAATCGTTCTCCCCGGTCGTCCAGCTCCCCGGCCGAAAGCGGGGCGACCAGCGCTCCCGAGGCGGCGGCCGGTCGGGGGACGCCGGAAGCGGAAACGACGACTTCCTCGCGCACCGCCCGGAAGCGGAGGACGAGACGCGCCCCGGTTCCGCCGGGGACAACCTCGATGGGCGAAGAAGTCCGGTCGCCGTTGGCGGCGGTCGCCAGGTAGCGGCGCCCGGCGAGGCCGGGGAAGGAGGCCACGCCGTCCGGCCCGGCGGTCCGGTGCGTCACCTCGCCGGAAAGCAGGGATTCGAGGCGGACGATGCTGCCCGCCGCCGGGGTTCCGTCCTCGTGCTGGACGGAGAGGGTCAGGGTCGCGCCGAGGGCGAGGGTGAGCAGCAGGGAAAGGGGCATGGGGGAGAGTCCGCGTGGTTGGGGAGAGCGTTCTCCGGCCCGGAATGGGGTCCCTGCCGATGGCGCGCGAAACCCGTCAGCCGAAGGGGGCGGAAGGGGCGGCGAGACGTCAAGCGAAGGGGGTTCTTCCCGGCGAAGAAGCTCCCGATTCCGGCTTCCGGCAGGTCTCCTGACTTGCGGAGCGGCTGCGACCGGCTGATGCCGGGGCAGCCGCCCGGCCCCCCTTCCCGCCGACCGGGAGGCCGGCAGTGGGCGCCGGACCGAAGTCCGGCGTGGGCTGGGCATTCCGCTTCACAGTGGCGCGGGCCGTCCGGGATTCGCACCCGGGTTCCCTCTTCGTCGGCGGGGAGACCGCCGAAACCTGAAGCCGTGTGGGGAAGGGGGCGAGTATAGCCCGCGCCCCCTCCCTCCCCGATCTTGAAATCCCTGCTAGAACCTATCTCGTAATTGAAATTTTGGGATGATCTGTGTACAATCCAAACCATGTCCCGCTTGGCCCACTTGATTCGAATCAGAGAAAAATACTGGGGGAAAATTCAGAAATTCTTCCCGGAAGAAAACATCCCCAAAGGACGTCGGGGACGAAAGCCCGTGCCCGCACGCGAAGTTCTCGAAGCCGTTCTTTGGCTCCTGCATACCGGTGCGCCGTGGAGGTTTCTGCCGCCAGAGTATCCGAATTACGGCTCTTTCAAATACCGAGTGGGTACGCGACATGAGGGTTGAGCTTGGAGAAGTCCAGTTTTCCGGCGATGAGGAAGAACACGGTGCGGATGGTCTGGAAGGTTCCGTAGCCTCTGGCTTTCCGCTTGGCCGCCTGAAACAGGCCGTTGAGCGCCTCGATGAAGCCGTTGGTCTGGCGGGTTCGGGCCCACGCGACGATGCCCTCGAGATGTTTGCGGATCATCCGCGCGACGGCTTTCATGGGTTCGACCTTGGAGCGGTTCACGTTGGCGCACCACTGCCGGAGCATGGCTCTGACGACGTTGACCTGCTTGCGGTTGAGGATGTTCCGGAGTTGCTCGCGGTACATCCAGGCTCGGGCGGTGCGCTTTCCGGGGGCCTGCGCGATGAGAGCGTTGAGTTGGGCGCGCTGTTCGGGGCCGAGTCGTTCGGGATTTTTGAGGAGCGCCCAGCGCATGCCCTTGAGTTGGGGGTTGGCGCGCTGCTCGATGCGCCGGGTCTGGTCGAGGGCCTTGGATGCGTGAGCGATGACGTGGAATTTGTCGAAGGTGATCTGGGCGTTGGGGAGATGCTCTGCGACGCCCTTCATGTAGGCGGGGGACATGTCGATGGAGGCGACTTCGACGGCTTCGGGGTCTCCGCCGTGGGCTTCGAGGCTTCGGGCGAATCGGTCGACGGAGTCGGCGGCGCGGCCTTCTCCGACGAAGATGACCCGGCGTTTTCGGGCGTCTGCGACGACGGTGACGTAGTTGTGGCCGCGCGCGCGGGAGGTTTCGTCGATGGCGACGGCGCGGACGTCGGCTTGGTCGTCGGTTTCGGTGGCGAGTTCCACATAGCGGTTGGAGATGGCCTGGGTTTGGTGCTGGGAGAGTCCGGCGAGCCGTGCGACGGCGGCGAAGGTCATGTCCTGGCACATGGCGAGAATCAAGGCTTCGAAGAGGAGGGAGAACCCGGAGAGCTTGCCGGCCCAGGGCGGCGAGACCAGCGCGACCTTGCCGTTGGGGAGGCGCACCCGGGGGACGCGCGCCACCAGTTCGCACTCGAATTGGAAGAAGTTGAGGTGGCGGAAGCGCTTGGTCTTGGTGTCGTGGACCGGATGGAGGCCGTCGTGGTTCTGGTGGGCGAAGCGGGCGCCCCTGCGGAAATCGACGCGGATGCTCAGCTTTCCTTGGTCCTTGTCGAATTCCACGTTCTCGACGAACCAGGGGTCCGGGATGCCGAGGGCTTGGGCGAAAAGCTCGTGTAGCACTGGATGCGCTCCTTTTTTTCAGGGTCGAAAGCGGGAAAAGTGTTCCATTGGTGTGTGGCGACGCTGGCTGGGGACGGTTGCGGCTTCCCGCTTTCGACCCTTTTTCGAGCGTGCCCGCCGGATTCCGTGAGTCAAGGGTTCGCTACGCCGTGCAAGCCCGCCCTTGACACCCGGAATCCCGGCGGTCTCCATTCTACCCACTCAAATCTCAATTGAGGCCGAATTACAAAACCGTTCATCGCAGGTATCAAGCCTGGTGTCGCGCCGGTGTTTATCCGAAAATCATGGAGAGATTGGTAGCTGAACTTCAGGCTCTTTCAAATACCGAGTGGGTACGCGACATGAGGGTTGAGCTTGGAGAAGTCCAGTTTTCCGGCGATGAGGAAGAACACGGTGCGGATGGTCTGGAAGGTTCCGTAGCCTCTGGCTTTCCGCTTGGCCGCCTGAAACAGGCCGTTGAGCGCCTCGATGAAGCCGTTGGTCTGGCGGGTTCGGGCCCACGCGACGATGCCCTCGAGATGTTTGCGGATCATCCGCGCGACGGCTTTCATGGGTTCGACCTTGGAGCGGTTCACGTTGGCGCACCACTGCCGGAGCATGGCTCGGACGACGTTGACCTGCTTGCGGTTGAGGATGTTCCGGAGTTGTTCGCGGTACATCCAGGCTCGGGCGGTGCGCTTGCCGGGGGCCTGCGCGATGAGGGCGTTGAGTTGGGCGCGTTGTTCGGCGCCGAGTCGTTCGGGGCTCTTGAGGAGCGCCCAGCGCATGCCCTTGAGTTGCGGGTTGGCGCGCTGCTCGATGCGCCGGGTCTGGTCGAGGGCCTTGGACGCGTGGGCGATGACGTGGAATTTGTCGAAGGTGATTTGGGCGTTGGGGAGATGCTCTGCGACGCCCTTGATGTAGGCGGGGGACATGTCGCTGGAGGCGACTTCGACGGCTTCGGGGTCTCCGCCGTGGGCTTCGAGGCTTCGGGCGAATCGGTCGACGGAGTCGGCGGCGCGGCCTTCTCCGACGAAGATGACCCGGCGTTTTCGGGCGTCTGCGACGACGGTGACGTAGTTGTGGCCGCGCGCGCGGGAGGTTTCGTCGATGGCGACGGCGCGGACGTCGGCTTGGTCGTCGGTTTCGGTGGCGAGTTCCACATAGCGGTTGGAGATGGCCTGGGTTTGGTGCTGGGAGAGTCCGGCGAGCCGTGCGACGGCGGCGAAGGTCATGTCCTGGCACATGGCGAGAATCAAGGCTTCGAAGAGGAGGGAGAACCCGGAGAGCTTGCCGGCCCAGGGCGGCGAGACCAGCGCGACCTTGCCGTTGGGGAGGCGCACCCGGGGGACGCGCGCCACCAGTTCGCACTCGAATTGGAAGAAGTTGAGGTGGCGGAAGCGCTTGGTCTTGGTGTCGTGGACCGGATGGAGGCCGTCGTGGTTCTGGTGGGCGAAGCGGGCGCCCCTGCGGAAATCGACGCGGATGCTCAGCTTTCCTTGGTCCTTGTCGAATTCCACGTTCTCGACGAACCAGGGGTCCGGGATGCCGAGGGCTTGGGCGAAAAGCTCGTGTAGCACTGGATGCGCTCCTTTTTTTCAGGGTCGAAAGCGGGAAAAGTGTTCCATTGGTGTGTGGCGACGCTGGCTGGGGACGGTTGCGGCTTCCCGCTTTCGACCCTTTTTCGAGCGTGCCCGCCGGATTCCGTGAGTCAAGGGTTCGCTACGCCGTGCAAGCCCGCCCTTGACACCCGGAATCCCGGCGGTCTCCATTCTACCCACTCAAATCTCAATTGAGGCGAACTTCAAGAGTGCGGTCAGTACGATGGATCGGAAGGTTTTATCGACGGAATGTTCTTACCTGCGAAAGGCGGAGGTCTCGAAATCGGACGGACGAAGCGTGGTAAAGGCATGAGGATCATGGCGATAGTTGAGAAACATGGTTTGCCTTACTCGATCAGCGTACATGCTGCGAATCACCACGAAGTGAAGTTGGTTCAGTTGAATCTGCCATTCCGCATGGTAGAAGAAAAACCGAAAAATCTGATTGGAGACAAAGCCTACGACAGTGATGCGTTGGACGAGGATATGCGCGAGAAAGGAATCAACATGATCGCGCCGCACCGCAAGAACCGAAAGAGGCCGAGGACGCAAGACGGACGTCGGCTACGTCGGTATCAGAGGAGGTGGATGGTAGAACGCTTCTTCGCGTGGATACAGTGGCAGCGACGGATTCTGATTCGATGGGAATTTCATCCAGAAAACTTCTTGGGTTTCGTTCAGCTGGCCTGCATCACAGTCCTTCTCAGGCAATTTTGAGATAGGTTCTACTTCGCTGTGCACCTGGCGAAGTTCGCCACGTTGCCGGTCGCGGCGAGGTTGCCGTTGATCGTGTCCGGCGGATTCGCCTTCATCATCCCCTGCGCGTCCCACTCGCAGCTGATGGTCACCGTCCGCGTCGTCTCGCAGCCGTAGACGCCGTCGCCGAAGAGGATGTCGTAGTCCATCTCCCAGGAGGCGTCGCACCCCTTGCCGTCGGCGTCCGAGCACATGTGGGCATCGTCGGCGGGCGGGTAGTTGTCGGCCTTCCCATCCGGCTTCCCCTTGTCGGCGTCGGCGGTCGCCGTGCCGTTGTAGAGGTCCACCTTGCCGAAGTCCCCCATGGTCGGATCTCCATCGCCGTCCATCAGCGACTTCCAGATGAAGTAGATGTTCACGTTGACGTAATCTTTCAGCAAGTCAATGGTAGCCGTCCTGAATTCCGTGTATCCGTACACGTTGTGCATCAGGCGGCCTTTCCGCTGGGTCCGGGTGCTGGTTGAGTACTGGTCAAGATTGCTCCAACTGCGGGTGGGAAACCTGCCGGAGACGACTCCGTAGAGGGGTTCGTCGGGACCATCGCGCAGCGCGCCGTTCAGGTTGTCGTCGAAGAAAAGCCGCTTGAAACGGCGGGGCTTCGGCAGTTCCGGGGTGGCCTTGTCCCACCCCTTGAACCCCACCTCCAGAGTGTTGAGGATGTGGCCGCCGTCCTGCGAAGCGGTGGACGTAGTGGTCGAGCTGTTCGCGCTGGAACCGGCGCGCTTCCGGACGCGCAACAGCACATCGCCCCAGCCGGTCGCCAAGGCGTGATCGACCTCCTCCTCGAGCAACTCGCAGACATCGACCTGGTCGGCGGCGGCGAAGGACACCGGTGCACATTTCAGATCCTTGAGCGGCCCCTCCTTCCATCCCACTTTCCCCCAGAGCAGGGGTTCCCCGGGAGAGACTTCCACGCGGTAGCCGTCCAGGTAGTTTATGATGCCCTCGGGCCCATCAATATCCGGTCTCCGAAGACCCGCATCAGCCCGGACCCGAAAGCACTCGTCCGGACGATGGACATCACCGCGCTTGACGCCCCCGTATGCGATCACAGGGTATCCACCACCCGGGGCTGTCGTGCTGGTGGCGGGGAAACAGGCTTTGGACAATGTGTCAATTTTCTGCCTCAATTGAGATTTGAGTGGGTAGAATGGAGACCGCCGGGATTCCGGGTGTCAAGGGCGGGCTTGCACGGCGTAGCGAACCCTTGACTCACGGAATCCGGCGGGCACGCTCGAAAAAGGGTCGAAAGCGGGGAGCCGCAACCGTCCCCAGCCAGCGTCGCCACACACCAATGGAACACTTTTCCCGCTTTCGACCCTGAAAAAAAGGAGCGCATCCAGTGCTACACGAGCTTTTCGCCCAAGCCCTCGGCATCCCGGACCCCTGGTTCGTCGAGAACGTGGAATTCGACAAGGACCAAGGAAAGCTGAGCATCCGCGTCGATTTCCGCAGGGGCGCCCGCTTCGCCCACCAGAACCACGACGGCCTCCATCCGGTCCACGACACCAAGACCAAGCGCTTCCGCCACCTCAACTTCTTCCAATTCGAGTGCGAACTGGTGGCGCGCGTCCCCCGGGTGCGCCTCCCCAACGGCAAGGTCGCGCTGGTCTCGCCGCCCTGGGCCGGCAAGCTCTCCGGGTTCTCCCTCCTCTTCGAAGCCTTGATTCTCGCCATGTGCCAGGACATGACCTTCGCCGCCGTCGCACGGCTCGCCGGACTCTCCCAGCACCAAACCCAGGCCATCTCCAACCGCTATGTGGAACTCGCCACCGAAACCGACGACCAAGCCGACGTCCGCGCCGTCGCCATCGACGAAACCTCCCGCGCGCGCGGCCACAACTACGTCACCGTCGTCGCAGACGCCCGAAAACGCCGGGTCATCTTCGTCGGAGAAGGCCGCGCCGCCGACTCCGTCGACCGATTCGCCCGAAGCCTCGAAGCCCACGGCGGAGACCCCGAAGCCGTCGAAGTCGCCTCCAGCGACATGTCCCCCGCCTACATCAAGGGCGTCGCAGAGCATCTCCCCAACGCCCAAATCACCTTCGACAAATTCCACGTCATCGCCCACGCGTCCAAGGCCCTCGACCAGACCCGGCGCATCGAGCAGCGCGCCAACCCGCAACTCAAGGGCATGCGCTGGGCGCTCCTCAAGAGCCCCGAACGACTCGGCGCCGAACAACGCGCCCAACTCAACGCCCTCATCGCGCAGGCCCCCGGCAAGCGCACCGCCCGAGCCTGGATGTACCGCGAACAACTCCGGAACATCCTCAACCGCAAGCAGGTCAACGTCGTCCGAGCCATGCTCCGGCAGTGGTGCGCCAACGTGAACCGCTCCAAGGTCGAACCCATGAAAGCCGTCGCGCGGATGATCCGCAAACATCTCGAGGGCATCGTCGCGTGGGCCCGAACCCGCCAGACCAACGGCTTCATCGAGGCGCTCAACGGCCTGTTTCAGGCGGCCAAGCGGAAAGCCAGAGGCTACGGAACCTTCCAGACCATCCGCACCGTGTTCTTCCTCATCGCCGGAAAACTGGACTTCTCCAAGCTCAACCCTCATGTCGCGTACCCACTCGGTATTTGAAAGAGCCAATTTTCTCGTAGACATTATCGGGATCGGTGACTCTTCTTAAATCCTTCGGGATTCTCTGCCACTGAATCGCAGGATCGTAGAGGGCGGTGTCCTTGAGGCTGACCGGGAGCGGCTTCCTGCTCCCCTTCACCGAATCCGGCCCCTTGACGCTGTATTCTTGACTTCGACAGTTTTGAGCGATAAATCCTTGACGGTCAATAGCCGACATTTCTGGCTAGGCACTACAAACGTAGCCCTCTGAAGGTTGCGCCGGCGGGGCTTGGGTCCTCTCAGGCGAGCTGGTACGGCGTGGTTGGCAGGGGCAGTCTCATCGCGGCATAGATGCTCTCGGCCTCCAGGGACGGCTTCGCGGGGATGGCGTATCGCTCTCCCGTTTTCTCGCAGAGCAACACCGAACACTTGCGGTGCGCCAGCGCATTGCGGATGACTTCGGGAGACATCCGCTCCTTCTGGAGCGCGACCCGATAGGCCAGATGGCGCACGCAGGCGAACGCCATGAAGGCGATCGCGATGTGGGCGCGGATCCGTTGTTCGGTCCAGTGCCAGATCGGCCGGACGCGCAGATCGTGCTTGGTGATGCGGAAGCTCTCCTCGACCCGCCAGAGTCCCCGATAGTGCGACAGCACTTCGGCGGCCCGCGCGTCGCGCAGGTTGGTGATGACGCCGGCCAGTCCGTCCCAGCGCGCCGCCTCGTCGATCTTCTTCTGATCCACGACGAGCCGCGCATCCCCCTCAACGGCGATGAAGCGCTTGGCGCCATGCTGGGACAACAGCGCTTTGGGGTTGTCGCTTTGCGACAGCTTGTCGAACGCCCGCTGGATCGCCTGGTGGCGATCACGGGCGTCCTTGCGCGCCCGCTTGGCGGACCACGTGACGATCAAGCGTCGCCCCTGGTGATCCCATTCGTTCACCAGGCGCTCCGAGGAGTGTTCCAGCGGGACGTAGGAGTCGAGATTCCAAATCTTCCTGCGTAGCGCGCCGGGGAGCTGGCGCAGCCGGGCGCCCACCACATAGCCGCCGCCCATCGCGTCCAGGGCTTCCAGGTTGGCGGCGCTGAGCATCCCCCGATCCGCTACGCAGACCGCCTGCTGCGCCGGGTGACGGCGCAGCAAGCCCTCGAACACCGGAACCAGGCTGTGCCCCTCGTAGGCGGCGCCGGGGAACACCTCGTAGCTCACCGGAAGCCCCTCGCGGGTGACCATCAGCGCCAGCAGCACCTGCGAGTAGCGGTGCTTGCCGTCCTTGCTGTACCCCTTCTGGCGGAGTTCATCCTCCTCCTCTGTCGCAAAGGCCAGCGTGGTGCAGTCGAAGAACAACACCGAGACCGGATCGGGCAACACCGAGCGGGTGGCGTCGCCGACCCGGGCGCGAAGCCGTTCGATTGTCCTCGCGTCCAGCCGATCCATCATCCGGTAGACCTTGTGAAGCGGCAGGCTCACCCCGAAGTCGTTTTCAAGACTCCGCACGCTGCCGCGCTTGCTGTCGGGGTTGGCGATCCGCGCCATCACCGTGTGGAACAGGGCGTCGTGGTACGCCCGATAGCGGGAGCGCGGCAACAGCGCGTTCAGACCCAGATGCCGGTAGACCTCGCCGTAGACCTCATGGATGCCGGTCGTGATCCGTTGGGCTTCCTTCAGTTGCTTGAGATCGACGGGTAGGGTCGCCTTGCCGTCGCCCTCGCGCCCGACGCGGATGACCTGCTCGGCGAGCTTTTCGGAGGAGAAGAGGAGAGGCTGGCGTTCGGTCTTGAGCTTGGTCTTGATGAACTCGCCGAGCCGCTTCAGGCGTTCGAGCTCCTTGTCGTCCTTTGCGATGCCGATGTGTCGGACGATGCGTTGGCGGACCTTGGTTCCGTTGCGTACGCCTTCGACGAGTTGTACGGAGCGCCGGGGGCTGTTGGGAGTGGACTTGACGCGAACGAACATGGGTGGAGTATAGCACAGAAGTCAAACCAGAAAAATCGCTAGGCACAACACAGCGAGTTGCGAAAAATCCCCTGTTTCAGAAAAGGTTTGTTTTCAACGGCTTTCCGATCCGACGCCCCGACCGAAATCGTGCTCAACTGTCAAAGTAGGGCGTCGTCGCAGACGCCCGAAAACGCCGGGTCATCTTCGTCGGAGAAGGCCGCGCCGCCGACTCCGTCGACCGATTCGCCCGAAGCCTCGAAGCCCACGGCGGAGACCCCGAAGCCGTCGAAGTCGTCTCCAGCGACATGTCCCCCGCCTACATCAAGGGCGTCGCAGAGCATCTCCCCAACGCCCAAATCACCTTCGACAAATTCCACGTCATCGCCCACGCGTCCAAGGCCCTCGACCAGACCCGGCGCATCGAGCAGCGCGCCAACCCGCAACTCAAGGGCATGCGCTGGGCGCTCCTCAAGAGCCCCGAACGACTCGGCGCCGAACAACGCGCCCAACTCAACGCCCTCATCGCGCAGGCCCCCGGCAAGCGCACCGCCCGAGCCTGGATGTACCGCGAACAACTCCGGAACATCCTCAACCGCAAGCAGGTCAACGTCGTCCGAGCCATGCTCCGGCAGTGGTGCGCCAACGTGAACCGCTCCAAGGTAGAACCCATGAAAGCCGTCGCGCGGATGATCCGCAAACATCTCGAGGGCATCGTCGCGTGGGCCCGAACCCGCCAGACCAACGGCTTCATCGAGGCGCTCAACGGCCTGTTTCAGGCGGCCAAGCGGAAAGCCAGAGGCTACGGAACCTTCCAGACCATCCGCACCGTGTTCTTCCTCATCGCCGGAAAACTGGACTTCTCCAAGCTCAACCCTCATGTCGCGTACCCACTCGGTATTTGAAAGAGCCAATTTTCTCGTAGACATTATCGGGATCGGTGACTCTTCTTAAATCCTTCGGGATTCTCTGCCACTGAATCGCAGGATCGTAGAGGGCGGTGTCCTTGAGGCTGACCGGGAGCGGCTTCCTGCTCCCCTTCACCGAATCCGGCCCCTTGACGCTGTATTGACGCCCCTCTCCGGAGAACACGTGCTTCACCGCCATCCCCACTTGGGAACTCGACAACCAGCCAACATCGATCCCGTTGTCGTCAAGCCAATCGCCTTGAGTTGCGGCAACCACTCCCAGGTGGGTATATGTTTGTCCGCTGGTGTTCACATCGTTGTCGATCATCCCGACCTGAAGCTCCAGGTCCGGATCCCAGGCGGCGCAGACCGCCGAGTCGGCGGCCGAGATTTCCGGCGCCTTC
Source organism: Candidatus Marinacidobacterium sp. (assembly GCA_965202845.1). GTDB lineage: Bacteria > Acidobacteriota > Vicinamibacteria > Marinacidobacterales > Marinacidobacteraceae > CBDATA01. The sequence goes on from OZ241856.1 coordinate 2,276,620, forward strand.
GGCTTCTCCATCGACGCCTCCGAACACGCGAACGGCCCGCAAGTGATGTGCATCACCTCGCTCGCCGGAACCGTCTCCTGACCGGCGCCGACACGCACCCGGGTCGCCCGGAAGGTCACGCCCATGCCGACTACCTCCGACTGCATCGCCTTCCAGTCGACGTTCTGGAACGGCATGTTGTCCATGCCGCCGGTGACCCCGACCCCGTTCGGCGCCGGGTCCATCCACATCGGGACGAGGATCGCGTCGTGCGAGCTCTTCACCACCATCTTCCCGTTCACCGAGGCCATCGCCTTCTTCTCGTCGGTCAGGGCGTCCGGGCACAGGGCGTACCCCATGCAGTCCTTGTCCATGTCCGCCATCGGGGGCGTCATGGATATGACAAACGGCTCCGGCTCGGGTTCCGGCTCCGGGGCTGGAGCGGGTTCGGGGGCCGGCTCAGGCGCGGGGGCCGGAGCCGGTGCGGGCGCAGGGGCGGGAGCCGGCGCGGGCGCAGGAGTCTCCTCCTCGTCGCCACACCCGGCGAGCGTCGGCGCGCAAAGCAGCGCGACCGGAATCAGCCACCAGTAATTTCGGGGGGGGGGGGGGGGGGGGGGGGGGGGGGGTAAGGGATTTCATGTTTGTCTGCCTCAAAGGAGAGCCGAGCAAGTCGGGAAATGTGGTGCGCACGCTATCCGTCCGTTCCGGTTCGGGGTTGGTCCGGGCGACCCAACGGCGGAGCCACGCGCACCCGAAGATAGGTCTCCAGCGTCGCTTTGATCTCGATCATGGCGTTCTCCAACAAGCGCATCCGATGGGTCAGGGCGCCGATCTGCTCGCGGATGTCCTCATTCTCCTTGTGGAGGGCCTCGAACTTTTCGCTGAATTCCGTGCGGAGACCCTCAATCTTTTCGCCGAGTTCCGTGCGGAGGGCTTCGTTTTTCTTGTCAATCTCCGCCCGGAGTTCCGCCCGGAAGTCCCTGATCTCCGCACGGATCAAGGCGCCCTGGCGAAGAATCAACCCGACCATCGCAGCAAGCGCGCCGAAGATCGCAAACAGCTCCTGCCCGGACATGAGCGCATCCTACCACAGACGGAGGGTGGACGGGCCGTGCGTCGCTGCGAGAATAACGGCGCGCCACGCTTCCGCATGACCTCCTCCCGCTTTCCCGATCCGACGCGCCTTTCGGATCTCCCGCTCTCCGGGAGGAGGCTGCTGCTGCGCGCCGACCTGAACGTCCCGCTGGAAGGCGGCCAGATCGCCGACGACAGCCGCATCCGGGCGGCGGAAGCGGGCGTCCGCATGGCGCTCGAAGCCGGCGCCTCGGTCGCGCTGGCCTCCCACCTGGGGCGCCCGAAGGGGGGAGCGACGGACCCGGCGGCGCTCGGGCTGGCGCCGGTGGCGGCGCGCCTCTCCGAACTCCTCGAAATCCCGCTGCCCCTGGCGCCGGACGTCGCGGGACCCGGTTCCCGGGAACTCGCGGCGGCGCTGCGTCCCGGCGAGGCGCTCCTGCTGGAGAACCTCCGTTTCGATCCGGGCGAGGCGCGCAACGACCCGGACTTCGCGCGCCGTCTCGCGTCCCTCGCCGACGAGTACGCGAACGACGCCTTCGGCGCGGCGCACCGGGCGCACGCCTCGGTGGACGCCTGTCCCAAACTCTTCGCCCGCCCGGCCGCCGGCCCGCTTCTGCTTCGGGAGATCGAAACGCTCGGCACGCTGCTGGACGACCCGCCCCGCCCGTTCGTGGCCATCCTGGGCGGCGCCAAGATCTCCGACAAGCTCCCGGCGCTGGACGCGCTGCTCGCCCGCGCCGACCGGGTGCTGGTCGGAGGCGCGATGCAGTACACCTTCTTCGCCGCGCAGGGACTTCCGGTCGGAAACTCCCTGCTGGAGCCGGAGCAGATTCCCTGGGCGCGGCAGCTGCTCGCCTCCGCCGGCGACCGGCTGGAGCTTCCGAAAGACCAGATAACGGCGACCGACCCCGGCGCGAAGGACGCCGGGGAGCTGGCGGTGGGGCGGGACGCGCCTCCCCCCTGGATGGGCCTCGACATCGGGAATGCGACCCTTGCCGCCTGGAGCGAAATGATCAAGGACGCCCGGACGGTGGTCTGGAACGGCCCGCTCGGCCTCTTCGAGAACCCCCGCTTCGCCCGGGGCACCATCCGCATCGCGGAAGCGGTGGCGGCGGCCGCCGACCGGGGCGCCCTCACCGTGGTCGGCGGCGGCGATTCGCTCGCCGCGGTCCGCGCCGCCGGCGTCCAGGACCGCATCGGCCATCTTTCGACCGGAGGCGGCGCGACCCTCGCCTTCCTCGCCGGGGACCGGTTGCCGGGAGTGGAGGCTCTCGCCCATGCCTGAAACACGCCGCCGCCGCCCGCTGGCGATCGGGAACTGGAAGATGCACCGCGCGCCGGAGGAGGCGCGCCGGCTCGCCGGAGAGATAGCCGACGGATTCGACGACTCCGGGGGCGGAGCGGTGGATGCGGGGATCGCCCCTCCCTTCGTCGCCATTCCGGCGGCGGCCCAAGCGGTCGGCGGCGGCCCGATCCGGGTCGGGGCGCAGGATGTCCACTTCGAGCCCGAGGGCGCCTTCACCGGCGCGGTTTCGGCCCCGATGCTGGCCGCCGCCGGCTGTTCGTTCGTTCTCGTCGGCCATTCCGAACGGCGGCGGCTGTTCGGCGAGACCGATGAAGACGTGGGGCGGAAGACCCGCGCCGCGCTGGCCGCCGGCCTCGCCCCGGTGGTGTGCGTGGGCGAGACCCTGACCGAGCGCGACCAGGGGGCGGCCGAAGCGGTGACGGCGCGCCAGCTGGAGGCGGCGCTCCGGGGGCTTGGGGAATCGTGCCGGAAGGTCGCGGTCGCCTACGAACCGGTATGGGCGATCGGGAGCGGGCGGACCGCCACCCCGGAAATCGCCCAGGCGATGCACGCCGCGATCCGGTCCCGGCTCGCCGGAATCGCCGGGGCCGCGGCCGCCGACGCCATGCGCATCCTTTACGGAGGCTCGGTGAAGGGCGATAATGCGCGGGAGATGACCGGGGGCGCCGACGTGGACGGCGTCCTGGTCGGGGGCGCCAGCCTCCACGCCGATTCCTTCCTCGCGATCGTCGCCGGAATACACCCATGACAATTTTTGTGACCATCCTGCATGTGCTCATCTGCCTGTTTCTCGTGCTGGTGGTCCTGACCCAGCAGGGCAAGGGACAGGACCTCGCCAGCGCCTTCGGCGGCGCCGGCACCCAGGCCGCCTTCGGGGCCCGGGGAACCGCGACCCTGCTGACCAGGATCACGACCGTGACCGCCGCGCTGTTCATGGTCACCTCGCTGACGCTCGGCTACCTGAGTCCCGGAACCTCGGAGATCACGGTGCTGGGCGACGACCCGGCGAGCGCGCCCGTCGAACAACCGGCGCCGGAGGAAACCGAGCCGGAACCGGAGACGGAAGAGGAGGAGGAACCCTCCGAACCCGGCAGTTGAAGTAGAATCCCCGGTTCCCGCCGCTGCCGAAGTGGTGGAATCAGGTAGACACGTGCGCTTGAGGGGCGTATGGGCTTTCGCCCGTGGGGGTTCGAGTCCCCCCTTCGGCACCAGGCGGGCCGGCGTTTCCGCCGCGGGCGACCGCGTAGCGAACGTGGTGGAAGACGCCCTCCTCGTCCTCCACCCGTTCCAGCCGGATCCCGTCGAATCCGAGTTCCCGGAGCCAGCCCTCCACCTCCGGGCTCCCGGCGTGCGTCGGCGCGGCGGTCGCCGCCTCCCGGTGGAATCGGGTGTGCTGATGCCCCTCCGCGAAATCCTCGTCCGCCAGCATCACCCGACCTCCCGGCGCCAGCGCCCGGCGAACTTCGGCGAGCCCGGCCCTGGGGTCTTCCCAGTGGTGGAACGCCTTGATCGAAACGACCAGGCGGGCCCAGCCATCGGGAACCGGAAGCGCCTCGGCGGCGGCCCGATGGACCCGGACCGGGAGGAAGAGCGTGCGCATCCAGGTTGCGAGACAGCACGGCCACGCCGGGTCCACCGCCCGCACCCGGACGCCGGGAGCGCTCCGGGCGATGAGCGCCGCCGACTCCCCCGGGCCGCAACCGATGTCCACCACCCGGTCCCCCGCCCGGACGCCGGCGCACGCCACCAGCTTGCGGTTCCAGAGGCCGTGGAACCGGCGGAGCACGTAGCCGATCGCCGCGGTCGCGCGGCGCTTCTTCCACCAGGGCCGATGCGGGGCCATCGCGAGCACCCTACCAGCGTCCCGGTCCGGTGTATCTTCGGGGGGAACACGCCATGACCGGACTCGTCTATCGGGAAGCCTTCCTCCGCCACCAGATCCGCCCCGGGCATCCGGAGTCGCCGCTGCGCCTGATCCGGATGATCGAGGCGTTCCGGGCCGCCGGCCTGCTGGAGGCGGCGGTTCCGGTCGAGAATTGGCCGGACGCCCAGCCCTTCCTGCGGGGCCGGCACCAGGCCGCCCACGTGGACCGCATCCGGCGCATCCCGCAAACCGGCGCAATCGCCGAGCTCGCGGTGGCGGGAGCGCTCGCCGCGGTGCGCGACGTGTCGGCGGGAACGCTCCGCAACGCCTTTTGCGCCATCCGCCCTCCGGGGCACCACGCGAATGACACCGGCGCCGAGGAGGGGTTCTGCTACTACTCGAACGCCGCCATCGCCGCCGACTACGCGCGGCGGGAGTGTGGTCACGACCGGGTGCTGATCGTGGACTGGGATTACCACCACGGGAACGCCACCCAAAACGCCTTCTACCGGGATCCCGCAGTGCTCTTCTTCTCGACCCACAACTGGCACGACTATCCGGGAACCGGCGATCCGGGACTCACCGGGGGCGGCGAGGGCGCCGGAACCAATTGCAACGTCCACCTGGGGCCGGGCGCCGCCGACCGGGACATGCTCGCCGCCTGGGACCGGACCCTGCTGCCGGCGGTGGAGCGCTTCCGCCCCGACTTCGTGATCGTCTCGGCCGGATTCGACAGCCGGAAGGACGACCTGCTCGGCTCCTTCGAGGTGACCGACGACGCCTTCCGGCGGATGACCCGCACGCTGATGGACGTGGCCGACCACTACTGCGGGGGGCGCCTCGTTTCCCTGCTGGAGGGCGGCTACAACGTCGACGGTTCGGCGCGCGCCGCCGCAGCGCACCTGGCCGCCCTGGCCGACTGACCCGCCCATGCCCCGCATCCTCCTCGCCGCCGCCCTCATCGCCCCGGTCGCAAGCGCCCCGGTCGCAAGCGCCCAGGACCTCTCCGGCCTGAAGCTCCGGGGGATCGGCCCGGCGGTTCGTTCCGGCCGGGTCGCCGACATGGCCATAGACCCCACCGACCGCGCCACCTGGTACGTGGCGGCGGCGTCCGGGGGCGCCTTCCGGACCACCAACCGGGGGACGACCTGGGACCCCATCTTCGACGACTACCCGGTGTATTCGGTGGGAACCATCGTCGTGGACCCGGAGAACCCGAGCGTGATCTGGCTCGGCAGCGGCGAGAACAACGGCCAGCGCTCGGTGGGCTGGGGAAACGGGGTCTGGAAGAGCCGCGACCGCGGGGACTCCTTCCAGCACACGGGGCTGCCCGAGTCGGAGCACATCGGCAAGATCGTCATCGACCCGCGCGACAGCGACACCGTCTGGGTCGCGGCGCAGGGCCCGCTGTGGCGCTCCGGCGGCGACCGCGGCCTCTACAGGACCAACGACGGCGGCGCCAGCTGGACCCGGATGCTCCACATTTCCGACGACACCGGGATCAGCGACGTGGCGCTGGACCCGCGCGACCCGGACATCGTCTACGCCGCCTCGTGGCAGCGGCGCCGCCACGTCGGGCTGCTGGTGGCCGGCGGCCCGGAGGGCGGCATCCACAAGTCGGAGGACGGCGGCGCCACCTGGCGGAAGCTGACCCGCGGCCTGCCCTCCCCGGAACGCCACGACATCGGCCGGATCGGCATCGCCATCTCGCCGCACGACCCGGACATCCTCTACGCGCTGATCGCCGCCTCCGACGATGCGAGCGGCTTCTACCGGTCCGCCGACCGGGGCGAAAGCTGGGAGAAGCGCAGCGACTACATCTGCGTGGACCCGCAGTACTACATGGAGATCTTCCCCGACCCCCACCGGCCGGGGCGGGTGTACTCGATGGACGTCATCATCCAGGTCACCGACGACGGCGGCAGGACCTTCCGCGGCCTGAACTCCCGCTGGAGGCACGTGGACAACCACGACCTGGAATTCGATCCCAACGACCCGGACTACCTGATGGTCGCCTCCGACGGCGGCATCTACGAGAGCTGGGACCTCGGCGAACACTGGAAGTTCCACGCCAACCAGTCCCTCACCCAGTTCTACCGGGTGGGGATCGACAACGCCTTCCCCTTCTACAACCTGTACGGAGGCACCCAGGACAACGCCACGCTGGGCGGGCCGTCCCGGACCGCCAACGTCCACGGCATCCGGAACAGCGACTGGCTGAGCGTCATCGGCGGCGACGGATTCCAGGCCCGGGTGGACCCCGACGACCCCAACATCATCTACGCCCAGTTCCAGTACGCCGGAATCGCCCGCTTCGACAAGCGCACCGGCGAACGGGTGGACATCCAGCCCCAGCCCGAACCGGACGACGCCCCGCTCAAGTGGAACTGGGACGCGCCGCTCCTCATCTCCCCGCACGACGGCCAGCGCCTCTACTTCGGCGCCAACCGCCTCTACCGCAGCGACGACCGGGCGAACACCTGGGTTCCGATCAGCGACGATCTCACCCGGGGCATCGACCGCGCCGGGCGCCAGCTCATGGGCAGGAGCTGGAGCGTGGACGCCGTCTGGCGCAACGTCTTCACTTCGACCTACGGCAACATGGTCGCGCTGGACGAATCCCCGCTGGTGGAGGGGCTGCTCTACACCGGGATGGACGACGGGCGCATCCAGATCAGCGGCGACTCCGGCATCGAATGGCGCGCGGTGGACGCGGTTCCCGGAGTCCCGCCGCGCACGTACGTGGCCGACCTCCACGCCTCCCGCCACCGCGAAAACCGGGTGTACGCGGTCTTCAACAACCACAAGGAAGGCGACTTCGCCCCCTATGTGATGCGAAGCGACGACCGGGGCGTCAGCTGGGAGAGCATCAGCGGCGACCTTCCCGGCGACCAGCCCGTCTGGGTAATCGTGGAGGATCACGAACAGGAGGGGCTGCTGTTCGCGGGGACCGAGTTCGGCCTGTTCGTCACCCTGGACGGCGGGGAGCGCTGGATCGAGCTCACCGGCGGCATGCCCACCATCGCGGTCCGCGACCTGGAGATCCAGCACCGGGAGAACGACCTGGCGGCGGCGACCTTCGGACGCGGCTTCTTCATCCTGGACGACTACTCCCCGCTCCGCCATCTGGACGCCGAAACCCTCGCCGCCGACGCGGTGGTCTTTCCGGTGAAGGACCCGTGGATGTATGTGGAAGCGAACCCGATGGGCGGCGGCGAGAAGGCTTCGCAGGGGGACGCCTTCTTCACCGCCCCGAATCCGCCCTTCGGCGCGGTGGTCACCTACCGCCTCAAGGAAGGCGTCCTGTCGCTCCGGGAGGCGCGGCGGGAACGCGAGCGGGCGCTGGCCGCCGCCGGCGAACCGCTCCCCCACCCTTCCTGGGACGAACTGCGCGCCGAGGACCGCGCCGAGGACCCGGCCCTCTTCGTGGTGATCCGGGATCGAGACGGCGCGGTGGTGCGGCGCATCCCGGCGCCCCGGACGGCGGGGATCCATCGGGTCGCCTGGGATCTCCGGTATCCGGATGCGACCGGCGGCGGGCGGGGCGGCCCGCTGGCGATGCCCGGGACGTACGCAGCCGAGCTGGTCCGGCGCGACCAGGACGGGAGCGAGCGCCTGGGCGAGCCGCAGTCGTTCACTCCGAGAGTTCTGGCGGCGGCGGGCGTCCCGCCGGTGGACGTCGGGGCCCGCCACGCCTTCCAGCGCGAGGTCGCCGCGCTTCAGCGACGGGTGTTCGGCGCGGTGGAGGCGCTCCAGGCCTCGCTGGAACGGGTCGAGGCGCTCGCCCGGGCCCTTGACGAATCGGATGCGGAAGGCGACCTTCGGGAACGGGCTTCCGCGATCCGGGTCGGGTTGCTGGACCTTCGGGACCGCTTTCTCGGCGACGAAACGGTGCGTTCCCGCCGGGAGGCCGTCCTGCCCGGCATCCGGGATCGCCTGCAGCGGGTGGTGGGCGCCTTCTGGTCCACCGCCGATCCCACCACCACCCACCGCCGCCAGGTCGAGATCGTGCGGGAGCAGTTCGGCCCGGCGCGCGCCGAGCTGGCGCGGCTGGTCGAGACACGGCTGGCGGCGCTCGAAGCGGAAGCCGACGAGGCCGGCGTCCCGTGGACTCCGGGCCGCCCCATCCCCCGCTGAACCCATGACCGGGCGTGGCGTTCGGTTCGTCACCATCCAGCGGGGACTGTGGACGGGAACGGGATGAGCGAGCTCCGGGCCGCCCCGGCCGTCCTGGATCTCCCTGGGGGACCCCGGGAGGTGTTCGCCGCCGTCGAACCGGTGCTGAGTCGCTATTTCCTGCCGGACGGGTATCGAATCGGCGGCGGCACGGCGCTGGCGGGGCGCTGGCGCCACCGCCATTCCACCGATGTGGACCTTTTCGCCGAACCGTCCCTCTATCTGGCGGTCGTCACGTCCCGGGGACCCGAGATGGAACGAGCGCTGATCGAGGAAGTCCCGGACATCCTGCCCGAAAGGAGCTGGGTGGAGCCGGAACATATCCATCTCTCGTTTCCCGACAGCGAGGCGACGATGCTCCCGGTGGCGCACATCCACCCGGAGTCCCCCGACGCTCCCCGCATCCGGGGAAGCGCAGTGAAAGCGGAGGGCGTCGCCGAAATCCTGAGCAAGAAAATCCGGCTACGGATGCTCGGCGAAGGCGCCTACCTGATTCGGGATCTGTACGACCTGGCGGCGGCCGCGTTGCGGGACCCGGAAGCGCTCCGGGCGGCGCTCGCCGCCGAATCGCCACGCCGCCTCCGGAGAATCGTCGAGGAACTGGGAACGCTCGATTCCCTGGGCGGAACGCTGCTTCGCCCGGCGTTCCCCTGGACGCCCGGGGAGATTTGCGAGACGGTCGCGAGGGTCTGCGGGGAAGCGGCCGGGCGGACGCCTCGATGAAGCTGGACAGCCCGCGCCTGCCCCGCCCCCCGGTGGAGCTCGCTTCGCAGGCGCGGTTCCGTCGCCCGGCGCTCCGGGTCGCGCTCGGCGTTGACGAAAACCCGCTCGCCGCCCTCAAGAGCCTGATCGGACGCCACTTCGCCGGCGCCGCCGACCGCCCGACGCCGGCGGAGCTCGCGGGCTTGCTCCGCGCTCCCCGGCCGGACCGGCGCGGGCGCATCCTGCTCTACAACCTGTTCGCCTCCATGCGGTTTCCCGAATACCGCGAACTGGCGCACTGCGCCGGGATATCCCTCCACGACCTGGCGCGGGCGATCCGGCATTCGGGCGCGAAGCCGGCGCGGGCGATCCGGTGGCTCAATCAGTTCGCCGCCCCGCCTCCAGCGCCGCGCCCTTCCCGGGGACGGGAATGAGAAACAAGTTCAGTCGATGTCCAGTTCGGGGAGGGAGCGGACGATCTTCATGGTCTCCAGGCTGACGGTGATGACCCGGAGGAAGAGGTCGAGCGGGTAGCGCGGATTCCCCACCGTCTCGATGGCGTAGCGGTTCGCGTCGCTGACGATCCCGCTCGCCTTGTCGGTCTTGACGCACTGGCGCTCCATGACCCAGGAAAGCGCCGGCTTGCCGTTCACGACGTAGTCCCAGGCGGCTTCGGGGATGTCCCGGATGGTGATGCGGGAGTTGTAGAGAACTGTGGAGCGGTCCCTGTTTCCGGGCCGGCCGGGGTGCTTCATCTTCTGGACCCGGTACTGCGCCTCCGGGTCCTCCAGCGGGAGCTTGCCGTCGAGGTCGAGGGTCGCGCCGGGATACGGGTCGACGGACTCGTAGCCGACGTGGAGCTCGCCGAGCCGCCGCCCGGCGTCCCGGAAGGCGCGGTAGTCCCGGACCGACTTCACGCAGGGGATGCGCGGCAACTCCTTGGCAAGGTTGGCACGGAAGCGGCTGCGGTAGTCCTCGGCGTGCAGCAGCCCGTAGATGTAGTGGAAGATGTCCTCCCGGGTGATCGTCTCGGACGGATAGGCGCCGCGGAAGGTCTGGAGCGCGTATTCGGTGATGGTGTCCACTCGCTGCTGGTCCTTCCGGTACAGGTGGAACGGAAAACACTGTCCCTTTTCCAGGGTGTCAAGGCTCGGCAGGGCGTCCATCATCAGAACCGAAAAGCCTGACATCCCTCCCTTTCCGGTCACCGCGATCACCCGGTTGGGGAGCGCGTCGTTCGGGAAAATGGAGGGCATCTGGTAGACCCTTTCGTTCAGCTGGCGGTTGAAGAACTGCCACTGTCTGGTGAAGGGGCGGTACATGCAGGGCACGAACGCTCCGTCCTCCACGGCAAGGTCCTTCTGCTTCCGGAGATCCTGCTTGAGGACGTGGGTCCACCTGATGCGGCTTGGATCCACAGTGACAAAATCATGAATTGCGGACTCGGCGACCAACTGCGCCTCCCTCCAGCGCGAGACCTCGTCGTTGTAGAAGGACACCGTGTTCCGGATATTCGCAGCCAACGCCGTCTTGGACGGGTTCACGCACCAAGCGTCCCGGTTGGTGACCACGCCGAGAGAGTAGCTGGCGAAGAGAACGCGGCGGGCCTTGTCCTTCTTGTCCCCGATCCTCGGATGCGCATCGAAGCCGGGATCGCGCTGCTCCAGCCAGTCGCCGTGCGCGTCCGGAACAATCCGCTTCCATTTGACGCCGGCGACGCTGCCGAAATTCTGGATCCGTTCGAGTTTCGCCTTCCGGGAGAGATCGTCCCCGATGTCGTGGAACAGGATGCGCCCCTGCTCCGCCGCGTCGGGGTTCCTGACAAACACGGTGATGGCGATCCCGGTCATGCTGTGCTGGCCGAAGACGTTTTCCCCCTCGCGCGCCCGACCGCCGGACAGCATGTTCTTGCGGATGTCGCCGCGCAGGTGGAAGACCCGGACGCTGGCGAACTCCCTGGCCAGGGACTTTCGCATCCCGTCGGCGAAGGCGCGCTCGACCCACCCGCCGCCGGTCACCATCGCCATCACCCCGGCTTCGCCCAGCCGGTCGCCGCCCCAGCGGATCGCCCGAACGTAGCTGTCGTAGAGATTTTGTAGGAGACCCGCGCTGGAACGTTCCGCGTAGGTGGACCGGATCCGGTCGTCGAGTCGCGGATAGCGCACATTCCTGGCGTTGTCCTCTTCGCTCTTCTGGCCTGCGGAGTACGGCGGGTTGCCGAGGATGACCCGGATGTCCGTTTTCTTCTGCCGCTCACGCCGGTTGGTGTTGTCCTTCATGTAGAACGACAACTGGTCGTCGCCCTCTTGGAGCGCGAAGGTGTCGGTCAGGCAGATGCCCTCGAAGGGCAGGTAGTCGTCGCGCTTGGCGACCGCATGGAACACGGTCTCGATGTTGATGGCGGCGATGTAGTAGGCGAGCAGCACCATCTCGTTCGCGTGGATCTCATGGCGGTACTTCCGTTCCAGATCTTCGTCCGCGATGAGGCCCGATTGCAGCAGCCGGGTGATGAAGGTGCCGGTGCCGACGAAGGGTTCGAGGATGTGGACGCCCCTCGAGCCGAGCGTCTCGCCGAATTCCTCCTCGAGGACGTCGTTCACCGAGTGGATGATGAAGTCCACGATCTCGGTCGGGGTGTAGACGATGCCGAGCCGCTGCGCGGTGCGCGGGAAGGCGCCCCGGAAGAACTTCTCGTAGAGTTCGGCGATCAGCCGTTGCCGCGCCCCCGGGTCGGTGATCCCCTGCGCCCGGCGCCGCACCGAAGCGTAGAAGCCCTCGAGTTCCTTCGCCTCCCGGCCCACCTGCGCCGCGTCGATGACTCCCAGGACATCGTTCAGGGCGGCCGAGACCGGGTTGCGGGTCACGAACTCGTGCCCCTCGAAGAGCGCCTCGAACACCGGGCGGGTGATGAGGTGCTGCGCCAGCATCTCGATGGCTTCGTTCCGGGTGACCGATTCGTTGAGGTCGTCCCGGAGCTCCTTCAGGAAGTCCTCGAAAAACGACTGCGCGTCCCCCGGCTGCCGCACCAGGCTGGAAATCCGGGTGACGTGCCGCTCGGCGATGCTGGACACGTCCTTCGCCCAGTCCTCCCAGTACTCGCGGCTGCCGCACTTCTCGACGATCTTCGCCATGACGGCGCGCGAAAAGTCGTCGATGACCAGCGGCAGCACGCCCGGACGTTCGGGCGGTATCGCGCCCCCTCCTCCCTTGCCGATGTTCGGGCGCGGCCCGGTGGGGCGGACCGGCAGTTCTTCCACTTCGTCGGTGATCGCCTCCAGCTCCCTGCCGTCCACGATGACGATCCGCTCGCTGACATCCTGGCCCAGGCCGCCCTGGTTGATGACCGCGTCGAGCCGTTCATCGTGGGAGCGCAGGGCGTTCAGGATCTGCCAGACGACCCGGTACTTCTTGTTGTCGCTGAGCGCCGCCTCGGCGGAGACGCCGGGAGGGATGCCGACCGGCAGGATGATGTAACCCATCTTCTTGCCGGGGGACTTCCGCATCACCCGCCCCACCGCCTGCACCACGTCGATCTGGCTGTTGCGGGGATGGAGGAACAGGATGGCGTCGAGCGCCGGGACGTCCACGCCCTCGGTCAGGCAGCGGGCGTTGCTCAGGATGCGGCAGGAGTCGGCGGCGTCCTCCTTGAGCCAGTCGAGATGCTTGCCGCGCTCCCGGGCGTTTTGGGTGCCGTCCACGTGCTGCACTTCGCAGCGGACGCCGTTTTCGCTCCCATTTGCGTTTCCGATCCCGGAACGAAACTCGGACACCACCCGCTCGAACTCCTCGCGCACCAGCTTGGAACTCCGGATGCTCCGGCAGAACGCCAGGGCGCGGCGCATCGGCGCGGCGTCGTCATCCTTGACATCGAGACCGATCTTGGAAAGCGCCTTCCAGCAGCCGACGATCTTCGTGGCGTCGTCGAGCGCCAGCTCCGAGTCCTCGGCGGCGAGGCGCTGTTGCACCGCCGCGCTCACCTGCCCCTCGTCCATCGCCAGGACTATCACCCGGTAGTCGGTGAGGATGTCGCTTTCCACCGCCCGCGCGAAGCCGTGATGGAAGAGGAGCTCGCCGTAGTCCGCCGGGTTGTCCATCGAGGCGAGGGTCGCCTGCGATTCGCGCGCCTTCGACTTCGCCTGCTCGCCGTAGATGCGGGGCGTCGCGGTCATGTAGAGGCGCTTGCGCCCCCGGATGACGCCGTTGTCGTGCGCCTTCACGAAGTTGGACTGGTCCTCGCCGGCGAACGTCACGCCGGTGGTGCGGTGGGCCTCGTCGCAGACGATCAGGTCGAATTCGGGCAGGCCGTGCTCCGCCTGCGCATCCGCGATCACCGAAATCGACTGGTAGGTCGCGAACACGACGCGCATCGTTTCTTCGTCGTTCGTCTTCGCCGCTTCCTCGGCGAGCTTCTTCGCATCGGTGGTCGCCGGAAAGGCGAGGTCGGTGACTTCGATTTCCGCGACGTCGTCCTGGCTGCGCCGCCGTCTCCCCACCTGGACGTCCGAACACGCCGCGAAGGCGGCGAGCGGCAGGCGCGCGTCGGCGCACCAGGCGCGCACCGTCTGCGCCATCAGCGCGAGGGAGGGCACGAGAAAGAGGACGCAGCCGCCCGAACCCGCCATCTCCTCGGCGATCCGCAGGCTGGTCAGCGTCTTGCCGGCGCCGCAGGCCATGATGAGCTTGCCCCGGTCGGCGGCGGCGAGTCCGGCCCGCACCGCCTCCACCGCCTCGGTCTGGTCCGGGCGCAGAATCTTCGGCTTTGGGGGGGAGATCGCGCCCGACGCCTCGAACGCCGACCAGTCCACCGGGCTGTCGCGCAGCTCCCGGAGTCCGATCCGCACCGCCGGGATCGCCTGGCCGCGCAGCATCGTCTCGGCCTCCCCGCTCCACGGAACGTCGGTGGTCTCGACGATCAGCCGCTCGGCGAACTCCGGCTTGCCCGACGCCGAGAGGAAGCTGTCGATGTCGTGCTTGCGGATGCGCCGGTCGGCGGCGAAGAACTTGCACTGAACGGCGGCGAACGCGCCGTCATGGCGGGTCGCCACCAAGTCGATCCCGGTGTCGCTGCGGCTCTGCTTCCGATGCGCCGCCCACTGGGACCAGGTCTCCACCTTCCGGAAACGCCGCCCCTGGACCGGGTCGGCCCGCAGCCAGACGGCGATCAGCTTCTCGAACGCCGTGCCCCGGTCGCGGAAGCTGAGCGCCTCGTCCCGGTAGGAGGCGAGCAGGCGCTCCAGCGGCGGAGTCATTCGGTCGATTCTACGGAACGCTCCACCCAGGCGAGATAGGCGGCGGAGGCGGAGGCGGCTTCCAGCGCGAGGAACTCCGGGGTGTCGTAGGGGTGGAGCTCGAGCAGGCGGCGCTCCAGGTCGGGGAGGCGGGCGGCGGTGGTCTTCAGGAGCAGCAGCGCCTCGCCCGCCTCTTCGACGGCGCCCTCCCAGCGGTAGACCGAAGCCGCCGGGACGATGGTGACGCACGCCGCCAGCCGCTCCTCGACGAGGGCGCGGGCGAGCGTCCGGGCCTGTTCCCCGTTTTCGAGGGTGGTGAGCGCGATGTGGATCAGCTGGCGGCCTCTTCCGAGAGGCGCCCCACCACCTCGAAGGTGCGGGAGGCGGAGGCGAGAGCGGCTTCGGCGTCCGGGAGGCTCACGCCGGCTTCGTCGATCCGCTGGCGGCAGGCCTTCCAGTTGGCGCGTTGCCGGTCGCCGTAGGGGTCGAAGTAGCGGAGGGCGTGAGCGATCTCCGGCTGGCGATCCGCCACCGCGCGACGGATGAAGCGGTTGCCGTTCATGGAGCCCTCGATCACGTAGAAGGCGCCCAGGGCTTCGGCGTCCGAAGCGTCCCGGAGGAACCCGTCAAGGGCTGACGACGGCGGAATCGGCGCGTGGCCGTTCCCGAGTCCCTCGAGATCGGCGTCGAGGCGCTCCAGGTGCCCCGCCATCGCCTCCCGGAACCCGGCGAAGCGGGCGCCGTCCAGCGCGGCGTGGATCGTGCGGATCAGATGACGCATCTGCGCCTGGAACCGGAAGAGACGCTCCGGACCCACCCGGCCCTCCACCAGGTCGCGCTGGAAGCGATGCCCCTCGGCGTCCCGGTGCGCCTGCGCGGTGGCCGCCTTGAGGCGGTCGGCGAGGCCCGGCATCGTCGGTCAGGAAAGGCGCATGACCGACCAGGCGCCGGCGGCGAAGATGCCGAGCCAGACCAGCCCCTTGATCAGGAAGAAGAGGAAGGCGCCGACCGCGATCCAGCGGCCCGCTCCGGTCCGCCCGCCACGACCAAATGAAGGCAACTTGAAACGCATTTTCAGAATGGTATCACGGCGCGCGGACGAATGCGGTCGTTCCGAAGATCAGCCGGTCCGGGGTTCCGGTGACGCCCAGACGGAAAAGCACCGGCGCGAACCCGCGCCACCGCTTCTCCCAGTCCACCCGGAAAGTCTCGTGATGCCAGTGGGTCAGCGGGCCGCGAAGCCCCGGGCCGTAGTCGAAGAAGAGCGCGCCGTCGGATTCGGAGACCCGGATCGCGCCGCCGACCGGGTCCCGGTAGACCCCCGCGTAGGCGGCTGGCGGCAGGCCGGGGCTGGTGCCCGGGATGCGGGCGGCCTCGAACGCCGCCAGCGCCTCGCGCTGGGTCTCGGCGAGGGCCTCGTAGATTCTCCGCAGGTCGGCGCTCCAGTCGGGTCCGTCCTCCCGGCCCAGGAGACGGTCGAAGGCGTGGAGCATCAGGGCGTGGCGCGCCTCCACGTGGTCCCGGTTTGCGAGAACCAGGACGCCGATGCCGCGGCTCCGGATCAGCCCGGCGATCGCCGCCATCCCGTCGATGCTGCCGGTGTGGAAGTCCACCGCCTCGCCGGCGTAGTCCTGCTGGAACCAGCCGAGTCCGTAGGTGACCCATTTGGGGTTGGTGAGCTGCTGGCTCGGATAGAACCCCGCCCGGTCCACCAGCGCCTGCGGACGGAACATCTCCTCCACCACCGCCTCGCCGAGGATGCGGGTTCCGTCGGGCGCGACCCCGTTCGCCAGCAGCATCCGCAGCCAGCGGGACATCTCGCGGACCGAACTCCAGACCGAACCGGCGGCGCCCACGTGATCCACCGAGGCGTTCTCGATGATCACCGTTTCGCCGTCCACGATGTGGTGCGGGGTCGCCACGTTGTCGCGCCAGGCGGTGAGGGAAAGGAGCGGCGTCGAACGCTCCATGCCCAGCGGGCGGAAGATGCGGGACGCCACGAAGTCCGCCCAGGGCATCCCGGAAACCCGCGCCACCACCTCGCCGGCAGCGGCGTACATCACGTTCTGGTAGACGAACCCGGAGCGCATCGAGTACGCCGGCGCGACCGCCGGGAGCCGGGCGAGCATCTCGTTGATGTCGGTCGCCTGGCCGTACCAGAAGAGGTCGGTGTTCGGGAGGCCGCCGCGGTGGGTGAGCAGGTCGCGCACCGTCATCTCTTCGGTGAGGTAGCGGTCCGCCAGCCGGAATTCGGGGATGTGCCGGCGGACCGGGTCGTCCCAGTCCAGCTTGCCCTCCTCCGCCAGGATACCGAGCGCCGCCGCGGTCATCGCCTTGGTGGTGGAGCCGATGGCGAAGAGGGTGTCGGCGTCCACCGGTTCGCCGCCGCCGAGTGCAAGCTCGCCGTAGCCGCGGGCGAACAGCAGGTCCGGGCCGGAAACCACCGCGACCGCGAGACCGGTGGCGTTCCAGTCGGCGACGGCGCGCTCGGTCCACCGGTGGAACGCCTCCGGGTCGAAGGTCGTCTGCCCGAAAGCAGGCAACGACGGGACGAGCAGCGCGACGGCCAGAAGCAGCCGGATGCGGTTCATCATGGCGGGCAACCCTCCTCGCCGGGCAGCAGTTGGCGGGCGATCAGCTGGATGGGGCGCCCCTCGAAGACCCAGCGGGCCGCGAGATCGACGCCCGCGAAGATGTCGAGGAGTTGGGCGGCGGCGTCCCCCTCGTAGAGCCGGCAGTCGAATCCGGGGGAGATCGGCGGGGGCGGCGGGTCCGGCAGCGGCCACGGCCAGTCGGTGGCGTATTCCGGGTCGCGATGACCGGCTTCCGGCCCCACGTAGACGAGCGCGCGGGGCGGGCCGGGGTCCGCCGGGGTTCCGGCGGCGGCCGCCGCCTCCAGGCCGCGCACCACCTCATGCAGCCCGCGCACCCGGGGGTCGGTGTGCGTCCCGACGCCGAACCCCACCACCGTCATCTCGTGCGCGCCCTCGCGGTCGGTGAAGCGGAAGGTCGTCCCGCCGACGTCGGCGAGGCCCGAAGGCTCCTGGATCACCACGTCTTCGGCGTCGGGCAGCGCGGAGCGGCCCACCGAAGCCAGGATCGGATCGAACGCCGCCCGACCGACCCGCAACCAGGAGACCGGCGGCAGCATCGCCCCTGGAAACCCGCTTCGCTCGCCGCCGACGATCAGGCGGCCGCCGACCGAGGCGGCGAAACGGGGAGGCTGGTTGAGGGAGTACTCGAT
Organism: Candidatus Marinacidobacterium sp.; assembly: GCA_965202845.1. Classification (GTDB taxonomy): domain Bacteria; phylum Acidobacteriota; class Vicinamibacteria; order Marinacidobacterales; family Marinacidobacteraceae; genus CBDATA01. The sequence continues at coordinate 2,294,193 of OZ241856.1, forward strand.
GGGAACGAATCCGGGGTGTTCCAGGACTTCGAGGAAGAACGCCTCCGGCGCCAGGGGCAGCTGGAGTTCGTCCGGGGGGATGGGCGTGGACGGACCGGAACCACAACTGAAGAGCGCGACGACCAGGAGGAGGCGCCGCATGCTCAGAGGCCGGCCAGGCCCCGTCCCAGGGCGAACAGCGCCGCGGTCCAGAACGCGCCGATTCCGGCGAGCCGGAGGCCGCACCAGAGCGCGTTCCTGCCGGTGAACAGGCTGGTCGCCGCGCCCGACCCGAAAAGCGCCAGCAGCGCCAGCCCCGCCGACCCGAAGAGCGCGGTGGATTCCGGGAGGACCAGGAACGGCAGCAGCGGCGTCACCGCTCCCGCCGCGAAGCTCAGGAAGGAGGCGGCGCCCGACGCCCAGGGGGACCCCAGGTCGTCCGGGTTGAGGCCGAGCTCCTCCCGGGTGAGGACGTCCAGCGCCCGCGCCGGCTCGCTGATGAGCTGCTTGCCGAGCTCCAAAGCCGGGCCGCGGGCGAGGCCGCGCGCCTCGAAGATGAGCGCCAGCTCCTCCGCCTCGTCGTCGGGGTAGAGCCGCAGCTCCTCCTCCTCCAGCGCGATCTGCCGCTCGTAGAGCTCGACCCGGGAGCGCGCCGCGAGGAATTCGCCCGCCGCCATCGAGAGCGCCCCGGCGAACAGCCCGCCCACCCCGACCAGCAGCGCGAGGCGCGGGTCGCCGGTGAGGCCGGCCACGAAGAGCGCCAGCGCGGTGTTGGAGATCAGGCCGTCGTTCATCCCGAAGATGGCGGCGTGGAGCGCGACCACGCCCCGGGTGTAGAAGTGCCGCTGCTCCTCGCCCTGGAGGTGGCGGTCGATCCCCTCGGCGCCGGCGCCCGCCTCGCGCGCTTGCAGGACTTCCAGGGTGGAGGGCGCCGCCCGGTACACCGAGAGTCCGCGCACCTTCAGCGCGGCGAGCGCGGGGAGCAGCGACCGGGGGCCGAGCCGGCGCACCAGCAGGGCGACCAGCTTGACCCGGAAGTCGGGACGCCAGGGGCCGGGCGCCTGCCCTCCGGCGTCCTCGATCGCCTTCACCCAGGAGCGGCTCTGCTCCATCGCGTCGTCGGCGAGCGCGACGAACAGCTGCTTGCGCTCGGCGGTTTCGACTTCGGCCAGCACCCGGTAGAGCCACGCGGCGCGCACTTCGCTCATCCAGCTCTCGCGGAGGCTGGCGGGAGCAGTCATTGGTACAGGGTAAGCCGGGCGAGCCGGCGTTCGATCTCCGCCTCCATCTCCCGGAACGCGGCGCCGGAGAATCCGCCGAATTCCGCCTCCAGCCGCGCCTGGCTGAGACCTTCGGGAAGGCCGGCGACGTCCGGCACCAGATCGGCGTCCACGATCCCGGCGGCGATGCGCGCCTGCATCCGGCGGGCGGCGTCGGGGTTCCGGGTGGCGTTCCTGCCGAAGCGGGCGCCGGCGCTGTCCATCATCAGATCGGAGAACGAAAAGCCGCTGCCGCTCGCCGCGTCGAGCCGCTCCTTGAACGCCCCCGCCTGCTCGGTCATCCCCGCCGGCCCGATCTGGGTCAGCCCGGCGCTCACCAGGAAGTGCCGCGCCCAGTCGCTGCGCCGGAACACCACGACGTCGAGCTCCCGGCCCAGCGCGCCCGCGTCCTCGGCGACGTCCGGGAAGCCGGCGAGGGTCAGAAGCGAGGGATGCCCCGCCGAGCCGCCGAGAGCGAGCAGCGCCACCCGGTTCTCCTCCACCGGGTCGGCGGATGCGCCTTCCTCCCGGGACAGCTCGAAGGCGGCGGTGATGGCGCCCGCCAGCCGGTCCGGGCCGGAGTGGATTTCCGCCTTCCGCTCCCGCAACGCTTCCAGAACCCCGGCGAGCCGCTGGTGGCGCCGGGCGTGTTCGGCGGACCATTCGCCCGGGGTCAGGAACCGGCCGGCCCAGCCCGACCCGGAGCGCGAGGCGGCCCGCACCAGCCGGGACGGAAGGCGCCAGCCGCCCAGGGAGACCGTGCGGATGCCCGCCCGGAACGCGCCGCCCTCCATCGAAGGCGCGGCGAGGATCTCGGCGTTCAGGTAGCGAAGCCCGAAAAGCGGCATGTCCCAGGGGAGGGCCAGGCGCGCCAGGACGCCCTCTTCGGTCGGCTCCAGCCGGAGGCGGAGCGTCGGGTCCAGACCGGCGTCGGCCAGCAGCGTCGGCGCGTCATGCGTCCCCGCCGCGCCGATCGGCTCGGCGATCGGAATCCGGTCGGTCAGCAGCAGCAGCGCCACCGTCGCCATCGCCAGCAGGATCGCCGCGAGCGCGAGGAGCGCCGGGATCAGCAGCAGCGCGGTTCCCAGGCTGCCGGCGATCAGCGAGCCGAACAGGACGCCGACCGCCATGCCCACCAGCGGCACGAAGAGGGTCAGCGGGCCGGGAACCGTGAAGCCCTGGAACACCGAGGCGGGAGCGTCGGGGGGCGCCGCCACGATGACGACCGCCAGCGTCGCGCCCAGGGCGAGCGACGGGAGGAGCACCAGCAGGAAGCGCCCGAAGAACGAGCGCATCCGCGGGAGCGCCAGCGGGATCAGGAAGCCGACCGGGACGAACCACGCCGCCTGCGCCGGAAGCCCCCGCGCCAGCGACGCCAGGTCCACTCCGGGGAGGCCGAGCTCCAGGTCCAGCGACGCGATCCACCACGACCAGCCGGCGAGGCCGGCGAGCGCCAGCAGGTTCCGCAGGCCGAAGCGCGGCGGAGGCTCCCGGGTCATCGCGAGCGGGCCGCCGCCAGCGCTTCCCAGAACGGCGGCAGCTGGTCGCGGACGAACTGTTCGTACTCCGCGCGGGCCGCCTCGAACCGCTCGGTCAGGATCCCATGCACTTCCTCCTGCTGGTCGGTCGGGGCGAAGTCGGCGCCGTCCCAGCCGGCGTCGTTGGCGAGCGCGCCCAGACGTCCGAAGAGCCGGATCGGCGCCCGGAAGGCGTCCTCCCGGGAGCCGGTCAGCTCCACGTCCACCAGCCGGCCCTCGATCGCGATCGCGGTGCCGAGCAGCTCGCCGGCGCTTTCGAGGATCGCGGCGAAGGCCTCCTGCCCCTCGTGCCGTTCCCGGACGCCCTCGATCTCGCGCCGAATCCACTCGATTTCGTTCACCATGTCCGCCAGTTCGTCGAGCTGGGCGTGGATGCCCCGCAGGAAGCGGTGCTTGGCGAGGATGGACTCCGGCGTCCCGGCGGACTTCGGGTCGGCGGCGACCGTGAGCCGGGTCTCGGCCGTGTCTTCGCCCACCGTGATCCGCGCCGTGTACTCCCCCGGGGGAACCAGCGCCCCCCGGTAGCCGGGGAAGATGTCGAGGTCCCAGGTGCGGAGGTCCCGCTCGCCGTCCTCGCCGAGCCGCACCCAGTCGCGGTCCGGCGGGCGGGTGCGCAGGGTGGCGCGCCGGGGCGCCTCGTGCCGGAGGTCCCAGTGCGTCCGCGAGAGGCCGGGTTTCGCGGCGGCCTGGAGCGTGCGGACCAGCTCGCCCTCGCCGTTGCGGATTTCGATGCTCGCCGGACCGCCCTCCCCGGCGGTCCACCAAGAGATCGCGGCGCCGTAGGGGGGATTCCGGCCGGTGACCAGGCTGCCGGGCTCGGTCTTGATCGATTGGGTCGGCAGGAAGCGCCATGCGGTGGGCGCGTCGAACGCCCGGATTCCTTCCGTCGGTGGGTCGGCCAGCTCCCGGAGCGGACCGATACCGTCGAGGATGTAGAAGCCCCGGCCGTAGGTGGCGACCACTAGATCATCGAAGCGCTCCTGGACCTGGATGCCGTAGATCGGCGCCGGGGGCATGGAAAGCCGCAGCGAGAACCAGGCGCCGCCGTCGTCGAGGCTCGCCCAGACCTGGTTGTCGGTTCCGGCGTAGAGCATGCCGGAGCGGCGGGGGTCCTCGCGCACCACGTGCACGAAGGAGAAGGGGGAGGACGGGATGCCGTCGCCCACCCGCTCCCAGGTCTCGCCGAGGTCGCGGGTGCGGAGGATGTGCGGGCGGAAATCCCCCGACTGGTGCCGGGCGACCGCCACGTACGCGGTCTGCGGGTCGTGCCGTCCCGGCTCGATGAACCGGACCCAGGACTCCACGTCGAGGCCGGGGACGCGATCGCTGAGGTCCCGCCAGTTGGCGCCGCCGTCGGTGGTCACGTGCAGGCGTCCGTCCACGCTGCCGGCCCAGAGCTGCCCGGCGGCGAGCGGGGACTCGGCCAGCGCGAAGAGGACCGCGCCGTCAAAGGTGTAGAGGTTGTCGATGGTGATGCCGCCGGAGTCCTGCTGGCGCGACTTGTCGTTGGTGGTCAGGTCGGGGCTGATGGTCTCCCAGGACTGGCCCCGGTCGCGGCTGCGGTGGACGAACTGGCTGCCGACCCAGGTCGTCCCCGGCTCGTGGCGGGAGAGGACCATCGGGAAGTTCCAGTGCCAGCGGACCTTGACGTCGGCCGGCGCCCAGCCGTAGGAGGCCTCCGGCCAGACCCGCACGTCCCGGGTGTGCCCGGTGCGCTCGTCGTAGATCTCGAGGCCGCCGTCGTAGCAGCCGGACCAGACGATGGCGTCATTTGCGGGCTCCGGCGTGGCCCAGCCGGTCTCGCAGCCCCCGACCCCCTGCCAGAGGCCCAGCGGAATCCCGCCCCCGGCGGTACGGCTGGGGCCGCGGTAGGAGTAGCCGTCCTGCCGGTTGCCGTAGACGCGGTAGGGGATCCGGTCGTCGACGCTCACCTGGTACATCTGCGCCACCGGAAGCACGATCCGCCGCCAGCTGTCTCCCCGGTTGGTGGAGATGCTGCCACCCCCGTCGTGCCCCACCAGGATTCGGTCGGCGAGCAGCGGGTCCACCCAGACGTCGTGGTTGTCGCCGCCGGCGCGGTAGGAGGTCTCCACCAGGGTGCGGCCGCCGTCCACCGTGGTGCTGAAGAGCACCGAGGCGAAGTAGACGCGGTCGGCGTCCCGGGAATCCACCGCGAGCCGCACGTAGTACGGGGCGCGCTCGGCGAGGTCGTGGTGCTGCATCATCAGCCGCCAGGAGTCCCCGCCGTCGTCCGAGCGGTAGAGCGCCGGGCTCGCGTCCTCGACCAGCGCGTACCACCGCTCCGGGTCGCTGGGAGCGATGCCGACCGCGATCTTGCCGAGCGGGTGGTCGGCGCCGCCAGGCAGCCCCTTCCCCGCTCCCGAAAGCCGCTCCCAGGTGTCCCCGCCGTCGGCGGTGCGGTGGACGCCGCTTCCGGGGCCGCCGCTCCGCAGCCCGTCGGTGTCGATCCGCAGCTGCCACATGCCGGCGACCAGCCGCTCCGGATGCTTGAGGTCCATGGAAAGGTCGGAACAGCCGGTGTCCTGGTCCACGTGGAGGACGAGCTCCCAGGTTTCGCCGCCGTCCCTGGTGCGGTAGACCCCCCGCTCCGGCTGCGGGGTGTAGGAATGACCCAGCGCGCAGGCGTAGACCAGGTTCGGGTCGGTCGGGTGGACCAGGATGCGGGCGATGCGCCCGGTGGCTTCCAGCCCCATGTGGCGGAAGGACTTGCCGGCGTCGGTGGAGCGGTATATCCCGTTCCCCATCGCGAGCGCCGGCCGGATGATGAAGGTCTCGCCGGTGCCGGCCCAGACGTGGCCGGGACGGGAGGGCGAAACCGCGAGGGCGCTGATAGAGGCGGCGTCCTGGTCGTCAAAGATCGGCGCCCAGCCGATTCCGCCGTCCTCCGACTTCCAGATGCCCCCGGAAGCCGCCCCGAAGTAGAGGACGTCCGGATTGCCCCATTCGCCGACCACCGCGCTCAGGCGGTTTCCGTCGGGACCGATCGTGCGCCACTGGAGTCCCCCCCGGAGATGCGCCGGGTCCGGCGCCTGCGCGGCGGCCAGGGAGACAAAAAGAAAGGGCGCGAGGGCCCGCGTCAAAAGGTGGGGGCGGCGGATTGCGAACATGGGAGGGACGGGGACGCTAGCAGTTTCCCGCCGATGCGATGCGGGAGGCCGCGGGCGGGGCGGCCTCCCGATCCGAGCGGCTCGCCGACTGGCGGGCGCGCCTCGACGAGGCAGGCGCCCGGTTCCGCAGCCGCTTCGACGAGGCGACCGCCGACCCGGCGGACGCCCATCGAACGCTTGGGGCTACCTTGACGGAACCAAGGAAACCGCTGCAGCAAGCACACTCTTCGACTTCACTCTTCAAGCCTCGTTTGCTGAATCGAAGTCGCCGGAATTCCAATCAACAGCAAGGGACAAGGATTCCCCACGCCGCGACGGATGCGTTCTTGCAATTTGCTCCAGTGCGTGGTCGCGTTCCCGAATTTGTCCTGAACGAATCGCTGGGCCCAATCCGCAACGAAACGATCGCCGGTCTCCTTGATCATGCGGTGCTGGCGAGCCGTCGGACGCCACCCGAATCGCTCCAGATCGGCGAAATTCCGCACTCCGTGATGGGTTGCGCAGGTTGTGACGATCGAAATCAAATCCCGTTGCAGCGATTCGCCTCGGGTGACGATGACGCCGACGCTGATCGCCCCCTCGCTGTGAAGCCGATGGAAATTCTCGAGGTCTCGATCAAAGAACGGATCCTTGTTGTTCCACTCGATTTCCAAGGCAATGGCGCCATTTTCGGTTCTTCGCACATGGTCCATCTCGTGCGATATGGCTGTCCGTTCCACATCATCAACGATCTTCCTGATCACAATATTGCGCTTGGGCCAACCGAGATCGGCAAGAGTTTTCCGGAGAGTCTGCGTGTGACTGGCTTCGCCTCCTCCCCCTTGGATCAAATGGCTCTTTCAAATACCGAGTGGGTACGCGACATGAGGGTTGAGCTTGGAGAAGTCCAGTTTTCCGGCGATGAGGAAGAACACGGTGCGGATGGTCTGGAAGGTTCCGTAGCCTCTGGCTTTCCGCTTGGCCGCCTGAAACAGGCCGTTGAGCGCCTCGATGAAGCCGTTGGTCTGGCGGGTTCGGGCCCACGCGACGATGCCCTCGAGATGTTTGCGGATCATCCGCGCGACGGCTTTCATGGGTTCTACCTTGGAGCGGTTCACGTTGGCGCACCACTGCCGGAGCATGGCTCGGACGACGTTGACCTGCTTGCGGTTGAGGATGTTCCGGAGTTGTTCGCGGTACATCCAGGCTCGGGCGGTGCGCTTGCCGGGGGCCTGCGCGATGAGGGCGTTGAGTTGGGCGCGTTGTTCGGCGCCGAGTCGTTCGGGGCTCTTGAGGAGCGCCCAGCGCATGCCCTTGAGTTGCGGGTTGGCGCGCTGCTCGATGCGCCGGGTCTGGTCGAGGGCCTTGGACGCGTGGGCGATGACGTGGAATTTGTCGAAGGTGATTTGGGCGTTGGGGAGATGCTCTGCGACGCCCTTGATGTAGGCGGGGGACATGTCGCTGGAGACGACTTCGACGGCTTCGGGGTCTCCGCCGTGGGCTTCGAGGCTTCGGGCGAATCGGTCGACGGAGTCGGCGGCGCGGCCTTCTCCGACGAAGATGACCCGGCGTTTTCGGGCGTCTGCGACGACGGTGACGTAGTTGTGGCCGCGCGCGCGGGAGGTTTCGTCGATGGCGACGGCGCGGACGTCGGCTTGGTCGTCGGTTTCGGTGGCGAGTTCCACATAGCGGTTGGAGATGGCCTGGGTTTGGTGCTGGGAGAGTCCGGCGAGCCGTGCGACGGCGGCGAAGGTCATGTCCTGGCACATGGCGAGAATCAAGGCTTCGAAGAGGAGGGAGAACCCGGAGAGCTTGCCGGCCCAGGGCGGCGAGACCAGCGCGACCTTGCCGTTGGGGAGGCGCACCCGGGGGACGCGCGCCACCAGTTCGCACTCGAATTGGAAGAAGTTGAGGTGGCGGAAGCGCTTGGTCTTGGTGTCGTGGACCGGATGGAGGCCGTCGTGGTTCTGGTGGGCGAAGCGGGCGCCCCTGCGGAAATCGACGCGGATGCTCAGCTTTCCTTGGTCCTTGTCGAATTCCACGTTCTCGACGAACCAGGGGTCCGGGATGCCGAGGGCTTGGGCGAAAAGCTCGTGTAGCACTGGATGCGCTCCTTTTTTTCAGGGTCGAAAGCGGGAAAAGTGTTCCATTGGTGTGTGGCGACGCTGGCTGGGGACGGTTGCGGCTTCCCGCTTTCGACCCTTTTTCGAGCGTGCCCGCCGGATTCCGTGAGTCAAGGGTTCGCTACGCCGTGCAAGCCCGCCCTTGACACCCGGAATCCCGGCGGTCTCCATTCTACCCACTCAAATCTCAATTGAGGCGATCAAATTGACATCCGCAATTCGGAAATCCAGCAAAACTTCGCACAATTCACCCAATGGACCGGGAAAATCCTTGGTGAGCACTGCCAACGCATGGTTTTCAACCTGCACGTCGAAACCAGCTCGTTTCAGATCAACCAGATTCAAGGCGCCGTAACCGCGGAATTGTGTCCATATGTCGGCCAAAGGGGTTGGTAGTCCAAGTTCGCCTGATCGCCCCATACGGTCCAATTGTCACGAACGCCACGACCAAACAGCTCCAGATAGGGTCCGCGACTGCACTCTTCGATAATTCGATATTGTTCATCGGGTTTTCGGGAGTGTTCCCGTTTTCGGCTGGCAATCAAGTTGACCTGGCTGCGTCCAGGGGCCAGCGTGCGGGCGTTCTTGCCGCGCACTCCGAAGAGAATCATCTCGGTCACATTGCGGAAATAAAATCCGACGCCTCGCCCATCCGAACCGCCATCCTTGCGAATCTTGTGCCAGATGATATTGGTCTTGTACTCGAATCCCCAAGCGCCGAGAACAAGCAAGCCCCACGGCAGGAGGGCATTGGGAACCCAAAGGTAGCAATGGGCCTGTTGGGAGACATGACTGGCGACAGGGAGCGCAACGATTTCGTCAAGGGAAAGCGTGCCATACCGAGACAGCCGGTGATGTTCCGGAGCGACCTTGCCGGTGCGGTTTGCGAAACGCCACGGCGGATCCGCAAGTACGGTCCCGAATTTCGCGCAGCCCAGGGATTCCGACAGATCCGCCGCCGGTGATTTCGCCATCGCGTCGTCGCCCCCCTCTTGACTTCGACAGTTTTGAGCGATAAATCCTTGACGGTCAATAGCCGACATTTCTGGCTAGGCACTACAAACGTAGCCCTCTGAAGGTTGCGCCGGCGGGGCTTGGGTCCTCTCAGGCGAGCTGGTACGGCGTGGTTGGCAGGGGCAGTCTCATCGCGGCATAGATGCTCTCGGCCTCCAGGGACGGCTTCGCGGGGATGGCGTATCGCTCTCCCGTTTTCTCGCAGAGCAACACCGAACACTTGCGGTGCGCCAGCGCATTGCGGATGACTTCGGGAGACATCCGCTCCTTCTGGAGCGCGACCCGATAGGCCAGATGGCGCACGCAGGCGAACGCCATGAAGGCGATCGCGATGTGGGCGCGGATCCGTTGTTCGGTCCAGTGCCAGATCGGCCGGACGCGCAGATCGTGCTTGGTGATGCGGAAGCTCTCCTCGACCCGCCAGAGTCCCCGATAGTGCGACAGCACTTCGGCGGCCCGCGCGTCGCGCAGGTTGGTGATGACGCCGGCCAGTCCGTCCCAGCGCGCCGCCTCGTCGATCTTCTTCTGATCCACGACGAGCCGCGCATCCCCCTCAACGGCGATGAAGCGCTTGGCGCCATGCTGGGACAACAGCGCTTTGGGGTTGTCGCTTTGCGACAGCTTGTCGAACGCCCGCTGGATCGCCTGGTGGCGATCACGGGCGTCCTTGCGCGCCCGCTTGGCGGACCACGTGACGATCAAGCGTCGCCCCTGGTGATCCCATTCGTTCACCAGGCGCTCCGAGGAGTGTTCCAGCGGGACGTAGGAGTCGAGATTCCAAATCTTCCTGCGTAGCGCGCCGGGGAGCTGGCGCAGCCGGGCGCCCACCACATAGCCGCCGCCCATCGCGTCCAGGGCTTCCAGGTTGGCGGCGCTGAGCATCCCCCGATCCGCTACGCAGACCGCCTGCTGCGCCGGGTGACGGCGCAGCAAGCCCTCGAACACCGGAACCAGGCTGTGCCCCTCGTAGGCGGCGCCGGGGAACACCTCGTAGCTCACCGGAAGCCCCTCGCGGGTGACCATCAGCGCCAGCAGCACCTGCGAGTAGCGGTGCTTGCCGTCCTTGCTGTACCCCTTCTGGCGGAGTTCATCCTCCTCCTCTGTCGCAAAGGCCAGCGTGGTGCAGTCGAAGAACAACACCGAGACCGGATCGGGCAACACCGAGCGGGTGGCGTCGCCGACCCGGGCGCGAAGCCGTTCGATTGTCCTCGCGTCCAGCCGATCCATCATCCGGTAGACCTTGTGAAGCGGCAGGCTCACCCCGAAGTCGTTTTCAAGACTCCGCACGCTGCCGCGCTTGCTGTCGGGGTTGGCGATCCGCGCCATCACCGTGTGGAACAGGGCGTCGTGGTACGCCCGATAGCGGGAGCGCGGCAACAGCGCGTTCAGACCCAGATGCCGGTAGACCTCGCCGTAGACCTCATGGATGCCGGTCGTGATCCGTTGGGCTTCCTTCAGTTGCTTGAGATCGACGGGTAGGGTCGCCTTGCCGTCGCCCTCGCGCCCGACGCGGATGACCTGCTCGGCGAGCTTTTCGGAGGAGAAGAGGAGAGGCTGGCGTTCGGTCTTGAGCTTGGTCTTGATGAACTCGCCGAGCCGCTTCAGGCGTTCGAGCTCCTTGTCGTCCTTTGCGATGCCGATGTGTCGGACGATGCGTTGGCGGACCTTGGTTCCGTTGCGTACGCCTTCGACGAGTTGTACGGAGCGCCGGGGGCTGTTGGGAGTGGACTTGACGCGAACGAACATGGGTGGAGTATAGCACAGAAGTCAAACTATCAAAAATCGCTAGGCACAACACAGCGAGTTGCGAAAAATCCCCTGTTTCAGAAAAGGTTTGTTTTCAACGGCTTTCCGATCCGACGCCCCGACCGAAATCGTGCTCAACTGTCAAAGTAGGGACAGGGAGCGCAACGATTTCGTCAAGGGAAAGCGTGCCATACCGAGACAGCCGGTGATGTTCCGGAGCGACCTTGCCGGTGCGGTTTGCGAAACGCCACGGCGGATCCGCAAGTACGGTCCCGAATTTCGCGCAGCCCAGGGATTCCGACAGATCCGCCGCCGGTGATTTCGCCATCGCGTCGTCGCCCCCCTCTCCAGAGTTCGCCGCATTATACCTCCGCCGCCAGACCGGCTGGTGGTACGTTCCGGGGGATGCGTCGCGCCCGGATCGCGCTCTTCCCTGCGCTCCTCCTCGCCGCCGCCTGTTCTGCGCCTCCGGAAGCCCCGGCGCCAGACGCACTGCCCCCGATCCTCGCCCAGAACGCCTTCCTCTACTACCGCGATCTGGCGGAGGCGGAGGCGTTCTACCGCGACGTGCTCGGACTGCCGCTCACCGCCGATTTCGGCTTCGCCAAGATGTTCGAGGTGGCCGAATCCGCCTGGCTGACGCTGGTGGACGAGGCCCACGGGATGCACAGCGCCGACGAGCCCAAAACGGTCGCCTTCGCGCTGGTCACCGAGCGGCTCGCCGACTGGCAGGCGCGCCTCGACGCGGCGGGCGCCCGGTTCCGCAGCCGCTTCGACGAGGCGACCGCCGACCCGGCGGCGGCCCACCACGGGTTCACCGTGTACGACCCGGGCGGCTACATCCTCGAATTCGAGCGATTCCTGCCGCACCCGGAAAACGCCGCCCTGACGCCGATTCTGGAAGCCGCCGAACCGCTCGGCGGAGACCGGGCGGCCGCCGGACCGGGAATGGGATTCCAGGCGATGATCGTCTGGCTCTACTACCCCGAGCTCCCGCCGCTGCTCGACTTCTACCAGGAGGCGTTCGGATTGCCGCTGACGGTGGACCAGGGGTGGGCGAAGATCCTCCGGACGTCCTGGGCCGGCTTCGTCGGACTGGTGGACTCGAACCGGGGCATGCATGCGTTCACCGAGGACAAGGCGGTCACGGTGAGCTTCTTCGTGGATGCGGTCGAACCCTGGCATCGGCACCTCGAGGGCTTCCCCGGATACCGGCCCCGCACCGGGATCGTGAACGAAAGCGACCGGGTCCAGGTCTTCGTGGGGTACGACCCCGGAAACTACTCTTGACTTCGACAGTTTTGATCGATAAGTCCTTGACTGTCAATAGCCGACATTTCTGGCTAGGCACTACAAACGTAGCCCTCTGAAGGCTACGCCGGCGGAGGTTCGGCCCTCAGGCGAGCTGGTACGGCGTGGTCGGCAGGGGAAGTCTCATCGCGGCGTAGATAGCCTCGGCCTCCAGGGACGGCTTCGAGGGGATGGCGTATCGCTCTCCCGTTTTCTCGCAAAGCAACACCGTGCACTTGCGGTGCGCCAGCGCGTTGCGGATGACTTCGGGAGACATCCGTTCCTTCTGGAGCGCGACCCGATAGGCCAGATGGCGCACGCAGGCGAACGCCATGAAGGCGATCGCGATGTGGGCGCGGATCCGTTGTTCGGTCCAGTGCCAGATCGGCCGGACGCGCAGATCGTGCTTGGTGATGCGGAAGCTCTCCTCGACCCGCCAGAGTCCCCGGTAGTGCGACAGCACCTCGGCGGCCCGCGCGTCGCGCAGGTTGGTGATGACGCCGGCCAGTCCGTCCCAGCGCGCCGCCTCGTCGATCTTCTTCTGATCCAGGACGAGTCGCGCATCCCCTTCAACGGCGATGAAGCGCTTGGCGCCATGCTGGGACAACAGCGCTTTGGGGTTGTCGCTTTGCGACAGCTTGTCGAACGCCCGCTGGATCGCCTTGCGGCGATCGTGGGCGTCCTTGTGCGCTCGCTTGGCGGACCACGTGACGATCAACTGTCGCCCCTGGTGCTCCCATTCGTTCACCCGGCGCTCCGAGGAGCCTTCCAACGGGCCGTAGGAGTCCAGGTTCCAGATCTTCTTGCGTAGCGCGCCGGGGAGCTGGCGCAGCCGGGCGCCCACCACATAGCCGCCGCCCATCGCGTCCAGAGCCTCCAGGTTGGCGGCGCTGAGCATCCCCCGATCCGCCACGCAGACCGCCTGCTGCGCCGGATGACGCCGCAGCAAGCCCTCGAACACCGGAACCAGGCTGTGCCCCTCGTAGGCGGCGCCGGGGAACACCTCGTAGCTCACCGGAAGCCCCTCGCGGGTGACCATCAGCGCCAGCAGCACCTGCGAGTAGCGGTGCTTGCCGTCCTTGCTGTACCCCTTCTGGCGGAGTTCGTCCTCCTCCTCCGTCGCAAAGGCCAGCGTGGTGCAGTCGAAGAACAGCACCGAGACCGGATCGGGCAACACCGAGCGGGTGGCGTCGCCGACCCGGGCGCGAAGCCGTTCGATTGTCCTCGCGTCCAGCCGATCCATCATCCGGTAGACCTTGTGAAGCGGAAGGCTCACCCCGAAGTCGTCTTCAAGATTCCGCACGCTGCCGCGCTTGCTGTCCGGGTTGGCGATCCGCGCCATCACCGTGTGGAAGAGCGCGTCGTGGTACGCCCGATAGCGGGAGCGCGGCAACAGCGCATGCAGCCCCAGATGCCGGTAGACCTCGCCGTAGACCTCATGGATCCCGGTCGTGATCGGTTGCGCTTCCTTCAGTTGCTTGAGATCGACCGGGAGGGACTCCTTGCCGTCCCCCTCGCGCCCAACGCGGATGACCTGCTCGGCGATCTTCTCGGAGGAGAAGAGGAGAGGCGGCTGGCGTTCGTCCTTGAGCTTGTCCTTGATGAACTCGCCGAGCCGCTTCAGGCGTTCGAGCTCCTTGTCGTCCTTTGCGACGCCGACGTGGCGGACGATGCGCTGGCGGACCTTGGTTCCTTTGCGTACGCCTTCGACGAGTTGTACGGAGCGCCGGGGGCTGTTGGGAGTGGACTTGACGCGAACGAACATGGGTGGAGTATAGCACAGAAGTCAAACCAGAAAAATCGCTAGGCACAACAGAGCGAGTAGCGAAAAGCTCCCTTGTTTCAGAACATGTTTGTTTTCAACAGCTTCCCGATCCGACGCTCCGACCGAAATCGGGCTCAAACTGTCAAAGTCGGGGGCACCTCGAGGGCTTCCCCGGATACCGGCCCCGCACCGGGATCGTGAACGAAAGCGACCGGGTCCAGGTCTTCGTGGGGTACGACCCCGGAAACTACTTTCTCGAATTCGACGCCTTCGTGGACGACCCCGGAAACGAGGAACTGCGCTCCCGGCTCCAGGCGATCCGCCGGGCGCCCTCCCGCTGATCTACTGCGCCTTCGCGTACTCCCGCCGGAGCGCCTCCAGCCGCCGGCGGTTGGCGCCGAGGTCCCAGATGCACCAGGGGAGCGACGAAGAGCGGACATGGATCACCCCGCCCTCCCCACAAAGGGCGAACTCCAGGTCGTCGACGAAGAGGATGCGGGTGCGATACCGGGCGCGGAAGTACGCCGGGGCGTCCTCGACGATGGCCATGCGCGGGGTCCCGGCGACCAGCCGCTTCAGCCGGGCGAACGCCGCCTCCGGATCTCCCCGGACGGCGAACGGTTCGATGCGGTGGCGGGCGCGCGCATCCTCCCGGCTGGAGACGCAGGCCCAGAACCAGGGGCACGGGCGCAGGCGGGTCGGCGTCGACGTCAACTCCGGAAGAACGCCAGGAATCCCTTGTAGAGCGACCACAGATCGGCCTTGGAGGCGACGTCGTAGGTGCTGTGCATGGACAGGATGCCCACGCCCCAATCGGTGACCTCCATGTTCATCTGGTTGAAATAACGGGCGATGGTTCCCCCGCCGTATCCGGCCTTGTAGGTGTGGCTCTGCCAGGCGACATCGTCGTCGTCCAGCATCCGGCGCAGACGGGCGACGAATTCGCTGTTGGCGCTCCGGCCGGCGCCGTAGAGCTTGATCACCAGGCCGTGATGGAGCAGCGAGGCGTTGTCGGGGGCCTGGGGGCCGGGCCACAGCGGGTTGGTCGCGGTGGTGGTGTCGGCGGTGATCATGTCGGTGTTGGAGAACGTCTCCATCACGTCGAGGGTGTCCACCGCGCCCTTTTCGGCGCGGATCATCTCGGCGACGATGCGCCGGAACCACTCGGAGCCGACGCTGATGTTGGAGCCGCTGCCGACTTCCTCATCGGTCACCAGGTAGGCCATCGCGGTGTGAACCGGAGCGTCGATGTCTTCGAGCGCAAAGACGTTCACCACGCCGGTCAGCCGGTCGTCGAGTCCGTAGGCGCCGAAGAGCGCCCGGTCCATTCCGATTTCCCTCGGCCTGGTGGTGGGCACGATCTGGATATCGCTGCTGGTCCAGTCCTCCGGTTCGATTCCGAATTCATCCCGGATGAGCGCGATCGCGCGTTCCATGGCGTCCATGCCGTCCTCGCCGCCGGTCGGCGCGGAGGCGAGGATCGGGTCCAGCTCCTCGCGCTCGATGGCGTCCGCTCGAGTCCGGCTCCGGTAGTCGCGGTCCACATGGGGGGCGAGGTCGGGGATCAGCAGGACCGGATCGTCCTCGTCGAACCCGTAGTCGATCCAGACCACGCTCCCGTCCTTCCGGTCCACCCGGCCGGTCAGTCCGAGCGGAACATTCACCCACTGGTATCCCTTGAGTCCCCCGTGCGTCAGGGTGTCGAACGCCGCCGCGCCGCCCTTTCGGGTGAGCGGGTGCGGCTTCAGCTCGAGCCGAACCGAATCGATGTGGCTGTTGATGAGCCGCATGCCGGCGGTGAGCGGTTCGCTTCCGACCACCCACAGGACCATCGTCCGGTCCCGGTTGACCGCGTAGAAGCGGTCGCCGGGATCGACCCCGCGGATCGCCGGATCCCACTCGCGGAACCCCCGGGCCTCGGTCCGCGCCACCGTTTCCCGGACGAAAGCGAGCTCGGTGCGCGCCCGGTCGATATACGGGACGAACCGCCGGTACATCGCCTCGATGCCGGCGCGTTCGGCGGTGGTGGCGTTCGCCTCCAGATTGCCCCGGCTTCCGTATTCCTGGGAGGCGGCCGGGTTCAGGGGCAGGAGCGCGAAGACGAGCATCGCGCGGCGGATCCATCGGGGGGCTGGCATAAGCCCGGATCGTACCAACCGGCCCCCCGCTGGTAGCATGGGGGCCGCATCGGGAACCATCCATGGGAAAGGGCAAGATCGGCGCCGGCGGCTACCGGTCGTTCGGCTATCTCACTCCGGGGGAGGACTACGCCCCGCGGGAGCTGGTCGAGGACGCCGACCTCTTCCCCGCCCACCCGGTTCCGCTGGCCCCGGACGAGGAGGAGCGCGCCGAACGGCTGGCCGCCGAACTCGTCCTGATCTCGCTCCACGAGCACCTGGGCTCCTTTCCGAAACGCATCGAGGAGACGCCGGAGTACGTCCGCGAGGGGCGGGTCTTCACTCCGTTCGAGGCGCTGGCGCAAAGCGACTGGGACTGCGTGTTCGACAACCTGCTGGACGGAATCTGCCGGATCGAATCGCGGCGCGGCTGGAAGTGGAACGAAACGCTCCACGACCTGGGGATGCGGCTCGCCGACATCGCCCACCAGGATTTTCTGATCCACTGCAAATCGGTGGACGACATCCTCCGGGCCCACGCCGAGGGGAAGATCGCCTGGGTGGCGGCGATCGAGGGCGCCGCGCCCATCGAGAACGAGCTGGACCGCGTGGAAGCGCTGTATGGCTTCGGAGTCCGCGAGATGGGGATCACCTACAGCGAGTCGAACGCCCTGGGCAGCGGCCTCAAGGAGGCGAACGACGGCGGGCTGACGGCCTTCGGACGCGAGGTGGTCACCCGGATGAACCGGGTGGGGATGCTCATCGACACCGCCCATTGCGGCGACCAGACCACCCTCGATGTGATCGAGGCCAGCAGCAAGCCGGTTTCGATCACCCACATCGGCGCCCGGACGCTCTGGAACACCCGTCGCATGGCGCCCGACGACGTGCTCCGGGCCTGCGCGGAGCGGGGCGGGATCATCGGGATCGAGGCGGCGCCCCACACCACCCTGACCGAACGCCATCCGAAACACAGCCTCGAATCGTTCATGGAGCACTTCGAGTTCGTCGCCAACCTGGTGGGCATCGATCACGTCGGCTTCGGCCCCGACACCGTCTTCGGCGACCATGTGGGCCTGCACCGGGTGTACGCCTCGGCGCTTTCCATCAAGAAGGCGGGCGGCGACGGCGAACATTTCGAGCGCGCGCCCTTTGTCGCCGGCATCGAGAACCCGGTCGAGGGATCGAAGAACATCCTCCGCTGGCTGGTGCGGCGCGGCTACCCGGACGAGGACATCGCGAAGGTCATGGGCGGAAACGCCCTCCGGGTGCTCCGGGACGTCTGGGCGTGATGCGGTTCGCGCGGCAGGCCATCGAAACCACGGTGGAGATGGAAAGCCCGGATTCCGGGCGCGCCCGGACGGTGATCCGCTCCCGGGCCGGCGCGCTGGAGACCGCGGTCGCTCCCGGCGCCGACGGGTGGATTCGGGTTCCGGTCCCGCTATCCGAAAACGTCGGCGACGACGATCTGAGCTTCGCCGCCGTCATCCGACCGCCGGCCGGCTACCGGATCGAGGATCCGTTCCCGACGCGCGTGGAGACAGAGGGCGCGGAAGCGCGCCTCAACCTGCCGGCGCCGCCCTCCCTGCTGCGGTTCCGGCTGGTTCCCGAAGACGCCCCGAAACTCGGCCTGCCCGCCGTGGTGGACGCCGCCTCCCTGATCCTCCTCCTGGGGCTCGCCGTCCTCGGCGCCATCCGGCTGCGTCGCGCCCCATGACCCGTTTCGTCTTCCTGGGGCCTTTCGTGATCTTCGCCGGCATCCTGGTCGGGTACGTCGTCTGGATGCGGCGCAAGGAGCGCTCCGACTGACCGGCATCGTCTTCGGCGTCTACCTCGCCGCGATCTTCCTGATCGGGCACGCGGCGCTCCGCCGCACCCGAAACGAGGGGGACTACTGGATCGCCGGCGGCCGTCTCGGCTGGTTCCTGGGGGGCGCGACGCTGGCCGCCACCCACGCGAGCGCCGGAACCTACATCGGCACGGTGGGCGTGATCCACACAGTGGGGTGGGAGTTCACCTGGCTCGTCCTGAGCATCCCCCTGAGCTACTGGTTCATGGCGGGAGCGCTGGCGCCCCGCTTCGCCCGGGTCCGGGAGCTCACCCTGCCGGCCTTTCTGGAGCGCCGCTATTCCAGCCGCCGCGCCCGCGCCCTGGGGGCGGCGATCATCCTCATCGCCACCGTCGTCTACATCCAGGCGCAGGTCGTCGCCGGCGGACTCATCGCCGAAACCGTGTTCGGCATCCCGCCGGCCTGGGGGATGGCGGCGTTCACCCTGATTCTGCTGGCCTACACCGCGGTCGGCGGCATGGTGGCGGTGGTCTACACCGACCTCGTGCAGCTGGTGGTGATGGTGGTCGGCGCGCTGATCGCGGTTCCCATGGTCTGGCGGATCCTGGACGGCCCGACGGCGCTGTTCGCCGCGGTCGAAACCCTGCGGCCGGAGGCGTTCCAGTTCGGCCAGCTGCCCGGGATCCTGCTGTGCACCATGGGGATCTCGTTCCTGCTGGGCGGCGTCGCGACGCCGGAGAAGCTGGTGCGGCTCTATGCGATGCGCGACCAGCGCGCGATCCGTCGGGGGCTTTTGTTCGCGATGGCGGTCGCCACCGGGGTGAACCTGCTGGTGTTCTTGCTGGCGCTCGCCGCGATGGGACTCTTCCCGGCGCTGCCCAGCGGGGATCTCGCCATGCCGCTGATCGCATCGGCGGCGTTGCCCCCGGCGCTGGGGACGATCCTGCTCGCCGCCATCGCGTCGGCGATCCTGTCCACCGTGGATTCGTTGCTGCTGGTGGCCGGGTCGGCGCTTGCGCATGACATCCTGGGGACGTTGCGTCCGCAAACCTCCGAACGGGGTCGGCTCGCCGCCGCCCGCTGGGGCATCCTGCTGGTGGGCGCGGCGCCGCTGGTCCTGATCCTGAGCGGGGTGGGCGAAGGCGATCTGGTGCAGTTCATCGTCCTGCTCTTCACCGCGATCATGGCGAGCGCCTTTTTCGTCCCGGTGGTGGTGGGCGTGTACTGGCGCCGGTTGAACCGGGAGGGGGCGGCGGCCGCGATGCTCGCGGGCGTGACCGCGGTGTTCGTCTGGCAGGCCGACCTGCTTCCGTGGCCCGGATTCGGCCCCGAATCGGTGCATCCGGCGGCGCCGGGCGTGCTGGCCTCGCTGCTCGCCGGCGTGGTGGTGAGCCGCTGGACCCCTCCCCCGCCGGAGTCGGCGCTCCAGCCGTATTTCGGGCGATGAAGCTGGAAGGGCGCGGCGTTCTCGTCACCGGCGGCGCCCGCGGCATGGGCCTCCGGATCGCCCGGCTCATGCGGGAGCGCGGCGCCCGGGTCGCGATCTGGGACATCCACCCGGATGCCCTGGCCGCCGCCCGCCAAGAACTCGGGGACGCGGTTTTCGCCGACGCGGTGGACGTGGGCGATCCGGAAGCGGTGGACGCGTCGGCGGCGCGGATTCCCTTCCCGGTGGACGCGCTGGTGAACAACGCCGGGGTGGTCTCCGGCAAGCGTTTCGCCGAGCTGACCCCGGAGGAGGTCCGCCGGACGTTGCGGGTGAACCTGGAGGCGCTCTTCTGGACCACCCGCGCCTTCCTGCCCGGGATGGCGGAGCGCGGCCGGGGCCATCTGGTGACGATGGCCTCCGCCGGCGGCCTGGTCGGCGTCCCGGCGCTTTCCGACTACTGCGCGTCCAAATTCGGGGCGGTCGGATTCCACGAATCGATCCGCGCCGAAATCCGGCTCGCCGCTCCCGGCGTCGGAACCACTCTGGTGTGCCCCTTCTTCGTGAACACCGGGATGTTCGCCGGGGTGCGCACCCGGTTCCCCTTCCTGCTCCCCATCCTGGACCCGCAGACGGTGGCGGCGGCGACCGTCCGGGCCGTCGAACGGAACCGGGCGATGGTGGTGCTGCCCCGGTTCGTCCACTCGCTCAAGCTGCTCCGCCTGCTGCCGCCGGCGTGGCTGGACCCGATCGCCGCCTTCTTCGGCATCCACGCCTCGATGCGGACGTTCACCGGCCGCCCGCAGTGATCTCGTTTATAATCGCGCTTTCTTTTCCCCCACTGCTCGGAGGCATATCCCATGCGTTTTTCCACTTTCCTTTCCCGCGCCGGCTTGCCGTTGCTGCTCGCCGGGGCGTTCGCGCTCGCCGGATGCAACGACGATGACGACACCATGACCCCGGCTCCGGCCCCGGCGCCCGCACCCGCTCCGGCGCCCGCACCCGCTCCGGCTCCGGAACCGGATCACGACCATGAGGGCGAGGTGATGTACACGTTCAAGGTTCCCGTCGTCGGTGAGGACATCCTGATCAGCCCCCGCGTTTCGGGCTCGCTTCCCGAGGATGCGAAATTCGCCCCCCCGCTCGCCCTGGTCGCGCACGCCGCCGACGTGAAGCTGTTCGAGAAGGGCGGCACGGCGAGCGCCGGATTGAAGACGCTGGCCGAGACCGGAGCGTCGGCCGATTTCATCAAGGAAGCCGAAGCGATGGGCGCGGAAGTGATTGCGGACACCGAGGCCAAGCTGCTCGAGCTCTTCCTTTCGGACGATCCTTCGATCGAAATGCACGAGGAGCGCCCGTGCCTCACCTACGCCCAGATGATCTCGCCGAGCCCCGACTGGTTCATCGGCGTCTCCGGCGCCTGCCTCGGCGAAGAGCACGGCGACCACGTGGACTGGGAGGACATGGTGACCTTCGACCTGGTCGTCTACGACGCCGGCACCTCCGACGGAGAGGAATTCGTCAAGGGGCAGGGCCCGGCCACCGAACCGCAGGGAACCATCGAGCACCTGAACCTGGCGCCGTATTTCACGGCGCCGGCGGTCGCCCAGAAGCACACGCTGACCCTCAAGAAGGACGAATAGCCGACGGGGAACCGGTTAGTCGCCGGCCGCCATCCGCGAGAAGATCGCCCGGTGGCCGGCGACGATGTGGTCCCGGGCGGTCTCGTTCGGTTCAAGCGACCACTCCCCCGGCTCCATCGTGCCGCCGAGCGCGATGCCGTCGTTCCGCGGCATCATCCCCAGCCCGGTCACCCCGGGGGGCGGCTTGACGGCGGGAGATGAGAGCGAGTACCGCACTTCCGCTTGGGGCACCAGCACGCTGAGCTGACCCCGGAGCGGCGTGAGCTCCGGGTCGCCGAACAGGTCCTTCGCGCCCAGACCGCTGCAGTTGACGACCAGCGACTCGTCGAGCGCGACGACCTCTCGCGCGTCCTGGAACGCGCGGATGTGGATGCGTCCGCCCGCCTGCCGGAAGTCCCGGACCAATGCGTCCAGGTAGAGGGCCGGTTCGATCCGGATGGCGCTGCTCCGGATCGCGTACCGGGAGGGGAAGGGGTGCTCCCCCGGACCCAGAACCAGGCGGCCGGGCGAAAGCTCCTCGGGAACCAGCGGCGCGCGCCGTCCGCCGCCGCTCGCACTGCGGGGGCGCCGGTCGCTCAACGCATACCGGTCGATCCAGTCGACCCCGACCCCCCTCCCGGCGAGCCACTGGAACTCGCGCCAGGACTCCCGCGCCGCGTCCCGGAATTGCCGGTCCCAGGCCGGGGTTCGCCGCCGGTCGTCCACCGTCCACGCCCCGGGGGTGAACCCGGCCCACGCCATGTTGGACGTGGTGTTCGGCGGAACCGACTCGGCGTGGATCGCGACCTCGAAGCCGCGCCGCTGCAGCTGGCGGGCGGCGGCGAGTCCGACCGCGCCGCAGCCGATGACCGCCGCCCGCCGGTCCCGGTGTTCCAGAGCGAGCTCCGCCGCCATCCGCCCGGATCCCCAGGAAAGCGAAATGCCGGCGCCGCCGTGCCCGTAGTTGTGGATGACGGTCGCGCCGTCGAGCCGGTCGGCTCGCAACAGAAATCCGGACGGGCGATGCGGCCGGAGCCCGACCGTGGTGCGGATGATCCGGTTCGGGGAGACGAGCGCCGGGGGCAGACGGAACGACGGCGGACGCTGACGGCGGACAGCGCCGCGCGCCGAACAGCCGCCGACCGCGCTTCCCAGGAGGCCGGCCAGCAGCGCCCTTCTCCGGTTCATCGTCGTCGCGCACCGTACCCGATTACACTTCGGTTCTCCTCCCGATGTCCTCGCCGATTGACACCTCGCGGATGGACGCCGGCAAGCGTGCGGCGTTCGAGCTCGCCGAAGCGGCGCGGGAGGCCGGCTGGCGGTATCCGACCTTCGCCGGAGGGCTTTTCCTGGGCCGGCTCTCGCTGGACCTGGTGCGGCCCTGGCCCGACGCCGAAACCGAGCCGGGCGGCGAGGAATTCCTGGCGCGCCTCGAGCGGTTCCTGCTGGAGAAGGTGGACGCCGCCGAAATCGACCGCACCGGCGAGATCCCGGAGGAGGTCTTCTCCGGGCTGCGGGACCTGGGCGCCTTCGGGATCAAGATTCCGGCGAAGTACGGCGGCCTGGGGCTCTCGCAACGCACGTACACCCGGGCGGCGATCCTGCTCGGCAGCCACTGCGGAAGCCTCGCCTCGCTGGTCTCGGCGCACCAGTCCATCGGGATCGCGCAGCCGGTCCTGATGTTCGGCACCGAGGAGCAGAAACAGCGCTTCCTCCCCAAGGTGGCGGCGGGGGACATCTCCGCCTTCGCGCTCACCGAGACCACCGTCGGTTCGGATGCGGCGCGGATGCAGGCGCGGGCGAGCCCGACGGCGGACGGCGGCTCCTACCTGCTGAACGGCGAGAAGTTGTGGTGCACCAACGGCACCAGGGCGCGCTGGCTGGTGGTGATGGCGCGGACGCCGGCGCCGGAACCGGGCGGGCGCGACGGGATCACCACCTTCATCGTGGACGCCGAATGGCCCGGCGTGGAGGTGGTGCGGCGCTGCCGGTTCATGGGACTCAAGGCGCTCTACAACGGGGTGATGCGGTTCACCGACGTCCGGATTCCGAAGGATCACGTGCTGGGGCCGCCGGGGAAGGGGCTCCGGGTTGCGCTGACCACGCTGAACACCGGGCGGCTGACCCTGCCCGGCATCTGCATCGGAACCGCCAAGCGCTCGCTCTACCTGGCGAAGACCTGGGCCAACGAGCGGGTCCAGTGGGGCGCGCCCATCGGGAAGCACGCGGCGATCGCCGACAAGATCGGCCGGATGGCCGCCACTACCTTCGCAATGGACGCGATGTCCGACCTGACTTCGCTACTGGTGGACATCGGCGGCGCCGACATCCGGATCGAAGCCGCCATCTCCAAGATGTACGCCAGCGAGGCAGCGTGGCGGATCGCCGACGAAACGGTGCAGATCCTGGGCGGGCGCGGGTACGAGACCGAAGCCTCGCTCGCCGCCCGGGGAGAGCGGCCGTTCCCGGCCGAACGGACGCTCCGCGACAACCGGATCAACACCATCTTCGAGGGATCCAGCGAGATTCTCCGGCTGTTCATCGCCCGGGAGGCGCTGGACCCGCATCTGCGACGGGCGGGCGCGGCGCTGAACCCGTCGCTGCCGTTTCGGAAACGGCTCGGCGCGGCGGCGAAGGCGGTGCGCTTCTACGTTCCCTGGTACATCCGGCTGTGGCTTCCGGTTGGGGGGCTTCCTGCGGGGACGCCGGCTGGCGGCGCCCGGTGGTCCCGGCGGCACTGGGGCTTCGTGGCGAAGGGCAGCCGCCGTCTCGCCCGGAGCCTCTTCCACGCGATGGTTCGCCACGGCCCCGGGCTTGAGCGGCGCCAGATCCTGCTGGGGCGTTTCGTGGACTTCGGCGCCGAGCTCTACGCCCAGGTCGCCGCCGTCGCCCGGGCCGAGGCGCTGCTGGCGAAGGGAGCCAGGGAAGTGGACGTGCTGCCGCTGGTGGAGAGCTTTTGCGCCGGCTCCCGGGAGCGCATCGCCGATCTGCGCCGCGGCATCCGCCGGAACGCCGACGACCAGACCTACGCCCTGGCGCAGGAGTTCCTGAAGGACGGCTTCCCCACCCTGCTGGAGGGGCGGGTTCCGAACCGCTACGCCGCAAAAGGGGAAAACGAATGACCGAGCGCATCAAGATCGATCAGGGCGGACTGGGCGCCGGGATCTGGATCATCGGATGGCTGTTCACCATCGGATTCGTCGACCTGGGCTTCCGGGCCGGGTTTCTGGCGTTCTTCGTCTGGCCCTACTACCTGGGCGTCCGGCTCGCGGAGATGGCCGGCTTCTGATTCTCACACCAGCTCGTCAACCGGGAGGATGCGGAATGGTTGGCCTTCGGGCCCCGTCAAGGCGCGGAAATGCCGCTCGTCAAGAGTGAGGACTTCACGTGTCCGATGACGACGCGCGAGCACAACGATAGAGGCGTCCGCAAGGCCGATTTGGAAGTCGGCGTACTGCTCAATGACTTGGGATGCCTCCTGCACGTCGTCGCCCGAAAAGGGCGTGAGTGTGTAGGCGCCGGAAATCACCTCGCGCAGCAGCCGAAGCTCATTTTCGACATGCGCCAGTTTGGCGACCAAATAGTCCAGTTCCGCAAGGACGAAAGGCGAAAGGAGGAACGGGCCCTCTCTTTCGGTCAGAATGCGCGCACATTCCGCGTGGTGCCTTTGATCTGGAAAGAGGGCCGCCAGCAGGCCGCTGGTATCCACCACGATCATCGGCGGCCGAATCCGGCGAGCAGCTCGTCCACGCGGTGGGCGGCTTCGGGGTCGCCGAGCCCGCGGCTGGTGAGCGGAACCCGAGGCCGGGGACGATGGCGGAAAATCTTCTCGCCGATTGCTTGGCGGATCAGCTCCGCTTCCGAAACCCCGGTGTCGCGGGCCATGGAACGCAACGAAGTCTTGAGATCGCCTGGCAGGTACACCGTCGTTTTGTGCATGCCATACACTATACCATATGCGAATCGATTGACCGTTTTCGCAATTCTGCCCATTCCGCTGGGGGGCGACGATTCGATGTCGCGGCGTGCCTCCCCATCGCCGAGACTCCGTCGGCTCTGGGAGTAGAATTCTGCCCCACTGATGCCCATTCCCGACTACCGGGGGCTGCTGCTGCCCGCGCTCAAGGCGCTCGCCGACGGCTCCGAGGTGCGGCTCCGGAACATCACGGGGCGGTTGGCGGAGTCGTTCCCCCCCGAGGAAGTCCGCCAAGTCATTTCCAGCGGCCAGTCTCGATTGGCGAACCGAACGGGCTGGGCGGTCTTCTGCCTGCAGCGGGCGGGACTCGTGGAGCGCATCCGGCACGGCGTGTACCGAATCACTGATGACGGCAGGAAGCTGTTGGATCGAAGCTTGGCTCGCATCACCTTGGACACGCTTCGGGAGTATCCGAAATACGTCGAATGGGAAAACGGGACCAAGCCAGCGCCGCCGCCGAACGGGGAACCCCCGGAGGAAACACCCGACGAAACGCTGGATCGGGTGGCCGGGGAGCTGCAGAACGCCCTCGAGACGGACGTTCTGGATCGGGTTCGGAACGCCCCACCGGCGTTCTTCGAACGGGTGGTCGTCGATCTGCTGCTGGCGATGGGCTACGGCGGCGGCGACGCAGCGCGGGGGCAGGTGATCGGAGGACCGGGCGATGAAGGGATCGACGGCGTGATCCGGGAGGACGTGCTCGGCCTGGACGAGGTTTACGTGCAGGCGAAGCGATATGCACCCGACAATTCGGTGGGTACGGGCCATCTGCTCAATTTTGCTGGCGCTATCGATGCGACAGGAACAACCAAGGGAGTGTTTGTCACGACGTCCTCCTTTTCCGATCCCGCACGGGCCTTCGTGGCGAAGAGTCCGAAGCGGATCGTGCTGATCGACGGCGCCGAACTGGCGCGACTCATGGTGGAGCACGGAATCGGGGTGCGCCCCCGGATCCGGTACGAAATCAAGCGGATCGACGAGGACTACTTCGATCCGGAAGGGTTGTAGCCCCCATGCCTCGACTCGCGCTCCTGGCCGCCCTGCTCCTCGCCGGAAGTTGCGGCGCGCCGCCCGCCGCCCCGGAGCGGGCGCGGAACGTGATCCTCTTCATCGGGGACGGGTTCGGCATGAACCACCTGACCCTGGGCCTCGCCCACGCCGAGGAGTTCGGCGCCGGCCCGCTGGCGCTCGCCGAACTCGCCGAGGCCGGCCATGCGGGGTTTGCGTTGCCGGCCCCCTACGGCCACCTGGTGACCGACTCGGCGGCGTCCGCGTCGCAGATGGCCACCGGACAACCGACGCTGCCCGGCGCCCTCAGCATCGACGCCCGCACCGGCGAGCCGGTGGAGACGATCATGGAGTGGGCGGCCCGGCGGGGCATCGCCACCGGGCTGGTCTCGAACATGAACCTGACCCACGCCACTCCGGCGGCCTTCACCGTGCACTCCACCTCCCGCTACAACCCCGAACCGGGTCTCGCCGACCAGCTCTTCGACGAACCCCGGGTGGACGTCCTGCTGGGCGGCGGCGGCCGGGTCCTGGTTCCGGAGGGGAGCCGGGTCTCGGACCACGTCCCCGGGATCGCGCCGGAGACCGACGGTGACTCGCGCCGGACCGACGGGCGGAATCTGGTCGCCGAGGCCCGGGAAGCCGGGTACGCGATCGCCGGCAACCGGGAGGAGCTTGAAGCGGTCGCCGGCGCCGGGAAGCTGCTGGGGATCTTCGCGAGCGGCCACCTCCCCTACGTGCTGGATCGCTCGTGGGACGGCCTGGATGACGCGACGCCCTCGCTCGCCGACCTGACCGGCGCGGCGCTCGCCTCGCTCGCCCCGGCGGAGGGCGGTTTCCTGCTGGTGGTCGAGGGCGGGCGCATCGACTACGCCGGACACGACAACGACGCCGGAGCGATGCTCGCCGAGATTCTCGACTTCGACGAGGCGATCCGGGTCGCCGCCGCCTTCGCCAGGGAGCGCGACGACACGCTGATCCTGGCGACCGCCGACCACGGCACCGGCGGGTTCTCCTTCACCTACGCCGCCGGACCGCCGGCGCCGGTTCCCGACGGGGTGGAATGGGACTACGCCGCCGCCTTCCGGGGGCCGGATCTCGCAGATCCCGGGCGTCTCGCGCTTGTCGGCGCGGCGCGGCGCTCCCTCGTCGAGACCCTGCGGGAGCTGGACCGGCCGGTCGCCGCCCCCGAGCTCGGGGACGCGCTCGAAGGCGCCACCGGGATCCGCCTGACCGAAGCGGAGACGGCCGATCTCGCCGCCCAGCTCAACGAGGACTCCCCGGCGCCGCGCGATTTCCCGGAGTTCTACCCGGACTCGTCCTCGGTTCCGACCGCGCTGGTCGCCCGGAAGCTGGCCCGCCACACCCTGGTCGCCTGGTCCACCGGGGGGCACACTTCGGAGCCGGTTCCGCTGATCGGATACGGACCGGGATCGGAAGGCGTCCTCGGCATCGGCCCGAACACCCGGGTGTTCGGGATCGTGCGGGACGCGCTGGGCGGGGAGTGACTGCTAGACTTTGCAGTCCGGCTGGGAGCGCCTGTAGCTCAGCGGATTAGAGCGCTTGCCTCCGGAGCAAGAAGTCAGAGGTTCGAGTCCTCTCAGGCGTACCAGCGTTTTCCCCCACCGGGTGCGGGCCGTTAGCTCAATCAGGCAGAGCAACTGACTCTTAATCAGTAGGTTGAAGGTTCGATTCCTTCACGGCTCACCCCCCGGGACCCTCCCGAGCCCGATGTCCGATCCCCCGCCGGCCGGAAGCCTCGGCGCGGCCCGCCGCATCCTGATCCGGTCGCCGGAAGTCCGGATCAAGGGGCGCAATCGGCCCCGGTTCCGGGAGGCGTTGAAGCGGAATATCCGCGGGCGCCTCGACGGAATCGGACTCGACTGGCGGGTGCGCTCGCTCCGCGACCGGGTCTGGGTGGACGTCCCCGACGAAGCGGCGGGTGAGATCGAACGCGCGCTGGATGCGCTCGCGACCGTCTTCGGCGTGGAGCTGGCGCTTCCCGGCTATGCGATTCCCCGCGTCGAGGGGGAGGAGGAGCGGCTCCTCGCGCGGCTTCTGGACGCGGCCTGCGCGCTCGCCGAAGCCGGCCGTCCCGCTGACCCCGACGCCGGCTTCGCCGTGCGGGCGCGACGCCGCGACCCCAAGTTCCCCCTGCGTTCGCAGCGGATCGCGGAAGCGCTCGGCAGCGGCATCCTCGAGCGGACCGGCTGGCGCCGGGTGGACCTCTCGGCGCCGGCGCTCACCGTGCGCATCGACAACTACGAGGACGCCTCCTGTCTCTCGACCGAACGGCGGCGCGGCCCCGGCGGCCTTCCGGTCGGAGTGGCGGGTCGCTTCCTGGCGCTGCTTTCCGGCGGATTCGACTCCCCGGTGGCGGCCTGGATGCTCGCCAGCCGGGGGGCGCAGATGGATTTCCTCCATGTCGCTCCCGGCCATCCGCGCCCGGAGGACCCCTCGGTGGTCAAAGCCTGCCGACTGGCCGCCGCGCTCTCGCGCTACACCGGACATTCGCGGCTGGTCCTGGTTCCGTTCACCCGCCTCGACCTGGAGATCGCCGCCTCGAAGACCGGCTACGAGGCGCTGCTGTTCCGCCGTTTCGCGCTCCGATGCGGGGAGGCGGTCGCGTCCCGCTTCGAGGCTTCCGCGCTGGTGACCGGGGACAGCCTCTCGCAGGTGGCCTCGCAGACCATCGACAACCTGGTCGCGGTGGACGCCGCGGTCTCGCTCCCGGTGCTCCGGCCGCTGATCGGCCTCGACAAGACGTCGATCCTGGCGCGGGCCGTCGCGATCGGCACCCGGGACATCTCGGTCCAGCCGGCCAAGGACTGTTGCGCCCTGATCGCCCGGTCGCCCCGCACCCGGTCGCGTCCCGAAGGGCTGGCCTCGCTGGAGCAACGGCTGCTGCCCGGTCTCGACGACCTGATCGCCGCCTCGCTCGGCGAATCGGCGGTAACGACGTTCGCATTCGGCGCCCAGGACGGGGCGTTCGCGCCCTTGCTACCATGAGAACCGCCCGGAGGCGGACATGAGATGAAGAAACTGGTTCTGCTCGTAGCGGCATGCGCCCTTCCCGCGCTCGCATTCGGCCAGCGCGCCCCCCGACGCCCGCCGGAGCCCTTCCCGGTCGCGGTGGTCGAGGGCTCCGCCGCCGACGAGGCGATGGCCCGGCGCATCGGCGAGGCGGCGGCGATGGCGCGCGATCGGATCGGCGACCGGGACCGCTGGTTCCGCATCGTGGACGCGGCGGATGACGCCCGCATCGTCCTTCGCATCGTCGACTACCAGGTGGCCGAGACCATGACCCCGAAGATCCAGCGCCAGATCCTCGACGGCACGCCGATCATGACCGAGGGCAGCGTGCTGGTGGAGACGCATTCGCTGCGGGCGGTCGTCGTGATCCAGGGGGAATCGGACATGCTCATCGGTCTCGATGAACGGGAGCGCGGCGCCAGCCTGCGGAACGCCGCGTCCGATCTGGCAGAGGAGCTGGAGCAACACTGCAAGGACAACTACGCGCTGCTGGCGGAACAACCATGACGCTTTCGGTTTCCCGGCGTGGATTTCTTGAGGCCGCCGGCGCGGCGACGGCGCTTTCGGCGGTGAACGGAAGCTCGATGGAGGCCGTGTTCGGCCAGCCGGTCGAGGAGCTGGACACCCCGGCGCTGCTGGTGGACCTGGACGCCCTCGAGCGAAACATCGCCAAAATGGCGCAGGCGACGCGCGCGAACGGGATCGTTCCCCGCCCCCACGCCAAGACCCACAAGTGCCCCCACATCGCGCGGATGCAGCTGGACGCCGGGGCCGTCGGGATTTCAGTGGCCAAGGTCAGCGAGGCGCAGACGCTCTTCGACCACGGCGTCGGGGAGTTGCTGCTGACCACCAGCAACGTCACGCCCTTCAAGATCCGCCGGGCGATGGGGCTTCGGAAGCAGTGTCCGGGTTTCATCCAGGCGACCGATGCCGAAGCGAACGCGCGGATGCTGTCGGAGGCGGCGGCCGCCGCCGGAGTCGTCGCCGATGTGGTCGTGGACGTGGATCCGGGAGGGCATCGCACCGGCGTCGCTCCCGGCGAACCGGCGCTGCGGCTCGCCCAGATGGTGGACCGGCTGCCCGGACTGCGCCTTCGCGGTCTGCTCTGCTACGACGGCGGCTCCCAGCATGTGAAGGGCTTCCGGGCGCGGGAGGCGCAGACGCTCGAACGGCTCGCGGCGGCGGCGGACACCTGCGAGCGGATGCGGGCGTCCGGCCTCGACACCGGCATCTTCAGCGGCGGCGGCACCGGCACCTACAACATCGACCACCAGACGCCCGGTCTGACCGACGTGCAGGTGGGCAGCTATGTGTTCATGGATGCGCAGTACCTGGAGATCGGCGGACGCGACAACCCCGATGTCTATGACGACTTCGAGCCGTCGCTCACCATCCTGACCACCGTGCTGAACGCCCGGCACGAAGGGCGGGCCACCACCGACGCCGGCGCGAAGGCCTGCACCATCAACCGCCCCTGGCCCATCGTGAAGGGCGAGACCGGGATGAGCTACACATCGGGTTCCGACGAATTCGGAACGATCCGCTACGAGGATCCGAGCCGGACATACAAGGTGGGCGACAAGCTGGAGCTCATCGTCTCCCACTGCGACCCTGTGGTGAATCTCTACGACCGGATGGTCGCGGTGCGCGGCGGAACGGTGCAGGCGGTCTGGCCGATCGCCGCCCGCGGCCTGTCCACCTGACCGGAATTCAGGAATTCGAAAAGATCATACTTGACGGAGGTTCTGAATGGACACGAATCAGGAAAATCGTAAAAGCAACGTGCGCGTTTTTGTCACCTACGGGGCGACCGCCTTCCTGTTTGGCGGCGGTGCGCTTTTCATCCTTTATTTGCTCGTGACAAAACAAGTCGATCATGCCGTCAACCTGTTTCAGACCATCCTGCCGGTGAGCGCCGCCATCATTTCCTACTGGTTCGGGAATCGGGGCGCCGGCAAGGCGGCCGACCACCGGAACAAGCAGCCGACCCAGGACTCGTAAACCCCCCGGCTGCCGCGCCGCAGGCTACGTTGCGGGGTGGATGGCCTGCCAGATCTTCTGGGGGGTGAGCGGGGTGTCCAGGTGTTCGACGCCGAAGGGGCGGATCGCGTCCATCACCGCATTGGCGACCGCCGGGGTGGAGCCGATGGTCGCCGCCTCGCCGATGCCCTTGACGCCCAGCGGATTCAGGTCGGTCGGGGTCACGGTGCGGTGGAGCTCCCACCGCGGCAGCATGTCGGCGCGGGGAACCGCGTACTCCATGAGCGACGCGGTGAGCAGCGAACCGTCGTCGCTGTAGAGCGCCTCCTCCCAGAGCGCCTGCCCGATCCCCTGCGCGAGGCCGCCGTGCACCTGCCCCTCGGCCAGCAGCGGGTTGATGACCCGGCCGCAGTCGTCCACCGAGATGTAGCGGAGCACGGCGACCTCTCCGGTGTCGGGGTCGATCTCGACGGCGCACAGGTGCGCCCCGAACGGGAAGGTCTCGCCCGGCGGACGGAAGTCGGTGTCCGCCTTGAGCGTCCCCCGGAGCGCTTCGGGGGCGTCCGGGCCGTGGACGAAGGCGGCGATCTCCTTCCAGCCGGTCCCGCGCGCCGGAGAGCCGGCCACGAAGAAACGGCCGTTCTCGAAGCGGATGTCGGAGGCGGCGGCCTCCAGCAGCTCGGCGGCGGCGAGACGCGCCGCCTCGCGCACCGTCTCGGCGTTCGAGAACACCGCCGCGCCGCCCACCGGGGCGCTGCGGCTTCCGAAGGTGCCGATCCCGCGCGGACACTCGTCGGTGTCACCGTGAAGCACCCGCACCGACTCCGCCGGAATCCCCAGCTGCTCGGAGGCGATCTGCGCCCACGAGGTCTCGTGCCCCTGCCCGTGCGGCGAAGAGCCGGTGCGCACCGTGACCGAGCCGTCGGCCTCCACCTCCACGCCACCAGCCTCCCAGGGGCCAAAACCGCAAATCTCCACGTAGCAGGCGAGGCCGATGCCGAGGGGCGGCTTCCCGTCAGCGGCGTCGGCTTCCCGCCGGCGCGCCTGTTCGGCGCGGAGTCCCTGGTAGTCGCCCGCTTCCAGCGCCCGGTCGAGCGCCTTCCAGTACGCGCCGCTGTCGTAGATCAGCCCGGTCGCGGTGCGGAACGGGAAGGCGTCCTCCGGGATCAGGTTGCGACGGCGGATTTCGGCGGGGTCGATCCCCAGCCGCCCGGCGAGGACGTCCATCGCCCGCTCGATCATGTAGGTCGCCTCCGGGCGCCCCGAAC
Organism: Candidatus Marinacidobacterium sp.; assembly: GCA_965202845.1. Classification (GTDB taxonomy): domain Bacteria; phylum Acidobacteriota; class Vicinamibacteria; order Marinacidobacterales; family Marinacidobacteraceae; genus CBDATA01. Next base: position 2,326,233 of record OZ241856.1, read on the forward strand.
CCCGGTACGGCTCGTTGGGAGCAGTGTTCGTGAAGGCGCCCTCGGCGCGCGCCGTCACCGACTTGATGGCGTAGGGGCCGGGGATCATCGCGCCGGTGAGCCCCGGAGTGGTGGGGCCCGGCTTGCTGTAGTACGCCCCGCAGTCGAACAGCGACGTCAGATCGCAATGCTCGATCCGGCCGTCCCGGCCGGCGCGGACGCCGAGCGTCGCGTACAGGTTCCGACCGTGGGTGGTCGTCTGGAAGTCCTCGGTGCGGGTCGCGGTCCAGCGCACCGGCCGCCCCAGGCGGAGCGCGAGCCACGCCACTAGCACCTCCTCCCCGTACAGGTTGGCCTTGGCGCCGAAGCCGCCGCCGACCTCGGGGGCGATCACCCGGACGTCCGCCTTGTCGATCCCCAGGATGCGCGCCAGGTTGTCCCGGGCCGAATGGGGCGCCTGGGTGGTGGTCCAGACCACCAACCGGTCGCCGTCGAGACGGGCGGCGGCGGACCGCGGCTCCATCGCGCTCGGAATCAGGCGCTGGATGCGGAATTCGACTTCGACATCCAGCGTGTCCGCGCCGGGTTCGGACCGGGTGACCGGGCGCCGCGGCCCGTCGCCGGCCTCGATGTCCCACCGAAAGCAGCGGTTCCCCGCCACTCCCGGATAGAGCAACGCGGCGCCCTCGGCGCGCGCCGCCCTCGAATTGCCGCTTCCCGGAAGCTCCCGGCAGTCCACGAACACTTCGGCGGCGGCGTCGGCGGCCTGCGCGGCGGTTTCGGCCACCACCGCCGCCACCGGGTCGCCCTGCACCCGGGCCCGGTCCCCGGCGATCGGCCAGCGGCGCGGCAGGTGCAGCTCGGTGAAGCCGCCGGTGTCGGTGCTGCGTCCCACCGGAAAAGACTTCTTGAGGGTCGGGAGGATGTCGGCGCCGGTGAAGACGCCCAGCACCCCCGGCATCTCCTGGGCGGCGCCGGCTTCCACTCCGAGGATCTCGGCGTGCGGGTAGGGACTGCGAACCACCGCCATGTGGGCGGCGCCGGGAAGGGGGATGTCGGTCGTGAAGCGGGCCTTGCCGGTGATCAGCGCCGGGTCCTCCCGGCGCCGGACGCGCTGGCCGATGGTCTGGGTGTTGATGGGCACTTGGAAGGAATCCTACCGGCGGGTCTCCGGGATGGCGAAGCGCGTCAGGTTCTCCCGGTCCTTGATCAGGATGCCGTCTGGAACCGGAACCGGTTGCGCCCAAGTCGGACTGGGCGCGACCTGGTAGAGGCGCGCCGGACGATATTCGTCGTCCGCGGCGTCGAACACCAAAAGCTCCGCCCCGTCGGTGAGCGCGAGAACCACCCCGCCGTGGGACAGGAGCGCCGCGTTCTCGCCCGAGCGCGGCGGAGAACGCCAGATGTCGGCGCCGGTCGCCGGATCGAAGCTCACGAACTGGCCGCTGTTGCGCTCCCCGAAGGCGAACAGGCGTCCCTTCGCCCGCACCGGGCTGCTCATGTAGAGCTGGGTGCGGTCGGCCTCCCACGCTGTTTCGCCGCGCAACCGCTCCCCTTCGGCGCGGAACCGCACCGCGAACGCCGGATGGTCGAGGCCGCCGAACACCACCGTTTCGCCGTCCGGGAGAACCAGCGGGTTCGCGATGTTCTGGTCGTAGGGAGTGCGGAAGGGCATCTCCCAGCGCACCTGGCCGTCCTCGGGGGCCAGAAGCAGGATGCGGGTCTCGGTCATGGTCAGGAGCGTCGGGCGCCCGGCGACCGTCGCCAGCGCCGGGGACGCATAGGCGGGAGCGTCCGGGATTTCCCAGACGGTCTCGCCGGTCGCCCCGTCCAGCGCGACCAGAACGCCGTTCCCGGGGCCGCCCAGGTGCGCGATCACCCGGCCGTCGTGGGCGAGCGGGGAGCTTCCGGCGCCGTAGAGCGGAACCGGCGCCTCCGGAAACCGATGCTGCCGCCAGAGAAGTGCGCCGCTTGCGGCGTTCCGGGCGGTGAGGATGCCGGAAATTCCCAGGGTGTACACCCGGCCGGACCCGAGCGCCGGGGTGGACTTGGGACCCGGGCCGTGCGAAGTCGCCGCCGGATGCATCGTGTAGGGCGCGGGTTGGGAGACGCTCCACTCCGGGGCGCCGTCCTCCAGGCGAAGCCGGTGCAGAACCTCCTCCCCGCCGTCCCCGGCGAAGAGCAGGATGGAGTCCCCGTCGAGGATCGGGCTGGCGTGCCCCAACCCCACCGGAACCCGCCAGACCTCGCGGAGCGCCTCCGGCCAGGCAGCGGCCTCCGTCAGATGCTCCGGCCATCCGGTGACCTGACCGTCGCGGTCCGGACCCCGGAAGCCGTTCCAGGCGAGAAGGACGAAGGACAAAAGGACGATTCGCATTGTCAGATTTTCGCAAAGGAAAGAGTCGCGCTTGCGATTTCGCGGCCGGCGACCGCGGCCCGGGTTTGCGCCTCCACCAGCCGGCCGCGCTGTTTCGTCACTTCGGCGCGGAGTTCGATCCGCGAACCGAAGGGAACCGCGCCGTCCATGGCGAAGTCCTGGATCGCCCGGAACAGCCCGCGCATCGGCGCGGCGTCCGATGCGGCCGCCGCGACGCACCCGATCTGCGCCATCGCCTCGATGACCAGTCCGGCGGGGACGCTGGCCTGGCCGAGCGCGTAGGGATGATCCGGCGGAACCGTGACATGGCCTTCCGCCTTGACTCCCGGTTCGAGATGGCTCACGCCGTCCAGAAACACGAAGGGGTCCCGGTGCGGCAGGATGCGGAGGATGGCCTCCCGGTCGAGGGGTCTTCGGGACATGGCTATGCGACGACCGCCTGTTGGTCGAATTGGAGTTCGTGGAGGGTGCGGTAGATGCCGCCGGCGGCGAGCAGCTCCCGGTGCGTCCCGCTCTCCCGGATCCGCCCCCGGTGCAGCACCACGATCCGGTCGGCGCCCCGCACGGTGGAAAGCCGGTGCGCGATCACCAGGCTGGTGCGGTTTTCCAGCACCCGGGCGAGCGCGGTCTGGACCTGGTGTTCGGTTTCGGTGTCCACGCTCGAAGTGGCCTCGTCGAGCACCAGCACCCGCGACTTCCGCGCCATCGCGCGGGCGATGCCCACCAGCTGCCGCTGTCCCTGCGAGAGGCCGCTCCCGCGCTCGCCCAGCTCGGTGTCGAGTCCGTTCGGAAGGGCGCTCGCCCAGCCGGTCACCTCGGCGGCCTCCGCCGCCCGCCGCGCCTGCTCCTCGCTGATCCCGCGGTCGCCGAGCCGGATGTTTTCGAGGATGGACCCGGAGAAGAGATGGACATCCTGCTGGACCATCGAGAACTGACGGCGTAGTTCGGCGACGTCCCAGTGGCGGACGTCCACGCCGTCCACGAAGACCGCGCCCTCCTGGACGTCGTAGAGCCGGAGCAGCAGGCTGGCGAGGGTGGTCTTGCCGGAACCGGTGTGGCCGACCAGCGCGACGGTCTCGCCGGGCGCCACGGTGAGGCTCACGTCGCAAAGCGCCGGAGCGTCCGGGTTGTAGGCGAACGAGACGTTCTCCAGGTGGATCGCGCCGTGGCGGTGGATCGGCAGCCGGGTCCGGGGCGGGCTTGCGATCTCCGGCTCTTCGGCCAGCAGCTCGACGATCCGTTCGGACGCCGCCATCGCGCCCTGGAGGATGTTGAACTTCTCGGTGAGATCCCGGATCGGACGGAAGAACATCTCCGAATACATGAGGAAGGCCACCAGCCCGCCGACCGTCAGCGTGCCGGCCCCGATCCGGAGGCCGCCGTACCAGATGATGACCGCCAGGGTGACCGCGGTGATCATCTCGACCACCGGATAGAAGACCGAAAAGCAGAACACCGTCTCCAGGTGGGCCTCGGTGTGCTCCCGGTTCAGCTTGCGGTAGGCGCGGGCGCGGCGCCGCTCCTGCCGAAAGAGCTGGAGCACCTCGATGCCGGTGAGGGTCTCCTGGATGAAGCCGTTCAGGGCGGCGACCGCTCCCCGCACCCGGCGAAACGCCGGACGCACCCGGCGGCGGAAGAGCCAACCGGTCAGGAACAGCGCCGGAACCGCGCCGAAGGTCACCAGCGCCAGTTGCCAGTTCATCACCGCGAGCGCGGTCACGATCCCCACCAGCAACACCACGTCGGTGATGATCATCACCACCCCGGAGCTCAAAAGCTCGTTCAGCGCGTCCACGTCGCTGGTGGCCCGGGTGATGACCTGCCCCACCGGGCGCCGGTCGAACCAGCCGACGTGGAGCTTCTGGATGTGGTCGAAGACGTCCCGCCGGATGTCGCGCATCACCCGCTGGCCGAACAGGTTGACGATCCATGCCTGCCCGTAGGCGGCGAGGAATCCGACGGTCAGGACGGCCAGGAAGAGTCCCAGGATGCCGAAGAGGCCTCCGGCGTCGCCGGCCGCGATGTGGTCGTCGATGGCGATCCGGGTCAGCAAGGGGCCGGCGAGCTGCGCCCCGGTGTGGACCAGCACCAGCGCGACGCCCAGGGCGACGAACCGCCAGTACGGCAGCACGTACGGCAGCACGTGGGCGAGCAGCCGCCGGTCGCGCCGGGTTTCCTCGCTCACAGCTTCGAAAGCTCCTCTTCCAGCATCTGGCGGCGGTGCATCGCGGCGTACAGCCCGGACATGGCGACCAGCTCGTCGTGGGCGCCGCGTTCGGCGATGCGGACGACCCCGTCCTCGTCGGCGTCCAGCAGGCAGATGCAGTCGGCGTCCTTCACCGTGCTCAGGCGGTGCGCCACGATCAGCGTCGTCCGGTCGCGGGCGGCGCGGCGCAACGACCCCAGGATCCGATTCTCGGTGTCCGAATCCACCGCGCTCAGCACGTCGTCGAAGATGAGAATCGGGGTGTCCAGCAGCAGCGCCCGGGCGATCGCGGCGCGCTGCCGCTGCCCCCCGGAGAGGGTCACGCCGCGCTCGCCCACCACCGTCTCGAAGCCGTCGGGGAACCCGTCGATGTCGCTTTCGAGACCGGCCTCCCCGGCCGCCCGCCGCACCGCGTCCATCGGCGCGTCCTCCTCGCCGAACGCCAGGTTGTCGCGCAGGCTCGCCGAGAACAGGAAGCTGTCCTGGGGGACGAACCCGATGGCGCTTCGCAGGTCGGCCAGCGGGAAGTCGCGCACGTCGCGCCCGTCGATGCGCACCGATCCCTCGAGGGCGTCGTGGAGGCGCGGGATCAGGCGCGCCACCGTGCTCTTGCCGGCGCCGGTTCGGCCCACCAGAGCGACCGTCGAGCCGGCGGGGATGGTCAGGCTGAAATCCTTGAGCACCGGGCGGGGTTCGGCGCCGTTTTCCCGCTGCGGATAGCCGAAGGTGACATCCCGGAATTCGATTTCGGGCGCATCGGAAAGCTCGACCGCCGGAGCGATCGGCGCCGGGAGCGGCTGGGCGTCCTGGATCGCCGCCAGCCGCTTCATCGACGCCGCGCCCCGCTGGTGGATGTTCACCACCCAGCCCAGCGCGATCATCGGCCAGGTCAGGTAGCCGTAGTAGAAGAGGAACGCCACCAGCTCCCCGACGGTGATCGTCCCGGCGGCGGCGAGCCGGCCGCCGAGCGCCAGGGTGACCGCCATCCCGATCCCGATCAGGGCCGACAGCAGCGGGAAGAGCGCCGCGCTCACCGCCACCAGCCGCATGCTGCGGCGCGCGTAGTCCTCGTTCTCCCTGCCGAAGGTCTCCCGCTGGGCGTCCTCCTGCACGAACGCCCGCACCAGCCGGGCGGCGGATGCGTTCTCCTGCACCACCGCCGAGAGATCGGCCATCTTCGCCTGTACCGCCTCCGAGCGCCGGAAGATCTCCTGTCCCAGCACCTTCATCAGGACCGAGACGATCGGCATCACCGCGAAGGTCACCAGCGTCAGCCAGGGGCTGATCGCCAGCATGAAGGCGAAGCAGCCGATGGTGGTGATGACGGTCTCCACCGGGTACATGACGCCGGGACCCAGCACCATCCGCACCGCGTTCATGTCCTGGGCGCTGCGCGAGAGGATGTCCCCGACCCGGTAGCGAGCGTAAAACGAAGCCGGCAGCTGCTGGAGCCGGGCGTAGAAGTCCCGCCGCATGTCGTACTCGGCGTAGCGGGAGACTCCGATCAGGTACCAGCGCATGAAGTAGCGGAAGACCGACGAAGCCCCGGTCGCCAGCACGATCAGCGCGGCGAAGCGCCAGAGGTCGGCGACCGCCCCCGCCCGCACCGCGTCGATCGCGCGTTCGAGGATCTGGGGGATGACCAGGTAGAAGATGCGGCAGAGCAGCAGCGCGAGCAGGCCGAAGGCGATCCGCCGCCGGTAGGGCGCGAGGACCGGCAGCAGCCGGCGCCACATGTCCCGCATCTTCTAGTCGCCGTGGCGGGCGCGGAGTCCGGGCGCCAGGCGGGCCATCAGGATCATCCGCTCGAAGACGTCGAGCCACTCCGCCGTTTCGGCCCGGAGCGCGCCCTGGTCGGCGGAATTCGGGAGCGGGCAGGCGGCCCCCAGCTCGGTCGCCGCCTTGACCCGGTACACCGAGAGCGGGCGATCCCCGAAGCGGCCGATCTCGTGGAAGTCCTCGGTGAGGAACATCGCGACCGGAACCCGCATCGCGCCCAGGATGCGCAGTTCGTCGCGCAGCTCGGGCATCTGGTCCCGGTCCAGGAGCCGCAGGTTCGCGCCGGCGGTCTCGGCGAGCCTGGCCAGGATCGGAACCGAGCGGGCGCAGTCGCCGCACCAGATACCGCTGAGACACAGGATGTTCAGGATGCGGCCGGCGGCGTCCAGCCGTTCCCCGGCGTCCGCCGGCAGCGGAGGCAGCGCGGCTTGCGCCCGCTCCCAGTGGGCGCGCTCCGGCCCCGAGCCGGTGTCCAGGTAGTCCGGCCAGGGGAGCGCCGCCTCGTGGAAGGCCCGCCGGTACAGCGCGGAACGCGGGTCGAAATAGCTCATCGGCCGCCCTTGCGCGGCAGGGTCCGGTCCGCGATCGCCGCGTGCCAGGCGAAGACCGCGACCAGCACCGCGTTCTTTTTCAGGTCGTCGATGGGCAGGGTGTCGTAGAAGTCGAGATTGGTGTGGCCGCCGGTCCCGCCGACCCGCGCCTGGAGGAACTGGAAGGCGGGAAGGCCGGCCTCGTCGAAGGGAACGTGGTCGGTGCTCCCGACGCTGCCGGGCGCCAGCGTGGTGAACCCGAAGTCGTGGAGCGGCGCCATCCAGTCCCGAAAGATGGGGCGGACGTGTTCGTTGCCCTGAAGCCAGACGCCCCGATACCGACCGGGACCGTAGTCCTGGTTGAAGTACGCCGAGAGGTTTTGGCGGCCATCCCCCTCGAAATGCTGGCGCACGTGGGCGCGCGAGCCGAAGAGCCCCTGCTCCTCGCCGGACCAGAGCGCGATGCGGATGGTGCGGCGGGGTTCGGCGCCCAGCGCCTTCAGGATGCGCATCGCCTCCAGCATCACCGCGGCGCCCGAGGTGTTGTCGGAGGCGTTGGGGCTCGCGTGCCAAGTGTCGAAGTGGGCGCCGATCATGACCAGTTCGTCCGCGCGGTCCGAGCCGGGGATGTCCGCCAGCAGGTTTTCCGCCTGGGTGCGGGCGGCGCCGTGGCGGTTGCGAACCTCCAGTTCGATGGCGACCGGGATGTCGCGCCGGAGGATGCGGTACATGCGGTTGTAGTGCTCCGGCGTGACCGCGAGGATCGGGAGCGAGGACAGGGTGGCTTTCCGATCCCAGCGGTCGATCTTGGCGCCCGGGCGGGCGAAGCCGCGCACCGCCCCCGGCCAGCCGCTCCGGGATTCGAGGACCGCCGCCACGCCCTCCTCGATGTAGAAGGCGAGGCGCTCCTCCGGGGTCAGCAGCTCCGGGTTCGGGGGCGCCTCGAACCGGCTTCCCGGCGCCGGTTCGGGCGGTGCGGACGTCCCGGCGAGACGGCGCATCTCCGCATCGGAGCGCTCCGGGGTTCCGGTGGCGAAGATCGCCCGGTTGACGGCGGCGGGCGGGGTGGAGAGCGCCGCCTTGCCGCCGAGCTTTCCGCGCAGCGCGGCGAGGTCGGACCTCGACCGGACGTCGGCAATGACCACTTGCAGGCGCTGGCGTCCTTCGGTGCCCGGGGTGTGGGCGATCGGGTAGGCCACCAGCGGCTGGTAGGCGGGGGCGGTCATGTGGAGCGAGACGTATTCGTTGTCCCAGCTGGCGCCGTAGTCCATGAAGGGTTCGCGGACGACGTTTTCGAGTCCGATGCGCTCCATCTCGGACACCGCCCAGTCCTGCGCCCGGTCCATCGCCGCCGAGTTGGTGAGCCGGCCGCCGAGCACGTCGGTCATGTACGAGAGGGTGTCGGGGAGCTGCGACCGGTGGAGCCCCTCCTCGCGGATGCGGGAGATCATCTCCTCGTCCACCGGGAAGGGCGGCGTCTGCGCGGCGGCGCTTCCGGCGCCGGCGGCCAGAAGCAGAATCAACAGGCGAAATTTCATGGGGGGGCTCCTCTGCGGGGAAGGTCAGATCATCCCCGAAAGCAGCGTCGCGATGCCGAGGAAGCTGAAAAAGCCGGCGATGTCGGTCACGGTGGTGAGGACGATCGAGGAGGACTGCGCCGGGTCCTGGCCGAACAGGGTCAGCAGGATCGGAATCGCCGCGCCGGCCACCCCGGCGAGGATCATCGAGAGCACCATCGAGATCGCAATGATCAGCGCGAGCCCCTGGGAGCCGCTCCACAGCAGCACCCCGGCGGCGGTGACTCCGGCCACCACGACGCCGTTCCAGAGGCCGACCTTGGTTTCCTTCAGGATCACCCCCGGCCACTGCGACACCCGAATCTCGCGGAGGGCGAGGCCGCGCATGGTGACCGCGAGCGCCTGGGCGCCGGTGTTGCCCGACTGCCCCGCCACCACCGGAAGCAGCACCGCGAGCGCGGTGAACCGGGCGACGGTGTCCTCGAAGAGGCCGACCACCGAGGCGGCGGCGAAGGCGGTCAGCAGGTTGATCTGGAGCCAGGGCAGGCGCTTCCGCACCGCGAAGAACGCCGTCGAGGTGGCGCGCTCATCCTTGCTCGCCCCCACCATGGTCTGGATGCCGACGCTGGCGCGCTCCATCTCCGCCTCGACCAGCGAAGCGTGGCGGATCACCCCCAGGAACCTGCCGTTCGGGTCGAGCACCGCCAAGTCGGGTAGACGGTAGTTCTCCAGATACTTGCCCACCTCCTCGAGGGGCGTCATCGGGTCGACAGCGGCGGCGGCGCCCAGCACCAGGTCGCCCAGGCGTTCGTCGGGCGCCGCCAGCGCGATCTCCTGCATGCCCACCCAGCCGACCAGGCGGCTGTCGGCGTCGACCACGAAGCATCCGGCGCGCCCCGGGCGATGCTCCTTCCGCAGCCGGGCGGCGGTTTCCGCCACCGTGCTGTCCTTGCGAAACAGCGGCTCCCGGGTGTCCATCAGGGCGCCCGCGCATTCCGCCGGGTAGCGCAGCGCCTCCCGCGCCTCCTTGCGGGCGTGGTCGCCAAGGAGCGCCAGCAGGCGTTCCCGCTCCCCCTCCTCCATCCCCGCCAGCAAGTGGGCCGCTCGTCCGGGGTCGAGCGCCCGCATGGTTTCGGTCGCTATCCCTTCGGGAAGCCCGGCGAGCGCCCGCTGGCCGATTTCCGGCGAGAGGCGCTCCCAGAGGGGGAGCATCGTCTCCACCGGCTGGTGCGTGAAGATGGCGACCTGCTCGCCGATCTCCAGCTGTTCCAGCGGCCCGATCGCCGAACCGGGGTGGCGCGCGAAGAATTCGCGCTCCAGGCGGCGCTCCGTCTCGGCCAGGGCGCCGCTCATGGCTTCCGGGGACCGGCGAGGAACCCGGCGGCGGTCCCCCAGTACAGGTCGGCGAGGTCGAACGCCAGGCCGGCCAGCCCCGCTTCCGGCGCCGCGGGTTCGCCGTCGGCGAGCGCCTCCTCGAGCCGCCGCCTTCGCACCACGCCCAGGAACACGCCCCGGTGGTCGGTCGCCGGCAGGATGCCGAAGCGCTCCCAGCCGGGGTTGCGACTGGCCTCGCGCAGGCTGGACCGCGCCCGCAAGGCCACCGGGGTTGCTCCCGCTTCGAGCGCACCGATCCGCATCTCCGGCTCCGCGACCAGCACGCGATGGGCGCTGACCGCGCCGACCAGGCGCTGGGCGTCGTCCAGCACATAGAGGTACTTGCGCATGTGCTCCGGAGCGCGACGCACCGCCTCGCCCGCCTCCCGGACGCGGGTCTCCCGGCGCACCGTGACGACCTGGGGCTCCAGGAGCGAGCCGACGCTTGCCGGCGGAAACCGCAGCAGGAAGCGCAGCGCGGCCGCCGTCGTCGCCGGAAGCGCCCCCAGCAGCTTCCGCCGTTCTTCGTCGCCCAGGCGCAGCAGCAGCGGAGCGGCCTGGGGGGCGGGGAGGCGCCCGGCGATGTCCGCAGCCGCCTGCGGGGAAAGCTCGGCCAGCGCGCCGGCCGCCGACTGCGGGTACAGGGACCGGAGCAGGGCGGCGGCGGCCGCTTCGGGCAGCGAGGCGAGGACGGCGCCGACGGTGGCGGCGGGCGCCTCCTCGAGGATGCGGGCGGCGTCGGCGGGGTATCCCTCGACGAACTCCGACGCGATCCGGCCGAGCAACCCGTCAGCCTTCCCGGTCGATCCGCACCGAGGCCTTTTCCTGAAACAGCCGCGCCGGCACCAGGGTCCGGCCCTTCTCGGCGTCAAGGATGACCGCCGCCCGCGTGATCTCGAGGATTTCGCCCTCGAACGACTCCACCGCCACCCGCTGCCCCACCGCGTAGTGCTGGCGCACATGGTGGGCGGCGATGATGTCGCCCGCCGCGCCGCCCGCGCCGATGCCGAAGGCGATGGCGCCCCCACCCAGCAACACCCCGGTCGCGATGGCGACCAGCCAGGACAGCAGCGAGACGTCCAGGCCGATCTGGGTGGCGATGAGGAGACAGCCGACGAGGAGCAGGAACCCCCGCACCGCGCGCCCCAGCAGGACGGCGCTCGCCATCCCCGCCGCCTGCGCCGCTTCGGTCGTCCGGCTGGCGGCGAGGCGGCTCACCGCGTACACGACCAGAAGCTCCAGGCTCCAGGCGAACAGCTGTGGCAGGTAGAGCAGCGCCCGCGTGAAGACGTCGGCGAGTCCGGGCAGCGCCAGCAGCCGGGACGCCGCGGTCAGGGCGAAGAGGATCGTCAGCCAATAGACGACGGAGGAGAGCACCCGCGAGACCGGCCAGCGGAGCTCGCCCTGGGCCTGCCCGAAGCGGTCCCGCACCGCGTAAAACACCCGATCGATGCGGGCGCCCAGCCGGAGGATGAGCCGTCGCAGCCCGCTCGCCAGCAGCCAGCCGAGCAGCAACAGCAGCAGGGCGCCGACCAGGGCGGGCGCGAACGCCCGGGACGCCTCGAGGAGGTCCCGCCAGGAGTTTTCGATCGCGGTGACCCAGGTCGATCCCATGAGGGGATCAGGATACGGGGTGCAGGGTCCCGGTTCCCGGCGCGACGGCGCGACGACGGCTTCGGCGGGCCTGGAAGGCTTCGGTGAAGCTGTCCAGGCTGTCGTACACCACCGGAACCACGATCAGAGTCAGCACGGTGGACACCGTGAGTCCGAAGATCACCGCGACTCCCATCGCCGACCAGAACTGCGAGCTCTCGCCGCCGGTGGTGATCGAGAGGTTGAAGAAGTCCACGTTGATGCCGAGGGTCAGCGGGATCAGCCCCAGCACGGTGGTGATCGCGGTGAGCAGCACCGGGCGGAGACGGATGGAGCCGGCGGTCACCACCGCATCATGCCGGCTCATGCCCTCGCGCCGCAGCTGCCGGATGAAGTCGCAGAGCACGATGGCGTTGTTCACCACGATGCCCACCAGCGAGATCACCCCGATGCCGGTCATGATGATCCCGAACGCGGTGCCGGTGAGGATCAGTCCCCAGAGAACCCCGATCATCGAGAGGACCACCGAAGTGATGATGACCAGCGGCAGCACCAGCGAGTCGAACTGGGTGACCAGCACCAGCAGGATCAGCAGCACCGCGATCACGAAGGCCCGCGAGAGGAACTGGCTCGCCGCCAGCTCCTCCTCGTTGGAGCCGGAGAACTCCCAGCGGTAGCCGGGGGGCCACGCCATCGCGTCCAGCTCGGTGGCCACGTCGCCCCGCACGTCGGCGTCGGTGCGTCCCGAATCGCGCACCACATCCCCTTCCAGGGTGACCGTGCGGCTCAGGTCCACCCGGTGCACCGTCGCCGGGCCGACCGACTGCCGGAGCTCGGCGACCGTGCGGATCGGGACCGGCAGGCCGTCCTTGTCCGGCACCGTCAGCTCGGAAATCGCATCCAGCGAGCGCCGCGCCTCCGGAATCAGCCGCACCCGGATGTCGTGCTCATCCTCCCCCACCCGGTACTTGGAGGCCTCGGTTCCCAGGATGCCGGTCTGCACGGTGGCGGCGATGATCTGGGTGTTGACCCCGGAGCGCATCGCCTCCTCCCGGTTCACGTCGACCACGAATTCGGGCTTGCCCCGGTCGAGGTCGCTGTCGAGGTTCACCAGGCCGTCGATATCCCGGATGCGGGACATCGCCTCGTCGGAAAGCCGGGCGAGCTCCTCCATCCCGTCGCCCAGAATCCGGACCGAAACCGCGGCGCCGGTCGGCGGCCCGTCCTGGGGGGCGTCCACCTTGATGTTGGCGCCGACGATGCCGGCGATCTTCGCCCGCACCTGCTCCATCGTCACGAAGGAATCGCGCTGCTGCCGGTCGGTGCGCTCGTGCAGATAGAGCGAAACCTGGCTCACGTTCTGATTCCCGCCGGTCGGTCCTCCCGGGCTCACGCCGACGCCGGCGGCGCCGATGTTCGCCACCTGGTGCTTGAGGTCGATCGTGCCGTCGGTGAGGGCCTCGATCTGCGTCACCACCTGGTTGGCGGTGTCGAGGCTGGAGCCGGTGGGGCTTTCGACGTCGATGACCAGCTGCCGCGGCTCCACCTCGGGGAAGAGCTCGCTCCCCTGCCCCCACACCGTGTACGCGCCGATCGTCGCCACCAGGATGCTCCCCATGGTCCAGACGACCCCGGAGCGGTGGTCGGTGATGTACGCCCCCCAGCCCAGCGGCCGGCGGATCAGGGTCCAGACCAGCCAGAACACCCCCTGGAGCACGAAGGCGGCGACCGCGAGGCCGCCGAGCGCGGCGGCCGGCAGGAAGGCAGCGTTCGCGCGGAAGAACATGGCGCCCATCCCGATGGCGGCGGCGCCGGCCATCGAAATCACGAACGCGGTCGGAAGCGCCCAGTTCCGGAGGAACCAGCCGCGGCTGCCGGCGTCGGGGCCGGGGTCAAGCGCCCACTCGAGGGTCCGCCGGTACACCCGGCGAAACGGATGCTCGTTCGCCGCCACTTCGCGGGGCGGCTTCATCAGATGGGCGCAGAGCGTCGGGTTGATGACCAGCGCGACCAAAAGCGATGCGGAAAGCCCGATGATGATGGTCACCGGCAGATACGACATGAAGTTGCCGATCATTCCGGGCCAGATCAGGAGCGGGGAGAACGCGCAGAGCGTGGTGATGGTGGACGCGATCACCGGACTCGCCACTTCCTTCGTCGCCTTGTAGGCGGCCTCCGGCCCGGAGGTTCCCATTTCGCGGTGCCGGTAGATGTTCTCGACGATCACCACCGCGTTGTCGACCAGCATGCCCAGCATCAGGATCAGGCTGAACAGCACCATCATGTTCAGCGTGTAGCCGATCCAGCCGATGGCGAGGAAGGCGAGCATCATGGAAAGCGGGATCGCCACTCCGACGAAAAACGAATTCCGAAGGCCCACGAACGCCATCAGGCAGCCGACCACCAGCAGCAGGCCGGAGATCACGTTGTTCTCCAGCTCGTTCACCATCCGCCGGATTTCCACCGAAATGTCGCCGATCACCGAAATCTGCATGCCGGGAGGCAGCCGCTCGCGCCATTCGTCCAGACGCTCGTTGATGAGATCGGCGACCCCCACCAGGTTGGCGCCCGCCCGCTTGGTGATGCTGAGGGTGATCGCCGGCTCCCGGTCCACCCGGGACCGGCTGGCTTCGTCCTCGAACCCGAACCGGACCTCCGCCACGTCGCGAATGAACACCGGGTCCCCGTCGCGCACCTCGATGACGAAGTCCTCGATCTGCGAGGGATCCCGGACTTCGGCGGGGAGACGCACCAGGTAGTCGAGTCCGCCGATGTTGATCTCGCCGCCGGGCACGTTCCGGTTCTCCCGGGCGATGGCGGCCACCACGTCCGCAAGGCTCAACTCGAAGAGCGGAAGCCGCTTGGGGTCCACCTGAACCTGGACTTCCCGCTCCCTGCCGCCGATGACGGTGACCTGGCTGACTCCGAGGATCGTCTCCAGGTCCTCCTGCAGGTCCTCCGCCACGTCGGTCAGCCGCTCCGCGCCGACCGGGCCGGAGAGGGTCGCCACCATCACCGGAACCTCGGAGAAGTCGATGTCCTGCACCAGCGGCTCCTCGGCCTCCGGCGGAAGCAGCGGGCGGGCGATGTCCACGCGCTCGCGCACCGAGGCGAGCGCTTCGAAGGCGTCCTCCCCGGTCTCGAATTCGACTTCGATGATGGAAGCGCCCTCGCTGGTGGAGGAGCGCATCTCCTTGATGCCGGAGATGGACTTGATCTCGGTCTCGATCGGCCGGGTCACCACCGCCTCCATGTCGGTGGGGCTGACGCCCGGATAGATGGTGTGGACCATCACCAGCGGGAATTCCACTTCCGGGAACGACTCGCGGGGCAGCGAGACGTACACCCCGGTCCCCGCGAGGCAGATCACCAGGATCATGAAGAACACCGACATGCGGTGATCGATGGCGTATTTGGTGAGTTTCATCGTCCGTTTCCGCCTCCGTCGGTGAGCTGCTGCGAGGAACCCGCTACCCGAACCTCCTGGCCGTCCAGCAGGTCGCGGTGCCCGGCCACCACGATGGTCTCCCCGATGTCGAGACCGGACGCGATCAGCACCTGGTCGCCCCGGCCGGGGCCCAGGGTGACGCGCCGCATGTCCACCCGGCCGCCGTCGAGGACGAAGACGTGGGGGATGGCGTCCCGCTCCACGATCAGGTCCCGGGGAACCACGATGGCGTTCTCGAACACCTGCCGCTCCAGGTCGGCGCGCACGATCAGCCCCGACCGCAGGATGCCGTCCGGGTTGCCGACGTCCACTTCGGATTCGAAGATCCTTCCCGGCGAGGAGGCGGCGGGGGCGATGTAGGTGATCCGCCCCTCGAAGCGCCGGTCGGGATAGGCGTCCACGGTCAGGGACGCCGGAGAGCCGATCCGGAAGAAGGCGATGTCGCGTTCGGGGATGCCGATGGTGGCGCGCAGCCGCTCGATCCGGTGGATGTCGGCGACCGGGTTTCCGGGGGCCAGCACCTCGCCCGGCTCCACGTGCCGCTCCACGACCACTCCCGAAGCGGAAGCCCGGATGTCCGCTCGGGAGAGGCGCAGCCGGGCGGTGGCGAGCCGCGCCTCGGCGCCTTCGAGGGCCGCCTCCGCCGCTTCCAGGTCCTGCGCCGGGGTCGCGTCCCGCTCCACCAGCTCCCGGGCGCGTTCGAAGTCCACCCGGGCGGCGTCCAGCGCGACTTCCGCTTCCCGCGCCGCCGCCTCCAGCAGGTCCGCGCCGACCCGCGCCAGCACCGCCCCGGCCTCGACCCGGTCGCCCTTCTCGAAGAGGACTTCCGAGACCGTGCCGCCGAGCTCGCTCGCCATGCGGATTTCGGCGCCCGGCTCCAACCGGCCCGCGATCTGGAGCACGTCCACCAGCGTTTCGGGAGTGACCGCGCTGGTCTCCACCACCGGCCGGACATCCCGCGCTTCCGTCGCGATCTCCCCGGCCGGGTCGCCGCCGCAACCGACGGCGAGCGCGAGGAGGCCGAGCAACCTATGCCTACTGATCACGATCCTGCTCCTGACTGGGGGATGCGTCCGCCGGACTGGCGGAAACGTCGGAAATCATCGAATGGGGCGCGTTCGCCGAGTAGCCGACGAGGAATTTCACTTCGGCGAGCGCATTCAGGGCGTCCCGGGTGCTGCGGAGCATGTCGAGCTCCACCTCCCGCTCCAGCTGGCCGGCCTCCAGCACCATCAGCTCGATCCCGGCGCCGGCGTCGCGCTCGACGCGCGCCACCCGGTACGCCTCCCTGGATTCCTCGAGGGCGAGCCGGGCGTCCTCGATCGCCGCCAGCGCGTCGTTCCAGCGGCGCACCTGGTCCCGGAGCAGGACTTCGAGGGTGGACTCGTATTCGAGCTGCTCCCATTCGTTCCGGGTCCGCTGCGACTGGAGCGCGGCCACCTGGGCGCGCGTCCCCAGCCCGTCGAACAGCGTCCAGTTCACGCTGGCCCCCACCACCCAGTTCCGGCGGTGGAACTCGGTGGTGTTGCCGATCGCGAAGCTGTTGATCCCGAAGGAGGCGTTCCCCTTGATTTCGGGGCGCATGTCGGCCGTCAGCAGGTCCTGCTGGATGCGCAGGAGCTCCCTGTCCTTGGCGTAGGCGTCCAGCTCGGGGCGGCTGGCCTCGGCGAGCTCCATGAGCGCCGGAACCGGCAGCAGCCGCGGCAGCGGATCGGGAAGCTGGAGGGCATCCAGCACCTGGATCGGCAATTCCTGGTTCCGCCCGACCAGGGAGTTCACCCCGGCCTGCTCCACCTTCAGATCCTCCTCGGTCGCCCGGACCTCCCGGCGCAGCCGGGCCAGCTCCACCTGGGCGCGGAGCACCGCCAGCCGGCCGCCGGAACCCAGCTCGAGCCGGTCCCGGGCGACTTCCAGGGAGCGCTCGCGCACCCGGACCGCCTCCGCCAGCACATCGCGGGTTCGGGAGGCGAGCAGGAACGAATACAGCCGCTGCACCGTGTCCCGCCCGATCCGGTTGCGCAGCTCGGCGAGGTTCAGGGCTTCCCGGTCCCGGGCGGCGCGCACCGCGGCGGACTGGCTCAGCCAGCGTTGCGACCAGAGCGTCTGCGAGAGCCGCAGATCCCAGAGGTACGTCCCGAAGGTGAAGGCGCCCCCGAAGGAGGAGGCGTCCCCGCCGGGAAATCCGGCGGCGGCGTCCGGATCGTCGAGCAGCCGGGAGAAGAAAGGGCTGTTGCTGAACCCCGGATCGCGGGTTTCGGAGGCGGAGAGCGCCAGTTCGAGCCGGGGGAGGAAGCTGGCGCGGGCCTCGTCCATCATCGAGTCGAGTTCGACGAACCGCTCGCGGTTGGCGCGGACTTCGGGGTGGAGCTCGACCGCCGCATCCGCCGCCTGGGCGATGGTGAAGCTGAGCGTCTCCTGCTCGATCAGGTCGCGGTACTGCTCCAGGACCGCGGCGGCCGGGTCCTCGGGCGTCTGCCCGCCGAACGCCGTTCCGCCGGCCAGCAGCAATAGCGCAAGCGGCAAGCGCACAGTGCAAAACATGTTTGTTCCGATCCCTCGTTTCCCGGTGGCGCAACCAGACGATCCGGAAATGTTGTTTGTTCCGCCCGGAGTCTAACCCGCGCCGGCGTCTCGGGTAGGCTTCCCGCGCTTCCTTGCTGGTTTCCTCCCTCTTTCTGCTGCTCGGCCTCGCCGGACTGGCGTTCGGCGCCGACTGGCTGGTGCGCGGCGCCGCGTCGCTCGCCCGCCGATTCCACATCAGCCCGCTGGTCATCGGCCTCACGGTCATCGCCTACGGCACCTCGGCGCCCGAAATCGGCGCCAGCCTGATCGCCACGCTGCGTGACAGCCCCGGCATCGCAGTCGGGAACGTCATCGGCAGCAACGCCGCGAACCTGGGGCTCATCCTCGGCGTCACCGCCCTGATCAAGACGTTCGACGTGAAGTGGGGGCAGGTGTCCCGCGAGTTCTGGTGCGTGCTGGGCGCCATCGTCCTGCTGGCGCCGTTCACCCGCCTCGGCGGGATCGGACGCGGCTTCGGCGCCGGGTTCGTGCTCTTGCTGCTCCTGTTCAACGTGCTTTCGATTCGCTGGAACCGGGACGGCGCGCCGCCGTCTTCAGAGGCGTCCAGCGATGCGCCGGCGGCCGGGCGTAGCCTGCTGTTCGTCGGCCTCGGCCTGGGAGCGCTGCTGGCAGGCGCCGAACTGCTGGTGCGGGGCGCGTCCGACCTCGCCCGGATGCTCGGCGCCTCCGAACTGACCATCGGGTTCACGGTGGTCGCGCTCGGCACCTCGCTGCCCGAGCTCGCCACTTCGGTCGCCGCGGTGCGGCGGAACGAAGTCCAGATCGTGGTCGGGAACGTGATGGGCAGCAACATCTTCAACGTCCTGGGCGCGCTCGGGATCGCCGCGGTCGCGCGTCCGATCGCCATCGACCCGCAAGTCTGGACCCGCGAGATGCCCGGCGTCATCCTGCTCACCCTGCTCGCCGGGCTGTTCCTGTATACGGGACCCCGGCTCACCCGGACCGAGGGCGGCCTCCTGCTCGCCGCGTATGCTGTGTATCTGGGCTGGGCGCTCCTCCGCTGATGTTCCGTTTCCCCACTCTTTTCGTCGCAGCTTTCCTGACCGGGTGCGGCGAACCGCCAGCTGACGACGACCGGTTTCGGCGCTACGCGGCGGGCATCGCCGCCCACCACCTCTGCGCCGGGACGTTCGTGGTGGGACGGGTGACCGAACGCTCCCCGGAGACAGTGCTCGCGGAGGACATCCGGCCGTTTCCGGCGTTCGCCTGGCAGGACGATTTCGAGTGGCGGCTGGACGCCCAAGCGCAAGGCGCCAGCGTGTGGGCGGCGGACGTGAACCCGCGAACCGCGAAATACCACGGCGACCAGGGGTGCGTCCTGCTCGAGGACGGGATGGATTCGGTTCGCTTCGCCCCGAAGCCGGTTCCCCGGAACCAGCCGGACGCGGCGGCGACCGCATGGCCGCTCGGCGACCTCGGCGCCGAAGAGCCGGACCAGGCGGGCGTGGACCGGGAGGCGCTCGACCGGGCGCTGGACGCGGCGATGGCGGCCGGCCAGAACACCCGGGCGCTCGCGGTGGTTCGCCGCGGGCGGATCGTCGGCGAGCGGTACGCCCCCGGGTTCACCCGCAACACGCCGCAGATCAGCTGGTCGCAGGGCAAGAGCGTCACCGCCGCCCTCATCGGCGTCCTGGTCCAGGAAGGGCGTTTCGGGCTGGACGATCCGGCGCCCATCGCCGCGTGGCGCGAACCCGGCGACCCCCGGGCGCCGATCCTGCTGCGGCATTTGCTCACCATGACCAGCGGCCTCGACATGACGAACAGCGGGCTGGACGGAGCGGCTTCGCTGGTTCCCGAAAACGAGCACATGCGGGTCTATTTCGACGCCCTCAACGTGTTCGAGCACGCCTCCGGCCAGCCGGCCGGCATCCCGCCGGGAACCGAGTTCCGCTACCGCAACTCCGATCCGCTGTCGCTGGGCCGCATCATCCGGGAGACGGTCGAGGCGGCGGGCGGGGACTACCTGACCTTCCCGCAGTGGCAGCTGTTTGACCGCATCGGCTCGCGGGACTTCGTGCTGGAGACCGACCCGTGGGGCAACTTCATCCTGAGCGGCTACGACTACGGGAGCGCCGCCGACTGGATGCGTTTCGGGCTGCTGCACCTGCAAGACGGAGTGATGGGCGGCGAACGCATCCTGCCGGAGGGCTGGGTCGAGTTCGTGAGCATGCCGAACCCCGGCGCCGCCGAGCAGGAGTACGGCGGACTGTTCTGGCTGAACGCCGGCGGCCGCCACCCCGACATCCCGAAGGACGCCTGGTGGGCGGCCGGCTTCATGGGCCAGATCACCATGATGATCCCGTCGGAAGATGTGGTCGTCGTCCGGCTGGGGCCGAGTCCGGGCAGCTTCGATGCGTACTGGAACGGGACGGTGGCCGCCATCCTCGCCGCCTTCGACTGAAACCAGCACAAAGATCTCGAATCGATGGGGATGGGAGTGCCGCGCAAGATCGTGCGCGGCATGCGGGAGCACAACGGGACGGACCCCGACCTGGTGGAGGAGGGCGAAAGGTTCACCGTGCGCCTCTTCGCTGCGCCGCAATGAAATCAAGCCGCATCGAATTCCTCCGAAACGAGGCGCGGGAGGACGGCATCACGCTGAACGCGGAATCCGAAGCCGATTTCCAGCGGTTTGCCCGCTCCGTTTCCGGCATGCGGCGATGCAATCTGGTCCTGCTGGACAACGGCGATCTCCGCGCGATCTGGAAGGATGGGCGGGGTTCCCACATCGGGTTGCATTTCCTGGGCGGCGGCATCGCGCAGTACGTGGTTTTCAAACGACGTCCTGACGAACAGCGAACATCCCGGTCGGCGGGCCGCGTTTCGCTTGACGACGTTCGCCAGCGGATCGAAGCGCTGGACGTGGGGGCGCTGTTGTACGCCAGGAACGGAAAGTGACGGAAACCCGGCGCCGTCGGGGGGTCAGAAGACGATGCGGAGGCCGACCTGCGCCTGGCGCTGGGCGCCGACGAGTGCGCTCCCCAAGCCGAATTCGGGGTTGGGGGTCGCGCCGTCCTCCAGCGTGACCTCCTGCTGATCGGCGCCGTCGACGCGGAACGTCGCGCTGCCCAGGACGTTGAAGACCTCGAACAGGGCCTCCAGCCGGGCGCCCCGGATCGGGAAGCGCTTGGTGAGGCGGAGATCCAGGTTCGTCCATGTGTCGTTGCGCTCGCCGTGCGCCGGCTGCAGGACGCCGCCGATCACCGCGCGGGTCTGGGAGCCGAACGGGCCCACCGCGAAGCCCGGATGCCGGTGGAATCCCACCGTCGGGTCCAGCGCGGTGAAGGGCGAGCCGGACTGCACGGTCAGGATGCCGCTCGCCAGGACGTCGAACGGCAGCAGGAAGAGGCCGCTCGCCACCGCCCGGTGCGGAATGTCGCGGCTGGACAGGCCCCAGTCGTAGTCCGGGTCAGCCGGATCCGTCAGGGTCAGGCCGCCCGCCGAACGCTCGTTGTCATCGTTGGAACGATCCCGGGACCACGTGTAGTGCGCCTGGAACTGGACGCCGTCGGCGAAGCGGCGACGGACTCCGGCGGTCAGCGCCAGATAGTCCGAACGCGCGCTCGCCTCGCGCACCAGAATCGTCCCGTAGGCCGGATTCAACCGTTCGCCGGAATACACCGGACGGCCGTGGGCGTCGCGTGAGGGTGCGGGAACGTTCGCATCGATGTTAGAGGCGAGATGGTCGCTGCGCGCGTACGCCACATCGAAGGTCGCGGCGATTTCGCCGGTCAGCTCCCGCTCGTAGCCCAGGTTCATCCGCGCGGTGCGCGGGTCCTCGAAACCGGGGTCCACATACGAAAGCGCCGGAATCAGGCCGGTCGGCGGGTCGGAGTTGTCGATCTCCCCACCCAGCGGCACATAGCCGACGTCGCCGGGACTCACGATCGCGTTGCCGAAGCGCGGAAAGACCCCGGAGTCATTGTGGGCGGAGACGAACAGCAGCGTCGGGGTGCGCCCGTAAAAGAGGCCGGCGCCGCCCCGGACGAGACTCCGGTCGCCCAGGGAACGCACGAAACCGAACCGGGGACTGAAGTTGTCGAAGTCGTCGGGGATGGTTCGCCCTTCGGGAAGGACGTGCTCGATCCCGGTCGGGTTGAAGGTGCCGTCCCAGCGGACGCCGAAGTTCAGGGTGAGTCTCGGGTTCGGACTCCAGGAATCCTGGGCGTAGACGCCGAGGGTCTGCTGGGCGACATCGAAGTTCGGGTTGCTGACATCGCCGAAGAAGATGCGCACCCTGGCCGCGTCATCGTTCAGGAAATCCTCCACCGAGTCGAAGTCGTACCGCCCATCGGCGTTCCCCGCGAAGAACTGACTCAAATCATCCCGGCTCAGGTCGAATCCCAGGCGGAGTTCGTGGTTGCCGAGAAGCGCCGAATACCGGTTCCGGATTTCGAACTGGGATTCCTCCACATCGATCGGGAGCCACCACGGCTTGCCGAAATCGCCGAAGGTCGGCGAGAAGATGCGGAAGTTGGCCTGGAGGCCGTCGTCCGGGAGATTGGAAAGCCGCGCCAAGACATCCAGCGCGTACTGGACCCGGAATTCGTTGACGCCGGTGGCGCCGATCTGCGAAACCACCGACCCCACCACCGAGTGGGTCCGCTCCAGCTTCTTCGATTCCTCGCCCACGAAATCCGACCGGCGCGCGAAGTCGGTGAAGTTGTACCGAACCGCGAGCCGGTGGCGGTCGGTCAGCGCATGGTTCAGCTTGGCGAACAGGATGAGGTTGCCGGTCTCCCGGACGAACGTACCGCTCGCGGTGCGTCCGTTCACCGGGTCGGGCGCCGCCACGCCGTCGGAATTGGGAGCGAATCCGGCCAGAAGCTCCGGATAGCGGGAGAACACCGCGTCGTACTGCCCCCGGCCCCGGATGTCCCGGAGGAACGGCTGGCTGCGGTCGGTCTGGTCGTAGGAGAGGAAGAAATGGGTCCGGTCCCGGCGGATCGGGCCGCCGAGGGAGGCGCCCCAGTTGTACCGGCGGAATGCGTCCACGTCGTAGCGCGGGTCGGCGGCGTCCACCCCCCGCGCCGCGTCCAGCGGCGACTGCGGCAGGCGCGCGACCAGCCGCTGATCCCGGAAAAAGAGGAAGCTGGAGCCGGCGAACGCATTCGTCCCGTCCTTCGTGACCACGTTGATGTAGCCGCCGCCGGAGCGCCCGGCCTCCGCCGCATAGCCGCTGGTCACCACCTGGAACTCGCGCACCGATTCCTGGGCGATCACCAGGCCGCCGTTTTCGGTCGCCTCGCCGCCGCGGCCATATCCGAAGAAGGCGCTCTTGGCCTCCGCGCCGTCGATGGTGAGACCGGAGTTGATGCCGCGCTGGCCGGAAAGCGAGATGCCGCCGCGCCGCGGCTCCACCTTCACCGTCGGCTTCAGCAGCGCGAACTGGACGAAGTCGCGCCCGGAAATCGGAAGCTGGGCGATCTCGTCGGCCTCCACATAGCCGGCGGCGCCGCCGCGTCCCACCTCCAGCAGCGGCGCATCGGCGCGCACCACCACCGTCTCCTGGACCGAGGCCAGCCCCAGGCGGAAGTCGAAATCGAGCGACTGCCCGACGAGGAACGGGACGGCCTCCAGCCGCTGCGGCTGGAACCCGGAGAGCGAGGCGGTGAAGTCGTAGCTGCCGCTCGGAATCCCCCGGATGGCGAAAAAGCCCTCGCGGTTGGCGACCGCGGTGCGGACCGCGCCTCGCTCCCGGTCGGTGATTTCGATGGTGGCGCCGGGGAGCGCCCCGCCCGACTCGTCGGTCACGAAGCCCTGGACGTTCGTCAGCGACTGCGCCGCGGCCGCCGCCGCAACCAGAACCAGCAGCAGCAGAAGCGCGCGAACCATCGCGGCTATTCGCGGCCGGCGGCGCGCGCGACCGGACATTCGGCGCAGGCTTCATGCGCCGCCTCGGTCCCGCAGGTGCGGAGCGCGCATCGCCGCCGCAACAGGGAGCCGACGCCCAGCAGGAAGATCGAGAGACCGGTGACCAGAACTCCCAGAAGCAGGACGCCAAGAGCCTCGAACATCGCTACCGAAGGCTACCGCGGAATGCGGGGGTCCTCCGTTCCTGGAGCGCGCCGTCCGCCCCCGCGGTCAGAAAGAGGGCGGCGATGCCCAGCCGCTCGGCGAGCGTCGCGCCCTCTTCCGGTCCCAGCACCTGGAGCGCGGTGGCCCAGGCGTCGGCGTCCAGCGCGGTGGAGGCGAGCACGGTGACCGAACCGGCGCGGCGGGAAACCGGACGCCCGGCGCGCGGGTCCAGAATGTGGGTCCAGAAGCCGCCGCCCTCGGGCGCTTCCCGGAAGTCGCGGTAGCCCCCCGAAGTCGCCATGCCGAGGTCGCGCAACCGGAAGGAGCGCGCGACCCGGGGCGCCAGCCCGGCGACGGGCGCCTCCACGCCGATCCGCCAGGCGCCCGCCAACCGGATTTCGCCGCCGATCTCGACCAGGTGCTCCCCGGAACCGGCGTCCCGGAGCGCCGCGTGCACCGCATCGGCGGCGTAGCCCTTGGCGATCCCGGAAAGGTCGATCGCAACGCCCGGCTCCAGCGAGACCATCACGCCGTCCAGCCGGATGCGCCCGCTCCCCACCCGGCGTCGAACCCGCTCCAGCTCCTCCGGCGTCGGGGGCGGGACCTCCGGGTCGCCGCCGGGGCCGAACCCCCAGAGCGCAAGAAGCGGCCCCACCGTCACGTCGAAGGCGCCGCCCGATTCCTCGTGCACCCGGAGCGCGGCGGCCAGCACCCGCGCCAGCTCCTCCGAGACCGGCGTCGTTTCGGCGTCCGACCGGTTCAGCCGGGAGATTTCGGAGTCCTCCCGCCAGTTGGACATGCTCCGGTCCACCCGGTCGAGCGCCGGGCGCACCAGCGCCTCCAGCGGCAGTCCCTCCCCCCGCGCCCGCACCGACCAGCGGGTCCCGAACGCTTCGCCGGACGCCTCCCGGACGACCGGAACCTCGGCGGCGCATCCGGCCAGCAGACAAGCCAGCGCGGTCCGGATCACTATCCGAAATCGTCGAAGGCGATGTTTTCCGGCTCGACCCCCATGCCGTCCAGCATCTCGAGGCAGGCCTTGAGCATGAGCGGAGGGCCGCACAGGTAGTACTCGGCGTCTTCGGGGTTCTTGTGATCCTTCAGGTATTCGTCGTGGAGCACCTGGTGGATGAAGCCGGTGGAGCCCGTCCAGTTGTCCTCGGGGAGCGGTTCGGAGAGCGCCAGCTTCCACTCGAAGTTCGGGAAGTCGGCGGCGATCCGGTCGAAGTCCTCCTGGTAGAAGGCCTCCCGGAGGCTGCGGGCGCCGTACCAGAAAGACACCTTGCGCCCGGTCTTGAGCCGCCGGAACTGGTCGAAGATGAGCGAGCGCATCGGCGCCATCCCCGCTCCGCCCCCGATGAAGATCATCTCGTTGTCGGTTTCCTTGGCGAAGAACTCCCCGAACGGCCCGGAGATGGTCACTTCGTCCCCCGGCTTCAGGCTGAAGAGCCAGGACGTCATCTTGCCCGGCGGGACGTCGGGCTGGCGCGGAGGCGGCGAGGCGATCCGGACGTTCAGGTGGATGACGCCCCGCTCCTCCGGGTAGTTCGCCATCGAGTAGGCGCGCGAGACATCCTCTCCCGCCTCCACCGAGGACGTGTACTTCCACATGTTGAACCGGTCCCAGTCATCCCTGTATTCCTCGTTGATGTCGAAGTCGCGGTAGCTGACATCATGAGGGGGACATTCGATCTGGATGTATCCGCCGGCGCGGAAGGGCACCGCCTCGCCCGGCGGCAGCTCCAGCCGCAGCTCCTTGATGAAGGTGGCGACGTTTTCGTTCGAGATCACCCGGCAGGTCCAGCGGCGGATGCTGAACAGCTCCGGCGGGACTTCGATCTCCATGTCCTGCTTGACCCGCACCTGGCACGACAGCCGCACTCCGCTTCGCTCCTCCCCGCGGGAGAGGTGGGTGCGTTCGGTGGGCAGCACCGCGCCGCCTCCGCGGATCACCCGGAGGGTGCAGACCCCGCAGCTGCCCTTGCCGCCGCAGGCGGAGGGGATGAAGAGCCGGTGCTCCGCCAGGGTGCCGAGCAGGGTGCCGCCGGCGGTGGTCCGGATGTCCCTTTCGGCGTCGCCATTGATGCGGATGCAGACATCGCCGGTGGCCACCAGCCGCCGGCGCGCCTGGAGCAGCACCAGCACCAGCAGCAGGATGATGCCGGCGAAGGCGGCGATCCCCAGCAGGACGGTGACCATCGGCGCGCCGCTACAGCTGGATGCCGCCGAAGGCCATGAACCCGATGGCCATGAGTCCGGTGAGCAAGAAGGTGATGCCGAGGCCGCGCAGGCCGGCGGGGATCTGGTGGTAGCGCAGCCGCTCGCGGATGCCGGCGAGCGCGGCGATGGCGAGCGCCCACCCGACGCCCGAACCGAAACCGAAGAAGGTCGCCTCGGTGAGAGTGAGCCCCCGCTCGATCATCAGCAGCGAGGCGCCGAGAATCGCGCAGTTCACCGCGATCAGCGGCAAGAAGACGCCCAGCGCGGCGTGGAGCGAGGGGAAGTAGCGGTCCAGGGTCATCTCCACGACCTGGACGGTGGCGGCGATGGTGCCGATGAAAGTCAGGAAGCGGAGGAACGAGAGGTCCTGGCCGGCGAGCGCGGCATGCGCCCAGCCGAGCGCCCCCGGCCGCAGCAGGAAGTCGTTGATCGCGTGGTTCAGCGGCACGGTCACGGTGAGCACGAAGACCACCGCGACGCCGAGGCCGATCGCGGTGCTCACCCGCCGGGAGACCGCGAGGAACGAGCACATGCCCAGGAAGAAGGTGAGCGCCATGTTCTCGACGAAGATCGCCTTGACCACGATGCCCAGGTAGTTCTCGATCACGGCGCGGTCAGTCGGCCTCCACCTGTTCGGGGCGGAACGCCCGCAGGATCCAGATCACGAACCCGATCACGAAGAAGGCGCCCGGCGAAAGCACCATCAGCCCGTTCGGGGTGAACCAGCCGCCCTCGGAGGCCAGCGGAAGCACCGGGTAGCCCCAGAAGGTTCCGGACCCCAGCACCTCCCGGGCGGCGCCGGTGATCAAAAGCAGGGCGGCGTAGCCGAGCCCGTTGCCGATGCCGTCCAGCAGGCTGCGAAGCGGCGGGTTCTGCATCGCGAAGGCTTCGGCCCGGCCCATGATGATGCAGTTGGTGATGATGAGGCCGACGAAGACGCTGAGCTGCCGGGAGACCTCGTAGACGTACGCCTTGAGGATCTGGTCGGTGATGATGACCAGCGACGCGATGATCGTGAGCTGCACGATGATCCGGATGCTGGTCGGGATGTGGTTGCGGAGCAGCGAGACCGAAAGGTTGGAAAGGGCGGTGACCGCGACGACCGCCACGCTCATCACCACCGAGGTCTCCATGCCGGTGGTGACCGCAAGCGCCGAGCAGATGCCGAGCACCTGGAGCGCGATCGGGTTGTTGTGGATCAGCGGATCCATCAGCACCCGGCGAGCCGGAGCGGACGCCATCGCTCAGCCGGCCTCCCGCCGGAGCCGGTCCAGGTAGGGACCGAAGCCGTTTTCGTCCAGCCAGAACCGGATCAGGTTGGTGACGCCGCGGCTGGTCATGGTGGCACCGGCCAGCCCGTCCACCCGGTGCGGGTCCTCGGCGAGCGGCCCGGCGGCGCCCCGGGCCACCTCGATCACCGGCTCGCCGGACGCCGCGAAGACCCGGCGCCCCGGCCAGAGTGCCTTCCACGAGGGGTTGTCCACCTCGCCCCCCAGCCCCGGAGTCTCCTTGTGCTCGTAGAAGGTGATGCCGCGCACGGTGTTCAGGTCGCCGTCCAGCGCCAGGAATCCGTGAAGGACCGACCAGAGGCCCTGCCCCCGGACCGGCAGCACCAGGGTCTCGAGGGCGCCGTCCGATTCCACCCGCCAGACCACCGAGCGGTTCTCGATGCGGCGGATGCGCGCCGGGTTGTCGGGGGCCGGGCGGGAGCGCGCCGCGTCGCCGGCCTCCACCAGCGGATTCACATCCGAGGGGTCCACGTCGGGGAGCGGCTCCCCGGTCTCGAGGTCCACCACCACCGCGCGCACCCGCCGGAAGCGCTCCGCCATCTCCGCGTCGGTGAGCGGTTCGTCAACGCCGGCGAGGCCGGAAGCCACCAGCACGTTCCGCTGCCGGTCCCGCTCGACGTTGGCGGTCTGGCGGGACTTGAGGGCGACCGCGGCGCCCGACACCAGCAGCGAGCAGACCAGACACACGAGCGCGGCGAAGCGGAGGATCGTCGCGGCGCTTTGCATGGATGACGACAGGCCGGAATTCTAGCTTTGGGCGGCGAGAACGGCGGCGCGGCGCTTCACCGCCGCCCGCAGCGCGAAGTGGTCGATCAGCGGCGCGAACACGTTCATCAGCAGGATGGCCAGCATCATCCCCTCCGGATACGCCGGGTTGACGACCCGGATCAGCACCACCAGAACCCCGATGAGGAACCCGTAGACGATGCGCCCGCCGTTCGTTCCCGGAGCGGTCACCGGCTCGGTCGCCATGAACACCGCGCCGAAGGCCCAGCCGCCGAGCAGGAAGTGCCACCAGAAGGGGACCGCGAAGAAGGGATTGGTCGCCGACCCGATCCAGTTCAGCGCCCCGCCCATGATCGCCGTCCCGACCGCCGCCGCCAGCATGATCCGCAGCGACCCGATTCCGGTGAGCGCCAGCACCGCCGCGCCGAACAGGCAGGCGAGGACCGAAGTCTCGCCCATCGAGCCGGGCAGGAAGCCGAGGAAGGCGTCCCAGGGGGTGATGCCGGCGCCGCCCGCCGGGTGGAGCGCGGCGCCCAGCGCTTCATCGCCCTGCAGGCTGAGCCGGGCCAGCCAGGTGGCGCCGCTGACCGCGTCGGGGGCGGTGTCGGCGGCGATCCAGACCCGGTCCCCGGAGAGCTGGGCCGGATAGGCGAAGAAGAGGAAGGCGCGCGCGGTGAGCGCCGGATTCAGGATGTTGAAGCCGGAGCCGCCGAAGATCTCCTTGCCCACCACCACGCCGAAGGTGATGCCGAGCGCGACCTGCCAGAGCGGAACCGTCGGCGGCAGGATGAGCGGAAACAGCATCCCGGTCACCAGGAACCCCTCGCTGACCTCGTGGCGGCGGACGACCGCGAAGAGCATCTCCCAGACGCCGCCCACCGCGAAGGTGACCAGCAGCACTGGGAGATACCAGAGGCCGCCGTGGAGCACGCAGTCGAGCAGGCGGTCGGGCGCGAAGCCGACCCCCAGCGACTGGAGCAGGTCGGTCCGCCAGCCGGGGAGCGGTTCGCCGCCCAGCGCGATCGCCCGGTTCGCCTGGAGACCGGTGTTGTAGAACGCCATCGCCACCGTCCCGGCGAGCGCGATCACCACCGTGAACATGAGGCGCTTCATGTCCAGCCGGTCTCGGGCGTGCGACGGCCCCCGGGTGGTGGATCCCGGAGTGCGGAGGAAGGTGTCCGGGGCGTCCCAGAGGGGCCAGAACCGGGCGAGGGGCCCGCCCTCCCGGAACGGCGCGCCCAGGCGGTCCAGCAACCGGCCCAGCATCAGCCCTCCTTCTCCAGCGCGTCGAGCACCCGGCGCAGCGCCGGGGCGTAGTCGTTCTTGCCGGGGCAGACGAAGCTGAGCAGGGCGAGATCCTCCTCGACGAGCTCGAGCGCCCCCAGCTCCTCGGCGCGCTCCAGGTCCTCCATCAGCAACGCCCGCAGCAGGAAGACCGGCGGGATGTCGAAGGGCATGACCCGTTCGTAGACCCCGATCGGCACGATGGCGCGGCGGGAGCCGTGCGCGCTGGTGGTGAGCCGCCAGCCCCGCCGGGGGGACGGAAGCAGCGAGGAGGCGAACGAGCGGGTCGCCGAAACCGCCCCGAATCCGGGAGCGAGCCAGCCCAGCGTCCGCCGCCGCCGGTCCTCCTCGAGAACGGTGACCTGGCGGTGGTAGCGGCCCAGGTACGCCTCCTCCCCCTGGGCGGCGCGGCCCGACAGCGCCGAGCCGGAAAGGACCCGAAGATCGCCGGGGGCGGCGTCCAGTCCCTCCACTGCGGCGCCGAGCGGCGTCCGGAGCAGGCGCGGGCGGGCCGCCGGGGGGCCGCCCAGCGCGATGAGGCGCATCGGGTCCGGTTCGCCGGTGCGCAGCAGCCGGCCGAGCGCGGCCAGATCCTGGGCGTCCAGGTGCCAGGCTTCCCGGTCGCGCCCGGCCCGGGACAGCAGGTGGATGTGGAGGCCGGGGTCGCCCGCCGGGTGCGGGCCGGCGAACTCCTCGTGCCGGACCCGTTCCGATTCCGGGACCGGAAGCCGCTTTCCGGGCGCCGCGCACAGGAAGACCGGCCCGTCGGTGAGCCGGGACAGGGCGGCGACTCCCCACTGGAGGTCGCCGTCGCGGCCCTCCACCGCCGCCGCCGGGTCGGGCGCCAGCGGCGCGGTGTCCATCGCGGTGACCAGAATCGCGCGGGGCCGGCGCTCCGGGTTGGCGACCCGGCCGAACGGGCGGCTGCGGATCGCGGTCCACTCCCCCGATTCCAGCAGCGCCTCCTTGAGCGCGTCCGGGTCCATCGCCTCGGGATGGTTTCCGGAGCTCCGCAAGGTCCGGCCGGCGTCGGGGCGTCCGCCCCGCTCGCCCGCCGAGACTTCGATCACCAGCGAACGGAACGCCCGCCGCTCCCCGCGGTGGATCGCCTTGACCCGGCCCCCGACCGGAGCGACGAAGCGCACGCCGGGGGTCTTCTTGTCCTCGAACAGCGTCGTCCCCCGGTCCACCGCGTCTCCCGGCTCCACCCGCATGGTGGGACGCATCCCCGGATAGTCGGCGCCCAGCAGCGCGACTTCGGCGGGCATCCAGGGGGATGCCGGCCCCGGTTCCGGGGCGCCGGCGAGCCGGACGTCGAAGCCGCGCCGGATGCGATGAAGACTCATGCGGGGAAGAACACTGCGCTCGGGAGAACCGTCAATTCTTCCACAGCGGCCCCGGTCAGGAAGGCGCCACCGGTTCGCGTCCCAGATAGGGGAAGGCGAGCCGGCCGGAGAACACCGTGACCGGGTAGCGCCGCCGGAGGTCGGCCAGGAGGTCGGCCATCCGTTCGTCCGCCCGCCGCTCGAGGATGCTCCGGCGGACCACCGGCGCCGCCTCCTCCGGATCCACCGCCCCGCCACCCTCGGCGCGGGCGTCCAGGCGGAAGATGCGAAATCCGTTCGGAGTTTCGAGGACTCCGGTGGACTCGCCGATCTCCAGCGGGCGCACCGCCGCCTCCACCGCTTCCGGGAGCTCCCCCTCCCGGAAGACGCCCACCGGATGGAATTCCACCGCGGCGGCGCCCCGTTCGGCTTCCTCCCTGGTTCCGAAACGCCCCTCGGAGAGGGTGATGGTGGCAGGACGACGGTAAAGCGGGCCGGAAACCTCCCATTCGAGCGCCATATCCTCTTCGGTGACTTCGAGATCTTGGAGAACGCCCTCCTCGAGGAACCGCTGCGCCAGCAGGCGATTCCGAATCTCGTCGCGCAAGCCCGCCGGATGGGGCGTCGCCGGTTCGGCGCGGTCGAGCGCGGCGATCTCGAACCGCACCTCGGTCTCCGAGACCGTGAATCCGGCGTCCCGGGCGCCCAGAACCAGCAGCCTCTCCCGGATGAACTCGTCCAGCAGGGCGCTTCGCACCTCCGACCCCGGGGACGGAGCGAAGCCGGCGCGCGTTTCGAGGAACCGGTCGAAATCCCGCTGGACGAACTCCTGCGCGCCCAGCCGCACGATCGGGTCTCCCCCGGAACAACCCGCCAGCACCAGGGCGGCGAGGAGCGGAAGGCGAAGCATCACTCCTGCATCCGGGAGACGGTCTCGACGGCGGCGAGCGTCATGGCGAGGGATTCGAGGATGGCTTCCGGTCCGGCGCCCTGGGGAAGGGGCGAGCGGAGGCTGCGTCCCCGTTCGTCCGCCTCCAGCGTCAGCGTTCCGCCGTCGCGGGCGATCCGGACGTAGCCCAGCGCCTCGGCCTTGAGGCGGAGGTCCAGGTGGCGGAACAGCAGCTCCACGTCGGGCGGCGGCGGGCCGAAGCGATCCCGGAGATCGCGGCGCAGACGCTCGACTTCCCCGGCGTCGCGCGCCGCCGAGGCCCGCTTGTAGAGCCACATTCGATGTCGGGAATCGCTCAGGTAGCTCTCCGGGATGCGCAACTGGAAGCGAAGCTGCAGCTGGCAGCGGGCGGGGAGCGGCTGCCCGCGCGCTTCGGCGACCGCCTCTTCCAGCAGCCGATGGTACAGGTCGAAACCCACCGCCTCCAGGTGGCCGTGCTGGGCGGCGCCCAGCAGGTCGCCGACGCCCCGGAGCTCCATGTCGAGCGCCGCGATCCGGAAGCCGGCGCCCAGCTCGCTGAATTCGCGGAGGGCGGCGAGCCGGGGGCGGGCCTTTTCCGAGAGCGCGGCGCCGCCAGGAACCAGCAAGTAGGCGTAGGCGCGCCGGGCGGACCGCCCCACCCGGCCGCGAAGCTGGTAGAGCTGGGCGAGTCCGAAGGCGTCGGCGCGGTTCACGATGAGCGTGTTCACCCTGGGGAGGTCCAGGCCGTTCTCCACGATGGTGGTGGAGAGGAGGACGTCCGCCTCCCCGTCCTGGAAGCGGGAGAAGGCCCGCTCCAGCGCGGTTCCGCGCAGTTGCCCGTGGGCGGTGAGCACCCGCGCCTCCGGCGTGATCCGGGACAGCAGCTTGGCCATCGCGTCCAGCGAATGGATGCGGTTGTGGACGAAGTAGACCTGCCCGTCGCGCGAGAGCTCGTACCGGATCGCCTCCGCGATCCGGTCGGGGTCGAAGGGGAGGACGTGGGTGTGGATGGCGAGCCGGTCGCGCGGCGCGGTCTCGATGACCGACAGGTCGCGGATTCCCGAAAGCGACATGTGGAGGGTGCGCGGGATGGGCGTCGCGGTGAGCGCCAGGTGGTCGGTCCGGGTCGTCAGCTGCTTCAGACGCTCCTTGGCGGCCACGCCGAACCGCTGCTCCTCGTCGATGACGAGCAGGCCGAGATCGCGGAAGGACACATCGCCGGAGAGCAAGCGGTGGGTGCCGATCACGATGTCCACGGTTCCGTCGGCGAGGCCGGCCACCACCTGCTTGCGCTCCTTCGGGGCGCGGAACCGGGAGAGCATTTCCACGGTCAGCGGGAAGTCGCGGAACCGGTCGCGGAAGAGCCGGGCGTGCTGGTTGGCGAGCACCGTGGTGGGCGCCAGCACCGCCACCTGCTTGCCGCTCATCGCCGCCTTGAAGGCGGCCCGCAGCGCGACCTCGGTCTTGCCGAAGCCGACGTCCCCGGCCACCAGGCGGTCCATCGGAGCTTCCGACTCCATGTCGGCGAACACCTCGCGGATGGTGCGCATCTGGTCTTCGGTCTCGGTCCACTCGAACCCGGCCTCGAAATCGTCCATCCCCGGCACCTGGCGGGGGAAGGCGAACCCCTCGACCCGGCGCCGTTCGGCGTAGAGGCGGATCAGGTCGTCGGCGATGCTCCGGATCGCGCGATGCGCCCGCCCCTTCCGCCGCGCCCAGGCGGTTCCGCCCAGCCGGTCGAGCGTCGGGAGCGCGGCGCCGGAAGCGGCGCGGTAGCGGTCCAGCAGGTCGAGCCGATCCACCGGGACGTACAGCCGGGCGCCCCGGGCGTACTCCAGCTCCACCAGGTCCGGCGCCTGCGGCGCCCCGTCGAGCCGGGTGATCCGGATGAACCGCCCGATGCCGTGGTCGGCGTGCACCACCAGGTCGCCCGGCTTGAGGTCCCGGAAGTCGGAGGCGAAGGCCCGGGCACGCGACTTCCGGGCCGCCGGGCGGGGCGGGGTGGCGACCAGGGCGGCGCCGGACACCAGCTCGAGACCGAGCCCCGGCATCTCGAACCCCTGGCTGAGCCTCCCCTGGTGGACGCGCGCCTCCTGCGTCTTCGCCCGGAGCAGGTCCGCCGTCCGTCCGGGGGCGAAGATGTGGATGTCCCGTTCCGGGCCGGCCGACCGGAGCCGGTCGAGAAAGGCCGGCAGCCGTCCGGCGAAGGATTCAACCGGGCGGGCCGGGAGGTCGTCCTCCGCATCCATTTCGAGCTCGCCCAGCGCGACGGGCGTTTCGGCGAGCCAGCGGTCCAGGGATTCGAGGTCCAGCAGCAGCTCCTGCGGGGGCGCCGCGCCTTCGGTCATCCGGCGTTTCGCGCCCAGGTGGTGTTCGACCACCCGCCGGGTCTCCGCCTCCGCCGCTTCCCGCACCTGGTCCGGCTCCTCCACCAGCGCCTCCGCCTCCCGGAGAGAGTCGGGGACCCTTCCGAGGGCGCCGGGGAGCGAGAACGCCGGATGGGGGCGCCCCGGTTCGGCGGAGACGCCGACCCATTCGGAAGCGGGGGCGATGTCGAGCGATGCGGGCCGCTCCTCCCGCGTCTCCCCGCCGCTTCGCTGGGTCTCCACCTCGAACGGCCGGATCTCCTCCACCTGGTCTCCGAACCATTCGATCCGCCACGGCGACGGGGCGTCCAGCGGGAATACATCGAGGATGCCGCCCCGGCGGGCGAACTCGCCGGGGCCGGAGATCGGGTCTTCGCGCCGGAATCCGGCGAGCGCGAGGCGTTCGGCGAGCTGGGCGGGGGGCGTGCTTGCGCCGACCCGCACCCGGACCCGGGCGGCGAGCAGCCGTTCGGGGGCGGCGGTCCTGGCCAGGAATCCGGGAACCGAGGCCACCACCAGCGCCCGGGTTCCGGCGGCCAGCGCGAACAGGGCCTCGGCGCGCAGCGCCAGCACTTCGGCGTGCGGCGCGACGCCGGCATACGGGTTGACCGCCGCGCCCGGAAGCCGAAGCACCGGGATTTCGCTTCCCAGGGCGGCGAGCAGCGTCTCCAGATCGGATGCGACGGCGACCGGATCGCGGGCGGTGAGCAGCAGCGTCGGGCGCTCGGCGAGCGTCGCCCAGGCGGCGGCGACCGCGGTCCGGGCGGACCCGTGGAGGCGTCCGATCGCCCGGCTTCGCCGCTCCCGCCGTTCGTCGACGGCCCGGAGCAGGCGTTCGAATCCTGTTTGAGCGGTCATTTCCCGATCTTCGCCAGGACCGCGCGCACCGCGGCCTCCGGGGTCGGGAAGGATTCGAGGCCGGCCATCCGGCAGCCGAGCGTCGCCGCCGGTTTTCCCAGGGTCGCCGCCATCGCCGCCTCGGAGAGGGTTCCGCTCCCGCCGGGCAGGCCGATCACCCCGTCCGCGCACTGGACGACCAGGAAGTTCCGCAGGTCGCCGAGCCCGGTGGGGAGCGCGCATCGGAGATGGCGGTTTCCGGCGCGCCGATCGGTTCCCGGAAGCAGGCCGATGGTGAGGCCGCCGGCGCGCGCCGCCCCCCGGCACGCCGCCTCCATCACTCCGCCCAGGCCGCCGCAGATCAGGTCGGCGCCGGCCAGGGCGAGGAGCCGCCCGACGCTTTCGGCGGCTTCCAGCGCGGCCCGGTCCGCGTCGCCGCCGCCGATGACGGCGATACGGGGACGATTCGGGTAGGGACGCTGCGGGATTTCCGGATCGTCCGCCATGTCCGCCATGAAGGCGCTCATCCTACCCCTCCTCCCCCGGGGGGGTGCTACTCTGACGGCGGGTCATCCCCCGGCAATGAGCGGAACTTCGTCCTCCCCCTCCTCGGAGCGGCCGAGTCGCCGGACGCGGCTCCAGGTCGAGCGGGTGTGGCCGCATCATGTGATTCCTGGCGGGCGTCTCGACATCGCCGGGCGGGGGTTCCAGGTGGACGAGGCGGCGAGGCTCCGGGTGTTTCTGGGCGACCGGTCGGCGCACATCCAGCGGGTCTCCTCGACGCGCCTCGCGGTGCGGGTTCCCGAAGACGCCGGGGAGGATCTCCGGGTGTGTCTCGGCTCGCGGGAGACCGAGCCGTATCCGGTCACCGTCGGCCAGCCGATCGCCGAGAAGCTCCACATCGTCTCGAATCCGGTGTTCGACCGGGAGGGCAACCTCTACAGCACGGTCAGCGGCCGCCGCGGCGAGGAGATCGCCGATCCCATCTACCGGTTTCCGCCGGGCGACGGAGAGCCGGAGCCGCTGGGGGAGGGCATCCTGAATCCGACCGGCCTCGCGTGGGGACCGGACGACACGCTCTATGTCTCGTCCCGGGAGGACGGCTGCGTCTACCGGATGGACGACCAGAGCCGCTTCCAGGTGTTCAGCCAGAACCTCGGGTGCCCGACCGGCATCTGCTTCGCGCCGACCGGCGACCTGGTGGTGGGCGATCGGGGCGGCACGCTCTATCTCGCCACCGCCGAGGGGGATGTCAGCGTTCTCTCCCCGATGCGTCCTTCGATTTCGGCGTACCACCTCGCCTACAACTCGGCGGGATGCCTGTTCGTCTCGGGCCCCACGCTGTCGGCCCGCGACCAGATCGTGGAGTTCCAGCCGGAGGGAACCCCGTCCCGGATCCACACCGGATTCGGCCGTCCCCAGGGCATCGCCTTCAACGAGTACGACCAGTTCCTGGTCGCGGAGGGGCTCGCCGGCGACTCCGGGGTCTTCATGTTCACCGGCTCCGGCGTCCGCCGCATCATCAGCGGCCCGCCGGTCGTCGGGCTGGCGCTGAACGGCCAGGGCGACTTCATCGTCGCCACCTCCGACCGGCTGTTCCACTTTTTTGCCGACGCCGATCTCATGGGGATTCCGGAGGAGACGGAGGGCGCCTGAGACTCGAGGGAGCGGACGCCGCCGGTCTGCGCATCCCCGGCCCGGTCCCCCTCCACCCGGAAGTGGCGGAGGCGCTGCGCCGGCCGATGATGTCCTACCGGGGCCCGGAAATGCGCCGGCTGCTGGACGAAGTCGCCGACGGCCTCTCCCGGTATCTCGGCGCCTCCCGCCCTCCGCTGCTGCTGACCGGCTCCGGCACTGGCGCGATGGAGGCGGCGCTGGTGAACACGCTCTCTCCGGGAGACCGGGTGGTCGGGCTGGGCGGCGGCCAGTTCGCCGAGCGGTTCCTGGGCATGGCGCGCCGGTTCGGACTGGACGCCCGCAACCTCGGGACCCCGTGGGGCGAACCGGCGTCCCCCGACCAGCTGCGGCGCGTGCTGCGGACCTGGCCCGGAGTCCGGGCGGCGCTCCTCACCCACTGCGAGACCTCCACCGGCGTGCTCCATCCGCTGGCGGAGCTGCTGCAGGCGGTCCGCGCCGAGAGCGACGCGCTGGCGCTGGTGGATGCGGTTTCGAGCCTGGGGGCGATGCCGCTCCGGGTGGACGACTGCGATGTGGCGTTCACCGGTTCCCAGAAGGCGTGGGGGCTGCCGCCGGGGATGGCGATGGTCTGGGTTTCGGAGCGCGCCGAAGCCGCCGAAACCGCTGCCCGGCTCCCCCGCTTCTACTGGAGCTTCGCCGCCTACCGGGAGGCGATGCGCCGGGGGACGCTGCCGTTCACTCCGGCGCTCCCGGCGCTCTTCGCCATGGAGGCCGGCGTCCGGCTGATGCTGCGGGAAGGGCTGGACGCGGTGGCGGCGCGGCACGCTCGTGCCGCGGCGCTGGTGCGGCGCGAGATGGAAGGCATGCGCCTCGCGCTGGTGGCGCCGCCGGGCTTCCAGTCCCCCACCGTCACCGCCGCCTGGCTGCCGCAAGGCGTGGCGTGGGAGGAACTGGCGCGCCAGCTGGCGGAACGGGGCCTGACCCTCGCCGGCGGGTTCGGGGAGATGGCGGGAAAGGCGCTCCGGTTCGGCCACTTGGGGTGGATGACCGCCGAGGATCTCCGCCCGGCGCTCCAGGCGCTCGCCGAGAGTCTGGCCGCCTCCGACCAGCGGGTACGATCCGACGCATGAACGCCGAGGGGGACGCGCTCCAGCTGGAGGTGACGGACTTCGGGCCGATCGTGGAGGCGAAGGTCGATCTGCGCCCGCTGACGGTCTTCATCGGGCCGAGCCATACCGGCAAGTCGTATCTGGCGACTCTGATCTACGCCCTGCACCGGATCTTCGGCTGCGGGACCCATCATCCGGCGGAGCGTTTCCGCAAGGAATTGCTGATCCGGCGGTTGCGCCCAGGCGTCCGCGAACGCGAGCTCTCCGAAGCGGAGATGGCCGCCCTTTTGTCCCTGCCGCGCTCCGGCGATTTCGCGCTGCCCGACCCGGTCGCCGGGGCGCTCCGATCCCGGATCGATGACATGGCGCATGCGCTGACCGGCGAAATCGCTCGATGTTTCGGAGTCGAGAACTACCGCGCTCTCATTCGTCGGGGACGGGGCAACATCGCCCGCGTCGTCATGCGGCGGCCCGTCCCCGGCGCATCGGGGATGACGGAACACGAAATCCATATGGGGCCGGGATCCAAATTCCGAAGCGTGGTTCCCGCAGGCGCGCGGTTCCCGAAGCGGGTGAAAACCGGGCGCATTCGGCGTCGGGTCTCGCCCTCCCTGGTGGAGAAGGAAAACAGCGCGTTCGTCCGACACGAAGCGGCCCTGGATGTTCTGGGGTGGATCGGCGCCCGCATGACGCCGTCCCTGTTCGGCCCCCTGGGCTTGCCGGCCTGGTATCTTCCCGCCGACCGGATGGCGATGATGCGCGCCCGCCGGGCGGTCGTGGGCTCCCTGGTCGTGAAACTATCCGCAGCGAATCTGCCTCGAACCCTCCTCAATCCCCTGGTCACCGGAGTGCTGGCGGACTTCCTGGAACAGCTGGTCGAGATCGACGACGAACCGGTTCGCCGCCGACCGAAGCCGGCGCAGAGGTCGATGCAAGCTCTCGGGAAAACCTTCGAACGCGCCCTTCTCGACGGCGGATCGATTCGCGTCAAGCGATCCCTGTCGGGCCGCCCCCCTGATTTCGTCTACCGGCCGGACGGATGGAAACGCGACCTGGAGCTGGCGCACACATCTGCCAAAATCCCGGAGCTTGCTCCGGTGGCGTTGTATCTGCGTTATCTGTTGGAGCCCGGCCACGTCCTGATTCTCGAGGAGCCGGAGGCGCACCTGACCCCGGAAACGCAGGTCGAGCTCACCCGTCAGCTTGCCGCGCTCGTCAACGCGGGCGTCCGGGTGATCCTCACGACGCACAGCGAATGGATGATGGAGACGCTGTCGAACATCGTGAGACGCTCGGAGCTTTCCAGGGCGCATCGCCGCGGCGCCATCGCGTTGCCCGCCGAGCAGGTCGGCGTCTGGCGGTTCGAGCCGACGGAGCAGCCCCAGGGATCGGTCGTCAGGGAAGTCCGCCTTGACGAAGACGGCGTGTACCCCGCCGGATACGACAAAGTGGCAATGGCGCTGCACAACGAGTGGGCCGGCATCACAAGCCGAATCGAGAACGGCCCCTGACGGCCCAATTGGAGATGCCCCCAACCACCAACGCGCCGAGCTGACCCAACACGATGTACGTTGAAGCCAGAGAAAAACTGGTTGGATGGCTCCGCGAACAACTCATTGGTCCCGCGCCCGGCGCATCCGGTGAGGGGCTGCAATTCTCTCCGTTGGACCGATATCCGACCGGAGTGCTCCATCCCATCGATCCCGGCGTTTCCGGACGGGACCCGGCCGGAGAATCGGAACATTCCGGCCCGGATGAAGACGATGAGGAACCGGACAACGAAAACGACAAGGCGCAATCCACGCAACCGGCGCGCCGCCCGCGATATGTGCCGCCATCGTCGTTGGGATTTTCCTTCTTCCTGCAAGGCGAACCACGGCTTCGGATCACTGCTTTTGCCGCAATCTACAAGAGCGTGGGTGAGCGAGACGAGAAGGGACGATTTGTGCACCGCGAATATGATCGTGAAGAATTGACAGAAGCCAGTATCGAATGCGCTGAAACTTCGGAAGCGATCATCTGGGACGGGCGCGCTGGCATTGATGTGCGCATGCGACCCCACAGAAACGGCCAGATTGTTACCGTCTCCCTGCATAATCGGCAAAAACTGGATCCGAACGCCAATCCGAACGAGCGAATCCGCGATCGAACGGTGCAATCCCTGTTCGAGTCACATATCGAATGCCGCATCGAGAGCGGCGATCTCGCCCACTACCCGCGGGTTGAGCCGAGCCTGCTTGACGAGGAGGAACAGGAACTCGAACTCCAGTGGAGGGCGGCCTGGAAGGTGGACGATGGTGCTGGTTTCAGGATGGCAACAACCAAGCGCTCACTCCGAATTTCGACAGGACGGCGCAGCAAATTCTGGAAAAGACACAACCGACAAGGGTGCCGCTTCGTATCAACTGCCGGAACACCGAGGTCATCCTCAAATGGATTCAGAAATCACTCGGCGCCGACATCGGGGTCCGCGGTGCGGGAGCGGGTCCCGACATCCGCTTGTCCAGCGCATCCAATCCCGACGAGTCGGCGGATCATCTTGCGCGGGAAGTCGGGGAAATCATCGATGTGGGAGGGACCCCGCCCGATTCCGTCACCATACTTTCGCCGTTGGAGTATCCGGATTCATCGGCGGCGCGAGTAAGTGAAAACACGGGAAAAAGGATTCGACGACTTGACGAATACTCGATGCGGACGACTTCCGGAAGCAAAGTCGGCTTCGCGCGCATCGAAGAGTTCAAGGGACTCGAGAATGAAGCGGTCATCGTCATCGATCTTCCCCCATTTGAAAAATCTATTGGCAATGCCGCGGAACACTACGTGGCGATGACCCGGCCCCGAGCGATCCTTTCCATCATTCAGGCCGAATATCCGGGCGAGACGGAAATCTGCCCAAGCGACGGAGAACCCGAAAATAACGAACGGGTACGGAACATCGAGGGCGTAGTGGACATTCTCAAAGACCATGGCCCAGGAGGTAGGCTCAGATGATCATCCTCGCGGTGTTTGCCATGCTGGCACTTACGTGCTTTCTGCTGGTTTGCGTCTTCGCTGCGATGTCCAGCATCGTTCTGGTAGCTGGAGCGCAGAAGAGTAGGGAGGCTCTTTCAAATACCGAGTGGGTACGCGACATGAGGGTTGAGCTTGGAGAAGTCCAGTTTTCCGGCGATGAGGAAGAACACGGTGCGGATGGTCTGGAAGGTTCCGTAGCCTCTGGCTTTCCGCTTGGCCGCCTGAAACAGGCCGTTGAGCGCCTCGATGAAGCCGTTGGTCTGGCGGGTTCGGGCCCACGCGACGATGCCCTCGAGATGTTTGCGGATCATCCGCGCGACGGCTTTCATGGGTTCGACCTTGGAGCGGTTCACGTTGGCGCACCACTGCCGGAGCATGGCTCTGACGACGTTGACCTGCTTGCGGTTGAGGATGTTCCGGAGTTGCTCGCGGTACATCCAGGCTCGGGCGGTGCGCTTTCCGGGGGCCTGCGCGATGAGAGCGTTGAGTTGGGCGCGCTGTTCGGGGCCGAGTCGTTCGGGATTTTTGAGGAGCGCCCAGCGCATGCCCTTGAGTTGGGGGTTGGCGCGCTGCTCGATGCGCCGGGTCTGGTCGAGGGCCTTGGATGCGTGAGCGATGACGTGGAATTTGTCGAAGGTGATCTGGGCGTTGGGGAGATGCTCTGCGACGCCCTTCATGTAGGCGGGGGACATGTCGATGGAGGCGACTTCGACGGCTTCGGGGTCTCCGCCGTGGGCTTCGAGGCTTCGGGCGAATCGGTCGACGGAGTCGGCGGCGCGGCCTTCTCCGACGAAGATGACCCGGCGTTTTCGGGCGTCTGCGACGACGGTGACGTAGTTGTGGCCGCGCGCGCGGGAGGTTTCGTCGATGGCGACGGCGCGGACGTCGGCTTGGTCGTCGGTTTCGGTGGCGAGTTCCACATAGCGGTTGGAGATGGCCTGGGTTTGGTGCTGGGAGAGTCCGGCGAGCCGTGCGACGGCGGCGAAGGTCATGTCCTGGCACATGGCGAGAATCAAGGCTTCGAAGAGGAGGGAGAACCCGGAGAGCTTGCCGGCCCAGGGCGGCGAGACCAGCGCGACCTTGCCGTTGGGGAGGCGCACCCGGGGGACGCGCGCCACCAGTTCGCACTCGAATTGGAAGAAGTTGAGGTGGCGGAAGCGCTTGGTCTTGGTGTCGTGGACCGGATGGAGGCCGTCGTGGTTCTGGTGGGCGAAGCGGGCGCCCCTGCGGAAATCGACGCGGATGCTCAGCTTTCCTTGGTCCTTGTCGAATTCCACGTTCTCGACGAACCAGGGGTCCGGGATGCCGAGGGCTTGGGCGAAAAGCTCGTGTAGCACTGGATGCGCTCCTTTTTTTCAGGGTCGAAAGCGGGAAAAGTGTTCCATTGGTGTGTGGCGACGCTGGCTGGGGACGGTTGCGGCTTCCCGCTTTCGACCCTTTTTCGAGCGTGCCCGCCGGATTCCGTGAGTCAAGGGTTCGCTACGCCGTGCAAGCCCGCCCTTGACACCCGGAATCCCGGCGGTCTCCATTCTACCCACTCAAATCTCAATTGAGGCAGTAGGGAGCGTAAGGATCGCAAGAAAGTCACACATGACCCACTTGCACAACGAAAGCGCCGTGCACTCAGTACAGCCATTATCAAGGAGGAGCCATGAATAAACCGCAAGCCGTGCTCGTGGGGGTTCAGGCCTTGAGGCGGGAGAGGCTGAAGAAGGGTTCCCTGGGGGCTTCGCCGAGGATTTGACGGGCGGCCATCTCGCCGAGCGCCGGCCCCATCTTGTAGCCGTGGCCGGATCCGCCGCCGAGAATCCACACATTGTCGGCGTCCGGGTGGGTGTCCACGATCAGGTGGCCGTCCTGACTCTGTTCGTACTGGCAGACCCGCGCCTCCAGCAGCGGCGCGCCGCGCATCGCAGGGAAGCGGTGCTCCATGTACCGC
Source organism: Candidatus Marinacidobacterium sp. (assembly GCA_965202845.1). Lineage (GTDB taxonomy): Bacteria > Acidobacteriota > Vicinamibacteria > Marinacidobacterales > Marinacidobacteraceae > CBDATA01. Next base: position 2,368,292 of record OZ241856.1, read on the forward strand.
CGGGCGCGGCGGATGCCCTCGGCCGAGGGCGTCCGGTCGCCGTTGGTGGGGTCGAATGGGGATCCGCGCGTGTCATCGGCGACCTTGAAGCCGCGGCGCTCGCTGCCCGGAACCCCGTAGAACAAATGGGCGCCGTTCTCCACCCAGACCGGCAACCCCTCCTCGGTCAGGTCGTTGCGGCCGGGCGGCGTCCCGAAGTAGAAGACTTCCTGGCGGGTCGGGGAGACCAGCGGCGGATCGAAGTCCGGGAACATCCGGGAAAGCCAGGGGCCGGCGGCGAACACGAACTGCTCGGCGCGGAGCGGCGCCGCTCCGCCGGTGACGCGCACTTCCTCCATCGCGCCGTCCCGGATCGGCCCCGGGGCGGCCTCCGCCTGGAGGTACTGGCCGCCTTCGGCGAGAAAGGCGCGGAGCGTCGCCTGGCAGCCGCGCCGCGCCAGCAGGTAGCCGGCGCCCTCCTCGAAGAATCCATAGGCGAGGTCGTCCGCGTGGATCTGCGGGAACCGCCGGGCGATTCCCGCCCCGTCCATCTCCTCGCAGCCGAGTCCCAGGTCCCGCAGGATGGGGGCCGCCTGTCGCACGTAGTCGTCCTGGCCGTCGCTCATCCAGAGCGCCCCGGTGGGAACGAACAGCTGGCGGTTCCAGGCGACCTCGCTCGCCTTCCAGATCTCCAGCGCGCGCACCACCATCTCGCTGTAGATGCGGTGCGGGCCGTAGGTCGCCCGAATGACCCGAGTCTCGCCGCCCGAACTGGCCCTCGAGTTGCCCGGTCCCCAGGCGTCCAGAAGCGTCACCCGGACGCCGCGCCGGAGCAGGTGAAGCGCGGTCCAGCCGCCGAAGGCCCCGGCGCCCACCACAACAACATGGCCGGGGCGCTGCCGCCCCGTCGCCGGGCGCCATGCGGCGGCTGCGAGACTGGCGCCGATCGCGGCGCGGCGCGAGATGGGGCGGTGCGGGAACGTCATGCCTGCAGGGGGATTCTCACCGATGGGGCGGCTGACGGTCCGGTCGGGACGCCGAGCGCGATGTGAACCGCGTCCCGGAGCATCGCCGCCGCGGTGGGCGCGGCGTCGGATTCGGTCGAGGCGAAACGCTGGGTTTCATAGAGGTCGGTCTCCCATTCCACCGCCATGTCCAGTGGCCCAATGCCGCCGAGGAAACTGCTCCGGGGGAGCAGCGCCGGACGCACCCGCAAGCGGAACGGGGCGCTGCCGCCCCGTCGCCGGGCGCCATGCGGCGGCTGCGAGACTGGCGCCGATCGCGGCGCGGCGCGAGATGGGGCGGTGCGGGAACGTCATGCCTGCGGGGGGATTCTCACCGATGGGGCGACTGACGGTCCGGTCGGGACGCCGAGCGCGATGTGAACCGCGTCCCGGAGCATCGCCGCCGCGGTGGGCGCGGCGTCGGATTCGGTCGAGGCGAAACGCTGGGTTTCGTAGAGGTCGGTCTCCCATTCCACCGCCATGTCCAGCGGCCCGATGCCGCCGAGGAAGCTGCTCCGGGGAAGCAGGGTCGGAACCACCCGCAAGCGGAACGAATCGCCAACCGATTCGGCCTCCCCCAGCAGCCGGATGGCCTGTCCCGGACCGGCGGCGGGCGCCGCCTCCACGCCGACGCGCTCCACGTCCGCAAACGTCGCGGGAGCGCCCAGCACGGTGCGCGCCACGATCACCAGCTTCAGCGCGGTGTCCGTCCCGTTCAGATCGTTCGTCGGGTCGGTCTCGGCGATGCCGCGCGCCTTCGCCTCGGCGATCGCCTCCTCGAGCGTCATGCCCGCCGCCATCCGGTCGAGAACCAGGTTGCTGGTCGAGTTGAAGACCCCCCGCGCGCGGCGGAAGCGGGCGGCGACCAGGTCCCGGCGCCCGATGTTCACGATCGGCAGCGCGCCGCACACGGTGGCGCTCCAGCCCATCCCGGCGCCCGACGCGCGCGCCAGGTTCTCCAGCCGGTCGAAGGCGAGGGCGACCGCCGACTTGTTGGCGAAGACCACCGAACGGCCCCGGGAGAGCGCGAGGCTCGCGGCTTCGAGGCCGATGCCGCCTTCCAGGTCCATGGAGGCAGCGTCCAGCAGGACGCCGCCGGGACCCGCCCGCTCCAGCGCCTCCGGAAGCGAAAGGGGCCGGGCGGCAGGCATCCCGCGCAAGGGAATCCCGCGCGCCTTGGCGTCCCGAATCGCCTCGGCCCCCGGGCCGCCGTCGTCCGGTCCCCGGATGAACCCGCTGCGGTCGGCGCAGGCGAACACCGGCAGCCGGACGCCGTAGCGATCCGCCAGCATGCGCCTCCGGGAATCGAGGATCCGGAGCAGGGCGCGGTGCACGCTGCCCATCCCCAGCAGGATCAACGGGCGGACGGACCGGAGAGACACGCCATAGGATACTCCCGGGGAGAGGAAAGGACTCTTGGCGGATTCGTTCGAACGGGTTGTCGGCGTGCTGCGCCTGCTCAGCAACGGCTGGCATTCCTACGCGGGCATCGAGTCGAAGTGCGGCGTCCGCCAGCGCACCGTCCAGCGGTGGATCCGCTCCTTGAAGCAGCACTTCCCCGATACGCTCGAAGAGGAACGGACCTTCGAGGGGAAGTCCATCTTCCGGCTGCGACCGGACTCGTTCCTGTCGCGGCAGGAGCCGACGCCGGAGGAGCTGGCGGCGCTGCGGCTGGCGGCGGATCGGCTGGAGGAGCAGCAGTTGAGCGACCTGGGGGAGCACCTTCAGTCGCTGCGGGCGAAGGTCGAGGAGAGGGCCCGGCGCGCGGCCAGCCAGGAACGCATCCAGGCGCTCATGCGGGACGTCGAGGATTTTCTGGGAACGGTGGGCTTCGCCACCCGGCCCGGTCCCCGGATTCCGGTCGCCAGCACGCTGCAAAAGCAACTCCACGAAGCCTTCCGCAAGGGCCGGGTCGTCCGCTTCACCTACACGAAACCGCACGGGAAAACCGGAACCCATCGGGTGGAGCCGAAGGGCATCCTCTTCGGCGGGACGGTGCGGCTGGTGGCGAGCCCGGAAGGCAGGGACGAACCGCTGCTCCAGTACCGGCTGGACCGGATGCGCGGGCTGGAGGTGACCGAAACCGGGTGCGTAGTCGAACCCGAGCCGTTTCAGGAGTTTGTCCGGGATCTGTTCGGGAGCTTCCGCGACCGCGAGGTTCTCGACGTGGAATGGCGGTTCCGCGCCGACGCGCCCGAAGTCGAGAGCTGGACGTTCCACCCCTCGCAGAAGATGGAGCGGAATCCGGACGGCTCGCTGACCGTGCGCTTCCGCGCCACCGGCAAGGAGGACCTGGCGCGGCACATCATCGGATGGTGGGACTGGATCGAGGACGTCCAGCCGGAAGCGCTCCGCAGGGTCGTTCTCGGGATGCGGCTCGCCGGGCTGGCGCCGCTGCTCCGGGAGTTCGGCGGCCAGGACATCGCGGGCCGGGTGGAGGAGCTCGCCCGGGAGTTCGCCCGGGGCGGCGGCTGACGACTACCCCGGTTCGCGCCCCCGCACCATCGGGACGAAGTACACGTCGCCGTGGTCGCGGAACCGAATCGAGCCGGACGCGTCCCGCACCGCGACGACCAGACGCTGGGGGAAGCTCCCCTGCGGACCCACAGGCGCCACCAGCCGGGCGCCCGGCGCCAGCTGGTCGAGGAGGGCTTCCGGGATCTCGAGCGGGGCGGCGGTGACCAGGATGCCGTCGAAGGGTGCCTCCTCGGGCCAGCCGGCGTGCCCGTCGCCGACCCGGAACCGGATGTCCGACGCATAATCGAGTGCTTCCAGGGCCTCCTGGGCGGCGGCGGACAGGGAAGCGAGGATTTCGACGGTGAACACCTCCACGCCCATCCGCGCCAGGACGGCGGCCTGGTAGCCCGACCCGGTGCCGATTTCGAGAACCCGCTCTCCGGGGTCCAGGTCCGCCAGCTCGGTCATCAGCGCCACCATGTACGGCTGGCTGATGGTCTGCCCCTCCGCGATCGGGAGCGCCCGGTCGGAGTAGGCGAGCGCGCGGTGCGACTCCGGCACGAACAAGTGGCGCGGCACCTCCCGCATCGCCTCCAGCACCAGCGAATCCCGGATGCCCCGAAGCTCCAGCTGCTCGCGGACCATGTTCAGGCGCTCATCCGCCCCCTGCGACGCCGCCGCCGCGAGGAGAAACGTCCAGAATATGACCATGCCCAAGCCCTGCCACCGCACCCTAATCCTAGCGTTTCTACTGCTTGCGCCGACAGACGCCGCCGTCGCCCAAGGGAGCGCCAACCAGTGGAGCATCACCGAATTCCAGTACCAGGGGGGCTACGCGCTCCAGGAGGGGCCGTTCAACGCGCCGGGGTTCCAGAACGTCTTCACCTGGCAGCACGCGAGCGGCTGGAGCTACGGGGAGAACTTCTTCTTCGTGGACCTGACCTGCTGCGAAGGGGCGGCGGCCGACCGGGACGCCTATTCCGAGTGGTATTCGTTCTTCGACTACGGCGCCATCTCCGGCCGGGAGGTCGCCTTCGGCCCGGTCAGCGGGATCGGGCCGGTCCTCGGGGTCAACTGGGCGGCGCAGGCGAAGATGCTGCGCTGGGCGCCGGGAGTCCGCTTCCGGCTCGACCTTCCCGGATTCGACTTCGCCAACCTGGACGTGAACTGGCTGCTCGACCAGAGCGCCGGGATCGACGGCGGCGGCGCTCCGAAAGCGTCCAACTCGTTCGTCGTGGACTTCAACGGGCGGCGGCCGCTGGGCGGTTCCTGGAGCGTGGAGGGGCACGGCGAGTGGCACAGCGGAACCCGAAGCGAACTCGGAAGCCGGAACGCGGCCTGGGTGCTGCTCCAGCCCCAGCTCCGGCTGGACCTCGGCGAGGCGCTCCGGGGGAATCCGGGGCGGGTCTTCGTCGGAACCGAACTCCACATCTGGTGGAACAAGCTCGGTTCCAGCGGGAACCACGAAGTGATTCCGCAGCTGCTCGCCGTCTTCCGGTTCTGAGGGCCGCTGATAGACTCCCCGGGTCGTGCCTCCGACCGTCGCTGGAACCCTGCCCGCCCAGCAGGGGTTCGGAGCCACCCGCCGCCGGGAGCGGTGGTGGATCGTCCCGGTCGTCACCTTCCTGGTCCTCTCCGGGTTCGTCGTGTACGGAACCTGGGCGGCGTTCCAGAACGCCCACTACGAGCTCGGCAACTACCTCTCGCCGATGTACTCGCCGGTGCTCTTCGGCGATTCGCACCACGCCTGGTTCGGCGACAAGCCCGGATTCTGGCCCGCCTTCCTGCCGTTTTCGCCGGCGTTCCTGATCCTCTGGGCGCCGGGCGGCTTCCGTCTCACCTGCTACTACTACCGGGGCGCGTACTACAAGGCGTTCTGGGCCAGCCCGTCCTCGTGCACCGTCGGCAAGCCTTGGAAGGTCTACCGGGGGGAGAACAGCTTTCCGCTCATCCTCCAGAACGTCCACCGCTACTTCCTCTACCTCGCGGTGGTCTTCATCGTCATCCTGGGGTACGACGCCTGGAAGGCGATGTGGTTCGAGACGTCTCCCGGCGTCGAGGAGTTCGGGATCGGCGTGGGCACCCTGGTGCTGACCCTGAACGTCATCCTGCTCGGCGGATACACCTTCGGCTGCCACTCCTTCCGCCATCTGGTCGGCGGCTTCCTCAACCGGATTTCCGGGCGCCCGGCGCGCCGCTGCGCCTACGACTGCTCCACCTGGCTGAACATCCGGCACATGAACTTCGCGTGGTGCAGCCTGGTCTGGGTGGCCTTCTCCGACGTGTACGTCCGGCTCTGCTCGATGGAAGTCTGGACCGACTACCGGATTTTCTGAACCTTGAATTAAATTGCAGACCACCGAGCATGACGTCCTGGTGATCGGGGCCGGCGGCGCCGGACTCCGCGCCGCCATCGAGGCGTCCGCCCGGGGCGCCCGGGTCGGCCTGGTCACCAAGTCGCTGCTCGGCAAGGCGCACACCGTCATGGCCGAGGGGGGGATCGCGGCGGCGCTCGCCAACGTGGACGAGCGGGACGACTGGCGCACCCATTTCGCCGACACCATGCGGGGCGGCCAGTACGTCAACAACCCGACGATGGCCGAACTCCACGCCAGGGAGGCCCCGGAGCGGGTCAACGAACTCGAAGCCTGGGGGGCGGTCTTCGACCGGACCCCGGACGAGCGAATCATGCAGCGGAACTTCGGAGGGCACCGCTACCCCCGGCTGGCCCATGTGGGCGACCGCACCGGACTGGAGATGATCCGCACGCTCCAGGACCACGGCATCCATCTCGGCATCGACGTTTTCATGGAGTACACGATCATCCGGCTTTTGACCGAAGCCGGCCGGGTGCTGGGGGCGTTCGGCTACGACCGCGAGCGGGGACGCTTCCGCCTCTTCCGGGCCTCGGCGGTGGTCCTCGCCACCGGAGGCATCGGGCGGGCGTTCCGGGTGACCTCGAACAGCTGGGAGTACACCGGGGACGGACACGCGCTGGCCTGGGAAGCCGGGGCCGAGCTCATCGACATGGAATACGTCCAGTTCCATCCGACCGGGATGGTCTGGCCGCCCAGCGTCCGGGGGATCCTCGTCACCGAGGGAGTCCGGGGCGAGGGCGGAGTGCTTCGCAACAGCGAGGGCAAGCGCTTCATGTTCTACGACATCCCCGAGCTCTATCGTGCGCAGACCGCGAGCGACGCCGAGGAGGGATGGCGGTACACCCAGGGCGACAAGGAGGCGCGGCGCCCTCCCGAGCTGCTCACCCGCGACCACGTGGCCCGCTGCATCGTTCGGGAAATCCGCGAGGGGCGCGGCAGTCCGCACGGCGGCGTCTTCCTGGACATCGCCTGGATCCGCGAGAAGATCAAGGACAGCGAGGCGCACATCCGGCGCAAGCTGCCGAGCATGTACCACCAGTTCAAGGAGTTGGCCGGACTCGACATCACCCGGGAGCCGATGGAGGTCGGCCCCACCACCCACTACGTGATGGGCGGGGTGAGGGTGGACGGCGAGACCCAGATGTCGTCGGTGGCCGGTCTGTTCGCCGCCGGGGAGTGCGCGGGGGGGCTCCACGGGGCGAACCGGCTGGGCGGGAACTCCCTCTCCGACCTGCTGGTGTTCGGCAAGCGGGCCGGGGAGCACGCCGCCGGCTACGCCTCCGAACATCCGCGACCGGCCTCGGAAGCGGCGGAGGCCGAGCAGGTCGAAGCCGCCACCCGGGACGCGCTGGCGCCGCTGGAGCGGCAGGATGGGAGCGACGGCGACGAGAACCCCTACGCCATCCAGTCCGAGCTCCAGGACCTGATGCAAGCGAAGGTCGGGATCGTGCGAAACCAGGCGGAGGTCGAAGCCGGACTCGAGGGCGTTCTGGCCCTTCGGGAGCGCGCCCGTCGGGTGCGGGCGCCGGGAAACCGGGAGTACAACCCCGGCTGGCACACCGCGCTCGACCTTCCGAACCTGCTGCTGGTTTCCGAAGCGGTCGCGCGCGCCGCCGCGCTCCGTGCCGAAAGCCGCGGCGCCCACTTCCGGGAGGATCATCCCGGCAAGGACGAGCGCTGGGGACGGACCACCCTGGTCGCGCGCAAGGGCGAGGACGGCGCGATGGAGATTTCGGAAGAGCCGGTCACCGAGCCGCGCGCCGAACTGCTCCGGATCATCGAGGAGAATCGCTGATGGCCGAAAGGACGTTCCACATCCGGCGGGGAGCGGCGGGCGAGGCCGGCGAGCTGGAGGAGTACCGCACCGACATCACCGAGGGCATGGTGGTGCTGGACGCGGTGCACCAGATTCAGGCCGAATCGGCGCCCGATCTGGCGGTGCGCTGGAACTGCAAGGCCGGGAAGTGCGGGTCCTGCAGCGCCGAAGTGAACGGGAACCCCCGGCTGATGTGCATGACCCGGATGAGCGATGTTCCGGAAGACAGCCCGGTCACCATCGAGCCGATGCGCGCCTTTCCGCTCGTCAAGGACCTGGTCACCGACGTGAGCTGGAACTACGAGGTGAAAAAGGGCATCGGGAAGTTCAAGCCCCGCGCTCCCGACGCCGCCGACGGCACCTGGCGGATGAACCAGCGCGACGTGGACCGGGTGCAGGAATTCCGCAAGTGCATCGAGTGCTTCCTCTGCCAGGACGTCTGTCACGTGCTGCGCGATTCCCACAAGCACGGGGAGTTCATCGGCCCGCGGTTTTTCGTCTACGCCGCCGCGCTCGAGATGCATCCGCTGGACACCGGGGATCGCCTCGAGGAGCTGCGAAAGACGCAGGGGATCGGGTACTGCAACATCACCAAGTGCTGCACCAAAGTTTGCCCGGAGCACATCACGATCACCGACAACGCGATCATCCCGCTCAAGGAGCGGGTCGCCGACAAGTTCTACGATCCGGTGCGCAACCTCTTTCGGATCATCAAGGGAGACAGACCATGAACCTGGGAGCGATTGTCAAGGGAGGCATTCTCGCCGGAGTCCTCATCAACTTCAGCGAGTTCGTACTCAACACCATCGTGGTTCCGGTGGAGGCGGACGCCGCCGGATCCATGGCGTTCTGGGTCGTGTACGCCTTCGCGCTCGGCCTCTTCGTCGCCTACATGTACGCCCTGGTACGACCCCGCTGGGGACCCGGCCCCCGGACCGCTGCGTGCGCCGGCATCATGGTCTGGATTCTTCACACGCTGCTTCCGGCGACCGGGATGGCCAACATGGGCCTCTACCCGCTTTCCGTGCTCGGCCTCGGATGGACCCTGGTCGAAATGGCGGCGGCGGGCGTGCTCGCCGGCGTGCTCTACAACGAACCGGAGACATCCCGATGACCCGCGCATTGTCCTTTCTTGTCCTGATCGGCGTTCTCGCCTGCGGCGATCCCCAGCCGGCGATGGAGTCCGAGGAGGACCTGGTCGACCGCGCGATGGCGATTCACGACCGGACGCTCACCCTGGACACCCACATCGACATCCCGTTCACCTACGCGACCGAGGAAGTGGACCCCGGAAACTTGAATCCCGACTACCAGGTGGACTATCCGCGGATGATCGAAGGAGGGCTCAACGCCGGGTTCTTCATCGTCTATTACGGGCAGACTGCCCGCGACGAGGCGGGCTATGAGGCGGCCCGGGAGGGCGCGATGACGAAGTTCGACGCCATCCACCGCGCCACCAGCCAGCATTCCGCCTTGATCGAGCTGGCGCACACCGCCGACGACGTGGAGCGCATCCACGCTTCCGGCAAGCTGGTGGCGCTCATCGGCATCGAAAACGGATTCGTGATCGGCAAGGACCTTGCGCTGCTCGAGACGTACCGCGAGCTCGGGGCGCGCTACGTCACCCTCGCCCACAACGGCCACAACGACATCGCCGACTCATGCAACCCGCGCGCCGACCTGGGCGATGCGGAGGAGGAGCACGGCGGACTCAGCGACTTCGGCCGCGAGGTGGTTCGGGAAATGAACCGGCTCGGCATGCTGGTGGATGTCTCGCACGTCTCGAAGAAAGCCATGATGCAGGCCGCTGAACTCTCGGCGGCGCCAATCATCGCCTCCCACTCCAGCACGAAGGCGCTCGCCGACGTCTCCCGAAACATGGACGACGAGCAGCTCCGGGCGCTGGCGGCGAACGGCGGCGTCATCCAGACGGTCGCGCTTCGCGGTTTCGTCCGCGCCGACCCTCCGCAGAAGACGGAGATGATGCAAGCGGCGATGGAGGAATTCGGCATCGCCTCCCGGGGTGACATCGGCTCGCTCGACGAGGCGGATCAGGAGGCGCTGCGCGCCCGCTTCGAGGAAATCTCGGATCAGTTCCCGGTCACCGTCGCCGACTTCGTGGATCACATCGACCACGCGATCGCGGTCGCGGGCATTGACCATGTGGCGATCTCCTCCGACTTCGACGGCGGGGGCGGCGTGGACGGCTGGGACGACGCCTCCGAGACGCCGAACGTGACTCTGGAGCTGGTGCGCCGCGGCTACACCGAGGAGCAGATCGCGCAGCTGTGGAGCGGGAACACCCTGCGGATTCTCCGGGAGGCGGAGCGCGTCGCCGCCGAAATGCAGGAAGCGGCCGGCTCGTGAGACCGGCGGCGGCGCAGTGCAACCAGGAGCTCAAACCCTACGAACAGGTTGAGAAGCTCCAGCGCTACCGCCTGTCCGAGGGCGCCGACGAGGAGTTTGACGAGGAGTTCGTCCTCCAGATCTGCGACCTCTCGCGTCTCCGCTCCCCGGTGGCGGCGGAGCGCGCCGCCGGAGTCCGGGAACTCGGACGCTCGCTCGAGGAAACCGGCTTCGCCATCCTGGGCGGGCACGGCGTGGCCCCCGCCCTCCACGCCGAGGCGCACCGCAAGACGCGGGCGTTCTTCGAGATCTGCCCGCTGGCCGAAAAGATGCGCTACCGGGCGCGACGCCAGGGATCGGTGAACCAGGGGTATTTTCCGATGCGAGAGACCACCGCCATCCACCCCGACCTGGTGGAGGGCTGGGTGTTCTGCCGGCGCGCCTTCGACCTGGACGGGGACCCGGACTGGGACGAGGCGGCGTTCTGGCCTTCGCCCGGCTGGGAGCCCTTCTTCCGCCGGGTGGTCGAGGCCCACGAAGTCCTGATCCAGCCGATCATGCGGGCGATCCTCGAATACCTGGGGGAGACGCCCGGCCTCTACGACGAGCGGCTGACCCGCGCCCACTTCGGCTTCCGGCTCAACTACTACCCGCCGATGGCCGACGCCGCCGACGCCGGACGCATGCTCGGGCACGAGGATGTGGACCTCTTCACCATCCTTCCCGCCGCCGAGGCCGAGGGACTCCAGCTTCTCCACATCCGGACGCGGAAGTGGGTCCGGGTCCAGGCGCCGCCGGGAACCATCGTTCTCAACACCGGCGACTACATGCAGCGGATCACGAACAACCGGCTGCCCTCCACCACCCACCGGGTGAGCGCCCCGCGCGATCCGGCGGCCCGCGCCCGCTGCCGCACCTCGTTTCCGATGGCGATCTACGTCCGGGAGGACGAGCTTCTGGAAGTGCTGCCCAACCAGGGGCCGCCGCTCTACCCGCCGGTCCGGGCCGAGGACTTCCACACCCGGATCACCAGCAAGTACTACGGCGACCGCTACCACGAAACCGGCGAGGAGGGGGTGGTCTCCCGACGCGCGACGGACTGAGAATCCCTTTTTGTCGGGCGACGTGTCGATAAAATCGAGTTTCTTCGACACGTTTTCAGAACGTGTCGACGGAATCGACAGGTTCGCCCAATCCCGCGTCGCCAGGAGGCAGGAATGACGGATTTCCACCCCGATCGGCCCTTCCTTGACCTTCCGGAGCTGCCCCCGTCGGCGGAAATCGAAACGAGGGACGTTCTGCGTCGCTGCATCGCCGCCCGTGCGGCGCTGGCCAAGCTCCAGGGATCCGGGAAGCTCATCCCGAACCAGGCGATCCTCATCAATTCGATCCCGCTGCTCGAAGCGCAGGCGAGTTCCGAGATCGAGAACATCGTCACGACAACCGACCGGCTGTTCCGCCATGCGGGTGACGCGGCGGGGCGGGCGGATCCCGCCACCCGGGAAGCGCTGCGCTACCGAACCGCCCTGCACCGGGGTTTCGAAATGCTGCGCCGACGACCGATCTCGACGGCGATGGCAGTGGCGGTCTGCCGGATCATCAAGGGCGTGGACCTGGATATCCGCAAGACGCCGGGAACTGCGCTGGTGAACGACGCGACCGGAGAGATCGTCTACACGCCGCCCGAAGGCGAGGCCGTTCTTCGCAGCAAGCTGGCCAACTGGGAACGCTACATGCACGAGGCGGAGGAAATCGATCCGCTGATCCGGCTTGCGGTCATGCACTACCAGTTCGAAGCGATCCACCCGTTCATCGACGGGAACGGCCGGACCGGACGAGTGCTGAACCTGCTCTATCTCGTCGACAAGGGACTGCTGGACCTTCCCGTCCTCTATCTGAGCGGATACATCATCCAGCACAAGTCCCTGTACTACCAGAAGCTGCTCGAAGTGACCACCCGCCAGGCATGGGAGCCGTGGATTCTGTTCATGCTGGACGCCGTCAGGACGACCGCCGCATGGACCACGGCAAGAATCGAGGCAATCCGGGATCTCCTGGACGAGACGACGACCCGGGTGCGACACAAACACCCGAAGGTATCCCGCGAGCTGGTGGAACTTGCTTTCGTGTATCCCTACTGCCGGATTCGGGATGTCGTGCATGCGGGCATCGTCAAGCGCCAGACGGCCTCCCTCCAGTTGAGAACCCTCGTCGCTTCCGGATTCCTCGCGGAAATCAAGGCAGGACGCGAAAACCTCTACCTCAACCCGCCGCTCCTCGCCCTCCTGGCCGACCGTACGACAGGGGTCATCCACGAATGACGTGTCGACGAAACTTCATTTCTTCGACACGTTTTCGGAACGTGTCGACGGAATCGACAGGTTATGCGAACAGGCCGAGCACCCTGCCGAGCTGGAAGAGCGCGAAGCCGGCGATGATCGCCACCACTCCGACGCCGAGCAGGTTGGCGAGGCGGCCGTTCCGGGCGCTGCCCACGATCGCCTCCCGGTTCACCACGATCAGCAGCAGGATCAGCGTCAGCGGCAGGACGATGCCGTTCCCGGCCTGCGCCAGCAGGATGATCCGGTAGGGCGAGGCGCCGAGAGAGACGCCGAAGACCATCCCGGTCAGCAGCACGAAGCCCCACAGCATCCGGAAGCGGGCGTCCCCTAGGTCGGCCTTCCAGCCGAACGCTCCGGAGGCGGCGTAGGCGCCGGCGAGCGGAGCGGTGATCGCCGAGGTCAATCCGGCGGCGAACAGTCCGACTCCGAAGAAGAACGGCGCCGCCGGGCCGAGCAGCGGCTCGAGCCGGGTCGCCACCGCCGCCGCGTTCGCAGCGTCCGCCCCCTGCCCCGCCAGGCTCGAGGCGGAGACCACCACCGCGGCGGTGATGAGGCCGCCGAGCGCCACCGAAAGAAGAATGTCCCGACGGCTCTCCTGGATGTTCTCCGCCTTCCGGGAAGCGTCGGGCCACCGCTCCATCGACGTGCTGGCGTGGAGGAACAGGTTGTAGGAAACCACCGTGGTGCCGATCAGCGCCATCACCGTGAGCATGGACCCCGAGGGGATCCGCGGCATGAACAGACCGGCGAGCAGCTCCCCGGGAGGCGGAGCGGTCATCACCGCCACCACGCAGAACACCACGCTCATCAACCCCACCAGCGCCACCAGCGTGTTCTGGATAGTCCGGTAGGCGCCGGTCAGCAGCAGGCCGCCGGCGGCGCCGCCGAGGACGAGCACCAGCGCCGGCTGGGGGACGCCGGTGATCAGGTTCAGGCCGAGCGCCGCTCCCAGCAGGTTGCCGGTCTGGAACGCGGCGTTTCCTGCGAGGATCGTGACCGCGATGAGGGCCAGGATGGCGACTTGCGCGGTTCGGCTTCCCAGGCTGTCGCGGATGGCTTCGGCGAGCCCGCGCCGTCCGGCGATCCCCACCCGCGCCGCCATGTCCTGGAGCACGCAGGTGGCGAACACCGAGAACAGCACCGCCCAGAGGAGCGCGAAGCCGTAGCCGGCGCCGGCGCGGCTCGCGGTCACGATGGTGCCCGGACCGATGAAGGCGGCGGTGACCAGGAATCCCGGTCCCGGGCGGAAACGGCTCAACGGCGGGTCCCGTCTATTCGGCGCCCAGCGCCACGATCGGATCGAGCCGCGCCGCCCGCCGCGCCGGCACCACCCCGGCGGCCACCCCGACCAGCACCGCCGCCAGCAGCGACAGGATGGCGGTGAGGACCGAGAGGTCCATGGCGAGGCCGAATCCGCGCTCCACCAGGAACGAGCTGGTCATCCCCAGGGCGATGCCCAGCAGGCCGCCGAAGGCGCCGAGCATCACCGATTCGGTGAGGAACTGGCCGCCCACGTCGCCGGTGCGGGCGCCCACCGCCATCCGCAGGCCGATCTCGCGGATCCGTTCGCGCACCGAGAGCAGCATGACGTTCGAGATGCCGATGGCGCCCACCGCCAGCGACACGAAGGCGATCGCGAGCAGCAGGGCGGACATGGTTCGGCTCGACCGCTCGAGGGTCTCGGCGAGCTGCTGCAAGGTGGTGCGTTCGAGGTTCGGGATGTTGCCGGCGAGCGTGCGCGCCACATCCGGGTGCAGTCCCTTCGAGAGCACTTCGGAAGCCTGGGTGGAGACGGTGAAGTCGTCCGGCATCGAGTCGAGGATGCCGTGGCGCTCCCGGAGCAGGTCGGTGATCTCCCGCGCCACCTCGGTCACCTGGCCGGAGGAGGCGGCGGTGACGGTGATCGAGTTCAGGTTGGTCACGTTCAGCAGCCGGTGGACGGTGGTGAACGGGGTGTAGATCGCGTCGAATTCGTCGTCGCCGGGGGCGCCCGGATTCATCCAGTTGCTGCTGGTCACCACTCCGACCACCCGGAACGGCTGGTTCCAGATGGTGATCTCCTGCCCGACCGGGTCGGCGTCCGCGCCGAACAGCCGGTCCCGGACCACGCTGCCGAGCACCGCCACCTGCTCCTCGCGGCTCAGTTCGCCTCCGGTGAAGAAGCGCCCGTGCTGGAGCGAGAACGACCGGCGGATGTCCACCAAATCCACCTCGGTTCCGTGGAGGCGGGTGAACCAGCGGCGGTCGGCGCGGAACGCCCGGACGCTCTCGTGCACCCCGGAGGCGGCGTGCGCGACGCCGGGCAGCCGGGCGATGGCCCGGGCGTCGTCCTGGCTCAGAGTCGCCGCCGATCCCAGGCCGGCCGCCGAATCGCCCAGCCGCTCGGCGGCGGTCGGGTGATCGTGCTTTTCCATCGGGTCGTTTTCCGGGTGCGCCAGCGCCACCGGTTCGATTCTCCGGAGCAGCCGCTCGAGGAGTCCCGGCGGCGTCGCCCGTCCGTGCTGGGTGGGCGCCTGGGTTCCGCCGATCGGGCGTTCGCCGCGGGTGCGGTAGTTGCCGGCGGTCACTTCGATCACGTTCAGCCCGGCGGCGCGAACCTGCCGCTGGATGGAGTTCTGGGCGCCGCGCCCCAGCGCGATTGTGGTCATCAGCGCCGCCACGCCGATGGCGAGGCCGGTCAGGGTGAGGCCGGTGCGCAGCGGATAGCGGCGCAGGCTCTGCCCGGCGACCTCCAGCGCGGTGTTGCGGTCCGCCGGGCGACGGCGGCTATTCGCTCGTTTCGTTGCGGATGCGTCCATCTTCGATCTCCACGCGCCGGGTGGCGTACCGGGCGACCTGGCGGTCGTGGGTGATCATGACCACCGTCAGGCCGCGTTCCCGGTTCAACCGGGCGAAGGTGTCCAGTATCTCCCTGCCGGTCCCGGTGTCCAGGTTGCCGGTGGGTTCGTCGGCCAGCAGGAGCCGGGGGCCGTTGGCGAGCGCCCGGGCGATGGCGACCCGCTGCTGCTGCCCGCCGGAGAGCTGGTTCGGGGCGTGCGTCGCCCGGTCGGAAAGCCGCACCGCGGCGAGCGCCTCCTCGGCGCGCCGACGCCGCTCCTCCTTCGGGGGCTTGTCCGCCCGGTAGAGCATCGGAAGCTCGACGTTTTCGAGCGCCGACGCCCGCGCCAGCAGGTGGAAGCTCTGGAACACGAAGCCGATCTCCTCGTTCCGGATGCGCGCTCGCTCGTCCGGGTCCAGCCGCGAGACGTCCCGGTTCCGGAGGCGGTAGGCGCCGGAGGTGGGCTGATCGAGGCAGCCGAGGATGTGCATGAGCGTGCTCTTCCCGGAGCCGGAGGGGCCCAGCACCGAGACGAACTCGCCCTCGCCGACGGTCAGGCTCACGCCGCGCAGCGCCCGGACCTCGTGCCCCTCTCCCAGGACGTAGGTCTTGACCAGGTCCTCGACCTCGATGGCGGGATGACCGTTCGGGCTTTCCATCAGGCGGGAAGTGTACGCGTCTCAGGGTCGCCGCGGGGAGGCGTTGTTGGTCCGGTTGCTTCTCAAGAATGTGAGGGCCGAATCCTCGAGATTTAGCCGGTCCGGATTTTCAAAGAAGTCCAGCACCGCATCGGGATTGTGTTTCTTCCGTTGGTCAAACGCCTTTCGAGAATAGACGCAGAATCCATAACGCTGACCTGTCATCAATTCTTGATTGAATGCCTCTTGCAGCACCGTCAACTTTTTGAAAAACTCGTGAAGCTTCGACGCTTCCTCAGGCAAAACAACATCTCGGCCGAGGAAAAAGGGGGCATCCCGACGTTCATAAGCCGCAAAAATGTACAGACCGCCTTGGCGCGGCAACCCGCCGTTCCACATCGGATGCCCTTGTCTCTTCTTTGAGAATTTGACCTCAATCAGCACGACCCGATCACCATCAAGTACGAGAAAATCCGGATACTGCTGGCTGCCGTAGGGTTCTTTCAGATAGTGCTTGCGGTATGAAGCCGGGTTCGCAAAAGCGAGCGAATCCATTTCCACGCCGCCCTTCAGCGCCTTGCGTTCCCCGTCGTCAAGATCTTGGGGTTGGATGCGGTTGTAGCCGATCCGATCCAGTTTTACCTTGATGCGCTCTTCGAAGTCCCCGCCCTTGGCGGCTTGAAGGAAGTCTCCGGGCTTGCCCCGCAATTCCTCAAAAAGTTCAGCTAGCAAGCGGCAGCCTCATACGCCTGTACCAGCGTCCCCTTGCGGAATCCGGGCACCGCGGTCTGGGCCTCGTGGGCGAGCGCGTGGTAGTCAAGGTCGTGAAAGAGGACCTTGCGGGCGCGGGCGGTCCGGGGCCGCAACAGCATCCACTGCTTCGATTTTTCGCACGCCCCGGCCTCGGTCTCCCGGCGGCTGTAGTCCTGCCAGCCCTGGCACGGCACCGCGAATTCGAAGGGTTCGTTGAAATGGCGCAGGGCCGCCGGGGTGTTGTTGTACTGCCACATGGCGAAATCGGAATGCCTGGTGGGGAGCCGTCCGGGGACCCGCAGATCGAGCGAACCCGGCCGCCAGGTCCATACCTGGAAGACGGCGCGCACCGAATACGGTTCGCCGTTCGGCAGGACGAACGAGGCCGGGGGCAGCGGCACCGAGCAGACCAGCCGCACGCCCTTCGGAACGCGCTTCTGGCCTTCGTGGCGGGTGAAGGTCATCGGCAGGATCATCCCGACGGTCTCGGCGAACGAAAGCGAACGGATTACAAAATCCACCGCGGTTCGCCCGCGCTTGCCAAACGGCGGATTGCCGACCACCACGACAGGACCCGCGCGCTCCGTCCTCCAGGCGAGGAAGTCAGCCCGCTCGATCCCCGGCGCGCGGGGATGCAGATCCAGGCCGGTGCGACGCCCCTCGGGCAGGAGCGAGAAGAACGCGCCGTCGCCCGCCGACGGCTCGATGAAATGCGTTTCCGGGTCCAGGTCAAGGCGCTGGCGCAGCATCCGCAGGCAATCGGCGGCCAC
This sequence comes from Candidatus Marinacidobacterium sp., assembly GCA_965202845.1. GTDB lineage: Bacteria > Acidobacteriota > Vicinamibacteria > Marinacidobacterales > Marinacidobacteraceae > CBDATA01. The sequence goes on from OZ241856.1 coordinate 2,385,593, forward strand.
CGACTCCTTGGTAAAAAACTGATCCGGACTCGCACCAATAACCTTGCGCGGAAAGAGCGTTTGCCGACCAATCCCTGCGAGGCGATAACCGCGGCCGGGCAGGTTCGCCTTGGGGTTGGAGAGAACACCCGAATCCGCAGGCAACGAAGCAGCACCCGACGGGAAGAGCGAAGTCCCCGTGCCAGAAGCGTGCGCCTTCTCCATGTTGCTCTCCTTTCGCCCGCCCGGTGCTTTTCGGAGCCCACGGGGTAGAGCGTTTGGTGTCCCGTATTCTATGGTCGGAAGCGACGTTGGACTGGATGCACCGCCAACGGTCGGGGAATCAGAGCGTGTGCTACATGGTGCGCGGGTGCAGGCTATTCGGCGCCGGTCGCCGGGGGCGGGGCGTCCAGCAGGCCGGCGTAGGCGTAGAGCACGGTGGCGACCGATTTCTCGGCGCCCGCCATGCCGTAGACCTCGCCGGCGCCCTCGATGACCCAGAACTCGTTGGCGGCGTGGGCGCCGCCGCCGTGGCCCAGCCCGGCGCCGACGATGTCCATCTCCAGGTCGGCGCCGTCCGGAAACTCCTTGTCGCGTCCGCTGAACAGGTAGGCCGGCCAGTAGCCGCCGCCGAGGATCGAAGCCTCTTCGAGCGGAGTGCGGTGGCGGACGCCGAAGATCTCGAACATTCGGTCGCCGGCGGCGGCGAGGGCGTTGTCGAACTGCATCTTCGACCACGGCACGTCGCCGATGACGGTCAGCTCCACGTCCTCGTAGCCGTTCGCGTCCAGGTAGTCGCGGATTTTCTGCACCATCTCGAGGCCGTCCATGCTGGGGACGTACCGCATGTTGTGCTTCGAGGTGATCCGGTTGGGGAGGATCGCTCCGGCGCCGCCGGGATACATGTTGCCGGCCCAGATGCCGTCGATGTTGAAGGAGATGCCGTAGCGGGCGCTTCGGAGGTACTCCAGCGGGTCGTCGCTGATGAAGCGGGCGACTCCGATGTTCTCGGCGGCGATCCCCATGTCGATGTTCTCCGCCGAACGTTCGAACATGGTCGCCTCGGCCGGGGACAGCGGGTCGGCGCCCTCGTAGAAGCCGGGCACCAGGATCGAATTCCCGTTGTCCTCGAAGAGGGTCGAGAGCATCTTGATGTGGCGCATCGCAGGGGCGTCGGTGGAGCGCTTGTGCGAGCCGTGGATGTCCGAGACCGTCGGCCCCCGGCCCCAGCTCGCGCCGCTGGTGGTGAGCTCGATGTAGACGCAGCCCTCCGAACCGCCGGAGAAGCCGGCGGCGCCGCTCCGGGCCTGGCGCCCGGTCCGGTACATGGCGTCGGCGTGGCGGAAGCGGTCGGGGTTCTCCCGGACGAACTGCCGCAGACCGATGGACATCCGCTCCTCGTCGCCTTCGGCGATGAAGATCAGATTCACCGGCATCGTCCCGGTGACCTCGTGGATCGCATGCATGGCGTTCCACATGGTCATCTGCGGCCCCTTCGAGTTGGTGGCGCCGCGCCCGATCATCACCTTCGGGAACGGCCCGAAGGTGGTGAATTCGCCCTCGAACGGCGGATGGTTCCACGCCTCCGGCTGGGTCACCGGCATGGTGTCGTACATCCAGTAGATCAGGAGCGTCTGCTCCCGGCCGTAGTCGCAGTCGGCGTAGACCACCGGGTTGCCCGGCTGCCCCCATTCGGTCATCGGGATGTCGTGGACTTCGGAAATCTGGCAGCCCAGCTGGTCGAAGAACCCCTTGACCATCTCGGCGGACTCCTGGATGCCCTCGCCGGAGTTGGAAATGCTCGGCTGCTGGATCCAGCGTCGCAGGTTCAGGACGTGCTCGTCGATGTTGTCGTCGATGTGCTGGAAGACGCGCTGGAGTTCCTCGGGGATCTGGGACATGTCCGGGGAAAGCTCGGTGGCGCCGTCGGGACGGACGCCCAGCGGTTCGGACGCCGGAGCGGCCGGCTCCCTGTCCGGCGCTCCGCCGCAGGCGAAGGCGAGAAGAAGAACGGAAGCGAGAAAGGCGCGCATGGGGAACATCACTCGCCAGCGGCGGTGGCGTCCTCGGCGGGAGGATCGCCCAGCAGGCCGGCGAAGGCGTAGAGGAACGTGGCGATCGACTTTTCGGCGCCGGCCATGCCGTAGACCTCGCCGGCGCCCTCGATGACCCAGAACTCGTTGGCGGCGTGGGCGCCGCCGCCGTGCCCGGCCGCCCCGCCGACGATCGGCATCGACAGGCTGGTTCCGTCCTCGAAGTCGGCGTCCCGGCCGCTGAAAAGATACGCGGGCCAGTAGCCGCCGAGGATGGTTTCATGCTCCATCGGGGTTCCGTGGCGGATGCCGAAGATGTCGTAGGTGCGGAGCAGCGATTCGGCGGCACGGTTGTCGTAGCTGCTCTTGGACCACGGGACGTCGCCGATGATGGTCAGTTCCACGTCCTGGTAGCCCTGGGCGTCCAGGTAATCCCGGATCTTCTGCACCATGTCGAGGCCGTCCATGCCGGGGACGTAGCGCATGTTGTGCTTGGAGGTGATCCGGTTGGGGAGGATCGCCCCGGCGCCGCCGGGGTACATGTTGCCGGCCCAGATGCCGTCCATGTTGAAGGAGATGCCGTAGCGGGCGCTCTTGATGTAGGTCAGCGGGTCGTCGCTGATGAAGCGGGCCACCCCGATGTTGTCGGCGGCGATCGCCATGTCGATGTTCTCCGCCGAACGCCGGAACATGGCCTCCTCGGCTTCGGTGAGCGGATCGGCGCCGTCGTAGAAGCCGGGAACCAGCACCTCGTTGCCGTCATCGGAGATCAGCGTCGAGAGCATCTTGACGTGCCGGAGCGCCGGGGCGTCGGTGGAGCGCTTGTGGGCGCCGTGGATGTCCGAGACCGTCGGTCCCCGGCCCCAGCTCTCGCCGCTGGTGGTGAGCTCGATGTAGACGCAGCCCTCCGAACCGCCCGAAATCCCGGCGGCGCCGCTCCGGGACTGGCTGCCGAACCGGAACATGGCGTCGGCGTGGCGGAAGAGATCGGGGTTCTCCCGGACGAACTGCCGCAGACCGATGGACATCCGCTCCTCGTCGCCCTCGGCGATGAAGATCAGGTTCACCGGCATCGTCCCGGTGACCTCGTGGATCGCGTGCATCGCGTTCCACTGGACCATCTGCGGCCCCTTCGAGTTGGTGGCGCCGCGCCCGATCATCACCTTCGGGAACGGCCCGAAGGTGGTGAACTCGCCCTCGAACGGCGGATGGTTCCACGCCTCCGGCTGGGTCACCGGCATGGTGTCGTACATCCAGTAGATCAGAAGCGTCTGCTCCCGGCCGTAGTCGCAATCGGCGTAGACCACCGGGTTCCCCGGCTGCCCCCACTCGGTCATCGGGATGTCGTGAACCTGCGAGACCTGGCAGCCCAGCTGGTCGAAGAACCCCTTGACCATCTCGGCGGACTCCTGGATGCCCTCGCCGGAGTTGGAGATGCTCGGCTGCTGGATCCAGCGACGCAGATTCAGGACGTGCTCGTCGATGTTGTCGTCGATGTGCTGGAAGACCTGCTGGAGCTCCTCGGGGATCTGGGACAGGTCCGGGGAAAGCTCGGTGTCGCCGCCGGGACGGACGCCCAGCGGTTCGGACGCCGGAGCGGCCGGCTCCCGGTCCGGCGCTCCGCAGGCGAAGCCAAGAAGAACGGAAACGGCGAGAAGGATGCGCATGCATCGGAGAGTACGCCCGCTCCCGGCGGCGTGTCAAAAAGCGGTGCGGTACGTTCCGCTCCCATGCGTTTCGGGGCGCCGCTGGTCCTGGCGCTCGCCGCCTGCGCGCCACCGCCGCCGCAGACCCCGGACCAGCTCGCCGACCGGTACGCGGAGCTCGCCCGGGCGCTCGGCGAACACGATCCGCTCCATCTGGATCATGTGTTCGCGGAAGAACCCGTCGCCGAATCGCTCCCCCTCTCCGCCATCGCCCGGCGGGCGTCCCGCCTCCTCGAAACCCTGGAGGAGCGGGACGACCGCCGCTCCCGTCGCCTCGCCGACGGCGCCAGGGCGCTGCTCGCCCGGGCGGAGCGGCTCCTGGGAACGGGGCGCCCGGCGCAGGAGGAGCTCTGGCTGGTGTTCGGACTCCGGTTCCGCCCCCACCCGCGGGACCCGGCGACCCTCGAGCGGCTGCATGCCGAAGTGGATCGGAAACTCCCCGGGGTCGCCCCGCTGCCGGTGCGCATCCGGCGCCGGAATGAGCGGATCGCGCGCCATCCGCCGGAATCGCTGCTCCGGGAGGCGCTTGCTCTCTGCCGCCAGCGCGTCCCCGGCTTCGACGGGCCGCCCCTGCGGCTCCGCTGGAGCGAAGACGCCGTTCCCTTCTACCGCCACCGGGGAGGGGAGGGCATCCTCTCGCTGTCCCGGAGGCTGCCGCTCGGCATCCCCGAAGCCCGCCGCCTCGCCTGCCACGAGGGGGTTCCCGGACACCACTTCCAGGCGGAGCTCGCCGCCGCCGCCTTCCGGGAGACCGGCTTCCCCGAGCTGGGGATCGTTCCGCTCCACCATCCCCGCACCGCCGTCTTCGAAGGGCTTGCGGCGGCCGCCGAGCGGCTCGGCGCCGAACCGCCGCCGGAAGCGGTTCTGGAACCGGTCGCGCTGACCCTGCTGGCCGACTATCTGGATGGCCGGATGTCCCGGCTGGACGCGCTGCGGGCGTTCCAGTTCGAGGCGCTGGTTCCCGACCCCCACGCCGTCCTCGACCACGCCGACCGCTTCGGAAGCTATGCGCTGGTCCGACCGGCGGCCGATCCGGATTTCGCCGCCGCGGTCCAGGCGGTCTTCGCCGGGGACGTCGAACAGGGGCTGCGACGGGCGGTGCGGGAGGCGATGAGCCCCGCCGAGCTGACCGCGCTGTTCTCTCCCCGCTGAATGCTGCTAGCCTCTTCGCCCGCCGTGTTCGTCCGTCTTGCGCTGCTGTCGCTGCTCGCCGCCTGCGCCGCCCCCGAGGAAGAGCCGGAGGACATCGCCGTGGACCCGATGGGGATGATGGCGCACGGCGATCACGCGCCCCGGTACGGGGGGTACGTGTTCATGCACGGCGATCTCCACTTCGAGGTGGCGCTCGATTTCGGCGGGGAGCACCGCATCTATTTCTCGGACGCGATGCGCAGCGAGCTTCCGGCGGCGGTGGCGGAGGAGGTCCGGATCACGGTGCGGCGCCCCGGCGAGGATCCGGAGCCGCTCCGCCCGGAGATCGACGACTTCGGCGAAGCCTGGATCGCCGCCGGGCGTCCGGTCGAGGCCGAAGGCGCGGTCGCCGACGTCTACTTCCGCTTCGAGGGCGCTCCCTACGAGATCGAGGTGCCGTTCGTCATGGAGGAGCCGATGGTGGACCCCCACACCGGCATGGAGATGGCGCCGCCGCCGCGCGAGCCGTCCTGACTTCCTTCTATTCGGTCCGGAGCGCCACGATCGGGTCCAGCCGCGACGCCCGGCGCGCCGGGAACCAGCCGAAGAAGACCCCGATGGCGGCGGCCAGCGCCGTCGCGCCCGCCGGGGCGATCCAGTGGATGAGGGTGCGCCAGCCGAGCATCCCCTCCACCGCCAGCGAGGCGAGGCCGCCCAACAGGACGCCCGCCAGCCCGCCGAGCGCGGCGAGCGCCACCGCCTCGGCGAGGAACTGCCAGAGCACGTCCCGGCGGCGTGCTCCCACCGCCAGCCGGAGGCCGATCTCGCGGGTCCTCTCGGTGACCGCGAGCAGCATCACGTTCATGATGCCCACCCCGCCCACGATCAGCGAGACGGCGGCGAGCGCGCCCAGCAGCAGGGTCATCGTCGAGGTGGCCCGGTTGAGCGTCCCCACCATCTCCTCGGAGGTCACTTCGTCGAGCCGCGGCATCGAGGCCAGCACGAAAGCCGCCGCGGTGGTGTAGAGCCCCTGGGTCAGGGCCGAGGTCGCCTGGGTGCGCACCGTGAAGTCGTCGGGGAGACGGGCGCCGCGGCGGAACGAATGGGGGGCGTCCGATTCGGGGGGCGGGGCCGAGCGGGTCAGCTGGTGGCGCTCCCGCAGCAGCTCGGTCACCTGGCGCGCCACCGCCGAGGCGTCGCCGGCGCGATCGGTGGAGATCGCCACTGCGTTCAGGTAGTCGCGCCCGGCCAGCTCCTGCGCCAGCGGATACGGGATCAGCGCGGCCTCGGCGAGGCGCCGGTCGGCGGTCTGGTAGACGCCGCGCACCTCGAAGGCGCGGTTGCGGATGCGGACCGTTTCGCCCACCGGGGAGCGCCCCGGGAAGACGTCGGCGGCGAGCGGGCCGGAGAGCAGGATCGCCGGGACGCCGTCCTCCACGTCCCCGGCGGTGAAGGTTTCGCCGCCCAGGATGCGCAGCCGGTGGATGTCCGCCGCTTCCGCCGAGACGCCGTGGATCGGGCCGAAGCCGTCGCCGAAGTCGGATTCCACCGCCATCCGGGTCTCCACCACCGGAGTCGCCATCGCCACCCCGTCGATCCGGCGGATCGCTTCGGCGTCCCCGACCGTCAGGGTGTCGGCGCGCCCGAAGCCGGAGGGGATGTTGATCGCGTCCCCGCCCCGGATGTAGTTCCCGGCGCGCACCACCACGATGTTGGTCCCCGCCGACCGAACGTCGCGGGCCACTTCGGCGCGGGCGCCCGAACCCAGGGCGGCCATGGTGAGGACCGAGGCCACGCCGATGGTCAGCCCGGTGAGCGCCAGAATCGTGCGCAGCGGGTTGGCGGCGAGCGCCGAACCGGCGGTGCGAAGCGGCAGGGGAGCTTCCATGCGGGGAACGGGAGAGTCTATGCGTCGGCGTCCAGTTCGCTGGGTCCGGGGGCGATTTCGACCGGCCTTCCGAGCCGTTCGCGGATCCCCGGAGCGGGGGAGCGCATCCGGATCGTCGCGTCCGCGAGCCGGCCGCCGAGCGAGGCCAGCAAACCCTCCAGGCGGTCCAGCAGGAAGCAGGCTTCGGCGAGCGGGTCGCCGCCGCCGACCGGACGCCCCCGGTGGACCGGGACGACGCCGCGGATGCGGATACGGTCGCCGAGCCGGGCCGCCTCCCGGACGCCCTCGGCTTCGACGCGGCCCTCCACCGGCGTGAACGGCGGGGGGATGCGCTCCAGATGGTGGCTCAGGTCGCCGGAGGCGGTCAGAAACGGCGGGCGCCGGTATTCGTCGCCGCAGTCGCCGGGGATCGGGTCCAGCGCCGCCGCGTCCAGCTCGGCAAGCGCCCGCGGATCGAGATCCCCTCCTTCCAGCAGGTTCCGGTTGTCGGCGAGGTGGCCGGGAGCGCCGGGGCGGGCGCCGACGATCGCCGCGCCGACGAACGGCTGGGAGAGCACGAACCGGCCGGCGACGTTGGCGACCGACAAGCCCATCCGGTCGGCGATCCGGCGGGCGGCGCCGAGCAGCCCCTGGAAGCGCTCCCAGCCGCCCGCCTCCCGGATGAAGCGGAGGTACTTCATCTGGGACCAGGTGCGGGGCTCGGCGGGTTCTGGTTCCCCGAGCCAGCGGTCGCTCAGCAGGCCGCCGGCGAGCGCGCCGTAGGCGAGCAACCGCACGCCGTGGGTGCGGCAGACGACGCGCATCGGGCCGAAGGAGCGGCGGTCCAGCAGCGAACAGCAGACCTGGTTGGAGACGAGGGGGATGCCGCTCCGGATCGCCAGATCGAGATGCCGGGCGTCAAAGTTGGTCACGCCGAGGTGGAGGATTCGCCCTTCGGCGCGGAGGTCCGCCAGGTGGTGGAGGCAGTCCAGCCACGAGGGGTCCGCGTAGCTCCAGGCGTGGAACTGGAGCAGGTCGAGCCGCTCCACCCCGATGCGGCCCAGCGCCCGCTCCACCGCCTGCTTGACTTCGCGGCGGGAGGAGACGCCCGGCGGCGGCACCCACTTGGTCAGGATGCGGATGTCCTTCCGGCGCCGCTTGAGCGCTCCGGCGATGACTTCCGCCGACCCGTAGTGATCCGCCACGTCGAAGGTCGTGCATCCGGCGTCCACCAGCTCCTCGAGGGCGCGGGCGGCCCGTTCCGGGTCCAGCGTCGTCCCGTCCCGTTCCTGGTCCGCCACCTGCCAGAGGCCGGTCACCACCCGGGAGAGGGGGAGGCCGGGGATCATTCGTCGGGGAGCGCCGCGAAGACCCGCCGGGTGTCCACCCCGCGCCGTCGGAGCGCCGCCATCTCGCGGAAAAAGAGGAGGGCGGCGATCCCCATGACCAGCAGCCACATCGGGGTCGAGCGGAAGTACCAGGCGCTCGCCGGGGCGGTCAGGTCGCGGAGCACGTGGAGGGCGAGGAAGAGGGTGAGCAGGGCGGCGCCGGCCCAGCCCACCAGCCGCCGGCTGGCCGGACCGAGGATGGTGATGCCGGCGGCCAGCGCCGGGTTCCGGGCGGGGAGCGCCGCCAGCGAGAGGCAAATCAGCGCGAAGTTGACCAGCATCGAGGTGACCAGGATGTCGATGCCCAGGAAGAAGTCGCTGGCGAAGTAGCTCCCCAGGATGCCGACGGTGGCCATCAGGCCGCTCAGCAGGACGGCGACCCAGGGGGTGTGGAAGCGCGGGTGGACGGTCGCCACCGCCTTCGGGAAGATGCCGTCGCCGGCCCAGGCGAACATCATCCGGGAGACCGCGAGCAGCATCGCCGGCAGGTCGTTGATGAGCGCGACCGCCGCTCCCATGAGGATCGCCGCGGTCCCCGCCGCCGGGAGCAGCAGGCCGAGGAGGCCGGGGGCGGTCAGATCGCGCGTCGCCGACTCGGCGGCGACGTAGGACCACGGAACCGCGTGGTACATCGCGGTGGTGAAGAGGAAGTAGAAACCGCCGACGCTCGCCATCGTGAGCCCCACCGCGAGCGGCAGATTCCGCCGGGGGCGGCGCGCCTCGCCGCCGGCCTGGGCGATCGAGTCGAAGCCGATGAAGGTGGCGAACAGGATCGTCGAGGCGGTCAGGAAGGGGACGAGCCGGAGCGGCGGCGGTTCGGCGGCGGCTCCCGAGATGGTTCGCCCCTCGGCGGCGAGCAGGGCGGCGGCGAAGTCGGCGTGGTCGAAGGAGAAGCCGGCGATGATGACCACCGCGCCCAGACCGAACATCAGGAACATCATCGGGTTGAGCGTGCGTTCGTAGAGCTTCAGCCCGCGGATGTTCACCAGCACGAACGTCCAGAGGAACAGGATCGCCAGCGCGAGCCGGACCGCCGGCTGGTCGAGGGCGGCGCCGATTCCGTCCCAGCCGAGGGTGTAGGCGGCGTCGCGCACGAAGGGGATCAGCAGCCAGGACACCACCCCGATCGCGATCGAAAGCCCGAACCACTGGGAGAAACTGGCGACGAATCCCCAGAAGGGGCCCAGGGAGCGGCTCGCGTAGACGTAGCTGCCCCCGGCGCGCGGCATCGCGGTCCCCAGGCTCGCGTAGGCGAGCGCGGCGAAGACCGCCGGGAGCGCCGCGAAGGCGTAGGCCGGAAGCACGTGCGGCCCGATGTCGGGGACGCTCCGGTGGATGGCGAACGGGATCACGTAGATCGCCGCCCCCAGCATCGAGCAGACCCCGGTGGCGACCAGGCCGACGAGGCCGAGATTCCGGGAGAGGCCGGGGCCGCCTTCGAGCCGCATGGGGAGCTTGCGCGGGGGATGCTATGCGTTCCGGCGGATACACTGGCCCGCATGCGCATTTCCGGAACCCTTCTCGTCTTGGCCGCTCTCGCCTGCGGCGCTCCGCCCCCGCCGATGGAGGAAGCCCCGTCGGCGGGAAGCGCCGACCTGGTGCAGCGGACGCTGCCGAACCCGAACCCGGTGGTCATCACCCAGTGGGCCGACCTGCCGGACGGCCGGACCTGGGGGTCCACCGCCGGGGTGGACATCGGCCCCGACGGCCACGTCTGGGCGTATGACCGCTGCGGCGCGAACGCGCTCGCCGGGGGATGCGAGGAGAACCCGGACGTGCATCCGGTGCTGAAGTTCGACCGCCATACCGGGGAGGTGCTCGCCCAGTTCGGCGCCGGGCTCTTCGTGCTGCCCCACGGCCTCCATGTGGACGGCGACGGGAACGTCTGGGTGACCGATTCGCAGGGGAACGAGGCCGGAACCAAGGGGCATCAGGTCATCAAGTTCAGCCCCGAAGGCGAGGAACTGATGCGCTTGGGGATCGCCGGCCAGCCGGGAACCGGCCCCGGGCAGCTTCACGAGCCGTGCGACGTGATCACCGCGCCGAACGGGGACATCTTCGTCTCCGATGGCCACAGCGGGCAGAACCCGGATCCGCCCGAAGGGCGCACCGGGCGCATCCTGAAGTACGACGCGGAGGGGAATTTCATCAAGGAGTGGGGCGTCATCGGCTTCCGGCCCGGCGAATTCCGCACCCCGCACGCGCTGGAGATGGATTCCCGGGGGCGCCTCTTCGTCGCCGACCGCGGCAACCACCGCATCCAGATCTTCGACCAGGACGGGAACCTGCTGGACATCCACCACCAGATGGGGCGGATCAGCGGGCTCTTCATCACCGACGACGACACGCTCTACGCGATCGATTCGGAGTCCACCGAGACCAACCACTACGGCTGGATGAACGGAGTCCGGATCGGCCCGGCGAGCGAGGATCGGGTGACCGCGTTCATCCCGCCGCACATGCCGAACGAGGGCAACCGGATGCTCCAGGGGGTGGCCGGCGAGGGGGTCGCGGTGGACGCCGACGGAAACGTCTTCGTGGCGGAGGGGCCGGCGTCGCGCCCGTTCGCGGGGGGCGGCCTCACCAAGTACGAACGCGCCCGGGAGTGAACGCAGGCGCCGGCATGGCGGGGGCGCCCAATTTCTGCTTGGCGATCCCAACTTGCTACGTTGTGCTACAGTGCACCCCATGAAGACCACCATTACGCAGCGTCAGCTTCGCAACGACTCCGCCGCGATTTTGCGGCGGGCCGAGGCCGGCGAACGTTTGACCATCACCCGGAACGGGACGCCGGTTGCGGAGCTGGGACCGGTCCCGGCGCGACGCTTCGTGTCCCGCGCCGTGCTCGTCGCGGACGCGGCGACGGCGCCGCGCATCAACGCGCAACGGTTCCGCGCCGACTTGGACGCGGTCGTTGACCCGGACGTCACCGTCTGAACGTGTCCAGCCGCTCCAATGGACATTCGTGGAGGCCCGACGTTCGGGGGTTGCTGGACACTTCCGTGGTCATTGACTTGGAACGGATCGATCCTGATATCCTTCCCGAGGACACCGCGATTTCGGCTATCACTCTCGCCGAGATTACGGCCGGTCCGCACGCTGTAGTCGACAGAGAGGAACGAGCCCGGCGGCAGGATCGCGTACTGTGGGCCGCCTCGCGCTGGGACCCGCTGCCGTTCGACGTCGCTTCGGCTCGGGCGTATGGCCGAATCTTCATGGTGTTGCGCAAACGCGGCCGCCATTCACGGCGGCGTTTTGCCGACCTCCTCATCGCCGCAACCGCGCTGGCTCACGACCTGCCGCTGTTTACCCGGGACCCGTCGGACTTTGACGGCTTGGAGACCCTGATCGACATCCACCCTGTTTGAGCGTGGGGGGGGGTCGCAAACGCCAAAGTCCGCAGCCCCCCCCCGGCTCCGGGGAGTGGCGGGTCGCGGCCGGCGAGCGCCTGACCATCACCCGGTACGGGACGCCGGTGGCGGAGCTGGGACCGGTCCCGGGGTGGCGGCGGCGGTTCGTGTCCCGCGCCGCGCTCGCCGCGGACGCGGCGAAGGCGCCGCGCATCGACGCGCAACGGTTCCGCGACGATCTGGATGCGGTCGTCGACCCGGACATCACCGTCAGCTGAAAACAAAAAGCCCGCCGCTCCCCCGGGAGGGAGCGGCGGGCCGAGTGCTTTCGGGCCCGGAGAGCCTGGAAGCTCAGACGGGCGCTGATGCCGATGGCGCGCCCCTGAATCCGCTCCTCTGCGCGGTGAGGGAGTGCGCGGCGGATCTCGCAAATACAAAAAGCCCGCCGCTCCCCGGAGGGAGCGGCGGGCCGAGGCTTTCGGGCCCGGAGAGTCCTAGAAGCTCAGACGGGCGCTGATGCCGATGGTGCGCCCCTGGATCCACTCGATGGTGTTCCGGTAGCGGCTGCCCGCATCGATGATGAAGTTGGTCTCCGACGCGTTGTTGAGCGCGTTGAAGACGTCCACCATCACTTCAAGGCTGGCGAAGTCGCCCAGGGCGAGCGACTTGTCCACCCGGAAGTCCACGATGCTGACATTGTCCGAACGGCGGTTGTTCAGGTTGTCCAGGAAGATGTTCTGGGTCCCGACATTCCCGATGCCGGCGGCGAGGCGCGGCGCCCACGGGAACCCGCTGACCAGCCGAACCGTCCCGGCGACGCCGACCTCGTAGGGCATGACGTAGCGGCCGGCGGCCTTGAACTGCCAGTTGGTGACGTCCTGGATGAGGGGAATGAAGCCGTACTGGTAGTTCCAGTCAACGCCAATCGGGTCGGTGGTGAGCGGGCTGTTGCTCTTGTCGCTCGGGTCCCGGCCCTCGTGCCGCCACTGGTAGTCGAAGTAGGCGTTCCAGAAGAAGTTGTTCCGGAACCGCTTGTTGACACCCAGCGAAACGGTGGTCCAGTTGAAATCGGCCTCGCCCTCGGGAACGTTGGTCGCCAGGTTCCGGCTGGTGGGAGCGTCGTCCGGCAGGTCGTACACGGTGATCATCGTGCCGGCCATGCCGTCCGGGCAGGTGGCGGGGCAAGCGATCTGCTTTGCGTTCGTCAGGGTGCCGATGCGGGCGACGTTCAGGTTGCCCCAGGCGCCGGTCTGGCGCTTGTGCACCAGCGAGGCGCGCAGACCGAGATCGCTGCCGATCTGGTGCTCGAAGGAGGCGCTGACCTCGTCCACGTAGGGCTGCTTGGTGTCCGGGTCGACAGGAGAGCCGACCGGTTCCCCCGCGGAAGCCACTTCCGCAAGCCCGGCGCCGGTGCTGCCGCTGAGCCGGTCGCCCAGCTCGCTCACGCCGTCGAACAGGCCGTTCCCGTTCTGATCAAGGAACTGGTAGACGACGTTCTTGTTGCCGCCGGGGTTCGAGAAGTCCCAACCGCTGCCCATGTTGTGGTAGTAGCGGCCCCAGTAGCCCTTGAAGACGGTGCGGCCTTCGCCGGTCACGTCGAGGGTGAAGCCGGCCCGGGGGGCGAGGTTCCACCAGCTGATGACGTTGCTGTTGGCCGGAATTTCCGCTCCGGTCCCGAACAGGAGCGGCAGCGCCGCCGCCACGTTGGCGTCGATGTCGGCGATCTCCCGGATGCAGCCGAGCGCCGCGTCGCAAGGACCGCCAGGAACGTTGTTCGAACCGAGATACCCGATCCGCTGGCTTCCGAACCGGACGCCGGCATTCACCGTCAACCGGTCGTTGATGGTCCACACATCCTGGACATACAGGTCGATGTGGGTGTTGCGGTCGTAGTTGAAGTTCGGGAAGCTCTCGAAGCGAATCCGGTCGACGTTGTTCGGCCGCGGCGGATCCTGGCTGCTGTTGTCCAGGTAGCGGACCGCGCCCGAGTTGGCGTTCCAGCCGAACTGCTCCTCGTCGATCTGCATGTCCCAGCCGAACTTGAAGTCATGGCTGCCGCCGCCGAGAGGCAGGTAGTAGTTGAACTGGCCGGTGGAGTGCGGCTTCCAGCGGTTGAAGGTGAAGGGCCGCCATCCGGCGCCTTTCCAGAAGCTGGTTCCGGAATCAAAGCGCGGCGGACTGGAAGCCGGGTCCACCGCCGGGGTCATCGGCCAGCCGAAGCCCCAGTGGTTCACCTGGATGTTGCTGTAGAGGCGGTCGCTCCAGACCCGCTGCCATTCGGCCTTGTGGAGCCACGTCCACGAGTCCTGCGCGAGGATGGACTCCGCCGGGCGGTTCGCGGAAAGACCCCGGAACGGCTTCTGCTTCAGCGACCAGTGGTGGAAGGTGATGAACTGGTCCTTGTCGGTGATCTGCCAGTTGGCCTTCACCGTGAACATGTCGAAGTCGCCCACATCGGTGGCGTCCTCGCGCGGCTGGCCGGAAATGATCCGGTCGATGTAGAACCGGTTGTAGGCCGCGTAGAACCACGCCTTGTCGCGGACGATCGGGCCGCCGAGGTCGAGGTGGTACTCGTAGAACTTGATCACCGGGGCGCTGGTGCCGCCACGACTCGAGAAGTCGTCGGTGATGTTGTCCGCGATCCACTGCTCGGGCTCGTAGGCGCCGTGCTCGGTGCCGGAGAACTCGTTGCCGCCGCTCTTCCACACCGCGTTCACGGTCGCGCCCGGCGTGTTGGTCTCCACGTCGGCGCCCTGCGCCGAGACCTGGAACTCGCCGATCGCGTAGAAGTCGTAGTACCCGCCGGCGCCGCCGGTTCCCTCGGTGGTGTTCACGCCGTCGTTGATGATCCGGTTCTGGCCGCGCACTCCGAAGGTCTCGTAGCCGGACTGCTGGCTCTTGTGCGATCCGCCGACGTCGTAGCCGCGCATCCGCACTCCCGGACTCTGCTGCAGGACCGCCCACATGTCGGTGGCGGAGGGGACGTCCTCGAGCTGGGTGGTGTCGAAGGTCGCCGAGACGCCGGTGGTCTTCACGTCCACCACCGGGGACTCGCCGGTCACCGTCACCGTTTCGGCCACGGTCGCGATGTCCATGTTGGCGTCGATCTGGAAGGTCGAACCGCCGACCACCGTGACGTCCTCGAACACGACGGTCTGAAAGCCGCCGAGCTCGAAGGTGATGTTGTAGCTGCCGCCGACCAGCTGCGCGAACCGGTAGGAGCCGTCCACGTCAGTGGTTGCGATGCGGGGGGCGACCAGCTCGTCGGAGGTCAGGGTCACGGTTACTCCGGGGAGCACCAAGCCCTGGGCGTCCGAAGCGGCGCCCTCGAGCCGCCCGTAGATCTGCTGACTGAGTGCCGAGGTCGGCCACGCCAGCAGCAGGCTGAAGAGAATCAATCTTCTCATGCTGCTTGGTCCTCCTTGGGGATCGGAAGCATGGAAATGGGGAAAAGTCCTCCGAGGTAGAGCAACTGGCGGGCCAAGCCCGGAAGGGGGCCTCCGGGATGAGTGCCCGTTGCAGACAACTCGAAGAAAGGAAAGCACTTCTGAAACTTGAACGCGACGGCTCGCCGAGTTCGGACACGCCGTCAATTCAAGTTTCCGAAGCGAAGTGCGCGAGTATCTTGAATTTCGTAGGGCTTGTCAACTGCGATCCGGGCCGCGGATTTCGATCCCGAACCCGACCGCTTCGGCGGCGACCTGCACATCGGGGCCGGGGCCGCTGGCCAGGGGCCCGAGCGCCCGGCGGTCGGCATCCGGGTCAGCGCTCTCGAACACCAGGGCGTGGAGGCCCGGCGGCGCCCCGCGCCGGAACCGGATCCGGCAGTCGTTCCGGAACGGGATGAGGACGTCCCCGCCGTCGGGTTCGGGCGCCAGGTCAAAGAGCTGGTGGAACCGCGCTCCGGCCGCCGGGGGGTCGGGCGCTCCCGCCACCACCTCGGCGAGCCGGCGTATCCGCAACAGCGGGCTGACCCGTTCGGGAGGCGGGTCCGGCCAGTTCCAGCTGGTCGGGTGCGGCTGGATCAGCTCCACCGTGAAGCCGCAGGCGTCCTCCGGGTACACGAACGCCTCGAAGCCGTCCGCCGCTTCCTGCAGAATCCGGTCCTCCCAGATCGGCGCGTTCCGACGCACCCGGGCGACCGCCGCCTCGATGTCATCGGTCTCGATGGCGAGGTGCTCGAGCCCCTCCCCGTGTTCGGCGAGGAATCGGCAGACCCGGGCTTCCGGGTTCCAGTTGTGCACTACGTGCAGCCAGCACTCGTTGCCGAGCAGCGCGCGGGAGTCGTGCTGGAACCCGCGCCCCTGGTCGGTCCGCAGTTCGGCGGGCGCAAGCCCCACCCGAGCGAGGCGCGCCGCCGCGTCCGCGTGGTTCGCGTAGGCGGTTCCGATGTGCTGCAGGCGGAGGATCACGTGGGGCCGCCGATTGTACCGGTCATTCGGGAAGGCGCCCCACGAAGGGGCGGCCCGCGCGGTAGAGGGCGAGCCGGTTCGCGATTCCGGCGGCGAGCGCCGGGTTGGTTTCGGCGAGACGCAGCGCCTCCTGGGCGGCGGCGGTCGCCCGGCGGAAGTCCCCGGCGGCGGCGAAGGCGGCCCCCAGCAGGTCCAGCGAGCGGGGTTCGGCGAGCGAGAGCCCCCCGGCGAGCCGCTGGGCGAGGAGCACCGCCGCTTCCGGGTCCCGGACCCGGCGTTCCGGGTGGGCCGCCAGGACGCCGGCGAGGCGACCGAGCACCTCCGCGTGCCCCGGGTCCAGCCGGAGGGCTTCCCGGAAGGCGGCGACCGCCTCGACCGGCCGGTCCGTTTCCAGCAGGGCGGCGCCCAGCGAAGCGTGGAGGCCGGCGGACGCGGCGCTCCGCTCGATGGCCTGCCGGAGCAGCGGGACCGCCTCGGCGGGAGCGCCGGTGGACGCCAGCAGATCGCCGAGTTCGTAGTAGGCGTGCGGGATGTCCGGGTCGGTCGCGATGGCGTCCCGGAGGATGCGACGGGCCTCGACGGTCGCGCCGCCGTCCCGGAGCAGTGCGGCGGTCTTGAGCCGGCCCTCGTAGTCGGGACCGAGCGCCAGCGCCTCGTCCAGCAGGCGACGGGACTCGGCCCGGGCGCCCCGGATGTGGAGGAGCTCGGCCAGCGCCAGGCGCAGGCGGGCGGCCTTGAACGGCTGATGCGCTTCCTCCAGCCGGGGGCGGAAGAGCGCCTCGAGCCACTCCAGCTCGTCCCGGGCGCGCGCCGAACCGGGGGGCGGCGAAGCGTCGGACAGCCGGATCCAGTGGTTCGTGAACGCCGTGCCGGCGAACGCCTCCCGTTCGGTGGGGAGGTGGCAGCTGGCGCAGTCGGCGTCCGCCGCCACCGGCGTCCTTTGGTGGAGTCCAGTCGTATCCTGATGGCAGCGGGAGCACGCCGCGCGGACGCGCGCCGGGGGGACCGCCGGTTCGGACCGGTGCGGGTCATGGCACTCGCTGCAGGCGAGGGTCGATTCCGGCGGCGACTCGCGGAAGCAGGCGCTCATCATCAGGCTGCCGCCGGCGTGCCGGGCGAGTCCGGCGTCCCGGGCGAGGATCTCGCGCGGCTCGAAGTCGGTGGGTTGGCGGTGGCACTGCCCGCAGAACGCGACTTCCTCCGCCGGGTTCAGGACCGCCGGGTTGAAGATGGGGCCGGGGGCGCCGCCCGCTGACTGCGCTTCCAGGTGGGGAATTCCCGAGCCGTGGCAGCGTTCGCAGGTCACTCCCAGCGCCGCCCGGTGCGGGTCGAACCGCCCGGCGGCGTCCCAGGCGAGCGCGGTGGCGTGGCATCCCAGGCAGTCCCCGGCGATCTCCGGCGGGTCGAGGTCGCCCAGCGGGTCGGCGTCGCCCTCGGCGCCGGGAGTGGGAATCCATCCGTCCTGCGCCCGGGAGAACGAAAGGCGGAGTTCCCGCAGGCGGCGGTCCGGCGCGAAGGAGACCGGGGTGACGCCCCGGAGACCGGAGCCGAACACCGCGTGGACTTCGGCGGCGGTTTCCCCCGCCCGGAGGCGGACGGCGCCTTCGCGCGCCTCGTAGAACGGCGCTGGGTCCTGGTCCTCCGGCCAGCGCTTCGCCTTCGCCAGCATGTCTGCGGAGAACCAGTCTCCGGCGCCCGGCGCCGCGGTGCGCGCCATCGGGTGCGCCGCCTGGTCGGCGGCGATCTCCGCATGACAGGCGGCGCAGACATCGGCGCCCGCCGCCTGGGCCGGGTCGGCGAGCGGATGGAGCGGAGGAGGAAGAACCGCTGTTTCGGGCGGCGTCGCGCATCCGGCGGCCAGCGCGAGGAGGGCGAAGCCGAGCCGACCGGTCATTCTTCAACCTTATCCCGGAACCTGGGAGCCGTCGGCTTCGTTCTTCCCTGTCAGGCCGTGCGGGCCCAGGGAGATACACCATGACCTTTGCCATTTTGCTCTTGACGTTGCCGTTTGTCGGAGAGGACTCCCGGTGCGAGGTTGAGGAGACCCGCGAACTGCGGGCGCCCGCCAGCGAAGTCCTGCGGGTGGAGAGCGGGGCCGGCCCGGTGGAGATCGCCGGCGAGCCGGGACTCGGGGAGATCCGGGTGACCGCCACGCTCTGCGCCTCGGATCAGGAGCGCTTCGACGCTCTGGACGTCACGCTCGACGGCGGGGAATTGCGGACCCGGTATCCGGCTTCCGCCGGCTGGTCGTGGGGCGGGAACCGCTACGCCCGGATCGCGCTCTCCGTGCGGGCGCCGGAGGGAACCGGGATCGATCTCGAGGACGGCTCCGGGAGCGTCTCGATCGAGGGAGTGGGCGCCGTGGTGGTGGAGGACGGCTCCGGCAGCCTCCGCATCCGGGATACGTCCGGAGGCGTGACGGTGGATGACGGCTCCGGGGGGCTTCGCATCGAGGGGGTGCAGGGCGACGTGCGGGTGGAGGATGGCGCCGGGAGTCTTTCCGTTCGGGATGTGACCGGCAGCGTGGAGATCGGGGACGGGAGCGGCTCGGCCACCGTGCGCGATGTCGGCGGGGACGTGACGGTCGGCGATGACGGTTCGGGGAGTCTCCGGATCGAGACGGTCGGCGGCGATGTCCGGATCGGCGATCCCGGTTCGGGCGGCGTCACCGTCCGCGATGTGGAGGGAAACCTGACGGTGGAGCGGGGACGGCGCCGTCGGATTTCCTGGTCCGATGTCCGGGGGACGGTGGACCTGCCGGAACGCCGCTGAGGTCAGCCGGGGCGGGCGCCGAGCAGCCGGACTCCGAAGTCCGCCTCGTCGGCGGCCCGGGATGCGGCCTCGAATACCTGCGACTCGTCCGCCTTGGCCAGAGCCTCCGGGATTCCGGGCAGATGGTCGGGGAATCGGGAATCGAGCGCGATCCCCCGGTTCCGCAGGATCACGCCGGCCATCCGGATCCGGGAGCGCGCCGCCCCTTCCCGCCGACCCTCCCGCCGACCCTGCCTCCGGCCCTCCTGCCGACCGGCCTGGAGCAACGAAGCACCCAGCAGATCGTCCTCCTCCGACGTCCCCTCGGCGGCGCCCAAGGCCCTTCCCACCCGACGGGACGCCTGCATCATCAGTTCGTCATCCTGCTCGTTCAGAATCGCGTGGATTTCCCATGCCCGCAGACCGGGCAGAGCCACGCTCGCCTCAACCTCCCGGTACCTGCCCCGTTCGAGCCGGTGGATCGCGCACCCCGGTCGAAGGCCCGGCGGACGCCCCCACGTTCCCTTGTCGGGGACTTCCACCCACACTTCCGGAAGACCCCACTCTTCGTAGCGCAGCAGTTTCCCCCGTCGCACGTCCGTGGTGTTGTCCACTTCCAGGACCACGTCCGGCCAGTCGTGCTCACCCTGCATCAGGAAGCGGCCATCCGGCACGCAAGAGCGGTCCGGATGCACGAACACCGAAAGGTCCGGCTGCATGATGTCCCCCGGACGCCCGTCCGGACGCAGCCTCCGCAGGCCTCCCGGCCCGAAACTCGTGATCCGGGATCCCCGCACCTGCGCCACGTTCCGCAGGAATTCGACCAAGCGGACCGGCGATGCGGCATGAACGAACGACTCTTCGCGCACCACCCATGCGGTTTCGCTCGCCTGATGCCAATACTCGTAGCGTCGCTCCGCCCACGCCGGCCCCGCCAGGTCTTCTTCGGTGGCGAGCTCGAATTCGCAGCCCTCGAAGCTCATTTCCGGCGCCTTCCAGTGCTTCCACCGAACCGAACGCTTCTCCTTCGGTGAGGGCTTCCTCGCCGGACGCGCCGGCAGGGGATTCCGCACCGGCCGCACCCCGTTCGCCATGACGCCCGGAGCATAGCCCAGGGCATGGTCCGGGGACGCGGATAGACTGCGGGGGATGACCCCGCACGATCCGTTCGGACCCTTTCAGCCGGGCGCGGGAGGCATGCCGCCGCACCTGGCCGGCCGGGAACCCGAGCAGACGCTCCTGGGCGCCCTGTTGCGGCGGATGCGCGAGCGGGCTGCCTTTCCCGGTCAGGTCATCCTCCTCGGGCCGCGCGGCAATGGAAAGACGGTGCTCCTGCGCTGGCTGAAGAACGAGGCGGCGGCGGCGGGGGTCGAGGTGGCGGCGCCACTGCCGAGCGAAGTCCGGAACGCGGAGCAGTTCGTGGAACGGCTTCGTCCGCGCCGACGATGGTGGTGGCGCTCCGTTCCCGCCGAACCGGTGTCCGCGATTCTGGCGGCGCGCGCTGCGAAGGCGCCGTTTCTTCTCATCGTGGACGAGGCGCACACGCTCACTCCCAAAGTCGGCCAGGCGCTGCTGCAAGCCAGCCAGCAAGCCAGGGAGAGCGGCCCCTTCCTGATGGTCCTCGCCGGAACCCCCGACATCGAGGAGCGGCTGTCCCGGATGCACGCGTCGTTTTGGAGTCGCGCCCACCAACTTCGGATCGGAAGAATCAGCGAAGACGCCACCGGGGAAGCCTTCCGGCGTCCCTTCGAGGCGGAAGGCATCCAGGTGGATCGATCCGTCCTGCCTGATGTCTTCCGGCGGAGCCACGGCTACCCGTATTTCATCCAGTTGCTGGGAGCGGCGGTTTGGGGCGTCGCCTGCGCGCCAGACGGTCCTCGCCGGGTCACGTCCGCGGCGCTCGAGGCGGCGCTTCCCCGCTTCACGGAAACCAGGAACTTCTACTACCGGCAGCGGTACGACGAACTGCGAAAGGAAGGCTTGCTCCCGGCGGGCCGCTCGGTGGCGCTGGCCTTTGCCGGCAGCGATTCCCTGAGCGACGGGAAGGTGGAGCAGGCGATCCGCGAGGGGCTGGGAGATTCTTCGGCGACGACGCAAGCGGAAGGAACCCTCGCCGACCTCGGGTTCATCTGGAGGCCGCGCTCGGAACCGGGATGGGAACCCGGAATTCCGAGCCTCATGGACTACGTGGCGGAACACGCTCCCGCGCAGTAGAAGCGGCTCCCGCGGAAAACCCGCCGGCCCCGGAGGGGAGACCGGCGGGCTCCTGTCTGTTCCGGCCGAACCGGTTGGTTGGCCTTCTGATCAGGTCAGAAGGTCAACCTCGCGGAAAACCCGATAGTTCGCCCCTTCAGGTATTCGACCACCCGTTGATAGGGATCCACCGAATCGATCAACTGGAAGTTCACGATGGTGTTCGCATTCAGGGCGTTGAAGACGTCCGCGATGATCTGGAAGTTCATCCGGTCGCCGAGCGCGAACGTCTTGTCCGCCCGCAAGTCCACCATCGTCACGTTCGGCGAACGATTCTCGTTCATCAGGCCGAGCCACGAATACACGCCGACGCGGCCGTCATAGACGGTGTTGCGATGGATGGGCGCGTAGTTCCAGCCGCTGATGTAGCGGTAGGTGCCGGCGAGGCCGATTTCGTACGGGAGGACGTAGCGGGCCGACGCCTTCAACTGGTAGGTCGTGGTGTCCTGGACGGTCGGGATGTCCTGGTCGTAGTTGATGAACCATCCCTGGGCGGTGGGATCCGAACTCAGCGGGCTGGTCGCGTTCCACGACGTCGCCGACGTTCCAGGGCTCCGGGGCTCCGAGCGCCACTGGTAGTCGAAGTAGACGTTGTAGAAGAAGTTGTTCCGGAACCGCTTGTTGACGCCGAGCGAGACGGTGTGGAAATCCATGTCGCTCTCGCCCGCCGGATGGTTGGTGGTCAGGTTGTCGTTCTGGCCCACCATCTCCTCGGGGTAGAGGAGGAGGTTGAACGACCGTTCGAAGCCGGGAGGGCAGCCGTCGCACTCGGAGATCGTGATCGGCGTGTTCCGGTTCAGGGCGTCCACCTGGTCGTAGCGGCTCCACGTGTTCCGCATCCGCTTGTACACGTAGGAGGCGCGCACGCCGAGGTCGGTGGTGAGCTCGTGCTCCAGCGCGGCGCTCACCTCGTCGGCGTAGGGCAGCGTCCAGTCGGGATCGATCGGGGTCGTGCTTCCCGAACCGGCGCCCGCGGTGAAGTTGAGCCGCTGGCCGAGCTCGGAAGCGTCATCCAGCACCCCGTTCTGGTTCTGGTCAAGGAACTCGTAGCGGGCCGAAGGCTGTCCGCCGGGATTGGCGGTGCTGAGCCCGGTGCCGACGTTCGAGTAGTACCGACCGAAGTAGGTCTTGAAGACCGTGGTTCCCTCGCCGGTGATGTCGTAGGTCAGCCCGACCCGGGGAGCGATGTTCCAGTGGGTGAACACGTTCTTCCCCGGAGTCACGCCGCCGGTTCCGAACGCATGCTGCAGGATCTGACTCTGGTTCTGCGGCAGCTCGAACTGGCAGGCCAGCACGTCCTGGCAGGCGCTTCCCGGCGAGTTGTCGGATTCCAGGTAGGAAAGCATCTGGCTTCCCACCCGGAAACCGGCCATCAGGGTCAGGCGGTCGTTGACCGTCCAGACGTCCTGGGCGAAGAAGTCCATGTGCTGGTTCCGGTTGTCCACCAGGTTCGGCACGCCGACCATGAACACCTGATGCACGTTGTTCGGACGTCCCTGCTTGGGATCGTCCTCGTACCGGATCGCGCCGGAGTTCGTGTTCCAGCCGGAGAGCTCGCTGTCGATCTGCCAGTCCCAGCCGAACTTGAAGTCGTGGCTGCCGTTTCCGATCGGAACGTAGTAGTTGAACTGGCCGGTGCTCTGCGGCTTCCAGCGGTTCCGGGTGAACGGCTGCCAGCCGGCGCCCGAGCGCACGTTGGTGGCGAGATTGATCCGCGGCTCGTTGCCGTTGACCGGGTCCGCCTTCGGCACCATCGGCCAGGTGGTTCCCATGTGCCCCACCATGACGTTGCTGTAGAGGCGGTCGCTCCAGACCCGCTGCCACTCGGCCTTGTGCAGCCAGATCCAGTAATCCTGGGCGAGCACCGACTCCGCCGGAATCTGCACCGAGAGCGAGCGGTTGGGCTTCCGCTTCCAGGACCAGGTGGAGAACCCGATGAACTGGTCGCGCTCGGTGATCTGGTAGTTCACCTTGGCGGTGAAGATGTCGAAGTCGCCGACGTCGGTGGCGATTTCCGGGTCGGTTCCCGAAATCACCGTGTCGATGTAGAAATTGTTGTACGCGCCGTAGAACCACGCCTTGTCGCGGACGATCGGGCCGCCCAGGTCCAGGTGGAACTCGTAGAACTGGACCACCGGCGAGGGGGTGCCGCCCCGGGCCTCCAGCTCGCTGTCGATGTTCTCGGCGATCAGGCTCTCCGGGTTCCAGGCGCCGCTCTCGAGGCCGGAGAACTCGTTGCCCCCGCTCTTCACGGTCGTCTGGATCTGGGCGCCCGGCGTGGACATCTCGACGTCCGCGCCCTGCGCCGCGACCTGCATTTCCTCCATCGCGTAGTAGTCGTAGTAGCCGCCGGCGCTGCCGGTTCCCTCGGTGGTGTTCACCCCCTCGTAGAGAACCCGGTTCTGGCTTCGGACGCCGAAGGTCTCGTAGGTGGACTGCTGGCTCTTGTGGGAGCCGCCGACGTCGATCCCGGTCACCCGGACGCCCGGGCTCTGGTGGAGCACCGCCCACATGTCGGTCGCGGTCGGCACCTCGTCAAGCTGGGTGTCGTCGAAGGTGGCGGCGACCCCGGTGGACTTCACGTCCACCACCGGAGACTCGCCGGTCACCGTGATCGTCTCGGCCACCGTGGCGATCTGCATGTTGGCGTCCACCTCGAAGGTGGCGCCGGTGACCACCCGGATCTCCTCGAACACCACGGTCTGGAAGCCGCTGAGCTCGAAGGTCAGGGTGTAGTCGCCGGGGGGCAGCGCCTGGAACCGGTAGGACCCGTCCACGTCGGTGGCGGCGGTGCGCGACCCGATGATCGACTCGCCCGCGAGGGTGACGGTCACCCCCGGCAGGGCGAGGCCCTGGGCGTCGAGCGCCGACCCCTGAAGTCGTCCGTACTGCTGCTGGCCGAGCGCCGGCACGGCGACCGCCAAGAACAGGAATGCGAAAAATGCTCGTCTCATGGTCCCTCCTTTGGGTGGGGAGAAGAGTCGGAACCGAACCGCCCGGCAACTGGCGTGCCAGCGAACCGGAGCGCGAAAGCAGGGTTGGCGAACCCTATCGGATACCGGAGGCGGATTGCGAATGCAACCCGGGCGCGGGAGTCCCGGCGGGCGGGCGGATTCCAAATTTTCGGTGGCGCGGAATTCGGAAAACCGGAGCGATCTCCCCGTTCGTCCGCTGCTACGATGGGTGTCCGCACGGGAGAGGATTCCGGACATGCACGCCGTCATCGCCGAAAAGCGCGAGGAAATCGCCGCGATCTGCCGGCGCTACGACGTGGAGCGGCTCGAGGTGTTCGGCTCCGCCGCGCGCGGGACGGATTTCGATCCCGAGACGAGCGATGCGGATTTCCTGGTCCAATTCGCCCCGGAAAGCGACCTGCGGGTCCTCGAGCAGTTTTTCGGCCTCATCGACGCGCTGCGGGACGCGCTGGGCCGCCCGGTGGATCTGGTGGAGGATCACGAGTTCCGCAACCCCTGGCTGCGCGCCTCGATCCACGAATCCCGCGAACTTGTCTATGCGGCGTGACGCTACGGGGGGCACGGAGTTACCGGGGTGGTTCGGGCATCGCCCCGTTCATCGCCTGGGCCAGCCGCCGCAAGAAGTCGGCGGGTAGCGGGGCGTCCAGCCGCTCCCCCTCCCGGGCAACTTCCCAGGCGCCGCTGAGGTCACCGGTGGAGGCGAGCGACGCCGCCAGCCCCAGCCGGTAGTCGGCGCGGAAGGGTTCGGCGGCCACCGCGATGCGGAAGTGCCGGATGGCCTCCCCGAATTCCCGGTTCGCCGCCAGCACCTGCGCGATCGAATCGTGGGTTCCGGCGCGCCCCGGCTCCTGTTCGAGCGAGCGGCGGAACCAGCGGATCGCCTCGTCGCGGCGCCCGTCCAGCGCGGCGATGCTGCCGAGACTCGAAAGCGCTCCGGGGTGGTTCGGATGGACTTCCAGCGCCCGGCGGCAGCGCCGCTCCGCCTCCGGCCGGTTCCCGGATTGGGCCAGGACGATGGCGGAGTTGACGAGCGCCGAGACGTGGTCCGGGTTCCGGTCCAGCGCCGACCGCCAGGCGGCGAGCGCCTCCTCGTTGCGGCCCTGGCGCGAAAGGTTGTTGCCCAGGTTGTAGTACAGGTCGGCGGAATCGGGGCGGGCGCGGATCATCTCCCGCAGGATCCGTTCGGCGACCTCCGGGCGTCCCGCTCCCTCGGCGGCGAAGGCGCGCCGTTCGCGGCCGACCACCGACACCGCGACGCCCAGCACCGCGTCCATCAGCGGGTCGACGATGACCAGGTCATGCTCCAGCCCGCGGGCGCGCTCGGCGGCCTCCCGCGCCAGGTCGGCGGCGCCGGTCCGCCGATACACCCGGGCCAGCGCCGCCGCGATGGCCCCCGATTCCGGCGCCAGGGCGGCGGCCTGCTCCAGCCGGGGGAGCGCCGCGTCCCATTCGCCCCGACCGGCCAGCATCCGCCCCAACCGGAATTGGAGCGCGGCGGCGTTCGCCGGTTCGGCGCGGTCGTGGAGCCGGTCCACCGCGTCCCAGTAGCGGGCCAGGGCGGTTTCGGAGTCCTCCCGGTCCTCGGCGAGCTGTCCGGCCAGCAGCTGCGCCGGGGCGTAGTCGGGGTTCATCCGCACCGCCGCCAGCGCCGCCTCCTCGGCCGCCGCCGGATCCAGGCGCCAGAGGGACCGGGCCTCGAGGTAGGGCCAGCGGTAGTCCCCCGGCGCCATCGCCCCCGCCTGCCGGTAGGCGATCGCCGCCTCCTCGTGGAATTCGTGCGCCAGCAGCGCGGCGCCGAGCGCGCCCCGGCGCTCCGCCGAGTCCGGCGCCGCCCGCGCCGCCGCCCGAGCCCGCCCGATGGCCTGGGCCACCGCCGGTTCGGCGTCCGAAAGGTCGGGATCCGGGAGCTCGGATCCGCGGCTCCGGACGTAGAGAAACGCTGCGGCGACGACGACGCCCGCCAGCAACAGCAGCAGACCGATCGGGCGCTGCTTCCGCTTCGCGCGGCGACGCGCGACCATGTCAGCGCTCTCCCTCTCCCGCGATCAGGGTGACCGTGTCGCCGGGGGGCGCCGGGAAGGACTCCCGGGAGCCGTCGGGCCAAGTCACCGTGAGCGATTCCACCCGCGCTCCGGCGGGAATCCCGAAGAACGCCCGCGGGTCGCTGGTGGCGAGGTAGCTGCCGCCCCGGTCGGCGCGACGGATCATCCGGGCGCCGTCGGCGAAATGGGCGGTCACCAAGCTCGGAAAGGCGGGCGCGCCGTGCGCCAGCGCCGGCCGGACCCGAAGCGAAGCGCCCCGCTTGGCGAAGTCGTTCCGGTAGAGCCGGGCCGGGCCTTCGGCATTCATCACCAGAAGGTCGGCGTCGCCGTCCTCGTCGTAGTCCCCGACCGCCAGTCCGCGGCTGACTTCCAGCGCTTCGGTGAAGTCGCCGGCGTCGAGCCATTCGGCGAAGACCGCGTCGGAAGCCCCCGCGCCTTGATGTCGGAACATCTGGTTCGGCTCGGCGAAGGCGCTCCAGAAGTCGTCTCCGCTCGCCCCCGGAAGGGGCGGCTCGCGCTGGACCCGGCCGTTGGCCAGAACCAGATCCAGCGCGCCGTCGAGGTCCGGATCGAGGAAGGCGACCCCGAAGCCGGTGAGAGCCATGCTGGGGAGTCCCAGTCCGGAGGGGCCGGTGCGGTCGGCGAAGGCGAGGCCGTAATCCGAGCCGTCGTTGCGGTAGAGGGTGTTCGTCTCGTCCGCCACGTGGGTGATGAACAGGTCCAGGTCCAGGTCGGCGTCCGGGTCTCCGAGCGCGATCCCCATCCCGGCCTCCGGGCGCCCGGAGTCGTTCAGCGCCACTCCGGCGAGGAAGGCGTCGTCGGTGAAGACGCCGTCGCCCCGGTTCAGCCAGAGCTGGTTCGCCTCGCCGTCGTTTGCCACATAGAAGTCCAGCCTGCGGTCGCCGTCGAAGTCGGCGCAGACCACGCCGAGGCCGGGGGCGTGGACGCTGCGCAACCCCGCCGCCAGCGAGATGTCCTCGAACCGCCCGTCGCCGGCGTTCCGGTAGAGGTAGTCGTGGAGGCCGGGAAACACCTGGGGGCTGCAGTAGTCGCGGCTGCCGTCCTGCTGCGCGCACTCCTTCGCCGGATCGTTGCGGACGTAGCGCGCCACATAGAGGTCGAGCCGGCCGTCGCCGTCGAAGTCGCAGAACGCCGCCGACGAGGACCACCCCTCGCCCGCCACTCCGGCGCGGCCCGTGACGTCCTCGAACCGCCCGTCGCCGAGATTCCGGTAGAGGACGTCCGGCCCGTAATTGGTGACGAAGAGGTCGGGACGGCCGTCGCCGTCGGCGTCCCCGACCGCAAGGCCCATCCCGTATCCGGTGTCGGCGGTTCCGGAGGTTTCGCTGGCGTCCCGGAAGCGTCCCGGCGGCCCCTGGAGGAGGAGCATGTTTCCGGGCGCTCCGGCCACCGGTCCGGCCGGATCGGCGGGACGCCCGCCCTGGAGCAGGTAGATGTCGAGGTCCCCGTCCCCGTCGGCGTCGAAGAATCCGCCTCCGGCGCCGGTGATCTCGGGGAGCGAGAGCCTGCCCTCATCGCCGGCGTCGTGGACGAAGGCGATGCCCGCAGCCGCCGTGACGTCGGTGAACCCCGCGGTCTGCGCCGGAGTCGCGGGCGCGGGCAGCAGGAGAACGCCCGGAAGGAGCAGGCGGGGGAGCACCGGCCCAGTGTCGCACAGCAGCCGGCTGCGCCCCCCGGGGCCGATGGGCCCCGGGGTTCTTGAATCGAATCAGGAACTTACTTCGCCGTGCACTTGGCGAAGTTGGCGACGTTCGCGCCGCTGTCCTTGCCGAGGTTGCCGTCGATGGTGTCCGGCGGATTGTCCGCCATCAGGCCCTGCGCGTCCCACTCGCAGCTGATGGTCACCGTCCGGGTCGTCGCGCAGCCGAACAGGCCATCCTCGAACCGGACGTCGTAGTCCATCTCCCACTTCGCGTCGCAAATCTCGTCGTCCGCG
This sequence comes from Candidatus Marinacidobacterium sp., assembly GCA_965202845.1. Taxonomy (GTDB): domain Bacteria; phylum Acidobacteriota; class Vicinamibacteria; order Marinacidobacterales; family Marinacidobacteraceae; genus CBDATA01. Next base: position 2,413,437 of record OZ241856.1, read on the forward strand.
TCGTTGTCGTCGTTGGTGCACATCTCGGCGTCATCCGGCGACGGGTAGTTGTCCGCCTTGCCGTCCGGCAACTTCTTGTCGTTGTTGGTCGTTGCGGGCGTGCTGTCCTTGCCGTAGAGGTCCACCTTCCCGAAGTCCCCCATCGTCGGATCCCCGTCCGCATCCATCAGGGTCATCCAGATGAAGTCGTGATTGCCGCCTGAGCTCAAGTTCCGAAACGCGGTTTGAACGGCCGGTTTGATGTTGTCGCCCGTCCAGTGGTACAAATCCCTGAAGTTCCGGTAGCCGGCGACCCGATTGCCTTCGCCCCAGTATTTGGGGCCCTGGTCGTTCCTGAGCTTGCCGTTCAGGTTGTCGTCGAAAAAGAGCCGCTTGAAACGCTTGGACTTCGCGCTCTTCGGCTTCACCTGCCAATTGCGCAGCTTGACGCCTCCGTTCGCTGTGCCGCCGGCGCTGGTGGTCGCGCCGGTTCCCGACGTCTTGAACATCACGGCGCCCCAGCCCCCGGCGAGCGCTTGGTCCACCTCTTCCTCAAGCAATTCGCAGACATCCACCTGGTCGGACGCCGTGAAGGTCATCGGCGCGCATTTCAGATCCTTGAACGGGTCCTCTTTCCACTTCACCTTGCCCCAGGAGACCGAGGAATCCTTGGCGGAGACTTCGACGCTGTAGCCCGTGAAATAGTTCCCGTGTTTCGGATTGGGATCACGTTGGCCAGCGCCTCCGGCGCTCAGCCGGAAACAACTGTCCGGCTTGAGCATGCCGCTCCTGTTGTTCCCGTACTCCCTGTTCTCTTCGCAGACGTTGGCCAGCTTGGCTTGCTTCACCATCGCGCCGCCCCCAGTCGGCACGATCGAGGTTCGGATGCCTTCGCCCCACCCGGCGTTGTCCTTGAGGTCCATCGGAAGCGGCTTGTTCGACCCCTTGGGCGCGTCCGGCCCCGAAACGCTGTAGGTCTTCCCATACTCAATTTCAGCGAATTTGTGCTTCACCGTCATCGCCACATTCGAACTCGACACCCAGCCGACATCGATCCCATCGTCTTCGAAGGCCACGCCCGGATCAAACGGATTGCCACCCGAGGTGGTCGAATGGAGATCGTTGTCGATCCTGCCGACCTGAAGCTTCATGTCCGGATCCCAGGCGGCGCAGACCGCAGAATTGGCGAGCGTGATCTCCGGCGCCGCCGGCTTCGTCATGGACGCCTCCGAGCAGTGGAACGGGCCGCAGGTGATGTGCATCACCTCGCTCTCCGGAACCGCCTCCTGCCCGGCGCCGACGCGCAACCGGGTCGCCTTGAAGGTCACGCCCATGCCGACCACCTCCGACTGCATCGCCTTCCAGTCGACGTTCTGGAACGGCATGTTGTCCTGCCCGGCGGTGACCCCGACCCCGTTCGGCGCCGGATCCATCCACATCGGGACGAGGAGCGCGTCGTGCGAACTCTTCACCACCATCTTCCCGTTCACCGAAGCCATCGCCTTCTTTTCGTCGGTCATGGCGTCCGGGCACATCGCGTACCCCATGCAGTCCTTGTCCATGTCCGCCATCGGGGGCGTCATGGAAATGACGAACGGCTCCGGTTCGGGTTCCGGCTCCGGCTCGGGAGTCGGTTCCGGGGCGGGTGCGGGTTCGGGGGCCGGCTCGGGCGCGGGGGCCGGGGCTGGCGCGGGAGCAGGCGCCGGGGCGGGGGCCGGATCTTCGTCGTCGCCGCACCCGGCGAGCGTCAAGGCGAAAATCGGGGCGCAGAGGAGCGCCAGCAGGCGGCTCACGCCGAACACCCCGTAATTTCGGGGGGGGGGGGGGGGGGGGGGGTAAAGAGTTTCATATCAAGAACCTCCGCAAGGAGCGAAAAGAAGGCGGGGGGGCGGGCTGCCCCCCGATGCCCTCAGACTCTATACCACAAGCTCCCGGGATCAAATACCCAAATCGGCGAGCGGATCGCTTTTCCGGCTGAAAATCGGCTTTCGGGCAGGCGGTCCGGCCGTTCTTGACCTCCGGGGGCACCGGGGGCTGCCATTTGAGGCAGGTTGGGAGGCGATGCCCGCCACCGCCGTGACGTCGCCCCCCCGGGGACCGATGGGCCCCGGGGCTCTCGAATCGAATCAGGCGCCTACTTCGCCGTGCACTTGGCGAAGTTGGCGACGTTCGCGCCGCTGTCCTTGGCGAGATTGCCGTCCGCCGTGTCCGGCGGATTGTCCGCCATCAGGCCCTGCGCGTCCCACTCGCAGCTGATAGTCACCGTCCGGGTCGCCTCGCAACCGAAGAGGCCGTCGATGAACCGGACGTCGTAGTCCATCTCCCACCTGGCGTCGCAGATCTCGTCGTCCGCGTCGTTGTCGGCGTTCGTGCACATCTCGGCGTCATCCGGCGACGGGTAGTTGTCGGCCTTGCCGTCCGGCAGCTTCTTGTCGTTGCCGCTCGCGGTGGCGTCGCTGTCCTTCCCGTAGAGGTCCACCTTGCCGAAGTCCCCCATCGTCGGGTCCCCGTCCGGGTCCATCAGGGTCATCCAGATGAAATCGTGCTGGCCACTTTGCGTATGGTTCCGGTACGAACTCCGAGTGCCCGATTTGATGTTGTCACCTGTAAAATGGTAGAAGTCCGTGAAGGTCCGGCGGCCGCCCGAGGCAAGACTTCCTTCGCCCGGATATTTGGGGCCCGTGTCGTTCCTGAGCTTGCCGTTCAGGTTGTCGTCGAACCAGAGCCGCTTGAAACGCCTGGACTTCGCGCTCTTCGGCTTCACCTCCCAGTTGCGCAGCTTGACGCCTCCGTTCGTCGTGCCGCCGGCGCTGGTGGTCGCGCCGGTTCCCGACGTCTGAAACGTGACGGCGCCCCAGCCCCCGGCGAGTGCCTGGTCCACCTCCTCCTCGAGCAACTCGCAGACATCCACCTGGTCGGCCGCCATGAAGGTAACGGGCGCACACTTCAGCTCCTTGAACGGGTCCTCCTTCCATTTCACCTTGCCCCAGGAGACCGAGGAATCCCTGGCGGAGACTTGGACGCTGTAGCCCGAGAGATAGTTCCCGTTCTTCGGATTGGTTTGCTGCCTGTCGCCTCCGGCGCTCAACCGAAAACAACTGTCGGGCTTGTGGATGCCGCTTCTGCTTTTCCCGTACTCCCTGTCTTCTTCGCAGACGTTGGACAGCTTGGTTTGCTTCACCGGCGCGCCGCCCCCCGTCGGGGCGATCACGGTGCGGACGCCATCGCCGTACTCGGCGTTGTCCTTGAGATCCATGGGAAGCGGCTTGTTCGCCCCCCTGGGCGCGTCCGGCCCCATGACGTCGTAGTTCTTCCCGTACCTGACGCCTTCGAACGCATGTTCCACCGTCATCGCCACATTCGAACTCGACACCCAGCCGACATCGATCCCGTCATCCCCGGTCCAAAGCGCCGGATCGTCCGGATTGCTGCTTCCCCTTTGCAAGACGGAATTGAGATCGTTGTCGACCCTGCCGACTTGAAGCTCCATCTTCGGATCCCAAGCGGCGCAGACCGCCGAGTCGGCGAGCGTGATCTCCGGCGCCATCGGCTTCTCCATCGACGCCTCCGAGCAATGGAACGGCCCGCAGGTGATGTGCATCACCTCGCTCTCCGGAACCGTCTCCTGTCCGGCGCCCACACTCACTCTGGTCGCCTTGAAGGTCACGCCCATGCCAACCACCTCCGACTGCATCGCCTTCCAGTCGACGTTCTGGAACGGCATGTTGTCCTGCCCGCCGGTGACCCCGACCCCGTTCGGAACCGGGTCCAGCCACATCGGGACGAGGATCGCGTCGTGCGAGCTCTTCACCACCATCTTCCCGTTCACCGAGGCCATCGCCTTCGCCTCGTCGGTCATGGCGTCCGGGCACATTGCGTACCCCATGCAGTCCTTGTCCATGTCGGCCATCGGGGGCGTCATGGAAATCGTGAACGGCTCCGGTTCGGGTTCCGGCTCCGGCTCGGGAGTCGGTTCCGGAGCCGGAGCGGGTTCGGGGGCCGGCTCAGGCGCGGGGGCCGGTGCGGGAGCGGGAGCCGGCGCGGGAGTCGGCTCCTCTTCGTCGCCGCATCCGGCGAGCGTCAAGGCGCAAACGAGCGCCGGGATCAGCCACCGGTAATTTCGGGGGGGGGGGGGGGGAAGGGATTTCATGTTCGTGCTGCCTCAAAGGAAAGCCGAGCAAGTCGGGAAATGTGGCGCGCGCTATCCGTCCGTACCGGTTCGGGGTTGGCCCGGGCGACCCAATGGCGGAGCCACGCGCACCCGAAGGTAGGTCTCCAGCGTCGCTTTGATCTCGATCATGGCATTCTCCAACAAGCGCATCCGATGGGTCAGGGCCCCGATCTGCTCGCGGATGTCCTCATTCTCCTTGCGGACGGCCTCGATCTTTTCGCCGAATTCCGTGCGGACGGCCTCGATCTTTTCGCCGAATTCCGTGCGGAGGCTCTCAATCTTCTCTCCGAGATCCGTTCGGACGCCCTCGACCTTCTTGTCAATTTCCGCACGGAGTTCCACGCGGGCCGCCCTGACCTGATGCAAAATCGCAATCCCGAAGGCTGCGATCGTGCCGAGGATGGCGAACAGGTCCTGCGCAAGCATGGGCGGCATTGTACCACATGTGGGAGACGACGCCGGGACAAAGCCCGCCGAATGGCGGGCGGCGCTCAACCGGATTCTTGCGGACCGGCGGGAGCGGCCGGTGGTTCGCTACTGCGGCTCCGGCCCTGCCACGCCTCCCCGGGGCCAATCGGCCCCGGAGTTCCTCGCTAGAATCCACCGCATGGACAAAAAGGCGGCGACCCGCATCCAGATCCGGGCCGAACCCCGCGACAACGCCACCTGCCGTTTCGTGCTGGACCGGGCGGTGTTCCCCGGCGGGTCCGCCTGGTTCGAGTCCGGCGGGGAACGCGCCGCCGACTCGCCGATGGCGCGGTCCCTCCTCGAGCTGCCGGACGTGGAGGGGGTCCTCGTCCAGGACGAGGTGATCACCGTCCACGCCCGGGAGCAGCGCAGCTGGATGCCGCTGGGACGCGAAATCGGCCGGCGCATCCGGGAGGTGATGGAGGACAAGGCACCCCCGGTGGATCCCGGGGTGCTGGAGGGGCTTCCCGCGCCCGACGAGATCCGGGACCGGGTGCGGCGGGTGCTCGAGGACGAAATCAATCCGGCGGTGGCGTCCCACGGCGGGTGGATCGACCTCGTCGGGGTGGAGAAGAACCAGGTCTTCCTGCGGATGGGCGGCGGGTGCCAGGGGTGCGGGATGGCCACCGCCACGCTGCGGCAAGGGGTGGAACGGGCCTTGCGCCGCTCGGTTCCCGAAATTGGCGCGATCCTCGACACCACCGACCACGCCGCCGGGCAGAACCCGTACTACGAACCGGCGCGCTAGGGCGCCGGCTCCGGTGTCCGGCGCGCGGGTCGCAGGATTCCTGCTGCCGGCCGCCCTGCTTCTGGTCGCCGGGCCCGCCGCCGGGCAGATGGAGCGGCAGCAGGCGCCTCCGGTGGCGTGGCCCCACGCCGCCACCGCAGCCGGGGCCTTGGTCACCCGCGCCGAGCGGGTGGAGCGAAACGGCGGCCACCTGATCCTCGACGGCTACGCCCAGCTGGGGTTCGGGCGGCTCCGGGTGCAAGCCGACCGCATCGAGGTCTGGGAGGACGAGATGCGGATCGAGGCGGTCGGCAACGTGGTGTTCGAGCGCGGAAACGAAAAGGTGGTGGCGGAGAAGCTCTCGGCGAGCCTCGGCGGCACAAGGGTGCGGTTCGAGAACGCCAGGGGCATCCTCGGACAGGATTTCTACTTCGTGGCCGAGTCGGTGGAAGAGGACGACGACGGGAACTACATCCTCGAACGGGGGGCGTTCACCACCTGCGCGCAGCCGACGCCCCGGTGGAATTTCACCGCGAGCCGCGCGGTGGTGCGCCCGCAGAAGAGCGTCTGGCTGCGAAACGTGGCGTTCCGGGTCAAGGGGGTGCCGGTGGCCTGGATCCCGGCGATGTACTACCCGATCGACGAATCCGGGCGCCAGACCGGGTTCCTGATGCCCCGCTACGCCCGCTCGGACAAGCGCGGGCACCTGGTGAGCCAGGCCTTTTACTGGGCGATCAACCGCTCCATGGACCTCACCGCGAGTCTCGACCACTTCACGGTGGCGGGAACCGGGGTCGGCATGGAGTACCGATACCGCGGCGAGGCCGGCTCGTCGGGAGAGGCCGACGGCTTCCTCATCAACGACAAGACCACCGAGGCCAGGGAGTATTCGCTCCATTACCGGGTGAACCAGCGCTTTCCCGGGCCGGGCCGGGTGCGGCTGAGCGCGTTCGGCGACCAGTTCTCCAGCTTCGACTTCAGCAACCGGTTCCAGGACTCCTTCTCCGGCTCCACCCGGCGGTACAAGCGGCTCAAGGCCGACCTGAGCGCCTCGCTCTTCCGCCACTCGGTGAAATTCCGGGTGGACCGCAAGGACACCCAGTACACCTCGAGGAGCAGCCGTCGCCAGACGATGCCGCAGATCAACATCAAGCGGCGCAGCCTCGGGCTGATCGGGCGCTACGTCCAGCTGGGGTACGAGCTGGACTATGTGCGGGTGGGGCGCTCGCGCCGCGACGATTTCCAGGAATGGCGGCGGGTCTTCGTGGGGCCCTCCCTCGAGCTGGCGCTTCCCGACATCCCGTTTCTCGACATGTCCGCCAACCTCCGGAGCGGCTACGCCCGCTACACCGGCTCCATCGACCCCGACTCGCGCGACTTCGACCCGGAGCGCATGCTCAGCCGCCGCTACTACGGGGTGGACTTCACGATGAACGGCCCCAAGATCGAACGCATCTTCGACACCCCGAACCATTTCTACGCCGCCCGGTTCAAGCACCTCATCGAGCCGGAGGGGACCTGGACCTACCGGGTCAGCGATGACAACTTCGACCAGGTGAACCGGTTCGACCGCTACGACAGCTTCCCCTCCACCCACGAAATCCAGGTCGGACTGGTGAACCGCCTGCTCGCCAAGCGATACAAGGATGGAACGGAGGAGTCCAGCGCGACCGACGTGATCACCTGGCGCATCCATCAGAGCTTCTACTTCGACCCCGAAGCCGGCGGGTACAACAGCAGCTACAGCTCGTCCTCCTTCGAGGAGGGCGAAGTCCGGAAATCCCCCATCCGCTCCGACTTCCGGTTCACTCCCGACCCGATCCTGAACGGCGACTGGACGACAGAGTGGGATCCCGACCAGCGGCTGTTCACCTCGATCCGGGCCGGGATGCGGTACGGCGACTACCAGTCGGGAACCCAATTCGACGCCAGCTGGTCGCGGCGGGCGTATCGGCAATCCGACGAACCCGACGCCGAAGTGGATGTGACGAGCTACCTCCGGGTCGGCGGCGATTTCTACCTGACCGAGGCGCTTCGCTCGAGCGTCGCGGTGAACTACGACATCACCGAGCGGCGCATGTCCAATTTCCGGACCCGCCTCGACTTCCTCTTCCAGTGCTGCGGGGTCAGCGTCGAGTGGAACCGTTTCAACATGGGCGAGCGCCAGGAGAACCTCTTCCAGTTCGGACTCACCCTGGGGGGCATCACCAGCTTCGCCTACGGCCTGGGCGGGGATCGCGACCGCGCGTACTGACTCCGTTCCATGGCCGCGATCCTGCTGCTGAACGCGGCGCTGGCGGCGCTCGCCTGGCGGCTCGGAACCGTGACCCGCGCCGGCGCGGTCGGGGGCGCGGGGGTCGGGGCCGCGGTCGCGGTCGGACTCGGCTGGGGCGGCTTCGCGCTGCTCGCGATCTTCTTCGCGCTCGGCAGCGGCGCGACCCGGATGGGGTCCGGTTCCTCCGAGGCGCGGTCCGGGCGGCAGGCGCTTGCGAACGGGCTGCCGGCGGCGGTCTGCGCCCTCTGGTACGGGGCGTTCGGCGGGACGGCGCCGTTGCTGGGCGGCTTCGTGGCGGCGCTCGCCACCGCGGCGGCGGACACCGTCTCCTCCGAAATCGGCGCCGCCTTCGGGGGCGCTCCCCGGCGGCTCCCGGACTTTCGGAAGGCGCCAGCCGGAACCCCGGGAGCGGTCAGCTTCGCCGGCTCCGCCGCCGGGCTGGTCGCCGCGCTGCTGGTCGCCGGGACCGCGGCGCTGGTCCTGCCCGTCCCCCCGAGTCTGGTCCCGTTGCTGGCCGGCGCCGGGTTCCTCGCGGCGTTCGCCGAGGGGCTGCTCGCTCCGCTCGAGGCGCGGGGATGGCTCGACAACGACGGCGTGAACCTGATTTCGGGGAGCGGCGGGGCGCTTCTCGGAGTGGGGATTTCGCTGTGATCGCCCGGCTGCGGCTTTATTTCGAGTTCGCGCGCCCGTTCACCCTGCTGCTTCCCCTGGCCGGGATGCTCAGCGGCAGCGCGACGGCCTGGGGGGGAAGCGGGGACGTCGATCTCCTGCCGGTGCTGATGGGAGGCGCGATGGCGGTGTTTCTGAACGCGGCCAGCAACGCCCTGAACCAGATCTGCGACCTCGGGATCGACCGGATCGCCAAGCCGGGGCGTCCGCTGCCGTCCGGGCGGATGGGCATCCGCGAGGCGTGGGCGTTCACCGCGGTCACGTGGGGAGCGGCGCTCGCGCTGGCGTTTTTCGTGGGGTGGGAGTGCTTCGGGATCGTGCTCGCCGCCTCCGTCTTCATCTGGATCTATTCGGCGCCGCCGCTTCGCGCCAGGCGGCGCGGCTGGCTCGCCAACCTGACCATCGCCATCCCCCGGGGCGTCCTGCTCAAGGCGGCCGGCTGGTCGGCGGTGCGCTCCGTCCTCGACCCGGAGCCGTGGTTCCTGGGCGCGATCTTCGGGCTGTTCCTCCTCGGGGCGTCCTCCACCAAGGACTTCGCCGACGTGGAGGGCGACCGGGCGGACGGCTGCCGCACCCTGCCGATCCGCTACGGAGCGAAGGGCGCCGCCTGGCGGATCGCGCCCTTCCTGGTCCTGCCCTTCCTGCTGCTCCCGATCGGGGCGCGGCTCGGCGTCCTGACCGGGGATCGGCTGGGGCTGGATCTGCTGGGAGGCGCATTGGCGGCCTGGGGAAGCTACGTCTGCTGGCTGATGCTGCGCCGCCCGGAGACGCTTTCGACCGACAGCAACCACGTCTCCTGGCGCCACATGGTGCTGATGACGCTGTTCGCCCAGGCGGGGCTCGCCGCCGCCTACCTGATCTGACCCGAACCTATACTTGGAGGGCTTCATGCCCGACTTCGCGCGCCGCCGCTTCGGACCCCGGCTCGCCGAGCGGGACCCGGAGATCGCCGCCGCCATCCACGACGAGGAGGTCCGGCAGTCGCAGGGGCTGGAGCTGATCGCCTCGGAGAATTTCGCAAGCGACGCGGTGCTGGAGGCGAACGCCTCGGTGATGACCAACAAGTACGCCGAGGGGTATCCGGGGCGGCGCTACTACGGCGGTTGCGTCCATGTGGACCGGGCCGAAACCCTCGCCCGCGACCGGGCGAAGCGACTCTTCGGCGCGGCCTGGGCCAACGTGCAGCCGCACAGCGGCAGCCAGGCCAACATGGTGGCGTACATGGCGGTCCTCAAGCCGGGGGACACGTTTCTCGGCATGGCGCTGGACCAGGGCGGCCACCTGACCCACGGACACCCGCTGAACTTCTCCGGCCAGCTCTACCGGGTGATCCCCTACGGGGTGCGCCGGGAGGACGAGCGGCTGGACCTGGACCAGCTGCGCGAGCTGGCGCGGGAGCATCGCCCACGGATGATCATGGTGGGCGCCAGCGCCTATCCGCGCATCCTCCCCAACCCGGAGATCCGGGAGATCGCCGACGAGGTGGGCGCGGTGGTGGTCACCGACATGGCCCACATCGCCGGGCTGGTGGCCGGGGGGGCGCTGCCGAACCCGCTGCCGCACTCGGACATCGTCACCACCACCACCCACAAGACGCTGCGCGGACCGCGCGGCGGGCTGGTGCTGTGGAACCGGAAGGACCTTTCCAAAGCGTTGAACCGGGTCGCCTTCCCCGGCATCCAGGGCGGCCCGATGATGCATGCGGTGGCCGCCAAGGCGGTCTGCTTCGGCGAGGCGCTGGCGCCGGAGTTCGCCGGGTACGCCCGCCAGACGATCGAAAACGCCAAGGCGCTCGGCGCGGCGTTGACTTCGCTGGGATTCCGGCTGGTCTCCGGCGGCACCGACAACCACCTGCTGCTGGTGGACCTGCGTCCGCGCGGGGTGACCGGGCGGGTCGCCGAGGTCGCGCTCGAAGCCGCCGGCATCACCGCCAACAAGAACACGATTCCGTTCGACCCGGAAAAGCCGATGATCGCCAGCGGGCTGCGGCTCGGAACCGCGGCGCTCACCACCCGGGGGATGCGGGAGGCCGAGATGGAGCGGGTGGCCGGGTTCATCGACCGGGCGCTGCGGGCGCCGGAGGACCAGGCGCGCCTCGCCCGGGTGGAGGTGGAAGTGGCGGAGATGGCCTCGGAGTTCCCGCTCTACGTGAAGCCCCGGTAATGGGCCGGTAATGGACCGGGCTTCCGACTTCCTTCGTCCGGGGGGGGCGCTCTCGGAGAGGACGCCCGGATTCGAGCACCGGGAGGGGCAGACGGGCATGGCCGACCTGGTGGAGGACATCCTCGAGACCGGCGGCGCGCTCATGGTGGAGGCGGGCACCGGGATCGGCAAGTCCTACGCCTACCTGCTGCCGGTCCTGCTCCGCGAGTCGAAGGAGCGGGTGGTGATCTCCACCGCGACCAAGAACCTTCAGGACCAGCTCTTCGAGAAGGACCTGCCGGCGCTCCAGCGGGCGCTCGGCAGCCGGGTTCCGGCGGCGCGGATCAAGGGGCGGGGCAACTACCTGTGCAAGCGGGCCTGGCAGGAATTCGAGCCCTCCCCGGCACTTCTGGAAGACCGCAAGCGGGACGTCGAAGCGTTTGCCCGGTGGGCCGCCAGGACCAAGACAGGGGACCGGGACGAGCTGGGGGGGAAGGGGCTGGCCGCCCAGGACGTCTTCGGGCGGCTCGCGGCCAGCAGCGAGAACTGCATCGGGCGGGACTGCGATCTCTACGACGACTGCCATCTCACCCGGGTGCGGGAGGAGGCCGAGGCCGCCCGGATCGTGATCGTGAACCACCACCTGCTGATCGCCGACCGGGTGGTGCGCGACCGCCAGAACGACTATGGGTCGGTGCTCCCCGACTACGGCGTGGTGATCGTGGACGAGGCGCACCGGCTGGAGACGGCGGCCACCAGCAGCCTCAGCGTGGAGCTGACCTCCGCGACGGCGGAGCGGCTGGCGACCGAGGTCCGCTCCTTCCTGAGGCAGGCGAAAGCTCCGGTTCCGGGGGAGCTCAAGGCGTTCCAGGACGCCTGGCGGAGCTTCTTCGACCGCCTCAAGCCGAAGGACGGCGAGCCGCGGATTCTCGATCCGCGGCGGCTGGAACCGAAGACCTGCCTCGGGTTCCTGGGGGATGTGCAGAAAGCGGTCCGGAAGCAGGAGCAGGCGGAGGAGAGCGCGGTCGCGGAGGCGGCGGAGCGGGTCTCGATGCGGATCGGGGATGTCGCCGCCGCTCTCGAAGCCATCTGCGAAACGAGGGAGAACCGGGTGGTGTGGAGCGCGTTCTGGCGCGACCGAAACGACGACCGGAAACCGGTGCTCGGACTGCGGTCGGCGCCGGTGCATCCGGGGGGCGAGCTGCGCGGGTTGCTCTTTTCCGACCTGCGGGCCGCGGTGCTGACCTCGGCCACCCTCGCGGTGGAGGGCGACTTCTCCTTCGCCGCCGGCCAGCTGGGCGTGGACCAGCCGACGACGAAAGTGTTCGGCTCGCCGTTCGACTACCGGAACCACGCGCGACTGTACGTGGCGCGGGACATGCCCGATCCGCGCCAGTCGGGGTTCGCCGAAGCTGCCGCCGAAACCATCTCCCGGCTGGTCGCCGCCAGCCGCGGGCGGGCGCTGGTTTTGTGCACCAGCTGGCGGAATCTGGAGGCGGTGGGGGACCGGCTCGAAGCCCGGTGCTCCTGGCCCCTGCTCCGGCAGCGGCCCGGGGAGGGGCACGGCGGGCTTCTCAAGCAGTTCCGGAGGACGCCGGGAGCGGTGCTGCTGGGCGTCCGCGCCTTCTGGGAGGGGGTGGACCTGCCGGGCGCGGCGCTCTCGCTGCTGGTCATCGACCGGCTGCCCTTCACCCCGCCGAGCGATCCGCTCCACCGGGCGCGGGCGGAGCGCGCCGAGCGCGAAACCGGGCGCTCCGGCTTCTTCAGCCACTCGGTTCCCGAGGCCGCCCTCACCCTGAAGCAGGGGCTGGGGCGGCTGATCCGCTCGGGAACCGACCAGGGGCTGGCGGCGGTGCTGGACCCCCGGCTGGTGACGATGCGCTACGGGGAGGCGCTTCGGAAGAGCCTGCCCGACTTCACGCTGACGACCGACCGCGAAAAGGCGGTCGCCTTCCTCGAGAGCCTTCCTTGAGCGAGTTCCGTACCCGGATCGAGGCGGTTCGGGAACGCATCGAACGCGCCGCCGAACGGGCCGGGCGCTCCGCTTCGGACGTGACGCTGGTGGCGGTCTCGAAGACCCGTCCGGCGCGGGACATCGACGCGGCCGCCCGGCTCGGTCTCCGGCACTTCGGCGAAAACCGGGTGCAGGAGGCGGCCGGCAAGCTGCCGCAGGTGCAGGCGAGCGGCATCACCGCCCACCTGATCGGCCACCTCCAGGGGAACAAGGCGCGGACCGCGGCGGGGCTGTTCCCGGTGATCCAGTCGGTGGACAGCGCGAAGCTCGCCGAACGGCTGCACCGGCTGGCCGACGCGCCGCTTTCGGTCTTCGTGCAGGCGGACCTCGCCGGCGAGGCCGGGAAATCCGGCGTCCCGGAGGCCGAGCTGCCGGAGACGCTCGAACGGATGGCGGAACTGGACCGGCTCCGGACGCGGGGGCTGATGCTGCTGCCGCCGTTCCACCCCGACCCGGAAGGCGCGCGGCCCTGGTTCGCCCGCCTGCGGGAACTCGCCCTGCGGCTGGCGGCCGGCGGGCTGCTCCCGGACCCGCCCGAACTCTCCATGGGGATGAGCCACGACTTCGAGGCGGCGATCGGGGAGGGGGCCACCCTCATCCGGGTGGGAACCGCGATCTTCGGCCCCCGAACGTAATCAGCCGGCGGTGTCGAAGAACCGGTCCCAGCGGGTGCGCTGGATGAACCGGAACGGCACCAGCAGCATGTCCAGCGCCTTTCGGGAGAGGTCGGTCTCCATGTACTCCTCGCGCGGCGCCCCGTAGGACCAGTAGATGAAGAGCGCCTTGCCCTTGATGTGTTCGCGGGGGAGCGCGCCCCAGAAGCGGCTGTCGTGGCTGTTGTCCCGGCTGTCCCCCATGACGAAGTAGTGGCCTTCGGGCACCCGGTAGTCGCGCCGCCCGCGCCCGCCGCCGTAGAGGAACCAGGTGTAGTCCTCGGGCAGCGGCCGGCCGTCGATGAGGACTTCGCGCGGCCCGACGGTGACCGTCTCGCCGGGAAGCCCGATCACCCGCTTGATGAAGTCGCGTTCCGGCTCCTCGGGGAACTTGAAGACCACCACGTCGCCACGCTCGATGTCCCCGGTGGGCAGGAACGGGACGCCGGTCTCGTGATACCGCATCTTGTTCACCATCAGGTGGTCGCCGATCAGCAGGCTCTCCTCCATCGAACCGGTGGGGATCACGAAGTTCTGGAACACGAAGGTGCGCAGGAAGAGCGCGATGACGACCGCGACGCAAATCGACTCGAAGTATTCGCGCAGCGTCGAACGGCGCCTGGGTTTCACCGGGCGCCTCCCCCCCACGCCGGCGTCAGGGTCTCCGCCTGCTCCTCCACCCGGACGCCGATCCGCGCCGGCTCGAAGGAGGTCGCCTCGATGGCCGCGTCCGGGGCGGCCGGGTAGATCAGCTCCGGCGCCAGCTGGTGCTCCCCCGGCGGGAGGCCGGAGCAGGACACCTGGGCGAAGAGCGTCTGCGGCGAGACCCGCGCCACCAGCCTCGGCGGAACCCGGACCACCGCCCGCACCAGTTCCGCAAGGAGCTCGCAGCCAACCGAATCGGATGCGCGCCGGACGGCCAGCTCGAAGTCCAGCGCTTCCCGCTCCGCCCCGATCCGCAGCGCCAGCTCCACCCGGCGCACGCTGGGGCGCAGCGCCGGATCCACCTCCACCCCCAGCAGGCGGGTGTAGCTCTCCCGGAGTCCGTCCGCCGAGACCGGTTCGGTGGTGACCTGCTGGAGGTCCCGGAGCAGGGACTCCGGCCCCTCGATCGAGAGCTCGCGCGGCTCCAGCCGGATCGAGTAGATCTCGAAGCCGGACGCCGGCGCTCCCAGCACGCGGGGACTCACCAGGACGTCGCGGACCACCGTTTCATCCAGCCGGAGCAGCAGGGAGGAGGGCTCGACCCGCATCACCTGGACTCCGGCGGGCGCCTCCACCGCCTCGACCTCGAGGTACCAGGTGCGTTCGCCGGGGGTTTCGCCGGCGAGGTCCACGAAGGCGCGCAGCTCCGGCGGCGGCGTTTCCCGGAGCAGCCGCGCGGCGCCGCGCAGCCGCACCGCCACTTCGTTCACCGACTGGTTCACGACTTCCAGCCCGGGCGGGAGGTTCCGCAGCTCGAGCGGTACTTCCGCGAGAATCTCGGCCTCCTCCTCGTCGCCCACCACGAACCAGAGTCCGAAGGCGATGGCGAGCGAGATGACGGCCCGGCCCAGCTCCCCGGAGCGCGCCCGCATCCGGGAGCGTCGGGCGGCGCTCATCGGACGACTCTCATGGGGCGGCCTCCCCCCAGGGCGCCGATTCGCCGAAGGCCTCCGATTCCTCGGAGGCCCGGGCGGCGGGACGGAAGCGCGCCAGGGTCGCCGCCAGGTCGGCGCGGTCCGCCACCGGATAGATCCGGCCGTCGAAGACCACGCTGGCCCGTCCGGTCTCCTCGGAGACCACCAGCACCGTGGCGTCGGTCTCCTCGGTCAGCCCCAGCGCGGCGCGGTGCCGGGTTCCGCCCACTTCGGCCTCCGCCGACTGGCCGGTGATCGGCAGCAGGCAGCGGGCCGCCACGATGCGGTTTCCGGCCACGATCGCCGCACCGTCGTGGAGCGGCGACCCCGTCTGGAACACCGCCAGCAGCAGGTCGGCGCTCAGGGCGGCGTCCAGCGAACGCCCGGTGTCCTGGTAGCTCCCGAGCCCGATCTTCCCCTGCCAGACGATGATGCCGCCCAGCTTGCGGCGCGAGAGGCGGGCGGCGGCCTCGGTCAGGACCGCGAGGGTGCGGGTTTCGGCGTCCTGGGCGAGCCGGCGGGCGCGCAGCGAGAGGCCGCCCCCGCCGAACTGGCCGAGCTTGGCGAGTCCCCGACGGATTTCCGCCTGGTAGAGGACGATGAGCGCGATGCCCAGGTACGGCAGGGTGTTGCGGACGATCCACTGGATGGTGGTCAGCTCGAACTGGCTGGAGCTGGTCAGCACCAGCGCGCCGCCCACGATCAGCGTGCCGAACGCCATCTGCGACGCGCGCCGCCCCTCGATCAGCTTCAGCAGGATGTGGATGGCGACGGCGACCAGCAGGATGTCCAGCAGGGCGGCGAGCGACATGCGCTCGATCAGCGCGCCGACGAGTCGGCCGAAGGTGTCGCTCACGCCGGAGTCCCGCGCTGCGTCAGGTCGCTCCTCCGGGCTGCGGGGCCAAGGGCGCGGTCAGCGGAGCGGGCGCCTTTTTCTTCTTGTCGGACTTCTTGTCGGGGGCTTCCGGCTCGCTCTCCGGGGGCGGGGCGACCTCCGGAAGGGTTCCGCCTTCCAGCACGATCTCCACCTCCGACGAATCCAGCACCTCGCGCTCGAGGAGCGCTTCCGCCACCGCTTCCAGACGCTTGCGGTTCTCCAGCAGCAGGGCGCGCCCGCGCTGGTAGGCCTCGTCCACGATGCGGCGCACCTCGGCGTCGATGGTCTGGGCGGTGCTTTCGCTGTAGTCCTTGCGCGACGCCAGGTCCCGGCCCAGAAAGACCTCGCCGCCCCCGCTGTCGAAGGTGAGCGGCCCCAAGGTCTCGCTCATGCCCCATTCGCAGACCATGCGGCGCGCCAGATCGGTGGCCCGCCGGATGTCGTCGGAGGCGCCGGTGGTCATCTGGCCGAGGAAGATCTCCTCGGCGAGGCGTCCGCCCATCTTGACGGCGATCATCGCCTCCACGTACTCGCGGTCCTGGGTGTGGCGGTCGTCCTCCGGCAGCAGCATGGTGACGCCCATCGCCATGCCGCGCGGAATGATGCTGACCTTGTGGAGCGGGTCCGCCTTGTCGAGGAGCGCGGCGATCACCGCGTGCCCCGCCTCGTGGTAGGCGGTGGTCCGCTTCTCCTCGGCGCTCATCATCACCGACCGCCGCTCGGCGCCCATCAGCACCTTGTCCTTGGCCTTCTCGAAGTCGGACATGCGGACGGTCTTCTGCGTGTAGCGGGCGGCGTTCAGGGCGGCCTCGTTGACCAGGTTGGCGAGGTCGGCGCCCGAAAACCCCGGCGTTCCCCGGGCGAGGAGGCGGAGGTTCACGTCCTTCTCGAAGGGGATCTTCCGGGTGTGCACCTTCAGCACCCCCTCCCGACCGCGGATGTCGGGGAGCGCCACCACCACCCGCCGGTCGAAGCGGCCGGGGCGCAGCAGCGCCGGGTCCAGGACGTCCGGGCGGTTCGTCGAGGCCACCAGGATGACCCCCTCGCTGGACTCGAAGCCGTCCATCTCCACCAGCAGCTGGTTCAGGGTCTGCTCCCGCTCGTCGTGCCCGCCGCCGAGACCCGCGCCCCGCTGGCGCCCCACCGCGTCGATTTCGTCGATGAACACGATGCAAGGAGCGTTCTTCTTCCCCTGCTCGAAGAGGTCGCGGACGCGGCTCGCGCCGACCCCCACGAACATCTCCACGAAGTCGGAGCCGCTGATGGTGAAGAACGGGACGTTGGCTTCCCCGGCGATGGCCCGGGCCAGGAGCGTCTTGCCGGTGCCCGGCGGCCCCATGAGCAGCACCCCCTTGGGGATGCGCCCGCCGAGGCGCTGGAACTTCTGCGGTTCGCGGAGGAAGTCGATGATCTCCTGAAGCTCCTCCTTGGCCTCGTCCACCCCGGCCACGTCCTTGAAGGTGACCTTCTTCTGCTGGTTCGAGCTGAGCTTGGCGCGGGAGCGGCCGAACGACATCGCCCGGTTGCCGGGCGCCTGCATCTGCCGGATCAGGAAGAAGAACAGACCGACGATCAGCAGGATCGGGATCCAGCCGAGCAGGGTCAGAACCCACGAGGAGCGGGTCGCGTCGTCGGCCTCCACGTTGATGCCGCGCTCCAGCAGCTGGGCCACCAGCCCCTCCATCTGCGGGGCGAAGGTGCGGAACTGGTTTCCCTCCGCGTCGAGACCGGTGATCTCGCTGCCGGCGCCGGTGCCGGTGATGCTGACTTCGGCGATCCGGTCCTCCTCGACCTGCTGCATGAACTGGGTGAAGGAGAGCTCGCTCTCGTCCTCGGCGATCCGCCCGGAGAGGTTCCAGAACAGGATCAGGACCAGCGAGGCCACCAGCCAGAAAAGAAGGTTCCGGTTGGTGGAGCTCAAACCGCGTTCCTCGGAAGGATGATCATGCCCGCAAGAGCGACAAGCCGTACTGTCATGCTCGATTATACCGATTCGTGAGCATCAGGGTTCCGTCCTCGATCCGGGCGTGCGCTCCCGGAAGGTCCAGCGAGGCGCCCGGACGCTCCAGCAGATGCCGGATCGCCTCGATGTGGACCAGGCCGATGCGCCGGAGATGGCCCCGCGCCGCGCGGAGGGCTTCC
Organism: Candidatus Marinacidobacterium sp.; assembly: GCA_965202845.1. Classification (GTDB taxonomy): domain Bacteria; phylum Acidobacteriota; class Vicinamibacteria; order Marinacidobacterales; family Marinacidobacteraceae; genus CBDATA01. Next base: position 2,431,173 of record OZ241856.1, read on the forward strand.
CGGAGGAGACGGCGGGAGAGCGCCGGGGGCATCCGGGCCAGCGCCGGAACCGGCAGCCGCACTTCCCCCGGCGACTCGACCGCGAGCTCCCGGAAATGCGTCCGGGCGGCGTCCTGGAGCCATTCCTCATCGTCGCGCAGCAACCGGGCGGTTCGGGAAAGCGCGTGTTCGATCCGGGGGTTCAGCTCCTCGGCGAGCAGCGGAAGCACCCGCTCGCGCACCCGGTTGCGAGCGAACCGGGGATCCTGATTCGACGGATCGGGGAAGACGTCCCAGCCTTCGGCGGCGACGATCGCCTCGAGGTCGGGGCGGGACGCTTCCAGCAGCGGCCGCCAGAGCCGGAACCCCCGCTCGTCGGTTCGCATCTCCGGCATCGCCGCAAGGCCCAGTCCGCCCGCGCCCCGGGCCAGCTGGAGCACCAGGGTCTCGGCCTGGTCGGACCGGGTGTGGGCGACCGCGACCGCCGCAAGACCGAGCTCCGCCGCCTTGCGGGCAAAGAAGTCGAGCCGGGCGAGGCGCCCCGCCTCCTCGACCGGGCGGCCGGTCTCCCGGGCGCGCAGGGCGACGTCCTCGCGCTCCTCCACGAACCGAACTCCGATTTCCGAGGCCGCCCTTCGGGCGAACCGGGCCTGCTCCGCCGAGTCGGGGCGGAGCGCGTGATCCAGGTGGAGGGCGACGAGGTCGGGACGCTCCCGCGCCAGCAGCCGCAGGAGCGCCGTCGAGTCGAGGCCGCCCGAAAACCCGACGCCGACCGGCCCCTCCCCGGGTCCGCGCCGGAACGCGGCGCGCAGGAGGTCCGCCGGATCAGGCTTTTTTCGGCCCATCGTCGGGCGGCGGGGCGATCCGGATGCGGGAGATGCGGTTGTGGTCCAGGGCAGCGACCGCGATCCCGAAGCCGCGGTCCGTGGTCTCGTCGCCGGCCTCCGGAATCCGCCCGAACCGCTTGAGCGCGTACCCGGCCACCGTGTCGTAGTCGTCGTGGGCCGGAATCGTCCACCGGGCGCCCGAAAGACCCAGAAGCCGGTTGGCCTCGTCCACCGGGAGCGCCCCGCTGAGGCTCAGGCTGCCGTCCGGGAGGCGGAGGAGCGCGTCGGGGTGGGGGTCGCCGACGATCTCCAGCAGCTGGCGGAGCGTGATCAGCCCCTCCACGCCGCCGTGCTCGTCCACCACGATCAGCATCCGGCTTCCCGACTCCCGCATCGTCACCAGCGCCTGCCCCAGGGTGGCGGCGCCCGGAACGTAGCTGGGCGGGCGGATGCTCCGTTCGATGCGAAGCGGCGCGCCGGAGGCGGCGGCCTCCAGGATGTCGTGGACGTGCAGGACGCCCAGGATGTTGTCCAGGCTGTCGCGGTACACCGGCAGCCGCGAGTGGTGGCGCTCCCGGAAGAGCTGGATGGCGTCCACCGGACCGGCGCCCACCGGCAGGGCGGCGATGTCCCGGCGGGGGATCATGACTTCGGTGAGGCGCCGCCCGGTGACCTGGACCAGCTGCGCCAGCATCTCGGCCTCCCGGTCGGTGTCGCTCCCCTCCACCATCGCCCGCAGCTCGGACGCGGTGAGGCGCCCCTGGCCGTCCTGCCGGCGGAACCCGAACAGCCGCAGCACCTGGGCCGCCACCCACTCCAGCGCCCGGGAAACGGGCCCCAGCAGCCGGAACACGACCCGGATCGGACGGATCACCGCGAGCGACCAGGCCTCCGGGTGGCGGGCCGCGATGGATTTGGGAACCATCTCCCCGAACACCAGCAGCGCCACGGTGGTGACGACGGTGGCGACGGTGGCGGCCCGCACCCGGCTCTCGGCCGAGGTGGCGCCGATGGCCAGCACGGTGGTCATCAGGACGCCGGCCAGGGTGTTCACGAACACGTTCCCGATCAGGATGGAGGCGAGGAAGCGCTCCGGGCGCTCGGCGACCCGGCGCACCGCCTCGGCGCGCGCCTCGCTCTTTCCCATCGCCCGGAGGCGATACCAGCGGGTGGCGGTGAGGGCGGTCTCCGAACCGGAGAAGAACCCGGAAAGGAGGGTGATGACGACCAGCGCCGCGAAGGCCGCGCCGATCATCGGCCGGGTCCCTGGCGACGGCGCGCGCCGCCCGTCCGTTTCGGACCCTGGTCGGAGTCCACCGCTCCCTGCTCAGTCGAACCGGCGGAGGACGCGATACCGGGTGTCGCGCTGCACCGGGGTGAAGCCGGCCTCCCGGATCAGGATGCGGACTTCGTCGAAGCTGGTCCGGTTCACGAAACCGGTGCAGGCGTGGACGTTCTCTTCCAGCAGGGTGCCGCCGAAGTCGTCGGCGCCCCAGTGCAGGCCGACCTGGCCGGCCTTCTTGCCCTCGCTGAACCACGAGGCCTGGATGTGGTCGAAGTTGTCGAGGATCAGCCGGGAGGCGGCGAGGATGCGGAGGTAGTCGTTCGGGCCGGCGTAGTGCGGGATCTTGCGCACCAGCGGGGTGTTTCCCGGCTTGAAGCTCCAGGGGACGAAGGCGGTGAAGCCGCCGAATTCGTCCTGAAGCGTTCGGATGTGCATGAGGTGCTCCACGATGTCGGCGGTGGTCTCCACGTGGCCGTACATCATGGTCGCGGTGCTGCGCCAGCCCAGCGCGTGCGCCTCCCGGTGCACGTCCAGCCAGGCGGCGGCGCCGCCCTTCTTGTGCGAGATGCGCCGCCGCACCCGGTCGGCGAGGATCTCCGCCCCGCCTCCCGGCAGGGTGTCCTGGCCGGCGTCCTGCAACTGGCGCAACACCTCGCGGATCGAAAGGCCGCTGACCTTCGCCATCCCCTCGATTTCCACCGCCGACCAGAAATGGGGCGTGACTTCGGGAAAGCGCTCCTTCATGCCGCGCACCAGGTCCAGGTAGTAGTCGAACGGGAGCGACTCGTTCACCCCACCCTGGAGCAGCACGGTGGTGGCGCCCTTTTCCACCGCCTGCCCGATGCGGTCCAGCATCTCCGACGCCGAATGGGTGTACGCCTCCTCGTGGCCGGGATGGCGGTAGAAGGCGCAGAAGGTGCAGTCCACCTCGCAGACGTTCGTGTAATTCGGGTTGGTGTCCACCACGAAGGTGACTTCGGACTCCGGATGCCGCCGGAACCGTTCCCGGTTGGCGAGTTCGCCCACCGTGAGGAGGTCGGCGTCGTCCAGCAGCCACTGCGCTTCGGCTTCGTCGAGGCGCTCCCCCGCCCCGATTTTGGCTCTAATGGACTCGTTCATGCGAGCAGGCGGTGTTCGTGGATCATGTTGCGGAAGCAGGCGAGGCCCCGGTCTTCCTCGGGCCCCAGGCGGTAGGTGAAGTCGGAAAGATAGCGGGCGATGGTCGGGGCGTCGCCCAGCGGACCGGCGGCCCGGGCGGCGATCTGCGGAATCCGGGCGATCCCGCGGGCGAGGGACGCCTCCACCATGCGGGCGAGCGCCAGCCGGGCGGTCGGCGGCAGGGAGCGGCGGGCGCTCCACACCGCAAAGACGAAGGGGAACCCGGTCCATTCCCGCCAGGCGCTCGCCAGGTCCACCCGGAAGGGGTACGCCGGGTCCGGGCGTTCGCGCTCCCGAAGCGCCGCGTCGCCGATCACCAGCAGGGCGTCGCGCTTGCGGGCGATGCCGCGGCGGTAGCGCAGCTCCCGGACGCCCAGCCGCCGTTCCAGCCAGAGGCGCAGAAGGAGCATCGCGGTCGAGGTCTCGGCGCTGATCTCGATGGTCTCGCCGTGCAGCTCGGCGGGCGGGCGGCGGGAGACCAGGAACACGCTCCCGGCGCGCTCCCGGCAGGCGATGCCGAAACCCTCCCCGGCATCCCGGAGCGGGCTGTACCGGTCCTCGTTCCGGAGCAGGTCCGCCACCGAGAGCGCCCCGGCGTCCAGCTCGCCGGCGGCGGCCAGCTGGCCGATCGCGGACGGGGCGGCGCGGAAGATGCGGACTCCTTCGAGCGGCTCGAACGGCAGCGTGTTCAGGTAGGCGAGCTGGCCGACCAGCAGGCGCACTCGGTGAACGTCCTCAGGCGGCTTCCCAGACCCGGACGACGTTGTAGAGCGCGTCGCGCTCCACCGGAACCTTGCCGGCGTCCCGGATCATCCGGACCAGGCGCTCCCGCGCCAGCCCCACCGGGCTTTCCGCCTGGGCGAAGTGGGCGATCCGCTCCTCGCCGATGGTGCCGTCCAGGTCGCTCGCGCCGAAGTTGAGCGCCATCGCCGCCGAATCCTCGCCCAGCATCACCCAGTACGCCTTGATGTGCGGGAAGTTGTCCAGCAGCAGGCGGGCGCAGGCCACCGTGCGCAGGTCCTCCAGCACCGAAGCCTGGCGTTCGGCGAGGCCAGTGTTTCCCGGCTGCAGGGCGAGCGGGATGAAGGATGCGAACCCGGCGGGCTCGGCGGCGCTTTGCTCCTGGGCCTCCCGCAGCTGGAGCATGTGATCCACCCGCTCCTCCCAGGTCTCGATATGGCCGTACAGGAGCGTCGCGTTCGACATGATGCCCAGCCGGTGCGCCGCGCGATGCACCTCGAACCAGCGCTGGCGGCCGATCTTGGTGCGGAAGGTCTCCTGGCGCACCCGGTCGGAAAACACTTCGGCGCCGCCGCCGGGAAGGCTGTCGAGACCGGCTTCCTTCAGGCGGATGAGGATGTCTTCGATGCTGGTTCGTTCCAGGCGCGCGAACCAGTCGATCTCCACCGCCGTCCACGCCTTGATCTGCACCGACGGGAATTGGCTGCGGATCGCGCTGACGATTTCGAGATAGCGGTCGAACTTCCACTTCGGGTGCAGCCCGCCCACGATGTGCACTTCGGAAAGCTCCGGGGTCACCTGCGCGAGCACTTCGTCGATGTCCTGCTCGTAGGCGTGGGCGTCGCCGGGCTTGGCGGCGAAGTCGCAAAAGACGCAGGACAGGACGCAGAGGTTGGTGGGATTGATCTGGCGGTTGACCACGAACTGCACCCGGTCGCCGTTCCTGGCGCGCGCCGCGTGGTCGGCCATCCTGCCGAGCGCCGGAAGGTCGGTGGTTCCGAGGAGGGTGACGCCGTCCTCCCGGCCCAGACGCTCCCCGGCCAGAACCTTCTCCCAGATAGGAACGAGATCGGCGTCGCGGAAGGCGACGCCCCGGAAAGACGACACGGGACGGGAAATTCTAGCGTTCCTTCTTCCGGGGGGCGGTCTCCTCCTCCCGCCAGCCGGGGCCAGAGGGAAGCCCGATCACGCCCAGCACCTTGTCCACGAACCCGTCCACCACCTGCTCCATGGATTCCGGCTGGCGATACCACGGGGGCGCCACCGGCATGACGATCCCGCCGGCTTCGGACACGGTGAGCGCATTCCGCAAGGTGATCGTGGACCAGGGGGTTTCCCGAACGCAGAGAACCAGTTTCATCCGTTCCTTCAGCGCGACTTGCGCGGCGCGGGTGATCAGGGTGTCCGCGATTCCCGCCGCCACCTTTCCCAGGGTGGAGAGACTGCACGGGATCAGCACCAGCGCGTCGTAGCGGTTCGAGCCGGAAGACCACGGCGCCGCCAGGTCGGTGTCCCGGTGGACGCGGGCGGCGCGCGCCTCCAGCTCGTCCCTGCCGACGCCGCACTCCAGCCGGAGCACTTCCTCGCCCCAGCGGGAGACGATGAGATGCCGTTCGCCGGGACAGCGTTCGAGGAAGCGGAGTCCGTAGATCGACCCCGAAGAACCGGAGATTCCCACTACGATGCGCATCGGGATCACCAGACGGTGGAAAAGGCCACGCCCAGGAACACCACGAATCCGAGCGCGGCGTTCACATGGAAGAAGGCGAACGTGACGCGGTCGCGGAAACGGTGTTGCAGGAGGAACAGGAGACCGGCCAGCAGAAGCAGCAGGAGCGCGGCCCGCCCGCCCGGAGCCTGAACGTGGAGGAGGAGAAGGAACAGGAAGGCGACCAGATGGAAGAGGGCGGCGATGCGAAGCGCGGCCGGAGATCCCAGGGAGGCCGGAAGCGAATGGACGCCCTGCTTGCGGTCGGACGTTTCATCCAGGGTCGCATAGAGGATGTCGAACCCGGAAGCCCAGAATATCGTGAAGAGGGCGAGCAACAGAACCGGCAGGACGCCTTCCCACGAAAGGGTTGTGGCGTAGAAGGCGCCCAACGGTCCGAGCGCCAGGCCCACCCCGACTCCCAGGTGCGCCCAGCGGGTATGCCGCTTGAGCAGCGGATAGATGGTGAACACCGCAAGCGGAATCGGCGCCAGCAGGAGACATTGCGGGGAAAGCGCCCAGGCGGCGCCTCCATAGACCAGAATGGAAGCCGCTAGCAGCCAGCCGGCCTCGGTCAGCGACATCGCGCCGGAGGGCAGCGCCCGGGAGGCGGTGCGCGGGTTCGCCGCGTCGAGATGGCGATCCAGAATCCGGTTCAGTCCGAGCGCGGCGGAACGGGCGCCGGTGGCGGCCGCCAGGATGAGTAGACCGGTCCGCAGCGTGAGCGGAACTTCCGAAAGAAGGGCGCCGGCGTAGATCAGGGGAAGCGAGAAGAGTGTGTGTTCCAGCTTCAGGTATCCGGCGAGGACGGCGGTCTTGTCGGGTTTCAATCGGAAGGGAACGATAGCAGGCGCGGAAACGTTTGACTTTTTGTCGCGCTGTTGTGATAAAGTTGTTTTTTAAGCGTGCGGTTTGTTCCGTACGATTTCCCTGCGTGCGGGAGCGATCCCGCTTTTCATCCCAAAGGAAACAGTTCCCGTGAAAAAGAAAGCTCGCAAGAAGGCCGCCCGGAAGAAGGCGGTGCGTCGCGTGGCGGTTCCGACCGAAGGGCGGAGTCTCGGCCGCTTGGTCATCGAGATTTCGTTCGTCGATGGCGAAGCCGCGGTGGCGGCGTCTCCGGCGCCGGCGCGGCGGAATAAGAAGGCCACCCGAAAGAAAGCTGTCGCCCGGAAGAAGGTTTCGGCTGCGAAGAAGACCGAAACGAAAACCGTGAACCCGAAGCGGAGCGCGGCGATCAAGGCGGCCTGGGCGAAGCGGAAGGCGGCGAAGGCCGCCGCCGAAGCGACCAGCGCGTAGATTCGCTTCCCGCGCCGCTCCTGTCTTCGCGACGGGGGGCCGTGGTACATTTGCGCCCCGTCGCCGGAGGCTCATCTTGTTTCATCCCACCACGATTTCGCGTTTGCCCGTAGTCGCGCTCGCCGGCGCCCTCGCGCTCGCTTCCTGCGGGGGGCCGGGGAGCGAAGGCGTCTCGAGCGACGAGATTCTGCTCGGGACGTTCGCTCCCGAGACCGGGCCGTACACCGCGCTCAACGACGTGGCGATCGCCATGCGCGGCTACTTTGACTGGGTGAACGCCCAGGGCGGCGTGCACGGGCGGAACATCCGGCTGATCGTCAAGGACGACCAGGCCGACCCCGAACAGACGCCGGCGCTGGTGACCGAGCTGTTCCGCGAGGACCGGGTGTTCGCCCTGATCGGCGGCATGGGTTCGGACAGCGCGCTCGCGGTCAAGGACGACGTCTGGAACCGGCTGGCGCCGTGGATCAATCCGGGGTCGAGCTCGCCGGTCTGGACCGAACCGATCAACGCCTACACCTTCTCGATGTTCCCGTCGTCGGTGACCGCCGGGCGGGTCGTCACCAAGCACGCGCTCGCCGAACTGGGCGCGCGCCGGATCGGCTCCATCGTGGAGGCCACCCAGTTCGGGTCGGTCGGGCAGGAGGGATACCGCCTGGGCGTCCGGGCGTTCTATCGGGAGCTCCGGGACGCGCTGCCGGAGGGCATGGAGGTGCGCTACGCGCGCGTCAACGGCCGCCCGCGGCGCCCGCGCACCGGCGACCCGGCCAGCGAAGGCTGGCTCCCGGAACCGGCCTCGGGAGTGGGCGTACTGTGGCAGGTGCAGCGGTCCGAGGGCGGCGCGTGGGGACGCCCGGAGGAGGCGCCCGAAAACGTGGGATCGCAGCGGGTCGCGATCGACGGCAGCGGACTCGAGGACGCCCTGGCCTTCTTCAAGGACCAGCGGGCCGACGCGGTCGTCGTCTGGGGGATCGCCGAATTCGGCGCGATGGTGGCCCGGGCGATCGCCGACGACGAGGACTGGAATCCGCTGGTGCTCGGCGGTCTGGCGATGGCCGATCCGCGGGCGGTGTCGCTGGCCGAGGGCGCGCTGGAGGGCGCGGTGGTGGCCTCCGCCACCCCCGACCTCCAGGCGACCGACCCTTCGCTGGAGACGGCGCGGGAGATCGTCCGGCTGCACGCCCCCACCCTCGCCTTCGGCGACTACGCGCTCCTGGGCCTCGCCTGGGCGCAGCTGGCGCACGAGGGACTGGAGCGCGCCGGCTCCGACCTGACCCGGATCGGCCTGATCCAGGCGCTCGAGACGCTGGATGACTGGACCGGCTTCATCGGGCATCCGATTTCCTTCAGCGACCAAAACCACCGCGGGATGGACGCGGTGACGCTCAAGCGGATCGAAGACGGCGAGTTCGTCGCGCTCACCGGCTGGCTGTCCGAATAGGTCAGCCGGGCGGGCGGGCGACGGCGGCCCACTTGCCGAGGTACGCCCGCCGGACTTCGGCGTCCTCCAGAAGCTCGCTCGCCGCCCCCTCCCGGGTGATCCGGCCGTTCTCCAGCACATAGCCCCGGCCCGCCAGCTGGAGCGCCCGGTTCAGGTTCTGCTCCACCAGCAGCACCGCGACCCCCTCCTGGCGGATCGCGGCGATCGTCTCGAACACGGCGTCCACCACCCGGGGCGCCAGCCCCAGCGAGGGTTCGTCCATGAGCAGCAGCCGAGGCGCCGCCATCAGCGCCCGCCCGATGGCGGCCATCTGGCGTTCGCCGCCGGAGAGGGTGCCGGCGCGCTGCCCGGTTCGCTCCTTCAGGCGGGGCAGCAGGCGGAACACCCGGTCGAGCCGCTCCCCGATGATTTCCGGGCGGCGCCGCGTTCCGAGCGACCAGGCGCCGAGCCGCAGGTTCTCCAGCACCGTCATGTCGGGCCAGATGCGGCTTCCCTCCGGGACGTGGGCGATGCGCCGGTCGACGATGGCCGCCGCCGACTCTCCGGTCAGAAGCTCGCCGCCAAGGCGCACCGAGCCGGAGCGGGCGGGCGAAAGACCGCTCACCGCGCGCAGGGTGGTGGTCTTGCCGGCGCCGTTCGCCCCCAGCAGCGCGACGATCTCCTCGGCTTCGACCCGCAGCGAGACGCCGCGAAGCGCCCGGACGCCCCCCCGGTCCACCTGCAGGTCCCGGATTTCGAGGAGGCTCATGGTTCTTGCCGACCCAGATAGGCGGCGATCACCCGCGGGTCGTTCGTCACTTCCGGGGGCGGCCCCACCGCGATCGTCTCGCCGTGCTCCAGAACCTGGATGCGGTCGGAGAGCTCCAGCACCGCCTCGATCATGTGCTCCACGTAGATCATGGCGATTCCGGTCGCGTGGATCTCCCGGAGCAACGCCACCGTCTCCCGGGCCTCCACCGGATTCAGCCCGGCGGCGACCTCGTCCACCAGCAGCACCCGGGGGCGGGCCGCGAGCGCCCGCGCCAGCTCGAGGCGACGGCGCGCCGACAGGTTCAGCTCGGCCGCCGGAACGTCCCGGCGGTCGGCCAGCCCGGTTCGTTCGAGCGCGGCCTCCGCTTCCGCCGCCGGCGTCCGGGCGCCGCCATAGTGGGCGCCGACCAGGGCGTTCTCGAAGACCGTCATGTTCAGGAAGGGACGGGGGACCTGGAAGGTGCGGGCCACCCCCAGGCGGCGGATCCGGTGGGGGGGCGCCCCGTCGATCCGGCGGCCTTCGAGGCGGATGACGCCGGCGTCGGGGCGCAGCATCCCGCTCAACAGGTGGAACAGGGTGGTCTTGCCCGCGCCGTTCGGACCGATCAGCCCCAGGATTTCGCCCGGGGCCAGGGTCAGGTCCACCCCCCGGAGCGCGGTCAGCCCGCCGAACCGGCGGGTCAGCCCCCGGGTCTCGAGGATCGCGCTCATCCGGCCTTTCTCGACTGCCACAGGCGCTCCAGCCGGGGAACCAGCCCGCGGGGTTCGAAGAGGATCATCAGGATCAGGAGGACGCCGAAGGCGGCCAGGTGGATGTCGGCGAAGCTCGCCAGCACGAACTGCTCCAGCACCAGGAAGATGAGCGCGCCCAGCACCGGCCCGGCGACGGTGCCGATGCCTCCCACCAGCGCCATGAGCACCAGGCTGATCGACAGGTCGAAGCCGAAGACCTTCTCCGGGACGATGTACAGGGTGATGAACCCGTAGTACGCGCCCCCCAGGCCGGTGAGGGCGGAGGCGATCGCGAACGCCTTCACCTGCTGGCGCGCCACCGGGACGCCGGTCGCCGCCGCCGCCCGCGCATCCTCCCGAAGGGCGCGCAGTCCGAGTCCCAGACGCGAATACAGCATCACGTGGCTCGCCAGCGCCGCGAAAAGGGCGAGGGCCGCCCCCAGCGCGTAGAGCGCCCAGGGGCCGAACGCCTCGTCGATCGGCAGGGTGAGGCCGGAGGCGCCGCCGGCGGCGTCCACGTTGTTCACCAGCACCCGGGTCGCCTCCGAGACCCCGATGGTGGCGATCGCGAAGTAGGGGCCGCGCAGGCGCAGGCAGGGCCAGCCCCAGAGGACTCCGAAGAGCGCGGCCAGCCCGGCGGCGACCGGGAGGGTCAAAAGCGGATGGGTTCCGCCGATCCAGAGCATGGCGCTCGCGTAGGCGCCGACCCCGAAGAGCGAGGCGTTGCCGAACGAGGTCTGCCCGGCGAAGCCGCCGATCATGTTCCAGGCGCTGGCGAGGAGGACGTTCAGGAACGCGAGGTGCGCGAGCCGCATCGCGTAGGGGTTCATGGCCAGCAGCGGGGCGAGCGCGGCCAGGACAACCGCCGCCAGCAGCAGCCCGCGCACCCGGCGCCGCCGCCGGGCCGCCGCCCGCCGCGCGGCGATCTCAGACATCGGAATCCACCCGGCGCAGCACCAGCGCGGCGGTCAGCATCAGGAAGCTGACGACGTCCCGGTAGCCGGAATGCAGATAGAACGCGGTGAGGTCCTCGGCGATTCCGAGGCCGATCCCGGCGATCAGGATGCCGCCGATGTTGGTGAGTCCCCCCAGCACCACCACGCAGAAGCTCTTCAGCAGGAAGCGGGCGCCGAACTCCGGGGTGACCGAGTAGAAGAGCGCCATCAGGCTGCCGGCGGACATGGCGAGCGCCGATCCGATGCCGAACGCGATCGCCCAGACCCGGTTCACCGGAATGCCGGAAAGCGCCGCCGCTTCCCGGTCCTGCGCCGCCGCCCGGAGCGCGAGACCCGCCCAGGTGCGCTTCATCAGCAGCGCCAGCGCCAGGAATCCGAGCAGGGCGAACCCGGCGACCACCAGCCGCGGGAGGCTGAGGGTCAGGGGGCCCAGGCGGATCGCCTCCATGGACCAGGAGGTCAGAAGCGAGCGGTCCGCCCCGCCGAACACCAGGTAGAGGGCGTTCCGCGCCACCAGCCAGACCCCGAAGAGCAGGAGCAGGGTGGCGACCGGCGGGCTGTCGCGCAGCCGGAACACCAGCCCGCGCTCGAGGCCGGCGCCCAGCAGGAAGCCGACCGGGACGGTGACCAGCAAGGAGAGCAGCGGGTCCAGCCCGAAGGTCGCGTGGAGCCACCAGGTCACGTAGACGCCCAGGGTCAGGAAGGCGCCGTGCGCGAGGTTGATGACCCGGAGGACTCCGTAGATCAGCCCCAGGCCGTAGGCCATGTAGGCGTAGACCGCGCCGACCAGGATCCCCGAAGCGAGGATCGAGGCCAGATCAGCCATGCCGGCTACGGTCGCCCACCGGCCAAAATGACTTCAGTTGGTCAGGTGGGCAGGTCCTTCCGCCGCATCGGGCGGGTACACGATCTGCACCCCTCCCTCCGGAAGGTTCTGCACGATCACGCAGCGGTTGCGGATCTGGTATCGGGAGTCGGCGGGGAAGTGGAGGCGGCCTCCGGGGAGCAGCGAGTCGTCCAGATCGATGGACTGGAGCGCATCGCGGATGGCGGCCGGGTCGGTGGAGCCGGCCCGGCCGATCGCATGGATCAGCGCCCGCGCCGCCTCGTAGGCCACCGCCGGGTAGTACTCGGTGATCGGCCCGCCGAACCGCTCTTCGTACTTCTGGACGAAGTCCCGGGAGCGCGGGTAGGGAAGCTGCCGGGTCCACCACTGGGCCGAAACCAGATGGCTCACCGCATCGCCGAGACCCTCCCGCACCGAGCGTTCCGGCCCCCGCGCCCCGTAGCTCACCGCGACGTGCCCCAGCCCCTGCTCCACATAGGCGCGGTGCTGGAGCAGGAAGTCGGGTTCGTGCGCGTCGGAGAGGAAGACGTCCGCCTCCACCGAACGCACCTTGACGATCAGCGAGGTGTGGTCGCTGGAGAGGTGCTCGAACGATTCGTCGAGGGCCAGCTCGAAACGGTCGGGGTGCGCCTCCAGGTGGGCGTGGACGCCGTCCCGGTATTCGCGTCCGTGGTCGGTGTTCTGCCAGATCAGCGCGACCCGCAGCGGTCGGGGGAGCCGTCCCTGGTCCTGCTCCCATCCCAGCCATTCGAGGGTGGTGGCGGCCAGCGACTCCACCGGGCTGAGCGCCCCGAACACCCATTCGTTGCTCTCGCGGAAGATGGACCGGGAGGCGCCCCCGGCGTTCACGAAGGGAACTCCGCGGCGCATCGGGACGATGACCTGGGACTGGACCAGCGGGGTGCTGTAGCTCGACAGCAGCGCCGCCGCGCCGTCCACCGCGATGAGCCGCTCCAGCAGGCTGGGCGAGATCGAGGCGTCGCTCTTGTCGTCGTAGAGGAGGAGGCGCACCGGGCGCGGCTCGCCGTCGATCACGACGCCGCCGGCCGCGTTCGCCTCGTCCACCGCGAGCTGGTAGCCGTTTCGGAGGAACGCCCCGGCGTTCGCGTGACGGCCGCTCAGGGGGAGCGCCGCCCCGATGCGGACCGCGTCCTCCCCGCCCGGGCCGCAGTCGGCGAGCGCCAGCAGGATGAGCGGCGGAAGCCAGGAGCGCATGATGGAACCGGATAGCGTACCAGCGTGGAAAAAAGACCGTCCCCCGCCGTCCCGCGTCTCGAGGTGCTGCCGGTCGAGGACATCCTCCGGCACGAGGAGACCGACCTGATGCGGGTGGCGGCGCTCCTCGAGCGCCTGAGCGGCGACCGGGTTCTCCGCAACCCGCCGCTCACCGTCGCGCTTCCCGGCGGCCGCCAGCTGCTGCTGGACGGCGCCAACCGGGTGGAGGCGCTTTCCCGGCTGGGAGTTCCGCACGCGCTGGTCCAGACCGGGGACGCGGCGGACCCGCGGCTCGGCTTCGCGACCTGGCATCACGTCATCCGCCCCGGGGACGCCCGGGCGCTGATCGAAACGCCGCCGCCCGGAGTGGAGACATATCGGGGAGACCCCCCGCCGGGCGCGACGCTGGCGTGCCGCCTGACCCTCCCGGACGAGACCCGGTACGCCTGCGTCGGCGGCCCCTCGCTCTTCGAACGGGCGGACGCGCTGCGGGCGATCGCCGGCCGCCACACCCATCCGCGCGCCCGGCTCGGCCGGCTGCCCGCCCCCGACCTCGAGCAGGCCCGGCTGGCGCACCCCGATCTCGGCGGCATCCTGAGCTATCCGGCGTTCCGACTCGACGAGGCGCGCGCGCTGGCGGAAGCGGGGAGATTGCTGCCCTCCGGCGTCACCCGGCTGCTCGCGCCCTGCCGGGTGCTCGGCTTTCACCTGCCGCTGTCCTTCCTGACCGCCGACCTGCCGCTCGAGCAGAAGCGGCGGCGGCTCGGCGACATGGTGGCGGAGCGTTTCCAGGCGGGCCGGGTGCGCCACTACGCGGAACCGGTGTTCGTCTTCGACGACTGACCCCCCCCGTCCGTCCTGCTAGCATTTCCCGCCCCGTGTCCGGACACAGCAAGTGGCATTCGATCCGCCACAAGAAGGCCATCGTGGACGCCAAGCGCGGCAAGGCGTTCACCCGTCTGTTGAAGGAGGTCACGATGGCCGCCCGGCTCCACGGCGGCGATCCGCAGTTCAACCCCCGGTTGCGCCTCGCGGTGGACAAGGCGAAGGCCGGCAACGTTCCGCGCGACAACATCGCCCGGGCGATCAAGAAGGGAACCGGCGAGCTGGAGGGGTTCCGGCTCGAGGACGCCAGCTACGAGGGGTACGGGCCGGCCGGGGTCGCGGTGTTCGTGGAGGCGGCGACCGACAACCGCAACCGCACGGTGAGCGACGTCCGGCATCTGTTCTCCAAGTACGGCGGGAATCTGGGGGAGGCGGGTTCGGTCGGCTGGATGTTCGAGAAGGCCGGCCAGTGCCTGGTGGCCAAGGATCAGGTGCGCGAGGAGGATCTGATCGAGTTGGTGCTCGCCCACGGCGGCGAGGACGTCCTGGACGACGACGAACACTGGGACGTGCGGACATCCCCCGAAGCCTTCGAGCCGGTGCGCGCGGCGCTGGAGAAGCGGGGCATCGCCTGCGAAAGCGCGGAGGTGGCCTTCATTCCGAACCAGCACGTGCGGGTGGCGGGGGCGGACGCCCGGCGCGTCCTCCAGCTGATGGAGGCGCTCGAGGATCAGGAGGACGTGACCCAGGTCTGGGCCAACTTCGAGCTGGACGAGGACGGGCTGGAGGCCGCCTCGTGACGCCCGTCGGCGGCGCCGCCGGGTGACGGCCTCTTCCCGTCGGGGTCATCTGGTGCTGGGGCTGGATCCGGGGTCCCGGGTCGCCGGCTGGGGCGCGGTCGCCGACCGGGACGGCGCGCTGGACTCCCTGGGGTACGGCGCCCTGAAGCTCCCCGCCGAGCCGTCGCTTTCGGCGCGGATGCGCCTTCTGTACCAGGGAACCCTGCAAGCGCTCGACCGCTTCGACCCGGACGAAGTGGCGGTGGAGGCGGTGTTCGCGGCGCGAAACGCCCGTTCGGCGCTGGTGCTGGGGCAGGCCCGGGGCGCGGTGCTGGCCGCGGTGGGGGACCGCCCGTGCGCCGAGTATCCGGCCCGGACGGTGAAGCAGGCGCTCACCGGCTACGGCGGCGCCGGCAAGGCGCCGCTGGCGGCGATGGTGGCGCGGCGGCTGGGGCTCGCCGAGATTCCGTCGCCCTGGGACGCCGCCGACGCGCTGGCGGTGGCCATCTGCCACCTGGACGCCCGGCGCGCCCGGAACCGGCTGGATCGCGCCGCGACTCAAAGCCCGTGATCGAAAGTCTCGCCGGAACGCTTCGCTCCGTCGGGGAAGGCCAGGTCCTGCTCGAAACCGGCGGGGTCGGATTCGCCTTGCGGGTCTCCACCGCGACCGCCGCCTCGCTCCCCCCGCCGGGCGCGGCGGTGACGCTCCGCACCCGGATGCTGATGCAGCGGGACGACGCGCTTCGGTTGTACGGCTTCGGATCGCCGGAGGAGGCGGATCTCTTCGATCGCATCCGCGCGGTCAGCGGCGTCGGCCCCGGCGTCGCGCTGAAGCTGCTGTCGCTTCCGGCGCCCCGCCTGCGGGAGGCGATCCGCTCGCGCGACGTGAAGGCGCTGTGCGTCGCGCCGGGGGTCGGGGAGCGGCTGGCGCGCCGGCTCATCACCGAACTGGCCGATGCGTTGCCGGATCCCGAAGCCGCCGCCGAAACCGCCGCGCCGGCCGATCCGGAGCGGCTGCGGCTGGTGGCGGCGTTCCAGCATCTCCAGTTCACCGACCGCCGCCGGATCGAGACGCTCGCCGACGAGCTGATGGTCCAGATGCCGGATGCGGACACCGCCTCCCGGCTGCGGGTCGGGCTCGGCAAACTCACCGGGCGCAGCTGAAATCGTGATCTCCCTCGAAACCGTTCTCGACCGCACCAGCGATCGGCTGGACGAAGTGGAGGCGCTGCTGAACCGGGCCCAGTGGATCTCCCGGTTCCGGCTGGTGGTCGCGGCCCTAGGGGTGCTGGCGGCGGCGCGGTTGCTCGAGGGCGCGCTTTCGGCGCTCTGGCTCCTGGTTCCGGTGATCGTGTTCATCACGCTGGCGGCGCTCCACGAGCAGACCTGGAGGAAGATCCAGCGCGTCGAACGGCTGACGCAGCTCCATCGCCGGTCCATGCTGCGGATGAAGGCCGACATCTCCGGGGGCGAAGATCGGCCGCGGTCGCCGGGGGAAGCGATGCGCCGCAGGGGAGTTCGTTCCCGGCCGAGCCTCGAGGAAGAGGAGCTGGTGGCGGCGCGCCGGGATCGCCTGGACAGAATCGGGGGCGGCCGGATCCGGGACTTGCGGCTGGACGAGCACCTGGGACTGTTCGGGAGCGGGGAGCTCTTCGACCGGGTCGCCGACCACCGCACCGACGCCGGAGGCGAGACGCTCGCGTCCTGGATGCTCCGCCCGGCGACCCATCGGGAATCGGCGGAGCGGCAGGAGGCGATCCGGGAGCTGGCGCCCCGGGTGGACCTGCGCGAGGCGGTCGCGGCGACCGGGTGCATCTCCCGCTGGCCGGCGGCGCGCGGCGGCGCGCTGGCCGGCTGGGTCCGGAATTCGCCGCACGCCGACGACCACGGCGAGGCGGTCGCCTGGCGGCGGTTGGCGGAGGAGGGCGCGCTGGGCGGCGCCGTCGACGGGGAAGACGAGGCGGACGCGCCCGAAACGCCCGCCCGCAAGCCGCCGTGGTCGTCCCGGCATCTGCCGCGGCTGCTCCGGGTTCCGGTGATCGCGCTGACCGGCGCCAACGCCCTGGGCCTCGCGCTCTGGCTGGCCGGGACGGTCGGCCCCGCGCCGCTCGCCTTTTCGCTGACGTTCTCGGTGCTGATCGGCGTCCTGAACCGCCCGCTGGTGCGGGAGGCCGATGCGGTGGCGGGCCGCCTGGTCGCCGAAATCGCCGGCCTCCGGGAGATGATCGGCATCCTCCGGAACGCCGACTTCCAGTCGGAAGCGGTGAAGCGGCTCCGGGAGGAAGTCGAAGACGCCGAAGCGCCGCTCCGCCGCCTGGAGCGCATCCGCTCGCTGTTCCATCTGCGACGGAATCTGGTCTTCACCCCGTTCGCGCTCCTCCTGTTCTGGGCCTCCCACGCCGCCTGGCGGATGGGACGCTGGCGCCACCGGCACGAGGCGGACCTGGCGCGCTGGACGGCCGCCGCCGGGGAGTTCGACGCGCTGCTCGCGCTGGGGCAATACGCCGACGAGCGTCCGGGGGACGTCTACGCCGAATTCGACGAGAAGCCGGGGCTGGAGGCGGTCGCGATGGGGCATCCGCTGATCCCGAGCGACCAGCTGGCCCGCAACTCGATCACCCTGGGGAGGGGGGACGCCGATTTCCTGATCGTCACCGGATCGAACATGTCGGGAAAGAGCACCCTGTTGCGTTCCCTGGGCGCCAACTTCGTGCTGGCGCGGCTGGGGGCGCCGGTGACCGCATCGCGTTTCCATCTCGGCCGACTGGCGCTGGGGCCCTCGATTTCCTCGCAGGATTCGCTGCGCGACGGGGTGTCCCGGTTCCTCGCCGAGCTGTTCGCGCTCCGCGCGGTGCTGGAGGCGGGCGCCGGCGCGCCGGTGCTGTGCCTGCTGGACGAAGTCCTCGAGGGCACGAACTCCACGGATCGCCGCATCGCGGTGCGGGCGCTGCTGGGAGAGCTGGACCGCAACGACGCGGTCGGCATCCTGACCACCCACGACCTCTCGCTCGCCCAGCTGGCGGACGAGCTTCCGGGCCGGATCCGCAACATGCACTTCAGCGAGGAAATCCGGGACGGGAGGATGCGTTTTGACTTTCTCCTGCGGGACGGGGTGCTGCCGCGCGGGAACGCGCTGGAGCTCATGCGCATCCTGAACCTGCCGACGCCGGGCGGCGAGAGCGCCGAATACACCGCGCTTCCCGATGCGGCGGCGGGCCGCCGGGACAATTGAACATGGCGGCGACCGGTCCGGACGAGGAGTACCACCGAAGCCTGCGGCCGCGGAGCTTCGCCGAATACACCGGCCAGCGTGCGGTGCGGGAGCAGCTGGAGATCAGCGTCCGGGCCGCGAAGGCGCGCGACGAACCCCTGGACCACGTTCTGCTCCACGGCCCTCCCGGGCTCGGCAAGACCTCGCTGGGCGCGGTGCTGGCCCACGAGCTGGAGGCGCGGATGCACACCTCCTCGGGGCCGCTCATCCCGCGCACCGGGGACATGGTCGCGCTCCTGAACGTCCAGCAGCGCCGGGACATCCTGTTCGTGGACGAAATCCACCGCCTGGGGCCGGCGATCGCCGAGGTGCTGTATCCGGCGATGGAGGACCGGTACGTGGACATCATGGTGGGCGAGAAGCTGGGCGCCCAGGCGCTGCGGCTCAACTTGGCGCCCTTCACCCTGATCGGGGCGACCACCCGCCCCGATCTGCTCCCCGGCCCGCTGCGCGATCGCTTCCCCCTCACCCACCAGCTCGAGTTCTACGCCCAAGCCGAGATCGAGCAGGTGCTGGCGCGCTCCGCCGGCGTGTTGGGCGTCACGCTGCGCGAGGAGGCGGCCAGGGAGATCGCCGCCCGGTCGCGCGGCGCCCCCCGGGTCGCCAACAATCTGCTCCGCCAGATCCGCGACTTCGCCCAGGTCCGGGGCGACGGGGTGATCGACCGGAACATCGCGGAGCAGGCGCTGGAGCTCGCCCGGATCGACGCGGAGGGACTGGACCGCTTCGACCGCCAGGTGCTGACCAGCCTCTGCGACGCCTTCGGCGGCGGCCCCACCGGGGTCGCCAACCTGGCCGCCACCCTGGGGATGGACACCCGCACCCTGGAGGAGGTTCGCGAGCCCTACCTGATCTACCGGGGGTTCGTGCAGCGCACCGCCAAGGGACGGGTCATCACCGAAAGGGGGCGGCGCCACGTGGGGCGGACGTCGCCGGACTGAGGACGGGAGTGCGGACTGCGGACTTCGCCTTCGACCTGCCGGCGGAGCGGATCGCCCAGACGCCGACGCCGGAGCGCAGCGGCTCGCGCCTGCTCCACCTCCGGGGCGACGGGAGCGTCGCCCATCACCGCTTCGCCGGCCTTCCCGACTTGCTGCGCCCCGACGACCTGCTGGTCCGCAACGACACCCGCGTATTCCCGGCGCGACTGCGGGCGCGGAAGGACCCCACCGGCGGGCGGGTGGAGCTGCTGGCGCTCCCCGTCGGTTCGCGCGCCGGGGATCCCTGTTTCGATGCGCTGGCCCGCCCGGCGCTCGCTCCCGGGACCCGGCTGGTCGCCGGGGACTGCCGCCTGCGGGTGGAGGCGCGGGACGGCCCCCGGAGCCGGATCCGCATCCTCGAAGGCGCGGAGGACGTCTTCCGGCTGGCCGAACGGATCGGCGAGACCCCGCTCCCCCCGTACATCCGACGCGCCGACGGCGCGTCGCCGGAGGACCGCGTCCGCTATCAGACGGTCTATGCAAAGCGCGCCGGTTCGGTGGCGGCCCCGACCGCCGGCCTGCACTTCTCGGAGGCGGTCTTCCGGCGGCTGCGGGAGCGCGGCGTCGCCATCCGCGATCTGACCCTCCACGTCGGCTACGGGACCTTCGCCCCGGTCCGCGCCGAAGACCCCCGGCGCCACCGGCTGGAACCGGAGCCGTACACGCTTCCGGAAGACACCCGCCGGGCGGTCGCCGCGGCGCACCGGGTGGTGGCGGTGGGCACCACCACGGTGCGGGTGCTGGAGACCCTTGGTCAGAACCCGGACGCCTTCCCGGAATCGGGGTTCGCCGACCTGCTGATCCTGCCCGGACACCGCTTCCGGGTGGTGGACGCGCTGCTCACCAACTTCCACCTCCCGGAAAGTTCGCTGCTCATGCTGGTGGCGGCGCTCGCCGGGCGGGAGCGGGTGCTCGCCGCCTACCGGGAGGCGGTGCGGGAGGGCTACCGGTTCCACTCCTACGGCGATGCGATGCTGGTCGAGCGCCCGCTGGACCGGGGATAGAATCCGACTTTCCATGCGCCCGAAGGTGGACAGCGGAGTTTCGTGGGAGGCCGAGTACGCCTATTCCCGCGCCATCCGGGTGGGCGACCGCATCCTGGTTTCGGGCACCACCGCCACCGACGGGGACGGCGCTCCGGTCGCGCCCGGCGATCCGGCGGAGCAGACCCGCTTCGCGCTCGGCAAGGTGCGGGACGCCATCGAGTCGCTGGGCGGCTCGCTCCGGGACGTGGTCCGCACCCGGATTCATGTGAAGCCGGGGGCCGACTGGAAGGCGGTCGCCCGCGCGCACGGCGAGTGGTTCCGGGATATCCGCCCGGCGTGCACCCTGACGTTCGCCGAGCTGGTGGGCGAGGACTACCTGGTCGAGATCGAGGCGGAGGCGGTGATCGCCGAGTGAGCCGGCTTCTCCTCCTGCTGCTGTCGGGCGCCGTCGCCGTCGCCGCCCAGGGGCCGGTGGAGCGGGCGAAGCCGCCGGAGGACTTCCCGGTTCCGGCCGAAGCGCTCGACGGCTTCCGGTTCCGGATGGTCGGCCCGTCCCGGGGCGGGCGGGTGACCGCCGTGACCGGGGTTCCCTCGCAGCCCCACGTGTTCTACATGGGTTCGACCGGCGGCGGCGTCTGGCGCACCCGGAACGCCGGGACGTCGTGGACCAACCTGACCGACGACGCCTTCGCGGTGGGCTCCATCGGGGCGGTGGCGGTCGCCCCCTCCGACCCGAACGTGATCTGGGTGGGAACCGGCTCCGCCAGCCCCCGCAGCAACATTTCGGTGGGCAACGGGGTGTACCGGAGCGTCGACGAGGGCCGCACCTGGACGCACGCCGGACTCCCGGAGGCCGGACTCATCGGCCGCATCGCGATCCATCCCGACGACCCGGATGTCGCCTACGTGGCGGTCCTCGGTCAAATCTTCGGCCGGTCCGCCGAGCGGGGCGTCTACCGCACCGGGGACGGCGGGGCGACCTGGACGCCGGTGCTTCAGGTCTCCGACGCGGTGGGCGCGGTGGACCTGGCGATGCATCCGGCGAATCCGCGCATCCTCTTCGCCGCGATGTGGCAGGCGGAGCGCAAGCCGTGGGACTTGGTGGACGGCGGGCCGGAGGGCGGCCTCTACCGCTCCACCGATGGCGGCGACACTTGGGAACGCCTGGGCGGCGGCCTTCCCGAACCCTCGGAGGAGCATCCCATCGGCCGCACCGGCGTCTCCATCGCCGCGTCGCAGCCCTCGCGGGTCTACGCGCTGGTGACCGCCGCCGGGGAGCGGGGCGGCCTCTACCGCAGCGAGGACGGCGGGGATTCGTGGACCCGGGTCAACGGCGACCGGCGCCTCCGCGCCCGCGGCTGGTACTACAGCCACGTGGTCGCCGACCCGAACGACGCGGACACGGTGTACGTGCTGAACGCGCCGTTCCTGAAATCGGTGGACGCCGGGGCTTCGTTTTCGACCATGCGGCTACCGCACGGCGACCACCACGACCTGTGGATCCGCCCCGGCGACTCGCGGATCATGGTGGAGGGGAACGACGGCGGGGCGACGGTCACCCTGGACGGCGGGGAGACCTGGTCCTCGATCCACAACCAGCCGACCGCCGAGTTCTACCGGCTGACCGTGGACGACGAATTCCCCCGGCGGCTCTACGGAGCGCAGCAGGACAACTCGACCATCAGCGTCCCCGCCTGGACCGACGGCGGCCTCTCCGCCGAGGGACACTGGCGCGACGTGGCCGGGGGCGAGAGCGGGCACATCGCGGTGACGCCGGGAAATCCCGATCTCACCTACGCCGGCAACTACATCGGCCAGATCGACCGGCAGGACCGGCGGGAGGCGGGCGCCCGCAACGTCATCATCTACCCGCAGCTCGCCGACGGGGTGGCGCCCCGGGACCTCCGCTACCGCTTCCAGTGGAACGCTCCCATCCTGGTCTCGCGGCACGATCCGGACGTCGTCCTCCACGCCTCCCAGTTCGTCCACCGGACCACCGACGGCGGCCTCACCTGGGAGACGATCTCCCCCGATCTGACCGCGAACGACATCGAGCGGCAGCTTCTGCCGGGCCGGCCGGTGCAGCACGACCACACCGGGGTGGAGGTGTACGGGACGGTGTTCGCGCTCGCCGAATCGCCCCGGCTTCCCGGAACGTTCTGGGCGGGGAGCGACGACGGGCGCGTCCACCTGACCCGGGACGCGGGCGGCTCGTGGACCGAGGTCACCCCTCCGGACATGCCGGCGGGCGCCACCGTGAACAGCGTGGACGCCTCGACGCGCGAGGACGGCGGCGCGATTCTCGCAGCGCATCGATACCGGGAGAACGACTTCCAGCCGTACATCTTCCGCACCCGCGACTTCGGCGCCGCCTGGACGCGGCTCAACGACGGCGTCCCTGACGGCCATCCGGTTCGGGTCGTCCGCGCCGACCCGCTGGACCCGAACCTGCTCTTCGCCGGAACCGAGTTCGGCCTGTTCGCCAGCTTCGACGACGGCCGGCGGTTCGTCCCCTTCGGGGGCATCCCGGCGACCCCGATCACCGACCTGCAGATCGCCGGCGACGAGTTGCTGGTCGCGACCCAGGGGCGTTCCTTCCAGGTTCTGGACGACCTGACTCCGCTGCGCGGCCTGCTCGACCGGGACTGGACCGAACCGCTGCTGCTGCCAGCCGGCGCGGCGGTGCGGCTCGCCACCGGCGGCGCCCGCGGCTTCCGCGAACCGGGCGCCCCGGAGAACCGCCCGGCGGGGGCGCTCCTCCACTACTTCCTGCCGGAGGCGCTCCCGGAGGGCGCGACGCTCACCCTCACCCTGCGGGACGCCGCTTCGGGCGAAGTCGTGCGACGCCTGACGCGCGAGCGGGACGAGGAGGAATCTGCGGATTCCGGGAGCGGGAGCGGCGATCCGCCCGACCCGGACGCGGTCCTGAAAACCGGAAAGGGACTCCACCGCATCGTCTGGGACCTGAAATACCGCCGCCCCGAACTCCAGCCGCGCACGTTCATGTCCATTTCCTACACCGGCGGCGCCTTCGTGCTGCCGGGCCGCTACGCCGCGACCCTGGCCGCAACCGGCGACGAGGGCGATTCGGAGGAGGCGACTTCCGAAATCGCCCTCGATGTCCTCCCCGACCCCCGCTCCCCGTGGACGGATGCGGATCTGCGGGCGCAGCACGACCTGGCGCGCGCCGCGCAGGCGCTGCTGGAGCGGATTCACGAGCGGATCGGAGCCATTCGCAATGTCCGGGAGCAGGTCGACGCCGCGCTCGCCCGCCTCCCGGAAACAGAAGAAAGTGATGTCGATCTGGTTCGGGAGCGGGCCGACGCGCTGCTGGACGCCCTTCGCGAGATCGAGGAGACCCTGATTCAGACGCGGAACGAGGCCAGTCAGGACCCCATCAACTTCCCGCCGAAGCTCGACAACCAGGTCGCCTACCTCTACGGCCACATCGTCCAGAACTACGGCAGGCCCACCGCCGGTTCCGCAGAACGCCTCGCCGACCTGGAGCGCGAAGCCGGCGAAGTCCTCGACCGGCTGGCGGACCGCCTCGGCCCCGGCCTCGCCGACCTGAACCGCGCCCTCGCCGCCGCCGGCGTCACCGGCGCCCTCCAGCAGTGAGAAGCGCAGCATGACGCCGCGGCAGTCACTTCACCCAACTCTTGTCCGACCATGAAAAACCGCTGGGAACTTGATCTGCACAATGCGGTCGCATATGACAATTCGGTATCCGTGAGGGCGCTGATCCAAGCCGGCGCAAAGGTAAACATCAAAAACCAGTCCGGCGATACGCCCCTCCACTTGGCGGCAATACGGAATCACTTTGCGATCGCAAAGGAGTTGATTCTGGCAAAAGCGGATGTTAACGCAAAAAACAATAACGGACACACCCCCCTGTACTACGCGATACAACATCAGCCTCAGGAAAAAGAATTGGTTATGCAAATGTTGATCGATACAGGAGCGGACGGGAAAAGCCTTTTGCGCGATGCAGCAAAGGACAACAAGATCAAAATTATGAAAAGGCTACTCAGCGCAGGAGTGAGCGGAAAAAGCATATTACGTGAAGCGGCTCAAAAAGGCGACATAAAGGTTGTCAAAACACTTTTCGCCGCAGATGTATATGGAGGAGAAGTTTTACGCGAAGTAGCAAGAGCAGGAGACATAAGCGCCACGAGGACATTGCTTGAATCAGAAATTGAAAGAGGAAGCCTTCTGCGTGACGCAGCCAAGACCGGTGACACAAAAGTCATAGACTCATTGCTACGAGTGGGCGCAAACAAGACGATCTTGCTGCACCAAGCCGTCCGACGGGGTGACGTCAAAATTGCCTCAATTGAGATTTGAGTGGGTAGAATGGAGACCGCCGGGATTCCGGGTGTCAAGGGCGGGCTTGCACGGCGTAGCGAACCCTTGACTCACGGAATCCGGCGGGCACGCTCGAAAAAGGGTCGAAAGCGGGAAGCCGCAACCGTCCCCAGCCAGCGTCGCCACACACCAATGGAACACTTTTCCCGCTTTCGACCCTGAAAAAAAGGAGCGCATCCAGTGCTACACGAGCTTTTCGCCCAAGCCCTCGGCATCCCGGACCCCTGGTTCGTCGAGAACGTGGAATTCGACAAGGACCAAGGAAAGCTGAGCATCCGCGTCGATTTCCGCAGGGGCGCCCGCTTCGCCCACCAGAACCACGACGGCCTCCATCCGGTCCACGACACCAAGACCAAGCGCTTCCGCCACCTCAACTTCTTCCAATTCGAGTGCGAACTGGTGGCGCGCGTCCCCCGGGTGCGCCTCCCCAACGGCAAGGTCGCGCTGGTCTCGCCGCCCTGGGCCGGCAAGCTCTCCGGGTTCTCCCTCCTCTTCGAAGCCTTGATTCTCGCCATGTGCCAGGACATGACCTTCGCCGCCGTCGCACGGCTCGCCGGACTCTCCCAGCACCAAACCCAGGCCATCTCCAACCGCTATGTGGAACTCGCCACCGAAACCGACGACCAAGCCGACGTCCGCGCCGTCGCCATCGACGAAACCTCCCGCGCGCGCGGCCACAACTACGTCACCGTCGTCGCAGACGCCCGAAAACGCCGGGTCATCTTCGTCGGAGAAGGCCGCGCCGCCGACTCCGTCGACCGATTCGCCCGAAGCCTCGAAGCCCACGGCGGAGACCCCGAAGCCGTCGAAGTCGCCTCCATCGACATGTCCCCCGCCTACATGAAGGGCGTCGCAGAGCATCTCCCCAACGCCCAGATCACCTTCGACAAATTCCACGTCATCGCTCACGCATCCAAGGCCCTCGACCAGACCCGGCGCATCGAGCAGCGCGCCAACCCCCAACTCAAGGGCATGCGCTGGGCGCTCCTCAAAAATCCCGAACGACTCGGCCCCGAACAGCGCGCCCAACTCAACGCTCTCATCGCGCAGGCCCCCGGAAAGCGCACCGCCCGAGCCTGGATGTACCGCGAGCAACTCCGGAACATCCTCAACCGCAAGCAGGTCAACGTCGTCAGAGCCATGCTCCGGCAGTGGTGCGCCAACGTGAACCGCTCCAAGGTCGAACCCATGAAAGCCGTCGCGCGGATGATCCGCAAACATCTCGAGGGCATCGTCGCGTGGGCCCGAACCCGCCAGACCAACGGCTTCATCGAGGCGCTCAACGGCCTGTTTCAGGCGGCCAAGCGGAAAGCCAGAGGCTACGGAACCTTCCAGACCATCCGCACCGTGTTCTTCCTCATCGCCGGAAAACTGGACTTCTCCAAGCTCAACCCTCATGTCGCGTACCCACTCGGTATTTGAAAGAGCCTCAAAATTCTTATCATGCTGCTTGAAACAATGGATGCGAACGAAAGAAATGAATACAAATGGACCCCTCTTCATGTTGCCGCTTTGAATGGTCAATCGTTATCAGTCGTGATTGCATTGCTTGAATCGGGCGCAAATGTGGATCTCGCAGTTGGAAGAAAATGGACGCCTCTGCACTTCGCGTCGGCGTTCAACAAAACTCCAACAGTAGTGAATGTTCTTGAACCTATCTCGTAATTGAAATTTTTGCCTCAATTGAGATTTGAGTGGGTAGAATGGAGACCGCCGGGATTCCGGGTGTCAAGGGCGGGCTTGCACGGCGTAGCGAACCCTTGACTCACGGAATCCGGCGGGCACGCTCGAAAAAGGGTCGAAAGCGGGAAGCCGCAACCGTCCCCAGCCAGCGTCGCCACACACCAATGGAACACTTTTCCCGCTTTCGACCCTGAAAAAAAGGAGCGCATCCAGTGCTACACGAGCTTTTCGCCCAAGCCCTCGGCATCCCGGACCCCTGGTTCGTCGAGAACGTGGAATTCGACAAGGACCAAGGAAAGCTGAGCATCCGCGTCGATTTCCGCAGGGGCGCCCGCTTCGCCCACCAGAACCACGACGGCCTCCATCCGGTCCACGACACCAAGACCAAGCGCTTCCGCCACCTCAACTTCTTCCAATTCGAGTGCGAACTGGTGGCGCGCGTCCCCCGGGTGCGCCTCCCCGACGGCAAGGTCGCGCTGGTCTCGCCGCCCTGGGCCGGCAAGCTCTCCGGGTTCTCCCTCCTCTTCGAAGCCTTGATTCTCGCCATGTGCCAGGACATGACCTTCGCCGCCGTCGCACGGCTCGCCGGACTCTCCCAGCACCAAACCCAAGCCATCTCCAACCGCTATGTGGAACTCGCCACCGAGACCGACGACCAAGCCGACGTCCGCGCCGTCGCCATCGACGAAACCTCCCGCGCCCGCGGCCACAACTACGTCACCGTCGTCGCAGACGCCCGAAAACGCCGGGTCATCTTCGTCGGAGAAGGCCGCGCCGCCGACTCCGTCGACCGATTCGCCCGAAGCCTCGAAGCCCACGGCGGAGACCCCGAAGCCGTCGAAGTCGTCTCCAGCGACATGTCCCCCGCCTACATCAAGGGCGTCGCAGAGCATCTCCCCAACGCCCAAATCACCTTCGACAAATTCCACGTCATCGCCCACGCGTCCAAGGCCCTCGACCAGACCCGGCGCATCGAGCAGCGCGCCAACCCGCAACTCAAGGGCATGCGCTGGGCGCTCCTCAAGAGCCCCGAACGACTCGGCGCCGAACAACGCGCCCAACTCAACGCCCTCATCGCGCAGGCCCCCGGCAAGCGCACCGCCCGAGCCTGGATGTACCGCGAACAACTCCGGAACATCCTCAACCGCAAGCAGGTCAACGTCGTCCGAGCCATGCTCCGGCAGTGGTGCGCCAACGTGAACCGCTCCAAGGTAGAACCCATGAAAGCCGTCGCGCGGATGATCCGCAAACATCTCGAGGGCATCGTCGCGTGGGCCCGAACCCGCCAGACCAACGGCTTCATCGAGGCGCTCAACGGCCTGTTTCAGGCGGCCAAGCGGAAAGCCAGAGGCTACGGAACCTTCCAGACCATCCGCACCGTGTTCTTCCTCATCGCCGGAAAACTGGACTTCTCCAAGCTCAACCCTCATGTCGCGTACCCACTCGGTATTTGAAAGAGCCAAATTTTGGGATGATCTGTGTACAATCCAAACCATGTCCCGCTTGGCCCACTTGATTCGAATCAGAGAAAAATACTGGGGGAAAATTCAGAAATTCTTCCCGGAAGAAAACATCCCCAAAGGACGTCGGGGACGAAAGCCCGTGCCCGCACGCGAAGTTCTCGAAGCCGTTCTTTGGCTCCTGCATACCGGTGCGCCGTGGAGGTTTCTGCCGCCAGAGTATCCGAATTACAAAACCGTTCATCGCAGGTATCAAGCCTGGTGTCGCGCCGGTGTTTATCCGAAAATCATGGAGAGATTGGTAGCTGAACTTCAAGAGTGCGGTCAGTACGATGGATCGGAAGGTTTTATCGACGGAATGTTCTTACCTGCGAAAGGCGGAGGTCTCGAAATCGGACGGACGAAGCGTGGTAAAGGCATGAGGATCATGGCGATAGTTGAGAAACATGGTTTGCCTTACTCGATCAGCGTACATGCTGCGAATCACCACGAAGTGAAGTTGGTTCAGTTGAATCTGCCATTCCGCATGGTAGAAGAAAAACCGAAAAATCTGATTGGAACCTATCTCAAAATTGCCTGAGAAGGACTGTGATGCAGGCCAGCTGAACGAAACCCAAGAAGTTTTCTGGATGAAATTCCCATCGAATCAGAATCCGTCGCTGCCACTGTATCCACGCGAAGAAGCGTTCTACCATCCACCTCCTCTGATACCGACGTAGCCGACGTCCGTCTTGCGTCCTCGGCCTCTTTCGGTTCTTGCGGTGCGGCGCGATCATGTTGATTCCTTTCTCGCGCATATCCTCGTCCAACGCATCACTGTCGTAGGCTTTGTCTCCAATCAGATTTTTCGGTTTTTCTTCTACCATGCGGAATGGCAGATTCAACTGAACCAACTTCACTTCGTGGTGATTCGCAGCATGTACGCTGATCGAGTAAGGCAAACCATGTTTCTCAACTATCGCCATGATCCTCATGCCTTTACCACGCTTCGTCCGTCCGATTTCGAGACCTCCGCCTTTCGCAGGTAAGAACATTCCGTCGATAAAACCTTCCGATCCATCGTACTGACCGCACTCTTGAAGTTCAGCTACCAATCTCTCCATGATTTTCGGATAAACACCGGCGCGACACCAGGCTTGATACCTGCGATGAACGGTTTTGTAATTCGGATACTCTGGCGGCAGAAACCTCCACGGCGCACCGGTATGCAGGAGCCAAAGAACGGCTTCGAGAACTTCGCGTGCGGGCACGGGCTTTCGTCCCCGACGTCCTTTGGGGATGTTTTCTTCCGGGAAGAATTTCTGAATTTTCCCCCAGTATTTTTCTCTGATTCGAATCAAGTGGGCCAAGCGGGACATGGTTTGGATTGTACACAGATCATCCCAAAATTTCAATTACGAGATAGGTTCTGGAGACAAAGCCTACGACAGTGATGCGTTGGACGAGGATATGCGCGAGAAAGGAATCAACATGATCGCGCCGCACCGCAAGAACCGAAAGAGGCCGAGGACGCAAGACGGACGTCGGCTACGTCGGTATCAGAGGAGGTGGATGGTAGAACGCTTCTTCGCGTGGATACAGTGGCAGCGACGGATTCTGATTCGATGGGAATTTCATCCAGAAAACTTCTTGGGTTTCGTTCAGCTGGCCTGCATCACAGTCCTTCTCAGGCAATTTTGAGATAGGTTCTTCTCAAGGCCGGTGCGAATGTAAACGCAAAAGACTGTAACGGGCAGACGCCTTTGCATTACGCATCGAGATACGGCGCCTCCAGGAATGTAGAGGCTTTGTTGGCAGCGCAAGCGGACATATCCGCCCGAAATGACAAGAACCTATCTCGTAATTGAAATTTTGGGATGATCTGTGTACAATCCAAACCATGTCCCGCTTGGCCCACTTGATTCGAATCAGAGAAAAATACTGGGGGAAAATTCAGAAATTCTTCCCGGAAGAAAACATCCCCAAAGGACGTCGGGGACGAAAGCCCGTGCCCGCACGCGAAGTTCTCGAAGCCGTTCTTTGGCTCCTGCATACCGGTGCGCCGTGGAGGTTTCTGCCGCCAGAGTATCCGAATTACAAAACCGTTCATCGCAGGTATCAAGCCTGGTGTCGCGCCGGTGTTTATCCGAAAATCATGGAGAGATTGGTAGCTGAACTTCAAGAGTGCGGTCAGTACGATGGATCGGAAGGTTTTATCGACGGAATGTTCTTACCTGCGAAAGGCGGAGGTCTCGAAATCGGACGGACGAAGCGTGGTAAAGGCATGAGGATCATGGCGATAGTTGAGAAACATGGTTTGCCTTACTCGATCAGCGTACATGCTGCGAATCACCACGAAGTGAAGTTGGTTCAGTTGAATCTGCCATTCCGCATGGTAGAAGAAAAACCGAAAAATCTGATTGGAGACAAAGCCTACGACAGTGATGCGTTGGACGAGGATATGCGCGAGAAAGGAATCAACATGATCGCGCCGCACCGCAAGAACCGAAAGAGGCCGAGGACGCAAGACGGACGTCGGCTACGTCGGTATCAGAGGAGGTGGATGGTAGAACGCTTCTTCGCGTGGATACAGTGGCAGCGACGGATTCTGATTCGATGGGAATTTCATCCAGAAAACTTCTTGGGTTTCGTTCAGCTGGCCTGCATCACAGTCCTTCTCAGGCAATTTTGAGATAGGTTCAATGGATGGACGCCCCTCCATTGCGCTGCGGCGTTCAGAAGACGCTACACAGTGAAAACGTTGCTCTCCGCAGGCGCGAACGGGACAAACCTGCTTCGCGTAGCAGCTCATACCGGTGAAATTGAAGTTGTAAAGGGATTGCTCGGCGTGGGAGCAGATGAGAAGGAGTTGCTACTTGAGGCAGCCAAAAATGGGAAAACCAATGTTGGCTCTTTCAAATACCGAGTGGGTACGCGACATGAGGGTTGAGCTTGGAGAAGTCCAGTTTTCCGGCGATGAGGAAGAACACGGTGCGGATGGTCTGGAAGGTTCCGTAGCCTCTGGCTTTCCGCTTGGCCGCCTGAAACAGGCCGTTGAGCGCCTCGATGAAGCCGTTGGTCTGGCGGGTTCGGGCCCACGCGACGATGCCCTCGAGATGTTTGCGGATCATCCGCGCGACGGCTTTCATGGGTTCGACCTTGGAGCGGTTCACGTTGGCGCACCACTGCCGGAGCATGGCTCTGACGACGTTGACCTGCTTGCGGTTGAGGATGTTCCGGAGTTGCTCGCGGTACATCCAGGCTCGGGCGGTGCGCTTTCCGGGGGCCTGCGCGATGAGAGCGTTGAGTTGGGCGCGCTGTTCGGGGCCGAGTCGTTCGGGATTTTTGAGGAGCGCCCAGCGCATGCCCTTGAGTTGGGGGTTGGCGCGCTGCTCGATGCGCCGGGTCTGGTCGAGGGCCTTGGATGCGTGAGCGATGACGTGGAATTTGTCGAAGGTGATCTGGGCGTTGGGGAGATGCTCTGCGACGCCCTTCATGTAGGCGGGGGACATGTCGATGGAGGCGACTTCGACGGCTTCGGGGTCTCCGCCGTGGGCTTCGAGGCTTCGGGCGAATCGGTCGACGGAGTCGGCGGCGCGGCCTTCTCCGACGAAGATGACCCGGCGTTTTCGGGCGTCTGCGACGACGGTGACGTAGTTGTGGCCGCGCGCGCGGGAGGTTTCGTCGATGGCGACGGCGCGGACGTCGGCTTGGTCGTCGGTTTCGGTGGCGAGTTCCACATAGCGGTTGGAGATGGCCTGGGTTTGGTGCTGGGAGAGTCCGGCGAGCCGTGCGACGGCGGCGAAGGTCATGTCCTGGCACATGGCGAGAATCAAGGCTTCGAAGAGGAGGGAGAACCCGGAGAGCTTGCCGGCCCAGGGCGGCGAGACCAGCGCGACCTTGCCGTTGGGGAGGCGCACCCGGGGGACGCGCGCCACCAGTTCGCACTCGAATTGGAAGAAGTTGAGGTGGCGGAAGCGCTTGGTCTTGGTGTCGTGGACCGGATGGAGGCCGTCGTGGTTCTGGTGGGCGAAGCGGGCGCCCCTGCGGAAATCGACGCGGATGCTCAGCTTTCCTTGGTCCTTGTCGAATTCCACGTTCTCGACGAACCAGGGGTCCGGGATGCCGAGGGCTTGGGCGAAAAGCTCGTGTAGCACTGGATGCGCTCCTTTTTTTCAGGGTCGAAAGCGGGAAAAGTGTTCCATTGGTGTGTGGCGACGCTGGCTGGGGACGGTTGCGGCTTCCCGCTTTCGACCCTTTTTCGAGCGTGCCCGCCGGATTCCGTGAGTCAAGGCCCGACTTTGACAGTTTGAGCCCGATTTCGGTCGGAGCGTCGGATCGGGAAGCTGTTGAAAACAAACATGTTCTGAAACAAGGGAGCTTTTCGCTACTCGCTCTGTTGTGCCTAGCGATTTTTCTGGTTTGACTTCTGTGCTATACTCCACCCATGTTCGTTCGCGTCAAGTCCACTCCCAACAGCCCCCGGCGCTCCGTACAACTCGTCGAAGGCGTACGCAAAGGAACCAAGGTCCGCCAGCGCATCGTCCGCCACGTCGGCGTCGCAAAGGACGACAAGGAGCTCGAACGCCTGAAGCGGCTCGGCGAGTTCATCAAGGACAAGCTCAAGGACGAACGCCAGCCGCCTCTCCTCTTCTCCTCCGAGAAGATCGCCGAGCAGGTCATCCGCGTTGGGCGCGAGGGGGACGGCAAGGAGTCCCTCCCGGTCGATCTCAAGCAACTGAAGGAAGCGCAACCGATCACGACCGGGATCCATGAGGTCTACGGCGAGGTCTACCGGCATCTGGGGCTGCATGCGCTGTTGCCGCGCTCCCGCTATCGGGCGTACCACGACGCGCTCTTCCACACGGTGATGGCGCGGATCGCCAACCCGGACAGCAAGCGCGGCAGCGTGCGGAATCTTGAAGACGACTTCGGGGTGAGCCTTCCGCTTCACAAGGTCTACCGGATGATGGATCGGCTGGACGCGAGGACAATCGAACGGCTTCGCGCCCGGGTCGGCGACGCCACCCGCTCGGTGTTGCCCGATCCGGTCTCGGTGCTGTTCTTCGACTGCACCACGCTGGCCTTTGCGACGGAGGAGGAGGACGAACTCCGCCAGAAGGGGTACAGCAAGGACGGCAAGCACCGCTACTCGCAGGTGCTGCTGGCGCTGATGGTCACCCGCGAGGGGCTTCCGGTGAGCTACGAGGTGTTCCCCGGCGCCGCCTACGAGGGGCACAGCCTGGTTCCGGTGTTCGAGGGCTTGCTGCGGCGTCATCCGGCGCAGCAGGCGGTCTGCGTGGCGGATCGGGGGATGCTCAGCGCCGCCAACCTGGAGGCTCTGGACGCGATGGGCGGCGGCTATGTGGTGGGCGCCCGGCTGCGCCAGCTCCCCGGCGCGCTACGCAAGAAGATCTGGAACCTGGACTCCTACGGCCCGTTGGAAGGCTCCTCGGAGCGCCGGGTGAACGAATGGGAGCACCAGGGGCGACGGTTGATCGTCACGTGGTCCGCCAAGCGAGCGCACAAGGACGCCCACGATCGCCGCAAGGCGATCCAGCGGGCGTTCGACAAGCTGTCGCAAAGCGACAACCCCAAAGCGCTGTTGTCCCAGCATGGCGCCAAGCGCTTCATCGCCGTTGAAGGGGATGCGCGACTCGTCCTGGATCAGAAGAAGATCGACGAGGCGGCGCGCTGGGACGGACTGGCCGGCGTCATCACCAACCTGCGCGACGCGCGGGCCGCCGAGGTGCTGTCGCACTACCGGGGACTCTGGCGGGTCGAGGAGAGCTTCCGCATCACCAAGCACGATCTGCGCGTCCGGCCGATCTGGCACTGGACCGAACAACGGATCCGCGCCCACATCGCGATCGCCTTCATGGCGTTCGCCTGCGTGCGCCATCTGGCCTATCGGGTCGCGCTCCAGAAGGAACGGATGTCTCCCGAAGTCATCCGCAACGCGCTGGCGCACCGCAAGTGCACGGTGTTGCTTTGCGAGAAAACGGGAGAGCGATACGCCATCCCCTCGAAGCCGTCCCTGGAGGCCGAGGCTATCTACGCCGCGATGAGACTTCCCCTGCCGACCACGCCGTACCAGCTCGCCTGAGGGCCGAACCTCCGCCGGCGTAGCCTTCAGAGGGCTACGTTTGTAGTGCCTAGCCAGAAATGTCGGCTATTGACAGTCAAGGACTTATCGATCAAAACTGTCGAAGTCAAGAGTCAAGGGTTCGCTACGCCGTGCAAGCCCGCCCTTGACACCCGGAATCCCGGCGGTCTCCATTCTACCCACTCAAATCTCAATTGAGGCCCAATGTTGTAGCGACCCTTCTCCGTGCGGGCATGAACGGGAAAGGATTTCTCCGCGAAGCAGCCAGAACCGGTGAGATTGCAATTGTGAAAGTATTGCTCAAGGCGGGCATGGACGGGGAAAGCCTTCTGAACGAAACAGTCAATGCCGGCGATGTGGAAATTGTGAAGGGATTGATCCGTGCGAGGGTAGACGGGGGTAAGCTCTTGCGCGAAGCAGCCAGAATTGGCAAAATGAATGTTGCGAAGATCCTTCTTGACGCAGGCGCGGAAATACAAGCAAAAGATAAAACGGGATGGACGCCCTTGCATTTCGCAGCCGCTCGCAGAAAAACTCATGCCATAGTGGAATTTTTGCTTGACGCGGGCGCAGATGTTGATGCAAAGAATCAAACGAAAAAAACACCCTTGGATGTTGCGAATGTTCCTGAAATCAAGAAACTACTGCTTGAGCATGCGAAAACAGACTCTCGCCGGTGCGAGAAATGGCGCCAAGCGCACGCTCCGAAACTGAATAATCTCCAGCAGTCTCACGAGAAGATCGCTGAACTTGCTGATCCGCAGCAATTCATAACCATTGAAGATTTCATCGGAATGAAAACCATCGCAGCGCGTGTTGTCTCTGAATTCGCACAGCCGTGGCCCTCGATTCTCCCAGAAATTACCGACATGCTGCAAAATATCAAAACCCTCGCTTTGACAGATGGAGCCCGAAAAAAGGCGAACGACATCTACATTGCCAACGAGAAAATTCGTTCCAGCAAATTGTTCGAATCAATTGGAAAACACAGACTTACAGAGGAACAACAACGGGCGGTTGTCGTTGACGGACGTCGCAATCTTGTGGTAGCGGCGGCTGGAAGTGGCAAGACTCTCGTTCTTGTGGCAAAAGCCGCCTGGCTGATTCAACGGATGTCATACGTCCCGGAAGAAATCCTTCTACTTGCTTTCGACAACAATGCCGTCGAAGAAATGGAGTCTCGCATCCGAAATTTAATACCCAAATTTGCCGACAAGATCAAGGCTCTTTCAAATACCGAGTGGGTACGCGACATGAGGGTTGAGCTTGGAGAAGTCCAGTTTTCCGGCGATGAGGAAGAACACGGTGCGGATGGTCTGGAAGGTTCCGTAGCCTCTGGCTTTCCGCTTGGCCGCCTGAAACAGGCCGTTGAGCGCCTCGATGAAGCCGTTGGTCTGGCGGGTTCGGGCCCACGCGACGATGCCCTCGAGATGTTTGCGGATCATCCGCGCGACGGCTTTCATGGGTTCGACCTTGGAGCGGTTCACGTTGGCGCACCACTGCCGGAGCATGGCTCTGACGACGTTGACCTGCTTGCGGTTGAGGATGTTCCGGAGTTGCTCGCGGTACATCCAGGCTCGGGCGGTGCGCTTTCCGGGGGCCTGCGCGATGAGAGCGTTGAGTTGGGCGCGCTGTTCGGGGCCGAGTCGTTCGGGATTTTTGAGGAGCGCCCAGCGCATGCCCTTGAGTTGGGGGTTGGCGCGCTGCTCGATGCGCCGGGTCTGGTCGAGGGCCTTGGATGCGTGAGCGATGACGTGGAATTTGTCGAAGGTGATCTGGGCGTTGGGGAGATGCTCTGCGACGCCCTTCATGTAGGCGGGGGACATGTCGATGGAGGCGACTTCGACGGCTTCGGGGTCTCCGCCGTGGGCTTCGAGGCTTCGGGCGAATCGGTCGACGGAGTCGGCGGCGCGGCCTTCTCCGACGAAGATGACCCGGCGTTTTCGGGCGTCTGCGACGACGGTGACGTAGTTGTGGCCGCGCGCGCGGGAGGTTTCGTCGATGGCGACGGCGCGGACGTCGGCTTGGTCGTCGGTTTCGGTGGCGAGTTCCACATAGCGGTTGGAGATGGCCTGGGTTTGGTGCTGGGAGAGTCCGGCGAGCCGTGCGACGGCGGCGAAGGTCATGTCCTGGCACATGGCGAGAATCAAGGCTTCGAAGAGGAGGGAGAACCCGGAGAGCTTGCCGGCCCAGGGCGGCGAGACCAGCGCGACCTTGCCGTTGGGGAGGCGCACCCGGGGGACGCGCGCCACCAGTTCGCACTCGAATTGGAAGAAGTTGAGGTGGCGGAAGCGCTTGGTCTTGGTGTCGTGGACCGGATGGAGGCCGTCGTGGTTCTGGTGGGCGAAGCGGGCGCCCCTGCGGAAATCGACGCGGATGCTCAGCTTTCCTTGGTCCTTGTCGAATTCCACGTTCTCGACGAACCAGGGGTCCGGGATGCCGAGGGCTTGGGCGAAAAGCTCGTGTAGCACTGGATGCGCTCCTTTTTTTCAGGGTCGAAAGCGGGAAAAGTGTTCCATTGGTGTGTGGCGACGCTGGCTGGGGACGGTTGCGGCTTCCCGCTTTCGACCCTTTTTCGAGCGTGCCCGCCGGATTCCGTGAGTCAAGGGTTCGCTACGCCGTGCAAGCCCGCCCTTGACACCCGGAATCCCGGCGGTCTCCATTCTACCCACTCAAATCTCAATTGAGGCAAGATCAAGGTATCCACTTTCCACGGAACCAGCATGGACATTATCGGAACGTCCGAAGGTAAAAAACCATCTGTGACGAAAATGGCAAAAGACGAATTGAAATTGTGGGAGCCCTGGATTCAGATTGTTGAAGATTTGAGCAAATCAGAAACCGGTGAATCAATTCGCTCTTGGTTCCAGAGTTTTTTTGCGCCGTACAAAGCGGAGCGTGAATTTGAAACCAGAAGCGAATACTTTCATTATATTCAGAAACATCATATCCGGTCGCTCAAGGGAGACCGAGTTCGCAGCTATGAAGAATGTGAGATCGCTAATTGGCTCTATTTCAACGGTGTTGATTACGAATATGAAAAATCCTACAAATACGACTTGAGAAAACCGGACAGGAGTCAATACAAGCCCGATTTTTTTCTTCCGGGTTACGATATTTACATTGAACATTTCGGCATTGACTCCAAAGAGAATACGGCTTCATGGATCGAGAGGGATACATACATCAATGATATGAGATGGAAACAAAATGTGCACGAAGAACATTGCACCACTTTAATCGAGACTTACAGTTACGAAAAGACCCAAGGCGTGCTTCTTGAAAATCTTCAGAAAAAACTTGCAGAGCACGGCGTCGTATTTCAAAAAATTGCCTCAATTGAGATTTGAGTGGGTAGAATGGAGACCGCCGGGATTCCGGGTGTCAAGGGCGGGCTTGCACGGCGTAGCGAACCCTTGACTCACGGAATCCGGCGGGCACGCTCGAAAAAGGGTCGAAAGCGGGAAGCCGCAACCGTCCCCAGCCAGCGTCGCCACACACCAATGGAACACTTTTCCCGCTTTCGACCCTGAAAAAAAGGAGCGCATCCAGTGCTACACGAGCTTTTCGCCCAAGCCCTCGGCATCCCGGACCCCTGGTTCGTCGAGAACGTGGAATTCGACAAGGACCAAGGAAAGCTGAGCATCCGCGTCGATTTCCGCAGGGGCGCCCGCTTCGCCCACCAGAACCACGACGGCCTCCATCCGGTCCACGACACCAAGACCAAGCGCTTCCGCCACCTCAACTTCTTCCAATTCGAGTGCGAACTGGTGGCGCGCGTCCCCCGGGTGCGCCTCCCCAACGGCAAGGTCGCGCTGGTCTCGCCGCCCTGGGCCGGCAAGCTCTCCGGGTTCTCCCTCCTCTTCGAAGCCTTGATTCTCGCCATGTGCCAGGACATGACCTTCGCCGCCGTCGCACGGCTCGCCGGACTCTCCCAGCACCAAACCCAGGCCATCTCCAACCGCTATGTGGAACTCGCCACCGAAACCGACGACCAAGCCGACGTCCGCGCCGTCGCCATCGACGAAACCTCCCGCGCGCGCGGCCACAACTACGTCACCGTCGTCGCAGACGCCCGAAAACGCCGGGTCATCTTCGTCGGAGAAGGCCGCGCCGCCGACTCCGTCGACCGATTCGCCCGAAGCCTCGAAGCCCACGGCGGAGACCCCGAAGCCGTCGAAGTCGCCTCCATCGACATGTCCCCCGCCTACATGAAGGGCGTCGCAGAGCATCTCCCCAACGCCCAGATCACCTTCGACAAATTCCACGTCATCGCTCACGCATCCAAGGCCCTCGACCAGACCCGGCGCATCGAGCAGCGCGCCAACCCCCAACTCAAGGGCATGCGCTGGGCGCTCCTCAAAAATCCCGAACGACTCGGCCCCGAACAGCGCGCCCAACTCAACGCTCTCATCGCGCAGGCCCCCGGAAAGCGCACCGCCCGAGCCTGGATGTACCGCGAGCAACTCCGGAACATCCTCAACCGCAAGCAGGTCAACGTCGTCAGAGCCATGCTCCGGCAGTGGTGCGCCAACGTGAACCGCTCCAAGGTCGAACCCATGAAAGCCGTCGCGCGGATGATCCGCAAACATCTCGAGGGCATCGTCGCGTGGGCCCGAACCCGCCAGACCAACGGCTTCATCGAGGCGCTCAACGGCCTGTTTCAGGCGGCCAAGCGGAAAGCCAGAGGCTACGGAACCTTCCAGACCATCCGCACCGTGTTCTTCCTCATCGCCGGAAAACTGGACTTCTCCAAGCTCAACCCTCATGTCGCGTACCCACTCGGTATTTGAAAGAGCCAAAAAATTCAACCTGACAAAATATTTGACACGCTCAACAAAAAGATGCACATTCTACCGTTCGCAAAATTGCTGAAAGACTTTCTGAATCACTTCAAGATGAATGCACAATCGTTCTCCAATCTTTCACCAAACGATGATCGTGAAAAAATGTTTCTCAAAATATTTCGATCATTCTTTACCAAATATCAGAACATGCTTGCCACATCGGAAGAAGTTGATTTCAATGACATGATTCAAAAAGCCACAAATTACCTGCAAACCAAACATTACCAAAGTCCGTTCAAGTACATTCTGGTCGATGAATTTCAAGACATTTCACCGAGTAGGGCATGTTTGTTAAAAGCACTTCTGCAAAATTCGGACGCTCGACTGTTTGCGGTCGGCGACGATTGGCAGGCAATCTACCGATTCGCTGGCGCGGACATTTCGATCATGCGCGAATTCAAGAGCCACTTTGGCACAATGGAACGTACGGACATAGGAACTACATTTCGATGCGTAGACCGCATTGCGAAGAATGCTACAGATTTTATTCTTTCGAATTCGAGTCAGATCAAGAAAACAGTGCGCACAAAGAGAAAGGCAGACGGAGTTTCGATCCACGTGGCTCTTGCTGAAAAGCCCGACTCTCCGTTGTTGGAGGAGACCTTGAGACAGATCGCCAAGGAAGCAGGCAAGCAGGACGAAATGTCCAAAGTGCTGTTGTTAGGACGCTATTGGCGTATGGAACCCGAAAACATGTCCGCCTTGAGAAGAAGATTTTCCCAATTTGAATTGTTGGATTACAAGACCGTGCACCACGCCAAGGGACTGGAGGCTGATTATGTCGTGATCCGCGGACTGTGTTCGGGCGAATACGGTCAATACGGATTTCCTTCGGAATTTGTCGAT
The DNA here is from genome assembly GCA_965202845.1 of Candidatus Marinacidobacterium sp. Taxonomy (GTDB): domain Bacteria; phylum Acidobacteriota; class Vicinamibacteria; order Marinacidobacterales; family Marinacidobacteraceae; genus CBDATA01. Next base: position 2,470,235 of record OZ241856.1, read on the forward strand.
GATCCTCTGCTTGACCTGGTACGCTCTCCAGTTCTGGAATCCCACCCGGACGCGGAAGAGCGTCGCCTTCTGTACGTTGCCCTCTTGACTTCGACAGTTTTGATCGATAAGTCCTTGACAGTCAATAGCCGACATTTCTGGCTAGGCACTACAAACGTAGCCCTCTGAAGGCTGCGGCGGCGGGGTTCGAGCCCTCAGGCGAGCTGGTACGGCGTGGTCGGCAGGGGGAGTCTCATCGCGGCGTAGATGCTCTCGGCCTCCAGGGACGGCTTCGCGGGGATGGCGTATCGCTCTCCGGTTTTCTCGCAGAGCAACACCGAACACTTGCGGTGCGCCAGCGCATTGCGGATGACTTCGGGAGACATCCGCTCCTTCTGGAGCGCGACCCGATAGGCCAGATGGCGCACGCAGGCGAACGCCATGAAGGCGATCGCGATGTGGGCGCGGATCCGTTGTTCGGTCCAGTGCCAGATCGGCCGGACGCGCAGATCGTGCTTGGTGATGCGGAAGCTCTCCTCGACCCGCCAGAGTCCCCGGTAGTGCGACAGCACCTCGGCGGCCTGCGCATCGCGCAGGTTGGTGATGACGCCGGCCAGTCCGTCCCAGCGCGCCGCCTCGTCGATCTTCTTCTGATCCACGACGAGCCGCGCATCCCCCTCAACGGCGATGAAGCGCTTGGCGCCATGCTGGGACAACAGCGCTTTGGGGTTGTCGCTTTGCGACAGCTTGTCGAACGCCCGCTGGATCGCCTGGCGGCGATCCCGGGCGTCCTTGCGCGCTCGCTTGGCGGACCACGTGACGATCAAGCGTCGCCCCTGGTGATCCCATTCGTTCACCAGGCGCTCCGAGGAGTGTTTCAGCGGGACGTAGGAGTCGAGATTCCAAATCTTCCTGCGTAGCGCGCCGGGGAGCTGGCGCAGCCGGGCGCCCACCACATAGCCGCCGCCCATCGCCTCCAGCGTCTCCAGGTTGGCGGCGCTGAGCATCCCCCGATCCGCCACGCAGACCGCCTGCTGCGCCGGATGACGCCGCAGCAAGCCCTTGAACACAGGAACCAGGCTGTGCCCCTCGTAGGCGGCGCCGGGGAACACCTCGTAGCTCACCGGAAGCCCCTCGCGGGTGACCATCAGCGCTAGCAGCACCTGCGAGTAGCGGTGCTTGCCGTCCTTGCTGTACCCCTTCTGGCGGAGTTCATCCTCCTCCTCTGTCGCAAAGGCCAGCGTGGTGCAGTCGAAGAACAACACCGAGACCGGATCGGGCAACACCGAGCGGGTGGCGTCGCCGACCCGGGCGCGAAGCCGTTCGATTGTCCTCGCGTCCAGCCGATCCATCATCCGGTAGACCTTGTGAAGCGGCAGGCTCACCCCGAAGTCGTTTTCAAGACTCCGCACGCTGCCGCGCTTGCTGTCGGGGTTGGCGATCCGCGCCATCACCGTGTGGAACAGGGCGTCGTGGTACGCCCGATAGCGGGAGCGCGGCAACAGCGCGTTCAGACCCAGATGCCGGTAGACCTCGCCGTAGACCTCATGGATGCCGGTCGTGATCCGTTGGGCTTCCTTCAGTTGCTTGAGATCGACGGGTAGGGTCGCCTTGCCGTCGCCCTCGCGCCCGACGCGGATGACCTGCTCGGCGAGCTTTTCGGAGGAGAAGAGGAGAGGCTGGCGTTCGGTCTTGAGCTTGGTCTTGATGAACTCGCCGAGCCGCTTCAGGCGTTCGAGCTCCTTGTCGTCCTTTGCGATGCCGATGTGTCGGACGATGCGTTGGCGGACCTTGGTTCCGTTGCGTACGCCTTCGACGAGTTGTACGGAGCGCCGGGGGCTGTTGGGAGTGGACTTGACGCGAACGAACATGGGTGGAGTATAGCACAGAAGTCAAACCAGAAAAATCGCTAGGCACAACAGAGCGAGTAGCGAAAAGCTCCCTTGTTTCAGAACATGTTTGTTTTCAACAGCTTCCCGATCCGACGCTCCGACCGAAATCGGGCTCAAACTGTCAAAGTCGGGTGTTGGATTACAAGACCGTGCACCACGCCAAGGGACTGGAGGCTGATTATGTCGTGATCCGCGGACTGTGTTCGGGCGAATACGGTCAATACGGATTTCCTTCGGAATTTGTCGATGATCCTCTGCTTGACCTGGTACGCTCTCCAGTTCTGGAATCCCACCCGGACGCGGAAGAGCGTCGCCTTCTGTACGTTGCCCTCACCCGGGCACGGCATCATGTCTATCTTCTCGCAGAAGGCGAACACCCTTCCAAGTTCGTCGAAGAATTACTTGATGGCAAATACGATGTGGAACAATTCGGACAAAAGCCAAAAGATCCCACATCCTGTCCCTCATGCAATGGAGGACGTTTGATGCTCCGAAAAAATACGGAAAGCGAAGAGAAGTTTTGGAGCTGCGCTCACTGGCTGTGCGAATATACTACAGGCACATGTCCAGAATGCAGACAAGGATTGCCGGTTCTGTCTTCCAGTGGTTTCCGTTGCGAGAGTTGCGAGGCCGAGTTCAAGAAATGCCCCCGGTGTGAGGGCTATCTTCGTGAACGTAAAGGGCATAAAAGTCCTTATCGCCAATTCCTTGGTTGTTCAAATTTTCCGAAATGCGAACACAAGATATTTTGTCCGGAGTGCAGAAAAGGATTGCCGATTCCGGTTTCCGGAGATTTTCGTTTTCGTTGCGAAAGCTGTCGAATCGAGTTCGAAGCTTGTCCCACGTGTGGATGGCGTCTTGTTCCTCGTACAAGTTATCGTGGTCCGTTTCTTGGCTGTTCGAGTTATCCGAAGTGCACATATTTGAAAGATCGTGATCCGAATAACCAAGGATCGCCATTCGGGAGCGCATGGGACGCCATTCTACCGTGATTTTCCGGGATTGGAGGTTCCATCAACGGTCAGGGCTCGGGGGGAGGTCGCGGAGGATTTCCTCCCTGTAGGGGAAGAGCGCCGGGGCGCCGCCGGTGTGGACGAACACCACGGTGTCTTCGGGGCGGAAGGCGCCGCCCTTGCGGACCAGGTCGATGAGGCCGGCCATCCCCTTCCCCGAATACACCGGGTCAAGGAAGATGCCCTCGGTGCGCGCCATGGCGGCAATGGCCTCCACCACCTGGCGGTTGATGTGGCCGTAGCCGCGCCCGATGTAATCCTCGTTGACGTCCACGTCCTCCGGCCGGATGTCCACGTCCAACTCCAGCGCATCCGTCGCCTGTCGGGCGATCTTCAGGATGTTCGCTTCGGCGACGGCCTTCCTGCGCCCGGTGCCGATGCCGAGAACCCGCACGTCGGGGGCGAGGGCCCGCGCTCCCACCACCAGGCCGGCCTGGGTGCTGCCCGATCCGGATGCGTGTACGACATGGGTGGGGCGAACGCCGCGCGCTTCGGTCTGCGTCAGCAGCTCCCGGAACGCCGCGACATAGGAGATCGCGCCGAGCGGGACCTTCATGGAGGCGGAGACTCCGGACCCGCCCACCGGAACCACGTAGGGCTTGCCGCCCGCAGCACTGATTTCCTTCGCCGTCCGCAACGCCTCCGCTTCGGGATCGCCTTCCGGGCTGATGATCCGGACGTCCGCGCCCAGGATGCGGTCGAGCAACAGGTTGCCGTCCGCCGGGTCCAGGGTCTGGATGAGCCGCGGATGGAGGATGGCCACCGGCCTTATCCCGTTCCGACGGGCGCCGGCGGCGGTCATCCGCACCCAGTTGGACTGGACGGCGGCCCAGGTCACGATGGAGTCCGCGCCCCTGGCTGCGGCGTCCGCGAGGATGTAGCCGAGCTTGCGCGCCTTGTTGCCGCCGAGCGCGTGCCCGGTCATGTCGTCGCGCTTGGCGAAAATCCGGGGGCCGCCGAGGGCGCGGGAAAGGCGGGGCAGCTCCTCCAGCGGGGTGGGCAGCAGGGCGAAATCCTGCCGGGGGAAGCGGGCGATGGCGCGGTCCAAGGTTTCGGCGAACATTTCAATCTCCCCCGCCAAGCCGGGGCGGAAGACTCCCGCGGGTAGACTACAACGGTCCGTCAACAGGAGGAGCGATGACACATTCCACGTGCGGGAGTTTCCCGGCGATGGACCGGATCGCCGTGGAAGGCTTCCGGAGCATCGCTCGCATTGAGAATTTACGGCTTGGGCCGATCAACATCCTGATCGGCCCCCATGGATCGGGAAAAACGAATTGCATCGGCGTCTTTCCCTTCCTGCATGCGGTTCGAACTGGCAATCTCTCCAACTACGTCGCACGTGCGGGAGGAGCGGATCGAATTCTTCATTTCGGTTCACAAAACACGAAGGTCATCATCGTTCAGATTTCGTTCCAGGATAAAGGCGGTCCGTATCGGATCGAACTCGCTCCCGACGCCCAGGACGGATTGTTTCCCCTGCGGGAATCGGGATCGCTTCCGGAAAAACAGATACCGGATCGCTACCATTTTCACGATACCGGCGCGACGTCCCCGATGAAAAAGACAGCGGACCTGAATGACAATCGCTGGCTGCGTCCGGACGGCGCCAATCTCGCGCCGTTCCTGTTTCTACTTCGCGAGAAACATCGGAAGTCCTATGATCGGATTCGACGAACCATTCGACTCACAGCGCCCTTTTTCGATGATTTCCAGCTGGCGCCGATGCAATGGAACGAAAACAAAATCCAGCTCGAGTGGGCGCACCGGGGATCGGACTCCCGGTTTGATGCGTCCTCGCTCTCCGACGGGACTCTCCGTTTCATCGCCCTTGCGACCCTTCTGCTCCAACCGCCTCCACTTCGACCGTCCGTGATCATCATGGATGAACCGGAACTGGGTCTGCATCCCCATGCGATCACCCTTCTGGCCGCGGGAATGGCTGCGCGACTTCAGCCTCGGCCAATTGTGGGAAAAGAACGAATTCGGCGGACGCCCCGTCCCCGAAACAGGATCCGGCTTTCGCGCCTGAGTCCGGTCAGGAGGTTTCGTCGAGACGGGCGAAGAAATCCTCCTCGCTCGTCGCCACGGCGGCCGCCGTCGCAAGGGTCCGCCTTGGCCCGCCCGGATCGTCATCGACCGCCGCCGCGAGCCGATCCGCAAACTGCGGGGAGAGCGGGACGCCCCGGGCCGCCAGCACCCCGCGGGCCATCGCAAGGACTCCCGCAGTGCGCCCTTCCAGCACGCCGCGGCGAGTCGCCGCCTCCGCGACGCGGCGCACCAGCAGGTCGTCCTCCGGTTCCGTCCCCTCCCGCCGACCCAGGCCGCGCCCCACCCGCCACAACGCCGCCTCGGTCTCCGGCGAGAGCTCGGACTCGTTCAGCGCCTCGTGGATTTCCTCGGCGCGCCACCCCGGAAACGACCGGCTCTCGCTGGCCTCGCGGTAGACGCCTTCCTCGTCCAGCAAATGGATGCGAAGGCCGGGGCGGAGTCCGCGCGGCCGGCTCTTCGAACGCCGATCCGGAATCTCGACCCAAACTTCGGGAAAACCCCACTCCTGGTAGGCCACCAGCTTGCCGCGCCGCACGTCCGTCGTGTTGTCCACCTCCAGCACAACGTCCGGCCAGACGTCCGCATCCACCACGAAGCGACCGTCCCCCTGCAGCTCCGTATGGATGGGGTTCAGGTACACGACCTGGTCCGCCTGCATCATGGCCGTCAGCTTCCCGTCGTCGTCCTGGAGCTGAAGGTCGGTCGAGCCGATGCAGCGAGCCGGGGAACCCCGCGCCAAGCAGATTCGGGTCACCAGCTCGGTGAGCCGGACGCCGGGGGCCTCGTGGAAGAAGGTGACGGACTCCGAAACCATCCAGGCGGTCTTGAGCGCCGCGTCCCAGTATTCGACGCGCCTCCCCTCCCACTCCGGCTTCTCGAGCTCCTCCGCAGTCACCCGGACGGAGTGGCAGCCGACGAATTCCAATTCGGAGGCCGGCGTCCACCGGCGCTCCAGCTTCACCTCGCTCATTCGGTGATGCTACCACGCAGGCCGTCGAGCAGGCCCTCGCGGTAGGGGAAGAGCGCCGGGGTTCCGCCGGTGTGGACGAAGACCACCGTGTCGTCGCTTCCCAGCTCGCCCCGCGCGACCAGGTCCAGCAGCCCGGCCATCGCCTTCCCGGTGTAGACCGGGTCCAGAAGCAGCCCCTCGGCGCGGGCGACCTGCGCGATGTCGGCGACGACGTCCTCGTTCAGAACGCCGTACCCCTCGCCCACGTAGTCGTCCATCACCACCACGTCCTCCGGCCCCACCGCGACCTCCGGAAGCCCCATCGTCTCCACCGTTTCGCGTGCGATGGCGAGGACGTTGGCTTCGCTCGCCTCCTTGGCTCCGCCGGTGGAGATGCCGATCACCCGCACCTCGGGCGCGAGCGCCCGCGCTCCCACCACCAGCCCGGCCTGGGTGCTCCCCGAACCGGAGGCGTGGACGATGTGGGTGGGGCGGATTCCCATGTCCCCAGCCTGGGCGAGCAGCTCCCGGAACGCCTGCGCGTAAGCCACCGCGCCCAGCGGGCGGTCCATCGAATGGCCGGTGCGGGAGCCGCCGACCGCCACCACGTACGGCTTGCGCCCGGCGGCGATCTCCGCTTCCGCGATGCGCTCCACCGCGTCTTCCCGGTCTTCGCCCGGCTCCAGAATCCGCACGTCGGCGCCCAGCAGCCGGTCGAGCAGCAGGTTGCCGTCCGCCGGGTCGACCGTCTGGTCTTCGCCCCGCTGGAGCGCCAGGATCGGCTGCATCCCCAGGTTCCGGGCGCCGGCGGCGGTCATCCGCGCCCAGTTGGACTGGACTCCGGCCCAGGTGAGCACCGAGTCGCTCCCCTTTTCGGCGGCGTCGGCGAGGATGAACTCCAGCTTCCGCGCCTTGTTCCCGCCGAACGCCAGGCCGGTCAGGTCCTCCCGCTTCACGAAGAGCCGAGGCCCGCCGAGCTCGGCGGCCAGCGTCGGCATCTCCTCGAAGGGAGTCGGCAGGTGGGCCAGCTCCACGCGGGGGAACGACGCCACCGCCTGGTCGAACCGGGCCGCGGGGTCGTCGGGTTCGGGAGCGCCGCAGGCGACGGCGGCCAGCAGAAGAAGGAGGAGTCGGGAACGAATCATGCGCTGCATAGAATTACAATTCCCGAGCGTTGGCACGCATCAAGTCGCAAATCCGAACCGGGGCGCCCGAATTCCTCGAAAATTGGGCGCACAACCGGGCGCTCTGCGAGGAGCTGGAGCAAAAACGCGCCGAGGCGGCGGAGGGCGGCGGGGAGGCCGCGCAGAAGCGCCACCGGGACCAGGGCAAGCTCCCGGCGCGCGAGCGAATCCGCCTGCTGACCGACCCGGACACCGAGTTCCTCGAAATCGGGGCGCTCGCCGGCCTGGACTGCTACGACGAAGCCACGCCGGCGGCGGGGCTGGTCGCCGGTGTCGGCGTCGTCTCCGGGCGGATGGCGATGGTGGTCGCCAACGACGCCACCGTGAAGGGCGGGAGCTACTTCCCGCTCACCGTCAAAAAGCACCTGCGGGCGCAGGAGATCGCCGAAGCCGCGCGCCTCCCCTGCCTCTATCTGGTGGACAGCGGCGGGGCGTTCCTCCCGCTGCAGGCGGAGGTGTTTCCCGACCGCGACCACTTCGGGCGCATCTTCCGCAACCAGGCGGTGATGAGCGCCGCCGGAATTCCGCAGCTGGCGGCGGTGATGGGGATGTGCACCGCCGGCGGCGCCTATGTGCCGGCGATGAGCGACGAAGCGGTCATCGTGAACGGCGCCGGGACGATCTATCTGGGAGGGCCGCCGCTGGTGCGGGCGGCGACCGGGGAAATCGTGACGCCCGAGGAGCTGGGCGGCGCCCGGATCCACACCGAGGAGTCGGGGGTGGCCGACCACTACGCGGAGGACGACCGCGCCGCCATCGACATCCTGCGCCGCTCGGCAGCCCGCCTCGCGCCCGCCGGCGGGCGCCCGCTCCCGGACCGCAACGCCGAGCCGCCCGACTACCCGGAGGAGGAAATCCTGGGGGTCATGCCGAAGGACGCCAGGGTGCGGGTGGACATCCGCGAAGTCCTCGCCCGGTTGCTGGACGCGAGCCGCCTCGACGAATTCAAGAAGCGGTACGGAACCACCCTGGTCACCGGCTTCGCCCACATCCACGGCATCGGGGTCGGGGTGGTGGCGAGCAACGGGGTGCTGTTCAGCGAAAGCGCGCTCAAGGGGGCGCACTTCATCCAGATCTGCGCCCGCGAAGGGCTGCCGCTGCTGTTCGTCCAGGACATCACCGGGTTCATGGTGGGCGCCCGGTACGAGCGGGGCGGAATCGCCAAGGACGGCGCCAAGATGGTGCACGCGGTCGCCACCGCCGGCGTCCCCCGGATCACCCTGATCGCCGGGGGCAGCTTCGGCGCCGGCAACTACGCGATGTGCGGGCGCGCCTACGACCCGGTCTTCGCCTGGTCGTGGCCCTCCAGCCGGATCTCGGTGATGGGCGGCGAGCAGGCGGCTTCGGTGCTCGTCCAGGTCAAGCGCGACCAGCGCGAACGCTCCGGCGGCGAACCGCTCTCCGAGGCGGAGGCGGAGGCCATCGCCGCCCCGGTGCGCGAGAAATACGAACGCGAGGGCGGGCCGTACTACGCGACCGCCCGGCTCTGGGACGACGGCGTCCAGGACATGCGGCAGACCCGCCGGATCCTGGCGCTCAGCCTGGCGGCGACGCTCAACGCCCCGGTTCCGGCGCCCCGGCACGGCGTCTTCCGCATGTGAGCGCGATGAAGCGGGACACGGTGCGGATCGGCAACGCCGGGGGGTACTGGGGCGACGACCCCCGCGCGCTCGAACGGCAGGTTCTGGGCGCGGACCCGCCCGACTTCGTGACCATCGATTTCCTCGCGGAAATCACCATGAGCATCCTGCAGCGGCAGCGCGCCGCCGACCCGTCCCGGGGGTACGCCCGCGACTTCGTGAGCCAGGTCGCGCCCCTGCTCCCGGCGATCCGGGAGCGCGGCATCACCGTGATCACGAACGCCGGGGGGGTGAACCCGCTCGCCTGCGCCCGGGCGGTGCTGGCGGCCGGGGACGTCACGGTGGCGGTGGTGGACGGCGACGACCTGATGGACCGGGTTCCCGATCTGGTCGCCTCCCCGGACGGCTTCCGGAATCTGGAGACCGGAGCGCCGTTCGACGGGAAGGCGGCGGAGGTGGGTGCGGCGAACGCCTACCTGGGCGCCGAGCCGGTGGTCGCGGCGCTCGCCCACCGACCGGACGTGGTGGTCACCGGGCGGGTGACCGACACCGGCATCACCCTGGCGGCGCTCCGCCACCGGTTCGGCTGGGCGCATGACGACTGGGACCGGATCGCGCAGGGGATCGTCGCCGGGCATCTGATCGAATGCGGGACCCAGGCCAGCGGCGGGAACTACACCGACTGGCAGCGGGTGGCCGGATTCGGACGCCTCGGCTTCCCGGTGGTCGAAGTCGGGGAGGACGGCGCCTTCGTGGTCACGCTCCAACCGGACGCCCCCGGCCTCGTGACCCCGGCGGTCGTGCGCGAGCAACTTCTCTACGAACTGGGCGACCCCGCCGCCTACCTGTGCCCGGACGCCAGCGTGGATTTCACCGGGCTGACCGCAGTTTCCGACGGACCGAACCGGGTGCGGGTGTCGGGCGCCCGAGGCGGACCGCCGCCGCCCGACCTGAAGGTGAGCGCCACCGTGGCCGGCGGGTACGCCCTGCGCGGCAGTCTGGTGGTGGGCGGGCCGGACGTCCGGGACAAGACCCGCGCGGTCCGGGACGCGCTGGCCGCCCGGCTCGGGGAGGACTGCGTGAAACCGATGCGCGAGTTGCGGGTGGACCTGGTTGGCGACGATGCGGCGCAGCGGGGGTTCGCTGACAGCGGCCCCGAACCCTCCGAGGGGCTGATCCGGGTCGCCGCCTGGAGCATCCATCGGGAACCGATCCTCGTGCTGCGCAAGTTGCTTCCGATGATGATCCTGAACGGCCCCGCCGGGCTTGCGGTCACCGGGGGGGCGCCGGCGGTCGCCGAGGTCGCCGCCTACTGGCCTGCCCGGATCCCCCGCGAGGCCGTCACCCCCCGGGTGCGCATCCTGCGGCGCAACGGGGTGGTCGCCGAGGAGCGGGTGGCGTTTCCCGGCCCCACCGCCGCCGCGGCGCCAAGCCGAAGCGACGCGGCGGCGCCGCCTCCCGAAACCGGAATCGAAGTCCCGCTGGGGGCCATCGCCCACGCCCGCAGCGGCGACAAGGGCGATGCGGCGAACATCGGCGTCCTCGCCCGCAGCCCCGCCGCCTACCGGTTCCTCGCCGAGCATCTGGGCGCCGAAACGGTCGCGGATTGGGCGCGGGATGTTGCGAAGGGTCCGGTCGTCCGCTACCGGCTGCCCGGGCTCCAGGCGCTCAACTTCGTGCTGGAGCGGGCGCTGGCCGGCGGCGGAACCCGCAGCCTGCTGCTGGACCCCCAGGGCAAGACCCTCGCCCAGGGAATCCTCCGGCGGCGGCTCAAGGTCCCCGCCGAGGTGCTGGAGAGCATCGCGGAGGAGGATCGACCGCTCTCGCTGGAGTTCCAGCCATGATTCGTTTCGCTGTGGGCGACGACGGGGTCGTCCGGCTGACGCTGGATCGGCCGGAGGCGCGCAACGCGCTCACCCCGGAGATGGTCGCCGGGATTCCCGAACGGCTCGCCGAGGCGGAACGGCTGCCGCCGGAGCGATGCCGGGTTCTGGTTCTGGCCGGCGCCGGGCCGGTCTTCTGCGCCGGCGCCGACATCAAGGCGATGCGGGAATCGGGACAAGCGGACGAGGCCGCCAACCGGGAGGACGCCCGCCGCTTCGCCGTGCTCTTCCGGGCGGTCGCCTCCTTCCCGACGCCGGTGATCGCGGTCGTCCAGGGCGCCGCCATCGGCGGGGGGTTCGGCCTCGCAGTCGCCGCCGACCACGTGATCGCGTCCCCCGACGCCCGCTTCGGAACCCCGGAAGCGCGCCTCGGGCTGGTTCCCGCGGTGATTTCGCCCTACGTGGTGCGCCGGCTCGGTCCGGGACGCGCCGCGCCCTTCCTGCTGGGCGGGGAGGTGGCGCTGGGCGAGGAAGCACTCCGGATCGGCGTCGCGCACGAATGCGCCGAGGACCTGCCGGCCGCGCTGGAAGCGACGCTCGCCCGGTATCTGGAGAGCGCGCCCCATGCGGCGCGGCGCACGAAGGCGCTGATGCTGCGGGAGGCGCCGCTGCCGCCGGGGGACATCGAGGAGCTGACGATCCGTACCATCGCCGGAGCGCGCGCCTCGGCGGAGGGGCAGGAGGGCGCCGCCGCCTTCTTCGGTAAGACCCCGCCCTCCTGGTCGCCGCGGCGGAGCCGCCGCTAGTTGCTCTCGATCTGGCGGCGTCCGGCCCGCTCTCCGGGGACCGGCCGGCGACTGGTGGTAGCGGGCCGGGGGGAGATCGCCCGCCGGGCGCTGGCCGCCGGGCGGAAGCGCGGGTTCCGGGTGGCGGCGATCTCCACTCCGGCGGACGCCGGATCGCTCCCGCGCCAGGAGGCCGACCAGGTGCTCGAAGTGGGTTCCTTCCTCGATGCGGAGGCGGTGGTCGCAGCGGCCTCCCGGTGGGGCGCCGACCTGCTGCATCCCGGCTACGGGTTCCTTTCGGAGAACGCCGGGTTCGCGGCGGCGGTCGAGGCGGCCGGGATCGCGTTCGTGGGGCCGTCGCCGGAGGCGATGCGGCGGCTGGGCGACAAGCAGGAGGCGCGGGCGCTCGCCGGCGCCGCCGGAGTTCCCGTGTTGCCGGAGGTCCGTCCCGGCGACGGGAATGTTCCGCTGGCGGTCAAGGCGGCGGCGGGCGGCGGCGGGCGCGGGATCCGGGTGGTGCGCCGGCCGGAGGACCTCGCGGCCTCGATCGAGGCGGCGTCCCGAGAGGCGGAGAGCGCGTTCGGCGATCCCACCGTCTTCCTCGAACGCTGGATCGACCGCCCGCGGCACGTCGAAGTCCAGGTGTTCGGCGACGGAGAGGGCGGCGGCGTCCATTTCGGCGAGCGGGAGTGCTCGGCGCAGCGGCGGCGGCAGAAGCTGGTGGAATGGGCGCCGGCGGCGATCGACGAGGAGATGCGCCAACGGCTGTGCGAGGCGGCGCTGCGGCTGGTGGAGGCGGCGCGCTACCGGGGCGCCGGAACCGTGGAATTCCTGCTGGAGGGGGATGCGTTCTGGTTCCTCGAAGTGAACACCCGGCTGCAGGTGGAGCACCCGGTGACCGAGGAGGTCCATGGCGTGGACCTGGTGGACTTGCAGCTGGAGTTGGCGGAGAACGGCTGGCCCGACCGGCTGGCCGGGGAGTTCCCGGCGCGGGGCGCGGCCATCGAGGCGCGGGTGCTGGCGGAGGGCGCCGGATTCGTTCCCAGCGCGAAGCAGGTGCGGCGGTTCCGGGCGCCAGAGGGGGTTCGCTGCGATTCGGGAGTCGGGGAGGGGTCGCCGGTTCCCCCGGAATTCGACTCCCTGCTGGCGAAGGTCATCGGAACCGGCGATTCGTTCGAGGAGGCGCGGAAGCGGCTGGTCGCCGGCCTCAAAACGATGGTCGTCCACGGACCGGAGACGAACCTGGGATTCCTGGGGGCGGTGCTGGAGCACCCCGACTTCCGCGCCGGAAGGGTTCACACCGGCTGGGTCGAGGAGCGCCTTGCGGAGCTCGCCGGAGAGGAGCCGCCGTTCCCGGGGGACGTCGCGGCGTTGCGGGACCGGGCGGCGGGGCGGCGCGCCGATCCGGGGGTTTCCATCTTCCGCCGGCCCGGCGAGGAGACGGACGCGGTGGTCACCGAGCTTCCGGGGGGCGTCGCGGTGACGGTGGACGGCAGAACCACGACGCTCCGGGAGGAGACGGCGCGAGCGACTGCGCCCGGCGAGGCGGGAAGTCCCGAAGTGAAGGCGCCGCTTTCCGGCAAGGTGCTGCGCCTCTTCCGCAACGCAAGGGCGGTGCGGGAGGGGGAGGTCGTGGCGGTGATCGAGTCGATGAAGATGCGCTGGGAGGTGCGCGCTCCGGCGACGGGGGTTCCGGGGGAGCCCGAAGTGGAAGAGGGGGCGGTCGTGGAGGCCGGCGCGGTCCTGATGCGGATCGATCCCGAGACGTAGAACCTACGGTTCTTCGGTCGGGGTCTCCGGCTGATGCCCCAGGCTCAGCAGGTTGGCGAGCAGGCGGTACGCCCCCGGCGTGCCGGCGGGCAGCTGGCGCCACAGGCCGAGCCCCAGGTAGAGCCAGCGTCCCTCGCCGTGCCGGGCCTCCACCAGGATGCCGCGCTTTTCGCCGGCGTTGTACGGGAAGGGGTCCTCCGACGCCAACAGGTCGGTGTACGCCGGGTCGCCGCCCGGCGCCAGGAAGTAGAGCCCCCGCTCCTGGACCCACCCCTCCCAGTCGGCGGGGCCGATGGGGTTCGGGCCGCGAAAGACCGGATGTTCGGGGACCAGCGCCCGCATCGGCGCGTCCTCGTCGGTGATCCGGCCGCGCCCGACCCGGATCGGGAAGGGCGCCCAGGGGCCGGCGTTGAATTCGAACTTGTTGTACTGGACGAGCAGGGTTCCGCCGCTCGCCACATAGTCCAGCAGGCGCTGGTTGTGGAGGCGGAGGTCGGGGCGGGCGAGATAGGCGCGCACTCCCAGCACGATGACGTCGAACCGGGAGAGATCGCCCTTCGCCAGGTCCTCCTCGTCCAGGAAGGTCAGCGGAACGCCGAGCTGGCCGATGGCTTCGGCGACCTCGTCCCCGACCCCCTCCACGTAGGCCGCCGAAACCGGCGCGACGGTCGCATCCAGCACCCGCGCCAGCGCGGTCGCCGGACGGAAGCGGTAGCGGGTTTCGATGTGGGGGTAGGCGATGGTCTCGACCGTCTCCCGGTAGACCGCATCGCCCAGGCGTCCCCAGGCGGCGAGCTGGTAGCCGCCGTCCGCCGCACCGGCTGGAACGGTCGCATGGAATTCGAGGCTCCGCTCCCCGGGACCGGCGAAGCGGACGGTCGCCGTTTCCGGGGTCACGTCCCAGCCGGACGGGGCTTCAAGACCGACTTCGATTTCGGCTTCGCCGTCGCCCCGCCAGGTCACCCGCGCCGCCAGCGGTCGGGTGCGCTGCCCTTCGGGAAACACTTCGGGAAACACCACGATCTCCGGCGTCACCCGGAGCGCGACCGCCGGCAGGACGGAGACCTCCTTCTGCTTCTCGCCGCCCGCCAGCGGGTCCGCGTAGCGGTATTCGACCGGCAGGATGACGCTCGCCGGCACGTCGTCGGTCGTGAAGTCCACCCGGACGCGCGCCGGGGGCGGGGGCGCGGGGAGGCCGAAGAGCTCCGGCTCGGAGGCGACGAACCGGTCCCGGCCGGGAACCGCCCGGAACGCCTGCCGGCTGAGCCTGGCGTCCGCCGCCGCCGTCACCCGGAAGGAGGCGCGGACCGCATCGCCGGAGGCCAGCTCCAGCGGAAAGTCGACTGCCGGACGCGCCTGCGAACGGCGGGCGGGCGCGGACGAAACCGGCGTCGCCTCCCAGCCCGGGGGCGTCTCGATCGCGATTCCGGTCAGCGTCAGCGCCTCCGGGCCGCCCGCCTGCACGAACACATCGGTTCCGAAGCTGCCGCCGGGAACCACCTCGCCGGCGTCCGCAACCGGCGCCACCAAAAGTCCGTGGGCGAGCGCGAGCGCCTCCTGAATCTGGATTTCCCGGGGAGCGACCCGGTGGCGGATCTCGAAGGCGGCCCCCGGATCCAGGTCGGCGGAGACCTGAAGCGTCCGACGCGCCGCGATCAGAGCCTCCCGGAGGGCCGAGATGGACTCCCAGGGGGACGCCGAGGAAAAGGCCCATTCGGCGCCCCCGGTCGTCCGCTCCAGGTCGTCCAGCGCCCGTTCGGTCGCGTCCACCGCATCCGGGTCGCCGTGAACGAACGCGCGCAGCCGCTCCAACCCGGTGGGAATACCGGCAAAGAGACCGCCGGTCTCCGACGCGAGGTTCCGCATCTCCACCAGAACCGCCGGCCCCGGCGCGGGCGCGCCGCGGACCTGGCCCATCCCCTGGCAGCGGTGCGCGGCGCGGGCCTCCTGCCCCAGGTCCGCGTACGTCCGCCCCAGCAGCGGATCCCAGATCGCGGTCTCCACCCGCGCCACCCGGTCTTCATCGGCGACCGGGCTCCCCCCAACGCCCCCCACGAACAGCTTGAGCGGCTGCCAGGGCGGGAGCCCCAGGTCGGCGAACCGCTCCGCATCGCCGGCGACGTCGAACGCCTCGATGGCGATCCCCCCGGTCGCCTGGTGGTGCTGGCCGCCCCCCTCGCCCTCGGGCGGGAGGGTCAGGATCACGTCGGGGCGCAGGGTCCGGATCATCCGCACCACCTCGCCGAGCGTCTCCTCGTGCCCCCACTTCTCCAGGGTCTCCCCGGCGCTGAACGAATAGCCGAAGTCGGAGACCATCCCGAAGTACTGCTCCACCGCGTCCAGCCGGTGCGAGGCCAGGAGCTCCTCGGTGCGCAGGATGCGGAGGCCGTCGAACAGCTCGGGGCCGATCTCGTTCTGGCCGCCGCCGCCCCGGGTCAGCGAAAGCAGCGCGACCCGCGCTCCCATCCCCCGGGAGAGGCGGGCGTGGAGGGCGTTGTTCTCGTCGTCCGGGTGGGCGACGATCGTGAGGACCGAGACGCCGCTCGCGATCTTGCGCAGCTTGAGGCCCAGGCCGGAGGCGCCGCGGTCGTAGGCCAGCGGGCGCAGCTGCGCCGCCGACGCCACCGTCGCGAGCAGGAAGAGGGCGCAAAGGGCCGCCAGCATGTTGCGAATGGACATGACGCTCCCCTATGGTAGCCCGCATACTTTCCGGCATGACCCGCGCCCGGATCGGTCTTGTCCTCGGCGCCGGGCTGCTCGTCGGGATCGCCGCGATCCCGATTCCGGGGATGCCGGAGGAGGCGCGCCGCATGCTGGCGGTGGCGGCGATCATGGCCGCCTGGTGGGTCACCGAGGCGGTTCCCCTCGCCGTGACCTCGCTGCTGCCGCTGGTCCTGTTTCCGGCGCTCGGCATCCTCGCGGCGCCGCAGGCGGCGGCGCCCTACGCGAACCACCTGGTCTACCTGTTCCTCGGCGGGTTCATGCTCGCCCAGGCGATGCAACGCTGGAACCTGCACCGCCGGCTCGCGCTCCGCATCGTGCTGCTCATCGGCGGCGCGCCCTCGCGCATCGTGCTGGGCTTCATGGCGTCGTCCGCCCTCCTCTCCATGTGGGTCTCCAACACCGCCACCGCGGCGATGATGATGCCGATCGCGGTGGCGGTGGTCCGCGAGGTCGCCGGCCCGGAGGCCAGGAGCGGTCGATCCCCGTTCGCGGTCTGCTTGATGATCGGGATCGCCTACGCGGCGTCCATCGGCGGGTTCGCCACCCTGATCGGCACCCCGCCCAACGTCTTCCTGGGGGGCTTCCTCGAGGCCCAGCTGGGGATCCGCATCTCGTTCCTCCAGTGGCTGCTCTTCGCGCTCCCGCTGAGCGGGCTGTTCGTTCCGGCGGTCTGGCTGTGGCTGACCCGCTTCGCGTTCCCGGTGAGCCGCGAGCCGATTCCCGGCGGCGCCGCCCTGATCCGCGCCGAATACGCGAAGCTGGGGCCGATCTCCACTCCCGAGAGACGCCTCGCCGCGCTCTTCGGCCTGACCGCGCTCGCCTGGATGCTCCGGCCGGCGTGGACCGCGCTCCTCCCCACCGGCGCGTTCATCACCGACTCCACCATCGCGATGGCGGCGACCGTGCTCGCCTTCGTGATCCCCGCCGGCGACCCGGGACGCTCCACCCCGATCCTGACCTGGAAGTGGGGCGCGCGGATTCCCTGGGACGTCCTGCTGCTCTTCGGCGGCGGCTTCGCGCTCGCCAACGGGCTGGAGGCCAGCGGGCTGTCCCGGGTGCTGGGCGACCAGCTGGCGCTGGCCGCGGCGCTGCCGCTCCCGATCTTCGTGGCGCTGGTGGTGTTCTTCGTCATCGCGCTCACCGAGCTGGCGTCCAACCTGGCCTCGACCGCGATGATCCTGCCGATCCTCGCGGCGGTGGCGACGGAGGCCGGGATTCCGCCGCTCCTGCTGCTGGTTCCGGCGACGGTGGCGGCGTCGTGCGCGTTCATGCTCCCGGCGGCCACTCCGCCGAACGCCATCCTGTTCGGAACCGGCCACTTCACCATCCCGCAGCTGGTGCGCGCCGGGCTGGGCGCCAACTTAATCGGCGCCGCGCTCGCTACCCTCTTCGCCGTGTTCTGGGTTCCCCTCGTCTTCGTCGTATTCGCATGACCGACCGCTTCACCTCCCGCCTCTGGGACGGGATCGCTCCGCTCTACGCGGAAATCCTCAAGCATCCGTTCCTCGACGGCCTCGCCGGGGGCGGGCTGGACCGGGAGATTTTCCGGTTCTACGTGATCGAGGACGCGCTCTACCTCCACGACTACGCCCGGGCGCTCGCCATCCTGGGCGGCAAGGCGCCCCACCCGGACATCACCGCCGCGCTCTGCGGGGACGCGGTCGCCACCGTGGAGGCCGAACGCCAGCAGCTGGGCCAGTTCCTCGAGGAGCTGGGCGGAGAGCTGGGCGGAAACCGGGAGGACATCTTCGGGAAGACGCCCGCCCCCACCAACCTCGCCTACACCAGCTTCCTGCTGGCGGCGGTCCACGCGCAGCCGTTCCCCGAGGGGCTCGCCGCGGTGTTGCCGTGCTACTGGATCTATGCCGAAGTGGGGAAGGAACTCCTCGCCCGGCCGCCGTCCCCCGATCCGCTCTACCGCCGCTGGATCGAGAGCTACGGGAGTCCGGAGTACGACGCGGTGGTCCAGCGGGTTCTCGACCTGACCGACGGGATCGCGGCGCAGCTCGACGAGGCTTCCCGGAGCCGGATGATCCGGAATTTCAATTGGACCGCGCGCTACGAATGGATGTTCTGGGACATGGCTTGGCGGCGGGAGGCCTGGCCCGTCTGACCCCGCACGACGTTTTCTGTCCGACGCCTGTGCGATCCTTGCCTCCATGACAAAGACCATCTTTGATTCCTGCCAGCCCCGGCCCGACGTCCTGGCGGGCACGGTGGCGGAAGCCGATTTCGCGGCGGACCTGGCGCAGGTCCTCGCCGGCAAGGGTGACTACGCGGACCCGACGCAGTTCTTCGCCCGCTCCTGGCCGACGCGGGGGCTACGGAACCTGCTGGCGAACGTCTGCCGCCGGCTGAGCGGGACGGGCGGCGAGGCGGCGGCGATCTTCCGCCTCGACACCGCCTACGGGGGCGGCAAGACGCACGGCCTGATCGCGCTCTGCCACGCCGCCCGCAGCGGCGCCGACTCGCCGGGCATCGCCGAGTTCGTGGATCCGGCCCTGCTGCCGCAGGGGCCGGTGCGGATCGCCGCCTTCGACGGAGAAAACGCCGACCCCGCCAACGGGCGGGAGATGGAGGCGGGGCATCGCGCTTTCACCCCTTGGGGCGAGATCGCCTCGACGCTCGCCGGCGCCGAGGGGTACGAGCGGGTGCGCCAGAGCGACGAGCGGGGGATCGCGCCGGGCGCCGAGACGCTCCGCGAGCTGTTCGGCGGCGAGCCGACGCTGATCCTGCTCGACGAGCTTTCGATCTACCTGCGCAAGGTCGACAACCGCTCTTCCCAGCTGACCGCGTTCCTGAACGCGCTCTTCAAAGCGGTGGAAAGCGCGCCGAACGCGGCGCTGGTCTACACGCTGGCGATCGGCAAGACAGACGCTTTCAGCGAGGAAAACCAGTCCATCGCCGACGCGATGGCGGAGCTGGAGAGCGTCTCGGCGCGCAAGGCGACGCTTCTGAACCCCACCGAGGAAGACGAGACGGTCCAGATCCTGCGCCGTCGCCTGTTCGAGTTCATCGACCAGGAGGCGGCGGCGACGGTCGCCGAGGACTACCGGAAGCTGTGGAGCGCCCACCCGGGGTCGCTTGCGGAGGTCGCCAACCGGCCGGAGACGGTCGAAGCGTTCCGCGCCAGCTATCCGCTCCACCCGGAGGTGCTGGAGACCCTGACGGCGAAGACGGCGACGCTCGGCGACTTCCAGCGGGTGCGGGGGATGCTGCGGCTGCTGGCGCGCACGGTGGCGCAGCTCTGGGCGGAGCGGCCCGGCGACGCCGCCGCGATCCACCTGCATCACATCGACCCGGGGCATGAGCCGATCAAGCAGGAGTTCACGACCAAGCTCAAACAGGAAGCGTTCCTGCCGGCGATCTCCCATGACATTTCCGGGCCGACGGCGCTCGCCTGGCGGATTGACGCCAGGCGTCCGAGCGAGCCGCCCCGGGCGCAGTACGTCGCCCGCACCATCTTCCTTCATTCGCTCGCCTTCAACGAGGCGCTGAAGGGCATCACCCCCGAGCGGCTGCGGTATTCGCTGCTCGGTCCCCGTTTGGATATCGAGCTTTTGGAGGAGGCGCGCAAGCAGTTCCTGACCGACTCCGCCTATCTCGACGACCGTCCCGGGCCGCTGATGCGCTTTCTGGCGGAAGCCAATCTGAGCCAGGTCATCCGGCGCACCGAGGAGCAGGTGGATATGGAAGAGGTGCGGGTGCGGCTGAACGACTGGATTCAGAGCATCTTCAAGGACGGCCTGTTCGAGGCGATCGTGTTCCCCATCGGAGGCGGCGAAGTTCCGGATGAGATCGGGAACGGCCGCCCCAAATTGGTCGTGCTGGGCTACGACGCGGAGACGGTCGGCGGCGGCGAATTCCCGTCCACCGGGTTGATGGAGCGCACCTTCACCCGCACCGGCGCGCACGAGCAGGCGCTTCGCAAGCTGCGGAACAACCTGGTGTTCGTGGTCGCCGAGGAGACGCGCAAGGGCGTCATGCGCGAGCGCGTCCGGCGCCGGATGGCGCTCGAGGAGATGAAGCGGGAGGAGCGCCTCAAGCCGCTGGCGAAACACCAGCAGGAGGAGGTGAAGCGGTTGGCGATGGAAGCGGAGAAGGACGCCGCGCTCGCCATCCAGCAGTGCTACCGGCACATCTTCCATCCGTCGCACGCCCAGGGCGGCGCGGTGGATCTCGCGCACAAGGCGATCGAGGACCCCGCCGCCTCCGACCGGCCGGGCCAGGGGCAAAAGCACATCGTCCGCGCGCTCCAGGAGATCGGCAAGCTGCGCCCTCCCGAAGGCGACCCCGATTCGCCCGCCTACGTCCGCGACCGGACGCCGCTCCGGAACGGGCAGATGTCGACGAGGTCGCTGCGGGACGAATTCCGCCGCGCCCCGGCGCTGCCCATGCTGGTGGGCGACGATGTCTTCCTTCGCGGGGTGCGGGAGGGCATCCAGAAGGAAGTCTGGGTCTACCAGAGTGGCGATCTGCTCTGCGGCCCGGGCGATCCGCAGACCGCCATTCGCATCGACGAGCAGTCGTTCCTCCTGACGATGGACTACGCCAGGGAGAAGGGAATCTGGCCCCGGGACGTTCCCCCGCCTCCTCCCCCGCCACCCCCGCCTCCAGTCCCGGACGATCCCGGGCCGTTCACCGCCGAGGACGTTCTCAGGGCGGCGCTCGTCAGCGTCTGGGAGCAGGCCCGCGCGAGGAACGTGGAGGCCATCGGATCACTCCAGGTCCGCCTGTTCGGTTCGCGCGACGCCTTCCGGCTGATCAGTCCAGTGGGCGCGGTGTCCGAGGCGAGCCGCCGGTTCGTCGAGATCGAGGCCGGATTCCAGACCCGGCACGGCAGCCAATTCAGCTTCGGATTCAAGGGCCCGGTCCAGGAAGCGGACCTGGTCCGGGGATTTCTGGAGCCGAACATGCGCGTCGCCGTGGAATCGAACCTTGACGCCGACTTCGTCCTCACCTTCGAGGACGGGCTTTCGCTGCGGGGCGACGCGCCGGAGAAGCTGACCGACCGGCTCACCAAGTACGTGAACGGCGCGGCCCATGTCACCGCCACGACCCAGGGAAAAGCGTAGATGCCGCCCCGCAAGCCGAACCGCCCGAGCCGTCCGCTCCCGCGCTACGAGCTGCGGGTTCGGCGGCACGGACCGGGGGACACCGGCTACGAGGTCTGGCAGCTGCCGGCCCCGGCCACGCCGCAGGTGACCGCGCCGCTGCGGGTCGCCGGGCTGCGGGGGCGCAATCTCGGCCTAGTGGAGCGCCGGGTTCTCAAGAGGCTCGCGCAGGCGGGCGTCCGGCCGAGCGGGCGGCGCGCCGAACACCCCCTGAACGAGGACCTGGCGCTGACGCTCGGCTTGCTGTTCCGGGCGCTCGCGCCGATGCGCAGCCGGGAGAACATGCGGGCGGTCGCCGAGGGGATCGAGGCGATGGGGCGCGAGGAGGCGGCGTACTGGCTCGGCATGGCCATGCATCGCCCCCGCCCCCGCCGGGCGCTCCTCGCGCTGCGCATCCTGCTCACCCCGCCGGTGGCGAAGTAGCGACCATGAGACTGAAGCGGGTCGCAATCGAGAACTACCGCGCGATCGAAACGCTCAACCTGCCGCTGGACCCGAATCTGACGGTGCTTCACGGGGACAACGCGCACGGCAAGACCAGCGTCCTGGGCGCGATCACTACCGGTCTCGGCATGATTCCCACGTTCCTCCCCGAAGTGTCGGGCGTCGGATTTCGCAGGACCGACCGACGCGGCCTCCAGCCGGTGCGCGTCGGACTGACCACCACCAACGGCGTTTTGTGGGAACGGCGCGCCGGAGACCCGTCCCGCCGTCCGTCGTCCACGCGGGACTTGCGGGAGGCGATGGAGGCCATCGTGAAAGCGGATCGGAACGGAGCGGAACCGATCGATCTGCCCATCGTGGCCTTCTATGACACCGACCGGGCGGTGTTCGATCCGCCCCAGCGCCGGAGGGATTTCCGACCGATTTTTCCCGCTACCAAGCGCTCCAGGGCGCGCTTTCCGCCCGCACCGATTTCCGGGATTTCTTCAAATGGTTCTACGCCAAAGAGGGCGAGGAGCTCCGGGCGCAGAGGGAACGGCTGGACTTCGGCCACCGGCTGCATGACCTGGAGGCGGTGCGCCGGGCGATTCAAGCGATGGTTCCCGGAGCGTCCAACCCCCGCATCGAGCTGCGTCCGCTTCGTTTTGTCATCTCGATCCAGCCGGATGAAGGCAGTCCGGAGCATCTCCGAATTGACCAATTGAGTGGCGGCTTCCGAATCATGCTTGCGCTGGCGGCCGACCTCGCCCGTCGAATGGCCCAGGGGAATCCCCATCTTGACGACCCGCTCCAGTCGGAGGCGGTGGTTCTCATCGACGAGATCGAATTGCACCTGCACCCGTCGTGGCAACAACGGATTCTGGACGACCTGACCCGCACCTTCCCCAGGACCCAATTCATCGTCTCCACCCACAGCCCGCAGATTACGACCGTCAAGCCGGAACACATCGTGGAACTGCGCCGGGAAGGGGGTGGCGTCGTGGCCGGGCAGTCTTCCGCCCCGACGTATGGCGCCGAGGCCGGCGAAGTTCTAGCGAGCGTGATGGGGGTGACCGAACGGCCTGGCGGCAACGAATTCGTGAAATCCTTGAACACGTACAACCGTTTCGTCAGCCGGGGGCAAGGCGAATCGGAAGCTGCACGGAAGCTGCGACGGAGACTTGACAGGCTCTCGCCTCGCGACCCGGCGCTCAACCGGGCGGATGTGGAAATTCGACGACAGCGCGTCCTGCGGGCTGTGGGGCGACCGAAGTGAAACGCATCTTATTTCGGCGTCCATGCCGAAAAAGTTCTCTCCCGGCCTCCCCGTGACTGGATTTGAACGCATGGCCGATTTCCTTCATTTCATGAACCTATCTCGTAATTGAAATTTTGGGCTCTTTCAAATACCGAGTGGGTACGCGACATGAGGGTTGAGCTTGGAGAAGTCCAGTTTTCCGGCGATGAGGAAGAACACGGTGCGGATGGTCTGGAAGGTTCCGTAGCCTCTGGCTTTCCGCTTGGCCGCCTGAAACAGGCCGTTGAGCGCCTCGATGAAGCCGTTGGTCTGGCGGGTTCGGGCCCACGCGACGATGCCCTCGAGATGTTTGCGGATCATCCGCGCGACGGCTTTCATGGGTTCTACCTTGGAGCGGTTCACGTTGGCGCACCACTGCCGGAGCATGGCTCGGACGACGTTGACCTGCTTGCGGTTGAGGATGTTCCGGAGTTGTTCGCGGTACATCCAGGCTCGGGCGGTGCGCTTGCCGGGGGCCTGCGCGATGAGGGCGTTGAGTTGGGCGCGTTGTTCGGCGCCGAGTCGTTCGGGGCTCTTGAGGAGCGCCCAGCGCATGCCCTTGAGTTGCGGGTTGGCGCGCTGCTCGATGCGCCGGGTCTGGTCGAGGGCCTTGGACGCGTGGGCGATGACGTGGAATTTGTCGAAGGTGATTTGGGCGTTGGGGAGATGCTCTGCGACGCCCTTGATGTAGGCGGGGGACATGTCGCTGGAGGCGACTTCGACGGCTTCGGGGTCTCCGCCGTGGGCTTCGAGGCTTCGGGCGAATCGGTCGACGGAGTCGGCGGCGCGGCCTTCTCCGACGAAGATGACCCGGCGTTTTCGGGCGTCTGCGACGACGGTGACGTAGTTGTGGCCGCGCGCGCGGGAGGTTTCGTCGATGGCGACGGCGCGGACGTCGGCTTGGTCGTCGGTTTCGGTGGCGAGTTCCACATAGCGGTTGGAGATGGCCTGGGTTTGGTGCTGGGAGAGTCCGGCGAGCCGTGCGACGGCGGCGAAGGTCATGTCCTGGCACATGGCGAGAATCAAGGCTTCGAAGAGGAGGGAGAACCCGGAGAGCTTGCCGGCCCAGGGCGGCGAGACCAGCGCGACCTTGCCGTTGGGGAGGCGCACCCGGGGGACGCGCGCCACCAGTTCGCACTCGAATTGGAAGAAGTTGAGGTGGCGGAAGCGCTTGGTCTTGGTGTCGTGGACCGGATGGAGGCCGTCGTGGTTCTGGTGGGCGAAGCGGGCGCCCCTGCGGAAATCGACGCGGATGCTCAGCTTTCCTTGGTCCTTGTCGAATTCCACGTTCTCGACGAACCAGGGGTCCGGGATGCCGAGGGCTTGGGCGAAAAGCTCGTGTAGCACTGGATGCGCTCCTTTTTTTCAGGGTCGAAAGCGGGAAAAGTGTTCCATTGGTGTGTGGCGACGCTGGCTGGGGACGGTTGCGGCTTCCCGCTTTCGACCCTTTTTCGAGCGTGCCCGCCGGATTCCGTGAGTCAAGGGTTCGCTACGCCGTGCAAGCCCGCCCTTGACACCCGGAATCCCGGCGGTCTCCATTCTACCCACTCAAATCTCAATTGAGGCAAATTTTGGGATGATCTGTGTACAATCCAAACCATGTCCCGCTTGGCCCACTTGATTCGAATCAGAGAAAAATACTGGGGGAAAATTCAGAAATTCTTCCCGGAAGAAAACATCCCCAAAGGACGTCGGGGACGAAAGCCCGTGCCCGCACGCGAAGTTCTCGAAGCCGTTCTTTGGCTCCTGCATACCGGTGCGCCGTGGAGGTTTCTGCCGCCAGAGTATCCGAATTACAAAACCGTTCATCGCAGGTATCAAGCCTGGTGTCGCGCCGGTGTTTATCCGAAAATCATGGAGAGATTGGTAGCTGAACTTCAAGAGTGCGGTCAGTACGATGGATCGGAAGGTTTTATCGACGGAATGTTCTTACCTGCGAAAGGCGGAGGTCTCGAAATCGGACGGACGAAGCGTGGTAAAGGCATGAGGATCATGGCGATAGTTGAGAAACATGGTTTGCCTTACTCGATCAGCGTACATGCTGCGAATCACCACGAAGTGAAGTTGGTTCAGTTGAATCTGCCATTCCGCATGGTAGAAGAAAAACCGAAAAATCTGATTGGAGACAAAGCCTACGACAGTGATGCGTTGGACGAGGATATGCGCGAGAAAGGAATCAACATGATCGCGCCGCACCGCAAGAACCGAAAGAGGCCGAGGACGCAAGACGGACGTCGGCTACGTCGGTATCAGAGGAGGTGGATGGTAGAACGCTTCTTCGCGTGGATACAGTGGCAGCGACGGATTCTGATTCGATGGGAATTTCATCCAGAAAACTTCTTGGGTTTCGTTCAGCTGGCCTGCATCACAGTCCTTCTCAGGCAATTTTGAGATAGGTTCAAAACAAAACAGCCAAATTCTCACACAACATGAGAGCGCCCAAAGACATCATCGCAAAAAGGAATCAACCGGGAGATTCCACGGCCTCGTTCCATGCGTTGCAGGAATGGGACGGATATGTAGTTGAGATTTATGAAGATGAATTTGTAGCGCGATTGGTGGATTTGACCGCGGGGCATGTTTATGAAAGCGAGGAAGCCACCATCCCGCTGAAAGCAATCTCGGAACACGACGCGGCCAACATGGAGCTTGGTAGTTTCTTTCGTTGGGAAATCGGATATGAGACGTCTCTCAAGGGGATCCGGAAAAGAGTGTCCCGAATCATCTTTTTTCATATTCCAATAACTAAAAGCGACATCGAAAGAGGTCGAAAGTGGGCGGAGGAGATATTGGAAGCCTTCGAATCAAGTGATGAAAAATCAAATGTCGAATGACGAGCGGCTGATCGAGCGGTGGCTCCCGATCGCGGAGATCGGGGAGGAGAGCGCCCGCGAACGGCGGTCCATGACCGCGCTGCCGCCAACCTACTACCTGCATGTGTGGTGGGCGCGTCGCCCGCTGGTGGCGAGTCGTGCGGCGGTGTTGGCTTCGTTGTTGCCGGGGGATGCGGATCGGGGGGCGTTTTTGCATGCGCTGGGGATCCACGGCGACCCGGTGGCCGTGCGCCGCAGGTTGGACGAAGCCAAGCGGACCAAGCCCAGGCAGAACCTCGGCCCCAATCCCTATGGCTACCGGCGGGCGTTCACGTACTCGCCGAGCGGGGAGGAGTGGGACAAACTTCGGAGTCCCGGGCCAGAAGCCAAAGTCCTGGATCCAACCGCCGGCGGGGGCAGCATCCCCTTCGAGGCGGTGCGTCTGGGGTTCGCGGCGCATGCGAATGACCTGAACCCGGTGGCCGCCCTGATCCTGAAGGCCACGGCGGAATGGCCCGCCGAGCATCATGCCCGGTTGCTTCCCGAGTTCCAGCAACTGGCCGACGAGTTTCTGAGTCGGGCGGCGCCGAAGTACCAGGGCGTCTTCCCGCCGGAGCCGGAAGGGACTCTCGTTGAGGGCTACCTGTGGGCGCGGACGGTGGGGTGTCCGTACTGCGGGGGGTTGGTTCCGCTTTCGCCGAACTGGCGGCTGGCGCCGGATGGGACCGGGGTGCGTTTGGCGCCGGAAGTGGGGGAGGGGCCGGGGTCTTCGGGTCGGGTCTGTTCGTTCGAGATTGTGGGGACGGCTGCGGAGCAGTCGGCGGGGACGGTGGCGCGGGGGGACGGGGCGTGTCCGTTCCCGGATTGCGGGCGGGTGATCGAGGGTTCGGCGATCAAGGCGCAGGCGCGGGCGGGGGAGATGGGGGAGCAGCTGTACGCGGTGGTGTACAAGCGGCGGGTTCCGCGGATTCTGAAGTCGGGGAAGGCGGGGAAGCCGCGGTGGGAGCGGGGCTACCGGGCGCCGGGGGCGGGGGACGACGACCGGGAAGCGATCGCGGAGCGGCTTGCGGAGAAGCTGCCGGAGTGGGAGGCGTATGACCTGGTTCCGAACGAGCGCATCCCGGACGGCAACAAGACCACCGAGCCGCATCGGTACGGGATGCCGCGCTGGCGGGACTTGTTTTCGCCGCGGCAGTTGCTGTGCCATGGGACGAGCGTGGAGGTCTTTCGGGAGCTGCTGGAGGCAGATCGGGAGGCGGGGAGGTTGACCGATGCGCGGCAGGCGGCGTATGGCTACCTGGCGCTCTCGCTGGACAAGGTGCTCAGCTACAACAACATCATGTGCCGCTGGCATTCCGGTCGCGAAGTCATGGCCCAAATCTTCGACCGGCACGACTTCGCGCTCAAGTGGTCCTATGCGGAGATGGCGCCCTTGGTCGCCGGGGTCGGCTACGACTGGGCCATCGGCCAGACCGCCAAGTGCGTGAAGGAGCTGGTCGCGCTGCTCCGCCCCGAAGGCCCGCTTCCGGCGCAGCGGGACGCCCCGCCGCCGGTCTCGATCACCGCGAAGCCGGGCGACGCCCTGGACCACCTGGAGGACGCCAGCGTGGACGCGGTGGTGATGGACCCGCCCTACTACGACAACGTGATGTACGCCGAGCTTTCGGACTTCTTCTACGTCTGGCTCAAGCGCACCGCCGGGCATGCGTTCCCGGAGTTGTTCCGGCGCATCCTGACCGACAAGGAGGGGGAGGCGGTGGCGAACCCGGCGCGCTTTCGGGGGGAGAAGGGGGCGAAGGAGTTGGCCGGGCGGGAGTACCAGGATCGGATGGCGCAGATCTTCGCCGAGTGCCGCCGGGTTCTGAAGCCGGACGGGATTCTGACGCTGATGTTCACGCACAAGGCGACCGGGGCGTGGGACGCCTTGACCGCCGGGCTGATCGAGGCGGGGTTCGTCATCACCGCTTCGTGGCCGATCCACACCGAGGCGGAGGGGAGCTTGCATATCCGGGACAAGGCGGCGGCGAGCAGCACGATCTTTTTGGTCTGCCGTCCGCGCCCGGAGCGGGAGGCGGGAGAGGAGACCCGGTACTGGGAGGAGGTGGAGGGGGACGTCACGCGGGCGGTGGGGGAGAAGGTCCAACAGTTCGAGGCGGAGGGGATTTCGGGGGTGGACTTGTATCTGGCGTGCTTCGGGCCGGCGCTTCGGGAGTTTTCGCGGCGTTGGCCGCTGGAGCGGGGGAAGCCGCGCCGGCGGGCGCCGCAAAGTGCGAGGCGGCGGCTGCTGGAGGAGGGGTGGGATGCGTATGCGGTGACGGCGGAGGACGCGCTGGAGGCGGCGCGTCGGGAGGTGAAGCGGTTCCGGCTGGAGCGGCTGACGCGGATGAAGGCGGGGGCGGACCTGGACGGGACGACGGCGTTCTTCGTGCTGGCGTGGGACGCCTTCAAGGCGCCTTCGTTTCCTTACGACGAGGCGCTGCGGCTGGCGCGCGCGGTGGGGGTGGATTTGGAGGGGGATGTGGTGGGGAGGTTGGGGGGGAAGCGGGGGAGTCTGGTGACGCTTTGGGACAGCGGGCAGCGCGCGGCGAAATCGGCGTTGGGGGCGGAGGATGGTTCCAGGGGGATGATCGACGCTTTGCACCATGCGGCGTGGCGGGGGCGTTCCAGGGGTCTGGAGGATTGCCGGAAGTGGTTGGGGGAGATGGGTTTGGGGGAGGATGCGGGGTTCCGGACGGCTTTGAAGGCTGCGCTGGAGGTGTTGCCGGTATCGGGGGCGTTCGGGGGGGAGGAGCTGGAAGGTGAGGCGGCGGCTTCGGGGGACGATTTCGCGGCGCTCGAAAAGCTGCGGCGCACCGTCTTCGAAACAATCGTTCCCGAACCGGAACAGCTGCAGCTGCTCTGATGCTGCGCGACCACGACTGGAAACCCAGGTACACATCCGATGACGGAAACCTGGCCCGGTTGCTCCATGTCCCGGCGCTCCGGGACGCGGTGCGCTACGACCGGCTGACCGGGTTCTTCAACGCGGCGGCGCTGACGCTCGCGGCGCGTGGGATCGAGGACCTGGCGCGAAACGGCGGAAAGATGCGGCTGGTGGTCGGCTGCACGCTGGAGCCCGACGAAATCAAGGCGATCCAGAATGGTGAGGCGCTCCGGGAGCAGGTCGAACGGCGGATGGCGGGCGCCCCGCTGGCGCCGCCCGACGATGTGGCGGCGGACGCGCGGGAGTTGCTGGCGTGGATGGTCAAACACCGGTTGCTTGATGTGAAGGTCGCCGTGCCCTGCGACGAGGGGGGCGCGCCGGTTTCCGACAATTCCCTTTTTCACGTGAAGATCGGCGTCATCGAGGACAAGAGCGGCGACAAGCTGGCGTGGGACGGGAGCGTCAACGAAACCGAAGCCGGCTTGCGGCGCAATTGGGAGAGCGTCAACGTCTTTGCGAGTTGGGACGATCCGAAGCGGGTCGAGCTGGACGAGGCCGAGTTCAACCGCGTCTGGACCGGGAAGGCGAAGCGCCTGATCGTGATGGACGTGCCGGAAGCGGTGCGCCGGGAGCTGCTGAAGCACGCGCCGCGGTCGGGGAAGCCGAAACGCCTCCGGGAGGACGACGACTTGCGGAACCGGGTCTGGGCGTTCCTCCGGGACGCGCCGAAACAGCCGGGCGGCGGCGAACGCATCGGCGAGGCGACCGCGGCGGTGGACCCGTGGCCGCACCAGGCGCGGGCGCTGGCGCGCCTCTACCAGAATTGGCCGCCGCGCCTTTTGATCGCCGACGAGGTGGGGCTCGGCAAGACCATCGAGGCCGGACTGCTGCTGCGCCAGGCGTGGCTCGCCGGGAAGGCGAGGCGGGTTCTGATCCTCGCGCCCAAGGCGGTGCTGGGGCAGTGGCAGGTCGAACTACGGGAGAAGTTCAATCTCGACTGGCCGATCTACGACGCCGGCAAGCTCCGGTGGTATCCGACGCTGGCGAGCGGGCGGCGCGAACGGGAGGTCGGGCGCGACGCATGGCGCAAGGAGCCGTTCGTCATCGCCTCCAGCCAGCTGATGCGCCGGAAGGATCGGATGGACGAGCTTCTGCGCTCCGACGCCAGGTGGGACCTGATCGTGCTGGACGAGGCGCACCACGCCCGGAAAAGTCCTGGCGGAAGCGCCAACCACCTGCTCCGGCTCATGCGGGGACTCAAGGATCGGGCGCCGGGACTCCTGCTCCTCACCGCGACGCCGATGCAGGTGCATCCGGTCGAGGTCTGGTGCTTGCTGGACCTGCTGGGACTGCCGCCGGAATGGAGCGAGGAGGCGTTTTTGCGCTTCTTCGAGGACGTGGAGGCGGAGGCGCCGTCGCGTGACGCGAGGGATCGGATGGCGGCGCTCTTCCAGGCGACCGAGAAGGCCTGCGGACCGGTCGTGGAGGAGGAGAGCCTTTCGGGAAGAGCGGCGCTCCGGGCGCTGCGGGACCCCGCCTCGATCCCCCGCCGGAACCTCGAAGGCGAAACGCTGCGGACGGCGCTGCGGATCCTGCGGGCCGGAAGTCCGGCGCGGCGGCTGATCTCGCGCAACACCCGGGAGCTGCTGCGCCGCTACCGCAAGAAGGGGGTGATGGACTTGCCGGTGGCGGAGCGCGACGTGGCGGATCGCTGGCTCGGCATGAGCGACGGCGAGCGGGCGCTCTACGAGGACGTCAAGGACTACATCCGGACGACCTTCAACCGGGCCGAATCCGGCCAGCGGCGCGCGGTCGGCTTCGTGATGACGGTGTACGCCCGCCGTCTCGCCAGCAGCCTGGAGGCGCTCCGGCGGACGCTCGAAAGGCGGCTTCAAGGCGAGTTCAAGGCTGTTGAGGACGACGTCCCGGACGACGAAACCCGGGACGACGCGACCCAGGACGTCCTGGACGCCGAGGAGACCGGGAGGCTGGCGCGGGAGGCGTTCGCCGTCGAGGAGCGAACCGGAATCGAGGAGCTGCTCGCGGCGATCCGGGAGCTTCCGACCGACAGCAAGCTGCAGTCGCTCCGGGCCGAACTCGCCGACCTGCGCAAGGCCGGCTACGAGCAGGTGATGGTCTTCACCCAGTACGCCGACACCATGGACTTCCTGCGCCGCATGCTGATCGGGGAAACGGGCGGGGCGCTCATGTGCTACTCCGGGCGCGGCGGCGAAATCCCGGAGGCATCGGGAGGCTGGCGGGTCATCCGGCGCGAGGAGGCCAGGCGGCGCTTCCAGGAGGGCGGGGCGGACATCCTGCTCTGCACCGACGCCGCCGCCGAGGGACTCAACTTCCAGTTCTGCGGCGCGGTCGTCAACTACGACATGCCGTGGAACCCGATGCGGGTCGAGCAGCGGATCGGGCGCATCGACCGGCTGGGGCAGAGGCATCCGACCATCCGCATCCGCAACCTGTT
Source organism: Candidatus Marinacidobacterium sp. (assembly GCA_965202845.1). Classification (GTDB taxonomy): domain Bacteria; phylum Acidobacteriota; class Vicinamibacteria; order Marinacidobacterales; family Marinacidobacteraceae; genus CBDATA01. The sequence goes on from OZ241856.1 coordinate 2,501,032, forward strand.
CTACCGGGAGTCGGTCGAGACGAACGTCTACGCCACGCTCCGCAACAGCCACGGCCTGTTCCAGAAGGTGGTGGGGCGGCTCCAGCCGATCCTGGCGAAGCTGCCCGGCCGGATCCAGAAGGAGCTGCTGGAAGGCGAAACGGCGGTGGTCGAAGACGAGCCGGAGGGGCCGGGGTTTGACCTGGATCGGATCGCCGAGGCCGATCTGGTCATGCCGGAGCGCCCGGCGCCGACGGCGACGATGGCGGATCTGGAGCGGATTCTGGCGGCGGCGGAGCGGCTGATGCCGCCCGGCTACGAGGTGGAGCGGTTGCCGCCGCACGGGTACAAGCTGCGCAAGCCGGGAGGGGAGTGGGCGCGCGTGACGACCGACGTCGGGTTCTTCGAGGAGCACTCCGACAGCGTGGAGCTCTGGTCGCCCGGGAACCCGCTCTTTCCCGAACCGGCGATCCCCGAGGGGTTGGAGCCGGAGCGCCGCCGGACGCTGAGGGAGATTCTGGACGAAGCCGGGTGAGGGCGCGGCCCGCTCCGATCAGCCGCCGCCCAGGAGCGCCGCGATCAGCCGTTCCAGGACCGGGCGCAGGAACGAGCCGATCACCAGCAGGGCGAATCCGGCCGCCACCGCCACTCCGACTCCCACCTCGAATTTGCGGCGATGCGCCTCCCGCTCCAGCATCGCCCTGTTCTGGGCGCGGATCTCCAGCACCACCTCCTTGAGATCGACGAGCTCTTCCCGCAACGCGGTCTCGATCCGCTTCCGATCCGCCGCCGCCTCGCGAAACCCCTCCCGGACCTGCTGCCGCAGATCCCCGATGTCCCGGCGGTTCACCTGAACCGCCTCCCGGAGACCGCCCATCTGCACATTGAGCCAATCGAGCCGGTCCAGCTCGTTGGGCCGATCCGAACGATCCGGGCCGTCCCGGCGCCCCGTCATCCGATCCCCTTTTGCATCGTGATCCTCAGTGTACAACGCGGCGACAGCCGCGTCGGTTGGCTTCGTTGCGGGCGCACCCATGAGCGGTGACCTCCTTCTCTACCCATATATACACGCACGGGAAGCGATTTTGTCCCGCCACTTGCCCAAATTGTGGAAAACTCGGCGAAAAGAGGCCTTCCCTCCGGTCAGCCGCCGCCCAGGAGCGCCGCGATCAGGCGTTCGAGGACCGGGCGCAGGAACGAGCCGACCACCAGCAGGGCGAGTCCGGCAGCCACCGCCACCCCGACTCCCACCTCGAATTTGCGGCGATGCGCCTCCCGCTCCAGCATCGCCCTGTTCTGGGCGCGGATCTCCAGCACCACCTCCTTGAGATCGACGAGCTCTTCCCGCAACGCGGCGCGTTCGGCGGCGGCGCGCTCCTCGATCCGCTTCCGCTCCGCTGCCGCCTCGCGCAGACCGTCCGCGAGCTCCTTCCGCAGCGCGGTCTCGATCCGCTTCCGCTCCGCAGCCGCCTCCCTCTCGACCCGCTTCCGCTCCGCCGCCGCCTCGCGAAACCCCTCCCGGACCTGCTGCCGCAGATCCCCGATGTCCCGGCGATTCACATGAACCGCCTCCCGGAGACCGCCCATCTGCACATTGAGCCAATCGAGCCGGTCCAGCTCATTGGGCCGACCCGAACGATCCGGCCGATCCGGGCCGCTCTGGCGCCCCGTCATCCGATCCCCTTCTGCATCGTGATCCCCAGTGTGCAACGCGGCGACAGCCGCGTCGGTTGGCTTCGTTGCGGGCGCACCCATGAGCGGTGACCTCCTTCTCTACCCATATATACACGCACGGGAAGCGATTTTGTCCCGCCACTTGCCCAAATTGTGGAAAACTCGGCGAAAGGAGGCCTTCCTCCGGTCAGCCGCCGCCCAGGAGCGCCGCGATCAGGCGTTCCAGGACCGGGCGCAGGAACGAGCCGATCACCAGCAGGGCGAGTCCGGCAGCCACCGCCACTCCGACTCCCACCTCGAATTTGCGGCGATGCGCCTCCCGCTCCAGCATCGCCCTGTTCTGGGCGCGGATCTCCAGCACCACCTCCTTGAGCTCGGCGAGCTCTCCCCGCAACGCGGTCTCGATCCGCTTCCGCTCCGCCGCCGCCTCCCTCTCGACCCGCTTCCGCTCCGCCGCCGCCTCGCGAAACCCCTCCCGGACCTGCTGACGCAGATCCCCGATGTCCCGGCGATTCACCTGAACCGCCTCCCGAAGACCGCCCATCTGCACATTGAGCCAGTCGAGCCGGTCCAGCTCGTTGGGCCGATCCGAACGATCCGGCCGATCCGGGCCGCTCTGGCGCCCCGTCATCCGATCCCCTTCCGCATCGTGATCCTCAGTGTACAACGCGGCGACGGTCGCGTCGGTTGGCTTCGTTGCGGGTTCACCCATGAGCGGTGACCTCCTTCTCTACCCATATATACACGCACGGGAAGCGATTTTGTCCCGCCACTTGCCCAAATTGTGGAAAACTCGGCGAAAAGAGGCCTTCCCTCCGGTCAGCCGCCGCCCAGGAGCGCCGCGATCAGGCGTTCCAGAACGGGGCGCAGGAACGAGCCGACCACCAGCAGGGCGAATCCGGCCGCCACCGCCACTCCAACTCCCACCTCGAATCTGCGGCGATGCGCCTCCCGCTCCAGCATCGCCCTGTTCTGGGCGCGGATCTCCAGCACCACCTCCTTGAGATCGACGAGCTCTTCCCGCAACGCGGCGCGTTCGGCGGCGGCGCGCTCCTCGATCCGCTTCCGCTCCGCTGCCGCCTCGCGCAGACCGTCCGCGAGCTCCTTCCGCAGCGCGGTCTCGATCCGCTTCCGCTCCGCTGCCGCCTCGCGAAACCCCTCCCGGACCTGCTGCCGCAGATCCCCGATGTCCCGGCGGTTCACCTGAACCGCCTCCCGGAGACCGCCCATCTGCACGTTGAGCCAATCGAGCCGGTCCAGCTCGTTGGGCCGATCCGGCCGATCCGGGCCGTCCCGGCGCCCCGTCATCCGATCCCCTTCCGCATCGTGATCCTCAGTGTACAACGCGGCGACGGTCGCGTCGGTTGGCTTCGTTGCGGGCGCACCCATGAACGGTGACCTCCTTTGCTACGTATACATACACGCACGGGAAGCCGTTTTGTTGCGTCGCTTTTCCAAATTGTGGAAAACTCGGCGAAGAAAGCCGAATTCTCAGTCTCCCCCTTCCGGCGGGTGGAGCCGGTTGTACTTGCGTCCCACCTCCAGCAGGTCGGAGAGCGGCAGCGCCTCCCGGCGGTTCCCGTCCCGCCCGACCACGGTGGTCGCCTTGAGCATGGAGTTGTAGACCGCCTCCTCGGTCGCTTCGATCACTGCCTGGAAGAGCGGGGAGAGGGCGTCGCCGCGCAGGGTCCGGCCCGGCTCCAGGGGGTCCTCCGAATCGAAGCCGCTGCGGAGCGCGGGCGCGGTCGAAAAGGCGATCACGAAGTCGCCGCTGCCGTGCGAGGAGGTGGCGCCGGTGCGGGCCAGGCCGAGCATCGCCCGCCGCGCCAGCCGGGTCAGGCCGAGCGAGCGGATGGGGGCGTCGGTCGCCACCACCATCATGATCGACCCGTCCGGGTTCGAGGACCCGGCGTCCTCCGCCGCGTCCCGGAGGTAGTGCCGACCGAGCTCCTGGCCCACCGGCAAGCCGTCCATCGTGAGCACCCCGCCGTAGTTGCTCTGGACCAGCGCGCCCACCGTGTATCCGCCGAGCGAAGCCGGCAGCCGGCGCGAGGATGCGCCGATGCCGCCCTTCCAGCCGAAAGCCGATGTGCCGGTTCCGGCGCCCACCGACCCCTCTTCGACCGGGCCTTGGTTCGCGGCGCGGATCGCCTCCAGGACGTGGCGCTCCTCCACGTGGAAACCGCGGATGTCGTTGAGGAAGCCGTCGTTGGTCTCCCCCACCACCGGATTCACCGAGCGCACCGCCTCGTTGCCCGGAGCGGCCAGGGTGTGGCGCGCCACCGCCCGGGCGGCGTCCCAGACCGAAAGGGTGTTGGTCAGCACCACCGGGGTCTCGATGGTCCCCAGCTCGATCACCTGGGCGGCGCCCACCAGCTTGCCGAAGGCGTTGCCGACGTGGATCGCGCCGGGAACCTTCTCCTGGAACAGGTTTCCGCCGTGCGGCAGGATCGCGGTGACGCCGGTGCGGACGCTCTCGCCCTCGATCAGGGTGACCTGCCCCACCCGGACGTCGGGGACGTCGGTGATCGAGTTCAACGGGCCGGGCGCCAGCACGCCGGGCGCCAGGCCGATGTCCCGGGCGCGGGGGCGCGGCTCCTGCCCGAATACGACAGCAGCAGCGATCCAAAAGCATGGAACGAGGAGGGAGCGCATGGGAAACGCAAGAATACGGGAACCTTTCCGGAGGCGCCTTCGTAATCCTTCTTCCCATGCCCCGCGCGCTCGCCCTCCTCGTCCTTTTCGCCGCCTCCGGGTGCTCGGCGTCCTTTCCCGGAGGGTCCGGTTCGGAAGAGACCCAGGTCTTCCGCGAGGACTTCCAGGACGGCGAAGCGTTCGAACTCCGCAACATCAACGGGAAGGTGCGGGTCGAAAGCTGGGAGGAGGCGGGCGCCGAAATCCACGCGCGCAAGGTCGCGGCGAACCCGGCGGCGCTCCGGGAGACCACCGTCGAAATCCGCCGCACCGGCGACGGGCTGCGGGTGCGCACCCGCCACGCCAAGCGGTTCTTCGGACAGGGCGTCCGGGTGCACTACCGGGTGCGGCTGCCGGCCGCCGCCGAAGTCCGGATCGAAACCGTCAACGGACCGGTGGAGGTCGCCGGATTCTCCGGGCCGGTGGAGGCGCAGACAGTCAACAGCGGGATCCGGCTGGAGGGCCAGCGCGGGCGGGTCAACGCCAGGACGGTCAACGGCGCCATCGAATGCGAGCTGGAGGAGCTGGGCGCCGACCACTCCCTCCGCACGGTGAACGGACAGGTGGAACTGACCCTGGGGGCCGGCGCAAGCGGCGAGGTGGACGCGCAGGCGATGAACGGGAGGGTGCGGCTGGATCTGCCCGACGCCACCAACCTGAAGACGCCGACCCGGCGCGGGAAGAAGGTGCGGCTGGGCGACGGCGACGGGGGCACCTGCCGCATCCGCACCATGAACGGGACGATCCGGGTGGCCAGCCGGGACGACTGACGTTCGGCGGATAGGCTTCCCGGCGGCCGCCGCCCATGCCAGAGCCTTCCCCACCCGAACGCGACGGGTTCGCCCGCCTGTACGCGGCGGCGCTGGCGGTGGAGTTCCTCTTCTGCCTGCTGCTCCTGTGGTTCTCCGGGGCGTTCCGGGGCTGAATGCAACTCCTGGACTGGGCCGTCGTCGCCGCCTACTTCGGGCTGATCGCCTTCATCGGGTACTGGACCGGGAGGGGCAACCGCGGCCTCGAGGACTACTTCCTGGCCAGGCGCTCCATGCCCTGGTACGCGATGGGGCTTTCGGTGATGGCCACCCAGGCCAGCGCCATCACCCTGGTGGGGACCACCGGGCAGGCGTACGTGGACGGCATGCGCTTCCTCCAGATCTATCTGGGGCTGCCGATCGCCATGGTGATCCTGTGCGTCACCCTGGTGCCGCTGTTCTACCGGGCGAAGGTCTTCACCGCCTACCAGTACCTCGAGGAACGCTGCGGACCCAGGGCGCGGACCCTCACCAGCCTGCTGTTCCTGTTCGGCCGGGCGCTTTCGGGGGCGGTGGTGATCTACGCCCCTTCGGTGGTGCTGTCGGTGGTGTTCGCCCTCGACGAGACCTGGACGATCCTCATCATCGGCGGCTTCGCCACCGTGTACACCGCGCTCGGCGGGATGCGGGCGGTCATGTGGGTGGAGACCTGGCAGATGCTCATCATCCTGCTGGGCATCTGCTTCTGCCTCGGCTCGGTGATCTTCGGCCTGCCGGGGGAGGTGGGGCTCGGCGAGGCGCTCCGGCTGGCGGGCGCCACCGGAAGGCTGGAGACGCTCTCCTTCGACCCCGACCCCCGCCTCACCTACACCGTCTGGACCGGGATCCTCGGCGGGCTGTTCCTCATGCTCTCCTACTTCGGGTGCGACCAGAGCCAGGTGCAGCGCTACCTGACCGGCAAGTCGCTCGCCGAAAGCCGCCGCTCGCTGCTCTTCAACGCCTTCGCCAAGCTGCCGGTGCAGTTCGTGATCCTGCTGACCGGGGCGCTACTCTTCGTCTTCCACCAGTTCGAGCGGCCCCCCATCCTCTTCGACCCGGCGATGCTGGAGCGGGCGCGGGCGGAGCGCCCGGCGGAGATGGCGGAGACCGAAGCGCGCTATGAGGACGCCTTCCGGGAGCGGCGGGAGGCGGCGTTCGCCTTCGCCGACGCGGCGGAGGGCCGGGAGCGGTTCCTCGCCGCCAACGCCCGCTTCGAGGACGTGCGCGCCGACGCGGTGCGCGCCGTCTCCGAGATCCGGGGCGAACCCTGGACCGACACGAACCACGTCTTCCCGAGCTTCGTGTTCAACCGGCTTCCGGCCGGGATGGTCGGGCTGATCCTGATCGCGGTGCTGGCGGCCGCCATGTCCACTGTGGAGTCCGAGCTTTCGGCGCTCTCCACCGCCTCGGTGGTGGATTTCTACCGGCGCTTCCGACGAAAACCGGCTTCGGAGCGCCACTACCTGCGCGCCGGGCGGATCGGCATCCTGTTCTGGGGCGCGGTCGCCACCACCGCCGCGCTCTGGATGGGACGCCTGGGCTCGGCGGTGGAGGCGGTGAACCGGATCGGCTCCTTCTTCTACGGGCCGATTCTGGGCGCCTTCGTGCTGGCGGCCGCCTTCCCCGGACGCGGGGCGCGGCAGGCGTTCCCGGCGGTGCTCGCCGGGGTCGCGGCGGTCTGGATCGCCGACCTGACCCCGCGCGCGCTCGGAGTTCCCGGCGTCTCCTACCTCTACTACAACCTCATCGGCGCCGGGGTGACGGTCGCAGTGGGGCTGGGGCTGGGGGCGCTGCGGAAGCGGCAGACCGCCCGATGATCCGGCGGCTGCTCCGGATCTACGACGCGCTGGCCGGCGCCGCCCGGCTGCTCGCATCCGCGGAGATCCGGCGCCATCCGGGGTTTTTCACCGCGCTCCACCTGGCGGTGGGGGCGACGGTTGGCGGCGCCATCGTCTGCTTCATCCTGGTGACCGAGGAACTCGCCGACTTCGTGGCCCACGGGGCGGAGCTCGGCGCCTGGCGGTACGCCGCGCCGGTGGCGGGCGCCCTGGTGTCCGGCGTGTTGATGTGGCGGTGGTTCGGGGAGGCCAGGGGCAGCGGGATTCCGCAGACCAAGGCGGCGCTGCTGGCGGGCGGCGGGCGCATCCCCTTTTCGGTGGTGATCGGCAAATTCCTGTGCGGCGGGCTGACCATCGGGAGCGGAATTCCGCTGGGGCGCGAGGGTCCCTCGGCCCAGATCGGCGCCGGAATCGCATCCACCTTCGGATCGTTCCTGAAGCTGGACGGCGAGCGGCGCCAGCAATTGGTGCCGGTGGGGACCGCGGCCGCCATCGCCGCCGCGTTCAACACCCCGATCGCCGCGATCCTCTTCTCGCTCGAGGAGATCGTGGGGAACCTGCACGCGCGGGTTCTGGGGTCGGTGGTGCTGAGCGCGGTGGCGAGCTGGCTGGTGCTCCGGCTCTCGCTGGGCGACCAGCCGCTCTTCAAGGTGCCGCCCTACGAGCTCGGGCATCCGGCGGAACTCTTGATCTACGGGGCGCTCGGCCTGCTGGGCGGGCTGATGTCGGTGGCCTTCGTGCGGGCGCTGCTCCGGCTCCGCCGCGAGTTCCGCAAGCTCCCCGCCCGCACCGTCTGGCTCCAGCCGGCGATCGGGGCGTCGGCGGTGACCGCTTCCTGGCTGCTGCTCCCCGGCCTCTTCGAGGTCGGCTACGGGCCGGTGGGCCAGGCGCTCGCCGGCGAGCTGCCGACCCTGACGATGGCGATCCTCCTCGTGCTCCATCTCGCGCTGGTGGTCATCGCCTACGCCTCCGGTAACGCCGGCGGCATCTTCGGCCCCAGCATCTTTCTGGGCGCGATGTTGGGCGGGTGCGTCGGGGGGCTGGCGAATCTCTGGTTCGACTTCGCCAGCGGCCCCGGCGCCTATGCGCTGGTGGGGATGGGCGCCGCCTTCGCCGGCATCCTGCGGGCGCCGATGGCGTCGGTGTTCATGATCTTCGAGATCACCCAGAGCTACGCGGTCATCGTGCCGCTGATGATCGGCAACCTGGTCTCCTTCTTCGTCTCCCGGCGGCTGCAGCCGGTCACCGTCTACGAGGCGCTCGCCGCCCAGGACGGGGTGAGCCTGCCCGCCGGGGAGGAGGTCCACGAGCATCCGGTGGTGCGGGCCGCCATGCACCCGCCGCGCGAGATGCTGGTTCCCGAATGGACCGTGGAGGAGGCGATCGAGCGGGTGGCGCTTTCCGGCAGGCAGGCGTGGCCGGTGGTTCGCGGGTCGCGCCTCTTCGGCTTCGTGACGCTCGCCGAGCTGGAGCGTTCCCACGAATGGGGCCAGGGTCGGGAGACGCTCGGCGACCTGCTGCGCGGGCGGCGGGTTCCCCGGGTGTACGCCGACCAGTCCATCGACCACGCGCTGGCGCACATGGGGCGTCTCGGGCTCGAGTCCATCCCGGTGGTGAGCCGGGTGGACGGGCGGCGGTTGGAGGGGGTGGTGACGGTGGCGGATCTGATGCGCGCCTACGGGCTCGCCGCTCCGGTGACGGAGGCGCCGCCCCGGGGGACTCCGGGATGATCGCGGTGATCCAGCGGGTGCGACGGGCGGCGGTCCGGGTTTCCGGGGAGACGGTCGGAGAGATCGGACCCGGGCTGCTGGCGCTGCTGGGAGTGGGGGTTCGCGACTCCCGGGAGGACGCGGCGTGGCTGGCCGGGAAGGTCGCAAGCCTCCGGGTGTTTCCTGGCCCCGACGGGACGCCGTCCCGCTTCAGCGTCCTGGAAACCGGGGGCGCGGCGCTGGTGGTCTCCCAGTTCACCCTGCTGGGCGACTGCCGGAAGGGGCGCCGCCCGTCGTTCTCCCGCGCCGCCCCCGGGCCCCGGGCGGAGGCGCTCTATCTCGATTTCTGCGAGCGGCTCGCCGCGACCGGGACGCCAGTCGAACGGGGGGTGTTCGGCGCCATGATGGAGGTCTCGCTGGTGAACGACGGGCCGTTCACCCTGCTGGTCGAAAGCCCGGACCGGCCGGTGGGATAACCTTCCCCGGCGAGGTGCCCCCCCTCATGTTGAAGAGATGTTTCCAGGCGCTGCGGACCGCGGCGCTTCTTGGAGTCGCCGCCGGCTGCGGCGCCGCCGCCGGGCCCCGGAGCCAGACGGCTTGGAACGAGGACAGCCTGCTGCCGCCGACCATTCCGTCGGAGGTGCTGGGCGAGCTGAACGGGGTGGAGCTCACCCTGGACGACCTGGCCGAACGCGACCGGTTCCGGCTGGCGCAGCTCAAGAGCGACTACTTCACCGAAGCGCACCAGATACTGGAAGGCGGGGCGCTCCAGGCGGCGCGCGACCGGCTGATCGAGGAGGCCGCCGCCGAGATGGGCCTCAGCGTCCAGCAGTACTACTTCGACGAGATCGGGCTGCCGGAGCTGGGCGACGAACAGGTGCGGAACATCTACGAAGCGAACCAGGGGCAGATGGGCGGGATGTCGCTCGAGGAGGCGGCGCCGATGATCCGCCGCCAGGTGGGCAACCAGATGCTCGAGCAGGCGGTGGCGCAGCGCGGCGACGAGCTTCTGGGGAACGCCGCCTGGGAGCTTCGGGTGCCGGCGTTCCGGGTGCAGGTCGAAACCGAGGGACACGCCTCCCTGGGTCCGGCGGACGCTCCGGTGACGGTGGTCGTCTTTTCCGACTTCGAGTGTCCGTACTGCCGCCGGTTCAACGACGCGCTGGACCGGGTGCGGGAGGAGTTCTCCGACCAGATGCGCCTGGTGTTCCGGCACTATCCGCTGCGCGCCATCCATCCGCTGGCGCAAAAGGCCGGCGAGGCCGCCGTCTGCGCCGGGGACCAGGGGAAATTCTGGGAATACCACGACGCGCTCTGGACGGATACCAGCCTGGCGCCGGACACGCTGGAGCAGCACGCCCGGCTGGTCGGGCTGGACACCGAGGAGTTCGCCGAGTGTCTGAACTCGGGGCGCAACTACCAGCGGGTGCAGACGGATGTGGAAACGGCGATGGACCTGGGGCAGAGCGGGACGCCGGCGGTGTTCGTGAACGGGCGCAAGGTCGGCGGCGCGATCGGGTACACGCAGTTCCGCGCCGAGATCGAGCGCGAGCTTCCGAAGGCGGAAGAGGATGCCGAAAACTGACGTCCTGAGCCCGGAGGTTCGCGCGTTTCTGGCGGCGAAGACCTTCATCCACCTGGCCACCCGGATGCCCGACGGCGGCCCGCAGGTCTCCCCGGTCTGGGTGGAGACCGACGGGGACTTGATCCTGGTCAACTCGGCGGTGGGCCGGATCAAGGACCGGAACATCCGCGCCGACCAGCGGGTGGCGCTCTCCGCCGTCCATCCCGACGATCCCTACCGGGCGCTCATGATCCGGGGTCGGGTGGTGCGGATCACCGAAGAGGGCGGCGAGGAGGGGATCGACCGGCTGGCGCGGAAGTATGTGGGGACCGACCGCTACCAGTGGCGGCGCCCCGGCGAAGTCCGGGTCGTGTACCACATCCAGCCGGAAACCGTGGCGACGATGGGGTGATCGCCCGCCCGCGCTGCCGGATGCCCCGGTTCGTCCGGGAGGCGCTGGAGGCGGAGGGTCTGATGGAGGACTACCGGGCGCGGCCCGCCTACCAGCGGAACGACTACCTGGGCTGGATCCTCCGCGCCAAACGGCCGGAGACCGGTCACCGCCGGCTGCGCCGGATGCTGGACGAGCTGTGCGCCGGCGGGGTGTACATGGGGATGGAGCACCGGCCGAGCCGCCGGAGCGACGCGACCTGATGCCCTCCGACGAGACCCTCCGCCAGCGACTGCGGCTGGGCGAGGACAGCGGATGGGAGTTCAAGCAGGTGGAGTTTGCCGGCGACCGCCCCCGGAGCCCGGGACGGGACGCGCTCGCCCAGGAGATGGTCGCGTTCGCCAACGCGAGCGGCGGACGCCTCCTGCTGGGCGTGACCGACGAGGGGTCGCTCCAGGGGCTGTCCCGGGAGCAGCTGGACGCGCTCGGCGACCTGCTGGCCGAATTGGGCGCGGACGCCATCAAGCCGCCGCTGCGCATCGACGTGCACAAACGCCGTCTGGACGGCAAGTCGTTCCTTCTGGTCGATGTTCCCCGGGGCGATTCGCTGCACGAACTCGGCGGACGAAGCTGGGTCCGGGTCGGGGCGGGCAAGCGCCGGATGACCGGCGACGAACCGATGCGGCTGGCGCAGCGTCGCGGACAGGCCCGGCGCGCGTCGTTCGACGAGCAGCCGGTGGCGGGGACCGGTTTCGACACACTGGATCCCGAACTCTGGCGGCCGCTGCTGAGCGCCGAGGGTGCCGCCGAGCCGGAGATCGCGCTGGAGAAGCTCGCGCTCCTCGGCGTGGACGAATCCGGCGTCCGGCGCGCCACCGTGGCCGGTCTGCTTCTTTGCGCCCGGAGTCCCGAGCAGTGGCTTCCGGGCGCGGTGATCACGGCGACCCGGTATCAAGGGACGGACCGCGCATCCGGCCAGCTGGACGCGCAGGAAATCACCGGCCCGCTCCCCCGGCAGATTGCGGACGCGGTGGGGTTCGCAAAGCGGAACATGCTGGTCTCCGCCCGCAAGACCCCGGAACGAAGCGACATGCCGCAGTACAGCGACAAGGCGGTTTTCGAGGCGATCGTGAACGCGGCGGCGCACCGCGACTACGCGGTCCGGGGCAGTCGAATCCGGCTGTCCATGTTCTCCGACCGCCTGGAAATCCAGTCGCCTGGCGCGCTCCCGAACAACCTGACTCTGGAAGGCATGGCGCTGCGGCAATCGACCCGGAACGAGGCCGTCGTTTCGGCGCTGGGCCGCATCGGGGTGGGCGCCACGCACGGCGCCGGGGAACGGCGGTACTTCATCGAGCGGCGCGGAGACGGGGTGCCCATCATCCAGCGCGAGACCCGCGCGCTTTCGGGGCGGCTCCCGGAGTACCGGACGCCCGACGGCGCAGAGGTCCTGCTGCGGATTCCCGCCGCGCTCCAGCGCGCCGCTCCGGCGCGGGTGGTCATCACCGTGCAGGCCGGGGGACGTCCCCTGCCGGGAGCGGAGGTTCTGGCGCTGTTTCCGAATCGGACCTGGAAGCAGGCGACCGCGGACGAAAACGGGGAAGCGGTCATGGACTTGTATACGACCGAACTGCCGATGGCCGTGTTCGGGGCGGCGCCCGGACACGCGGCCCGCTTCGAGCCGGAGTGGCGCCCCGCCGACGGCGCCCTGGCGCTCGATCTGCGTCCGCTGCCCGGAGGCGGAAGCGTCATCTTCCCGGAAGCGACCGGCCAGCTGCCGGGGTTGAAGGGGCGCCTGAACCCGATCCGCGACGAAATGGATCGCACCTGCCTGTACGCTTCCAACATCGCGGTAGGCCGGGGACGGGCGCAGCCGGTTTTCTTCGTTCCCGGCGAAGCGCTCCGGCTGACCGATGCGGACGGCGCGGCGCGCACCGTGCGCATCCTTGCGGTCGTCGGGCGCTCCGCGCTGGTGGAGTATCAGACGCCGCCGGAAGGGGAGTAAGCGCCGCGGATCCAGAATCAGCGAATCCGCCTGACCGCAACCGCCTCGTCCATGCCTTCAACGAGCATCTTGCAGCGACCGGACGCGGCGTAAATCGCCACTTCCGGCATGTACCGGTACGCATATGCGTACACGTACTCCGCCTGCTCCCAGACCTGTCCGTTGACGAGCTCGACGATCGTGTCTCCGTCCCAGCCTTCGAACTCCCCGTCAATGTGACTCCTGACGGTCGGAAGGCAGCTGATCCGGCCTGATTCCGCGCGCAGCCACGCCCCCTCGATGGCCTGCTCCTTCCGGAACCCCTGCGCGGCTGCGATCCCGCTGAAAAGGGCGACCAGGATCGCAACAAGCGCCAAGCGCCGCACAAGCGCCTCCGGCCGGTCAGATGCCGATGACCTGGGCGGTCACCGTCCGCTGGCGCGGGCCGTCCAGCTCGGCGAACAGGATGCTCTGCCACTGCCCCATACGGAGCTCCCCTTCCTGGATCGGGATGGTCACGTTGTTGCCCAGCAGCGTCGCGCGCAGGTGGGCGGCGGCGTTCTTGCGCTCGCAATCGGAGCAGTCCTCGCAGTTGTGGAGGTAGCCGGCGTCGGTCTCCACCAGCCGCTCGAGGAATTCGTTCAGGTCCGCCATCAGCGCCGCCTGGAACTCGTTCAGGAAGAGCGCGGTGGTGGTGTGGAGCGTCGAGAGCACGAGGAACCCGGCCCGGATGCCCGAAGCCCGCACCTGCTCGCGCACCTTCTCGCTGATGTTCTGCATCTCCACCCGCGACTTGGTGACCACCCGGAACGTCCGGGCCATGACCTTCATCTGGCCCTCCAGGGCCGGGCCGTCTTTCAGGGAAGTCCCAGTGGGGGCGGGTGATGTCTCGACGGGGGACAAGGGCTTACACTCCTCTTCGGTCGGAACGCGATGACCGGCAGCGCAGTGTATCAATCCGGGGCGGTTCCGGCGGAGTGAGCGGCGGGGCGTCTGCGCTGGAAGCGCTCGCGGCCGAGCTCGGCCCGCTTTTGGGCGCCGACCGCTTCCTCGTGCGCCCGGAGCACGTGCTCCCCTACGAGTGCGACGGCAGCACCGCCTACCGGAGCTGCCCGGAGGCGGTGGCGCTGCCGCGCTCCACCGAAGAAGTCGCGGCCATCGTCCGGGCAGCGGCGCGGCTGGGCGTCCCGTGCACCGCCCGGGGCGCCGGCACCGGGCTTTCGGGGGGCGCCACCCCGCTCGAGGGCGGCGTGGTCGTTTCGCTGGCCGCGATGAACCGGGTGCTCGCCGTCGATCCCGACGAGCGCGCCGCCCGCTGCCAAACCGGCGTGGTGAACCTGGACATCTCCCGCGCCGCCGCGCCCCACCGGCTGTTCTTCGCGCCCGACCCCTCCAGCCAGTCCGCCTGCACGCTGGGCGGCAACATCGCCGAGAACTCCGGCGGCCCCCACTGTCTCAAGCTCGGCGCCACCGCCGCGCACATCATCGCCGCCGCCGTGGTGCTGGACGACGGCGAGGTGGTCGAGCTCGCCGAGGGGGACCCCGGATTCGACCTGCTCGGCCTGTTCATCGGGTCGGAAGGCACCTTCGGCATCGCCACCGAAGCCACCGTGCGATTGCTCCCCATTCCGGACGAGACCGCGACCCTGCTCGCTCCCTTCGCCGACCTGGTTCCGGCCTGCGAGGCGGTCTCGCGGATCGTCGCCCGCGGGGTGCTGCCGGTGGCCATGGAGATGCTCGACCAGGCCGCCATCCAGGTGGTGGAGGCCGGGGTCGGCGCCGGATATCCGAAGGACGCCGGGGCGGTGCTGCTGGTGGAGCTGGACGGAACCGCGCCGGCGGTCGCGCGCCAGCGGAAGGAGGTGGAGCGGTCGCTCGCCGCCTGCGGCGCGCTCGAGATCCGGGTCGCCGAGGACGCGAAGGAGCGCGAACTGCTCTGGCTGGGGCGGAAGCGGGCGTTCGGGGCGATGGGACGGATCTCCACCGATCTCTACGTTCAGGACGGGGTGGTGCCGCGCTCGGCGCTCCCCGAAGTGATCGCCGAGGTGGAGCGGATCGGGAAGCGCCACCGGGTACGCATCGCCAACGTCTTCCACGCCGGCGACGGGAACCTGCACCCTTGCATCTCCTACGACGGGCGCGACCCCGACGAGAAGGCGCGGGTGCTGCGCGCCAGCCACGAACTGCTGGAGCTCTGCGCGCGTTCGGGGGGCGTGCTTTCCGGCGAGCACGGCGTGGGGATCGAGAAGCGGGACGCCCTGTCGCTGCTGTTCGGCGAGGCGGACATCGCCGCCATGGAGCGCGTCCGGGACGCCTGGAACCGGAAGGGCTTGCTGAACCCCGGCAAGATCCTGCCGAGCGGCGGGGGAGGCTGCGGCGAGGCGCTTGCCGCCGGCCGGGTGGCGGCGGCGGGGCCGGGAGCCTGGATCTGAACCCTCCGGTTCTCCGTCCCGAAGACGAGGCGGAGGCCGCCGCCGTGCTGGCCGCCGCGAACGCCGACGGCCGCAAGGCGCTCCTGGAGGGCGGCGGAACCCGCATGCGCCTGGGGGCGCCGCCCGACCGGGTGGACCTGAAGCTCTCCACCACCGGCCTCGCCGGAATCGTCGAACACCACCGGAGCGACCACACCGTCGAAGTCCGGGCCGGAACCACGGTGGCCGCCCTCAACCGGGAGCTGGCGCCCTCCGGCCAGTTCCTGCCGCTGGATCCGCCGCTCCCCGACCGGGCCACGCTCGGCGGGGTGATCGCCGCCGGCGACCCCGGCTATCGAAGGGCGCCCGGAGCGCGTCCCGGCGATCTGCTGCTCGGCCTCTCCGCAGTGCTGGGCGACGGAACGCCCATCC
This sequence comes from Candidatus Marinacidobacterium sp., assembly GCA_965202845.1. Classification (GTDB taxonomy): domain Bacteria; phylum Acidobacteriota; class Vicinamibacteria; order Marinacidobacterales; family Marinacidobacteraceae; genus CBDATA01. The sequence continues at coordinate 2,516,496 of OZ241856.1, forward strand.
ACTCCGGCGGCCGGGTCGTAAAGAACGTCACCGGCTACGAACTGGGGCGGCTGTTCACCGGCTCGCTGGGGACGCTCGGCATGCTCACCCGGGTGGTGCTGCGCCTGCGGGCGCTCCCCGAAGCGTCGCGCACCGTCCTGCTGCCGCTGCCGCCGGGGGACCCGGTCGAAACCTTCGTGAACAGGGCGCTTGCCGGGAGCGGCGGAGAGGCGACGGCGATAGCCCCTCCGGGCACCGGGATTCCCGGTCTTCCCGAAGGGCACGACGGCTTCACGCTGGCGGTGCGCCACGAGGGGCTCCGGGAGGAGGCCGCCGCCGGGAAGGGGCCGGCGATGGAACCCGACGAGGAAGCCCGCTTCTGGGCCGGGGTGCGGGACTTTCCGGTCGTCGCGCCGCAGCGTCTCGGCGGATGCGGCCTTCGGGGGACGGGGCGCCGGACCGCAGTGCTGCGTACCGCCTGGAAATGGGCAGCGTTCGGGCCGGCACTCGCGCTTCCCGACGTCCCGCGGGTCTTCGCCGCCGTGCCGCCGGACCGTCTGGACGCCGCCCTCGAGACGGCGCGGGAGGAAGGCGTCGCGGTGGGGATCGAGAACGCGGCCGCCGGGGAGGCGTTCCACCCGCCGCCGTCCGCCCCGGCGGCCGCATTGATGCGCCGGATCCGGATCGCCCTGGATCCGCGGGATACCCTCGCGCCCGGACGCTTCCCGTGGACCCGATGACGACCGCCGCAACCCACCACCGGAAGCTCTACGAGCAGACGCTCGCCTGCGTCCACTGCGGCCTCTGCCTCCCGGCGTGCCCGGCCTACGAGAACGCGCCCCGGGAATCGCTCGCGCCCCGCGGCCAGGTCTTCAATGCGCGGGCGGTGCTGGAGGGGCGACTCGAACCGAACGCCGGATTCGCCGAGGACCTCCACGAGTGCCTCGCCTGCCGCGGCTGCGAGACGGTCTGCCCCGCCGGGGTGCAGGTGGGGGCCATCGTCGAGGGGATGCGCGGCCTGGTGACCGAAGCGGCGAGCGAACCGTGGCGCGTCCGGTTCCTTCGCCGGATCGCCCTGGGGCAGATCGTGGCGCGTCCGACGGCGCTGCGGCTGGCGATGGCGCTGCTGCGGCTCTCGGAGCGCCTGGGGTTGCGGCGGCTGGCGCGGCGCATCCTCCCCAGAATGTCTCCGGCGCTCGCCGCCGCCGAACGCATGCTTCCCGAAGTTCCGACGCGGCGGCGGTTGCCCCGACGCAGTACGCCCGCGACCGAAGTCCGGCGCGGCCAGGTCGCCCTGTTCGCCGGGTGCGTCGCGCCCCATCTCCGCCCCCGGACGTCGCTCGCCACCATCGAAGCGCTGACCCGCAACGGCTGGGAGGTGATCGTTCCCGAACGTCAGGGGTGCTGCGGCGCGCTCCATCTCCACGCCGGTCTCCCGGACGTCGCCCGCAGGCTGGCGCGGCGAAACCTCGCGGCGTTCCCGGGCGGCATCCCGATCCTCACCACCGCCGCCGGCTGCGGCGCGGCGCTGGCCGAAACCAGGGACCTCCTCCCCGGCGACGACGAGGCCCGCGGCTTCGGGGCGCGGGTGCGGGATGTTTCGGCGTTCCTTGACGACGAGGGGTTCGCGCCGCCGGACGCGCCGCCGCGCGACCGCCCGCTCCGGGTGGTGTATGACGCCCCCTGCCATCTCTTCCACGCGCAGCGGGTCCGGGACCAGCCGCTTCGCCTGCTGGAAGCGATTCCGGGGGTGGAGATGGTGACGGTGCGCGACCCGGAGCGGTGCTGCGGCAGCGCCGGCATCTACAACATCACCCGGCGGGAGACCTCGATGGCGGTTCTCGACCGGAAGATGGCGAACATCGCGCCCGCCCGCCCCGACTGCATCGCCACCGGGAACATCGGCTGCCACCTGCAGCTTGCCGAGGGCGTCCGCCGCGCCGGGATCGAGGCCGAGGTGGCCCACCCGGTGGAACTGCTCGCCGACGCCTACCGGAGGGGGTACGGATAGCGAAGCTGTAGCGTCTTCTGGAACGCCCGAAACGCGCTCAGATGTTCGAGCGGACTGAAGTCGGCGATGTGATTCGCGACGCTCACCCGGCGTTTCCGAAGATCGCGCTGGAAGCGCTCGCCGCGGCGACCGGTCGGCGAACCGGCTGCCTCAATCAGAAGAGTGGTCAGTTTTTCCTTGGGGTTCGCAATGTTCTCGATTTCGCGGAGGGCGGGGACGGACACGCGGGCCTTCGGCGAACCGGCCGCTCGCGCAATGGCGGAGCCGTCGATCAGCAACCAGGCCTCGGACATCCGAACCGGGATGACCGGCACGACGTCCTGGCGTTCGTCAAGTTCGAATTCCCGCAGGCGCTCCTCCAACGTGGCGTTCTCCGCATCACGATGGACGAATATCAACATCACTTCGGGCCGGCGCGAAGCGAGGAATTCGGCGACGCTCCCGGTACGTTTTCGGAACACGGGTTCGAGTATCTCCACATTGGGATCAAGTCGATGCACCGCCCACTGCATGATGGGAATGAGCATGCGGTCCGTGCCCCCATCGGCCACCACCGCATACGTCAACTGCCGATTCACGTAACCGATCCGATTTCCAGCTTGAGTTGTCTCAGCCCCTTGCTGACCGGGGCGCCCCCGAGATAGTCGGCGAGCCTTTGCCGATCCACCGGGAGCGAGGCTCCCGGTTCGGCCCGCCACGTATCGCGGACCGGCCGGAACGCGCTGACGGGGCCGTCGTCGCCGGTGAGCGCCCGCTCCACGAACACGAAGTCGTCATATCCGAGACGGCGGGCCACTTCCGGCGAGTGGGTATTGAGGACGACCTGCCGCAAAGGATTGTCGGCGGCCACCGCTTTCCCAGGATCCACCGCGTAGTCCTGGAGCAGTTCCACCAGGGCGGGAACCCGCGAGGGGTGGATGCCGTTCTCCGGTTCCTCGATACAGAGAACAGCGCGGTCGCGGACATCCACAAGCTTGAGCGTCAGGGCGATGTATCGCAACGCGCCTTCGGAGAGGGAACGGCCGTACAACCATTCGTCCACCCCGCGAATCCGGGCCCGCAGGGCAAGCTGGCCGCGCGCCTCGTCGGAATCCACGTCCAGCTCCTGGATGTCCGCATCCAGTTGCTGCAGCTTGAACAGAATCTCGCTGCGGACGGCGCCCGAATCCCCCTGGAGCAGCGCATGAAGCGTGGCCGCGAGATGGGCGCCAGAGGAGACGATGTGGGGAGGCGTCCCGCGGTCGTCCGGGGCGCGCATGGCGCTGGGCTCCAGATGCAGCGACTTCCAGGAGGACATCTCGCGCTTGGCGGCAAGAACCGTGGGGTAATGGAAGGTGTTTGTTCCGCCCACCACGGTGCGGGGAGAGGCGCCAATGGGCGACGGGCGCCCCCGGCTGCCGCCGTCCTGATGCAGCCGGACGGATTCCCCATTGGTGGAGAGGAACGGCCCGCGCCGGCGTCCTCCCAGCGCAACGGATTGCCGGAACGCCGGTTTCGCCCCGAAACCGACAAAATTCCTGAAATCCTTGATCCTTGCGGGGAGAAGACTCTCGTGCTCCACCAGCAGAAGGCCGGAATCCAAGGCGTATCGCAACCGAACGGCGTACGTCAGGAGCGTCGTGCTCGGCTCGGCCGGTTGGCCGAAATCATCCTCCACCTCGGCTGGCGCCAGCATGTCCGCCGAAAGCTCGATCGCGCGATTCGGATCCCGGCGGAAGATCAGATCAAGGGGCGAAGCGCGGCCTCCGGAGCGCCGCACTTCGGCGGCCGCGTAGGCGCTGTCGTGTTCCGCCAAGGCGCCGAGAAAGCGGATCGCGTCGAACAGGTTGCTCTTCCCGGCGCCGTTGTGTCCCAGGAAGCAGGTGAGCGGACCGAAGCGAACCTCGGCGTCGCGGATGCTCTTGAAGTTCTTGACGGAAAGGCGGAGGAGCATGCCGGGACCGGTAGAGAATACCGGGTCTCCGCTAGGAGCCATTGAGCTTGCGCCCGCGATCCGGGATCATGCGGAGCGCCCAGGGAGGACGCATGACCCGAGCAGACGATGTTCGGCGAGCCGCTCTACCGCAGCCGCGAGGAGAAGGCGGCGCACCTGCTCTATTTCATCGTCAAGGATCGTCCGTTCACCGATGGCAACAAGCGGATCGGCGCGCTCCTGTTCCTGCTCTATCTCGCCCAGGAGGGCGTCGCGCACGCGCTCGACTCCCGGTCGCTGACCGCGCTCACCCTGCTGCTCGCCGAGAGCGCGCCGGACAACAAGGATCTGATGGTGCGGCTCGTGATGAACCTGCTGGCGGAATCAGAGTGACACATTTCGTCACGGGGGGGGGGGGGGGTACAATCGGCCGCCGATCCCTGATGCCGATCCCTGATGCCGATCCCTGATGCCGATCCCTGATGCCGATCCCTGATGACGGACCTTGATCTCGCCGGGCGGCCCCGTGCGGGCAGCGTCTTGGACCGCATCCGGAAAACGAGCCGCGACCAGGCCGAGAAGGGGCGCTGGTTCGAGCAGCTGTTCATGCGGGTCGCGCGGCAGGAGCCGGAGTTCGAGATCGAGGACATCCACCGCTGGCCGGATTGGCCGGAACGCGAGGAGCTAACCGGCCTGAGCGGGGAGGACACCGGAATCGACCTGGTGGCGCGACGGACTTCGGGCGAGTGGATCGCCATCCAGTGCAAGTGCTACGACAAGAAGCGGCGGGTCAACAAAGAGGACATCGACTCCTTCCTCGGCAGATCCGGGCACAAGCTCTTCGACCTGCGCTGGATCGTGGCGACTTGTGATTGGGGACGGAAAGCCGAGAGCGCGATCCGGAACATGAATCCCGAAGTCCGGCAGATCGATTTCCGCGAATACCTCGACGTCCGGGTCGAGGAGCGGGACGCGAAGCGGCCGGTGCAGGCCCCGTGGCCGCTCCAGGAGGAAGCCATCGAGAACGTCGTCCGCGGTCTCGGCAACCACGACCGGGGCCGGCTGGTGATGGCGTGCGGCACCGGCAAGACGTTCACCTCGCTTCGCATCGCCGAGCAGGTGGTTGAGGACGGGGGGCGCATCCTCTTCGTCGCTCCCACCATCGCGCTGGTCTCGCAGGCGCGGCGGGAATGGCTGCGGCAGACGACCCGCAGGCTGCATGGCGTCGTCGTGTGCTCCGATGCGACCGCCGGGGGACGCCAGGAAAACACCGAGGACATCCGGACCACCGAGCTGGAATGCCCGGTGACCACCAAGCCCGCCGAAATCGCGAAGAAGCTCCTCGAGGGGGAGGACACCCGCGTCGTCTTTTGCACCTACCACTCGCTCCGCCGGGTGACCGAGGCCCAGGCGAAGCACGGCGCCCCGGCGTTCGATCTCGCCATCGCCGACGAGGCGCATCGCACCACCGGCCTGGAACGAAAAATCCCGTCCGGGGAGGAGGATCGCAAGGTCGACTTCCAGGAATTCCACGACGACGAGCGGCTTTCCGCCCAAAAGCGCCTCTACATGACCGCAACGCCGCGGATCTACACCGAGACCTCCAAACGCAAGTTGGGCCGGCTGGGGATCGACGTCGTCGACATGGGCGACTTCAAGGTCTACGGCCCCGAAATGCACCGGCTTTCGTTCAAGAAGGCGGTGAGGAAACGCATCCTCTCCGACTACCGGGTGATCGTTCTGGGCGTGGGCCGGGGCAGCGTCACGTCCGCGCTCCGGCGGCGACTCGAACGGCTCGTCGACAAGGAGGCGAAGAATGCACCGACAACCAACGAGATGACCCGGGTGCTGGGGGTTTCGCTCGCGATCAACGGCTTCACCCGGGGCAAGGCGCTGGAACGGCCGGGACGGCTGCCGCGCACCATGATGTTCGCCAACAACATCGCCCGCTCCAAGTGGTACGCGGATGCGCTCATGGATCGCCAAGTCCGGGGGACCACCACCCGGAGACTGGAGGACGGCGCGGCGATGAAGGTGGACGCCCGGCACCTCGACGCTTCGGCGAGCGCGCTCCAGCGCAACCAGGCACTGCGACGGCTCGCCTCCGCCGACGAGCGGACATGCCGGGTGGTGAGCAATGTCAAGCTCTTCACCGAGGGGGTGGACGTCCCCTCGCTGGACGCGGTCGCCTTCCTCGACCCCCGGGACAGCCAGGTGGACGTCGTCCAGGCGGTCGGGCGGGTCATGCGGAAGGCGCCGGGCAAGCGCTTCGGCTACATCATCGTTCCGGTGGTCGTCCCGCCGGGAAGCGATGTGGTGGCCGCGCTCGAATGGGGGAGCGAGGGATACCAGACGGTGGGTCGGGTGCTGCGGGCGCTCCAGGCGCACGACGGACGCCTCGCGGAGGACACCGCCACCTTCGTCCAAGTGTACGAAACGGATCCCGTGCCCAAGCCGAACGGCGAAGAGACGGACATCCAGCCGAAGCTGGACCTGAGGGAGGCCGAGACCGGGATTTTCGCGCACATCGGCGCGGCGGCGGGTCTTGGAAAGCCGGGACAGGTCGTCGCCAGCGAGATCATCCAGGCCGTCCAGGACGCGAGCGCCATCTTCGCGGAGGAGGCGCTGGAAGGTCCGCTGGCCCAGGCGCTCGACCTGACCCCGGAGGACGACGGCGGCGCGAAGGGCGTTTGCACCATCGCCGCGCTCATGCTGGCGAACGCCTGCCTGCTGCAGCGCCGGCTCCGCGACGAACCGGGAATGGAAATGATCACGTCGCTGGATGCGGTCTCCGGGTCCTCGCACCCGATCGCGGCGCTGGAAGCCGCATGGAAGACGATCCTCGAAACGGACTACGAGAAGGTGTTCGAGCCGGCGCTCGACGTGCTGGGCGCCCTGCCGGAAGGCAGGGGGATCGAAGACGCCGTCCGGATCGTGGTCGAATGCGCCAACCGGGTCGCCGATTCGCTCAGCGAGCTCGGCCTCGACTACGCCGGACCCCTCTACCACCGGATTCTGGGATCGGCGAAAAGCGACGGGGCGTTCTACACGAACAACATCTCCGCGATCCTGCTGGCGCGGCTGGCGTTCCCGCGCGACTTCGCCGACTGGTCGGACCCGAAGGCGGTCGCAAAACTCCGGATCCTGGATCCCGCCTGCGGCACCGGAACCCTGCTCATGGCGGCGCTCCGGACCCTCAAGGACCGGGTGGCGGAGGCCCGGGAGCTGAGCGACGAGGACCAGCGCGCGCTGCACCGGGAGCTGGTGGAGGAGACGCTCTGCGGACTGGACATCAACGCGTACGGCCTGCAGCTGGCGGCCTGCAACATGATCCTGGGCGCGCCGACCGTCAAATACGGGCGCCTGAACCTGGTCGCCGCGCCCCACGGTCCGCAAAAGAAGGGACCGCCCCGGGCCGGTTCGCTGGACATCCTGGACCAGGAGCAGCCCCCCCGGCTGTTCGTTACCGATCCGCCGCCGGAGTTCGAGACCGTCGCCGGCGACAAGAAGAAGGTCGAGTTCCCGCTGCACGACTTGGACGCGGTGATCATGAACGCGCCCTTCACCGCGAACAAGAACCGCAGCCTGAAGTACGGCGAGGCGGGGCGCCGGGCGATGCAGGAGCACGAGCTCGGCATCCAGCGGCGGCTGGGCGAGCGGGATCCGGAGGCGGCGCGGTGCGTGACCGCGAACAGCATCGGAACGTTTTTCACCCCGCTCGCCGAAAAGCTGGTCCGCAAGGATTCCGGGGCGCTCGCGAAGGTGATTCCCACCACCGCCTGCACCAATGCCAGCGGGAAGCCGGAGCGCCAGTTCCTAGCCGAGCGCTTCCACGTCGAAACCGTGGTGACCAGCCACGATCCGGGACGGATTCACTTCAGCGAAAACACCGCGATCCACGAGTCGCTGCTGGTCTGCCGCCGGCGCCGTCCCGAATTCGGGGGGGGGGGGGGGGGGTAGGCACAACGCGACCCGCTTCGTCGCCCTCCGCCGGATGCCCCGGGATGTCAAGGAGGTGCTGGAGGTGGTGGCGGCCATCGAGGCCGGGGTTCCGAACTCATGGTGCAGCATCTCGGAACAGCCGGAGAAGCGGGTCCGCGCCGGCGACTGGCGCCCCTGCCAGTTCTTCGACCCGGAGCTTCCCCGCGCCGCGATGCGGCTGGAGGCGGACCCGGACCTCGTACCGCTGAAGAAGCGCTACTCGCTGGGACCTGCGGGCCAAGGAATCCGGGCCGCCTTCCGCCCTATCCCGGAGGACGACGACGGATACCGGGTGTTCTGGAGCCGCTCCCAGGGGCTGCGGTTCACGATGCTGGCGCTCCCCGAACAGCGGGTGGCGGAGCGGAAGTCGGGGCTCGCCGCCCGCTACCGGCGGCAGGCGGGACACGTGCTGGTGGCCGCGAAGTTCCGAACGGATTCCGGGCGGCTGCTCGCCCTCTTCAGCGAGGAGCCGGCGCTCGGATCCATGTGGGTTCCCATCCGCACCCCGGAAGGCGCCGAGGAGGAGGCGAAGGCGCTCTGCGCCTGGCTGAACAGCACCCTGGGCGCGCTGCAGTTCCTGATGCGGCGCTCCACCACGCTCACCAACCCTTCGTTTTCCCAGGCCGACCTGGAGACGATCCGCATCCCCGACTTCCGCAAGGTTCCGGCGGCGCCCCTCGCCGAAGCCTACGAGCGGTTGCGGTTCTCCACGGTGCGCCCCTGGAGGGAGGCCGCCCAAAACGACCTCCGCGACGATCTGGACCGGGCGGCCCGCGCCACCGTCGGAATCGACCTGGCGACGATCCGGGATCTGCGGACGCGGATCAGCAAGGAGCCGACCGTCTCCAACCAGACCGCCCCAGCGTAACGTTCAGCGGTCGCGCTCCTCCCGCAGGAGGGCGACGCTGTCAGGCTCCCAGATTTTGTCCTGTTTCTCGAGCAGCCGGGCGGTGCGTTCCCGGAACCGCTTCATCGCCTGGTTCCGGTCCGTGTGCCGGGAAAGCAGGACACGAACCTCGGCCGACAGGGACCGCTGGTTGCCCCGCGCCTGCGACTTGAGCGCCTGGATCACCCGGTCATCCAGATTACGAATGGTGAGAGTTCCCATGAGACGTGCCTCCAGAGACGGAATGATAGACCCTGAAAAAGCGACCGCCTTCAAGCGGGCGGGAGGCGGAGGAACACCTTCGGCGGGTCGTCGCCGGCGCAGACGCCCCACGCCATGTGCGACGTGGTGTGCGCCGCAGCGTAGCGACCCTCCGGGGTGAGCAGCATCAGCCCGGCCCTTCCGGCGAGCCGCTCGTGGAGGCGCCGCAGAAGCTCCGCCGCCGTATCCCCGGGCGTCCCTCCGGCCTCCAGGCGCGCGACCGCGGCGCGGGCGAGGCCCAAGCGGATCGCCCCCTCGCCCCAGCCGGTGGCCACCGCTCCGCCCGCTTCGGCGTCGGCGTAGAACCCGGCGCCCACTTGCGGGGTGTCCCCGACGCGACCCGGCATCTTGCCGAGGGTTCCCCCTGTGGAGCCGGCGACCGCGATCCGCCCCTCCCGGTCGAGCGCCGCCGCGCCCACCGTGTCCGCGGGCGCCGCACGCGCGCGCCAGGCGGCCAGCCGCTCGCGCTCCCGGGGCGTGATCAGCTTTCTCGGATTGATCTCCGGAAAACCCTCTTCCAGGGCGAAGCGCTCCGCCCCGGTTTCCACCAGCAGAACGTGGGAGGTGGTTTCCATCACCCGGCGCGCCACCCGAATCGGGTTGCGAACCGTGCGGACTCCGGCCACCGCGCCGGCGCGAAGACCGTCGCCATCCATGATCCCGGCGTCCAGCGACACGGAGCCATCCCGGTCCAGCACCGACCCGGTTCCGGCGTTCAGCGCCGGATTGTCCTCCATCATGGCGACCGCCCGCTCCACCGCCGTGAGCGCCGACCCCGTCCCGGCCAGGGCGCCGAATCCGACGCGAAGCGCCGTCTCCACCCCCCGGCGGTGGGCTTCTTGTTCGTCCGCCGGAATCGCCCAGGCCCCGGCGTGAACCAGCAACACCGGCGGCGCGCCCGCCCCGGCGAGCGCGCGGATCAGCGGATCTCCCGGGCGGCGCGGGCCACGATGTCCCGGGGCGAGACCATCTCCTCCGCCTCCTCCAGAACCGCCAGCGCCGCCTCCCCGCCGATCGCGCCCAGCGCCGTCACCGCCGCCGCCTGGGCCCGGTAGCTGGAATCGGCGCGGAACCGCTCGATCAGGAAGGCCGCTCCCGCCGCCGCGCCCAGCCGGGTGAGCGCCGCAGTCCGCACATAGGAATTAGGATCGTGCGCCGCCGCCGCCCGGAGCGCATCCGCATCCTCCGCCGGGTCGAGCCCCTCCACCGCCGCCTGCCGCACCGCCCAGAAGGGATCGCCCGCCGCCGCGGCCCGCAGCGCCGCCCGGGCTTCGGCGCCTCCCAGCTCCCCGAGCGCGACCGCCGCCCGCCGGCGTCCGGCGCCGTCGTCGTCCCCGAGCTGCGCCATCCATTCGCCCGGCGGCTTCCGGATGCGGAGTTCGGCCAGCAGCACGTCGTCCGCGTCGAAGCGGAGATAGCGGGGGCGCCCGGCGGCCGGGAAGCGCAGCGTCTGTTCGCGGCCTTCCAGCAGGAACCGATGGATTTCGGATCCTCCGGAATCGGTCGCGATCCGGACGGAGAGCGGGGCGCGGTACGCCTCGGGAACCACGCCCATGCTGGCTTCGGGGGACTGGACCTGCCGGATCCGCATCTCCACCTCGCCGTCGGACCAGGCGGACTCGACTTCGAGCGTCGGGTGCCCCGGGCGGCGCAGCCACATGTCCACGAACCAGCGGATGTCCACGTCGGCGGCTTCGGCGAAGGCGACGATGAAATCCTCGGTGTCCACCGGCTGGAAGGCGTGCTTCGTGAGGAAATGCCGGATGCCCTCGTGGAAGGCGTCCGCGCCGACGGTGTGCCGCAGCAGGCGGATCAGCGCCGCGCCCTTCGGGTAGGTGTGCGCGTCGAAGTTGTCGTTCGGGCGGCGCCAGCGGTTCGTCACCACCGGTCGGAGCGCCGTCTCCGCCTGCCGGAAGTACGCGGCGCGCTTGCGGCGCATGTTCTCGCCCGCCTCGTCGGGTCCGAGCTCCTCGGCGTGCCAGCGATACTCGGACCAGGTGGCGAAGCTCTCGCTGAGCCAGGTCTCGCCCCAGTCCCGGTAGGAGACCAGGTTGCCCCACCAGTGATGGGCGGCCTCGTGGGCCACCAGGCCGTGGCTCGGAAAATCCTGCTCGGCGCGCGCATCGTGGATCGTGCTCTGCCCCAGGACGGTGGCGGTGGTGCTCTCGGCGCCGCCGCCGATGCCGGGGACGGTGACCTGGTCGTACTTGTTCCAGGGGTACGCAACCCCGTATTCCTCCTCGAAGAACGTCATCATCGCCGGCGTCCTGTGGAAGCTGCGCTCCGCATCCTCCACGTCCTGCGGATACACCCAGTAGCGCACCGGGACGTCCCGGTGGGAGTCCTCGAGGACCTCGTACGGGCCGGCGGCCAGCACCGAGAGATAGGTCGGGTGCGGCTCGTCGAGCCGCCAGTGGTGGGTCCGGGTTCCCGGACGGGCGCCGGGGCGGACGCCGAGCAGCCGGCCGTTGGAGAGCACGCTCCAGTCCTCGCGCACCGTCGCCAGCAGCTCGAAGGAGGCGCGGTCGACGGGGTGGTCCACCGACGGATACCAGTGGCGGGCGCCCTCCGGGAACGAAAGGGTGTTGACGAGTCGGGGGTTGGCAGCGGTCTCCGCCTTGAAGTCGAGCCCCAGGTCGTAGCTCGCCGGCATCCCGAACCGGGTCGCGTCCACATCCATGCCGCGGGCCTGGTAGCGCACTTCGAGAGCCATCTCCGCGCCGGTTTCGAGGATTTCCGGGAGGGCGACGGCCAGGGTCCCGTCCTCGTGGGAAAACTCCAGCGACTCGCCTGCCGAGCGCGCGCCGGTCACCCGGAACGACTCGGCGTCCAGCCGGATTTCGTCGATCGGCTCCCGGGCGGCGAGGCGGATCGTCGCCCGCCCGTCCAGACTCTTCGTCGCCTCCTCCAGATCCAGCTCCACCCGGTAGTGGAGCACGTCGAACGGCTCGGCGCGGAGCTCCTGGACCGGCCAGTCGGAGCGGTCCTCCAGCTGCGCGAACCCGACCAGCAGGAGCAGCGTCGGAATCATGATGGGTTCAGGCGGAAATCGAGGCCCACGTGGAGGGCGCGGGGAGTGCCCAGGGTTTCGATCGGCGTCCGGGCGCTGATGATTTCGGCGTCCAGCAGGTTCTCGCCGGCGGCGTAGAGGCGCACCCGGTCGCCCAGGGGCAGGGCGACCCGGACGCCGACCGCGGCGAACCCGTCCATCGGCAGTTCGTTCCGGTCATCCTCGAACTGGGCGCCCATGAACCGCAGGTCGGCGTGGACGGACACCGGGCCCTCCCAGGAAATCCCCATCGCGCCCTGGTGGAGCGGAACCTGCGGGATGCGGAGGCCGGTTTCGGGAATCGAACTGCTGGAAAGCAACCAGGCGACGAACATCTCGGTGCGGTCGTCCAGCCGGAGCCACATCTCGGCTTCGGCGCCCCGGACTTCCGCTTTTCCGATGTTTTGTCGCTGGCGGAACACGCCTTCGTCGTTCACCTCGAGGGTGATGTTGCCGACCACGTTCCGCATGGTGTTCCAGAAGACGTTGCCGCGCAGCAGGACGCGGCGGTTCGGGTACAGGTCGATCCCCATTTCGGCGCCGTAGAGCGTCTCCTCGCCCAGCTGGTCGTTCGCCGCGGTGCGGACGTTGCCGACCCGGAAGGGGCGGTACAGCTCGTTGAGCGAGGGCGCCCGGAACCCGCGGTAGGCGGACGCCCGGAGCGAGGCCTGGGGCGTCGGGTGGGCGACCAGCGCGAGGCGCGGGTTGAAACTCGCCCTGGTCCCGGCGTTCTGCCAGAAATCCAGCCGGCCGTCGGCCAGCAATTCGATGTCCCCGGTCAGCTCCAGGCGCTTCTGGAGAAAGACCCCGGCGCGGTTCTGCCGGCGCTCCTCCCAGCTGGAGCGCATCCAGTCGGCGCCCAGCTGGAGGCCGTCGGCCAGGCGGGCGGAGAAGACCGCGCCCTGGCCGGCGTATTCGTAGCTCTGCTGCGAGGTGGGAATTTCGCGGGCGCGTCCGGGGAGGATGCGCGAGAAATCGCTGTTCAGGCGGGCGGTCTGCGAAAACGCCAGCAGCGACCAATTCTCGCGGCGGACGCCGCCGTCGAAGGCGAGCATCCCCGAATCGTTCACCTGGAGCGGGGTGCCGTTGCGGCGGTCCTCGGTGTGCCAGTTCACCGAGAGGTGGGCCGGGCCGGCCTCGAACCGCCCGTAGGCGGAGCGGAAGTTCACGCCCGCCGGCCGGTCCACCGCGCCCCGCTCCGCCTCCCGGATCCGATGGTAGCCCTCCCCGTTGAACATCCGGCCGGCGCCGACGAACCCGAAGTCGCCGGAGCGGTGGGAGACCAGCGCTTCGCCGTCGCGGATGCCGAGCGTCCCCAGGCTGGCGCGTCCCCGGAGAACCGACGGTTCCGGGCGGCGGGTGAACAACTGGATGGCGCCGCCGAGCGCCGAGCTTCCGTAGAGCGGGCTGGCGGCGCCCCGGGCGATTTCCACCCGGTCCAGCAGCAGCGTGGGCAGGCGGTTCCAGTACACCCAGTTCCCGAAGGGGTCGTTCAGCGGAATCCCGTCCCGGAGCGCCAGCGCGCGGCTCGCTCCGCTCGGCCCGATGCCCCGCAGCGAGACGCCGGTGGTGGTCGGGTGGGAGATGAGGCTGGTGTTCCGGCGGAAGAGCCCGAAGCCCGGCACCCGCAGGAGCGCCTCGTCCAGCAGGATGCCCGGGGACTCGGCGAGCGCCTCGGCGTCCAGCGAGGTCGCAAACGCCACCGAGTCCACGATCGTCTCCTCGCCGCGCTCGGCGGTCACCACCACCGTCTCGGCGCGGGAAAGCGGGGGATCGTGGGGATCGTCGTCCTGGGCGGAGGCGACCCCCGCCCCCACCAGGAACAGAAGCGCCGTGTTCTTCATATCCTCTGTGTTCTTCGCTGGCGCGCCCTGGGCGATTCGAACACCCGACCTACAGGTTCGTAGCCTGTTGCTCTATCCGCTGAGCTAAGGGCGCGACCGGGAGCCGGGGTCGGGGTACCGCTACGGGGATTCGAACCCCGGTTTGATGGCTGAGAACCACCCGTCCTAACCCCTAGACGATAGCGGCCCCGACCGAAGTCGCAGGCCCGAACTCTAGCACATCGTGGAGGCCGAACGATGCGGCGGAGGGAGGCCGGCCGGCGATGCCTCCCTCGTCGCGGACCAGAACCCGGGCGCGGGAGCGTCCGGGGAGGAAGCCGCCCAGAACCAGGCCGTGGCCGATCCGGCGGTGCGGGGTCTCGAACGCCAGCCGGCGGATCCCCAGGTCCCCGGCGCGACGCGCCGCCTCCCGGGCGAGGAAGCCGACGAGGTCGGGATCGTCGGGCGGAGCGAACCACTCGGCGACTTCCGTCTCCCCTCCGAAACGGGCGAAGGCGGCGGGCGCCCCGTCCACCCGGACCGTCACGCCCTCCGCGCCCCCTTCGGTTCCGCCGGCCGCGAGCGCGGCGAAGCGGGAGCGATGCCGCTCCCGGAGCGCCGCCTGCTCCCCCGCATCAAGAACTTCCGGGGAAGCCGTCGCGCCGGGCGGTTTCCGGAAGTGGGGCGCGAACAGCCAGCGCGCCGCCCGGCGCCACGCCCCGGGAGCGGTCGGCGCGACGTAGCGCGCCAGCGGGCCGGCGTCCTCGAAGCCGAGCGCCCGGAAGGCGCCGTGGAGCCGGTCCGCCGCCGGCAGGACCGCCGCCGCGAGCGGCGCGGAGCGGGACCACCTGGCGAGCGCCGCCAGCTCGTCGCGCCGGGACTCCCCCTCCGACCACTCGATCCGCGTCAGAAGCCTTCCGGGGTCCGCCGACGGATCGGCGAGGAGGAGCGGGCGATCCTGGAGGATCACTCCTCCGGCTGCATCACGATGGCGAGGATGAGGTAGACCAGGATGCCGGGGAACGCGGCGGAGCAGACGCTGGCCAGCACGAACAGCACCCGCACCAGCGTCCGGTCCAGCTGCCACCATTTGGCCAGCCCGGCGCAGACGCCCAGCAGCAGCCGGCCGTCCCGGGGTCTTTCGAGTCGCGCCATGTCGTTTCCCCCCTTCAGGAGGTTGTGATCAGGGAGTACAGGATGGCGACCAAGCTGACCCCCAGCAGGACGGCGCCCTGGATGGCGTGCTTGCCCCGCTCCGGCTCGAACGCGCCGAACCGGGACGCCATGAAGTAGCCGCCGAGGAACCCGCCGAGGTGGGCGGCGTTGTCGATTCCCGGCATCAGAAAGCCGACGACGGCGAGGAAGAGCACCACCCGCCAGACCGAACGGGCGACTTCCGAGCTGGTGCGCCGCCCGTAGTAGAGCAGCGCGCCGAGCAGACCGCACAGCGACGCCGAAGCGCCGATGGTGATGCTGGGCGCGCCGCCGAACATGGGGATGAAGGGGGCATACGCTCCCATGAACGAAGAAAGGAGGAATCCGGTTCCGGCGCTGACCTGGTAGATGATCAGCGCGCGCCCCGCGCCGAAGGCGTCGCTGACCGGCGGAAAGAGGTTCCAGACCCAGTACATGTTGAACAGGATGTGGAGCAGGCCGCCGTGGAGCCAGCCGGCGCTGAAGATCGCCCAGGGCTTGCCGAGGCCGAACACCGGGACCGCGCCGGCGGCGCCCAGCCGGAAGAGGGCGCGCCCGTCCGGGCTCAGGAAGTCCAGCATCCCGGACATCCCGATCCGCCCGATGCTCATCAGGAGGGCCGCCAGGAAGAGCGCGATGTTGGCGCCCAGAATCAGCCAGGCCAGCTGCGCCGCTTCGAACCGGAACGCCCCGGCGAACCCGAACATGCCGGGGTGGCGGCGCCCGCAGCCCAGGCACTCGGCGTCCCGGACGCCGACCAGCTGGCCGCAGCCGGGGCACAGCACGGAACCGGAGCGGCGGCCGGCGAACTTCATCCCGCCTATTCTGGCGCACCCGGCCCGCTCGTTCAGCACGACGCAACCACCATCCCGATCACCAGGTACATGCCCAGCCAGATGGGGAAAAGGCAGATCGCCAAAACCACCCGGAAACAGCCCTTTCCCATTCGAAGCTTCCATTCGGGCATCTCCGGAAGCTGAATTCTTGACTTCGACAGTTTTGATCGATAAGTCCTTGACTGTCAATAGCCGACATTTCTGGCTAGGCACTACAAACGTAGCCCTCTGAAGGCTACGCCGGCGGAGGTTCGGCCCTCAGGCGAGCTGGTACGGCGTGGTCGGCAGGGGAAGTCTCATCGCGGCGTAGATAGCCTCGGCCTCCAGGGACGGCTTCGAGGGGATGGCGTATCGCTCTCCCGTTTTCTCGCAAAGCAACACCGTGCACTTGCGGTGCGCCAGCGCGTTGCGGATGACTTCGGGAGACATCCGTTCCTTCTGGAGCGCGACCCGATAGGCCAGATGGCGCACGCAGGCGAACGCCATGAAGGCGATCGCGATGTGGGCGCGGATCCGTTGTTCGGTCCAGTGCCAGATCGGCCGGACGCGCAGATCGTGCTTGGTGATGCGGAAGCTCTCCTCGACCCGCCAGAGTCCCCGGTAGTGCGACAGCACCTCGGCGGCCCGCGCGTCGCGCAGGTTGGTGATGACGCCGGCCAGTCCGTCCCAGCGCGCCGCCTCGTCGATCTTCTTCTGATCCAGGACGAGTCGCGCATCCCCTTCAACGGCGATGAAGCGCTTGGCGCCATGCTGGGACAACAGCGCTTTGGGGTTGTCGCTTTGCGACAGCTTGTCGAACGCCCGCTGGATCGCCTTGCGGCGATCGTGGGCGTCCTTGTGCGCTCGCTTGGCGGACCACGTGACGATCAACCGTCGCCCCTGGTGCTCCCATTCGTTCACCCGGCGCTCCGAGGAGCCTTCCAACGGGCCGTAGGAGTCCAGGTTCCAGATCTTCTTGCGTAGCGCGCCGGGGAGCTGGCGCAGCCGGGCGCCCACCACATAGCCGCCGCCCATCGCGTCCAGAGCCTCCAGGTTGGCGGCGCTGAGCATCCCCCGATCCGCCACGCAGACCGCCTGCTGCGCCGGATGACGCCGCAGCAAGCCCTCGAACACCGGAACCAGGCTGTGCCCCTCGTAGGCGGCGCCGGGGAACACCTCGTAGCTCACCGGAAGCCCCTCGCGGGTGACCATCAGCGCCAGCAGCACCTGCGAGTAGCGGTGCTTGCCGTCCTTGCTGTACCCCTTCTGGCGGAGTTCGTCCTCCTCCTCCGTCGCAAAGGCCAGCGTGGTGCAGTCGAAGAACAGCACCGAGACCGGATCGGGCAACACCGAGCGGGTGGCGTCGCCGACCCGGGCGCGAAGCCGTTCGATTGTCCTCGCGTCCAGCCGATCCATCATCCGGTAGACCTTGTGAAGCGGAAGGCTCACCCCGAAGTCGTCTTCAAGATTCCGCACGCTGCCGCGCTTGCTGTCCGGGTTGGCGATCCGCGCCATCACCGTGTGGAAGAGCGCGTCGTGGTACGCCCGATAGCGGGAGCGCGGCAACAGCGCATGCAGCCCCAGATGCCGGTAGACCTCGCCGTAGACCTCATGGATCCCGGTCGTGATCGGTTGCGCTTCCTTCAGTTGCTTGAGATCGACCGGGAGGGACTCCTTGCCGTCCCCCTCGCGCCCAACGCGGATGACCTGCTCGGCGATCTTCTCGGAGGAGAAGAGGAGAGGCGGCTGGCGTTCGTCCTTGAGCTTGTCCTTGATGAACTCGCCGAGCCGCTTCAGGCGTTCGAGCTCCTTGTCGTCCTTTGCGACGCCGACGTGGCGGACGATGCGCTGGCGGACCTTGGTTCCTTTGCGTACGCCTTCGACGAGTTGTACGGAGCGCCGGGGGCTGTTGGGAGTGGACTTGACGCGAACGAACATGGGTGGAGTATAGCACAGAAGTCAAACCAGAAAAATCGCTAGGCACAACAGAGCGAGTAGCGAAAAGCTCCCTTGTTTCAGAACATGTTTGTTTTCAACAGCTTCCCGATCCGACGCTCCGACCGAAATCGGGCTCAAACTGTCAAAGTCGGGAGCCAGCCGGCGCTGAAGATCGCCCAGGGCTTGCCGAGGCCGAACACCGGGACCGCGCCGGCGGCGCCCAGCCGGAAGAGGGCGCGCCCGTCCGGGCTCAGGAAGTCCAGCATCCCGGACATCCCGATCCGCCCGATGCTCATCAGGAGGGCCGCCAGGAAGAGCGCGATGTTGGCGCCCAGAATCAGCCAGGCCAGCTGCGCCGCTTCGAACCGGAACGCCCCGGCGAACCCGAACATGCCGGGGTGGCGGCGCCCGCAGCCCAGGCACTCGGCGTCCCGGACGCCGACCAGCTGGCCGCAGCCGGGGCACAGCACGGAACCGGAGCGGCGGCCGGCGAACTTCATCCCGCCTATTCTGGCGCACCCGGCCCGCTCGTTCAGCACGACGCAACCACCATCCCGATCACCAGGTACATGCCCAGCCAGATGGGGAAAAGGCAGATCGCCAAAACCACCCGGAAACAGCCCTTTCCCATTCGAAGCTTCCATTCGGGCATCTCCGGAAGCTGAATTTCTTCGGGAAAATCAATTTTTATTCTCGCGATGCGGTCGCACAGCAGCAGGTGCAACGCGGTGGCAAGAAACAGGACGAGGCCCGTGGGATAAGACGAATCCGCCCGCGCCGCCAACGCAAGCAGAAACGGAACGCCCACGAATCGTTTCCCCGGTCAGCAGGTCAGCACCATGACGATCACGAGCAGAAGCAGGCCGACGGCCACGACGCACCCGCAACCGGGGATGCCCTCCGCAGCCGCCGCCTTGCGCCGTCGTCGCGCCTCGTCGGGGAACAGCGTTTCGGAGGCGCCGCCGCCGGAGCGGGGCGGCAGGGTGTAGGGGGGCGGACGGAGCGGGCGGGACGGCGGTTCCGGATCCTCCGCGGGCTCCTCGGGCCGAAGGGCCTCCTGCCAGGGCGGGACGACCGGGACGATCCTTCCGGCGGGCAGGCGGATCCGCGGAATCCGGACCTCCAGCTCGCACTCGTGCTGGAAGAAGCTGGAGTGCGGAACGCGCCGGGTCTCGACGTCGTGGACCGGGTACTCGCCCGGACGCTCCCCGTGGGTGAAGCGGGCGCCGTCCCGGAAATCCAGGTGGATGGTCAGCCTGCCCCGGGTTTCGTCGAACTCGACGCGCTTGACGAACCAGGGGTCCGAAACGCCGAGCGCCGACTGGAACAGTCCGTGTTCCGTCATCCTCTCACCGCACCAGGTCCGGCCAGCGGGTGCGCGCCAGCCGCCGAGCGGCGGCGTGGACAGCCTCGAAGTCGCCGTCCCGGGCGTCGGGACGGGCGAGCGCCGCCACCGGGAAGCGGTCGGCGTGACGCGTGCCGGCGAAGTAGTAGTGCTGCCCGTTTTCGATCACCAGCGACACCCGGCCCTGGGTGCAGCACGAAACCTGGACGGTCTCCCCGGGGAACGGCCACGCGCCGGCGACGTCCTCCGGGGCGAGCAGCAGGGGCGGCTCCTCGTTGAAGAATTCCACGACGGTCGCGATGCCGACGGCCGCCGCCATGAAGACGACGAAAAACACCGCGGACAGCAGGATGGTCTTGATCATGGTCCGTTCCTCCGGTTCAAGGGGGAATCATTGTCCCCCAGGGGTGACAAAAAAGCGACGGATGGCATCCGCCACCGCATCCGTCTCTTCGTCATCAAGATCGGGGCGGAGGGGCAGGCTGAGCGCCTCCCGCGCCGCCCGGTCCGCCTCCGGGCAGTCCCACGGGTTCCCGGCGAAGGCTGCCTGGCGATGGAGCGGAATCGGGTAGTGCACCAGCGTCTCCACCCCCGCTTCGGCCAGAAACCGCCGGAGCCGGTCGCGCTCCGGAGTCCGGATCACGAACAGGTGCGCCGCGCTTTGCGTTCCCTCGCCCGGCGTCGCGAACCGCAGCGGCAGACCCGCAAGCCCCTCCCGATAGCGCGCCGCCAGTTCCCGGCGCCGGGCGTTTCCAGCGTCCAGCTCGCTCAACCGGACGCCCAGAATCGCCGCCTGCAGCTCGTCGAGACGGCTGTTCCAACCCGGTTCGGCGTGGTCGTGGCGCGCCCGCTGCCCGCCGGAACGGAGCCGCCGGACGCGCTCGGCGAGCGCCGGATCGTCGGTTCCCACCAGCCCGCCGTCGCCGACCCCGCCCAGGTTCTTGGTGGGGTAGAAGCTGAACGCAGACGCCTTGCCGAACGAGCCGAGCGGCCGCCCCCGGAACGCCGCGCCGTGCGCCTGGGCGGCGTCCTCCACCACCGGAACCCCCCGCGCCGCCTCAAGAAGCTCCGGCCAGTCCGAACCGGCGTGGCCGGCGAAGTGCACCGGCAGGATCGCCCGGATGGTTTCCCGCATGGTTTCCCGCCGGAGGGCGTCCCGCACCGCGTCGGCGCGCAGGCAGAGACTCTGCGGGTCGATGTCCGCGAACACCGGAACCGCCCCGGCGCGCTGGATGCCGATCGCGGTGTACCCGGCGGAAAACGCGGAGGTGAGAACCCGGTCTCCCGGTCCGACGCCGACCGCGGCGAGCGCCAGCGTGATCGCGTCGGTGCCCGAAGCGACGCCGACCCCGCGCCGCACGCCGATCCGCGCCGCGAACGCCCGCTCGAAGGCCTCCACCCGGGGACCCAGCACGAACCGTTCCGAATCCAGAACCTCCGCCACCGCCGCCCGGACCCCGAGGCCGACCGCCAGCCGGGCGAACGGAATCCTCATGCCGGGATCCGCTCCGGTTCCGACCGGAAGAAGCGCACCGTTTCCGCGAGCCCCTGCGCCAGGTCCCGCAGCGGTTCCCAGCCCAGATCGGCCCGGATCCGGGACCAATCCGAGTGGATGTCCCCGACCGCGATCCGCCGGAGCGCGTCCGGGAGCGGCGCGCACTCGATGCGCGACGGCTCCCCCAGCGCCTCCCAGACCGCAAGGGCGAAATCCCGGAGGCGGATCGGCGGCGCTCCCAGGTTCCACAGGCCGGACGGCGCCGCCGGATCGCCAGCCAGCAACAGCGCCTCGACCACGTCGTCCGCGTGGTTGAAGTCGCGCAGGAGGTCCGGGTTTCCGAGGATGGGGATCGGCCGTCCTCCGAGCGCTCGTCCCAGGGCGTGGCCGGTGAACCCGGCGGCGGGGCCCCGAAGCGCCTGGCGCGGTCCGTAGCAGCCGGTCAGCCGCAGGATCGCCCACGACGACGGCGCCAGCCGCCGCGCCAGATGCTCTACCGCCTCCTTGTGGACGCCGTGCGCGTCGGGCGGCGCCAGCGGATCGTCCTCCCGCACCGGAAGCCGCTGCGGCAAGGCGTAGTTCTGGCGGGTTCCGGTGAAGACGAGGCGCGCTCCGGGCGCCCGCCGCCGCATCGCCTCGAACAGATGGATCGAAGCCTCGACTCCGTGCCGGTAGTCGCGCAAGGGCGCGTCCATGCTCGCCCGGTGGCCGGAAGGCGCCGCCAGGTGGAACACGACCCGGGCGCCGGCGACCACGTCCCCGGCCGCCTCGCGGATGTCCGCCCGGAGCGCCGGCGCGCCGCCCAGGTTGGCCGGATGCGCCCCGCTTCCCGGAAGGAAGGCGTCCAGCGCCCGCACTTCGGCGCCGAGCGCGCGCAGCCGCAGCGTGAGATGGCTCCCCAGAAACCCGGCGGCGCCGGTCACCGCCACCGGAAGGCCGGAATAGACGTCGCGGTGGGAGGGCACGGGCGCCGCCCATTGTCGCCGCTCTCCGCTACCTTCCCCCCATGGAAACGGGGACGCTTTTCGTGGTCGCGACCCCCATCGGGAATCTCGACGACCTCTCGCCGCGCGCCGCCGAAACGCTGCGGCGGGTCGCGGTGATCGCCTGCGAGGACACCCGGGTCACCGGAAAACTACGCGCGCGCTTCGGCATCGAGACCCCGCTGGTCTCCTGCCACGACCACAACGAGCGGACGCGGACCCCGGCGCTGCTGGCCCGGCTTCAGGCTGGCGAGAGCGTGGCGCTGGCGACCGACGCCGGTTCGCCGCTGGTCTCCGATCCGGGGTTTCTGCTGGTGCGGGCGGCGCGCGAGGCGGACATCCCGGTCCGGACGATCCCCGGCCCCTCGGCGGCTCTGGCCGCGCTCGCGGTCTCCGGGTTGCCGATGCAGGCGTTCACCTTCCTGGGCTTCCCGCCCGCCCGGCGCGGCGCCCGGCGGGACCGGTTCCTCGAGCGGGTCGCCGCCGCCGCCGGCTCGGTGGTGCTCTTTGAATCCCCCGAGCGCATCATCCGGCTGCTCGAAGACCTGGCGGAGCGGCTCGGGCCGCGTACGGCGTCGCTCTCCCGCGAGATGACCAAGCTCCACGAGGAGCACTGGTTCGGCGCACTTGGGGAACTCGCCGAGCGCGCCCGGAAGCATCCCCCGCGCGGCGAGGTGACGCTGGTGGTGGGTCCGGAAAAGTAGAATTGGGTCATGGACTTCGTACTGGCGCTCCCGGAGAAGCCGGACGTGGGGGCGCTCCCCTGGTTCGGCGGGACGGTCGCGGAAAGCGCGCGCCGCGCCGTCGCCGCGTTGGGGGCGAAGATCGAACTCCTTGACGGGAAAGGCGTTCTGCTACCGGAGGGGCTGGTGGAGATCCCGGCGGACCGGGTGCGCGTTCTCGCTCCCGGCGGGGCGCTGCGGAACGACGCCGGGCAGACGCTCGCGCTCGCCCCGGCCGCAATCCATCAGTTGCCGCTGGATTCGTTCGACGCGGCGGTGGAAGCGATGGAATGGCGCTACGAGTCGATTTCCGGGTTCACCCGCATCACCGACGCCGCCACCTGGTCGAAGGCGCTCGGGGAGGCGCGGCGGCGCGTCGCCCGCCGGTTTCTCGAGGCGGGAGTCCTGGTCGAGGACCCGCAGACGCTCTGGGCCGACCCCGGCGTGGAGGCGGCGGCGGGCGCCCGCATCGGCCCGTCGGTCCGGCTCACCGGCGAAACCCGCATCGGCGCCGGCGCCGAAATCGCCGAATTTTCCCGACTCCACAACACCATCATGGCGGAAGGCGCCCGAATCGAAAGCCACTCGGTGGTCCTGGACGCCGACATCGGGCGCGAGGCCCGGGTCGGCCCCTTCGCGCGCATCCGGCCGGGGACGACGCTGGAGCAGGGCGCCTACGTCGGGGGGTTCGTGGAGACCAAGAACGCCCGCATCGGGCGGAACGCTGCGGTGCCCCATCTCTCCTATGTGGGCGACGCCGACATCGGAACCCGGGTCAACCTGGGCGCCGGAACGATCACTTGCAACTACGACGGGCGGGCCAAGCACCGGACGGTGGTGGCGCCGGGCGCCTTCGTCGGCAGCAACGCGATCCTGGTGGCGCCGGTGACCATCGGCCGGCGGGCGTTCGTGGCCGCCGGATCGGTCATCATCGAGGACGTGCCCGAAGGAGCGATGGCGATCGCCCGGGGCCGCCAGGTGAACAAACCGGACCGGGCGGGCGACCGTTTCGAGGGCGCCGACGAGGTCTGACGTCTGCAACCACCGGCGCTGATCCGCGAAATCCGCGAGCAACCAGAGGCGGTGCGCCGCACGCTCCGGGCGCTGCGCCGCGAGCGCCCGGCCGTTCCTCCGGGAGGGCCGGTGCTGCTGACCGGATCGGGAACGAGCCGTCATGCCGCGGAGATCGCCGCCGGCTGGATGCGCGCCGGGGGCGTTAGAGCGCGGGCGGAACCGGCCACCGAAGCGCCGGACCCGGGCGGCTGCCGGACGCTGGTCGCGATCTCCCAGTCGGGAACCACCGGGAGCATCCTGCGGCTGCTGGACCGGACCATCGGGATGGATCGCATCGTGGTGACGAACGAACCGGGCAGCCCGGCGGCCCGACGGGCGGACGCCGCCTGGGTCACCGCCGCCGGCCGGGAGGAAGCGATCCCGGCCACCAAGTCCTTCACCGCCGCGCTGGCCGCGCTGTTGCTGCTGGCCCGGGATCTGGGCGCGCGAACGCCGGACCCCGAGGCGACTCCCGCGCTGCTGGAAGCCGGGCTCACGGACGAGGAGCGCATCCGGGCGTTTGTGGCGTCGCTCCCGCCGGAGCGAACCTGCTGGTTCTTCCTGGCGACCAGCGCGCTGCTTCCGCTCGCCCGCGAGGCGGCGCTCAAGATGATGGAGACCGCAGGCGTCCCGGCGCTCGCCCTTCCCGCCGGGGAGCTCGCGCACGGGCCGGCCGCGCTGCTGGCGCCGCAGACCCCGGTCGTGGCGCTGGGCGACGCTCCGCCGACCGGCGCCGCCCCGGCGCTCGCCCTTTCCGCCGGAAATCCGGACGGTCTCGACGCCTTCCGGCTGGCGCCGGCGCTCCAGCTGCTCGCCTGGTTCGAGGGGCGGGCGCACGACCGGGATGTGGACGCCCCGCCCGGACTGCGGAAGGCGGTGGTGGATGACTGACCCGCTGCTCGCCGACCTCAACCGGGAGCAGCGGGAGGCAGTGACCGCCCCGCCGGGGCCGACCCTGGTGCTGGCGGGCGCCGGTTCCGGCAAGACCCGGGTCATCACCAGGCGGATCGGCTGGCGTATCCGGGAGACCGACGCCGCTCCCGAATCCATCCTCGCGGTCACCTTCACCAACAAGGCGGCGCGGGAGATGAAGGAGCGGGTCGCGGCGCTCGGCGTGCGGTCGGTGGAACGGGCCTGGGTCGGCACCTTCCACTCCATCGGGCTCCGGCTGCTCCGCCGCTACGGTTCGGCGTTGGACCTTCCGAACGACTTTCCGGTGCTGGGCGAAGACGACGCCAAGCGGGTGCTGAGCGGCATCCGGAAGGAGCTCGGGATCGAGTCCGGCCTGGTCACGCCCAACCCTCTCCGCGCCGGGGTATCCCGCCTGAAGAACGCGCTCGCCGCCGGGGCGCCGCCGCCCGTCCCCCGAAACCCCAAGGACTACGCGATCCGGTCGATCTTCCAGCGCTACCAGGAGGAGCTGCCCCGGCTCGGCGCGGTGGACTTCGACGACCTGATCATCCTGCCCCGGGAGCTGCTGCGGGCGTCCGAGCCGGCGCGCGCGTTCATGGATCGGCGCGCGAAGGTGCTGCTGGTGGATGAATACCAGGACACCAGCCCGCTCCAGAATCGGTTGATCCGCGAGTTCGCTCCCGGGCGGGACGTGTTCGCGGTGGGCGACGACGACCAGTCGATCTATTCGTTCCGGGGCGCCGACTTCCAGAACATTCTCCGATTCGAGAACGATTTCCGCGACGCCCGGATTCTGCGGCTGGAGCAGAACTACCGCTCGACCGAAATCATCCTGGATGCCGCCAACGCGGTCATCGATCGGAACCGGGATCGCCGCGGCAAGCGGCTGCGGGCGGTCGCCGGCCGCGGACAGCCGATTCGACTGCTGGGTTTCGGCAGGGAGGCGGAGGGCGCCCGGTACGCCGCCGGAGAGATCGAGCGCCTGGGCGCGAAGCGGGGCCAGGCGGCGGTGCTGCTCCGCACCCGCGGCCAGACCCGCGCCTTCGAGGAGGCGTTCATGGCGCATCGGATTCCGCACCGGCTGATCGGCGGTCTCCGCTTCTACGAGCGGAAGGAGGTGCTGGACGCTCTCGCCCATCTGCGGATCGCCGCCAATCCGGCGGACGACATCGCGTTCCGGCGGGCGCTCGGAGCGCTGCGGCGCGGAATCGGAACCGCTTCGGTGGACCGCATCGCCGCGTTGGCCGCGGGAAGGCAGGCGTCCCTCCTCGAAGCGGCGCGCGCGCTCCCGCAGGGCGCGCTTTCGAGGAAGGCGGCCAACGGTCTCCGGGAGTTTCTTGAAGTGGTGGAACGGGTTCGCAGGGCGATCCCGTCGGGGCCGGCGGCGGCCATCCGGGCGGCGATCCGGGACAGCGGACTCGGCGCGTTTCTCCAGGAGAACGAACCGGAACGCTACGAGAATCTGACCTCGCTCGAGGACGCCGCCGCCGAGTACGAAATCCACAATCCGGAGGGAACCACCGGGGATTTTCTCGACCGGGTGAGCCTGCTGTCCGCCGAGGATTTCATCGGCGCATCCGACGGCGACGCCCCTCCGGTGCTGGTGATGACCGTCCATGCCGCGAAGGGACTCGAATTCGACACAGTCTTCCTGGGCGGCCTCTGGGAAGGCGTCTTCCCCCATGCGCTCTCGCTGGAAAAGGAGGCCGACATCGAGGAGGAGCGCCGCCTCTTCTATGTGGCGGTGACCCGCGCCCGAACCGGGCTGTACCTGCTGGCCACCCCCGGCGGAACTCCGTGGATGCGGGGGCCCGACAAACCTTCCCGATTTCTCGCCGAGATCCCCCGCGAGTTGCTGCACGTCGAGAACAAGCGCGGAAACAGGGGCCCCGGCTTCCAACGGGGCGACCGGGTGCGGCACCGGCGCTTCGGCGACGGGCGGATCGAGTCGGTCGAGGCCGACGGCGCCCGGGTGATCGCGGTGTTCCGCCACCACGGGCGGAAGCGGCTGGTGGCAGCCTACGCGAACCTCGAACGCCTCTGATCCCGCCGGATTTACTCAATCCTGATAACGAACCGTTTCGAATCAGATACATTTCGATAGAGCGAAAGGGTCCGGCCAATGAGATCCCGGTCGGCTACAAATTCCTTCATCATCCCCCAGCTCAGTCGCGTCATCGCGTTGTGTTGCAAGTATGTCTTGAGCGTTGTATCGGCAGTATGCCCGATGCGCAATGTGCGCTCACCCCGGTCGACGCCCTTCACGATGAGCCGAAATTCCGCCCTTGCCTCTTCAACCGAGGAATGAGCGGTTGACTTCCAGTCCATTGCTCCGAATACTTTGTCCCGAAAATAGTGCCGATAATCAACGGAATCATCCAACAAACCCTTGTCAAGGTTGATGGATCCCGTTGGATGGATGTTTGCGCCCGATGGAATCCCCAAATCGCGCTCCGTCAACGCCTTGCTCCGCCAAAGCAGCTCGATGGAGTCAGATCCCTCCGTGTCCGTTTTCCTGTCTGGCGGTACGGTGGTACGGAGTGTTTGCAATTCGATTACCGGAAGATTCGTCGCGTCGCCCTTGGAACGAGCAGCCTTCGAGGCCAGCGACAGGGAAGTTTCATCAACGAGTCGCCCTTGCTTTTGCAGCGCATCAAGATCGGCGATGCGTTCCACGCGCACTACGTGTTCTGGATACGTCGACTCAAGCCCATCGAATTCAGAGAAGACGGACTCCATGAAAGAGAAATCACTTTCACAGTTTGGATCCAGGTCAAGCTCCAGGCTCGACTCGATGTTGTTGATCAGACCTCCCGCCGTCAGGTTTGCGCTTCCCAGAATCATGCCGGCCTTGTTCTTGCCGCGGACAAGATAAATTTTCGGATGAAACAACAAGTTCTCCGTGCCGGTATCTACATAACGGACATGAGCTCCGGTTTCCATCAAGGCGACCAATCCTTCCCGAGTGCTTACGCCATTGCGGATTCCGACATAAACATCCAGTCGGCCCTTGGCGGCCGTCATCTCGGGTGCGATCCGATCCACGCCTTTTCTGGTGGCGAATGCGACGCTTATCAGGATTCGCTCCAGATCGGAGGGCGCAAGCAATCGCTTCAAGGCCGTCGCGTGCGTGTGCGGCGTAAAACCCTGAAGAAGAAACGCCCTGCGAAGCGTTCCATCTTGATTTTCAGCCATTTGCGGAAATCCGATGCCGCCGATTTCGAAGCATCATCCAGCCGTTGAACAGTTGGTCCCGATCTGTTTTTTTCACTCCAATTTGCGTGAGCACCCGCTGGCCGAAATCTTCAAGAACATCTTCCGCGGATCGCGTCCGCACCGCTTGGTCAAGGGATTGAATATCCATGTTGATCTCGGAAGGTATCGGGATCAGGAGTTTCTCAATTTCTGACGGAACAAGCTCCAGAACTCCTCCCCCGTAATGTCGCCCCTCGAGTTCAGCACTCAAGGCGGTCAACGGATTGAGGAAACAGGAAACCAGTGTTTTGGCCAACACCCCGGATGTCCTGATGCGATATGCAGTATCGGTGGTGAACGCTCTCGCTTGATTGAGGACGAGCCGTGGAGCATGGTGAGACCGCTTGAGCATGCCGATCCCGGTGGCGTATACAGACGGAACGCAGTACCACGGGGTGCGAATTCGGCACTTGTATCTTCGGTTCAAATCTTGATCTTCTCCCAATTTTATGTACTCGGCCACAAGCTTGTTTTTTTCCACGCTCGCATCCCGAAACCAAATGAAATTGGTGGGCTTGCCATTCTTGCTGTTTGTGGCATGTTGTTTCTTGTCATAGACAATCCCGGGACAGTGCTCGCTGCGTCCGAACATCGGATAGACATGTTCATGAAGGGCGAAACGATCTACAGTCTCGTCGTTCACCAGGAAAAATTTGTTGGCTCCGGTAACGATGCCAACATCCACTTGCGCGATGTCCCTGAAATACCGAACAGCGGAACGTTCTTCCATTTCCTCGAACAAATTCCGAGTCGCATCGTCAAGCAGCGCCCTCATCCACTTTCCCTGAATTGTGCCTCAATTGAGATTTGAGTGGGTAGAATGGAGACCGCCGGGATTCCGGGTGTCAAGGGCGGGCTTGCACGGCGTAGCGAACCCTTGACTCACGGAATCCGGCGGGCACGCTCGAAAAAGGGTCGAAAGCGGGAAGCCGCAACCGTCCCCAGCCAGCGTCGCCACACACCAATGGAACACTTTTCCCGCTTTCGACCCTGAAAAAAAGGAGCGCATCCAGTGCTACACGAGCTTTTCGCCCAAGCCCTCGGCATCCCGGACCCCTGGTTCGTCGAGAACGTGGAATTCGACAAGGACCAAGGAAAGCTGAGCATCCGCGTCGATTTCCGCAGGGGCGCCCGCTTCGCCCACCAGAACCACGACGGCCTCCATCCGGTCCACGACACCAAGACCAAGCGCTTCCGCCACCTCAACTTCTTCCAATTCGAGTGCGAACTGGTGGCGCGCGTCCCCCGGGTGCGCCTCCCCAACGGCAAGGTCGCGCTGGTCTCGCCGCCCTGGGCCGGCAAGCTCTCCGGGTTCTCCCTCCTCTTCGAAGCCTTGATTCTCGCCATGTGCCAGGACATGACCTTCGCCGCCGTCGCACGGCTCGCCGGACTCTCCCAGCACCAAACCCAGGCCATCTCCAACCGCTATGTGGAACTCGCCACCGAAACCGACGACCAAGCCGACGTCCGCGCCGTCGCCATCGACGAAACCTCCCGCGCGCGCGGCCACAACTACGTCACCGTCGTCGCAGACGCCCGAAAACGCCGGGTCATCTTCGTCGGAGAAGGCCGCGCCGCCGACTCCGTCGACCGATTCGCCCGAAGCCTCGAAGCCCACGGCGGAGACCCCGAAGCCGTCGAAGTCGCCTCCATCGACATGTCCCCCGCCTACATGAAGGGCGTCGCAGAGCATCTCCCCAACGCCCAGATCACCTTCGACAAATTCCACGTCATCGCTCACGCATCCAAGGCCCTCGACCAGACCCGGCGCATCGAGCAGCGCGCCAACCCCCAACTCAAGGGCATGCGCTGGGCGCTCCTCAAAAATCCCGAACGACTCGGCCCCGAACAGCGCGCCCAACTCAACGCTCTCATCGCGCAGGCCCCCGGAAAGCGCACCGCCCGAGCCTGGATGTACCGCGAGCAACTCCGGAACATCCTCAACCGCAAGCAGGTCAACGTCGTCAGAGCCATGCTCCGGCAGTGGTGCGCCAACGTGAACCGCTCCAAGGTCGAACCCATGAAAGCCGTCGCGCGGATGATCCGCAAACATCTCGAGGGCATCGTCGCGTGGGCCCGAACCCGCCAGACCAACGGCTTCATCGAGGCGCTCAACGGCCTGTTTCAGGCGGCCAAGCGGAAAGCCAGAGGCTACGGAACCTTCCAGACCATCCGCACCGTGTTCTTCCTCATCGCCGGAAAACTGGACTTCTCCAAGCTCAACCCTCATGTCGCGTACCCACTCGGTATTTGAAAGAGCCTGAATTGTCTTGCCATTGACTGTTCTCGCGGAACGGTACAATTGCTCCGGATTTCGATCGACGAATTCGCGATCCCTGACAGAAACCACGCCAAGACCCTCGCACACATGAAAGTTCGACAATCGTTTTTCCGCGAGGAGAATGACGGCGCCCTGCAAGGCGTCCTTGAACCAAAGCCGCTCCGGATCCATTACTACAACACGACTGCAAGTTTTCCCCAGGAACGAGCGCAGCGATTGAGCGTGAGTCACATGGAATATCTCGGCGGGAATAACCATGCCGAGACGCCCTCCCGGGCGAAGGAGGGCCATGGATGAGAGAACAAACGAAACCCATGCATTCGTATGTTTCGTGAACTGACATCCGAGATACTGGAAGACTTCCTGCGCCCGAATTTGAAAAATTTCCGGAAGATACTGATAACGAATAAAAGGCGGATTTCCGACTACCGCGTCAAAACACTGTGCGTTTCCTGGAATTTCCGCAAGCGCCCACTCCAAAAAATCGGCCGCATGAATTTCCGTCTTGACATGGAGACGTTCAGCCCGACGTCGGGCTTTCTGGGCTTCCCTGGCGTCAAGTTCGAAAGCATGGATCGCCAACGGCCGATTCGACGCACGGGAGATCGCTTCAAGAAAAACGCCGTCGCCGCACCCCGGTTCCAAAATTCGTTTCGGCTGACAAGCCACCACCCACCTGGCAAGAAACGAAGCGATGTCCGGCGGCGTGTAGTAGCCCCCCCGCAATTTCCGTGCAGACTCGTTTTCTTTGAAATTCAAGGGTACGATTCTGTTTGCTTCCTTTACTTTATCATTCGCAAGGATTTCATGCTTCGGAGAGCAGGTGGTCGGCGACCCGGCGCACCAGCCGGAGCGTCGCCTCGGTGGGGCCGGTCGCGCCCAGGGCGCCGAGCGCCAGATACCGCGGATAGCGGCGCATCCGGGCGCGGAGGCCCTCCAGATCGAGCTCCGGGTGGAACTGGGTCGCGTAGATCGGCTTGTCGCGGAAACGAAAGGCCAGGTTCTCGACCTTCGCCGACGACGCCAGGCGCTCCGCTCCGGAGGGCAGCTCCACCACCGTGTCCTCGTGCCCCATCACCGCGCGGAAGGAATCGCCCAGCTCCCGGAACACCGGATCCCGGCGCCCCTCGGCGGTGAGGCGCAGGGTGAGGACGCCGAGCTCGGCGAGAGCGGGATCGGCGACCACCCGCCCGCCGAGCGCCCGCGCCAGCGCCTGGAACCCCCAGCACGAAGCGAAGGTCGGCCTGGCGCCCCGGTGCAGCTCCTCCATCGTCCGCAACGCATCCGGTATCCACGGCGCGTTCCGGCCCTCGGCGACCGAATGTTGCCCGCTTCCCCCGATCAGCACCAGGTCGGCGGCGTCGAGACGGCCTTTTCCCGGCGCCCCGTCGATGAGGTCCCACACGTCGAGCGCGCTCCGGTCGACGCCCAGAGCGCCTTGGAACGCGGCCCGCTCATGCTCCGCCATCGGATCGCCCGGATCCCGGATCTGGAGCAGGAGGAAACGGCGGGGACGCCGGGATTCCGGCATCTACTCGGAGGTGTAGCGCCCCAGCAGCGGCTTTCCGGGGAACACCCCTTCCACCAGGGCGCCGTCCCGCACCACCGGAACCCCGTCCACGATCACATGGGCGACCCCCTCGGAGTAGCTCAGATCATCCTCGAAGTTCGCGGTGTCGATGATGGCGTCCGGATCGAACACCGTGATGTCGGCGATGGCGCCGATCTGGATCCGACCCTTGCGGCGCATCAGCGGCGCGATCTCCTGAAGGCGCTCGGCGGGCATCAGGGTCATCCGCCGGAGCGCATCGGTCAGCGACAGGACTCCCTCGTCCCGGACGTACCGCCCCAGCACCCGGGAAAACGTCCCCGCCGAACGCGGATGGGCGCCGGGGGCCCAGGGCATCCCGTCGGAAGCCACCATGACGAACGGGGTCCGCATCGCCAGCCGGATCATCTCCGGGTCCATCATGTGCATGATCACCGTGCCTCCCTCCTCCTGGAAGAAGTGGAAGGTCTCCTCGGTGAGGCGCTCCCCGGTGTCCTGCCACTGGACGTCCCCGTAGGTCATCCCCAGCTTCTCCTGCCAGCCCTCGTCGAAAATCGCCGACGAGATGCCGGTGGAGGCTGCGGTGTAGGGATACGCCTCGGTGGTGACATCCACTCCGGCGTCCCGGGCGCCCTTGATGAGGGCGAGGGTGACCGGAAGGTGGTGGAGGCTCGAGCTGTTCAGGTGGACGATGTGGAGCGGGGCGCCGGTCGCGACCGCGTTCGCAAGCACCTCCTGGATCGCCGAGACCGCCATGTCGCGCACGTGGGTGTAAATCGGAACGTCCAGTTCGGCGGCCAGCTCGAAGACCCGGAAGATCTCGGTGTGGGACGCTCCCGGGTAGTACTGGTGGGGCATGCCGATTCCGAGGCCGCCGGCGCGCAATTCGGCGGCGATCGCATCGTGCACCGCCTGGACGTCCTCCACCCCCCGGTAGTTGGCGTCCCGGAGCAGGTTCGCCTGTTCGAGAACCAGCTCCGCCCCGGTGCTCTCCGCTTCGAGGAGCCGGGCGACCGCATCCCGGGCTCCGGGGATGCCCAGCAGCCGCACCCCGCCGTGGGACACCGACGCCCCGTAGTGCAGGATCGCGTTTCCGTCCCGGCTGGCGAGGAAGCTCGCCATGCGGGGCACGCCGCCCTCCAGCTCGAGCGCGGTGGTCACCCCGTCCATGGCCTGGTACCGGTTGGCCTCGACCGACTGCCCGTGGGCGTGGAGGTCGATGAATCCGGGACTCACCACATGGCCCTGGGCGTCCAGCAGCATGCCCCCCTGCTTCAGCCGGTTCTGAAGCCGGTCGCGGGAAATGGCCGTGATCTCGTTGCCGACCACCCCCAAGTCGCGGACCGCATCGAGGCCGGTCTCCGGGTCGATGACCCGCCCGCGGGCGACGACCAAGTCGAGATCGCGCTCCTGCGCGAAGGCAAAAACGGCAAGGAATACCAGCAGGGACAGCAAGCGCATCCCGAAAGGCTACCCTACCAATTCCGAAAGGCGGTAGATCGCCTCGAAGGGCGTGCCGGCGGCCCCCAGGCGCTCCCCGGCGCCCATCTCCCGGTCCACCAGCGCGAGCGCGCCCCGCACCCGAAAGCCCGCCTCCCGGGCGGCGTCCACCGCTCCCAGCAGCGAGCCGCCGGTGGATGCGGTGTCCTCCAGGATCACCGCGTCGCCAGCCGGGGTCTCGATCCCCTCCACCCGGCGGTTCCGCCCGTGCTCCCGGCTTTCCTTGCGGACGTAGAACCCGGTGAGCGAGCGTCCCGCTTCCGCCGCCGCCAGCACCACCGCCGCCGCCAGCGGGATCGCTCCGGTGGCCATCCCGCCGACCGCGACCGGAGACATCCCCAGCCTGTCCATCCGGTCGAGCAGCAGCCGGCCGATACGGGGCGTCGCATCGGAGCGAAGCGAGGCCAGTCGCACGTCCACGTAGACCGTGCTGCGCTTCCCGGAAGCGAGCGTGAAGTCGCCGTGACGCACCGCCTCCCTCCGGAGGATTTCGAGCAGCGCGGCGCGGTCGTCCACAACCGGATCAGGCCGGTTCCAGCCCGACGATGATCCAGCGCGAGAGCACCTCGGCGTCGAACTGGTTCGCCAGTTCGTAGCGCATCAACTGAAACCGGAAATCCCGGGCGCCGTTGATCCGCACCGTGACATCCCGTTCCAGCACCCGGCCGGTGAGATAATCCAGCTGGGCTTCCCGCATCAGGCTTCGCTCGGCGCGGCGGCGTTCGTCCTCCAGCGCCATCTGGGTCTCGCTGATCGCGCGCACCAGACGCCGCCGTTCGGCGCCGTGCTCGTCCCACTGGGCGGCGATACCGCCGAGCCGCCCGCTGAAAACGCGCTCCGGGTCCTCGGCGCGCAGGTCGGCGATCCGCGCCAGCGCCTCCTGGTTCGCCTGGCGGAAGGCGTAGAGCGCCTGGAACTGCTCGTCCCGCGCCTGCTCGGCGGCCGCCACCTCCTCCCGAAGCTCGGGAACCCGGTAAGGACCTTGGACCTCCGGCCCCATCTCCACGATCTCCCACGAGGCGACGTTCCCCAGCGGAACGTCGTCCAGCGGGATTCCCGAAGCCGGAACCCGATCTCCGCGCGCCACCCCGCGGAAGAATTCCTCCAGCAGGGCTTCCTCCGGGGTTTGCGAGCAGGCAACAGCCAGCAGCGCCGCGACGCCGATCCAGCGGCGCATCACTCCTCCTCCCCGCGGCCGCCGTTCGCCTCGATCCGGGTCACCGAAACCAATGCGTCGCCGTCCCGGACCCGGATGGCCCGCACCCCCTGGGTAACCCGTCCCATGTCGCGGAAGTCCTCCACCGGAATCCGCACCGCCTTGCCGCCGGCGGTAATCGCCAGCAGCTCCTCGCCGGCGACGACCGCCACCATCGCCACCACCGGGCCGTTCCGCTCGGTGGACTTGATGTTCCGCAGCCCCAGGCCGTGGCGGCTCTGCAGCCGGTAGCGGTCCAGCGCGGTCATCTTCCCGAATCCGTTCCGGGTGACGGTGAGCAAGGATGTGTTCGGAACGTCGTCGGGCTCCACGGTGACCAAGCTCACGACCTCGTCCCCCGGACGCAACCGGATTCCAATATTCCCGGCGGCGGCGCGGCCCATCGCCCGGACGTCCGTCTCCGGGAAACGGATGGCGAAACCGTTGCGGGTCGTGAGGACGATCTGGCTGGCGCCGCCGGTCAGGGTAGCGGCGATCAGGGCGTCGTCCGGATGGATGCGAACCGCCCGCAGACCGGTCGCCCGGACGTTCCGGTAGTCGGAGAGGCGGGTGCGCTTCACCCGCCCGTTCCGGGTGGCGGCGAAGAGATACCGGGAGTCGCTCTCGCCGGAAAGGGGACAGATGGCGATGACCCGGCGCCCCTGGGGAAGGTCCAGCAGGTTCACGATCGCCCGGCCGGCGCCGCTCTTGCCGCCCTCCGGAATCTGATACCCCTTCAGCCGGTACGCCACCCCCTGGTCGGTGATGAACAGTAGATGGCTGTGGGTGTTGCCGATGATCAGGGTGCGGATCTGGTCTCCCGACCGGATGCCGGCGCCCGCATGACCGGTTCCGCCGCGGGCCTGGGCGCGGTATTCGCTCAGCGCGGTTCGCTTGATGTAGCCCGCCTGGGTGACCGAGACCACGATGTCCTCCACCGGGATCATCTCCTCGATGGTGATGTCGGTCGCCGCCTCCACCACTTCCGTCCGGCGGTCGTTGCCGTGGACTTCGGCGGCCTTGCGCGCCTCCTGGGCGATGATCGCGTCGATCCGCTCCGGATGGTCCAGCACGTCGAGGAGTTCGGCGATCCGGGCGTCCAGCTCGCCCATCTCGTCGCGAATCTTCTCGCGCTCCATCTGGGTGAGGCGCTGGAGGCGCATCTCGAGGATCGCCTTCAGCTGGTCGTCGGACAGCGAGTCGCCGGAAGGCGGAACCCCGGCGCGGGCGAGCAGCTCGCGGTCGGTGCGCATCGCCACCGGCTTCAGCTCCCGCCGCAGCCGCTCGCGCGCTTCGTCCGGGTTGCGCGACGTCCGGATCCACTCGATCACCTGGTCCAGGCGCTCCACCGCCGCCGCCAGCCCCTCCAGCAGGTGGAGCCGCCGGGCGGCGCGCCGCAACTCGAACTGGAGCCGCCGCCGCACCACCCGACGGCGGAAGCGCAGGAACGCGCGCAGCATGTCCAGAAGCGGAAACAGGCGCGGGCGCCGCTCCGAAATGGCCAGCAGGTTGATCCCGAAGGCGCTCTGGAGCGGGGTCTGCCGGTAGAGGTTGTTGAGAACCACCTGGGGCTCCTCGCCCCGCTTCAGCTCCACCACGATCCGCATCCCGCGCCGGTCCGACTCGTCGCGCAGGTCGGAGATGCCGGCGATCCGCTTGTCCTTGACCAGGTCGGCGATCTTGCCGATCAGCCGCGCCTTGTTCACCTGGTAGGGAATCTCGGTGATGACGATGGCGTTGCGGCCTTCCCGAATCGTCTCGAAATCGGCCACCGCGCGCACCTGGATAACGCCGCGCCCGGTCAGATAGGCGTGCGCCACCCCGCCCCGGCCGTGAATCCGGGCGCCGGTGGGGAAATCGGGGCCGGGCACCAGCTCCAGCAGCCGCGCCGCCAGCTGCTGGTCCGACTCCTCCGGGTTTTCGATCAGATACAGGAACGCGGCAGTCACTTCCCGCAGGTTGTGAGGCGGAATCTTGGTGGCCATCCCCACCGCGATTCCGTCGGACCCGTTCACCAGCAGGCTCGGAACCACCGTGGGGAGAACCTCCGGCTCCACCGTCTTGCCGTCGAAATTCGGAGCGAAGTCCACCGTCTCCCGGTCCATGTCCTCCATCATGGCCACCGAGAAGGGCATCAGCCGGGCTTCGGTGTACCGGTAGGCCGCCGGCGGATCGCCGTCCACCGAGCCGAAGTTGCCCTTCCCGTCGATGAGCGGATGGCGCAGGTTGAAGTCCTGGGCCATCCGCACCAGGGTGTCGTAGACCGAAGCGTCGCCGTGCGGGTGGTACTTCTTGAGGACTTCGCCGACAATGCCGGCGCACTTGGAGTGGGAACGGGACGGCAGCAGCCCCTCCCGGTACATCGCATAGAGCACCCGGCGCTGGCCGGGCTTCAACCCGTCCCGGACATCGGGAAGCGCCCGCCCGATGATCACCGACATCGCGTAGTCCATATAGGACTGCGTCATCTCGGTTTCGATGTGCCGAACCCGCTCCTCCTGGGCCCACGCCTCCGGCGGGGCCGCTCCGTTTCCGCCCTTCTCCTCCGCCAACTTCGCCTTCCTCAGATGTCCAGGTTGGCGACCTGGAGCGCGTTTCGCTCGATGAACGCCCGGCGCGGCTCCACCTGGTCCCCCATCAGGGTGCTGAACAGTTCGGCGGCGTCCACATCGTCATCGATGCGCACCTTCTTCAGGGTGCG
This sequence comes from Candidatus Marinacidobacterium sp., assembly GCA_965202845.1. GTDB lineage: Bacteria > Acidobacteriota > Vicinamibacteria > Marinacidobacterales > Marinacidobacteraceae > CBDATA01. The sequence continues at coordinate 2,553,336 of OZ241856.1, forward strand.
CGCCTCGGGATTCATCGTGGTGTCCCAGAGCTCCTCGGCGTCCATCTCGCCCAGACCCTTGTAGCGCTGTATCTTGAGTCCCTGCCGCGCCCGATCCAGAAGGAAGTCCAGCAGGGAATCGCCGTCCGCCGCTTCGAAGTCGGGAATCCAGGCGTCGCTTCCGTCCTGTCGGAACACCCGGATCGGCCCTCCGTCCAGCTCGCGCACCGCGTCCCGGCGCAGCAGGAGCCGCCGGTACTGACCGGAGCGGAAGAAGGCGGCGCCGACCGGCCGGCTGAACGAAGCGCCATCGGCGCCCGGCTCGGGCGCCACCACGAAATGGCCGGGTTCCCGGGGATCGGGAAGCGCCGCCGCCGGGCTGCCCTGTTCGGAAAGCCGCCGGGCGAGCGCCTGCATCGCCTCCTCGTCGGCGGTCACGTCGCCGTCCAGCCGGTCCGCGAGGATCCAGCGCACCAGATCCGGCGGATAGCCGAGTTCGCCGAGCCGCAGAAGCCGCTCCCGGAGTTCGCGGAGATTCCGCGCCAGCTGCAGCAAACGCTCTCCGGACCAAGCGGCTTCGCCGGCGGCCAGCTTCCGGTTCGCGACCGAACGCTCCAGCAGGTACTGATCCAGATCGCGATCCTCGAGGAAGTACCGGTCGTCGAGCCGGGCGGATCGCGGGTGCTCCACCCGGTAGAGCGGGGGTTCCGCGATGTACAGGCAGCCCTCGTCGATCATCGGCTTCATCCGCCGGTAGAAGAACGTCAGAAGCAGGGTGCGGATGTGGGAGCCGTCCACGTCGGCGTCGGTCATGATGATGACGCGGTGGTAGCGGAGGCTCTCCAGCTTGAAGTCGGAGTCGATTCCGGTGCCCAGCGCCGAGATCAGCACCCGGATCTCCTCGTTCTCCAGCATCCGGTCAAGCCGGGTTTTCTCCACGTTCAGGATCTTCCCGCGCAACGGCAGGATGGCCTGGAACGCCCGGTCCCGCCCCTGCTTCGCGGACCCCCCGGCGGACTCGCCCTCCACAATGAAGATTTCCGAACGGGCCGGATCGCGCTCCTGGCAGTCGGCCAGCTTTCCGGGGAGCGACCCGGAGGAGAGCGCCCCCTTGCGCCTGGCCATGTCCCGCGCCCGGCGCGCCGCCTCCCGGGCGTGGTAGGAATCGGCCGCCTTGACGACGATCCACTTCGCCTCTTCGGGGTTCTCCTCGAAGAAACGGGTCAGACCCTCGTACACCAGCGAATCCACGAACCCCTGGACGCTGCTGTTGCCGAGCTTGGTCTTGGTCTGCCCTTCGAACTGCGGCTCCGGAACCCGGACGCTGATCACCGCAGTGAGTCCGACCCGGGTGTCCTCGCCCTGGATCGGCCCCTTGAGGTCCTTGCCGGCCCGGGTCTGCGGCGCGTAGGCGTTGATCGCGCGGGTCAGCGCCGCCCGCAGGCCGGAAAGATGGGTGCCTCCCTCCGGGGTGCTCACGTTGTTGACGAACGAAAGCACCGATTCCCGGTAGCCGCGGCGCCACTGAAGCGCGATCTCGCAAGAATGCGGCTGGTCGCTCCGCCCGTTGTTCGGAAAGGCCTCATCGATCTCGAGGGTGATGACGCTCGGATGCACCGGCTGATCGTTCGGGTTCAGATGCGTCACGAACTCGGCGATCCCGCCGTCGTAGCGGTACGTCTTCGACTGGCCGTCCCGTTCGTCGTGGAGCCGGATGCCGACCCCCCGGACCAGGAAGGCGAGCTCGCGCACCCGGTGGGCGATCTGGTGGAAGTCGAAGTCGGTCGTCTCCTCGAAGATCGCCGGGTCCGGCTGGAAGTGGACCAGCGTGCCGGTCTCCCCGGCCGGCGCCGATCCGGAGGTCTCGAGCGGCCCGGTGCGGACGCCGCGCTCGTAGGACTGTCGGTAGACGTTTCCGTTGCGGCGCACCTCGACCCGGAGCCAGGTCGAAAGCGCGTTCACCACCGAAACCCCCACCCCGTGGAGTCCGGCGGAGTACTTGTAGGTGTCGGCGTCGAATTTGCCGCCGGCGTGCAGTCGGGTCATCACCACCTCGACCGCCGGAAGCCCGGTGCTGGGCTCCGGATCCACCGGGATGCCCCGCCCGTCGTCGCGGATCGAAATGCTGCCGTCCTCGTGGATCGTGACCTCGATGTTCCGGCAGTGCCCCGCCATCGCCTCGTCGATGCTGTTGTCCACCACCTCGCGCACCAGGTGGTGGAGACCGGTCGCCCCGGTGGAGCCGATGTACATCGCCGGGCGCACCCGGACCGCCTCCAGCCCTTCAAGGATCTTGATGTCCCCGCCGGAGTAGTCCGCGACGGGAACCGGCGGCGCCTGCTCGGCGAACAGGGAAGAGGCGGCGCCTCCACCGCTTTGAGCGGTCAACGAACGGTCAGACGAAGGGCGGTCAAATGAGGGGCATCCCCACGCAGAGGAACTCCTCGCCGTCGTTCCCGGCGACCGGACGGAGCAGGAACGCCGTCTCGGCTGTCTGGAACTCGAGCGACACATCCTCGCTCTCGGTGTTGCGGGCGAAGTCGCGCAGGTGCCCCAGGTTCACATGCAGGCTCAACGCGCTCCCTTCCATCTGCGCATGCTCGATCTCGCCTTGGGCCTCGCCGCGCACCGAAGCGACCTCGATGCTGACCTTGTTTTCGCTCAGGTTGAGCTTGGCGCGGTTGTAGTCCCCGGTCGCGAACGGAAGCGTGGACTGCACCGCCTTCAGCATCTTCTCCCGATTCACGCGAACGTGCACGGGGCAATCCTTGGGGATCACGTGTTCATAGTCGGGAAGCCGCTCGGCGAGCTTCGAGCTCACCAACAAGCGCTCGCCGAATTCGAAGAACAAGTGGTTCCCGGCCTCGAAAAACTGGAATTCGCAGTCCCGGTTCCGGGCCAGCACCACCAGCTCGGCGAGCGTCCTGCCCCCCAGCCCGAACATCTTTCGATCCCCGGCTTCGCAGGAGCTGGACACCACCGGAACGCTCGCGTAGGCGAGCCGCGAATGGTCGGAGGAGACGATCCGCACTTCCTGGTCGGTCACTTCGATCTGCGCCCCGGCGGTGGCCGCCGCCGGCGCGTCCCCGGTTCCCGGGACCGCATGGGCGCCGAACCGGAGGATGTTCTGGAGCCGCGACGAGCCGAGCGAGCACAGCGGCGTGTCGGGAGGCGACTCCAGATCCGGCGCGTCCCCGACCCTTCCGGGAATCCGGCTTTTGTGGTCGCCGCACCGCCCCTGAACCCAGTTCTCCTTGGTTTCGGTGAGAGAGACCTCATCGGCGGTGCTGTTCTTGAGCCAATCGGTCAGAAGCCCCACCGGAATGCTGAGCATGCCGTCCCCGGAAGCCTGCGCCGCGAGCGTGGATCGGAGTCCGAGCTCGCCGCCGGACGCCCGCATCTCGCAATTCCCGCCAGAGGCCAGGAAGCACACGTTCGAGAACATAGACATCGGGTCGGTCGGGTGGTTGTCAACCACGCCCGAAAAAAGACCCAGCTCTTCAAGCAGGTCGCTGCGAGTGGTGGTGAGTTCCATGAACGGGTCTCCCGGTCGGACGAAGTTGCACCCTGAACCCGGCGAAACCTCTCGGCGGAAGGGTCAAGAAAAAAGACAAGGAATGAGTGCGGATTATACCCCTGACGCGGACGTTGTTACCCATGCATCGTGGAAAGTGGGGAAAACCGAAGCAAACCCATGAAGAAAAACGAAATATCCCTTTTGGAATGTGTGGAGAAACCCGGGAAACGGTGGGAACGGGATGGGGAAAACGAGGACTTGGGCGCTTTCCGCTCCAAGGAGCGATTCGTTTTCCCCACTCTCTCCCCGGTTTTTCCACACGATTTCCACATCCTGGGAGGGAGAGTCCGGCTAGCGGAGGGTTCGGCTCAACCGGTCCAGCACCCGGTCCAGACCCGGGTTGCGGGTCCGCTCCCTTTCGACGCGCTGCACGCCGTAGGTCACGGTGGCGTGGTCCCGCTGGAGGGCCCTGCCGATTTCGGTGAGGGTCCGGCCGGCGGCATGCCGGCACAGGTACATGGCCACGTGGCGCGCCAGCACCACATTCCGCTGGCGTCCGGGTCCCGAAAGGTGGGCGACCGGGACACCGAATTCGGCGGCGGTGACCCCGATGACGCTGGCGGTGTGGATGGGCTTGCGGCCGTGGTCCAGCAGTTCCGCCGCCAACTCGCAGTCAATCTCGATCCCGTGCACCCTGGCGGTGCTGAGAACCCGGTTGAGCCCGCCCGCCAGCTCCCGAACGTTGTGCTTAAAGCGCGATGCGATCGTTTCGGCGACCGGCGTCGCCAGCTCCACGCCCGCTTCCCGCGCCTTCCGCTGCAGGATGGCGATCCGGGTTTCCCAGTCGGGGCTGCCCACCTCCGCAGTCAGTCCCGCCTCCAGCCGGTTTCGGATGCGCCGGTCCATGTGGGCCAGCTCCTGCGGATGGGCGCTCGCAGTGAGGACGATCTGGCGCCCGCGCTCGATGAGGAAATTCAGCGTGTGGAAGAGCTCCTCGGCGCTCCGACCGAAGCGATCGAGCCCGGCGAGGAACTGGACGTCGTCCACCAGCAGCACGTCCACCTTCCGGCACTGATCCCGAAATGCGAACAGATCCTTCGACCGCACCGCCTGGACGACGTGCCGGGTGAAGGATTCGCCCTTGGTCAAGAACACGCGGCTTTCGGGGCTGCGGCGCCGCACCCGATTGGCGATCGCCTGCAGGAGGTGGGTTTTTCCCACTCCGACGTCGCCGTGGATCAGGAGCGGGTTGTAGACCGGGTGCTTGCCGTTCCGTTCGCTGACGGCCAGGGCGGCCGAATGGGCGCACCGGTTGCTGTCCCCGACCACGAAGCTCTCGAAGGTGCAGTGCTCTGAAATCGGGTCGCTCGCCGCGAACCAGGCCGACCGCTTCGCCGAAACCTGCTGGGCTTCGTCCGCATCGTCCGGGCGCTCGTTTCCGACGACGAAGCGCACGTCCACACCGCCGGCGCCCAGATCGCGCAGAACGTCCCGGAGCCGGTCCTCGTGGCGGCTGCGCAGGCGGGCGGCGAAGGTCGGATGCGGCACCTGGATTCGGATCGACTCCCCATCCTGGCTGACGAGCCGGGTGGGAGCGAACCAGCGCCGGAATTCGGTGGCGGAGACCTGCTTCCGGATCACCCGGAGCGCCTCGGCCCAGAAACCGGAGTCGGCCGCCTGCTCGGCGACGCGGTCGGATTCGATTGTGAGGGAGGACATTGTGTTCAGGGTCTTGGTGGGAGGGGGGTCGCGCGGCGCGCCCGGGCCGCCGCCTCTTCGGGAGGGGGCGGAAGGCGGGGCAAGCTAGCAACGAAATGCGCTCCCTTCTTCGGCCCGCCGGAGCCTCGCTCCGCGCATCGCCTACGCGGTCAAAGGGTTTTTCAAAATTTCCAACCTGGCCGCGGCGGCCGAAAACGACGCCCCGAAGCCGTCTTGAATCCACCCGGCGGGCGCCCCCCGGGAATGCGTCCCCGGGGGACAAACAACTCCATGACAGGGGAAAGGGATACCTTTCCGCAAAAGAAAAGGGTTGACGGGAGTTTGCGGGATGAGTACCCTACCGGCCCCATTTGCGGGGATTGCGGACGGTCTCCGTGTCGGAGTGCCGTCCGTCTGGCGCCAAGCAGCGCATCGGATCAGGAGATCGCATCGTGAAGCGGACGTACCAGCCGAATCGACGTAAACGCAAGAAAACCCATGGCTTCCGAGCAAGAATGCGCACTCCCGGAGGGCAGGCGGTTCTGGCTCGCCGCCGGCGTCGGGGGCGTCGTCGCCTCACTCCCGCCGCATCCCGCTGAGCGTCGCCTCGCTAGTTCGCGTCGGGGCTTCCGGACTGGTTCCAGGATGATTCCCCCATGAAGGAGGGGCGCCCCGACCAGACGTATCCGGGTTCGGTCCGCATCCGCCGGGCGGCGGATTTCCGGGACATCATGGCGTCGGGAAGCCGCGGCGTCGCGCGCCACGTGGTGGCCTTCCTGGCGTCGGAAGGCGCCGACCCCCGGATCGGGATCGTGGCCAGCAGGAAAGTCGGCAAGGCGTTCAGGCGCAACCGGGTTCGGAGGAGGCTGCGCGAGATGTGGCGTCGTTCCGCCGCCCGCCCCCGGGGCGATCTGGTGCTGCTGGCGCGCCCCGGAAGCGCGGAGGCTTCCTGGACGGATCTGGAACGCTCCTGCCACGCCGCGCTGCGGCGCGCATCCCGTCGTCGCCAAAGAACGCCGTGAGCGCTTCGTCGTCGATCTCCGCCGCCGTCACCGCCCTCCTGGTGGCGCTGATCCGGGTCTACCAGCACACGGTGGGCGCCTGGATGTTCTCCGGAATGTGCCGCTTCACCCCTTCGTGCTCCCGGTACGCGGAGGCGGTGATCCGTTCCCACGGGCCGGTTCGGGGCGCGCTTCTCGCCGGAAAGCGCCTTCTGCGGTGCCATCCGCTGGGCGGATCGGGGCATGACCCGGCCCCGGAAATCACGAACGGGGGCGGGCGATGACGATGGAGCGCCGGGTCGTCCTCGCCTTTCTGCTCTCCTTCGGGGTCTTCCTGCTGTTCGTGCGGTTCTTCGGCCCGGATCCGGCCGAGGAACTCCCACCGGCGGCGCCGCTCGCCGAACGAAGCGCTCCGCCGCCTTCGGAGTCTCCGCCGCCGGAGGAGACGGTCCCCGAGCCCGTTCCGGGAGTCGAGCAGCGGGCCGCTGACGCCGAGCAGACGATACGGGTCCGCTCCCGGCTCTTCCACGCCGAATGGACGAACCGCGGCGCCCGCCTGAGCAGCTTCGCGCTCCAGGAGCACCTGGATTCCACCGGCGCCCCCTACCAGATCGTTCCGCAGGGGGACGAGCGGGTGCGCGAAGTCCGCCCGCTCGACGTCATCCTGCCGTCGGAGCGCGACCCGGCGCGGCTTCAGGGCGCGCTCCACGAGGTCTGGGTGGACGGGTCCCTCCGCCGCGGACCGGTGGACCTGGACCTGGCCGACGGCGAGCGGCGGGAAATCCGGTTCGAGTGGGTCGGCGCCGACGGGCTGGAAGCGCGGAAGACCCTGGAAATCCGGGGCGGGGAGTACCGGATTCCGGTCGTGGTTTCCGTCCAGCGGGGGGGCGCGGAGGTTGCGAAGGAGGTGCTCTACGGCCCCGGCGTCGGCGAGGAGCCCCCGGAGGGTTCCTACGTGGGGGACGACCAGGGAGTGCTCAAGATCGGGGGAGAGAGCAACCTGTACTCGATGGGCGCCATCCGGGAGGGAGAGGCGGCGGCGCTTTCGGTGCAGGCGGTCGGCATCTCGTCGCACTACTTCGCCGGACTGCTGGTCGCCGAGCCGGGGCAGCGCTTCGAGGGACGGCTGGACCCGCTTCCGATCCCGTGGGAGAGTTTTCGCCGGGTTCCCGAGGACGCCAGCGGGAACCGGGCGATGGTGGTCTCCCGGCTGGGCGCCCCGGGCGAAGCCCGGTTCACGATGTATTCCGGCCCCAAGCAGGTCGAGCGTCTCGAGGAATTGGGGGTGGACATCGTGGAATTCGGGAGCTGGCTCCGGTTCCTGGTGACGCCGATCCGCGTGGCGATCCTCCGGGTCCACGACTTCACCGGGAATTACGGCTGGGCGATCGTCCTGGTGACCGCCCTCATCAACCTGCTTCTGGCGCCCCTGAAGCACTACAGCTACGTCTCGATCCGCGGGATGCAGAAGATCAGCCCGCAGATCAAGCGCATCCAGGAGCGCTACCGGAACCTGAAGCCCACCGATCCGAAGCGGAACGAGATGAACCGGGAGATGATGGCCCTCTACAAGGAGCACGGCGTCTCGCCGGTGGGCGGCTGCCTGCCGATGCTCCTGCTGATGCCGTTCTTCTTCGCGTTCTACCGGCTGCTGGTGGTTTCGGTGGAGCTGCGCCAGGCCCCCTTCCTCCTCTGGATCACCGACCTCTCGCGCGAAGACCCGTACTTCATCCTGCCGATCCTGATGGGGGTCAGCCAGCTGGTCATGCAGAAGATGAGCACGACCCAGGCGGAGGGCCTGCAGGCGCGCATCATGATGCTGATGCCCCTGGTGTTCACCATCATCCTCGCCTGGGCGCCGTCGGGGCTGGTGCTCTACTGGTTCGCCAACAACATCCTTTCGATGGGGCAGCAGATGATCACGACCCGGATTCTGGACCGGCGGGAGGCGGCGGTGCAGGTCATCCAGCAGCCGCCGACGACGAAGGCGAAGAAACCGCCGGGTTCCCCTGGCGGCGGCAAGCGGGCGAAGACGAAGCGCTGATGGTTCCGCCGGCCCTGCGGACGGCGCTCGAGGGCCTGGACCCCCCGGTTGGGGACGAGGCGGCGGCCCGCCTGGGCGCTCTGTTCGGGTTGCTGCGGGAGTGGAAGGGCGCCGGACTGACCGGGTTCCGGGACGAGGCGGCGCTGGCGCAGGGGTATTTCCGGGAATCGCTCGAACTCCGCTCCTTCCTGCCGCAATCCGGCCCGATTCTCGACGTCGGGAGCGGCGGGGGCGCCCCGGCGCTGCCGCTGGCGGTTGTAGCCGGCGGGACGTGGACGCTGCTGGAGCCCCGCCGGATCGCTTCGGTGTTCCTCGAACTCGCGGCCCGGAAACTGGACCTGGCTGCGAGCGTTCAGGTGGAGCGGGCGCGCCTCGGCGACTGGCTGGTCGGGAAGGCGCCCGGATCCCTGCCGTTCGCCGCGGTCACCCTGCGAGCGGTGCGCCTGGCGCGGCGGGAATGGGAGGGTCTCGCTGCGGCGCTTCCGCCGGAGGCGGTGGTGGTGTGGCCTACGACCGTCGCCGCCCGCCGCCGGGCGGCCTGCCCGGAGGGTCTCTTCACCGAACGGAAGGTTCCGGCGTCCCGGGGGATCGTCTGGCTGGGCGCGATGTTTCACGGGAAACATCCGGAATCAACACCGTGAGGGTGCTGGCGCTCGCCAACCAGAAGGGCGGCGTGGGAAAGACCACCACCGCCGTCAACCTGGGCGCGGCGCTCGCGCTCGGCGGCCAGCGCTGCCTGCTCATGGATCTGGACCCACAGGGCAACCTGACCGCAAGTCTGGGAGCGCGCCTCGCCGAGGACGGATTCAGCACCTACGACACCCTGGTGGATCGGGAACCCATCGCGAACACGCTGGCGCCGACCGGCGTTCCCGGCCTGGAGATCGCCCCCTCCGATCCCTCGCTCGCCGCCGCCGACCTTGCCCTGGCCGCCGACGAATCCGATCCCCGCGCCCGCGCCTCCCGCCTCCGGGACGCCCTGGGAACCTTCGCCGCCGCCGATCCCGGCTTCGACTTCGTGCTGCTGGACTGCCCTCCGTCGCTCGGGCTGCTCACCATCAACGCGCTGGTCGCCGCTGACGGGGTGCTGGCGCCCATTCCCTGCGAATTCTTCGCCATGCAGGGCCTCGCCCGGCTGTGCGACACCGTGCGCCGCATCGGCGAGGACTGGAACCCGGGACTGGACATCACCGGTATCCTCTTCACCATGGTGGATCGCCGGACCCGGCTCGCGCACGAAGTCATGCAGCAGGTCCGCGAACGCTTCGGGGACCGGGTTCTGGAGTCGGAGATCCCCCGGTCGGTGCGCGTCGCCGAAGCTCCTTCCTTCGGGCTTCCGGTCCTGACCCACGACCGCCGATCGGCCGCCGCCCAAGCCTTCGTCGCGCTCGCCCGGGAGATTCGCGCCCGATGAAACGCGGCCTGGGGCGCGGCCTCGACGCCATTCTCCCCCCGGCGCCGGACCCCTCCCGCCGCGGTCCGTACCGTGAAATCCCTGTGGGGGATCTCACCCCCAACCCGTCGCAGCCGCGGGTTTCCCCGGAGGACGCCGAACTCGCATCGCTCGCCGCCTCCATCGCCTCCCGGGGGGTGCTGGAGCCCATCGTGGTTCGACCCCGCGGCGCCGCCTTCGAGATCGTCGCCGGAGAGCGCCGCTGGCGGGCGGCGCGCCGGGCCGGCCTCGACCGGGTGCCGGTCGTGATCCGGGAAGTGGCCGACGACGAGCTCGGGCTGCTGGCGCTGGTCGAGAACCTGCAGCGGGAGGAGCTCAATCCGCTGGAGGAAGCGGCCGCCTTCCGCAAGCTGGCGCGCGCCGGGCGCACCCACGACCAGATCGCCGCCGAAGTCGGGCGCAGCCGCGCCGCCGTCACGAATACGCTGCGCCTGCTGGACCTGACGCCGCCGGTGGCGGACATGGTGGCGCAGGGGCAGCTCGGCGCCGGCGCGGCCCGGGCCCTGCTTCCCCTGCCGCCTTCGACGCAGCTCGAACTGGCCAGGGAGGTCGCGCGCCGGCGTCTTTCGGTGCGCGAAGTCGAGCGGCGGGTCGCGGCGCTCGTGGACCGCAAGCCGCTCTCCCGGCGCCCGGATCCCAACACCCGCGACGCCGAACGCCGGATGGAGCGTGCGATGAATCTTCCGGTGCAACTGCGTCGCCGGGGAAAGGGCGGAACCGTGACGGTTCGATTCTTCAACGAGGAGGACCTGCACCGGGTCTTCCTGCGACTGACCGGGGACAGCGAACCCCGGTCCCGGACACCATGACCCAGAATTTCCAGGACAGCCATCTGGGGCGCGGCGCCGTTCTGACCGGACGGCTCGAGGCCTCCGGCCCGTTTCACGTCAACGGCGCCTTCGTCGGCGAAATCCTCCGCGGCCAGCTGGTTTCCGTGGGCGCCGACGGAGTGGTGGAGGGGGAAATCCACGCGGCGCGGATCGTCCTGAACGGCGGGACGGTCAAGGGGCTGCTGAAGGCGGAGAGCATCGAGATCCGATCCAGCAGCACGATCACCGACTCCCGGATCGTCGCCGAACATCTGCAGATGGATCCGGGAGTGCGCAGCGACGGCGCCCGCTTCGACATCGGCGGCGAGCCGCGCGCTGATCTAGAATCCCCGCCGAATCCCGTCTGACCCGCAGCCGATCCCTGTGTGCGCTCGTCCCCCTCTCCCATGAGGGGCATTCTCCCCACGGACTTTCATGGAACTCTTTCCCGACTTCACCGCACTGATCATCTTCGGGATCGTCCTGTGCCTGGTCCCCCTTCTGAAGCGCCTTCTGCTGGAGCCGCTCGCCACTGCGGTCGAGAGCCGGGCGGAGCGGTCCGCCGCCGCCGAAACCGAATTCGAGGCGGCGCAGGCCGAGGACGCGGAGGCGACCCGGATTGGAAACGAGGCGGTCGCCGCCGCGCGCCGGAGCGGATACGAGGAGATGGACCGCATGCGCCGGAGAGCGGCCGAACAGGCCGGCGAACGGCTGGAGGCGGCCCGTCGCAAGGCGGCGGGGACGCTCGCCCGGGGGCAGGCGCAGCTGGATCTGCAGGTTCGGGAGGCGGAAGCGGTGCTGGAAGAGACCGCCGGAGGACTGGGCGGGGCGCTCGCCGCCCGCCTGCTGGGGCGCGCCGGATGAGGATCGCCGCCCGCGCTCTCGTCTTCGTCCTGGCGGCGCCGACGCCCGTCCTGGCCGCCGAAGGCCTGGTGGACGTTCCGAAACTGGTGAACTTCGCCATCCTGGCGACCATCGTGGTCCTGGCGCTCCGCAAACCGCTCGCCGGCTACCTCGCCGCGAAGACCGAGCAGATCCGTCAGCAGAACCAGCAGCGGGACGCCTGGAAGCGCGACGCCGAATCGCTCCGGTCGCAGGCGGCCTCCCGCACGTCCGCGCTCGGCGAACAGGAGGAGGCCACCGCGCGCCGGATCCGGGAGACCGCAAAGGAGGAGGCGGCGCGCATCCTCGCCGAGGCGGAGGCGCAAGCGGTTCAGATTTCCGAGGCGGCGCAGCGGGAGCTGGAAGCGCGGGTCGAAGCCGCCGAGGGAGCGTTGCGCAACCGCCTTGCCCGGGCGGCCGCCCGCGCCGCCCGCGCCCGCATCCCGCAGGAGATCACCGACGCCGACCGGCGCCGTTTGCTCGACGCCGGCGCGCGCGCCATCCACGCGGATTGAGCCGATGAAAACCGCCGAAGCCGCCGGAAAGGGGATCGCGGACCGCTACGCGACCGCCCTCCTCGATGTCGCGCTGGAGGCCGGCGACGATCCGGACCTCCTGATCGCGGACTTCGCGGACTTCGCCTCCACCCTCGAGCAGACCCCCGCTCTCCGGCGCGCGCTTGCGCCCGGCGCCCTGCCGGCGGCGCGGCGCGACTCCCTGGCGCGCCAGGTGGTCGCTATGCACACCGAAAACCCGCGCCTTCGCCGGTTCGTCGCCCTGATGGCGGCGCGGGAGCGGGGCGCATGGCTTCCGGCGGCGCTCGAGGCGCTGCGTCGGGCGGTGGACGCTCGTCGCGGAATCGCCGACGTCCGCCTGACGTCGGCATGGCCGCTGTCGGAAGCCGAAGCCGCCCGACTTTCCGAGGCGCTCGGCAAGGCGCTCGGCATCGTCCCCCGCCTGCAGCTGGAGGTCGACCCGACGCTCCTCGGCGGATTCATCGCCCGGGTGGGCAACACGATTTACGACGCCAGCGTGGAGCGGGAGCTGGCGCGATTCGAGGAGAGCGCGGCCTGAGCCGCCGCAGGAGCATCCATGAAGATTCGAGCCGATGAAATCGCGTCGCTGTTGCGCGAGCAGATCGCCGGCCACGAGCCCGGCGTGGACGTCGCCGAGGTGGGAACCGTGGTGTCCTCCGGGGACGGGATCGCGCGCGTCCACGGGCTGGAAGGAGTGATGTACGGCGAGCTGATCGAGCTGCCCCACGACGTCTTCGGACTCGCCCTCAACCTCGAGGAAAGCGCGGTGGGGCTGGTCCTCTTCGGCGAGGTGACCGCGATCCGCGAGGGCGCCGAAGCCCGTCGCACCCGCCGGATCCTTGAAGTCCCGGTCGGAAGGGAGCTGCTCGGCCGGGTGGTGGACGCGCTCGGCCGTCCGCTCGACGGCAAGGGGCCGATCTCCTCGTCGTCCTCGTATCCGGTGGAGCGGATCGCGCCCGGCATCGTCGCCCGGCAGCCGGTGAAGGAGCCGCTCCAGACCGGGGTCAAGGCGGTGGACACCATGATCCCCATCGGCCGCGGCCAGCGCGAGCTGATCATCGGAGACCGGCAGACCGGCAAGACCGCGATCGCGGTGGACGCGATCCTCAACCAGAAGGACACCGGCGTCGTCTGCGTCTATGTCGCCATCGGCCAGAAGCTCTCGACGGTGGCCCAGGTGGTGCGAAGCCTCGAGGAGCACGGCGCGATGGAGCACACGGTGGTGGTCTCGGCGACCGCCGCCGAACCGTCCCCGCTCCAGTACCTCGCCCCCTACGCGGGCTGCGCCATCGGCGAGTACTTCATGGACAACGGCGGGCATGCGCTCTGTATTTACGACGACCTCTCGAAGCACGCGGCGGCCTACCGCGAAATCTCGCTTCTGCTCCGCCGTCCGCCGGGCCGGGAGGCGTATCCGGGGGACGTCTTCTACCTGCACTCCCGGCTGCTGGAGCGCGCCTGCAAGCTGTCCGACGACCGCGGCGCCGGCTCGCTGACCGCGTTCCCGTTCATCGAGACCCAGGCCGGCGATCTCTCGGCCTATGTGCCGACCAACGTGATCTCGATCACCGACGGCCAGATCTATCTGGAGACCGACCTGTTCAACGCCGGCATCCGCCCCGCCATCAACGTGGGCAACTCGGTGAGCCGGGTCGGCGGCTCGGCCCAGATCAAGGCGATGCGCAGCGTGGCCGGCGCGATGCGCCTCCAGCTCGCGCAGTACCGGGAGATGGCGGCCTTCGCCCAGTTCGGCTCCGACCTGGATGCCGCCACCCGCGCCCAGCTGGCCCGGGGCGAGCGCCTCACCGAAATCCTCAAGCAGGATCAGTACCAGCCGCTCCCGGTGGAGAAGCAGGTCGCGATCGTGTTCGCCGCCAACGAGGATTTCCTGGCCGACGTCGACCCGGCGGACTGCCGCGCCTTCGAAGCCGGCCTGTACGACTTCCTCGACTCCCGCTATTCCGGTCTCTTGGGGCGGATCCGCTCGGAAAAGACGCTGAGCGACGACCTGAAGGCGGACCTCCGAGGCGCGATCTCCGAATTCAAGAAGGACTTCCAGGCGTCCGCCGTCCGGGCGGAGGAAGCCGAACCGGTCCCCGCCTAGGCCCCTCCACCGTGGCGACCCTCCTCGAACTCCGCCGCCGCACCCGGAGCGTGCGGAACACGGAGCAGATCACCCGGGCGATGAAGATGGTGGCGACGGCGCGCCTGCGCCGGGCGCAGGAGGCGATCGTGTCGGCGCGCCCCTTCGCCAAGGGGATGCTGCGGGCGCTGAACCGGGTCAGCTCGGCCGCCGACCCGACGAGCCACCCGCTGCTGCGGGTGCGGGAACCGGAGCGGGTGGCGGTGATCGTGATCACCTCGGACCGCGGGCTGTGCGGCTCTTTCAACGCCAACCTGTTGAAGAGAACGGAGATTCTTCTCGATTCGCTGCAGGATCGGGAGCTGACCCTGCAGACCGTTGGGCGCAAGGGGCGCGAGGGGCTGAAGCGGCGCGAAATTCGCCGGGTCGATCCGATGGAGGACATCTTCCGGAATCTCGGCTACGACCACGCCCGGAAGATCGCGGAACCGCTGATGCGGCGGTACTCCGGAACCGGCGTTCCCGCCGAAGACCGGCTGGACGCGGTGCATCTGGTGTTCAACGAATTCAAGAACATCCTCCGCCAGGATGTGGTGGTGGAGCAGCTGCTTCCCATCCCCCGGCTCGAGCTGGCGCCGGAGAAGGAGGGCCTGCTCGAATTCCTGCACGAGCCGTCGGAGGCGGAGATCTTCCAGACCCTCCTGCCGCGGCACGTGGAATACCAGGTCTGGCGGGCGCTCCTGGAATCGGCGGCGGCCGAGCAGGCGGCCCGGATGAGCGCGATGGACAATGCGTCCCGAAACGCAAAGGAATTGATCGACGATCTGACGATGACCATGAACCGGGCGCGGCAGGCGGCGATCACCAAGGAAATTCTCGAAGTCGTGAGCGGCGCCGAGGCGCTGGACTGAGCGAGAGGAGGAAGTCGGAAGTGGCGAAACACACCGGACAGGTCGTCCAGGTCATCGGAAACGTGGTGGACGTGCAGTTCCCGGAGGAGCTGCCGCCGATCCACAACGCGTTGCGTCTCAAGGACGAAGACGGCCGGTCCACCGTGGACCTGGACGTGGTCCTGGAAGTGCAGCAGCACCTGGGGGAGAACCGGGTGCGCACGGTGGCGATGCAGCCCACCGACGGCGTGGTGCGCGGCCTCTCGGCGGTGGACACCGGCGCGCCGGTCACCACCCCGGTGGGCGAGGGAACTCTGGGCCGGGTGATGAACGTGCTGGGCGAGCCGGTGGACGAGGCCGGCCCGATCGAGGCCGAAATCCGCCACCCGATCCACCGTCCGGCCCCCGACTTCACCAGCCAGAGCACCAAGCTGGAGATGTTCGAGACCGGAATCAAGGTGATCGACCTGCTGGAGCCCTACATGCGGGGCGGCAAGGTGGGGCTGTTCGGCGGCGCCGGGGTCGGCAAGACGGTCATCATCATGGAGCTCATCAACAACATCGCGACCCGCCACGGCGGGTTCTCGGTATTCGGCGGGGTGGGCGAGCGGACCCGCGAGGGGAACGACCTCTGGCGGGAGATGACCGATTCGGGGGTGCTCAAGAAGACCGCGCTGGTCTACGGCCAGATGAACGAGCCTCCCGGAGTGCGGCTGCGGGTGGCGCTGACCGCGCTCACGGTGGCCGAGTACTTCCGCGATGAGATGGGGCAGGACGTGCTGTTCTTCGTGGACAACATCTATCGCTACACCCTGGCCGGCATGGAGGTCTCCGCGCTTCTGGGCCGGATGCCGTCGGCGGTGGGCTACCAGCCGACGCTCGCCTCCGAGATGGGCGAGCTGGAGGAGCGGATCACCACCACCGACAAGGGGTCGATCACGTCCATCCAGGCCATCTACGTTCCGGCGGACGACTACACGGATCCGGGGGTGGCGACGACGTTCTCGCACCTGGACGCGACCACCAACCTCTCCCGGCAGATCGCCGAGCTCGGCATCTACCCGGCGGTGGACCCGCTGGCCTCCACCTCCCGGATCATGGACCCCCGGGTGCTGGGCGACGAGCACTACCAGGTAGCCCGGCGGGTCAAGGAAGTCCTCCAGCGCTACAAGGAGCTGCAGGACATCATCGCCATCCTGGGAATGGACGAGCTGGGCGAGGAGGACAAGGTCACGGTGGCGCGCGCCCGCAAGATGCAGCGGTTCTTCTCCCAGCCCTTCCATGTGGCGGAGCAGTTCACCGGCTCCAAGGGGGTGTACGTCGAGCTGAAGGACACCATCGAGGGGTTCCGCCGCATCGCCGACGGCGAACTCGACCAGGTTCCGGAGCAGGCCTTCTACATGGCGGGCGGCATCGAGGACGTCGAGCGTCGCGCCGCCGAGATGGCCGCCGCTCAGGAAGCGGCTTGACGGAGCTCGGCTGATGGAGAGCGCGCCGCGCCTTCGCCTGGAGGTCATCACCCCCGGCGGGGTGGTTTACCGGGACGATGTGGACTTCGTCGAGGCGCCGGGCGCGCTCGGCTACTTCGGAGTGCTGCCCGGCCACGCGCCGTTCATGAGTCAGATCGTGGACGGCAGGCTCCGGGTGCTCCAGGGAGACCGGGAGGCGTTCATCGCGGTGCACTGGGGGTTCGTCGAGGTGGTGGACGACGAGGTGACGGTGCTCGCCGAGACCGCCGAAGTCTCCGATGACATCGATCTGGAGCGGGCCGAAACCGCCCTGAAGCGGGCGCAGGAGCGGCTGGCCGAGTTCGGCGCCGCCTACGACGCCGACCAGGCGCGCCGGGCGGTGATGCGGGCGGAGACCCGCCTCGAAGTGGCCCGGGCGGAGGCGCGACGCAAGGCCGATTGAAGCCGGGGCCGTCCATCCGCCCGGTCTGCGTACAATGAACCGGTGCTCCTTCCCGGCCTGCTCGCGCTCGCGCTGTTCCCGCCCGCCCCGGCGCTGGAGGAGGCCGCCGAGGAGCCGCGGCTCGTCCTGCGCGCCCCCCGGAGCAGCTACCTGCGCCCCCGGATGCCGGGCGAGAGCCGGCGCCCGGCGCTGGACATCCGGGTCAGCGCCCGCCTCGAGAACCTGGACGGCGCCGAAAACCCGGAGGACTACTACTGCCTGGAGGAGGTGTGGGATTGGGACGATGACACCGAATCGGTCTACGAACCGGACTGCGACCCCTGGCAGCCGGGCGCCGAGATCGAGACCTTCTTCAGCAACTCGCATCGGTTCAGCCTTCCCGGGACCTACCGGGTCTGGCTGCGGCTGCAGCGAAACGGGGAGACGGTGATCGCCGGCAACGTGAACGTCCGCATCCGCAACTGAAAACCATCGATGTACCGGATCGAAGAAACTCCATGAAGGCCGTCGCGTTCGCGCTCGGCGCGCTTTTGATCCTGCCCCTTCCAGCCCAGGCCACGGCCCCTTCCGCCCCCTCGCTGCTGGAGGCGGCGGAAGCGGCGGCAGCGAGCGGCGCCTTCCGGGCGCAGAACACCTCGGTCGTCGCCACCGGCCTGATCCGGGAGGACGACAAGAAGCGCAGCGCGATCGCCTACGCCCTGAGCGGGGCCATGGCGTTCACCGGCGCCGCCCTCTGGCGCTGGTTGCCCTGCCGCAACGTCACGGCGACGCCGACCCGGAACGCCACCGAGAACACCAAGTTCGCCAAGTGCTACGAGGCCGACGGCACGCGCCGGGGTCTGGAGCCCCCGACCAAGGCGCTGCTGGCGGCCGGCGTCGGGCTGGAGCTGGTCGCCCTCACTTACTTCATCCTGCATCTCCGGCAGGACCGGAGCGCCGCTCCCTGAGGCATATCTCCATGAAAATCATTGCGTTCGCGCTCATCGGCGTGATCCTTCTTCCGCTTCCGGCCCCTGCCGCTCCCGCTCCTTCCTCGCTGCTGGAGGCGGCGGAAGCGGCGGCGGCCAGCGGCGCGTTCCGGGCGCAGAATTCGCCGGTCGTCGCCACCGGCCTGATCCGGGAGGACGACAAGAAGCGGAGCGCGATCGCGTTCGGAATCAGCGGCGCGGCGGCGTTCCTCGGCGCGGCGCTCTGGCGCTACATCCCCTGCCGGAACAAGGGGCAGAACGACAACATCGCCGGACTGCGGATCGAGGGCTACAACAAGTGCTGGGACGAGAACGGGGACCGGAAGCCGTGGGACACCCCCACCAAGGCGCTGGTGGGCGCCGGCATCGCTCTGGAGCTGGTGTCGCTGGGCTATCTCATCGCGCACCAGCGGTCCAAGAACTGACCGGGGGAGCGGCGGCGACGGGCCGACGCCGCGCCCCCCCGCGTCGGAGCGAGTCGCCGCGTCTCCCCGATCAGCCGCCCAGGAGCGTGGCTATCAGCCGTTCGAGGATCGGACGGAGCAGCGTGCCGATCACCAGCAAGGTAAGCCCGGCCGCCACCGCCACCCCGACTCCCACTTCAAATTTGCGCCGCTCCGCCTCCCGCTCGCGCTCCGCCTTGTTCTCCGCGCGGATCTCCAGGACGGCTTCCGTGAGTTTCCCAAGCGTTTCCTTGATCTCGCCAACCTGCTGCACGATTTCCGCCTGCTGCACGCGGAGTTCCCCTACCGCCTCCTTGAGCCCGCCGATCTCCGTCCGTATTGCAGCGCGTTCGGCCGCAGCCCGTTCCTCGATGCGCTTCCGGTCCTGCGCGGCCTCGGTCTCAATGCGCTTCCGGTCCGCCTCCGCCTTTTCCCAGAGCCGCGCGCGCTCGCTCGCCGCTTCGCGCAGTCCGTCGCCGAGCTCCTTCCGCAACGCGGCGCGGTCCTCCTCCGCCTTCGTCTCGATGCGCTTCCGGTCCTCCTCCGCCTTTTCCCAGAGCCGCGCTCGCTCGCTCGCCGCTTCGCGCAGTCCGTCGCCGAGCTCCTTCCGCAACGCGGCGCGGTCCTCCTCCGCCTTCGTCTCGATGCGTTTCCGGTCCTCTTCCGCCTTTGTCTCGATGCGCTTCCGGTCCTGCGCGGCCTCGGTCTCAATGCGCTTCCGGTCCTCCTCCGCCTTTTCCCAGAGCCGCGCACGCTCGCTCGCCGCTTCGCGCAGACCGTCGCCGAGCTCCTTCCGCAACGCGGCGCGGTCCTCCTCCGCCTTCGTCTCGATGCGCTTCCGATCCTTCGCCGCCTCGCGAAAACCCTCCCCGAGCTCCTTCCTCAGATTCCCGATGTCCCGACGATTTCCCCGAACGGCCTCCCGGAGACCGCCGATCCGCTCCGGAAGCGATTCGTAGAGATCCCCCAAGTCTGCCCAGTCCCCCTGGCGGTCCTTCCCCGGATTGGTCATCCGATCCCCGTTCGTCTCACGGCCTCCAGTATACGACACGGCGGCGTGCGCGATGTCCGATTTCCTTGCCGGCTCACCCATGGGCGGTGACCTCCTTCTTCATACATATATACACGCACGAGAGGCGATTTTGTTGCGTCGCTTTCCCAAATTGTGGAAAACTCGTCGCAGAAACGTCGTCGACGGCGGGCGCGGACGGGCCGCATCTCCTCCCGATCCGCCGTCCGGGGGCGTCGCTACGCCAGGCGCGAGGACGGGGAGCGCAGGAAGTCGCAGGCGGCTTCCAGGTCGGGAAGCGGCAGCGAGCAGACGCCGCCCCGGCAGGGAAGGAAGGACACGCCTCCTTCCGGCAGGCTGACGCCGGCGGCGGCGGAGCGAAGCGCCGGCAACAGGCTGTCCTCCGTCCCCGCCCTCCGGGAATCCGCCACCAGCACCGCCGCCGCATCCCCGGCGGGAACCCGCCATAGGCGCCGCACCGCCTCCCGGGTCGCCTTCTGGTCCCGGTCCCCCACCACCACGATCTGCGCCGGTTCCGCCAGGTAGCGGAGGATCGCGGTCAGCAGCGTCGAAAACCCGGCGGGCGCCCGGGTCGCCTGGGGCAGAAAGCCGGTGATCACGCCCCGGGCCGCCTCCCGATGCCGGGATGCGCCGGTCAGCTGCCAGAGCCGGAGCAGCGCTTCGGCGGCGACCGCATTCCCGGAAGGCAGCGCCCCGTCGTAGCCGCTGCGGGTCCGCACCGGCAGCGGTTCGTGGTCGTCGGCCACCGTGTGGAATCCGCCCTCCGGCGCCCGGAAGCGGCGGTCCAGCAGCGCCGCCGTCTCGTCCGCGGCGACCAGCCAGGCCTCGTCGAAGTCGCTCAGATAGAGATCCACCAGCGCGCGCAGCAGAAAGGCGTGGTCATCCAGCATCGCCGGAACCCGCGCCCGAATTCCATCCCAGACGGCGAAAAGCCGCCCCTGGACCCGCAACCGCTCGAGGAGGAAGCGCCCGGTGGCCTGGGCGTCGGCCAGCCAGCCCTCTTCGCCGAGACCCCGGTGGGCGCGGGCCAGCGCGCTGATCCAGAGCGCGTTCCAGGCGAGCAGCGCCTTGTCGTCGATCCCCGGCCGCTCCCGCTTCTCCCGCGCCCGGCGCAACGTCTCCCCGGCGCTCGCCAGCCGCCGGGCCGTCTCTTCTTCGGAGACTCCGAATCGCTCGCCCAGTTCCCGGTCGGAGAGAACCCGCCGCAGCACCGTCCGGCCTTCCCAATTCCCTTCGGGCCGCATGTCCCATGCCGCCGCCGCCAGCGCTGCGTCGTCGCCCAGCAGCGCATCGCTCTCCTCCCGGGTCCAGGCGTAGAAGCGCCCCTCCTCCCCCTCGGAGTCGGCGTCCAGCGCCGATCGCCAGGCGCCTTCCGGGGATCGCATCTCGCGGCGAGCCCAGTCGATGGCGCTCCGGACGACTTCGGCGAACCGCGGCTCGCCGCCGATCCGGTGCGCCAGCACATACACCGGAACCAGCAGCGCGTTGTCGTACAGCATCTTCTCGAAGTGGGGAACCCGCCACTCGGCGTCGGTGGAATAGCGGTGGAACCCGCCGCCGATCTGGTCGCGCAGCCCGCCGTCCGCCATGCCGCCGAGCGTCTTCCGCGCCGCCTCCAGGGCGTCCGGATGCGCTTCGGCGAGATGGCGGCGGAGCAGCAGGTTCACCTGGCGGGCGGGCGGGAACTTGGGCGCCCCTCCGAAACCCCCGAACCGGGAGTCGTGGCTCGCCAGCAACTGCCGCACGCCAGCGTCCACCGGCTCCCGGGTGATGAGGGTCTGCGGCGCCCCGGGGATGCGGGCCATCAGCCGCTGCTGTTCGAGAAGCTGCTCCCCCTGATCCAGCAACGCCGCCCGCCGCCCCCGGTCCCTCCAGGCTTCGGCGACGCCTTGCAGGATCTTCGGGAACCCGGGGCGCCCCCAGCGATCCTCCGGGGGGAAATAGGTCCCGCCGAAGAACGGGGTGCGGTCCGGCGCCAGGAAGACGGTCAGCGGCCACCCGCCGCCACCGACGCTCTGCTGGACGAACGCCATGTAGATCTCGTCCACGTCGGGGCGCTCCTCCCGGTCCACCTTCACCGCCACGAAGCGCTCGTTGATGATGCGGGCGATGGCGTCGTTCTCGAACGACTCGTGCGCCATCACATGGCACCAGTGGCAGCTCGAATAGCCGATGGAGAGCAGCACCGGCCGGTCCAGCCGGCGCGCCTCCGCGAACGCCGGATTGCCCCACGGCCTCCAAGCCACCGGGTTGTCGCGGTGCTGGCGGAGGTAGGGGCTGGTCTCCTCCCCCAGCCGGTTCCCGCCGGGCGCGCGGGCTTCGGTCAGTTCGCCCCGTCCCGCCGCTCGCCGCCCCAGCGCAACAGCGCCGTCCCGACCGTGAGTCCGGCGCCCACCGAGCTGAAGAGGATGCGGTCGCCCGGCTGGAGCCGGTCTTGGTCGATGGCGTCGCGCAGCGCGGTGGGGATGGACGCCGCGGTGGTGTTGCCGTACTTGTGCACCGTCTTGACCACCTGCTCCGGGGCCAGCTCCAGCCGCTTGCCGATGGCGTCGATGATCCGCGCGTTGGCCTGGTGGCACACCAGCAAGGAGATGTCGCGCACGGTCAGTCCGGTCGCCGCCAGAAGCTCCAGCGCCGCATCCGAGGACTCGCGCACCGCGAAGCGGAAGACCTTCCTTCCGTCCTGGTGCAAGTAGTGCTCGCCGGCCTCGATCGTCTCGCGGGAGGAGGGGCGGCGGCTGCCCCCGGCGGGCATGCTGAGCAGGCCGCGGCCCGAACCGTCCACCTGGTTGTTGAAGCCGAGAAAGCCTTCGCCGTCCTCCGTCGCGGGCTCCAGCAGGACGGCGCCCGCCGCGTCCCCGAACAGGATGCAGGTCGTGCGGTCCTCGTAGTTGGTGATCGAGCTCATCACGTCGGCGCCGATGACCAGCGCCCGGTCGGCGCTCCCGCTCGCCACCTGCTGGCTGGCGGTGGCCAGCGCGAACAGGAACCCGCTGCAGGCGGCGGAGAGGTCGAAGCCCCACGCCCGGCTGGCGCCGATGTCGTCCTGCACCAGGCAGGCGGTGGCGGGGAAGAACATGTCGGGGGTGACGGTCGCCACCACGATCAGGTCCACCTGGTCGGCGTCCATCCCGCGCCGCTCCAAGGCGTCCCGGGCCGCCCGGGAGGCGAGGAAGGAGCAGCCGGTGCCGGTGGGGACGACCCGCCGCTCCCGGATGCCGGTCCGCTCCACGATCCACTCGTCGGAGGTGTCCACCATGCGCTCGAAATCGGCGTTGGTGAGCTTGCCCTCCGGCAGGTACTGCCCCACCGAAGTGATGGTCACCGGGCGCAGCGGCGCGCCGGCGGGAAGGGGCAGATGCATCAGGAGTTCACGGGGAGCGGGGGATGGTACGCCAAGCCGGGGTACTCTTCCCGGCGGAGACGTGCGCATGGACAAGGCGGGACCCGATCCGGAACGACCGCGGGAGGCGGCCGCCTTCTACGATCTGGACGGCACCCTGATCCGCACCAACCTGGTGCACGTGCTCGGCTGGTACGCGAAAAACGACCAGGGACTCCTCAGGAGCCTCCGCACCACCGGGGCCACCCTGGCCGCGCTCCCGCTGTTCCTGGCGGCGGACATGTACAGCCGCAAGGTGTTCAACGACTTGTTCTTCAAGTGGTACAAGGGCCAGTCCCAGGACCGGCTGCGCTACCTGTCCCGGGGACTGTTCGAGCACGTGATCCGCCCGGCGATCTTCCCCGGCGCCCGGGACCTGATCGAGCAGTCCCGCCGTCGCGGCCTGCGCCAGGTGGTCGTCACCGGGGCGCTCGAAGTCTCGATCCTCCCGCTGCTCGAAGAGCTCGGCATCACCGAATACGCCGCCAACCGGCTGGAAATCCGCAACGGCCACGCCACCGGCCGTCTTTCGCCTCCGGTGATGGCGAGCGCCAGCAAGGCGCTGTGGATTCGCGAATACGCGGAACGCGAGGGGCTTTCGCTCAACGACAGTTTCGCCTACGCCGACAGCATGTCCGACTTGCCGATGCTGAGCGTGGTCGGTCACCCCACCGCCACCAATCCGGACGCCCGGCTGCGGGTCACCGCCCGGCGCCACGACTGGCCGGTGATCGATCTCAACCGGGCGGACCGGCCCGCCGCCTGATTCCCGAGGACACGTCGATGAGTCCCCCCCTCCGCTACAAGACCGATCCGGACATCGTGTTCATCGACCGGAATTCGGCGCCCCGCATCCTCCACTACGGAGAGGATTTTCTCGAGGAGCGTCTGCCCGTCGGCACTCGGGTGATCTACCCGCCGCCCCCGATCCGCGGCCTGCCGAACCCGCGCGGCGCGATCCGCCACGCGCTCAACCATCCGCTCGGCTGCGATCCGCTGCACGCCCAGCTGCGTCCGGGGATGCGGGTGACCATCGCGCTCGACGACATCAGCCTCCCGCTGCCGCCGATGGCGACTCCCGACGTCCGCCAGACCGCGCTGGAGGTGGTGCTGGAGATGCTGGGCGATCACGGGGTGGACGACGTGCACCTCATCATCGCCAACTCCCTCCACCGGAAGATGACCGAACCGGAAATGCGCCGGATGGTGGGGTCGGCGATCCACAAGGAGTACTTCCCC
Source organism: Candidatus Marinacidobacterium sp. (assembly GCA_965202845.1). Taxonomy (GTDB): domain Bacteria; phylum Acidobacteriota; class Vicinamibacteria; order Marinacidobacterales; family Marinacidobacteraceae; genus CBDATA01. Next base: position 2,577,201 of record OZ241856.1, read on the forward strand.
TCCCGCTACTACAACCACGACGCCGAGGACCCGGACGGCATCGTGGAGCTGGGGCGCACCCGCCACCGGGAGCCGGTGCGGGTGAACCGGCGCGCGGTGGAAAGCGACCTGGTGATCTACCTGAACATCAACCTGGTTCCGATGGACGGCGGGCACAAGTCGGTCACCGTGGGGCTTTGCGATTACCAGAGCCTGCGTCCGCACCATGAGCCGCAGACGATCCGGGACTCGGACGGGTACATGGACCCGCCGCGCTCGGCGCTCAGCCGCAAGGTCGACCGGATGGGGAAGATCGTGGACCGGCACATGAACGTCTTCCACGTCGAGACGGTGCTGAACAACCGCATGTACGCCGACTCGCTCTCCTTCCTGGGAAGGAACGAGGACGACTTCACCGACTTCGACCGGATGAAGCTGGCGGCGACCCGGTTCACCCTTTCCCGCATGCCCCGGGGCGCCAAGCGGGCCTTCTTCCACCGCATCCCCGGCGCGTTCGAGCTCATCGCCTGCTACGCCGGCCGGACCGAGCCGGTGCACGAACAGACCCTGAAGCGCTCCTTCGAGCAGTACGCGGTTCCGGTCAAGGGGCAGTGCGACATCCTGCTCTGCGGCGTCCCCTACATCTCGCCCTACAACGTGAATTCGATCCTGAATCCGCTGCTGGTGCAGGTCATGGGGCCGGGATACCTGTTCAACCTCTACCGCAACAAGCCGGTGGTGCGGAAGGGCGGGACGCTCATCCTCGCCCACCCCTGCCACGACGAATTCGACCCGGAATTCCATCCGAGCTACATCGAGTTCTTCCACCGCCTGCTTCTGGAGACCCGGGACTCCTTCGCCCTCCGGGAGCGCTACGAGGAGGAGTTCGCGAGCAATCCGTCCTACGTGCAGATGTACCGGGACGGCCACGCCTACCACGGCGCCCACCCGTTCTTCATGTGGTACTGGGGCGAGAACGGCCGCCAGCACCTGGGCCGGATCATCGTGGCCGGTCCGGCGAACCAGCACGTCCCCGAGATCCTCGGCTGGGAGTCGGCCTCCAACGTGACGGAGGCCATCGCCATGGCCCGGAGCGACCTGGGCCCGTCCGCCGAAATCACCATGACCCACGTGCCGCCGATCATGGTGCCGGAAGTCTCCTGAATTCGCTGGTTGTCCGCCTCTTCCCCCCCTCCCCGCGTGCATGTCGGCGAAGCCTTCGCCGGCAAGGGGATCCTCCTGCTCGGCGGCACCGGCTTCCTCGGCAAGGTGTGCCTGGGGATGCTGCTCGGCTGCTTTCCCGAGCTGCGCCGCATCTACCTGATGGTGCGGGCGCCGGGAGAGGCCGAAAGCCGGGAGCGCTTCGCCGACATGATCGGCGCTTCGCCCGCCTTCCAGCCGCTGCGCGACGCCCACGGGAAGCGGCTGGACGCCCTGCTCGCAGACAAGGTGGTGGTTCTGGGCGGGGACATCACCCGGGACAACCTGGGCTACCCGGAAGAGCGGGCGGCGGAGATCGCGGCGGACATCGACCTCATCCTGAACTCGTCGGGCCGGGTGACCTTCAACCCCCCGCTGGAGGCGGCGCTCGCCACCAACGTCCACGGCACCCGCAACGTCCTGGCCTTCGCCCGGCGGATGGCGCGCCCGGCGCTGATCCACACCAGCACCTGCTTCGTCGCCGGGAACCGCGCCGGCGAAATCCGCGAGGACGAGCCGCTGATCGGCTACTTCCCCCGCCGCGACCGGGAAGACCAGGAATTCCGGGTCGACCTGGAGATCCTCGACTGCGAGCGGCTGGCGGCCCGGGTCCGGGACGAAGCGCAGGACAAGTCCCGGCACGACGCCTTCGTGGAGGCGGCCCGAAACCGGTTCCGCGAGGAGGGTCGCGACCCGAGCGACGCCGAAGCCCTGGCGGTGGCGATCTCCACCGAAAGGAAGGAGTGGATCCGCCGCCGGCTGCGCGACCTGGGCGTCGAGAAGGCGCAGGGCTGGGGCTGGCCCAACATCTACACCTACACCAAGAGCCTGGGCGACCAGCTGGTGGCGGGCGCCGAAGGCGTCATCCGGGCCATCGTCCGCCCGGCCATCGTGGAGAGCGCCCTGAGCTTCCCCCACCCCGGCTGGAACGAGGGCTTCACCACCAGCGCGCCGCTGGTGCGCATGGCGCTGCGGGGCCAGAACGTGATCCCGGTGAACCCGGACGTGGTTCTCGACGTGGTGCCGGTGGACATGGTGGCGTCGGCGACCCTGGCGGTCGGCGCCGAGGCGCTGGTCGGCGAGCCGCGGATGGTCTACCAGGTGTCCGGCGGCGACCGGAACCCGGCGCGGGTGGGGCGCATCGTGGACCTGGTGGGCCTCTACAAGCGGCAGCATTTCCAGAAGCGGACCACCGGCATCAAGGCGTGGAACGAAATCCTCGCCCGGATGGAGACCCGGGGGGTTCCGGCGGAGACCTTCGAGAAGCGCACGCTCGAATGGATCCGCAAGACGACGTCCGGGCTGAGCGCCGTCCTCGAGGAGGCGACCGACAAGCCGCTGGGCCCGCTGGAGGGCGTGGTCCGCGACCTCCGCCGCCGGGTCGGCGACCTGGACCGCTTCGTGGGAGAGAGCGAGCGGCACTACCACACCTTCAAGCCCTTCATCGCCGGCGAGCGCTTCATCTTCCGGGCCGACAACACCCACGACCTCTTCTCCCGCCTCGAGGGGCACCAGGGGAAGCTCCACTTCGCCCCGCAGGAGCTGGACTGGTACGACTACTGGCTCCACGTCCACCTCCCCGGCCTCGAGCGCTGGGTCTTTCCGGCGCTGGAGGAGCAGGACCGGGCGCGCCCGCGGCGGGTGTATGCCTACAAGTCGCTGATCGAGCTGTTCGACGCCTGCACCCGCAACCACGCCGGGCGGGTCGCCATGCGGATCACCCGGAACGGCCGGGAGGAGCGCTACACCTACGCCGACTTCCGCGAATGCGCGCTCCGGGGCGCCGCCTTCCTCGTCGAACAGGGCCTGGGCCCCGGCGACCACGTCGCGCTGATGGGGGACAACGCCCCGGAGTGGGGGATGGCCTGGTTTTCGATCCAGCGCATCGGGGCGGTGGCGATTCCGCTGGAGCGCGACCTGCGCCCCAAGGATGTTGCGACCCTGCTCGCCGCCGGGGACGCGAAGGCCCTGCTGGTCGGGGACGCACTCGCCGAAACCCTGGGCGACGCCGACCTGCCGGTCCCGGCGCACCCCCTCTCCCGGATGTTCGCGGTCGGCGACGAACAGGAGGAGGCGGACCGGATCGCCCGGCTCCCGGCGCCGACGAAGGGCGGCGCGATCGCCTCCATCCTCTTCACTTCGGGCACGACCGGCGCCCCCAAGGGGGTGATGCTCTCCCACCGGAACTTCACCAGCCTGGTGGCGCGGCTGCTCTCGGTGTACGACATCAATGAGGAGGACGGGGCGCTGAGCGTGCTGCCCCTGCACCACGCGTTCGAGTGCACCACCGGCTTCCTGCTGCCGCTTTCGCGCGGGGCGCAGATCGCCTACCTCGAGGAGCTCTCCCCCGAATCCCTGAGCCGCGAGCTGAAAAAGGGCCACACCACCTGCATGGTGGGAGTGCCGGCGCTCTGGGACCTGCTCCGGCGACGGATTCTGGCGCCGTTCGCCGACCGCTCCTCCCGGGCCGAGGACCTGGTCGTCGCGCTCATCGACGCCCTCCACCTGCTGCGCGACGACACCGGGGTGAACCTGGGGCCGGCGGTGTTCCACCCGGTCCACGCCGCCTTCGGGGGCCGGCTCCGCTATCTCATCAGCGGGGCGTCGGCGATTTCCGAATCCACCTGGAAGACCTTCCGCGGCCTGGGCTTCCACATGGCGCAGGGGTACGGCCTCACCGAGGCGGCGCCGGTCCTCACCGTGACATCCCCCACCGGCAGGACGCCGATCGGAAGCGCCGGAAAGCCGCTGCCGGGGATCGCCCTCCGCATCCTGGAGCCGGACGCCTCCGGTGTCGGCGAGATCCTGGCCCGGGGGCCCAACATCATGGCCGGCTACTACAAGAACCCGGAGGCCACCGCCGAGGCGCTGACCCCCGAAGGATGGCTCCGAACCGGCGATCTGGGGCGTCTGGACGACGAGGGGAACCTGTACCTGGTCGGCCGCCGCAAGGAGGTCATCGTGGACAGCGGCGGCAAGAACATCTATCCGGAGGAGATCGAGGACATCCACGCCGCCCCGGAGCTCATCCGGGAGATGGCGGTGGTCGGGCTGCCGGACGGAACCGCGGAGCAGGTGGCGGCGGTGGTGGTTTCCCGTGAAACGTCCGCCGAGGCGCGCGCCGCGATCGAGGCCCATTTCCGCAAGGTCGGGAGCACGCTGCCGATGCACAAGCGGGTCAAGACGCTGGAATTCCGCGAGGAGCCGCTCCCGCGCACCGCGACCCGCAAGGTGCGCCGGAACGAGCTGGTGCGCTGGCTCGCCTCCCGGCGGCGCGAAGCGGCGCGCCAGCGGGACGGGGAGGCGGCGTCCGACGACCGGCTGCTCCGGCTGGTGGCGCGGGTCGCCGAACGCCCGGTCGCCTCGGTGCGCATGGACTCCTCGTTCGCCGAGCTCGGCTTCGACAGCCTGATGGTCAACGAGCTCGCCACCGCGCTGGAAGCCGAGTTCGGCCAGTCGGTCTCCCCCGAAGCCCTCGCCAACATGGCGACGATCGCCGAACTGCCGCCGGGACTGCGGAAACCCTCCGATCCGGCGCCCGCCAGGCGCCGCCGCAAGAAGGCGGAGAAGGAGGAGATCGCGGTCCCGCCGGTCATCCAGCAGCTGGGGAAGGCCGGCCTGGGGCAGGCGCAGTGCTGGCTCTACGAGCATCTGCTGGACACCACGATCACCGGCCGCGCCCACATCCCGACCCACACCCACTTCATCGTGGTGGCCAACCACGGCTCCCACCTGGACACCGGGCTGATCCGCCGCGCCCTGGGCGACGCCGCCTCCAACCTGGTGACCCTGGCGGCGGCGGACTACTTCTTCGACAACCGGATCAAGCGGACCTTCTTCACCAACTTCACCAGTCTGGCGCCGATGGAGCGCCGCGGGTCGCTCCGCGATTCGCTGGACGCCGCCGCCGGCCATCTCGAAACCGGCCACAGCATCCTCATCTTTCCCGAAGGCACCCGCTCGCGCAGCGGCCGGATGGCGCCCTTCCGGCGCGGCTTCGCCCACCTGGCGCTCCGCTGCGGCGTCGGGGTGCTGCCGGTGCGCCTGGACGCCTGGCGGGCGTTCCCGCCGGGCGCGGTCACGCTCCAGGACCGCAAGGTCTCGGCGCGCATCGGCCCGTTCCTCTCGTTCCCCATGCTCGAGGATCTCGCCGGGGAATCCCCCGGCTCCGCCGCCGAACACCGGGTCGCCCGGCTGGCGCAGACGGTGGTGGAGCGGCTGGGAAGCAACGAACCGATCCGGCTCGACGCGGAGATCGCCCGATTGAAGGAAGCGGCGGCGGAATGAGTCCGCCGGTTCTGGTGACCGGGGCCACCGGGTTCCTGGGCGGACATCTGCTCGCCGAACTCGAGGGCGGCCCCCCGGTCCGGGTTCTGACCCGGAATCCGGCGCCCGAGCTGGAGAAGCGGGGCTTCCAGGTGGTAGTCGGGGACGTCCTCGAGCCGGAGGCGCTCCGGGAGGCGGCAGCCGGGGTTTCGGGGGTGTACCACCTGGCCGGCCGGGTCTCCCGGGACCCGGACGCCGGCCCCGAGCTGGACCGGGTGCACGTGGAGGGCTCCCGCAATCTGGCGGCGGCGGTTCGCGCCGCCGGAGTTCGTCGGGTGGCGCTGGTCTCCACCAGCGGAACCCTTGCGGTCTCCAGGGATCCGGAGCCGGACCGGGATGAAACGGCGCGCGTCCCGCTGGAGCTCATCGGCCGCTGGCCCTACTACCGCAGCAAATGGCTCCAGGAGCGGACGCTGCTCGCCGAAGCCAAAGACGCCTTCGAGCTGGTCCTGGTCCACCCCTCGCTGCTTCTGGGTCCCGGCGACGAGCGGCTTTCCTCGACCGGCGACGTCCTCCGCTTTCTCTCCGGGCAGGTTTCGGTGTGCCCTCCCGGCGGCCTGAACTTCGTGGACGTCCGGGACGCCGCCCGCAGCATCGTCGCGGCGATGGAGCGGGGGCGCCCGGGGGAGCGGTATCTGCTGGGCGGCGCCAACTGGTCGTTCGAGGAGTTCTTCGCCTGCCTGGGCGAGTTGGCGGACCGCGCTCCGCCCCGGCTGCGCTTCCCCCGGAAGCTCTACACCGCCGGGGCGCTGCTGACCGAGGAGGTCTCCCGCCAGCTGGGACGGGCGCCGGCGGTGGACCGGATCAGCCGCGAGATGGGCGCCTGCTACTGGCACTTCCGCTCCGACAAGGCGGAACGGGAGCTCGGCCACCAGCCCCGGGAGGGGCGGCAGACCCTCCACGACACGGTGCGCTGGCTACGCGGCAGGCTGTGAACGCAGGACCCGGATCGCTCCGGCGGCCACCCCGACCCGCAGCGTCCCGGCGGCTTCCACCACTTCGCCGTCCATCTCGAGGAGCAGGGGGCCCTCGTCGCTTCGGATGGAGGTGCTTTCGACGCGCTGGCGCTCCAGCTCCCGGCGCTCGAAGTGGGAGCCGGACCGCAGCCGTCGCACCGCGTCCGCCCATCCCACCGGGGACATCGGTCCGATCCGGACGGCGTCCAACTTCCCGTCCCCGGCGTCGGCGTCGGGGACCAGCGTGATGCCGCCGCCGAACCGCCCCGAGTTCAGGAAGCTGACGTTGACCAGGATGCGCGGGCGGACCGGCTGGTCGTCGAAGCCGAGAAACCAGGTCCCCGCCGCGTGTCCGAACACTTCGCGCACCGCGTTCACCGCGTAGGACGCCCGTCCCAGTCCCCGCGCGTCGCGGGTCCGCAGGTTCACCGCGGCCGCCAGTCCCACCGAGAGGCTGTTCAGGAACCGGCGGGGCGGCCGGTCGTCGGAGAAGGAGGCGACTCCCAGATCGGTGGGCAGCGGCTTTGCGGAATCGAGCAGGCGGACGGCCTCCAGCGGCGCCGCCGGGACGCCGACTCCCCGGGCGAAGTCGTTTCCGGTGCCGCACGGCAGGATGCCGAGCGCGGCTGTCGCCTCTTCCCCGGCTTCCGCCAGTCCCCGGGCCGCCTCCGAGACCGTCCCGTCGCCGCCCAGCGCGAGGATCCGGCTGCGCCGTCCGCCTTCGCGCCGCGCGGTCTCGAGGGCGTCGCCCGGCCCGCCGGTCCAGTGGACGTCCACCGGCCCGACCCGCCCGACCAGCGGCTCGGCGATCCGGCGAAAGCGGTCCTTGGCCCCGCCCCGGCCGGCGGCCGGGTTGGCGATGACCAGCGGGCGGGACATTCGGGAATCCAGGAGGGTCGGGCGCGTATGCTACGAGGCCGGTTCGCGCTCGTCGCCGGTGCGGACTTCCGTGACCACCATGCCGGAATCTCCGCAACCCGCCCCCGGAGCGTTCGCGCTCGCCTTCCAGCGCCTGGGGCGGACGGTCGCCGCCGGTCTTTCGTGGATTCGGAAGACCATCGCGCTCGGAATCATACGGGCCCGGATTCCCGCCAACGTCATCACCCTCACCGGCCCGGTCGCGCTCCTGCTGGTCTTCGTTCCGATGTACGAGGGCGACCTGTGGACGGCGGGCTGGGTGGTGCTGCTGGGCGGCGCCTTCGATTCGTTCGACGGGGCGGTGGCCCGGATATCCGGTCGGGTGACCCGGTTCGGGGCGTACCTCGACTCGGTGGTGGACCGGTACGCGGACACCCTGCTCATGCTGGGGCTGCTGGTCTTCCTGCTCCGCCACCTTTCGGGGGCGCCCCGGACGCTCTACCTGACGCTGTGGGGGCTCGCCATGATCGGCACCGCGGTGACCTCCTACGCCAAGGCGCGCGCCGAGACGATGGTTCCGCAGTGCGTCGCCGGGTTCATGGAGCGCCCGGAGCGCACCACCGTGGTGTTCCTGGCGCTTTTGGCCGGAAATGTCCACATCGGCCTCTGGTTCCTCGCGTTCTTTTGCAACCTCATCGCCATCCAGCGCATCTTCTTCACCCGGGCGCTGCTGGAGGGGCGCGAGAACCTGTCGGCGTTCCGCTACTGGACCTACCGCCGGGGTTCGGCGCAACACACGATGCACTCGGTCCCCATCATCCTCACCCTGCTGTTCGGCCACTGGATATTCCCGCCTCCTGGCTGATGCGCTGCTAAGCTCCCCCGCATCCGTGGCCAACCGATCCCGACAGACCTTCCTCAAGCGACGCAAGGAGAAGGAGCGGGTGGCGAAGCAGCGCGCCAAGGAGATGCGACGGCGCGAGCGGGCGGTGGAGAAGCTGGAGGAGGCGCGGAGCTACCAGGGGAAGGACCGGGATCTGGAGGGCATCACGCCAGGTCCGCAGGAGCCGGTCTGGAAGAGGGCCGGGGTGCTGACCGAGGAGGAGGTGGAAGCGATCGAGATCGAGGAGGCGGCCGCCGAGGAAGAGGAGGCGGAACGCGCCTCCCGGTGAGCCGCTTCTGTACAATGGCCGGTCGTTGGCTGGCGGGGTAGCTCAGATGGTGAGAGCGAAGGACTCATAACCCTTAGGTCGGCGGTTCAAGTCCGCCCCCCGCTACCCCCTCCCCAACCCCGGGACGGAATCCGGAGGCTTTATCCCCCCCATGCAGAGGAATTTCCGAATCAAGGCGAACCGGAAGACGAAGTGTCCTTCGGTGTACGCGAATTTTTGCGAGGCCACCCACTCGCCCTTCGACATCACCCTCACCTTCTGCAACCTTTCCGAGGTGCAGCCGGAGGATGTGGTCGAAAGCGAGGACGGCGGCCCCACCGTGTTCGCCGAGCCGCACACCCGCGTCACGGTGCCGGTTCGCATGGTGCCCGCGCTGATCAAGATCCTCACCCTGCAGATGCGCGCCCTGGAAGAGGACGATGCGGTCGGGGTGGAAGAGCTGGATTCCGAAGCCGCGAGCGTCCACTGAGCCCTTTCTGATGACCGAGCGCGCCCGGCGCACCGAACGGGAGGCGGCGCTGGACCGCCTCCGTCTGGCCCGGGAGGCGGAGGGCGCCCGGTCCAACTGGATGAAGCGGTTCCAGGTCGCCGCCGTCTGCCTGCCGGTCGGGGTGGGCGCCCTGCTGGGGCTGCTCCCCGTCAAGCTGCTGGCCATTCCGGCCGCGGTGTTCTGCTGGTGGCTGGACGACCGGGTCGCCTGCGGCGAGGAGCGGCTGGCGCAGCTCTACGAGGCGGTGATGGCCGGTTCGGCGGCGCCGCCGGTCATGGGCGACGAGGTCTCCGCCGCCGAAGCGCTGCCGCCGCCGTCGGGGACGCCCTTCTTCCGGGTGCCCGGCGCCAGCTTCCACATGATGATGCTGGCGCTGGCGATCCTGTTCAATCTGCTGTAGGGGCCGGCACTTCGATCCGGTCCTCCAGCAGCATGATGGGGATGCCGTCCCGAACCGGATAGAGAACCTGGCCGTCGTCCCGGACAAGCCCTTCCTGCACCTCCGCCCGCCGCCCCTCGATCCGTCCGTCCCGGATCGCCCGGTTCACCCGCTCGAGCGTCTCCGGCGACGCCGGGCGAACGGGCTGCCGGGTCTCCGGACAGCAGAGGATGGCGAGCAGCTCGGGATGGATCACGGTGCGTTTCGGAGAGGGCCCTGGTGCCGGAGGAGGGGGTCGAACCCTCACGATCCGGGGGATCGCGGGATTTTGAATCCCGTGCGTCTGCCATTCCGCCACTCCGGCAGCGCGAAGGGCGGCGGAGTGTAGCAAAGCGGGGGGGCGCGTGGTACAATACCCCTTTGTTTCTTGTCCGTATCCTCTGGGGGATTGGAGACCATGCCAGATGCAATCGTTCAAGACCGGTGACAAGGTCATTTATCCGAATCAGGGAATCGCTGTCATCGAGAGCGTCGCGATTTCGGGAGAGAACGAAGGAACCGAGTTCTACCACCTTCGCCTGCTCGCCAAGTCCACCCTGGTGAGGGTGCCGGTGGGGAAGGTGGACGACGTCGGGCTGCGCCCGATCATGACCGAGGGCGACGTGGAGAAGGTGTTCGACGTCCTCGAGCGGGGCCCGGTCCACGAGCACGTGAACTGGAAAACCCGGTTCAAGGACAATTCCGACCGGATGAAGAGCGGCTCCCCGATCGAGGTCGCCGGAGTGCTCAAGGGCCTCCACTACCTTGATCAGAGGAAGAGCCTCTCCTTCCGGGAGAAGCGCATGTTCGACCGGGCGCACCAGCTCACTGTCACCGAGCTGGCGGAAGTCGCCGAGGAATCCCTGGAGGATGTGGAGCGCAAGGTCAAGGAGGCCCTGGCGCGAAGCCAGGAGGCGGCCGGCGAAAACGGAACCGGCGAGGAGGGCCGGGGCGCGACTCCGGTGAGCATGGTGTTCCCCTACCGCCGGGAGCGGCGTTCGCCGTCCCGGGATTCCGCGAACGGCCGCCGCCAGATCAAGATTTCCATCAACCGGTACTACTGAACCGCACGATCCCGCTTGCCCAACCCGTTGCCTGGTTTCGGGCGCCGGATCCTGGTGCTTTTTCGGGCGCTTTTCGGCACGCTGGCCGTCGCGCTCGCGCTGCCGGTCCTGCTCCTCTTCGGTCTGGCGCTGATTCCGCTCGCCGACCGGTTCGGCGGCAAGCGACGCTTCGGATACGAGCTGGGGCGGGCCATCATGGGCGCGACCTTCCGGCTCATCGGCGTGCGCATCGAAGTCGAAGGCCGGGAATGCATCCAGCCGTACCGGACCCGGGTCTACACCCCGAACCACTCCTCGCTGCTGGACATGCCGGCGGTCCTCTACGTGCTTCCCGGCGCGAATTCGACCCTGATCAAGCGGGAGGCTTTCCGGGTTCCGCTGGTGGGCGCCGCGTTCCGGCAGGTCGGCTTCCTCCCGGTGGACCGGGCGCGGCGGGCTTCGGCGCGCCAGAGTCTCGACGAGGCCATCGCGCTGGTCCGGGCCGGACACTCCTTCGTGATCGCCCCGGAGGGCACCAGGAGCCGGACCGGGCGCGTCGGCCCCTTCCGCTCCGGAGGCTTCCGCATCGCGCTCGGCGCCGGGGTTCCGGTCGTCCCGGTCAGCGTGACCGGCGCCGCCGCAGTGATCGCGCCCGGATCCTGGCTGCTGAACCCCGGCGTGATCCGGATCCGCTTCCATGAGCCGGTTACGGTCCAGGGCAAGGAGCAGCTGGCGGCGTTGAAGGAAGACGTCCGGCGGACAATCGTGGACGCCCTCGAGAAAGATCCCGAGAAAGACTCCGATGCCTCCTGACGGGCGCACGCTCATCCTGCTGCGGCACGGGGAGAGCACCTGGAACCGGGAAAACCGCTTCACCGGCTGGATGGACGCGCCGCTCTCCGACGTCGGCCGGGCCGAAGCCCGTCGCGCCGGCATGCGCCTCCGGGAGGAGGCGATCCTGCCGGTGGCGGCCCACACGTCGCTGTTGCAGCGCGCCATCCACACCCTCTGGCTGGCGCTGGACGAGATCGACGCCCCCTGGCTGCCGACCCGCTGTTCCCACCGGCTGAATGAGCGGCACTACGGGGCGCTCCAGGGGTCCGACAAGGCGGAGGTCGCGCGCATCCACGGCGCCGAGGCCACCGCCCGCTGGCGGCGGAGCTTCACCGGAACCCCCCCGCCGCTGGCGGCGGACCACCCGGACCACCCGTCGCGCGACCGCCGCTACCGGAACATCCCCCCGGAAAGCCTCCCGTCCACCGAGTCGCTGGCCGACACCCGGAAACGGGTTCTCGCCCACTTCGAGGAAGCGATCCTGCCCGATCTGGAGCGGGGACCGGTGCTGGTGGTGGCCCACGGGAACAGCCTTCGCGCCCTGATCATGGACCTTGAGGACCTGGACCCGGCAGCCATCGCCGAACGCAACGTGCCGACCGGGATTCCGCTGGTCTGCCAGCTGGACGGCCGCGGCAAGGCGGCGAAAACGCGCTACCTGGCGCCGCCGGAGGAGCTGGCGCGGCGGGTGCAGCTCGCCGCCGGGCGTCCGTAGTCGCCCCCGGAAGAGCCCCTCAGTGGCCCTTGTGGCCGAGCGGGCCGCGCGCGCCGGCCTTCTTTCCAGTCTCGCCGGAGTCGGCGCCCTTGTTCCCGGAGAGCAGCGCCGGAACGTCCACTCCGGTGGCGGTCTTGAGCTGCTCGAGGAAGGCGGCCACCGAGCCGGTCAGCCCGCGCACATGGGTGGGAACCCCGCGCCCGTCGCCGCCATCCACCACCGTGAGCCGCTCCACGTGCAGGTTGTCGTGGAGCACGTGGGTGATCTTGTCCACCAGCTGCGGCAGCATCTGGAGGAGCATGATCTCCCGGGCGGTGTCGTCCTCCCACTGCTTGCCGAGGCGCTCCATCGCATCGGCGGTCGCCTGCCCATCCTCCCGGATCTGCGCCGCCTTCCCCTCGGCGTTGCGGATGGCGGCTTCGCGGGCCGCCTCCGCCGGGACGATGGTATTGGCCTGCTCGCGGTTCCGGTTTCGCTCCACCCGGACCTCCTCGAGATCCTTCTCCCGCTCCACCCGCGCGATGCGGCTCGCGATCTCCGCTTCCGCCTCCTTCCGGTTCGCCTCCTCGGCGCGTTCGGCGCGCCGCATCCGCACCGCGTGCTCGGCGTCCACGATCGTTTCTTCCGCCCTGGTTTCGGCGACCACCGCATCGCGTCTGGCTTTCGCCGCCACGTTGCGGGCGTCCGCATCGGCTTTCGCTTCGGCCACCTTGGCGTCCCGGCGAACCGCCGCGCTGCCCTTGCGCCCAATCGCCTCCAGATAGCCCTCGCCGTCGCCCAGATGCTGGATCTGGAGCGTGTCCAGCACCAGTCCCAGCCGGGCGAAATCCTCCCGCGCCGCCTTCGAGGCTTCGGCGACCAGATTCAGGCGCGAAGCGTTCGCTTCCTCCGGGGTCTTGTTGGCGATCACCCCCCGCAGACTTCCTTCCAGGGTCTGGCGGGCGACCGACTGGATGTCGTGGCTGCTCTTTCCCAGAAACCGCTCCACCGCGTTCGGCAACCCTTCGGAGGCGTCCCCCGACACCTTCACGGTGGCGATCGCCTCCACGTGCAGCGGGATCATCCCGGCAGAAAGCGCCTTGCCGAGCTTCAACTCGATGGGGATGGTGTTCAGCGAGATCCGGTGCACGGACTCCACCAGCGGACGCCGGAACCCCCGGCCGCCCCGCAGAATCCGCATCCCGCGGCGGCCGCCGGAGAAGATCACCGCTTCGTTCGGGGCGCAGACCACCACATGGACGCGGATGAACACCACGATCGCCAGAACGGCGACGATCCCGAGGGCCAGGGCGATTCCGATGATTCCTGGAGTCATGGAGAAACCTCCCCGGGACATGCCGTCCCGGTGGCGAGCGCTTCGTTTTCAGACATCGTAGTAAAGCGCGAATTCGGCCGGATGGGGCCGCTGGTCGATGTACGCGAGCTCCTCGGAGCGCTTGTAGCGGATCCAGGTCTCGATCACGTCCTCGGTGAAGACGTCGCCCCGCATGAGATATTCGTAGTCCTTCTCGAGCGAGAAGAGAGCGCTCTTGAGCGTGGGGGGCGTGTCGCCGATCTTCCGCTGCTCCGCCTCCGGCAGCTCGTAGATGTCCTCGTCCACCGGATCGGGCGGCTCCGTCTTGTGCAGCACCCCGTCCATCCCCGCCATCAGGATGGCGGCGAACGCCAGATACGGGTTCGCGCTCGGATCCGGGCAGCGGAACTCCACCCGCTTGGCGGCGGCGCTCGCCGAGTACATGGGGATGCGAACCGCGGCGGAACGGTTCCGCTGCGAATACACCAGCTTCACCGGCGCTTCATATCCCGGAACCAGCCGCCGGTAGGAATTCATGGTGGGGCAGGTGAAGGCCAGCAGGGACGCCGCATGGCTCAGAATCCCGCCGATGAACCACCTGCCGACATCGCTGAGCCCGGCGTATCCGTTCGCGTCGTAGAACGTGTTCACGCCGCCGCGCCAGAGGCTGACATGGCAGTGCATGCCGGAGCCGTTGTCCCCGAACAGGGGCTTCGGCATGAAGGTCGCGGTCTTGCCGTGATGGTTCGCGGTGTTCTTGACGATGTACTTGAACTTCATCATCGAGTCCGCCATGGTGAGGATATTCGCGTACTTCAGGCCGATTTCGCACTGGCCGCCGCTCCCCACCTCCTGGTGGTGCAGCTCGGCGTCCACCCCGCAACTCCGCAGGTTGGACACCATCTCGGAGCGCAGGTTCTGATAGGGATCGGTCGGCGGCATCCGGAAGTACCCCTGCTTCAGGCGCGGCTTGTGTCCCAGGTTGGGCGCCTCGTCCCGCCCGCTGTTCCAGCCGCCGATTCCCGAATCCACCCGGTAGAAGGCCTCGTTGACCGACTGGTCGAAACGGACGTCGTCGAAGATGTAGAACTCGGCTTCCGGTCCGAAGAAGCAGGTGTCGGCGATCCGGGAGGCGCTGAGATAGCGCGTCGCCTTTTCGACGATGTACCGCGGGTCGCGGGAATAGAGCGCCAGCGTGATCGGATCCTTGACGTTGCAGATGAACGCCAGGGTCGGGGACTCGAAGAAGGGGTCCACGAACGCGGTGTCGGGATCGGGGCGCAGGAGCATGTCGCTCTTGTCGATCCCCTGGAAGCCGCGCACCGAAGAGCCGTCGAATCCGATCCCCTTGACGAACATGTCCTCCTCGAAGGCGTTGATCGCATAGGTGATGTGATGCCAGCTTCCCAGCAGGTCCACGAAGCGGAAATCAACGAAGCGGATGTCGCCATCGGCGATGATCCGGCGAACGGAGCGCAGGGACACGGGACGCCTCTTCTCAGCCGATGGCCTGGGTGCCGCGCTCGCCGGTGCGGATGCGGACGACGTCCTGAAGCTCGGTGATGAAGATCTTGCCGTCCCCCGCCTTCCCGGTTTGCGTCGCGCGCAGGATGGCGCTGATCGCCCGGTCCACGAAATCGTCGTTCACCGCGATGTCCAGCCGGATGCGCTTGAGGATGTCCACCTGGGTCTGGATGCCCCGGAAGGTCGCGGCGTATCCCTTCTGGGTGCCGTGGCCGACTCCGGCGCTCACCGAGAACTTGTGGATTTGGGCGCCGAACAATTCCTCCTGGACCCGGGGGAGGGTCTCCGGCTGAAGGATGGCGGTCACCAACTTCATGCTGTGGGCTCCGTTTCGGTCAGGAACTCAGAATCTGGAATCCGGCGTAGGACTCCATGCCGTGTTCGTTCATGTCGAGGCCGCGAATCTCCTCCTCCCGGCTGACCCGCAGGCCGACCACCGCGTCAATCGCGTAGAAGACGAAGCCCATGGCGAGGAAGACGAAGACGCCGGAAGCCAGGCTGCCGAGCGCCTGGATGCCGAGCTGCTCGAAGCCGCCCCCGTAGAAAAGCCCCTCGTTGGCGAGCCCGAGCGATTCCCGCCCCCAGAGTCCGACGGTCAGGGTGCCCCAGAACCCGCAGAATCCATGCACCGGGAACGCGCCGCAGGGATCGTCGATGTGCAGCCGGTCCAGCAGCCGGACGCCCAGAATCACCGCGCACCCGCCGGTGAAGCCGATCCAGACCGCGGCGCCCGGGCTCACGACCGCGCAGGGAGCGGTGATCGAAACCAGCCCGGCGAGCGCCCCGTTCATGGTGAAGAAGAGGTCCGGCTTGCCGTACAGGATCCAGGACAGCAGGGTGGTGATGACGGCGCCGGCCGAGGCGGCGAGGTTGGTGTTGATCGCGATCAGCGAGATGAGTTCGCCGTCGCCGACCGAAAGCGCGGACCCCGGATTGAACCCGAACCAGCCGAACCAGAGCACGAAGACGCCCAGCGAGGCGAGCGGCACCGAGTGGCCGGAGATGAAGTTGATGGAGCCGTCGGCGTTGTAACGCCCGAGCCGCGGGCCGATGAGCCAGGCCCCGACCAGCGCGGCGACCCCGCCGGTCATGTGCACCACCGTGGAGCCGGCGAAGTCGTAGAAGTTCAGCTGGGCGAGCCAGCCGCCGCCCCAGGTCCAGTGCCCCACCACCGGATAGACAAAGGCCGAGATGATGAAGGAATAGGCGAGGTAGGCGGTGAATCGCATGCGTTCCGCCATCCCGCCGGCCACGATGGTGGCGGCGGCCCCGCAGAAGGCGGCCTGGAAGAGCCAGAACGCCCAGATCGGGATGTCGGCGCCCGATTCCGCCCCCACCAGCAGGAATCCGCTGGTTCCGAAGAAGGGGTTTCCCTCGGAGAACATGATGGCGTACCCGAAGATGAAGAATCCGAGCGACGCCATGCAGTAGTCGAGGAAGTTCTTGGTCAGGATGTTGCAGGTGTTCTTGGCGCGGATGAACCCGGCCTCCAGCAGGCCGAATCCCGCCTGCATGAAGAACACCAAGAAGGCGGACATCAGGACGAACATCGTGTCCAGCCCCACCGCGCTGATCGGCCCGCCGTCCTGGGCGAACGCCGGCGAGGCGACGAACAGCGCCGCCCCCCCCATCCATGTCAGCCGCCTCGTCATGAATTTGGTCTCCCGGAGAGGAACCCGCCGATCCCCCCGGCGAGTTTTCTGAGTCCTCTGGCCTAGGGGGACTATATCAGCCCGAATGGACCGGAATGGACCGGGCGGCTGGTGGAGGCGGCGGGAATCGAACCCGCGTCCGAAGGGTTTCCGCGACGACGTCTACATGATTAGCCGCGTTGTCCCGGTTCGGCGCCCGAAGGCGCCTCCCCAATCTCGCGGCCGAACCGGATCAACCCGGCGAATCGCGGTCCGTCCGCCAGCCCTTGATCTCACCGGCGGAGCGGGCGGGCCGCCGGCCAGTTCACCTTGTCGTCGCCCGACCCTGTCCGGTGAACGGAGAGCAGGGAGGACGTGGCGGCCTAAGCCGCCAGGGCCAGATGGTTGTCGGCCTTTGTGGTTTTTCCACCGTTTGCGAGAGGTGGACCCCCGTCATGCAATCGCCGCTTCCAATCCCCCCGTCGAACCCAGTACGCCCCCTCCAAACTGTTGACGTCAGGATGACTTATGCAAAATCGCATCGAAAGGGATGCTCGCAGCAGGTGCTATTCTAGCACCATGCGGCGTTTCTCGCCAGGGGCAGCCGCCCTTCTTGTCCTCCTCGCCGCCAGCGGGTTCTTCAGGGAGGATCCGGCGGAGGATCGGCAGTGGATCCCCTGGGCGACCCTGGCCGATCTCTCCGCCGATCTTGCCGCCGTCCGGGAAGCCGCTCTCGGTCCCCAGGCGGAGCGTCGCGCCGCCCTGCGGCGGCTCCTGGCGGACGAGACGCTCTCCGAACGGGCGCGCGGCGTGGCCGCCTTCCGGCTCGGAACTCTCGAACTGGATCGGGAGCGCTGGACCGCCGCCCTGGAGGCGCTGGACCACCCGGCGGTAGTCAGCGGCGCGCTGGCCCCGGAGGCGCTGCTGCGCGCCGGCCGGGAGCTTCCGCCCGCCCGGACGCAGCAGGCGATCCAGCGGCTGGAAACGCTGCTCGCCGACCATCCGGACGGGATGGATGTCGACCCCGCCCGGCTCCAGCTGGCGCGACGCCTGGGAGATTCGCGCCGCCACGAGGAGGCGCTCCGCATCTACGACCTGGTGGAGCGGCCGAGCCTGCGCGCTGACGTTCTGGCCGGAAAGGCGCGGAGCCTCGAAGCGCTCGGCAGGAGGGAGGCGGCGGCGCGGGCGCTCGAAATCCTCTACTACGACATGCCGACCCACGTCCAGTCGCTTCCGGCGGGACGCAAGCTCTCGAAGCTCTACCGCGCTCCCGGAGTGCGGTCGCCCCCGGCGTCGGAGCGCTATCCGCGGGCGATGCGCCGCGCCGACGGGTTCGCCCGCGCCGGCGACCACCGCCGGGCGCACCAGAACTACCTCGAAGTCGCCAGCCGGTTCGCCAGCGTCGCCGATGCCGAGCGGGTGCGGCTGCGCATCGGGGTCTCCGAATTCCACCGCGGGCGGCTGAGCGCCTCGCTCCGGACCCTCATGCGGGTGCGCCGCGACGATCTGCTGCCGGAAGCCCTGTTCTACCGGGGCGAGGCGCTCCGCCGCCTCGAACGGGTCACGAGTCAGACCGAAGTCCTGGAACAGCTGCTGGCGCTGCCCGGCGAGCACCCCTTCCGCGCCCGCGCCCTCTACAGCATGGCCCGCAGCCGGATCGCCCGGCACGACCGGGAAGGCGCCCTCCCCTTCCTGGCCCGCCTCGCGGAGCTGCCGCCGGGTTCGTACCGGCATCTGTTCGCCATCTGGCACGTTCTCTGGGACCGCTACCGGAACGGTGACCACACGGGGCTGGCGGACGCCTTCGAGCGGGTGGCGCGGGAGCACCCGGGCGAGTTCATGGCAGGGCAGTTCCTCTACTTCGCCGGGCGGACGCGCGAGTCCGCCGACGACCGGGACGCGGCGTCCGGGCTGTACCGCGAGGTCTTCCTCGGCTACCGGAATTCGTTCTACGGACGGATGGCCGGCGAACGGCTGGCGGACATCGCCGGCGCGGACGCGCTGCGGCCTCCGCCGCTGGACCGCGACCTGGTGCTTGACCGGTTCCGGGTCCGGCGCGAAGGGGACATGCGCCGGGTGGAGGACCTCTACGCCGCCGGACTCGCCGGACACGCGATCGCTACGGCGGACGCACTGGCGCGGTGGGGCGAACCGGACGATGCCGCCTTCCACGCGGTCAAGGGCTGGCTCGAAGGCCAGCGCCGCCGGAACGTGCCCGCCATCCAGGCGATGCAGCGGGCGGCCCCCTTCCACACCTCGATCGCCGGGGACGCCCTGCCGCCCGCCTTCTGGCGGGTCTTCTACCCACTTGACTACGAGGACGGGATTCGCTCCGGCGCCGAGCGCTGGGAGCTGGACCCCCATCTGGTGGCGGCGCTCATCCGCCAGGAGTCGGCGTTCACCGCGAACACTCGCTCCCCGGTGGGCGCCCGCGGCCTCATGCAGATCATGCCGCCCACCGGCCGGGCGCTCGCCCGGGTGGAGGGAGTCCGTTTCAGCGCCCGCCGCCTCTACGAGCCCTCGCTGAACCTCCGGCTCGGCACCCGCTACCTGCGGCAGCTTCTCGGGGAATTCGACGAGCGCATGGACTACGCGCTCGCCGGCTACAACGCCGGCCCGCACCGGGTGCGCACCTGGAGCGACGGCGACCTGGGGATTCCGCTCGAAGTGTGGATCGAGGAGATCCCGTTCACCGAAACCCGGAACTACGTGAAGCTGATCATGCGCAACGAGATGATGTACGAGCGGCTCTACCCCGATCTGGGCCGGTGATCCGGACGGCGGGATTCCTCCTGCTCGCTTCCCTCCAGACCGAAGGCGATCCGGAGGTGCGGCGCGCCTTCCAGGCGCTCGAGGAGTCGCGGCGATTCACCCCGGAAGCCTGGGCGCCGGAAACCCCGGAGGGCCGGCTGGTGCTGGACGAACTCACCGCGTCGGCGCGCACTCTCTATCGCCGCCACCGCGCCGCCGGGCGTGCGACCCTCGGCAAGGCGCTGGCGGCGGCCGGGGACAGCCGGGGAGCGGCGGTGGAGCTGCGACGTTCGGCGGCGCTGGACCCGCAGCCGGAGACCTTCCGGGCGCTCGCCGCCCTGCCGAACCTGCCGCTGGCCGAACGAGTGGACGCCTTCCTGTTCGCCTGGAGCGCCGGAGGGGCGCTTCCGCAGCAGGAGCTCGCGGCCACCGGCGCGTTTCCGCACGCCGACAGCATGCTGGCGGCGGTGGAGCGCTTCCGCCTCCGGAACGCGGCGGACCGGCTGCGAATCCCCGAAAGCCTCACCCTGGAAGGATTTCCGTTTCCGGAATGGACCCTCGCGGTGCGGGGCGGCGTCCACTCGAGCGCGCGCTCCTTCAGCGAGGGGCGCTGGCTCCTGCTCTACCAGCCGGAGGCCGGGTGCCTGCGCTGCGGCGAAGCGCTGGAGGACCTCCAGCGGATCACCCGGGGGCGGGGGGTGGACGTGATCGTGGCGGTGGAGGATCCGGACCTCCCGCTCGCCGCCCGGATAGCCGAGCTGGCCGGCGCCGGGTTCTTCGAACCGGAGCCGCAATCGGCATCGGCGCGGGCCCGGATCGGCGGCCGTCCGATCGCCCATCTGGTCCGCCGCGCCACCCTCCCCCCGCGCCTTGAGAGAGACGCCGGCAGCATCCGGATCGCGGCCCGCTCCGGCTACCTGGTCCTCCGGGCGCCGCTCGATGACGACGAGCCGCCCCGCCGCGCCCTCCAGTCGGTGTTCCGCCTCCTCGACGACCCGCCGTTTCCGGGCGGAACCGAGCCGCTCGCGTCCCCGGCGGACACTCCCGAAGCCCTCATCGACGCCATCGGGGCGTTCGAGGCGCTGGGGCATCCGACCCGGGCGTTCGAGGAGCGTCTGGCGGCGGCGGTGGGCAGGAGTCTCCCGGAAGCCCGCGCCGCCGAGCTTCTGGAACACGCTTCGCGTCTCCGGGGGGGCGCCCTCGCCCGCCGCCGCTTGCTGGAGGCGCTGGCGCCCCGGGTGGGCGACCGGCTCCTCGAAGCGGCGCGCGCCCTGGACCCCGAAATCCTCCGCGCGGCGCCCGGCGGCGCGTTCGCGGCGGCGGTCGCGGGCGATGTCCTTGGTCTCCAAGTCGCTTATGAACGGCAGGACGGAAGCCGGGCGCTCCTCCACGCCGCGCTGACTCCCGGGACATCGCCGGCCGCGCTCCAGATCGCGTCCGGGACCGCCGGCGGAGTGGGCGTCCACGCCCCGGGCGGATTCCAGTTCTCCCACGACGACTGCGTCTCGTGGGGTCCCGCCTCCGGACCGCTCACGACCCATTGCCCGGCCTCCCGCCGGGACGGCGGCGTGGTCGCCCGCGTCGGCCAGCTGGCGGGCGAGCCGGGGAGGCCGCCGTTCCTCTGGCGCTGGGTGGACGGCGGTCCGGAAGCGGACGATACGGACGGGGCGACGGAGCGGCTGCTGGCGGGGCTCGACGCCTTCGCCCGGTCGGAATACGAGACCGCCGCCGCGATGTTTGAGAGCGCGATCCCGGGACCGGGGTCCCCGGTCGACGACGCCGCGCGCCGCTACAACCTCGCCGCGACCCAGGCGCTTCTGGGCGACCGGGAGGGCGCGCGCGCCCGGCTCGAGGCGATCGGGGACGCGACCTTCGCCCCGCTGGTGGAGCGCGCGATCCGGGACCTCTACCGCCCTATTCGATCCCCACCCGCCCCCGGACCGATTCGATGAGTTTCGCCGAGTCGTAGCCCACCCCGTCCTTGAAGACGGTGACTACATTCCGGATCTGGAAGGGGTCCGCCACCGGATCGCCGTCGATCAGCGCCAGGTCGGCGCGCTTTCCGGCCTCCACGCTCCCCAGCTCGTCGTCCACCCCCAGCACCCGGGCGCCGTTCAGGGTCATCACCAGCAGCGCCTCCGCCGGGGTGAACTCGGCTTCCAGCAGCAGCTCGTAGTTGCGCTGGTCGCCGAACCCGGGCAGGGCGCCCCCGTTGCCGGTGGGATCGACGCCGGCGGCCAGCAGCCCGCCCGCCTTGAAGAACTGGTATTCGAACGCCTGCGCCTTCGGAAAGAGATCGGCGAAGACCGCGTCCCGGGCGTTCGCGATCTCCTCGCGGCGGGTCAGGTACTCCTCGCGCGCTCCCGGCGCCAGCGCCTCCAGATTCCGCTCCTCCAGCGGCGGCCGCCCGGGCACCGAAAGCTCGTAGACCGCGAGCGTCGACGTGAGCGCCACTTCGTTGTCGATCATGTGGCGGATGGTGCCCTGCACCGCGTCCGACCCGATGTCGATCTCCCGGAGCGTTCCGCGGAAGTCGGGCGGGCACTCATCGGGATCCTTGCCGGGGTGGTATTCGGTGTTGGTGAAGAACCCGTGCTCCAGCGCGTCGATCCCCAGGTCCACCGCCTCCCGGAAGGTGACCGAGCAGAGATGGCCGGTGAAGCGGAGCCCCAGCCGGTGCGCCTCCTCGATCGCCGCCCCCAGCTCGGCGCGGGAGATGCGGGTGTACGCCTTGAACCAGGTGGCGCCCTCTTCGGCCCAGTAGCGCACCACCCGCCGGGCGTCCTCCGGGGTCGAAACCTGGGTCATGTAGGCGCTGGCCCCCGACCCCGAGATGTACGGCCCGGTGATGTGCATCCGCGGCCCGGCGATCTCGCCGGCGTCGATGGCGCGCCGCATGTTGATCTCGCTGTACGGGGAATAGCTCCCGGTGGTGCGGATGGTGGTCACGCCGGCGGCCAGGTAGAGGCGCGGCGAGGTGGTGTTCATCTGGGAGTGCCGCGCCGCGGTGGTGTAGAAGGTGTGGTTGTGCACCCCCACCAGACCGGGGATCACGGTATGCCCGGATCCGTCGATGCGCCGCGCGTTTGCGGGGATGGTCACGCTGCCGTCGTCCCCGACCGCCCGGATGCGCCGGTCGGCGATCACCACCGTCTGGCCGGAGCGGGGCGGGGCGCCGGTTCCGTCCACCACCTGAACCCCGGTGATGGCGATCTCCGGCTCCGGATACGCGACGAACCGCCGGACGCCCTCCGAGAGCTCCGACGCCGACTGGGCCGGAGCGGACGCGGCGACGCCCAGGAAGACGAAAACGAGAGCGGAGCGGGAAAGCGGCGACATGGCGAGGGAACCTCCGAGCGCCGATCGTAGCAACGAACGTGCAAGAATCCCGCTTCCGATGCCCCGCGCGTGCGTTCTTCTCCTGCTCGCCGGCGGGCCCGCGCTGGCGCAGGACGTTCTGCCCACCCCGGCCGGCCCGGAGAGCGGACAGTACGCGCTGACCGCCGGGGAAGAGGGGCGGATCCTGCTCAGCTGGATCGAACCCTCGGAGGCCGGCGGGCACGCCTTCCGCTTCGCCGAGCTGCTGGAGGAGGGCTGGGGCGAACCCCGGACGATCGTCCAGGGGCCGGACGTTTTCGTGAACTGGGCCGACCGTCCGGCGATGGTGGCGATCGGCGGGGACCGGCTCGCCGCCCACTGGCTGCGGAAGGACCCGGACCACGAAGGCGCCTACGGCTCCGGCATCCGGCTGCTGCACTCCTTCGACCGCGGCGAAACCTGGCGCGAGGTGTACGCGGTGGACCCGGAAGACCCCGAGGGCTACGCCGGATTCGTGTCGTGGACGCGGGAACCGGGCGGCTTTTCGGGGGCGTATCTGACGCCGAAATCGGCGACCGAAGACGTGATGACGCTGCGGGTGGCGCGCTTTCACATCGACGGCCACCCGCTGGGCGACCAGCTGCTGGACGACGAAGTCTGCGACTGCTGTCCGACCGGCATGGCCGCAAGCAGTCTGGGACCGCTGGTGGCGTACCGGGATCGGCAGGCGGCGCCGCCGGAGGACGACGTCCGGGACATCATGGTCCGCCGCCGCGCGCGCGAGGTCTGGCAGCCCGGCCGCCCGGTCCATCCCGACGGCTGGCGCATCAACGGCTGTCCGGTCAACGGTCCGGCGGTCGCCGCCAGCGACAACACGGTCGCGGTCGCCTGGTTCACCCTGGCCTCCGGCGAGCCGGAAATGCGGATCGCGTTCTCGGGCAACGCGGCGGAAGACTTCGCCCTTCCGACCCGGTTCGACGGGGGCGCGCCCCGGGGCTGGCCGGACATCGCCCTTCTGGATGACGGAACCGCGGCGATCCTCTGGCTGGAGGGCGGCGCCGGCGGCCGGGGCGAAGTTCGCCTGCGGCGGATGACCCCGGACGGCCTGCCAAGCGCATCGCTCCTGGTCGCCGAAGCCCCGTCGGGCCGCGAAGCCGGGGTGCTCCAGATGGAGCGCCAGGATGACCGGCTGCTCATCGCCTGGCGCGACGGCGGGGTGCGGACGGCGAGCGTGGCCATAGCGGCCCTCACCGACCAGCCAGGACCTGGCGGGCGGTGAGCCGGGCCAGCCGGACGATGTCCTCCACCCCCGCCCCCCGGGAGAGGTCGTTGGCGGGCGCCCGGAGCCCCTGGACGATGGGGCCGGTCGCGGTCGCTCCGGCGAGCCGCTCCACCAGCTTGTAGGCGAGGTTCCCGGCGCCCAGGTCCGGGAAGATCAGGGTGTTGGCTCGCCCGGCGACCGGGCTGTCCGGCGCCTTGCGCGCCGCGATCCCGGGAACCAGGGCGGCGTCCCCCTGGAGCTCGCCGTCCACCTTCAAGTCCGGTCGTATCCGCCGCACCCGGTCGGCGACCGCCGCCATCCGCCGCGCCCGCGGGTGGTCGGCGCTTCCATGCGTCGAAAAGGAGAGGAGCGCCACCCGCGCTTCGCCGAACAGCGCGACCGCGGTACGGGCGGTCTCCAGCGTGATCTCCACCAGGTCGTCCTCGTCGGGTTCGGGAATCACCGCCGCGTCGGCGAAGAGCAGCGGCGGCCGTCGCCCGTCGGGAAACTCCATCAGGAAGGCGCCCGAGACCTTCCGCACTCCGGGCCGCTTCCCGATCGCCAGCAGTCCAGCCCGGATGACCGCCGCGGTGGGGTGCGCCGCCCCGGCGATGGAGCCCTGGGCCTCGCCCCCGGCGACCAGCAGGTTTCCGAACACCAGGGGGTCCCGGGCGGCGTCCGCCTGCTCTTCCGGGCGCATCCGCGCGAGGGTGCGGACGCAGCGCCGCAGCGCGCTCCCCTCCGGATGGACGGCGCCCGGCGCCGTCCCCCCGACCAGCAGCGGTTTCGCGAACCCCGCCTCCGCAATGCGTTCCGCCGCTTCCCGGATCCGGGGCTCCTCGCCCTCCGGGAACACCAGCGCCGGTTTGCGCCGGGCTGCTATACTAGACTTTTCAACGACGCTGGCGGCATCTTCGCCGTCGGCAGTTTCCCGCCCGGTTGCGCCGGAGCGTGCGGCTTGCGAGTCAAGCATGCGTGATGCGCGGGACAGGAAGGGCGGGGCAGAAACCCACAAGAAAGGGGAGGCTGCCATGAAGGTAGCAGAGCGCGCCGCTGGCGAAGTCACGGTGCTGGATCTGACCGGACGGATCGTTCTCGGCGAGGGCGACGAAGTTCTTAGAAACAAGGTGCGCGAAGTGGTCGCCGCCGGAAGCCGCAAGGTTCTTCTGAACTTGGGCGGGGTTTCGTATGTGGACAGCGCCGGTCTCGGCGAGCTGGTCCGCTGCCACACCCGCCTGGCGCGCGAAGGCGGGGTCATGAAGCTGCTCAACCTGACCGAGCGGATGGAGGACCTGCTTCAGATCACGAAGCTGGTCACCGTCTTCGAGACCTTCGATTCGGAAGAGGAAGCTCTCGCGAGCTTCTGAAGCGGTCGCGATAGCCCCGGTTCCCCAAGAAACCGTCGTCGCCCGGCCCGGGCGGCGGCCCCGCGCGGAACCCGACCGGATGCCCTCTTCTCCTGCCCCGGGCGATTTCGCCCTGGCCAGCGACTTGAAGTCCATCCCGCCCTCCGCGCCCACCCCCGGGTCCCCCGCGATCCTTCGCGGGACCCGCAAGGAGAAAACCAGAAGTGCCCCAAACGATCCCCGGGACGGAGACTCCCGGAAAGGAGTCGGGACCGCCTGACGTGAAGGCCATCATGGCCGACATCCGCCGGAAGGCGCAGCGCAAGCCGGAGGACGGCGCCCTCACCGAGAAACAGTTCCTCGCCCAGGTCCGCGACCGCCTGAACCGGCCGCTGGGCCGCGGGTTCACCGACGATTTCGCCGAGAGCATGCGCGCCCGCGACGGCGTCGCATGGAACGTGGAGCTCCGCCCCGACGCCTTTCGGAGCTCCTCCTCCCCGCTGATGCGGGGTGTCCGGCGGCTGCTCAGCCCCCTTCTCCGGATGTTGGTCAGCACCGATCCGTTGGTCCGCCAGGTGGCGCGGCAGGCCGAGATCAACGAGTACTTCCGCCGGTTGCTGGTCGCCGCCAGCAAGGACCTGGAGCGGAGCCGCCTGGAGTTCGACGTCATGAAGCACGAGCTTCGCCGGCTCGGCGTCCACGTGGAATTCTCCTTCGCCGACCCGAAGAACGGTTCGGAGCGGAGTCCGGCGCCGGGCCGCGGCGGCCGGGGGGGAGGCGGCGGCGGAGAGGGGCGCCGGGGAGGCCGTCCTCGCGGCCGCCCCCGGTCGGGAGCGCGAGGCGGCGGCCGTCGGGAGAACCAGAACTGATGCGCGTCGCCTTTGTCCTCCCCCGGTTCGGAACCGATGCGCCCACCGGCCCCGAGCGTCTCGCCGGCGAGCTGGCGGCGGCTGGTTCGCGGCGCTGGCTTCTGAACGTCCTCACGCTGGCGGACGGACTCGAGAACGGCCGCCCGCTCCAGCCGGGCATGAGCGCGGCGGGTCGGGTCCGCATCCACCGTTTCGCCCCCGACGGCGATCCGGCGGCCGGCCCGGACGCGCTCACCTCGGCGGCGCTGCTCGAGCACATGAAGAGCGAGAGCTACGACGTGATCCTGCTCTTCGGCGCGCGCCCGGCGGTCTGCCGGGACGCGGTGCATGTCGCCCCCGAACGGACCGTCCTCATGCCCTTCGCCGACGACGAGCCGGACGAGGGCGCCGCCGCGGTGTTCGAAAACGCCGGCGCGTTCCTCTTCGGCAACGAGACCGAGGAAATCCGCGTGCTCCGCAAGTACGGGGTGCACCGGCGGATGCGCGAGACCATCGACACCGGCTTCCTCCTGCCGCGCGACCTGGACCCGGAGGGGTTTCGGCAGCGGGCCGGAATCCGGGGCCGGCACCTGCTCTGCCTCGACAGCGCCGCATCGAACCGCGTGGTTCAGGAATTCGCGCGCCTCTTTCATGCGTTTCGCGATGCGCACCCCCGCGCCCATCTGGATCTGGTCGTTCTCGGTCCGCCTCCGGCGGACATGGCGCGCCGTCCCGACACGCGCTTCGTCGTCCCCCGGGACGAACAGGAGCGCCTCGACGCCATCGCCGGCGCCTTCATGGTGGTGATGCCGGAGCGTCTGACGAGCGTCCAGGCGACGGCGGCGCCCTTCTCGCTGGGGGTTCCGATCCTGGCGCACGCCTCCGCCGGGAACCTGGTGGCGGAGTGCCAGGAATCGAACGGCGGCCTCTACTACCGGGACTACACCGAGCTGGAGCTCATCCTCGAACTGGGACTGCGCGAGCCCGAGCTGTTCCAGCGGCTGGGCGAGGCGGGCCGGAGCCACTTGATGGCCAAAAACGACTGGAAGGCGCTGGCGGCCCGGTACGACCGGGCGTTCCGCAGTTTCGCGCGTCCCTCCCGGTTTGGCGGGGACGAAGCGCCGTCGCCTTCACCGCCCCCTCCGCCCGAACCCGCCGCCCCCGTCGAGGAGGAGCCCCCCGCTCCGGAACCGGAGGCCGCTCCCGAAGAGGAACCGCCTCCCGCCGCCCCGGAGTCGCCCAGCTTCTTCCGCGGCTCCATCCGCAGCGATCAGCAGGAGAGCTGACGGGCCGCTCGTTCCAGTGCGCTCGCCGCGTCCTTGTGCAGGTCGAGCGCGGTCTGGATGCCCTGGGGTCGGTTGGTCCGCAGCCAGATCTCCTTGAAGCGGCGCCGCAGCGCGCGCTGGCGGAAGGCGAGGTCGCGGAGCGCGGCGGCGTCCCCCGAACCTTCCCGGTACTTCAGGGTGGCGAGCCCCCGCTCGGCGGCCAGCAGCGAGGCGTCCAGCGCATAGCCCCACTCCGCCCCGATCACGCCGCCGGGCAATCCCTCGCGCTTGGCCTCGTCGGCCAGCGCCCGCAGGCCGGCCCGCGTCCGGCGGAGGACCGCCTCGTCGGGAATCCGGGTTCGGGTCTTGAGCCGGGTCTCGAAGAACACCGTCTTCAGCGGGGAATGGTTGAAGTGGGGAAAGCCGACCTCGTGGAGGCGTCCCAGCCGGCTGGCGAACGCGCCGGCGAAGCCGGAGGGGTCTCCCGCCACCAGCTCGGAGAACGCCTCCCGGACCGCCGCCTCGTCCGGCTCGCCCCCGTTCCACGCCGCCTCCGCTCCGAACGCCAGCGGGTAGAGCGACCCGGAAAGGAAGTTGTAGTGCCCGCCGTCTCCCCAGTCGGTCAGCAGGAAGCCGTCCCCGCCGTGCCGCCGCGCCGCCCGCGCATGTCCGGCGATGTTGGGGAGCGCGGTGGGCAGGCGCGGAAACAGGCTGGTCCAGGAGGACGTCCCGGCGACGTTCAGGAAGCGTCGCCCGGCGTCCCGGAACCGGGCGACCCGGTTGAAGTCGTGGTCGGCCTCGTACCACCAGTCGGCGAGCGTGATGTCCTCGTCAAGTCGTTCCAGCGTCTCCGGATGGTCGGCGAGCACATCGGCCCAGATCATCGGGCGCTTCCCCAGCCGCCGCGCCATCGCCGCCACCCGGTTCACATGGCCGGCGAATACCGCGCCCAGCCCCTCGCGCTGCGCCCGGCGCTTCGACCGCCCCTCGCCGAGGTCGATCGGCTCGTCGCAGTTGAGGTGGGCGAATTCGGAGGAAAAGCAGGGCAGGTGCTCCTCGAGCAGCTCCTCGAGCAGCCGGTAGGTCGCCGGTTTCTCCGGCGAGACCGACCAGAGCCGGTCCGATTCGGCGAGCCGCCGATAGCGCGGCAGCTCGAGGATCCGCCGCATGTGGCCGAAGGTCTGGAGGCAGGGGACCAGATCCACGTGGCGCTCCTGGGCGAAGGCGTCCAGCTCGCGCACGTCCCGGGCGGAGAGCCCGCCGGCCTCCTTGCCGATTTCGGGATGCCGCCGGAACCGGAAGGTGTGTTCGGTGTAGAGATACAGCTCGTTGTACCGGAGCTGCGTCAGCAACTCGATGAGGGCGCGCAGGGTGGCGACCTGGGGCGCCCGTCCCCTTGATATGTCCAGCAGGAAGCCGCGCCGCCGCAGCGCCGGGGCGTCCCGGATCCGCGCCCCCCGGATCCGTCCGCCGGGTTCGGCGAGCCGGGCCAGCGTTTCGGCGCCGTAGCGAATTCCGGCCCCCCCCGGAGCGCGGATGCGCACGCCGTCGGGAGCGACCCGGATCGCGAAGGACTCCGGATTCCCTTCGGGTTCGCGCACCAGCTGGATGGCGCCGGGGCCGGGGGCGCACCGGACGCCGGTTCGCTCTTCGAAGCACCGGATCAGGTGGTCGACCGTCCCCGCATCGGCGCGCCCGGCGGCGATCCGGGTGGTCGGCGTGAGTCGGAACGCCCCCGACTGGAGGGCAAGCTCCCGGGGCCGGGGAAGGAGTCGGAGCGGTTCCGTCACGCTTCGGAATCTACCAGTCGGTTGGTACGCTTCGGCGGTTGTGCCCGAGCCGGAAATTTTCGCCGCCACCGCTCAGCGCGTCCAGCCGGGCTGGGTCGTCGGCCTGGGCACCGGGCGCGCCGCCAGCGCCTTCGTGCGCGCCCTGGGTCGCCGAGTCGCCGCCGGCGGGTTGCCGATCCGCGGCGTCCCGACCTCCCGCGCCACCGCCGCGCTCGCCGCATCGCTCGCCATTCCGCTGGCGGGGATGGACGAAGTGGATCGAATCGATTTCGCGGTGGACGGCGCCGACGAGGTGGACGGCCGGCGGCGGGATCTCATCAAGGGGCACGGGGGCGCCCTGGTCCGGGAGCGGGTGGTGGCGGCCGCCGCCCGCCATTTCACGATCCTGGCAGGGCCGGAAAAGCTCTCGGAGCGGCTGGGGGAAAGGATGTCGGTTCCGGTCGAAGTCGTCCCCTTCGCCGCCCGCCCGGTCCGTCGCGCCCTGGAGGCGCTGGGCGCTCGGCAAGTCGCCCGGCGCGAGGACGAGCCGGGAACCCCCTTCGTGACCGACAACGGAAACTGGATCCTGAACGCCGCCTTCGGCCCGATTTCGGATCCGGGTGCGCTGCACTGGGAGATCCTGGGGATTCCCGGCGCGCTGGACTCCGGCCTCTTCGTCGGGATGGCCGACGAGGTGCTGGTCGCGGCCGCTTCGGCGGGTCCTACCCGCTGACCGTGAAGCTGTTCTCGCTGGCGTACGTCCTCCTGGACCCGTCCAGGGTGATGTCCACGACCAGTCGGTAGGCGCCGGCTTCGGTCGTCTTGTAGGCGCACAGACCGCCCCGCTGGTCGGTATCCGGAATATCGGCCCACGCCGCGCCCGCAGCCGCCCTCCGCTGCCACTTCGAAGTGTGGATTTCGACACTGTCGCCTCCGGGCGAGAAGCAGATCATGTCTCCGGGCACGTCGTTTTCCGTGCCTTCGAGCGTGAGCTCCAGCTGCGCCAGCCGGATCTCCACCTTTCCGGGCGCCACCCGAAGTCCCGCCAGCGGCGGGTACGGATCGTCGCCCGGTTCCGTCGCCGGGGCGGGCTCCGGCGTCGGAGCCGGAGCGGGCGTCGGAGCGACGGCCGGAGCCGGAGCAGGCGTCTGGTTCTCGCCGCACGCCGCGAGCAGCGCCGCGGCAAGAACGCCGCAAAAGAGATTGCGAGTCAACTTGGTCATGTTGCTGGTCTCCTGTACCAGGAGCCCGCAGCAATTCCCGTGCCAAGCGCTTTCGTCGCCGAGTTTTCCACAATTTGGAGAAGCGACGCGACAAAATCGCTTCCCGTGCGTGTATATACGTAGCAAAGGAGGTCACCGCTCATGGGTGCGCCCGCAACGAAGTCAACCGACGCGACCGTCGCCGCGTTGTACACTGAGGATCACGATGCAAAAGGGGATCGGATGACGGGGTGCCGGGACGGCCCGGATCGGCCGGATCGTTCGGGTCGGCCCAATGAGCTGGACCGGCTCGATTGGCTCAATGTGCAGATGGGCGGTCTCCGGGAGGCGGTTCAGGTGAATCGCCGGGACATCGGGGATTTGCGGCAGCAGGTCCGGGAGGGGTTTCGCGAGGCGGCGGCCGAACGCGCCGCTTTGCGGGGAGAGCTCGTCGATCTCAAGGAGGTGGTGCTGGAGATCCGCGCCCAGAACAGGGCGATGCTGGAGCGGGAGGCGCATCGCCGCAAATTCGAGGTGGGAGTTGGAGTGGCGGTGGCTGCCGGATTCGCCCTGCTGGTGGTCGGCTCGTTCCTGCGCCCGGTCCTTGAACGCCTGATCGCGGCGCTCCTGGGCGGCGGCTGACCGGGAGGATTTCCGCTCTGGGCGTCACGCCTCCCAGGCGGATGACGACAGCGCCTCCGCTTGCTCGAGCACGGTTCGCGTCGCCTTCTCCTGCTTGTCGGGCGGGTAGCCGTGCTCTCGGAGAACCCGCTTGACGAGCCGCCGGAGGTGGGCGCGGACGTCCTCCCGCAGCGTCCAGTCGATGGAGACATTGCTCCGGACGGTCGCGACCAGCTCCCGGGCGATGCCGCGGAGCGTTTCGTCTCCGAGTACCCGGACGGCGCTGTCGTTGGTCTCCAGCGCGTCGTAGAACGCGAGTTCATCCTCCGAAAGCCCCAGCTTTTCCCCGCGGGCGTTCGCCTCGCGCACGTCGCGGGCCAGTTGGATCAACTCCTCGATCACCTGCGCGGCTTCGATGGCGCGATTCCGATAGCGCTGGAGCGTCGCTTCCAGCATTTCGGCGAAGGAGCGCGCCTGGACGACGTTCCGGCGTCGCTTGACCGCCAGTTCGTCCTTCAGCAATTTCTGCAGCAGGTCCACGGCGAGATTGCGCCGGGGCATGCCCTGCACTTCGGCCAGGAATTCCTCGGACAGCACCGAGATGTCCGGCTTCTTCAGCCCGGCGGCGGCGAAGATGTCGAGGACGCCCTCCGGGGTCACCGCCCGGGAGACGATCTGGCGGACGGCCTGATCCAGTTCGCGTCCGGGGCGTGGCGTTCCGCTCTCGCGCTTGGCGAGCGCCGCCCGCACCGCCTGAAAGAACGCCAGCTGGTCGCGGATGCGGAGGGCCTCATCGTGCGGGACGGCCAGCGCGAAGGCTTGGGACAGTTCCCGCACCACCTTGAGACAGCGTTCCTTGCCGTTCTCCTGCGCGAGGATGTGCTCCTGCGCCGCCGCCAGCATCTCCAGGCGGTCTGTCCACCGGTCCGCATCAAAGCCGTGGAAGAGGCCGCGGCACACCTCGAACTTCTCGCGCATCAACGCGACCGCTTCCGACTGATCCAGCACGGTGTCGCCGCGCCCGCCGCTTTCCGTGTAGGTGGCGAGCGCTTGTTTGAGCTCGTGCGCGACGCCGAGATAGTCCACCACCAGGCCGCCCGGCTTGTCCCTGAAAACCCGATTCACCCGTGCGATCGCCTGCATCAGCCCGTGGCCGCGCATCGGCTTGTCGATGTACATGGTGTGGAGGCTCGGCGCGTCGAAGCCGGTCAGCCACATGTCCCGCACCAGCACAATGGCGAATTCGTCGTCCGGATCCCGGAACCGCCGGGCCAGCGTCTCGCGCCGCGCCTTGTTGCGGATGTGGGACTGCCAGTCGGGCGGGTCGGAGGCGGACCCGGTCATCACCACCTTGATCCGCCCCTTGTCATCATCCGGGTGCTCCCATTCCGGCCGCAGTCGAAGCAGGGCGCGGTACAGCTCGACGCAGATGCGCCGGCTCATGCAGACGACCATCGCCTTGCCGCGCATCGCCTCGAGGCGTTTTCCGAAGTGATCGTGGATGTCCTGCGCCACGAGTTCGATGCGCTTCGGCGCGCCGACGATCGCCTCGAGTTGCGCCCAGCGGGTCTTCATTCGCTCCTTGCGGTCGATCTCCTCGCCTTCGGTGACCTCCTCGAATGCGGCGTCGATGGTGGGCTTTTCGCTCTCGTCGAGTGCCAGCCGCGCGAGCCGGCTCTCGTAGTGGATCGGCACCGTCGCGCCGTCCTCCACCGCCCGCTGGATGTCGTAGACGCTGATGTAGTCGCCGAAAACGGCGCGGGTGTTCGCGTCCTCGAGTTCGATCGGAGTGCCGGTAAAGCCGATGAACGCGGCGCCCGGCAGCGCGTCGCGCAGGTGGCGGGCGAAGCCGTCGATGAAGTCGTACTGGCTGCGATGCGCCTCGTCGGCGATCACCACAATGTTGCGCCGGTCCGACAACTGCGGAAACCGATCCCCCTTCTCCTCGGGCAGGAACTTCTGGATGGTGGTGAACACCACGCCACCCGCCTGGACGGCGAGCCGCGCCCGGAGATCGGCCCGGCTCGCCGCCTGCGTCGGCGGTTGCCCGAGCAGATCCCGGCAGCGGGAGAAGGTGGCGAAGAGCTGGTCGTCCAGGTCGTTGCGGTCGGTGAGCACCACCAGGGTCGGGTTCTCCATCGCCAGCTCCCGGATGATGCGTCCGGCGTAGAAGGCCATGGTCAGACTCTTGCCCGATCCCTGGGTGTGCCAGATGACGCCGATGCGCCGGTCGCCGGGGTCGCCGCCCCGTCGGGGAGCAGGACCGTAGGGGATGGGCGATTCCGCGACCTCCGCCGCCCGTTGCAGCGCGGTCGCCCGCAGGGTTTCGGCGACCGCCTTCTCCACCGCATGGAACTGGTGGTAGCCCGCCATCTTCTTGGCGAGCATGCCGCCGTCATCCTCGAACACGATGAAGTCGCGCACCAGGCGAAGGAAGCGCCGCCGCTGGAAGGCGCCTTCGAGCATCACCGACAGTTGCGGCCTCGCCGCCGCCGCCGGGGCCTCGCCCGAAACCGTGCGCCACGGCTTGAACCACTCGAATCCGGCGGCCAGCGCGCCGATCCGCGCCTCCAACCCGTCGGAGACGACCAGCGCGGCGTTGTACTGGAAGAGCGACGGCAGTTCGGCCTGGTAGGTGCGAAGCTGGCGCCACGCCGCCTCGACCTTCGCGCCCTCGTCCGCCGGGTTCTTGAGCTCGATGACGCCGAGCGGCAACCCGTTCACGAACAGCACGATGTCCGCCCGTCGCGTTCGTTCGCCCTCCTTGACGGTGAACTGGTTGACCGCCAGCCAGTCGTTGCGGACCGGTTCTTCGAAGTCGAGGACACGGACCTGCGCGCCGCGCACCGCCTGGAAATCGCCGATGCGATGCTCCACCGTTACCCCGTTCCCGACCATCCGGTGGAGTGTGCGGTTTCGTGCCGGGAGCGTCGCGCCCTCCGGCTGGATCAGCTTGCGGAAGGCGTCATCCAGCGCGGAAGCGGGAAGGTCCGGGTTGAGCCGGATCAGCGCCTCCCGGAGCCGCCGTCCCAGAACCGTCTCGCGGTAGTCCGCCCGCTCGCCGCCTTCGCCCACGATGTCCGGCCCATGCGCGACGGCCCAGCCGAGCGAATCCAGCCACCGGAGCGCATGCGCCTCGACTTCGGACTCGGTGATGCGGATGGCCATGCCGGTGGAGGGCGTCAGGCGACGGCGCAGCGAGACGCGGGCGCCACGACTGCCTTCCCACCGATTCCGGGATGGATCCCCTCTCTACCAAATGCGATGCGCGAGCGCATGGGAACCTTTGTGCTCATGGAGTTCGGTGGATTGTCACGCCGAACGCGCTGCCGGACCTGCCGCCCGCCCTCCGAATTTCTTCATCTGGGCGCCTCCAGAATGGCGTCGCAGTTGCGACCGCCAATACGCATCAGATGCCTTTTTCTCGGGCTGTGTCATCATGCGACCAATTCGTCGCGCGCCTGATCCCGTTCCGACCATGGAATCGAACGCACTTCATAGCTATGCAGGGCATGAACGACGCCCGTTGGAATCGGTTGTTCGAGGTTGTTCAGAATGGCATAGGAAAGAGCCTCCGAAGAGCGCCTTTCTTTCGTATCGTGCCAGGAAAAGGCCATCGCTTGCGCCGCGTCCCGACTTGGCCGGTTGATGACACGCAGGATACGCTCGGGATGAGTGTTTGACTTGGGTATGACAAAATCGAACCGATGGGCAAAGCCGCTCTTTCCAGTAAATTGGACGTTGGGCGTATAACGAATTTGAAATTGATCAAGCCATTCGGTGACGTCTTCGTGAAACAGGTTCACAACAGAAGACGAAGCCATATGAAACAAATCATGGATTGAAAGCATGGCCTGAATCAGATTATGTTTCTGCAGGGGAAAATTTTCCGGGGACGCCTCCACCTGAATCGTTTTCCCTTCGGTTTTTACTCCAAACCCGTTCAGCGTCATTTGCAGAATGGCCTTGCGTCTCGGCGTTTCCATTTTGCACCCCGACATTTCCAAATCATCAAGGACGTATCCGTCATCGGTAAGCAGAAAACCAGTCTTGGTGCGCTTGGCGTAAATTTGAAAATAATCGTTGTGGTGGTCCAGGTACGGAGTCGTGATTTCTACGCAGTCTCCAATTTTCCGGAGATGAGTCTTGTTTTTCAACCATGCGGAATATCGATCCACCAGATTCTCTATCTCTTGAATCATGTGAATAGACTCTTGTTGATCCTTGGAGGTTCGACGATGTTGCAAAATCGCATGAAATCCGTGAGCGTCAGCCACGAATCGCCGAGATTCGGAAATCGCCCGGATGGAAGTGGAAACGCCCACTTGTCGCCATAGCCTTCCTGGTAAAGGTGCAGATGGGGAGATTCGACTTCCTTGCCATCCGGGTTGCGATGCGGCGCGCCGCCGATGTCGAGTCGCGCCAGAATTACGGTCTGTCGTGCGCGATTTTGGTACGTTTCCTTGCGGATGTTGATCCTTGCCCGTCTCAGATCGAGAAAAAACCGCTCGCGCCCGTCCAGGGACACCAAGGGCGCTGTGATTCTCCCGCCGAAAGCCGGATAGTTTTGCACGGCGCCTTCGGCCCAACGTTTTTCCATTTCCAGAAGCCGGTCAGCCTCGCTCTGCGTGAGGGTCGCGTCGGTCACGGGATTGTCACCTTGGCTGGAATGCGCATTATGCCACTCGAATGCATCGTCACGAGTGGCTCAGGGCTTGAACGCCTGGTACTTGACCAGCGCGGCGCGTCCGGCGATGTCCACGATGACGACCGACAATTCGGCGCCGTGCGCGTCCGTGAGCCGCATCGCCTTGCCCAGTCGGAAGGGCACGGGTTGCTGGCGTCCCTCCTCGATGGCGATATTGTCCGCGTACAGATACGTCCGGTCGGACGGGTCGCGCACCGGATTCAGCCGCCCTTGAAGCCCCGGAAGGCGCCCGGTGGATTGGGGGAACAGTGCCGATCCTCCGTCCGGGAGCGGCTCGAGTTCCAGCGACAGTCCCCCTTCGTGCGGTTTCCATTCCCGTTTCAGTCCCGCCGCATATCCGGGCGCAGCGGCGTACACGGTCATGGGAAGGTTCGTAGTGTACAGATCGAGAAACGCTTCGCCCGCCTCGTCGGTGGTCGCCCGCCTCCAGGTATGGTTCGGGAACAGCGCCAGAACGTCGACCCCAGGCAGCGGCGTTCCCCCGGATCGCACGGTTACCGTTGCCTCGGCGGGCGCCAATTCGAGATTGGCGGCGGGGATGCGCAGGACGAGGTTGGATTCGTCGACGATCCTGTACTCCGGCGGAGCGCCCGCATGCTTCACCGTCTCCCGGTGGATGATCGAAACGCCGTCCCCCCGCCGTTCCATCAGGTGCCCGCGGTGCTCCGACCCGGGAAGATCGCCAACCGGGATTCTCCCGAACACGGAGGCGATCACTTCGTTGCGGGTCGACTGGCTTTCCGCCATGCCTTCCAGGGTCATTCCATTGGGAAGCGAACCGGGCGAGTCGATTTCGAGGCGATCCCGGAACATGGAGAGCCGGATCCGTCGGGAGAACATGGTGTAGTCCCGATGGGCGATCGCGTTCACCACCGCCTCGAACACCGCAGCGGCGCCATATTGCGGCATGTCCTCGCGTTGCGGAGTCTTGCGAGCGGCGACCTGCATGTTCCGGTTGACGAAATGCACCGCTTCGGCTGCCTGATCGGGTAGTGGCCCGGTGATCTCCCGGGCGTCCAACTGGCCCGAAGCGCGATCCTTTCCGCGATAGTGCGTCGCCATGACGACGGCTTGCGGCAGCCATTCCTGCGGAGAGCGGGCGCAAAGGAGCACTCCGGCGACGGTGGCCCGGATCACCCCCATTTCGTCCGGCGCCAGCAGACGCAGATTCTGCAACCCCTTCCGGGGATCGGCCGCGCCGGACACGCTGAGAAGCGGTTCCCACAAGCGCTCGCTGAGCGTCTCGAATCCGGTCCCGGGCACAATCTGCCGGTCGAACCACAGGTGCTCGCCCAGACACAGTTGCCGTCGAATCTCCTCGTCGCGGGTCACGCCACGGCCTCCAGAAACGTTTCGGCGTCCCGAATCCGGATCGCCCCCGAAATCAGCTTCGGCAGCAGCGCGTCCCGGAGCGCAGTCAGGGTAACAGATTCAGAAGTGCGAAGTCGTATCATCTGATCTTTCGGATGGACAATACGTTCAAACTTTTCAACAACTTCCGATGGTGGTAACGACAGCGGCAGATGGGCAAGCTGCTTGCGCTGGATTGCTCCGAATACCGTGCCAGTATGTTCATATTCGCGCATGTGTATCTGTAGTTTTTGAATCGCGTAGTATCCGTACGATGACGCACCGGATTTGGATCGTAGCGCGGAAACTCCTCGACCAATACAGCACTTTTCTTTCGCCATGTTGATGGCGCCGACGGGTGCACGGACGCTGACAAGCGTGTCCCAGGATCGGGCTACTCGGTTCGGGGCTGTGCAGAATTTGCGGTTTTCCGGATATCGGAAACCGAAATCGGAGCATCCTTGGAAAAAGGGCAGGCCGTCTCCAGTATCGTTGTAAGTGTGTCCGGGCGGGGATTGGCCCATGATGATTTCAAACTCATCTTCCGCGTGACCTGCCTTCCACCCTTCCGGGATTTCGCCGAGTTCGGAATCGACGAAGCGGTCGGGAAACAGCTTCCAAATTTCGGGCGGGAGATAGGGGGCGCGGCCTTCCATCTTCGCCCGGACCGGACCGAAATCGACGAACCAGTCCTTGAAGAGGGCTTGCGCCATCGCCTCCAGCGTCCGGTTCATCCGGCGGTTCACTTCGATCTTGTCGTCCAGTGCGCCGAGAATGCGGGCAATGCCGCGCTGTTCGGGAAGAGGTGGAAGCTGGAATCGGAACGAAGGCAGCGCGTCCTTGGACAAGTGGAGAACGGTTGTGCCGGTTGAGCGCGACCCGATGTGATGGACGTAATCCTTGGCGAGGAGGCGGTAATACAAGAATCTGTAATCGAGACGATCTCTGGCTGCATTCCTGACAATCGCAGCATCCAGGGACGCCACCAGATTCTTGTAGGTTGAGTGCTCGGGCACAATCGCAGGGCGTCCGATCACGTCGCCATTTTGGGTGATGTCAGTTTGCGATATGACGATTTCCCCGGGATTGATGATCTGTTCGGAATTGTACGGACCGACATAAGGCTTGATTCCGTCGGAGCGATAGCCTCCACCACGATGGAAGGATTTCAGGGTCACCAGAGCTGTTTCGGAATTGTCCTTTAGCTCGGAGCTCCGATAGGAACGTCCGCGCACGATGTTGACCAATTCTCTCATCGCTGCTGGTTGCCAAGGAGCCGCGTCCTTGGCGAGTCCCCAGGATTTTTGCGGAACATTGTCGAGCGGGAGCAGAACCACATAGTCGCGTTCGATTTCCGGGTGGAACCACTTCGGAAGGCGGGCCCAGTCGCGGGCTTCGACCAGGAAGGGGATATGCGATTCCCGCACCGCCTCCTCGAAGTCCCCGACCTGACCGCCCGGAATTTCCTCGAGATTCGGGCCGCGCAGCACGAGGTCAAGATCGCTGCCGTCATGGCTCCGCCCGTTGATGCGACTGCCGTAGACCCACACTTCCACGCCGGGCAGATGCTCCCGCAAGAGCGCCACCAGTATTTCGCGGTGCTTCGGCTTGAGATGCAGCCGGTCAGCCATCGGATCAGCCATCGGGGGCGGCCTCGATCATGTCGGCCAGCGCCTTCGCGTCGGCGATGAAGCCGGGCAGCAGTCCGAGCGTCCCTTCGGCGAAGCCTTCCCCGTAGTCGTGCGTGATGTCACTGCGGTTGTCGCGGTAGCGAAGCCAGCGTTCCACCGCCTCGGCTTCCATCAGTCCGTGGCGGGCGGCGTGGCGGAACAAATCCTTGAACGGGAGGCGGTCGGCCTGCCGGTTGGTGGCGAAAAACGCGGCGAGCCGCTTCCGCAACAGCTTGCCGCTCTGCTCCAGCACCAACTCGAACTTCTTCACGCAGGCGGCGCGATGGACGTCGTAAAGAAAACCATCCTCTGGGCGATGGTCGCCGATTTCCCCAAAGGAACGCTCCAGGGTGTCGAGGCAGCGACGCAGGAAGGTGGTGTCCATAGTTCATGCGCTGCTTTTTCCGAAGCCGAGCGCGGCCAGATTCCTCCGGATCGCCGCGTCCAGCCGGGCGCCCTCGGTCTGCTGCTGGCGCAACTCGGCGACCAGCCGCCGCATCTTCTCCTCAAACGGCTCGCCGTCGCCCTCCGGCGGGGGCGCGCCGACATAGCGTCCGGGAGTCAGCACGTGCCCGTGCTTGCGAATCTCCTCCAGCGGTGCGCTCCGGCAGAAACCGGGTTCGTCGGCGTATTCGCCCGCGCCCTTGCCGCCCCGCCAGGCGTGGTAGACGTCCGCGATGCGGGCGACGTCCTCGTCGGTCAGCTCGCGGTGGGTCCGGTCGACCATCCGCCCGAGCTTGCGGGCGTCGATGAACAGCGTTTCGCCGCGCCGGTCGCGGAATCGCTTGTCGCTCCGGTTGCGGGCGAGGAACCACAGGCAGGCCGGAATCTGGGTCGAATAGAAGAGCTGGCCGGGCAGCGCCACCATGCAATCCACCAGGTCCGCCTCGAGCAGCGCCTTGCGAATCGCGCCCTCGCCCGACTGCGACGAGGACATCGAGCCGTTCGCCAGCACGATCCCCGCGACGCCCCGCGGCTTCAGATGGTGGACGATGTGCTGGATCCAGGCGAAGTTGGCGTTGCGGGTCGGCGGCGTTCCGTACTTCCAGCGCTTGTCGTCCTGAATCCGGTCGCCGCCCCAGTCCTTGACGTTGAACGGCGGATTGGCGAGCACATAGTCGGCGCGCATGTCCGGGTGGCGGTCGTCGTGGAAGCTGTCGCCCTGGGCGATTTGGCCCTCGATGCCGCGGATCGCCAGATTCATCCGCGCCAGCCGCCAGGTCGTGTAGTTGGATTCCTGCCCCCATACGGAAATGTCGGCGCGCGCCCGGCCGCCGTTGCCGTTCCCGGTGGCGTGCGCCTGGATGAATTCCACCGACTGCACGAACATCCCCGCCGACCCGCAGCAGGGGTCGTAGACCCTGCCGCGCCACGGCTCCAGCATCGCGACCAGCAGCTTGACCACGCAGCGGGGGGTGTAGAACTCGCCGCCCTTCTTGCCCTCGGCGCTCGCAAACTGCGACAGGAAGTATTCGTACACCCGCCCCAGAACATCCTTCGAGCGGGATTCGGCGTCGCCCACCCGGATGTTGCTGACCAGATCGACGAGCTGGCCGAGCCGCTCCTTGTCGAGCGCCGGGCGGGCGTAGTCCCTGGGGAGCACGTTCTGGATGGCGGGGTTCTCGCGCTCGATGGCGGTCATCGCATCGTCCACGCTCCGCCCGATGGTCGGCTGCCGCGCCCGCGCCTTGAGCCGATCCCAGCGCGCCTCCGGCGGAACCCAGAAGATGTTTTCGGCCTGGTATTCGTCGCGGTCCTCGGCGGCCTCATCGCCCCACTCGCGCCGCACCTCCGCATGGCGCTCCTCGAATGCGTCGGAGACGTACTTGAGAAAGATCAGCCCGAGCACCGCGTGCTTGTATTCGGCGGCGTCCATCGAACCGCGCAGCGCGTCGGCCATCGCCCACAGCTCGGCTTCGTAGCCGGTGACGGCGCCGCCGTTCTCCGGTTTTCCTCTGGTCATGCGCGTTCTCCCTCCCGGTTGCCCCCCCCGCATTATCCCGGATCGGGAGGCGCCCAGCGTTCCGGATCGCGGCGGATGCGCCGTCGGCCGACCAGCACCAGCGCGGCGATTCCGCATCCGACCAGGCCGGCGGCGATCAGCGCGGCGCGGAGGAAGGCGCCGATGGTGATGGCGAGCACCGAACGGGACTCGGTGGTCATTTCCAGACGCAGGCCCCCCTCCCGAAGTTCGGCGATTCGCCCGCTCCAGACCAGCCGGTTGCCGCGCCGGAGCGCCGCTTCCTGGCTGTCGTGTTCCAGGATGCGGCCGGCGGGACGCAGCGTGATCTCCGCCGCGCCCTCCCCCGGCGGAACGCCCCCCGGGGGAATCGCCATCCGCAAGCGGCGCGTCCCGTCCTCATCGTCCGTCCGATGGGCGCACTCCCGATCCAGCAGCGGCGTCCGGCAGAGCGCCTCCGGCGAAGCGAACCGCACCCGCGCCTCGGTGAATCCCTCGTGCTCCTGGAATGTCTCCAGCTCCACCCCGTCTCCGATGAGCCGCCGCCGCAGCTCCTCGGGCGGCAGGACGCCGGTTCCGACCAGAAACGTCGTCTCTCCCGATCCGTCGAGTCGGAATTCGTGGGACTCCTCCCATGCCGCCGGCTGGCATCCGGCGAGGAGCAGCAGGGCGGCAGCCCCTACACTTGACGCCTTCCGATGGCGCCGAAGGACACCCTGCTGCTGGTGGACGGCAACAACCTGCTGTTCCGCTCGTTCTACGCCATGCCGCCCCTCACCGCGAGGGACGGCCGGCCGAACGGCGCGCTCCACGGGTTCACGAACATCCTCAAGATGCTGCTCCGGGAGGAGGCGCCGACCGCGGCGGCGGCGGTGTTCGACGCGCCGGGGCCGACCTTCCGGGACGCGATGTTCCCCGAATACAAGGCGCAGCGCCCGAAGACGCCGGAGGCGCTGGCGCCCCAGATGCCGCTGGCCCGCGACGTCGCCCGCGCGCTCGGCGTCCTTCCGGTCGAGGTCCCGGAGGTGGAAGCCGACGATGTCATCGGATCGCTCGGCGTCCGGGGACGGGACGCCGGCTACCGGGTGCTCGTCGTCTCCGGCGACAAGGATCTCCTCCAGGTGGTGGGGGAGGGGATCACCGTCCTGAGTCCGAGCCGGACCGAACGGACCGGGGCGGTGTCCCGGCTGGACGCCGCCGGGGTGCGCGCCAAGCTCGGAATCGCTCCGGAACAGGTGCCGGACTACCTGGGGCTGATCGGCGACAGCTCCGACAACATCCCCGGAGTGCCCGGGGTGGGTCCCAAGACCGCCGTCAACCTGCTGGACGCCCTGGGCGATCTCGAAGGGGTGCTCGCCCGGGCGGCGGAAGTCGCCCGCCCGCGGATCGTGAAGCTGCTCGCCGAGCACGCGGCGACCGCCCGCCTCTCCCGCGATCTGGCGACGCTGCGCCTCGACGTGGGCGGCGTTCCCGCGCTCGCCGATCTCGCGGTTGCGGAGATCGACCGGGAGGCGGCCCGCGAGCTGTTCGAGTCGCTGGACCTTCGCACCCACGCCCGCGATCTGGCGCCCCGCCGGGACCCGGAGGCGCTTCCGGCGGTCACCGAAGCGCAAACGGCGGAAGACGTCGAGCGGCTGCTCGCCGGAGGGTCGGCGCCGCTTGCGGTCCACGCCGATTTCGCCGCGCCGGAGGATCGGCGCCCGCCGCGCCTGCGCGCCCTGGGACTCGCCCGGTCGGCCGACGAGGCGATGCTGGTGGAGCTGGACCGGGTGGGGCAGGATGCGCTCCTCCCGGTGCTCGCCGCCGGCCTCGAACGGCTCGCGATCCTGGGCCACGGGGCGCAGGGGTTCGTCCGCTGGCTGATCCAGCAGGGGGTTCCGGCGCCCCGGGTGGTTCACGACAGCGAAGTCGCCATCTGGCTGCTGGAGACCACCCGCCGCGCCAAGGACTTCCCGGCCGTGCTGCGGGACTGCACCGGGCTCGGGATCCCGGAGGAGGACGCGCAACCGGGGCTGTTCGCCGCGCCGACTTCGCATCCGGTTCTTGCGATCCATGCGGCCTGGCAGCACCGCCTCGCCCGGGAGCTGGAAAGCCGTCTCGCCGCCCAGGGGCCGCGGCTCCAGGCCATCTTCGCCGAGATGGAGATGCCGCTGGTTCCGGTGCTGGCGCGGATGGAGGAGGCCGGCGTCGCCCTCGATCCGGCGCCGCTCAAAGCGCTCGGCCAGGAGCTCGGCGAGCGGATCGAGACGCTCACCCGGCGCATCCACGAGCTTTCCGGCGGGCCGTTCGATCTCCAGAGTCCGAAGCAGCTGGCGCAGGTGCTCTTCGACAAGCTGATGCTGACTCCGGGCAAGAAGACCCAGCGGCTCCGGCAAGCCTCGACCCGGGCCGAGGTGCTGGAGCAGCTCGCCCTCGAGCACGAAGTTCCCCGGCTGGTTCTCGAATACCGGGAGCTCGCCAAGCTGAAGAACACCTATGTCGACCCGCTCCCGGACCTGATTGCGCCGCCGACCGGACGCCTGCATACGCGGCTCCACCAGACCGGGGCCGCCACCGGGCGGCTTTCCAGCTCGGACCCGAACCTGCAGAACATCCCCATCCGCACCGAACTCGGCCGCCGGGTGCGTCGGGCGTTCGTCGCGCCGCCGGGGAGGCGGCTGATCGCCGCCGACTACTCCCAGATCGAGCTCCGGGCGCTCGCCCACATGAGCGAGGACCCGGGGCTGATCGAAGCGTTCCAGCGCGGCGAGGACATCCACGCCCGCACCGCCGAGACGGTCTTCGGCGAACTCGGCCTGCCGGCGGCGGAGGCCCGGCGGCGCGCCAAGATCATCAATTTCTCCATCATCTACGGCAAGACCGCGTTCACCCTGGGGCGCGAGATCGGCGTTTCGACCGGGGAAGCCGCCGCCTTCATCGAGGCATGGTTCGAGCGCTACGCCGGAGTCCGGGAGCTCATCGGGCGCATCCTCGAGGACGCCCGGAAGACCGGCCGGGTGGAGACGCTCTTCGGGCGCCAGCGCCACATCCCCGACATCGGCGTCCAGCACCGCCAGCGTCGCCTCGCCGCCGAGCGGATGGCGGTGAACGCGCCCATCCAGGGAACCGCCGCCGACCTGATCAAGTTTGCGATGATCCGGGTGGACCGGACCCTCCGGGAGACCAGCGCCCGGCTGCTGCTCCAGATTCACGACGAGCTGCTGGTGGAGGCGGACGAGGGCGAGGCCGCGGAGATCGGCGAGACGGTGCGGCGCGAGATGGAGGCGGCCGCCGAGCTGCGGGTTCCGCTGGCGGCCCAGGTCACGGTCGCGCCGTTCTGGGAACACTGAGGGCGTCCCCGACCAGCCGGGCTTCGCTCATCATCAGGTCCGGCTTGGCGTCGATCAGCAGCGACCGCCTGCCGTAGGCGCTCGGTATCCCGGCCGTCCGCGCCCCGGCCCGTTTGCCCATC
The DNA here is from genome assembly GCA_965202845.1 of Candidatus Marinacidobacterium sp. Classification (GTDB taxonomy): domain Bacteria; phylum Acidobacteriota; class Vicinamibacteria; order Marinacidobacterales; family Marinacidobacteraceae; genus CBDATA01. Next base: position 2,621,161 of record OZ241856.1, read on the forward strand.
TGCACGTCCTCGGGGCGGTCCCCCACGTGGAGCGCCCGGTCCGCCGGGACGCCGAGCTCCCCCAGGGCGCGCCGCAGCCCGTCCGGGTGCGGTTTCTGCCGCCCGGCGTCCTCGAAGGCCACCAGCGCCCCGAAGGAATTCTGGAGCCGGAAGCGTTCGATCTCGGCGAGCAGGCGGGCGCGTTCGGCGCTAGTGACCACCCCGAGCCGGATGCCCGCCGCCGCCAGGTCCGCAAGAACCTCCCGGACGCCCGGGAAGAGGCGCACTTCGGCGAGCCGCTCCCGGTAGCAGGTCTGCCAGATGGCGTTCGCCTCCCCCCAGCGACTTTCGGGGATGCCGACTTCCCGGTAGGTGGCGTGCCAGTCCGGCTGGTAGGTCGCCTGGTAGCGCGCCTCGTCCATGCGGACGCCGAAATGCCGGAAGACCGCCATCGAGGCGTGGCGGGTGGCGGCGAAGCTGTCCACCAGGGTTCCGTCCCAGTCGAAAACGACCGCGCGAATCGGCTGCATCGGGCGGGGAGGGTAAACCGTCCGTTCCGTAGTACGATCCACGTCGATGTCGCCTCCCATCCCCTGCCAGAGCTTCCTTTTCCGCACCGGAATCCCGGCCGTCGGCGACTTGGAGCTGCTGACCACGCCCGAAGGGCTGCTGGCGGCGCTGTTCTGCGGCGCCCGCCGTTCGCGCGTATCGGCGGCCTGGGTCGCCCGGAACGCGGCGATCACCGGGCCGGCGTCCCCCGGGGGCGCGGCGGATCGCGCCGCCCGGCAGCTCGCCGAGTTCCTCGCCGGCCGCCGCGTCGATTTCGATCTCCCGCTCCACCGCACCGGAACGCCGTTCCAGCGGGCGGTTCTTGACGAGGTGCGGCGCATCCCCTGGGGCGCGACCCGCAGCTACGGGGAGATCGCCGCCGCCGTCGGCCGTCCCCGCGCCAGCCGGGCGGTGGGCGCCGCCAACGGGGCGAATCCGCTCCCGTTCGTGATTCCCTGCCACCGGGTGGTGGGGAGCGCCGGCCGGCTCACCGGCTACGGGGGCGGCCTGGACCTGAAGCGGTGGCTTTTGACCCTGGAGACCCCGGCGGCGCTCGCCCGGGCCTCCTGAGAACACCATGCTCCGCAACCCGTTTTCCCCGCTTCCTTCCGCGCTCCTCGCGGTCGCCCTCGCAGGCTGCGGGGGAGGCGGGAGCGAGACCGGAGGCAGCGCCGTCATTCCCGTCGAGGAGCTTCCGCCCGTGACCCCCACTCCCGAACCCGCCGAAACTCCCGATCCGGTCGAGCCGCAGGGCCCGATGGTCTCCATGCGGACCACCCTGGGCGAAATCCGGATCGCGCTCTACCCGGAGCAGGCGCCGATCACCGTCGAGAACTTCCTGGGCTACGTCGAGGACGGCTTCTACGACGGCACCATCTTCCACCGGGTGGTGCGCGATTTCGTGATCCAGGGCGGCGGGTTCACCGCCGACATGCAGGAAAAGGAGACCCGCGACCCGATCCGGAACGAGGCGGACAACGGCCTCCGCAACGGGCGCGGCTGGCTCTCGATGGCCCGCACCCCGGATCCGCACAGCGCCAGCTCCCAGTTCTTCATCAACACGGTGGACAACGCGGTTCTGGACTACACGGCGCCCACCCAGCGCGGCTGGGGGTACGCGGTCTTCGGACGGGTGATCGCCGGGATGGACGTGGTGGACCGGATCGAGGCTTCGCCGGTGGCGAGTCGGGCGGGCCACAACGACGTCCCGGTGGAGCCGGTCGCGATCGAATCGGCGACCGTCGTTCCGCGCTAGTCGCGCTCGCAGACCGCGAGCAGCGCCTCGGGCGCGGCGGCGTCGTCCGCCGAAAGCGCATACGGCGCATGGCGCGCCTCGCGCTCCATCGGCAGTCGGAGGATGTTCAGCAGCCGGTGGAATGTCCGTCCGGCGAAGGGCGAGAACGCGCCGAGCCGCTGCGCCGGGGCCAGGAGCGCCGGCGGCCAGCGGGTCTGGCCGAACCACCGGATCTTCCGGAAGCCGGTCCGGAGGAGCGCCGCGAACTCCTCCCGGGCGTACTCCCGGACGTGCCAGGGGTTGTCCGGCTTGTCCCGAAGCGTCCTTCCGGGGCTGATGACCTCCCGCTCCGGGGTGGAGCAGAGCAGCAAGCCGCCGGGGGCCAGCACCCGGCGCGCCTCCCGGATCACCGCCCGGTCGTCCTCCACGTGCTCGATGGTCTCGAACGAGACATAGAGATCGAAGGCGCCGTCCGCGAACGGAAGCCGGGCGGCGTCGGCGACCGTCCCGAGGAGCGTTCCGGCGCCGGAGCCGGGCGCCCGCGCCTCGGCGAAGGCGTGGACATCCCGGTCGCCAGAGACCACCGACCGGGCGCCGGCGTCCCGGAGCAGCCCGGAGCCGTACCCGGCGCCGCAGGCGAGGTCCAGCACCCGTTTTCCGCGCGCCCGCGCCGCGGCGAAGCGGTAGCGGGCGAGATGCTGGTTCCGCAGCCAGGGCGAGGCGAAGCGGTGGAGGGCGAGGCGTTCCAAGGTGGGGCGGTATTCTCCCGGAAGGAACGGAGTGGTTGCGGCGCGCGACGAAAATTTGGCGGGGGTGAGCGCCTGCTTCCCCGCCTACCACGACGCGGCGAGTATCGGCTGGGTGGCGCGCCGGGCCCGGCGGGCGCTCGTCGCATCGGGACGCCGGTTCGAGATTCTGGCGCTGGATGACGGGAGCGCCGACCGCACTGGGGCGGTTCTCAAGGCGCTTTCGGCGGAGATTCCCGAGCTGCGGACGCTCCGCCACGAGCGGAACCGGGGCTACGGCGCGACGCTCCGCGACCTGTTCCGGAACGCGACCATGCCGCTCGTCGTCTACACCGACGGGGACGGCCAGTTCGACCCGCTCGAAATCACCGCATTCCTCGCCGCCTGGACTCCGGAGATCGGGTTCGTGAACGGATTTCGCCGCCGCCGGGCCGACGGGCTGGCGCGCCGGATGCTCGGCCCCCGCTTCCACCGGCTGGTGGCGCGGGCGTTCGGGCTGCCGCCGCTCCGCGACTGGGACTGCGACTTCCGGCTCTTCCGCCGCGATCTCGCGCTGGAGTCCGCGATGAGCTTCGACGACGGCACCGCGGTGGTCGAATTCCTGGCCTCGCTGGGCGACCGGGGCGTCCGCTTCGCCGAAGTCGAGGTCAGCCACCGCCCGCGCCTCGCCGGAACCAGCCGCTATTTCCGGCTGGGTTCGGTGCTCGCCGGCCACCGCAACCTCTTCCGCCTCTGGCGGCGGCGGCTACCGTTCCGTCCATGAAGGACATGCGCTGGCGGCGTCGCTTCACCGTGCTCACCGGCTGCATGACCCTGCTGCTGATGGGCTGGGGCGCCTTCGTCACCAGCATCAACGCCGGCCTGGCGGTTCCCGACTGGCCTTCCTCCTACTCTTCCTGGGATCTCCTGAACCCCTGGCCGGGCTGGTGGCGGGTGACGCCGCTGCTCGCCGAGCACGGCCACCGGCTGCTGGGACTGCTGGTCGGGATGCTCACGGTGGCGCTCGCCGTCTGGACCTGGGTCGCCGAACCGCGGCGCTGGCTGCGGCGACTGGGCGTCGGCGCGGTCATCCTCGTCTCGTTCCAGGGTCTTTTGGGCGGGCTGCGGGTGATCTGGCTTTCGCTCGACCTTGCGGTCGTGCACGCCTCGGTGGCGCAACTCTTCCTCGCCCTGATCGCCGGCATGGCGCTTTTCACGTCCCGGGCATGGCTCGAACCGCGCGCCACGCTATCTCCGGCGGTTTTCCGGCTTGCGCTCGCGGCCTGCGGCGCGATCTACCTGCAGATCCTGCTCGGCGCCCTCTTGCGCCACCCGGGAACCGGGATCCATCCGGTGCTGGCCGGCCTCCACATCGGCTGGGCGGCGGCGGTGGCGGTCGCGGTTCTGCTCCTCTTCCGGCGGGTTCCGTCCGGCGTCCCCGTCGTGCGGCCGGCGGCGCGGCTCCTCGTGGTCCTGGTCGGCGTCCAGCTGCTCCTGGGTCTGGTCGCGTACCTGGTCACGCTGGATGACGCGGGGATGCTGCTGCCGAGCCGCCTCCAGGTGGCGACGAACACCTCGCACGCGGTGGTGGGGGCGGTCCTGATGGCGACCGCGGCGCGGGCCGCCCTGGCCGCCCGGCGCTTCCAGTCATGATCCAGTCCCTTCGGGAGCTCGCCAAGCTGGAGATCACCCTGATGGTCGCGCTCTCGGGGGCCGCCGGGTTCCTGCTGGCGCCGGTCGCCTTCGATCTGACGCAGCTCCTGCTTCTGCTGGCCGGGGTCACGCTGGGGAGCGGCGGCGCCGGGGCGCTGAACCACTGGATGGAGCGGGACCTCGACGCCCGGATGCGCCGCACCCGGGGGCGCCCGCTGCCCTCGAAGCGCCTCGCGCCGTCCGCCGCGTGCGCCATCGGGATCGCGCTGTCGGCAGCGGGGGTCGCCCTCCTGTCCCTATGGGTCAACCTGCTGACCGGCGGGCTGGTGCTGCTCACCCTGCTCCTGTATCTGCTTGTGTACACCCCGCTCAAGCGCCGTTCGCACTGGAACACGCTGGTCGGCGCGGTCCCCGGCGCGCTTCCGGCGCTCTGCGGCTGGACCGCCGCCACCGGCTCGGTGGGCTGGGGGGGGATCGCCGCGTTCTCGATCCTGGTCGCCTGGCAGATGCCCCATTTCCTGCCGCTCGCCTGGATGTACCGGGACGACTATCGGGAAGGCGGCTTCGTGATGCTTCCGCTGGTGGACCCCTCCGGACGTTCGACCGCGCGCCAGACGCTGTTCTTTTCCGCGTTGCTCCTGCTCCTGAGCCTGACTCCGGTCGCGCTGACGCTCGCCGGCTGGCTCTATGCGGCCGGCGCGACGCTGCTGGGCGTCCAGTTCGTCCGTTCGGCGCTCGTCTTCCACCGCACCCGGGACAACGCCGACGCCCGGAGGGTGCTGCTTTCGTCCATCCGGTACATCCCGGCGCTGTTTTTGATTCTGGCGCTGGACCGGGCGCTGGACCGGATGCTGTTCTTCTAGCGGGGGAAGCCCAGCCGCCAGGCGGCGGAAATCCGGAGGCTGCGGCCCGGCTGCGGAACCACCGCCGGGTGGATGGCGAAGAAGGCGTCGGTGACGTTGTTGAGCGCGAGCGTCCAGTCGGTTCCACCCAGCGGTCCGCTGTCCGGGCGGAAGCGGGCGAACACATCGAACACCCGGTATCCGGCGGTCGGCTCGACCTGGTCCGGAACCTCGCTCCGCTCCGCCGCCAGGCTGGCCCGGCCGCCGATTTCCAGCGCGAGCGCGGGGATTTTCCCGGAGAGCGTCACGTGCAAGGCGTTGGCCGGCGCGCTCGCCAGCGCCACTTCGGACTCGCGCTCTTCGGTGTCCAGAAGCGAACCGCTCACCCGCGCCCGGAAGGCGGGGCGATCCACCTGGGCCGTCGCTTCGCAGCCCCGGAGCCGGGCGTCCACCGACCGATTTCGGGTGGAGCCGTAAAGGATCGAGACTTCGTCCCCCGGACGGAAGAGGGGCGGGAGCGCCGAGTCGGTGAACCGCACCACCTGGTCCACATAGCCGGACACCTGGGAGCGGAAGCAGGTGGCCTCCCCGAAAAAGGAATTCCAGCCGCCGCGCAGCCCGGCTTCCCAGGTCGCGCCGCGTTCGGCGGGCAGGTCCGGAGAGGGCTGGAGCAGGTTGACCACATGCACCGACGAGGTGATCGGGATCTGGAAGTGCACGCCGTCGGCGTAGAGCTCGTTCAGGCTGGGGACCCGGAAGGCGCGGGAGGCGGCCACCCACGCATACGCCGCATCGCCGAACCGGACTCCGGCGGAGGCCTGCGGCGAAACGCGGCTCTCGTCCCGGGGAGCGAACCGCTCCGAGCGAAGGCGGACCGCGTCGCGCCGGAGGCTCAGGCTCAGGTCGAAACGCTCGCGAATTTCCGCCTGCCCGTACACCCAGCCGGCCGCGTAGGCGAAGGTGGCGTCGGGGAACTGGAGCCGCGGCGCGCCGTTCCGGGTTCCGGTCTGCCGGTCCCGGTACGCCTCGATCCCGGTTCCGAGCCGGAGGCGCGCCGCATCGCCCACCCGGAAGCGGGCGGTGTTGTGCGCTTCGAAGCCGAGCGTCTCGAAGTCGGTGACGTCCGCCCGGTATTCGGCGAGCATGTCCTCGTTGGTCCGCAGCGCGTTCCGGTACGCGGTCAGATTCAGATCCAGAAGCTCCGAATCGAGGGAGCGGGTCTCGAAGCGGACGCGGAATCCGTCCCAGCGGGTGTCCCGGAGCACCAGGCTCCCGGTCAGCGCGTTGGCGTTGGTGGGTTCGGTCCCGTCGCTGGCGAACCGCTGGAAGGAGGCTTCCAGCCGGGTGGCGATCCCCGGGTTCCAGCCGAGCTTGACCAGACCGTTCCGCAATTCGTCCTCGGTGTTGGGGATTTCCGCCCCGGCGCCGTCCCGGATCGGCTGGCGGACACCCCCCAGGGTCAGGCTCGCCAGCCCGTCCAGCCGGTCGTCCGCCCCGAACGCCGAGAACGACTGGGAAAGATCGCCGCCGTTGCTCTGGTAGCCCACCCGGTAGCGCCCGCCCCAGGACTGCCCGGCGTCCAGCAGATCCCGGGCGCTCCGGGTGGTGAGCGCGACCACCCCGCCCAGGGCGCCGCTTCCGTAGAGCGCCGAATTCGGCCCCCGCACCACTTCGATCCGCTGGAGCAGATCGGGGTCCACGAAGAACCGCCCGGCGTGGACGCCGTTGAAATTCTGGCGTCCCCCGTCCTGCCGCACCACCACCTGCTCGTCGGCGAACCCCCGGATGTTCGGCTCTTCGGTGATCCGGCGGGAGTTGCCCTGGACGTGGACGCCGGGAAGCCCCTCGAACACGTCAGCGAAGCTGCGGCCGGCTTCGGCGGCGATTTCGTCGGCGGTGCGGATGGCGACCCCGGCCGGCGTGGTCAGGAGCGGCGTCTCGTCCCGGGTGGCGGTGACCACCACGGTTTCGGAAATCCGGGGAGGCTTCTGGGGAGACGGCTGGCGTTCTTCGTCGCCGTCCTGCCGTTCCTCGTCGCCGGTCTGCCCGCCGGCGGCCGGGAAGGCCAGCCCCGCAAGCAGCAGCGAAAGAAGGATCCCCGTGCGCATCACTCTGAAACCGGGTTTCAGTGTAGCGCGTCGGGCGTCGGCGCGCCCCGCGGCTACAGGGCAGCCGACTACAGGGCAACCGACTACAGGGCGACCGACTACAGGGCGACCGACTACAGGGCGACCGACTACAGGGCAGCCGACAGAAATTTCCGGCACTCCTGTACAGTCAGGAACAGGTGGTCGGGGCGGGACGCCCTGAGAGGCCCGATGTCGGCCGCCCCCCAACCCGCTCCCAGGGCCTTGACGCCCGCCCGCCTGGAGGCCTCCGTATCCTCGGGCTGATCCCCGACATGAAATGTCGCTTCCCGGCTGGCGCTCGCCTGACGCATGGCCAGAAGCAGCGCTTCCGGGTCCGGCTTTTGTTTTCTTGTCTGGTGGTATCCAATCACGATGCGGATCGGCCACCGGTAGCGCCGCACGAAATCCCGGGGGAGCATGTTCGGGCTTTTGGTGACGATCGCAAGAGTCTGGCCGCGGGCATGAAGATCGAAAAGGAGTTCGTGTACGCCGTCATATACTTCCAATGCGGCTGCCTGCGCCATGACCGATTTCCATGCCCGGGCCGCTCGCAATGTTTCGACGGGCTTGGTGTCGACGAGCGTGAGATCGAAGTCGAAGATGATCACGTCAGAACGCGAGCATGTTGTGACGCATTCGTGGGGCGCAGTTCTTTCAGGAATTCGGTGAGCATTGCGCGGTTCGCTACTGGCCGCGCCTTTTCCTGCTCCACCAGTTTCCGATTGCCCCGGGTGCTTTTTTCCGCATGAAAGCGCTCCCAATGGTCGAGATGCATGCAGGCGAGCGCACGTCCCTGTTTGAGGGCAAAGCGCACGGTATGCATGGTGCCGCCTTCGATGTCCGTCTGGATCACGAGCACGCCGTCGGAAAGTCCACTCTGGATACGGTCGCGTTCGGCGAACGCGGAGCGTGCCGGCGTCATTCCCACCGGGTATTCACTTGCCAGACAACCTCCGGTTTCAAGGAGCCGGTCCGCCAGCTTGCGATTCGCCGCCGGATAGACCCTGTCCAATCCGTGGGCCAGCACAGCTACTCCGATTCCACCCGCTTCAAGACATCCTTCATGTGCATGCGTATCACAACCAAGCGCGAGACCACTGATGATCGCGTAGCCGCTTTCCACGGCGATGCGTCCTGCTCGCAGTGCGAGGGTTTGCCCGTCAGTCGTCGGATTTCGGGTTCCCACAATCGCCAAGGCACGTGGCGCATGCAGTCCCTGGGGATTCCCCTTCACGAACAACAGCGCCGGCGGATCGGGGATGTTCCGCAGACGGGCAGGGTAATCCTTGTCGTAAAACGAGATAGCGCGCACGCCGGATTCGGAGCTTCGGTTCAACTGGTCCGCGCTTCTCGTCCAGGCGTCAAAGATGATTTCGGAACGAACCTGGGGAAGCCGAGCCCGGGCCATGCGGTCCAGAAGGGCTTCGCGACAGCTCTCGGGGTCCGTTTCCTGCACCGGTTGATCGACGATCGCCAGAGCTCGCGCCCGTCCGATGCGGTTCAGCTTCATGAGCGCGAGGATCGAGACTGTGGTCAGCGACGCGCTGCTCGCATCATGCTGCATGGATCCAGATCCTTCTCCACCGAAGCGGAACGTGCTCGTTGGAAAGTTCGGCGCCGAACCTCTCGCGCCAGTATTGACGGCGTTCCGTCTTTCCGAGCGCGACGGCGTATATTCGAAGCCCGGAATTCCGTTTCCGGATGGCTTGAGCGACATGGGACATCGTGTCGCCGCGCGTGATGAAATCGTCAACAATCACGACGTTGTCGGCATGTATCCCTTGCGCCCGGAAATCCGCGTTGGAGAGTATGGCTCTTCTTTTGGCGGCATCGGAGTGCAGGTGCAGCTTTTCGTGCGCCTTCTTCGTGATTCGGTCGCTTGCGAATTTCGCTCCCACTCCCGCTGCGCAGCGCTTCGCCAAACGCCCCAGGACGCCGTGGGGGGACGCGACCGTTTCCCCCGAAGACAACGAGGGAAGAAAGACGGTCCGGGAAGCATCGAGTCCGATCCCTGCAATGAGTTCGGCGACGGCTTCCCGCATCATGGCATCACCGCCGCGCAGCGCGTTGCGCTCAAGGTTCTTGAAGGCGTTGAAGCGGGACGTCCAGGGGTCGGTCGGGTCATCCGTGATGCGGTAGCCGATCGTGAATGCGCGTGTCAGGCCAGCGTTCGCGGACAGGCTGTCGAACGCCATCCAGCCGTGAAACGCATTCCATCCCGGCACCAATCCAGTGTAGCGCGTCGGGCGTCAGTAGCCCATCGCCGCGCCGTCCTTGCGGAAATCGCTCGCGCCGATCAACGCGCCCCGCTCCCAGTCGATCCGGATCGCCTGGTAGCCGCCGTAGGCGCCGAACCGGGTGACGATGCGGTGCCCCATCCGGGTCAGCGCCTGCCGGGTGTCGGGGTCCACCCCCGACTCCAGCCCGACCCCGGAGGCGCCGTGGCGGAAGCGGGCCATCTCGCCCGCCTGCTGCGGGTTCATGCCGAAATCAATCAGGTTGACCAGAACCTGCGCGTGCCCCTGCGGCTGCATGTCCCCGCCCATCACCCCGTAGACCAGCACCGGCCGCCCGTCCCGGAACAGCATCCCCGGCATGTTGGTGTGGAGCGACCGCTTGCCCGGCGCCAGCTCGTTGGGATGCCCCTCCTCGAGCGAAAACCCGATGCCCCGGTTCTGGAGCATGACGCCGGTCCCGGGCACGACCAGTCCCGAACCGAAGCTCCCGAACAGCGAGTAGATCAGCGAGATGGCGTTCCGATCCTTGTCCACCACGGTCAGATACACGGTGTCGCCTTCTTCAAGGAGTCCGGGGGCGACTTCCGGGGCGGCGCGGTCGGGATCGATCCGGGCGCGCCGCTCCGCCGCGTACTCCTTCGAGAGGAGCCGGTCCAGCGGCGCCCGCATGAAATCGGGGTCGGCGAGCCAGGCGTCCCGGTCGGCGAAGGCGAGCTTCTTGGCCTCGATCATCCGGTGGAGGGTGGCGGCGGAGTTGTGCCCCATCGCCTTCAGGTCGAACCCCTCGAGGATGTTGAGCATCAGCAGCGCGACGAACCCCTGCGAGTTCGGCGGAATCTGCACGACCTCGTAGCCCCGGTAGGTGGAGCGGATCGGGTCCACCCAGGTCGAATCGTGGGCGGCCAGGTCCTCGCGGGTGATCAGGCCGCCCTCCTCGTCGAGGAAATCGTGGATCGCGTCGGCGATGGCGCCCCGGTAGAAGACGTCCGTTCCCTCGTCGGCGATCCGCCGCAGCGTCCGGGCCAGGTCGGGAGAGCGGAAGACCTCGCCGGGTTCGGGCGCCCGCCCGCCGTCCACCAGGTAGACGCTCGCCGCCGCCGGATGGCGCGCCAGGTGGTCTTCCGCCGACTTCCACTGGCCGGCGATGATTTCCGAGACCGGAAAGCCGTCCTCCGCGTAGGCGATCGCCGGTTCCAGCAGCTTCCCCAGCGGCATGGTTCCGAACCGGCTCGCCAGCTCGTCCCAGCCGTCCAGCGCGCCAGGCACGGTGACCGCAAGCGCCCCGTGCCCCGGCAGGCGGGTCCGCCCCTCGGCCCGGAGCTTCGCCGCGTCCGCCCGGGAGCCGGCCCGCCCGGTGGCGTTCAGGCCGTGGAGGGTTCCGGTGGCGGACTCGTAGTAGAGGGCGAAGAGGTCGCCCCCGATCCCGCACATCATCGGCTCCACCACGTTCAGGACGGCGGCGGCGGCGAGCGCCGCATCCACCGCGTTCCCGCCGTCCCGGAGCGTTGCGAGTCCGGCGGCGGTGGCCAGCGGCTGGCTGGTCGCCACCATGCCGTTGCGGGCCAGCGCCGGGGAGCGCCCCAGTTTGGCCTGGTCGGCCGGGCGGTCGCCGCGCTGGAAGGAAAGGGCGGGCGTCGCCGTCAGGACCATCGCCAGCAGAAAAAGGGAGCAGCGTTCATGCATGGTGGTGGATGATGGAGCGGGCGAGGTCCCAGTCCAGCCGGCGTCGCCAGCGCCCGTCCCGGCGGACTCCCTTGGAGCAGGTGAGCAAAACGTCGTGCGTCCGCTCCCGGAACTGCGCCAGAAACTCGTTCCAGCTTCGGATGCGAATCGGCCCGTCGACCGCCAGCCGGGTGATGTGCCGCCCGGTGCTCTTGACGTGATAGCCGGCCAGTTCGTCGCCGGGGCAGAACCGGATGGACGCCTCGCGGGTGTTGTCCAGGGCGTACAGCCCCACGTCGCCGTCTTGCGCGTTGAACCGGACGACCGGACCGTCGGGAGTCCGCCGGGAGCGTTCGCGTTCGATCTGCGCCAGGGCGCCGACCCTCCGGCTTCCCGCCCAGATCTGCACATCCGCCGTCCCGCCGGGTTCGAACAGCGCGAGTCCGGTGGGATGGCCGGTGTCCCGGAACAGACCGGGAGGAAGCGAGATGAAGTCGGCGAGCCGCTGCTGGAACAGCCGGGCGCGGATGAAGGACTCCGGGACCAGCGCCGCGACGAAGCCGCAGTGCGCAAGGCACTTGTGGAGCGCGAACTTGTACAGGTCGTCCCAGGGGCGCGCGGGAAACGGGATGCCCCTGGCCGTCGCGCTGTTCCTGGCGAGCCACGGCGGGTTGGTCACGCAGACCGGGTATCCGGCGGGAAAGGAGCGCAGGGTGTCCCGCCGACGCACCCGGTCGGCGGCCGGGGCGATGTCGAAGGAGGCGCTGCGGCGGGCGAGCCCCATCTCCTCCAGGTAGCCGATGAGGCTGTTCGCCCCCGCGAACGGCTCCAGCACCGTCTCGCCCGGCAGGTTGGCGCGCTCCGCCCAGGCCAGGAAGGCGGGATGCCGGAACGGGTTTCTCGCGGTGAAGAACCGCCCCAGGGCGCGTTTCGAGCGCATCATTCTTCCGAGTCCAAGGCCGCCAGTCTACGGGGTCTCAGCCGGTCTTCCCGCCCCGCACCAGCCGCGCCCACGAATCCCGCAGCGACACGGTGCGGTTCAGCGCCGGTCGGTCGCTTCGGTGGTCGACCTCGTCGGCCACGAAGTAGCCGTTCCGCTCCAGCTGGATGCGGTCGCCGGGCGCCAGGTCGGCGACCGCCGGCTCGACCATCGCCCCGGAAACCACCCGCACCGAGTCCGGGTTCAGGTCCTCCATGAAATCGCGCTCCGAACCCGGCGCCTCCACCCGGAACAGCCGGTCGTAGAGCCGCGCCTCGACCGGCTTCGCATGGGGCGCGGACACCCAGTGGATCGTCCCCCGCACCCGGCGGCCGTCGGGCGCGTTTCCGCCGCGGCTTTCCGGATCCAGCCGGGCGCGGATGGCGGTCACCGCGCCGTTTGCGTCCTTCTCGAAGCCGGTGCAGGTGATGAGCCAGGCGTACCGGAGCCGGACCTCCCGCCCCGGCGCCAGCCGGTGGAATCGCCGCGGCGGGTCCTCCATGAAGTCGGCCCGCTCGACCAGCAGCTCCCGCGAGAAGGGAACCTGCCGGCTTCCGGCTTCCGGGTCCTCCGGGTTGTTCACCGCCGGGAAGGTTTCCTCCCTGCCCTCCGGATAGTTTTCGATGACCAGCCGAACCGGGTCCAGCACCCCCATCAGCCGCGGCGCGGTCCGGTTCAACTCCTCCCGCACCGCGTGTTCCAGGAGCGCGATGTCCACCACGCTCTCGCGCTTGGCGACCCCGATCCGTTCGCAGAAGGCGCGGATGGCCGCCGGGGGGACGCCGCGCCGCCGCATCCCGGCGAGGGTCGGCATCCGCGGGTCGTCCCAGCCGGACACCGCGCCGGACTCGACCAGCCGGAGCAGCCGCCGCTTGCTCAGCGCCGTGTAACCCAGGTTCAGCCGGGCGAACTCGATCTGCCGCGGGATGAACGGGGCTTCGGCCTCCCGCACGCACCAGTCGTAGAGCGGCCGGTGCGCCTCGAACTCGAGGGTGCACAGCGAATGGGTGATCCCCTCCAGCGCGTCGGAGAGCGCATGGGCGAAGTCGTAGAGCGGGTAGATGTTCCAGGCGTCGCCGGTGCGGTGGTGGCGGGCGCGCCGAATGCGGTAGAGGGTGGGGTCCCGCAGGTTCAGGTTGGGCGAGGCCATGTCGAGCCGCGCCCGCAGCGCGTGGCTGCCGTCGGGAAACTCCCCGGCCCGCATCCGCCGGAACAGGTCCAGGTTCTCGGCGACGGAGCGGTCGCGGAACGGACTCTCGACCCCCGGCGTCCCCGGCGTCCCCCGGGTCGACCGCACCTCCTCGGGACTCCGGCTCTCCACGTAGGCCCGGCCCTTGCGGATCAGGACTTCGGCGAAGTCGTAGAGCTGCTGGAAGTAGTCGGAGGCGAAGCGCGCCTTCCCGTGCGGGTGGTAGCCCAGCCACTCCAGATCCCGGGCGATCGCCTCCACATAGAGGCTCTCCTCCTTCTCCGGGTTCGTGTCGTCGTAGCGGAGGTTGCAGGTTCCGCCGTTCTCTTCGGCGACCCCGAAGTTCAGAACGATGGACTTCGCGTGGCCGATGTGCAAGAAGCCGTTCGGCTCCGGCGGAAAGCGGGTGGCGACCCGGCCGTCGTGCTTTCCGGCGGCCCGATCCGCCTGGACGATCTCCCGGATGAAGTCAGAGGGAGCGGAATCGGACACCCTGGCTAACGCACTTCCGGGCCGCCGCGCCGGTCGTCCCGGACGAAGCGGTCGCGGGCGGGCATCGCGATCCGGGGCAGGGAGTCCCGGTCCAGCGTCTCCCCCGGCTCCAGGATTCCGTTCAGATGCAGGACGAACGCAGTCAGGGCGTAGACATCGTCCGGCGGCAGGGTTCCCGGCGCCGCCTGGGGCATCGCCCGCCGGATGTAGTCGAAGAGCGTGGTGGCGTAAGGCCAATAGCTGCCGACCGTGATCGGCCAGCTCCGATCCTCGCCGAACGGGAACGCATCGCCGGGAACCCGGCCCGCCAGCGCTTCGAACTCGGCGCCCTCGCCCCGCGCCCCGTGGCACTGGACGCACTGGAGCCGGTAGAGCGTCTCGCCGCGCTCGACGGTTCCCGAACCGGGGGGCAGCCCGTCCCCGTCCGGTCCGATGTCGATGTCCCAGAGCGCGATCCGCTCCGGGGAGGCCGGTTCGCCGAAGCCGAACGCGGGCATGTCTTCCAGCGAAGCCAGCGCCCGCCGCCGGGACTCCTCGAGGGCGGCGCGTTCCCCCTCGTCGAGCAGCCCCGGCATCCCCGGGTGCAGCTCGGGCCGGAACATCGGCGGCGGGGCTTCGACCGGCGGCGGCAGCGGTTCCGGTTCGCCGCAGGCGAGCAGCAGAAGCAGCAGCGGGGACGCCGGCCTACCCGACAAAAAAGACCTGCCCGTCCGGCTCCACCCGCCATTCCCGGATCTGGTTGAAGTGGTAGCGGGTCCAGGAGGAGCGCGCCGCGTGGAGCTGCTCGCGGGTCGGCTGCACGTAGCCGGTCTCGTCAGTGGCGCGGCTCATCAGCGTGGCCCGCCGCCCGTTCCAGTTCCAGAGCTTGCGGAAGCGGGTGTGGCACTTGGGCAGCACCGGCTCCTGCAGCTCGGCGTCCTCCCAGGAGGCGCCGCCGTCGGCGGAGACTTCCACTCGGACGATCCGGCCCCGCCCGGTCCAAGCGAGCCCGCGGATCTCCCGCCAGCCCGGCTCCCCGAGCCGCTCCGGCCAGACCGGAGAGGTGATCAGCGACTTGGCGTCCATCGTGAAGCTGAACATCCGCGCCTTGCCGCCGGAAAGCGGGTCGGTGTACTTGGAGGTCTCCTCCCGGGTCATGAACGGGCGGTCCGCCAGCTCCAGCCGGCGCAGCCACTTCACCGAGGCGTTCCCCTCCCAGCCGGGGAGGAAGAGCCGCACCGGGTAGCCCTGCTCCGGGCGCAGCGGCTCCCCGTTTTGGGCGTAGGCGAGGATCGCGTCGTCCCACGCCTTCTCCATCGGGATGGAGCGGGTCATCACCGCGGCGTCCATCCCCTCGGCGAGGAACCAGGTCGCCTGCGGGAGCGCGCCGATCTCGCGGAAGAGCAGCTTCAGCGGGACTCCGGTCCACTCGCTGGCGCTGGTGAGGCCGTCCATCTCCTGCGGACTCATCTCCCGGAGGCGCCCTCCCCGGTTCCGGAACGCGGTCCCGCCGTTCCCGGAGCACTCCAGAAACCGCAGCCGCGACTCCGCCGGAAACCGCTTGAGGTCGGCGAGCCGGAAGACGGTCGGCCGCTCCACCATCCCGTGGACGACCAGCTCCCAGCGCTCCGGGTCAATGTTCGGAATCCCGCCGTGATGCCGTTCGAAGTGGAGGTCGGCGGGCGTGAGGATGCCCTGGAGGTACTCGAGCGGGGTGCGGGAGGACGCCGAGGGTTCGGGCCGGCTGACGAGCCGCTCCGGGGTCTCGAAAACCGAGCGGGCGCCGAGCGGACTCGGAATCCGCCCCTGCATCTTCGTCGGATCCTCGGGCGCCCGGGGGCGACTGGCGGCGATTCCGGCAATTCCAGCGATTCCGGCGAGCGCTTCCCGGCGTTTGACCATGAGGGGAGGCATTATCGCCGCAAACGCCGTCGCTATACTGCCGGTTGCGAATCCAGCGCGGGGCGCGCGCCCCCGCAAAAACACGACGAGGGAGACTCCACATGGCCAGCCTGAAGGGAACGAAGACCCACCAGAACCTCAAGGACGCCTTTTCCGGCGAATCGCAGGCGAACCGTCGCTATCTGTACTTCGCCAAGCAGGCCGACGTGGAGGGCTACCCGGACGTCGCCGGGAATTTTCGCGAGACCGCCGAGGGCGAGACCGGGCACGCGCACGGGCACCTCGACTACCTCCGCAAGGTGGGCGATCCGGCGACCGACCTGCCCATCGGGGACACCGTCGAGAACCTCCAGGCGGCGGTGGCCGGCGAGACCTACGAGTACACCGACATGTACCCCGGCATGGCGAAGACCGCCCGCGAGGAGGGATTCGACGAGATCGCCGACTGGTTCGAGACCCTCGCCAAGGCGGAGAAATCGCACGCCGGGCGCTTCCAGCGCTTCCTCGACGAAATCAGTTGAACCCCAAAGCGGCGCCGCCGCCGTCGGTGCTGCCCGGCCCGGACCTCAGCTACGACCCGCTGGATCCGGTCTATTTCGACCCGGCGAGCCTGCGCCGGGAGATGGACCGGGTTTTCGACGTCTGCCACGGGTGCCGCATGTGCTTCAAGTACTGCGACTCGTTCCGCGACCTCTTCCAGATCATCGACGAGGCGCGGGAGGGGGATCCGCGCGCGCTTTCGCCCGGCGAGCAGGACCAGGTGATGGCCGGCTGCTTCCAGTGCAAGCAGTGCGAGTTCGCCTGTCCGTACACCCCGGGCAAGGGCCACGAGTTCCAGCTGGACTTCCCGAAGCTGGTCCACCGGCACGCCGCCGTCCGCCGCCGGGAGCGCCCGCCCCGGGGCCGGGAGGCCCTTCGGGACGCCATCCTGACCGACCCGGACCGCGGCGGCCGCCTCCAGCGCCGCCTGCCGGTGATGCTGACCGTGCTCCAGAACACCGCCCCGGCCCGCTACTGCATGGAGAAGCTGACGGGCATCCACCGCGAAAAGCAGCTCCCGCCGTTCGCCCGCGAGTCGTTCGACGACTGGGCGACCGCGCATCGTCCGGCGCCCCGGCCGCCCGGCGAACAGGAGGCGGTGCTCTTCCCGACCTGCTACGTGCAGAACAACGAGCCGGACATCGGCAAGGACACCCTCGAGGTTCTCGACCGCAACCAGGTGTCCGTCGACTGCGTCCCCGGCCTCGGCTGCTGCGGGATGCCGGCCTGGGAGGCCGGGGACCTGGACCGGGTGCGCCAGGCCGCCCGCCGCAACCTGGAAGTCCTCGCGCCGTACGTCGAGGCCGGCGCCCGGGTGCTGGCGGTGGGGCCGACCTGCTCCATGCTCATGCGCAAGGAGTACCCGGAGCTGGCGGATCGTCCCGACCGGGAGCGCGCCGCCCGGGTCGCCGCCGCGGTGCGGGACCCGTCGGAGCACCTCTGGAGCCTGCGGCGCGAGCCGCGCTTCCACACCGGCTTCCGCTCCACCCCGAACGGGCGGGTGGCCTACCACGCTCCCTGCCACCTGCGCGCCCAGGGGTCCGGCTTTCGCGCCCGCGACCTGATCCGCAAGATTCCCGGCGTCACTCCGGTGGCGACCCTGGAATGTTCGGGGCACGACGGAACCTGGGCGATGAAGGTCGAGGGCTTCGAGGCTTCCCGGCGGATCGGGAAGAAGGCGTTCGATTCGATGCGCGAGGCGGAAGCCGACTACTGGGCCACCGACTGCCCGCTGGCCGCCATCCAGTTCGAGCAGCACGCCGGAACGCGCCCGATGCATCCGATGACCCTTCTGGCCCGGGCCTACCGCGAGGACGGCTTCCCGACGAAGTTGCCATGAGAAGTGAAGAACCCCGGTTTCCGGTGCTCCGGGAGGAGATCCTTGATTTCGAGACCTACGGCGACCAGCGCGACCGGATTCGCGCGTCGGCGATGGCGGCCAAGGATCGCCGCCGCGTCCACGCCGGCCCGCACCTCACCTTCCTGTTCGAGAACCACGAGACCATCCGCTACCAGGCGCTCGAGATGGTGCGCGCCGAGCGCATCGTCCGGGAGGCCGACATCCTCCACGAGCTCGCCACCTACAACGAGCTCCTGGGGCGCCCCGGCGGCCTGGGCGCCACCCTGCTCATCGAGATCGACGACCGGGCGGAGCGCGACCGCCTGCTCCGCCAGTGGAAGGGGCTGGTCGAGCGGCTCTTCGTCCGCCTGCCCGACGGGCGCCGCCAGCCCGCCTCCTTCGACCCCCGCCAGGTCGGGGAGGATCGGGTCTCCGCCGTCCAGTACCTGCGCTTCGACACCGGCGGCACGGTTCCGGTCGCCGTCGGCTGCGACCTCCCCGGGATCGAGGTGGAGGCCGAACTCACCGCCGATCAGCGGGCGGCGCTCGCCGAGGATATGGCGGAAGGTCGAAACGGGTAGAATCCCAAGCCCCGTCGGATGGAACCGGGGGAGGAAACGCTCGTTGTGACCAGATTCCGCTTGAAATCCATTGCCCTGGGGGCGCTCGCCCTCCTGCTGCTGGCCGCCGCCCAGCGCGGCATCGTGCGCGGCCAGATCACCGACCCGGATGGTCAGCCGCTGGAAGGCGTCCAGGTGACGCTCGAGCTGGCCGACGGCGGCGGCGGCCGCACGAACGCCACCACCGGCGACGACGGGCGCTTCACCCGCCCCGGCGTGCGGCTCGGCAACTACCGGGTCAGCTTCGAGCTGGAGGGCTACGAACCCCTCCAAGTGTTCGTGACGGTGGGGTCGGCGCCGGCGCGGATCAACCAGACCATGATTCCGCTGCCGGAGGGCGTGCTCAGCCAGAAGCAGGCGGCGGAAGCCGATTTTCATCTCCAGGAGGCCCAGACCGCCTTCACCAACGGGGACTACGCGAAGGCCGCCGAAGGGTTCCGGGCCTTCATCGAGCTGGCGCCCGACCAGGGCGCCGCGTGGTTCAACCTCGCCTCCGCCTACGAGCAGAACGGAGACATGCTCGAAGCGATCGACGCCTACGAGAAGGCGGCGGAGCTGGACCCCGCCATGCGCCAGGGCCTCCTGTCGGTGGCCGCCATGTACGGCGGCATCCGGGAATGGGAGCAGGCGATGGCCACCTACGACCGGGTGATGGACCTGATCGAGAACAACGCGGTCATCCTGTTCAACTACGCCGTCTTCGCCAGCAACTCCGAAAACGACGCGGTAGCTTCCGAATTCTTCGGCAAGGCCATCGAGGCGGACCCCGACTTCGCCGTCGCCTGGTACCAGCTCGGCATGCTGAAGATGCGGCTCGAGGACCACGAGGGCGCAAAGGCCGCGTTCGAGCGCTTCCTCGAGCTGGACCCCGACAGCCCCCAGGCGGTCGCCGCCCAGGAGCTTCTCGACCAGATCCGCTCCGACGGGGGCGTCTGCTGACCCGGAGGAGGGTTTTTTCAAATGGTTCGCTACCGATTTCTTATCGTCGCCCTGGCGGGCTCCCTGGGCTTCGCCGAAGAGAACACCACGGACCTGACGGTCCCGCTCCACGACCGCCTGGGCGAGGTGACGTTCCCGGTCAGCGGGATGTCCGAGCTGGGGCAGAGGTACTTCGACCAGGGGTTCCGGCTGGTGTACGCCTTCTGGATGGCCGAAGCGCGCCGCTCCTTCGACGAGGCGGCGCGGTTGGACCCCGACGCGCCGATGGCGCACTGGGGCCGCGCGCTCGCCTACGGTCCCTATCTCAACCGGGGCGCCCCGCCGGAGAGCCAGCTCCAGACCGCCTGGGAGGCCATCAGCCGGGCCCGGGAGCTTTCCGGTTCGGCGACCCCCCGGGAGCAGGCGATGATCGAGGCGCTCGCCGCCCGCTACGCCGAGGACCCGGCCGCCGAACGGGCGCCGCTCGACAAGGCGTACTACGAAAAGGCCCGGGAACTCGCCGAAACGTGGCCGGACGACGTGGACCTCCAGGTGCTCGCCGCCGCCGCCTGGATGAACACCACCCGCTGGAATTACTGGGACGACGACGGAAAGCCGCTCACCGACGGCACCGAATGGCTGGTCGCGCAGCTGGAGCGCGCCCTCGCCATGGACCCGCAGCATCCGGGCGCCATCCACTACTACATCCACGCGGTGGAGGCGTCCGACGACCTGGACCGCGCCGTCCCCTACGCCCGCCGGTTGCCCCGGACCATGCCGGGCGCCGCCCATCTGGTGCACATGGGATCGCACATCCTGATCCAGACCGGCAACTACGACGAGGCGGCGGACTTCAACCTCGACGCCTCGGCGGTGGACGAGCTCTACATCGGGATGCCGGACCAGGAAGGCCGCTACCCGGTGGGCTCCTATCAGCACAATGTGCACTTCGCCTGGTCCGCCGCCCAGTTCGAGGGGCGCAGCGCGGTCGCGCTCCAGCAGGCGCACAAGCTCCGCGACAAGGTGCGGGTCCAGGTCGCCCCGAACGCCATCGAGGATTCCTCGCGCTCCCAGCTCTTCCTTTCCATTCCGCTCTTCGCCGAAGCCCGCTTCGGAAACTGGGACAACATCCTGAACGAGCCGGCGCCCCGGACCGAGTACCTGTTCGAGACCGCGATCTGGCACTACGCGCGGGGCATGGCGCGCGCCGCGACCGGCGACCGGAAGGCGGCCGAGGAGCACCGGCAGGCGGTGGCGGCGATCGCCGACGACGAGAAGCTGCCGGGAATGGGCCGGGTCTCCGCCCGCGACATGCTGCGCCTCGCCGCCACTGCGCTTGAAGGCGACATCGCCCGGCGCGCCGGGGATCCCGACCGCGCGATCCCGCTGTTCGAGGAGGCCATCCACATCCAGGACAACCTCGCCTACACCGAGCCGCCGCCCTGGTACATGCCGATGCGCCAGGCGCTCGGCGCCGCGCTGCTGGATGCGGGGCGCCCGGAGCACGCGGAAGCCGCCTTCCGCGAGGACCTGGGCCGCTGGCCGGAGAACGGCTGGTCGCTCTTCGGGCTGCTTCAGTCGCTCCGCGCCCAGGGGCGCATCGACGAGGCCGAGCGGGTGCAGCGCCGCTTCCTCCGCGCCTGGGCGCGCGCCGACGTGGTGCTCACCAGCCCGACCTTCTGATCACCCGGCCGGCGGCGGCGTCCCTCCCGCCGGCAGCGTCACGACGAACTCGGCGCCCTCCCCGGGCGTCGAATGCACTTCGAGGGTTCCGCCGTGGCTGCGGATGATGTCGTGGGAGAGCGAGAGCCCGAGGCCGGTGCCCTTGTCGGTTTCCTTGGTGGTGAAGAACGGCTCGAAGATCTTCGCCAGGTGCTTCTCCGGAATCCCCGGCCCGTTGTCCCGGATCCGGACTTCCACGCTTCCGTTTTCGCGCTTGCTGCTCACGGTGAGGCGCGGCTGGTATCCCGCTTCGGTTTCCGGGGAGCGCTGCTTCTCCAGGGTGGCCTGGCAGGCGTTGGTGACGATGTTGAGGAACACCCGGCTGAGGTCCTGGGGCACCGCCTCGACCTCCCCGACGTCCTCGGCGAGATCCTTTTCGATGGTCATCTGGAAGGTGTTGTCCACCGCGCGCATTGAGTGGAAGGCGAGCGCCACGTATTCGTCCAGCATCGAGTTGACCGCGGTGGGCCGGGTCGCGCCTCCTTCCTTGCGGGCGTGTTCGAGCATCCCGTAGACGATGGAGCTGGCGCGCTTGCCGTGGTGGTTGATCCGTTCGAGGTTTCCGGTGAGATCCGACTGGATGTCGGCGATCTCCTTCCGCGTCTCCTCCGGGATCGTCTCCAGCACGGTCTCCAGCTCCGCGTTCAGGTCCTCGAGCAGGCCGCCCGACAGATCTGCGAAGTTGTTCACGAAGTTGAGCGGGTTCTTGATTTCGTGAGCGATTCCGGCGGTGAGCTGCCCCAGCGACGCCAGTTTCTCCTGCATGACCATCTGATCCTGCGCCTTCCGCAGGTCCTGGAGCGTCTCCTCCAGCTCCCGCTTCTGGCGCTCCTCCCGGGCCAGCAGCTCCTCGACCAGGTTCAGGCGCTGCACCTCGAGGGCGTTGCGCCGGAACACCTCGAGCGCCCTCGCCATCTCGCCGACCTCGTCCTTGCCCCGAACCTTGACCTCGGTCTCCAGGTCGCCGCCGGCCATCCGCCGCATCGCCCGCGACAGGTTGTTCAGCCGCCGCACCAGGAACCGGGCGACGAACAGCCAGAGGATCAGCGCCGCGCTGGTCACCGCGAGGATGTTCAGCGCGAGCAGCAGGGTGCGCCCCAGATTCAGCGCCGCCTCCGAGGCTTCGGTGGCGTTTTGCGCGTCGATTTCGAGGCCGGTGGTGAGCAGGGCCACCACCCCCTCCAGCGACTCGGTGATCTCCTGGTTCCGGGTGAGATAGACCTGCTGGGAGCGCAGTTCGGTCAGATACCGGCGGCGCATCGCGAAAGCGCCTTCCTCCCCCTCGCCCAGCTCCAGAATCTCCCGGTAGAGCGCCCGCAGGCCGGCGAGGCCGTCGTCCGCCAGCGTCCCGAAGGAGCTCTCCGCCTCGGTGGTCGCCGCCCAGAACTGCTCCTCGATCGTCGCGATCCGCTGGGCGTCGTTCTGGACCACCACGTCCGAGATCAGCCGGAGCGCGATGGCGCCGCGCGACTCCAGGTTGCTCAGCGCCTGGAGCCGGAGCAACTCGTCCTCCGAACCCCGGATTGCGATGGGGACCGGGGTGTCGCCCAGATCCCGGAGGCCGGTCGCCATGTAGAAGAGCTGGTCGTCCAGCGGCGGACGGACCTCCTGGGTCCACTGGCGCCCGAGTTCCGCCGCCCGATCCTGGATGCCGAAGAGCGACTGCTGGAGCGCGACGCTCTCGTTCACCGAAATGTTGATGTTGCGCAGGTTGTCGGCCAGGTCCTCCACGAACGAAAACAGGCCGCTGCTGCGTTCGTTCTCCGGCAGCTGGGCGGCGAGCTCGATCATCCGCGCCGCCGACTCCATGAGATCGATCTCGGTCAGCGTGTCGCCCTGGGTCAGCGCCTCGGTGCGTCCCCGCACATTGACCGTCTGCGCCTCCACCACCAGGCGGGGGGCGGCGCCGGCCAGCGTCGTCGCCTCCTGCGCGACATGCACCGCAGTGGTCAGCGCGGGCACGTGCTCCTCGTTGATCTCCCGCTGCAGCGATCCGACCTGGAAGAACCCCAGCCAGGCGACCAGGCTGGCGGCCAGGGTGATGAACACCGCCGAGCCGAGCCCCAGCGAAATCTGGAACCCGACCTGCCGCGGAATCGGGAGGCGATGCTCCCCGTCTTCGGTCGGTTCCTCCTCCTCTTCCAGCTCTTCGTCTTCGAAGACGTCCTCTTCCTCCAGCGGTTCGGATTCCTTTTCCGTCATGTCAGCGAAGCCGGGTCAGGGCGGCCAGCTCCCCGTTGGCTTCGATCCGGGTCAGGAACACCCGGTTGGACCCCTGGTTGTCCTCCGGCCCGTACCGGAGATCGAACCCGCCGACGCGGAAGCGGCCGACCTCGGCCACCTTCGCGAGGAAGCCAGCCGGAGTGGGAGCGTCGCCGCAGGCCTCCAGCACCTGCGCGGTCAGCCGTCCGGCGATGTAGCCCTCGAGGGAAACCAGATCGGCGACCGCGTTCGCATCCACCCGCCGGAGCGCCGCCCGGTACTGTTGCGTCACCGGGAACTCGGCGTCGGAGGGAAACGGAACGACCTGGGTGATCAGGATGCCCCGGCCTTCGGACCCCAGCTGCTCGGCCAGCGCGGCGCTCCCCACGAACGAGATCGTCAGGAAGGTCGGGTCGAACCCGATGCGCCGGGACCACCGCACGAAAGCCCCCACCGGGCTGTAGGCGCCCACCATGATGACCGCGTCCGGACGGGCGCGGCGCAGGGTCACCACCGCGGTCTTGACCGCCGTCGAATTCCGCGGGAAGGGCGCCTTGGCGACCAGGTCGAGCCGGTTGCGAACCAGCGCCCGTTCGACCCCGGTGAGCCCCGCCCGTCCGAAGGAATCGTCCTGGTAGAGGACGGCGAAGCGGGAGTGGCCGAGATCCCCGATGAGCCGGTCGACCGCTTCCGCGGTCTCCTGGTAGTAGGAGGCGCGGAGGTTCACGGTGGTGCTGGCGAGCTCCGGATTCCGGAGGAACTCGGCGCCGGTGAACGGCGCGATGTACGGCACCCCGGCTTCGGAGGCGACCGGTTCGGCGGCGAGCGAGGTGGGCGTTCCCACCGGCCCGATCAGCCCGAAGACGCCTTCCTCCTGGATGAGCTGGCGGGTGTTTTCGAGCGCGCGTTCGGGCTGGTAGCCGTCATCCAGCGAAACCAGCTCGAGCCGCCGTCCCCGGACCCCGCCGTTGCGGTTGGCCTCCTCGAAGGCGGCCCGGATGCCGAGCCGCATCCCCTGTCCCAGGGCGGACGCCGGCCCGCTCAGCGCCGCCGACTGGCCGAAGAGAATCCGCTCGGCGTCCACCCCGGACGCCGCTTCCTGTCCCGCCGCCGCTCCCAGGGGGAGGATCGCGGCCAGCGCGATCGCGGCGCGCGTCATGCGCGTCCCCGCCAGGAAAGCGTCAGGCAGGTGATGTCGTCCGACTGGTGCTCGCCGCCGGTGAATTCCCGCACCGCTTGCACCACCGCGTCGTTCACTTCCGTGGGATTCGTGGTTTCGATTCCGGCGAGCGTCTCGCGCAGCCGCTCGTCTTCGAACAGCGAATCGTCGGGCCGCTCGGCTTCGGGGACGCCGTCGGTGTAGAGGAACAAGCGGTCGCCCGCCTGGAGCTGCGCCCGATCCTGGGAATACGACAGCCCGGACATGACGCCCAGCGCGACCCCGGCGGTCGTCGGCAGCAGGCGCGGCGCCTCGTTCGCCCGCATCAGGTAGGGCGGGCAGTGCCCGGCGTTCGCGTAGGTGAACACGCCGTCCTGGTCCACCACTCCATAGAGCAGGGTGACGAACATCTGGGACTCGTTGTCTTCGCAGAGGACGTTGTTCACCTGCTCCAGCACCGCGGCGGGGTCCAGCCCCCCGGCGGCGTGCCCCTTCAGCAGGGTCCGGCTCACCATCATGAACAAGGCGGCGGGGACGCCCTTGCCGGAAACGTCCGCGATCACCACCCCCACCTGCCGTTCGGGAAGCAGGAAGACGTCGTAGAAGTCGCCGCCCACATCCTGCGCCGGGGTCATCACCGCATGGGTCAGGCAGGCTTCGGTTTCCGGGAACTCCTGCGGCAGGATGGACGCCTGCATCTTGCGGGCGACCCGGAGCTCCTCATGCAGGGCGACCAGCCGGTTCCGCTGGGTCAGCGCGTCGCGCAGCATGGCGACGTGGCGCAGGCTCTTTTCCAGGGTGATCTCCAGATCCTGGAAGTCGATCGGCTTGGTGATGAAGTCGAACGCTCCGCGGTTCATCGCGGTGCGGATGTTCCGCATGTCGCCGTAGGCGGAGACAACGACCGCCCGGACCCGGGGGCGCACCTGCTTCAGTTCGTCCAGAAGCGTGAGTCCGTCCATCCGCGGCATGTTGATGTCCGTCATGATGAGATCGATTTCTTCGTGCTTCTGGAGCGCGTCGAGCGCCTGGACGCCGTCCTGGGCGAACACGAACTGCATGCGCCCCTTGCGGATGTCCCGGCGGAAACGCTGCCGAACGAGGAATTCGAGATCCGGCTCGTCGTCCACGACCAGGATGGTGGGAGTTTCAACCATGAGAGGCCGCCATTATCGCAGTTGCGGCCGCGCCGCGTCAGGCGCCGAAGCCGGGCGGGCGACGCCGGTGGAAATCGGTCGCCTGCTGGAAGGCGTGGGCGAGCGTGAGGATTTCGGCGTCGCCGTACAGCCGCCCGGTCAGCCGCAGGCTGGTCGGCGTCCCCTGGTGGAAGCCGTTCGGCAGCGCGATCTCCGGATGCCCGGTGAGGTTGGTGAGTCCGAGCCGGGAGCCGATCATCACGTCGAAGTCGCCCAGCGCCTCGTCGAACCGCTGCATGATCTGCGTGCGCCGCCGCATCGCCTGGATGTACTCCACCGCCGGCACGAAGCGGTGCTGACGGAAGCTGTCCGGCCAGCTGCTCTCCTCGGGAGGCTCCTTCATCGTCAGGTCCGCGCCGCTGCGGGTGAGCATGTCGTGGGCGGCGGCCGATTCGGTGACCAGGATGAAGCCGAGATGTTCGGCGTCAAGATCGGAAAGGTCGAGCGGGGTGATCGCAACCCCGAGGCCGCGCAGGACCTCGAGCGCCGCCCGGTTGTGGGCCTGCCCCGCCCGCTGCCGTTCGGTCCGCTCCGGCGCATCCGGGTCGTCCTCGATCTCGTCCTCCAGCTGCTCCCGGTCGTAGGCGACCCGCAGCGCGGCGGGGTCGGCCGCAGCGTCCCAGCGGAAATCGGGGTCGCGCACCGCCCGGTCCAGCCCGTCGGCGCCCCGGATCGCCTCGAACACCAGGGCGCAGTCCTCGGCGCTGCGGCACATCGGGCCGATCTTGTCCATGGTCCAGGAGAGCGTCATCGCGCCGGCGCGGCTGACCCGTCCGAACGTCGGGCGGAGTCCGGTCACGCCGTTGCGCGTCGCCGGCGAGATGATGGAGCCGCGGGTCTCGGTGCCGATGGCGAAGCCGACCAGCCCGGCGGCGACCGCCGAACCGGAGCCGGCGGAGGAGCCGCTGGATCCCTGTTCGAGGTTCCAGGGGTTGCGGGTGCGTCCGCCGAACCAGCGGTCGCCCTGCGCCAGCGCTCCCATCGAGAGCTTCGCCGCCAGCACCGCGCCGGCCTCGGTGAGCTTCCGGTAGACGGTCGCGTCCTCGTCGATCTCCCGGTCCCGGTACGGCGAGGCGCCCCAGGTGGTCCTGGTTCCCCGAACCGAAAGCAAATCCTTGGCGCCCCAGGGGATTCCGTGCAGCGGTCCGCGCCAGCCGCCGGCGGCGATCTCCCGGTCGGCCTGCGCCGCCTGGCGGAGGGCGAGGTCCTCGGTCAGGCTGACCACGCAGTGCAGTTCGGCGTCGAAGCGCCGGAGCCGCTCCAGATAGATGCGGGTCAGTTCGGTGGAGGTGATTTCGCGCGTCTCGAGCAGCCGCGCCAAGTGGGTCACCGGCAGGAAGGCCACGTCCTCGTCGGTCGCCGGTCGGGGATCGTCGGGCCGCGACGGATGCATGCCCCTTCCGGTCGCCTCCGGCATCGCCTTCCCCGGCGGCAGCGGATCGAAGAGGAACGAGGGCGGGACGTGGTTGGGGATTTCCGGTTCCCGGTTCGCCCGGTAGGCGTCCATGAAGTTGGTGTCCCGGTTCAGCCGTTCCCGCACCGGCGCCAGCTCCTCGTCGCTGAGCGAGAGCCCGGCGAGCGCCTGCGCCTTGCGGAGCATGTTGAGGGTCACCTCCGAGGCGTCGCCGGCGCACGCGGTGAGCGTTCCGGGAAGCAGGGTTCCGCCGAGTCCCGCCGCCGAAAGGCCGGCGAGGAAGCGGCGGCGGTTCGAGGCGAGCCGCGGATGGTCGGGATCGGGGGACGAATCGGTCATGGGAGGACGCATTGTGCCCTATGCTCCCCGCCAATTACCGGCAATGGCGAAACTCAGGGTGCACCTGGCGAGCGACGCGGCCGAACCGGGGTACTACTCTCTGGACCGGGCCCGCTTCGAAGCGGCGGGGAGGGAGTTCCCGGACACCTTCCGCCGCCTGGCGCCCAGCTATTCCGCCGGAGACGAGGAGGAGTTTGTCCGCGGCGTCGCCGACGCCGAGGTGCTGATCGGCTGGAAGTTCCCGCGCGCCGATCTGGCGAACCGGGCGCCGCATCTCAAATGGATCCAGCTCATCGGCGCCGGAGTGGATCATCTCCAGCCGTTCGACTGGTTGCCGCCCGGCGCGCAGCTGACGAACGCCAGCGGGGTGCACACCGAAAAGTCCTTCGAGTACACCCTGATGGCGCTGGTGGCGCTCTTCACCCGGCTGCCGCGGCTGCTGGAGCAGCAGCGCCAGCGGAAGTGGTCGAAGATCCAGACCGGAACCCTGCCCGGGCGCACCGCGCTGGTGATCGGAATGGGCGCGGTGGGAACCGGCGCCGCCCGGGCGGCGGAGGCGCTCGGCATGCGGGTCCTGGGAGTGCGCCGTTCGCGCCGCCCCCACCGCTACGCCGACCGGGTGGTTCCCTTCACCGAGCTTCCGTCGGCGTTGCCGCACGCCGACTTCGTGGTTCTGGCGGCGCCGCTCACCGCCGAAACCCGCGAGCTCCTGGGGGCCGCGGAGATCGCGCGGCTGCCCCGCGGCGCCGGAATCGTGAATCTGGGCCGGGGCCGCCTCATCGCGCAACCGGCGCTGACGGCGGCGCTCCGGAGCGGCCAGCTGGGGGGCGCCTTCCTCGATGTGGCCTGGCCGGAACCGCATCCGCCGGACGGCCCGCTGTGGGATGCGCCGAATCTGATCCTCACTCCGCACGTGGGCGCCGACGACATTGAGAACTACGTCCCGCTGGTGTTCCGGATCGCGCTCGAGAACCTGACCCGGCATCTCGCCGGAAAGCGGCTCCGCAACCGGGTGCGATTTGATTTGGGATATTGAACCGCGTTAGGGTGCACGAGCGTCCGGGAGAGCCCCCGCGCCCTGCTTGGCGCACTGATATTTTTTCTTTTCCGTTTCTTGTACGGAGGTAGCTGCGATGAAGTCCTTTACCCCCCCCCCCGAATTCTTTATGGGTGGCTGATTCCGGCGCTCGTCTGCGCCTTGGCGCTCGCCGGGTGCGGCGACGACGAAGATCCGGCCCCCGCCCCGGCGCCTGCTCCCGCGCCAGCCCCGGCCCCCGCGCCCGAGCCGGCCCCCGAACCCGCACCCGCCCCGGAACCGACTCCCGAGCCGGAGCCGGAACCCGAACCGGAGCCGTTCGTCATTTCCATGACGCCCCCGATGGCGGACATGGACAAGGACTGCATGGGCTACGCCCTGTGCCCGGACGCCATGACCGACGAGAAGAAGGCGATGGCCTCGGTGAACGGGAAGATGGTGGTGAAGAGTTCGCACGACGCGATCCTCGTCCCGATGTGGATGGACCCGGTTCCGAACGGGGTCGGGGTCACCGGCGGCATGGACAACATGCCGTTCCAGAACGTCGACTGGAAGGCGATGCAGTCGGAGGTGGTCGGGATGGGCGTGACCTTCAAGGCGACGAGGGTGAGCGTGGGCGCCGCCGCTCAGGACACGGTTCCGGAGAGCGAGGTGATGCACATCACCTGCGGCCCGTTCGCCTGCTCGGAGGCGTCCATGACGAAGCCAGCGGCGCCGGAGATCACGCTCGCCAATTCGGCGGTCTGCGCCGCCTGGGATCCGGACCTGGAGCTCGAGGTCGGAAGGATCGACAACGATTTCTACGGGGTCCGATCCAGTGGGAATCCCTTCGATCCGGCGCTTCATGAGGACGACGACGGGGTGGATATCGGCTGGGTGTCGAGTTCGCATGTGGCGATGACGGTGAAGCACAAGTTCGCCGACGTCGAGTTCGGAAAGACCTACAGCGTTTCGGGACCGGACGCGCCCAAGGGTTCGAACAAGGCGCTTCCGATGGACCTCAAGGACAACGCCAATTGGGGCGCTGGCGTCCGAGTCATGAAGGTGCCGGATGGGGGCGGCGCGGCCAAGAAGCAAGCCAAGCTGGCCGATCTCTGCGAAGGGACGGGCTACTCGGCGGCGGCGGGAGGCGTCCACAAGCCTGCCGGTTGCTTCCGGATCGCCATGGGAGACACGCAGCCGGGCTCGACAAGCGGTCCGGCTCGGTTTTCCCTGGCGAACTACCTGTATGGCTACAGCGTCGAGGTTTCCGCCAAGGATTCGTCGGTCTCCTGGGGCAAGGTGAAGTGGAAGGAGGACCCGTTCAAGGATCTGAAGTGCGCGCCGATGACCTTCGTGGCGGCCGACCAGGTGGATGTCTGCAAGTTGCTCGAAGCGGAGGTGGACCAGGCGCTCGCCAAGGGATGGGGCGACGTCATGCTGAAGACGGAGGGAACCGGCACGACCACCAGCGCGAGCGGCACGACGAACGGCGGCGTCAAGCTGCGCAACTGGGAGGTCAAGGCGAAGAGCGCGGCGCCCGGGCGTTTCAAGCGGCTCTGGTTCGATGACAACCTGAACGGCCAGGTCCTGAGGACGGAAGCCGCGGGTCCCCATTACCCGGGCACAACGGCGACAGCCATCTCCGATTTCTACAACTTCACGGGCGACAACATGAAGGGCGCCACGCAAACTGCGATTCGCAAGGGAAAGCGCGACTTCATCTGGATGACCCTGATGGACGGAGACGGCGATCCGACGATGGGGGACTTCGGAAAGGTGGACCTCTACGGGAAGGACAGCACGCCCGCGACGTCCGCCAACGACAAGAAGCTGCCGGACGGCAAGGCCGACAACTACCCGTCGCCGGATGACGCCGAGATGTGTTCGAACGCCGACAACGACGCGGACGACGAGATCTGCGACGCGAAGTGGGAGATGGACTACGAGGTGAAGTTCGGGATCGGCACCTTCTCGGGTTGCGAGGCGACCCGCACGGTGACCATCAGCTGCGAGTGGGACGCGCAGGGTCTGATGAAGCCCAATCCCCCGGACACCATCAACGGCAACCTCGCGGCTTCCGGCAACGTCGCCAACTTCGCCAAGTGCACGGCGAAGTAGGCGCCTGATTCGTTTCGGAGACCCCGGGGCCGACCCGCCCCGGGGTCTTGTGGTATGGTGCGCGGACGTCCGGGGACGTCCCGTCCCTGTCCTTTTTCGCCTTTCTGCGAGGTCCTTGATATGAAAACCCTTACCCCCCCCCCCCCCGAATTATTTACGGGTGGCTGATCCCGGCGCTCGTTTTCGCGCTGACGCTCGCCGCGTGCGGCGACGAAGAGGAGCCTGCTCCCGCGCCGGCTCCCGCCCCTGCGCCTGCTCCCGCACCGGCCCCCGCGCCTGAGCCGGCCCCGGAACCCGAACCGGCCCCGGAACCGACTCCCGAGCCGGAGCCGGAACCCGAACCGGAGCCGTTCGTCATCTCCATGACGCCCCCGATGGCGGACATGGACAAGGACTGCATGGGGTACGCGATGTGCCCGGACGCCATGACCGACGAGAAGAAGGCGATGGCCAGTGTGAACGGGAAGATGGTGGTGAAGAGCTCGCACGACGCGATCCTCACTCCGATGTGGATAGACCCGGCCCCGAACGGGGTCGGCGTCACCGGCGGGCAGGACAACATGCCGTTCATGAACGTCGACTGGAAGGCGATGCAGTCCGAGGTGGTCGGCATGGGCGTGACCTTCCGGGCGGTTCGGGTGAGTGTCGGTGTCGGTGGTGGCGCCGGACAGGAGACGGTTCCGGAGAGCGAGGTGATGCACATCACCTGCGGGCCGTTCCACTGTTCGGAGGCGTCGATGGAGAAGCCGATGGCGCCGGAGATCACGCTCGCCGATTCGGCGGTCTGCGCCGCCTGGGACCCGGACCTGGAGCTTCAGGTCGGCAGGATCGACAACGATTTCCACGGGATCAATGCCTCCAATGGGAATCCCTTCGATCCGGCGATCCATGCGGACGACGACGGAGTGGATATCGGTTGGGTGTCGAGTTCGCATGTGGCGATGTCGGTGAAACATAAATTTGTCGGGGTCGAAAACGGAAAGAACTACAGCGTTTCGGGACCGGACGCGCCCAAGGGGTCGAACAAGCCGCTTCCGATGGACCTGAAGGACAACGCCGGGTGGGGCGCTGGCATCCGATTCTTGAAGGTGCCGGATGCGGGCGGCAAGGCCGTGAAGCAAGCCAAGCTGGCCGAACTCTGCGAAGGGACGGGCTACTCGGCGGCGGCGGGGGGCGTCCACAAGCCGGCCGGTTGCTTCCGGATCGCCATGGGAGACACGGTGCTGGGCGCGGCCAGTGGTCCGGCTCAGTTTTCCCTGGCGAACTACCTGTATGGCTACAGCGTTGAGGTTTCCGCCAAGGATTCGTCGGTCGCCTGGGGCAAGGTGAAGTGGAAGGAGGATCCGTTCAAGGATCTGAAGTGCGAACCGATGACCTTCATGGCGGCCGATCAGGTGGATGTCTGCGAGTTGCTGGAAGCGGAGGTGGACCAGGCGCTCGCCAAGGGGTGGGGGGACGTCATGCTGAAGACGGAGGGAACCGGCGCGACCACCAGCGCGAGCGGCACGACGAACGGAGGCGTCAAGCTGCGCAACTGGGAAGTCAAGGCGAAGAGCGCGACGCCCGCGCGTTTCAAGCGGCTCTTTTTCGATGACAACCTGAACGGCAAGGTCCTGAGGACGGACACGGGTCCCCATTACCCGGGCACGACGGCGACCGGTCTCCAGGATTTGTACCACTGGACGGGCGACAACATCAAGGGCACCGCGCAAACTGCGGTTCGCAAGAACAGGCGCGACGTCATCTGGATGACCCTGCTGGATGGAGACGGCGATCCGACGATGGGAGACTTCGGAAAGGTGGACCTCTACGGCAAGGACAGCACGCCCGCGACGTCCGCCAACGACAAGAAGCTGCCGGATGGCAAGGCGGACAACTTCCCGTCGCCGGATGACGCCGAGATGTGCACGAACGCCGACAACGACGCGGACGACGAGATCTGCGACGCGAAGTGGGAGATGGACTACGAGGTGAAGTTCGGGATCGGCACCTTCTCGGGTTGCGAGGCGACCCGCACGGTGACCATCAGCTGCGAGTGGGACGCGCAGGGCCTGATGGCGGACAATCCGCCGGACACCATCGACGGCGACCTGTCCAAGGACAGCGGCAAAAATGTCGCCAACTTCGCCAAGTGCACGGCGAAATAGGCACCTGATTCGTTTCGGAGACCCCGGGGCCGACGAACGGCCCCGGGGTCTTCTTGGGCCCGTCGGGGGCTATGCTGGGCCCATGCGCACCGCATCGGTTTCCGAACTCAAGGCGCGCCTCTCACGCTACCTGCGCGAGGCGCGCGACGGCGGTGAAATCCAGATTCTGCGCCGGGGCGTCCCGATCGCCCGGATCGTCCCCCCGGAGCCGAATCGGGATGCGGATCGGCAGCGGCTGATCGCCAGCGGCACGATCCGCCCGGGAACCGGCAATTCCCGGGCGGCTCTCAAACGACCGCCAATCAAGCTGCCGACAAGCATCGTGGCAGCGATCCTTGAAGAACGGGAGGGTCGGATCTGAATCGTTGGTATTGGGACACCTCGGCGCTCGCCCCGGACGACCACCGCTCCGGCTATACTGGTCCCATGCGCACCGCATCGGTATCCGAACTCAAGGCGCACCTCTCGCGCCACCTGCGCGAGGCCCGCGACGGCGACGAAATCCAGATTCTGCACCGGGGCGTCCCGATCGCCCGGATCGTCCCCCCGGCGGAGAGCTGGAGCGAATTTCGGCAGAGGCTGATCGACAAGGGCATTCTCCGCCCGGGAACCGGCAATTTCGATGAAATCCTCAAGCGCCCGCCCATCCGGGTGTCGACGAGCATCGTGGAGGCGATCCTCGAGGATCGGGAGGACCGCGTCTGAGAACGCCCCTGCATTACTGGGACACGTCGGCGCTGGCGCCGCTGGTGTTCAAGGAGGAGACGACGCCACGGATGCTCAAGTGGTTGGAGGATGCGGACAGGCGGGTCGCGACTTGGATATGGACCCGCGTCGAAATTATCAGCGCCATTGAACGCCGGGTCCGGCAGGGCCTGATGTCCGACGAGCAGCGTCGCGCCGCCTTGATCAGGTTGGCCGATCTCGCCGCCGAATGGGATGAGGTCAACGACTTGCCGGAGGTCAAGAGACGCGCCATTCGGTTGCTGTCCCGGCACCCGCTGCGGGCGGCCGACGCCGGCCAACTCGGGGCCGCGGTGCTGGTTCGGGATCAGCGGCCCCCTGGCCCGGCCACTTTCGTTTCGCTGGATGTGAGGCTCGCCCTGGCGGCGGAGCGGGAGGGATTCCGCCTGCCCGAACCCGTCGTCGGCTGAACCCGGCGCCGCCGGGCGGAGATCTATCCGGTCGCCGCGTCCTGCTCGGCGACGACGCCGTTCTCCAGCACGCCGATCCCCTCGATCTCCACTTCCACCCGGTCGCCGGGCTTCAGGAACACCCGGGGGTTTCGCGCGACGCCGACCCCCGACGGGGTGCCGGTCGCGATCACGTCTCCGGGAGCGAGCGGGGTGATCCGCGACAGGTAGGCGATGAGCTCCCGCACCGGCCAGGTCATCCGGCTGGTGTGGCTTCGCTGCATCACCTCGCCGTTCAGCCGGGTCTCGATGGCGAGCGCCTGGGGGTCGGGAATCTCGTCGGCGGTCACCAGCCAGGGGCCGAAGGCGCCGGTGCGCCAGAAATTCTTGCCGGGGCCGAACTGGCTGCTGTGCGACTGGAAGTCCCGCACCGATCCGTCGTTGAAGCAGGCGTAGCCCGCCACATGCTCCAGGGCGTCCTCCTCCCCGATGTGGCGCCCCGGCTTCCCGATCACCACCGCGAGCTCCCCCTCGTAATCCAGCTTGGTCGAGACCCGTGGGAGCGCCATGTCCTCCCGGTGCCCCAGCAGGCACGCCGGAAACCGGGTGAAGAGGGTGGGCCACCGCGCCTTCTCCCTTCCGGTTTCGATCCGGTGGTCCTCGTAGTTCAGCCCGACGCACCAGATCGAGCCCGGCCTCGGGATCAGCGGCGCGAACCGGACATCCCGGACCGGATCGCCGCCCGCGGAAGGGCGCGCGCCGCTGGCGAGCAGGCCGGCGAGATCGCCCCGGAAGGGTTCGTCCAGCAGCCGGAACGAGCCGCCGTCGGCGGAAACCAGGGCCGCCGCATGGCGGCCGTCCGGGAGCTCCAGGGTGGTGAGTCGCATGGGGTGCGGGATGCTATCCGCCCGCCCGACGCAGCGCGGCGACGAAGGCCGCCGGTTCGCCGGTCCAGTTCCCTCCGGGGACCGGCGCGAAGCCCGGCGGGGGCGGCCCCGGATGGACATACAGCGCGAGCGGTTCGCGTTCCCCTTCGGGCAGAACCTCCACCCGCCGGTAGCCGAACCGCCCCTCGAAGCGGTCCAGCGCCCGAAGCCGCCGCCCGTCCACTTCGTGGATTTCCACGGTCAACCGGTGGATCTCCGGACTCGGAACCAGCATCGGGTACTCATGGTTTCCGAACAGCCGGTACGGCGCCCGGAGCGCGGCGCTTTTGACAAAACGGGACCGGTCGTCGGCCAGGAAGGCGGCGTGGTTCGCCCCGCCCCGCTTCAGGGTGCCGTACACCCCGATCCGGGTCACCGGCCGTCGTCGGCGCGGTAGCGGATGGCGCCCCCGACGATCGTCATCCATGCGGTGGTTCCCGGAATCTCCTCCTCGGGGATGGTCAGGATGTCCCGGCTGAGCACCGTGACGTCGGCGTATTTCCCCGGAGTCAGGCTGCCCTTCACGTCCTCCTCGAAGGCGGCGAAGGCGTTCGCCATCGTGTAGGAATAGAGCGCCTCCTCGCGGGTCAGCGCCTGTTCCGGGTGGAACCGGCTTCCGTCCGGGAGCCGGCGGGCGACGGTCGCGTGGAAGCTCGGAATCGGATCCAGATCCTCCACCGGAGCGTCGGTTCCGTTGGTGACCACCGCCCCGGAGTTGAGGAGCGACCGCCACATGTAGGCGCCGGTTCGGGCTCGTTCGTCGCCGAGCTTCGCCGGCACCCACGGGCCGTCCGAGGTGGCGTGCACCGCCTGCATAGAAGGTATGACGCCGAGTTCCCCGAACCGGGGAATGTCGTCGGGATGGATGTGCTGGGCGTGCTCGATCCGGAACCGCAAGGCGCGGCCGTCCACCCCCGCCTCCTCGAAGGCCCGCTCGTACAGGTCCAGCACTTCGCGGTTCCCCCGGTCGCCGATCGCGTGGGTGTTCACCTGAACCCCGTGCCGGATGGCGATCCGCGCGGTCTCCTCGATGTCTTCAACCTCCTCGAGCACCAGCCCGACGCTCTCCGGCATGTCGTCATACGGTTCGAGCAGCCAGGCCCCGTGCGCGCCGAGCGCCCCGTCCACCTGGCGCTTGATGGAGCGCACGGTCAGATGGCCGTCCGCATGGTTCGTCATGAAGTACTCCGGCAGCCGCCGGTCCATCTCCTCGTTGGACTCCCCCCGCACCATGACATAGAGCCGGATGGGGAGCCGCCCGGCCTCCGCCATGTCGCGGAAGAAGTCGATGAGGGCGAAGCTGGATCCGGCGTCCTGGAAGCTGGTCACCCCCTTCCGGAGCGATTCCTCGGCCGCCAGCTGCAGCTGGAGCTCCATCTCCGCCCGGATCTCCTCGTCGCCCCGTTCCGCCATCGCCCGATTCCGGGCGCGCGCCACCAGCCGCTGCGCCGTCTCCCGCAGGGCGCCGGTCGGGTTCCCGTCGGCGTCCTTCACGATCGTGCCGCCCGGCGGATCCGGGGTGTTCCGGTCGATGCCGGCGAGCTCCATCGCCAGCGCGTTGGCGAAGGCGGCGTGGCCGCTCGCGTGCCGGAGCAGCACCGGATGCCCCGGCGAAATCTCGGAGAGACCCAGGTGATGGGGCAGCCCCTCCACCGCGCCTCCGGGCGCCTCATCCCACTTCTCCTGGTGCCAGCCGCGCCCTTCGATCCAGGCCCCCTCCGGGGCTTCGGCGACCGCTTCCGCGACCATGTCCACGATCCGGTTCCAGTTCTCCGCCTCGCCGAGCTTCAGGATCATCTGCGCGTTCCCCACGCCCATGAAGTGCCCGTGCCCCTCGATGAATCCGGGGATGGCGAGCCGCCCCTCCAGATCCACGACTTCGGTCTCCGGTCCGACATGGCGCCGGATATCCCGGTCCTCGCCGACGGCGACGATCCGCCCGTTCCGGGCCGCCAGCGCTTCCGCTTCGGGATGATCCGGATCCACGGTGACCACCTTGCCGGAGAGCAGAACCAGGTCGGCGGGCTCCTCCGGCGCCGGTCCCGAACAGCCGAGCGCGAGCAGGAGGAAAATAGTGCGCAGATGCATGGTGCGGCCTCCGGAGGGGAAAGGGTAGCGTTTCAGACGCGCCGGGCGGCGACGTCGAACTGGCGGGCGGCGAACGCCAGCCGGGCTTCTTGAAGCTGGCGCCGACGGACGGCGAGCCAGTCCGCCGCTTCCTCCCCGAGCTCCTTCTCCACGTATCCGAGGATGGTTTCGAGGAAGAACCCCTCGTCCGCCGGGTAGTCGCCGCGTTCGGGAACCACCCGCCAGTCCGAGCGCCCGGAAGCGATCCCGGCGAACCCGGACCCGGGCGCCCGGATGTCCTCGATCAGCTCCTCCCCGGCGCGCGGGTTGGCGATGCTCGCGTGGTAGGCCGCGAGAATCCGGCTGTCCTCATGGTGCGGCGGATCGAAGCGGGTCTCGCCGGAGAAGGTGAGCGCCGCGTAGAAGACGCCGCCCGGCGCCAGCATACGGCGCGCGAAGGGGAGCGCCGTCCCCGGCGGCGGCAGGTCCCAGAACGACCGGGCGAGAAGCGCGTCGAACCGCCGTTCGCCGGGGAAGTTCCCATCGGGCACGGCGGCATGAAGAAATTGGATTCCCGCCGGCGCTTCCTCCCGGTACGCCTGGAGCAGCCGGGCGTCCTTGTCGCTTGCGGTGAATTCCAGCCGGTCCACGCCGTCCAGCAGCCCCATCCAGCGGCGGAATGCGCCGCCGGCGCCTCCGCCCACCTCCAGCGCCCGCAGCGGCCGTTGCGCCGGGAGCGCGTCCCGGACGGCCGCCTCCACGCCCGGATGGAGCGCACGCTCGTCCACCGTGCGCTTGGCCCGCAGGTAGCGGACGAAGTCCGCCGGGGTCGCTATTTCTTGCGACGCCTGGGGCGGTTCTTCCCGTTGGTGCCCTGGAAGATCTTGCCGCGCCTGGTTCGCCGGTCGCCTTTTCCCATGAGGGCATTCTAGCGTATAGAATCCGCCGAGCTTCTTGCCATACCAATCAGGAGGTAGCGATATGAAGCCTACGTGTCCCCCCCCCCCCCCCGGATTTTCCGATTACGGGGTGTTCGGCGTGAGCCGCCTGCTGGCGCTCCTCCTGGGCGCCGGTCTGGCGCTTTCCGGATGTGGCGACGAGGAGGATCCCGCCCCCGCGCCGGCTCCCGCTCCTGCGCCCGCACCGGCCCCCGCGCCTGAGCCCGCCCCGGAACCCGCTCCCGAGCCCGAGCCGACTCCGGAACCGGAACCGGAGCCCGAACCGGAGCCGTTCACGATCTCCATGACGCCCCCGATGGCGGACATGGACAAGGACTGCATGGGGTACGCCCTGTGCCCGGACGCCATGACCGACGAGAAGAAGGCGATGGCCTCGGTGAACGGGAAGATGGTGGTGAAGAGCTCGCACGACGCGATCCTCACCCCCTTGTGGATGGACCCGGTTCCGAACGGGGTCGGGGTCACCGGCGGCATGGACAACATGCCGTTCCAGAACATTGACTGGAAGGCGATGCAGTCGGAGGTGGTCGGCATGGGCGTCACCTTCCGGGCGGTGCGGGTGAAAACGGGCGCCGGACAGGAGACGGTTCCGGAGAGCGAGGTGGTGCACATCACCTGCGGCCCGTTCGCCTGCTCGGAAGCGTCGATGACGAAGCCGATGGCGCCGGAGATCACGATCGCCGACTCGGCGGTCTGCGCCGCCTGGGACCCGGAGCTGGAGCTTCAGGTCGGCAGGATCGACAACGATGTCAATGGCATGTATACCGCCGCCGGGGCGCAACTCGTGTGGTACCACGACGATGGGATCGATCTCGGCTGGGTGTCGACGTCCAGCGTGGACATGACGGTGAAGCACGTCTTCTCCGGGCCGTTCATGAAAAATTACTACGTCGTCGGGCCGAACGCGGTCAAGGGAACGAACAAGCCGGTTCCGATGGAAATGATGAAGGGTTCGGCGATCGACAAGACCGGGAACAACAGGTACGAGCCGGGTATCGCCAACAAGGTGCCCGAGACCGGGACGTCGACCCCCGCATTCTCCGATGGGACGACCCCCGGGATCAACGCGGACAAACTGGCCGATGTCTGCCTGGAGGACGGCTGGTACAGTTCGACGGCCGGTCGCCTGCAAAAGCCGGATCAGTGTTTCCGGGTGCGAGTGAATGAGGCAAGGCACACTCTTGACCTCTCTCCCGCCAGCAAGAGTATGGTGGCGAACTATTTGTCCGGGTACAGCGTTGAAGTGTCTCCGGTGAATGGCTCGGTGTCCTGGGGCAAGGTGAAGTGGGAGAAGAATCCGTTCAAGGATCTGAAGTGCGAGCCAAAGACCTTCATGGCGGCCGACCAGGTTGACGTCTGCGATTTGTTTGAGGAGGAGGTGGATCATGCGCTTTCCGGGGGCTGGGGTCCGGTGGAATTCGACCTGTCGGGCACTGGAAACAACGCCAG
The DNA here is from genome assembly GCA_965202845.1 of Candidatus Marinacidobacterium sp. GTDB lineage: Bacteria > Acidobacteriota > Vicinamibacteria > Marinacidobacterales > Marinacidobacteraceae > CBDATA01. The sequence goes on from OZ241856.1 coordinate 2,659,978, forward strand.
GATGGCGCTCTGGCGGGTTTCGCCGAAGACGGCGCCCACGCCCCATCGCTTCAAGAGCCTCTTTTTCGACGACAATCTGAACGGCAAGATCCATCGGGATGCTCCTTCCATCGTGGTGTCGAGCGGCAAGTACTCCATCGACACCGGCAAGAAGGACCTCCAGGGCGGCACCGGCCGATGGACGAGCGATTTTTACAATGTTCATGTTCCGTCGTCGGTAGCAAATCGTTCGAACGTGGATGTTATGAGGAATCAGATGGTTTCCTTCGTATGGATGTCGTTGATGGACGGCGACGGCGATCCGACGATGGGAGATTTCGGCAAGGTGGACATCACCGGCGCGACCGCCGGCAAGGCGGACGGGAAGGCGGACAACTACGGGGATGACGACGATGCGCAGATGTGCTCGGATTCCGACGGCAAGGGTTGCGACGCCAAGTTCGAGATGGACTACACGCTGAAGTTCGGGGACGGCATTTTTGATTGCCATGAGGAGCGGACCCTGACCCTGAGCTGCGAGTGGGACGCGGGGGGCCTGCTCAAGACCGCGAAGAACAAGGGGAATCCGTCGGACGCCAATGTTGGGGACAAGCGACAGCTTGACAGAACCATCAACAGCATCCCGAACGTCCACAACTTCGCGGAGTGCACGGTGACGACGAATTAGCGTTTCCCTCGGCGCGGGGGGCTGACTCGTGGACCCCGGGGCCGACCGGCCCCGGGGGGGGCGTTTTGCGGATTTTTTGGGGTGGTGTATACCCTACTTTGACAGTTGAGCACGATTTCGGTCGGGGCGTCGGATCGGAAAGCCGTTGAAAACAAACCTTTTCTGAAACAGGGGATTTTTCGCAACTCGCTGTGTTGTGCCTAGCGATTTTTGATAGTTTGACTTCTGTGCTATACTCCGCCCATGTTCGTTCGCGTCAAGTCAACCCCCAACAGCCCCCGACGCTCCGTACAACTCGTCGAAGGCGTCCGCAACGGAACCAAGGTCCGCCAACGCATCGTCCGACACATTGGCATCGCAAAGGACGACAAGGAGCTCGAACGCCTCAAGCGGCTCGGCGAGTTCATCAAGACCAAGCTCAAGACCGAGCGCCAGCCTCTCCTCTTCTCCCCCGAAAAGCTCGCCGAACAGGTCATCCGCGTTGGGCGCGAGGGCGACGGCAAGGCGACCCTCCCCGTCGATCTCAAGCAACTGAAGGAAGCCCAACGGATCACGACCGGCATCCATGAGGTCTACGGCGAGGTCTACCGGCATCTGGGTCTGAACGCGTTGTTGCCGCGCTCCCGCTATCGGGCGTACCACGACGCCCTGTTCCACACGGTGATGGCGCGGATCGCCAACCCCGACAGCAAGCGCGGCAGCGTGCGGAGTCTTGAAGACGACTTCGGGGTGAGCCTGCCGCTTCACAAGGTCTACCGGATGATGGATCGGCTGGACGCGAGGACAATCGAACGGCTTCGCGCCCGGGTCGGCGACGCCACCCGCTCGGTGTTGCCCGATCCGGTCTCGGTGTTGTTCTTCGACTGCACCACGCTGGCCTTTGCGACAGAGGAGGAGGATGAACTCCGCCAGAAGGGGTACAGCAAGGACGGCAAGCACCGCTACTCGCAGGTGCTGCTAGCGCTGATGGTCACCCGCGAGGGGCTTCCGGTGAGCTACGAGGTGTTCCCCGGCGCCGCCTACGAGGGGCACAGCCTGGTTCCTGTGTTCAAGGGCTTGCTGCGGCGTCATCCGGCGCAGCAGGCGGTCTGCGTGGCGGATCGGGGGATGCTCAGCGCCGCCAACCTGGAGACGCTGGAGGCGATGGGCGGCGGCTATGTGGTGGGCGCCCGGCTGCGCCAGCTCCCCGGCGCGCTACGCAGGAAGATTTGGAATCTCGACTCCTACGTCCCGCTGAAACACTCCTCGGAGCGCCTGGTGAACGAATGGGATCACCAGGGGCGACGCTTGATCGTCACGTGGTCCGCCAAGCGAGCGCGCAAGGACGCCCGGGATCGCCGCCAGGCGATCCAGCGGGCGTTCGACAAGCTGTCGCAAAGCGACAACCCCAAAGCGCTGTTGTCCCAGCATGGCGCCAAGCGCTTCATCGCCGTTGAGGGGGATGCGCGGCTCGTCGTGGATCAGAAGAAGATCGACGAGGCGGCGCGCTGGGACGGACTGGCCGGCGTCATCACCAACCTGCGCGATGCGCAGGCCGCCGAGGTGCTGTCGCACTACCGGGGACTCTGGCGGGTCGAGGAGAGCTTCCGCATCACCAAGCACGATCTGCGCGTCCGGCCGATCTGGCACTGGACCGAACAACGGATCCGCGCCCACATCGCGATCGCCTTCATGGCGTTCGCCTGCGTGCGCCATCTGGCCTATCGGGTCGCGCTCCAGAAGGAGCGGATGTCTCCCGAAGTCATCCGCAATGCGCTGGCGCACCGCAAGTGTTCGGTGTTGCTCTGCGAGAAAACCGGAGAGCGATACGCCATCCCCGCGAAGCCGTCCCTGGAGGCCGAGAGCATCTACGCCGCGATGAGACTCCCCCTGCCGACCACGCCGTACCAGCTCGCCTGAGGGCTCGAACCCCGCTGCCGCAGCCTTCAGAGGGCTACGTTTGTAGTGCCTAGCCAGAATGTCGGCTATTGACCGTCAAGGATTTATCGCTCAAAACTGTCGAAGTCAAGGGGCTGACTCGTGGCCCCCGGGGCCGACCGGCCCCGGGGGGGGCGTTTTGCGGATTTTTGGGGGTGGTGTATACTCGCCCGCAGCTTCTTGCCATACCAATCAGGAGGTAGCGATATGAAGCCTTTTACCCCCCCCCCCCCCCCGAAATTACGGGTTTTACGGGTGGCTGATCTCCGCGCTCGTCCTCGGACTGGCGCTTGCCGGGTGCGGCGACGACGAAGATCCGGCTCCCGCCCCAGCTCCGGCCCCCGCGCCCGAGCCGGCCCCGGAGCCCGCTCCCGAGCCCGAGCCGACTCCGGAACCGGAGCCGGAACCCGAGCCGGAGCCGTTCGTGATCTCCATGACGCCCCCGATGGCCGACATGGACAAGGACTGCATGGGCTACGCCCTGTGCCCGGACGCCATGACCGACGAGAAGAAGGCGATGGCCTCGGTGAACGGCAAGATGGTGGTGAAGAGTTCGCACGACGCGATCCTCACCCCGATGTGGATGGACCCGGTTCCGAACGGGGTCGGGGTCACCGGCGGCATGGACAACATGCCGTTCCAGAACATCGACTGGAAGGCGATGCAGTCCGAGGTGGTCGGCATGGGCGTCACCTTCAAGGCGACCCGGGTGAGTGTGGGCGCCGGTCAGGAGGCGGTTCCGGAGAGCGAGGTGATGCACATCACCTGCGGCCCGTTCCATTGCTCGGAGGCGTCGATGGAGAAGCCGATGGCGCCGGAGATCACGATCGCCGATTCGGCGGTCTGCGCCAGCTGGGCTCCGGATATGGAGCTTCAGGTCGGAATGATCGACAACGATCTTGCTACCCAGAGGAACGCCGGGGCGCAAATCGTGTGGAAAGAGGACGAGGGGATCGATCTCGGCTGGGTGTCGACGTCCAGCGTGGACATGACGGTGAAACACGTCTTCTCCGGGCCGGAGATGAAAAATTACAGGGTCACCGGGCCGAACGCGGTCAAGGGGACGAACAAGCCGGTTCCGATGGACATGATGAAGGGATCGGCGGTCGACAAGACCAGGAACAACCGGTACGAGCCGGGGATCGGCAACAAGGTGCCCAAAGCAACCACCGATGGGACAGACCCCGGGGACAACGCGGCGAAGCTGGCCGATGTCTGCCTGAAGGACGACTGGTACAGCTCGACGTCCGGTCGCATTCAGAAGCCGGATCAGTGTTTCCGAGTGCGAAAAGCAGGAGGGCACACTCTTGACATATCTCTCTCCGTCTTGTCGGGGCACTATCTGTCCGGGTACGGCGTCGAAGTGTCTCCGGTGAATGGCTCGGTGTCCTGGGGCAAGGTGAAGTGGGAGAAGGATCCGTTCAAGGATCTGAAGTGCGAGCCGAAGACCTTCATGGCGGCCGACCAGGTGGATGTCTGCCAGTTGTTCGAGGAGGAAGTGGATCATGCGCTTTCCGGCGGCTGGGGTTCGGTGGACTTCGACGTAACGGGAACCGACCTCAACGCCAAGATGGCGCTCTGGCGGGTTTCGCCGAAGACGACGCCCACGCCCCATCGCTTCAAGAAGCTCTTTTTCGACGACAATCTGAATGGAAAGCTCAATGCGGATGCTCCTTCCATCGTGATAAGCGGCTCGGGCGCAAGCGCGACGTACTCCATCGACGCCGGCAAGAAGGATCTCAAGGGCGGCACCGGCCGGTGGGCAAGCGATTTTTACAACATCCATGTTCCGTCGTCGATAACTGCAGATTCGAGCGTGACGACGATGAGGGAGCAGATGGTTTCCTTCGTGTGGATGTCGTTGATGGACGCGGACCAGGATCCGACGATGGGCGACTTCGGCAAGGTGGACCTCGGGGTGATGGAAAGCAACGCGATCAAGGCCAATAGCAAGCCGGACAAGAAGGCGGACAACTACGCGGACGGCGACGACGCGCAGATGTGTTCGGACGCCGACGGAGCAGGCTGCGACGCCAAGTTCGAGATGGACTACACGCTGAAGTTCGCGGACGGCCTTTTTGATTGCAAGGAGGAGCGGACCCTGACCCTGAGCTGCGAGTGGGACGCGCAGGGGATCTTGAAGACGGAGATGAACAAGGGGAATCCGACGACGGCGAGCGTTGCGGACAAGGGCAAACTCGGCAGCAAGTCCGGCACCCTGAAGAACGTCCACAACTTCGCCGAGTGCAAGGTGACGATGAACTAGCTGTTTCTTCCGGCGCGGCTGGACCCCGGGGCCGACTGGCGGCCCCGGGGTTTCTCCTTACAATCGGCGCCATGCGCATCGACCTGAACTGCGACATGGGCGAGAGCTTCGGCAATTACGCGCTCGGCTGCGACGAGGACATCCTCGGGATCGTGACCTCGGCGAACATCGCCTGCGGCTTCCACGCCGGCGATCCGGTCATCATGGACCGGACGGTGGCGCTCGCCCTGGATCGGGGCGTGGCCATCGGCGCCCATCCGGGCCACCACGATCTCCGCGGATTCGGCCGACGGCCGATCCAGGCGCCGCCGAGCGAGATCGAGGCCGACGTCCTCTACCAGGTGGGGGCGCTCGCCGCCTTCGTCCGCTCCCGGAAGGGTCGGATGATTCATGTGAAACCCCACGGGGCGCTCTACAACCAGGCGGTGGCGGATCCGGCGCTCGCCCAGGCGCTGGCGCGCGCGATCACCCGCGCCGACCCGAATCTGGTCTTCGTGGGCCTCGCCACCGCGGCTCCGATGCGGGAGGCGGCGGAGTCCCGGGGACTCCGCTTCGCCGGCGAGGCGTTCGCCGACCGGGTCTACAACCCGGACGGAACCCTCCAGTCGCGGCGCGTCCCCGGTTCCGTCATCCACGACCCGGAGCGGGCGGCGGAGCAGGCGGTCGCCATCGCCCGGGGAACGGTGATCGCCCACGACGGGACCGGAGTCCCGGTGTCGGCCGACACCCTCTGCCTCCACGGTGACAACCCGGCGGCGCTCGAAAACGCCCGCGCCGTCCGGCGCGCGCTGGAAGCGGCCGGCGTCCAGGTTCGTGCGCTCGCCTGAACCACCCGCGCCCCCGGAAATCCGGAACGCCGGCGAATCGGCCTTTATCGTCGAGTTCGGCAACGAAATCTCCCGCGAGCGGAACGCCCGCGCCACCGGCCTCGCCGCCCTGCTCGAACGCGAACCGTTCCCCGGCTACCGGGAGGCGATCCCCACCTTCCGTTCGGTTCTGGTCCTCCACGACCCGGAGGCGGATCCCGCGTCCATCCGCGCCCACGCCCTCGATTGCGCCCGGCGGGCCGAAGAGACGCCGCCGCCCGAACCCAGGCGCATCCGCATCCCCTGCGTCTATGACGGAGCGGACCTCCCGGAAGTGGCGCGCCGGGTCGGGGTTTCGGAAGACGAACTGGTACGGATCCATTCGCGGCGGGAGTACCGGGTCTACATCATCGGGTTCACGCCGGGATTCCCCTATCTCGGCATGGCCGATCCCCGGCTCGACATCCCGCGCCGCAAGACCCCCCGGGTGCGGGTTCCGGCGGGCGCGGTGGCGCTGGCCCGCGCCCAGACCGGCATCTACCCCTGGGTGACGCCCGGCGGCTGGCATCTGGTCGGCCGCACCGACCCCGCGCTCCTCTTCGACCCGGGGAAGGACCCGCCCGCTACGTGCCTGCCGGGCGACCAGGTCCGTTTCGTCCCGGTGGACGAACTCCCCGAACGCCACCCGACCCCAAGCGCATCCCCGCCTGTCGGCGTCCCGGCCTTCGAGGTCCTCCACGGCGGACTCCTCACCACCGTCCAGGACCTGGGCCGCCCCGGATTCCAGCGCTACGGCGTGCCGTGGTCGGGCGCCGCCGACCCGCCTTCGCTCCGCTTCGCCAACCGCGCGGTGGGCAACCCGGACGGCGCCGCCGGACTCGAGTGCGCGCTGCTGGGGCCGACGCTCCGCTTCCTTCGCCCGACGCTGCTGGCGCTGGGCGGCGCCGATCACCACGCGCATCTGGCGATGCCACGCGGCGCGCGCTGGCCGATCCCGGTCGGCATGTCCTTCCTCGCCCCCGAAGGCGGCGTCCTCCGCTTCGCCGGCCCACCGGCGGGGATGCGCGCCTATGTCGCGTTCGCCGGCGGGATCGACGTCCCCGAAACGCTCGGTTCCCGCTCCACCTACCTGACCGCCGGGTTCGGGGGATTCCTGGGCCGGGCGCTCCGCCCCGGCGACCGGGTTCCGTTGGGGCGTCCGTCCCCCGCCGCCCGCCAGAACCGCTTCGAACCCGCCGCACTCCGCCCGCCCCCGTCCGGTCCACTGCGGCTGCGGATCAGCCTCGGCCCGCAGGAGGACTGCTTCCCCGCCGCCGCCCTGAAGCGGCTGCCGGAGATGGTCTTCACCGTCTCGAACGACTCGAACCGGATGGGGACCCGGCTTGACGGCCCGGTGCTCCGGCACCGCCCCGGCATGCAGGAGATCGTCTCCGACGCGAACCCGCCGGGCGCGGTCCAGGTTCCGCCGGACGGCCGCCCCATCGTCATGGGGGCGGACCAGGGAACCACCGGGGGCTATCCGAAGCTCGGCGCCGTGGTCGCCCCGGACCGGGCCCGACTGGCGCAGGCGCTCCCCGGCGCCGAAGTCGCGCTGGAGATCGTTTCGCTCGAAAAAGCCCGGGAGATCGCGCTCGCTACCAGCGAAGCTCCCGGAACAACTCCCGGATTCGGGCGTCCAGCTGGTCGCGGGTCTCCCGGAAGCGACGAAGCTGCTCGACCTCGCGAATCGCATCCGCCGGGTCGGAAATCGGCCAGCGCAGCCGCTCCACCCCGGCCGGCAGCACCGGGCAGACCTCCTCGGCGCAGAGCGTGATCACCAGGTCGGCCTCCCCGATCGGGATGTCCGCGATCCCCTTGGACTTGGCGTCCGCAATATCCACTCCGATTTCGCGGAGCGCGCGGATCGCCATCGGATGCACCCGCCAGGGCTGGGATCCGGCGCTCCACACCTCGACTCCGGGGGGCGCATGGCGGCGGGCGAGCGCTTCGGCGAGCTGGCTACGCGCCGAGTTGGCGACGCAGAGAAAGACGAGGACGCGCGGCATGCCGGCCTCCGAACGCTATCCTTTCTGCATCTTGAGGGCTCTCCCCGTCCTGTTCGCAGGGCTTCTTGCAGCCTGCGGAGAACCAGCCGAACCTCCCGCCGATCCGGTTCCCGTCGCCGAACCCGCAGAAGACCGCTCGCTTCCGGCACTGATCGCCTTCGGAGACAGCCTCACCGCCGGATACGGCATCGACCCGGAGCAGGCATGGCCGGCCCGACTGGAGGAGCTTCTGGAGGCGCGCGGCCACCGCTTCCGGGTGGTGAACGCCGGCGTTTCCGGCGAGACCAGCTCCGGCGGACTCCGGCGGCTGCCCTGGGCGCTCGACCGGGAGCCGAACGCGGCCCTGGTGGTCATCGCCCTGGGCGGCAACGACGGCCTCCGCGCGATTCCGCCCGCCCTCATGGAGGAGAACCTCCGGGGCATGGTGGAGGAGGCGCGCTCCCGCGGGCTCCGGACGCTGCTCGCCGGCGTTCCGACCCCGCCGGAGCTGGGCGCTGCCTACGCGGAGGAATTCGCCGCCGCCTTCCGGTCGGTGGCCCAGGACACCGGGACGCCGCTGATCGAGAGCCTCCTCGAAGGCGTCGCCGGAGTGCCGGAGCGGAACCAGCGCGATGGCATCCATCCCAATCCCGAAGGCGCCGCCCGGATCGCGGAAACGGTGCTGGCGGCGGTGACGCCCTTGGTGCGGAACCCGGCGCCTCCCGAATACGTAGCCGACCAGGAATGATGATCGAGGTCGCCGGTCTCGAAAAGACGGTGCGCAGCGGCGACCGCCCGCTGACGATCCTCAAGGATCTCGAACTCCGGGTAGACCGGGAGTCGGTGGTGGCGATCCGCGGCCCGTCGGGGAGCGGCAAGTCCACCCTGCTCGGCCTGCTCGCCGGTCTCGACCTGCCCACCCGGGGGAGCGTCCGGATCGCGGAAACCGATCTCGCGGCCCTCGACGAGGAGGGGCTCGCCCGCTTCCGCTCGCGGAACATCGGGTTCGTGTTCCAGTCGTTCCATCTGCTGCCGAATCTCACCGCGCTTGAAAACGCGGCGGTTCCGCTCGAAATCGCCGGCGATCCGGACGCCCTGGAGCGGGCGGCGGACGTGCTGGACTCCTTCGGCCTGACGCCGCGCGCCCACCATCTGCCCTCGCAGCTTTCCGGTGGCGAACAGCAGCGGGTGGCCATCGCCCGGGCGATCTCCAACCGGCCGCGGCTGGTGCTGGCCGACGAACCCACCGGCAACCTCGACGAGGAGACCGGCGCCCGCATCGCCGCCCTGCTGATGGACGTCCGGGACCGGTTCGGCGCGACCATCGTGGTCGCGACCCACGATGCGGACCTCGCCGCCCGCGCCGACTCCCGGCTGCTGCTGCGCGGCGGCGCCCTCGCGCCCGATCTCGCGCCGGAACGGGAGCTGGTGGCGCCCTGAACTCCGTGCGCTTCGCCTTCCGGATGGCGCTCCGGGAACTCCGCTCCTCGGTCCGGCGGCTCCTGCCGTTCTTCCTCGCGGTGGGACTGGGCGTGGCGGCGATCGTGGTGCTGCGCTCGGCCGCTGACAGCCTCAAGGCCGCCCTGGTCGCCGAATCGCGGTCGCTCCTCGCCGCCGACGTCCGGATTTCCTCCTCGGAGGGCTTCAGCGAAAACGACCTCTTCATCCTGCGCGAGAAGCTGGAGGAGCACCCGGTCACCGGAACGGCGCGCGCCGCCGACGTAGCCACCCTGGCGCGTTCGGCGGCGGATGACGGCCTGGGGATGATGGTGGAGTTGAAGGGGGTCGACGAGGCGTTCCCGCTCTACGGGGAGATGGAAGTGGAAGGCGCCGCGTACGGACCGCACCTTCTGGGGGACGGCGGCGCCCTGGTCCGCCCCGAGGTGCTGGCGCGGCTCGGCGTGGAGGTCGGCGACCGGATCGTCCTGGGCGACCAGCCGTTCCAGGTGCGCGGGGTTTTGCTGAAGGAGGCGGGCGCCGGCGTGGACTTCTTCCGCCGCGGGCCGCGGGCGCTGGTGTCCCACCGCGACCTCATGGCTTCGGGCCTCCTCGACGGCCCGGCGCGCGGCGGCCACGAAATGCTGGTCGCGCTCGCGGACGAGCAGGCGGCCACCGACTTCGCCTGGGACCTGCGCGGCGCGTTCGAGAACGACGCGGTGCGGGTTCGCACGCTGCGCGAGACCGGGGACCGCCTCTCGCGCCGCATCCAGCGCGGCGAGGACTATCTAAGCCTGGCCGGGTTCATGATCCTGGTGCTGGGCGCGGTCGGGGTGTTCAGCGTCATCCGCACCTTCACGGTCCAGAACCTGCGGGCGGCGGCCATCCAGCGCTGCCTCGGCGTGGGCGCCGGAACCATCTTCCTGACCGCGCTGCTCCAGGTCGCCGCGCTCGCGGGGCTGGCGAGCGCCTTCGGCGTCGGCCTGGGGGCGGCGGCGCTCTCGCTGGTTCCCGACGTGGAGATGGCGGGAGTGCAGGTGACCGCCCGTCTGACCTCGTCCGCCGCGCTCCAGGGGGCGCTCATCGGCGGCGCGGTCTCGCTGCTGGCGGCGATCACGCCGCTCCTGCCGCTCCGCCGGGTGCGCCCCCTGGGCCTCCTGCGAAGCGGCGACCTGCTCGCTGGCGGAAGCCCGCGGGAACGCCGGATTGAGCTTGCGATGGGCGCGGCGGCGGCGCTCCTGTTCCTTTCGCTGGCCGGCTTCCAGTCGGGGTCGCTGCCGATGGCGCTGGCGGTTTCCGGCGGATTCACCGGAGTCGCGGTCTCGCTGTGGCTTCTGGGCGGCGCGCTGATCCGAGCGATGCGCCCGCTCATGGCCTCCCGCAACTTCGCGGTGCGGCACGCCCTGCGGACGGTGCGGCGCGGCGCGAACCAGGCGCGCGTCATCCTGGTGGCGCTGGGCGTCGGGGTGTTCCTGGTCGTCGCGGTGACCGGGATCGAGTCCAACCTGCGCCGCGAATTCAGCTTCCAGCAGGACAGCACGGCCCCGGATCTCTTCTTCCTGGACATCCAGGGGGATCAGGTGGACGCGATCCGGGCGAACGCGCCGGACATCCGGCTCATCCCGGTGCTCCAGGGGCGCATCCACGCCATCTTCGGACGAGATCTCCGGCTGGAGGACCGGGAGGCGGTCCGCTCGCGCGGAAGCCTGGGCCGCGAATACACCATCAGCGCGCGGAATACGCTGGACGACAACGAGACGCTGGTGGACGGCGCGTTCTGGGGCGACCGCCCCGCCGAGGGGATTGAGGTTTCGGCGGAAATCCAGATGCAGCGGGAGTACGGGATGCAGGTCGGCGACGTCGTCCGGTTCCGCATCCTCAGCGAGACGCTGGACGCCCGAATCACCTCGATCCGCGACGTCGAGTGGCGGAACGCGCGCAACGGCGGGTTCACCTTCCTGCTCCACCCGGACAACGTGCGGGATTTCCCGATGACCTGGGCCGGCTTCGTCCGCGGCCCGGACGGGGTGACCGAGCGCGCCCGCTTCCAGGCGGCGGTGGCCGGCGCCTTCCCGAACGTCTCGGTGGTGGACCTCCGGGACGTGCTGGACACCATGCAGCAGGTGGCCGATGCGGTGGCGCTGGCGATCCGGATCGTGGGGTTGATCGCGGTGATCGGCGGCGTCCTGATCCTGGTGGGTTCGGTCGCCGTCCACATGGGGGCGCGCCGCCGCGAGACCGCGGTGCTGCGGGTGCTGGGCGCCGCTCGTTCCCGGGTGGTCGCCCTGACCCTGATCGAGCACGGCGCCATCGGCGGCCTGGCGGGCGCCGCCGCCTCCTTCTTCGCCGCCGGGGTGACCTTCTATGTCGTGCGCGAGGTCATGCGGATTCCGTTCGCCGCCGAACCCTGGATGGCGGCGGCGGCCATCCTGGGCGCGAGTCTGGGCGCGGCGACGGTGGGGGCGTTCGCGGCGGTCGACGTGCTCCGGCGGAAGCCGCTGGGCCTGCTCACCGACTGAGCAGCCGTTCCCCGGCGGCGAGCAGGTCGGTGCCTGATTTGACCTGTCCTGACCGGTCGTTGATACTGGTCAGATGGAAACCATCAAGGCGTCCGATTTCAAGGCGCGTTGCCTTGCGATTCTGGACCGTGTGCAGGAGACCGGCGAGCGCATCGTCATTCTGAAGCGGGGGCGGCCCGTGGCGGAACTCGGTCCGGCAACGCACGCTGGCGACAGGTACCCGCAGCTTGAGTTGCGCGGCACGGTGAAGGTGTGTGGCGACATCGTGGCGCCGGCGGTTCCGGCGGAACACTGGGAAAGCCTGGCCGAGTGAAGCCGCTCCTGGACACCCATGTGTTCATTTGGTGGCTTGAAGATCCGCTCCGCCTCTCTCCGGCGCAGCGGCGGGTAGTCGAATCGGCCCGTGCTTCATCGCCGCTTCTGGTCGCCGGGATTTCCCTCTGGGAAGTGGCGATGCTGGCGGGCCTCGGCCGGATTCGGATCGCCGGCTCCCTGCGCCACTGGCTTGAAATGGCGGTCGCGCCTCCCCTGGTGAGGCTTTGTCCCTTGAACCCGGCGATCGCCGCCGAAGTGGCAGCGCTGCCTGGAACGCTTCATCGCGATCCGGCGGATCGCATTCTGATCGCCACCGGGCGCGTGCTCGGAGCCACGCTCCTCACCCAGGATCGCCGCATCGTCGAATCCGGACTGGTGGAAACCCTGACCTGAATCGCCGGTCTTTCCGCCGAGGACGGCGAAGACCTTCGCGCTCTCACCGACTGAGCAGCCGCTCCCCGGCGGCGAGCAGGCGCTCTCTCCCGGCGAGTTTCCGCAGCCACTCCCCGGGGATGCCGCTGACGCCGTAGAGCGCGCCGGCGAGCTGGCCAGTGACCGCCGCGACCGTGTCGGCGTCGTCCGCCAGGTTGGCGGCCAGCAGCACCGCGTTCCGGAAGTCGCCGGTGCGGGCGACCGACCAGAGCGCGGTGTTCAGGGTGTCCACCACATAACCGCTGGAGCGGACGGCATCCCGCGGCTGCCCGCGCCAGCTCCCGCCCAGGATTTCCGCGATCCTGGGCGCGCCGGAAAACGGCCTCGGCGCCAGGACGTCGGCGCGTGGCGTCCCGTCGATCGCGTCCGCAAGCAGCATGGCGAAGGCGCGGCAGGCGTCCACCGCTTCCTCAGCGCCGTGGGTGGTCCGGGACTGGCCGATGGCGGCGGCGGAAAGGGCGTCCCGGTCGGAGTGGAACCGGAGGGCGACCGGGGCGAGCCGCATCAGCGAGCCGTTGCCGGCGCTTCGCGGATCGGCGGAGCCGGCTTCGGGGTCGCCGGTGCGTTCGTAGCGGTCAAGCGCCGCGCTGGTCGTGGCGCCGATGTCGAAGCAGGTTCCGGTGCTGGAGTATGCGCCGTCCCGTCGCCAGCGGACGAAGCGGTCCATCAGATCCCGGCAGTCGAGCTTGCCGCAGGCGACCAGGCTCTCGGCGAGCGCGAGCGCCATCGCGGTGTCGTCGGTCCACTGCCCCGGTTCGAGGCCGAACGGCCCGCCGCCGACCAGGCCGACGAGGCGCGGCGCCGCGTCCCGCTCTTCGAATTCGAGAGTGGTTCCCACCGCATCGCCCACCGCGAGTCCGAGGAAGGCGCCGAGTCCCCGATCCCGGACGGCATCGGCGGATCGGGAGGGTTTGTTGTTCGGCGGCCGGGGGGCGCATCGCTCCACGTGGGCGCATTGGGCGGCGGTTTCGATGGTTCGGGAATGGGCGTCCCGCACCCGGCGGATGGCGTCGCCGGGCGTCGCCGCGCCCAGTTCCACCAGCAGCCGCGCCGTGATGGTTCCCGCCCGGCCTAGTCCGCCACGGCAATGGAGCAGCACGTCGAATCCGAGCCGCAGGCGGTCGCGGATCGCCTCGCCGACGCTCTCCCAGGCCGCCTCAAACTCCGCGCCGGGAGGCCGCCCGTCCGGGATCGGCGCATGCCACCACTCCATGTGCCGATCCCGGGCCTGTTCGCCCAGGTCCTCCACGCCGAGGCGGACGAACTCGTGCGGCTCCAGCAGGCTGAGCACCGCGGTCGCGCCCCGGTCGCGCGCCAGGTCAAGGTCGGCGCCGAGATCCCGCTCCCACGGACCCGAAAGCGCCGCGTAATCGGTCCTTCCCGGGCACTGCGAGAAGCCGATCCGCCCCATGCCGTCGCCGGTCGGGAGCCAGGTGATCCGGAGCGGATGGCTGACGCTGGTCCGGGACACGGCGGGAATGCTCGCGGACTCCGTCACGCCACGGCCTCCAGAAACGTTTCGGCGTCCCGAATCCGGATCGCCCCCGAAATCAGCTTCGGCAACAGAGTGTCCCGGATGGTGGTCAGGAGACGGGACTCAGCGGTAGCTTGACCGTGTCGTGTGTACATGGCGCTTACTTGTTCTTCGAAGCGCACCACCACGTTTGCGGTCGGCTTGATTTGCTTGTTCATGTACGCCAGGTTTCGATTCAACCCCGGGACCGCCGAATCGGCGGCGACTGACGGCAAGTCCTGTCTCTGCAAGGCCAAGAACAGGAAGTACAAGCATGCATGATCGTGCTTGGGAATGACGTGGAACGTGGTATCGATTGGAAAGAATCTGGTTGATGACAAAGTCACCGTACCCGGGTTGCCCTTTCGCCCAACAATGATTCCAGGCCTCTTTACGAACGCTTCGTCGTGCCAGCCGATCTGACCATTCGAGCCAAAAACCGGCACGTTGCCGGCGGCATTGCGCGCCTTGGCTTTCAGAGCCTTGCCGTAACTCAGTTCGATCATGTCCCCCAGACTTGAAACCGTCCACCTTTCCGGGATTTCGCCGAGTTCGGAATTGACGAAGCGGTCGAGAAACAGCTTCCAGATTTCGGACGGGAGGTAGGGGGCGCGGTTTTCCATCTTCGCCCGGACGGGGCCGAAATCGACGAACCAGTCCTTGAAGAGGGCTTGCGCCATCGCCTCCAGCGTCCGGTTCATCCGGCGGTTGTGTTCGATCTTGTCATCCAGCGCGCCGAGGATGCGGACGATGGCGCGTTGTTCGGAAAGGGGCGGGAGGGGGAGCCGGATTTCCTTCAGCGCGGATCCGGTCAGCTCCCGGAACGTCGAACCGGTTGCATGCCGCTCCAGTTCGGCGGTGTTCTGCTTGAGCCAGTAGAAGATGTATTCCGGATGCGCGCCCTCTCGCACCTTGAGACTGCGAAAACCCTGGTTCGTCGCAATGGGATTTCCCGCGAGGGCGACGTAGCCGATGGGCGCCCGCGTCGTGAGAAGCACGGCGCCCGCGGGAAGCATCCTGGCGGCGGAAGCTTCAAGCCCCCGCCGGGAAAGGTTCCGTTCCCCGCGCCGAACGAAACGATCGTGCGATCTCGACAGATCCTTCGGCGTGATCCAGGGAATGGTCCCGCCCCAATTGCCCGCATCCTTCGTCGAGGGGGTGCCGCCGCCAACGATGTCCGCGATCCCGCCCAAAGCGACCCGGCGCCACCCGCTGGGCAGACGGTCGGGCGCGGCGTGCGTCGGATCGGACTCGAACACGACACTTTTTGTCATGCCTCGCTCCCGTTTATGTGCAACGTATGAGTGACAAGCTGGTTTAACGCTCACTTTCGGCGAAATATGAGCGTCAAAACCCGTTATGTGCAACGTATGAGCGTCAAATCTCCGCTTTTCCCCTGCCTTCGGCGACGCTGAGCAGCGCGGGGAACGCCACCAGGGCGTCGTCCAAGGGGGGGGGCCCGGGTTCCCTCGATGCGCGACGCGAGCGCCGCCGAAGCCGGGCCGATGCGTGGGAGCAACGCGCGCCATGCGATCCGGTCGTCGGGAGGGAAGCATCCGACGTGGTAGCGAACTGTCGGCATCGTCTCCCCCGTTTTTTCCCCGTCCGCGCGAATGGGGTGGCGGCGGCGGCGGGGAGGAGAGTACCCCGTCGCCGCCGGGGCGCGCGGATCAGAAGAACCGGATCGAGTAGCTCACCCGGAAGCCGCGGCCCATCTGCGCGGCCAGATCCTTGATGAACGAGGTGTGGTGGCGGTACTCGGTGTTCGCCAGGTTGTATCCGCGCAGCGAGATGTTCGAGACGGTGTGGGCGGTCAGGAACACGTACGACGCGGTGATGTCGAACACCGCGTAGCCGTCGGTCGCGGTCTCGGTGTGGTAGAGCCGATCCATCCGTGTGGCCCACCGCATGCGCGGCGAGAAGCGGAAGTCGCCGATCGGCACGTCCAGCCGCACCTGCCCGCCGAGCGGCGGAATGCGCGGGGCGGATTCGTCGGTTCCGGTGAGTTTCGCGTCCACATAGGAGGCGTTCGCCACCAGTTCGGCACCTCCGAACATCACGTGCCCCTCCACTTCGTATCCCTGATAGACCGCGTCGGATTGCAGCCATTCGAGAACCTGCAGTCCTCCCTCCTCCTCCCCGGTGGCGGCGCCGAAGATGAAGTCGGAGATGCCATAGCGGAAGACGCTCGCGCTGCCGATGAAGGCGTCCGAAGCGTGCCGCAGGCTCAGCTCGAAACCCAGGGAGCGCTCCGGATCGAGATTCGGATTGCCGATCTCGAACGCCAGGTTCCCGACATGGGGGCCGAAGTTGTAGAGCTCCTCCAGCGAGGGGGTGCGGGTGGACAGGCTCGCGGTGCCGACCAGCGACGTGTCATCCGTCAGCGAGAAACGGGCGCCGGCGCTGCCCGAAGAGGCCAGGAAGTTCCGGTCCATGACCGGGGGCGCCTCGTGCTCCTTTTCCTCGTCGTCACCATGATCGTGATCGTGGTCATGGTCATGGTCGTGCCCATCGTCCGCTGCGGGGGCATGGCCTGTGGGCTCCATGCGTTCCTCCGTTTCGTAGGCGTTCCGCTCCAGGCGGCCTCCCAGCAGCAGCGCGAGCCGGTCCGTCGCCTGGACCTCGTTGTAGGCGAAGGCGGCGAAGGCGTTCTGCCGGGTTTTTGGCGCCAGCGCCTCCTCGCCCGCCGCCTGGTAATCCCGGAAGTTGCCCCAGAGACCGACGCGGCTGTTCCAGCGTCCGACCGGCTTCTTCATCTCGCCGCGGAGCACGAGGGAGCGGTTGTCGAAGTGGGTGGCGACCAGCTCCGTGCCGGTGGCCACGAATTCCTCGAGCTCGTCCTGGTCGTAGTCGCTGTAGCGCACCGTGAATTCCGCCTCCGGAAACACGAATCCCAGGTCCCGGACCCCGAAGTCGGAGCGGAACTGGCGCCGGTTCATCGTCACGTCCACCAGCAGCTCGTCCTCGTGCCCGTCTTCCTCCTCTTCCGTTTCCTCGCCGTGATCGTGATCGTGGTCGTGATCGTGTCCCTCATGTCCGGTCGGCTCCTCCGCATGCGCCCCGTGATCGTGCGCGCCGTGAAATTCGCCGGCGAAGGGAACCCCGTAGCGGGAATCATCGATCCGCATGCTTCCGGAGAACCACGCCCGGTCGCCGAAGACGCCGAATCCGGCTTCGCCCTGATCCATCGCCATCGCCGTGTTCTCCACCTTGCCCGCCGGGGCGGAGTAGTCGTCGGCGCGGTTCGTGTTCCCGCCGCCCCAGGCGAACCAGCCGTTGCCGGAAACCTGGAACCGGGCGCCCCCCCGACGGCTGTTGTCGGCGGACGAGTAGTCCGCGTTGGCCTGGCCGCGAAAGCCGGACGGCGGGCTGTGCGCCAGGTGGGATCCCATCGAGATCACATTCACCGCGCCGCCGATCGCGTTGGAGCCGTAGAGAAGCGTCAGCGGACCGCGGACGACCTCCACCCGTTCCGCCTGGAGCGGATCCACCGGCACGCCGTGGTCGGCGGACTGGCTTCCCAGGTCGCCGGTGCGGATGCCGTCCTCCATCACCAGCACCCGGTCCCCGTCGAAGCCGCGCACGATCGGACGGGCCGAACCGGGTCCGAAACTCCGCACCGCGATGCCCGGGGAACCCTCCAGAAGCTCCGCCACATTGCGCGCCGGCTGGTTCTGCAGGTCGAGTCCTTCCATGGCGTGCGTCGAGCCGAACGTCCGGATCGGCGTCGAGTCGCTGGCCGAGGCGGTCACCGTGACCCGCTCGTGCATCCGATGGCCGGAGCGGAGCCGGATCGGTTCGTCCAGCTCGACCGATTCCTCGTCGGGGGGCGCGACGATGCGCCGGATTCCGCTCAGGAACCCGAGGTCCACATGGAGCGTGTACGCGGCGAGATGCTCCGCGACTTCGATCTCGAACCGGCCGTCGTCATCGGTGTAGGCGACCTGGTCGGTCTCGAGAAGAATGACTTCGGCGGCGTGCGCCGGCTCGCCGTTCGACTCGATGACGACAACGCCGGAAATTGTGTGGGCGGCCGCCGGACCCGCAAGGAGCAGGCCGGCCGCCAGGAAGAAAAGGGAGAATTGCCGTGGCACGGGATGAACCTCCTGAAGGTTTGTGGGCGCGGAGGAACGAAGCGCCAAAGGCCCGCCGACGGGGGGCCGTTCGTTCCCTGATACGGGGACGCCGACCTTCAGCAGGGGGGTGCGCGGGGATTCCCGGAAGACGCCGGCGCCGCCGGGCGCGGTGGAGCGGAATCTGCAATCCGCCCGCCCATCGGCAGCGACGGAGACCATGCGGCCGGAGCGTCTCCGACAACCGCTGCGTCCGACGCGCAGGTGCGGCACACGTCGCAACGGGCGTCCCCCCGGTCCGCCGGATGCTCGTGGACGGCGAACGCCAGCGGCGCCGCCGCCAGGGACAGGACCGCGACGACTGCAAGGACTCGGGTCCACCGTCCGGGGAGCATGGCTTCCGGCGATACTAGCGCAGGATCACCGGAGCTCCCCGTCCAGCTCCCCGTCCATCTCCATGTACGCCCGGCCGAGCGCCATGCCGCGCTGGCTGTCCCGGAGCGACCAGGACTCCAGATCGCCGAAATCGGCCTGCTCGATCGCTTCCTCCCGGGAAAGCCCGAGCCGGTGGAGGCGGGCGGACTCGGCGAGGACCGTCTCGATCGCCTCGATGGCGACGCCCAGCTCCTCCCGCAGGGTTTCGGGATCGTCCACGAAGCCGTGTCCGGGAACATTCCAGCGGGCGTTCATCCCCTGGGCGCGCCGGAGCATGGCCGCCCACTCGGTGGGGTAGGCGGAGCGCATCGCCGGAAACACCCGGTGGAGGAAGGCCTCGCTCAGGAAGAGCACGCTCTCCTCCGGCAGATGGACGACCAGATCGCCGCCGGTGTGGGCGCGGCCCAGGAACCGGATCTCGATCCGCCGTCCTCCCAGGTTCAGGTCCAGCCGGTCCCCGGCGATCACCGTCTGCGGCATCGGAATCTCCGGGATGCGCTCCCGGAGGGCCTCCATCGCCGCAACCGAGTTCCGGTGGACGATGTACTCGATCCCTTCGGGGAACGCGCCGTTGCCGGCGGTGTGGTCCCCGTGGTCGGAAGCGATCACCACGTGGGTGATCGGCTGCCCGGTGATCGTTCCGATTTCGGCGACCATCCGGGCGGTCTCCTCAAAGCTGCCTGTCCGTCCGCCACCAGCACGCCCGCATCGGTCACGACGAACAGGCTCACGGTGGTGAACAGCTCCTCGCCGGCGGCGCGAAGCTGCTCGTAGGAATACACCCCCGGCGCCAGCTCCTGCACGCGGGGGAAGTCCGCCTCGGTCCAACCGCGCCGGAACGGGTCGGCGGTGCGCACGGATTCCGTCGCGCCGCAAGCCGCGACCAGCATAGCTGCCAAAAGAACGCGGGACACGAGCGGAGAGCGTATCCCGGTTAGGATGGGGGAGTTCCCCCCACAGGAGGGCCTGTCCCCATGCGGTTGTCACTTCCGCCCATCCTTCTGGCCGCGACCGCCGTCGCCACTGCGCAGGAGGGCTACCGGACGCCCCCCGACGCCATTGCCCGGATCGCCGAGGCGTCGCCGACGCCGGGCATCTCGGTCTCCCCGGACAAGGTTCACGCGGTCCTGACCCACCGCGCGAGCCTGATTCCGCTGGAGGACCTGGCGCGGAGCGAACTCCGCATCGCCGGTCTGCGGATCGACCCGGCGGCGAACGCCGGCAGCCGGCGGCGGATGTTCCGCGACCTGACGCTCCAGCGGCTCGACGGCGGGCCGGCGGCGGCGATCTCCGGCCTTCCCGACCCGCTGCGCGGCGACCATCTCGCCTGGGCGCCCGACGGAGCGCGGTTCGCCTTCACCCACACCGGGGGCGACGGGGTGGAGCTCTGGGTGGCGGACGTCTCGACCGGCGCCGCGACCCGGGTTCTCTCCGACCTGAACGCCATCTTCCGGGACGCGCCGTACCGCTGGCTCGGCGACGGCGCGCATCTCGCCGCGCGGATCGTGGATCCGGACCGCGGCCCGCCGCCTTCGGCGCCGACCGTGCCGCAGACGCCGGTGATCCAGGAGTCCGCCGGCCGGATTGCCCCGGCGCGCACCTACCAGGACCTGCTGACCAGCCCGCACGACGACGCGCTGTTCCGCCACTACGGCGCGGCCCGGGCGGTGGTCGCCGACCTTTCCGGCGCCACGACCGAAATCGCCGCCCCCGGCATCATCGCGGGGCTCGCCCCCTCGCCCGACGGGAGCTACCTGCTGGTCACCACCATCCACGAGCCGTTCTCCTGGCTGGTTCCGTACTCCCGCTTCCCGCGCCGGATCGAGGTCCGGGACCGCAGCGGGGCGCTGGTCCACCAGGTCGCCGACCTGCCGCTCCAGGAGGAAGTCCCGATCGACCGCGACGCGGCGCCCACCGGCCCGCGCTCGGTGAACTGGCGGGGCGACCACGACGCCACCCTGACCTGGATCGAAGCCCGGGACGGCGGTGACCCGCATCGGGACGCCCCGGTCCGGGACGTGCTCATGCAGCTCGCCGCCCCGTTCGACGGCGAACCCGAAGTCGTCCTCCAGGTGCCCATCCGCATGTCGATGGCGCTGTTCGGCGGCGGCCGGGGCGTCGCGGTCACCCGCTGGTGGATCACCCGCGCCGAGCAGATCTGGAGCATTCCGGCCGACGGCGAGCCGAACCTCGCCTTCGACACCTCCTACGAGGACCGCTACGCCGCCCCCGGCAGGCCGCTCAGCGCGACCAACGAGCGGGGCGCGCGCGTTCTCCTCACCTCGGCGGACGGATCGAAGGCGTATCTGACCGCCGAGGGCGCCTCCCCCGAGGGGAACCGCCCCTTCGTGGACGAATGGGACCTGGAAAGCGGCGCGACCCGCCGTCTCTTCCGCTCCGGCGCCGACTCCTACGAAACCCCGCTGGCGCTGCTCGACCCGGAGGCCGGGCTGCTGCTGACCCGGAAAGAGACCCGCACCGATCCGCCCAACTACTTCCTCCGCGATCTCGACGGCGACGGCGAGGCGCGCGCCCTCACCGATCTACCGCATCCGTATCCGGGACTGGAGGGCGCGGAGCGCGAACTGATCCGCTACCGGCGCAGCGACGGCATCGAGCTGAACGCCCTGCTCCACACCCCGCCGGGATACGACCCCGCCCGGGATGGCCGCCTTCCGCTGATCGTCTGGGCCTACCCCCGGGAGTACAAGAGCGCGGCGGCCGCCGCCCAGGTCCGGGATTCGCCGCAGCGGTTCAGCTTCGTGAGCTGGGGTTCGGCGCTCTACTGGCTGACCCAGGGCTACGCGGTCATGGAAAACGCCACCATGCCGATCATCGGCGAAGGCGACCGGGAGCCGAACGACAGCTACGTGGAGCAGCTGGTCGCAAGCGCCCGGGCGGCGGTGGACGAGGCGGTCCGCCGCGGCGTCGCCGACCCCGAGCGCGCCGCAATCGCCGGGCACTCCTACGGCGCGTTCATGACCGCGAACCTGCTGGCCCATTCGGACATCTTCCGGGCCGGGATCGCCCGCAGCGGCGCCTTCAACCGCACCCTGACCCCCTTCGGCTTCCAGAGCGAGCCGCGCACCTTCTGGGAGGCGCCGGAGATCTACTTCCGCATGTCGCCGTTCATGCACGCCCACAAGGTGAACGAGCCGATCCTGCTGATCCACGGCATCGTGGACAACAACTCGGGCACCTTCCCGATCCAGAGTCGCCGCTTCTACCACGCGCTCAAGGGGCACGGCGCGGTCGCCCGCCTGGTGATGCTCCCCCACGAGAGCCACGGCTATGTGGCGCGGGAGTCGGTGATGCACACCCTCTGGGAGCAGCACCAGTGGCTGGAGCGGCACGTGAAGCACGCCCCGCCGCGCGGCGTGACGACGTCCCTGCCGGCGGAGCGCTGATCTACTTCCGCCGCCGGAGCATCCGCGAGAGATCGTCGCCCAGGCTGTAGAGCGCCGGGGTCAGCAGCAGCGTGACCCCGGTGGCGAAGGCGACGCCGAAGGCGAGCGAGGCCGCCATCGGCACCAGGAACTGCGCCTGGATGCTGCTCTCGGCGAGGAGCGGCGCGAGTCCGGCGCAGGTGGTCAGGGTGGTGAGAACCACCGGGCGGAAGCGTTGCGGCCCCGCAGCCAGCACCGCCTCTCGCACCGGCATCCCGTCGCGCCGGTTGCGGTTGATGAAGTCCAGCAGCACCAGGGCGTCGTTCACCACGATCCCGACCAGCGGCACCATGCCGAAGAAGCTGATCATGGAGAACTCCACCCCCATCGCGACGTGCCCGAAGACGGCGCCGGCGAGTCCGAACGGCACCGCCGCCATGATCACGAAGGGCTGGCTCCACGAGGAAAGCGGGATGGCGAGCAGCGCGAAGATGAGAATCAGGGACAGACCGAAGTTCCGGCGCAGCGCGGAGAACGTCTCCTCCTGATCCCCGGCGAGTCCGGCGACCTCGAACCGCATTCCCGGAAACCGCCGCTCCAGCTCCGGCAGTGCCCGGTCCCGCAGGTCCCGGAGCACCGCGCCGGCGGATGCGATCCGGGAGTCCACGTTGGCGTGCACGGTCACCGCCCGCCCGCCGTCCACTCGGTGGATCGCCACCAGCCTCCCGGTGCGCGCGATTTCGGCCACTTCGCCGATCGGCGCCACCCCGCCGTCGGCCCGCCGCACCCGCATGCCGGTCACGTCCTCGGGGCGCATCCGCTCGGAGCGCGGATAGCGCAACATCACCGGGACCTCGTCGCGCCCGCGCTGGATCCGCTGCACCTCTTCGCCGTGGAACGCCTGCCGGATCTGGCGCCCGAATTCGGCGGCGCCGATGCCGACGCCTTCGCCGCCGGCGCGCGCCCGGGCCACCAGCTCGGGAGCGCTGCCCTCGAAGTCGTCCTTCACCGCAATCACCCCCCGGTAGGCGCCGAGCGTCGCCTGGAGCGCCGCCGAGCTTTCGAGCAGCTCCTCCATCCCGCTCCCGCGGATCCGGATGGCGATGTCCGACTCCTCGCCCAGCAGCGACGTCAGGATCGTCGCCTCCGCGCCGTGGGGCAAGGCGCCAATGCGGTTTCGCAGCCGGTCGCCGATCCCACGCGGGGTGAACCCGCGCCGCTCCTCGGCGCGCACCAGCTCCAGCGCCACCTGGCCGATGGTGGCCCCGGCCCCGGCGCCCGCGCCGCCGATCGGGCCGCCCGGCCCGCGCGGGAGCTGCTCGCCGACCAGCGTCGCCATGTTCCGCTGGGGGTCCACCCCGTGCTCGGCCCGGATGTCCTCCCGGACCCGGCGAACCGCCGCTTCGACCAGGGCGACCGCTTCGCCGGTGGCGGCCGCCGACGAGCCGGGAGGAAGCGAGACGTTGATGGTGACCAGGTCGCTGTCGAGGGGCGGCGTGGTTTCCACCGGAATCCATCCGCCGCGGATCAGCCCGACCGCCAGCGCGAGCGAGAGGACGCCGAGCGCGACGGCGGCGAGCCGGTTGCCGAGCGTCCAGGCGAGCGCCGGGCGGTAGAGAACGTCGATCGTCCAGTCGAGCCCTCGCTGGAACCCCGACCGCATCCGCGCCAGCCGGCGGCTGGGACGGACGCCGATCCCGCCGTGCGCCATGTGATGCGGGAGGATCCAGGCGGCGTCCAGCAGCGAGAAGGCCAGCACCGGGATCACGATCCGGGGGAGCGGCTCCAGCAGGTCGCCCCACACTCCGGGCAGGCCGAGGAGCGGCGCGAACGCCGCCATGGTGGTCAGCACCCCGAAGACCGCGGGGAGGAGCACCTGCCGCACCCCCCTGACGGCCGCCGCCTCGACGTCGACCTTCGCCCGGGAGACATGGCGCTGCACGTTCTCCCCGACCACGATGGCGTCGTCCACCACGACGCCGAGCGTCAGGATGAATCCGAACAAGCTGAGCATGTTCATCGTGACCCCGAGACCCGGCATCAGCAGGAACGCGCCGAAGTAGGCCACCGGCAGGCCGGCGGCGGTCCAGACGGCGAGCCGGCTGGACAGGGCGCAGAAGAGCACCAGGAAGATCAGCGCGAGACCTTGCAGGCCGTTCCGGACCAGCACCTCCATCCGGCTCTCGAAGAGATACCAGGCGTCGAACCAGGGGGTCACCGAGATGCCCTCCGGCAGGCGGCGCCCGACTTCCTCGATCTCGGCATGCACCGCCTGCGCGGTATCGAGGAGCCGGGCTTCGCTGGCGAGCATCACCTCGAGCAGCGCCGCCGGATCCCCGTTCATCCGCGCTGTCCGCTCCACGTCGGCGAATCCGTCGGTCACGACCGCCACATCGCCCAGCGTGACCACCCCGCCGTCGGGCGCGGCGAGCAGCGGGATGCGGGCGAAATCGGCGGCGGTCGCCGCCTCGGCCTCGGTGCCGAGCCGCACCTCGCCGGTCGCCGAACGCACCGCCCCGCCGGGGACGTCCGCCGACCCGCGCCGGATCGCCGCCGCCAGCCGGTCGAAGGTGAACCCGAACCGGGTCAGCGCCTCCTCGGAAACCTCGATCCCGATCTCGTACTCCCTCCCGGTGGCCACGTCCACCCGCGCCACGCCGGGAAGCGCGGCCACCCGGTCCCGCACCCGGCGCGCCGCCTCGACCAGGCTGCGTTCGTCGGCGTCCCCGTGCACCGCGATGCGCAAAAGCAGCGGGTCCGGGGTCAGCTCCGAGAGGATCGGCGCCTCCGCGTCCTCCGGCAAGGTGGCGAGCGCGCCCACCCGCTCCCGGATTTCGTCGCTCACGCCCGGGAAGTCGGCCCAGCGCTCCACCTCCACGGTGAGCAGCCCGATTCCGGCGGTGGCGACGCCCACGATTTCCTTCACCCCGGAGACGTCCTGGATGGCCTCCTCGAGCGCCACCAGCACGCTCTCCTCGATGACCTCGGCGCCGGCGCCGGGGAAGACGGTGCGGATGTTCAGCGCCGACGACCGGGTTTCCGGCAGCAATTCCTGGGGAACCCCGGCGACCGTGAAAAGGCCGCCCAGGGTGATGCCGATCAGCATCAGGTTCGCGGCCACCCGGTTCCGTGCGAACCAGGCGATCACCGGGCTTCCCCTTCGACCCGCACCTCCATGCCCTCGGTCACCACCGCCGGAGGATGGAGCGCCACCCGCTCCCCGTCCGCCAGCCCCGCCCGCACCAGCACGCCGTCCTCGCCGTCCGACCAGAAGGCGTCCACCTCGCGGATCCGGATCCGGTTCTCGTTATCCACCACCAGGACGCTCCCGTCCTCCCGGAACGCGCTGCGGGGCACGAGCGCCGCGTCCGGGACCTCCCGCCCCTCGATCTCGGCGCGGACGAACATGCCGGCGACCAGCGGCGGCCTTCCGTCCGGGCCGCGCTCCCAGGGGTCCCTCGTTTCGATCACCGCCGGGAGGAACCGGGTCGTCGGGTCCATCTCGCCCTCGACGCGGACCAGCCGGCCTTCCCAGGTCCACGCGGAGAGTCCGGGGCCGAGCACCGCGGTGAGCCGGGCGGCGGGCGCTGGGCCGCCGTCGAAGGGGAGATCGACCCATTCCAGCGCCGCATCGGGCAGCGACACCCGGGTTTCGGCGACATCCACCGACAGCAGCTCCAGCAGCGGAACGCCGGGCGCCGCCCATTCGCCGACCTCGGCGAACCGTTTGCCCACGATGCCGGCGTGCGGCGCCAGGATCTCGGTCGCCGCGAAATCGGCTTCCGCCCGCCGCAAGGCGACTTCGGCGGCGTCCAGCGCGGCGCGGGCGGCGGCGAGCTGGGGGATCCGGAGCGCCAGCGGATCCGGCGATGCGTCCTCTCCCTCCCACTCCTCCCGGGCGAGCCGCGCCAGCCCCTCCTCGGTCGCGACGAGGAGCGCCGCCTGGTCGCGTCCGCTCCGGGCCTGCAGCGCCGCCTGCTCCCAGGCCACCGGCTCGATCCGGAACAGCGGCGCCCCGGCCTCGACCCGGTCTCCCTCCCGCAGACCGGGCGCCGCCCAGATCACCCGCCCGGCCACCTCGGCGGCGACGGTGGTTCGGCGCGCCGGGCGCACCGTGCCGTTGGCGCGCACCGTGATCCGTCGCGGCCGCACACGCATCTCCACCACCCGCACCGCCGGCGCCAGCGTCTCGACCTCCTGGGCTTCCGGCTTCGGCCCCAGAATCACCAGCAGCGCGACCAGCGCTCCCGCCGCCAGCAGGATGGGAAGGAACAGCAGCTTGCGGAGCATCTACGGTTTCCGCTCGAATCCGCCGCCCAGCGCGAGCGCGAGATGCACCCGGTTGTCGAGCCGGGCGCGCGCCCGGGAGAGATGCGCCGCCTCGGCCTGGAGCGCCGCCCGCTCCGCCTCGAGCTCCTGGAGCCGCGAGCCGAAGCCGCCCCGGCGCCGCGCCCCGCTGCGGGCGAGCGCCCGGCGGCTCGCCGCGAGCGCCTGCGCCGACTGCGATTCCACTTCAGCGAGCGCCTCCTCCGCCGCAAGCGCCGCCTCCACCTCCTGGTAGGCGGTCAGCACGGTGCGGGCGTACCCGGCGAGCGCCTCCTGGTCGCGGGCCTCCTCACCCCGGATCTGCGCCCGGATCCTTCCGCCCTGGAAGACCGGCGTCGCGAGGCCGGCGAGCAGGCCCCACACCGAGAAATCCCCGTCCACCAGCTGCCGGAGCCTGGGAGTGGCGGTCCCCACCGAGCCGGTGAGGGAAAACTGCGGATAGCGGGCGCGCCGGGCGATTTCGGTGAACTGCCGGGACGCCGCGAGCCGCCGTTCGGCCGCCGCCACGTCGGGACGCCGGGCCACCAGGTCCGCCGGCGCCCCGGCGGGAACCGGGCCCGGCGTCGCCGGAAGCGCTTCGCCCAGGGACCACTCCGGCCCCGGTTCGCCGTCCGGGTAGTCGGAGAGCAGCGTCTCCAGACTCCGCGTCGCCGCGGCGCGCGCTTCCCGGAGGCTGGCGGCGGCGGCCCGCGCCTCGGCGAGCCGGGCGCTGGCGGCGTCCACCTCGGCGAGTGTCATCGCTCCGATCCGGGCGCGTTTCCGGGTCCAGCGCAGCGTCTCTTCCTGCCGCGCGACCACCGCCTCGGCGATGCGCGCCTGCTCGCGCGCCTCGACGGCGAGGAAGTAGAGGCGCGCCGCCTGGCCGGCCAGCGAGATCCGGGCGCCGGCGGCGTCGGCGACCGCCGCCTCCAGCCCGGCGCGCGCCGCCCGCGCCCGGGGCGCCGCGTCGCGCCAGAGGTTGGCCTCCCACGACAGGTCCAGCGAGAGGCCGTACTGGACGTATTCGGCGGTGAGCACGTCGTCGTCGGCGATGCCGGGGATCGGCAGGCCGATGAAGTTGCGCCGCTCCTGGAGCCGGTTCGCCTGGATCGCCGCCTGCGGTTGGAGCGCGCTCGACGCGATCCCGGCGTCGGCCGCCGCCTGCGCCAGCCGGGCGCCCGCCTGCCGGAGCGTCAGGTTGCCGGCGAGCGCCCGCTCCACCACCCGGTCGAGCGCCGGATCCCCGAATGCGGTCCACCAGTCGTCGGCGACCGGCGGCATGGTTTCCGATGCGACGGACGGCGGGGGCGCGAAATCCACCGCCGGCGGTTCGGCGGGCGGCGCGCGCAACCCGCCGCATCCGCTCACGAGGATCGCAGCGAATGCAGGACGAATCCAGCCGCGCATGACACCGGGCATTTTCGCACGCCTATATTTCCCCTTGCCATGCTTCCCAACCGCCGCGCCTTCCTTCGCGCCGCCGCGCTCGCTCCGGCGGTTCGCGCCTTCCCCTCCTTCGCCGCCGGTCCGGTCTTCCGGCACGGGGTCGCCAGCGGCGATCCGCTGACCGACCGCGTCCTGCTGTGGACCCGGGTGTCCGGCATGAGCGATGAGCGGGTTCCGGTGCGCTGGGAAGCAGCCCGGGACCCGGGGATGCGCGACATCGTGAACTCCGGAATGACCCACACCGGGCCGGAGCGCGACTACACGGTCAAGGTCGTCGCGCCGGGGTTGAAGCCGGGGACGACGCACCACTACCGGTTCGAGGCGGGGGGCGAGCGCTCCCCGGTGGGCCGCACCCGGACGCTCCCGCGCGACCCGGACCGGGTGAAGCTGGCGTTCGTCTCCTGCTCGAACCTTCCGTTCGGCTACTTCAACGTCTACCGCCGGATCGCCGAACGCGACGACCTGAACGCGGTGCTCCACCTGGGGGACTACCTCTACGAATATCCGAACCGGGACTACGGCGATGGCGCCCGGTTCGGGCGGGTCCCGCAGCCGGACAAGGAGATCACCACCCTCGCCGACTACCGGACCCGGCACGCGCAGTACAAGACGGACCCCGATCTCCAGGAAGTCCACCGGCGGCACCCGTTCATTCCGGTCTGGGACGACCACGAGATCACGAACAACGCTTGGACCGACGGCGCCCAGAACCACCAAATTGAAGAGGAGGAGGGCGACTGGTTCCTCCGCCGGGAGGCGGCGGTGCGCGCCTACTTCGAGTGGATGCCGATCCGCGAGCCGGAGCCGTGGCCGAGCCAGCGCACCTGGCGCGCTTTTCATTTCGGGCGGCTCATGGACCTCATCATGCTGGACACCCGGCTGATCGGGAGATCGCGGCAGGCCGAGTGGGGCGATGCGGAGGCGATGGCCCATCCCTCGCGGACGCTTCTGGGCGGGCGGCAGGAGGCCTGGCTCTTCCGGGAGCTGATCGCTTCCCGGGATGCCGGCGTTCGCTGGCCGGTGCTGGGGCAGCAGGTGATGATGGGCCCCTTCCTCGACGCCGACGGCAAGCCGCAGAACCCCGACCAGTGGGACGGCTACGCGGCGAGCCGGAACCGCCTCTTCGACCTGCTGGACCGGGAGCGGATCGACAACCTGATCGTGCTCACCGGCGACGTCCACCAGTCATGGGGGATGGATGTGCCGCGCGACCCGCTCGCCGGCTACGACCCGGACACCGGCGCCGGCTCCTATGCGGTGGATTTCGTCACCACCGCGGTCTCCTCGCCGAGCTCGCTGCTGCGCCGGCTGGGGACGGAAGCCGAAGTCGCGCGGGAGGTCGCCGCCATCCGCGCCGCGAACCCGCACGCCAAGTTCGGCGAGGGCTTCCACCGCGGATACTGCCTGTTGGACGTCACTCGGGATCGGGTTCGGAACGACTGGTACTTCGTTTCTTCCGTCGAGGAGCGGACGGACTCGGTTCGCTGGGCTGCGGGTCTTCTGGTCGCTCCGGGGACCCGGCGCGCGGCGCCTGCGGAGAGCGATACAGCGGACTGAACGGCCCGGTCTGGTCCATTCTGTCCAGCGCGTCGTACAGGGCCTCGCGGCTGTCGACGTTGACCAGATGACCTCCGCTGTTCCACGTCGGCAGCTCCGGCATCTTCTTGTCCTTCGCTTTCTTCGCCATTACAAGTCTCCGAGCGGATCCACGACCGTCAGGAAGGGGAACCGATGGAAGCCCGCGTCGCGGGTGCAGATGCGGCTGATGCCGTGTTCGCGCATCAGGACCGCGATGTGCACATCATGCATCGCGCTCCCGCGGATTGCGGGCAGTTCGGCCAGGGTTCGCTCCAGGACCGCGGCATGACGCGAAGTCGCCACCAGCATCTCGAATCCGGACGCGTCCAGAAGCCGCTGCACGAGGCCCCATGCCGCTGGCGGTTTCCACGGCGCCTCAATCGTGCGGGGGTGGGTGCTGACGCGCAGGAACTCGTAGCAGATACTCCAGGTGAGGAACGCCGGCGCCGGGTCGCGCCGCGCTTCCTCGAGTCGCTCCCGGCAGGGCTGGCTGATATCCGAGTACTTGTTCGCGGCATGCACCAGCACGTTGGCGTCGAAGACCAGCACTTATTCGTCCTCTTCGTCCAGCACCCGATAGAGGGCCTCGCGGTCGTCAATGTTGACCAGAAATCTCCCACCGTTCCACGACGGCAGTTCCGGCAGTTCCTCCGGTTGAGGTTTCGGGGCTTCGGGCGCGAGCACCAGGCGCAGACCCGCCTCAACCAGGGAGGACATGGTGGCGCCGCGCCGCGCCGCCTCCTCCCGCAGCCGCTGCATGACCGAGTCGTCAATGTTGAGCGTCGTCTTCATATGGAAAACCATACCACAGCGCGCCGCCGCGTGTGCGAGCATTCGCGGCGCGCATGCCGGAACCGCCGATCGCTTCGCTCGCCGGGGTGAGCCACCGCTACGGCCCGGTTCTCGCGCTCGACCGGGTGGACCTGGAAGTCCGCCCCGCCGAGATTCTGGCGGTCCTGGGCCCGAATGGCGCCGGCAAGACCACCGCGATCCGCATCCTGCTGGGCGCGCTCCGCGCCCGGGAGGGCGCCGCCCGGGTTTTCGGCGCCGACCCCGACCACCCGGCAGTGCGGCGCCGCCGCGGCGCGATGCTCCAGATCTCCGGCCTGCTCCCCACCCTCACGGTTTCGGAGCACCTGGAGCTCTTCCGCGCCTACTACCCGGCGCCGCTGCCGCTCGAGCGGCTGCTCCGGATGGCGGGACTCGAGGACCTGACCGACCGGCGCTTCCTGAAACTCTCCGGCGGTCAGAAGCAGCGGGTGATGTTCGCGCTGGCGCTGGCGGGCGACCCGGAGCTGGTGTTCCTCGACGAACCCACCGCCGGGCTGGACCTCGACGGCCGGCGGCGGCTCTGGCAGGAGATTAGGGGACTCCGGGAGGCCGGCCGGACCGCCGTCCTCACCACCCACTACCTCGAGGAGGCGGACGCCCTCGCCGACCGGATCGTGGTGCTCCACCGGGGACGGACGATCGCCGCCGGAACCCCGGCCGAAATCAAGACCCGGACCGGCGGCAAGCTGGTGCGGGCGGTCACCCGCATCACCCCGGAGCAGGCGCGCCGCCTCCCCGGCGTCGTTGAGGCCCGGACGCGGGGCCAGCATCTGGAGCTTCTGGCGTCCGAAGCCGAGGCCCTGCTCCGGGAGATGCTGGCGCGGGACCCGGATCTCGCCGACCTTTCGGTGGGCGGGGCCGGACTGGAGGAGGCGTTTCTGGCGCTCACCGGCGACGCGGAGGACGGGGCGGCGTGAGCGGCGGCGGTTCCCTCCGGCGGCTCCTCCGCATCTGCCTGCTGGAGGCGCGCGCCCAGTTCCTGAGCGCGACGCGGATGCCGGCGTTCGCCTTCCCGACGCTGGTGTTCCCGCTGATGTTCTACACCTTCTTCGGAATCCTGCTGTTCGGGTCGCAGGGCGGGGACCCGAACCTGCCCACCTACATGCTGGCCGGGTACGGGGTGTTCGCGGTGCTGGGTCCGGCGCTCTTCGGGTTCGGCGTCGGCCTCGCCAACGAGCGCGACAGCGGCTCGCTGCTGCTCAAGCAGACGACCCCGATGCCCACCGGGGCGTACCTTTTCGCGCGGATGGCGATGGCGCTGGTCTTCGGGGCGGTGGTCGTCCTGGGGCTCTTCCTGCTGGGCGCCTTCGGCGCCGGAGTCCGGCTCGCCGCCGGCGAATGGCTCGGCCTCGGCGCGGTGATCCTCGCCGGCGTGATCCCGGTGTGTTCGCTGGGGCTGATGATCGGGACGCTGGTGAAGGTGCAGGCGGCGGTCGCGGTGGTGAACCTGGTGTTCCTGCCGATGGCGGTGCTCTCCGGCCTCTGGTTCCCGATCACCCTCTTCCCGGAAATCCTGCAGCAGGCGGCGAACATCCTCCCCGCGTACCACCTGGCCCAGCTCGCGCTCAAGGTCATTGGCATGGATCAGGGGCAGCCGGTGGGGCTGCACCTGGGCGTGCTGGCGGCCGAGACCGCGATCTTTCTCCGCATCGCGGTGTTCGGTTTCCGGCGCTTCGGCCGGCTGGACCCGGCCTGATGAACCCGGCCTGATGACGACTCTCGCGCTTCGCGGCCTCCGGGTGGAGGTCGGTGGGCGGGCGATTCTCGAGGGGGCGACCCTCACGCTGCGCACCGGCGAATTCGTCGCGCTCTTCGGGCCGAACGGCGCCGGCAAGACCACCCTGCTGCGCGCGGCGCTGGGGATTCTCCGGCGCGCCGGCGGCGAGGCGCGGCTGGACGACCGGGACATCGCCCGCTTCCGTCCGGCGGAACGCGCCCGCCGGGTGGCGTACCTGCCGCAACAGCGCCCGCTGGCGTGGCCCAACCGGGTCCGGGACGTGGTCGCGCTGGGACGCTTCGCCTTCGGCGCGTCGCCCTCGCGTCTGGGAACGGAGGACGCGGAGGCGACGGCGCGGGCGCTCCGGGACGCCGATCTCGAACACTTGGCCGACCGGAATGCGGACACCCTTTCGGGGGGCGAGCAGGCGCGGATGCACATGGCCCGCGTCCTCGCCGCCGAAGCGCCGCTGCTGTTGGCCGACGAACCGGTCGCGGCGCTGGACCCCCTGCACCAGCACGAGGTGATGCGGCTTCTCCGCCGCTTCGTGGACGACGATGGCGGCGGCGCGCTGGTGGCGCTCCACGACCTGGACCTGGCCGCCCGCTACGCCGACCGCCTCGTCTGGATGCGCGACGGCAGGATCGTCGCCGACGGCGCGCCGGAGGAGACCCTCACCCCGGAACGCTTGGCGGACGTCCACCAGGTGCGCGCCGAAGTGCGCTGGACTGACGGCCGTCCCCGGGTCGCGGTCGAAGGGCCCCTGCGATCATCGGCGGGGAGGCCTGCCCGTTTCGGCGCCCATTGACAGCCATGCTCGATCCCGCGAATGTCCTGCGCGGCTTTCTCGACAAACTTTCCATGAGCGAGGCGGAGCTCGCCCGCCAGGCCCATGTGCCGGTGAAGCGCATCCGACAGATCCTGAACGGCGAGATGCCGATGACCCGAACCTATCTCAAAATTGCCTGAGAAGGACTGTGATGCAGGCCAGCTGAACGAAACCCAAGAAGTTTTCTGGATGAAATTCCCATCGAATCAGAATCCGTCGCTGCCACTGTATCCACGCGAAGAAGCGTTCTACCATCCACCTCCTCTGATACCGACGTAGCCGACGTCCGTCTTGCGTCCTCGGCCTCTTTCGGTTCTTGCGGTGCGGCGCGATCATGTTGATTCCTTTCTCGCGCATATCCTCGTCCAACGCATCACTGTCGTAGGCTTTGTCTCCAATCAGATTTTTCGGTTTTTCTTCTACCATGCGGAATGGCAGATTCAACTGAACCAACTTCACTTCGTGGTGATTCGCAGCATGTACGCTGATCGAGTAAGGCAAACCATGTTTCTCAACTATCGCCATGATCCTCATGCCTTTACCACGCTTCGTCCGTCCGATTTCGAGACCTCCGCCTTTCGCAGGTAAGAACATTCCGTCGATAAAACCTTCCGATCCATCGTACTGACCGCACTCTTGAAGTTCAGCTACCAATCTCTCCATGATTTTCGGATAAACACCGGCGCGACACCAGGCTTGATACCTGCGATGAACGGTTTTGTAATTCGGATACTCTGGCGGCAGAAACCTCCACGGCGCACCGGTATGCAGGAGCCAAAGAACGGCTTCGAGAACTTCGCGTGCGGGCACGGGCTTTCGTCCCCGACGTCCTTTGGGGATGTTTTCTTCCGGGAAGAATTTCTGAATTTTCCCCCAGTATTTTTCTCTGATTCGAATCAAGTGGGCCAAGCGGGACATGGTTTGGATTGTACACAGATCATCCCAAAATTTCAATTACGAGATAGGTTCCCGCAAGATCGGGCGGCGCATCGGGCACGTCTTTGGATCGCCGCCCGACTACTGGATCCACCTCCGGGAGCTGCATGAATTCCGGCGTGCGGTGCAGGAACATCGCGCCAGGAAGGCGGATCGCACGCCCTACCCTCCGGAATTCCGGCGCAGGCTGGTTGCGCTCGCGCGGGACGGGCGCGACCTGCGGGAGCTGGCCTTCGAGTACGAATGCTCGGATACCTCGATCCGCAGATGGATGCGCGACGCCGAACGCGACGATGAGGCGGGCGACGGCGGGAGCTATGCGCCGCGCAAGCAGCCCGGCCTCTTTTGACGGCGCTTGAGGATGGGTATGTCCGGCATGCGTCGAGCGAACCCGCTGCTTTCGTGGCTCCGCCGGGAGGCGCGTTCGAGATACGCTCCGCAGTTCGCCCGTGGCGGGCTGGAGGGAAACCGTGTCTGAACGGAAGGAACCGACTCTCGGAACCTTGGAGAATGTGGACTTGCGCGAAGCGTGGCCGAACGAGGCGCTTGACTTTACTCCCTGGCTCTCGCGGAATCTGGATTTGCTCGGCCGGGAACTCGATATCAAACTGGAATGCGAAGACACGGAAGTTGACGTGAGCGGGTTGCGAGCCGATATCGTTGCCCGTGTCCCGGAAGATGGCGGACGGGTCATCATCGAGAATCAGCTCGACGAGGCGAATCTTGCGCACCTGGGTCAGCTTCTGGCCTATGTCGCCGGCTTGGAGGCGACGGCTATGGTCTGGATTGCTCCGAGTTTTCGAGACTACCACTTGGCTGCCATTCGGTGGTTGAACGAACATACCGAGAACGGCTTCGCCTTCTTTGCAGTTACGATCCAATTGCTGCGAGTCGGGGATTCCCTCCCGGCCCCCCGCTTCGAAACGGTGGAACGCCCGAACGAATGGACTCGCGCCACACATCGTTCTGTTGCCCACAACGCATATCGCCAATTCTGCGAGGAATTCTGGCGATTTTGCCACTCCCGCTGGCCGCCACTGGACATCAAACTGCATGCCGGCCATAACTTGGAGCATCTTGTTCGTGATCTCGACCTGAAGATCGTCCAGTATCTCGGCTACGAAGCAGTGGGTGTCTTTTTCAGAAGCAGAGGCAGGGAAGAGAAGGAAGATTTCGGCCTCAATTGAGATTTGAGTGGGTAGAATGGAGACCGCCGGGATTCCGGGTGTCAAGGGCGGGCTTGCACGGCGTAGCGAACCCTTGACTCACGGAATCCGGCGGGCACGCTCGAAAAAGGGTCGAAAGCGGGAAGCCGCAACCGTCCCCAGCCAGCGTCGCCACACACCAATGGAACACTTTTCCCGCTTTCGACCCTGAAAAAAAGGAGCGCATCCAGTGCTACACGAGCTTTTCGCCCAAGCCCTCGGCATCCCGGACCCCTGGTTCGTCGAGAACGTGGAATTCGACAAGGACCAAGGAAAGCTGAGCATCCGCGTCGATTTCCGCAGGGGCGCCCGCTTCGCCCACCAGAACCACGACGGCCTCCATCCGGTCCACGACACCAAGACCAAGCGCTTCCGCCACCTCAACTTCTTCCAATTCGAGTGCGAACTGGTGGCGCGCGTCCCCCGGGTGCGCCTCCCCAACGGCAAGGTCGCGCTGGTCTCGCCGCCCTGGGCCGGCAAGCTCTCCGGGTTCTCCCTCCTCTTCGAAGCCTTGATTCTCGCCATGTGCCAGGACATGACCTTCGCCGCCGTCGCACGGCTCGCCGGACTCTCCCAGCACCAAACCCAGGCCATCTCCAACCGCTATGTGGAACTCGCCACCGAAACCGACGACCAAGCCGACGTCCGCGCCGTCGCCATCGACGAAACCTCCCGCGCGCGCGGCCACAACTACGTCACCGTCGTCGCAGACGCCCGAAAACGCCGGGTCATCTTCGTCGGAGAAGGCCGCGCCGCCGACTCCGTCGACCGATTCGCCCGAAGCCTCGAAGCCCACGGCGGAGACCCCGAAGCCGTCGAAGTCGCCTCCATCGACATGTCCCCCGCCTACATGAAGGGCGTCGCAGAGCATCTCCCCAACGCCCAGATCACCTTCGACAAATTCCACGTCATCGCTCACGCATCCAAGGCCCTCGACCAGACCCGGCGCATCGAGCAGCGCGCCAACCCCCAACTCAAGGGCATGCGCTGGGCGCTCCTCAAAAATCCCGAACGACTCGGCCCCGAACAGCGCGCCCAACTCAACGCTCTCATCGCGCAGGCCCCCGGAAAGCGCACCGCCCGAGCCTGGATGTACCGCGAGCAACTCCGGAACATCCTCAACCGCAAGCAGGTCAACGTCGTCAGAGCCATGCTCCGGCAGTGGTGCGCCAACGTGAACCGCTCCAAGGTCGAACCCATGAAAGCCGTCGCGCGGATGATCCGCAAACATCTCGAGGGCATCGTCGCGTGGGCCCGAACCCGCCAGACCAACGGCTTCATCGAGGCGCTCAACGGCCTGTTTCAGGCGGCCAAGCGGAAAGCCAGAGGCTACGGAACCTTCCAGACCATCCGCACCGTGTTCTTCCTCATCGCCGGAAAACTGGACTTCTCCAAGCTCAACCCTCATGTCGCGTACCCACTCGGTATTTGAAAGAGCCAGATTTCGAGAGTCGTGTCCAACCGATTGTTGCGGCCATCCGGCAGAAATTCGAGGACGCCAGCGATACGGGCTCCACCAAGCTCCGCATTGATTCCAGGAACCGGGACAATTGGCCCAGGATGGCGGACTGGCTGGAGGAGCGCCGCAAAACCTATGAGCACTTGGCGCGACAAGCGCTTGCCGACGATGAAAGCCGCGAATTGGACCGATCCGGTTGACTCGCAATGTTCAGAGTGATGCCCAGTTGATGCTCGGGGCGATCATTCGTGGATTGCGTCGCGCCGCATTTGCGCGACCAGTTCCTCGTCCTGCAGTTCGTCGTTGAGCCGGTTCAGCTTGAGCGGATGTACATGGCCCGCGTCCTCGCCGCCGAAGTGCCGCTGCTGCTGGCCGACGAACCGGTCGCGGCGCTGGCCCCCTGCACCAGCACGAGGTGATGCGGCTTCTTCGCCGCTTCGTGGACGACCACCGCGGCGGCGCGCTGGTGGCGCTCCACGACCTGGACCTGCCCGCCCGCCTCGTCTGGATGCGCGACGGCAGGATCGTCGCCGACGGTGCGCCGGAGGAGACCCTCACCCCGGAACGTCTGGCGAACGTCCCCCAGGTGCGCGCCGAAGTGCGCTGATCCGACGGCCGTCCCCGGGTCGCGGTCGAAGGACCCCCCTCTGATAATGGGATCCGGGGTCTCAGTTACCGCCTTTTTATTTGAGTCGCAATACTCCCAATCTCAATAATTTCCCGAGCGTATGGCGTGAGTTTGTGACTGATGGATGCGCTGGACCCGATCAGAATAACTCTGATGTTTTCGATTTCTACAAGATACTCAATCACTTCGTGAAAATCACTGTCCCCCGCTACCAGAAATAACGTTCGCCAATTTCTGTAACGGTTGGAATGCATAAGATGAAATGCGAGGCCAACATCTACTCCTTTTTGCTGAGTGTGTTCGTATTGTTTCCCTGTTTCGGGATGACGGACAGGTTCTCCACCCATAGACGCAGGCCATTCGATTGGTTTCTTTTGAAGTGAATATAGTTTTACGCGCAATCCCGGACCACTGGGTGGCGGATGTTGCAACGCACGATGGAATGCATTGTTTTTCTCGTTTGGCGGATCGGTGTCAGAGTTAAAGTAATAAGCTCCTTCGATTTTTATTTCGTACTTGGTTTCGAGGTAATTCCGAAGCTTCAAGTAATCAAATTTGTCTCCAGGCGGCAGTCGCAAGCTTTGCCAAGCCTTGAGGATGTAGGCCCCATCAACAAACCACGCAGCGGTCTCGGCAGGCATCTCGTGGGAAATTGTAGCACACTTGACGACGACTGCAGGATCGCGAGTCAGGGGTTCTCCCAGGGTGATTTTGTGGTGCTGGGGTTGATCTGGGCACGCCGAAGTGCGCTGGCCCGACGGCCGCCCCCAGGTCGCGGTCGAAGGCCTCTTCCGTCAACTGGCAGAATCCCCCCCCGCAGGGGGATAACGGAATGAGCGACCGCATCACCGTCCGCAACATGGATCCAGCGGACGTGTCCTGGCTCCGCCGGGAGGCGCGGCAGGCGGGGGTATCGATGGAGGAGCTGGTCCGCCGTCTGATCCACGAGAAGCGCACGCAGGCCGAACGCCGCCCCAAGCCGTCCGAGGCCTTCGCGCGGCATTTTGGCGAGGAGCACGGCGTCGAACTCCCGTCACGAAGGCGCTACGGCTACCGGCCGGTCTCGTTCGACGAAGAAAAGGACGGCGGATAGTTGAATATCAGTTATCATTACGTCCAGATTTGGTGCGATGATGCCTCAAGGGATTTGCGTCGCGGAGAATCTGGCTCGGCTCCGGCGGGATCGGAAGATGACGCAGGCCGAGCTCGCCAGTCTGGTGGGAGTGTCCCGGGTCGCGCTGGGGAAGATCGAGCGTGGATTGACGATGCCCCGGCCGGATACGCTGGCGGCTCTGGCGCGGGGCCTTCAGACCCCGCTCCGGGACTTGGCAGCCCGGGTGCGCCCGCTGCGCAGCGTCCGCTTTCGCGCCCGCGCCCGGATCCACGGACGTCCGCAGATTCTCGCCGAGGTTTCGGAGCAGCTCGCGAACTGCGAATCGCTGGAATCCCTGCTGGATGCGCGCCGCCCGTTCCGACTGCGGCATCTGTGCGGACCGAAGGGCGGAAAGGATCCGGCTGCGGCGGCCCACGCCGTCCGGCAGGCGGCAGGCGTCCCGTCCGATGCGCCGGTGCTGAACATCTGCCGGCTTCTGGAGGAGCAGGGGATCCGGGTCCTCCTTCTGAACCGGAAGAGTGATTCTTTTTTCGGTCTTGGCGTCGGCGACGCCGACGGCGGCCCGGCGGTCGTCGTGAATGTCTGGGAACGAATTTCCGTGGAGCGCTGGATTTTCACGGCGGCGCACGAACTGGGGCACATCCTTCTCCACGGCGACGAGTTCCAGCCCGGAGAGACCGCATTGCCGGCGTCAACGGAACGCGAAGCGGACGCTTTCGCCGGCGAATTCCTGATGCCGGAATCGGCATTCGAGGCGGAATGGGACGCCACCCGGGGGCGGCGCCTGCTCGATCGCGTGCTTGAAGTGAAGCGCAGTTTTCGCGTCAGTTATCGAGCCGTCCTCCACCGCCTGGTCGCCACCGGGCGGGCGGGCGCCGGGGTGTGGGGCGCGTTCCAGGGGCAGCACCAGGTTCGCTTCGGCAAGACGCTGAAGAAGCAGGACGAGCCCGAAGCGCTCCGGGCGGGCGGGTTCGCATGGAATTGGAGGCGAGCCGGCGAACCCGCCGCCCTTTCTCCGCATGACTTCCGGCGGGACCGGCTTGCGCGCCTGGTCAGGCAAGCCCTCGAGGAGCAGCACATTTCGCTCGGGCGCGGCGCCGAAATCCTGGGAATTCCTCTGGCGGAGATGAGGGAGTGGACGCGTGATTGGGCGAAGTGAACATCACCCTTCCCGACCGACGCTGCTGGTGGACTTGGCGGCAAACCAGGCGATCGACCGGGAACGGGCCGTGGCCATCGCACGCGCCATGCAGCAACAGAACCCGATGCACATCAACGAAAGCGTCATGGAGCGATTCTTCCGAGCGCTCGCGAACGCCTGACTCCATCAGAGCCAGCCGGAATTCAGAGCCGCTCGGCCCGGCTTTCGGACAGCACCCGGGTCGCGGCCGTCGTCGGCTTGCCGGACGGCACCGGCAGATCCAGGAGATCCCCTTCCGCCGGACGCGCCCGGCCTTCGGCGATCAACCGCTCCAGAGCGGACCGGGATTCAGGCGGGAGCTTGCGCTTCTCCGCACTGTCACGGGGGGCGGAACGAGGGTTTTTCAGCATGGTCTCGGGATTCGGGATTATGGCGTGATTGTCTTCAGGATGAACGCCGCCATCGCGCCGTGGAGCGAAAGAAGATCGGCTTGGCGGCGTTTCGAGTTGCGCCGCGCCGGCTTCTGCTTGACGGGGGAGGCGTCATGTGCGGAACACCTTCATCACTTCGTCGCCGAAGTGGTTGATGACCTTCACGGCGATGCGTCCGGAGGCGGGCTTGGGGAAGGAGCGCGAGACGTCGCTGTGCAGCGATTCCCAGGCGTCCTCGTCGATTTCCGCCTTCAGGGTCCTCTTGAGCGCCTTGTACGAGTCGTTCGCGCCCAGAAAGTAGGCGTGGCGGACGAAGAAGCTCTCCTCGTTGTAGTCGGTGTCGATGAACCAGCAGGCGATTCGGTCGGTGTCGTCGCTCCGGATTGCGTCCTTGGCGGGATCGTAGACGTCCACTCCCCGGACTCGCACCCGGATTTCGTCCGTTTTGTCCCCCGTCTCGATGGCGATGTCGGGTTCCCCGAAGATGACGAAGAGGTTCCCCTTGCCGGTGTTCCTGAGATCGACGGCCATGTGGAGGTCGGCGTTCATCCGCGCCTTGAGAATCGGAGTTTGTCCGAGATTCCTGAGCTCGGAAGCCTGGGCGTCGTAGTTGAAAGCGCAGGCGATCAGGACGTCGAACCCGGCTTCGGCGGCCTCCCGTCCGGCGGCGGCCAGGTCCGGACGGGTCACGGTGCCGAATTCGGGGCCGATGAACACTCCGGCGCGCCGCTGCCTGCCGCCGCTCTCCTCGTAGATCCCCTCGAAGGAGACATATTTGCCCGGCCAATGTTCGATGGAGGTGAACTCGATGCGGTCCTCCTTGTGCGCCTGCTGCACGCCGGCTGTCTTGAGGTGCTCCTGGATCATGCGGGCGAATTGGGCCGTTTCACCATGGGGGGGGGGGCGCTCAGTGGCTTGGGCGGGAAGGGGTTTGCCGCCCTCCTCGGCCGGCAGCACCCGGTGCGGCGTCAGACTTTCGACGGTGAAGGGGCCGGCCACCCGAATGCGGGACTTGTCCTCAAACGGCTTGTCGTAGAGCAGTTCGGTGTCCGCGTTGGAAGCGATGGAGGCATCGATCTGCTTCTGCCGCGTGATGCGCTTGTCCCACCATTCTCCATGCGCGGCCCTGGCGTCGGCGGGCCAGTCCTTCCCGGCCTCCCGCGGGATTTCCCACTCCTCCCAGGTCTCGCCGAGCAGTTTGTTGAGCTTGGAGCGAAGCGATTCGAGCCGTTCCTGCCAGCACTCCCAGATGACGTCGATTTCGGCGTTGTTGGCGATGGATTCCAAGGTGATGTGCGGCACCCGCTCGTAGACAAAGCCCTGCTTGATGCGGTTGCCGGTCGGAGTCTCCGGCGTGGGTTGGCCGGTGATCTTCGCCTCCTTCTGCCGTCCTTCTTTACTGTCGGCGAGCAAATACCACGGATATTGCGCGCCCATGATCCGGGCGCGGGCCAGCGCCAGCGCGACGCGGGAAGTGTCGATGGTGATCCACCGCCGCCCCCACTGTTCGGCGACCCAGGCAGTGGTTCCGGAACCGCAAGTCGGATCCAGCACCAAGTCGCCGGGATCGGTGGCCATCAGGATGCAGCGCGCCACCGGATTTACAGATGTCTGCACGACATACGATTTTTCGATTTCCGGTCCTGTGTCACTCCATGAATTGGATATTTCAGAAACTGGATAATCGCTTCGGAAATACACTGCCCTGAGAGCCGTTTTGTCAGGCTGTATCCGCGACGATCTATAGAGTCTTTCAAATCCGTCTGGAGCATACCGCCAATGCGAAGTTGGCGGTATGCTCCAGACGGATTTGAAGAGGTCTCTTGGTTCGTGGTCGCCGGATGCCATCGAATGGACGGGAAGTTTTTGATAAGGACGTGATCCCTTTGGACACTTGGACGGATCTGCGCGTTCTTCTCTTGTCATGGGACGCCTGGTTATGCCATCCTTCAATTCCAACTGATTGTACATTTTTGTATTTACAGTTGCCGTTTCAGTCATTCTTCGGAATTTGATCGAATTTGAATTTCGGCAATACCAGATTATGTAGTCAGATACACGTTTGACGGATTTTTCCTGTGTGGTTCCACTGCTCGTCCGATAGGTAATGAGACTTACAAAGTTTTCATCGCCGAATACCTCGTCCATCAGCATGCGGACGCGGTGTACGTTTTTGTCGCTGATCTGGACGAACACCGAACCGCTCTCCGTCAGAAGGGCACGCGCCGCGGTCAACCGGTCGCGCAGGTAGCTCAGGTAGGAGTGGATGCCGTCGCGCCACGTGTCCCGGAACGCCTTGACCTGCTCCGGCTCCCGGGTGATGTGTTCGGCCTTGCCGTCCTTGACGTCGCGGCTGGTGGTGGACCACTGGAAGTTGGAGTTGAACTTGATGCCGTAGGGCGGGTCGATGTAAATGCACTGCACCTTGCCGCGCATCCCTTCCCGTTCGGCGAGCGACGCCATTACCTGCAGGCTGTCGCCCAGGACCATGCGGTTCGACCAGTTGGCGTCGTGCTGGTAGAACTCGGTTCGGGCGTCTTCGGGCAACCCATTGAAATCCAAAAACATGGATCGGGGGGGGGGGGGGCGGGGATTCCGCGTCTCGTTTTTCGGCGGAGTGGCGGATCAGGTCGTCGATCAGAACCTTGGGGTGCACCTTTTCCTGGATGAAAAGCGGCGGCGCCTTGACGACCAGATCGGAGGCGTCCTGCTGGTCCTTGCCGCGCCAGACAAGCTGCGGGTCGAGATCCCGGTTGCGACGCTCATAAAGCACCGAAACCGGTTTCTTCTCCTCTTCCGACAGCACGGGCTGGTACTCCGCAGTCGGGATGTTGCGGCGTTTGGCCTCTCTGTGCGTGATCGTCTCGACCGACTTGGGAGTTTTCTTGCTTCGAGCCACTGGTCAGTCCTCCCTCGCGGAGCGCACCGGCAGGTTTCGGGTCTCCAGCGTGGAGAGATCGAGGCGGGCGGCTGCGTGATCGATGTCAAAACCGACCACGTTGCCTTCGGCGTCCAGATCGACGCGCAGTCCGTCGGCCACCTCGCGGGTCTCCATGCCTGGTTCCGGCCTGAACTCGACGTAGAGACTATCCGTCTCGGCGTAGTAGCGCAGCTTCATGTTCCTTGTCCTGGATCGCCCGGTCGAGATCGGCCTCGAACCGGTGTACTTCGGTGAGTTCGGCGAACGCCCAGCGACCCTGGTCGCCGAGATGGTTCACCCCCGGAATCCAGTAGGCGTCCATTGTATTCTTCTTGTGCTTGGCGTCCTCCCCCCGAAGCCCCTTGATCTCGACGATCAGGCGCAGCAGGTCGTCGTCGCTTTTTCCCCGTCCGTCGTCGACAAGCAGGATGAAATCGGGGATGTAGGTCCGCGCCTCCCCCTTGAACCGGTAGGGCACTTCCAGCCCCAGGCCGTGGTTCTTCACCCAAGCCCGGACGCGGGGATGCCCCTCGGCGACCTGGCAGAACCGGGCCTCCCATTCGCTGTCGCAGACGGCGTAGTTGACATGACACCTGCCCGGCTCGGTCCGCCAGGTGGTCTCTTTCGAAGTCACGAAGTGGACGTCCCGGGTCGATCCGGACGGACTCCAAGGATCGAGCATCGCCTGGATCGGATCCTTCTCCACCATGGCGATGACGATGGCCTGGGCGATGCGTTCGCACGCCATGTCGGCAAGCTCCCGGTACATGAG
Organism: Candidatus Marinacidobacterium sp.; assembly: GCA_965202845.1. Taxonomy (GTDB): domain Bacteria; phylum Acidobacteriota; class Vicinamibacteria; order Marinacidobacterales; family Marinacidobacteraceae; genus CBDATA01. Next base: position 2,703,080 of record OZ241856.1, read on the forward strand.
TTGCGCCGGGTGGGTTCCGCCCGCGCAGTCAAGATGGTTGTCGAGCCATTCGCGGGCGACGCGCTTGAACTCGCCGAACAGGTGCAGCTTCGGCGCCTCATGCGGCTTGCGCTGCTTTTCCATCAGATGCCGGGCGAGGTGGAACAGCAGCGTGGACTCGCGCAGTTTGTGGGTGTGCACCAGATTCATGTCCACCCCTTCGCCGATGATGCCCTCGTTGCGGGTTTCGGTGGGGCCGACCAGTTCCGGGGTAAGCGTCAGGGTGGAGTCCTTGTTGAAATTCGCCTGCAGCCGCTCCTCCGGCAACTGGACGCGGTAGCCGGCGACGCGGGGGAAGCGGATTTCGCAGGCGTCCCGGTCCGGGGTGATCGCCTTGACTTCGGTCCGCCTTTGCGGCTTCTGCGGCTTCGCCGGCACCGGCTCGGCGGCGAAGTCGAACGGGATGCCGAACACGTCGGCGTACTCGACCGGCAGCAGACCCGTTTCTTGATTCAGTTCGTAGGAGGGCCGGCGAAGCGCCCGGCCGACCGCCTGTTCGCAAAGAAGCTGCGTCCCGAACGCGCGCACTCCCAGAATGTGGGTCACGTTGTTCGCGTCCCAGCCCTCGGTGAGCATCGACACCGAAACCACGCACCGGACCTGGGCGCCCAGCCGGTCCTTCTTGCCGACCGTGTTCATCACCTCGCGCAGCAGCGTCGCGTCTTCGAGTTTCTCGGCGGCCTTGTGGTCGCCGCGGGCGCGGAGCTCCGCGCGAAAGCGCTCGATCTCGGGCGCCGCGATCTCGCGGAAGCTCTTGTCGAGCGCCGCGCCCGACTCCAGCTGCAGGCTGTCAATGAGCAGGGTGCGCGGCGGGACGATCGGGTCGCCGTGATCGTCGAAGTTGCGGAACAGTTCGCACTTCCCCGGAACCAGCCCCTGCTCCCCCTGGAAGCCGGCGATGTATTCGTGGACCAGTTTCGAGGTCGTGGTGTTGTTGCAGATCACGATGAAGCAGGGCGGCGTCTCCATCTTCGTCTCTTCCCAGAGCGCGAAGGTCTTTTCGTAGTGGCCGTACAGCGACTCCAGCGCTGCCTCGAAAAGCGGAGGCAGCTTCCTCGGATCCGGCTTCTTGGCGGCGCCGCTTCGGCGGCTTCCCTTCGGCATCCTCATCCTCTTGCCGATGTGGTCCCACAGGTTGCGGAACTTCGGATCGAAGCCCAGGGTGTCGTCGGCGACCGGGACGCGCGGCAGCTTGACGATGCCGCACTCGATGGCGTCCATCAGCGAGAAGTCGCTCATCGTCCATGGGAAGAGCGTCCCCTCCGCGTACCCCGACCCGCGCAGGAAGAACGGCGTCGCCGAAAGGTCGATCACCCGGTTGATCCTCGGGCCCAACGCCTCCAGCCCGGAGATCCAGAGCCGCGCCGCCTCGCGGTTCGATTTGGCCTCCTTGAGGGCGTCGCCGGTGAGCTTCCCCTCTTCATTCTCGTCGGGCGGCTTTTCCCGGTAGCAGTGGTGCGCCTCGTCGTTCAGCACCATCACCTTGCCGACGGCTCCCAACCCGCGCAGGACCCGCTGGAGCATCGCGCCCTCCGTTTCCTGCGAGCGGATTTCCGGGCCGTCACGTCCCTGGAGAAGCCGCCGGCTGCCTTTTGCGAGCTTCATCGTCTCCCGGAGTTGGAAGGCGTGGAAGTTGGTGATGACGATGCGGGCGCGTCCGAGATCGCCCTGCAAGTCGCGCGGAACCAGCTCCCGCGTCTTGTAGTAGCTGTCCGGGTCGTTGGGCTGGAGCACCCGGAGGCGGTCCCGGATCGTGATCCCCGGAGTGACGACGAGGAACCTGCTGGTGAACTTCGGGCTTCGCGGGTGGCGGACCGCGTTGATCGTCTGCCACGCGATGAGCATCGCCATGACGAGGGTCTTGCCGGCGCCGGTGGCGAGCTTGAGCGAAAGCCGGGAGAGGCCGGGGTTCGCGCTCTCGTTCGCGTCATCGAGATGTTTGCGGAAGCGTTTGGGCTCGACCTCGGTCAGCCAGATCGCCGTTTCGACCGCCTCCACCTGACAGAAGAACGGACGGAAGCCGGGGAATTCGTGATGGCGCCAGTGCCGGAGCAGTTGCTTTGTTTCGGGCGTCACGCGCCACTTGCTTTCCGGCAGCGCCCGCCATGCGCCCACCTGCTCGCGGACGTTCTGGATGACCCGCGCCAGCGCGTACTGCTGGGCGTCGGTCGAAAGCTCCGCCGCCTCCTTGTCGAGTCCGAGGAGGCGCATGCCCTTTTTCGGCGCCGGGATCGGCGAAACGAAGGACACCCGGCGCCGCCCGTCGATCTTCGCGCCGGTGGGCTGGTTGTTCTTGCCGAGCTCCCAGTGCTGCGTCGGGGCTTCCCAGGGCGAGTTGAGGATCGGACTCTCGAAAAATTCGGTTCCCATTTCCGACAAGGTCAACGGGTTTCGTCGCGTCGCATCTGCGCGACCAGTTCCTCGTCCTGCAGTTCGTCGTTGAGCCGGTTCAGCTTGAGCGGATCGACGCCCGGACGCAGACCGCCCCGCGTCGCCCTGACCCGGAAGCGGGGGCGGGGGATCGCGCCCGACTTCGTCCCGGCGGAGGTCCTGGACGGGCGTGACGGCGATGCCATGATGCGCCTACTTTATCCTTGCCCGCATGACGCGCCTGCCCTTCGGTCTCCTGATCCTCGCGCTGGTTCCGGCGGCGTTCGCCCCGGCGCAACCGGCGGCGCTCCTCGACCCGGGCGGGATGGTGGAGGATGGGAACGGCGACGGCGTTCCCGACCGGCTCCGCGCCCGGGTGATGCTCGCTCCCGGCGCTTCCGCCGCCGAAGTCGCCGTCGGCGCGGAGATCATGGCGCGCCTCGGCTTCGAGACCCTGGCGCTCGACCTGCCGCTCCCGGAATCCGCCGAAGTGATCATCGCGGTGGGCGACCGGGAGCTTTCCGACCTTCCGCCCGGGCGGGGCGCGGTGGAATTGCGCGGCGACCTCATCAGCGTGCGCGGCGGGGATGACGCCGGTCTCGCCGTCGCCGCCCACTGGTTCGCCGGGCGGGCGCCGCATCTCTTCCGCACCGGCGGCGCCTCGCTCTCCGACCTGGAGGCGGCGGTGCGCGAGGCTGTCGGAGTCTCCGCCCGCGTCGTGCGGGTGGAAATGGATGCGGGCGCCGATGCGCTCCGGGCTGCGGAAGCGCGGGTGGACGCCGCGGACGACGCGGATGCGGCCCGGATCGCCGCAGCGGTGGAGGCGGCGGGCGACGCCTTGCGGTTCGACAGCCTCCGGTCGCTCACGGTGGTCGCCGTCCATCCGGGAGGCGAGGCGTCGGCCTCGGTCGCGCACGATCCCCCGGCGCCGGAACCCGGCCCGATTCCAGCCCGCCCCGGAACCGGCGCCAAGACGGACCTGGATCTCTCCGTCCTCTACGAACCCGACGGGCTGCTGGGCGATTCCAACAGCGACCGGATTCCCGACCGGCTGGACGCCCGGCTCGCGGTCTCGGACGAGGACCCGGAGGGCGTGCTGGCGCTCGCCGCCCGGCTGGGCCTCGAATCCGCCGGCATGGTGTTCCCGATGGCCGCCGCCCGGATCGACGATCCCGGCCAGGAGCCGACCCTGGTGGTGGTGGGGACGGCGGACGGCAGCGCGCTGGCGGCGGACCTGGCGCCTCCCGGACTCGCTCCCGGCGAGGGGTACGTGGGGGTCGTTCCGGAGGCGTTCGGCAAGAAGCCCGCGCTCCTCGTGACCGGCGGCGACCGGGAGGGACTCTCCCGCGCCCTCCAGCAGACGGCGGTGGCGTTCCCCCATCTGGACGCCGCGAACCGGGCGACCGACCATCCGACCGCCGATGCGGTCGAATTCGCGGCATGGAAGTTCCTCTCGGCGCGGACTCCGGGCGGCCAGGCGGCGGCCGCCGTCTACAAGCTGGAGCGGATCGCCGCCGAGATCGCGCACCTGGGCGTCCGGGAGTCCCGCATCCTGGTCTCGGTGAAGGACCCGGCGCCCGGACTCGACGACTTCCTCCGGGCGGCGGCGGAGCGGCTGGGGCTCGGCGCCGCTTCCGTGACGCTGGACGACCGGAACGTCGAGAACGCCCGGGTGATCCACGAGGAGGAGTTCGCGGTCCCCTTCGAGGTGGACGCCTTCCGGGAGATCGTCGAAGCGAAGCTGCTGCCGGCGGTCGGTCGGGGGGAGCGGGTGCGGGTGGTCGCGCTTTTGAGCGAACCCGCCGCCGTCCGCGCCCGCCTCCGCGAAGAACTGATTGCCGAAATCGAGGAACGGGGCGGAGTCGCCGCCGGGGTCCGCATCCTCTCCGCCTACCGCCAGGGCTACGGCTGGATCGAGGAGGTCGTGCTTCCGCAGCTGCTGGCGCTGCGGGAAGCCGGAACCCCGCCGGCCCGGATTCGCCTGCTGTTCCGCGAGCACCGGCCGCCCCCGGAATGGCCGCAGCAGGCGATGCACACGCCGCTCCGCTGGCAGCACGCGATGTTCCCCGCCGACGAGATTCTGGCGGAGGCGCTTTCGCTGGAACTGGAGGACGTGAACTACGAAATGCGCACCGAGGCGGACGCGCCGGCGTACCGGGTGGTCGCCGAGGATGCGAACGGCGGCGTCCTGCTGAACGAGACCTTCGAGCCGCGGCTGGTCAGCCGCCCGTTCTTCGACCGCTATCCCGATTACGAGTGGATCCAGGTGACCACCGGGGGCATCGTCGCCCATGTGGGCGGGCGTGTGGTCGCGGACGAGCGGATTCGCACCGACGCCGAGGCGTTTTGGGATCATTTCCAGTCGGACACGCTCGCCCGGCTCTACGACACCATCATGGAGCTTCACGAGGGCAGACCGCGGGGGCCGGTGGACGCTCCCTATTTCGGCGAGCTCCGGGTGGATCTCTCGCTTTCGGAGCCGGAGCGCCTGCTGGGGGTCGAGCAGGAGATCGAGTCCACCCACGACGCGCTGCACGAGGACATCTACTTCGTCACCCACAGCCTGATCCGGCACATCGGGCGGAACGCGCTCGGAACCGAGCTCACCTGGCCGGGCCGGGTCATCCCGTGGATGCGCCCGAAAACCGACGGCACGGCGGGGACCGCGACGATCCGGTTCACCGGATTCCGCACCAGCCGGCCCGCCATCGTGGTGGACTATCTGGCGGACGAGGGGCGCTCCGGGAGCATCCGGCGCAACATCCCGAAGGTGGAGGTGGAGCGTCCGCAGGCGGTCGCGGCGCGGGTGCGCGCCGGGGAGTCCGGGGTCCAGGCGCTGCGCCTCCGGGTGAAGGTGGACACCGACGCCGACGAGCGGGACGCCTACGTCGCCCGGCACGGGGAGGACAGCGCCGACGAGCGGATTCTGTCGGCGGCGCAGGCGACCCGGATGCTGGAGCTTCTGGGCGATCTCCGGGACGCGGGGATGTACGCGGACGAACTGGCGTTCGCCGGACTCGGCGACCTGGAGCTGGCGGCGGCCTGGACCTGGGGGCACGACCCGGCGGATGAGCGGCTGGCGACCCTGCCGGCGAACGGCGCGCCGCCTCCGCTCCCGGACATCATGGAGTTTCGGGACGCGACCGGGAACGACGAGCGGCTGGTCCAGTGGGATACGCCGATCTCCCCGCCCGAAGCCCTGGGCATCCTGGCCCGGATGTCCGCGTACCCGGAGGCGACGGCGTACCGGATCGGCGAGAGCTATCTCGGACGGCCGATCTGGGCGATGGACCTGATGCCGCCGATGGAGTCGAGCCACTGGTCGCGCCGGAAGGCGAGTCTTTTCAAGCCGACCGTGGTGTACAGCGCCCGCCAGCACGCCAACGAGGTCTCCTCCACTTCGCACGTGCTCCGGCTCGCCGAGATGCTGCTTACCGACCCGGAGGAGCGGAAGGCGCTGGACCGGGTGAATGTCGTGATCCATCCGATCCAGAATCCGGACGGCGCCCAGCTCGCGTGGGACATGCACCAGGTCAACCCGGAGCACATCCTCCACGCCGGATACTGGGGTTCGCTCGGAATCGACTCCACCGCCGGCGCCGAAGAGCCGATGCCGATCTATCCGGAGGCGGAGGTGCGGCCGCGCCTCTGGCGGATGTGGCTGCCGGACATCTTCCTGAACCCGCACGGCTATCCGTCGCATCAGCTGGTGCAGCTCTTCAGCGAGTTCAGTGGTCTGGTGCGCGCCGGGCGGCGCACCGAGCGGAACTGGGGGATGAACAAGGGCTGGTTCATGCCCGGCTTCCGGTTCGTGGACGATCCCGAGCTGCCGCGCCACCGGGAGGAGCATCTGAAGATTCGGAGATACATCACGGACGCGATCCAGGACACCGAAATCGTGGCGGCGATGAACCGGCGGAACTACGACCGCTACCGCCGCTACGGGATGCAGTTCGACCCGGAGGTGTTCCGGATGGATCTCCACAACGGGGTGAACATCCAGATGCCGATCAAGGGGCGCCGCGCCCGCCGGGGGGACGGCGGTGGCGGGGGTTACGACCCGCGCATCACCATCTGGTCCGGCGTGACGGAAGCGCCGGACGAGCCGGCCCGGGGCGACTGGATGGTCACCGTCGCCTCCGCCGGACTCGCCTGGGATCGGGCGATCCTGCAGTACCTGCTGGACGGCGACCACCGGGTCGACCGGGATGCCAGCGAGTTCTTCGGCGGCGTCTCGATCCGCCTGGACCGTCCCCGACCGCCGGAGGCGGAAGAGGAAGAGGAGAACTGACGGAGGGGGAGACCCCGATCAGCGGGCGCTGGCGACGGAGTCCAGGGTCGGCAGCCGGGCGATCCGGGAGCCGCTCCTCTGTTCCGCGAGTCGCAACTCGTAGAGCTTCTGGAGGTTGAGCCAGAACTCCGCCGACGTCCCGAAGAAGCGTCCCAGCCGCAACGCGGTGTCGCCGGTGATCGAGCGGCGCCCGTTCAGGATTCCGGTGATGCGGCTGGCCGGGACGTCCATGCGCCGCGCGAGCTCGGACGCGCTCATGCCGAGCGCATCGAGGTCTTCGCGCAGGGTCTCGCCCGGATGGATGGGTTCGCGCATGGTTTTCGTCTCCTTCAGTTAACGGTAGTCCACAATTTCCACTTCGGTCGGGCCGGAACTTCCCGCAGGCCACCTGAAGCATATCCGCCATTGGTCGTTGATGCGGACGCTCCACTGCCCTTTGCGTCGGCCCTTGAGCGCCTCCAATCGGTGCCCTGGCCTTGTCAGGTCGCCCAAGCGAGAGGCTGCGTCCAGCTGGTCGAGCCTGCGCAGGGCAGTTCGGGCGAATCCGGAGAACCGTGCAACGCGGCGGCCCGCGTAGAACGCTTCGGTTTTCCTGTCCGAGAAACTGGCGATCACGATGCTTTCCGTGTCTGGGGCCCCGCGGCCCATGCCGAAGCATCCACCTCGTACCCGGTTTCGACTCCTGGAAGCGAGACGGAACTGACGGGGGATCTCAGTGGCGCGCCGCTGGACTTCTCGGCTGGGCGAACAGGCTGTTCATCTTGCGCTGCGCTCGACGAGTCGCTGGCGCTTTTTTACGACGGCGCATCGGCTGCGTTGCCTTCGGTTCGTCGCCGGGTTCGAAAACGACGGCATCCACCAAGTGAGGGGTCCCGCGGAGCGCCTCCTCGATGCGCGGACGCACGTCGTTCCAGTCCAGTCCGCCCAAGCCGCAGCCGAGTGCCGGCATCGCGATCGAACGGATGCGGTGCTCTTGGATCACTCTTGCCAAGTCGTCCAGGCCGGTTTCGATGTCCCCCATCCGGCTGGGGTAGCGCCAGTGCCGCTTGGTCGGGAAATTGATGATGAACCGGGGACCGGCGGGCGCCCCGGTCTCGAAGACGAACATGCGCCCCGGACGCACCTCCCCGCGCTCGCACGCCTCGGCGTACGCGAGGAAGTTGTCGGGGAATCTTTCCTTGAACTGAAGCGCGATCCCCTTGCCCATCACGCCGTAGCAGTTGACGGTATTGACCAAAGCCTCTACATCTTCTGCCAACAGATCACCGGTCTTGAAGCGAATCAAGCCGTTGATTTCCTTGGAGGCCATCAGTAGTACCAATCTTCCTGCACTGCGACCGGAGGCCGATGCCGAGCGGAACGGAGGATTCCCTCGACTCGCCGTCGACTACGAAAAGTACACACGCCGATGCGGCGGACCAACGACCACGGGAATGACCTGGCGATGAGGAATTCCGCCTGCTTTCCTTCCTTGCATTCGCTCCAGTTTCGCGCCTGGACAGCATCCCAATCGATCTCGTCGAGATGATCCAAGTCGCACCGATCTTCGAAGTACGTGGCGCCCGCGTTCGACAAGGTGAAGGCCCACAGATGTCCCTTTTGTTCCGCCCATTGAATTGTTTCATACATGTCAGCTTCCAAATGTACAATGGGATCTTGGCCATCAGAATAGTCCGAATGGCCTTTATGGATGACGAAGAGCATGGGGGATCGGGGGCAAAAGTAGAAGGGCACACAACTGCCAACCCGAAGGCCATTATGGCCGTGGCATGACAGCAAGTTAGTCCGACGTCTCTGCTTGATCTCCTCAATGCCGATGGGAGTTCCCGGCCTCGGATACCGCTCGATCTTCATATCACTCCAGAGATAACGGTCCGCAATGATGGATGGGAGACGGTCCAGATGAACGATGTGGCATATCTTCGGGTATCTGGGTTGGGGCATGGTTGACTCTGCCGCGATTCTATACCGGATCAGGGGTGGTGGAGGCGGCCTCCAGCCATGACCAGCCGCACCCGCGTCAGGGCTTCGATGTCCTCCAGGGGATTTCCGCCCACCACCACCAGGTCCGCCGCGTAGCCCTCCCGGAGGGTTCCGATCTCGTCTCCCAGGCCGAGGGACTCGGCGGCGAGCGAGGTGAGGCTCGCGATCGCATCGCCGGGGGGCTGCCCGCCGTCTCGCACGCGGGCGACCGCCTCCAAGGCGTTCCGTCCGTGGGCGCCGGCCACCGCGTCGGTGCCGAAGACGATCTGGAGTCCGTCCGTCTCGATCGCCATCCGGAAGGTCTCCATCGCCCGGACCCTGCCGGACTCCATCTGGGCGAACCCCTCCTCGGTGTAATTCCCGATCCCCAGGTAGCGGTCCCGGTTCTCGAAGTAGTTGGCGAAGATGAGGTGGGTGTTCGGGTCGTAGAAGGTTCCGTTTTGGGCCAGCCGGTCCAGCGTCGCCTGGTCCAGCAGCGCTCCGTGTTCGATGGTGGTGCAGCCGGCTTCCGAAGCGCGGGTCGCGCTCTCCGGGCCGTGGGCGTGCACCAGGGTGCGGAGGCCGCGCTCGTTCGCCGCGCCGCAAGCCGCGTCCAGCTGCTCCCGCGAGAGGGTCGGGCCGCCCCCGACGCGGATGCTCTCGGAAGCGAAGATCTTGATCGCGTCGGCGCCGGCGTCCGCCAGCCGATGGACTTCAGCGGCGAGTTCCTCCGGCCCGCCGGTGCGGGCGCTCAACGGGCCGAGACTGGTGAGGATGCGCGGGCCGGGAACGGTTCCCCGGCGCACCGCGTCGCGCACCGGGCCGTCCACCGCGCTGCCGAGACTCTGGACGGTGGTGAATCCGGCGCGCAGCATGCGGATTCCGTTCTCGACCGCGTGAAGCGCCGCGACTTCGGGGAGAGCGTCGCGGGCGAGGCGGCCGGTCTGGTCGTCGAAATGCCAGTCGAGATGGACGTGGGCATCGATGAAGCCGGGCAGCAGGGCGCCGCCGGGAAAGTCGAGACGCTGGCCGCCGGGCGGCAAGTCTTCCGCCGGGGCGACCGCGACGATCCGGCCGTCCCGGACCGCGACTCCGTGCCCCTCGAACACCGCCCCCCGGCCGTCCAGCACCCGGTCGGCGGTGATGACCACCATCCCGCCATCGTTCGGTGGCGTCGCGCAGGCTGCCAGCGCGGCCAGCAACAGCCCGGCGCCGCGCAACATGGTTCAGACCTCGCTGGCGAGGCGCGACGCGGTGCGGAGCGAAAGCGCCGCGAAGGTCAGGGTGCCGTTGTTGCACCCGGACGAGACGATGGTCGGCGCCCCCGCGATCCAGAGGTTCGGGTGGTCGTGCGAACGCCCCCAGGCGTCCACCACGCTGTCCGTCGGGTCGTCCCCCATGCGGCAGCCGCCGCCCGGATGGTCGTAGTCGGAGGCGTACTGGATGTCCATGACTTCGCCGCCGCCGGCGCGCAGGATGGACCGGAAGCGCTCCTCGATCCTGGTCTCGGTGTAGCCGCGCAGCGCGGCGGAAACCGGGTCGTCCACGAAGTCGATGCGCGGGAGCGGATCGCCCCACCGGTTCTTCCGGCCCGGCTCCAGGGTGAGCGCGCTGTCCCGGTCCGGGATCACGTCGTAGTAGCTCCGCATGCGGAGCGAGCCGGCGCTCTCGATCCGGCCGCGCCAATCGGCGAGCAGGGCGTTCCCGAAGAGCAGGTTCCCGGCATCGTCCCGGAGCCGGGCGCGCCGACCGACGCTCGATTCCCAGATCCGCAAATCGTGCCGGATGTACTTGCCGTCCGGCTGGGCTTCGGCGTCCCGATGCTGGAACCGCTTGGAGAGCAGGCTGTCCGAACCGTAGACCCCCGGATAGAGCCGCATCGGAACCGAAACCACCGCGTTCACCCAGCGGTGCCCGGTGAGGAACCGCCCCACCAGCCCCGAACGGTTGGCGACGCCGCTCAGCAGCAGCAGATGCGACGACCAGGCGTAGCCGGCGGCCAGCACGAAATGGCGGGCGCGGATGCGCACCGGCTCGTCGGGCCGGTCGCGGTGGAAGGCCTCCGCCTCCTCGATGACGCCGCCCCCGGCGGCGATCTTGAGGCGGCGCACCATGGTGCGGTCGTGGAGGCGCAGGCGGTTCCGCTCCAGCAGGTCGATGAAAGTGAAGTCGGGGCTGTACTTGGCGCCGGTGGGGCAGATCGAGCAGGTGTCGCAGCGGACGCACTGTCGCCGCCCGCGGTACGGGCGCGAGTTCTTGGAGACCGGGTTGCGCCAGAAGGGGACGCCGGAACCGGTCGCCCATGCGAGCGCCTTCTCCAAGTTGTACGAGACCGGGAGCGGGTCCATCGGATAGGGAGCGCTGCGCGGGTCGTATTCCTCCGGTCCCTGCTCGCCGGCGACGCCGATGCGCTCCTCGGCTTCCTGGTAGAACGGCTCGAGGTCGTCGTAGTCGATCGGCCAGTCGGTTCCCACCCCGAACAGCGAGCGCAGCCGGAAATCCTCCGGGGAGTAGCGCGGGGTGGTGCCGCCCCAGTGCATGGCGAGCCCGCCCACCGACATGGAGCGCGATTGGGCGTTCCGGCAGTAGTGGCCGGGGATGTGATCCGGCTGGTAGGGGTTCTCGCCGTAGTCAAGCATCCGGCGGCGGGTCTCGAACCGGTTCTCGAAGTCGAAGATGCGGTTTCCGGCCTCGATGACCGCGATGCGCGCCGAGGTGTCCTCCGCCAGGCGCTCCGCGACCATCGCCGCGCTGATGCCGGCGCCGAGGATGGCGACGTCGGCCTCGATGGTGACGGCCAAATCAGACCCCCAGCGCGGGCGGACGTTCGGCGCCGCTCGCCAGGCTGCGGCAGCTCCGGGCGCGGATTCGGGCGCGGTAGGCGAGGTCGGCGGTTCCCGGACGGCTCGCGTAACGGGCCAGCAGGCCGACCGCGACATGGGCCGCGGCGGCGGGAGCGGCGGGCATCTCGCCCTGCGGCGCCAGCCGATCCAGCTCGCCGGCGAGAAGCTCCCGCCGGAGCGGGATCGGCAGATCGGCGAACCCCTGCTGATGCCGCCGCCGCGCCAGCAGGTCGAGCGCCTCCAGCTGGGAGTTCCACATCGGCGCCGGATCGGGCGGGCCGTAGGGAATCCGGTCGGACGACAGGTACGGATGGTTCAACTCGGCGACCGGCTGGAAGCCGTCCAGCCAGCGGACGAAGTCGCGGAGCGCCTCCTGGACGCCAGCGGCGCCGATCTCCTCCGGGAGCGTCGCCTGGGCCACCGCTTCCAGCAGCGGCGGGTCCAGGGCTGCGGGTTGCGCGATGGCGGTGGAGGGGACGGCGATCGCGGCGGCGGCGACCGCGCCCGACGACTTGAGGAAGGCGCGACGGGGCGGGATGGGCACTACCCTCCCGATTCTACCGAGGAATGAACCACCGCATCCCGGCGGGGGACGCCGCCTGGCAGCAGGAGATGCTGAACGGCGTCGCCCGCACCTTCGCCCTGACCCTCCGCCCGCTCCCGGAAGCGCTCCGGGGGCCGGTGGTCAACCTGTATCTCCTCTGCCGCATCGCGGACACCATCGAGGACGATCCGGTGCTGGACCTGGAGGAGCGGGCCGCCTTCGGCGCCCGGTTCGTCGCGGCGGTGGAGGGGGACGGCGACGCCCGGACGTTCGGGCGCGACCTGGCGGCGCGGCTCTCCGGCGGAAACCCGGCCGAGCGCGCCCTGGCGGCGAACACGCCCCGGGCGCTCGGAATCACCGCCCGCTTCGACGCCGCCTCCCGGAAGGCGATGGAGCGCTGCGTCCGGATCATGACCGGCGGCATGGTGGAGTTCGCTCGCCTTCGCGGCCCGGGCGGACTCGCCGACCGGGCCGCGCTGGACCGGTACTGCTACTTCGTCGCCGGAGTGGTCGGGGAGACGCTCACCGCCCTCTACTGCGCCTACTCCCCGAAGGTCGCGGCGCGACGGGAGGAACTGGCCGCCCGTGCGCATTCCTTCGGCCAGGGGCTCCAGCTGGTCAACATCCTGAACGACGTTGGCAGGGATCGGCGGCGCGGGGTCTGCTGGCTGCCGGCGGACCTCTTTCGCGCCCACGGCGTGGACCTGGCGACCCTGGGACCGGGACCGCCCTCCGCCGGGTTCGCCGCCGGTATCCGGGAGATGGCCGCGATCGCCCGGCGGCACTTGGACCGCGCCCTCGAGTACACCCTCCTGCTTCCGCCGTGCGAAACCGGCATCCGCCGCTCCTGCCTGTGGCCGCTGGGCCTCGCTGCGCTCAACCTCCGCCGTATCCACCGGGGGGCGGAAGGAAAGCTCCCGCGCCGGGCGGTGCATGCGACCGTCCTGCTGTCCAGCCTCTTCTCCCGGTCCGACCGGGCGCTGCGCGGGCTCTACCGGGCGTGCGTCCGCGGCCTGCCCTGAAACTCAGGTCTTGTCGCGGATGAGATCCTCCCGCGTCTGGCGGATGTCCTCGAAGCTGTCCTGGGAAATGACGTAGTACCAGTCGGCGAAGCGGCGGGTGAGGAGATCCTGGCGTTCGCGGCCTTCGTTCACGTCCCGCTCCCAGGCGTCCCAGGCGCGGGCGAGATCGCGGTTTTCGCGGTCCTGGTCGGTGAGCTCGTCCGAAGGCTTGCCATGGTAGTCGCGGTTCGCCGGTTGCGGCGGCTCGGGGAAGCGTTCGGGCAGGAATTCGGCGGTGACGAACAGGAAGCGGTTCTCGGCGGGGCCGGCTTCGGCGTCGGTCTCCGATTCGCCCCCGGCGGAGATTCCGGTTCCGCTGCCGTAGACCACTTCGCCGAAGCGGAGCGTGTAGCGGATGCCGTCGTCGGTGTCGATCCGGACTTCGCCCTCGTTCGAGAGCAGGTTCCCGGTCCGGGTCAGGTAGTAGCCCCGGCTCTGGAGCGAGAGGAGGTCCGCATTGGAGACTGCGGTGGGGGCGCCGGTGAGCGACGCGGCGATGCCGGCCGGCTTGGGACGCACGCCCACGATTTCGAGTTCGTCGGCGGCGCGCAGCGCTTCGGAGATGCGGAAGGAGTCCACTTCCTCGTCGGCGCCGATGCCCTCGGCGGTCCAGGTCCCGTCCTCGTTGGACAAAGACAGCCGGTCGCGCCGGTCCACCTGGAGGGTGCGCTCGTTGATGGTGTAGTCCTCGAACACCACGCCGGTCACCCGGTTGCGGTCCATGAGCAGCAGGTCGCGCTCGATCCAGTCGGCGAACCGCGCCGAGATGTCCACGCCGAGGTCGGAGACGTAGACCCGCTTCTGGCCGGGAACCCGCACGAACCAGGAGCCCTCCCGGTCCTCCAGCTGATGGCCGATGATCAAGTCGGCCAGCACCCGCTCGCCGGAAGCCTTGACGGTCACCCGCCGCCCCCGTCCCACCAGCGAGACCGATCCCTCGTCCAGCGGGTCCACCACCCCGAGCGCCGGATGGTCGGCGATGTTCTCGGAGCGGAAGTCGTCCTTCTCCAGCAGCATGATCCCGGCGGCGGTCTGGGCGAGGCGGTCGGCGCCGTCGGCGGGGTAGTCGTGGTGGCTCGGGATGGTCCAGATGCCGTTCCGGTTCTGAACCCGGAACGGGCGCGCTTCGGCGGTCTCCTCGTTGAACTCGATGACCTCAAGCGAGACCGCCTCGCCGGGATCGTCGAAATCGGGGAAGAACCGCTCGCCCAGGTCCAGGAAATCGCTCGGCTCCGGGTTGCGCGGGGCGCTCACCCCGGCCAGCACGGTCAGAAGCAACGCCGCGCCGGCGAGGGTCTGGGTGCGGCGCAGCTCGGGGCCGGTGGTGGTTTTCGTGGTTTCTTCAGTCATGTTTCCCTCAACTCTGGCGCAGCCGGCGCGCGGCCGCCGCTCCCTCGCGCTCCGTCCGGCGGCGGCGCACGAAGACGAACACCCCCAGCAGGAACACCGGGATCGGGGGCAGGATCACCGCGCCGGTGCGGATGCCGCTCTGGATCCGGCGGATCTGGGCTTCCATCCGCTCCTCGCTGGCGCGGACTTCGGCGTCCTTGTCGGAATTGATGTTGGCCTCGAGCACCCGGAAGCGGCGGTTCTCGACCTCCTGGAGGTTGCGGGCCATGATCGCCTTGGCCTGGGCGTCCAGGTCGTCCCGCTGCTCCACCGCTGCGACCCGCTGGTCCAGGCGATCCTGGGCCAGCCGCAGCGCCTCGTCGGCGCTCCGCTCGGCGGCCTCCTCCTCGGCGGAGCGGGTTTCGACGAAGTCGCGGACCCGGGCCTCCACCCGTTCGAGCGTCCGGTGGCGCACCCGCCGGTTGCGCAGCGCCACGAACGATTCGTCCCCGACCAGCACGTCCATGGCGTTCAGGAAGAACGAGACGTTGTCGAAGTTCATGTTGGGCGGACCCGCCCGGCGGATCTCGAAGAACTGCTCGGAGATGAAATCGAGGTCGGCGATGGCGATCACCCGTGTGCTTTCCGCCGTTTCGGGGGCCGCCAGCTCATTCTCCCCGTCGCCCGACTGCTCCATCCGCCGCGTGCGGGCCTCGGCGGCGACTACATAGACCCCCGGGTCCGGCCGGTGCGGCAGATTCGGGTTGATCTGGGCGCCGAGGAAGTTCCGCTGCACCATCTGGAAGTAGGGAAGCGTTCCCGATACGTCGCCGGTGGTGAGCAGCGGCTGGAAATCGGTTCCCGGCCCGGCGAGCGGCTCGAGGAAGCCCGGATAGATCAGCACCAGCTGCTGGAGCCCGGAGCTCGCTACCGATTCGGCGGCGAAGGCCTCCGGATTGCCGCTGCCCTCGCCGAGAAAGACCACTTCGGGCGGCAGGTGGGCGAGATCCGGGTGCGGGTTGTAGGCGTCCCAGACGATCGATCCCGGGTCCCACGAAATCCCGAGGCCGGCGAGCAGCCCGGTCACGTCGCCCTTCGGCGCCGGCGGGGGGCTCCCCTGGTTCATGAACGGGTTCCGGGACGCGCCGGGCGGTTCGGCGGGCGCCAGGCCGATGTTCACCGCCGGGAGCGGATCCACCAGCAGCAGCGCCGGGGTCCCCTGCCGGATGCTGGCGGCCACGTTGTCCATCTCGTCCTGGGCGAGCGTCGAGGGGAGGACTACCAGCAGGCCGTCCAGGTCCTCGGGGATCGCCGCGTTCGGCTGGATTTGCGTCACTTCGTACTGCTTGCGGAGCTCGTCCACCACCGACCATTCGGGCGAGCTCCGCATGGTCTGGAAGTCGAGACCGCCGAAGATCCGGAGTTCCTTGGAGATGACTCCGATGCGGCGCTTTTCGGCGTTCGCCACCACCCGGATGCTCCGCGCCATCTCGTATTCCACCGGCAGGCCGCGGTCAAAGAAGGGGATCACCTGTTCCTCGGCGGCGCGGGTGAACGCCACCCCCATGAAGACATCCTCGGCCCGGGCGCGGGCGGCGCCGAGGCCGGGGATCGGGCGCGGCAGGATGCCGAACTTCTCGCGGGCTTCGCGCGCCGCCTCGGTGAACGGCTCGGTGTCCCGGATCAGCACCTGGACCCGTCCGCCGCTCGCCGACTCCAGCTCGCGCATGACGCTTTCGAGCGTCGCCCGCGTCTGCACCAGCGGTTCGGGGACTTCGGGACTCAGGTACGCCTGGACGAAAACCGGGCTGTCGTCGGGGAGCGAGCGGAGCATCTCCCGCGTTTCGCCGGAAAGGGAATGGAGCCGTTCGGCGGTGGCGTCGATCCGGAACCCCAGCCGCGCGATCAGGACGATGCCGCTCGAAAGGATCAGGGCGGTGGCGACCGCGCGGATCGCGTGGTGGGTGGACATCCGGTAGCCGTCGGCGCGGGCGGGCCAGTGGCGCCGTCCGATGAGCAGGACGTTCAGGTAGAGGAAGAACCCGGTCACCGCCAGGAAGTAGAGGACCGAGGTCACCGGGATCAGGCCGCGCCCGAACTCCTCGAAGTGAAAGGTGGCGGAGATCGGCTCGAGAAACCCGGCGAGCGTCGGACTCAGGCTGCCGGCGGTCCGGTCCAGGAGCAGGACGGCGGCGCAGAACAGCGCGCCCAGAATGAACGCGACGGTGGAGATGGGGGTCAGCAGCGAGGCGGCGGTTCCGGCGGCGGCCAGCGCGGTGCCGAGCAGGAGATACCCGGCGTAGTTGGCGAAGAGCAGTCCCCAGTCGGGACTCCCCAGGAACATCAGCACCAGCGCGTGGCTCAGCGACAGGACGAGCGCCGCCGCGTAGACGCCGAGGACGGCCGCGTACTTGCCGAGCACGATCTCCACGTCGGTCGCCGGCAGGGTGAGCAGCAGTTCGTCGGTGCCGAGCCGCCGCTCCTCCGCCCAGACCGTCATGGTCAGCGCCGGGATGAAGAAGAGGAGGATCCAGGGGAACCAGGCGTTCAGCTGGTCCAGGTTCGCCAGGTTGTTCAGGAAGAAGCGGTCCTGCCAGAACGCCGCCGCCGCGCTCAGCAGGATGAACAAGGTCAGGAATACGTAGCCCGAAGGGTTCGAGAAATACATGCGCAGGTCGCGCCGCATGAGCGCCGCCACCACGCTCCGGCGGATCTTCGGCATTTCGACGAGGCCGGGCATCCTCAGTTTCCTCCCGCGCCGTTTTCGTCGGCGCCGCCGGTCAGCTCGTAGAAGCTCGCTTCGAGGGAGCCGTCCCGCTCCAGTTCGGCGGGCGTTCCGTCGAAGACCAGGCCGCCCCGGTGCACCACCAGCACCCGGTCGGCCACCGCCTCGACCTCCCGGAGGATATGGGTCGAGATCAGGACCGTTTTCGCCTCGCCGAGCTTCCGGATGTTCTGGCGGAATTCGCGGATCTGGTTCGGGTCCAGCCCCGAGGTGGGTTCGTCCATGATGAGGACGTCCGGGTCGTGGAGCAGCGCCTGCGCGAGTCCGACCCGCTGGCGCAGCCCGCGCGAGAGCTTGCCGATGGGCTTTTCCAGCACCTGCTCGAGGCTGGTGAGCGCGGCTGCCTCGCGGATGCGGGCGTCCAGCCGGCTGGCCGGGATTTCGCGGGCCTCGCCGAAAAAGCGCAGCAGCTCGGCGGCGGTCATGTCCGGGTAGAGCGGGCCGTTCTCCGGCAGGTAGCCGAACCGGCGGGAGGCGTCGAGACGCTCCTGGTGGGCGTCCCGGCCGGCGATGCTGGCGCTTCCCCGGCTGGGCGCCAGGTATCCGGTGAGCATCTTCATCGTGGTGGTCTTTCCGGCGCCGTTCGGGCCCAGGAACGCCACGATTTGTCCTCGGGGAATCGCGAAACTCACGTCCTCGACCGCTACGAACGGGCCGTAGTATTTGCTGAGCCCGCGCGCCTCGATCATCGTGGGGGGTTGCATCGGCAAACCTCGAAGGGGAAAGGTTGGGGGGAAAAGGGCGGCAAAATTCTAGCGAATGCAAACCGGCGCCTTCGAGCTCCTCCAAGGCGACTGCCGCGAGATCCTGCCCCGGATGGAGGCGGCGAGCGTCCACCTGGCGCTGACGGATCCGCCTTACTTCCTTGACGGCCTTGATAACGGATGGGCCAAGGGGAGGATTCCGGCCCGGGTCAATGGAAGTGTCGGGGGCCTCCCCATCGGGATGCGGTTCGATCCCCGGCAGGGGCGGGCGCTCCAGGACTTCCTCGCGCCGGTCGCCGCCGAGTTGCTCCGCGTCCTGAAACCCGGTGGATTTTTGTTGCTATTCGCCGCGCCCCGCCTCTACCACCGCGCCGCGGTCGCGGTCGAGGACGCCGGGTTCGAGATTCGGGACGCCTTCGCCTGGCGTTTCACCGGGAAGGCGCAGTTCAAGGCGTTCACGATGGATCACTTCGTCCGGCGCAGGAAGGACATGGACGCCCCGGCCCGGGAGGAGGTCATCAAGCGCCTGGGCGGGCGGCGGACGCCCCAGCTCCGCCCGCAATTCGAGGCGATCCTCTGCGCCCAGAAGCCGCGCGAGGGCACGTTCGTGGACAACTGGCTGGCGCACGAAACCGGCCTGATCGACGCCTCGCAGACGCTCCACGGCAAGGCGCCCGCCACCGTCATGACGATCGAGAAGGAAGGCAGGAAGAGCGGGCACCTGACGCCCAAGCCGGTGCGTTTGTGCGAACATCTGATCCGCGTGTTTTCCGCCGAAGGCCAGACGGTGCTGGACCCGTTCGCCGGGTCGGGCGCGACGTGTCTCGCCGCCCTCCGGACCGGGCGGCGGGGCGTGGGCATCGAAATCAACCCCGACTACCTCCGGATCGCCCGCAGCCGCCTGGGAGGCTTGCTGTGAGCCGTCGCGTTTTCGCCGCGGCGCTGGCCGTCGTCCTGCTTGGCGCCGCTGGCGAGCCGGTCCTCCGTCGCCCGCAGGCGCTCGCGCTGGTCGACGGGTTCCTGCTGGTGGGCAACCGTTCGGGATCGGTGAGCGCGCTGGATCGCGCCAGCTTGGAAGTCCTGGGCGAGACGCCGGTGGGCGGGAACCTCACCGCGCTCGTCCGCCTTCCCGGGGACGGGCGGGCGCTGGCGGTGGATCACGGCGCGCACCGGCTTCACGAACTCCGGGTGGGGCGGGACGGCGGCGTCCGGGTCGAGGAGTCCCATCCGACCTGCCGCTACCCGACACAGGCGGCGGTCCGGGGCGGGCGGGTCGTGATCTCCTGCCTCTGGTCCCGGGAGATTCGCTTCGTGGACGCCGCCGCGCCGGGGGTTGCGGTCGCCACCGTGGACCTGCCCTTCGAGCCGCGCGACCTGCTGTTCCTCGACGAGCGGCTGCTGCTGGCGGCGGACGGCTTCGGCGGCGGGCTGGCGCTCCTCGACGGCGCCTCGATCCGGCACGTCCGGGAGCTGGATGGTCATCAGCTGCGCGGCATGGCGCTCCTCGGCGGCGACACGGTGGCGCTCGCCCACCAGCAACTGCATGCGGGGATGCGCACCACCTCGGACGACATCCGCTGGGGGGTGTTCATCACCAACAGCGTGAGCCTGTTTCCGCTCGCCGACCTGATCGCCGACGACCCGCGGCTCCAGCGGCGCGCGCGGATGCTCGACCTGGGCGGCGTGGTGATTCCTTCGGGCGATCCGGCGCATCTGGTTCCGACCGGCGACGGAGAGGGGTTCGCAGTCTCGCTCTCCGGGGTGCGCCGGGTGGCGCTCGGCGGCCTGGACGCCCCGCTGTCGAGCCATGTGCAGGTCGGGGAAGGACCGGGGGCGATGCTCGTGGACGGGGGAAGGCTGCTGGTCGCCAACCGCCTCGACGATTCGGTGTCGGCGGTGGAGCTCCGTTCCGGGAAGGAGACGGCGCGCGTCCCGCTGGGACCTCCGGCGCCGCTGGACGCGGCGGCGCGCGGGGAGCGGCTCTTCCACGACGCCACCCTCTCGCTGCGCGGGTGGATGAGCTGCTCCAGCTGCCATGTCGGCGGCCATACGAACCACCGGCTCTCGGACACCCTGGGCGACGGCACGTACGGGGCGCCCAAGCGGGTGCTGTCGTTGCTCGGCGTCCGGGACACCGGCCCCTTCGCCTGGAACGGCAAGGTCCGGAGTCTCGAGGAGCAGGTCCGCAAGTCGGTGCGCACCACCCTGCGGGGGCGGAAGCTCGCCGACCGGGAAGTCGCGGACTTGGCGGCGTATCTGCGGAGCCTCGACCTGCCGGAGATGCCGGTGGCTGGCGGAGTGATGCTTGCCGAGGGACGGGCCGCTTTCGCTCGCTACCAGTGCGACCGCTGCCACCAGGCGCCGACGTACGCCTCCGCCGGCGTCCACGACGTCGGAATCCAGGACGAACGCGGCGAGCGGCGCTTCAACCCGCCGTCGCTCCGGGGAGTCCGCTTCCGGCGGACGCTCTTTCACGACGCCTCGGCCCGCTCCCTCGAGGAGGCGCTGGCCCGGCATCCCGGCCACGGCGTGACGATTGCGGAATCCGACCTGGCCGCGCTGATCGCGTTCCTGCGCTCCCTCTGACTCGCTAAAATGTCAACCAGTGGTTGACATTTGGCGATATTTGGACGACGCCTGAAGCTCGCTCGCAAACGGTCCGGTCTTTCGATGCGGGCGCTTGCCGGGGCGATGACTCCGAAGGTGACCGCGCAGGCGATCAGCAAGTATGAGGCGGGCCGGATGCTCCCTTCCTCCGCGGTGCTGGTCGGGCTCGGCAAGGCTCTCGGCGTCTCGCTGGACTTCCTCATGGGCGGACAGGTGGAAGGGATCGACGGGCTGGAATTCCGACGGCATTCCGGAGCTTCGGCCCGGGATCGCGTCGCGACTGAGGCGATTCTGATTGACAGGCTGGAACGCTATCTGGCCATCGAGCACATCCTCGGCCTGCCGACCCGACCGGAGTGGCGGCTGGAGCGTCCTCGCAAAAGCGTTGCGGGAGAAGGCTGGATCGACGAAAGCGCCGATGCGCTCCGCGATTCCTGGCGCCTCGGAACGGATCCCATTCCGAGCCTGTGCGAACTGCTCGAGAGCAAGGGGATCAAGGTGGTTGAGGCCGACCTCCCCGAAAGCGTCAACGGCCTTTCGTGTCACGTGTTGCAAGGCGGCGGGATCGTCGCCGAGGCCGTCGTGGTGTCCAGCCGGGTCAACGTCGAGCACAAGCGCTTCACGCTCGCCCACGAGCTCGCCCACCGCGTCCTCCACGGCGCGGGAATTTCGTCGATGCATGCGGAAAAGGCGATGAACCGCTTCGCCGGCGCGTTCCTCCTTCCCGGTCGGCGCTTGCGAGACGAGGCTGGCCCGGGTCGCCGCCGGATCGCGTACTACGAGATCATCCGCCTGAAGCGCCGATACGGCGTCTCGGCGGCGGCGGTTCTGATGCGCCTGGGGCAAGTTGGCGTCCTGACTCCGGCGGCGGTTCGGCGCGCCTTCGCGACGTTCGCCCGCTCGTGGCGTGCGTCGGAGCCGGAACCCATCGGCGAGGATCACGGATTCGCAAATCTTGAAAAACCGCGCCGTTTCGATAGCCTGGTGTCCCGGGCGCTGGGCGAAGAGTTGATCTCGCCGGCGCGCGCGGCGGATCTTCTCGGTCAGCCGCTTGATGCGGTCGAACGGCTGATCAGCGGCTCGGCGAGCCGTTGACCCCGGTCCTTGTCCAGGACGCCTCCTGCATGATTGATCTCCGCAAGGCGGACCTGCTGGTCGCGCTTTGCGAGCTTCCCCGTCGCATCGTGGTTCCGTTGCCGGTGCGCGTTTCCGAAGTCCTTGACCTGTCCGAACGCGAGTGGCGGGAACTCGACGCCGCCGGGATGATCACGCACGATCTGAGTCCCGGGGAAGTCGGCCAAGGCCATCGACTCAAGAGGCGGTATCCGGGCCTTTCCGCCAACGACTGTTTCTGCCTGGTCGTGGCGCGGGCGCTCCGCGGCGTCCTGCTCACCGGGGACGCCCTGCTCCGCAGGGTCGCCACCGCTGATGATCTGGAGGCGCACGGCGTCCTCTGGGTGATCGATCAGCTTGAGAAGGAGGGGATCCGCTCCGCATCCGTTCTCATGCAGGCGCTCGAGATCTGGCGAAAGGATGAAGCGGTTTTCCTTCCGGAAACGGAAATCCTCGCGCGCCTGGGGCACCTCGCAAGTAGGCGGTAAAAGCCTTCGCCTCCCTACTTTGACAGTTGAGCACGATTTCGGTCGGGGCGTCGGATCGGAAAGCCGTTGAAAACAAACCTTTTCTGAAACAGGGGATTTTTCGCAACTCGCTGTGTTGTGCCTAGCGATTTTTGATAGTTTGACTTCTGTGCTATACTCCGCCCATGTTCGTTCGCGTCAAGTCAACCCCCAACAGCCCCCGACGCTCCGTACAACTCGTCGAAGGCGTCCGCAACGGAACCAAGGTCCGCCAACGCATCGTCCGACACATTGGCATCGCAAAGGACGACAAGGAGCTCGAACGCCTCAAGCGGCTCGGCGAGTTCATCAAGACCAAGCTCAAGACCGAGCGCCAGCCTCTCCTCTTCTCCCCCGAAAAGCTCGCCGAACAGGTCATCCGCGTTGGGCGCGAGGGCGACGGCAAGGCGACCCTCCCCGTCGATCTCAAGCAACTGAAGGAAGCCCAACGGATCACGACCGGCATCCATGAGGTCTACGGCGAGGTCTACCGGCATCTGGGTCTGAACGCGTTGTTGCCGCGCTCCCGCTATCGGGCGTACCACGACGCCCTGTTCCACACGGTGATGGCGCGGATCGCCAACCCCGACAGCAAGCGCGGCAGCGTGCGGAGTCTTGAAGACGACTTCGGGGTGAGCCTGCCGCTTCACAAGGTCTACCGGATGATGGATCGGCTGGACGCGAGGACAATCGAACGGCTTCGCGCCCGGGTCGGCGACGCCACCCGCTCGGTGTTGCCCGATCCGGTCTCGGTGTTGTTCTTCGACTGCACCACGCTGGCCTTTGCGACAGAGGAGGAGGATGAACTCCGCCAGAAGGGGTACAGCAAGGACGGCAAGCACCGCTACTCGCAGGTGCTGCTAGCGCTGATGGTCACCCGCGAGGGGCTTCCGGTGAGCTACGAGGTGTTCCCCGGCGCCGCCTACGAGGGGCACAGCCTGGTTCCTGTGTTCAAGGGCTTGCTGCGGCGTCATCCGGCGCAGCAGGCGGTCTGCGTGGCGGATCGGGGGATGCTCAGCGCCGCCAACCTGGAGACGCTGGAGGCGATGGGCGGCGGCTATGTGGTGGGCGCCCGGCTGCGCCAGCTCCCCGGCGCGCTACGCAAGAAGATCTGGAACCTGGACTCCTACGGCCCGTTGGAAGGCTCCTCGGAGCGCCGGGTGAACGAATGGGAGCACCAGGGGCGACGGTTGATCGTCACGTGGTCCGCCAAGCGAGCGCACAAGGACGCCCACGATCGCCGCAAGGCGATCCAGCGGGCGTTCGACAAGCTGTCGCAAAGCGACAACCCCAAAGCGCTGTTGTCCCAGCATGGCGCCAAGCGCTTCATCGCCGTTGAGGGGGATGCGCGGCTCGTCGTGGATCAGAAGAAGATCGACGAGGCGGCGCGCTGGGACGGACTGGCCGGCGTCATCACCAACCTGCGCGATGCGCAGGCCGCCGAGGTGCTGTCGCACTACCGGGGACTCTGGCGGGTCGAGGAGAGCTTCCGCATCACCAAGCACGATCTGCGCGTCCGGCCGATCTGGCACTGGACCGAACAACGGATCCGCGCCCACATCGCGATCGCCTTCATGGCGTTCGCCTGCGTGCGCCATCTGGCCTATCGGGTCGCGCTCCAGAAGGAGCGGATGTCTCCCGAAGTCATCCGCAATGCGCTGGCGCACCGCAAGTGTTCGGTGTTGCTCTGCGAGAAAACCGGAGAGCGATACGCCATCCCCGCGAAGCCGTCCCTGGAGGCCGAGAGCATCTACGCCGCGATGAGACTCCCCCTGCCGACCACGCCGTACCAGCTCGCCTGAGGGCTCGAACCCCGCCGCCGCAGCCTTCAGAGGGCTACGTTTGTAGTGCCTAGCCAGAAATGTCGGCTATTGACCGTCAAGGATTTATCGCTCAAAACTGTCGAAGTCAAGTCGAGATCTGGCGAAAGGATGAAGCGGTTTTCCTTCCGGAAACGGAAATCCTCGCGCGCCTGGAGCACCTCGCAAGTAGGCGGTAAAAGCCTTCGCCTCAGCCGCCTTGCGAGGACATCTCGGCGAAGAAGGCGCGCTCCCGCTCCGCCATCTCCTCCGGCGTCAGATCCTCGGTGTGGGTGGCGATCCCCCACCGGTGCCCGAAGGGGTCCAGCAGGACTCCGTGCCGGTCGCCCCAGAACTGGTCGGCGGGCGCCTGGATTGCGGCAGCCCCCGCCTCGATCGCCCTGGCGAAGACGGCGTCCACGTCGGGGACATAGAGGTGGATGCTGAACGACGTTCCGCCCAGCGTCTTCGGGGAGACGTAGCCGCCCGGCCCCTCCGACTGCGGTCCCGGGAACTCCTGGGCGAGGTAGATCTGCTGGCCGCTGATCCGGATCTCGGCGTGCACCACCGCGTCCTCCGGCCCTCGCATGACCGTTTCGACGTCCGCGCCGAGAGCGCTGGCGTACCAGTCGAGCGCCGCCTGCCCGTCGGCCACGACGAGGTACGGCGTGATCGCCTGGGCGCGGTGGGGAATGTGGTGGGTCGCCTTGGCCATGGGGGGTCCTCCCGGAAGGGTTGCTCAGCGGTACGGGGTTCGGAAATCGAGGACCCACTGGATCATCACCAGCAGGGTGTTGTCGCTCACCGCGCCGAAGCGGCGCCGGTAGTCGGCGGCGAGATGGGTCTGTGTCCAGGGAAGCTCGTAGCGCACCCCGGCGACCACGTGGCTGCGGTAGGTCGCATCGCCGCCGTCCGGACCGACGTGGTTTGTTTCCGTTCCGAGCTCCAGCGCGCCCCACAGGCGGTAGTCCGGCAGAAAGCGCCGGACCCGGACGAACCCGCCGAAATGCTCCCGTCCCTTGAGGTCGTTCCGGTAGACCACCGCCCGGATCGTCTTGTCGCCGTCGAGATTGCCGTCGAGATGGATGGTCGTCTGACGACGGGGCACGTCGGCGTCATCGCCGTCGCGGCCTTCGTAGTGGCCGGCGTCCAGCTTCCATTCGTTGTTGTCGCCGAAAAAGCGCCCGACGCTGGTGAGCACATCCTTGAAAGTGTTGTTGTCGGGCTCCCACGCGGTCCCGTTGACCAGATGGAACGCTCCGGTGTAGCGCCCCTTGTCCACGAAGAACATGAGACCGGTCTCGCGCACCCGGGTCAGGGCGGCGGCGGGGTTGGCGCCGATCATCTGGAAGGCGAACGGCGCGTCGGTGAACTCGCGAATCCAGAGCGGCGCGGCGCGCCCGGCCCGCACCCGCAGCCAGTCGTTCGCCCGGTATTGCACCCAGAGGTCGTGGATCCGGGTCTCTCCCACATCCCATACGCCCCGGATCTGGATCCGGTCCCCGATGCGGGTATCGGTCCAGACGGAAAGACGCTGGGTGGTGATGTCCTCGGTCTGGACGTTGAGGATGTGCCGCCCGCGAAGCCGCAGATGCGTCTCCGGCTCGCTGTTCGACTGGGCGGGCGCCGCCACGGGAGCGAACAGCAGGAGCGCGACGGCCGCCAAGCGTGCGCCAAATCGCTGCGATCTCATGGGTTGGGGCGCTCCCTCGTTGGATCCCGTCGGGCTCCACGGGTAGGACTTGAACCTACAACCAACGGATTAACAGTCCGCTGCTCTGCCATTGAGCTACCGTGGAATCCCGGAGCGGGGGGTCAAGAGCATAACCCACGAAACGGGTCAGAGCGGACTCCGGTGGGCGAACGCCTCGGACATGGTGCTCATGTCCGCGTGCACCAGCTCGCTTCCGATCGGGACTCCGATGCCGATTCGGGTGATCCGCACGCCTTCGGGGCGGAGCGTTTGCGCCAGCCAGGCGGCCGTCCCCTCTCCCTCGTGCGTCGGATTGGTGGCGACCACCACCTCCTCGACGCCGCCGGCGCGAATCCGCCGCAAGAGCGGCAACAGGCGCTCGTCCCCCGGGATCGGCGCGGCGTTCGGCCCCAGAACGAAGTAGCGGCCTCCGAAGGCGCGCGCCCGTTCGACGACGGCGATGTCGGCGGCGGACCCGACGACGCAGATCGCGCGGTCGCTGCGTTCCGGGTCCCGGCAGAACCCGCAGGTTTCCGCATCGGCGAAATTCCCGCAGTTCGCGCACTGGCGCACCCGTTCGTGCAGCTCGGCGAGCGTCCGACCGAAACCCCGGACGTCGTCGGGGTCGGCGGCCAGCAGGTGGAATGCGATCCGCTCGGCGGACTTTTCCCCGATTCCCGGGAGCCGTCGCAACTCGGAAACCAGCCGCGCGAGCGGTTCCGGCAGGCTCATGCCCCCCCCGCCATGCCTCCGAGCTCCTGCAGGGCGGGGTGCTCCGTCGCCTGCTTCTCGAGGCGGCGCAGGGCGTCGTTCACCGCCGCCTTGACCAGGTCCTCAAGCAGTTCGACGTCACCCTTCTCAACGAGCCCCGGGTCGATGGTGACCTCGCGCACGTTGCGGGTTCCGTTGATCCGGACCCTGACCATGCCGCCGCCGGCAGAGCCCTCGCTTTCGAGCGCCTCGATCTGGCGCTTCAGCTTGCGGAGGTGGCGCACCTGGCGGGTCATCCGGGAAATCTGGGAAATCATGTCTGGGTTCCTTTCGAGTCCGTTTCGGTTACCGGGCGACTTCCGACGATTTCGCCGCCGAAACTCTCCTGGTAGGATCGGGCGATGGGCGAAGTCGTCGTTTGTTTGTCTTGTTTGTTCTTGTTGGCGGGTTGGGGCGGAGGCGCCGGGGACGGGGGCGCGCTGTCCAGGCGATCCACCAGCGCGGCGAAATCCGCGAGCCGGGGCAGCTCCACCAGCCGCAGCAACGCCATTTCGAGATGGAAGCGGGGTTCCGGCGCATCCTTGATGTCCCGATCCACGCGGGCGAGGACGTCCACGCTCCGCAGGAGGTCCGCTTCGCTGAAGTGGCTGGCGAAGCCCCGATACGCCTCGGTTTCGTCGGGCCAGGTCAGCAGGTCCGGATTGTCGGGCGCCACCCGGTGCACCAGCACGTCGCGCAGATAGCCGAGAATCCCGGTGACGAAGCGCCGCAGATCCTTTCCGTCCAGGACCAGCCGCTCCACCACCTCGAAGATCGCTCGGCGATCCCCCTTGAGGATCGCGCCGGTAGTCGCTCGGTAGGACTTCACGGCGGGGACGCCGAGCGTGCGGTTCACATCCTCGAGCGTCACCTCGCGCTCCGCTTCGGCCAGCACCTGGTCGAGGGCGGAGAGCGCATCCCGAAAACTGCCTTCAGCCAAGTAGATGAGTTGTGCGCAGGCGGACTTGGTAATCGAGAAGCCCTGTTGCTTCACGATGGATTCGATTCGGCCCTCTATAAGCGACGGAGAGATCGGCCGGAATTCGAATTCCTGGCAGCGAGAGAGGATTGTTGGAGGGATATTGTAGGCTTCGGTGGTCGCGAAGATGAACTTCACATGCGATGGCGGCGCCTCGAGGGTCTTGAGAAGCGCGTTGAACGCGCCTTTGCTCAGCATGTGAACCTCGTCCACCAGGTAGATCCTGAAACGGTCCCGCGCTGGCGCGTACTGAGTCTCTTCAATGATTTCTCGGACCTTGGCTACGCTGTTGGTGGTTGCCCCGTCGATCTCCTGAACATCCCGGGAGCGGCTGTTCCGGATCTCGTCGCACGAAACGCACGTGCCGCAGGGTTCCGGGGTCGGCCCATCCGTTGCGTGGCAGTTCAGGGCCTTCGCCAGGATGCGGGCAATGCTGGTCTTGCCTACCCCGCGGGTTCCGACGAACAGGAAGGCGTTCCATATGCGGCCCTTGCGGATCGCATTCTGGAGGATCCGGGCGATCGCCTCCTGCCCGATGAGTTCCGAAAAGGTCTGGGGCCGGTACTTGAGCGCCAGCACCTCGTAGTCGCGCCCGCCGTCGGACGCGGCGGGCTTCGGGACCTCCGGCGCGGAGGTTTCCGGTTCCTCCTGGACTTCGGGCTCAACCGGGGTTTCGGGTTCCTCGACCGGAGTCTCCTCCGGGGGATCGACCGGCGGCGGCTCCTCCTTTGGCGGCTTCAGCGTTTGGGGGCGGGGCCCGAAGAGTCCGGCCGTCGTCATGGGAAAACCTTCCGTCTGGCGTATTCTTTCGATTTCATGTCAATCGGGAAATGAGATGGGCCGCAAACTTCAAGGTCTTCCTTCAAGGAAGTTTGCAGGAATTGATTTCGGAAGATTCCCCGATCCAGTCATGTTCCACCAAACCTCCGGGCCAAGGCGCCCACCCCACATCACCGAGGGAACCCGGAATGTCGGAGGCCCAAATCATTTCGTTTTTCCCTGCGGAGGGAATACGGACTCCCTGAACCATGACGTGGGACATATCGGGTAGATTGTCCGTAGGTTTTCCCATGATGTAAATCTCTGATTCGGAAGGAAGCATCCAGCACTCCCCATTTTCAAGATAGATATTCATAAACCTGTCCGCAACTTCCGGTCGATACGCCATCAATTCGAGACTGGTGACTGGCGAAGCGCAGACCCTGACTGGTTCCGTAGTGCAGCCGGTGCGGGCTTGGAACCCCGAAGCTGGAAAAGAAAAAATCACAAGGCCGCACGCAGCGTTGACAAGGCCGCGGACAACCCGGCCCGGGCTGGCGAAAAAATGGCGAACAGAATTCATGGCGTTAATGGGGCTACGGCAAAAACGGCGCAGTGCGAATCGGATATGCCCCCTGCGGGAGGATCAATGTACCACGCATCCGGGACCGAAGAAGCCCTGGCGGAGGGGGTGGGATTCGAACCCACGGTACCGTTGCCGGTACACCAGCTTTCCAAGCTGGCCAATTCAGCCACTCTTGCACCCCTCCTGGACCATCCCCGGAGAGGGGGGAATTCTATCCCGAATGGCCGCCTCCGCACTCCCTTCCGTCCTGCTGACCGTCGCGCTGGCTCTTGCGCAGCCCCTTCCCCAAGTCCACCTGATCGGCACTGGCGGGACGATCTCCGGCGGCGCCGCCGGTCCGCTCGAGGCCGCCGACCTCCGGGCCGCCCTTCCCGGACTCGAAAGCGTCGCCGTCGTGACCACCGAGGATTTCGCGCGCATCGGCAGCTCCCGGATGCATCCCGAGCTCCAGTTCCGCCTGGCGAACCGCATCCGGGACGTCCTCGCTGAGCGGCCCGAACTCGCCGGAGTGGTGGTGACCCACGGCACCGACTCGCTCGAGGAGACCGCCTTCCTCCTGGACCTGCTGCTCCCGGCGGGGCGTCCGGTGGTCTTCGCCGCCGCGCAACGCCCGCCGCGCTTCCCGGATTCGGACGGGCCGCGCAACCTGCTCGACGCCATCCGGGTGGCGGCCTCGCCGAGAACCCGCGATCTCGGCGTCCTGGTGGTTCTGGGCGGGGACATCCACGCCGCGCGGGAGGTGCGAAAGACCCACTCCATCGCGCTCCACGCCTTCGCATCCCCCGACTCGGGACCGATCGGCAGGGTGGACGAGGGGGAGCTGCTCCTCTTCAGCGCGCCGCGCCGCCGCATCCACATCGACGCCCCGGCGGTGGAGCCGAACGTGGGTCTGGTGCGGCTCACCGCCGGCGGCGGGGGGCGGGCGATCCGCGCGCTGGCGCAGGCCGGCGCCCGGGGGATCGTGGTGGAGACCTTCGGCAGGGGCAACGCGCCTCCCGAAGCGATGGAGGCGGTCGGCGCCGCCATCCAGGGCGGCGCGCTGGTGGTATTCACCACCCGCACCGGCGGCGGACGGGTGGTGCTCTCCGAGAGCCAGCTTGAGCGGGGCGTGGTCTCCGGCGAGGACCTCGACGGCCTCAAGGCCCGGATGCTGCTCACTGCCGCCCTCGGCGCCGGTTGGTCCCCGGACCGGATCGGCGCGGCGTTTCGGACGCTTGCGGGCGGGGTTCCCTGACCGGCGGCGAGCCGGCCGCAGGTTCGGATTCGGAGCGTTCCGGGTCGTGGCGGGTGCTGGTGTCCGGTAAGGTTCCTCGGATGAGTCGGTTTTTCGGGGCGGTTCTCGCCGGTTCCCTGTTCGCTTGCTCGGTGGCGGGTGCGGCGGAACAGGCGGAGGAGTTGGCGGTTCTTCGGTATCGGTTTGCGGAGCTTATGGCTGAGGATGCGGAGCTTATGGCTGAGAATGCGGAAGGTGTGGCGGAAATGGCGATCCGGGCGGGCGTGGAAGATTGGGCGGAGATCGCGGCGGATTCGGCGGATGCGGCGGAGCGTGCGGCGGAAGTGGCGGAGCTTGTGGCGAATCTGGTGGAGCGTATAGGGTGGTTTGAAATTGTGGAGTGTGCTGCGAAGCGCGGGGAGCTTGCGGCAAATCTGGCGGAGACTTCGGCGGTTACGGCGGAGAAAATGGTTCGGTTGGGAAGTACGGCGGGTGCGGCGGATTGGGCGGCGGATGCGGCTGCTTTTGCGGAGCGTGCGGCGGATTGGGCGGAGATTGCGGCGGATGCGGTTCGGTTCGGTCTGTCGGTCGGGTTCCCAGTGTCGGAGCGGGTCCAGGGCTGTAGGGCGGTTCGCTGAATACTGGAGGGGCGGATTCGGAGCGTCCCGGGGCGCGGTTCGGTGGTCGATGGGTTCTCGGTGATCTCTGGCGAGGACCTTGACGGCCTCAAGGCCCGGATGCTGCTCGCGGGCGGGGAGCGGTGACCTGACCGGCGGATTACAATCGGCCGATGCCCCTCCTCTCCCTCGCGCTCGCCGCCCTGCTCGCCCAGGTCGAGGTGGTGGACCGGGTGGCCGCGCTGGTGAACGGCGAGATGATCACCCTGAGCGAGCTGGAGCGGCAGGTCGTCATCCAGCGGGAGCGGCTCGGCGTCCCGGACGACCCGGCGGCGCTCGCCAACCTGCGGAGCCAGGTGCTGGAGGGCATGGTGGACAACGCCCTGATCCTCCAGGTGGCCGCCGAGCGCGGTCTGCGGGTTCCCGAACGCTACTTCGACGAATGGAAGGAGCAGACCATCGAGGAGATGAACCTTTCCGACGAGGAGGAGTTCGTCCGACAGGTGGAAATCCAGGGGACCACCATGGACGAGCTGCGCAAGCAGTTCATGGACGGCATCCTGATCCAGGAAATCCGGCGGCAGGACATCGAGGAAAAGGTGCAGGTGAGCGAACCGGAGATCGAGCAGCGCTACCGCGACCGGATCGAGGAGTTCGTCGAACCGCCGCAGGTCCGGCTCCGGGAGCTGGTCGCGCACATCGGCGAGGAGGGGGAGGCGGCCGCCGAGGCGAAAATTCAAGAGGCGGGGCGGCTCATCGAGGCGGGGAACGCCTTCGAGGAGGTGGCGCGGGTGCATTCCGAATCCGATTCGCGCGACAACGGCGGCGCGCTCGGTCTGTTCCGCGTCGGCGAACTGGACCCGACCCTCCGGGAAGCGGTCGAAACGCTCGAAGTGGGCGACGTCTCCGAACCGGTCCGGCTGGGCGACTCCTTCTACCTGATGAGCGTGGACGAGCGCACCGCGGAATCCACCATTCCGCTCGACGAGGTCCGCAACCAGCTCGCCGAGAGCATCTACGGCGAAAAGATGGCCGCCGAAATGGAGAATTTCGTGCGGGAGCTCCGCGAAAACGCGATCATCGACCTGCGGATCGACGACCCGGCGCCGGGAAGCTAGCCGCCCCGGGTGTGCATCTCCAGGTGGGGGTTCTCCCGAAGCTGTTCGGCGGCGAACGGGCTCCGGCGCTCCAGCGCGGCGCGCTCCTCGGCGCCGCGGTCCTCCCGGACCGACCAGGTTGAGGCGATGAGCCGCTCCAGGTCGGCGGCCGCCATGCCCTCCCGGATCGGCCCGCGCAGGTCGAGGCCGGAAACCGCGTAGAGGCAGCGGAACCAGCGCCCGTCGGCGGTGATCCGGCTGCGGTCGCAGGTCCGGCAGAACGGCTCGGTGACCGAGGCGATGATCCCGAAGGCGCGTCCGTCGGGAACCCGGTAGCGCCGCGCCGGCGCCGCCGGATCGTCCCCGGCCACCGGCTCGATGGCGCCGTAGCGCCGCCGCATGACCTCGCGGATCGAAGCCGCGTCGAAGACCCCTTCGGGACGCCAGCGGGTGGCGCCGCCCACGTCCATGTACTCGATGAACCGGATCTCGGCCTGGACGCGGGAGGCGTACTCGAACAGGTCCGGGATTTCGTCGTCGTTCTTCCCGCGCAGGACGACGGCGTCCAGCTTGAGCGGGTGGAGTCCGGCTTCGGCGGCGGCCGCGATTCCGGCGCGCGCCGCATCCAGCCCCTCGCGCTGCGCGAGCTCCTGGAACCGGTCGGCCCGGAGGGTGTCGAGGCTCACCGTGATCCTCCGGAGTCCGGCGTCCCGCAGCGCCTGGGCCTGGTCGGCGAGCAGGACCCCGTTGGTGGTGAGGGCGAGATCCTCGATGCCGGCGATCCCGGAAAGCTGTCGGATCAGCTCCGGGAGATGGGGGCGGATCAGCGGTTCGCCGCCGGTGATCCGCAGCCGGGTGACGCCGAGCGCGACGAACCGCTCCACCAGGAAGGCGGTCTCCTCGAAGGTGAGCAAGTCCTCCCGGGGAAGCCAGATGTAGTCCGCTTCCGGCATGCAGTACCGGCAGCGCAGGTTGCAGCGGTCGGTCACCGAGACCCGCAGGCTCCGCAGCGGGCGCCGGAACCGGTCCCGGGGATGCATCAGCGCGCCTCGAGGAGCTCCACCTCGAACAGCAGGGTCGCGTATCCGGGGATCGAGTCCCCGGCGCCCCGGGTTCCGTAGGCGAGCGGGTGGGGGATGACCAGCCGGCGGGTTCCGCCCACCCGCATTCCGGCGACTCCCCGATCCCAACCCTGGATCACCCGGCCGGCGCCCAGTTCGAAGGTGAACGGGTTGTCCGCGGTGTTGGAGTCGAAGAGGGTTCCGCGCCGATCCTCGGCCAGCAGGTCGTAGAGCCAGCCGCGGTAGACCACCGAAAGCGTGCGTCCCGCCGTCGCTTCGGCGCCGTCGCCCACCACCAGGTCGGTCGCGCTGAAGGCCGCCGCCTCTCCCGCCACCAGCTTGATTTCGAGCAGCAGGGTGGCGTTTCCGGGGATGGCCGCGTTGCCTCCGGCCCCGAAGGCGAGGTCGGGGGGAATCACCGCCTCGCGCACGCCCCCCACCCGCATCCCCTCGAGCGCCCGGTCCACGCCGGGGATGACTTCGCCGCTGGCGATCCGGAACGTCAGCGGCCGTCCCTCCTCGGTGCCGATCAGCCTTTCGCCTCGGTTCCCTTCGGCGTCCGGGTCGTAGGCGAAGCCGGTGTGGAGGATCGCGACCAGATGCCCCGAACGGACTTCGGCGCCGGTTCCGGTTTCGATGTCGGTGATCCCGAACGGCACATCGAGGGGGGGAGGCGGAGGGGGGGAGGACGCCGGCGGCGTTACGTTGCCGCCGTCCCCGCCGCAGCTGGCGGCGAGGAGGAGGATGAGGGCGAGCGCGCGGAGCATGGAGATCAGCGGGCGAGGAAGACGCCGGGCCGGGCGGCGGTGGCGCGGCCGTTCTCGAAGACCCGTTCCCCCCGAACCCAGACGCCGAGAATCCCCTCGGAAAGCGCGTGGGGTTCGTCGAAGGTGGCGCGGTCGGTCACGGCGTCCGGGTCGAACAGCACCAGATCGGCGGCCATGCCGGCGGCGATCCGGCCCCGGTCGGCGAAGCCCATGTGGTCGGCGGCGTTCGCGGTCATCCGCCGAACCGCCTGTTCGAGGGTGAGGTCGCCGCGCTCCCGGACGAACTGCCGGATGGCGCGCGGGAAGGCGCCGAACCCGCGGGGATGCGCGCCGAGCAGCGAGCCGTCCGTCGAGAGGTTGGCGTGCTCCCAGGCGAAAAAGGCGGCGATGTCCTCCTCCGTCATGCTCGCGGCGATCACCGTCTCGACGACGTCCGCCTCCGCCGCCGGATCGGCCCGCATCGCCTCGGCATCCCGGATGAGCGCGAGCAGGGTCGCCGCCGCTTCCTCGCCCCGCTCGGCGGCGATGTCCCGGAGCGTGCGCCCCTGGTACGACGGTTCGGGGGCGAAAACCGGCAGCAGGATCTCTTCGGGAACCGCTATTTCGGAGACCACGAAGCGGGCTTCGTCGAGGTCCTCGAAATTCCGCTCCGGGAACATCACGGCGAGGGTGGACTGCCAGAACCGGTACGGATAGACATCCAGAGTGATGGCGACCCCGCGGGCGCGGGCGGCGTCGAGACGCTGGAGTATGTCGCCGGCGCGGCCATGGAGGCTGCGGAGCGCCAGCTTGGCGTGCCCCAGTTGCACCGGCATTCCGGTCTCCTCGCCGATCCGGATGAGTTCGTCCAGGGCTTCGTCGAACCAGCGGTCCTCGCTGCGGATGTGGCTGATGTAGCGCCCGCCGGCCGCCGCCGCGACCCGGGCGAGGGCCGCCACCTCTTCGGTCGAGGAATGGATGCCGGGTTCGTATTCGAGGCCGGTGGAGAGGCCGAGCGCGCCCGCCGCCAGTTCGGTTTCGAGCATTTCCGCCATGCGCGCGATCTCCTGGGGGGCGGCTTCGCGCCGGAAGTCGTCCCCCATGACCATCCGGCGGAGGGTGTTGTGGCCGGCGTAGCTCGCCACGTTCACGGTCGCCGGCGTCGCCTCGAACCGCTCGCGGAATTCGGCGAGAGGCCAGGGCGAGCCGCCGTCCTGGCCGACCACCACCGTCGTGATCCCCTGGCTCACCGCCGCGGTGGCGTCCAGCGCTTCGAAAAGCTCGACGTCGGCGTGGCTGTGGGTGTCCACGAACCCCGGAGCGAGCGTCATCCCGGCGGCGTCCACCACCGTGTCGCCGGCGCGGGCGGCGACTTCCGGTCCGGCTTCGGCGATCCGCCCGTCCACCACCCGGACCGCGCCGGGAAACGCCGGCGCGCCGGTTCCGTCGAGGATGCGCGCGTTCTCGATGAGAAGGCCCGGCGACGCTCCCCCGCACCCGGCGAGCAGCAGAAGGAGAGGCAGGAGGATCCCGGGCATCCGGGGCGCGACGCTCAGGCGCTGATGAGCTGCTCCAGGCGGTCAGCGAGCTTCTTCTTGGACTGGACGCCGACGACCTGCCCCGCAACTTCCCCCTTGTGGAAGAAGAGGAGGGTGGGGATCGAGCGGACGCGATACCGCTCGGCGATCCGCGGCTCGTCGTCCACGTTCACCTTGCCGACGTGGACGCGCCCGTCGAAGTCCTCGGCGAGTTCGTCGATGGTGGGGGCGATGGTGCGGCAGGGGCCGCACCATTCGGCCCAGAAATCCACCAGGCTCGGCTTGTCGCCGGAGATGGTGGCCTCGAAGTTGGACTCGGTCAGTTCGAGGGTCTTGCCTTCCGCCATGGGGTTTCCTCCGTCGGTGGGCGCCCGGCGCGCGCCGGGGAAGTCAGGGAGGACGGGATTCTAGCGTTTGCCCGCCTCCTTCCTGCGGTATCTTCCGCACGCGGACCTGATGAGCCATTCGCACGACCACCGTCGTCAAGCCTCCACGACCGCGCTGGGGCTGGCGCTCGGTTGCACCCTGCTGATCGCCGCCGCCCAGTTCCTCGGCGGCATCTGGGCGAACAGCTTGGCCCTTCAGGGGGACGCCGGGCACATGGTCAGCGATGCGGCGGCGCTCGGCGTCGCGATCGGCGCCGCTTGGCTCGCCGCCCGGCCGCTGACCGCGAGGCGCACCTTCGGGTTCCAGCGGGCCGAGGTGCTGGCCGCGCTGCTCAACGCCGCCTTCCTGCTGGGCGTCTCGGCCTGGGTCGCGCTGCGGGCGGTTCCGCGCCTCGGCCAGGAAGTGGAGATCGCCGCCGGGCCGGTGCTGGGGATCGCGGTCCTCGGCCTGGTCGTCAACCTGGTGGCGCTTCGCATCCTCGGAGGGCACCAGGGGGGCAACCTGAATATCCGGGGCGCGTTCTTGCATGTGCTCGGAGACACCCTGGGGTCCGCCGGGGTGATCGTGTCGGCGATCGTGATCCACACGACCGGGTGGACGCCGGTGGACGCGCTGGCGTCGCTCGCCATCGCGGCGCTGCTGGTGGTCTCGGCGATCCGGTTGCTGCGCGACAGCCTCTCGGTCCTGATGCTGGTCACCCCGTCGCACGTGGATTCGGAGGCGGTGAAGCGGCGCCTGGAAGCGGTGCCCGGAGTCCGCGGCATCCATGATCTCCACATCTGGACCGTCAACAGCGATTTCGTTTCGCTCTCGTGCCACGCCGAGGTGGACAAGGCGAGCTCGCCGGACGCCATCCTGCGGGCGGCGACCACCCTGTTGCGCGAGGATTTCGGCATCCGCCACGTGACCATCCAGCCGGAGTCCTCGCGGGTGCACGCCCCCGCGGACTCGTGCCAGATCGTCCCCACCTGACCATCACGACGGCGACCGTAGGTGCGTGGCCGGAGTCAGAACCCGCCGAGAACCGCTACCTCAGGCGATCGCGCACCGCACTGGCTACAGAAAAGCCTGGCTTCCATCTCCGAAAAGCTGGCTGCACGTGGCAACCATTTGCTTAACTCGTCGGGAGTTATCCACGCACGGTGGGGGCATGCGCAACATTGCACGAGGATATCCAAGTCTTCCATTTCGGGGTACTGCTCTTCGTAATCCTGATAATCGGGCTCCGGTTCGGAGTGCCGCTCCGGTTCCACTTCCAAAGCCCAGCACTCCACTTCCTCCAGAGCTTGGCGCTCTTTCAAAGCTCGGTGCTCCGCTTCCTCTCGGGACCGGCGCTCCATTTCCTCCAAATCTCGTTCAGTGGGCCGGCTGAAGTAGTGCGCTTCCCAATCCCCACTTCCCATGTCGTCAAAGGATTTTCCCCAATCGGTCATCCATTCATCTTCATGCACATCATGCTCCGACAACCAGATGGAATGCTCCGAAGTCCTTTCGTTACTCATCGTTGGCGAATCCGACTATACCACCGATCGCTCGCAATCGGGGGGGCGTAGACTGCGGGTATCGCCCCATGTCTCCCGAATCCCTCCACCGCGATCCGAGTCTCATCCCGCTCTCCCACCAGCACCAGCACGGGCTGGCGCTCGCCCTCTTCATCGAGCGGGGGCTGCGGGACGAACCCACTGCGGCGAAAGCCGACGAGCTCGCCGGGCGGGTGGCGCGGGCCGCCGAGGGGGAGCTTCTCGGCCACTTCCGGGTCGAGGAGGCCGACCTCTTTCCGGCGGCGCGCCCGTTCCTGCGTTCCGGCGCCGCCCTCATCGACCGGCTGGTCGCCGAACACCGCCGCATGGAGGACCTGATGGAGGGCATCGCCGCGGCGCGCGGCGCGGACCGGATCCCGCTGCTGCGGGAGTTCGGCGACGTCCTGCGGCGGCACATCCGCGCCGAGGAGCGGGAGCTGTTCCCGGAAATCCAGGAGCGGCTCGCTCCCGACCGGCTCGCCGAAGCGGGGCAGCGGATCGCCGCCGATCTCCGGACCGCCTGCCCGCTCGCCGCCGTCGATTCGTAGCTACGCGAACGCCTGGGCGAAATCGGCGATCAGGTCCTCCGCCGACTCCACCCCGGTCGAGAACCGGAGCAGCCCGTCGGCGATGCCTTGCCGGGCGCGCTCCTCCGGCGAGAGTCCGCTGTGCACTGCCGCCGCCGGGCGCACGATCAGCGATTCCACCCCGCCGAGGCTCGCCGCGACCGCCGGAAGCCGGAGCCGCGACTCCAGCCGTTCCGCCGCCTCCGCGCCGCCGTGCAGCTCGATTCCCATCATCCCGCCGAACCCGCCGTCCAGCAGGCGCGCCGCCCGCTCGTGTTGCGGGTGCGACGCGAGACCCGGATAGTGAACCCGGCTCACTTCGGGACGCCCCTCGAGAAACCGCGCGAGGGCGAGCGCGGACGCCGACTGCCGGCGCACCCGGAGACCGACCGTTTTCAGCCCGCGTTCCAGCAGCACGCAGGCGTGCGGATCGAGCGAACCCCCCAGGTGGTCCACGATGTGCTTGATGGCCCGAACCCGCTCCGCCGACCCGGAGATCGCGCCGGCGACGATGTCGTTGTGGCCGTTCAGGTACTTGGTGGCGCTTTCCATCACCAGGTCGAAGCCGAGCGTCGCCGGGCGGCAGAGCGCCGGGCTGGCGAAGGTGTTGTCGATGAACGAGATCAGCCGGTGTTCGCGGGCGAAGCGGACCACCGCCTCCAGGTCGGCCATCTGGACCAGCGGATTCGTCAGCGTCTCCACGTAGATCAACCGGGTGTTCGGGGTCAGCGCCCGCGCCCAGGAATCCGGGTCCTGGGGGTCGATGCGGGTGTGGGCGATCCCGAACCGGGGCAGGTCGTGCTGCAGCAGGTTGGCGGTCCCGCCGTACACCACGTCCTGAACCAGCAGGTGATCCCCGGCGCCCAGGAACGCGAAAAGCGCGCCGCTGATCGCCGCCATCCCGCTCCCGGTGACCAGCGTGTCCTCCGCGTCCTCCAGCGACGCGATGCGGGCGTGGAGCACCTTGTGGTTGGGGCTGTTGGAGAGGCGCAGGTAGCCCACGTCGTGGTACGACTCGCCGTGGTACTCGAAGTTCGCGGTCTGGAACACCGGAGTCGAGATCGCTCCGAGCGGACGGGGGGAGAGCGCCCCCTCGTGGATCGCCCGGGTGTCAAGGGAAGTGGTCATGGGGTCGGAACCGCGGCCTCGTAGGACGCCGCCATCTGGGGGTTTTCGTCGAGGTGGACCCGCACCGTTCCCCGGAACGACTCGGGGAGCCGCGCTGCCACTTCGCCGTGGATGTGCCGGCAGAGGAATTCGGTGGTGGTGATCGCGCCGGGGAACCGCTCGTCGAGGTCCGCGTAGCGGAGGGGGCCGAGCGCTTCGCCGAGCGCCTCCCGGGCCCAGGCGAGATCGAGGACGATGTTGTGCCGGTCGAGCGCGGCGGTCCGGAATTCGACGGTGACCGCGTAGGTGGCGCCGTGCCGGTTCTGCGCCGGCCCGAAGACCTCCCCGCGCAGCGAGTGCGAGCACATGAAGTGGTCGCGGACGGCGATGCTGAACACGGGGACGGGAAAGGGTAGCCGTACACTTCCCCCATGCCGGACGCCGCGTTTTCCGTCGAGGCGGTCTGCGACGAGATCGAGAGCGCCCGCGCCGCCGGAGGCCGGCTGGTCCCGTTCACCAGCCGGATCGCCGGATTCGGCCTCGCCGAGGCCTACCGGGTCGCCGGGATGCTCGCCTGCCGCCGCGCCGCCCGCTCGCCCATCATCGGGCGCAAGATCGGGTTCACCAACCGGGCGCTCTGGGAGGCCGCCGGGCTGGATCGTCCGGTCTGGGGGTGCATGTACCGGGAGTCGGTCCGGGAACCCGGCGTCCCGATTTCGATGGCCGGAGCGGTGGAGCCCAAAATCGAATGCGAGGTGGTCGCGCGTCTCCGTTCGGTTCCCGAACCCGGAGAGCGGGGCGCGGCGGTCGCCCGGCATGTGGAGGCGGTCGGGCTCGGTTTCGAGGTGGTGGATTCGCCGTATCCGGGCTGGGCCATGCGTCCCGCCGACGCGGTCGCCGCCGGGGGCATCCACCACGCGCTCGCGCTCGGCCCGATGATTCCGCTCGGGGGTCCGGACGGATTGGCCGAACTGGCGGTGCGTGTGGAGCGCGACGGGCGCCACGTCGCCGACGGAAGCGGGCGCATGGTCATGGGGAACCCGCTGGATGCGGTGGGCGT
This sequence comes from Candidatus Marinacidobacterium sp., assembly GCA_965202845.1. Lineage (GTDB taxonomy): Bacteria > Acidobacteriota > Vicinamibacteria > Marinacidobacterales > Marinacidobacteraceae > CBDATA01. Next base: position 2,742,712 of record OZ241856.1, read on the forward strand.
TCTCGCCGAACTGGCGGCGGCGCAAGGCCATCCCCTGGAGGCCGGGGAAATCATCACCACCGGCACGCTCACCCCGCCGCTGGAATGTCGCGCCGGGGAGCGCTACGCCGCGGTCGCGGAGCGGGATACGCTGCCGCCGGCCGCGGTGGTTCTCGCCTGACATGATGACGCGCCTGCTGAACCGGCTCCGCGCGGAATTCCGCCGGGTGGTTCCGGTGGGGTATTCGCGGTCCGATCTCGGCGTGGACCTGACCGCCGGACTCACCGTTTCGGTGGTGGCGGTGCCGCTCGGCCTGGTGGTGGCGATCGCCGCCGGCGCCAGTCCCGACAAGGGTCTGGTGGGCATCATCGTGGGCGGGCTGGTGATCGCGCTGTTCACCGCGAGCCGCTTCCAGATTGGCGGCCCCACCGAGGCGTGCATCCTCATCGCGGTGGTGGTGATCGAGGGGTGGGGGTATTCGGGGTTGATGTCGGCGACCCTGCTGGCGGGGCTTTTCCTGCTCCTGATGGCGGTTTCCCGCATCGGCATCCTGATCGAATCCATGCCCCAGGCGGTGATCAGCGGGTTCGTAACCGGGATGGGGGTCATCATCTTCGCCGGGCAGATCGTGCCCTTTCTGGGGCTCGCCAACACTGTCCACGACCACGCGCACGCGCCCGGCGAGGCGCATTCGCACAACTTCGTGTTCATCGTCCAGGGGGTGATCGACCGGCTGGGCGGCCTCGATCCGACCACCGCCGCCATCGGGTTCGCCTCGCTCGCTGCGGTGCTCCTGACCCGGCGGTTCTTTCCGCGCATTCCGGCCTATGTGATGGGCCTCGGAGTCGGAGCGCTGCTGGTCGCCGGCTCGGGCCTTTCGGTGGACACCATCGGCAGCGCCTTCGGCGAGCTGCCCAACCGGTTCCCGCGGCCGTCCATCCCGGCCCTGATGTTCGAGCTGTTCCCCTACGCGGTGGCGATCGCCTTCCTGTCGAGCGCCGAATCGCTGCTCGCCGCTTCGATGGCGAGTCGTTCCCGGGGCGTGCCGAGCAAGCCGAACCAGGAGTTCGTGGCGCTCGGCTTCGGGAATCTGGCCGCCGCCGTCTGGGGCGGGTTTCCGGTGGGCGGTTGCGTCGCCCGGACCGCGACCTGCCTTTCCTCGGGCGCCCGGTCGCCGCTCGCCGGGGCGTTCCATGCGCTCTTCGTGGCGCTCTTCGTGCTGTTCTTCTCGTGGGCTCTCGAGTTCATTCCCCTCGCGTCGCTCGCGGCGGTCCTACTGGTGGTCGCCGCCCGGATGTTCGAGACGGACCGGATTCGGACGATCCTGCGGGCGCCCGCCGGGGAGCGGTTCATCCTCGCCACCTCGCTGGGAACGACTCTCTTCTGGGACATTCGCTATGTCATTCCAGTCGGTCTGCTGGTGAGCGCGATCGTGTTCATACCGCGGATTTCCGGGATCTTCATCGTGCGGCGCGGCGAGAACGCGCTGGTGGATTCCGAGGAACTCATCGTGGATCCGGAGCCGCTCCCGGCGGCCCTGCCCCCCGGCGTCGAGGTCATCACCTTCCGCGGCGCGCTGTTCTACGGCACCGTGAACAGCCTGTCCGACCTGCTGGCTGACAAGGCGAAGCCCCGCGCCTCCTGCGTCTTCGGGATGCGCAATGTGTATTTCATGGATCCCACCGCATGCATCGCGCTGGCCGATCTGGTGAAGAACCTGATCGGAAAGGGCACGACCTGTTTCTTCTGGGGCATCCAGCCCGAGGTGGCGGAAGTGATGCACCAGACGGACCTGCACCCCCGGAAGGGGCTGGCGTTCTTTCCCGATGCCGGCACGGCGGTCCAGGCGGCGACCGCATCCGCCGCGAACGCCGGCGCATGAAGCGGCGCGCCTTCGTGGGGAGCCTGGCGGCGGCGTCGGGCGGCCTGCTCGTTTCGCGGGCGCTCGCCGCAAGGCAGGCGCCGCCAAGGAATCCGGAGATCGACGAGCTGTACGACCGCTCGGTCATCATTGATTCGCTCGCCGTCGGCTACGAATGGGACGAGGTGGAGTACGACGCGGTCGCGCGTTCGGGCTACACCGGCATCCAGACCACCCTCCCCAGCGCGAATTTCACGGTCGCCGTCCGGGCGCTCGCCGCGTGGCGTCGCCGCATCCGGGAGAATCCGGACAGGCTGCTCCACGCCACCCGGGCCGTCCACATCCAGCAGGCGAAGATGGAGGGGAGGATGGCGGTCGTCTTCGGCTTCCAGAACGCCACCATGCTGGAAGGGGATCTTCAGAACCTGGACCCGCTTTACGAACTCGGAACGCGCTGCATCCAGCTCACCTACAACTCGCAGAACCGGCTCGGCAGCGGCTGTACCGAGCGGGTGGACGGCGGGCTTTCCGACTTCGGGGTCGCGGTGGTGGAGCGGATGAACGAACTCGGAATCATCGTGGATCGTTCCCACTGCGGACCGCGGACATCGATGGATGGCATCGAGGTTTCGTCGCGCCCGGCGGCGTTCACCCACACCTTCTGCGAAGCGATCTACAACGACCATCCGCGCGCCAAGACCGACGAACAGATCCGCGCGATGTCCGACAAGGGCGGCATCACCGGGATCGCCAGCCTCGGCTACTTCGTGGGTCCCGATCCGGACACTTCGCTCGAGGACTATGTGAACCACATCCTGCATGCGGTGCGCGTCGGCGGGATCGAACACGTCGGGGTCTCGACCGACCATGCGATTCGCGGCCTGCGTTCGTGGGCCACCCGCGAGAACTGGTACGAACCGAGGCTTCGCAACTTCAAGCCGAGCTACCGGGTGCGCTGGCCTCCCTTCATCGAGGGGCTGGACGAACCGGAGCGCTTCCGGAATGTCGCCCACGCGCTGGACCGGCGCGGCGTCGCCGAGGCGGACATCGAGCGGATTCTCGGCCGCAACTGGTTGCGCTACTTCGGCGAAATCTTCGGCGGCTGAGGCAGACTTCCCGGCAGGCCCGCCTTTCCCGCTTCACCGCGGAGCGCTATCGGCGGCGTTATCCAGTCCCATCCATTCCGGAGGGCGCCGGTCAGGGGCGGAGGATCAGCTTCCCCGAAGTGGCCCGGCTCTCCAGCAGCCGGTGCGCCTCGGCGGCCTCGGCGAGCGGAAGCTCCCGGTCGATGGTGAGCTTTAGCTTGCCGGAGGCGATCCCGCCCAGCACCTCGCCCGCCCGCCAGCGCATCTCGTCCGGGGTCCGCATGTAGTGCCCCAGGGTGGGGCGGGTGAGGAACAGCGAGCCGGCGGCGGCCAGCCGCCCCGGATCGATCGGCGGAACCGGTCCGGAGGACTGGCCGTAGAGGACGAGCGTCCCGCGCGGGCGCAGCAGCCGCATGCTCTTCTCCCAGGTGGCGGCGCCCACCGAGTCGTAGACGACCGCCAGCCGGTTCCCGCCCAGCTGGTCCCGGATGGCTTCCTCGAAGTCCGTTTCGGCGTACCGGATCACATGGTCGGCGCCGGCCTCGCGCGCCGCCTTCGCCTTCGCCTCGGTGGACACGGTTCCGAACACCTCGGCGCCGAGCGCCCGGCACATCTGGCAGAGCAGCAGCCCCACCCCGCCGGCCGCCGCGTGCACCAGCACCGGCAGTCCGGACTGCACCCGGAAGGTGGAGCGCGCCAGGTAGTGCGCAGTCATCCCCTGGAGCAGCGCGGCGGCGGCGACCGCGGTCGACGTCTCTTTCCCCAGCTGCACCACGTCCCGCGCCGAGACCACCGCGCGCTCCGCGTAGGCGCCCGGCTGCATGACATAGCCCACCCGGTCGCCGGCGCGGATGTCTCCCACCCCTGGACCCGCCTCCATCACCGTGCCCGCCGCCTCGCTGCCGGGAGTGAACGGCAACGGAAGCGGATACAGCCCGGTCCGGTGGTAGACGTCGATGAAATTCACCCCGATCGCCTCGATGCGGACCGCGATCTGGCCGGGTCCGGGCGCCGGGGAGTCCACCGTCTCGAGGGCGAGAACCTCCGGCCCTCCGGTTTGGTGGACGCGAATGGCGCGATGCGTTCGGGACATGCGGGACATGGGGCGGGGCGCATCCTACACTGCACCCGGTGCCCGAACCCGCCCTGGAAGCGAAGATCGCCCGGCTGCCGACCGGCGCCGGGGTGTACCTGTTCCGGTCGGCGAAGGGCGGAACCCTCTACGTGGGGAAGGCGCGTTCGGTGCGCGCTCGGGTGCTCTCGCACTTCCGCGCCCCGGCCGCCGACGCCCGCCGGGAGCGGATGCTGGCGCAGGTCGCGGACGTCGAAGTGGTGGCCACCGACTCCGACCGGGAGGCGCTGCTCCTCGAGAACAACCTCATCAAGACCCGGTCGCCCCGCTACAACGTCCTGCTGCGCGACGACAAGAACCCGCCGATGGTGCGGCTCACCATGCAGGAGACCTACCCGCGGGTCCACATCGTCCGCGGCGCCGGGAGCGACGGAGCGGTCTACGCCGGTCCCTGGGTTCCGGCGAGCCTCGCCCGCCGCAGCATCGGGCTGGTGCATCGGCTGTTCGGCATCCGGAACTGCCGCGAGCAACTCGACGGCCGTCGCGCCCGTCCCTGCCTCCAGCACCAGATCCGCCGCTGCGTCGCCCCCTGCGTCGAAACCGTCACATCTCTCGAGGAGTACCGGCGGACGGCGGAGGAGGCGCGGCTCTTCCTTTTGGGGCGCACCGCCGAACTCACGAACTCGCTGGCGAAACGGATGCGGGACGAGGCCGATGCGGAGCGGTTCGAGGAAGCGGCGCGGCTGCGCGACAGCCTGCGGATGCTGGCCGAACTGAACGACCGGCAGAAGATGGCGGGCGCCGACGGGCGGGCGCGGGATGTCTTCGGCTACCACCGCGAGGGCGACCGGGCGCACCTCCAGGTCTTCCTGGTGCGCGGCGGGCGGGTGGTCGACCGGGACAGCTTCGCGCTCGCCCGCCTCATGGTTCCCGACGACGCCGATCTGATCCAGGCGGCGATGAAGCGCTTCTACGAAATCGGCCATCCGCCGCCTCCGGAGATCGAGTGCCCGCTGGACTTCCCCGATCGGGAGCTGCTGGAGGAGTGGCTCTCGGAAAAGCGCGCCGGCAAGGTGTCCATCCGGGTTCCGCAAAAGGGGTCCCGCCGGAGGCTGGTGGATCTGGTCTGCCGGAACGCCCGGATCGCCTTCGATCTCGACTTCCGGGAAGCCGGACGGAAGGCGGCCGCCCGGGTGGGCGCGCTGCGGGAGGCGCTGGGGCTTTCCGAATCCCCGCAGCGGATCGAAGCCTTCGACGTCTCCAACTTCCAGGGCCGGGAGGTGGTGGCCTCGATGGTGGTCTTCGAACGGGGCGAGCCGCTGCCCTCGGCCTACCGGCGGTTCCGCATCCGCTCCGTCCGCGGCAAGGCCGACGACTTCGCCTCGATGCGCGAAGCAGCGCTCCGCCGCTACCGGCGGGTCCTGGCCGACGGCCAGGAGCTCCCCGACCTGATCCTGGTGGACGGCGGCCGGGGGCAGCTTTCCTCGGCGGCCGCCGCGCTCCACGACCTGGGGCTGACGCACATCCCCCACATCGGACTCGCCAAGCGCGAGGAGGAGATCTTCCTGCCGGGGACGGCCGCCCCGCTGCGCCTCGAACGGAGCTCCCCGGCGCTCCAGCTGCTCCAGCGGGCGCGCGACGAGGCGCACCGGTTCGCCGTCTCCTTTCACCGGAAAACCCGCAAGCAGGCGACGCTGCGCTCCGCGCTTGATGCGGTGCCGGGGATCGGCCCGCGCCGGCGGCAGGCGGTGCTGGCCCGTTTCGGAAGCCTCCGGAAGGTCGCCGAAGCCGGGGAGGAGGAGCTCGCGAGACTGGTCGGGCCGGTGCTGGCGGCCCGCCTCAAGTCCCGCTTTCGCGCGCCGCCCCCCGAATCTGATAAGGGGGCCGCTCATTAGAATTCGCCCCTGGATGGCGGAACACCGCGCTCGACGCACCCCCAGCGGCAGACCCCGGCTCTTTTCCGGGATGCGGCCCACCGGATCGTCCCACCTGGGGCACCTGGTCGGCGCGTACCGCAACTGGGTGGCGATGCAGGACGACTTCGAGGCGTTCTACTGCATCGTTGACTGGCACGCCCTCACCACCGACTACAAGGACACCGGCGGCCTCCCCGCCAGCACCCTCGAAATCGCCACCGACTGGCTGGCGGTGGGGCTGGATCCGGCGCGCTGCTCGCTGTTCGTGCAGTCCGAGGTGAAGGAGCACGCCGAGCTCCACCTGCTGCTCTCGATGGTGATCCCGATCCCGTGGCTGGAACGGGTGCCCACCTACAAGGAGCTCCTGCGGGAGCTGAAGGACCGGGACATCCACACCTACGGATTCCTCGGCTATCCGGTGCTCCAGGCGGCGGACATCGTCCTCTACGACGCGAAGGTGGTGCCGGTCGGGGAGGACCAGCAGCCGCACATCGAACTCACCCGCGAAATCGCCCGGCGCTTCAACTCCTTCTTCGGGGACGTGCTGGTGGAGCCGCAGACGCGGCTGACCGCATCGCCCCGGCTTCCGGGAACCGACGGGCGGAAGATGTCCAAGAGCTTCGGGAACGTAATCGGCATCGCCGAGGACGAGCCGGCGCTGCGGCAGAAGCTCAAGACGATGCAGACCGACCCGGCCCGCATGCGCCGCCGGGATCCGGGAAACCCCGACGTCTGCCCGGTCTTCGATCTCCACAAGATCTTCTCCGAGCCGGAGACCCGCGCATGGGCGGCGGAGGGCTGCCGCACCGCCGGCATCGGCTGCATCGAATGCAAGCAGGCGCTCGCCGACCGGGTAGTGGCCGAGATCCAGCCCATCGCCGATCGCCGTCGGCAGTACGAGAGCCGGCCCGACGACGTCCGGGACGCGCTCGCCGCCGGCCGGCGGACCGCCTCCGAAGCGGCGGCGCGGACCATGGAGCGGGTGCGGTCCGCGGTGCGGCTGCCCCCGGGATGACCCTCCTCTACCTGCCCGAGGACAGCGCGGCCGCCGCGTTCCCCGGATACCACATCCGCCTCGCCGGCGACGGGGCGTATCCATTCGACGGCCCGCTGGAGCTGCTGATCCGCATGGTGCGCGAGGGCCGCGCCGATCCGCTGGAAATCCGGGTGGCGGCGATCACCCGGCAGTACCTGGACGCCATCCAGGTCATGGAGGTTCTGGACCTGCAGGTCGGCTCCGAGTTCCTGAAGCTGGCGACCGTCCTGCTCCGCATCAAGGCCCGCCGGCTGCTGCCGCGCCCCTCGGCCGCCGAGTCCCGGACCGAGGAGGAGCTGCTCGCCGACCTGAATGCCCGGCTCGCCGAGTACGCCCGCTACCGGGAGGCGGCGGTTCGGCTCCGGCGGGACCTGCGGAAGCGCAGCGCGATGTGGGTGCGCCCGCAGGCGAAGGTGGAGAGCGCGGCGCCGGCGCCGGAGGAGGTGATGGCGGAGGTGGACCTGTTCGCGGTGGTGGAGGCCTTCCGCAGGGTCGTGGACCGGGCCCGGGCGAAGCCCCGGGTTCTGGCGCCGCGGGCGCTGCTCTCGGTGGCCTCGGTGATGCGGCGGATCGAGGCGGCGGCGCCGCCCGGCGTCCGGAAGAATTTCGAGGACCTGCTGGAGGCGATTCTCGAAGGGCGGACGGATCGGTCGGCGTTCATCGCGGCGTTCCTCGCGGTGCTGGAACTGGCGCGTCGGCGCCGCATCTCGGTTGCACAGGACCTTGACTTCGGACCCATCTGGATCGTCGGACGCGCCTCCTGATCCGCCGGAAGCGCTCGCCGCCGCCCTCGAGGCGCTGCTCTTCGCCCACGGCGTCCCGGCGAATCTCCGGACTCTCGCCGCCGCGCTCGACGTCCCGTCCGCCGATGTCCGGAGCGCGCTCCTGTGGCTGGAGGCGCGCTGCGACCTGCCGGGTTCCGGGCTGCGGTTGGTGCGGGTGGCGGGCGGATACCAGCTCGTCACCCGGGCCGAGCACCGGGACGCGATCGAGCGGCTGCTGGCGCCGCGGCGGGAAGGGCGTCTCTCGCACCAGGCGATGGAGACGCTCTCGGTGATCGCCTACCGTCAGCCGATCACCATGCCGGAGCTGAACGACCTGCGCGGCGTCCAGTCCCAGGGGGTGGTGGGCACCTTGCTCCGGGCGCGCCTCGTCGAAAGCCGCGGGCGCAAGCCGGTGGTGGGGCGTCCGCTGCTCTACGGCACTACCCGGCAGTTCCTCGAGCGGTTCGGCTTGGACCGCATCGAGGACCTGCCGCAGCTCAAGGAAGTCGGCGAGGACGAGACGCCGGAGATCGCGGTGCTGGATGACGGGGAAAACAGGGACTGAATGGGCGCGGAGCGGCTCCAGAAGCTGATCTCCGCCGCCGGCGTCGCATCGCGCCGGGCGGCGGAGCGGATGATCGCGGAGGGGCGCGTCACCGTCGACGGCGAGGTGGTCCGCACTCCGGGGGAGAAAGCCGATCCGGCCCGCAGCGACATCCGGGTGGACGGCGCCCGCCTGCGTTCGCGCCGAAGGCCGCGCCGCCACGTGGTGATGAACAAGCCGATCGGCGTCCTGACCACCCGCTCCGACCCGTCGGGCCGTCCCACCGTCATCGAACTCCTCCCGCCGGGACTCCGCTCGCTGTATCCGGTGGGGCGGCTGGACGGCGCGACGTCCGGGCTGCTCCTCCTGACCGACGACGGGGAGCTCGCCGAACGGGTGGCGCATCCGCGATACCGGCTTCCGAAGGTCTATTTCGCCACCGTGCGCGGACTGCCCGGAGATGCGACGCTCGACCGGGCGCAGCGCGGGGTGCGGGTGGACGGTGACCGGCTGCGCCTCGACCGGGTGGAGGTTCTGGCCCGCTATCCGCATCGGGACGAGGGCAAGAGCCGGTCGCGCCTGCGGGTCACGCTGCGCGGCGGACGCAACCGCGAAATCCGGCGGGTGCTCTCGGTGCTCGGACACCCGGTGATCGAGCTGCACCGCACCCGGATCGGGAGCCTCACGGACCGCGGGCTGGCGCCCGGAAATTTCCGCAAGCTGACGCCCGCCGAAGTCGCCGAACTGCGCGAATCCCTCCGCATGGCGGCGCCCGAATCGTCGCGGGAGGAAAGCGCGCCGCCGGTTCCGGAAGTCCCGGCGGCGGGTCCGCCCCCCTTCATCGTCGCCATCGACGGCCCCGCCGGCGCCGGAAAGACCTCGCTCGCCCGCGCGGTGGCCGAGCGCGCCGGCCTCCCCTGGTTCAACACCGGCGCCTCGGTGCGGGCGGTGGCGCTTCTGGGGTTGCGTCTCGGGATGTCCCTCGACGACGGCGAAGCGCTCCGCCCCCTCGCCTACCGGGTGTTCCTCGCCCCCGACGGCCGGGTGTTCCTCGACGGGGAGGACGTTTCGGCGGCGGTGCGCGCTCCCGAAGTGGCGGACGCCGCCTCGCGGGTCGCGGCCCACCCGGAGCTCCGCGAGGTTCTGGCGGCTCGCTGGCGTCAGGCGGCGTCAGGCGGCGGGGTGGTCGAGGGGCGCGACATCGGCACGGTGGTGTTCCCCGACGCGCCGGTGAAGATCTTTCTCGAAGCCCGCCCCGAGGTCCGCGCCCGCCGCCGCCTTGCGGACGAGGGAGGGCGCGACGAGACCGCGGTGCGCGAGGACCTGCGGAGCCGGGACGCCGCCGACTCCGGCCGGGCCGCCGCTCCGCTCCAGGCCGCGAAGGACGCCCACCGCCTGGACACCAGCGACCAGACGCTCAAGGAGTCGGTGGACCGGGTGCTGGCGTGGATCGAAGCCGCCCGCGGTCCGTAATTTGCATTTCGGAACGAAGCGGTTGGCACGAGAATTGCTTTCTTTGGTGTTGACGGCGGCAATCCCGCCGCCGCCGGAAACGGCCGAAGGGCAGGAGAAAAAACGGGAGAGGCGACATGAGACGAATTCTGATTTCCATTCTCTTCCTGCTGTTGATGGGCGGGCTTTTGTGGACCGGATGCGGCCAGGAGACGCCTACGGTTCCGGGGGTCCCCGAAGCGCCCGCGCCTTCCGCGTTGTCCGGCGAGCCGCCGGATTCCACAGACTCCGACGGATTGTCCGCGCATTGGCGATTGCACGTGGAGGAAATGCGCGCTCACAAGGAGGAGTTCGACGGGCGCATCATGGCCATTCTGATCCGTACCGGGTTGTCGGATGAAGTTCTCGAGGAGATGCGCGCGGATATGGAACAACGACGGAACGCATACATGGCGAAGTACATCGCCTTTGCCCGCGCCCGCAGTAACGGCGCCCGATAGGAGGCGGAAATGTTTCATCGTGTCCTTTTGATGGTTTCCATCGTCTCGCAGCTTGTTCTCTTTGCGGTTGCGGGGATTTTTGCCCAGGATCGCCCGGACTGCTGCCATGAGGAGTGCGCTTTTGAATTGCATGCGTGCGAAAATCAGGTAGAACAGGATTTTTCGACCTGCGGGAGTGAATGTGGATCATCCGAAGAGTGTCTCAGGGGATGCTATGACGCACACATGACCGGACATTCCCGGTGCAATAGCCAAAATGACGCCTGTCTCGCAAGCTGCCACATATAGTGGAAGCAGGCTTCGTTTCGAGTCTGCGCTTTCCCGCTCCGCCTCGCTGGGCGTCGCTTTCGGCCTCGGGGTGGCGATCACCAGTATGTTTCTGGAAGGAAGCGTGTGGAATTCCATGCTCTTCGGCTTGACTTTCGCCATTGCCCTTGCCATTTTTCTTCCCCTGTGGGTTGTCATGGCGGCTCCGATTGCGATGTGGACGAGTGTCGCGAGATGGCGGACCGTGTTTGCATTTTCGCTGTTGGGCGTCTCTTTTTTTCCGATTCTTGGTTTTCTGATACAGAATTTGACTTTTCCCGATGTGCCTTCAGCTATTGCCGTCTTGTTGACGGGTTCGTGGATTTCCGCATGTCTTGGTTTGCGCCTGAATGAAGCTTCATGAAACTTCATCGTATCCTGTGGTCATTACAAACCCTTCGGGGGTGAAGGAGAATTCAAAATGACAAACCGCGTGATGCTTTGAACCTATCTCAAAATTGCCTGAGAAGGACTGTGATGCAGGCCAGCTGAACGAAACCCAAGAAGTTTTCTGGATGAAATTCCCATCGAATCAGAATCCGTCGCTGCCACTGTATCCACGCGAAGAAGCGTTCTACCATCCACCTCCTCTGATACCGACGTAGCCGACGTCCGTCTTGCGTCCTCGGCCTCTTTCGGTTCTTGCGGTGCGGCGCGATCATGTTGATTCCTTTCTCGCGCATATCCTCGTCCAACGCATCACTGTCGTAGGCTTTGTCTCCAATCAGATTTTTCGGTTTTTCTTCTACCATGCGGAATGGCAGATTCAACTGAACCAACTTCACTTCGTGGTGATTCGCAGCATGTACGCTGATCGAGTAAGGCAAACCATGTTTCTCAACTATCGCCATGATCCTCATGCCTTTACCACGCTTCGTCCGTCCGATTTCGAGACCTCCGCCTTTCGCAGGTAAGAACATTCCGTCGATAAAACCTTCCGATCCATCGTACTGACCGCACTCTTGAAGTTCAGCTACCAATCTCTCCATGATTTTCGGATAAACACCGGCGCGACACCAGGCTTGATACCTGCGATGAACGGTTTTGTAATTCGGATACTCTGGCGGCAGAAACCTCCACGGCGCACCGGTATGCAGGAGCCAAAGAACGGCTTCGAGAACTTCGCGTGCGGGCACGGGCTTTCGTCCCCGACGTCCTTTGGGGATGTTTTCTTCCGGGAAGAATTTCTGAATTTTCCCCCAGTATTTTTCTCTGATTCGAATCAAGTGGGCCAAGCGGGACATGGTTTGGATTGTACACAGATCATCCCAAAATTTCAATTACGAGATAGGTTCTTATTTGATCGGGATTCTTGCCGGCCTTGCGGTAATCTTCGCCGCTGCTGCAGGAGCGTCCCAAATTCATCCGGATTGCTGTGCCACCGATTGCGCCAATGCGCATTATTCTTGCAAAAATGCGGTGGAAACAGATTTTCTTGTTTGCGGAGAATCTTGCAAAACGTGGAAGGTCTGGACGATAGCCAGTTGTTTGAGAAAATGTCACCAGACGCATTTGGACGGATTGCAGCAGTGTCAACGAGAGCACACTTCCTGTATTTCCGAATGCCATATCTGAAAATGGATGGTGGGATCTGGCGTTCCCTCGTTCGCCGAAGTCTTGTCTCCGGATTGGGCTTCGGCGTTGGAATGGCCGCCACGATCATCGCTCTCACCGGTTTTTCGCGGGATGGAGTTTTGTACGCGGCGACGTGTGCAGTTGGGGTTGTTGTTGGATGGATTCTGTTGGGCCGTCTTGTCGACTGGGCGTCGCGTCTGATGCAGGAGACCGTTTGGGGGCGTTCGTTCGTGGGCTTGATGCTGGGCGTTTCCTGTTACGTCGTCTTCTATTTGCTGATCTCGAACCTTTCGTTTCCCGATATTCCTTCGGCAGCCGCAATGGTGGCGGTTGGCGGGTGGATTTCCGTCGCGCTCGGGCTGCGCGTCGAATAGACGCCGGTCAGTCTCCCGTCGCCGCCGCTCCCTTCCAGGTGTCCACGCAGGCGCGGTAGTTCGCGGCGATCCGGCGGATCGCCTCCTCCTCGCTCAGCTTCCCGGCGAGGCGCTCGGCCAGCGGTTCGCGGAAGTTGGTGCGGCCGACCGCGAAGCCGATGAACCCGGAGACCGGGGCGGCGATCCGCAGCCATTCGTGCACCTTCTCGGCGTTGGAGCCGCGTCCGAGCACGATGGATCCCACCTTTGACCGATGTCCGCCGCGCCGGACCGCTTCCGTCACCCGCTCGGCGTCGGCGCGCCGGTCCACGCCCTCGATCTTCCAGATGTCCGGCTCGATGCCGAAGTCCTGGATGCGGTGGATAGCGCGCGCCATGTGGCCGGGGCGGAGCTCACGGTCGTAGGCGTCGCCCGCCTCCCGGTCGGCTTCGGTGGTCGCCGGCACCAGCAGCTCGAACATGAACAGCCGCCGCTCGTGCCCCCGCAGGTAGTCGGAGACGAGCCGCAGCCGGGCGAGCTGAACCATCGCGGTCTCGTCCGGATCGTCGGGGTGGAACCGGACCAGCACCTTCACGATGTCCGGCCGGACGAGGCGGATGTGGCTCACCCAGCTCACTCCGTACTCGAAATCGAAGACCGACTGGCCGCTCTTCTCGATGCAGACCGCCCGGGGGATGCCGCGCTCCCGGGCGTCGGCGAGGATCGGGGCGCCGAACTGGGCGTCCACCAGGATGCCCACCTGCTCCTTCGGAACGCCTTCCTCGATGGCGCGGAGAAGACCCCGGTAGATCAACGCCTTGGCGGCGACGACCGGGGTGAAGCGGTCGGCTTCGGGGGCGATCGGGGGCGTTCCGGACGCGCCGAAGAACGACCGGACGAAGCTGCCCCGGTGGTCGAAGGGCTGGACGAAGAGCGGCCGGTCGTAGCCGGGCGTCGGGGTGCTGGACATGAGTGGAAGACGCCTCCGGAAGGGGAGGGCGGAGTCTATGGCCTCCCCGTCGCCGATTCGTCGCCCCGATTCCCGAGCAGCCGGGCGCCGAAGTCCGCCTCGCCGGCGGCCTGGGACGCCGCCTCGACGATCCGCGACTCGTCCGCCGTCGTCAGCGCCACCCCGTTCGCCATGCCCCGGAGGGTAGCGCGGACTGCTAGCCTCTCCGGTTCCTGATGGAACCCGATCGCATCGTGGTCCGGGGCGCCCGGCAGCACAATCTCAAGAACATCACCGTCGAAATTCCCAAGAAGAAGCTGGTGGTCTTCTCCGGGGTCTCCGGCTCCGGCAAGTCCTCGCTGGCCTTGGACACCCTCTACGCCGAGGGCCAGCGCCGCTACGTCGAGTCGCTCTCCAGCTACGCCCGCCAGTTCCTGGGCCAGATGGACAAGCCGGCCTACGACACCATCCAGGGACTCTCGCCCACGATCTCGGTGGACCAGAAGTCGGCGAGCCACAACCCGCGCTCCACGGTGGGCACCATCACCGAAATCTCCGACTACCTGCGGGTGCTTTTCGCCCGCATCGGGACGGCGCACTGCCCCCGCTGCGACCGCCCGGTGCGCCCGCAGAGCGCGCCGGAAATCGTCGACGACATCGCGGGGCTTCCCGCCGGCGCCCGCTTCCTCATCCTCGCGCCGGTGGTGGTGAACCGGAAGGGCGAGTGGCGCGGCCTGCTGGAGTCGGTGCTCCAGCGCGGCTACAGCCGGGCGCGTATCGACGGCGCGGTGGAGCTGGTCGAGGAGGTGGAGGCGCTCGACAAGCGGAAAAAACACACCGTCGAGATCGTGGTGGACCGGCTGCGCCGCAGCGATCCGCCGGACGCCGACTGGCGGAGCCGGGTCCACGACTCGGTGGAGACCGCGCTCAAGGAGGGCGATGGCATCCTGCTGGTCGCGGTCGAGGGCCAGGAGGATCGCCTGTTCTCGGCGAAGGGCGGCTGCCCGGATTGCGGCGTCGGCTTCCCGGAGATGAACCCCCAGCTGTTCTCGTTCAACAGCCCCCAGGGGATGTGCCCGGAGTGCAACGGGCTGGGGTCCCGCAACGAGATGGACGAGGAGCGGGTGGTTCCCGATCCGTCGCTGAGCGTCAACGAGGGCGCGGTGGCGCCGTGGGGCCGGCTCCGGGACAAGGCCGGCTGGGAGCCGTCCCGGGTGCGGGCGGTGGCGAAGCGCTTCGCCATCCCGCTGAGCGTGCCGTGGGCGCGCATCCCCGCGAAAAAGCGCGACATCCTGCTGCGCGGCGCCGGAGAGCGCCGGATCCCGGTGACTCACAAGTCGCTCCGCTGGGAGAGCCGGTGGGAGGGGGCGCTGCCGATGCTGGCGCGCCGCCTCAAGGAGACCACTTCCGACCGGGCGCGCCGGTTCTACTCGGCGTACCTCTCGCAGCGCCCCTGCCGCGCCTGCGGCGGAACCCGCCTCCGCCCGGAGGCGCTGGGAGTGCGGATCGGGGGCCGTACCATCGCCGACCTCTCCGCGCTTTCGATCTCCGACGCCCTTGGGTTCGTCGCCGAGCTGGACCTGGACGGAGCGGCTCTGGTCATCGGCGAGGAGCTGCTGAAGGAGATCCGCGCCCGGCTCCGCTTTCTCGCCGACGTGGGGCTCGGCTACCTGTCGCTGGACCGGCTGGCGCCCAGCCTCTCCGGGGGCGAATCCCAGCGGATCCGCCTCGCCAGCCAGATCGGCTCCGAGCTGACCGGGGTCATCTACATCCTCGACGAGCCGTCCATCGGACTCCACGCCCGGGACAACAGCAAGCTGCTGGAGGCGCTCCGCCGCCTGCGGGACATCGGCAACACGGTGGTGGTGGTCGAGCACGACCGGGAGACCATCGAGGCCGCCGACCACATCGTGGACTTCGGCCCCGGCGCCGGGGTTCACGGCGGGGAGGTCGTCGCCGAGGGCGCCCCGGCGGAAATCCGGGCGAACCGGCGCTCGCTGACCGGGCAGTACCTGGCCGGCCGGAAGTCGATCGAGGCGCCGGCGGTCCGGCGCGTCCCCCGCCGGAGCATCCGCATCGTCGGCGCCCGGGCCAACAATCTCCAGAGCCTCGACGCCGAAATCCCGCTCGGCGCCTTCGTGGGCGTCACCGGGGTCTCCGGCGCCGGCAAGAGCTCGCTGGTGTACGAGGTGCTGTATCCGGCGCTGGCGCGGGCGCTCCACCGCGCGGAGCACCCGGTCGGCGCTCACGACCGCATCGAGGGGATCGAGAAGGTGGACCGGGTGGTGGACATCGACCAGTCCCCCATCGGACGCACCCCGCGCTCCAACCCGGCCACCTACACCAAGGTGTTCGACGGCATCCGCCAGCTCTTCGCCTCGCTCCCGGCGGCGAAGGCCCAGGGGTACAAGCCGGGCCGGTTCTCCTTCAATGTGGCGGGCGGACGCTGCGAGCAGTGCGAGGGCGACGGGGTCCTCCGGGTGGAGATGCACTTCCTCGCCGACGTCTTCGTGCCCTGCGAGGTCTGCGGCGGCAAGCGGTTCAACGACCAGACGCTGACGGTGCGCTACCGGGGGCGCTCCATCTCCGAGGTGCTGGACCTGACGGTCAGCGAGGCGATCGAGGTCTTCGCCTCCCAGCCGGCGATCCTGCGCACCCTCCGCACCCTCGAGGACGTGGGGCTCGGATACATCCGCCTGGGCCAGCCCTCGCCCACCCTCTCCGGCGGCGAGGCGCAGCGGGTGAAGCTCTCCCGGGAGCTTGCCAAGCGGGCCACCGGCGGCACGCTCTACATCCTCGACGAGCCGACCACCGGACTGCACTTCGAGGACATCCGCCGCCTGCTCGACGTCCTGCAACGGCTGGTGGAGGGCGGCAACACGGTGGTCGTGATCGAACACAACCTCGACGTCATCAAGACGGTGGATCACATCCTCGACATCGGTCCCGACGGCGGCGCCGACGGCGGCCGGCTGGTCGCCAGCGGCCCGCCCGAAACGGTGGCGGAGACCCCCGGCTCCCGCACCGGCGCCTTCCTGCGGGACGTCCTGCACGGCGAACCGGTCCGGGCTTCCTGAGGGAACGCCAGGGTGTTCTCCTTCGGCTTCGCGCCCCTCACCCCGATGGTGAAGCGGCTCATCGGGATCACCTGCGGCGCGTTCCTCGCCCAGCTGCTGATTCCGCCGCTGACCGTCTTCCTTGCCCTCTACCCGCCGGCGGTGCTGCGCCTCGAGGTCTGGCGGCTGCTCACCTACGTCTTCCTCCACGGCGGCCTCGGCCATCTCATGCTGAACATGCTGGTGCTCTACATGTTCGGCGGGCCGCTGGAAAGCGTCTGGGGATCCCGCCGCTTCCTCCGCTACTACCTGCTCTGCGGGGTCGGCGCCGGACTCTTCACCCTGCTTCCCATTCCGGCGTTCTTCGGCGCCAGCCACATCGGCGCTTCGGGCGCGGCCTACGGGCTGCTGCTCGCCTTCGGCCTGCTGTTCCCCGCCGCCCGGGTGCACGTCTTCCTGATCTTCCCGATGCGGGCCAGCCACCTGGTGGTGGCGCTGGGATTCATCTCGCTGGCGAGTTCGATTTCGGCGACCAGCGACGGGGTGTCCCACATCGCCCACCTCGGCGGCCTGGTCGCCGGGTACGTGCTGCTCCGGCGCATGCGTCTGCTGGGCGGCCGCCCCGACCCGCTGCGGACCCTCCAGTCCCGCTTCCGTCGCCGCCGTCGCGACACGCTCCACTGACGGATCAGGGGCAGATGCGGCGCAGGGTCTCCAGGTCCTTCGGGTCGGGCGGGAGCGAGACGATGAGGGTGGTGACGCCGGCTTCCCGGTAGGCCGCCATCCGTTCGGCGAGGCGCGCCGGCGGTCCGACCAGCGCGACCTCGTCCACCAGCCGGTCGGGAACCGCCGCCTCCGCCTCCCGCCGGCGGCCGGAGAGGAACAGGTCCTGGATGCGCGCGGCCTCCCCGGGGAAGCCGTAGCGGGCGACCAGGTCGCGGTAGAAGTTCTTCCGGCGCGCCCCCATGCCGCCGACGTAGAAGGCGATGTTCGGCCGCATCCGGTCCCGGAGCGCCGGCAGGTCGTCGCCGACCGCGCAGGAGACCAGCGGCGCCACGTCGAGGGGTTCCGGACGCTCGCGTTTGGCGCGCCCGGCCTCCAGCGCCGGGCCGAAGACCCGGGCGCACCGCTCCGGGGAGAAGAGGAAGGGGAGCCAGCCGTCGCCGATCCGGGCGGCGATCTCGGTGTTCTTCGGCCCGATGGTCGCCAGGTGGATGGGGATGTCGCGCGCTGCCGGGAAGTCCAGCTTCAGCGGCTTGCCCAGCCCATCCGGAAGCGGGAGCCGGTGATGCCGGCCCGCGTAGGTGAGAGTCTCGCCCCGGAGCGCCCGGCGGACGATTTCGACGGTCTCCCGGAGGCGGACTCCGGGTTCCCGGAAGGGAACGCCGTGCCAGCCCTCCATGACCTGCGGGCCGGAAACTCCGAGGCCCAGGGTGAACCGCCCGCCGCTCAGGTGGTCCAGGGTCGCCGCCGTCTGCGCCAGCAGCGCGGGGGTGCGGGAGCCGACCGGCAGGATGGAGCTTCCGAGGCCGATCCGCCGGGTGGCGGCGCCGATGAAGCCGAGCGCCGAGACCGCATCGGCGCCCCACGCCTCGGCGACCCACACCGAGTCGAAGCCGGCCCGCTCCGCCAGAACCGCCGAGCGCACCGGGTCCGCTCCGCCCTTCCGCAGGAAGCCGACGTAGAGTCCGAGACGCATCAGGTGGGATCGTCGACGCCCAGGCGCGGGCAGTCGGGGCGCAGCGCGCAGGCGTCGCACCGGGGGTTCCGGGCCGGGCAGACGCTCCGTCCGTGGCGGATGACCCGGTGGCTGAACGCCACCCAGTGGCTGCGGGGGAGCAGCGCCATCAGCCGGGCCTCGGTGCGCGCCGGGTTCTTCTTCGGCGCCAGCCCCAGCCGGTGGGCGATGCGGAAGACGTGGGTGTCCACCACCACCCCCTCGGCCTTGCCGAACCAGACCCCCAGCACCACATTGGCGGTCTTGCGCGCCACCCCGGGGAGCGACAGCAGATCCTCCATCCGGTCCGGCACCTCGCCGCCGAAGCAGTCGCGGATTCGCTGGCAGGCGCCGACGATGGACCGCGCCTTGTTCCGGAAGAACCCGGTGGAGTGGATGAGCTCCTCCAGCTCTTCGGCGCGCGCCTCGGCGAAGGCGTCGGCGTCGGGATAGCGGGCGAAGAGCGCCGGGGTGACCAGGTTGACCCGCTTGTCGGTGCACTGGGCGGAGAGGATGGTGGCGACCAGCAGCTGGAGCGCCGATTCGTGCCGGAGGGCGCATTCGGCGTCCGGGTGCTCCTTCGCCAGCGCGCGGGAGATGCGCCGGGCGCGGCGTTTCTCCGCCGACTCGTCGGCTGCTGCGCTCAAGAATCGGCGGGTGGCGAGGAGGCGGCGGCGTAGCGGCGGCGCGGCATGCGTCCGGCGAGGAAGGCGAGCCGCCCCGCCTCCACCGCGTGGCGCACCGCATGGGCCATCGCCACCGGCTCGCGGGCGGCGGCCACCGCGGTGTTGAGGAGGACGCCGTCGGCGCCGAGCTCCATGGCGATGGCCACGTCGGAGGCGGTGCCCACTCCGGCGTCCACGATCATCGGAACCGAGACCGCTTCCCGCACCAGCTCGATGGCGTTCCGGTTCCGGATGCCGAGGCCGGAGCCGATGGGAGCGCCCAGCGGCATCACCGCCGCCGCGCCGGCGTCCTCCAGCTTCCGCGCCGCCACCACGTCGTCGTTGGTGTACGGGAGCACCACGAACCCCTCCGCGACCAGCGTTCGGGTGGCCTTGAGCAGCTCGTCGGTGTCCGGATAGAGGGTCTTGCGGTCGCCGATGACTTCGAGCTTGACCCACGCGGAGAGCCCGGCTTCCCGTCCCAGCCGCGCGGCGCGCACCGCCTCCTCGGCGGTGAAGCAGTCGGCGGTGTTGGGGAGCAGGGTCAGCCGGTCGCGGGGGATGAAGTCCAGCAGCGTTCCGCGGGCCTCCAGGTCCACCCGGCGCACCGCCACGGTGACCATGTCGCAGCCGGAGGCTTCGTGACACTGGCGCATGACCTCGTTGGAGGCGTACTTACCGGTGCCGAGGATGAGCCGCGACCGGAACGCCCTTCCCGCGATGGTCAGCGGGGCGTCCTGCGGCGGGAAGTCAGCCACCGCCGACGAAGGTCACGATCTCCACCCGGTCGCCGTCCCGAATCGGCGTGGTCGCGTGGTTCCGGCGCCGGACCAGGTCGCCGTTCACCTCCACCGCCACCGGGCGGTCCTTGAGCCCCAGCGATTCGAGGGCGCTTCCGACCGAGGCCGGAGCGGGCAGGGCGCGGGGTTTGCCGTTCAGGGCCACCCGGACGGTGTTGGACTGTGGTTCCATTACGCCCGGGATGGTAGCGGGGCCGATTCCGCTTCCATCAGGTTCCGGAGGACGTGTTCCAGTTCTTCGGCCTCGTCCTCGAGCAGGGTGCGGGGATCGAGCAGGACGCGCTCGCCGCGGACCCGCGCCGCGACCGGCGGTTCGCCGGCGAGCAGGCGGCGGCGGAGCGCTTCGGCGTCGCTTCCGCCGGCATGCGCGAGGGCGAGGCAGCGGGTCGGAAGAGCGGCGTCCGGCGCCGCGCCGCCGCCGACCCGCGAGACCTCCGGAATCACCTCCACCGTCCAGCCCGGCGGCGGCGGATGGAGGCGGTCCCGGAGGCGTTCCGCGTCGCGTTCCACCTCCTCGAGCGGGCGGGCGAGCGCCCGGATGACCGGAATTTCGTCCCGCGCGCGTCCGGCGGCGTGGCTCCAGAGCGTGGCGAGCAGCCCGGTGATCGCCGTCTTGTCGGCCCGCAGCGCCCGCGCCAGCGGGTTTTCCCGGCAGCGGGCGACCGCCTCCGGGGTTCCGAGCAGGATGCCCGCCTGGGGGCCTCCGAGCAGTTTGTCCCCGGAAAAGATCACCAGGTCCGGCCCGTCCGCCACGCACTCGGCGAGGGTCGGCTCCTCCCGTCCGCCGCTCGCGCCGAACTCGCGGAGGGAGAAGGTGTTTCCGCTCCCGAAGTCCTCGATCACCGGAATCCCGGACTGCGCCCCCAGCCGAACCAGCTCGCAGGTGGGGGCGGATTCGGTGAACCCGACGATGCGGAAGTTGGAGGGGTGCACCCGGAGCAGCGCGCCGACCGCGGCCTGGGGGTCGGTTTCGGCTTCCAGTGCCTTCCGGTAGTCGGCGATCCGGGTGCGGTTGGTGGTTCCCACCTCCACCAGCCGGGCGCCGCTCCGCTCGAGGATCTCCGGGATGCGGAACGACCCGCCGATCTCGACCAGCTCGCCCCGGGACACCACCACCTTCCGTTTCCGGGCCAGGGTGTCCAGCGCCAGCAGCAGCGCGCCGGCGGCGTTGCCGACCACCATCGCGGCGCGTCCGGGGAACATGCCTTCGAAGACGCCGGCGATGCGGTCCTGCCGGCTGCCGCGGGCGCCGGTCGAAAGATCGAACTCCAGGTCGCTGTACGAGGTCGCCGCCTCGAACATGGCGGCCGCCGCCCGCCGGGAGAGGGGAGCGCGCCCCAGGTTGGTGTGGACGACCACCCCGGTGGCGTTCAGCACCCGCCGGAGCCCGCCGCCGCGGGCGTCGCGCAGCCGTTCCCCGGTCGCGAGCGCGAGGTGCGCCTCCGGCGCCCGCCGGAACAGGACCGGGACCGCCTCCGGGATTCCGGCCCGGAGGGCGCGCCGGATGACGCCGATCTCCGCACGCAGCGCCGCCTTCACCGGCTCGCGTCCGAAACGCGCCTCGATCTCCCGGAATGCGTCGGTCTCCAGAAGCTTCCCCACCGCGGGGATTCGATCCAGCGGGAGGGGCGCGCGTTCCGGCATCCGACGAGAGGATAGACGCGCCCCATTTGGGGGTGTAGAGTCCGCCCCGCTTCTTGCCATACCAACAGGAGGTAGCGATATGAAGCCCATGTGTTCTCTCTCCCCCCCCCCCCCCCCCGAAATTACGGGGTGTTCGGCGTGAGTCGCCTGCTGGCGCTCTTCTGCGCCCCGATTTTCGCCTTGGCGCTCGCCGCGTGCGGCGACGAAGAGGAGCCGGCGCCGGCGCCCGCTCCCGCTCCTGCGCCCGCACCGGCCCCCGCGCCTGAGCCGGCCCCCGCACCCGCACCCGCCCCGGAACCGACTCCCGAACCGGAACCCGAGCCGGAGCCGTTCACGATCTCCATGACGCCCCCGATGGCGGATATGGACAAGGACTGCATGGGCTACGCCCTGTGCCCGGACGCTCTGACCGACGAGAAGAAGGCGATGGCATCGGTGAACGGGAAGATGGTGGTGAAGAGCTCGCACGACGCGATCCTTGTCCCGATGTGGATGGACCCGGTTCCGAACGGGGTCGGGGTCACCGGCGGGCAGGACAACATGCCGTTCCAGAGCATCGACTGGAAGGCGATGCAGTCGGAGGTGGTCGGGATGGGCGTCACCTTCAAGGCGACCAGGGTGAGTATCGGTGTCGGTGGGGGCGCCGGGCAGGACACGGTCCCGGAGAGCGAGGTGATGCACATCACCTGCGGGCCGTTCCATTGCTCGGAGGCTTCGATGGAGAAGCCGATGGCGCCGGAGATGACGGTCGCCGACTCGGCGGTCTGCGCCGCTTGGGACCCCGACATGAGGCTTCAGGTCGGCATGTTCGACAACGATGGTTCCGCCCTGGGAGGCGCCGGGGCGCAATATGCGTGGTACCTCGACGATGGGATCGATCTGGGCTGGTTGTCGACGTCCCATGTGGACATGACGGTGAAGCACATGTTCACCGGAGTCGGAGAGCGCGTAGAGATCTACAACGTCATGGGGCCCAACGCGGTCAAGGGGACGAACAAGCCGGTTCCGATGGACATGATGAAGGGTTCGGCGGTCGACAAGACCGGGAACAACAAGTACGAGCCGGGGATCGGCAACAAGGCGCCCAATTCCACCGGAGGGGCGGACCCCGGGGACAACGCGGACAAACTGGCCGATGTCTGCATGGAGGACGCTTGGTACAGCTCGACGGCCGGTCGCCTGCAAAGGCCGGATCTGTGTTTCCGGTTGCGAAAAGCGGGATCGACCGCCTTTGACTCCAAATCCCCGGCGCCGGGGAACTATCTGTCCGGGTACGGCGTTGAAGTGGCGCCGGTGAACGGGAAGGTGTCCTGGGGGAAGGTGAAGTGGGAGAAGGATCCATTCAAGGATCTGAAGTGCGCGCCGAAGACCTTCATGGCCGCCGACCAGGTGGATGTCTGCGAGTTGTTCGAGGAGGAAGTGGAGCAGGCGCTTTCCGGGGGCTGGGGTCCGGTGGATTTCGACACGGTGGGCGACGACCTCAACGCCAAGATGGCGCTCTGGCGGGTTTCACCGAAGACGACGCCCAAGCCCCGTTATTTCAAGAGGCTCCATTTCGACGACAATCTGAATGGCAAGATCGATGCGGATGCTCCTTCCATCGTGTACGACAGCACCACCGACAAGTATTCCGCCAAACCCGGCCAGCAGGTTGATCTCCAGGGCGGAACCGGACGATGGAGAAGCGATTTGTACAACATTCATGTTCCGTCGTCATTGACCGTGGATGCGAGGGTGGGGTCGATGAGGGAGCAGACGGTTTCCTTCGTGTGGATGTCGTTGATGGACGCGGACCAGGATCCGACGATGGGGGACTTCGGGAAGGTGGACCTCACCGGCCCGACCGCCGGCACGCCGGACGGGAAGGCGGACAACTACGCGGACGGCGACGATGCGAAGATGTGTTCGGACGCCGACGGCAAGGGCTGCGACGCCAAGTTTGAGATGGATTACACGCTGAAGTTTTCGGACGGCCTCTATGATTGCCATGAGGAGCGCACGCTGACCCTGAGCTGCGAGTGGGACGCGCAGGGCATCCTCAAGACGGCGAAGAACAAGGGGAATCCGACGACCGCCAATATTGCGGACAAGGGCAAGCTCGGCACCAAGTTCAACGCGTTCAAGAACGTCCACAACTTCGCCGAGTGCACGGTGACGACGAATTAGCCGGAGTTCTGCTCCCCCCGGGGCCGGCCGTCTTCGGCCCGGCCCCCCAAATCGGCGAGCTAATCTTTTTTCGGACTGAAAATCGTCTTTCGGGAGGGCGAGCCGGCCGTTTCCGGCCTCCGCGGGCGCCAAGAACCGCCTTTTGAGGCGGGTCGGGAGGCGGATCTGCCGCAATTGGGCGCTGGTTGGACGGGTTTTGTGACCTGCGGGCGCACCTTCCCCTCAAAAACCGGGGGAAACGTCCTGCCGAAGCCCCGGGTCAGCCGGGGACGGGCGTCGGGGGCGACGTGGCGCGTTTCAAGCGCTGGAACGCCGCCAACAGCCGCGCCCCGTCCGCGTCGAACACCAGCTTGAACCGGCGACCATGCCGCACCAAGCGAGCCGCCAGATGGAGCCACACCGCGCGCAACCGCTTCATTCGCGCCCAGAGCCATTCGGGGCCATAGGCTGTGCGGCACGCCAGCGCCATCACATTCATCGTCAACGCCGCCAGCCAAAGCCAGGCCGCATTCGCCCCGAACCGACCCGACGGCATCATCCCGCCCGCAAGGTCCGACTTGAGCGCCGAGTGAACCTGCTCCCCCCGACCACAGCGTTCATGCGCCGCCCGAACCACCTCACCGGCCTCCATGACCTCAAGCCCGTTCGCCCGCTCCAGCGGCAGCGCGTCCGGCGCCGGGAAGTTGGTCAGGTAGGCGCGGAAACGGTAAGACGGCTTGCCGTCCGCCGCCGGGCGTTCGCTTTCCCCAAAGCCCAGATTCCAGGGAATCGGGCGCCGAGTCGCCACATAACGGATCACGTCCTCCGGCCTCGAACGGGCGTCCATGTTCGAGACGAAGGGCAACTCGGCGCATTCCAGGTCGCCTGCTTCATCACCCGACGCCGGCTCGATTCCCGACGCTACCGGGCTCCAAGCATCCTCGGGAAGTCGCTTCACTTCCTCCAGAAGCGCCTTGGAAAGGGTGGCGCCGGCGATCAACCCCACGACCCTGAAACGCCGCGTCCTTTCGCTGCGCCGCGCCGGATTGTTGCACGCCCGGATCACAGCCTCCTGGTGGCCCGCCCCATCGGTTCGAAGCGTGACCCGCTCCACCACGGCGGGCAACTGCGCCAGCGTCTCGTCCAGGGCGCGCGCGTTGTCCAGCGAAGCCGGAACGTTCCCGTCGCGGAACTCCAGCCACGGCGTCATCCCGAGCTCGCGGCAGAACGCGATCAGCGGCTGGTAGCCCCGCTCTCCCGGAACCTCGCCCGTCGCCGCCCGGTAGGTGGGCCAGCACTCCCGCTTCCCCGAAGCGATGATCGTGGCGTCCAAGTCCAGCGTCAACGCCTTCGGGATCTTCTTCCAAGGTCCGAAGTTCATCAGACGCCGGTTCACCTTCCGGAACAGTTCGTGGCGCTCGGTGTGGGGCGCGAGATAGGCGGTTCCCCGCTCCCGCTCCCCATCGTGCGCCCCCTCCACATGGAAGCGATCCAGCCAGTCCCGGATCGAGCGCGCCGAAGGAAAGCAGCGATCCCGCCCGCCCCGGAAGCGGGCGCGGAGCACTCGCCGCGGCATCCCGAACAGCTGCGGCTCGAAACGCCGCACCAGCTGGCGCAGTCCCCGGTCGGCCTCCAGTTGGTTGATGTCGGCCGCCCGGTCGAGGCCGGCGACGTTCAAGGACATCACCGCCAGGATCATCTGTCCGTCGGTCCAACCTTGCGACGGGCCGCCTTTCGTGTGCCCGAGGCCGACGAGGATGCGCCCCCGCGCCAGCAGTTCGAGCAGCAACACGATGCCGCCGCGCGCGGTGAAGGCCGGACCGTCGGGCGCGACCTCGAGCTTGATCGGAGAGCGGAAACGTGGGAATATGACTTCACCCGGCTGGTGATGCCTCTTGGGGCGTTTTTTCTGCATAACCCATTGTACGTCAATGGTCCAGCCGGGTACAACCCCTTTTTGCTCGCCGATCTAGGGCCCCGGGGGGATTTTGGGGGTGGTGTATACTCGCCCCCAGCTTCTTGCCATACCAACAGGAGGTAGCGATATGAAGCAATTTCCCCCCCCCCCCCCCCCCCCCCCCCCCGAAATTACGGGTTTTACGGGTGGCTGATTCCCGCGCTCGTTTTCGGACTGGCACTCGCCGGGTGCGGCGACGACGAGGAGCCCGCTCCTGCGCCTGCTCCCGCCCCAGCTCCCGCCCCAGCTCCGGCGCCTGAGCCGACCCCGGAGCCCGAGCCGACCCCGGAACCGGAGCCGGAACCCGAACCGGAGCCGTTCACGATCTCCATGACGCCCCCGATGGCCGACATGGACAAGGACTGCATGGGGTACGCCCTGTGCCCGGACGCCATGACCGACGAGAAGAAGGCGATGGCCTCGGTGAACGGAAAGATGGTGGTGAAGAGCTCGCACGACGCGATCCTCACCCCGATGTGGATGGATCCGGTTCCGAACGGGGTCGGGGTCACCGGCGGGCAGGACAACATGCCGTTCCAGAACATCGACTGGAAGGCGATGCAATCGGAGGTGGTCGGCATGGGCGTCACCTTCCGGGCGGTGCGGGTGAAAACGGGCGCCGGTCAGGAGACGGTTCCGGAGAGCGAGGTGATGCACATCACCTGCGGCCCGTTCCATTGCTCGGAGGCGTCGATGGAGAAGCCGGCGGCGCCGGAGATCACGATCGCCGACTCGGCGGTCTGCGCCGCCTGGGATCCGGAGATGGAGCTTCAGGTCGGCAGGATCGACAACGATGTGAATTCCCTGAGTGGCGCTGGAGCGCAAACCGTGTGGCAAAATGACGATGGGATCGATCTCGGCTGGGTGTCGACGTCCAGCGTGGACATGACGGTGAAGCACGTCTTCTCCGGGGCGGAGATGAGGAATTACACGGTCGCCGGGCCGAACGCGGTCAAGGGGACGAACAAGCCGGTTCCGATGGAAATGATGAAGGGTTCGGCGATCGACAAGACCGGGAACAACAAGTACGAGCCGGGGATCGGCAACAAGGTTCCGAATTCCACCGGCGGGAATGACCCCGGGGACGACGCGGCCAAACTGGCCGATGTCTGCTTGGCGGACGGCTGGTACAGCGCGACGGCCGGTCGTGTGCAAAAGCCGGATCAGTGTTTCCGGGTGCTGAAAAACAGACACGCTCTTGACGGAGCTCGTTTTTCCATAGACAACTATTTGTTCGGGTACGGCGTTGAAGTCTCTCCGGTGAATGGCTCGGTGTCCTGGGGCAAGGTGAAGTGGGAGAAGGATCCGTTCAAGGATCTGAAGTGCGAGCCGAAGACCTTCATGGCGGTCGACCATGTGGATGTCTGCCAGTTGTTCGAGGAGGAGGTGGAGCAGGCGCTTTCCGGCGGCTGGGGCCCGGTGGACTTCGACGTAACGGGAACCGACCTCAACGCCAAGATGGCGCTCTGGCGGGTTGGGCCGAAGACGACGCCCACGCCCCATCGCTTCAAGAAGCTCTTTTTCGACGACAATCTGAATGGCAAGCTCAACGCGGATGCTCCTTCCATCGTGGTAAGCGGCTCGGGCGCAAGCGCGACGTACTCCATCGACACCGGTAAGAAGGATCTCAAGGGCGCCGCCGACCGATGGGTAAGCGATTTTTACAACGTCCATGTTCCGTCGTCGATCACTGCGAATTCGAGCGTGACGTCGATGAGGGAGGCGATGGTCTCCTTCGTGTGGATGTCGTTGATGGACGCGGATCAGGATCCGACGATGGGCGACTTCGGCAAGGTGGACCTCGGGGTGATGGAGAGCAACGCGATCAAGGCCAATAGCAAGCCGGACAAGAAGGCGGACAACTACGCGGCCGACGATGACGCGCAGATGTGTTCGGACGCCGACGGAGCAGGTTGCGACGCCAAGTTCGAGGCGGACTACACGCTGAAGTTCGCGGACGGCCTTTATGGTTGCCATGAGGAACGCACGCTGACCCTGAGCTGCGAGTGGGACGCGCAGGGCATCCTCAAGACGGAGAAGAACAAGGGGAATCCGTCGACCGCCAGCGTTGCGGACAAGGGCAAGCTCGGCAACAGTTTCGGCGAACTCAAGAACGTCCACAACTTCGCCGAGTGCAAGGTGACGATGAACTAGCGTTTTGATTTCCCCCCCCCGGGGCCGGTCTGCGGCCCCGGGGGGGAGCGCGGGCTAGCATTCCCGCCCCCGTGCCCGACTCCCTTCCCCGCGCCTCCCCCCTTCGGCGACGGGCGGTTCTGAGCGTCACCCGGAAGGACGGGCTCGCCGAACTGGCGCGGGGTCTTCGGGACCGCGGCTTCGAGCTCGCCGCGAGCGGCGGCACCGCCCGCTTCCTCGGCGAACAGGGACTTCCCTTCCGCGCGATTTCCGACATCACCGGCCAACCCGAGATCCTGGGCGGCCGGGTCAAGACCCTCCACCCGGCCATCCACGGCGGCGTCCTCGCCCGGCGTTCGCATCCGGACGACCTGGCGACGCTGGCGGCGCAGGACATCCTCCCGGTGGACGTGGTGGCGGTGAACTTCTATCCGTTCGAGGAGGCGCTCCGGAGCGGGGCCGCCGACGAGGATGCGCTCCGCGAGACCATCGACATCGGCGGCCCCTGCCTCGCGCGGGCGGCGGCCAAGAACTGGCCCGACGTGCTGGTGGCGGTGGACCCCGCCGACTATCCCGCAGTGCTCGAGGCGCTGGACGCCGGCGCGGACGCCGCCGCCCCGACGCGGCGCCGGTTGGCGGCCCGGGCGTTTCAGGCGACCGCCGCCTACGAAAGCCGGATCGCCGGCTGGCTGGGGGCGGACGGCGCCGCCGGCGCGGACTTCCTGTTCGCCTTCGATCGGGTGTCTTCGCTCCGGTACGGCGAAAATCCGCACCAGTCGGCGGCGCTCTACCGGGATCCGGCGGGATCCAGCGGCGGCGGTTGCGGGATTCCCTTCGGACGCCAGCTCGGCGGGCGCGCGCTCTCGTACAACAACATCCTTGACCTGGATGCGGCGCTCCGGCTGACGGCGGACCTGGCCCCGCTGGGCGCCGCCGCGGTGGTCATCAAGCATCTGAATCCGGCCGGCGCCGCGGTGGGCGCGACGCTCGCCGGGGCCTGGGCGGAGGCCCTGGCCACCGATCCGGTCTCGGCGTTCGGCGGCATCGTCGGCCTCTCCCGTCCGGTGGACGCGGCGACCGCCGCCGAACTGGCGAAGATATTTCTCGAAGCGGTGGTGGCGCCCGGGTTCGAACCGGACGCGCTGGCCCGGCTGCGGCGCAAGCGGAAGCTGCGCCTCATCGAGGTCGATCCCTTGGAGGACTTCCGGCCGGCGGGCCCGCACTTCGCCCGGGTGGCCGGCGGCGTCCTGGCGCAGGACTGGGACCGGATGGAGGAAAAGGAGGACGACTTCCGGGTGGTGACCCGGCGGGCGCCGACCGACGCCGAGCGCGCCGGGCTCCGGTTCGCGTGGCGGGTGGCGCGGCACGTCCGCTCCAACGCGATCGTGATCGCGCGGGACGCCAGGCTGCTGGGAGTCGGCGCCGGACAGATGAGCCGTCTCGACTCCTGCCGGCTCGCGGTGGAAAAGGCCCGGTCGCCGCTCCAGGGAGGCGTCGCCGCCTCCGACGCCTTCTTCCCGTTCCGCGACGGTCTGGACGCGCTCGCCGCCGCCGGCGTCCGGGCGGTGATCCAGCCCGGCGGATCGGTGCGGGACGAGGAGGCGATCGCCGCCGCCGACGAGCACGACATGGCGATGGGGTTCACCGGAGTGCGGCATTTCCGGCATTGAGCCGGTCGTTTCGATTGGTCATGCCGGGTTCGCTGCTGCTGGCGCTGCTGCTGCTGCTCGCCGCTGCGCAGGCGCCGCCGGCCCCGCTCGCCTCCGATCCGGTGGCGGAGGCGTACCGCATCTTCGGCGAGGGGCGGATGGCCGAGGATGCGGGCGATTTCGAGGCGGCCGCCCTGGCCTACCAGCAGGCCGCCGATCTGGACGCCGGGGGCGCCGGTCCGCTGGTCGCGCTCGCCCGGTTGCGGGTCCGGAACGAGGATCCGGAGGGGGCCGCCGAAGCCGCGGCCGCCGCGGTGCGCCGCGACCCCGATGCGGCGCCGGCCCACCGCCTGCTGGGGGAGCTCCACCTGCGGAAGTTCCGCTCCGGGCAGGCGCCGGAGGACGCTGAACGCGCCATCGAGGCGTTCGCCGAAGCGGTTCGGGTGGACCCCGACGACCTCCCCAGCCGCTCCCGGCTGGCGCGGACGCTGACCATGATGCAGCGTCCGGAGGAGGCGGAGCGCCACCTGCGGGAGCTGGTGCGCCGGGCGCCGCAGGCCTACGGCGAGTTCGTCCTGCTGGCCGAGCTGCGGCTGCGCGACGGCGATCCGGCCCAGGCCTTCGAGGACCTGGCGCAGGCGCTGCGGATCGAACCCCGCCAGCCGGAAGCGCGCGAGCTGGCGGACGAAATCCTGCGCTCCGACGATGCGGACATCGACCGGGAGGAGGCGCTGGGGACGCTCGCCGCCATCTACGGCCAGGCGGCGACCGATTTCCCCGAGGACTCCGGAATCGGGATCGCGCACGCCGACGCCCTGGCGCGGCTGGGCCGGGCCGAGGAGGCCGGGGACGCCTTCGAGCGGGTCTTGGAGGCGGACCCCGACAACCCGGCGGCGCTCTGGGGGCTTTCGCTGGTGCGCCAGTCCCAGGCCCGGCTCGAGGAGGCCGAGGACGCGCTGACGAAGCTGCTGGAGCAGGACCGCGCTTCGGCGCCGGCGCGGTTCGCCCTTTCCGGGATCCACCTGGAGCGATGCGAATACCAGCGCGCGGTCCAGGAGATCGAGGCGCTGCTGGATCTGCCGGACGGCGCCGCCTATGGCCCCGCCCGCCGTCCGGACTTCCTGGCGCGGCGCGCCCGCGCCGAACAGGAGCTCGGCGAATACCGCACGGCGACGGAGTCGTTGGCGCAGGCGGCGGAGCTCGCCGCCGACCGCCCCGACGCCCCCCGCTTCCGGATGCTGCTCGTCGAATCGTGGCTGCTCGCCGGCGAGCCGGAGGAGGCGGCGCGGGCGCTCGCTCCGCTGGTTGCGGAGCGTCCGGACGACCTGGCGGTCGCCGCGCTGGAAGCCCGGGTGCAGTCCGAGCGGGGCGACGAGGCGGCGGCGCGGCGGCTTTTCGAGAATTTGCGGGAGAAGCGACCGGACGAACCGGGGTTGATCCATGCGTTCGTGCGGCATCTGTCGTCCCGGCGGGACTTCCCGGCGGCGGAGGCGCTGGCGCGCGAGTGGCTCGCCGGCGATCCGGGGAATGTGGCCTTCCGGTTCCAGCTCGGCGCCATCCTCGAACGGCAGGGGCGGCTGGAGGAGGCGGAGGCCGCGTTCCGGGCGGTGCTGCAAGCGGTTCCCGATCACCCGCTGGCGCTGAACTACCTGGGCTACATGCTGACCGGGCTTCCGGATCGACTCGAGGAGGCGGAGGCGCTGGTTCGGGAAGCCTTGCAGTCCGACCCGCACAACGGCTCGTATCTCGACAGCCTGGGGTGGGCGCAGTTCCGCCAGGGGAAGCTGGAGCTCGCCGAACCCAACCTGCTCCAGGCGGTCCGCTGCATGCCGCGAAACAGCGTGGTGCTGGATCACCTGGGCGACCTGTATCGGGCCCGGGGGGACGCCCGGGCCGCGGTCCGGTACTGGCGGCGCGCGCTCGAACACGACGACGAAGGCGAGCTGGACGAGGCGGAGGTCCTGGGGAAGATCCGGGACGCGGAGTGAGGCGGCGGGCCGCGCTGCTGCTGACGGCGACGGGACTCTTCGCCGGCTGCGCCTCCTCCCGGCCGGTTCCCCCGCCGTCGCCCGTAAACCGGGAGGCGGCTGCCGGGCGCATCTGCCGCTATCAGGCCATCCTCGACGTGCGGGGACGGGGGGAGGAGGGTCGGCGGTTCTCCGGCGAATTGCTGGTGGTGTTCCAGCGGTCGGATTCGGACTCTTCGACGATCGAGCGGCTGCGGCTGGAGGCGCTCGGGAGGCTGGGCGGTTCCCGGTGGGCGCTGGTGGCCGAGCCGGGCCGGGTCGTCGCGGTGGTTCCCTCGCGTCGCGCCTTCGCCGAGGGCGACCGGCTGGGCGCCTTTACCCGCTCGCTGCTGGGCGTGGAGGCGAGCGCGCTGGACATCGCCGCCATGCTCTCCGGGACCGGGACGGCGACGCCGGAATACGAAGTCCGGTATCCGCCGTCGGAGGCATGGCCGCCCCGGGAACTCGAAGTGCGCTCGCCCCGGGTCGCCGCTTCGCTTTCGGTGGTGGAGTTGCGGGTGAACGCCCGGCTCCACCCGGACTCCTTCGCGCTGCGGATTCCCGAGGACTTTCGCCGGACGTCGCTGGAGAACCTGGTTTCGGCGCGATGAGGCTGGAGGTCCGGGCGCCGGCCAAGGTGAACCTGGGTCTGCGGGTGCTGGGGCGGCGCCGGGCCGACGGCTACCACCGCATCCGTACCCTGCTGGTCGGGATCGACCTCTGGGACGCCCTGCGCTTCGAACCGGTGACCGGGGAGCGAACCCGGCTGGACTGCGACGTTCCCGGCATCCCGACCGACGACCGGAACCTGGTCCTGAAGGCGGCCCGGCTCCTCGCCGAGGCGGCGCCGTCGGGTCGGAAGCAACCGGTGCGGATCCGCCTTTCCAAGCGCATTCCGCCGGGGAAGGGGCTGGGGGGCGGGAGCGCCGACGCCGCCGCTGCGCTCCTCGCCCTGAACCGGATCTGGGGACTCGGTCTCCGTCGCCGGGAGCTTGCGGCCCTCGCCGTCCGGGTCGGCATGGACACGCCCTGGTTCCTCACCGGCGGGCTGGCGCTGGCGGCGGGAAGGGGGGAGGCGCTCTACCCGCTGGCCGCCCCCGATCCGGGCCTCGCCCTGGTGCTGGCGCTTCCCGATTTCCAAGTCTCCACCCGGGAGGCGTATGGAAAGGTTCGGGCTGCTGCTACGATCCGCGATTCCTCCCGGGCGGCCGTCGATCTTCCCGGCGTCGGCCCGACGCCCCTCGTCAATGACATGGAATCCTCGGAGGCGCTCCCCCCCTATGCCGTGCCGCAGATTCGGAACGCGCTCGATCGCGCCGGAGCTCTCGCCTCGTCGATGTCCGGCAGCGGCTCCGCCGTGTTCGGCGTGTTTCCCGGATGGGAGGAAGCCTGCCGCGGAGCGGAGGCGTTGAGGGCGGACGGAATGGACGCGCGACCGGTGCGGACGGTGTCCCGCGAAACGCACCGCGCCGCGCTCCAGGGAATCCCGCTTCGCTGAGGAGGAGGATGCGGGGCATGATGGGGCGTGGCCGAGCGGTCAGGCGCCGGGTTTTGGTTCCGGTCTACGAGGGTTCGAATCCTTCCGCCCCAGCCTCATGAGCGCATCCTCCCGCCGCGGCGGCCCCCGCTACGCCTTCCAGGGGCCGCTCATGGTCTTCGGGGGCAGCTCGAACCCGGAGCTGGCTTCGGAGATCGTCCGCCGCCTCGGAATCGCCCCGGGACACATCGAGATCGGGCGGTTCAAGGACGGGGAGACGCGCCTCCAGATCCAGGACAACGTGCGAGGCGGCGACGTCTTCGTGGTGCAGTCCACCCAGCCGCCGGTCGCGGAGAACCTGATGGAGCTCCTGCTCATCGTGGACGCCCTGAAACGTGCCTCGGCGGCGCGCATCACCGCGGTGATCCCCTACTACGGGTACGCGCGGCAGGACCGCAAGGACAGGCCCCGGGTTCCGATCTCCGCCAAGCTGGTGGCCGATCTGATCACCACCGCCGGGGTGGACCGGGTGATCACCCTCGACCTGCACGCCGGCCAGATTCAGGGGTACTTCAACATCCCGGTGGACCACCTGTACGCCGCCCCGGTCATGCTGGAGCGGATCCGGGGGCTGCGTCTCGAACGCCCGATCGTGGTGTCGCCCGACGCCGGCGGGGTGGAGCGGGCGCGCGCCTTCGCCAAGCACCTGGAGGTGGGGATCGCGGTCATGGACAAGCGGCGCGGCGCCGAGGGGGAGGTCGAGACCATGCACGTGGTCGGCGACGTGGAGGGCCGGTCGGCGATCCTGGTGGACGACATCGTGGACTCCGGCGGGACGCTGCTGCGCGCGGTGGACGCGCTGCTGGACGCCGGCGCCGCCCGGGTGGTCGCGGTGTGCACCCACGGAGTGCTTTCCGACCATGCGGTGGACCGCATCGAGACCAGCAGGCTGGAGCGGCTCATCGTCGGCGACACGATCCGGATTCCGAAGGAGGAGCGCCGCCGCAGCTCCCGGCTGGAGGTGCTCTCGGTGGCGGACCTGCTGGCGCGCGCCATCGAGAGCGTGCACGGCCAGACCTCGGTCAGCCGGCTCTTCACGCCGGGGCAGACCGACGACTGACCGCGGCTTCTTTCTGCTATACTGCCCGTTTCGCGCGCGACGCGAAGGTCGGCGTCCGGATCTGATTTCCGGGAGTCCCGGCCCATCCCAGTCCGAACACCGCGCCGCGCTTCCCGCCCCGCGAGGCATACGTTATCTATATGGCTTTCCAAACCGTTCCGGCCCGCCCCCGCTCCGAAGTGGGCAAGGGCGCGAACCGCCGCCTCCGTCGCAGCGGGTGGATTCCGGCGGTGGTGTACGGCGGCCCCGACGGCGCCCGCCCGCTCGCCCTCTCCCCTGGGCGAGTGCGCGACATCGTGCGCTCGGCGCGCGGGGTGAACACGATCTTCGATCTCGCCGTCGAGGGCGAGGACGCCTCCCAGCAGGTGATGATCCACGACTTCCAGCTGCATCCGCTGGATCACTCGGTTCTCCACGCCGACCTGATGCGGGTGGATCCGGAGCGGACGAGCGACTGGCGCGTGCCGGTGCATCTCGAAGGCGAATCCCCCGGGGTGAAGCGGGGCGGCCACCTGGACTTCATCGCCCGCGCGATCCAGGTCACCTGCCGGCCGCACGACATCCCCGCCGAGCTGCAGGTGGACATCTCGTCGCTGGACTACGGGGACACGGTGCGGGCGGGCGGGATTTCGCTTCCCGACGGAGTGGCGCTGGCCTCCTCCCCGGAGCTGGTGATCCTCCACGTGAAGGCGCCCAAGGTGGCGGAGGAGACCGCGCCCGAAGACGCCGAAGCAGCCGAGGGTTCGACGGCCGAAGAGTCTTCCGCTGAGGAGACAGGGAACTGAACGGCCTCGCC
Source organism: Candidatus Marinacidobacterium sp. (assembly GCA_965202845.1). Classification (GTDB taxonomy): domain Bacteria; phylum Acidobacteriota; class Vicinamibacteria; order Marinacidobacterales; family Marinacidobacteraceae; genus CBDATA01. The sequence goes on from OZ241856.1 coordinate 2,777,270, forward strand.
GTCCAGCCGGAGCCGCCGGTGATGGAGATTCCCCATCTGGAGACGCCCCCGCCCATCCGGCTGGTGGTCGGGCTCGGAAATCCGGGTTCGCGCTACGAAAGCACCCGGCACAACATCGGGTTCGATGCGGTCGCCGAAGCGCTGGCGGAGCGCGTCGTCACCCGCCGCTTCTTCGACGGCGGCGCCCTGGTGGAGGCCGAGATCGGCGGGACGCCGATCCTCTTTCTGCGCCCTTCCGTCTACATGAACCGGAGCGGCGGACCGGTGCGGCGCGCCCTTTCCGACAACCGGCTGCCTCCCCAGTCGGCGCTGCTGGTGTGCGACGACTACGCGCTGCCGCTCGGCGCGCTTCGCATCCGGCGGCGCGGCAGCGACGGTGGCCACAACGGCCTCGCGTCGGTGTTCCGCGCCCTGGGCAGCGCCGACGTGCCCCGGATGCGCCTGGGAGTCGGCGCCCCGCCGCCGGACCGGGACTCCGCCGACTTCGTGCTCGACCCTTTCGCTCCCGGAGAGGCGGAGGCGCGCCGGGATCTGCTGGTTCGGGCGGCGGCGGCGGTGGAGACCGCGATCCGCGAGGGCCTCGACGCTTCCATGAACCGATACAACCGAACTTCCCCAACCGTGTGAATCCGCAATGAGAGCCTACGAATTCATGTTCATCCTGGACCCGACGCTGGATGACGCCGCTTCGCTGGCGGTCGTCGAGCGGGTCGAGGAAATCATCACCGCCCGGGAGGGCGTGGTGGTCAGCCTGAAGCCCTGGGAGCGCCGGCGTCTCGCCTATCCCATCGACGGCCACCACGAGGGGCTGTACATGCTCTGCTACTTCGACGCCCGGCCGGAGGCGATCTCCGAGATCGAGCGCCGCGTCCGGCTGGCCGAGGGGGTGCTCCGCTTCCTGATCCTGAAGATCGACGAAGCGACCCGGGAGCGCGACCAGGAGGCGGACCGGAAGCGCCGCGAGGATCGCGCCGCCGCCGCTGCGGCCGCCGCCGCCGAGGAAGCGGAACGGCAGGCCGAACAGGAGCGGCAGGCGGCGGAGGCCGCCGCCGCCGAGCCCGAGGAGGCAGCGGAGGAGGCCAGCGAGCCGTCGCCCGAACCTGAACCTGAACCCGAAACCACCGAGGATCCGAAGAAGGACCAGGACTCATGAGCGAGAGCGCGACTCCCCCGCCGCCGCGACGCCGGTCGCGTCCCGCCCCCCGCCGGTCCCGGGTGAACCCGCTGCTGAACGGCGTGGAGCGGGTGGACTGGAAGGACGTGGACTTCCTGCGCGAGTTCGTCGGCGACCGGGGCAAGATCGCCTCGCGCCGGGCCTCGCGCGCCAGCGCCCGGATCCAGCGCCAGATCCGCATCGCCATCAAGCGGGCGCGCCAGATGGCGCTGCTTCCCTACTCCTGATCGCCGTGCGCCTGCTCCTCAAGAAGCCGGTCGAATCGCTTGGCGAACCCGGCGACGAAGTCAACGTGAAGCCCGGCTACGCGCGCAACTTCCTCCTGCCGCGCGGGTTCGCCGCCTTCATCACCGAGCGCACCCGCCAGGAAGCCGAGGAGGCCCGGCGCGAATGGGCGGTCCGGAAGGTCAAGGACCGGGATGCCGCGCAGGCGCTCGCCGCTTCGCTCGCCGAGCTCTCGCTCCGCTTCGAGCGGCGGGTCAAGACCGGAACCGACGAGCTCTACGGTTCGGTCTCGGTGCAGGACATCGCCCGCGAGCTACAAGAAGCCGGGTTCGACATCGCGCGCAACCGGGTCATCATGGGCAAGCCGATCCGGACCCTGGGCAGCTCCGACGTGCGGATTCGCCTCCACGCCGAAGTGGAAGTGACCCTTTCGGTGGAGGTGGAGGCGTCCGAGGCTTCGTCGCTGGGGGTGTTCCAGCCCGAATCGCCCGAACCCGAAACGCCGCCGCCGGCGGACTGATCCCTCCCTCCCCGCGCGCATGACGGCGGCCCCGCCACCCTCCGCAGCAGCCGGGAGCAACGGAAACGAAGACGCTCCGCTGAGCGCGCCGGCCGCCGAACGGGCGGTGCTGGCCGCGGTGCTGGTGGACCCGCGCCAGCTGGACGCCGTGCTCCAGCGGCTCGGCGCCGACGGCGCCGACTTCCACGACGCGCGCAACCGCCGCGTCTTTCGCGCGATCTGCGCGCTGGACGCCGACGGGCCGGGTGCGGCCATCGACCTGGTCACCGTCGGCGCCCACCTGGCGCAGTCCGGGCAGCTGGAGGCGGTCGGCGGCGAACGCTACCTGGTGGAGATCACCGCCGGGGTGCCGATCTCCTCGAACGCCTCCTGGTACGCCGAGGTGGTCCGCGAGCACGCCATCCGGCGGCGGTTGCTCCGCTTCGCCGCCAAGGTCGCGGAGGAAGCGGGCAAGCGCCCGGCGGCGGCGGTGCTGGAGACCGCCGAAGCCGAGCTCTTCGCCATCGCCGAGGGTTCCCACGCCTCGCCGCCGGTCACGATCGCCGCCGAGGTCCAGGCGATCGAGGAGGCCGCCGGCGAGGAGCGCCAGGCGATGGGCGGGGTCTCCACCGGTTTCCGGGAGCTCGACGAGATCATCGGCGGGCTGCGCAAGTCGGATCTGGTGCTGGTGGGCGCGCGCCCCGGCGAGGGCAAGACCAGCCTCGCGCTCAACATGGCGCTGGCCGCCGGCCTGGCCGGGCGCCGGGTGCTGATCTTCAGCCTCGAGATGCCCCTGCGCCAGATCGCGGTGCGCCTGCTCTTCTCCGAGGCGCGGGTGGATGCGAAGCAGCTCCAGCAGCGCGGGCGGATGAAGGACGCCGACATCCACAAGGTGCGGGCGGCGGCGCGGCGGGTCCGCAACTTGAAGGTCTTCGTGGACGACTCTCCGGTGACCCCGGTGGAGCTCCGCTCCAAGTCGCGCCAGCTCAGCCGGGAGCAGGGCGGCCTCGACCTGATCGTGGTGGACTATCTCCAGCTGATGAGCGGCGCCGAGCCGGGGACCAGGCGGTTCGAGAACCGCACGCTCGAAATCGCGTCCATCAGCCGGGCGCTGAAGCTGCTGGCGCGGGAGCTGGACACCCCGGTGCTCGCGCTCTCGCAGTTGAACCGGGCGAAGGACCAGGCCGGCCAGTTCGCGCCGCCGCAGCTCTCGCACCTCCGGGAGTCGGGGGCGCTGGAGCAGGACGCGGACGTGGTCATGCTGCTCCACCGGCCGGCCGGGCGGCGAGGCGGCAAGCAGGAGGACGAGGAGGAGGCCCCGGCGCCGGAAGCGCCGGAATCTCCCACCCGGCAGGTGATCGTGGCGAAGAACCGCAACGGCCCCACCGGGGTCGTGGAGCTCGCCTGGCTGGACCGGTTCACCCGCTTCGCGCCGATCGACCGGCGGGAAGGCGAAAGCGGCCCCGAAATCGCGGATTCCTTCGACCCGCTGGATGCGGGTTTCGAGCCGGACGACTTCACGTCGCGCCACGAAACCGATTTCTGAGCCGCGCGGTGGCCAAAGCCAGGAAGGTCCGGGCGTCCCGGTTCGTCTGCCAGGAGTGCGGCCAGGAGCAGTCCCGCTGGATGGGCTACTGCCCGGCCTGCCGCCACCAGGAGCCGCTGGTCGAGGAGGCGGCGGAAGTCCCGACGGGAGGCGGTGGATGGCGTGCGTTTCGGGGGACGGAAGAGCACGCGGCGCCGGTGGCGTGGGACGACGTGGACACGGTGGAGCGGCCGCGGCGGCCGTCCGGCATCCCCGAGCTGGACCGGGTGCTGGGAGGCGGGGTGGTGCCTGGGTCGGCGGTGCTGGTGTCCGGCGAGCCGGGCGCCGGCAAGAGCACGCTGCTGCTGCAGTTCGCCGCCGCTGCCGCCAGGAACGGGGACCCGGTGCTCTATGTCAGCGGCGAGGAGTCGGAGCACCAGCTGAAGCTGCGCGGCGAGCGGCTGGGGATGCGCCCCCGCTCGCTGCTCCTGTTCTCCGAGACCAACATGGGGCCGATCCTCGAGGCGCTCCGCAGCGTCGCGCCCAAACTGGTGGTGCTGGACTCGATCCAGTGCGTCTTCCTGCCCCACCTGGAGAGCGCTCCCGGCACCGTGACCCAGGTGCGCGAATCGGCCGCCGCCCTGGTTCTCTTCGCCAAGACCCACGGAACGCCGGTGTTCATGGTCGGCCACGTGAACAAAGAGGGGGCGCTCGCCGGCCCGCGGACCTTGGAGCACCTGGTGGACACGGTGATTCACTTCGAGGGGGACCGGCGGCAGTCGCACCGGCTGCTGCGCTCGATCAAGAACCGCTTCGGGGCCGCCGGCGAGCTCGGAGTGTTCGACATGACCGACCGGGGGCTGGTGGCGGTCGAAAACCCCTCGCGCCTCTTCCTGCCCGAGGACGGGACCGCGCATCCGGGATCGGCGGTGGTCTGCACCATGGAGGGCACCCGACCGCTGCTCGCCGAAATCCAGGCGCTGCTCGCCGACAGCCCGCTCGCCTACCCCCGGCGGGTGACGGTCGGATTCGATTCCGGGCGGCTGGCGGTGCTGCTGGCGGTGCTCGAAAACACGCTGGGGACGGGCGGCGGCGGGCTGGCCCGGCTGGATGTGTACGTCTCGGTCACCGGCGGGCTTTCGGTGACCGAACCGGCGGCGGACCTGGGGCTGCTGGCGGCGGTGGTGTCCCGGCGGCAGGGGACCGCGCTGCCCCAGCTCACCGTCCTGCTGGGCGAGGTGGGCCTCTCCGGGGAGGTGCGCCCGGTGCGGCAGCCGGCCTTCCGGCTGCGGGAGGCCCGCCGGCTGGGGTTCAAGCGGGCGGTGCTGAACCCGAGCAACCTGCGCGCCTCCGAAATCCCGGACGGGATGGAAATCACGTCGGTCAAGGGGCTGGGGCAGGCGCTGGACGGAATCCAGTGATTCGGGTCGGGGTGGTGGTGGTCGCGGCGGGGTCGGGGATCCGGTTCGGCGGGGACACGCCCAAGCAGTTCCTGCCGCTCGCCGGGATGCCGCTCGCCGCCCACTCGATCCGGACGTTCCGCGCCCTGCCGGAGGTGCGGGAGGTGGCGGTCGTGCTCCCCCGCAAGCGGTTCGACGACTGGAGCGCCCAGCTGGCGCCCTTTCTCGAAGGGGACGGCCTTTCGCCGGTCCGCTTCGCGCCCGGCGGCGCCGCCCGGCAGGATTCGTCGTTTGCGGGGCTGGAGGCCCTGGGCGGGGACTGCAATCTGCTGGCGGTGCACGACGCCGCCCGTCCCGGAGTGGACGCCGCGTTGATCCGGCGGGTGTTCGCCGCGGCCCAGGTGCGGGGGGCGGCGATCCCGGCGACGCGGCCGGCGGACACGCTGTGGCGGACCCGGGACGGCCAGGTCGCGGAGGCGGTGGACCGGGAGCGCATCGCCGCCGCGCAGACCCCGCAGTGCTTTCGCCCGGACGTCCTGCTGCCGGCCTTCGCCGCCGCCCGGCGCGCCGGCTTCTCCGGGAGCGACGAGGCCAGCCTGGTCCGGAAAGCCGGACATCCGGTTGCGGTGGTGGAGGGCGGCCCGGGCAACCTGAAGGTCACGGAGCCGGGGGATCTGGATGTGCTTCGGTTCGGGGCGCCGCCGTCGCGCACCGGGTTCGGGTACGACGCCCACCGCTTCGTCGCCGAAGACGGGGGGGCGCCGCTCGTGCTGGGCGGGGTCGCCTTCCCCGGCGAACCCCGGCTGGAAGGCCATTCGGACGGCGACGCGCTGCTCCACGCCCTCACCGATGCGATTCTGGGCGCGGTGGCCGCCGGGGAGGACATCGGCGGCCTCTTCCCCTCCACGGATGCGTCGCTTCGGGGCGCGGCCAGCGAACGCTTCGTGAAGCGCGCGCTGGAGATCGCCGCGGAGTCCGGCTACCGCCCCGGCCAGGCGGACCTGACCGTCATCGGGGAGCGCCCCCGGCTGACCCCCCGGGCGCTTGCGATCCGGGAGCGGGTCGGGGCGCTGCTGGCGCTTCCGCCCGATGCGATCGGCTTCAAGGCCACCACCACCGACCGGATGGGGTTCGTCGGCCAGGGAGAGGGGCTGGCTGCCCACGCGCTGGTCCGGATGGATCCGGCATGACGGACGCGGCGACCAGCTGGGTCTTCGGGCCGGCGCGGGTGGAGGAAATCCTCCAGGCGAGCCCGGAGCAGGTGCGCCGGGTGCTGGTGCGGACCGGCCGCCTGGAGCGGCGCCACGAAGCGTTGCTCAAGATCGCCCGCGCCCGCGGAGTTCCGCTGGCCCGGGTCGGAAACGACCGGCTCGACGCGCTGGCTTCGGGCGTCCGACACCAGGGCGCCGGTTGCGAAGTCTCGCCGATCCGCTGGTGGAGCCTTCCCGAAGTGCTGGCGCTGGAGCCCCGTCCCTCGCTGCTGCTGGTGCTGGACCGGATCGAGGACCCCCGGAATTTCGGCGCCCTGGTGCGGGTCGCCGACGGGGCCGGGGTGGACGCGGTGCTGGCGCCGCGCCGGGGCGCCGCTCCTCCCTCGCCGGCTGCGATTTCGGCGTCGGCGGGGGCGATCGCCCGGGTGCGGCTGGCCCGCGCTCCGGGGACCGCGATGGCGCTGCGGGCCTTCCGCGCCGCCGGAATCTGGACCGTCGGTCTGACCCCCAAGGCGAACACCCCGTGGCACGCCTTCGACTGGACCCAGCCGGCGGCGCTGGTGGTGGGGTCGGAGGGGCGGGGGCTGCGCCCCGGGGTCTCCGCCGAATGCGATATGCTGCTCGCGCTGCCGCAGCGGGGCGCCTCCCGGTCGCTGAACGTGTCGGTCGCCGCCGGAATCGCGCTCTACGAGGCGGTTCGCCAGCGATCCGAAATGTCCATTTGACAGCGGCGGACCGACTGACCTATAATCAACTGTTCGCCGGTGGCATTGCTGGCGTAGCTCAGACAGGCAGAGCAGCTGATTTGTAATCAGTCGGTCGGGGGTTCGAATCCCTTCGCCAGCTCCGACCGGTTGCGGCCGGTTTCGGTCTACAAAGGAGTTGCTTCTGACTGCGAGCGGAGGGAAGGGCTTTTCCGGGGGAGCGGTAGCGAAGCGGCCAAACGCATCAGGCTGTAAACCTGACGGCTCCTGCCTTCGGAGGTTCGAATCCTCCCCGCTCCACCACGTTTTCCTCCAGCAGCATCCCGACCCCATCACCATGACGATTTCGCCCGCCCGTCCCGGTTTCGCTGCGGGAGTAGCTCAATTTGGTAGAGCATCAGCCTTCCAAGCTGGTGGTTGCGGGTTCGAGTCCCGTCTCCCGCTCCCCTTCTTTTTCCGCCCCCCGTTTTTCTGCCCACGTGGCTCAGTGGTAGAGCACTTCCTTGGTAAGGAAGGGGTCACCGGTTCAATCCCGGTCGTGGGCTCCACCCTGTTTCCCGTCCCTCGACGCCTCGAAGGCGTCTGATTTCGCAAGGAGATCATCGAAATTGGCCAAGGAGAAGTTCGAACGCACCAAACCCCACGTCAACGTGGGGACCATCGGCCACGTGGATCACGGCAAGACGACCCTGACCGCGGCCATCACCAAGGTCCTCGCCGCCCAGGTGGGCGGTTCGTTCCGCAGTTTCGACTCGATCGACAACGCTCCCGAGGAGCGGGAGCGCGGGATCACCATCGCGACCGCGCACGTCGAGTACGAGACCGCCAACCGGCACTACGCCCACGTGGACTGCCCCGGCCACGCCGACTACATCAAGAACATGATCACCGGCGCGGCGCAGATGGACGGCGCGGTGCTGCTGATCTCGGCGCCCGACGGCCCCCAGGCGCAGACCCGCGAGCACATCCTGCTGGCCCGGCAGGTCGGGGTTCCCCGGATCGTCGTCTTCCTGAACAAGGTGGACATGCTGGACGACGAGGAGCTGCTGGAGCTGGTCGAGCTGGAAGTCCGCGAGCTGCTCTCCGAGTACGACTTCCCGGGTGACGACATTCCGGTCATCCGCGGGAGCGCCCTGAAGGCGCTGGAAGCCGACGGCGGGGACGCCTGGGCGCCGATCCAGGAGCTCGCCCAGGCGCTCGACGAGTACGTGCCGATTCCGAAGCGGGCGATCGACAAGGACTACCTGATGCCCATCGAGGACGTGTTCTCGATTTCCGGGCGCGGCACGGTGGTGACCGGTCGGATCGAGCGGGGCCGGGTGCAGGTCAGCGACGAAATCGAGATCGTCGGCATCCGCGAGACCCGCAAGCGGGTGGTCACCGGCGTCGAGATGTTCAAGAAGCTCCTCGACGAGGGCGAGGCCGGCGACAACGTCGGCGTCCTCCTGCGCGGCACCGACCGGCGGGACGTCGAGCGCGGCATGGTGCTGGCCAAGCCCGGTTCGATCACCCCGCACACCAAATTCCGGGCCGAGGTCTATGTCCTCTCCGGCAAGGAGGGGGGCCGGGAGAAGCCGTTCCGCAGCGGCTACCGTCCGCAGTTCTACTTCCGGACCACCGACGTCACCGGAACCGCGACCCTTCTGGGCGACCAGGAGATCGCGATTCCGGGCGACAACGTGCAGCTCGAGGTGGAGCTCATCACTCCCATCGCCATGGACCGGGGGCTCCGGTTCGCCATCCGGGAGGGCGGGCGCACCGTGGCCTCCGGGATGATCAGCGAGATCCTCGCGTAGGGCGGCTTTTCCGGAACCGATCGTCATGACGCTGATGCGACCCGCTTTCCGCTCGGGACGCCCGGGGTGTAGCCATGGCTCGTGACAAGAAGCGGGTGATCGTCACGCTCGCCTGCACCGCCTGCAAGAGGCGCACGTACTCCACCACCAAGAACAAGGCGACCCATCCGGAGCGGATGGAAATGCGCAAGTACTGCCGGTTCTGCCGGGGGCACGTGTCGCATCGGGAGTCCCGGTGAGCTTCTTGATCCGCGTCGCGCTGTCGGGCGGGAAGGCCAGTAGCTCAATCGGTAGAGCACCGGTCTCCAAAACCGGGGGTTGGGGGTTCGAGCCCCTCCTGGCCTGCCCCTCCAGTGGGAACAACCAGGGAGCGCGTCGGTGAGTCTGGGCGAACGCGCCGCCGCCGTCCGGGAGTTCCTGGGCGAGGTCCGCGGCGAGATGGAGAAGGTGACCTGGCCCACCCGGGCCGAGGTGCGGGGCACGACCATCATCGTGCTCATCACCGTCTTCTTCTTCGGGTTCTATCTCTACGGGCTGGATGTGACGATGTCCTACATCTCCGCCTTCGTCACCGACCTGATCGGCGGGTGAGCGGCATGGCGCGCGAATGGTTCATCATCTCGACCCACTCGAAGTTCGAGGAGAACGTGAAGGAGGCGCTGCAGCACCGGGCCAAGGCGTATGGCCTGGAGCAGCAGATCGGGGAGATCCTGATCCCGACCGAGAAGGTGGTCGAGATGAAGGGAGGGCGCCGGGTGGTGCAGACCCGGCAGGTCTACCCGGGCTACGTCCTCATCAACATGGAGCTGAATCCGGAGACCTGGCAGATCGTCAAGAACACCGACAAGGTGATGGGCTTCGTGCCTCCGGACCGGCCGCAGCCGATGCCCGAGGAGGACGTGACCCGCATCCGCGACCAGATGCAGGATGCCGGCCAGTCGCCCAAGGTGCGCCACTCCTTCCAGACGGGCGATTCGGTGCGGATCATCGACGGGCCGTTCAACGGGTTCCAGGGGGCGGTGGACGAGGTGCAGCCGGAGCGGAGCACGCTGAAGGTCATGGTGACGATCTTCGGACGCTCGACCCCGGTGGAGCTCGAATTTCTCCAGGTGGAGAAGACCTGAGGAAGGAACGAAAGCCATCATGCCTGCGCCCACCAAACCGGTTCTCGCCGAGGTGAAGCTCCAGCTTGCCGGCGGCAAGGCCACTCCGGCGCCGCCGGTGGGGCCGGCCCTCGGTCAGCACGGCGTCGCGATCATGGATTTTTGCAAGGCGTTCAACGCGAAAACCCAGGGCGACCAGGGGATGATCGTCCCCTGCGTGGTCACGGTGTATCGGGACCGCTCGTTCTCCTTCATCATCAAGACGCCGCCGGCCGCGGTGCTGCTCAAGCGCGCCGCCGGCATCGCCAAGGGATCGGGCGAGCCGAACCGGATGCGGGTCGGCAAGGTCACGCCGGCCCAGGTCGAGGAGATCGCCCGCACCAAGATGCCGGACCTGAACGCGGTGGACCTTGCCGCCGCTTGCCGGATCATCGAGGGAACCGCCCGCAGCATGGGCATCGAGGTGGAGGGGGCGTAATGGCGAATACCGGAACCCGCTACCAGGAGGCGCGCGCCGCGCTGCGCGGGATCGAACCCGAGAGCCTCGAGGAGGCGTTCGGCGCCTTGAAGAAGGTCGCGTTCGCGAAGTTCGACGAGACTGCCGAGATCGCGATGCGGATGGGGGTGGACCCCCGGCATGCGGACCAGATGGTGCGCGGCACGGTCGTGCTGCCGCACGGGCTCGGCATCTCCCGGCGGGTGATGGTGATCGCCTCCGGGGAGAAAGTCCGGGAAGCGGAGGAAGCGGGCGCCGAGATCGCCGGCGGCGAGGATCTGGTGCAGCGGGTTCAGGAGGGCTTTATGGACTTTGACGCGGTGGTCGCCACCCCCGACATGATGCGGATGGTGGGCCGTCTGGGTCGGATTCTCGGCCCGCGCGGACTCATGCCGAGCCCGAAGTCGGGGACGGTCACCTTCGAGGTGGCGAAGGCGGTGCAGGAGATCCAGGCCGGAAAGGTGAATTTCCGGGTGGACAAGACCTCGAACCTGCACGCTCCGATCGGCAAGCTCTCGTTTTCCGAAGAGCGGCTCGCCGAGAACGCCCGCGCCTTCGTGGCGGCGGTGCTGCGCGCCCGTCCCTCCGCCGCCAAGGGGCGCTACATCCGTTCGGCGGCCCTCAGCTCCTCGATGGGCCCCGGCCTTCGGATCCAGCCCGCCCTGGTGGGCGCCAAGTAGACGCGCCGACGGGACGCACAGCCATGCCACACCAGGAAAAACAGCTCGCCGCCGCCGACCTCGCCCAAAAGCTCCGGGAGGGCGGCGACGCGGTGTTCACGTTCGACTACCGGGGCCTGACGGTCGAGGAGGCGAACGACGTGCGGCGCCGGGTGCGCGCTTCCGGGGGGGTCTATCGGGTCGTCAAGAATTCGACGGCGCGCTGGGCGCTCCAGGACGTCGGCATCACCGGGCTGGACGCCGAGCTGGTCGGGATGACCGGCTTCGCGTGGAGCGTGGAGGACCCGGTTTCCCTCGCCAAGGCGCTTCACGAAAGCTCCGAGGAGTACGAAGCGTTCCGGTTCAAGGCGGGCGTGGTCCGCGGCGCCCCCATCGGCCCCGACGAATTCGAACAGTTCGCCAAGCTGCCCGGGATGGATGTCCTGCGCGCGCAGCTGGTCGGGACTCTCGCGGCGCCGCTCCGCAATCTGATGAACGTCCTGGAGGGCGTTCCCCGAAAGTTTGTCCTCGTGCTGAAGGCGGCCGAAGCGAAGGCCGCCGAGGGAGACGCCTGAGCCGCCCGGCTCCGTTGTTTCCGCCGAGGTTTCCCCATTTTCCAACAAGCAAGGAGTCTTCGTCAGAATGTCCATTACGCAGCAGGATCTGGTTGCGCACATCAAGTCCCTCACGGTGCTTGAGCTTTCCGAGCTGGTCAAGACCCTGGAAGAGGAGCTTGGCGTTTCGGCGGCGGCGGCGATGCCGGTGGCGGCGGTCGGCGGCGATGCCGGCGGCGCCCAGCCGGCCGCCGAACAGACCGAATTCGACGTCATCTTGACCGATGTCGGCCCCAAGCGGCTTCAGGTCATCAAGGCGGTCCGCGAATTGACGAATCTCGGTCTCCGCGAAGCCAAGGGTTTCGTGGACGAGGCGCCCAAGGCGGTCAAGGAGGGGGTTCCGATGGAGCAGGCCAGGGAAATCGCCTCGATGTTCGAGGAAGTGGGCGCCCAGGTGGAAATCAGGTAGGTCGCGGCGTACCGATTTGGCCAAGGCAGCCTTTTCCCGAACCCCACGGGTTTTTCTTCCTCCTCCGGCATCCGGGCGTCGGATGTCTTCCCCGGGCGCGTCCGGGCCGGAATCCCGGCCCGGACGGGTCCGTTCGCGGTGCGTCTCATGTTGAACGGCGATTCCGCCCCCACGCGGGAGCGGCACTCCTTTTCCCGCATCCACGCCTCGATTCCGCTTCCGGATCTGATCGAGGTGCAGCATCGGTCCTACGAGCGGTTTCTCCAGAAGGACGTCCAGCCGGCGGACCGGGAGGAGATCGGTCTCCAGGCGGTTTTCCGGTCCATCTTCCCGATCACCGATTTCCGCGAGAACTGCGAGCTGGAGTTTCTCGAGTACTCGGTCGGCAACTGGGCCTGCAGTTGCGGCGACCTGGAGGGAATCCATCACAAGGAGGACGAGACTGTCTGCGGGTATTGCGGAGACCGGGTGCATCTCAAGGTGGAGCACGACGTCGAGCAATGTCAGCAGCGGGGAAAGACCTTCGGGGTTCCGCTGCGGGTGAAGATCCGCCTGACCATCTGGGACCGGGACACCGACACCAACCTGAAATCCATCCACGACATCAAGGAGGAGGAGGTCTTCTTCGGCGACATCCCGCTGATGACCGAAAACGGGACCTTCATCATCAACGGCACCGAGCGGGTGGTCGTCTCGCAACTCCACCGCTCGCCGGGCGTATTCTTCAAGAACCCGGAGCGCGGCGTCCATGTGGCTCAGGTGGTGCCCTACCGGGGTTCGTGGCTGGAGTTCGAGACCGACGACCAGAAGGGACTGCTCCAGGTTCGCATCGATCGCAAGAAGCGGTTCCCCGCCACCGTTCTGCTTCGGGCGCTGGGACTCGGGAAGACGGAAACGATTCTCGAACGCTTTTCCACCATCCAGCAGGCGGAAATCCTGGATCCGGCCGGGAAGCTGCGCCGGGAGATCGAAGATCTCGAGACGGAGGAAAGGAAACTCGAAAAGAGCGTGGCCACCAGGAAGGCCGCGCTTGTCGAGACGGAGAAAGAGAAAAAGGCAATTGAGGATCGCATGGCGGCCGGGGAGAACGAGCTCGAAAACCTGAAGAGCGAACAGAAGCGATTGTCCTTGTCCAAGGAGCTTCTGAAGGACAAGAAGTCGCTCGCCGAGATACAGAAGAAGATCAAGGAGATCAAAAAAGATCCGGACAAGGACGAAAAAACTCTTGTCGCAACCCGGAAACGCCTCAAGTCCGCAAGGGCTGAACTTCAGCGGTTGGCCGATACTCCGATCAAGCTTCGGATTCCCTGGAACGAGAACCTGAAGGCGCTGCTGCGCGGCCAGCGCATCGAACTCCCCCTGCAGTCGGGCGACGAGGTTCTGGTCGAGGGAAGCCGTCGCATCGGCTCCCGGGAACTTCGCACCCTGGATCGCCGATCGCCGAGCCATCTCGACTTCAATATCAAGGCGCTGGGCGGCTTTCGGTTGGCGCGCCCTGTCAAGGCGCCGGAAGATCCCCAAATCACGGTGTTTCGCGAAAAAGTCGCAAGCCTCGGGGAAGAAAAGAAAAAGCTCCCGAAGCGCAAGGCGCGCAAGGAGAGCGATCTCAAGAAGTTCAAAGAGCGTGGCGAGAAGGCGCGCGAGGAGATCGCAAGCATCCAGGCGGAGGTCAGGAGAGCGCGCCGGGCGCTCCGAAAGCTGGAAGAGGCGGCGCGACCCGAGGATGTTGAAGCCGAAGGCGATAACGAGGCGTCGAAGACCGTCCCTCCCGATAATGTCCCCATCAAGGAGGCGAAGGCGGGTCTCTCCGAACTCCAGAAACGCCTCAAGTCCGTGCGGGAGGAGGCCAAAAAGATCGAGGCGCGAAAGGGGGACTTGGCCAAGGAGGTCAAGGAGATCGAGGGGCGTCTTTCGGAAATCAGGCGTCTCGTCAAGTCCAGGGAAAAGGAGATCGAGGCTCTCAACCCGTCCGACGAAATTCCGGCCAACACCCCAATCGACGAAGCCCTGCTGATCGAACTACAGGGTCTTGACACTTTGCCGGTGATCGTGCCCCATGCAGACCCGGTGGGGCCGTACGTCGCGGAGACCCTCGACAAGGATCCCCTGACTCGGTTGCGGGACAGCGAGAGTCCCAACGCGGAGAGCGTGGAGGGCGCCCTGGTTGAGTTGTATCGCCGGCAGCGTCCCGGCGATCAGCCCACCATCGAAAGCTCCCGCACCCTGTTGCGCAACCTGTTCTTCAACGAGCAGAAGTACGATCTGTCCCGCGTCGGACGCCGCAAGCTGGCCGCCAAGCTCGGCGATCTGGCGGATGCTCTCGAATGTCCGATGGACCCGAGCTCGACCACGTTGACCGAGAAAGACATCATCCTCGTGTTGCAATACCTGCTCCGGCTCAGCAAGGGCAAGGAAGACGGATACCGGGTCGATGACATCGACAATCTCGGCAACCGCCGGGTGCGTTCGGTCGGCGAGCTGCTCGAAAACCAGTTCCGTCTTGGTCTGGTGCGGATGGAGCGGGCGATCCGCGAGAAGATGAACGTGTATCAGGAAATGACGACCGCGATGCCGCGGGACCTGATCAACGCGAAGCCGGTCTCGGCTTCGGTCCGCGAGTTCTTCGGGGGATCCCAGCTCTCCCAGTTCATGGAGCAGACCAATCCGCTTGCGGAGATCACCCACAAGCGGCGCCTTTCGGCGCTCGGACCGCAAGGTCTTTCACGCGAGCGGGCGAAGTTCGACGTGCGCGACGTGCATGCCACCCACTACGGACGCATCTGCCCGATCGAGACCCCAGAGGGGCCGAACATCGGACTGATCAGCTCCCTCTCCTGCTACGCGAAGATTGATGATTACGGCTTCATCCAGAGCCCGTACCGCAAGGTGGAGGACGGTCGGATCGTGGATTACGTCCGGGTGGAGGATCCGGGAGACGCCAAACTCGAGGCCGGCGCGGTGCTGCGCCGGGAGGAAGCGGAAAAGGCGGCCTCCCGGCTCGGCAAGCGGAGGCGGCAGCCGACGCTGGCGCCGCACGCGTTCTACCTGTCGGCGCTCGAAGAGGAGCGCCACACCATCGCCCAGGCCAACGCCCGGATCGGGTCAAGCGGGGAACTCCTGGACGAACGGGTCAACTGCCGGCACGAAGGGGAATTCGTCCCGGCGCCGCGCGAGCAAGTGGACTTCATCGACGTCTCGCCGAAGCAGATCGTCTCGGTGGCGGCCGCCCTGGTTCCCTTCCTCGAAAACGACGACGCCAACCGGGCGCTCATGGGGTCCAACATGCAGCGGCAGGCGGTGCCCCTCGTCCATTCCGAGGCGCCGCTGGTGGGCACCGGCATGGAGCACGTGACCGCCCGCGATTCGGGATCGGTCATCGTGAGCCGGGAGAACGGCGTCGTGGACACGGTGGACGGGCGCCGGATCATCGTCCGGCGCGACGGCGATGACGACGCCGAAGTGGACATCGGCGCCAGCATCTACCGCCTCAAGAAATTCCGTCGCTCGAACCAGAACACTGCAATCAACCAGAAGGTGATCGTGGGAATCGGGGATCGGGTGACGAAGGGACAGGTCATCGCCGACGGCCCCTGCACCGACCAGGGGGAGCTTGCGCTCGGGCGCAACGTGCTGGTGGCCTTCATGCCCTGGCGCGGGTACAACTTCGAAGACGCCATTGTCGTTTCGGAACGGCTGGTCCGGGACGACGTGTACACCTCGATCCACATCGAGGAGCATTCTGTCCAGGCCCGCGACACCAAACTGGGGCCGGAGACGATCACCCGTGAAGTCCCCAATGTCGCCGAGTCCTTCCTGCGGCATCTCGATGAGTCCGGCATCGTCCGGATCGGGGCGCGGGTCTCGCCGGGAGACATTCTGGTGGGCCGAGTGACGCCGAAGGCGGAGACCCAGCTGACTCCGGAGGAGAAGCTGCTCCGCGCCATCTTCGGCGACAAGGCCGGCGATGTGAAGAACTCCTCGCTCAAGTGCCCTTCCGGGGTGGAGGGAGTCGTTGTGGACGTCCGGGTGTTCCATCGCAAGGATGCCGACAAGGACCAGCGCGCCATCGAAATCGAAAGCGAGGACGTGACCACGATCGACCGCGACCACCAGGACGAGGCGCGCATCCTCAAGGAGGAAGCCGACAAGCGGATCGTGCGGCGCATGCTCGGCGCACGGCTGATCGAGGACTGCATGAATCCGGCGACCGGCGAGGTGGAAATTCCGAAGGGAACCCGCCTCACCGCCAGATTGCTCGGGAACAAGATGGATTTCGTCCCCCTGCTCGAGACCGATCTCGGCCCCGAGGCGCGGGACGAAATTCAGGAGATCCACGAAAAGACGGAGGAGCAGCTGGAGCTTCTGGATGTGCGCTGCCAGGAGCAGAAGGACATCGCGTCGCAGGGCGACGATCTGCCGCCCGGCGTGATCAAGGTGGTCAAGGTCTACATCGCCATGAAGCGCAAGCTGAGCGTGGGCGACAAGATGGCCGGGCGTCACGGCAACAAGGGGGTCATCGCCAAGATCGTCCCGATGGAGGATTTGCCGTATCTGCCCGACGGGACGCCGGTGGACATCGTGCTCAACCCGCTGGGCGTTCCCTCGCGCATGAACATCGGACAGATTCTCGAGACCCACCTCGGATGGATCGCCAGGGTGCTGGGGCGCAACTTCGCGACTCCGGTGTTCGACGGGGCGCTCGAGGAGGACATTTTCGGGCTTCTGGACGAGGCGAACGAGATGGCGCGCAAAACGCAGCCGTTCCGCCCCAACGTTCTGGACGAGGGGAAGACGGAGCTCTTCGACGGACGCACCGGCGAGCCGTTCGAGCAGCCGGTCACCGTGGGCTACGTCTACATGCTGAAGCTCGGCCACTTGGTGGACGACAAGATGCACGCCCGGAGCATCGGGCCGTACAGTCTGATCACCCAGCAGCCGCTCGGCGGAAAGGCCCAGTTCGGAGGCCAGCGGTTCGGCGAGATGGAGGTGTGGGCTATCGAGGCGTATGGCGCGGCGCACACCCTCCAGGAAATTCTCACCGTCAAGTCCGACGACGTGCGAGGCCGGGCCCGGGTCTACGAGGCCATCGTCAAGGGCGACACCGGCTACGCGCCCGAAGTGCCGGCGTCGTTCAAGGTGCTGATGGCGGAATTGCAGAGCCTCGGTCTCGACATCGAACTCATTCGCTCCAGGAACTGAAGGAGTCCAGAACCATGACTACGCAGCCGACGAACCGCGACGCCACCGCGGTCTTCCCGGATCTCGAAGAGAAAGAGGCGTTCAGTTCCGATTTCGACGCGATCAAGATCTCGATCGCATCGCCGGAACGGGTCCGCGCCTGGTCCCATGGCGAAGTGAACAAGGCGGAGACCATCAACTACCGGACGCAGAAGCCGGAGCGCGGCGGCCTCTTCTGCGCCCAGATCTTCGGCCCGATCACCGACTGGGAGTGCCTGTGCGGCAAGTACAAGCGGATGAAGCACCGAGGCGTGATCTGCGACAAGTGCGGCGTCGAGGTCACGCAGGCTTCGGTGCGCAGGAATCGCTTGGGACACATCGAGTTGGCTTCTCCCGTCTCGCACGTCTGGTTCTTCAAGGTGCCCCCCAGCCGGATCGGGCAGATCGTGGATCTCACTCCCCGGGAACTCGAGCGGGTGCTGTATTACGAGTCCCATACGACGCTCGATCCGGGCGATGTAGGTCTGGAGTTGTTCAAGAAGTGGGGAGAGTTGGGATTGCTGGATAAGTGGGGTTTGAAACTGCAGCGTGAGCACGTAGAGCTGCTTCAGGCGTTGTTCCCTTTCTCGGTAGATCCCCCTCTTTCTGTCATGAAGGAGCCCGATGACGGATATCGGATTCGGGTGATTCGGAAGGGAACACTTGACAAGGGACAAGTGGTCACCGACGAGCAGGACCGACTGTTGAAGGATATGTTCGGAAGGAGCGACCATGAGTTCCAAGGGAAGTGCCGGGAGGCGGCAAGGCGCGCCAGGGAGGAGTTCAAGGAGATTCAGAAGAACAAGGAGGCGACGGAGAAGGCGATTCGGAAACTCGAGGAGGAGTTGAGCAAGGAGAAACAGATTCAGAAAGAAAAGCGGGAGAAGATCGAAAGCTGTCAGAAGGATCTCCAGGCGATCCGGGATCGGGAGCCGGAACTCAAGCATAAGGCGCTCGAGCGCAGGGCGCGCGGGAAGGAACTGCTGAAGGAAATCCGGCTACTCAAGGCGCAAATCAAGAAAGCCAATGGCGCCATCCCCGCGGACCTTGAGGGTCTCGAGGCGCCGAAGACCCAAAAACCCAGGGAGGAAGTGAGCGGAGGGGGACAGTCCCGGGAAGAAGAAAAGGGGACAATCCAAAGCATGGGGGAAGCCGCGCAGCTCGAGAATGTCGAGTTGGAAACGCCGAAGACTCTCCTGATCGAAAGGCAGCAGGAAAATCGGGAACTCAGGCATCAGGAGTCGGACGACGAGAAGGAAAAGGAGAAGCTCAGGGTGCGCAAGAAGGAGTTGCAGAAGGAAATTCGGCAACTCCGCAAACAGATCAAGGAGTCGGAGATCCGCTGCGCTGAGATCAAGAAACTTCTCAAGATTGAGAGAGAAGCATACAGGAAGCTGGAGGAACGCGAAAAGGAAGAGCGCATCTGGCTGGAACGGTTCGAAAACCTTGCGAAGAGCGCGAAGGTCTACAAATTGGGGATGGGCGCCGGAGCGGTCAGGGAACTGCTGCGGGAGGCCGACCTGGAGAAGCTCTCGGTGACACTGCGCGCGGAGATGCGCGACGAGAAGTCGATCCTGAAGCGGGCCAAGGCCGCCAAGCGGCTCAAGGTGGTGGACGCCTTCCGGCGTTCCGGAAACCTGCCGGAATGGATGATCATGGATGCGATTCCGGTCATCCCGCCGGACCTCCGGCCCCTGGTCCAGCTGGACGGCGGCCGGTACGCCACCAGCGATCTGAACGAGCTCTACCGGAAGGTCATCAACCGCAACAACCGCTTGAAGCGGCTCCAGGAATTGCGCGCGCCGGATGTCATCGTGCGCAACGAGCAGCGCATGCTGCAGGAGGCGGTGGACGCACTTTTCGACAACGGGCGCCGGGGGCGGGTGATCAAAGGCGCCAACAGTCGCCCGCTCAAATCCCTTTCGGACACCCTCAAGGGCAAGCAGGGGCGGTTCCGCCAGAATTTGCTCGGCAAACGGGTGGACTATTCGGGCCGTTCCGTCATCGTGGTCGGGCCGGAGTTGAAGCTGTATCAGTGCGGACTTCCCAAGAAGATGGCGCTCGAACTGTTCAAGCCGTTCCTGTTCAATCGGCTGGAGCACGAGGGGCTGGCAGCCACCATCAAGCAGGCGCGGGAGTTGGTGGAAGAGCAGCGTCCCGAGGTCTGGGATTACCTGGAGGAGGTCATCCGCGAGCATTCGGTGCTGCTGAATCGCGCCCCGACCCTGCACCGCCTGGGCATCCAGGCGTTCGAGCCAGTGCTGGTGGAGGGCAAGGCGATTCGCATCCATCCGCTGGTCTGCAGTGCCTTCAACGCCGACTTCGACGGCGACCAGATGGCGGTGCATGTGCCGCTCTCTCCCGAAGCCCAAGCCGAAGCCGCTTTGTTGATGCGCGCCTCGCGCAACATCCTTTCCCCCGCCCACGGCGGCCCGCTGGCGGTTCCGACCCAGGACATGGTTCTCGGGCTCTATTACCTGACCAAGCCCCAGGTCATCCCCCCGAAGGTGATCAAGTTTTTCGGTTCGGTGGAGGAAGTGCTCTTCGCCAAGGACAGCGGCTCGGTGGGGACCCTGACGTCCATCGACCTGCGCCATGACGGCGAAGTGCTCGAAACGCACGATAGCCAGAACATCATCCGGGTGGCACCGATCCGGGCGCATGGGGAACGGATCCGTACCACCGTGGGCCGGGTGCTCCTGAATGAGCGCATTCAGGAGTATGCAAAGGATATGCCGTTCGTGAACGGCGTGCTCAAAAAGCGGGGCATCCAGAGCTTGGTTCGTTATATACACCTTCGTTACGACTTGGAAATGACCGGCAAGATTCTTGACGCACTCAAGGAGCTCGGCTTTGAGTACGCGACTCGGAGCGGCGCCTCGATCGGGCTCGGCGACTTGGTGGTGTCTCCCAGAAAGGCGGACATGGTGGAGAAGGCGAAAGCCGAAGTCGGACGAGTGGACAGGCAATATGATGATGGTGCCATTACCGAGGGCGAGCGCTACAACAAGGTTATTGATGTCTGGACGGACGTCACCAACAGGGTGGCCGAGGACATGCTCGAAAGCATGGAGGTCCGCGAACAGGAGACCGGACGTTTCAACCCGGTGTTCATGATGGTGGACTCCGGAGCCCGCGGAAGCAGGAGGCAGATTCGACAACTCGCCGGCATGCGCGGGCTGATGGCCACGGGTTCAGGGAAAATCATCGAGACGCCCATCACCGGCAATTTCCGCGAGGGATTGAGCGTCATCCAGTACTTCATTTCCACCAACGGCGCCCGCAAGGGATTGGCGGACACCGCGCTTCGCACTGCGGACGCCGGGTATCTGACCCGACGCCTTGCGGACGTCGCCCAGGACGTCATCGTGACGGAGCGGGATTGCGCTACGCCGCGCGGGATCTACGTCGAACCCATCATCAACGCCGGGGAGGTCATTGAACCCCTCCGGGACCGGATCGTCGGGCGGGTGAGTCCCGAAACGGTCAAGGATTTCCACAGCGAGTTGATCGTGGATGCGGGAGATGAGATTTCGGAGCAGACGGCGATCACCATCGAGGCGTCTGGTGTCCAGCGGGTCAAGGTCCGTTCGGTTCTCACCTGCGAGACGGTTCGCGGCATCTGCGCGAAGTGCTACGGGCGCAATCTGGCGACCCGGCGGCTAGTCGATTTGGGCGAAGCGGTAGGTATCATCGCGGCGCAGTCCATTGGCGAACCAGGCACCCAGCTCACGATGCGCACCTTCCATATCGGCGGAAGCGAATCGCGTGGAGTCTCCGAGTCGACAGTCGAGGCCAAAAATGACGGCATCATCCGTTTTGTGGATTTGCGCACTACGGAGGATCGGCACGGCAATTGGGTGGTGTTCAACCAGAAAGGCAAGATCGAGGTTGTCAAGGAGGACGACCGCGTGCTGGAGGAGCACTGGGTGGAGTACGGCGCCCGGATCAAAACGGCCGAAGGCGACCGGGTGACCGCCGATCAGACCATCGTGGAATGGGATCCCTATAGCTTCTCGATTCTCAGCGAAGAGGATGGAGTCGTAAAATTTGAAGATATCATTGAAGGAAAAGGCGGCACGATGGATGAAGAAGAAGACACCGTCACCCACCGCAACCGAAAAGTCATTAAGGAATCATCAAGTGATAACATTGAACCACGGATCGATGTGCAGAAGGAATGCTACACGCTGCCTCCGAGCTCTGTTCTTAAAGTGAAGGAAGGTCAAAAAATTAGTTCGAATGATGTTTTGGCAAAATTTCCCAAGAATATTCAGAGTAAAGAAGGCGGAATTGTGGATGTAGACACAAGACAAGTCAAAATTCGCAAGGTGGAGAAGATAAAAGACTTTTCGCCAAAGGATGGATATGTCCTTAAAGTTGAAAAGGGTGACCAAATTGATGAAGGCGATGTGTTGGCGAAGTTCCCTAAAGATATTGTGAGCAAGGTAAGCGGAACTGTGAAATTTCCGTCTCCCAAAGAGGTCGTCATTGTGGATGGGGGAAAAAGTTATACCCTTCCTCTTAACTTCGTTTTGAAGGTGGAACAAGGAAGCGAAGTTGATCGGGGTACTATTTTGGCTGAGGAACCAGAAAGTGAAGACACACTTAGAAGTGAAGAAGACGGGATTGTGACCATAAGCGAGGATATGAAGCGAATTGAAATCCGCGGAATAGTAGATCGTTATTCGCGCACAGCGAGAGTTGATGTGAAGGTAAAGAAGGATGAATTGATCAGTCCGGGCACCGTTTTGATGACGGATCCCGAAGGTGGTGTGATCCGAAGCGAAACGGATGGAATCGTGGGGGAATCGTCCGAGGGGAAGATCGTGATCGCTAAAAAGATTGTGGATCGCTACCAAATTCCTCCAAATGCTAAACTAAGGGTAAAGAAGGGCGATAAGATCAACTCGGGCACTGTTTTGATGACAGATCCTGAAGGTGATGATATCCGGAGTAAGGTTGATGGAGAAGTCTTGAAAATTTGGCACCAAGATGGTGTTCGAATGGTTCGGATTGGACGCAGTTACTTGATGTCTGCGGGGGCTCACTTGGAGAAAGAAGAGAACGCCAGAGTCCATTCGGGCGATGTGCTGGCAAAAATTCCACGGGAGAAGACCCAAACCAAGGACATCACTGGTAAGATCGGCGGGCTGCCCCGGGTGGTGGAGCTCTTCGAAGCGCGCCAACCGCGATCTCCGGCCCTCATCAGCGAGATCGACGGGCGTCTCGAGCACGGCGACGTCCGCAAGGGCAAGCGGGTGATTCGGGTGATTTCCCAGGTCACCGACGATGTGCGTGAATACGAAGTGCCGCGCGGCGTGCACATCAGCGTGCGGGAAGGCGAGGAGGTGCGGGCCGGCGATCCGCTGATGGATGGGCCTCGCAACCCCCATGACATCCTCCGGGTGCTCGGCGAGGGAGAGCTCCAGCGATACCTGGTGCACGAAGTCCAGGAGGTCTATCGCCTCCAGGGCGTGGTGATCGATGACAAGCACATCGAGGTCATCATCAGCCGGATGATGCGCTGGGTGCGGGTGACCGATGTCGGGGATACCGAGCTGATCGTGGACACGATCATCGATCGCAACGAATTCGCCCAGGCGAACCGGAAGGCGCAGCAGGAAGGGGGGGAGCCAGCGAAGGGGGAGCCGATGCTGCTCGGCCTGACCAAGGCCTCGCTCGCCACCGACAGCTTCATTTCCGGAGCGTCCTTTCAGGAGACCACTAAGGTGCTCACCGACGCCGCCCTGAACGGCAAGGTGGACTACCTGCGCGGCCTCAAGGAGAACGTGATCATGGGCCGATTGATCCCGGCCGGCTCCGGGCTCTCTGCGCACAGTCGGTTCGTGCTTCCCGAGGACATCCAGGATCACCGGGCCGCCCATCGGAGCGCGATGCGCTCGGAGGAGGAGGCGCCGGAGCTGGCGCCGTAGGTTCCGGGATCAGCCCGGGGGATCAGAAGGTCCAGCGCCAGCCGGAGAGCAGCGCGGTCTGCGCGCCGAGCGCCCGGCGGTGGCCGTACCGGAAGCTCCGCACCGCGCCCAGCCGGAACTCCCCCGGCCCCAGCCGCCGGTTCCACTGCGCGGTCAGATCGATCTGCCGCGCTCCGGGCGCCAGGTCGGTCCGGAGCGGAAGGTGGGTCACCACCCCCTGCCGGGTGCGGGCTGACGGCACGAGGAGCGTCGCCTGGCCGCTCTCGACCCGCAGCGGCTGCGACACCGAGAACTCCAGCGAGCCGCCGTCTTCGGCCAGCGCGGTCCCGATGTGCGCCGAAAACGCGCTGGTGCGAAGCGGCGCGATGTCCTGGATGATGCCCCCGCGCGCTTCGGGGCGCGCCACCCCGTATTCGCCGCTCCCCCCGACCCGCCAGCGGCCCAGCTGCGCGCCGCCGTCCACTCCGACGAAACCGGTGGTGGCCGAGAGGCTGCCGAACGCTCCCAGCCCCATGCTGCCGAGCAGCGTCTCCCGCTCCTCGATCCAGCCGGCGCGGAACCCGACCGGGAGGCTTCCGGGTCGCCAACCGAAGGCGGCCCCGGAAGCCGGCATCCCGGCGCGCCAGGAACCGGTGGTGAATGCGGTCGCGGAGAGGCCGCTCCGCCCGAAGGCGCTGAACTGCGCCGCGCCCTCGGCGAGCGCCAGGTGTCCGCTGCCGGCGGCGGTCGGCATCCGCAGGATGTCCGCCTGGAGTCCGGGCGCTTGTGGATTGGGGAACGCCGAACCCGATTCGGGGCCCAGGAAGCTGCGGAGCCGGGCGCCCATCGAGGGACCGTCGGTGGTGACCGCGAATCCGTCGAGACGATGCCAGAAGGGAGCGCCCAGGCCGTCGAGGGACATGATCTCCTTGCCGTCGAGCGCCTCCCGGACGCCGTCGCCGAAGGCCGCTCCCAGCCGCAGCCGGGTGGACTGGAGGGAGGCGAACCCGGTGGTTTCGATGGGAACGCCGAGCACTCCGACCGGGGAGGTGGCGGCGCCCAGGTCCATCCGGCCGTTGCCGTAGACCTGCCGGTCGGCGTAGATGCCGGTGTTGTCGGCGGTGGCGAAGAGCCGGGAGACCAGCTCCTCGTTGGAAAGCGAGTCCCGGAAGATCTGCTTCATCACCGCGAGTCCCCCGGCGACCATCGGGGCGGCGAAGGAAGTCCCGTCCCCCTTGTCGTAGTCCCGGTAGCCGGCCTCGCCGCGTCCCACCGGACCGAAATAGGCGAACAGGATCTCCTCGCCGGGGGCTGCGATGCAGAAGTCGGCGGCGATCCCGCAGTCGTTCGAGAATTCGGCGATCCCGCCCCCGTTCCGGCTCAGGGCGACCACCGCGACCGAGTGCCCCTGGAGCTCCTCGATGCGCGCCATCAATCCGGCGAGGATGTCCACCGATACCGCGTCGATTCTGCCGTTCACGCAGTTCGGAACTCCTTCCCCGCACGCATCGCCGTTGGTGTTGCCGGCGGCCCACACCAGGATCGTCTTGTCCGTCGCGCCCGCCTGCGCCAGGGTCGCGATCGTCTGCGGCAGATGGGCGCGGAGGTCCGCTTCGCTGTACTCGTTGATCAGGCCGTCGTAGCCGAAGCTCAGGTTCAGGATGTCGAGCCGCCGCTCCCCGTCGCTCCAGGCGAAGACCGGCTTGAAAATCCCGGCCATCTGGCCATCCTGCTCCGTGAGTTGCTCCAGCGTGATCGGATCGTACTTTCCGTCGGCGCTGCCGAGCGGGATGGCCCAGACGGCCAGGTCCGCGCCCCACGCGACTCCGTGGGGGGCGCTCGGGTCGGAAGTCCGAGCGCCGGCCATGACGCTCGCAACCGCGGTGCCGTGGGAGGTCCGATCCCCGATCTCCTGGGTGGCGCCGAGCAGGAATTCCTTGTGGATGGTTTTGCCGGCGAAGCTCGGATGTTCGGAGTCGATGCCGGAGTCGATCACGCCGAGGGTGATTCCGTCGCCCGGCTTCGCGTCCGGACCCTCCAGAAGGTTCACGTGGGCGTAGGCGAGGTGGGCGTTGATGGATTCGAGCCCCCACTGCGTCTTGAAGTTGACGTGCGCGGCGTAGTCCGGCGCCCGCTTCGTCGCCATGTCGTTGAACTCGGGTGCGGGAACGCAGCCGTCCGCGTGGGTCGGGATGCAGATGTCCTCCGGCGCCGCCGGCAGAGCGCGCGGCGGGGGAGGCGGATCCCGTTCCGGTGGGGTGGATACCCCCGAGCCCGGGGGATCCGGAGGTTGGGTCCGGGGAGGAACAACTGGGGGCGGGGTCGGGGTCGGGGCCGAGCGTGACGAGCAGGCGCCTATCACGCTCGCTGCCATCAGAATCGAAAGGACGAAGCGGTTCCTGGTCATGGCGTCGCCCATGCTAGCCCGGAATGGGGATCGGGGGGTCAGCCCACGTGGAACCGGACTACCAGGACGTCCCCGTCCTGGACCGGGTAGTCGCGTCCTTCCAGCCGCAGCGCGCCCTGCTTGCGGCAGGCGTCCCAGGAGCCGATCTCCACCAGCCGCTCCCAGGCGACCACTTCGGCCCGGATGAATCCCCGCTCCATGTCGGAGTGGATGGTCCCGGCGGCCTCCTGCGCCCGGGTGTTGCGGCGGATGAGCCAGGCGCGGGCTTCGGTGTCCCCCGCCGTATAGAAGGTGGCGCGGTCCATGAGCTCGAAGAGGGCGCGGACCACCCGTTCGGGAGCGCCCGCGTCCACGCCGATCTCGCCGCGGAACGCGGCGGCGTCCTCCTCGCCGAGCTCCTGGATCTCGCTTTCGATCCGCGCCGACAGCGCCGCGATCGCAGTTTCCGGCTGGGCCGCGTAGTCGGCGAGTCGGGATCGGAGATCGTCGTTCAGGGCGACCGCCTCCTCGCCGGTGTTGACCAAAAGGAGCTGCGGCTTGGCGCTGAGAAGGCCGAAGCCCCCGAGGCGTCGCCGGTCTTCCGGCGCGAGCGCCGCGCGGAGCGGTCGCTCGGTATCCAGCGCCTCTCGCGCCCGTTCGAGGAGTTCGCGTTCGCCGGGCGCCCCGCCGCCGGACTTCCCCCGGGCGCGCTCCCGCTTCAGTCGGTCCAGACGCCTTTCCACCACGCCGAGATCGGCGAGCAGCAGCTCCAGCTCCAGGTTCCGGGCGTCCCGAACCGGATCCACCGATGCGAAGGGCGCGGGCGCCGTCCGGCTCTCGAAGGCGCGCGCCACGTGCGCCACCACGTCCACATCGCGGATGGCGGCCAGGGTTTCGGCGGCGCCCTGCGCATCCGGGCGCAGCGCCGGCAGCAGCACCACCTCGATGGTCGCCGGGGTGACCTTCCGCGAGTGATGGAGCCGCGCCAGCGTGGCGAGGCGCTCGTCGGGCACGGCGAGCACCCCCCGTTCGGCGGTGGCGCGGAACCCGGAGCGCGCGACGCGGGTCAGCAGCTGGAACACCGTCTTCTTGCCGGAAGACGGGAAGCCCACGAGTCCGGCGCGCACGGCGGCGGATTCTGGCACGGGACGCCCTGACGGCGTTTCGCCAGGGGCAGCGAGTCCGTCGGGCTCGGGCCGACGGACGATCAGGGTTCGGCGGGGGGCTCCCCGGGAGGAAGCTGATCACCGAGCAGGGTCTCGATACGGGCGATCCGTTCGGAGAGCGCCCTGATCTCCTCCCGGAGCGTTCCGAACTCCCGGTACATCTCCGCTCGGAGCTTCCCGATCTCCTGGTGCATCTCCGCCCGGAGCGCCCCGATCTCCTGGTGCATCTCCGTGCGGAGCGACCCAATCTCCTGGTGCATCTCCGTGCGGAGCGATCCGATCTGCTCCTGCATGTCCCGCAGGCGATCCTCCGTTCTCGCGTTGGCCGTCATCTGCATGCCGCCCAAGGCGACGAGGATCGTGGCGAGCGCAAAGAGCATCTTCTCGGACCGGGAGAACGGCTCCCGTCTGGCTTCGGTGCGCGGCATCGCGTCCCTCCCCTCTCCGGAGGAATCATAGACGATCGGGCGGGCGGATGGGGACGGCAGCTGCGGCGTCGTGGCGGGTTCGGCGTGGTTTGGGGGCATGGGCGAATTTCCTCTCCCTATATAGACACGCAGCAGAGCCGAAAACGTTGCGCCGAAAGTGCGAATTGTGGAAAACTTTTTTGCGAACGGGCGGTGGGCGGCAAGAGGTCCGGATGGGGTTCAGGAAGTCAGCCGGGCGCCGTCAAAACATGACGGTGGATATTTGTGGAAAAAAGTGGTACAACTGGAGGTTCGATACTCCCCTTTTCCGCGGATTCGTCGGCGAAGTTCCCGGTTTGTGCCGGAAAGGCTCCCAGAACATCGGTCTCCTCCTCCCATGTTTCGCGGCAACCACCCAGCCACCGTGGACCCCAAGGGGAGGCTGAAACTCCCGGCGGCGTTTCTGACGCCGCTGCTGGAGGAGCACCGCGGACGCCGCATGTTCGTCACCAGCCTGCTGGGGGAGAGCGTCTGGCTGTATCCGCTGGAAACCTGGCAGGCGATCGAGACCCGGCTCGCCAGCCGCTCCGACCTCGACCGGGCCAAGCGGCAATTCCTGTTGCGGGCGAACTACTTCGGCCAGGAGGCGGAGCTGGATCGCCAGGGCCGGGTGGTGCTCCCGCAGCAGCTTCGGGAACGCGCCGGAACCGTGGGGCGGGTCGACGTGATCGGCAAGGGCCGCTACATCGAAGCGTGGGATCAGGCCCGACTCGTTGCGAAGCTGGAAGAGGACCCGTTCACCGACGCGGACTGGGGCAACCTCGCCGAGGCGGGGATTTGATGGAAGCGACCGTCCTCTCCATTCCGGACATGCATGCCCCGGGGATCCGGCCGCGTCCGCATCATCACGTCCCGGCGCTCCGGGACGCGGTGCTCCGGTTTCTGGCGCCGGTCGCCGGCGGGCGGTATCTCGACGGGACGTTCGGCCGCGGGGGGCACAGCGAGGCGCTGCTCTCCGCCGCGCCCGGCAGCCGGGTGCTCGCGCTCGACAAGGATCCGGAGGCGGCCGAAGCGGCGGCGGCGCTCTCCGCCCGGGCGCCGGGGTTCCGCTTCCGCCAGGCGGACTTCGGCGACCTCGACCGCGAGCTGGCGCGGGAGGGTTGGGACCGGGTGGACGGCATCCTGCTGGACCTCGGCGTCTCCAGTCCGCAACTGGACAGCCCGGAACGGGGGTTTTCCCTGCGCGATCCGGGGCCGCTCGACATGCGTTTCGACCCCGGCGCGGGCGAGACCGCCGCCGAGTTGCTGAACCGCATGGAGGAGCGCGCCCTCGCCGACCTCCTCCACGCCTACGGCGAGCCGCGCTCCCGGGCCATCGCCCGGCGGATCGTGGAGCGTCGTCCGCTCGGAACCACCCGGGACCTCCGGGCGGCGGTGATCGCGGCCACCGGGCCGGGAAGGGGAGGACGCGATCCCGCGACCCGCACGTTCCTTGCGGTGCGGGCCGCCGTCAACCGCGAGAACGAGGCGCTCGCGGCGGCGCTCGAAGCCGGCCCCCGCCATCTCGCTCCGGACGGCGTCATGGCGGTGATCGCCTGGCATTCGGAGGAGGACCGACCGGTCAAGCAGCGTTTCCGCGCGCTCGCCCGGAGCGCGGAATTCACGCTCGAGACCCGACGTCCGGAGACCCCCTCCGAGGACGAGATCCGGAACAACCGCCGGGCGCGGAGCGCCCGACTGCGGGCGCTGCGCCGGGTCGGGGAGGACCCGCCATGATCCGCCACCAGGGAAGCGTCGGGTATCGGCCCGGAAACGAATGGCTCAGGCGCGCCGCCGATCCGGTTCGCTACCGGGCCCTGCTCCGGATCGGGTTGATCGGCGTACTGGCGCTGCTCGCCATTCTCGCGGCCTACTGGCCCCGCCACGAAGCAGTGCGCCTCGGCTATCGCACCGAGGAGCTCCGGGAGGAGAAGGAGCGCCTCGAGCGCGAGATCGAGCGCCTTCAGCTTCGCCTGGGCGAACTCGCGAATCCGGAACGGGTGGAGCGTTTGTCCCGGGAGCGCCTCGGTCTGGACCTCCCGTCGCAGGTCGCGGTTCTGGACGATGCGCCCCGCCCGGCGTCCCGGACCGCCGGTGGCGGCGGTGGCGGCGCCGCGAGCTCCGGAGCGTCGCCGCGACGATGACCGCAAGAAGGAAGAAGGCGTCGGCCGCTCCGACGCTCTTCGGGGCGCCGGCGCCCGAATCGGCGCCCCGGTCGTTCCCGACCGACCGGATGCGCGCCCGGATCCTGCTGGCGCTGGGCGGCCTCGCGCTCTGGGCGGCGCTTCTGGGCGGAACCCTCTTCCACCTGCAAATCCTGCGGCACGAGGACATGGAGGCGCGCGCCGTCCAGCAGCGGGAGCAGCGCGCGTCCATCCCCCCGCGGCGCGGCGAAATCCTGGATCGGGACGGCCGCCCGCTCGCGATGAGCATCCTGCGGGATTCGCTCCACGTGACGCCGTCGGACTACCGGCCGGAGGACATCCCCGTCGCATCCCGGGTGCTGGGGGCCTGTCTCGAGGTCCCGCCGGAGGAGATCGGGAAGGCGCTGCGGCGGAAATCGAATTTCAGCTGGCTCAAGCGCCGCGTCGCGCCGGAGGAGTCGGCGTGCGCCCGGGAGACCGGCCATCCGGTCGGGGTCCGCGAGGAGTACGGGCGCGCCTGGCCGGGAGGGCGGCTGGCGGCGCAGGTGCTCGGCTTCACCGGATCCGAGAACAACGGGCTGGGCGGGGTCGAAAGCGCCTGGGACGAGGCGTTGCGGGGCGAGCCGGGAACCCTGCTGTTCGCCATCAACGGCCGCCGGGAGAGCCACCGCAGCCGGATCGAGAAACAGCCCCGGCCCGGACAGGATGTCCAGCTCACGCTCGACCTCCGGGTGCAGACCATCCTCGAGGAGGAGCTGGCGCGCGGGGTGGAGGAAATCGGCGCCTCCGGGGGCGTCGCCATCCTCGTGGAGACCCGGACCGGGGACATCCTCGGCATGGCGCACGTCCCGTTCTTCGAGCCGGAGCGCTACCAGAAGTATCCGGCCCGGAACCGTGCGAACCGCGCGATCTCCACGCCCTGGGAGCCGGGTTCGGTGTTCAAGCTGGTCGCCTTCGCCGCCGCGCTGAACGAGGGCTTGACCTACGAACGGGAGGAGTTCGACACCGGCGAAGGCTCGACTTCCGTCGGCCGCCGCACCATCCACGACTGGAAGCCGCTCGGCGTCCTGACCCTGGAAGAGGCGTTCGCCCATTCCTCCAACATCGGGACGCTCCGGTTGGCGCAGCGCCTCGGACCGGATCGGTTCCACAGCTACATCGAGCGTTTCGGCTTCGGCCGCCCGACCGGCATCGGCATCAAGGGGGAGAGTCGGGGGATCGTGCCCCGGCGGTGGCGCCCCATCCGGCTGGCGACGGTGTCCTTCGGCCAGGGGATCGCGGTGACCCCGGCGCAGATGGTCCAGGCGACGAACGTTCTGGCGAACGGCGGCGTCCGGGTTCCGCTCCGGCTGGTGCGGTCGGTCGGCGGGGTTCCGGTGGAGGCGGCGGCGGCGCCCGGCGAGCGGGTCGTCAGCGAGGCGACCGCCGCCCGGATGCGGACCCTGATGGAGCGGGTCGTCGCGGACGGAACCGGCGGCGCGGCGGCTGCGCCCGGATTTCGGATCGCCGGAAAGACCGGAACCGCCCAGAAGGCGGCGTCCGGCGGATACTCGAAAACCGAGTTCGCGTCCTCGTTCGCCGGATTCGCGCCGGCCGGCGCCCCGCGGTTCACCGCGGTGGTGATCCTCGACGCGGAAAAACCCCGGCACAGCGCCGCATTCGCGGCCCAGGTGTTCGGGAGGATCGCGGCCCGGACGCTCTGGCGCTACCGCCTGCCCGGGAGCGACGCCGAACGGATCGCGGCCCGCGTCGGGAACGAACGGGATGCGTCCATCGCCCGGGTCGCCGACCGGACGTCGCTGCGCGACCGGGTCGCCCGGTTCGTGAAGGGGGGGACATCCGAACCATGAACCCCGCACCGATCCCGCGCCGGCTCGGCGTGATCGTCTCCGGGGAGTGGCCGGACCTCGCGCCGGGCGCCGCCGACGCCATGGTTTCCGGCATCGCCAGCGATTCGAGGGCGGTCCGGCCGGGCGATCTCTTCGTGGCGATCCGGGGCGCCGGCCATGACGGACATGACTTCATCCCGGATGCGGTCCGCGCCGGCGCCGCCGCCGTCCTGGTGGAGCGCGCGCCGGAGGGCGTCGCCGTCCCGTGGGTCCGGGTCAAGGACACCCGGAGATCGCTCGGCTCGGTGGCGGCGGTGTTCCACGGGGATCCCTCGGATGCGGTCGCGCTCGCCGGAGTGACCGGAACCAACGGGAAGACCACGACCTGCTGGCTGCTGGACGCCGCCTTCTTCCGGCTCACCGGCGCCAGCCTGCTGACCGGAACGCTCGGAACCCGCCTCCGAACCGCCGACTTCAAGGTCCGCGGGGAGGCCGGGCTGACCACCGGCTCGCCCGTCGCGCTCCAGGCCCTGCTCGACCAGGCGCGCCGCCGCGGGTGCCGGTTCGGCGCTGTCGAGTGTTCGTCGCACGGCCTCCACCAGGGGCGCCTCCAGGGGGTGTTCTTCCGGGCGGCGGTCTTCACGAATTTGACGCCCGACCATCTCGACTACCACGGCGACCTCGAGGCGTACCACCAGGCGAAGCGGCTGCTCTTCACCGAGCATCTGCGCGGCGGCGGAACCGCGGGGATCGGAATCGACAATCCGGGCGGGGTCCGGATGGAGCGGGAGATCGCGGCGCGCCGGTCGGACATCGTGATTTCGACTTTCGGCGCCGCTCCGACCGCCCATGTGCGCATCCTCGGAACCGGTTCCGGGGAGGAAGTGCGCCTGGGGACGCCGGCCGGGGAACAGCGGATCCGCTCCGCCATGCCCGGCGCCTTCGCCGCGCGCAATCTGGCGGCCGCCTGGACCGCGCTTTTCGGGATGGAATTCCCCCCCGAAGACATCACCGAAGCGCTTTCGGAGGCGGCCCCGCCCCCCGGCCGCATGGAGAAGGTGTCCGAAGACCCCCTGGTGCTGGTGGACTTCGCGCACACCCCGGACGCCCTGGATCAGGCGCTTCAAGCGGCCCGCGGCCTGGTCGACGGAGGCCGGCTCTGGGTGGTGTTCGGCTGCGGCGGCGACCGGGATCCCGGAAAGCGCGGCCCGATGGGCCGGATCGCGGCGCGCCGGGCCGACCGGGTGGTGCTCACCGAGGACAATTCCCGAAGCGAGGACCCGGAGCGAATTCTCGCCGCCATCCGCGAGGGGGCGGAGGCGGAACGCGCCGGCTCGGTGACCGCCTGCGAGCCGGACCGGGGGCGCGCCATCCGGCGCGCGGTGGGCGGGGCGGAGCCCGGGGACGTCGTGCTGGTCGCCGGACGCGGCGCCGAGTCGCGCCAGCACACCGGGAGCGGAAGGGTCCGCTGCGACGACCGCGAACTCGTCCGCGGCGCCCTGGGGAGCGGACCGTGAAGTTTTCCGCCCGGCAGGCGGCGCTCGCCATGAAGGGGGAGCTGGTCGGGCCGGACTTCGCGTGCGACGGGGCTTCCATCGACAGCCGCGCCGTGCGTCCCGGGCAGCTCTTCTTCGCGATCCGGGGCCGGCGCGACGGCGCCCGGTTCGCGCCCGCCGCCCTCGAGGCGGGCGCGGCGGGCGCGGTGGTGGAACGGGGCGCGCCCCATGCGTCGAAGGGCCTCATCCGGGTGGAGGACACCATCGCCGCGCTCGCCGCGCTGGCGCGCTGCCTGCGGCTCGAGCAGGGGCCGGAAGTGGTGGCCATCACCGGAAGCGTCGGCAAGACGACGACCCGGGAGGCGGCGGCGCGGGCGATCGGCGCCTCCCGGACGGTGTTTTCGAGCCCGGGCAACTGGAACAACCACCTCGGCGTGCCGCTCTCGATCCTCGCCGCCGGAGACCAGGACATCTGGGTGATGGAGCTCGCCATGTCGGCGCCGGGAGAGATCCGCGACCTCGCCGGCATCGTGGTTCCCGACTGCGGGCTGATCACCGCGGTCGAGCCGGCGCATCTGGAAGGGGTCGGCGGGAGCGTCGACGGCGTGGCCGCCGCCAAGGGCGAGCTGTTCGAGGCGCTGCCCCCGGACGCCACCGCGCTGATCGCCGTCGACGAGGACCGGATTCTTGCCCAGGCCGACCGGTTTCCCGGACACCGCATCACCTTCGGGTTCCGGGAGGAGGGCGCGGACATCGGCGGGCGGGGCTACGCGAGGACGGAGAACGGGCTGCGGTTCGAAGCGCGCGCCTTCGGCGGCGACTGGCAGACGGTCCGCTGCGGACTTTCCGGCGCGCACAACGCCCGGAATGTTCTGGGCGGCCTGGCCGCGGCGGTGGCGATGGGGGTTCCGCTCGACCGGGCGGCCGCCGGGGTCGCCTCCCTGGCGCCGCTCCCCGGCCGGGGTGCGCGGGTTCCGCTCGCCGGCGGCGCCGTCGCCATCGACGAGACCTACAACTCCAGCCCGGCGGGGCTTCGCGCCGCCATCGCCGACCTCGCCGAAACGCCGGCTCGCCGCCGGATTCTGGTGGCCGGCGCCATGCGCGAGCTGGGCGACCAGAGCGCCGATCTCCACGCGGAGTGCGGCGTCTGCGCCGCCGAAGCCGGTCTGGACCGGGTCCTCGGAGTGGGCGCCCTGGGACGGAGGATCGCCCAGGCGGCCGGCCGGGCCGGGGTTCCGGCGGAGGCGTTCGAGACCCTCGAGGAGGTGGCGGAGGCGGTGTCCGGCGCCATCCGGGAGGGCGACCTGGTCCTCTTCAAGGCGTCCCGGGCGGTGGGACTCGAACGGGCGCTCGAGCGCCTGAAGGCGGACGCCTGATGCTCGCCGATCTGCTCTACGGACTCGCCGACCAGGTGGGGGCGTTCAACGTGTTCCGCTATGTGACGGTGCGCACCGCCGCCGCCACCGTGACCGCGCTCCTGCTGTCGCTGGGGCTGGGACCGTGGCTGATCCGCGGGCTCCGGTGCTTCCAGGTCGGCGAGCGGATCCGGAGCGACGGCCCCAGGGAGCATCAGGCGAAGGCCGGCACGCCGACCATGGGCGGCGTGCTGATCGTCGGCTCGATCCTGGTCGGCGCCGTCCTGTGGGCGGACCTCGGAAACGAGCTGATCCAGGCTGCGATCTTCGCCACGCTCGGCTATGCGGCGCTGGGCTTTTTCGATGACTACCGGAAGCTCACCGGGCGGGGCGGGTTGCGAATTCTCCCCAAATTCCTGGCGCAGGCGGCGATCGGCGCGCTGACCGGCCTGTTCCTCCTCTGGTGCGCCGAGGCCGGCTCGTTCACCACCCAGGTGGTGGTTCCCTTCTACAAGGCGTTCCAGCCCGAGCTGGGGTGGGCGCTCGCGCCGGCGGCGGCGCTGGTGCTGGTCGCGTCCTCCAACGCGGTGAACCTGACCGACGGCCTCGACGGACTCGCGTCCGGGTGCGTGGTGGTGGCGGCCGCCGCCTTCGCGGCGCTCGCCTACCTGTCGGGGCATGCGGAGTTCTCCTCCTACCTGGACATCGTGCACGTCGCCGGCGTCTCCGAGGTCACCGTCTTCGGAGGGGCCGTGGTCGGCGCGGCGCTCGGGTTCCTCTGGTTCAACGCCCATCCCGCCCAGGTCTTCATGGGCGATGTGGGTTCGCTCGCGCTCGGCGCCGCGGTCGGCATCCAGGCGGTGCTGATCCGCCAGGAAGCGCTGCTGGTGCTGGTCGGCGGAGTGTTCGTCATCGAGGCCGCCTCGGTGCTCTTGCAGGTCGCGAGCTTCAAGCTGACCGGTCGCCGGGTGTTCCGCATGGCGCCCATCCACCACCACTTCGAGCTCGCCGGCTGGAAGGAGTCGCAGATCAGCGTCCGCTTCTGGATCGTTGCGCTGCTGTGCGCCCTGGCCACCCTCACCACCCTCAAGTTGCGATGACCGATGCCCACTCCGCGCGACTGGCTGCCCGGCCCCCGGATTCTGGTGCTGGGGGCGGGGGTCAGCGGCCTGGCGGCGGCGCGGTTCCTGACGGCGGCGGGACGCGAGGTCACGGTGGTCGACGTCCGGCCGGAAGCCGAGCTCGGGAACGCGCCGGCGCTCCGGGACCTGGGAGTCCGCCTGCGGACCGGGGAGGATTCCCGGACCCTGCCGGACGACCCGGCGCTGGTGATCGCGAGCCCGGGCGCGCCTCCCTCGGCGCCGATCCTCCGCGCCGCGCGGGAGCGCCGGGTTCCGGTGTGGGGGGAGATGGAGCTCGGATACCGGGCGCTCGGCGAGCCGGCGGATCGGATCCTCGCGGTGACCGGAACCAAGGGCAAATCCAGCACCGTGACCCTGCTGGCGGCGGCGCTTCGCCACCACGGGATCGACGCGCGGGCGGTCGGGAACCTGGGGGCGCCGCTCACCGCGCTCGCCGGCGCCTTTCCGCCCTCCTGCGTGGCGGTGGTCGAGGCGTCGAGCTTCCAGCTGGCTTCGGTCCGGCGGTTCCGCGCCGGCATCGCGGCGCTGCTGGCGATCGCCGAGGATCATCTGGACTGGCACCCGGATCGCGCCCACTACCACCATTCCAAGAGCCGCATCCTCGCGGCCCAGCAGCCGGGAGACCATGCGGTGTTTGACGCGGCGGATCCGGTGGCGTCCACGCTGGCCCGGTCGGCGGTCGAGACGACCGGCGCATCGCTCCTGCCCTTCGGGGGACCGCCCGGCGCCTCGGAACCGGAAGTCGTCTTCGCCGACAGGCGTCTGGTGTTGCGCCGGGGCGCTTCCGGGGAGCGGGTTCTGGCCGATCTGTCGGGGATGACGCTGGCCGGACCGCACCAGGAGCGAAACCTGGCGGCGGCGGCGGCCGCCGCGTCCCTGGTCGGGGTTTCGCGCGCCTCGATCGAGGCGGCGGCCGCCGGGTTCGCCGGGTTGCCCCATGCGCTCGAGGAGCTGCCGCCGACCGCTGGCGGCGTACGTTTCGTGAACGATTCGCGCGCCACCAGCCTGCTGGCTGTCCGGGCCGCGCTCCGGGCGCTTCAAGAGCGCGGGAATCCGCCGGTGCGGCTCATCCTGGGCGGCATCCTCAAGGGAGGCCGCTTTTCCGATCTGGACGGCGACTTGGGCGCGGTGGTCCGCATCCACGCCATCGGCGCCTCCCGGGACCGGATCGTCCGGGAGCTGGCCGCGTCGGTTCCGGTGTCCCCGGCGGCGTCCCTGGACGAGGCTGTCGCAAGGGCGCATGCCGAGGCGGCGCCCGGCGACGTGGCGCTTTTGTCCCCCGGCTGTTCCAGCTTCGACGACTTCCGCGATTACCGCGACCGGGGCGAGCGGTTCCGCGCCCTCGCCGCCCGCTTCTCGGGGAAGGCGCCATGAGAGCGCGCTCGGTCGCCCCCGATCCGGTGTTCTTCGGACTCACGGTGGCGCTGGTGTGCTTCGGGCTCGCCATGCTCTTCAGCGCTTCGGCCTTCGTCGCCGAAGCCAGCGGACGCGAACCCTCCTGGTTCGTGCTGCGGCAGGCGCTCTGGGCCGTTTTCGGCGTCGGCCTGATGATGGTCCTGGCCCGGTTCGACTATCGGCGCTTCAACCGCCCGCAGGTCATGGCGGTCCTCGTCGGTCTGAGTCTTCTGGCGCTCACCGCGACGCACCTGTCCGCTCCGCTGAACAACACCTCCCGCTGGCTGCGGATCGGGGGATTCTCGGCGCAGCCCTCCGAATTCGTGAAGGTGGCGCTGGTTCTGATTCTGGCGCACCAGATGGCGACGCGGGCGCCCGACCGGCTGCGCGGCCTGCTGATGCCGCTTCTGACCATCGGCGCGCTGGGATGGCTGGTGTTCTTGCAGCGCGATCTGGGCGCCGCGACCCTGCTGGCGCTGATCGGCGCGGCCGTCCTGGGAATCGGCGGCGCCCGCTTCCGGCATCTCGCGCTTCTGGGCGCGGCGTGCGCCAGCCTGTTCGCCCTGGGGGTGCTGGCCGACGGGTACCGGGTTCGGCGCATCCTCACGTTCCTCGACCCCTTCAAGGATCCGCTGGGCGACGGGTTCCAGCTGATCCAGTCGCTCATCGCCCTGGGCGTCGGCGGGGTTTCGGGCGTCGGCTTCACCGGGAGCGAGCAGAAGATGCTCTACCTTCCGGTGCCGCACGCCGATTTCATCTTCTCGGTGATCGGCGAGGAGTTCGGCTTCCTCGGCGCCTCGCTGGTGGTGCTCGCCTTCGGCGCGTGGGCGGCGCGGGGCCTCATGATCGCGATGCGGTCTCCCGATTCGTTCGGGATGCTGGTGGGCGCCGGCGCGGTGCTGGCGGTCGGCCTCCAGGCGTTCCTCCACATCAGCGTCACCGTCGGCCTGCTGCCCACCACCGGCCTTCCGCTGCCCTTCATTTCCGCGGGAGGCTCCGCCCTGGTGAGCGCGCTCGCCGCTTCCGGCCTCGTGCTCTCGGTCTCCCAGGAGGCCGCATGAAACACCGCATGACCAGCGAGCGCCGCCTTCTCTTCGCCGCGTCGGGCACCGGTGGCCACGTGTTCCCCGGCCTCGCGGTCGCCCGCGCCGCGCAGGCGCGGGGCGCGAGCCGGATCCGCTTCGTGGGGACGTCCCGCGGCATGGAGTCGCGGCTCGTCCCCCAGGCGGGCTTCGGGCTGACGCTGGTCGAGATTCCGGCGCTTCGCGGGCGTCGGGCGGGCGCCCTGCTCCGCGCCCTGCCGCGGCTGGTCGTCGGGATGGCGGGCATGATCCGCCTGATTCGGAAGTTCCGCCCCCATGCGATCTTCGGAACCGGGGGCGCGGTGTCGGGAGTGGCGGCGCTTTCCGGCCGGCTGGCCGGCGTTCCGTCGCTGCTTCTGGAGCCGAACGCCGAACCCGGACTCGCCACCCGCTGGAGCGCCCGGTTCGCGACCCGCATCGCGGTGGCCTGGGACAGCTCGCGGCGGCATTTCCCCGGACGTTCGGCGTTCGTCTCGGGAATTCCGGTGCGGCCCGAATTCGCGGACGTCCCCGCCCCGCCCGGCCGGGACGACGAGGTCGGGGCGCTGTTCACCGGCGGGAGCCAGGGCGCTTCGCGGCTCAACCGCATCGTGCGGGAGGCGTTGCCGTTTCTGACGGACGCCAGGCCGCGCCTTCGCATCACCCACCAGACCGGGGCCGCCGAAGCCGATGCGGTGCGGGAGGCGTACCGGAAGCACGGCCTCGAGGCCCGGGTCGTCCCGTTCCTCGACGACATGGCGGCTGCGTTCGCCGGGGCCGACCTGGTCGTCGGCCGGGCCGGGGCGATCACCTGCGCCGAGCTTGCGGTCACCGGCCGGCCGGCGATCCTGATTCCGGCGCCGGTGGCGGGCGCCCACCAGCGGCAAAACGCCGAAGCGCTCGAGGCGGCGGGCGCGGCCGCGGCGCTTCCGGAAGATGTGTCCGGGGAGGAGTTCGCCGGCGTCTTGCGGGCGCTCGCCGCCGACCCGGCGCGACGGCGTCGGATGTCCGCCGCCGCCCGGTTGCTGGCCGGGGAGCGTCCGGCAGAAACCCTCGCCGATCAGCTGGTCGCGTTGAGCGCCGTCGCATGACCGGAAACTTCGCCCCCCGCCCCGGCGAACCGCGCGGGCTGCTGTTTTCGCAGCGCACCCGGGTGCATTTCGTCGGCATCGGCGGCGTCGGGATGAGCGGTCTGGCCGAGGTGCTGCTGAGCCTGGGCTACCGGGTGACCGGTTCGGACATCCGCTTCGGGGAGAGCGCGCACCGGCTCGCCGACCTGGGCGCCGTCGTCTTCGAGGGCCACGCGGCGAAGCACGTCCGGGACGCCGACGTGGTGGTGGTCTCCTCCGCCATCGGCGCCGCGAACCCCGAAGTGGCCGCCGCCGCCGAACGCCAGCTTCCGATCATCCCGCGGGCCGAGATGCTGGCCGAGCTGATGCGGATGAAGTTCGCGATCGCGGTGGCCGGATCGCACGGGAAAACGACCACCACTTCGATGATCGCCGCCCTTTTGGAGCACGCCGGTCTCGATCCCACGGTGGTGATCGGCGGCCGGGTGGCCCGGCTCGGCGGCGGCGCCCGGCTCGGCGACTCGGAGATTCTGGTGGCGGAGGCCGACGAATCGGACCGCAGCTTCCTCGGCCTTCTGCCGGTGGTCGCCGCGATCACCGGCATCGACCGGGAGCACCTGGACGCCTACGCCGACATGGACGACCTTCGCGAGTCCTTCCTCCAATTCGCCAACAAGGTTCCGTTCTACGGGTGCGTGGCGCTTTCCGCCGACGACCCGAACCTGGCGGCGCTGCTGCCCCGGGTGCGGCGCCGCTTCGTCCTGTACGGCCTCTCCCCGGAGGCGGACATCTCGGCGAGCGAGATCGAATCGGACGCGAACGGG
Source organism: Candidatus Marinacidobacterium sp. (assembly GCA_965202845.1). Classification (GTDB taxonomy): domain Bacteria; phylum Acidobacteriota; class Vicinamibacteria; order Marinacidobacterales; family Marinacidobacteraceae; genus CBDATA01. The sequence continues at coordinate 2,816,531 of OZ241856.1, forward strand.
GCGCGTTTCCAGCTTCGGATCCGGGGCGGCGCCGCCGGTCCGGTGACGCTCTGCAGGCCCGGCCTGGTGACGGTGCGGAACGCGCTGGCGGCGGCGGCGATCGGCCTGGAGCTCGGCATTCCGGCGCGGTCGGTGCGGAAGGGCCTCGAGGCGTTCTCCGGGGTGGATCGCCGCTTCGACCTGCGCGCGGTGGCCGCCGGCGTGCGGATCGTGGACGACTACGCCCACCATCCGAACGAGATCCGGGCCACCCTCGAAGCGGCGAAGTCGGCGTATGCGACCCGCACGATCGCGGTCTTCGAACCCCATCGGTACAGCCGGGCGCGGGATTTGGCCCAGGATTTCGCCCGGGCGTTCGACCAGGCGGACGCGGTCGTGGTCACCGAAGTGCACCCCGCCGGGGAGGATCCGATTCCGGGAATCGACGGCGCCGGGCTGGCCCGGGGCATCCGGGAGGCGGGGCATGCCGATGTGCGGCACTTCCGGACCCACGAGGAGATCGTGGCCCATCTCGCCAGCCGGGCGCGGCCGGGGGATGTGGTCCTGACCCTGGGCGCCGGGAGCATCACCCGGCTTCCCGACCTGCTGAAGGAGAGGCTCCTTGCCGCGGCGTCCTGATTCCTCCGGCCCTCCCCCGGAGCTGGAGCGCGTGCTCGAGGCGCAGGGGCGCCGGCGCGCGGGCCTGCTGCTGCCGCCGCCCCCGGCCGGCAATCCGGTCGCCAAGGCGGCGTGGCTCCTCGCCGGCAGCCTTCCGTTCGTGTTCCTTCTGGGCATCGTGACCGCGCGCCTGGTCGGGGGCGCTGGCCCTCCCCAACTCGAAGTCGCCGGCGCCGGGCGCCTCCAGCGCGCGATCGCCGCGCCCGGATTCCCGGGAGGCGCCCAGGACGCCCACGAACGCCTGGAAGCCACCGGACTGCTGGCGCGCGGACGGGTGCGCCGCCCGCTGCTCGGCCCGCCGGAAGTCGTGGCTCGGGAAAAGCAGGCGGTGGCGCTGCTTCCCACCGCGCCGCCGCTGGCGCTGGGCGGCGACGGGACGGTGCTGGGGCCGGCGTCCCCGGCGGACTTCGCCCGGGCCGGAGATACCGACCTTCCGGTCGTCCGGTGTGGCGAACCCCCTGGAGGACCCGAATTCCCCGAATGCGCACGGCTCGCCGCCCGCCTCGCCGCCATCCTGCTGACCCGTCCCGACCTGGATCGGTTCGTGTCCGAACTGGACGCCAGGGCGGGGCCGTTGCGCGTCGTCGTCACCCACCGGCGGCGTCCAGTGCGGATTCTGGTCGTCGCCGAACGCTTCGAGGAAGGCCTCGAGGCGGCGTTCCGCCACCTTCCGGCTCTGCTGGAACGCTGGCCCGACCTTTCCCGGGTGGACGCCCGCGTCGGCGACCGGCTGCTGGTGCGCCGGACCCCGCCGTTCCCCCAAACCGAAGAAGAAGGAGGAGAAAACCCGTGAAACGCAAGGATTGGCAGTGCGGCCTGGACATCGGGAGCGAGAGCGTGCGCGCGGTGCTCGCCCGGGTGCATCCGGGGGAGCCGGAGGGCTCGACCCGGTTGGAGATTCTTGCGGTCGGTCAGGCGAAGGCCCAGGGCATGCAGGACGGCGGGGTGGTGCGGCCGGAAGCCGCCTCCGACTCGATCCGCCGCGCGATGGAGGAGCTGGAGCAGTCCGCCGGAGTGGAGGTCGGCGAGGCCTGGGTGAGCATCGGCGCCCGGAACCGGCGCAGCATCAATTCGTCCGGCGAGGTCCGGGTGCAGTCGGAGACGATCACCGACCGCGATGTCGAACGGGCGGTGCGGAGCGCCATTCCGCAGCCCGGACGCGAGACCTGGCTTTGCGAGCCCTACGAGCTTCTCCACGCCCTTCCCCAGGAGTACTGGGTCGACGACCTCGACGGCGCCCGGGATCCGACCGGGTGGAGCGGCGAGCGCATCCAGGCGTTCGTGCACCTGGTGTCCTGCCCCAGGGATGTGCTCCGGCGGGTCGAGAAGGCGGTGAACACCGCCGGGGTTTCGGTGCGCGGGATGGCGCTCTCGTCGTTCGCCACCGCTGAAGGGGTGTTCGAGCCGGAGGAGAACACCGACGAATTCCTGCTGATGGACATCGGGGCGGCCAACACCGGCCTTGCGGTGGTCCGCGCCGGGGCGGTGTGGTGGTCGGATGTGATGCCGACCGGCGGGAGCGCCTACACCCGCGACGTCTCGCTGGGTCTCCAGACCCCGTTCGCCTCCGCCGAGGAGGCCAAGCGCCGCTTCGGCCACGCCCTGTTCGGAGCGGTGTCCGAGGACGAGACCTTCGAGCTTTCCATCGCCGGGTCCGGCGCTCCGCATCTCTTCAAGCGGCGCATCCTCGCGCGGATCCTCCAGGCGCGGGCGGAAAGCGACATGACCCTCCTCCGGGACAACCTTCGGAAGTGGCTGGAGCGGATGCCGGGGCGCATCGTGATCTCGGGCGGCGGCGCCAATCTCGCCGCCCTGGACGAAGTGGTGCGCCTGGTGTTCGGCGCCGCGGTGGAGCGGCGCGGCCCCCGGAATGTGACCGGGCTCGCCGACCGGGTGGATCACGCCCAGTTCGCGGCTGCGGTCGGCCTGTGCCGACTCGGGGCGAAGAAGGACGCCCGCGCCGCCGCCCGGGCCGAACCGGCCGGCATCGTCCCGCGCCTCGTGCGTTCGGTGGGCGAGGAGGTCCGCCGGGTGGCGGGCCGGCTCTGGAGGGCGGGATGACCCTTCCTCCGCTCCGCCTACACTTTCCCCCAGTTCCCCTCAACGGAGACGTCCCATGATCCTGTTCGCGGATGAACCGGCGCCCGCCGCCTCCCCTGCCGAGCGGCCGCCTCCCCGGAAACCCGCCAGGCCGAACGCCGCGGCTTCCCAGTCCGCCGAGCGGCGCTCCCTGCCCCGGGGTCCCGCCAAGGCGGTCATCAAGGTGATCGGGGTCGGCGGCGGCGGCGGAAACTCCGTCGAGCGGATGATCGACGCCGGGATCGGCGGGGTCGAGTTCATCGTCGCCAATACCGACGCCCAGGTTCTGGAGCGGTCGCAGGCGCCCACCCGGCTCCAGCTGGGGCTGGAGCGGACCGGCGGTCTGGGTTGCGGCGGCGATCCGGAGCAGGGCCGGCTCGCCGCCACCGACGACATGGACACGCTGGTCGACGCCCTCAAGGGCGCGGACATGGTCTTCGTCACGCTGGGGGCCGGGGGCGGCACCGGCACCGGCGCCGGCCCGGTGGTGGCCTGCGTCGCCCAGGAGACCAGCGCGCTTTGCGTCGCGGTGGTGACCCGGCCGTTCGGCGTCGAGGGGCGTCGCCGCCAGGAGACCGCCGAGGAGGGCATCCGCGAGCTCCGGGAGTATGTGGACACCCTGATCTGCGTGCCGAATGACCGGGTGGTCGAGGTCTACGGCGACAAGCCGATCCGCGACGCCTTCCGCGACGCCGACGATGTGGTGCGGCAGGCGGTGCAGGGCATTTCCGATCTCATCCAGACGCCGGGGGAGATCAACCTCGATTTCGCCGATGTGCGCACCGCGATGAAGGCGCGGGGCGACGCGGTGATGGGAATCGGAGTGGCGTCCGGGTCCAGGCGGGTGGAGGAGGCCACCCAGGCCGCCATCTCCTCGCCGCTTCTGGAGGACACCTCGATCCGCGGCGCCACCAGCATCCTGATTAACGTGACCGGCGGGGAATCCCTGTCGCTGACCGAGATGAAGCATGCGGTGGACATCGTCCGGGCGGCGGTGGCTTCGGAGAACCTCACCGGCGGCGCCGGCGGGCCGGGCGACACCATCCTGCTCGGAACCGCGGTGGACCCCCAGCTCGACGAGGGGGACGACGGCGGGCGGATCAAGGTCACGGTGGTGGCCACCGGGTTTCCGAACCGCAGCCGCAACGGAGCGACGCCCCAGCAGCTGAACGTCCCGAAGCTCAACGTGCGGGCGGCCGCCTCCGATCCCCCCCCGCAGCAGGAAGCGCCCGCCCGTCCGGCGGCGCGGGCGGTGGGCGATTCCGCCGAATACGGCGACTTCGAGGATCGCTGGGGCGACCTCTCCACCCCGCCGTTCATGCGCAACCCATCGTCCTCCTGACCATCGCGCCGCCTGCGGGGTTCCGCGTCCTCCGGCTCGCCGGCGGGCTGGAAGCGCTGGCCGCCAAGGGGCTCCCCGCGCCGCACGCCTTCGCCGCCGCTGGCGATTTGGCGGCGCTCGGAAGGGGGCTCGGCGTCGCCAGGGTCCATACCTTGCGCCAGGCGCACGGAAACGCGGTCCGGATGCTTCCGGATTCCGCCCCGGATTCCGACGGCCCGCCCGCCGACGGCGCGGTGCTCCGGACGCCGGGCGAGGCTCTTGCGATCGCATCGGCGGACTGCGTCCCGATCCTCCTGCACGCTCCGGAGTCCGGGCTGGCGGCCGCCGCGCACGCCGGCTGGCGCGGAACCGCGGCCGGGGTGGGCGAACGGACGGTCGCCGCGCTCGTCGGGGAGTCCGGGGACGCCGCCGCCTCGTTCCTCGCGGCGATCGGCCCGGCGATCGGCGCCTGCTGCTTCGAGGTGGGACCCGAAGTCCCCGACGCCTTTCGGGAGCGCGGGCGGCGGGTTCCGGAGGCGGGGCGGAACCCGACGAGCGGTCGCCTCCATCTCGACCTGATCCGCGCCAACCGCGAGCAGCTTCTGGATGCGGGGCTCCGCGCCCGCAACATCCACGCGGCGGCGCGTTGCACCCGCTGCGGCCCCGGCGGGTTCCACTCCTACCGGCGCGACGGCCCCGGCGCCGGGCGGAACTGGGCGATCCTCGCCCGCCCGCTCCGGTGAGAACGGGATGGATTACGCGACCAGCCGGATGGCGCGGTCGGCCTGGTCCTGGAGCAGGCGCTCCTTCATCCCGTTGTCGAGGAAGCTCCACGGCAGGATCTCGTCGCGGCCCCGTTCCCGGCGCAGGTAGAAGTCGGGGTGGAGGCCTGCCTCCGCCATCGCTTCGCGGAGGCGGCGGCCCTGGGCCAGCGCGAGCAGCGCCGGCGCCAGCCGGCGATCCCCCACCGAGAGCAGCGCCTGGAGGCGCTCGAGGCGCGGCGACTTGCAGTGCGCCTCGACTCCGGGGATGCCGCCGAGCTCCTTCTGGAGGCGGCGCATGCGGGCGTTCAGAACCGGGAGCGGCGCCATCGGGTTCCACTGGAATGGCGTTCCCGGCTTGGGGATGAACGGATTCACGCTGGCGATGGCGCGTCCGCCCCGCCGCCGCGCGGCCACCCGGTCGCGGATGCTGCGGACCAGCGGCGCGATGGCCGCCACATCCTCGTCGGTCTCCCCGGGCAGTCCGATCATCAGGTAGAGCTTCAGGTTCATCGCGCCGGAGTCCAGCAGGATGTCCACCTTGTCGAGGATCTCGGCGTTGCGGACCCGCTTGTGGATGGCGATCCGCAGCTTGTCGGTCCCCACTTCGGGGGCGATCGCCAGGGTGCGTTCGCCGCTTTCGGCGAGCGGCCGCACGAACTCGTCGCGCACGTCCTCGAACCGCACCGAGGAGACGCTGATCCGGAACCCCATGTCCCGGAGGGCGGCGACCAGCGGACCGATTTCGCGGTGGGCGCCCACCGCGGTAGAGACCAGCCCGATCCGGTCGGTGTGTTTCCGCGCCGAACGGGCGAGCGCGAGCAGCCGTTCCACCTCGAAGGAGCGCTTGGGCAGGTAGTTGTAGCCGGCCCAGCAGAAGCGGCAGAGGGTCGGGCACCCCCGCGAGACCTCGACCAGGAACTTCCCCGACATCTCGGTGTCGCGGGTCAGGATGAAGGTGGCCGGCGGCGGGAAGCGGGCGTCCTTGCCCATCTTCGCCCGCACGATCCGGGGCGCGCCCCGGGCGATCCGCCGCTTCACCCGGCCGACGTCGTCGTACTCCACCTGGTGGGTCGCCGGGACGTAGAACCCCGGCTCCGCCGCCAGCCCGGCCTGCTGCTCCCGCCGTCCGCCCCGGCGCAGATGTTCGGTGAGGACGGGGAGCAGGGCCTCCGCCTCGCCGATGGCGAACACGTCGACGAAATCCGCCAGCGGCTCCGGGTTCAGGAAGGTGATCGGGCCGCCGGCGACCACCAGCGGATCCCGGTCGGAGCGGTCGCGGGCGAGCGGCGGGATGCCGGCGAGCTGGAGCATCCGCACCAGATGCACCGCGTCCGGCTCGAAGGTGATCGAAAACGCCACCGCGTGGAAGCCCCGCAGCGGGCTGCCGCTCTCCAGGGTCCGGAGCGGCAGGCCGGTGCGCCGGTATTCGCCCATCTCCACCGGATCGGGGAGGAAGAACCGCTCGGCGGTGGTGTCGGGGAGGCAGGACCAGAACCGGTGCGCCGCCTGGAAGCCCACGTTGGACATGCCCAGGGCGTAGCGGTTCGGGTATCCCACCGCGACCCGGAGGGCGCCGCCGGAGGATCCGGCGGGGCCGTCGTCGTCGATGCGGGTTTCCCCGGCGAGCCGCCGTTCGGCGCGGCGGGAAAGGAGCTTGCTCACTCGGGCTCGAAAAAGAGGATGCGTCCGCAGGACTCGCAATGCAGGATGCTCCCGCCGACCCGCACTTCCTCGTACATCTGCGGGCGGAGCGCCACGTTGCAGGCGACGCAGCGGCTCTCCCGCACCCGGGCCACCGCGAGTCCGTGACGGACCCGGCGGATGCGTTCGTACTGCTCGACGAGATCGGGGCGGACCTCGCCAACCGTCCGGTTCCGCTTCTCCACCAGCGCGTCCCGCTCCCGTTCCCGCCTGCCGGACTCGGTCCGGATGGACTCCTTGCCGGCGTTCAGCCGGGTCTCCGCTTCGGCGAAGACCTTCCGCGCCCGGACGCATTCCTCGTCGAGCCGGTCCCCGTCATCCATCAGCAGGATGATTCGCTCCTCGATCGCGCCGATCTTCTCCCGGGTGGCGGCGATCTGCTTCAGGAGGCTGGAGTACTCGACGTTCGAACCGGCCGCCAGCAACTGGTCCTGGTATTTCTCGACGTGCCCCTCGGCCTCTTGCAGCTCGCCCTCCGCCTTGCGCCGGGCGCGGCCGTTCTCCCCGACCGCCTCTTCCGCCGCCTTGAGCCGCTGCCGCTCCGCCTCGATGTCCCGGTCCACCGCCTCGAGCTCGGCGGGCGCTCCGGCGAGCCGCCGGTTCAGGTCGCCGATCGTCATATCCAGAAGCTGCACCTCCTTGAGAGCGCGCAGCTCGGGGAGCATCGTTCAGCGAACCGGGAAACGAACCGGGCGGTCGCCGGGAGTGGGCCCACCAGGATTTGAACCTGGGACCAACCGGTTATGAGCCGGCCGCTCTGACCGCTGAGCTATGGGCCCCTGGCGCCGGAACTCGCGGAGCACGGTCAGTAGCCGTCGGCGAACTGCCGCAGCTTCCGGGCCCGCGCCCGGTGCCGCAGTTTTCGAATGGCCTTGGTTTCGATCTGCCGGATGCGCTCCCGGGTCACCCGGAACGCCTTGCCGACCTCCTCGAGGGTCTTCTCGTCCTGGTTGTTGAGGCCGAACCGGCTGGCGATAACCGCTTCCTCGCGGGGCGTCAGCGTTTTCAGCACCGCCTCGCAGGTTTCCTCGAGGTTCTTCTGGGCGACGACATCCTGGGGCGACTTGGCGTTTGGGTCCTTGATGAAATCGCCCAGATGGCTGTCGTCCTCCTCCCCGATCGGGGTCTCGAGCGAGAGCGGTTCGTTCGCGATGGTCATCACCTTGCGGACCTTTTCGGCGTTCATCCCCATGCGTTCCGCGATTTCATCCTGCCGGGGCTCGCGCCCCATCTCCTGAACCAGACTGCGCTGGGTCCGGTGCAGCTTGTTGATGGTCTCGTGCATGTGCACCGGAATGCGGATGGTGCGCGCCTGGTCGGCGATCGCCCGGGTGATCGCCTGCCGGATCCACCAGGTCGCGTAGGTCGAGAATTTGTACCCGCGCCGGTATTCGAATTTGTCCACCGCCTTCATCAGGCCGATGTTGCCCTCCTGGATCAGATCCAGGAAATGCATGCCGCGGTTCATGTACTTCTTGGCGATGGAGACCACCAGCCGCAGGTTGGCCCCCACCATGTCCTGCTTGGCGAGTTGCGCCTGCTCCTCGCCCTTGTCCACGTTCTCGAGCGCCCGCTCCAGCTCGGGGGCCACGTCGGCCCGCGCCGTCTTCAACTTCTTGCGGCGTCCGAATTCGGGCATGACGTTCCCGGCGCGGTCCAGCGTCGCGATCGCCGCCTTCTGCCGCCGGGCGATGTCGCGGCGCACCGCTCCCGGATCCTCGGCGGAGGGGAGGTTCCGCCGGAGGTCCTCGACCGCCTCGAGTTCGCCGACCGCGTTCCGCGCCTCGTCCCGCAACCCGCGGAGCTCCTCGATCCAGCGGTTCAGCAGACCCTCGGTGGGGCGCATGGTCCAGATGACATGGCTCATCCGGATGCGGGTGCGGGCCGCCTGGTGCGCCTTGCGCCGATACCGGACAGTCCGCCGCGGCAGCTGCCGCAGCATCGAGAGCCGCCGCCGGTAGAGCCGGTGCTCCGCCTCCAGCTGGGTCAGCGCCTTCGCAATCCGCTCGCGGTGTTCGTCGTGGCGGATGGTCGTCCCGCCCTCGGCCACCGCGAAGTACTCGCGCAGCGGCAGGGTGTCGTCCGCCACCCGGGGGCGGAAGTCGGTCAGCAGCTGGTTGATGATGTAGAGGCGGCGGGTGATCGCCCGCAACGCGAGGTTCTTCCCGCGTTCGATCCGCTTGGAGATACGGACCTCGTCCTCCTTGGTGAGAAGCGGCACCACGGCCATTTCCCGCAGGTACATGCGTACCGGATCGTTGGTGCGCTCGACGGCGCCCGGCGTCAGATCGAGGTCTTCCGCCGCCTTTTCCGTCTCGTCCCGGTAGAACGGAATCTCCCGATCCCGGAACCAGTCCCGAAGGCGCCCCAGCTCCTCGTCGCTGAGGCTGTCGCCCACCCCCTCGTCGAGCTCCTCCTCGATGTCCCGCAGGAGCAGGAAGCCCTGGCGCCTCCCGCGCTGGATGATGTCCCCGGCGACCCCTTCGGTGATGGGATCGGGCAGATGCTGCGAATCGAAAGGGAGTACGTCCCCGGTCTCCATTCTCATCCTCTACTGCGGAATTGTTCGGGTGGCGGAACCCCGTGCGCCCAGGGGAAGCCCCTTTCGCACAGGCGGGAAAAGCGACAGGCACTCTAGCACGGCGGCGTCGGTCACGGATTCGCGGCCCTTCGCTCCGAAAACGGCTCTTCGCCGCGGCGCAGCTGGTCGAGCCTCATCCTCTACTGCGAAATGTGTTCGGGTGGCGGAACCCCGTGCGCCCAAGGGAAAGCCCCTTTCGCACAGGCGGGAAAAGCGACAGGCGCTCCAGCACGGCAGCGTCGGTCACGGATTCCCGGCCCTTCGCTCCGAAAACGGCTCTTCGCCGCGGCGCAGCTGGTCGAGCCGCCGGTTGAGCTCCTGCACCCGGGCCAGGTCGGCGCCCGCCGCGTCCCGGCGATCCCGCCCGACGCCGGCCAACAGGATCGCCCGCAGGCAGTCCTCCGGCCGCTGCTGCTCGGTGTTCAGCGGGACGTCCGCGGTCCGCGCCGCTTCCAGCAGCTGCGTCGCCGTCGGATCCCAATCGGCGTCCTCCCCTCCGAAGAGGTCGGCGGCGCCCCGGTCGGCGGCGTCCTTCATCACGGTCAGGATGTCGCTGGCGACAAAACCGAGCAGGTCCTGGGCGCACGCCTGCCTAAGGAGTGCGGCCACTTCCCGCGGGCGCTCCATCCCCCAGCGAATCAGATCCCGCTCCGCCGGGGTGATCGCCGCCGCCTTCGTTGTTTCCTCTTCCTCGTCGGGGATTTCCTCGAATCCCTTCCAGGGATTCTCCTGGTCGTCGGAGGAGGGGCGGTCGGCGGGCGGCGGCGCCGGTTCGGCCCGCTTTCGTTCGAGGATGCCCGCCATCTCCTCCCGGGCGGACGCCGCCGAGAAGCCGGCGGCCCGCGCCGCCTGGTCCAGCCAGGCCTCCCGTTCGAGCGGCGACGGCCAGCAGGCCAGGATTTCGAGCGTCTCCCGGAAACGCGCCGCCCGCTCGCCGCCGTCGCTCCCGCCGTTCTTCCCGGCGAGGAACTCCACGAAGCCGGGCGCCTCGGACAGGACCCGGCGGAATGCCTCGCCCCCCTCCTCCCGGATGAAGTCGTCCGGATCCCGCCCGCTTCCCAGCGATGCGACCCGCACCCGCAGCTGGTTCCGGAGCAGGATCGGGAGGCTGCGGAGCGCCGCCCGCTGGCCGCCGGCGTCGGCGTCGAAACACAGGACGACCTCCCGGGCGTGCGTCTTGAGAAGCTGCGCGTGTTCGGGGGTGAAGGCGGTTCCGCAGACGGCGACCGCCTGGGGGACGCCGGCCCGCCAGGCCGCCACGCAGTCGAAGTAGCCCTCCAGCAGAACCGCCGACCGCTCCCGGCGGATGGCCGGCTTGGCGCGGTGCAGGCCGTAGAGCACCGTCTTCTTGCGGTAGATCGGGCTGTCCGGGCTGTTGACGTACTTGGGTTCGCTCCCGTCGAGGCTCCGCCCGGCGAATCCGGCGACCTGCCCGTTCGCGTCGAAAATCGGGATGATGAGCCGGTTGCGGAAGAAGTCGAAGAAGGCGCCGGGGCGGTCGGCGGCCTCGCGCACCAGGCCGGTCTCCAGCAGGATCTTCCGGGGCGATCCCTTCCGCTCCAGCGCCTCGCGCAGGGTCGTCCCGGCCGGCGCGAATCCGAAGCCGTACTCCCCGAAGTCCTCGCGCGGAACGCCGCGCTTCTTCGCCAGGTAGTCGCGGGCGCGGCGTCCGCCATCCGCCCGAAGCGCCGCCTGGTAGTGGTCGAGCGCGTCGCGGGCGGCCTTCCGCAGCGCCTCCCACCGGGCCGCCCGCTCCGGGTTCCGCTCCGGGATCGGGATCCCGGCCCGTCGCGCCAGCAGATGCAGCGCGTCCCGGAACGGGAGTCCGTCCCGCTCGCCGAGAAACCGGAAGACATCCCCTCCGGCCTTGCACCCGAAGCAGTAGTAGCTCTGCCGGCTCGCATCCACATGGAAGGACGGCGTCTTCTCCTGATGGAACGGGCACAGTCCCACGTAGCGCCCGCTTCCGGCAGGCCGGAGCGCCACCCGCTCGCCGATGACGTCGACGATGGGGGAAGCCTCCCGCACCTGATCCCGGAAGCGCGTATCCACCCGGCGAGCATAATCCGCGGCAGTGCGTGACGAACAGCTGGAGGCGCTTCTCCGCCAGGTGGCCCAGGGGGACGTCGCCCCGGAGGAGGCGGCCCGGGAACTGGCGTTTCCGTTCGAGAGGCTGTCGGAGCGGGAGGAGGCCCCCCCGTTCGCCCGGCTGGATCACGCCCGGGAGCGCCGCCGGGGGTTCCCGGAGGTGGTGCTGGGCGCCGGCAAGTCCGCCGATCAGGTGCTCGCCATCGCCCGCGCCCTCTCCCGGCGGGCGTCCCGGACGCTGATCACCCGCATCGACGAGGAGGCGGCGGAACAGGTCTGCCGCGCCATCCCCGGCGCGGTCCACCACCGGACGGCGCGGCTGGTTCTGCTGTCCCCGAAGCCGCCCAAGCCGCTCCACGCGGTCATCGGGGTGGTGTCCGCCGGGACATCGGACATTCCGGTCGCGGAGGAGGCTGCGCTCACCGCCGAGGCGATGGGGGCGTCGGTCGAACGCATCTTCGACGTGGGGGTGGCGGGCATCCACCGGCTGCTGGCGGAGGCGCCGCGGCTCGCCGGATTCCACGCGCTGGTGGCGGTGGCCGGGATGGAGGCGGCGCTCGCGCCGGTGGTCGCCGGGCTGGTCCCCTGTCCGGTGGTCGCGGTCCCGACTTCGGTCGGCTACGGCGCCTCCTACGGCGGGCTGGCGGCGCTGCTGGCGCTCCTCAACAGCTGCGCTCCCGGGGTCACTGTGGTCAATGTGGACAACGGCTTCGGCGCCGGATACGCCGCCGCGCTCGCCGTCGCGCACCTGCGGCGGCTGGAGGGCTCACCGGACGAGGGAACGGATCGCTGAGACCGCCCCGGGCGCGAGGCCGGGGCCGTCGTGCTTCACATAGAGATAGAGCGCCTGGAAGCGCCCGGCGGCTTCGGCCAGCGCCTGGCCGATGGCGTCCCGCTCCTCCTCCCGGTAGGGCGGGTCGCGGCGGAGCCGGACGTAGCCGAAGGAGGCGGTCGCCGGAATCCGGAATCCGGTCCCGATGTCGCGGGGCGCGGCCGCAAGCGCCGCCCCGGCCTCCCGGCAGCGTTCCTCCACCGGGGCGGCCCTCCACGAATCGTGCCGGAATTCGAGGGCGAACCGCCCGCCGGCGGGCAGGTCGGCGAGGAACCGGTCGAGCAGGCCGTCGTCGCGGCGAAGCCAGGGCGGGCACTGGAAGAGCACCGGTCCCAGGCGCTCGCCGAGCGGCGCGAGGGCTTCGAGGAAGGACCGCGTTTGCTCCCCCGCGTCCCGCAGCCGGGCGCGGTGGGTGATGCCCTGGTGCGCCTTGACCGCGAAGCGGAAGCCGGGGGGAACCGCCGCCGCCCACGACGCGACCACCGCCTGCTGCGGGAAGCGCCGGAAGGTGTGGTTGATCTCGACGCTGTTGAAGACGCCGCCGTAGTGGGACAAGAAGTCGGAAGGCCGGGTTCCCTTCGGGTAGAACCGCCCCACCCACTCGCGGAAGCCGTAGCCGGACGTCCCGGCGAACAGGATCAACTGTCGCCGAACAGGTTTTGGAAGGCGGCGCGCGCGTCCCGGGAGGAGTCCAGCTGGCGGCCGGTGGTGTCCAGGACTTCGCGGGGGCGGAAGTGGATGCATTCGTTTCCGGCCCACTTGTCGGCGATGCGCTCCGGGATGTCGGCGCGGCACTCGAAGCGCTCCCGGGGGTCGAACAGCGCGCAGTGGCGGCAGGAGCGGATCGGGCTTCCGCAGCGTTCGCAGGCCGAACCCACCACGATGGGCGTTTCGCTGGTGGGCCACTGGTGGCCGCAGCGGCCGCAGCGGGTCACCACCGCGGCCCGCCGCTCTCCGGCGAGGCGCAGGGTGCGAACCTGATCGCGGTTCCCCAGGTCGGTGAGCCGCTCGTCGAGTTCGCGGCGGATGCGGAGTTCTTCGGCGGAGTCGCGCCGCCTCGGGCGTCCGCCCTTTCTTCGGTACTTCATGGCTCCTGTGGGGGGGAGGGAGACCGGCCCCGAAATCCCCTCTTCCTTCCATCCCGTTCCCGCAAATTAGCACGGGGACGGCGGCTGGCAGGTCGGGCAGTGGAAGGAGCTCCGGCCGGCCAGCACCGAGCGGCGGATCGGCCGGCGGCAGACCGGGCAGGGTTCGCCCGCGCGTCCGTATGCCCGGAACCGGGTTGCGCCGGCCTTCCGGCCCTCGCTGATGTAGCGGATTTCCCCGCCTTCCCGGCGGAGGTCCCGGAGGGTGCGCCGCAGGGTGGCGCGCACCGCCCGGCGCAGGCGGGCCGCCTCGTCGGGGGCGAGCGACGAAGCCGGTCGGCCGGGGTGGATCCCCGCCCGGAAGAGCGATTCGGTCGCCTGGATGTTGCCGATTCCGGCGATCCGGTCCTGGTCCATCAGAAGCGCCTTCACCGGTCGGTCGGTCGCCTCCAGCAGCGCGGCGAACCGGCGGGCGGTGCATTCTCGGCCCAGCGGTTCCGGCCCCAGGCGCGCCAGCCGGGCGGCGTCCTCCGGCAGCAGCAGCGAAAGAAACCCGAAGCGCCTCGGATCCAGGAAGAGGAGGCGGTTGGCGCCGGCGGTCAGGACGGCGCGGGTCGTCTTCGGCGCGTCGCCCCCGGTCCGCCGCCACTTCCCGGTCATGCCCAGGTGGTTCAGCAGCGAACCGCCGCCCCGGTCGAGATCGAAGCGCAGGAACTTGCCGCGGCGCCGCACCCCGACGACCTTGCGGGACACCGCGATCGCCCGGATGTCCGCCTCCCGCTGCCCCCGCCGGGCGCGCGCGTCGGGAATCCGGAGGTCCCGGATGCGCTGGCCGACGAGCCAGTCGGCGAGTCGTTCCCGGGCGTGTTCCACTTCGGGGAGTTCGGGCACGACGGGAAAGAATCGGGAGGAGTTGGTAGAGTCCGCCGGAAGGATGCCCCAAGCCATGCCCATTCCCATCACGACCACCCGCCGGGAGACCCTCCGGATGCTCTCCGCCCTGGCCGCGGCCGCCGCGCTTCCCGGGGGAGCGTTCGCCCGCAGCGCGGCGCAGAACGAAACGGTGATTCCGTTCACCGACATCCCCGACGATTTCTCCACGATGCGGGGGGAGATTCCGTTCCGGCTCGACCTGCGCGAACTGCGGAATTTCATCACCCCGAACGAGGAGTTCTTCTCGGTGGCCCACTACGACCGCCCGGAGATCAAGGCCGCCGACTGGTCCCTCCGGCTGGACGGCCTGGTGGAGCGCCCGGCGTCCTGGACCCTGGACGAGCTCCGGGCGATGCCCCGGGAGGAGCGGATGGTCACCTTCGAGTGTTCGGGAAACCAGGGCATCCGCCACCACGGGATGGTGGGGAACGCGGTCTGGGCGGGAACGCCGCTCGCGCCGTTGCTGGAGGCGGCGGGACCGCATCCGACGGTGATCGAATCGGTGTTCTGGGCCGCCGACTCCGGCGTCGAGACGATCCGCAACAACGAATACCCGCAGCGCTTCGCCCGTTCCATGTCGCTGGCCGACGCCATGCGGTCGGACGCCCTTCTCGCCTGGGAGATGAACGGCGAGCCGCTTCCCGCCAAGAACGGATTTCCGCTGCGCCTGATCGTGCCCGGCTGGTACGGCATCGGGCATGTGAAGTGGCTCACCCGGATCCAGCTCGCCGACCGCCGGCTGATGAACCGGTTCATGGGCCGCGACTACGTGACCATCATCGGCGAGGAGCATGACGGGGAGACGGTCTGGTTCGAGCGCTCGGTGACCACCCAGCGGATCAAGTCGGTCATCGCCCGGGTGACCGAAACCGCTTCCGGCGGAACGCGGGTCTTCGGCGTCGCCTGGAACGACGGGACTCCGCTCCGCGAAGTCCGGGTTCAGGTTGACGGCGGAGAGTGGATGCCGGCGGAGCTCGACCGGACCGGCGATCGCTGGGCCTGGACGTTCTGGAATCTGGAGACCGGCGCGCTCGGCCCCGGGGAACACCGTCTGGTCTCGAACGCGGTGGACGAAATGGGCCGCGAGCAGCCTGCCGATCTCAGCCTCAAGAAGACCTATTGGGAGGACAACGCCCAGTTCGTCCGCACCGTGATGGTGGCGGCCGGGTAGGTGTCGTCGCTGCGGGCGCGATGCGGCGTCGCCGGTTTCTGAACGCGGTCGCTGGCGGCGTCGCGGCGGCGTCCGGCTATCGCGGGGTGGATGCGGCCGGGAGGCGGAACGCGCGGATCGGCGTGGTGGGCGGGGGCGTCATCGGATGCTCGATCGCGCTCCACCTGGCCCGGCGGGGCGCCCAGGTCACCGTCTTCGAGCGAACGGGACCGGCGGCCGGCGCCACCGGCAATTCCTTCGCGTGGATGAACGCAAACTTCTCCAAGCGGCCCCGCTCCTACCACGAGCTGAACTGGCGGGGGATGCAGGGGTGGCGGCGGCTCGAGGCCGAGCTGGGGGGCGCCCTCGAAGTGACCTGGGGCGGGAGCCTGGAATACCGGGTCGACGCCGACCGCGCCCGGCTGCTTCGAGAGCAGCTGGCGCGCGTCCAGCGCTGGGGGTATCCGATCCACCAGGTCGATGCGGACGAGTTCGGGGATCTCGAGCCAGGGCTGACCCCGGAGGCGCCGGTGCTCGGCGCCGTCTGGGCGCGGGCCGAGGGCTCCATCGAGCCGCGCGCGGCGACCCGGGCGCTCTGGGCGGCGGCCGAAGCGGCCGGGGCGCAGCTCCGGATCGCCGAAGTCGCCGGTCTGGACATCGGATTCGGCGCGCTGCGCGGCGTGCGGACCGCGGCCGGCGATGCGCATCCCCTGGACGCGCTGGTGCTGGCGGCGGGCGTCCAGGCGCCGGTGCTGGCGCGCCAGGCCGGAGTCCGGATTCCGCTCGTCGAGTCTCCCGGCATCCTGGCCCATTCGAAGCCCGTCGCCGGAAAGTCCGTCGTCAACCGGATCGTGCTCGCCCCGAACACCCATGTGAAGCAGACGGCCGGAGGCCGGGTGGTGGCCGGAGTCGGATTCGCCGGCGCCGGCTCCACCGACCATTCCCGCGCGGTGGGCGAGGCGATTTTCGAGGAGACGGCGAAGGTTCTCCCGGCGGCCAGCGCGCTGGAAGTGGACGAGGTCACGCTGGGGCATCGGGTGCTCCCGGAGGACGGACATCCCATCGTCGGGTTCCACCCGGCGGCGCCGGGGATCTACTTCGCCTCGATGCACAGCGGCGTCACCCTGGCGCCGGTGATTGGACGGTTCGCGGCCGCGGAGATTCTGGACGACGTCAAGGTCTCGCTGCTCGCCGACTTCCGTCCCGATCGATTCAGCGAATGAAATGCCCGGACGGAACGCCGTCCGGTTCCTCCTCCCCCGTTCGGGCCGCCGCTGTTGGGGATGGGTGGGTCTCTTGCGACGGCCCCCGACCGAAGCCGGACACCGGGCGTAAGGAGGTGAACTTCCCGATGCAAGGGGGACTGTAGCACATCGCAGTCGGCGGGGGAAGCCCCAAAATGCGTTTTCGGCGCGAATTTCCGCCCGGCAAGCCCGAATTCGCTGTTTTGCGCTTCTTTTTTTGTTGACTCGGCGGAAATTCTTCGGGTACGCTCCGCGCCTGCGAGACCCGAGGCGGTTGGCCAGCTCGCTGGCCGCTGCTGTTTTTTTACACCCTCCCTGGAGGCAGGACATGAAACACGTTACCCCCCCCCCCCCCCCCCCCCGAAATTACGGGTACGGGGTGTTCGGCGTGAGCCGCCTGCTGGCGCTGCTCCTGGGCGCCGGTCTGGCGCTTGCGGCGTGCGGCGATGAGGACGAGCCGACCCCGGCCCCAGCTCCCGCGCCTGCGCCCGCACCGGCCCCTGCGCCTGAGCCGGCTCCCGAACCCGCTCCCGCCCCGGAACCGACTCCCGAACCGGAGCCGGAACCCGAGCCGGAGCCGTTCACGATCTCCATGACGCCCCCGATGGCGGACATGGACAAGGACTGCATGGGGTACGCGATGTGCCCGGACGCCCTGACCGACGAGGCGAAGGCGATGGCCTCGGTGAACGGCAAGATGGTGGTGAAGAGCTCGCACGACGCGCTCCTCGTCCCGATGTGGATGGACCCGGTTCCGAACGGGGTCGGGGTCACCGGCGGGATGGACAACATGCCGTTCCAGAGCATCGACTGGAAGGCGATGCAGTCGGAGGTGGTCGGCATGGGCGTCACCTTCAAGGCGACCCGGTTGCGCGTCGGCGGCGCCGGGCAGGAGGCGGTTCCGGAGAGCGAGGTGATGCACATCACCTGCGGGCCGTTCGCCTGCTCGGAGGCGTCGATGGAGAAGCCGATGGCGCCGGAGATCACGCTCGCCGACTCGGCGGTCTGCGCCGCTTGGGATCCGGAGATGGATCTTCAGGTCGGCATGATCGACAATGACCTCTACGGAATCGTCTCTGGCGGCAATCCGTTTGATCCGGCTATTACCGTTGTGGACGACGGGATCGACGTCGGCTGGGTTTCGAGTTCGCATGTGGCGATGACGGTGAAGCACAAGTTCGCCGGGGTCGAGGGCGCCGTCGCCTACAGCGTTTCGGGGCTGGACGCGCCCAAGGGTTCGAACAAACCGCTTCCGATGGACCTCAAGGACAACGCCGGGTGGGGCGCAGGCGTCCGAACGGAGGTAGTGCCGGCGGCGGGAGGCGCGCCCGTGAAGCAAGCCAAGCTGGCCGACGTCTGCGAAGGGGACAGCTACTACAAGACCAGCAGCGGCGGCGTCCACAAGCCGGACAATTGCTTCCGGATCGCCTCGTTCCGAAACACTTCGAGAGGAGCGAGCCAGCAGTATCTCAGTTACTTCGCCGGCTACAGCGTCGAGGTTTCCGCCAAGGATTCTTCGGTCTCCTGGGGCAAGGTGAAGTGGAAAGAGGACCCATTCAAGGATCTGAAGTGCGCACCGGTGACCTTCGTGGCGGCCGAGCAGGTGGATATCTGCGACCTGTTCGAAGCGGAGGTCGATCAGGCGCTTGCCGGGGGCTGGGGCACGGTCATGCTGGAGCTGGACAAGACCAGCGGCACGACCACCAGCGCGAGCGGCATGACGAACGGAGGCGTCAAGCTGCGCAACTGGAAGGTCAAGGCGAAGAGCGCGACGCCCCGTCGCTTCAAGCGTCTCTTCTTTGATGACAACTTGAACGGCAAGCTCCACAACGACACAGGCGACGCCTACCCGGGCGGCGAAGGGAACATCGCGGGAAGTAACAGGAACCTGATGGATCTCTACGGCTTTACGGGGGACAACATCAAAACCTTTTCCACCCAATTCATGCAGGGAGAGGGAAGCTACGCGCCGGACAAACAACACGATTTCATCTGGATGAAGCTAACGGATGGGGATGGCGATCCGACGATGGGGGACTTCGGGAAGGTGGACCTCTACGGCAAGGACAGCGACGCCGCCGCGAGCG
This sequence comes from Candidatus Marinacidobacterium sp., assembly GCA_965202845.1. GTDB lineage: Bacteria > Acidobacteriota > Vicinamibacteria > Marinacidobacterales > Marinacidobacteraceae > CBDATA01. The sequence goes on from OZ241856.1 coordinate 2,835,053, forward strand.
GCAATGACAAGAAATTGCCGGACGGCAAGGCCGACAACTTCCCGTCGACCAGTACGAAGCCCGAGGACGCCGAGATGTGCTCGAACGCCGACAACGACGCGGACGACGAGATCTGCGACGCGAAGTGGGAGATGGACTACGAGGTGAAGTTCGGGATCGGCACCTTCGAGGGTTGCGACGTGACCCGCACGGTGACCATCAGCTGCGAGTGGGACGCGCAGGGGCTGCTGGCGGCGAACCCGCCGGACACCGCGGACGGCAACCTCGCCAAGACCGACAACCTGGCGAACTTCGCCAAGTGCGTGGCGAAGTAGGCCCCCGATTCGTTTCGAGGCCCCCCGGGGCGCCAGCCGGCGCCCCGGGGGTTTTTGTCTTGTGGGGCGCGCGGTTGTACAGGGAAGCGCCGGTGTTCTACCATCCGGGGCTTCGCCCTCGTTGGGCGAGGAGGCCCCTTCCATGATGTTCACCGTCCTGCGATGTTCCCCGGCGCCGGTCCTCGCCGTCTTCGTCGGGATCCTTGCTTTCCCGGCGTTCGCCCAAGACGAGGATCCGCTCAACCGGGGCGAAGTGCGCCGCGCCCTCGAGCTGGCGGAGGAGAAGGAGGAGGACGCCGAAGACGCCTTCGAGGACGGCGACCAGGAGGCCGCGCGCACCGCCTGGGGCGAAGCCGGAGGCTTTTATCTCCGGGTTCTCCAGGACCACCCCTGGCGCCGGGACCTGCGCTTGCGGCTGGGCCGCATCTACACCCGCTTCGAGGAGTGGGAGAACGTGGCCGGCGCCTTCGAGGCGGCGCTCGAAACCGATCCCCCGCCCGAAGAGGCGGATGTGGACGGCTGGGCGTTCGAGAACGTGGAGGACGCCGGGGAGATCCTGGAGGCGTGGACCGGACTGGCGAACGCCTACTCCCACCTCGAGGACGACCTCAAGGTCATCGAGGCGGGCCGGAAGGTGATCGAACTGGACCCGAATCCGCCGGTGGACATCTACCTGGGCCTCGGCGCCAGCATGGCGCGCCAGGGTCGGTTCGAAGAGGCGTCCGAAATGGCCGGGCAGGCACTCGAGATGGCGCCGGACAGCGCCGTCGCCCACTCGACCCTGGGGCAGGCGGCGGCGGCGGCCGGGGACTGGGAGACCGCCGAAGCCTCCTATCGGCGGGCGGTGGAGCTCGATCCGGACATCGCCCGCGCCCACGCCGGACTCGCGCAGATCCACTTCGCCCGGGACGACTTCGAGAGCGCGGTGGCGTCCGCCACCGAGGCGCTCAGCCGGAACGACCAGCTCACCGCCGCCTACGGCATCCGCGGCCTCGCCAACAACGCGCTCGGCAACCAGCAGGAGGCCTACGGCGACCTCGCGATGGCGATCACCGTGAACGCCGAGGATCCGGCGGCCAACCTGGCGTTCGCCCAGGTGTACGAGGCCCAGGGGAACGCTTCGCAGGCGAAGACCTACTACCAGAAGGTGACCACGCTGGCGAACGCGCCGCCGATGTCGCAGGCCGCCGCGCATGCGGCGCTCGGCAGGTTCTCGATCACCGAACGGGCTTTCGACGAGGCGGTCGAGCACATGCGGATGGCGCTCGACGCCGATCCGTCCTCCGAGGAGGCCCGGAACGGCCTGGCGCTCGCCAACTACAGCGACGCGAAGGCGAAGCGCCAGCAGCAGGACCTGGCCGGCGCCCTGGAGGCGGCGCGAGCCGCCGTGGAGGGCGATCCCGAAAACCCGCTCTACAAGGTGGAGTACGGCATCGCGCTGGTCGTGAACCAGAGCCCGGCCGAAGCGGCGCCCCTGCTCGAATCGGCGATCCCCGCCTACCCCGCCGACGGCGATCCGGCCGATCTGGGAATGGGGCACTGGGCGCTCGGACAGGCGTACCTGGGCTCGAACAATTTCAGCGGCGCCGAGACCCACTTCTCCGAGGCCGCCCAGCGGATCGATTCCTGGGGCGAACCGTTCCGCAACCTTGCCTGGGCGCACGTCGCCCAGATCCAGTACGGCGCCTGCCGGCTCAAGGACGCGGCGTTCGGCGAGCGGCTCCAGGCGGCCGGAGTGGGCTGTCCGGCTTCCGAAGCCGACTACGCGCTGGTCGATGCGGCATGGAGCGAGTACCAGAAGGCCATGGAGCGGGGAGTCGAGGATCCGACGCTCGCCGCCCGGCTGGAGGTCTTGCGGGAGGTGAGGAATCAGCTCGTCGAGTAGCAAGCCGCCGGTCCTGGACTGGCTGACCGCGCGGCGGGCGGCGATCCAGGACACGCTGGAGCGGTTCGTCCGGCTGGAGTCCCCGAGCGACGACGCCGACGCGACCCGCGCCATGGGCGTCCTGGCGGCGGAGGAGCTGACGGCCGGACTTCCGGGGATCCCCTGCGAATTCAGGGAGGGAGACCACCAGCGGGGTCGCTTCGGTCCGCATCTGCTGGCGCGCCTTCCCGGCGCCGAAACGGAGACGCCGGCGCTCCTTCTCGGTCATCTGGACACCGTCTGGCCGCTGGGAACCCTGGAGCGGTCGCCGTGGCGGGTGGACGGGGACGGCTGCGCCCGCGGCCCCGGCGTTTTCGACATGAAGGCGGGGCTGGCGCAGACGATCTGGGCGCTGCGCTCGCTCCGGGCGCTCGGACTTGCGCCGCGCCGTCCGGTGACGATCCTCTGGAATACCGACGAGGAGGTGGGCAGCGTTTCGAGCCGCCGCCTCATCGAATCCGAAGCGGAGCGATCTGCGGTCTGTCTGGTGATGGAGCCTTCGTTGCCGGATGGCGGGGCCAAGACCTTCCGGCGCGGGGTCGGGCTCATGCGGGTGGAGGTCCAGGGCCGCGCCGCCCACGCCGGGTTGGACCCCGAGAACGGCATCAATGCGATCTGCGAACTGGCGCCGATCCTCGAATCCGCCGCCCGGCTCTCCGAGCCGTCGCGCGGGGTGACGGTGAACGTGGGGCTGGTGCGGGGTGGAACCCGGACGAACGTGGTGCCGGCGCGGGCTTCCGCCGATCTCGATGTCCGGATGGACGATCCGGTGGCCGGCGGGGAGCTGATCCGGGCGCTGCGGGCGCTGCGGAGCCGGCATCCGGAGGCCAGGACGACCTGGACCGGGGCGTGAACCGGCCGCCGCTGACCCGCAGCGAAGGCGTCCAGCGCCTCTACCGGATGGCCCGCGAAATCGCCGCCGAGATGGACTGGGACCTGCCCGAGGGCGCCGCCGGGGGCGGCTCGGACGGCAACATCGTGGCGGGTCTGGGCGTCCCGGCGCTCGACGGCCTGGGGCCGATGGGGGACGGTGCGCACGCCGAACACGAGCACGTGGTCCTCGCCGACCTCCCGCGCCGCGCCGCGCTGCTGGCGCGGATGCTGCTCAGGCTGTAGTCCCGCCGCCCGGCGGACGCAGCGTCCGCACGAGTTGGTCGAGAGCATTCCGGAGCGCTCCCAGGTCCACTTCTTGACGCGATGCCTTGGCCAAGCGGTCGCCAAACTGCGTCATGGCGGCTTCCATGCTTTCCGGAGTCGCCGTCTCGGTGAACATCCTCAGGAAACTGCGCCAGTGCCGGGCTGGTATCCCGGACAGAAGATGGTTTCCCGCCCGGTTGACAAAGTCATCCAGGATTCCGGTGCGGGCGATTCGCCCGAAGTTGCCCCCTCGGTCCGCTTCGGGCGCATCGGCGATTTCGTCCATCTTTGTCGGGTAGGGTCGGGTAGTCGCCGAAAGAATGACTTTCGACGATTTCCGGTGGTGCATCACGAATTCCCAATGATGGTTTCGGTATTCCGCCACGTATCGGGCCAGGTCGACGTGGGGGGACATCAATTGGGGAACTCCGGCGATGACTTCGGCAAGATGCCACGGATAGACAACGAACAGGTCGGCGGGAGCGCACGCATGGGGCGTTGTGAGGAATCGGAAGCTCGGCTCTGCCTCCTTGGCGAGCAGATACCAACCCTTCAACTCGATGCCGAGCAGGATGTCGGATGGATCGGCGGTGTTTTGCAGACGCACATCGGGGAACGTCTGCGGCTGTCGCACGAACGCATACATCGCATAGCGTTCCTGGGAGTCCCAGACCTGACGAAGCGAATTGAGGGCTTGGACCACACCTTCCTCGATCGCCGCCGAAAGGAGGGCGTTCAGGTGAAAGAGGTCGGTAGCCAGGACGCCCCGGATGACCACGTTGGAACGGAAGGCGCCGGGCACGGCGAAGATCGCTTCGCGGACGCGTTCGAACAGCGCGGAATGCTCCCAATCCGGGCCGGGCGGCCGCCGCATGGGCGGGGCGCCAGCGGTCACTTCACCTGGACCAGACGCAGTGGATGATGATTCTGCAGCCGTGCGAACGCCGCGGATGCGTACTCGGGCAGGATCTCGGCGGAAAAACACTTCCTGCCCAGATCGTTCGATACCACGGCGGTCGTGCAGAGTCCGCCGAAGGGCTCCCACACCACGTCGCCGGGCGTGGACGTCGCCTCGACAATCCGCCGTATCAGACGGACCGGCTTCTGGTTCGCGTGGATGATCGTTCCCGATCCATCAGTGCGACGCACCCGTTCCTTGCCGCGGACGGCGGCTTCCTTCCATACGTTGGTCACGCCCAATTCCAGGGAGAACCTGGAGCGCATCCGCTCCCACTCATCGGCAGTGAGGGGGGCCTCGCCGTCAAGCGAAAAGTAGGGGCGGCCGCCCGGATCTCCATGCGTGTTTGCATGGCGCGCAAGCCGCTGGAAGGCCTCCGGCGGCGGGAAGTACCAGACATGATCCCGAGTGAGATACTTCCGGGTTGCGGCGTTCCGGACTCCGCACGCCTCGTTGGCCCGATGGAGCGGCAGTCCGGCGCGCATCCACTCCCAGCGCAGCCATTCCTTCATCCCGACCATGCGGCCGGAGATGGAAAACTGCGGCGGGCGCACATACTGCACGCAGATTTCCGTGGCCACCGGGAACCGGCGCAGCGTTTTCGAATTCGTGTTGCCCGAAACATGAGCGATGCCCTTGTCCCAGACGTTGCAGCCCACGTGAACCTATCTCGTAATTGAAATTTTGGGATGATCTGTGTACAATCCAAACCATGTCCCGCTTGGCCCACTTGATTCGAATCAGAGAAAAATACTGGGGGAAAATTCAGAAATTCTTCCCGGAAGAAAACATCCCCAAAGGACGTCGGGGACGAAAGCCCGTGCCCGCACGCGAAGTTCTCGAAGCCGTTCTTTGGCTCCTGCATACCGGTGCGCCGTGGAGGTTTCTGCCGCCAGAGTATCCGAATTACAAAACCGTTCATCGCAGGTATCAAGCCTGGTGTCGCGCCGGTGTTTATCCGAAAATCATGGAGAGATTGGTAGCTGAACTTCAAGAGTGCGGTCAGTACGATGGATCGGAAGGTTTTATCGACGGAATGTTCTTACCTGCGAAAGGCGGAGGTCTCGAAATCGGACGGACGAAGCGTGGTAAAGGCATGAGGATCATGGCGATAGTTGAGAAACATGGTTTGCCTTACTCGATCAGCGTACATGCTGCGAATCACCACGAAGTGAAGTTGGTTCAGTTGAATCTGCCATTCCGCATGGTAGAAGAAAAACCGAAAAATCTGATTGGAGACAAAGCCTACGACAGTGATGCGTTGGACGAGGATATGCGCGAGAAAGGAATCAACATGATCGCGCCGCACCGCAAGAACCGAAAGAGGCCGAGGACGCAAGACGGACGTCGGCTACGTCGGTATCAGAGGAGGTGGATGGTAGAACGCTTCTTCGCGTGGATACAGTGGCAGCGACGGATTCTGATTCGATGGGAATTTCATCCAGAAAACTTCTGCCTCAATTGAGATTTGAGTGGGTAGAATGGAGACCGCCGGGATTCCGGGTGTCAAGGGCGGGCTTGCACGGCGTAGCGAACCCTTGACTCACGGAATCCGGCGGGCACGCTCGAAAAAGGGTCGAAAGCGGGAAGCCGCAACCGTCCCCAGCCAGCGTCGCCACACACCAATGGAACACTTTTCCCGCTTTCGACCCTGAAAAAAAGGAGCGCATCCAGTGCTACACGAGCTTTTCGCCCAAGCCCTCGGCATCCCGGACCCCTGGTTCGTCGAGAACGTGGAATTCGACAAGGACCAAGGAAAGCTGAGCATCCGCGTCGATTTCCGCAGGGGCGCCCGCTTCGCCCACCAGAACCACGACGGCCTCCATCCGGTCCACGACACCAAGACCAAGCGCTTCCGCCACCTCAACTTCTTCCAATTCGAGTGCGAACTGGTGGCGCGCGTCCCCCGGGTGCGCCTCCCCAACGGCAAGGTCGCGCTGGTCTCGCCGCCCTGGGCCGGCAAGCTCTCCGGGTTCTCCCTCCTCTTCGAAGCCTTGATTCTCGCCATGTGCCAGGACATGACCTTCGCCGCCGTCGCACGGCTCGCCGGACTCTCCCAGCACCAAACCCAGGCCATCTCCAACCGCTATGTGGAACTCGCCACCGAAACCGACGACCAAGCCGACGTCCGCGCCGTCGCCATCGACGAAACCTCCCGCGCGCGCGGCCACAACTACGTCACCGTCGTCGCAGACGCCCGAAAACGCCGGGTCATCTTCGTCGGAGAAGGCCGCGCCGCCGACTCCGTCGACCGATTCGCCCGAAGCCTCGAAGCCCACGGCGGAGACCCCGAAGCCGTCGAAGTCGCCTCCATCGACATGTCCCCCGCCTACATGAAGGGCGTCGCAGAGCATCTCCCCAACGCCCAGATCACCTTCGACAAATTCCACGTCATCGCTCACGCATCCAAGGCCCTCGACCAGACCCGGCGCATCGAGCAGCGCGCCAACCCCCAACTCAAGGGCATGCGCTGGGCGCTCCTCAAAAATCCCGAACGACTCGGCCCCGAACAGCGCGCCCAACTCAACGCTCTCATCGCGCAGGCCCCCGGAAAGCGCACCGCCCGAGCCTGGATGTACCGCGAGCAACTCCGGAACATCCTCAACCGCAAGCAGGTCAACGTCGTCAGAGCCATGCTCCGGCAGTGGTGCGCCAACGTGAACCGCTCCAAGGTCGAACCCATGAAAGCCGTCGCGCGGATGATCCGCAAACATCTCGAGGGCATCGTCGCGTGGGCCCGAACCCGCCAGACCAACGGCTTCATCGAGGCGCTCAACGGCCTGTTTCAGGCGGCCAAGCGGAAAGCCAGAGGCTACGGAACCTTCCAGACCATCCGCACCGTGTTCTTCCTCATCGCCGGAAAACTGGACTTCTCCAAGCTCAACCCTCATGTCGCGTACCCACTCGGTATTTGAAAGAGCCAAACTTCTTGGGTTTCGTTCAGCTGGCCTGCATCACAGTCCTTCTCAGGCAATTTTGAGATAGGTTCGTATTCCCATCCGAATTCGCGGAGCAGGGGGTGCACGGTCGCCCATCCGATCTCGGTGTTCCAGAACCAGAGGGTCGTTTCTCCGGTGGCGGCCTTCGACCACGCCCGCACGTGGGGAAGGTACCAGTCGACCAGCCCGTCAACAGAGGGGGGGTCCCCGGGGAAGCCCGATATCCCGTACGCTCCGTCGGACACGACGACCACCGGGGCGGGCCAGCGTTCGTAGCAGTCCAGCGCGTCGCCCCAGTGAAGCGTCGCTCCGCGCCAAGCCGCGATGCGGCGGAGAGGCGCCGGACTGGCGAGCGTCGCCGGCTGCCGAATCCCGGTCACGCGGAAGCGGGCGGGTTTATTCCTTGGGGAGGGCGAGGGCGATGTACGACTCCGGCACGCCGTTCGTCCGGTCGCCGGCCTGAACCACGATGTACTGCCGCCCGTCGTGGCGGTAGGTCATCATCCCGTACATCGCGGGCGCCGGCAGGTCCACCGAGGCGATCCTCTCGCCGGTCCGCTTGTCGCGGGCGTGGAGCACCGGCTTGCCGCGCATGCCGTCGGTGGTGAGCAGCAGGTCGCCGGACACCATCAGGATCGAGCGCCCCTGGCCGCCCACGTTCGAGAGGTCGACGCCCTCCAGCGCCGGGTGGTTCTTGATGCGGTCGTTGGGCTCGCCCACCGGCGTCCACCAGAGATGCTCGCCAGTATTCATGTCGATCGCGGTGACCCGGCTGTAGGGCGGCTTGTAGATCGGCAGGCCGTCCGGGCCGGGGATCGGGATCAGCCGGTAATCGACCCAGTCGGCGACCGTTTCGCCGATGGTCGTGCACCTGCCGCTGGGCGAGGTGCAGCCGTGGTCCGGCGCGTCGGCGTCCACTCCCGGCTGAACCATCCGTCCCGAACAGGCCGGACCGGAGGACTGGTAGAGGATGCCGGTTTCGGGGTCCAGCGCCGCCGGGTGGGTGATGTTGACCGCCGAGTGCACCCCGCACGCGATCCACCCCTTGTTCTCGTCGTACCCCTTGGGGATCGGCGGCATGTAGGGGCCGCCGACCGTGTACTGGGAGACGATCTCCTTCGCCTTCTCCCGGAGTTCGGGCGTGTAGTCGATGAGGTTGTCCTCGCTGAGGTCCAGCATCTCGACCGGCGCCGGCCGGGTCGGAACCGGCTGGGTCGGCGAGAGCTTCTCGCCCGGAACGATGGACTGGGGGACTTCCTGCTCCTCGATGGGCCAGACCGGCTCGCCGGTCTCCCGGTTGAAGACGAAGGTGTATCCCTGCTTGGTGGTCTGGATCGCAATCGGCGTCTTCCGCCCGTCCACTTCCACGTCCGCCAGGATCGGGACGTTCGGCAGGTCGTGGTTCCAGATCGGATGGTGGGTGGTCTGGAAGTGCCAGGCCCGCTCGCCGGTCTGGGCATGGAGCGCGATCACGCTGGTGCCGAACAGGTTGTCGCCGGGTCGGAACCCGCCGTAGAAGTCGATGGTGGGCGCGTTGGTCGGGATGTAGACGAGGTCCCGCTCCAGGTCGGCCGAAAGCGGCGCCCACGAGGACACGTCGCCGGTCCACTTCCAGGCGTCGTTCTCCCAGGTGCTGGCGGCGAAGTCGTCCTCGGAGCGCGGGGTGACGTTGAACTTCCACTTGAAGTCCCCGGTGCGAGCGTCGAACGCCAGGATGTCGCCGGGGACGTTCTCGATCCGGGTCTGGTGATACCCCTGCGCGTGGGAGTTGCCCACCACGATGGTTCCGTTGACCACGATCGCCGGCGAGGAGTTGGTGATGTACCCCACCGTGGGGGCGAGTCCCTCGTAGGGGTCGTAGTTGTAGCCGAAGTGGGCGAGCAGGTCCACGACGCCGGTCTCCGGGAATCCGGGGATGTCCACCGGCGCGCCGAAGCCCTCGATGTGCTCCCCGGTCTCGCCGTCCAGCGCGTGCAGGAAGAAGCCGGGCGAGACCACATAGATCACCACCCGGCCGTCGATCTCGGCGTAGGCGACGCCCTTGCCGTAGCTGGAGCGCATCGACTCCTCCCACCGCCGGGTCGTCGGCTCCCGGTAGGTCCACACCGTCTCGCCGCTCGCCGGGTCGATGGCGACCACCGTCCGCCGGTAGCCGACCACGGTGTAGAGCCGCCCGTTGATGTAGCTGGGAGTGGATTTGGAGAGGAAGCTCGGTTTGGGGCCGAAGTTGTCACCGCGCCAGTGCCATGCCACCTCGAGATCGCCGAAGTTCTCCGCGTGGATGTCCCGCAGCGACGAGGAGCGGGTGCCCCAGGCGTCGCCGCTCTGGTAGCGCCATTCCCCATCGGGCATGTCCCGGTTCTGGGCGTCGGCGGGCGACGCGAGGAAGGCGACGGCGAGGGCCGCCGTCAGGAGGCCGAAGCGATGACGAAGCATGGGGGCGTTCCTCCGGAAACGAATTGCCGGATTCTAGCGAAGAACGCCCAGCAGGTTCGCGTGGCCATCGGTCCAGAGATGGTGCGGTTCCGGGGCGACCGCCGGGCCGGTCCAGATCTCCGTCTGCCCGAGGACCGCCGGGTCGGTCAGGAAGTCGGCGTTGCGGGTGAGCAGGACCCAGGTGGATTCGTAGAGGAACGCATCCGGGTCGGCCTCGCTGACCATGAGGAGCGGCGCCCACGCAAGCCGCCGGGCCTGCGCCCGGAGCACCGGCGCCAGGTCCACGTGCCGGTTCGAGATGTGAACCGCCAGCACCCCGTCCCCGTCCAGCCGGCGGACATACAGGTCGAACGCCTCGGCGGTGAGCAGGTGGGTCGGAATCGCGTCCCCGGCGAAGGCGTCGAGAATCAGAACGTCGTAGCGCGGCTCTTTGCGCGCTTCTTCCGCCTGGAGGCCCAGCCGTCCGTCGCCCAGCTTCACTTCGGTGCGGGCCGCCGGGGAGTCCGCCAGCCAGGAGAAGAAGGCGCGGGCGGCGCGTTCGACGGCCGGGTCCAGCTCGTGGAACCGGAAATGGTCTCCGGGCCGGGCCCAGGCGGTGAGCGCCCCGGCGCCGAGTCCCACCACCCCGACCCGCAGCGGCTCGCCGCGGTCCCGGTTCGGATGGCGGTTCAGCGCCAGCTCGACCCCGGAGCCCCGGTGGTAGTAGAGCGTCGGTTCCCGGCGGCGTTCGGGCGCCATCCATTGGGAGCCGTGGGCGATGCCCCCGTGCCAGAGGTCCCGGCGCCACGCATCGGTTCCCTGCGAGCCCTCGAACACCCGGACCACGCCGTAGAAGGTGCGCTCCGCGTGGAGCGGGCGCCGGTGCTCCATCAAGGTCAGAACCACGACCCAGGCGGCGGTCGCCGGAACCGCCAGGCGGCGCATCCACGAGCCCCGACCGGCGCAGGCGACCGCAGTCCCGAGCGCCAGCGCGAGCGGATACTCGAACACGTTCACGAACAGGGCCGGCGCCAGAAGCGCCGCCGCCAGCCCGCCGGCGGCGCCGCCAGCGGTGAGCGCGAGGTAGAAGCCGGTCAGGAGCGAAGCGTCGGGCCACCGCGCCGCCGCCATGCCGTGCGCCGTCCAGCAGGCGACGAACAGGAACAGCAGGCCGAACCCGGCGTCCAGAACCCAGGGGTCCAGGGCGTCGTCGCCGAGCGCCCGCCCCCGCAGGATCAGGCAGGCGGCGGCGCTCGCCGCCGTCAGCGGCCCGGCCAGCGCGCGGGGAAGCGACGGCAGGCCGGAGAACGCGAGGATGAAGGTGGTGAGGTAGAGCGCGAGCGGCAGGACCCAGAGGAAGGGCGCCGCCGCCAGGTCGCGGGTGATGTGGGTGGTCACCGCGACCAGGGCGAACGAACCGAATCCGGCGAGTCCGAACGCTTTCCGGTCGAACCCGGCGGCGATGGGAAACCGCGCCGGGGCGGCGCGGGCGGGAAGGCGGAGCCCGGCCGCGATCACCGCCACCGCCGTCAGGAGGAATCCCGCCGACCAGAGCCGCTCCTGGGCGGCCAGGGAAAGGCGCGGCGCCACGACCAGCGGGTAGAGGAGAAGCCCCAGCAGGGAGCCGGCGTTCGAGACCGCGTACCAGCGAACGATCCGATGATGTCCGGCATCCGCCAGCCAGTGCGAGAGCAGCGGGGTGGTCGCGGCGAGCAGCGCGAAGGGGAGGCCGACCGTGGCGAGCAGCGTCAGCAGGATCGGGAGCGCCGCCGAGTCGCCGCCGGGATTCGGAATCCACTGCGGACCGGGGATCGGAGGCAGGAACAGCGCGACGGCGAGCAGGAGGAGAGCCGCGTGGAGCGCCAGCTGCCGGCGGCGCGGGAGCCGGCTTGCGATCCCGTGGGCGTATGCGTAGCCGGCCAGCAGCGCCGCCTGGAAGAAGAAGAGCGCGACCGCCCAGACCATCGAGGCGCCGCCGTACCAGACGAGGAGCCGTTTCGCCGCCATCGGCTGCACCTGGAAGAGCAGGAACGCCGCGAGGAAGACCCCGATGCGGGCGAGCGACGCGGTGAGCACGGGAGCGGTAGGATAGGGGGATGCCGTCGCGCCGCTCGCTGCCCCTGCTGGCCATCGGGCTTCTGGGCCTGGGAGCGGTGGTCGCCCTGGTGGCGGTGGGGTCCGACGCCACGGTGCGCGAGGACGCCCCGGCTACGGCTTCGCAGCAGGCGCCCCCGTTCCATGCGTCGCCGGAGGACGCCGAACCTTTCCCGATCACCAAGGCGCCGGAGTCGTACCGGGATCCGACGCTCCAGGAGAGCTACCGGATCGCCCGCGAAATTCCCGAAGTCCTGGTCCAGCTGCCCTGCCTGTGCGACTGCCACCGGTCGCACGGGCACGGGAGTCTGCTGGACTGTTTCGTGGACGACCACGCCGCCACGTGACCGATCTGCCTCCAGGAGGTCCTCCTGGCTGCGGAGATGCATGAGGACGGCGCGGCGCCGGCGGAGATCCGCCGGGCGATCGAGCGGCGGGAATTCACCGGCGTCGCGTTCCGCTGACTCCCCTGCGGGAGTAGCTCGAAGCGCGGGCGCTCAGGCGGCGGCGCGGCGCAGGTCCTGGTAGCAGGCGTAGGGCAGGTCGGAGCCGAGCGTCCCGTTCTTCTCGGGAGAGTGGAAGTCGGATCCCCCGGAGACGAGGATGCCGAGCGACGCGGCGATGTCCAGGTAGCGGCGCCGCTCCTCTTCGGAGTGATCGGCGTGGAAGGCTTCGATGGCGCGGACGCCGCTCTCGCGCAGCATGGGAACCACGTTTTCCTGCTTGAGGTACTTCGGATGGGCGAGCGAGCTGACGCCGCCGGCGGCGCGGATCGCCCGGGCGGCTTCGGCCACCGTGATCTTCCTCCCGTAGCTCACATGACCCGTCTTGCCGCGGACCAGATAGCGGCGGAACGCCTCGTCGCGGTCCTTCACGACGCCCTTCCGAACCAGAACGTCGGCGATGTGGGGGCGGCCCATCGACGCGCCGGTGGAAACGGCCGCCACCTCCTCGAAGTCGATGTCCACCCCGGCCTCCCGGAGCCGTTCGCAACTCTGCCGAATCCGCTTGCGGCGCTCCTCCGATATCCGCTGGAACATCCCGGTGAGGGGGCGGTCGTCGGGATCCACGAACAACCCCAGCAGATGGACCGATTCGGTTCCGTACTGGCAACTGATCTCGACGCCGGGGACGAACTCCATCCGGCGTTCGGCGGCCGCCTCGCGGGCCTCCGGAATCCCGGTCATCGTGTCGTGATCGGTCAGCGCGAAGACCGAAACGCCCGCCCGGGCCGCCCGCGCCACCACTTCGGCGGGGCGCAGCACCCCGTCGGATTCGGTCGAGTGCGCGTGGAGGTCCACCACCGGCGGAGGGGTCATGACGGGAAAGCGCGCAAGGTTCTTCGGTTCCGCTAGAATTATAGGGTTCCCCGCTGCGGGAAGGAGAACGAACCCATGCTGCATCTGACGGACCTGGCTGCGACCAAGGTGGGCGAATTCCTGGTCAAGCACAACCGCCCGAACGCCCTCCTTCGGGTTCGGGTCGTCGGCGGCGGGTGCTCCGGCTTCCAGTACCAGCTGGCGCTCGACGAGGAATCGAAGGACGGGGATCAGGTCTTCGAGCAGAACGGAGTGAAGATCCTGGTGGACGAGCGGAGCCTCTCCCTGCTGGACGGGACCGAGATCGACTACGTGGAGGACCTCATGGGCGCCGGATTCCGGTTCTCCAACCCGAACGCCGCCTCCAGCTGCGGCTGCGGGGAATCCTTCCAGGTCTGATCTCCGGCGCGCGGCCGTGATCAGCAGCGTCGCCGCGCTTCTGATTGCGCGCCTGGCGCTGGGGGCGATCCTCGCGGTGGGGATTCTGCGCTGGGCGCACCCGGCCGCGCCCGACGCCTGGGCCCGCTTTGCCCGCCGGGGCGCCGCCGTCCTCTTCGGGCTCTCGGCGCTGCTCGGCTGGGGGCAGCCGGAGGCCGTTCCCTGGGGAGTTCTCGCGGTTGCCGCGCTCCTTGTCCCGGCGGGCAAGACGATGGCCGGGCTGGGCGCCGCCGGGGCGGCGCTGACGCCGCTGCTCGGCGGTTCGTCGCATCCGGGGTTCGCGGTCGCCAGCAGCGTCAGCGGGGCGTTCCTGCTGGGGGCGGTGGCCGCGACCATGCTGCTGGGACACTGGTATCTGGTGGACGCCTCGCTCTCCATCCGCCCGCTCGCCATCGGGGCGCGACTGGTGGAGGCGGGGGTCTGGGCGCGCATTGCGGCAGTGGCGCTGGCGCTCTTCGCCGCCGACGGCATCGCGGCGCTTCGGATTTCCGGCCCGGCGGACATCATCTACTCCACCACCGCGCTCTTCTTCGCCTTCCGAACCATCACCGGCCTTCTGGCCCCGGCGGTTCTGGCGACCCTGATCCGGCGCACCGTCCGCATCCGCTCCACCCAGTCGGCCACCGGCCTGCTTTATGTGGCGCTGATCCTGACGCTGTTCGGCGAACTCACCGCCGCGTTCCTCGAAACCCTCACCGGAGGTCGTCTTGCCTGATTCCAGCGGACGCCGGCGATTTTTGGCCGGCCTCGCCGTCGTTCCCGTAGCCCGGCTCGCCGCCGCACAACAGGGCGATGAGGATTTGCCCGATTGGGCAGCTCGCGCCCGCCGGAGCATCCCGGCGGCCGGCGCCAGCCGGTATTTCCAGACCGGGGGCATCGGCCCGTCGCCCGAAGCGGTCCTCGACGAAGTGGAGGAGCGGCTGCGGTTCCAGAACCGGAGTCCCGCCGCCGCCGGAATCTCGGAGCGGATGGCCCGGATCGAGCCGGACCTGCGGCAGCAGCTGGGGCGGGTCTTCGGCGCCCGCACCGAGGAGGTCGCCCTCACCCACAGCGCTTCGGAGGGCATTTCCATCGTCGCCTGGGGGCTCGACTGGCGGGAGGGCGACGAGGTCATCATCTCCAACACCGAGCATCCCGCGAACGTCATCCCCTGGTACGTGCTGCGCGACCGGGCCGGCATCGTCATCCGCGAGATCGACCTGAGCCCGGGAACCGACCTCGTCTCCGAAGCGCGCTCCCGGCTTTCCCCGCGGACCCGGATGGTGAGCATCAGCCATGTCTCCCGGAACAACGGCCGGGCGCTCCGCGTCGGGGATTCGGCGGAGCTGGGCGCGCTGCTGCGCTCCCGGGGCGTCCTCTACCACCTCGACGGGGCGCAGGGGCCGGGGCTGGTCCGCACCCGCATCGACGCGCTGGGGTGCGACGCCTACTCCACCTGCGGGCACAAGTGGCTTCTCGGCCCCAAGGGAACCGGCGCGCTCTTCGTGCGCCAGCGCGCCCTGGAACGGGTGCGGCTGAGTTGGGCCGGCGCCCACAGCCACCAGACGATGGATTACGCCGGCGGCTACACGCTCCTGCCGAGCGCGGCCCGCTACGAGTTCGGAACCCGGGCGCTCGCCGACTTCGCCGGTTTGGCGAAGGCGGTCCGCTGGATGGAGGAGATCGGCTTCGACCGGATCCACGCCCGGATCGACGATTTGACCGCATACGCCATCGAGGAAATCCGGCGCGCCCCCGAACTCGGCCTCGCCTCGCCGGAGACCGCCGAAGACCGCAGCGGCATCGTGGTCGCGCGCCTCCCGGAGGGCTGCGATCCGATGCGGCTCTACCGGGAGCTCCGGGAAGAGGAGGACATCCTCGCCTCGCCGGTGCGGGGGGAGCGCGACTTTCGGATGTCCATCCACTTCTTCAACACCCGCGGCGAGATCGCGGAGGCGATCGGCGCGATCCGCCGCCGCTGCCGGCGATGACGCCGGGTCCCCAGGTCGGGTTCTACTGCGACTCCTGCGACCGGTACTCGGTCTGGACGCCTCCCCTGGCCGACGGAACCTGCGCCCACTGCGCCGCCGCCAACCCGCCGGCCGCCGCCGAGCGCGCCGTCCCCGGCGAACCCATCGGCGCCTGCCCCCAGTGCGGCAACGCGGATCTCTACCGGAAGAAGGACCTGCCGCAGCAGGCGGGATGCGCGGTGGTGCTGGGCGCCATCGCGCTTTCGACGGCGGCCTACGCGATCTGGGACTTCCCGGGCGCGTTCCTCGTCTTCGCGGCGGTCGCGCTGCTGGATTTCCTGATCTACCGGCGCCTGGGCGAGGTCACCGTCTGCTACCGGTGCCACGCCGAGCTGCGCGGCTTCCCGGAGAACCCGGCGCACGCCCCGTTCGACATGCACCGGGCCGAGGAATACGACGTCCGCCCGGAGGACCAGAAATAGCCCTTCTCAGGCGGCCGCCAGCCGGATTTCCCCGTTCTCCGCGTCCACCCGCAGCGTGGAGCGGGCGCCCAGCGAACCGTCGAGCATCATCCGCGCCGCCGGCGTCTCCACCTGCTGCTGGATCGTGCGGCGGACCGGGCGGGCGCCGTAGACCCGGTCATAGCCCAGGTTCGCGAGCAGCCGCACCGCGGACGCCTCCACGTCGAGTCCGATCTTGCGCTCGGCCAGGCGGGCGCGCAGCCGCTCCAGATGGAGACCCACGATCTGCTCGATCTGGTCCCGGTCGAGGCTGTGGAAGACGACCGTCTCGTCCACCCGGTTCAGGAACTCGGGGCGGAAGGCGCGCCGAAGCTCGGCGGTCACCCGCTTCCCGATCTCCCCGGCGGAGGCGCCCCGCTCGGTCAGATCAAGGATGTCCGTGCTCCCGACGTTCGAGGTCATGATGAACACCACGTTCCGGAAGTCCACCAGCCTTCCCTGGGAATCGGTGAGTCGCCCGTCGTCCAGAACCTGGAGCAGGACGGTGTGGACCTCGGGGTGCGCCTTCTCGATCTCGTCCAGCAGCGCTACCGCCCAGGGGCGACGGCGGACCGCCTCGGTGAGCTGGCCGCCCTCCTCGTAGCCGACATAGCCGGGGGGCGCTCCGGTGAGGCGCGCCACCGAGTGCCGTTCGGTGTATTCCGACATGTCCAGTCGGATGAGCGCCCGCTCGTCGTCGAAGAGTTCGGCGGCCAGCGCGCGCGCCAATTCGGTCTTGCCGACTCCGGTGGGGCCGGCGAAGAGGAACACGCCGAGCGGCCGGTCCGGATCCTGGATTCCGGCGCGGGCGCGCAGCACCGCGTCGGCCACCGCCTGGACGCCCTGGTCCTGCCCCACCACCCGGCGGTGGAGGAGTTCGGCGAGCCTGAGCAGCTTCTGGCGCTCGCCCTCCACGATCCGCTCCACCGGGATCCCGGTCCAGCGGGACACGACCGCAGCCACGTCCGGCTCGCCCACTTCCTCCCGGAGCAGCCGGTCGTCGTCGGACGCGCCGAGCTTCGCCTCCGCCTCCTCGAGCTCCTTCCGGAGCCGGGCGATGGTTCCGAAACGGAGTTCGGCGGCGAGTTCCAGGTTCACTTCGCGCTCGGCGCGCTCCATCCGGATTCCGGCCTCCTCGATCTCCTTGCGGATCCGCCGCACTTCGGAAAGCCGCTCCTTCTCGCCCTGCCAGCGGGTGCGCAGCGCGCGCGCCTCCTCCTCGCGCTCGGCGATGCGCCGGTCGAGCTGGGCGCGACGCTCGCCGGACGCCGCGTCCTTCTCCTTCTTCAGGGCTTCGCGCTCGATCTGGAGCGAGAGCAGGTCGCGCTCGACCTTGTCCAGCTCGGTGGGCACGCTGTCGATCTCGGTGCGCAGCCGGGCCGCCGCCTCGTCCACCAGGTCGATGGCCTTGTCCGGCAGGAACCGGCCGGCGATGTACCGGTGGGACAGCGCGGCGGCGGCGAGCAGCGCGCCGTCCTGGATCCGGACGCCGTGGTGGACTTCGTAGCGCTCCTTCAGGCCGCGGAGGATGGTGACCGTGACCTCGGGCGACGGCTCGTCCACCATCACCGTCTGGAAGCGCCGGGCCAGCGCGGCGTCCTTTTCGATGTGTTTGCGGTACTCGTCCAGGGTGGTGGCCCCGATGCAGTGGAGATCGCCCCGGGCGAGCGCCGGTTTCAGCAGATTGGAGGCGTCCATCGCGCCCTCGGTCGCCCCGGCGCCGACCACCGTGTGGAGCTCGTCGATGAAGAGGATCACCCGCCCCTCGGCCTTCTGGACCGCGCCCAGCACCGCCTTCAGCCGCTCCTCGAACTCGCCCCGGAACTTCGCCCCGGCGATCAGCGCCCCCATGTCCAGCGCGACCACCTGCCGGTTGCGGAGTCCTTCAGGGACGTCCCCCTTCACGATGCGGAGCGCGAGTCCCTCGGCGATCGCCGTCTTGCCGACGCCCGGCTCCCCGATGAGGACCGGGTTGTTCTTGGTGCGCCGGGACAGAATCTGCATCGTGCGCCGGATTTCGTCGTCGCGGCCGATCACCGGGTCGAGCTTGTCCCCGGCGGCGAGCCCGGTGAGATCGCGCCCGTAGCGCTCGAGCGGTTCCAGGGTCGCTTCCGGGTTCCGGCTGGTGACCCGGGCGCCGTCCCGCATCTGCTCCACCGCGGCGCGGAGCGCCTTCGGTTCGACGCCCGCCTCCCGAAGCAGCCGGGAGGCGTCGGAGGCGCCGTCCATCATGGCGAGCAGCAGGTGCTCGACGCTCAGGTGCTCGTCGCCGAGCTTCCCCGCCTCCCGGGTCGCGCCGCGGAAGACGGCCGCCAACTCCCGCGAGACCCCCGGTTCGTCCTCCTGCGCCAGGGTGGGGAGCTCGGCGAGCCGGGCTTCGATCCGCTTCGCCAGCGCCCGATGGTCCAAGCCGAGCCGCTGGAACAGCCGGACCGCGAGGCCGTCGCCATCCTCCAGCAGCGCGGCGAGCAGGTGCTCGGGAAGGACTTCGGGGCAGCGTCGGGATTCGGCGCGCTCCGTCGCCCGCTGCATGGCGACCTGGACGCGCTCGGTGGGGCTTGTCGTCAATATATGATGCGCTCCTTGTAAGGTGTTCTGCGCGATAGTTTAGCATATTGTTTCAGATGACGCCGAGCGCCCCGCCGGAGGCGGTGAACGCCTCCACCGCCTGGTCCACCTGTTCGGGCGCATGGGCGGCGGAGAGCTGGACCCGGATTCGGGCCTTGCCCCTGGGGACCACCGGAAAGCTGAAGCCGATGACGTAGACGCCCCGTTCCAGCAGGTCGTCGGCCATCCGGGTGGCGAGCCGGGCGTCCCCCAGCATCACCGGAACGATCGGGTGCTCGCCGGGGGCGATGCGGAACCCGGCGGCGGTCATGCCCTCCCGGAAGCGGCGCGTGTTGGCCAGGAGTCGGCGTCGGGGTTCGTCGCTGCCGTCGAGCAGGTTCAGCGCCTCGATCGCCGCGGCGACGATCGCGGGGGCCAGCGTGTTGGAGAACAGGTACGGCCGGCTGCGCTGGCGGAGGAGCGCGACGATCTCCCGGCGTCCGGACGTGAACCCCCCGGCGGCGCCGCCGAGCGCCTTGCCGAGCGTCGAAGTCACGATGTCCACCCGGTCGGCGACCCCGAAGCGCTCCGGCGTGCCGCGCCCGGTCGGCCCCAGGAATCCGGTGGCGTGGGAGTCGTCCACCATCACCAGCGCCCCGTGGCGGTCGGCCAGGTCGCAGATTTCGTCGAGCGGCGCCAGCGTGCCGTCCATGCTGAACACCCCGTCGGTGGCGATCAGCTTGCGGCGCGCCCCCCGGCACGCCTCGAGCTTTTCGGCGAGATCGCCCATGTCCCGGTTCCGGTATCGGAACCGCTGCGCCCGGCAGAGCCGGACGCCGTCGATGATGCTGGCGTGGTTCAGTTCGTCGCTCAGAACGGCGTCCTCCGGCCCCAGCAGGGTCTCGAAGAGGCCGCCGTTCGCATCGAAGCACGAGCTGTAGAGGATGGCGTCGTCGGTCCCCAGGAACCGGGCGATCCGTTGCTCCAGCTTTCGGTGGATGTCCTGGGTCCCGCAGATGAAGCGCACCGAGCTCAGGCCGAAGCCGCGCTCGTCGAGTCCCCGGCGCGCCGCCGCGACCACCCGCGGGTCGCTTCCCAGCCCCAGGTAGTTGTTGGCGCAGAAGTTCAGCGCTTCGTGCCCGCCCACTTCGATCCGCGCCCCCTGCGGCGAAGTGAGGAGGCGTTCGGTCTTTTCCAGTCCGGCGTCCCGGATCGCCTCCAGGTCGCTGTGGACGGAGGCAAGGGTTTCAGAGTGCATGCATCAGACTCTACCCGAGACATCCCCGTGACTTCGATGACTCCGAACGCGCTCAAGGAGCGTCTCCGCGCCGAGAGCCGCCGCTTCGGGTTCGATCACATCGGCTTCGCTCCCGGCCGGCTTCCTTCGGTGGCGGGGCGGCGCTTCGCCGACTGGCTGGAGGCGGGGCATCACGGGGAGATGGGCTGGCTCGCGCGGAATCCGGCGCGCCGCAGCGACGCCGGGGCGGAGCGCGCCGTGATCGTCTGCGGGGTGAACTACTGGACGGGCGGCCCCGCCACTGCGCCCCCGGGCGGCGGGGTGATCTCCCAGTACGCCACCGGAGAGGACTACCACCGGGTTCTCGAATCCCGGCTCAAGGCGTTCGCCCGCTTCGCCGGCGAGCTCGCTGTCGGGGCCGGACTCCTGCCGAAGGGCGTCCGCATCCCCACCCTGGTGGATCACGGCCCGCTGCTGGAAAAGGCCTACGCGGAGCGGGCCGGGGTCGGCTGGATCGGGAAGCATTCGAACGTGATCGCGACGCGCGGAAGCTCGTGGTTCTTTCTGGGCGAAATTCTGTTTCCGGCGGCGCTGCCTCCCGACCGCGCCCAGCCGAACCGCTGCGGGAGCTGCGCCCGCTGCATCGCCGCCTGCCCCACCGATGCGATCGTCGCGCCCTATGTGGTGGACAGCCGGCGCTGCATTTCGTACCTCACCATCGAGCTTCGGGGGCCGATCCCCCGGGAACTGCGCCGCCCCGTCGGAAACCGCATCTTCGGCTGCGACGACTGCCAGGACGTCTGCCCCTGGAACCGGTTTGCGGTCCAGGCGACCGATCCCCGGCTCGCGCCCCGGGGCGAAAATGACGGCCTGGGCGCCGCGCCGCTCGCCGCGCTCCTCGCGCTGGATCGCGAAGAATGGATGCGGCGCACCCGGGGGAGCGCGATCCGGCGCGCCGGCTACGCCGGATTCCTCCGCAACGTCGCCGTCGCGCTCGGCAATACCGGCAACCCGGCCGCCTTCGCCCCGCTGGCCCGCGCCCTCACCGATCACCCGGAACCGCTCGTCCGCGGACACGCCGCCTGGGGTCTCGCCCAGGTGAACCGCGCCCGCGCCGCGCCGCTTCTCGGAAGCCGCCTGCCGCGCGAACCGGACGGCTATGTCCGCTCGGAAATCACCGCCGCCCTTGAGGAACCCGCCGATGACTGCTGATCTTCAAGCCGCGCTGCGCGATTGGCGGGGGTCTTTGCTCGGTCAATCTGAGTGGGCCCATCGGCGCGCCCGGCATTCCAGCGTGACGACGCTTCCCGACGGATTCATCCGGGAAGCCCTCCGTGATCTGGACGTCGCCCAAGAATTCAGCGGATCGCGGCCTGCATGTCCTCGACGGTGACGAACTTGACCCGCGGGCGCCCCTGGGCGGCGCCCCGTTCCACCTCGATGGCGTCCAGCTTCTTCCAGTCGGCGAACGAGAAATAGTCGGGCGCCCGGTCGGCGATCAGCCGTTCGGCGGCTTCGGCGGTCGGGCGCGTCGGATTCCAGCGCCTGCCGGCAGCCACATCCTCGAGCAGCGCCTCCACCGTTTCCAGCGCGTCCGGCTTGTTGGTGCCGATCACCCCGGTGGGGCCGCGCTTGATCCAGCCGGCGCAGTACTGGCCGACCAGCCACTCGCCGTCGGGAGCGGAGAGCACCCTGCCGCCCGCGTGGGGGATGACGCCCCAGTCGTCGCGGAAGGGAACATCGGGCAGGGCGACCCCCCGGTATCCGACCGAACGGAAGACCAGCCCGGCGTCCAGCGTCTCGAATTGGTCGGTGGCGCGGGGGCGGACGCCGCCCCGGTCGGTGCGGTAGAGCTCGTTCCGCACCAGACGCACCTGCGACACGCCGCCGTCCCCGCCGGCGATCAGTTCGACCGGGGACACCAGGAAGCGCACGATGAGGGAGCGGGGCTTCCCGGAACGCTGCTCCTCGGCGTAGCGCTCGAGGATGCTTACTTTCAGCGGCGCGGCGCGGTCGGCGCCGGAATCCACCCATTCCCGGCTGACCGGATCGAGCGCCGCCTCCTCGGGACGCACCCGGATATCGGCGCCTTCCAGCTCGCCGAGCTCGCGGATCTCCGGATTGCTGAAAGCGGCCTGGGCCGGACCGCGCCGGCCGAGCATGTGGATGACCTTGATGCGGCTCTCGGCGAGCTGCTCCAGGGCGTAGTCGGCGATGTCGGTCGTCCGAAGTTCGTCCACCGAGCGGGCCAGCACCCGGCAGACGTCCACCGCCACGTTCCCGACGCCCACCACCGCCACCTCTTCCTGCGAAAGGTCGAACTCGCGCTCCCGGTAGTCGGGGTGGCCGTTGTACCAGGCCACGAACTCGGTCGCCGCATGGCTTCTCGGCAGTCCCTCGCCGGGGATCCCCATCGCGCGGTCAACCTGGGCGCCCACCGCATAGATCACCGCGTGGTAGTGCTCCCGGACGTCGGCGAGCCGCAGGTCGCCGCCGAACTCGACGCCGCCGAAGAAGCGGAAACCGGGTCTGCCGGCGGTGCGCTCGTAGGCGCGGGTGACCGTCTTGATCTTCTGGTGGTCGGGCGCCACGCCGCCCCGAACCAGCCCGTAGGGCGTCGGGAGCCGGTCGAAGAGATCGACTTCGACGGCGATCCCGGAGGCCTTCAGCAGGTGGTCGCTGGCATAGAAGCCAGTGGGTCCCGATCCGAAGATAGCGACCCGGAGGGGGTGGTCCGGCGTCCCGATTTGGTTCATATGGCGCGCGAAGTATAGGAGGCCGCCCCGGCCCCCACCCCCTCCGGGCTATCCCAAGGCTTCGCGGATTTCGCGCTCGGCCTCCCGGGCGCGGATCGCATCGCGCCGGTCGCGCTGGCTACGGCCCCGGGCGAGGCCGACCCGCACCTTGATCCAGCCGTTGCGGACATAGATGCGGAGCGGGACCAGCGTGAGGCCGGTGGTGCTCAGCTTCCCCGAAATCCGCTGCACCTCACCGGCGTGCAGCAGGAGCTTGCGCGCCCGGTTCGGGTTCCCCTGGTCGCCGGAGGCGTGCTGCCAGGGCGCGATGTGGCAGTTGACCAGGAAGATCTCCCCGCCCCGCTCCTTGCCGTAGGCGTCCTTCAGGTCCGCCCCGCCCGTCCGGCAGGACTTCACTTCCGGGCCGGTCAGCGCGATGCCGGCCTCAAAGTCCTCCAGCACCGTGTAGTCGCGGCGCGCCCGCCGGTTCTCGGCGAGCGCCCGTTCGGGAGCGGCTCCGGACCGCGCCCGGCGCTTGCGTCTTCGCGTCTTCTTCCTGCTCATCGGCGAAACCCCCTCTCCCCCGGAGCATACCGGAAACCGGTCAGGGGCCGTTACCATCGGGGGGAGCAACCCCACCCATGCCCCATTTCCTTTGCCAGGTCGGCGAACCGGGCGGCGAGATCCGGAGCGTCCCGCTGGAAGCCGGGGACGCGGGCGCGGCGCGGAGCGAGCTGGCCGCCCAGGGGCTTCAGGTCTTCGATGTGCGGCGCATCCGGCGGTTCGGCGGGCGCTGGCGCCAGCCGGAGCGGTTCCGCCTGCGGCGGGGAGTGCGCTCCCGTGAAATCCTGCTCTTCAACCGGGAGCTCGCCGCGCTGCTGCGCGCCGGGCTGCCGCTCGCCGAAGCCCTCTCCATCATGGGGGAGCGGCTGGAAAATCCCACGCTCCGGGAGGCGGCGGAAGCGATCCTGAGCGAGGTGCGGGCCGGAACCGCGATGAGCGAAGCGGTGCGCCGCCACCCCTTCTTCCCCCGGGTCTACGCGGCGTGCCTGGAAGCCGGGGAGACCAGCGGCGACCTGGCGGGCATGATCGCCCGGTTCACCGCCGCCATGCAGGTCGCGGTGAAGGCGCGCGCCCAGTTCACCGCCGCGCTGGTGTACCCCGCCTTCCTGCTGGCCGCCCTGCTGGCTGCGGCGGCATGGCTGCTGCTGGGCGTGGTCCCCAACTTCTTCCCCTTCTTCGCCGGCTTCGACCAGGAGCTGCCGGCGCTGACGGTGGCGCTTTTGGCCGCCGCCGAGTTTCTCCGCGAACGGATCGCCTGGGTGGGCGGCGGCGCCCTGACGCTGCTGGCGGGATTCCTCCTCGGGTCGCGCTCGGAGCGGTCCAAGCGAATCCGCGACCGACTCCTGCTCGCGCTCCCGGTGTTCGGCGAGGTGCTGCGCCTGTACGGGGTGTCCCAGTTCACCCGGGCGCTGGGCGCGCTGCTGGGCGGCGGGATGCCGCTCGCCCGCGCCATCCCGGTGGCGGCCGGGGCGGTCGGCAACCGGCGGCTGCGGACGGCGCTGGAATCCACCGCCGACGAGGTGAGCGCCGGACGCCCGTTCGTGGAGGCGCTCGCCCGCACCGGGGAAATCCCCGGCTTCGCGCTCCGCATGATCCGGGTGGGCGAAAGCGCCGGGGACCTGGAGCGCATGGTGACATCCATCGCCGACTTCAACGACGAGGTGGTGGAAAACCGGGTGGCGGTGCTTCTGAGCCTGCTCACCCCGGTGGCGCTCCTGATCCTGGGCGGGCTGGTGGCGCTGGTGCTGCTGGCCATCTATCTGCCGCTTTTCAGCCTGGCGGCGATTCCCGATTTCTGAGATGCGGCGGCGGAACGGGTTCACCCTCATCGAGCTGGTGATCGCCGCCGGGCTGATTTCGATCCTGGCGCTGGCGATCCTCCCGGTGGCGAAGGTGACGAGCATCCGGGCGCGCGAAGTCGAGCTCTCCCGGAACTTGCGCTCGATGCGGATGGCCATCGACGCCTACCACCGGGCGGCCGGGGAGGGGGAAGTCGATCCCGGATTCCTCCGTCCCGAACACGAGAACTATCCGCCGGACCTGGAGACGCTGGTGGAGGGGGCGCCGGCCCCGCCCGACTCCGACGGCAGGGCGCGCCAGCTCAAGTTCCTGCGCCGGATTCCGGTGGATCCGATGACCGGACGGGCGGACTGGCTGCTTCGCTCCTGGCAGGACGAACCCGATTCGCTCTCGTGGGGCGGGCAGAATGTCTACGACGTGCGCTCCCGCTCCCCGAACGTCGCGCTCGACGGCACCAGGTACCGGGAATGGTGAGACGCGTGCGCCGCCGGCAGGCCGCCGGATTCAGCTTCATCGAAATGGTGCTGGTGCTGGTGGTGCTGGGCGTGCTGTTCGGGATGGCGATCCCCCGGTACCAGGCGCAGATCCAGCGCGCGAAGGAGTCGGTGCTGGAGCACAACCTGGCGGCGCTGCGGGAGCGGCTGGAGCAGTACCGGGCCGACCGCGACGAATTTCCGGCGAGCCTCGCGGAGCTGGTGGTCGCCGGCTACCTGCGCGAAGTGCCCGCCGACCCGATGACCGAATCCATCAACTGGGAGGAGGTGCGGGACGACTACGACCCGCTGTTCCCCGACGCCCCGGCGGGGGTCGCCGACGTCCGCAGCCGCTCCACCGAAATCGGCAGCAATGGGCTTCCCTACAACGAGTGGTGAACGCGGTCCCGGCGGCGAAGCCGGGTACGTGCTGTTCGCGGTCCTGGTCGCGCTCGTCATTCTGGGGATCGGGCTGGGAGCGGCGGCGACCCGCTGGAGCTACGTCCTCCAGCGCGAGCGGGAAGCGGAGCTGGTGTTCCGGGGGGAGGCCATCGTCCGCGCCCTCGAAGCGTTCCAGGCCGACCGGCCCGGCGCGCTGCCCCGCGCCCTCGAGGAGCTGGTGGAGGGGCGCTACCTGCGGCGGGCGTGGACCGACCCGATGGCGCGCCGTCCGTTCCTGCTGGTGCTCGAAGAGATGGCTACCGGGGACGAGCCGCCGGGCATCCTGGGAGTGCGAAGCGCGAGCGACCGGCTGAGCCTCCGGCCGTATGAGGGTGCCCGGCGCTACGCCGACTGGCGGTTCGTCGTCGAGCGGGCGGCTACAGAAGCCGGGCCAGATACTCGGCCGGATGCCGCGCCTGAACCGTGACCATGTCCAGGAGCTGGTGACGGCAGGAGGTCCCAGCGGCGACCAGGGTGGCCTCCGGGGGGAGGCGCCGGGCGGCGGGGAACAGCGCCCGCTCGCCGATGTCCCGGGAGAGCGCGAAATGCTCCCGCGCGTACCCGAAGCTCCCCGCCATCCCGCAGCACCCGGCGTCCAGGGTGGTGACCGGAGCGCCGGCGGCCTCCAGCACCCCGGAAAGCGTCCGGGTCCCGCAAAACGCCTTCTGGTGGCAGTGCCCGTGCACCACCGCCGGGGCGTCCGCCGCCCGGCCGTCGAACAGCCGGGCGACCGCCTCCGGTTCGCGCCCCAGGAACTCCTCCAGCAGCAGGGTCGCCCCGGAGACCGCTTCCGCTTCCTTCCGTAGATCCGGGGGAACGAGCTCGGGGATCTCGTCCCGGAAGCCGAGGATGCAGGAGGGCTCGAGGCCGATGATGGGGACGCCCCGCCCCGCCGGTTCGGCGAGCGCCCGGACGCTGGCCCGCGCCAGCTTGCGCGCCCGCCCCAGCTGCCCCCGGGAGATCGCCGGCCGGCCGCAGCAGACCGCCGGGGTCAGGGCGATCCGGTAGCCGAGCGCCCAGAGCAGCTCGCAGGCCGCCTTGCCGACGCCGGGCTCGAAGTGGTTGACGAAGGTGTCGGGAAAGACCGCGACCTCCCCCCGGGGCCGGGGCGGCTCGTGGGAGCGGTAGTTCCTCCCGAACCAGGCGACGAACGTCTGCGGCGCCAGCTCCGGCAGGCTGCGCTCCGGGTGCACGTCGAGGAAGCGGTCCGCGAACCGGCGCAAAAGCCCGGTTCGGTCCAGGAAACCGGGAACCGGGCCGAGCCGGGAGGCGAAGCGGGCGAACACATCCGGCGCGCCGAGCACCCGGTCGGCCAGCGACCGCCGCCGGTTCCCGTGGTAGTGGTGGAGGAAGTCCGACTTCAGCCTGGCCATGTCCACCCCGGACGGGCATTCCGCCTTGCACGCCTTGCAGGAAAGGCAGAGGTCCAGCGCGTCCTTGACCCGGTCCTCGGTCTCCGCGCCCGGTTCGAGCCGCCCGTCGAGCATCGCCCGCATCAGGTTCGCGCGGCCGCGGGTAGAGTGCTCCTCCTCGCGGGTGACCATGAAGGACGGGCACATCGTGCCGGCGCGATCCTTCCGGCAGACCCCGGCGCCGTTGCAGAGCTCGACGGCGCGGGCGAACCCGCCCTCCCGCCGGTACGGAAAGACGGTCGGCAGCTCGATGGCGCGGTAACCCTCCCCGTAGCGGAGGTTTTCGGTCATCGCCGGGGCGTCCACCACCTTCCCCGGATTCATCACGCCCATCGGGTCGAACGCCGCCTTGAGCCGGCGAAACGCCTCGTACACCCGGTCGCCGAAGACCTTGCGGCTGAAGTGGCTCCTCGCCAGGCCGTCGCCGTGCTCGCCGCTCATCGCGCCGCCGAAGTCCAGCACCAGGTCGCAGATCTCGTCGGCGATCCGCCGCATGGTCTGGATCTCCCCAGGGTCCTTCAGGTTGATCAGCGGGCGGATGTGGAGGCAGCCGGCGCCGGCGTGGGCGTAGAAGGTTCCCTTCGTTCCGTTCTTGCCGAGGATTTCCTCGAAGCGGCGGATGAATTCGGGAAGGCGGTCCGGGGGCACCGCGGTGTCCTCGACGAAGGCGATCGGCTTGCGGTCGCCGGGGAGGCTGAGCAGCAGCGGGAGCGCGGCCTTGCGGACCTTCCAGACGTTCGCCTGGTCGGCGGGGTCCAGCATGCGGCGCATCGGCTGCCCCTTCCGGCCCAGCTTGCGCTCCAGCTCGTCGAACCGCGCGACCATGTCGCCCTGGGTCTGCCCGGCGAATTCCACCAGGATCAACGCGCCCGGCTCGCCTTCGACGAAGCGCAGGCGGCGGGAGTATTCGAGCGATTCGCGGGCCAGCTCCAGCACCATCCGGTCCACCAGCTCCACCGCGGTGGGACGGCATTCCAGCGCGACCACCCCGGCGTCCAGCGCGGTCAGCAGGTCGTCGAAGTGGAGCACCGCGAGTCCCACCGCCGGGGGCAGGCGGTGGAGGCGCACCCGGGCTTCGACCACCGTGCCCAGGGTGCCCTCGGAACCGACCAGCAGCTGGGCCAGGTTGACCCCGTCCGGGTCCAGCAGCAGGTCCAGGTTGTAGCCGGAGACCCGCCGGGGGATCCGCGGGAAGCGGGCGCGGATCTCGTCGGCGCAGGTCTCGCGGATGGCGAGGAGCTCGCGAAGAACCCGCATCAGGACGCTCCGGTCCTCCCGCCCGGTGGCGACCCGGTGGCGGATGTCCGACCAGCTCATCCAGCCGAGCCGCTCGCAGCAGCCGTCGGAGAGCACTGCGGTCACGTCCAGCACGTTCTCGACCGTCTTGCCGTACACCAGCGAGCGGGCGCCCGCCGAGTTGTTCCCGATCATCCCGCCGAGATTCGCCCGGTTCGAGGTGGAGGTCTCGGGGCCGAACCGGAGGCCGACCCGGGCGAGTTCGGCGGAAAGGGTGTCTTGCACCACCCCCGGCTGGACCCGCGCCCAGAGCTCCTCCCGGTTCACCTCGAGGATGCCGCGGAAGTGGCGCGAAAGGTCGAGGATGACCGCCTCGCCGACCGCCTGCCCGGCGAGCGACGTCCCTCCGCCCCGGGGCAGCACCGGCGCCCGGGCCCGGTCGGCGGTCCGCACCGCCTCGACCACGTCGCCGGCGTGGCGCGGAAACACGACGCCCAGCGGCTCGATCTGGTACATGCTGGCGTCGTTCGCGTAGAGGATGCGGGTGGCCCGGTCGAAGCGGACCTCCCCCTCGATCCGGTCGGCCAACTCGCGCGCGAGTTCGGGCATCCCGGGCGCGCGCCGCCTGGACTCAGTACCGGCGGGGGGGCGCCAGCAGACCGAACAGCGTGGCCAGCCCGGCGAGCGCGAGCGGCAGGACGCCCGCGATCAGACCCGATGAGGTTTCAAGCAGCGGAACCCGCAGCAGGACGATCCCGGCGTTCAGCAGCGAAGCCAGCGCCAGCGCCCGGAACGCCCAGGACGGCCGGCGCCGGCGGTAGGGAATCAGGGTGATCGCGAGCAGCAGCACTGCATGGGAGACCCCGAAGGCGGCGGCGGTGCCCCGGCGGGCGGAGAGCGCGCTTGCGATCCGCGGGTCGCCGTCCGCGATTTCGGCCGGGGTGTACTGCCCGGCGATGAGGTCGGCGTCGGGGTTGATGTAGGCGGCGTGGACCGAAAGCAGCGACGGCAGCAGCAGGATGACGCCCAGCAGGGCGAAGAGGAGCCAGCTGATGGTGTGGGCGCGCGATCTCACGTTTCTTATTGGGGTTCGCCCAGGTTCAGCGGCGCCGTCGGCTCCACCAGCCGCACCGCCCAGAGGCCGGAATTGTGGTCGGCGAGGAAGATGGTCCCCTTGTGCGGCTGCGGCCCCCAGGCCATCGGGGCGTTCGGCAGGAAGCTCTCCGGGTCTTCCGGCAGGAAGTGGGCGATCTCGCGGCCCTGGCGGTAGAGATCGCCCCGTAGCTCGCCCGAGATGTCCACCACCCGCAGTCCGGCGTTGTAGTAGGCGATGTAGAGGATGTCGTTTTCCACCCAGAGGTTGTGGGTTCCCGCCTCCGGAACCTGGTAGCGGGCGATCTCGCGCGGCTCGTCCCAGGCGTCCCACTCGAAGAAGTGGATCCAGCCGGCCGCCCGTTCGGGAGTCCCCGGCTCGCCGATGTTCTGGTAGGGGAAGGCCTCGTCGCCGCCGATCATCAGGAACTTGCCGGTGGACTCGCTCCGGTAGGGGAAGGCCGCGTGGTTCCAGCCGCTCGGGTAGGTCGCGCTTCCCAGCAGCACCGGGTTGTTGGGCGCGCCGCCCATGCCGCCGCCGCCCACGTCCACTGCGACCATCCCGTCCTCCCAGTTGGACGAGTAGGCGATGCCCTCGTGCACCCAGACGTCGTGGATCGAGCGCCCCGGCGTATCCAGCTCGAAGCGCCC